>NZ_AP043777.1:0-3145013 GCF_055389685.1 Halorubrum ejinorense
AGGTACTCCAGTACCTCCTCCAGCTTCGCGAGGAACGCGCGCGTCTCGGCCGGCGAGCGGAAGTCAGGCTCGGTGACGATCTCCATCAGCGGCGTGCCGGCGCGGTTGTAGTTCACCAGGGTGTGGCTCGCCGACTCGATCGACCCGCCCGCGTGCTGGAGGCTGCCGGGGTCCTCTTCGAGGTGCGCGCGCGTGATCCCGATGGTCCGCGGCTCGCCGTCGACGCGGACCTCCAGCGCGCCGTCGGCGCAGATCGGCGCGTCGTACTGGGTGAGCTGGAAGTTCTTCGGGAGGTCGGGGTAGTAGTAGTTCTTCCGGTGGAACGTGGTCGTCTCGGGGATGTCGGCGTCTATCGCCTTCCCGATCTTCACCGCCGACTCGACGGCGGCCTCGTTGAGGACCGGGAGCGCGCCCGGCAGCCCGAGGCAGGTCGGGCAGGTGCGCGTGTTCGGCGCCTCGTCGTCCGCGGGCTCCGTCGAACAGCCGCAGAAGATCTTCGTGTCGGTCTCGAGCTGGACGTGGACCTCCAGCCCGATCACGACTGTCCGGTCCGCGGTCGCGGCCTGCGTACTCATTACCCGTCGGTTGTGAGCGGGCCGCCTAAATCGTGTCGGGACGGGCGCCGACGGGCGACGCCGGGTATCGACTTCGAAACTTCGGAAGGAACGGTTATGAGAGGGCCGTCCCTACTTAGCGGGATGAGTGGATCGATGAGTCTCGAAATCGCCGACGCGGGCGGGGCGGAGGGGCCCGCTCGGGCGTCCGTCGGCCGGCGCGAGACGGGGGTGTCGAGACGGGGATGAGCGACGAATCTACCCTTCACCTCGGCGAGCCCGTCGACGCCCCGTGGGCGAGCCTGCCCCCGGAGACGCGCGTCCGTCGGTGGAACGACGGGGAAAGCGACGCGGCCGGTTCGGCGAGCGAAGCGAGCGACGCGGACGGGCCGTCGGCGCGGGCGACCGACGCGGACCCGAACGGGATCATCGTGCGACTGCGCGACGCACCGGACGCGAACGGGAGCGGCGAAGCCGACCCGAGCGGGAGCGAGGCGCCCGAAGCGACCGGAAGCGGAGCCGCAAGCGGTCGGTTCGCGGCCACGGAAGGAGCGGTCGCGATCGACCGGCTCGAAGCGGTGCGCGCACGGTATCCCCGGGCCGAAGTCCTCGCCTACTCCGTCCGCGACGTTCCCGACGCCGCCATCGACGCGAGTCGGCTGGGCGTCGAGTACGTCTCCGGGCGGCGGCTCGCGGCCGACGGAGAGACGCTCGCGGACAGGCTCGCGGAGCGGGCGGAACCCGACCGGGCGGGGGGCGGCGAGGGAGCGGGGGCTGCGGAACTCGACGGCGAGACGGAGTCGGTCCTCGAACCGTTCATCCGGATCGTCTCGGATCGGACCACAGACCTCGACGCGAAGCTGGACGCGCTGCTCGAGTTGGGACGCGACCGGCTCGGACTGTCGATCGGCTACTCGTCGCGGGTCGACGGCGACCGGCTCGAGATCCGACAGTACAGCGACGGGACGGGGATGCTGGACGCGTTCCTCGAGAACGACCCCGACGCGGACCGGACGATGCCGCTTGAGCTGACCTACTGCCAACAGACGGTGCGCGGCGACGACGTGGTCGCGTTCACGGACCCCGAGGCCGCCGGGCTGGGCGACGACCCGGCCTACGAGCAGTTCGGCTTCGGCAGCTACGTCGGCGGTCGCGTCGTCGTCGACGAGGAGGTGTTCGGGAGCCTCTGTTTCCTCGATCCGGAGCGCCGAGAGCGCCCGTTCGACGAGTCGGAGCAGCTGTTCGTGGAGCTGCTCGCCGACTGGCTGGGCCGCGCGATCGAGCGGCAGATCGCCCGAGAGGAGCGCGAGGCGGCCGTCGAACGCGTCGAGGAGACGCTCGAACGCATCGACGACGGGTTCTTCGCGCTCGACGACGAGTGGCGGTTCACCTACGTCAACGAGACGGCGGCCGCGCTGCTCGACCGCGAGCCGGCGACGCTGCTCGGCGCCGACGTCTGGGACGAGTTCCCGAACGCGCTGGGGGAGAAGTACGAGCGCTACTACCGCCGGGCGATGGAGACGCAGGAGGCGGTGTCGTTCGAGGACTACTACGAGCCGCTCGGCCTGTGGACCGAGGTGACGGCGTACCCGTCCGCCGACGGCCTCTCCGTGTTCTTCGCGGACGTCACGGAGCGCAAGCGTCGGGAGGAGATCCTCGAGCGCCTCCTCGGGACCGTCGAAGGGATCCAACGGGCGGGCGACAAGGAGACGGTCGCCAACCGGTTGGTCGAGGCCGCAGACGAGATACTCGGCTACGAGATAAGCGGGGTGCGGCTGTACGACCCCGAGGCCGACCTGCTCCGCCTCGTCGCGACGAGCGACGGGATCGGCGACGAGTTCGCCGACAGCCGCGGTCCGCGTCCCCCCGGTAAGGGGATCACGGGGGCGGTGTTCGAGAGCGGGGAGCCGCGGGTGTACGACGACCTCGACGCGCTCGAGGACGACCGGTCGTACCACGGCATGCGTTCGGTCGCGACCGTCCCGCTCGGTGAGCACGGCGCGTTCGTGGTGGGGGCCGTCGAACCGGACGCCTTCGGGGAGAACGACGTCTCCGTGCTCGAACTGCTGGCGACGAACGCGGTCGCCGCGATGGACGCCCACGACCGCCGCCGTCGGCTCCGCACCTACGAGGACGCGCTGAAGAACGTCGACGACATGGTGTGCGTCCTCGACGGCGACGGCGCCGTGACGTACGCCACCGAGCCGTTCGCCGCGTGGATGGGCGTCGACGACGGAGAGGCGATCGTCGGCAGACGGCTCGACGCGCTCGTCGACGAGGCGGACGCGGCGCAGGTCACAGAGGCGGTCGCGGCGCTCACGGCCGCGACGACGGAGGGGGGACACGGACGGGAGCCGAGCCGGACCGTCGACCTGACCGACGAGCGCGACGGGAGCCGGCACCCCCGACACGGACAGCTTCGCCTGTCGCCGCTGTCCGACCGGGCGTCCGGCGTGGTCGGGTCGCTCTCGGACACCACTAACCTCCGCCGAACACAGTCCGAGCTGTCGACCGAACGCGACCGGTTCCGGCGGCTGTTCGACCGGATCCCGGACCCGGTGATGGAGGTCGTCATCGAAGCGGACGAGACGGTGATAGACGGCGTGAACCCGGCGTTCGAAGAGCAGTTCGGCGCGGACGGGGTCGCGCTACAGAGGCGGACGATCGGCGCGCTCGAGATCGATGACGAGGGGGTGAGCGGCGACGACGGGGAGGAGAAGTCGCTCGACGCGCTGGTCCGCGAGCAGGGGTTCGTGACGAAGGAGGTCCGGCGCCAGACCGTCGACGGCCCGCGCGAGTTCCTCTTCCGCGGGTTCAGCTACGAGACCGAGGGGAGCCGGCGGGCGTTCGGCATCTACACCGACATCACCGACCGGAAGCGCCGGGAGCGGTACGTCCGGATCGTCAACCGGATCCTCAGGCACAACCTGCGGAACGAGCTCAACGTGGTGTTCGGCTTCGCCGGCGAGATCGCCTCTCGGACCGACGACGACGACGTCCGCGACTTCGCCGAGCGGATCGAGGCCACCGGTCGGCGCCTGGCCGGCGTCGCCGACGGCGCCACCACGCTCAGGCAGGTCGTCGAGGAGGGGTACGTGACCGACCCCGACCCGATCGACGTGGCGGCGGTCGTCGCGGAGGCGGTCGACGCGTACGCGACGCGACACCCGGACGCGGAGATCACCGCCGACGTGCCGAGCGGGACCGCGGTCCGCGGCGACGACCGCCTCGCGACTGCGATAGAGCACCTCGTGGAGAACGCGGTCGAACACGGCGGCGACGCGCCCCGCGTGGCGCTGACAGCCGAGCGCGACCCGGACGCGGGCGTGGTTCGGATCCGGGTCGCCGACGACGGCCCGGGCGTCGCGCCCGGGGTCCGCGAGGTGATCGCCGGCGACCGAGAGGTGACTCAGCTCAGACACAACACGGGCGTCGGGCTCTGGATCGTCGCCTGGGTCGTCGAGGCGTACGGCGGCGACATCCGGTTCGGTCCCGGACTCGACGGGAGCGGCACGACCGTGACGCTCGTCCTCCCGGCGGCCGAACGGGCGTAACCCGGCCGGCGGCGAGTCAGTCCGAACGCGTGCGCCGGCGGCGGCGGCGCGTTCCGACCCGTTTATGTTCGATCGTAGTCCTTCTCGGCGTATGACCGACGACGACCGGCGGCGCGAGCTGATCGCGGCGCTCACGGCGGCCGACGCCGTCCGATACGGCGAGTTCGAGCTGTCACACGGCGGGACGAGCGACTACTACGTCGACAAGTACCTGTTCGAGACCGACCCGGACGCCCTGACGCTCGTCGCCGAGGCGTTCGCGGACCGGCTCGCCGACACGGACGCGAAGCTGGCCGGCGTCGCGCTCGGCGCGGTGCCGCTGGTGGCGGTGACCGCCGCGGAGCTGGGTCGGCCGTACGTCATCGCGCGCAAGCAGGCGAAGGAGTACGGGACCGGCAACCGCATCGAGGGGCGGCTCGACGAGGGCGAGGCGGTCGTCGTGATCGAGGACATCGCGACCACCGGGCAGTCCGCGGTCGACGCGGTGGAGGCGCTCCGCGAGGCGGGCGCGACGGTGGACCGCGTGCTCGTCGTCGTCGACCGCGAGGAGGGCGCCTCGGAGCTGCTCGCCGACCACGACGTCGAACTCGAGTCGCTGCTCACGGCGACGGAGCTGCTCGACGAGCGCGACGCGGAGTGACCGCGGTCACGCCTCCGGCGCGTCCACCGTCGGCACCGCGACGCGGTCGAGCACGTCGGCGATCACGTCGCGCTCGTCGACGTCGTTGACCGCCGCGTCCGGCGTCAACACGAGTCGGTGGGCGAGCGTCGGCTCCGCGACCCGCTTTACGTCGTCCGGCGTGACGAACTCGCGGCCGGCGATGACCGCCGCCGCCCGAGCGGTCTCGAAGAGGCGCTGGGTGCCGCGCGGGGAGACGCCGGCCTCGACGCGGCGGTCCTCGCGGGTCGCCCGGGCGAGCGCCGCGGTGTACCGAAGGAGGTCGTCGTCGACCCGAACCGACTCGGGGACCTCGCGCAGCGCCGCCACGGAGTCGGGGTCGAGGACGCGGTCGACCGTCGGCGACTGCTCGACGCGACCGGCCCGGCGGCGGAGCAGCTCTAACTCGCCGTCCTCGTCGGGGTAGCCGATGGAGGTCTTGATCGTGAACCGGTCGAGCTGGGCCTCCGGCAGCGGGAACGCGCCCTCGCTCTCGACGGGGTTCTGCGTCGCGATGACGTAGAACGGGCTCGGCAGGGCGTGGGTCTCGCCGTCGACGGTCACCTGTCCCTCTTCCATCGCCTCCAAGAGGGCGGCCTGCGTCTTCGGCGGCGCGCGGTTGATCTCGTCGGCGAGGACGACGTTCGCGAAGATCGGTCCGGGCGAGAAGGTGAAGGAGCCGTCGCGCTCGTCGAACACGTTGGTGCCGGTGACGTCGGCGGGCAGGAGGTCGGGCGTGAACTGGATCCGCGAGAACTCCAGGCCCAGCGCGGTCGCGAACGAGCGCGCGGAGAGGGTCTTCCCGGTGCCGGGCACGTCCTCTAGGAGGACGTGGCCGCGGGCGAGGATGCCGAGCGTGACGCGGTCGAGGAACTGGCGGTCGGCGACGACCGCGCCGCCGACCTCGCCGACGACGCGGTCGCAGGCGTCGGCCGCTTCGGGGACGTCCATACCCACCGCACGGGAGCCGACCCGAAAAGCGTTGTCGGGGCGCGGGGGTCGCCGGCGGCGGCTCGGACGCGAAACGCGCCGTGGGGCGGCGACCGCGGGCGATCGAAACGCATAACAGCGGAACCGGCCAACGTCGGAGTGAGCCGAGGTAGCCTAGCCTGGCCAAGGCGGTAGATTCGAAATCTACTGTCCATTCGGACACCGGAGTTCAAATCTCCGCCTCGGCGCTTCTCTCAGTCTCTCCCGGCGAGCGGCGTCGCCGTCGCCGCCGAGACCGACTGCTCCCGAGCGACCGCGCTACGCGATCAGCGCGGCCGCGAGGAACATCCCGCCGGCGGCCGCGGGCGGGATGGTGAGGTTGTCGTCGACGGCGACGCCGTAGATTAGCGGCGGGAGCCCGTCGGCGACCGCGGCGGGGATCGCGCCCGCGAGCGCGATGATCACGCCGGGGTCGGGGCCGAACTCGGGGATCGCGTACGGGACGGCGATCCCGAAGCAGACGAACACCATCGCCGCCACCACGGAGAGCCGCTTCGGCTCCGTCGCCGCGTTCTCGCCGAGGCCGCCGCTTATCGGGTCGCCGACGGAGAGCATCCACATCGCGGGCACGGCGAACACCGGCGCGAACGCGAGCGCGACCACGGCCATCCCGACCTGATACAGGGCGTAGCCCGCGACTCCGTCGGCCTCGTAGTCGCGGACGAGCGCGTCGTACAGCGGTTCCAGGGGGCCGACCGCGTCGGAGAGCCGCAGCGCCTCGAGGACGCCCGCGACAGCGACGCTGAGGACCATCAGCCGCCCGGTGGTCTGCCAGGAGATCCAGCCCAGCAGGTACGGGACCGGATAGAGGGTGCCGCTCGCGTGGACCAGCCGCCGCTCGAACTCCACGCGCTCGCGCCACGCCGCGGCCGGGAGGGTCACGCCCCCGCGGTCTCGACGTCGGTGTCGACCGCGTCGTACCGCTCGGCGACCGCGGCGAACGGTTCGCCCGACCGCAGCGCGGTCAGTTCGTCGGCGAGGTCCGCGACCGGGACTCGGATCTGCGCCGCGGAGTCGCGCTCGCGGAGCGTGACCGTGTCGGGGCCCTCGTCTTCGATCCCGTCGCGGTCGACGGTGACGCAGAACGGCGTGCCGACCTCGTCCTGTCGGCGGTACCGGCGACCGATCGAGCCGGAGTCGTCGTACGCCACCGCGAGCCCGGCCGCGCGGAGGTCGGCCGCGACCTCGTCGGCGAGGGCGGTGAGCCGGTCGTCGTTCGTCACCAGCGGGAAGACGGCGGCGTCCTGCGGCGCGACCTCGGGCGCCAGCGAGAGGTACGTCCGCGTCTCGCCGTCGACCTCGTCCTCGCGGTAGGCGTGCGCGAGCAGCGTCTGGACGGTGCGGCCGACGCCGAACGACGGCTCGACGACGTGGGGCGTGATGTGCTCGCCGTTCTCGGTCACCTCCTCGACGGCGAAGTCCGCCACGTCGGTGTCGACCTCGTGGGTCTCCGCGTCGTCGCCGTCGCCGATCTCGACCGAGACCGTCTCGGCGTCGAACGCGTCCGGGTCGCGCTCGGCGAGGGCTTCGAGCGCCTCGGCGACCGCGGCCGCGTCCCCGCCGAACTCGGGGCCGAGGACCGACATGTCGGGGTCGACCGTGGCGCGCTCGACCGTCTTCGGCTCGTCGTAGCGCTTGAAGACGGTGAAGGAGTCGTCGCCGTACTCGTCGTGTTTCGAGAGGTCGTAGTCGCCGCGGTAGGCGAAGCCGGCGATCTCGATCCAGTCGCCGTCGACCTCGCTCTCGGCGTCCCAGCAGTCGGCCGCGTAGTGGGCCCGTTCGCCGGCGAGGTGCTGGCGGAACCGGAAGCGGTCGAGGTCGACGCCGACGCGCTCGTACCACTCCTGTGCGACCCCGAGGTAGTAGCCCACCCACGGGGAGCCGATGACCCCCGACTCGACCGCCTCGCCGACAGTCGTGTCGAGGTACTCGCCGTCCGCGGCCTCCTGTTCGGTCGCCGGGTACAGCCGCACCTCGACGTCCGCGACGCGGTCGAGCGGCGGCTCGTCTTCCTCGGGGTCGATGAACTGCTCCAGTTCTGCCTGCGTGAACTCCCGAAGCCGGAGCAGCCCGCCGCGGGGCGATATCTCGTTGCGGTAGGCGGGACCGATCTGGGTGATACCGAACGGGAGGTTCCCCCGGGCGTACTCCTTCAGTCGCGGGAACTCCACGAAGATGCCCTGTGCGGTCTCCGGCCGGAGGTAGCCGGGCTGGGCGTCGCCGGGGCCGATGTCGGTCGCGAACATGAGGTTGAACGCCTCGACCGGCTCGCCGGCGAGGGCGGTGCCGCAGGCTGGGCAGGCGATCTCGTTGTCGGCGATGAGCGCCGCGACCTCCTCGCCGGGGAGCGCCTCGGCGTCCTCGACGTCGGTGACGGCCTCGACGAGGTGGTCCGCGCGGTGGGACTCGCCGCACTCGGGACACTCGACGAGCATGTCGTCGAACCCCTCGAGGTGGCCGGAGGCCTCGAAGACGGCCTCGGGCATGACCGTCGGCGCCTCGATCTCGCGGTTCCCCTCGCGGATCGTGAACCGGTCGCGCCACGCGTCCTCGACGTTCCGCTTCAACGCGGCGCCCTGCGGCCCGAACGTGTAGAAGCCGGCCGTGCCGCCGTACGCGCCGTTCGAGCCGAAGAAGAACCCGCGACGCTTCGCGAGTTCGGCGAGCGCGTCAGCCGCCATCTACAGCCCCTCCAGCAGGTCGACGTCGCGGACGATCCCGTCGAGCTCCGTGCCGGAGACGAGCGGGACCTGCTCGATGTCGTTGCTGATGAGCTCCTGTGCGACCTCCTTGGCCGTCCGCGTGGCGTTGACCGTGATGAGGTCCTCGGTCATGAAGTGGTGGACCGCCTCCGCGGGGATCTCGACGTTCCGGGTGGGGAGGTAGCGCGCGCCGGTCGCCTTGATCCCCTCCCACGACCACTCCGAGTCCTGCTCGGCGATGGAGTCGCCGGTGCTCGCCTCGCCCTCGACGACGCGGGCGACCTCCAGGATGTCGACCTCGGTGAGCATTCCGGTGAGGCCCGCGTCGTCGTCGAGGACGACCGCGTACGGGACCTGCGAGAGCGCTATCTCGCGCTCGGCGACCGGCAGCGGCGTCTCCGTGTGCGTCGCGTTGACGGCGCGGGTCGCGAGGTCGCCGACCGGCGTGTCGCCGTCGACCTCGCCGCGGGCGATGGCCCGGACCACGTCGGTGACCGTGAGGATGCCGACGAGCTCGTCGCCGTCGACGACCGGGAGCCGTCGCGAGCTCTCCGAGACCATGGTCCGGGCGGCGTCGACGATGTCGTCGTCGGCCCCGGCGGTCGGGACCTCGCGCATCAGCAGCGCGAGCTGGTCTTCGTCCGGCTGGTCGATGAGGTCGTCACGGGTGACGAGCCCGCGGTAGACCTCGTCGCCGTCGACGCTCTTGACGACCGGCACCGACGAGAAGCCGCGGTCCTGAATGTACTCCAACACGTCGTTTCGGCTCCCGGGAATCTCGACGACGACGAGCTCCGAGCGCGGCGTCATGGCGTCTGCTACGTTCATGCCCGTCTTTCAGCGTGGCACCTCTTGTATACTGCGAAGGTGTGCGGAGCCGGACCACCCGAGGCACACGGAGCCGACTCGCGCGTGCGGAGGCGGATTCCCGACGCGAGAGCAACCCGGCGAGCCGATGAGATACTCGACACGTTCGGGCATATCGTCGCCTGAGCAGCCGTTTATCAGGAGATACGTCGGCGGTCAGTCTCCGGAATCACCGATCTGACGGCCGATTCCGGCCCGGTTCGCAACTCTTATACGTACTGTGAACTATTCACAACCATGTCACGGAGTTCCACTCCCTGGGACGACCCGGACCCCGACCACCGCCGGACCCCGCTGCCGACGGACCCGTCGATGGAGTCCGCGGACGCGCCGGACGTGATGGCGTCCATCGACTCCTCGTCGTCGCGATCGGAACTCGTGATCGCGGACGTCTCGCGGGAGGACGCGTGGGTGTCGGTCGACGAGACCGACGCGACGGTCCTCGAAGAGTGGTGCTGAGCCGCGTCGACGGCTGACGCGCTCACGGAAGCCTGTCCAGCGCTGTTTCCCACTGTTTCCGAGCGACGACGGACACCACGAACGCCACGGTCACTCTCTCACCGCCGCGACTACCCGCTCACTGCCACGACTACCCGCTCACCGACCGCTCAGCGGAGGCCTCGAGCCGTCTCCCAGCCCCGGATCAGCGACGCGACCGTTCGACAGGTCGGCACCGCCACGCCGTGGCGGTCGGCGCGGTAGACAATCGCCCCGTAGATGGCGTCGACCTCCGTGCGCCGCTCGTTCGCGAGGTCCTCGCGCATCGACGACCGGTTCGCGGCGGTGTCGGCCGCGACGCGCTCGACGGCGTCGACCGCGCGCTCGTCGGACAGCTCGACGCCGGTCGCCCGGGCGACGCGAGCGGTCTCGCGGGCGGCCTCGCGCGAGACGTCGCCGGCGGGACCGTCGAGCGTCGCGCCGTTTTCGGTCCGCGCGAGCGCCGAGGGGCCGTTGATCCCGGCGTTGACCGCGAGCTTCTCGAACCGGCGGACCGGCATGTCGTCGGCGACGACCGCCTCGATGCCGGCCGCGTCGAAGGCGGCGCCGACCCGCGCGGCCTGCGGGCTCGGTCCGCCGGAGAGCGCCCCGATCACCACCTCGCCGACGCCGGTACAGGTGACGTGCCCCGGTCCGACCAGCCGGGCGCCGTAGCTCGCGGTGCCGGCGAGGACGGTCGCGTCGAGCGCGGCGACCAGCCGCTCCTCGGTGAGGCCGTTCTGGAGCGAGCAGACCGTCCCGTACTCGCCGGTCGCGAGCGCCCGGGCGGCCGCGTCGGTGTCGTACGCCTTCGTCGTGACGAGGGCGAGATCGGCGGCGCGGTGCGTCCCGTCGGTGAGCGCCCGCGGACTGACGCGGGCCTCGACCGCGCCGTCGATCCGGAGCCCGTCGGCGCGGATCCGCCGCACGTGGGGGTCGCGGCCGACGAGCGTCACGTCGTGTTCGCGGGCCAACAGCCCGCCCACAAGGCTCCCGAGCGCGCCGGCGCCGTAGACGAGCACCTCCATACCGAGGCAAAGGCGCCCCGGCCGAAAAGGGATGCCGGTGAGACGGAACGGGGGCCAGCCGGTTCGCTCCGTCGACCCGCTCGGGCCCGTAAGTCCCGCTCCGCCCGTCTCAGCCCTTCAGCCCGCTCCCGGTCAGCGGGACGACCACATCCTCGTCGCGTGCGACCTCGCCGCGCTCGCGGAGGGCTCGGAGCGCCGCGGGCGCGACCGCACAGGTCGGTTCCGTGTAGAAGCCGGCGGCGTGGAGCCGGTCGAGTTCGCGCGTCGCGGCCGCCTCGGTGACCGCGAGCGCGTCGCCGCCGGTCGCGTCGATCGCCTCGCGGATCTCGCGGTCGCGGACCGGTTCGGCGATCTGGATCCCGTCGGCCGCCTCGTTGACGACGCCCGCCGGGTCGGCGGCCTCGGCGCCGTGGAGCACCCGGACTATCGGGGCGACGCCGGCCGCCTGCGCCCCGTAGAGGCGGGGGACCGCGTCGATCCAGCCGGCGCGTTCGAGCCGCCGGAACCCCCGGTAGGCGCCGAGGAAGAGCGTCCCGTGGCCGAGCGGCACCACGACGGCGTCGGGGGCGTTCCAGTCGCGCTGGAGGGCGATCTCGTAGGCGACCGTGGCGGTCCCCTCGAAGAACGCCGGGTTCCAGGCGTGGCTGGCGTACCACGCGTCCGTCCGGGAGTCGTCGCTCCCGCGCTCGACGTCGCTCTCGGGAGTCGAACTCCCGGCGGTGAGCGCCGCGACGCACGCGTCCGTCACGTCCTGACGGCTCCCCTCGACCCGGACTGGGTCCGCGCCGGCCCGGCGGATGGCCCGAAGCTTCGACTCCTTCACGCCGGCCGGGACGTAGATCTCGGCCGCGATTCCGGCGCGGGCGGCGTAGGTCGCGATCGCGGCCCCCGCGTTGCCCGACGAGTCCTCGACGACGCGCTCGACGCCCAGCTCGCGGGCCCGCGTCAGCGTCGCGGTCGCGCCGCGGTCCTTGAACGAGCCGGTCGGGAACACGTACTCCAGCTTGAACGACGCGTCCCACGGGGGCGTCTCGTCGGCGTCGCTCGCCGGGCTCGTCGGCGTCGCCCGGTCGGCGTCGACGAGCGGCGTCATCCCCTCGCCGAGCGTCACCCGGTCGCGGGGGTCAGCGCCGACGGCGAGCAGGCCGTCGAACGCCCAGAGCCCGTCGCGCGCGTCGAACGACGCCGGGTCGGGCGAGGCAGCCTCCGGGACCGGCGGGTCGGCGAAGTCGAGCGGCGCACCGCACCGGCAGCGCCAGCGGTCGCGGTACGTCTCGCCGCACTCGCGACACCGGAGGCGGTGTAGGGGTCGCGCCCGGCCCTCGGCGTCGTCGGCGTCGGCCATCAGTACTGGTCGACGTTGGTGCCGACCGAACAGACGTACTCGCCGGCGGCCACCTGCGGGAGGCGACGCGTCCGCCAGAAGACCCCGTCCGTGTCGGCGGTCACGCGGCCCTCCAGGGCGCCGAACGTGTCCGTCACCTCGAACAGCACGTCCCCGGCGGTGACGCGCTCGCCGAGTTCACGCTCGAAGCGGACCAGCCCGCCGGCGGGCGAGCCGTACTGGTCGAAGCCGCGAGCGCGGGTCTGCGACTCGACGGGCGCGTCGCCGTCGAGGAACCCGTAGTACCGGAGCACGTTGAACACCCCCTCGACGCCGTACCGGATCGACTCCTCGTCCCAGCCGACGCAGCCGCCGAGTTCGGGGTCGATGGTGGGGATCCCGTGTTCGGGACCGGCCCGGGCGAGCTGGCCGTCCGGTCCCTTGATGTCGAGGACGTGCCCGCAGCCGAACACCTTCGCGAGCTCTAAACAGTCCCCGTGGAGTCGGTGGCGGACGCCACAGCGGACCCGCGTCTCGTTTATCATCCGGCTCGTCGACCCCTGATGGAGGTCGAGGATGTAGTCGGCGCGGCTGGCGGCCTGGAACGTCTCGTGAGCGATCCGCTCGCTCGTCGTGCCGTCGGCGTCGCCCGGGTAGCCGCGGTTCATCTTCCGGTCGTCGACCGGGTTCCGGTGTTCGGCCACCTGGAACGCGAAGTGGTTCACGATGCCGACGACGAGGACCGACCCGGACAGCTCGGTCGGATCGAGTCGGGGAACGACCCGGTTGACGACGCCCAGTCCGTTCAGTTCGTCGCCGTCGCTCACCGCCTGAACGTACAGCGTCTGTCCGTCGGCGGCGCCGTTGACGACCGCGACCGGCAGCCGGACGGGACTCCCGTCTCGCATCTCCCCCACCTCGAGACGGCCCGTGTCCGTCTCGCCCGGGGAGGCGCGGGCCGTTCCCAGCGTAATCATTACACGGAGGTGGGGCGGCGGGCCCTTTATCCGTTCGGTCCGCGGCGATCGGACCGACACAAGCTTTATCGCCGCTATCGGTCAAAGAGGGGTATCCACGACCGCCGCGCCGGCCCTCTCGGCCCCGTCCGGCGCCGGGGTCGACCCCCATGAGCATCGACATCGACCCGCTGCGTGCGGCCGACGGACTCACCGTCACGGACCACATCGAGAACACGCAGTTCGAGGTGTACACCGACCGGCGGGTCGACCCGCAGCCTCGTCCCGAGTCCGACCATTACTTCCCCGTCGACGCCAGCGTCGCGGTCGAGACCGGCTCGATCGAGATCCCGCGCGTTGGGCTTGTTGAAACGCGAGATTGGGACGGAAATCTTCTAACACGGGGAGACTGCTACGAGATGCCAGCAGGGGAATACCACATCGGAATTAATCCAGCTCCCACTAAGACGTATCTTGGTATTAAGACCGGATTTTCTGTTTCGACGACAGACCGAACAACGCGAATCGACTTAGATGTACCAAGTGAGATTAGACTCGGATTTCGGTCGCTTCACCAGACGCCTGCTGGCACGATTAAAACCCCAACAGATCCGAAGTCTGTGATGAAGGCTGTGTCTCTGTTAGGCACAGCTCTACAGACGACAAGCCCAGAACGGTCATTCCCAACACTCCGGGGGCATCCGCCATTGATCGAGCCAAATGAGTCGTTTGAAATACCGAGTCAGGTTACTCCGATTGACAGCAACGTTGAGATTATTATCCCGCCTGAGTACCGCTATCTCTACCCCGTTGTCTCACTGGCCTACTACTTCGCAGCCGACGTAGTGCCGGGCGACGAGCCGCGGATCGAGGGCGACGGCTGGACGTACCCGCTCGAACCGGGATTCGAGGAGCGGACCGCGCAGGTGCTCAGGCAGTCGTTCCATATGGACTGCCTCGCTCGAACCGAGGGATTCTATCCGGTGGACCTCCACGAGCGTGAAACCACAAATCTTGACCTCAACTGGGAACAGCTGTACGACCTGCCGCTCGCGGAGCGGCTGGGCGAGTACCTCGACGTGCCCTTCGAAGAGATTGAACCCGAACTGCCGCAGTGGACGCTAACAACAGACGTGCGTCCTGACCCGGAGAACGTAGAAATGCTCCCGTTCGTCGCCGGTGAACTGTCGATCATCAGGTCACCAGAGACGGTCACCCCCGTCGACAACGACGAGGGAGCCGGCGTCGGATTCTTCAGGGGCCCCGGCGGGAACACGGCGATCACGATCGAAGGTAGGGCAATGTCCGACGATGTCAGCGTAGACTGTGGAGAACTCATGCGCGGTGGCGCCAGCGTGGGAGATACTCGCGGCGCGGACGCTTCCGTGGAGCGGGGTGCCGTCCCGGCGCAGACCGAATTTATTCGCCCAGAACCAGTCGACACCGTCGAGCACGCGTGGGTCGGCGACGGCGTGCCGCTCGACGCGAACAAGGCCACGCTCGACGCGTATCACCGCCGACTCGAAGCCGGGCAGGTCGAGCAGTCGCGGATCTCGGTCCTCGTCGTCTGTAACGACGAGCAGATGCGCGAGGAGGATAACGTCGGTGACCTCTACGGGCTCCGCGACATGGTTCAGTTCGACATCGAGGTGCGACACGACCTTTCGCGCGAGGAGATGCGCGACGTACTTAGCTCCAATGTCGACTTCCTCCACTACATCGGCCACGTCGACGATCGGGGAATGCAGTGCGCCGACGACTATCTCGACCTGACAAACGAAGATCTCGAAATTGGCGTCAGCGCCTTTCTACTAAACGCCTGTCAGTCGTACCAGCAGGGCGAGGCCCTTGTTCATCGCGGGTCGCGCGGGGGTATCGTCACTCTTTCAGACGTTGCGAACTCACCCGCGACAAAACTCGGCCGAATCATTGCTCGGCTGATGAACAGCGGGTTTAATCTCCGGACCGCACTTCACGTCGCAAAGCGGGAACTGATTACTGGCCATCAGTATATCGTAGTGGGCGACGGGGGAACGACGATCTGCCAGAGTCGCAGTGGAGCGGCACTAGTGCTCAGTTTAGAGCACACGCAGACAGAATGCTTAGACGTTTTAGTGGAGGGTTTTCCAAACGGACCGTATGGTATTGGGAGTTTGATGTATATAAATTTAGAAAGGGACGATAGAAATTACATTATTCCATCTAAAGTGAGTATAAACGAGGTTACTGCTAAGAAAGTGAAAGATTTCCTAGATCTTGAGGATACACCGATATTTTACGATGAGAAACTAACTTGGAATGATGAATTGCCCGACCTTACGGACCAGGGTTAACCACTGCCTGATTCGCCGCCGCAGGCGCCGCCTGCGTCAACAGCAGGAGTGCGCTGAACAGGACGCCGGCCATCTTCGGGTGCTCTGCCACGTAATCTGCTACACTTTCGTGCATATTCGAAAAGTATCAGGATAAATAAATATTGAGATTGTTCTACGGTTGTATGACGTAGATGTTTGAAATGTTAAAATGATGTATTAAATAAATACAGGCTCTATGAGACGTTTTATCGGTCTGTTCGCGGTTCTCACAGTGTGGAGACATCGCCCGCCGAACTTTCGGATCGACCGAGGACCCCGTTTTTTCACCGCCGAGCGCGGAGGATGCCGTGAGATGACTGACATCGAGGCCGCGATCCGCGAGGCGTTCGAGCACACGGAGTACGACCTCGGCGACGTCGCCGTCAACCGCCGACAGGTCCGCGTGCCGGTGATCGACGACGGGGCCGACCCCGACGCGCTCAGGGCGGTGATCGAGGAGGCGCTCGGGGCGGAGGCGCTCGCCGCCGTGACGGTGACCACGGAGCGGATCGCCGGCGAGGGCACCGTCGGGACCGTCGTCTCGTTCCGGTATCAGGAGTGAACCGAGCGGCGGCCCGCGGTGCCGGTGACCGCTGCCCGGACGCGGTACGGTTAACAGGGCGGTACCCGTACACGTGGATCACACGATGACGGCCGAGGAGGGACACAGTGGCGCACAGTACCTCGCCGGCTCGCCCGTTCGGGTCGCGATACTCCGGGCGTTACGCGAGGAGCCGCGGCGTCCGGCCGAGGTCACCGACGCGGTCGACGCCACCCGGACGACGGTCCAGCGGATCCTCGCCGGGTTCCGCGAGCGAGACTGGGTGGTGAAACGCGACGCCGCGTACTGCGTGACGCCGACCGGTCGACGCGTTCACGACGCGTACGAAACGCTTCTCACGGAGGTCGAACGAGGCGACCGGTACGGGGGGTTCGCCGCGGGCGTCGAGCGCGTCGGCGTCGATTTCCCGGCAGGGGGACTCCCGGACAGCGACCTCACCGTCGCGTCCGACCGGAACCCGCTGGCGGCGGTCAACCGGCTCACGGAGCTCCTCCGCGAGCACCGCGACACCGAGATCCGCGCGGTCTCTCCGGTCGTCATCCAGCAGTTCAACGAGGCGGCGGCGGCGGCGCTAGACGACGGCGCGAGCGTCCAGCTGATCATCGACCGCGACGTGGCCGACACGTCGGTCACGGAGTTCGAACCGGCGACGGATCGGGCGTTAGACGACGACGCCGCCGAGGTGTACGTGAGCGCCGAACCGATCGGGTACGGGCTCTTCCGGTGTGGCGACGTGGCGTGCGTCACCGCGTACGACGAACGGAACAACCCCCGATGCGTGCTCGAATCGACCGACGAAACGGTCGTCGACTGGGTCGACGAGACGTTCGCGGCGCTCCGGGAGGACGCGACGAGCCTCTCGGCGGTCGTCGAGCGCGTCTGAAGGCCGAGCGAAGAGTCCGCGCCCGAGAACCGTACATCCCAGCGTCGTCGAGTCACTGAGCGGTCGCCGGGAGACGACTGGCGGCACGGGAACGTCGACGTTCGGTTACGCGTCGTCCGCCTCGACGGCGTCGTCCGCCTCGGCCGCGTCGTCCGCGGTATCCTCGTCCGGGTCGAAGTTCGCGGGAACGACCGTCGGGTGGTCGATGCCGACGGGGGGCGTGCGGGCGCTCATGGTTCTAACTGTGAATACGCGACTCGGCCTCTAAAAATTACCCATAGGCATAACGCATCCGAGCGCGGCCGACGGATGCGTCCCGGTTATTCGGTCGTTACGCGACCTGTTCGTCGTAGAGGTCCTGGGCGTGCTCGATCGCGTCTTTCGCCGCTTCCTTGTCCTCCCAGCCGAGCGTTTCGACCTCCTTGCCGGCCTCGAGGTTCTTGTAGGTCGCGAAGAACTCGTCTATCTCGGCGCGGATCTGCTCGGGGATGTCTTCGAGGTCCTCGATGTGGTCGAAGCGGGGGTCCTCGGTCGGCACCGCGATCACCTTGTCGTCCTGTTCGCCGTCGTCGTCCATCTTCATCAGCGCGACGGGACGGGCCTCGACGACGCAGCCGGGGAACGTCTGGTCTTCGACGAGCACCATCACGTCGAAGGGGTCCTCGTCGTCGTAATACGACTGGGGGATGAAGCCGTAGTCGTACGGGTAGTGAACGTTGGAGTGAAGCACCCGGTCGAGGACGACGCCGGGGATGTCCTTGTCGTACTCGTATTTGTTCCGTTCGCCTTTGAGACACTCCACGACGGCGTAGATCTCGTCCGGCGCGTTCGGTCCCGTTTCGAGATCCTCCCAGAGGTTGACCATGTGCCCGATAGTGCGTCGAAGTCGGGCAAAGTCCTTTCGGGATCGCCTGAGCCGGTCCGCGGGCGGCGGGACGAACACGCCGAACGGCATCGTCGGTCCGGGCCCGTCAGACGCCGATCCGCGGGTTTCGATCGCGAACCGAAACGGCGGGACCGCCGACGGATCGTCGATCGACCCGGCGTGAACGGAATCGATCAGTCGAACGTACTCCGCCGCGGGATCGCGCGGGCGTCCGCCGAAGGAGCATCAATACCGCGAGATCTGGACAACCGTCCGGGGTTACGCATCGCAACGATCGTGTATGTTGAGAAAGATTATAAGTTCGGGACCCTTCCTGTTACCCATGTCAGAGGCACAAACAGTCACTGATGAATCGAGGGCAGCAAGCGATCTCACGGCGTTCCAGCAGAACATCCTCTCCATCTTAGCCGAGGAGCCGATGTACGGTCTCGCCATCAAGCGGGAGCTGGAGGCGTACTACGGCTCCGAGGTGAACCACGGCCGCCTGTACCCCAACCTCGACGACCTCGTCGAACTCGGGCTCGTCGAGAAGAGCGAACTCGACAAGCGGACGAACCAGTACGAACTCACCGACGCGGGCCACGACGTCGTCCTCGGGCAGGTCGAGTGGGTCCTCGACCGCTTCGTCACCGACGACGAACGCGCCGACGAGGTCCGCGCGCTGCTGGAGTGAGGCTGCGGTAGCCGCCCGCGCGGGCGGACGAACAGGCTACGAACGAACCTTTTGGCACACGGCGCGGCGAAAGCCGCGTTTCCCGGCTCGCGAAGCCGCGGCTACGTCGGATCGTCGACGTCGGCGGCGACCGACTCGATCACCGACAGCGACTCGTCGACGGCCGCGAGCTGCTCGTCGGTCGGCCAGCCGTTCCGAACCAGGAACTCCTCGCGGAACTCGGCGCGCATCTCCGGGGTGGCGTCGTCGACCGGGCGGACGTAGTGGTTGCTCATGAACGCCGCGAACGTCTCCGCGGTCCGGGCGTGGACGCTGGCTTTCCGCTCGGCGACCGCCTCGGCGACGGCCTCGTTGTACGCGGCCACCTCGCGGTAGCGGTCGGCGTCGCCGGGGCCGGACAGCGACACCTCGACGGCGCGGTCCGTGTCCTCGACGCGGTCGAGTTGGACCGTCCCCTCGTCCATCCACTCGTCGGGGTACAACACGAGCGCGTCGTCCTCGTCGCGGACGCGCGCGGTGTAGCCGTACTCGGCGGCGAGGGAGTCGCGCCGCTCGCGGTACTGGGCGGCCGCCTCCTCGATCTCGGGCGTCGATGCCGAGGACTCGGCCTTGCGGGCGAGTCGGGTGAGCCGTTCGGCCTCCTCGACCGCCTCGACGGGCACGTCTGGAACGCGGTCGTCGGGACCGGGTTCCGGCGCCTCGTCGGAGGCGTCGGATCCCTCGCCGTCGCCTCCCGCCGCCATCATCTCACGAGCCTGTTCTTTCGCCCACTCCGGCGGGTCGTCGTCAGTTCGCGTCATCGAGTGCCTCGTTCGCCAGATCGTCGGCGCGTGCGTTTATCTCCCGCGGAACGTGGGCGATCGACCAGCGGTCGAACCGTTCTAACAGCTCCCGGGCGCGGACCCGACGCTCTCTGAGTTCGGGGTCGTTCGCGTTCCACTCGCCGCGGACCTGTTTGACGATGAGTTCCGAGTCCCCCCGCACGTCGACCGCGTCGAAGCCGTACTCGTCGGCGCCCTCCAGCGCGCGGATCAGCGCCGCGTACTCGGCTTGGTTGTTCGTCGCCCGCCCGATGCGCTCGCCGCCCTCGGCGACCACCCCGTCGGAGGTGACCAGACACCACCCGACCGACGCGGGCCCCGGGTTCCCCCGCGAGGCCCCGTCGAAGTAGACGTGCGCGCGGCCGCCGCCGTCGCGGAGCAGGGCGGTCAGCCGCGTCGGGTCGCTCCCCTGGACGACGACCTTGTCGTCGTACGCGACCGCGACGGCCCCCTCGCGCTCGGCGCGCCACCGCTCGTGGGGCGTGTTCCCCTCGTCGACCCGGACGTCGGCGTCCGCGAGTCGCTCGCGAGCGACGGCCGGGTCGCAGTCGATCGTCGGCATTCGCCCGAGTTCGGCGCCCACGGGACAAAGGGCTGTCCGTCCGCCGTCCGGGAGAGAGTGAGAGCAGCCGGCGGCGGAGAGGCGGCCGCTTCGCGATATCCGTGCCACACAATCACATGGTAACGAACTTTTAAGTTAAACCATTTGGATAGTATATAAATGCGATGACACGGCCCACCCGGCAACGGGATCACGACCGGCAGCGCGTGGGGGACGAAGACGCCGAGGAAGAAGAGATCGACGCCGAAGACGTCGACGAATTGGACCCAGAGGACTTCGATCCGGAGGATCTCACCCGGACGGCCGACGGGGAGCTGATACACGAGGAGACGGGGCTCATCGTCGAGGACGAGCAGATCGACCCCGGCCCGGAGTGGCGGGCGTTCAATCACTCGGAGCGACAGGAGAAGTCGCGCGTCGGCGCCCCGACGACGAAGACGATGCACGACAAGGGGCTGACGACGACGATCGACTGGAAGGACAAGGACGCGTACGGGCGGTCGATCTCGTCGAAGAAGCGGTCGCAGATGCACCGCCTGCGCAAGTGGCAAGAGCGGATTCGCACCAAGGACGCCGGGGAGCGCAACCTCCAGTTCGCGCTCTCGGAGATCGACCGCATGGCCAGCGCGCTCGGCGTTCCCCGCTCGGTCCGCGAGGTGGCGTCGGTGATCTACCGACGCGCGCTCAACGAGGACCTCATCCGCGGACGCTCGATCGAGGGCGTCTCGACCGCCGCCCTCTACGCCGCCTGCCGCAAGGAGGGCATCCCCCGCAGCCTCGAGGAGATCTCCGAGGTGTCGCGGGTCGACCGTAAGGAGATCGGGCGGACGTACCGCTACATCTCCCAGGAGCTCGGCCTGGAGATGCGCCCGGTCGACCCGAAGAAGTACGTTCCGCGCTTCTCCTCGGAGCTGGAGCTCTCGGAGGAGGTCCAGTCGAAGGCCAACGAGATAATCGAGACGACCGCCGAACAGGGACTCCTCTCCGGCAAGTCGCCGACCGGGTACGCGGCCGCGGCCATCTACGCCGCCTCGCTGCTCTGTAACGAGAAGAAGACGCAACGCGAGGTCGCCGACGTGGCGCAGGTCACCGAGGTCACCATCCGCAACCGGTATCAAGAGCAGATCGAAGCGATGGGAATCCACAGTTAGACGCCGCCGACGCGCTCGACGGGCGGCGTCCGGCCGAACGCGGACGCGTTTCTCCCACGAGTCGCCGTTTTTCACGGGCCCCGCAGCCAACGTTCAAGCCCTCGCGCCCCCAACCCCGACCCGAATGCGGCTCGACGAGTTCATCGAATTCGAGGCGAACGAGCGGGCCGAGCGGCGGCGCCTCGCCGCCGAGAAGGACTACGGCATCCTCGATCACCTCGACTCCTTCGAGCGACGCTTCGACGAACACGTCTCCGACGACGCCGTGGTCGGCAGCGTCTCCCCCTCGATCTTCGTCGGCCGCTCGAACTACCCGAACGTCTCGACCGGCCTGCTCTCCCCGGTCGGCCGCGAGGAGCGCGCGGAAGCGTTCGAGACCTCCGCGGCGTGGTACGACGAGGGCGTCTCCATCGCCGACGTGTTCGACCGGCGGACCAGCCTGCTCAACTCGACCCGCGGCGTCGACGTGGCGGACGCGGGCGCGACGGGCGGAGCGAAGTCGGTCGGCGGCGGGAGCGGTCCGGCCGAGAGCGTCCACGACGCGTGGGACGGCTGGCTCGGCGTCCAGCGCGAGGTCGCCATCGCGGACCGCCCGGTCGACGTGGAGATCGGCCTCGACGGCCGGCCGGACCTCGACTTCGACGTCGGCACGGAGGACATCAAGACGCCGACCGGCCCGCGCGCCGCGGCCCGGACCGCCGACCTCGGCGAGAACCCGCACGTCCCGCGGCCGGTGAAGAAGACGCTCGAAGACGACGACTGGCGCGCCGAGGGGGCGATGGCGTACCTCTACCGGCGCGGGTTCGACGTGTACGAGATCAACACGATCCTCTCGGCGGGCGCGCTCGGCCGCGGGGAGAACCGACGACTCGTCCCGACGCGCTGGTCGATCACGGCCGTCGACGACACGGTCGGACAGCTGCTCCGCGGGTCGATCCGCGACAACCCGACGGTCGACCGGATCGAGGTCCACCGCAACGAGTACCTCGGCAACGCGTTCTGGGTGATCTTGGTGCCGGGGCAGTGGGAGTACGAACTCGTCGAGATGAAATCGCCCGGCTCGATCTGGAACCCCGACCCCGAGGCGGGCGTCTACCTCGCGGCCGCCAGCGAGGGACGGGAGGGGCGGACCGGCTACGTCGAGGAGACCGCCGGCGCCTACTACGCTGCCCGGGTCGGCGTCTTGGAACACCTCGACGACCGCGGGCGACAGGCGAAGGCGCTCGTCTTGCGCCACGTCTCCGACGACTACTGGGGGCCGGTCGGCGTCTGGCAGGTGCGCGAGGCCGTCAGGAACGCCTTCGACGGCGAACTCGGGACGGCCGAGACGTTCGGCGAGGCGGTCCGCGGCGTCGCCGACCAGCTCCCCGTCTCGCTCGGCCGGCTCCGCCGGAAGTCGACGCTGGCGGCCGGGCTCCAAGCGAACCTCGCGGACTTCGTCGACGCGGCCTGAGAGCGGGCCGACGGACGCGGCCGCCGCCCCCGATCCGTTTTTGTCGCGTCGTCGAGTGGATGGCCCATGGTCTCGCCAGTCCTCGCGTTCGGCGGCGTCCCCGGCGGTCCGGAGCTACTGATCCTCCTCGTGGTCCTCGTCCTCCTGTTCGGCGTGCCCCTCGTCGTCATCGCGGGGGTGGTGGTGTTCCTCAAACTGCGCTCCGACGGCGAGGAGGCGGACGCCGACCGGATCGCGGAGTTGGAGGCGGAAGTCGAACGCCTCCGCGAGGAAGTGAGCGACGAACCGGACGAGCTCGAAGATGAAAAAGAGAGCTCGTAAGCCCACGAAGCGGTCGGCGCGGGCCTCAGAGTGGCCGCCACCGGCGGCCACGAGGTGCGCGTGCGAGGTTGCCGGCGCGTAGCGCCGGCTGCCAGAGGGACCTTCGATCCCTCGCTGGAGTCAGTCGCCGAGCGGAGCGACGGCGACTGACAGGGCGAGAGCAAAGCTCTCGCTTACAGCCGGACGTAGTCCGGCGACGAGGCTGGGGAGGCGTGAGGTGCGGTGCCGTGCGGGGCGGGACTCGAAGGGGCAGTCGGGAGGCGGGCACAGGTAACGCAAACACTGGACGGAGCGAGCACCGCGAGCGACTGAAGCGCGTGGTTCGAGAGAGCGTCGCCCTCTCGTCATCGCCAGGAATCAGATATTTCTGGTTAGCAGTCAGAATCCCTCGGACTCTGACGACTTCCCGAAATCTTCGATTTTCGGGCGACAGCGGTCGTGCGCCCGCCTCCCGGCTGGGGCTTCGGTGGTGTTCATCGCGCCGACGCAGTCAACCAGTTATAGATAAACGGCGAGGACACGAACGGGGTTCCCGCGGTGATCGCTCAGTCCTCCGCCCAGTAGTACAGCTCCTCGCGGGGGGCGTCACAGCTCGGACAGTTCTCGGGGAGCTCTTTACCGATCTCGCCCATTTCGCCGCACTCCCAGCAGCGCCACATCACGTACGCGGTGCCGAAGACGTCGCGGGCGTCGGTGAGCGCCTGCGCGTTCGTCACCCCCGGTACGGAGACGTAAAAGCCCGCGTCGTCGATTCCGCGGACGCTACCTAACTCCTCGCCCGACTCGTCGTACACCGTCTGTCCGATGCTCACGTCGGCGAATTCGGGTTCTTCGGAGGCCATGCGCGACGATACGCGCCGAACTGATTTAAATCATGGTCCACGTTGACAGAGGACAGCCCGACGAGGACGGTCGCGTACGGCCGAGCGGCTGGGGCTACGAGAGTGTAAGCGAAAAGTCGGGAAGAGACTCGTCAGGCGACCGGCGTGCGCTCGACGACGGTGCCGTCGACGGTCGGGTACTGCTCGACGATCTCGCCTTCGGTCAGGTCGCCGTCCTCGACCATCTCCTCGAGGAGCCACCACGCGACCTCGACGTGGTTCGACTTCACCGTGTAGAACTCCTCGGGGACGCCGAGCGCCTCGAACCGCTCGGCGTCGGCGAACGCCTTCCCGTAGACTAAGGTTCCGTCGTCGGTCACCTCGTCGAACTCGCGGCGGATGTTCTTCGCCATCCGCTTCAGGCGGTTGCGGTGTTGGGCGGCGTCTTTGAACACCGACGTACAGAAGTACACCTTCTCGTGGCTCGCCATCTCGTCGAGGATGGCGTCGTCTTTCGACCCCTCGACGGCGGACATGTGCCCCTCCTGAAGCTCGAAGCCCTCCTCTTGCATCCGGCGGTAGTTGCCGTCGGACATCTCGAACTCGTTGATGTTACAGAACTCGGCGGCGCCCTCGTCGAGGAACTCCAAGAACTCCGGCTCCGCGCGGATGCCGGGGATCTCGAAGGCGGGCGTGAGCCCCTCCTCGCGGGCGATGTGGAGGATCTCCTCCCATTCGGTCCCGTGCATGTCGCCCCACATCTCCAGCGGCGGGTGGAAGCGGATCTCGTCGAGACCGGCCTCCGAGAGCCGGCGCATGTTCTCGCGGCCGCCCGTGATACCCGTATAGAGGTGCGTGTGGTGGTCCTCGCCGAACTCGTCTTTCAGCAGTTCGAGGTACCGGGTCGTCTTCGCCATCGCCTCCTGCGGCTCGCCGCCGGTGATCGAGGTGCCGAGCGCGCTCATGCGCTTGGCCTCCTCGATCACGTCCTCGTCGGACTCGACTTTCCGCTCGTTGGCGTACACGTCGGTGACGTTCTTCCGGTTCTCTCCGAGGGGGCAGTAGAAGCAGTCCCGCTGGTCGCAGTAGCCGTAGACGAACAGCACCATCTTCCCGCCCTTGGCGCACTGTTCACAGCCCTTGGAGATCATCTACCCCCTACTACCGGCCGCGGCCCCAAAAAGCGTCCGAACCGCGCGTTCCCGGGAGATCCGTTGTCACGGCCCCGTCCGTCCGCGGTCGGCCCGCGGAGCGGCCGGACCGAACACAAAGTATGTACCGCGGCCGTCGTGACGGCAAGACATGAGATCCGGTGAGCCGTTCGATTCCGGCGACGAGAACCGCTCGAAGACCGACGCGACCACCCGCCGTGGTGCGCTCGGACTCGCGGGCGCCGTCGGGCTCGCCGGCTGTACCGCGCTCGACGTCGCCACCGGCGACGAGCCCGCGGAGTTCGCGGCCGGCACGGCGACCGTTGCGGACGCGACGCTCTCGGAGACCGGCTACGAACTCAACGACGTCTCGGATCAGACCGTCTCGCGGGAGTTCGAGGTGGCGGGCTCGACCCGAGAGGTCCAGGTGACGAACACCATCGCCGAGTACGACAAGGCGGTAGAGCTGTTCGGTGAGAACTACCAAGCGGCCGTCTTCGCCGCGCTGGCGACGCCGCAGGTCGAGGTGCTCGGCCAGTCGTTCAACCCGATCGAGGACCTCTCTCCCGACGAGCGCGCCGCCCTGATCGCCGACCGCTACGAGGGCGTGAGCAACCTCGAACGCGGCTCCCAGTACACCACGGGGGTGCTCGGCTCCGACGCCGAGGTCGTCGTGTACGCGGCCGACGGCGAAATCGAGGGAACGGGCGTGAGCGTCGAACTGGAGTTCCACGTCGGCGCCCCGGTGGAGGCCGGCGGCGACTTCGTCGTCCCGCTGGCGGCGTACCCCGCCGCCTTCGGGGACGGCGAGAACGTCCGCTCCATGATGAACGGGATCGAACACGAACCGGCCGACGAGTAGCCCGTCTCCCGCCGTCCCCTCGGCCGGCGAGCGGCGACGGAGCCCGAGCCGAAAACATATGCCGACCCCTCGCGTAGCGTCGACCGATGCTGCTCGTCCTCTGTGTCGACCTCGACGACGACCTCGGCCGCAAGACCGGGATCCCCACGCCCGTCATCGGCGCCGACGACGTCACCGAGGCCGCGGTCGCGCTCGCGACCGCCGACCCCGAGGACTCCGACGTCAACGTCCTCTTCCAGGGCGTGAACGTCCACGACGAGCTGGCCGCCGAGGGCGAGGCCGTCGAGGTCGCGGCCGTCACCGGCGTCGACGGCGCCGACGTGAAGGCGAACCGCGCTGTCGGACAGGAGGTCGACCGCGTCCTCGCCGAGCTGTCGACCGGGGAGGAGGTGTCGGCGGTCGTGATCACCGACGGCGCCCAAGACGAGTCCGTCCTCCCCGTGATCCGGTCGCGGATGCCGATCGACGGGATGCGCCGCGTCGTCGTCCGACAGGCGCAGGACCTCGAATCGCTGTACTACACGATCAAGCAGGTCCTCGCCGACCCGGAGACGCGCGGCACGATCTTAGTCCCGCTCGGCGTCCTCCTTCTGATCTACCCGCTGGTCGTCGTCGCGAACCTCTTCGACGTGGCGGGCGCGGCCGTGTTGGGAATCCTCTCCGGTGCGGTCGGCCTCTACTCGCTGTTCCGCGGGCTGGGCCTCGAAGACACCGTCGACGGGACCGCCGAGACCGTCCGCAACGTCCTCTACACCGGCCGCGTGACGCTCGTCACCTACGTCGTCGCGCTCGCCTTGGTCGTCGTCGGCGGGGTTCAGGGGGTCGACACGGTCGACGCCGTCCGGGCCGTTCAGGGGGGGTCACTCGCCGCCGGCACCGCGCTCGCCGCGTTCGTCCACGGGTTCGTCCAGTGGCTCAGCGTCGCCGGCGTCACCTCCAGTCTCGGCCAGATCACCGACGAGTACCTCGCGGGACGGTTCCGGTGGCGCTACCTCAACGCGCCGTTCTACGTGGTGTCCATCGCCGTGGTGTTGTTCGCGCTCTCCGGCTTCTTCCTCCCGGACGCCGCCGGCGTGACGGCGCTCGACCTCTCGGAGCTGGCGATGGCGCTCGCGGCGGGGACGCTCATCGGCGTGTTGAGCACGCTCGCGTTCGCGGTCGCGGAGTCGCAGCTCCCGTCCGCGGAGCCGGTGTGAACTGAGAGAGACAAAGACGGGACGCGTTCGGAGTGCGAGGCGGCGACGGGACGGCTAGCGCGGCGTCCAGGAGTCGCAGGCCTCCATGTCGTCCATGAGCTCGTCGTAGTGGGCGCAGTAGGGGCGCATGCCGTCCTCCGTGCGGACGTAGTCGAACTGGGCGCAGTTACCGCAGTAGGCGTCGCCCGGCCCGTCGCGGGCGGCGGGCGAGCCCGGCGAGGGCGCCGATTCGGGGCTCGACGGCGACGACGGAGCGTCGGTCTGGCCCGCGTCGTCGAGCGGCGAGGTGATGTCGGTGTCGGCGCTGCCGCCGTCGCTCACGCCCGCGGAGCCCGACGGGGAGCGGTCGGCGGTCGCGGGGCCGCCGGTCGAGTTCCCGGCGACCGACGCGCCGCTCGGCGCGGACGTGGTCGACCGCTCGGTCGTCGGCGATCCGCCCGACGAGCCGTCGGCGTCGGGGCGGTTCGTCTGCGTCTCGACCTCGCCGTCGGGCGTCCCGCCGAGGAGGCCGATGCCGCCGCGGCTGCCGAGTTGGTCTCGGGGGACCTCGACGACTTTCGTCTCCCCCTTGTGAGTCACTTCCATCGTGACGGTGCCGCCGGGGTCGTTGCGGGTCTTGAAGTTCGCGACGCCGACGAACACGCTCCACAGCGTCGTCGCGGCGCCGAGGAAGTAGACGCCCGCGGTCGGGAGGGTGAGGTCGGTCAGTTCGGGGCGCGGACCGCCGACCCACTGCTGCGGGTACGCGTGCGCGAACAGCGCCACGCCGAGACACATGACGGTCGCGCCGACGATCGCCGCGACGTAGGTGTTGCGGTCGGCCGGCAGCACGGCCATCACGCCGAGCAGGACGAGCGGGAGTCCCACGCCGCCGAGGATCCCGCCGAGCTGGCGGGCCTCCGCAGAGGTGTAATCGCTCGGTATCAGCACCTCCGCGGCCACGAAGAGGCCGACGACGAGAAGCAGCGTTCCCGCGACGAACGAACCCACACCGAGATAGAGGCGACGCGGCTCGGCCCCGGAGCGCCCCCGTCCACCGTACGCCTCCGAGAGACTGGTCATGGGCGGGGTACGTCGTCCACCGTGAAAACAGTACGTCAGACGATCACGAGTCGCGGGCGAAACGGAAGGGGGTGACGGCCCGCTCAGAGGAGCGCGTCGACGTCGACGTGGTCGCCCAGCAGTTCGGCCATCCGGTCGACCGTGCGGACGTCTCGGGTGCGCCCGCCGCGGACGACCTCCTCGGCGCGGTCGATGGCCGTGACCGTGTCCGTGTTCACCGCCAGCACGGGCTTGCCGGCGTCCGCGGCCTTGCCCAGCACCGCGCCCGAGGGGCGGTGGCCGCCGGTGAGCACGAGACAGGCGACGCCGGACGCCTCGAGGGCGGCGGTCTGAACGTCCGCGCGGTCCCCGCCGGTGATGACGGCCGCGTCGCGGGCGCGCCGGAAGTACCGGAGGGCCTCGTCGCCGCCCATCGCGCCGACGAGGAACCGCTCGACGAACGCGTCGGTCGGCGCGTCGGTGAGCAGTTCGGCGCCGAGTTCGTCGGCGAGTTCGCCGACCGTGACGCCCGCGAGCTCCTTCTCGTGGGGGACCGCGCCGAAGACGGAGATGCCGCGCGATTCGAGGAACGGAATGCCGTCCTGATCGAGCGACTCGAAGGCGTCGTCGGTGACCTTGTTGAACACGACGCCCGCGAGGCGGTCGCCGAACGCGTCCGCGGCCGCCAGCACCTCGTCTAGGTCGTTCGGCGAGCCGTACTCGGCCACGAGGACGACGCGCGCGTCGAGCAGCTCCGCCACGTCGACGTCGGTGAGGTCGACGACGCCGCCGGTGGTCCAGCGGCCGCCGCCCTCGACGAACACCTGGTCGTGGTCGGCCGCGATCCCGTCGTACTCCTCGCGGACCCGCTCGCTCAGGGCGTCGGCGTCTTCGGTGCCGCGGATCGCACCTTGGACGAACGTCGGCGAGTAGACGACGGGCTCCATCTGGTGCATCTCGGTGTCCAAATCGAGCACCTCGCGGGCCAGCATCGGGTCCTGATCGAGCGTCTTGCCGACGTTCGACTGGAGGCGGGTGCCCTTCGGTTTCATGTAGCCGACGCTGCGGCCGCGGTCGGCGGCGAGCCGCGCCAAGGCGACGGTGATCGCTGTCTTTCCGGTGCTGTCTCCGGTCGCGGTGACGAGTGTGGTGGGTGTGTCAGTCATTGGTGGGTTCCTCCGCGTCGAGCGGGGTCGGGTCGTGCTCCGGGTCGGCCGCCGGGGAGTCGAGTTCCTCCGGATCGACGGTGAGTCTCACGTCGACGGCGGCGGCGTTCGTGCCGCCGTCGTCGTCGGGCAGTGCGACGAGGGGGTTGATGTCGAGTTCGAGGATGGCCGGGAAGTCGGTGACCAACTGCGAGAGCCGGCCGATCGTCTCGATCACGGCGTCGACGTCGACGGGGTCGCGGCCGCGGGCGCCGCGCAACAGCGGCGCCGACTGGATCTCCTCGGTCATCTCGCGGGCCTCCGGTTCGGAGACGGGCGCGACGCGGAAGGTGGTGTCTTCCATCACCTCCACGAAGATGCCGCCCAGCCCGAACATCAGCAGCGGGCCGAACTGCGGGTCGCGGTTCATGCCGACGATCGTCTCGACGCCGTCGTCGAGGTCGACCATCTCCTGTACCTGAACGCCGAGGACCGTCGCGTCCGGCTGGTAGTTTCGCGCGCGGGTGATCAGGTCCTCGTAGGTGTCGGCCACGTCGTCGTCGCTCACGCCGACGGCGACGCCGCCGATGTCGGACTTATGCAGGATGTCCGGCGAGACGATCTTCATCACCACGTCGCCGGAAACGCCCTCGGCGACCTCGCGGGCGCGCTCGGGCGAGTCGACGATCTCGCCGTCGGGGGTCGGAATGCCGTAGGCGTCGAGCAGTTCCATCGCCTCGACGCCCAACCGATTATCGTCGCGGTCGCGCACGCTGGCGAGGATCTCGTGGGCGCGCTCGCGGTCGACGTCGAACGACATCGCCGGGGCGTACTCGCGCTCCTTGATGTCGCGGTACTCC
This sequence comes from Halorubrum ejinorense, assembly GCF_055389685.1. Lineage (NCBI taxonomy): Archaea > Methanobacteriati > Methanobacteriota > Halobacteria > Halobacteriales > Haloferacaceae > Halorubrum > Halorubrum ejinorense. Next base: position 29,853 of record NZ_AP043777.1, read on the forward strand.
GCCAGCGTCGCGAGGCTGTCGATGGCGCGCGCGGGGTCGAAATAACAGGGGATCCCGCGCGCCTGAAGCTGCTGTTTCGGTTCCCGCGTCCGGTCGCCGCCCATCAGACAGGCGGCCACGGGCGCGTCCATCTCCTCGCTGACCGCCTCGATGGCGTCGGCCAGATCGGCGAAGTCGATCGTCGCCGTCGGCGCGGCCAGCACCAGCGCGGCGCCGACGTTGTCGTCGGTGACGGTGATCTCGAGCGCCTCGCGGAACCGCTCGACGTCGGCGTCGCCGATCACGTCGACCGGGTTGTGGATGTTCGCCTCCTCGGGCATCGACTCAGCGAGCCGGTCGGTCGTCTCGGCCGTGAACGACGCCATGTCGAGGTCGGCGTCGCCGACCGCGTCGGTCGCCATCACGCCCGGGCCGCCGGCGTTCGTGACGATGGCGACGCTGTCGGTGTCGGGCAGCGGCTGGCTCCCGAGGATGCCGGCCGCGTCGAACAGCTCGTCGACCGACTCGGCGCGGATGACGCCGGCCTGGTCGAGCCCGGCCTCGTACGCCTTGTCGGAGCCGGCGAGCGTCCCGGTGTGCGAGGAGGCGGCCTGCGCGCCGGCGCTCGTCCGCCCAGACTTCACGGCGACGATCGGCGTGTCTTGGGTCGTCTTGCGGGCGGTGTCGATGAACTCGCGGCCGTCCTCGATCCCCTCGAGGTAGCCGATGATCACGTCGGTCTCCTCGTCGTCGCCCCAGTGGTCGACGAAGTCCGTCTCGTCTAAGACGGCCTTGTTGCCGAGCGAGACGACGTCTTTGAACCCGATCCCGTTGTCGTTGGCCCAGTCGAGGACCGCGGTGACGAACGCCCCGGACTGGCTCATGAAGGAGAGCCCGCCGGGAAGCGCGTTCTCGGGGCCGAACGTGGCGTTCATCCCCGAGGGCGTCGACATGATGCCGAGGCTGTTTGGGCCGACGAGGTTCAGGTCGTACTCGTCGGCTAGCTCCGCGAGGTGACGCTCCCTCGCCGCTCCGTCCTCTCCCGTCTCGCCGAACCCGGCGGTGATCACGACGACGTTACGGACCCCGGCCTCGCCGCACGCCTCGATGGCGTCTAACACGATCGAGGGGGGGACGACGATGACCGCCACGTCGGCGTCCGCGTCGGCGACGCCGTCGACGCAGGGCGTGTCGAGCACCTCGTCGTAGTTCGGATTGACGGGGATCGTGTCGCCGTCGAAGTCGTCGAGGAGATTCGACGTGACGGCGCGGCCGACAGCGCCCTCACGGGCGGTCGCGCCGACCACGGCGACCCGGTCCGGGTCGAACAGCTCGTTGAGCGTACCCATCAACGCGGAGGTAGGCGAAGCGACGGCTTAAGATCGGTGGGAGGTTCTTCGAAATCGGAGTCAACGGTGAACGATCGATCGGGTTTCGGTCAGGGGTCCGTCGATCCCGACGGCAAATCACGTGCGGCGCCGTAGGGGGCGGCGTCGTCACCGCCCTCTCGGTCCGGGGTGGGATCGGAGTCGGCGGCCGGCGCACCGCCGTCCGACTCGGCCGGAGGCGACCCCCTCGCGGCGCCCCGGCGCGGGCCGCGCGTCCCCGCCGGCGGCGTCGAGTCGCTGTCGGCGTCCGGCACGCTGAGCGTCACCTCGTTCCCGTCGGCGTCGGCGTCGAACGTCAGATCGCCGCCCGAGCGGTCGGCGATCCAGTAGACGAGCCACAGCCCCATCCCGTCGGTGTGCGTCAGGTCGTCCATCTCCCAGCGGTCGGTGATCGGGTTGCGCTCGTCGGCGGGTATCGGCGGCGCGTTGTCTCGGACGGTGATCTCGACGCGCTCGGACGGGGCGGTGACCTCGACCGCGACCCGCGGGGCCTGCTCCGCGTGTTCGATCGCGTTCTCGACGAGCTCCGCGATCGCGTAGTCCAACTCGGGGTGCGTGAACGCCTGGAGGTCGTCGGGACAGCGGACGGACACCTCCGCGGCCGCGGCGTCGCAGTCGGCGAGCGCGTTGTCGACCGCGGTCTCGACGAGCGACGCGACTCGGAGCGGCTTCGGCGGTTCCGTCCGTCGGAGGAGGTCGATCACGCCGCGTTGCTTCTCGGCCGAGGTCAACAGGTCGTCCGCGACGCGTCGGATCGTCTCCGCGTGGTCGATGAGGTCGGCGGCGAGTTCGGCGGCGTCCTCGCTCCACGACTCCGGCGCCCGGAGCGCGTCGTCCGCGCGCGTCGCGATCTGCTCTGCGGTGCCGTCGACGATGTTCATGTCGTTGCGGATCGTGTGGCGCAACAGGTTGTCCATCACCGTGAGCTGGCGCTTCCGCTGGTACTCGTCGGTGACGTCGCGGGCGAAGCCGGTGACCGCGACGACCTCCTCGTCTTCGACGACCGGGCGGCCCGGCACCCGTACCCAGCGGATTCCCTCGTCGGGAGCGCCGATCCGGTAGTCGAGGTTCGTCGACTCGCCGCACGAGAGCCGCTGCATCGCGTCCTTGACCGCCGGACGGTCGTCCGGGTGAACGACCTCGAGGAACCCCTGCGGCCGCTCGCGCAGCGCTTCGCGGTCGATCCCGAACACCGGCTTCGTCGCCTCGTTGACGAACAGCAGTTCGCTCCAGTCGGCGGCGAACATCCACAGCACGTCCGGCGAGGTGGAAGCGATCGTCTCCAGCCGCCGTCGGGACTCGACCTCGAGCGTGACGTCGCGGGAGCTCAGCGCGTAGCCGTCGATGCCGGTCTCCGACGGCGGGTACACGCGCGTCCGGAGCCACAGCCAGTCGCCGTCGGCGGTCGCGTAGCGATACTCGAGCGGCCCGTCCGGCCGAACGTCGCTGCGAACGGCGGCCTCGAAGAGTTCCCTGACGCGGTCGACGTCTTCCGGGTGAACCAGCTCGAACGCGTCGGTGCCGACGAGCGAGCCGGGGTCGAACCCGAGCAGCGCTTCGGTCGCCGCGTTGAGATACCGGAACCGCCCCGTCTCGTCGATCACCGCGATTTTGTCTTGCGCGAGATCGATGAGAGTCTCTGGTTCCGGCGAGCGAGACATACGCGGATCCTTCACGAACGGCTGTATAACCTTGACCGTTCGATTATCAGGCTCGAAAAATGACGGGGAGAGAACGTGTCCCGAACCGGCCCGGAGTCGCCTCAGTCCGCCGAGACGCCGGGCGCGTCGAACGCGGCGGCCAGCGGGTCGGCGTCTTCGCCCTCGACGGTGACGGAGACGCCGTCGTCGCCGACTTCGATCGCGGCGTCGGCGGCGTCGCGGACGTACTCGGCCGCGTGGTCGCCGTCCGGGTCGAACCGAACGCCTTCGGCGAGCAGCGGCGTGTCGCTCAGCAGTTCGACCTTCCGGTAGGCCGTCGAGAGGGCGATGTCGCAGTCCTCGGCGAGTTCGCTCGTCGTCTTCGGCGTCCCCGCGGCCGAGAGGATCGCGCGGCAGTCGGCGTCGGCGAGCGCCTCGAACGTCGCGTCGAGCGTCGCCTCGTCGTCCGTCGCCGCGGTGCCGTTCGCGCGTGGAGTGCGTTTCATATCTGTACGTACCGGCTCCACGCCCCCGAACAGTGCCCCACCATATGCGGGGTGTTTTATACCGCGACGCGCCCCCGTCAACGTTTTTGCCCGCGGGCGGGCACGGACGAACGAGATGGGATCCGGCATCAGGGCGGAGGTCTCGCTGCCGACCGGGGCACCGGCTCCGTTCGACGGCGTCGTCGACGGCGCGACGCCGGTCACGAGCGTCGCGCGCTGTACGCCGGCCGGCGACGCCGAACGGGTCGTCGTGGAGTTCATCGCGGACGGCGACTTGTCGGTTCCCGACGGAGTGGAGGTCGTCTTCGACTACGGCGGGCGGGCGGCCTACCGGTTCGAGGCGACCGTCGACCCGGACTCGCCGTTCGTCGTGCTCGACCGCTACGAGACGCCGATATCGGAGGCGGTGATCCGCGACGGGCGGCTGCTCATCACTTTCCACGCGAGCGACCTCCCGACGCTGCGATCGGTGTTGGAGGCGTTCCAAGAGTCGTGTCCGGACATGGAGGTGAAGCGCTTACTCCAGTCGACGACGACCCCGACGGAGTCGGATCTGGTCACCGTCGACCGGAGCGAGTTGACGGAGCGCCAGCGCGAGGTCCTCGCGGCCGCCTACGAGGCGGGCTACTTCGATCACCCGAAAGGCGCCAACGCCGGCGAGGTGGCCGAGTCGCTGGGCATCGGTCGGTCGACGTTCACGGAGCACGTCGCGGCCGCCCAGCGGAAGCTGCTCGGCTCGCTGCTCGATTGACCGCGTTCCGAAGCCGCGAGAATCCGAGTCTCGTTTGATGGGCGTGGGTGTCGTACGCACAGCCATGACGCCCCCATCGACACACACCTTCATGTGTCCGGAGTGTCGGCGCTCGATCGAGGTGGACGACGCGATGCGGGCGACGCTGCTCGAGACGGGCTGTGTCATCTGCGGGGCGCCGGTCACCGAGGAGGACATCGGTGGGGCCGCGACGGCCCACTGAGCCGGCCGCGTCGCCGATCGCGTCGTCTCGTGCCCTTTATGCCGCCGTGCGACGAGTGTCGGATATGCCGACGAACAGCGAGGTCGAGATGTCACCCGCCGAGGTGGACGCGCTCCTCTCAGAACACGAGACCGGCGTCCTGTCGCTCGCTCGCGACGACGCGCCGTACGCGATCCCCGTCTCCTACGGCTACGACGCGGACGACCGCGAGCTGTACCTCCGGCTGGTGTCGACGCCCGACAGCGAGAAGCGCGCGTTCCTCGGATCGACGCCGGAGGCCCGGATCGTGGTGTACGAAGACGAGGACGACGAGTACGCCAGCGTGATCGGCGTCGGAACGCTGAACGAGGTCGACCTCGACGAACTCACGCCCGAAACGATCGCGCAGTACGGCGAGGCCCGCCGCCCCCTCTTCGAGATCTGGGCCGACGACAAGCCGGACCTCGACATCGCGCTCTACCGCTTCTCGCCCGAGTCGCTGACCGGGCGGACCGTCGTCGTCGAGCGGGACGACGAGTAGGATTTTCGGCCGCCCGGCGTTTTTCCCGACGGTCGTAGTCGCGGTTGCTGTCAACGACGAGTCCCCGGAGTTCGACTGTCTTCGTCGAGCGGGGGCTCCGGCTCTGTGCCACTCTCAGTTCCGTCTGAACGAGTTTCTCTGACCCTCAGTCCACGCCCTCCCGCCACAGAGCGCGTAGCCGACGACACGTCCGGGAGTCGGAGTGATGCCAAGTCAGGATCCGAACCATGATATGCCCCGGAGCGGCGTCGTCGGCAGTCCGGGGATCACCCGTTCGACGCAAGTAGCTATCTGTTCGAGCAATATCTCGACCGGTCGCCGTCGCTGGTTGGTCGAGGCGCGATAAAGAAAGACCGCGTGTGGATCGGCCCGCGAGGGCCGATAGTTAGGAACTGCGAGTCGCGTCCGCGGCAGCGACGTTAGTCGTTGCGGCGGGTCGCGAGCAGCGCAGCGGCGATGAGCGCGACGAGCGCGACGAGGGCACCGAAGCCGGGCGTGCCGTCGTCGGTCTCGCCGGAGGAGCCGTCAGAGCCATCGGAGCCGTCGGAGCCGTCAGACCCGTCGGAGCCGTCGGAACCGTCACTACCGTCGGAACCGTCACTACCGTCGGAACCGTCGGAGCCGTCGGAACCGTCAGACCCGTCAGAGCCGTCGCCACCGTCTTCGAGGGTGAGCGTGGCCGTCTGGCTGTCGTCGTCAGTGAAGACGCCGTGCTCGTACTCGCCAGCGTCGAGACCGGACGTGTCGACGTCCGCGAACTCGACGGTGGTGCTACCGCCGGCTTCGAGGGTCACGTCCTGACTGGCGACCGCGTTACCGCCAACGCGGAACTCGACAGTCTGAGTGCCCTCAGCGTCGCCGGTGTTCTCGACCGTGGCCGTGATGGTCAGCGCGTCGCCGACCGTCGCGGTCACGTCCTGCGGGTTGAGCTCGGAGACCTCGAAGGCCGCCTCGGCATCCGAGACCTGCTCAACAACCGTGCCGTCGGACTCAGCCGTGAAGGCAGCCTGACGGACCTCAGCGGTGAACGTGTCGTTCACTGCGGCGTCGCTGAGGTCGAAGGTCGCCGAGAACGTGCCGTCGGCCGACACGGCGACGTCCTCGTCGTTGATGATGAAGCTCGTCGAGGCGTCGTCGTCACTGCGGACGCGCACGTTGAACTCCGTCCCGGGCGCGACGTTCGTCGTACCCGTGATGGTCTGCTCTTCGGCGTTCGTCACTTCGATGGCGTCCTCGTTATCGAACTCGCCCTCGGCTTCAGTAGCCGAGAACGTAGCCGAGTTCTCGAGGTACGCTTCTTCGACGGCGTCTCCGTCATCCTCTTCGAGAAGGTCCAGGAGACGTGCGTCCTGCACGTTGAACTGAACCTCGTACTCGTCACCGTCCTCGATGTCCTCGCTGACCTCCTCGTTGAGGGCATCGACATCCGTGACGATGTAGTAGTTGCTCGACGCGTCGTCGTAGACAACCGTGAAGACGTTCGAGAACGCGGTCGAGTCGCTAATGTCCTCGTTCAGATCAATCGAGGTACTCGGCTCGTTCGCACCGGGGTTCTGAAGCTCGAAGACGGCCTCAAGCCGGTCCGAATCTGCCGCGATCGCGTCGTCGTTCGACTCGTACTGACTGTTGTTCGTACTCAAGTAGTCGTAGAACGCAGTGGTGGTCTCAACGTCGTCGATGTCGCCACCGCTGGCGTTCGCGAGGGCGCCCTGAAGACCAGGGGCCGTAAGCTGGTGGACCAGCACGTCGCTGCTGGATCCGTCAGCGTCGATCGCGAGCGTGTCGGTCTGCGTGACCAAGTCGCCCTCAACAGCGCTGTTGATCAGGCTGACCGTCGCGCTCTCGTTCTCGTCGTTCAGCTCTTCAGTGACATCTTCCTGGACGCTCTCGCTGGTACGCCAGAGAGCGAGGCCGGTCTCGCCGCGGTCCTGAATGGACAGCGAAGAGATGGTGTCCGGGTTTTCGAGAGTCTCGTCGTAGCGAACGACGCCGGAATTGTTGGTGTTCGGGCCGACCGCGAGGTCGTACGTGCCCGAATCGAGGATGTCGGTCAGGCTCGACTCGCCGTCGAGAGTGACAGTCGCGTCGTCGTCCGTCGTGGAGACGACCTCAGCGTTGGCGGCACCGGAGCCAGCCGCGTACGTGTTGAAGAGGACTTCAACTTCGTCGTCCTCGTCGTCTTCGATCGTCACGTTGGCCTGGTAGCCGTCGTCTTCCTCGTTGCCGATCACGAGCGTGCCCGTGTCGGTGTTGTCGAGCGTGACCATGATGGACGCAATGCCACCCTGGTCGACAGCGACAGAGTCACCGAGACCGAGTTCGCCGTCCTCTTCCTGGGTCACTTCGATCGAGGCGGTGTCCTCGGCCGTCGAGTCAGCGACGGCGAAAGTGAAGTCGTAGGTACCCTCTTCGATGTCGGTGAAGTCAGTGGCGAGTTCACCGTCGGTCTCCACCTGGACAGTGATCTCGTCGTCGTCGTCGACACCGGAGATGGTACCGAAGTCGCTCGTGTTGAAGATGGTCTGGAGTTCGTCGTCATCGAGGTCACCGTCCGCGCTCACGTCAATCTCGTAGCTTGCGCGGTTGGAGTCGATGTCGAGGTCGGTCTCGTCACCGCTCGCGACCGAGTCGTCGACGAACTCAGTAGTGAGGCTCTGCGTCGTGACCTCGAAGCTGTTCGAGGTCCCAGTGCTGTTCGTGCTGGAAAGCCCGTCACCGTCGAAGTTCAGCGCTTCGGAAGTGTTTGCTGCGTTGACAACAACGTATTCGCCGGTATCGAGACCCGCCGTGTCAAGGACACCGAAGTCGCTGTTGGCTCCCTCAAGGGAGAACTCGTCGACGAGCGTGCCGATGTTATCGTCGTCGTCGACGGTACGAACCTGAACTTCGTCGATACCCTGGGAGTCAGCGACCTCGAAGCCGAGTTCCTGACCCTGCCAGAACGTGCTACCCGAGCTCAGTGCGCGGTCACCACGGTCGCCGACGTACCCAGTATTGCTGTCCACAACGGTGTTGAAGTCATTCTGCGTAACCTCTTCACCGAAGCCTGTTTCAAGCCCGCTAACGGAAGCGGTTGAAAGGTGTGCCTCGTGCTCACCGGGGAAGCCGCCCGTGTCCTCAACGGTGACATCCTTGTTACCGTCAGAACTCACGTCCTGGGCGCCAACAAGAACGCGGTTTCCATCACTGTTGTCGTACGTGATGAGAACCGAACCGTCGAACGATCCGCCGCCATTATTACTTGTACCGACCGTTACTGTACCATCCGAATTGAGCAGCTGGTCATCAAGTGACACCGTGTCGCCGCTATTGACCGCAGCCGCCGGAGCGGCAGCGAAGCCAACAGCGACCATGGAGATGACCATAACCGCCGCAAAGAAGACCGAGCTGGCCTTCTTGCGTGTGGTATTGTCGTTTGTCATTGTGTGTTGTTGTGTTCTGCGTCGCGACAGTCTGCTTTGTCCTCGCCTGCGTCGCCCGTTCGTCGTCAACCAACGCCTCGGCGTGATACGGCCGGACTCGACGCGGATTACTCGCGATCGTGTCGCATTGTGGGGTAGGGGCTGCGGACGATGATTGAGGCGGTCAGTATAAGTACTTTGTGTCGATCGTCGGAGTGTGTGAACGCCTCTCATAGACGTTTCAGGCTCTGAGGCACCGGTTTTCGATTTCGAGACACTTGGAGCGAGGAGATGTGAGGTATAAACTAGCGAGTCATCAAAAAGTCTCTCGACCGAAACAGGTACAAGCCGAGGTTGACATGTTCCAACAGGGCCCCACGGACCCACGCGACCGGGCAGTCACGCTGGCGGTAGGGGACGTCCGGTCGTCTGGGTCCGTCTGGCTCCATTCTGCTATGAGCGACGGTTCCTCCTTTTGAGCTGATAGCGAATCCGGGAGGATCACCTACGCGGGCGGGATCGTCGTCCGATTGCCCGCGAAGACATCACTATCAGTCACCGTCACGGTGCGATTCCCCACCTGATACTCGCCAGGATGTGCGACGCGAATCGTCGCCGTCCCGTTCGTGACCGGTGCGCCGCGTGCGTATTCGTACGTTGCGCCGTCGCCATCCGCACCGACCGTCACCGTCGTCGTCGCGGTCACCTGCTCACCGCTCGGGTCCGACACCTGAATCGTCGCCCCAGGGACGACCGCAAACGTGCGGACGCCGTCGTCGCTCGCGAGCAGTTGGTAATGGCCGGTCGCGGCCGTGTCATTGGCTCCGAGACCCAGCCCCTCGTGAAGCGCCGTATAGGTGGTGTTCGCCGGTGCGCCCTCGCGTTCGGTGACGACAACGTAACCGACCCGGCCTCGGAACTGATCGTACCAGTCGTCCGGATCAGGCGACGCGAGGAACTGATCGTGATTGCTCCGAGCGTAGCCGTACCCCTGTGACTCGCCGTTCACGAAGTAGTTGTACATGCGATTGTCGCCCCATTGGCTCAACACGAAGTTCTGCGGGTATTCGCGGTCAACCTCGTCGGCGTGCGAATCGATCGTGAGCGCGGCGTCGAACTGCGCGCGGTCGTGAGTCGTCTGCCCGACGAGCGACGGAACGAGCAGGAGGTTGAACAGCAACACGACGGCGATCGTCGCGACGAGATAGCCGCGCACTCGAGTGCTGTCCGGGAGCGCGAGCGACGTGATTTCTCCCTCCATGGCTGTCGTGTCCTCCCGTCGAGTGCGAGGCGACGGGGAGTCGGAACCAGCGGACCGACCCACGACGGCGACAGGCCGCGCGATGTCGATCGCCGACAAGAGGTAGACAAGTCCGATCCCCGCGAACGGGGCGATCATGATCGCCAACTGGCCGGCGAACCGGACCTGAATCGTCGCGAGCAGCGTGTAGTACCACGCGAAACAAACCACGACGAGCCAGCCGGGTTCGTAGCGGCGGGCGACCGCCCACGTCGCGACCGCGAGGACCGCAACCGCGAAGTAGAAGCCGAGGCCGAGCTGAAGCAGCGGGCCGAACACCACCGCGAAATCCGGACTGAACAGCGAGGCTGTCTCGGAGATCCCCTCGCGGAAGAACAGGTCGTCCGCGCGCGTCTGGAGGCGCTCGATATCGCCTGGTCGCAGGCGCGCGTAGGCGACGAACCCACCGACGGCGACGACAGCATCGACCGCGACGAGGCCGAGTGGCGGCAGCGAGACGCGGCGCCACAGCTCGCCAAGGCCGACGACGACGACCGCACCGCCCGCGACGAGGACGGGCGTGACCGCGGCGATCGACTCGTGCCACCCCAACGCGAGGTGTGCGGCGAGCGCCCCCGCGGCACCGAGTCCGAGTCCGCCGAGCAGCGGCGCGTTGGCGACGGCCGGCGAGATGTCGTGGCGCACGTCGAGCGCGACACGGAGGCCGACGACGGCCGCGACCGGGACGAACGTGAGCGGCGAGCCGCCGTAGGTGTGGGCGGAGGCGGTCACGGCGACGGCGAGCGCGAGCGCAACGAGCCACATTCTCGCGTCGCGTGCGTGTGCTCGGGCGGCCGTCTGCGCATCTTTCGTGGTTCGCCGTGCGATGTCCGTCCCGAGTGCGGTCAGCGTGACGACGAGCAGGCCGAGCCACAGGTACTGGTGGGCCTGATGATCGAGGAAACCGACGGAGGTGTACACGACGTTGGCGGGCGCAAGCCCGTAGAACAACACCGCCGCGAGCGCGACGCGCACGTCGCCAGTGAGCAGCCGCGCGAGTCGGTAGACGAGATACCCCAACGCGACGGATGCGACGACCGGGAGCCACGCGGCGACCGCGGGCGCGGCGTCGACACCGCCGAACAGGACAGTGACCCACCAGTTTGTCGCATGGGCGAGCGGGCGCGTGCTCGCGGCTCCGCCCATGTCCGCGAACAGCCCCAGATCGAGGATACCGTCGGCACGGGCGGCGAGTCGTTCCTGCCAGTAGCGGAAGAAGTAGGTGTCGTTGGCCGGTGAGACAACGAACCCCCGCTGAAACACGGCGGGCGCGGCCACGAGGCGCGCGCCGGCGACCGCGAGCAGCGTCCCGATCAGGCCAGCGAGGGAGAGTGCGTCAGCGTCGCCACCACCGAGGAGTTGTGCGATCCCGAGACCACTGGCATCGTCGTCATCAGGAGTCGAACCGCCGCGACCGGGCTCAGCGGTCACACCTGACTCGCTGTCGGCGGCCCCGTCAGCGGGTCCAGCCTCGAGGCCGGCGCGGATCGCGTCGGGGTTGACGAGCCGGTAGCCGTCGGCGACTGACTCCGCGAGATCGCGGGCGACGAGCTCGCCGAACTGGCCAGAGTCGAGACCGATCTCGTCGAAGGTCCACGGCTCGCCGTCGCCGTCGCGGTCGACGAGCGCAGCGAGCGCGTCGGTGGCCTCCGGGTGATCCGCGAGGAACGAACGGGTGGTGGCGGTCGTCTCCTCGGGCGAGGGCATTGGCTGTCATCTGTCGGGGGCGCCGATTAGCGGTTTCGGTCGACGGCCGGCGCGAGCGGTCGGATCGAACCCGACAACGACGTGCCGAGAGCCCAAAGCGGGTGAGGCGAGCGTATCGAACGCCAAGACGGGCGGACGACAAACACGATATTTAACACGATACGACTGACACTATGGGACAATGGACACCGGCTGGGGGTATCGCGTCGCGAGTGTGGGCGGGGTCGTCGCACTGGCCGCGCTCGCCGTGGTACTCGTCAACAACGGCGCTGTACAAGCGGCCGCGGCGACGCTGCCGGTGCTCGGTCGGCTCCCCACCGACCCGCCGGCGGGCGCGGAGTTCCTCATCGAGGTCGCGCTGACGGCCGCGGTGGTGACCGGGGCGTTCGTCCCGTTATATAAGCCGCGGCCGCGGCGGATCCTCGACATCGTCGCGCTCGCGCACAAGCGCACCTTCGTGGCCGTGTTCGCGCTGGCGACCATCGGCTACTTCGATTACAGCTACAAGGTACCGCGGCTGACGCTCGTGTTGATCACACCGCTGTTGTTGGTCGTGTTGCCAGCGTGGTTCATCTGGCTGCGGCGGCCCGAGGCGCGCAGCGAGCGGGCGATCATCGTCGGGGACGACCCGACCCAGATCGCCGAGATCGCGAGGAGTGCCGAGCTCCCGTTGCGGGGGTACCTCTGCCCGACGACGGTCCACGCGCTGACGGACGATCGAGGGGTCGCCGACGACCACGACACCGCGGCGCCCGGCGTCGCTCGCGCCGCGGACGGCGGACACCGATCGGTCGGTCTCCACCGGCTCGGCGGGCTCTCCCGGCTGGAGGACATCCTCGTCACGCAGGATGTCGACACGGTCGTGTTGGCGTTCGACGAGCCGGACCGGGCGGAGTTCTTCGGCGCGCTCGACGCCTGTTACGAACACGGCGTGGCGGCGAAAGTCCACCCGGCGCACGCGGACACGGTGTTGACCGACGCGCCGGACCCGAACGCGTCGCTCGTCGACGTCGAGATCGAGCCGTGGGACATCCAAGACTACCTGTTCAAGCGTGGCTTCGATATCGCCTTCTCGGTGACAGGGCTGTTCGCGTTGTCGCCGGTGATCGCCGTCATCGCGCTTGCGGTCAAGCTCGAAGACCGCGGCCCGGTGTTGTACCGACAGGAGCGCACGGCGGTGTTCGGGGAGACGTTCCCGATCTTCAAGTTCCGGTCGATGACGCCCGAAGGCGAGTCGACGACGCCGATTGAGGACGACGAAAACGACCGGATCACGCGAGTCGGACGCGTGCTCCGCCAGACGCATCTCGACGAGATCCCGCAGCTGTGGTCGATTCTCCGCGGCGACATGAGCGTCGTCGGGCCGCGGGCGGTCTGGACTGAGGAGGAACACCTCCTCGAGGACGAAGCCGAGACGTGGCGTAAGCGATGGTTCGTCAAGCCGGGCCTGACCGGGCTCGCGCAGATCAACGATGCGAGCAGCGTTGATCCCCAGGCGAAGCTTCGGTACGATCTCCAGTACGTCCGCGAGCAGTCGTTCGCGTACGACCTCAAGATCGTGGCGCGACAGCTGTGGATGGTCGGTGTGGACGTGATGGCGGCGCTGTGGTGAAAGACTTGAACTGGCGTTCAGCTCGGTATCCACAGCCCCGAATGGCTTCACACGAAAGACTTGGACGTGTCAACTTCGGCTCAGGAGCACAGACTTGCGGGAGCCTTCGTATCGGGGACGTTACGTGCGGAAACTCAGCGACCGCCGACAGAGACTCTCTCCGTCCGTTTGGAAGTTCTATATTAAGTGCCGTCGAATTCACATTCGATGAGAAGCAAGGAGAGTCCGGCAGTCAGAGGTACGTCGTCCGAAGCGACACGGAATCCGGCTACCGGTTCAACGGGGCCGAGCCGTCGTCGGAAACGAACGCACTGGGGCGGTTACTCTTGACGCGTCACTGTAACCCGAACGATGCGAGCCTGCCCCGGCTCCAACGTGATTCCATTTTCATTGATATTTTCGTACTCGCCGCCTCTGAACTCGATGTCGTAGACACCGGCCTCGAGGCCGGTTGTGTTATACCAACCGTCCTCGTTAGTTTCAGCGGGATTAGCGGGGGGAATGGCATTTCCAGTCGCGTTGTTTCTTAGGTAGACATCGGCGCCAGAAACGCCGCCAGCGGTGTCTGAAGCGTTAAAGTACACGGACAGGGAAGCAGTCTGTTCCAATCCAATGGTATCAACCTGTGTCGTCATCCCGTTCACGTCGACCGTGCGGCTTTCCGGAACGTACCCGTCAGCGTTGACCGAAAGGTTGTATTCACCGGCCGGGACATCGTCGAAGCTGTAGCTTCCGAAATCGCCGGTAGTCGTCTCAAATCTCTCGTCACCGGTAAGCGAGACCGTTACCGAGACGTACGCGTCGGCCGTCGCGTCACGTACGCCTCCTTCGACGCGGGAGCGCGTGGAACTGTCACCCTCTGATGCGGCAGGGGTGAGCGAGATATTGCCCCCACGAGACTCCGGCGAGAGCGTTACGGTCCGGTTCTGATAGCCGTCTGCGGCTACGGCAAGCGTCAAATTCGACAGTCTCGTTTCGCTGACAGTGAAGTTATACCTCGGTTGCGTTGCTTCCTCCAGTGTGACACCGGTCTCGTTGCGGAGTTCGATAGAAATGTTGCCGGTAGAAGTGCTGATCTGCTCGTTTGTCGTGTTATCGACGAGCGCACCGGCTACGTTCGCCTGTGAAGGCGTTTGACCGCCCCCACCATCCACAACTCCAAGAGAACCTAACAACTGAGGACCGACAGTCATTGCGGCGAAGAGGACGATCAAGACGACAGCGCCGACAGCGATGTACAGACCGACTTTCGGAGGAACGAGATAGTCGTCGTCAGATCCGCTCGCTGTCGAGCCGAGGTTGGCGCCGGTTACAGGGGTTTTCAGGGCCGGGACACTACTCTGGACGCGGCTCCGGATCTCGTCGTTCGAGAGGCCGTGCTCCCGGGAGAGCGTCTCCACCGATTCGCGTATCGACGTGATCTCCTGTTTGATGTGCTTGTCGCGGAGCGACCCGGCCGTCGACTCCCACCGTGCTTCCGTCTCTGCTAAAGGCGTGATACCGCGGTGGCCGCCCGGAGTGACGACGAGGTCAAACGTCGAGAGGACATCTGCGTCCGTCGAGTCGGCGATCGCCGCCTGGTCGAACTCGCCGAGGTACTCACTGAGGAGGCCGATGGCGTTACGCTCGTCCGAAACGCCGACGGTCACCGAGCTGCGAGAGGCAACGAGTTCGGAGAGGACGTCCTGTTCTTGGCTGTCTCCGGGGAGCGCCGTGTTACCGCGTTTGAGTTCGCGGTACACCTTCATCTCGTCCGAGGAGTCGTCGATCGTGTACCCCCATTCGGACTCGATGCGCGTCGTGAGATCGTCGATGAGGTCCCGGAGCGGCGCGGTCGAGTTGTCCACAGAGTAGACGGCGTAGAACTGCTCTGTCCGGGCGTTCCGCGTCTCTCGGGCGCGGAAGAACAGGCTCAGCTCTTGCCTGTGGTCGGAACGGATCGCGAGCCGTACCCCGCCGTAAAACAGGTCCTTGATCTGTTCGTTCGTCCCCGTCGCGGTGCCGTCGGGGGAGTACGCGTTTCCTTTCGTGTCGTAGATGCGTAGCGTTGACATGCGTGATCACCCCAGTTTCTCCAGCAGTTCCTCGAAGCCGACCGTCATCACGTTCCCGTTCCGGTCGCGCATCGGCACGCGTTCGCCGGCGTCGTTCACCGTCGTCTCGTAGTACACCGGATGGATCTCCGAGCCGGAAGTGTCCTGCACCAGCGTCCGGACCGCTTGGTTGTTCTCAACCAGCGTGTCGTTCACGTACTGGCGGAAGTCGTCGAAGTACTGGTGCGGGTCGAGCGCCTGTTCGTCCTCGAACTGCTGTGCCAGGATGTCTGACTTCGTCGCCACGAGGAGGACGTCCTTGTTGTCGGCGGTGTCGAGAATGTCGAAGTACGGCTCGATACCCAGCGGCTCGTTGTTGTGGTACCGCTCGACATCGATCACCAGAATGAGCGTGTTCGCCGCGCGGACGCGCTCCGAGAGGAGTTGGACCGTCGAGTTGTCGATCTCCGACTCGGGGCTCATGAGCGCGCCGGGAAGCTCCTCAAGGTACTCGCCGGCGTAGTCGAGACTCGACAGTTCGATGTTCTTCGGAAAGACCCGACCGTTGACGAATCGGAACTGAAGATCCTCGATGTCTGTCGCACCAGTCGAGTCGAGCTCCCAGCCGGCGCTTTTGGTCGCGGCGTCGAGCCTCCCGACGAGTTCCATCAGATCGCCGCTGGGGTTCAACGGCGTGTCGCTTTTCCTGTCGACCGCATCGTCGAGCGCGGCAAAATACTTCCCGACGAGAAACAGCGATTTACCCGACCCCGGTGGCCCGAGCACGAAGAAGTTCTCCGAAGAGTCGTACGTAACGAACCGGCGAAGCGTGACGACGAACACCCCAGCCATCAGGGCGTTCGTGGTGAGTCCGCTCCACGCGACCGAGACCGTCGGTTCGGGTGCGATGATCTCTACCGTGCCGCCAGACGGGTCGATGAACTGCGGGAAGTTGACGTGGAACTCGACGAGTCCGACGACGATGATGGCGCTGATCAAATAAAACAGGATACTCGCAGACCGACGGAATTCGAGCGCCGAAGTGGTCCGAACCTCCATGAGTTGTTTGCCGCCGCCGACGACGGCGCCACCGACGAGGCCCGCACCGAGCCATGCGACGTTCGCGGTGAAGTCGATGTTCGGAATGAACAGTCCGATCGAGAGCAGTCCGATGAGGGCAGACCCGGTCCCGATCCAGAGGAGCGCCCCCTGAACTCGCTTTTTCGGGTCGATCGTCATGAGCAGCAGCAGCCCGAGATAGATCCCGAAGACGGCCGCCGAGAACTGTTCGAGTGAGATCGACAACAGGGGGTCCAACGAGAGTATCAGCGGCCGGAACACGTCGGACGCGATCCACGCCTCCCCGAGCGTCAGGAACAGCGGCCCGGCGACGGCGACCATGATGACGAAGTACACCCCGAGGAAGAACTTCTCGCCGTGTTCCTCGAGAAACGTGGCCGGTGAGTTCATCGGCGTTACTCCTCCCCCCCGTCAGCGGCGGCGGTGAAGTCGGTTCGGCTGATGTGTTCGTTTAGCAGGTCCGCTTTGATTTCTCCCTCGTCTCTGAGGAAAAACTCCACGTCATCGGGGTGTTCTAAGTTCAACACCGTGTCGCGTTCGACGAAGTACCCGTCGTCGAGGCCGTAGGCGTGGTGGACGAGGATGTCGGTCTCGTCGGACTGCTTCCGCGACTCGTAGCCGTTGCGATAGCCGTCGGCTTCGATCTCGGCGCGGAGGTTGTCCAGGAAGATGCCGTCGATAAAGATCCCGAGTCCGACGTCCCAACTCCCCCCCGCTTCGACCGGGAACGAGGCGTAGTTCTCGCCGCCCGCACCGAGGTTGTACGCGCCCTGGAACTCCGATTTGAGGTCGGCCACGTCGTTGATCTGATCGATCGCTCGGCTCATCACGCCGACGACGATGTTCATCTCGTTGTACCGGGCGCGGTCGCCGCTGATCCGACGACGACGGATACCGGTGTATCGAGGGTTGTGCGCGTTCCGTGCCAGCTCTTCGAGCGAGCCCCGGAGCCGCTGGCGCTCCGTCTCGTCGTCGAAGATCTTGCTTTCGGCGATGTCGGTGTCGTCACGGAGTTGGAGGATGTCGTTCGGCTGGGCCGTCTTGACGTAGCTGTACTCCTCGGTCTCGGTCGCCACGGAGGAGTTCTTCTCGGCGTTGTACTCCTCGCGGAGCCGCTGGTAAGTCTCCTGTGAGCTCAGGAACGAATCCCGAGGGCCGTTCAGCTCTTCGAACAGGGAGACGGTCGCGTCGTAGAGGTCCGCCTCCTCGGTGGCGGTGTCGAGGTCAGACTCGAGATCGTCGCGCCGCCGCTCGATGTCGGCGGTCTCGACGATCTCGTCGCGCACGAGCTCCTCGAACTGGCGCGTGAGCTGATCGAAGCCGACCCCCGACTCGAGGTCCCGCTCTAGCTCGGTCATGGCCGTCCGATGCTCCTCGTCGAGCTCCGACCGCGTCCGCGAGAGGATCTCAGCCCGTCGCTCCTCGGTCTCCGTGTCGATGATGCGTTTAAGTTCGCCGACCGAGAACTCGACCTCGATGGAGAGGTTACTCCCCGCACGCGACATCTTGAACACTTCCGCGTCGTCGAGCTGACTCCGCTTGCGGCGGTAGTTCTTCTCGGCTTTCTTCCGTTCCTCCTCGCTTGAGGAGTCCCACGGGAGGATGGACTCGATTGTGCCCTCCTCCTGGTTCATCGTGAGGAAGGACTTCTTGGCGTCCGCCAAGTCGGCGAGCGACGAGTTGATCCGGCGCTCGACATCGGTCGTGTCCACGCCGACGGCGTCGAACTCGGTGCTGATGTCGTCGAGCGCCGTGCGGACGCCGCTGTCGTTGACGGCCTCGACTTGGTCGACATCCTCGGCGTTCTCGACGGCTCGGGCGAAGGATTCGAGCCCGTTCCGAAGGTCACCGATCAGCTCTTCGACGGCCATCGACTGGCAGTCGACGTAATCGTGATACAGTGGTTCGACCGCGTTCTTCCACGTCGCGACCCGGCGGTCGACTTCGTCTTGTTGCTCCTGTTTGCGGGTCTCAAGCTCGGCTTCGGCCTCCTGTAGCTCCGACTGGAGCCGATCACGCCGCTCGGCCACCTCGTCTAACTTCGCCTCCAGCCGGTTGATACGAACGCCGGGGTTGATTCCCTCGTCTTCGACGGCCAGGAGGTAGCTGACCGTTCCCTCGACGCGGTTGTTGTCAATCGAGCGCAGCCGGACGAGGAGGTCCTTCCGATGGGCGATCCGGTTCAGCTCCGTGCTGATGATGTCGGCCAACTGCTTATCGATGCTGTCGACGTACTGCTCGTTGTCGCCTTCGATCCGCGCGGTGCCGGCCCGAATGGAGCCGGCGATCACGTCGATCTGGTCGAGGATGTCGTCAGTCTCCGCCTCGGCCTCGGAAATGATCTCGCGGTACACCGACACGGACTCGTACTCAAGCTCGGTGAAGATGTCGAGGTCCGTGAGCGACCACACGTTGTCGAGGCGCGTCTCGAGGTCCGTCCGGTCCGAGTCGTGGAGCTCGCCCGCCATCTCGTCGGGGCTCCATTCGCGCGAAAGGAACCGGTCGACGCCGGTGTAGACGTCCTCTTCCGCCTCCAGTGCGTCCTGTTTCGCGTTGAGGATCTCCTTGGTGACAGTCTTTGCGTCCTGAATGGCGTCGACGTTGTACCGGAGGACCTGCGGGACGCCCATGATGAACGGCGCGTACGACGGCGTGTCGGCGAACGGGTCCTCCATGTCCATCATGTTGTAGTACGACGCGATGAGGTACACCGCCGCCCGGTCGAACTCGACGAGCGCGTCGGAGCTCTGGATGAGGTTGCCCTTCTTGCCGCCGAAGCCGGTCGGATCGATGGGGATGAGGACGCGGTCTTTGAACAGGTCCTCGCCCTGGAGGCTCATGTACTCCAGCTCGGAGAGGACGGCGTGGGCGTTCGCGCTCTCGGCGTCGCCCTCCTCGTCGTTGGGGAGCACGCCGAACAGCGTGATCTCGGCGGTCCGTTTCGTCCGCTTGAGGTGTTTGACCAGGTCGATGAAGATGCCGGAGCCGGATCCGCCCCCGAGTCCGGCGATGACGGCGACCTTCCCGCGGTCCGGGAGGTCGATCGACGTGCGGACGTTGTCGTCCTCGGCGTAGGACTTGTAGTAGAGCCCCTTGCCAAGCCCGCGCTTTCGGACGACGCCCGTGGCGAAGTCGAGGTTCTCGTTGATGAACTCGGGTTTGAGCCACCAGTTGTCCTCGTCGATCCCCACGCCGGCCGCGATGCGCGGCACCGCCTCCGCGCCGATCAGGTCGTTCTGATCGTGAAGCTGGATGTTCCGCGTGAGCGGGAGGTACTCGATGTTGATCTCGCCGAGCCGCCCGTCGTTCTCGGCGCTCTCACGGAGGCGGTCTTTGGTCTCTTGGATCGAGTCGTTGATTTCCTGGATTCGGTCGAGGTCCCGGTTCTCCTCTTCTTCCGCCGTGTCGATCACGGTTACCGTCAGCGACCGCGGGTTGCGTCGCGGCTGGAGCACGGACTCTTGAACCCAGTCCGCCTCCAGGAGCTCGTAGGTGATCGCCTTGCCGGCGCCACCCACCGCGAAGATCCGACTTGGTAAATTCATCTGGACAGACACATAGATGAAATATCGTTCAATAAACTATTCGGTCTTGTCCATACTGACTGATAATTCCAGCGCGCCGTCGCTATGGAGTATGGACGGGCTTACTCGGTTTTTCGAGCGACTCGAGCCGACTGTTTGACGGAGCGTTTGTCCCGATTTCCCGGCTGTTGCGTAGGTAATAACGTCTTACCGGACCTGTACCCGCTTCGAGAGCAGTAGATTGACCTCGCGATGAATCGGGAGATATTTCATTTTTCGTATCTATGTGCTCGGTCGTGATCGTACGGGCAAAAGCGGTGCGGTGAGGGCGCCGTTGACTCGGTACGACGACCGAGTCGGACGGGCAGTTCGCGCATCTCGGGCAAGGGGCGAGGTGGATTTCGCGGAGAATGATCTCCTGTACTCGAATTTGGGCCAGCAGGGGAGCCGGGTCGCTGGCCGAACGGGCCGGGAACGACAGAGTAGTGCCCGTGTGAAAAGCAGGGTCGTTTCTGGTCAGGCTTGGACAGTGCGTTTGGATGGAGAGGACTCCGGACGAGGCCGCGACGAGCCGTCTCAGAAGTGAACCGCGCGAGTTTTGTGTCGGCCTGCTGAACGGCGCGTATGCGTATCCTTGTGACGGGAGGGGCCGGATTCATCGGCGGCCACCTTGCCGAGTCGTTCCTCAAAGACGGCCACGACGTGACGGTCCTCGATAACTTCGAACCCTTCTACGCAGAAGGGATCAAGCGCCACACGCTCGATGTCCACCGCGAGGTGGCCGAGGGGCGAGCCGTCGACTACCAGTTCGTCGAGGGTGACGTTCGGGATCCGGAGACGGTGCGGGAGCCCGTCGCCGACGCGGACGTCGTCGTCCACCAAGCCGCGCAGGCCGGTGTGCGCTAGGGCGTGGACAACCCTCGGAGGGTGACCGACATCAACGTCGACGGGACGGTGAACCTCTTGGAGGCGTCGAAAGAGGCGGACGTGAAGCGGGTGATGCTCGCAAGTTCGTCGTCGGTGTACGGGAAACCGAAATCGTTACCCTATGAGGAGGACCACCCGACCGAGCCGGTGAGCCCCTACGGCGTGACGAAGCTGACCCAAGAGCACATGGCGCGGGTGTACACGGAACTCCACGGACTGTCGACGGTCTGTCTTCGCTACTTCACCGTGTACGGGCCGCGGATGCGGCCGAACATGGCGATCTCGAATTTCGTCTCGCGGTGTGTGAACGGCGAGCCGCCGGTAATCTACGGCGACGGCCAGCAGACGCGCGACTTCACCTACGTGGCCGACGTGGTGGACGCGAACCGGACGCTGTTGGACTCGGACGCCGCGGACGGCGACGTGTTGAACATCGGCAGTTCGGACAACATCTCGATTCAGGAGTTGGCTGAGACCGTGCGAGATCAGTTGGCGCCCGAATTGGAGATCGTGTATGAGTCCGCGCGGGAGGCCGACGCCGAACACACGCACGCGTCCGTCGAGAAAGCCGGCGAAGTGATTGACTACGAGCCCTCACGGACGATCACGGAGGGCGTCGGCGAGTTCACCGAGTGGTATCAGGCGAACCCCGAGTGGTACGAGCCGTTAGTACGGGAGTCGTAGGCAGCTCGGAGTTGTAGTCGGTGAGAGAGTACGTTTCGTGTGCTTTCGATGGGCAAAAGCATCGAGAACATCACGGAGAGAGTGGATTTCGTGTGCTCTCGATCCTAGTGGGTATGACGCGATCGGCGCAGAGTGAGAGAGTACGTTTCGTGTGCTTTTCGTTTCCTTTTCGCGAATATACGGCGACGTAGGGGATTTCTCTGCTTTGGATAGATCCTCCCACCAAAAGCATACGAAGCAAACAACACGTGGTTTTATATTCGTATGTTGAGTTGAACACGATATCCATGGGTGGCCCGTTCGATGAGATCACGGAAACCGTATTTGCGGACAAGGCGGTACTCACGGAAGGCTATCAACCGGAGACAATCCTCGAACGCGATGAAGAGATCAAAGCGTACAGCCACGCGCTTCAGGACGTGCTGTTCGGTCGGACGCCGGAGAACATCTTCGTGTACGGTAAGGCCGGACTCGGGAAGACGGCCGTCACGAAGTACATGCTGGAGGAACTGCGTGAGGAGGTACCGACCCGAGAGGCGGCCGACGAGCTTCACACCCACACAGTCAACTGTAACGGGCGGACGCTGTTCATAGTGGTTCGCAGCCTCGTCAACGGGCTGCTTCCGGAACACGCCAGCCGATTCCCGGAGCGGGGACTCGGGACCGGAGACGCGTTCGACGAGCTATACCGACAGTTCGATCGCGTCGGCGGGACGCACCTCGTCGTGTTCGACGAGATCGACCATCTGGAGGACGCGAACACGCTGCTGTACGAGCTTCCACGCGCGCGAGCGAACGGCCACATCACGGAGGCGAAGGTCGGCGTGATCGGCATCAGCAACGACTACACATTTCGACAGACGCTCTCACCGAAGGTGAAGGATACACTGATGGAGACCGAGATCTCCTTCAGTCCGTACGACGCCGCGGAACTGCGAACGATTCTGGAACACCGGGCGGACCGCGCCTTCGTCGACGAGGCGTGTGACACATCAGCAATCGCGAAGGGGGCGGCGTTGGCCGCACAGGACATGGGGAACGCGCGGCAGGCGCTCGATCTGCTCCGCGTCGGCGCGGAGTTAGCCGAACAGAACGGCGAGGCGCCAGTCACGGACGACCACATCGAGACCGCACGGGAACGAGTCCAGCGCGGTCGGGTCGCAAACAAGATCCGAGACCAAACCGAGCACGCGCAGTACATTCTGGAAGCGATCGCGAACCTCCAGACTAGCGGCGAGGTTCCAGCGCGGTCGAAGGAGATCCAGCGAACGTACGAGCGGGTGGCGGATTCGTACGCTGCGTCGCCGCTATCGACGCTGAAGAGCATCCAAGATCACCTCTCGGACCTCCACATGCTGGGGTTCCTTCGACGTCACGAGCAGAACAAGGGACTGAGCGGCGGACAATACTACGAGTATGAGTTGGATCTCGACCCGGCGATCGTCTTGGAGACGCGGACGGAGATCGCCGAGCACACCGAGTGAAAGCACACGAAATGTACTCTGTCTCTCGGGAGGAACTCCCAGTTGGGCACGAGCGTGAAAGCATACGAAGCGTACTCTCCCTCGCATCAAAATTGCGGTCGTGAAGGTGATGGGCGTAATCCGGACGCATTCAACCGACGATCCTACAGTACGCGGGTCGTGAGTAGATCGCGAGACGAGACCGACGACATTATTCGGATCGGCGGCGGAAATCGGACAACTCATCGTTATGTCATCGTCAGATTCCGAACCGGTCTCCAGACGTGAGAAACTCGACGCCCTCCGCGACGTCGCGCGGTACAATCCGAAATATACGGCCGCGGTCGTCATATTGGGTATCGTCGCTGCGGTGCTCGAGGGCGTGGGGCTGAGCTTCATCCTCCCGATCGTCGAACTCGTCCAGCTCCAAGATCCCGCTGCGGAGGCGGAGGGGATACTCGCAGTGTTCGCCACCGTCTACCAGGCGCTCGGGATCCCGTTCACGCTGGGGTACGTTGTGATCGGTGTGTCCGCCGTGATGGTCGCGCGGTACACGACCAGTTTTGCGGTCGCGTGGTTCCGAGAGGCGCTCCGGACCTACTACATTCGGGATCTTCAGATGCGGGCGTTTCGGAACGCGCTGAACGCGCGCGTGGAGTACTTCGACAGGGAAGGATCTGACGACATTCTGAACGCAATCGTCACGCAAACAAACTATGCGGGACGGGTAATCGATCAGGGGATCAAATTTACCCAACAGCTCTTTCTCGCCGGCGTGTACTTCGCTGTCGCGTTGGTGATCGCACCGACGTTGACGGTCATCACCGGCGTCGTTCTCGGTGGTTTCTCGATCTTCTTCCGCCGAGTGCTTGATTCGGGGTACGACGTGGGAGATAAGGTCGCTGAAGCGAACGAGATGCGACAGGAAGCCGCACAGGCCGGAACACAAGGCATCCGTGATGTGCGGATATTCGGACTCGCAGAGGAGCTCTTCGAAGACTTCACGGACGCGATCAAACAGTTCACGCGGTCTCGGATCGTCTTGCGGCGCAACGAGGCCGCAATCCAGAACTTCTACAACCTCGTCGTTGCCGTGTCGGTGTTCGTCCTTATCTACCTCGCATTGACGTTTGCGAACCTCTCGGTCGGCGAACTCGGCGTCTTCCTCTTCGCAATGTTCCGACTCGGGCCAAAAGCAAGCACAGTAAACACGCTGTACTACAAGGTAGAGAACAACCTGCCGCACCTCGTCCGCACCATCCAGTTTACCGATGAGCTGGCGACGTACAACGAACCGACCGGGTCGAGCCGGGAGGTTCCCGAAGAGATTCGGGAAGTAGAGTTCGACGACGTCCACTTCTCGTACGACGACGAAGAAGATGTTCTCCGCGGCATTGACTTCACGGTCGAGAAGGGCGAGTTCGTCGGGTTCGTCGGGCAGTCGGGCGCGGGGAAATCGACGATCGTCTCGTTGCTCGCCCGGCTGTACCCGGTCGATGGCGGGGAGATCAGAGCGAACGGGGTCCCGATCGACGAGATGGACATCACGGAGTGGCGCGATCGGCTTTCGATGGTCAGACAGGACCCGTTCATCTTCAACGATACGTTGCGGTACAATCTGACGCTCGGGAATCGGGAGGTGTCGGACGAGGAACTCGATCGCGTCTGCTCTATCGCGAAGGTCGACGAGTTCATCGACGAGCTTCCAGACGGCTACGACTCGCTGTTGGGTGACGACGGAGTTCGGCTGTCGGGCGGCCAGCAACAGCGCGTCGCGCTTGCGCGGGCGCTCCTTGAAGACGCCGACGTGCTGATCCTCGACGAGGCGACGAGCGACCTTGACTCGAATCTGGAAAAACAGGTCCAGCAGGCGATCGAGGAGATGGATCGTGACTACGCCATCGTGACGATCGCTCACCGGCTGTCGACGGTGAAAAACGCCGATCGGATCTACACGATCGAGGATGGGCGAGTCACGGAAACCGGACAGCACGACGAACTCGTGGAGGAAGGCGGAAAGTACGCGGAGCTGTACGGGATCCAATCGAGTCGGTAGTAATCTGTAGTTCAGGCGGGGGTTCGATTTTACAGGAGGGTGCCAATCGGATTCAGTAGCTTGATTGGTCCCCTCCAGATAACGTGAGAGAGATGATTAACGGCAACACCGTACTCTTGACCGGTGGCGCGGGATCGGTCGGTCGTTCCCTCATTCCACGATTACTTGATCGCGATCCACAGACCCTCCGTATTCTTGACAACAGCGAACCGGGATTGGCATCGTTGAAATCGGAGATTGCCGACGACCGCTGCCGGTTCTTCGCCGGAAACGTCCGAGATAGTGATCGACTCGTGCGTGCGATGTCCGGCGTGGACATCGTCATTCACGCGGCCGCAATGAAACACGTCGACATCTGCGAGTACAACCCCTTCGAGGCGGTGAAGACGAACGGGCTTGGCCTCCAGAACGTGGTCGACGCGGCTATCGACGCGAACGTCGATCGCTTCGTCTTCACGAGCAGTGACAAAGCAGTCGATCCTGCCAACACGATGGGGACCACGAAACTGCTCGGCGAAAAGCTCGTTACGGCCGGAAACACCTATAGTGGGGAGAGCGACATCGACCTCGCGTCTGTCCGATTCGGGAACGTGATCAAGTCATCGCAATCTGTCATCCCACTCTTTACCGAACAGATCGCTGAGGGTGGACCGGTCACCCTGACGGATGAACGGATGACTCGGTTTTTCCTCACGTACGGCGACGTGTTCGACCTTGTCACTGGGGCCACCGAAAAGACGACCGGCGGCGAGGTGTTCGTCTATAAGATGCCGGCCATCCGGATTCCCGACTTGGCAAATGCGATGATCGAGACGCTCGCACCACAGTACGGATACGCGCCGAGCGACATCGATATCGAGGTCATCGGTCCTCGGCCGGGCGAGACGTTCCACGAAGAGATAATGACGGAGCGCGAATCGCGACGTGCCTACGAGAACGGCTCGATGTACGCCATCCTTCCAGAGGCGACCGAAACTCGGACACCGGATCCGCCGGAAGACTTCGAACCGGTCGACCATATCGTGTTGTCCTCGAAAGACGCAGAGAAGCTATCGAAAAGCGAAATCGTCACACTCCTAGAGACGAACGGTTCTAGTGAGACGAGCAATGAGTGAAACAGTCGCCGTCACCGGTGCCGCGGGATTTATCGGTCGCTGGGTGGTCGCGGAGCTTCTCGACCGAGGACACACAGTTTACGGACTCGATAACTTCTCGAACGGCTCCGAACGAAACATCAAGGAGTTCCGAGACAACGACAGGTTCCACATCTACGAGGGAGACGTTCGATCTCGCGAGAATGTGGACCGACTCTTCGATCACGACGTTGACGCGTGTATTCACCTTGCGGCCGAGATCGACGTTCAAGAGAGTCTCGAGGACCCGGAGGCACACTTCGAAACGAACGTGGTCGGTACTCAGAACGTCCTCGAAGCGTGTCGGGAAGAGAATACGCGACTCGGCCTCGTCGGCACCTGTATGGTGTACGACATGGTGGACTCGGAGTCCGGGATCAGCGAGGAACACCCGACGAAGCCCGCGTCGCCGTACGCGGGGTCGAAGTTAGCCGCCGAAGATATGGCTGAGGGGTACTACCACGGGTACGACCTCCCGATCACGATCCTGCGTCCCTTCAACACGTACGGGCCGTATCAGAAGACCGGGATGGCGGGCGGTGTGGTGTCGATCTTCACGAGCCGCGATATCCGAGGAGAGCCGCTGAAGATCTTCGGTGACGGAACGCAAACGCGAGATCTGTTGTACGCGACTGACTGCGCTCGGTTCATCGTCGAAGGGACGTTCAGTGACGAGACCGTGGGTGAAGTCATCAACGCAGGGACGGGAGCCGACGTGTCGATCAACGAACTCGCAGAGCTGATTGCGACAGACGGGACGGAGATCACGCACGTGGAGCACCACCATCCACAAAGCGAGGTCCAGAAACTGCTCTGTGACCCGACGAAGGCGAACGATGTGCTCGACTGGGAAGCGGAGGTCACGCTTGAGGAGGGTATCTCTCGGCTGCGGACGTGGCTTCGTGAGTCCGAGGAGGTTGCAAAATGACTGGGGACGTGCCGGCACACTACGGCGGCGAACCGATCCGCGAGGAGGTTTTGGGATACGGTTCACAGAGTATCGGCGACGACGAGAAACAGGCGGTTGTGGAGGCGCTTGAGGGAGACTACATCACTCGCGGACCGACCGTTGAAGCGTTCGAAGAGCGTGTCGCCGAGATCGTTGGCGTCGACCACGCGATCGCGACGACCTCCGGAACGACGGCGCTCCACCTAGCGGGGCGTGCGGCCGGCTTCGGACCCGGTGACGAGGTCATCACGACACCCCTCACCTTCGTGTCGACGGCGCACGCGGCGACGTACTGCGGAGCGACGCCCGTGTTTGCCGACATCGACCCGCATCGACGAACTCTCGACCCGGACGCAGTTCGCGAGCAGATCACGCCGGCAACGGAGGGAATCGTTCCGATGCACTACGGGGGCCATCCCGCAGATATCGAAGGCCTTCTCGAAGTCGCTGACGAACACGACCTGACCGTGATCTGGGACGCGTGTCACGCCTTCGGCGGGACGTGGGACGGCGAGTCGATCGGCGCACAGCGCGATATGGCGGTGTTCAGTTTCCACCCAGTGAAGAACATCACGACAGGCGAGGGTGGAATGGTCGTCACAGACGACGACGAACTCGCGACGCGGCTGCGTCGGCTCCGGTCGTTCGAGATGGATTACGATCCGGATGGTCACGAGAACGAGCCTTGGTATCAGGTCTCGGAAGGCGTTGGGTACAACTACAACGTGACGGACCTCCAGGCGGCGCTCGGGCTGGCACAACTCGATCGGTTAGATGAGTTCAAGACACGACGCGACGAAATCATTGCGCAGTACGACGAGGCGTTCAACGACATGCCCGGAGTTCGGACGCCGCCGGAGCCGACGAACGCCGATCCGATGTATCACTTATACGCCGTGGAGATCAGCGACGAGTTCGGGTGTGATCGGAGGGAGTTCGTTAACGCGATGCACGCAGAGAACCTCGGCGTACAGGTCCATTACGTCCCTCTCCACTATCACCCGTACTTCCAAGAAGAGTTCGGGTACGAACGAGGAGCGTTCCCTGAGACGGAGACGGTGTACGAGGGATTAGTGAGTCTTCCGCTCCACGCGGAGATGGAAAATGCTGATGTAGAAGATGTTGTGAGAGCTATCCATCGGCTTCACCAACATCATACGGAGTAAGTGTGTTTATCAAGAAGAATCGGTCTTCAGATATCGAGCCATTCGAAATTGGAACGGACCGCTCAGACTAGGCGAATCAAATTTGTTGCCGCAGAGGCGATTTCAAATCACAATCGTTATTGAATATCGGAGACATACGCATTGAAAACAGCGTGGAATAGAATATCTCGACGTTAGCTGCTCGACTTACGACTTACTGAGTCGAAATAGATGGCAGATGATGGATATCAGAACTCTACGAAGCGCCAGAGTGTAATAAGGTGACGTCGATCATAGATATTCAGTAGGAAGACAGCAACCCATTAGTTTCTGTTTCGTCATCGTCAGTCGCTTTTCGTATCTCGATATCGACGTAGTAGCGCTCGCCGTCAACATCAACATATGCGTTGTCGAAAGGTGGAAAAGTGAGTGCTCGAAGCCGATCTAGCAGTGTTTTGACGGGGAGTTCTTCGTCCGCATTAAGTTCACACAATTCGACAAAATCATCTTTCGCATGGTAGCTCCCAGCGGAATCGTCTTGGGAGGCGTATTCGATATTATTGGATTCAATCTCCGGCCATGTCTGAGTGAATAACTCAAACTGTGCGTCTTCGAGACGCTGGTGGAGTATCTTTCCGGTGTCAGAAAACTCCGTTTCGACCCTCTTTTGAGCGATAATATCACCCGTATCGAACTCCGTGTCCATACTATGGAGTGTGACCCCGGCCGGTGTCCCTTCGATAAGCGGCCAGACGTTCGGACTCTTGCCGCGATTGTACGGGAGATATGAGGGATGGAGGTTGACTGAGTCCTCCGTCGGTAAAGAGAGAATTTCTGGTGGAACAAGATGGTCGAAACCAACGGAGACAATGAACTCCGGGACAATTTGGTGGATTATATCGAGTTGGTCAGGTTCGGTTAGCATTGCTTTCACGTCAACACTATCGCGTTGACAAAGCCACTCATAAATCCGCATTCCGACATCGTTCACACCAAGAAAGACAATATCCGTCATATCTAGATTAAGGGTTCATAACATTATAATAATGCCGAATCGGTACGTTCTATAGGATTGCGTGTCTGTCATAGACTATGTCTGTACTCTGTATTGTTGCACACCCTGATGACGAAGTCCTCGGGGTCGGCGGGACACTCGCTCGACATGCGGCCGATGGTGATGATGTCCATATCTGTATCCTTTCAGACGGAGTGACCTCTCGTTACGACAATGTGGAGGCTGCTGATGTGGAAATCGAACAGCGTCGTCAGCGAGCCCAAATGGCAGCCGATACGCTCGGTGTAACGGTCAGTCTGTACGGGTTCCCGGACAATAGCTTTGATACCGTACCGTTACTCGATATCGTTCAAACGATCGAAGCCGAGATCGACGAACAGAATCCCGATATCGTCTACACACACCACTACGGTGATCTCAACGTGGACCACGAACTCACTTGTCGGGCGACGATTACTGCCACACGCCCCTTGACAGACAGTAGTGTCGATCGCGTGCTCGCTTTCGAGACTCTTTCAGCCTCAGAATGGTCGGTCCCACGGCCAGACAACGCGTTCCAGCCAACGTCGTTCGTCGATGTCACCGATAGCCTTGATACAAAATCTGAGGCTCTCTCGGTATACGAACAGGAGCTACGCGAGCCACCGCACCCCCGGACGATTGACACCGTGCGGAAGAACGCCGATGTTTGGGGAAGTAAAGTGGGTGTCCCAGCAGCTGAACCGTTTGAACTCCTACGCGAGGTCAACCGATGACTAGTAATAACGTGTCCACCGAGGAAGATGTAACCGTATTAGTTACAGGTTCTGGTGGAACTGGTGGGATAGCTACAATCAAATCACTGAAAAAGACAACCGATTTTAACGTTATCGGTGCGGATATGAATCCAAAAGCAGTTGGATTGTACGTTGCAGATGATAAAATTGTTGTTCCGCCCGCCACAGCAGATGAATGGGTAGATATCATTTGTGGCTATCTCGATAAATACGAGGTAGATGTTGTTGTCCCACTCATTGATGAGGAAGTCTCACAAATTGAGGAACTTAGAACAACTGCTTCGGACACGGTTTTCGTGGCACCTAACGGATCTTTTGTGGAGACGTGTCTTGACAAATATCGGCTAATGACTGAACTGGATAAAGCAGATATTACAGTCCCAAAAACATGGACAGTCAGCGCCGCTGCTAATCTTGGTGAAGCAGAATTTCCGTTGGTACTCAAACCGCGGACAGAGC
The DNA here is from genome assembly GCF_055389685.1 of Halorubrum ejinorense. Lineage (NCBI taxonomy): Archaea > Methanobacteriati > Methanobacteriota > Halobacteria > Halobacteriales > Haloferacaceae > Halorubrum > Halorubrum ejinorense. Next base: position 60,124 of record NZ_AP043777.1, read on the forward strand.
GAGGAGGACGAGGAGTTGAGATCGTCAAATCACCGAATGAGCTCAATGAGGCAATTACCACGACAAGTCGTCAACCAGATGAGTTACTTGTTCAAGAGTATCTCGAAGGCGCGGAGTTTACGACCAGTGTCGTCTGTACAAACGAAAACTCCGTCCTTTCGGTTGTTCCAAAAGAAGCAATTCGGAAGGATCGAAGTACCGTTCATGGTGTCACTAGAGAAGCACCAGAAGTGAGTGATTCCTGTCACCAGATTATTGATCAGTTTAGCCCGTCGGGGCCCATAAATGTCCAGCAAATCTGCGATGACAACGGAGTTCCCCATGTTATTGAGATCAATCCACGCTTCTCGTCATCCGCTTGTCTCACTGTCGCTGCGGGTGTTGACGAACTTGCGGTTCTAATCAAGGATGCTGTAGATTTGCCCTACAACACACCGTCTAGCTTCGAATCTGATTTACATATGCTCCGATATACAGATCAACACTTCATCAAAGACAAGGATATTCTTGCCGATGGCTCGGTCGATCTCAAAGAGATATAGCTGGTTAATTTTCCACGACCTTACAGATATACTCATAGTTGCTTAGAAAACAGATACACATAGAAAGTGAGTAGGGTGCCGATTATACAGATACGTCACTTTAATTAGTCACTCATATGGTTCTATCAATATATAATAAAATTGATAATAAACATCCTGAGATAGATACTATTCAGGAGGCTATCTGCGAAAATATTATTTCCGGTGAGAATATAGAGAGAGAAGATGGTTGCTTCAGACTTTGATACTACTAGGTTGGGAAAAACTGGACTGAAGGTAAGTGAACTCGGATTAGGAACATGGAGGTTCGGTCACGAAGACGATCAGGGGAATATACCTATTGGGAAAGAGCGGGCACATACGCTCCTTGACCGATATTCGTCATTAGGTGGTAATCTAATTGATACAGCGAACGTGTATGGTGAAGGACTAAGCGAGCAGTATATTGGTGAATGGCTTGAAGACTACGACCGTCGTGACTTCATAATTGGTAGCAAGATCTACTGGCCAACCCGAGATACGGATCCAAATGCGAGTGGCTTGAACCGGCGCCATATTCGAAATCAAATAGATAAGATTCTGTCACGGCTAAACACGACATATCTCGATATATTATACGTCCACCGCTGGGACGAAACAACAGATGTCGGTACCGTAATGCGGACACTTACAAATCTCGTTTCTGATGGTAAAGTTAATTATCTTGGATTCTCCACCTCAATTCCCAATGCATGGCGTGTAGTTCGAGCCAATGAGTATGCAAAAAAGCACGGACTAGAACCATTCTCTATTGTCCAACCACAATATAATCTTGTGACGCGCCAGATTGAGAGTCAGTATCTCCCCATGTGTCGAACGTACGATCTTGCCGTAACGACGTGGTCACCTCTTGCTGGTGGTTTTTTAACTGGCAAATACAGTCGTAGTGGAACAAAACAGGAAGATGCGAGAGGAAACCGAGACGATTACTTTGAAGACCGGTATCTTACTGAGGCGAACTTTAAGATCTTGGATGCGGTCAGAGAGGTAAGTAATGAAGAAGGAATCTCACCGACACAGGTGAGTCTTCGCTGGTTAATTGAAAATGAGGACGTTTCAGCTCCTATCATTGGGGCACGTACTGTCGAACAATTAGAAGAAAATATCAAATCTACAACGGTCTCTCTTTCACAGAATCATATTACTCAACTTGACAAATCTGGAGATTGGAGTGGATACTGACTGTCGACAGAAATACGCAGTAGCATTTAAGCAACTGAAAGAACGACATAGAAAATATGAGAACAGTAGAACTTGGCGACGAGACGATAGGAGCTGGATCCACATTTGTGATTGCTGAAGCAGGATCAAATCATAATAATAATATTTCGCAAGCAAAGCAGCTTATTGACGTGGCTGCTGATGCGGGTGCTGATGCGGTGAAATTCCAAACATTTAGAGCAAAAACAATGTACCCCGAAAGTAGTGGAGCTGCGGATTATCTTGACACTGATGAGTCATTGTATAATCTCGTTAGTGAGATGGAGATGCCATACGACTGGATCCCAAAACTCCGAGACTACTGCCAGAATCGTGATATTCTCTTTTTATCCACTCCTACCGATCGGCGTGCTGTTGATGAACTTTTTGACTACGTACCCGCATATAAAATTGCCTCGTTTACTATGTCGCATCATCCGTTCCTGAGATATGTCGCACAACAGGGAAAACCAGTTATTCTATCAACAGGTGCTCACGGTATGTCTGAGGTTGTAGAAGCTGTCGAAACACTTCAATCAGCGGGCCTCGACGATATCATTGTGTTACAGTGTACCTCCTCGTATCCGGCACCACTAGGATCAACAAACGTCCGTGTTATTGATCGATTTAAACGTAAATTTGGGCTACCAAGCGGATTATCTGATCATACCCTTGATCCAATTATCGCCCCATCAGCAGCGGTCGCTACCGGAGCAGATATCATTGAAAAACATTTCACACTTGATAATTCAATGGATGGTCCGGACCACGAATTTGCTATTGAACCGGCAGAACTCAAAGATATGATTAGCTCTATTCGCAAAACAGAACAGGTACTGGGAGATGGCGAAAAAGAGATACAGTCGGTTGAAAAGGAGATGCACGACATTGCACGACGGCGTATTCATGCATCAACAGATATAGAAGAAGGTGAGCAGTTGACAACAGAAAACATGGATATACTCCGATCTGGAAAGAATGAGAACGGACTTGCTCCAAAATTCTTTGATGAAGTCATAGGGATGCACACAACGGAACATATTTCCTCGGGAGAAGGAATCACGTGGGATGTTATTCAATCAGATGACCTGTAATTATGACCGCAGTTTGCTTTGACCTTGATGGAACGTTGTTCGACGACCGGACGTATGTTGAGGCCGGGTTTCGGAGCGCAGCGGCATACCTTTCAAATAAGTATGAGATTGATACATTCGGAGATATGGTGTGGGAATACGCCATTAGACGGAATTTTAAAACGGTTTTTGACCAGATTATTGAATCGTATGGGCTTCCACAAGAAGAAGTAGATTATCTGGTTTCAGCATACCACAGTAGTGACCCAGAGCTACGGCCGTATCCTGAGGTAGAAACGATATTAACAAACCTCCCCAAAGAATGTCAAACAGCAGTTATTACTGGAGGAAAACACGGTGAGAAGAAGCTTCGGAAGCTTGGATTATCTAATGTATTTGATGAAGTATATGTAGCACCGGACAACAAAACATCGAAACGGCAATCCACACCTTTTGAGACTGTACTTAAGAGACTAGAAGTATGTCCAAAGCATGCTGTATTCGTTGGTGACAATCCTGAGCTTGATTTCTACTGGCCAAATGATCTCGGAATGTTAACGGTCTGGGTGCGGAGGCAAGAAACTCTCTTTCAATTACCGGAGTCAAATGATGCCCGGCCCCAGTATGTACTTCCAGATTTGACATTGATCCCAGAAATTGTAAATATACTCAAGAAGACTACAGATTAATTGTACTCAATTAGTTTCGAAACTACACGCTTTGTGCCCAAAGCATCTACAAGCGATTTACCCCTTTTTTGCTTTTTTTCTCGGCAATCTGGATTTTGTATGTATTTTTTGACTGCCCGCATAATTGTGGGCGTATCTATTTGCCGTTCCAAGACGATTGCCATGTCACGGTCTCGGAGAGCCGCCGCGATCGGCTCCTGATTGTCGACGATAGAAATACTCACTATAGGTGTCCCCAATGCAAGCAGTTCATATGTCGTACTACTAGCAGTGCTCACTCCAAAATCGGCCTGCGCCATTCGATCGACGAGATCGTCTGGATCGCGGGCTACTCGCACGTCCGCAGAACATGTCCGTGCCGCGTTGTGAATCGCCTGCTCCTGCTCAGTGGTACAACCTGGCCCCACAATTGCGTCCACTCGAATATCAAGACCGTCGAAGGCGCGTATTACAGTCGGTGTGAGTTCCTTAACATCACTACCACCCATTGTGACAATCGCACGGGTCGGAGGTTCACGCCATGGCGAATCTCTTGAGACGTGCGCAGTAATCTCCGGACGAAGCAGGAGGTATTTCGGTCCGAGACACCACTCAGGTTCTTCACCGATCGTTTCGTAAGTTAGCTCCGGTGCGTAGAGGTTCCCGTTGATAAGAATATCAGCAGCGATCTGATGGCGGGTGTCATCGGCGATGACGGTGAGTGGTGTGACTGTTCGGAGTTCTCGTTGATACGCGCCATCGGCGAGATACGAGTCTACAACGGTTACGTCAGCGTTATCGCGGGTAAACTCTCGAACCGGCGTGGGATCCTCTCGAGAGGATATGGTCACCGTACCTACACCGTCGGGGCAGACTTCTCGGACGTGATCCGGCGTCGTCGTAACGTATGTGACTTCGTGACCACGGGCGAGGAGTTCGCTGGCGAGTGCGCCGGTTCTAACCAGGTGTCCGTAGCCTATTTCTGGGCCACCATCGGCACGCACCACGACGTACATTAGTGGGACTTTTGCTCAACGCTTGCGTTCAATTCCATAAGATCATTTTCGTCAACATAACGAATAGCGTTTCGAATTGGGAGAATATCATCGTAAGGAACGTGGTCATAGATGCGACGTAGGACTTCATAATCAGCTGCCTCGTCAAGCGTCAAGCGGAGGTCGTCACGATCCTGAAACTGAGAGTCGTTAAATACAGTATCAGATGTAATCGAGGCAGTTTTGAAGCGCTCTGATTCCTCACGATAATACGGAGTCACGTGCTCACGGTGATGTGGTTCGGTTGTTTCGTTGGCTACTCGCTCAAAGCTTTCGAAGGTGAACGCCTCGACATCAAGCCCACGAGGAAACGTCCGCTCGAAAATATTGGCAGCGTATTGTGTCGCTCCATCTTGTATCGGTCGAACCACGGCATCAATTGTTCCGGGATCGATTAACGGACAGTCACCCGTGATACGAACGATAACGTCCGCATTTGCTGTTCTGGCCGCATCATACATCCGCCCGAGAACATCGGATTCGCTCCCACGAAACACGTCGGTTCCAAAGTGCGATACACGTTCATCGATTACGTCATCTCGTGGTTCGGTCGATGTGGCAACGATTACTTCATCGACAAGAGTTGCTGATTCCGTACGGGCGACCACGTGTTCAAGTACATGTCGTCCATTGAGTGGATACATCACCTTTCCGGGAAGGCGTGTTGAACCGACACGTGCCTGAATGACAGCAGTTACGTTCACTACTATAGGTAGATGTATTTCGATTATCGGTGTTTCGGTTCGTGATTATACAGAACACTCCACATAGAGAGCGGCCATACGGAAATTAGGAGAAAGTCAAGTGATTCTCACGCTCTTGAAAGGTGCTTGGGATATCGAGTGAGAGTCATTGATAAGATAAATTCCGAACGACAAACGAAGCACTATAATTGGATATCAATCGATCGCAAATTACTTGTTGGAGTTTAGCGAAACGATTTTGATGGTCGGATATCGCTGCCGATTTAAAAGAAGAATCGGGAATATATCGACTAACGAGGCTATAGAGTAGATAATGAATTTTAGATCAGAAGTTGTAAGATTAGCGTCAAAAGTAGATCAGGTGGACAACCTGGTTGATCTCTATGAGTTTACTTTTGGGCAGAACCCTTGGACTTCAGATTTGCGTGTTGATAACGAGATACAGCAATTCAACTTGGATGAAACTGAACGGAGGGGATACGTTCTCTTCCCACTAATTCCCGGCTATCATACGCTGTGTCTCCGTGTTTGTGTATTGGGTCATGCCCTCCGTACAAGAGGATATGAACCAATTATTTTACGCGACAACTTAGATCTCCCAGAACGGCCAGAGATTACTATTAGCGATAAGCAAGCACACATATCTATAGAAGGCTGTAGAGTCCGATCTGAGGCATATCCAGATCTCTTTAATTTGAAAACGCACAATATTGGTGAAATTATTTCGGGCGATTACCCAGATATAGATATCCAGTCGTGTAGTGTGGAAGAATTGAAGAATTTTGACTATAAGAAAAATAACATTTCAGAGACTGCTATGTCATCGACAAAAAAATATTTGAAAAAATATACAATAGATTTGACTGATTCGGAGGAACGGGCTGTTTTTGAGAATTTTCTCTATGGTGGTATTATACTAGTAGATTCGACACAAAAACTACTTAATAAGTATAATATAGAAGCCACAATAGTCAGCGAACCAACATACATCCAAGGTAATGTCCCGATGAAGGTGTGTAAAAGGAACGAAGTGCCAACCTACACACAGGCATTAGGCTATCACCAGAATGAGTTGATATTCGGAAAATCAAGCAATCGAAATTATATGCCTCAGTTTGATAACACTAAAATAATTACACAGGCAATCAATACCCAACTTTCGGAGAAACAATTAAAGCGTATAGATAGAATTATGACCGAACGGAAGGGTGGAAAAATAACCCAAACATATCATACAGTTAATACAGATATATCAGTTGAGAATTCTAGTTCTCTATTAGTGGGTATATTCTCACATTTATTATGGGATGGAGCGTTAGAACCTGAACAAGCTCTTTACGATAACATCTATGACTGGCTTGACGAGACAATCAAGGTAGCAGCTGAAAAAGAAAATATTCAATTTATCATTAAATCACATCCTGCTGAGGAGATAAGAGGAACAAATGAAAGTACTGGAGAATGGATTGAACAGAATTATTCAACACTTCCAGATAACATCGAGTTTCTCCCTCCAGACACAGACATAGACACGTACGCTCTTATTGATGATCTCGACGCAGGTATCGTTTATGCGTCAACGGTTGGTCTAGAGATGGCATACGAGGGGATCCCGGTGGTTACAGGAGGATACCCACCTTATCATGGATTCAACATTACATATGACCCCTCCACCAAAACAAAATACAGGGAAGCGATAAGGAATATTGAAGAACTAGACTCAACTGAAAAGAGGAATAAACGCGCACAGAGGTTTGCGCACTTCCTATTTGTATGTAAGCATATGGACTTCCCGCCACTCAACGAGAGCAAAAAACGGATTACACATAATGAAATAATCGATGAAAGAGGGCCATATATACCAATTGTTGAACAGATACTTGCTGACGAGGACATCGTTCAACCAGATTGTTTTAATTTAAAGTAGTAATTCCATAAGGACTGAAATACAATTTTACAGAACACATTCCCCCACACTATCGAATCTTTCATATTCCTTGAAGTAAAGTGAGACTCAATGCGAACAGAAGTATTAGTAACCGGAGGAGCAGGCTTCCTTGGAAGCCATCTCTGTGAGCGACTTCTTTCCGATGGCTATGAAGTAGTATGTCTGGATAATTTTGGGAGCGGCCAGCGTTCGAATATAAACGGTCTTTTAGATCACTCTAATTTTACTCTTATCGATAGAGACATTCGGGTACCGGGATCCCTTCCGTCCGTCGATCAAATCTATCACTTGGCTTCCCGAGCATCCCCAAAAGATTTCACTGACTTCCCAGTCGATATCGCGTTAGCAAATACGCAAGGCACACGCCGGTTACTCGATCACGCTCGCGCATGCGACGCACGGATGGTATTCGCAAGTACTAGTGAGGTGTACGGCGATCCAGAAGTTCATCCACAACCAGAAACGTATACAGGAAATGTGAATATTCGAGGCGTGAGAGGCTGTTACGACGAATCAAAACGGTTTGGAGAGACTCTAACTGTCGCGTACCAGCGTAAGTACGATGTTGATGTTCGAACCATTCGTATTTTCAACACATATGGACCGCGGATGCGTTCGGATGATGGACGAGTGGTTCCGACTTTCGTAACCCAGGCTCTACAGGGAAAGGATCTCACGATATACGGTGATGGTGAACAGACGCGGAGTTTCTGTTACGTAGATGATTTGGTTGATGGTCTTATGTCGTTGATGAACACGGACAATCTGAAACACGATGTCTACAACATCGGTAAAGAAAACGAACGGACTATTAAGGAATTAGCAAATGAAGTGCTGGATCTAACCAATACTCGCTCAGAGATTACCTATGAGCCGCTACCGGAGGACGACCCAGGGCGACGGAAACCCGATATTACGCGTGCGAGGACAGAGTTGGGGTGGGAACCAGAGATTCCACTAAGAGAAGGACTCAAAAAGACTATCGAGTATTACGAATCTAAGTCGGTCTGAAAAGTAGATGAGCACGGACGAGAGACCTACACGGACATTACCAAGCAATATATTCCAGTATTATTCAGAAAATGGAATCACTGACTTAGCAAAGGAATCCGTACCGTATCTAGCGAGACAGTATATTAGAAAGCGACAGATTACAGCTGCGGAAGCCCAAGAGGCGTCGAATTCAGGTCGAGTCTGGATAGACGAAGGGGAGGAGACGATCTCGATACCGAAAGCAGAGAACGCAAGACTTCGTCGTGAGTTCGAGTCATATCCTACCAAGTTCAGTCCAGAGCCGGGTGCGGTTTATGAAATCGAGAATTGTAACCTAGTGGGACCGAACGCTGTGGGACTATACGAAGGGAAGAAACTCATACCTGAGACATCGGGTTTCCGATACGGAAATACGTATATGGGTTCTGGGTCGTCAATATTAAAGGAAGTATTCAAATCCGCACTCGGTTTTCAGCCGGGTCAGACAGCAGATATCGTCTTTCCACTTATCTGTCCAGATCCTAGTTATTATCACTGGGTAATGGAATATTTGCCCAAGCTACGGCTGTACGAGTTGTACCTGCGGGAAACAGATAATGAACCAACGATACTCATCGAACCAAATCCACGCGACTTTGTACGAGATTCCCTCGAGTTTCTCGGATTCGATTCAATCCAGTACAAACAATGGAATCAGAAAGCCACAAGCATTGAAAAACTAATTGTCAGTACGCACCGGCCGCATATCTTTGACTATCGAGATCCGGAATCGTCAGATTACAATCCATCGGTCAAGGACTTTAATTGGATACGTGAACGAGCACGATCGACTGTAGATCAAAAAAAAAATACTTCCGACGGTGAAAAACGGATATACGTATCTCGACAAGGAGCCCAGCGAGAGCGGAAGGTTACAAACATAGATCAGGTGAGTCAGATATTAAGAAAATACGGGTTCGAGTTATATCAACTGGAAGCCCTTACATTTCGAGAACAGGTACAGTTATTCTACGATGCGGACGTAATAATGGGCCCACACGGTGCTGGGCTTCTTAATATGATGTTCGCAGGGGATCCAACAGTAATTGAACTGTTTCCAGAAACAATAATAAAACCTCATTTCTACTACCTATCCGCGATGTTTGAATTCGAATATGAATCCGTAGTGGTCGATTCAAAGGAATCTAATTTACAGATAGATCCAACTGAACTAGAGGACTATCTTAGTCTTGCCTTAGAATGACTTGAGATAGTGTAACCAGGTTATTCACAGATAGATAATTACAGCCGTCCCTGTGATGTCAGCATCACGAATAAAGAGACTATGTCATACAGTAACCTCAGTATAGTGGAACAGTTCGAGAAAACAGAGATAAAAGGCCGAAGTTTTGGGTCACCTGATTTGTCGTCAGAGACATTATCTGTGAGAAAAGAATATATATGTTACAGTGTTTTATTTATCCTTCGTTAACGCCGGTTAGTTCGACCCGGCAGGAGCCAAGAGTAATATAAGGCGGTTGTTATTTAAAAACGACTCTCACCTATATGCCGTAGTATTAACCTAGTTAATGAATCTACGTTCTCTTGATGGGCATTCTTATTAGCCGGATTTTGTGTCACTACCTCACTTATATCGTCTATTTTAATTAGGAAGTTTTCTATGTCCCTTTTCTTTATATTTATTCCATTTAATATCCTGTTAATTGCGCTGCTGACCTCCTCTTTTGTTTTAACCTTAAAGCATCCAGGGCAGGCAGAATACCATGCATCTCCAAAAACAAGTGATGGCGTTAATCTGACAAGGCCCTCCCAACCAGCAGTACCCGTAACTGTGCTAACAGCAATGCTTGAATCGATCAAATCAAATGAGGAGGTGTTTTGCTCAACTAGAGAGACTTGATTGATGCTATTAAGAAATTCATAATCCTCGACAGTCCGCCCTCGATCACCATCAGGCTGGAAGCTGAACTGCGAGGGATGTTCTTTAACGAATATCTTAATATGGTTGGGTAGTACGTTTGCCAATAATTCAATCGCTAAATATTGATTAACAAAATCCCCGCCCTCAGGAGAAGTTGTTCTCTCTGGTTGGTAGTGGAGGGGGAAATATAGAAATTTATTCGTTAAGTCCGGATGTATGGAACGGTTCGCATACTCATGCTTGAGCCTTTGTTTATAAATCTCCGCGCGGAAGCGGTACAGTAGCCAACTGTATTTATTCATTCTGGAATCACTATACAATTGTTTGTCACGCTTTAACACACTAGTTGGCGAAAAATACCACCATTTTACTATGTACTCCCGGATAGAGTGGTTTAGGTTCGGGAGATATGGGTTCTGATTTTGCATATACTCAGGTTCAGCTGTAGTATAATCTCCTCTGATTTGATCTAGATATTCCTTTAATTCAGGCGACAAGGAATCATTATCGGACTCATTTCCAAATACATCATTTGTATGATGTATTCTACTTCTCGTATAACAACGATCATTAACCGTTGTCCTTGTTATCAACACTGTTTCAACTCCCTGCTCCCTACATACGCGATACAATACATATGTGGCAGCATTATGGGGAATATCGCTGAAAATAGAATAATCGATTTCTAATTTGTCAATTATATATCTCCACTGTGATAATAAGTTGTGATAATGCCGTAACCTCTCTCCGTAGCTGAATCCCTCATCGGTCGCATTCCCCATATCCGCTCGGTCCATCATAGACAAAACTGTAGATTCTGTTTCACGAAAAGTCGTCAGAATGTCCTCATCTACTGGATATTCTGAGAATTCAAATGAACTATATTCTTCAGGTAATATGCCTTTTCTACAATCGTAAATATCGTGTACAACGCAATCAGGAAATAGGTTGTTTATATCCCTATCAACCTCATTTGAATTGACAATCCAGTAACAGGGTTGGATATCTGCTTCCTTCGATATGTTATCTACTGTGTCAACCCAGAAATCTGAAGCCGAAGTACAGTAAAGTGCTTTCTGAGACATTATTATCACATTATCTTCCAACAACCCGTACGACGCGGATCTGCCGAGGTAGGATTATGCTTACTCATCATAGTATGATTCAATCGAGATGGACAAGTTCTGGAGATTTCGTTTAGAGGTACTTCCCCACTCGCCATCAAAGCTTCCCTCTACCAATCCGTGAACGAACACTATTAATTCCTCGTCGGTTGGACCGCCCTCGTCGATCGCCTTGGTGAGCGCTCTCGGCAGCTCGTTCACATCATCTACGCTGTGCGTGAATCGAGCATCCGTGTAGAACGCTTCTCCGAGGGCAACGACAGGTTTCCCGTAGAGGAGTGCCTCGTAGCCCACGGTGTTATTCAGTACAACGACTACTGATGCGTTCTCCAAGATGGATGCTACAGGATACTCTGGGGCTAGTGCCTTTGAGTGCCGAACGATCGTATCGACCTCGGATTTCGGCTGCGCGCCAACTTGCTTCGGATGGTCCTTCGCAAACAATTCATGATCGTACGGTACAGACCGAGACAAGTATTCCACGAGCCAACTCTGCTTGTAGAACGCCGGCGCTCGAACCAAGACACGTGACTCACGATAATACTGGAGCGGATAGAATACGTAGTTAGACTCCTCGACGAGGTCCACGGACTCGTCGAGATTGAGGTACTTCCAATCGGCGTAAGCTGCTAAAATTCGCTTGAAGATGTTACCCCTCGTCCATCGTTTGATATAGGGACCAAGATCTCGGGCGTGTCGACGGATGATTTCCGCTTTCTGTCTAATATTTTCTCCGAGCGAGCGCTGATGCGGGCCAGACTGAATTTGCCCGGAATCAGAACGAAACCGCTTGATGAACTCCTCTGCCCGCTCAATTTCTTCTGTGGTCAGCTCCTCGTACGACGCCTGCTGGATCGTGTTCCAAGACTCTGACTCGTCACGATGGAATCCGGACGCGCCATCAATCGGTGAGAACCCAACCCAGATCGAAGGAACGTCATAGTAATCTGCTACCGCCTGTAATGAGCGTCTCAGAATCTCGCCACCCTGATTCTGGAGCGGAACCCCTCGATAGCCATCACGATATAGTTCGTCCAAGAAATCGAGACACCGATGTAACTTGGTGATATAGGGATCGTAATCCGAACTGTCGAAATTCGAGAAAATATACGGCTCTGAGGACGGTTTCGGATATACATAGTCATATGCCATTTCTGTCGCGACGAACGAGCGTGGACTGTCAATATTAAATTTTTCTAACAGCTCATCAAGTGACTTCTCGGGAGAATAATTCGAAGGATCACGGAGCACTCTCTCAGAGTGGACTTCTCTTTGTATTGCTTTTCTTATCCCAGAGTTATTTGGTAAAAATACGACTTCGAACCCCCTATTATGAAGGCAATCAGATAACTGAGAGATAAATACCACATCCCCATCGCCTGTGATTGGTATTAGTAACTGCTCCGAAGGCTGTACGTTGTCCATCGTTGTATTCTAAATAACGAAGTCGTGTCTGAATTGTATATCGGTATTCAAACTTACTGTTTTGTGACAGATTTCCTCTTTTGAGTGTTTACTCAATATTTGCGGCCCTCTCGAAGACATTGAGTGTCTCCTTGGCACACTTCTCCCAGGTGAAATCTCTTACTCTTTCTTGACCGCGAGCGACCAAGTCCTCCCGTAATTTCTGGTTATCCAGTGCTCGCTCAATCACGACGGACATCTGGTCGGGATCCTCCGGATCAAAGTACACCGCTGCGTCGCCACCGACCTCAGGAATGGAAGCGTTTGCGGAGGCAGCGACCGGCACGCCTGTAGCCATCGCCTCTAATACCGGGAGTCCGAACGACTCGATCAGCGACGGAAAAACGAACAAGTGAGCGTTGCTGTAGTACGATCTGAGAGCTGTCTCTGAGACACGGCCGACAAGAGAGACACTTTCTGCGACGCCTAGCTCTCTCGCTAAGTTCTCAACGTCACGGGTGTACTCCGATTCGACGGTTTTGCTGCCGACAATAAGAAGTGGATGTTCTCGGCGTTTCGCTTGTGGGAGCCGCGCATACGCGGCGATCAAATTGTGTACGTTTTTGTGCTTGTACAGGGTGGAGACAAGGAGGATATATTCACTCTCAGCCGACGGGAACTTCGCATCGCTCGTGTGTACATTGGCGAATGACGAACCGACACCGTGTTGGACAGAGTACGCGTTATCTTCGCTGATCCGCAATTCCCGTGTTGCCTTTCGTTTCGATGATTCAGAAACGAATATTGTAGCTTCCGAGGGCAACTGTGCAGCCTCTAGCGCCCCAGAAAGAGCTTGTTCCCGTACTCGCTGGCGAAGTGACTTTTCAACGTCAATGTCGTAGTATAGGTTAGGGTTTTGATTTGCTACGACTTGTGTACAGGGACACCACATGACTGGAATTTCACTCGGCGAGTAAAGGAGGTCGATATTCTGACGAATGATGGATAGAGGAAGACCTGTTTGCTCGTACCACAGACGGCTTCCAGTACCAGACACATCAATAGAGTCCACTGTCAATGTGTCATCATCTGTCGGTAGGTTGAGCTGTTTTCTCGTAGTAGCCGACACGAAGAAGTGGATTCTATGGTCCGAGATATCCAGAATGTTGGTTACGAGATTCTGTAAGTACGTCACTCCGCCCCCGGTCTTCGCAGCCAAGCCATTGATTCCGATTTTCATATTTGTTAGGAGAGTTTAATTTGATGTCACTTAGTTGCTGTTAGATGTGGTGGCCCGTTCGTGTGGAACGATGTCAGACGCGACAAATCCAAACGTAATTGCGAGTACTATCGAGTAGATAGTAAGGTGGAATATAGTCAACGATTCAAAAATCGAGATGACCCAATAGCTGGTCAAGATTGCCGGAAATACTGCTGGCGTCGTTCCCACTTTCCTCCGTACGGACAGCAACAACATTTGAGTGAACAAATACAGATAGGAGATTGCTGCTCCGACACCGCTCCATGTCCCTATCATAAAGTATGCGTTGTGTGGCTGTGTCTGGAATTCTGGAATAATAGTTCTAGAATTCCCTACACCGTATCCTAATAGTGGTTGCTGGAGAATAGCGTCGAGGGCATGTCTCCACCGGAACGCTCTCGGCGCAGACACGGCTTCAACCAGACTGGGGATAGGACCGATCCCAGTTGGGGCAAGAAAGAGAACGGTGCCAGTGATACCGCACAAACACAATATTCGAACTGTCACTGACGATAGATTGTGTACCACTACGTACATCACAACACCCGCAGCGAGTGCAAGTAGAGCTCCCCGAGAACGAGTCAAAAAGAGTATAATTGTTGGTACGGCAGTTACAACTCCGAACGAGAACACTCCCCAGGTTGAGTGCTCGGCTGCCCGTTCATAGAGGAAGTTCGCGCCAGCAAGGATACCAGGAAGTAGGGTCATTGCTAGTATGTTTGGGTTTCCGAGGCCGCCAACAGGAACCGGTGCGTACTTTTGTGGTCCAAATACAACAAACTGATCGTAGGGTACCGTCCGTAGCAGTTCTATTGAACCAACTGACTCAAATGGTGTAATGACTGCGAGGATACTGAGCAGCCCTAGAGCGAACGAGATCAACAGGATGTGCCAAAAGAATGATCTTCGGCTGTAGATTTCCGGAATTATGAAGATTCCTGTTCCACTAACAATGATGGCAACTATTGCCCGAAGTGCCGACTCAGGGACGTACGGCCCTGCCGTAATAGAGCTGAGAAGGAAGAGACACCAGATGATCGCCACAGGGAGGATAATTGATCTAGGCAACCTAATATGATTATCAGTTCCGATTATCCAGGATGCTACCAATCCAGCGGCAGCTGCCAGTATTACTACATCTGTCACTCGTGTGTTGCCGACTCCTGTGAGTGACAGGACTGAGGCCACCAGGAGGAGAAGAACTAGCATTTCTGGCTTATCAAGTATGGGCCAGTCCAATTTCTTCATTCTGTTTCAGCCCAACCCCTAAAGCTATATGAAGCTATCTTCTCTTATATCGGTAGTGTTCAGATGAGCTGATTACATACGGATTAGTGGCTACCAGACTACTAATTACCAAAGTTTGGAGAGCACGATCTAAATTCAGTTATTGGTAAACTGAGAGGATTCCATCAGGAATCCTCATTCTTATGTGCAGAAAAAATCGCATCTTTGATTTCGTCGTCATTCACATTATCAAGATTATAATTAGCCATATGAGGATAGTATCGAGAAAACTGTTCGATCGATGCTTCTGTTGATTTCCATGTCACGGGTTTTTTTCCAGTGAGAATTTGTTTATCACGAAACGTCGGTCGAATTCGAGTTACAACCTGATATAGGGTGAGTAACATTTTTATGAGATAGCTATCAGTTTGCTCTTGAGCCTTTTTCGGAGTTAATGTTTTTAATTCAATATTAATATTAGTCAGCCCAGTATACTCGGCTATTTGTTCAAGTTCAGAAGGAGTATATTCTTTAATGTGACTCCGAAACTTTCCAATATTCCAATAAATAAATCCAGCACCAACCCCAGTTGAGCGGCCAAACAAAGTTCGAATTCGATTCGTCAAGCGAACTGAATTCGGGGTTGTAACCAAAATTGTACCACCAGTTGCTAGAGAATTAACACAATCATTTAGAAACACTCGTGGTGAGTCAACGTGCTCCAAGACTTCAATCGCAGTGACGAGGTCGTAGTCATCACTCGGTAAACCCTCTCCAGCAGAGGCAACAATTAAATCTATTCCCATCTTATCAGCGAATTCACGTATCCGGGTTTGATTATTACCGATAAGATGCCACTGGTCATTCAAGTCATCAACGGCCGTAACATCATACCCTAACTGGGACAATACAGCTTCAATATCGCACGGTCCACACCCTACAGATAAAATAGAATCGCCAATTGATGTGTGTGAATCAATTTGTTTGATTATAGTGTGAATCCATTCTCGTTTTCCGGCGACATACTGTCTTCCAAATGGAAACTCTTCGATTACGGTGTCCAAGGCCGATTCAATATCACTTCTATCCATAAGTGTGTCGTACTCAGTCTTTGCGTGTTATTTCTTCGGAATTTCAAGAGGGATGTATCTAGTACATATCAAACTCAGTGTCTCACTAATTCTATTAGTTAGAACGTCTGCTCCCTGGTGTACACAAAATCCAACAAGCTAACAGTAAATGATACGTTCCCTGCGAACATAAGCCCCTCCCACCTGTAGACAGATTTTGAGTCGGGGCAGCCTAAACGAGGACCCAACACAATTCCTTGCCGAGAGATCGTCGAACTACCTTCTAAGCAGTGGTCTGTACAGACCTTCCAGGTCCTACAACCGAGACGAAGACGACAGACAGACTCTATCATTCTGAAGCATAGCATAGAACTACCTACGGCTATACCACACACTAGTACGAATTATATGTCAACTGTGATTAAATAATGACTTAAAGTGAGTATAGATCTAAACAATTTACAATACGTCATCAATTCTTATGCGTTCGTTGGCCGAGAGCGAATCTCGGATCGCAAACGTCGAGAGCGAGGTCTCGACGATATCTCGCATCGAAATTGGTGCCGACGTACCGTTCTGAATCGTCTCGACAAACTCTCGAAATTCGGTTTCGAACCCTTTCGATTTCCTCATTCCGAGCCGTCCAGTCTTGAAATCATTTATCCGGTACACACGATCGCCATAGAATACTTCAAGTGATTCTTTGCTTTGGGAATCATCGCCCAACGTCGTATACGTTATCGTTCCCGTTGAATTGTCCTCAAACTGGATGACTGCCTGAATATTTTGTTGTGTCGGAGACTTCTCTGGGATTTTCGGTCCGATCGTGTACACTTCTTGTGGAGAAGATTCTGAAAAGAATTGAAGCAGATCTACAAAGTGACAGACCTCGCCGACGATTCGTCCCCCACCCTCTTCTGGGTCGATCGTCCAGTGATCTGAGGGAACCGTCCCGGCGTTGATCCGGTACTGTGCCATAAAGGGAGAGTTTCGCCCGGATAATTCATTCTTGATCGTCCTCGCTGGTTCAGAGAACCGACGGTTGTATCCGATCATTAACCTACTGTCGGATGCTTGCTCGGCGTCGACAACAGCCTGTAACTCCTCTCGATCGAGCGCAAGTGGCTTTTCAACGTGTACATCCTTCCCGGCTTCAAGAGCCTTCACAGCGATCTCTGCGTGGAGATTGTGTCGCGTTGCCACAACTACAAGGTCAAGCGCCTCATCCTCCAGTATCTCCTCGTAGTCCGTGGTGACATACTCGGCATCATACTTTTCTCCAACCGTTTTGCTACTTACCCCTGTCGCCGAAGCGATAGCCGTGATAGCCAACTCATCGATCCCCGAGATCGTCGGTAACAGTGTGCTAGTCGCGAAGTTTCCGGCCCCGACCATTCCGACGGAGAGTTGGCCATTAACGGATCGTTTCGAACCGGATTCGAGTTCGATCCGCCGCGTTCGATCTGTCTCGTTGGAATCGTATTCTAACACAATTCCGGTGTAATCTCCACCCTCAAGGATCAGGTCGTACGCTTCGAGCGCGTCATCGAACGGGAACATATGCGAGATCAGATCGTCGAGATTGAGTTCTCCTGTGTCGAGTAATCTGAGGAACTCACCCATATTCCGATTTTCTGTCCAGCGGACGTACCCGATGGGGTACTCGTTTCCTTTTTCCTCGTACGCCCGATCGTACCGGCCAGGACCGTACGATCTAGAAAGACGGAAGTCGAGTTCTTTCTCGTAGTACTGTTCCCGGGGAATATCCATACCGACATCGCCGACAACGGACACGCGCCCCTGCTCGCGTGTGATGTTCCCAGCCATTTCGACCGGCTGATCAGAATCCGTAGCGGCGGTGATAATCACACCATCGACTCCCGGCCCGCCACTGAATGATTCAGCTATGTGCTCAATGTTATCATCTCCGATTACGGCTCCCACTGAGATCTCTGTTGCGTCCCCAACCTTGGACGGGTCAATATCGATCCCTAATACTGGATAACCGTACGCGGACAGGAGCTTCGTCGTAAGTCGACCAACCAAACCGAGACCGATCACTGCGATTCGTTCCCCAGGTGTTGGATCGAGTCGTCGGATCCCCTGTAATGCGATCGAACCAACCGTCGTGAAAGCGGCATCGCGCGAGTCTACCGAGTCAGGAATCGGGACGCAAAGGTTCTCTGGAACGTGGTTTACCTCGGCATGTGTCGCATACTCAGCACCCCCACAAGCGACACGATCCCCGACTGAGATGTTGGTGACGTCCTCACCTACCTCGAGCACTTCTCCAGAACAGCTGTATCCCAGAGGAAGGGGCTTATCGAGGCGAGACTTTACCGAACGATACGTGGCTTGGATCCCATCATTTCTTGTCTTTTCGATGACCTGTTTCACGAGGTCTGGTCGTTCCTTGGCTTTCCCCAATAGGCTCTTTTTTGCTAGATCGATCAGCGCTTGTTCGGTTCCAGCACTAACGAGAGAATGGCGTGTATCGACGAGAACTCCGTTCGAAGAAGTGCGTGGTTCCGGAACGTCGACGAGTTCCAGTTCCCCACTATCGAAGTTTTGTTGAAGCTGCCGCATTATGGACTCACTTTCGTCTTCTCTGGTTTTTGTGTTATCATTCTGGTATCGATTAGAGGTCTCAATGAGTACTTTTCGCGATCGTCAGTTGAGTTCACGAAGGATCACTCCAAGCATTCCCGAATCTTCTCGATGGAGGGTAACCACAGCCCTGGATTGTTCTTTACCGTATTCTGGATGATATGGCGCCGTTCCAAGGGTCATTTTGTTACCCTCAAGCGCTTCTAACTCTGCGGTTGGTATTCCTTCATTATCTTCGATCGTCACGTATTGGTCGGTGCTGTTGAGGGTAGCGCTATATTCGGGATGAACATGAAAACGGCTCAGAGCAGATTCGTTCTTACACTCCACCTGATCCGTGATTTGCCATCCATCGGAGACTCGTTCGACCGTTCTTTCGTGTGTATATGTTGGATGTCCGATCCCGTTCACATCGTAAGCCATTCGAAGAGGGGAACCTTCGCTAAATTCGACTTCTGGATCAAGCGTTCCCCACATCCAAAACGAGGAGGCCAAACGAACCGGTTCAAGAGTACCGACTTGGACAGTGTTGTGGCTCTGAATGCTTCGATCACGCTGGCGAGTTGTCCCGGCAGAGTATTCGAATACACCGGTGTCAGTCAATATCCGTTTTCCGCCGATCCACAAACAGACCTGCCCCGGATGTACGTGTGCGTGTGCTGGAAGATGAGGGACCGTTATTTCGTGTGCTGTGATGAGAAGCTGGCTATCGTCGGTTCCAAGCCAGAAAAATCCCGACTCAGGCAGTGATCTATAAGGATCCGGCTCGGAATGTAGATTCGTCTCAATACCGATAGATTGCGCGTATTCGAGACAGGATGTTAGTGGTAGTGCTTCTCCAAAGACAGAGTCATTTAGAAGTGGAATCTGATCGTCCGGTGGCCGGAGACGTTCGATAAAGTGAACTCCATCAGTTGCGGTCTCTCGAAGGGATTTGGACCCCTCGCTGATGGATTCTAACAGATCAACTGCTGTGAGGAAGCGCTGACAGACGATCAGGTGATACATCGGGCTTCGTTCGATATGACCTCCATCTTCGAAGAATTGTTCCTCACCCGCCTGTTCGAAGATCTGCTGTCCCTGGCGTAACCACGCCGGTTCGTTAGCATAGATCCCTGCTACGACGAGTGCAACCGCGTTCTCAATAAGGTGATTACCGCCCACACCGTGTTCAACATTGTCGGAGAGGAACACTGCGTTCTTGTAGACAAATCGTCGGATATTCCTTCGAAACGTCTCATCGAGCTGCGACGCAAATAGAGAATCGTACCGTGCCCAATTCAGGATCCGAAGACAGACCGAATGTGGCATCCAGTATCGTCTCAAGTACTGGCTATCGGTTGCAATCGGATGATCTTCTATCCAGTCATCGAGCCAAGAACGATGGATCGCGATTTCCTTGTCCGAAATCTCTGAAGGCTCGTGAGCCGTGAGCCAGATAGGTTTAAGATGTTCGAATCCCCAGCACTTCAGTTTCCAGTGAAGCGACTGTTCTATCACTCTCGGCACATCCACAGAGATGGACTCTCCATCTTCAAAGGATACAGTTTCGTTTAGGAAGCTGAGGTTTCCGTTGAGGACGGCTGTTACGTCTCGCTCGTATATCTCTCGTTTGTTGAGAGTGCTCTTTTGAAGACGAATCGTGTTATCGCGTATCGGCTTAATACGCGGAGTGAATTCCTCTGGGACCTGCCGCTCGTATCGTCTATCAATATCGATCGGTAGTCGTGGTAAGACCGATGACTTGAGTGTGCGAGTCGCGATTCCGAAAAGCTGTCTCGGTTGTTTATTGAGTGCGGTTCCAGCAAGGGTCAAATAATCCGTCATCATTCACCAACTACACTTGATACATATTG
Organism: Halorubrum ejinorense; assembly: GCF_055389685.1. Lineage (NCBI taxonomy): Archaea > Methanobacteriati > Methanobacteriota > Halobacteria > Halobacteriales > Haloferacaceae > Halorubrum > Halorubrum ejinorense. Next base: position 80,816 of record NZ_AP043777.1, read on the forward strand.
ATCCCAGCTGTTTCCCAGCGATCTTCATCCAACATAGCCCGCGTGTCGATGATCACGTTACCTCGCATACGATCGACGAAGGTTTTCGGGGAGAGTGCGCCGTATTCAGGGTGGTCCGTCACCAGTACAGCAGCATCAACATCGTTGAGGCTCTCCTCAAGCGACGAGAGCTCATAGTCGATGTCATCGCTTTCCACATACGGGTCCGTCAATCGAAGTTCGTCGACACCTCTCTCCAACAACTCCTCAGCGATCACAAGCGACGGAGTTTCTCGAACGTCGGACACTCCACCCTTGTAGGCGACGCCAAGTAGCGCTACCCTCGATCCCTCTAAGTCACTAAGCGCCGCCGAGAGCAACTTTATCACGAACTCCGGCATCCCGTCATTGACTCGGCGAGCCGTCTCGATCAGCATTGGGATATCGTTTCCGTGGTTCAAGAACAGCGGATCGATCGGGATACAGTGGCCACCGACGCCCGGACCCGGACGAAGTATCTCTACCCGCGGATGTTCGTTTGCCATTGCGATAGCCTCCCGTGAGTCGATCTCAAACTCGTGAGCCAGCTTCGCGATCTCGTTTGCGAACGCAATGTTCGTGTCCCGGTACGCATTCTGGATCAGTTTCACGAACTCCGCCGTTGTGGCATCCGCTGTCCTAACGTCGCCGGAGACGAACGAGTCGTACAGCGCGACGATCCGGTCGGTCGGACCTCCTGCCACCGTGCCGATGATCCGGTCGTTCTCCCGCAGCTCCGTGAGAGTGTTTCCGGGAAGCACTGTCTCCGGACTGTATCCGAGAGTGATGTCCTCGCTCGCGGAGAGTCCCGATTCCTCCAACACCTCCCGCAATCGACCCGCGGTCGTCCCGGGAGGAACCGTCGACGAAAGGATTACCGTATCGCCCTCACGAAGCTGCTCGGCGACCGTCTTGCCTGCCGCCTCGACGTAGGAGAGGTCCGTCCGGTCGAGGTCTTTATCGTACGGCGTTGGGACACAAATGATATGAAACTCTGCCTCCTGCGGTTGAGAGACGATAGTTAAGCCGTCTTCGAGTGCTCGCCTCACGAACCGATCTAAATCCGGCTCTTCGAGGTCGAAGGACCCCTCCGTAAGGTCGGACCGGTGTGCTGGGTCGACATCAAATCCGTACACTTCGTAGCCGGAGTTCGCGAGGACTGCGGCCATCGGGAGGCCGACGTATCCGAGCCCGTGAACACAGATGCGTGGTTCTGTCTCAGTCATTCGTATCCCAAGGTATCGAGGATCTGGTCAGCCGCCGTGCCGTCCCCAAACGGATTCTCCCAGTTTCGGTCTCTCGTGAGCATCTTGCGAACGCCCTCGCTAACATCATCGGGAGCCACGCCCACGACCAGATTCGCTCCGACATCGACTGTCTCGGGACGCTCCGTATTGTCGCGCAGCGTTACACAGGGAGTCCGAAGGATACAACTCTCCTCTTGAACGCCCCCTGAGTCGGTAAACACGATCGTCGCCTCATCTTCTAACACGAGGAAATCGAGGAAGTCCTGCGGCTCCACTAACTGTATGGTATCCGGGACATTGATCCCGAACTCAGAGATTCGCTTTTCTGCCCGCGGATGGATCGGATACACGACCGAGAGATCGTGTTCATCTGTTGCCTTCGCCACGCTGTCGAGCAATCTCTCAAATCGCTCTCTGTCGTCGACGTTCTCCGCCCGGTGAGCCGTCAGTAGCGCAAATCGCTCATCGAGATTCATATCCGACAGGACGCTACTACGTTCGTGAGCTATCTCGACGTTCTGGTGAACCGCGTCGACGACCGTGTTTCCGGTGACGGTGATCCATTCGTCAGAGAGTCCCTCCTGCCGCAACTGATCCCCTGAGGTATTGGTCGGCGCAAACAGGTAATCGGCAGCGTGATCTGATACTCGCCGATTGATCTCTTCTGGCATATCCCGATCGAAGCTCCGGAGCCCTGCCTCCACATGCCCGACCTCGATATCGGCCATCTTCGTCGCCGCAATGGTTCCTGCAAGGACCGAGTTAGTGTCGCCTTGGACGATTACGACCTCAGGACGTTCAGATTCCAGAACGGATTCGATCTCGGCGATCATCTTTCCGGTCTGTTCCCCGTGGCTACTCGATCCAACTGCGAGATTGTAATCTGGCGTCGGAAGATCGAGTTGCTCGAAGAACACCGAGTCAAGATCTTCCGAGTAATGCTGACCTGTATGAACGATTGAGAACGGCACGTCTCGTCGCTGGCAAGCGCGGATGACTGGAGAGAGCTTGATTATCTCCGGTCGTGTTCCCAAGACGAAACTGAGCGTAGAGGACATCGTGTGGGTTTGTTGTATTGAAGAATCCGAAGGTCGGAGTTAAAAGCTCGTATTCGTTATTCGTTGGAATGATCGTCGCGTTCAGTGATCGTCGCGAGATACTCCTCGCTGATCGAGTCCCAGTCGAAGTGAGCGTTGACGTACTTCTGCCCCGATACCGCGAAGGCTTGCCGCTCCTCTGAGTTATCACGGAGCCGTCTAGTTGCCGAAACCAGTTCGTCGCGTTGACTAGGTTCAATAGGGATTCCGGCGCCAGCATCTGTTAGAATCCGTTTCGCTTCACCTCGAACGCCGAGAATCACCGGAAGACCAGCCGCCATCGACTCAAGGAGTTTTGAGGGGATCACGGTCTCGAATATCTCGCGGGGCTTCAGATGGACAAGGGCAACATCCGACTCGCGAAGGATGTACGGAACCTCCTCTTTCGGCCGCCGACCGGTGAACGTCACGTTGTCCAGATCGGCTGCTTGAGTCTCCAATGCTTCACGTTCTGCTCCGTCACCGACGATCACGAACTGAACGTCGTCGAGTTCTGGAGCTGCCTCCAACACGACCGACAGACCATGTGCTCGCCCGATCGTCCCGACGTACGAGATCGTTAACTCGTCACTGAGGTCGTTCAAGACTGGCGAGTTATCTCCTTCAACATCGTAAAACGCCAGATCAATTCCGTTCGGATGGAACGCAATCTTCGATCGATCGACACCACAGTCCACGATAGGCTCAATGAACGCCTTCGAGACGACGATGAGATGGTCTGAGCGTCGATAGAGGAATGTTACAGTCGCTTCAAGCAGCCAGATCACGAGCCTGTTGTCAAAGTCACTAACCGCCAAGATGGATTCGGGCCATAGGTCACGAACCTCGAACACGAACGTCGCCCGCTTGACCCGAGCGATGACCCAAGCGGAGACTCCGGTGAGCGGTTGCGGCGACGTCGCAACCACGACCGACGGAGAAACGTACAGTAGCCCGACAACTATTGAGATGAGCATAAACCAAACGAACTTCAGACTACGGCGGGCAAGATTCCCACTTGGCGACGTAATCGTTTTCGTATAGAAGACATCCACGTCATCCCGTTTCTCGTGTCGCAACCATTGATTATCGTACCCATCGTAGACCTCACCCTCCGGATAGTCCGGCGCAGAGGTCAACACGGTCACAGAAGCGTCGTCTGACCACCGCTTGGACAGCTCATCCCATCTCGTCTGGGAGGCTCCCGTCTCAGGCGGGAAGTACTGCGTTACGACAAGGATCGACTCAGATTCGCCCGTCATTTTCTCACATCACCGCTGTTTCGATCCTGTATCGACTTGATCTGCGGCAGCGACTCGTCTTCCCGCGTCGTGAGCACGGTCACGTCGTGGCCCATCACGGCCTGGTCTCGTGACATCGCGTGGACGTGGGAATCCCCGCCCCCCTTCGTGTCGGGATAGATCAACGGCGCGACACGGAGAATTCGCATTACCGGCTCGTACCCGACGCCCGCGTACAAACGTACCGGTTCGGGTTAGTCACACATCTTGTTTAACCAACAGACGCTCTCAGATTGCCCGATGTTGGGTAAATAATAGCTGTGATGATGAGAAACACACGCCGATTCAGAAAATCACCGTTCAGTTGTCAGTAACAGCATCTTCAGTCGAATCATTGTTGGTGTTTTCACTTACTTCCTCCTCAATATACTGCCAATCTTCGGTGTCCAAACGCCCCTCGAGGTATAACTCGCCGTCTTCAGTAATCACATACACACCATTTCCAAGGTGATCAACTAATCCCTTTTCGGCTAATTTCTTACATCTCCGATCCACCTGTTGGCGTGAATATCGGATCGGGCCTTCTCGCTTCATTTTGGTGGGAGAACCGGATTTATGTTCAGATAGATACTCAAGGATACGGTCATCTGCCGCAGTCATCCAACTACCCGCATATCTCATAGGGCACTCTGTTGTTCCAAGGTCTATATTACGGTCGGATCGCACCCTCAATATCTTGTAGCTATTCAGTTAGTCACCGTAATATTAATAAGACAAGCGCGTATGTGTCTAGTCACGGAACCCGAGTGACGAACCCTCGGCTCGCGAGAAATGTAGAAACCCCGGCCGCGGTGTTGGAGCACCCGACCGGGACGGGTTCTGTGCCCGAACACAGAACCATGCTAATGCTGGCAACTATGGGGCTTAAGCCCTGCGAGACGACTGACGAATCGAACAGTAACAACTCCGGCTGTAGTTTGTGTCCCAACCCAGCCGACGGCTACGACACTACCTTCGACGGCCAACTCTGTAGCACGTGCGCTACGACACGCAGCGTCGACGAGGACACCGTGGAGGGGCACAATGTCTAGTCCCATCGAGACCGACGCCCCCTCACTTGCCGATCTCTCAGCCACCCACCGCGATCTGCTCTGGGTACTCTCTCAGACTGGCCCCAGCGAGGGCGGCCGACTCCACCACGCGCTCAACGACTACTACACCGACGGTATCGACCAAGCCCAAGTCTGTGATACACTCAAGGAGCTCATCGAACGCGACCTCGTTACCAAACAAACCCACGACACGCCCGAGTATCGACTCACCGAGTCGGCCCGCCGCGCTCTCTCCGCGCGGCAAGCGTGGCAAGCTGGCACTCACAACGCTGAGGGAGGACAGGAATGACGCGACCTTCCAGCGACCCACAAGCCGCAGATCTCGCCCAACTCACACGCATCTCGCTCGACACCAACCACCCGATCTGCCAAGTCTGCGGCCAACCCCTCCACGAAGGCGACGACATCACTACCTACGCCTACCGCGCGGCCGGCGAACCCGCGTACGCGATCGGCTACATCATGTGTGGAGCAGATACTCACGAACACCCGACCGTCTTCACCCGCGGTGTTCGCGAGTACGTCCTCACGGGCCACATCGGGACGTGTTCAGACACCCGAACGCAATCCACAACGTTCGTCCTCCTTGATCCGACTGTAGTCGTCACGAGTCCCACGACGACTACAAATCTACACGTCCACCCGGACGCCCCAACACCACGGAGCCCAACCCACCCGACACCACAGGAGCCCACGCCGCTTCTTACTGCGGTTCGCGAATACGCCCGCTCTGATGGTGGCTCCCCACCGGAGGGGACAGAATGATCCCGGCTGTCGTGACCCACCAACTCACCCACCGGTGATCGCTCGTGGGACCACGCCAGCCTGCGGCCCGCGAGCGAGGGATCCGACTCATCAGCCACGAGACCGCCCTCTCCACAGAAGGGATCGTCTGTACTGCGGTCTCACCGCGAGTAACTGAGTGGATTCCAGACCTCCTCGCCGAACTCAAGCCGCACACCGAACGGGCTATCCGCAATTGTACCGCTACAGATCCGTGGCGCGCTAGCACACAGCTCCTCGCAGAAACCCTGCCTGAGTGGCAGACCATAGACAAAAAATGGACCGACGATGTCGCTGAAGCCGTCGCGTACACCCGCGCTATCACGACCCTTGCGCTGACCTATACAGACACCGACGTCGACGCACTCAGTACGTACCACCAACAGCGACACGTCAACCTAACCGATACGGTCACCACCATCGGCACGGGGCGCGGCCCAGTCAACGGAGACCTCGGCGCACTCGCGAACGGCCCGGTCGCGCTCCATCGAGAACTCGAGGACCAACCCGAAGTCCTCACACTCCTGTTGGACGGCGACGCGTGGACCTCGCTCACGGATCGGCGGACGGGCGTCCGCGCACTCGCGGCGATCACCGTCCTCGCCGACGGGTTCGATGTGCGGATCGTCGCGTCCCCGGCGGTCCACCGACACCTCTCAAAGCGGTATCCCAACTGGACCGAGTGTCACCTTGATCTTACTGCCAGCCGGGATCGGTCCCCCCACAACCATTCCACGCACACCGTCGACGCCGCGTGGGAGGCCATTCGTGACCTCGACACCGAGCCAGGAAAGCGACGCTTGCTCGGACACCTCAACGCCGACGATGCCCGACGCTACCGCGATCTCAGTACCGATCCCACGATCGATATCGCCGACGGCACCGTCAGCCGCTACGTCCTCGATCTTGAAACGCGCGAGTTAGTCACGATTGGTCGTCGTGGCCAACACAACACGGTCCAACTCACCGATCTGGGCCAGTTCGCCGTCCAACGGTGTCTCGACGACGATTATAATCTCGTCCACCCGGACCAGCGCCGACTCGATGAGCGTCTTACTGGGGCCCCTCAAGAATCCACAAGTACAGTGTCGCCCCGCCGGGCAGGCAGGGAAACACCCACCCTCGACGAGCGAGTGGCGACAACTGGGAACCCAGACGCAGACGACGACTACGTCCAGTGGCTCACGGACCCTACAAACAGCCCAGACCAGCTCCACGAGCGATTCAGCACCGTCGCCCATGACGACGCCATCACACTCGTCGACGACCAGCCAGACTCGTTCGAAGACGGCCGAGTCGCCTACCTCAGTCACACCAACGACGAAACCCTCGTCGTGCTCCAGTGGGGCGGCCCCCTCGCCACGTTGGGACGTCTCGCGGGCGCCTTACTCAGCAAGAAAGCACTCTCCAACATCCTCACCCCCGAACGACTTGGCCAGGAGTTCGAAGCGATCGATGACGGCACCCAGGCGTATCCCGTCGACCGTATCCTCCGTCGTGGCCACCAAGTCGGCTGGTACAGCGACGCCGAAACCACCTACGGAGCGTGGCGCGAGCGAACCACAACGGTTCGAGACCGCCTCCTCGCGCAGGTTGCCGAACTCACAACCAGCGACGACACGGCGGCCCGCAGTGAACTATTCGAAGATCTCCACGGGCTGATCGCCTCAGCCACCCAGCTGTATCACGCAGCCGGTATCGATCTCACGACCACCCTTAGAGTGCCCGATACCGACGCACTCGTACGCAACACTACCCACCTCCAGGACCTCTGTGAGTTCCTCGCCAAAACAGCTCCCAAACAGTCCGTCTACGGGATTCACTCGGGCTACCGCATGCTGTTCGAAGACCGGCCCGCAAAGCTGTGCCGGCGACTTCCCGCCGAAACGGACCACGACGCGAGGATGGATCTCACGATGTCGTGGGTGGTTGCCGGCCCGACGATCACGGAACTCCACGACGAGATCACCGATACCCTCTCGAGGGAACTCACGACGGTCCGGGAAGCGATCGCCGACGGCACTGAACGCGCACCGACACTCGAAATTCCGGTCGTCGACGGGACGACTTACCCCGCCATCCGGCAGGTGATCGACGAGATCGCGATGACCCACGACGCCCAGTGGACACCCCGCGAGCGCCAGCGGCTCGTGCGGTTCTGTCTACGCTCGTTCGGCCCGGCGGACACCAAACAGGCGTGTCCGTACGACGTCGTGGTGAGCCTCCTACGGGCGCTGAACGAGTCTCGAACGCCGACGCTGGCCGCGGTCGAGCGCGCAGCGGCTACGCTCCCACCGGAGCGTTTCCGCCCCGATCTCACACCGACAGCGACGAAGCTGTACGCCACCCTGCTGCGAGCCGACGGTCCACTCGGCCGCTCGGAGCTAATCGAGCAAGCAGACATCTCCGCGAGCAGTTATGACCGACGGCTCAGCGATGTCCGCGATCTCGATCGCGTCACGCCCGTCCAGCAGGGAGGCCACCGCCGGTGGACCACGACGACGCCGACGCCACACCCGAAGACACCGCCAGTGACGGCGTGGCTCCCGGCGACCAGCGATCAGCCCGTGCCGCCGCTGGTGACGCATCGACAGTCAACCACACCCACCGGGCCGAACAGTCCTCCCCCAGACCGCACCGGGAGAGACGATCGCGGTGGGTGGGACAGACAGCCACCGATCTCGATCCCCACCCCCAGCGGCGACGCCGATTACACCATACGTCCAATGACGACCACCAGCACAAGCCGACAGCCGAACAGCCACGCTCACCAGATCACAGACACCCGAGACCACCCACACGACACCATGACTCCGACACCACACCCCACGACAGCAGTCGCGACCCCACAAACACGGCTCTCGAACGGGGGTGAGCAGTAATGAGCGACCAAACACTCGACCTAGAGACCGTCATCAGACGCGATCGCCCGACAGCGACGGACGGAAGTATTCAGGTCAGCACCGACAGCACCGACGTCACTGAGGGGTCGCGTGTCCTCCTCGGCTTCGGCGATGACCGCGAGGTCACCTTCGCCGTCCTCACGCCGACAGAAGCCCAAACGATCGCGACAGCCCTCGAACAGGCAGCCCAGCAGGCAGCCGCCGCAGACACGCTCGAGGACCCGACCGATGAGTGACGACAGTACCGATTTCACGGCCGAAATTGACACCGTGGGCACCCCCGACGGCGAGGATCCGGACCACGATCCAACCAACGGTCGCTGGCTCGAGACTCGGGTCGCCGAGACACTCGAGCAGTGGGGATACAGGACAGCCCGCAACGAGTACTGCTTCGGGCTCGAAACCGACGTGATCGCCCGCCGAGACGATCTCCGTGGTGACCCTGATGATTTTCTCGTCGTCGAGTGTAAAGACTGGCACCAAGTGCCGGTCCAGCGGGACGCCGTCGAAGCAGTCGCGCTGCGGGCCGCGCTCATGCGGGCAATGCCCGTCCTCGCTGTCGCGCGCCGCGTAACTGAGAGCGCGTGGCGGTTAGCCCAACTACTCGACGTTCGGATTATGACCGAACAGGATCTCGACAAAGGCCAACTCCCGCCGCTGACCGAACGCCGGCCTCCGAGTGGAACGCTCCACGTACGGCGGGAACCGTTCATCCACGACTTGCGTGACCGGCTCCCGCTTCTAGTCCACCGTCGAAGCGGTCTCGATATCGAAGCCCCTGTCTTCCACATCGCGGATCACGGTCCGTGTTACGTGCCGGACCGAACGGGCAACGACGAGTACGTCAAGGCCGCCGACAGCGACTACGACTTCGGGTAAGAGCGGACGCTGGGGAGGTCACACCCCATCGGTGCCATAGACTTATTTAATTGTAATACCATCGTACTACTATGAAGTACGCAAGTGTCAGTGTCAAATTCCCGGTTGAGCTGGACACTGAGATTGAGCGGTTCCTTGATGAGACGGGTATTTACACCAATAAAAGCGAGTTCATCAAGGAAGCCTGCCGGTCGCATCTTCGCGAACTTAATGACGACGCAGCAATCACCGCGCTTCGGCTAGAGCAACTACTCGCACAGGCTGAGCAGAGCCACCAATCAGATACCGAGATCGACGCCGATCTCACAGCACTCGGCGAGAAAGTCGATGCAGACGACGTTGAACGGGCCGTCGAAGAGGCCCGTGAGGAAACGGCCACACAAGTGTACGGATCTGATTCGTGAAGATCCTTGACACGAATCTGTGGGTATTCGGGACACTACGAACCAACGAACGGGCAACCGAATTGCTCACAGCAATCGATCGCGGTGAGACAACATCGGCGATCAGCGCGTACATGCTCCAAGAGGCGTTAGCCGCATTTGATCGCACCAAGGGCCTCTCTGCGACAGAACAAGACACCGTCAAAACCAATTTTGTGACACGACTCACCCGGATGACGGGCCTCATCGAAGCGCCATCAAGTCGTGATGCGAGTGATGCGCTCCTTCGAGAACAACGGTCGGCGCCCACAGTACGAACACTGGCTCGCGTCTGTGGGGTCCAGCCGAAAGACGTTCCAATCCTTGTGTTAGCGTTTGAGCATCGTGACCGCCAACCAACTATTTTGACGAACGACGAGTCCTTCGCAGAATTTGAGCCGGCAGCACACTCGCTTCCCGAGATCACGATCACGCACGTTTCCTAACGGTCGGATCACATAGTCCAAAACCGCGGTCATACGGTGACGAGATCGTCGCGGACACGAGTCTCAATCCGTGGCTTCAACGAGTTTTTCGTCACGAGGTCGGCTTCAATACCAAGCTTCTCCGTCAGTTCGTTTTCCAATCGAACGAGATCGAACAACGTTACTGGCTTGTCGAACGCGACGAGTACGTCGAGATCACTATCGGATTCTTGTTCACCACGCGCATACGATCCGAAGATACCCAACTCGCTGATCGGATACTCCTGCTCAAGTTTCGGCTTGAGCTGCGCGAGTCGAGTTGAGATGTCTTCGGTTGCCATAGGGTGTCTACGACTGCGCTGGGTGAACTACCCCACCCTACTCAGCGGCTGACGCCGCTTCGTTGAGGGTGGGGCTTCCTGTTTCGATGACGCGCTTTGCAGACACCTGAGTGGTGTCCGTAGCGAGTGCAGTCTCCACAGGCGTAGATTCGGGCCATCCCAGCCCTAGTTCAGAAAAACCGCGTTGCAGTACGTTCATCGCCGCGTTCGCATCACGGTCACACTCGAACCCACAACTCGGACAGGAGTGTTCACGTACCCAGATGGGTTTCGCTGTCTCCACACCGCACGAGGCGCACTCTTTGGTCGTTCCTGCCGCGTCAATCTGTACGACGTGAGTGCCGTACAACTCTGCTTTATATTCGAGTAGGGTGATGAACTGTCGCCACGCCGCATCTTGCTTGTTGCGAGCGTTGTGCGACTGCTCTAACATCCCCTTCACGTCCAAGTCTTCCACGAATACTGCGTCGTACTCACGGACGAGCCACGTCGTGATTTTGTGCTGGTAGTCCAGTACTTTCCGCCGAATGTGGCGCTTGACCTTCGCCACTTCCCGGCGTTGCTTCTCGTAGTTGTTTGACCCGTGTACTTTCCGTGAGAGTTTGCGTTGTTCACGGCACAGACGCTCGTATTCGTCTTCAAGATCGATCCAGTCCACGGTCGTGCCGTCCGACGTGTGGATGTAGTTCAGAATGCCGAGGTCAATCCCGATACTGTTGCTCGTATCGAGCGTCTCCACGTCGGGTTTCTCAGGCAGATCTGCCGTGTCAGTTTCGAGGCCGAAGGAGACGAACCACTCGCTGGTCGTTTCCTGTTTCACCGTGACTTCTTTGATGATTGCCTCGTCGGGGATCTCGCGATGGTGGCGGATCTCGATATCTCCGATTTTGGAGAGCCAGAGTGTCGCGGTGCGGCCACTCGTGTTTTTGAGCTCGAAGCCGGACTGCGAGTACGTCATGCTCTGGTAGTCTCTGGGTGATTTCCACGTGAGTTTCCCGACCGTGTTCCCATTTTGCTTCTGTTCGGAGAGTCCGGTGAGGTTCTGATAGAACCGCGTGACGGTTCGTTGGAGAGCCTTCGAATTGACGTCCGAGAAGATGGGAAACTCGTCTTTCCAGTCGGGAAGTCGAGAGTGGTGCTTGTACGCAGAGCCGATGTCGTCGGCGTCCACGTTCTCGTACTCGTAGAGGGTATAGTTGTACGCTTGGCGATGAACATCGATGTGGTAGTCAAGCCGCTCCGCTACCTCTTGTGTTGGGTAGGCGTGGTAGCGGTGACTGTACTCCATCGCTGTCTCTTGATTAGAGATATGTCGATTTAATGGTTTGTACTGGTGTGCGGCGATTCATCCCCTCCCTACTCGCTCGCGGTACTCGCTCGTGGAGGAAGGAGCATTCTCGCCTCAATTTTGGTAATTATGTTTTGGCAACAAGTGACTCTTTAAACTCGAAGCCGACGTGATCGCCCGCCGGGAATAGCTCCATGGCGAACCAACCGACCTTCTCATCGCCGAGTGGAAAGACTGGCACCAAGTCCCGGTCCAGCGGGACGCCGTCGAAGCAGTCGCGCTGCGGGCCGCGCTCATGCGGGCAATGCCCGTACTCGCTGTCGCGCGCCGTGTCAGTGCGAGTGCGTGGCAGTTAGCACAGTTGCTCGACGTGCGGATCGTCACCGAACAGGATCTCGACAAAGGCCAACTCCCGCCGCTGACCGAACGCCGGCCGCCGAGTGGAACGCTCCACGTACGGCGGGAACCGTTCATCCACGACTTGCGTGACCGATTACCACTACTAGTCCACCGTCGAAGCATCCTCGATATCGAAGCCCCTGTCTTCCACATAGCGGATCACGGTCCGTGTTACGTGCCGGACCGAAAGGGCAACGACGAGTACGTTAAGGCCGCCGACAGCGACTACGAGTTCGGGTAAGAACGGGGGGGAGAGCTGGGTAGCAAGACAAGACACCAAGACTTTTCCATAATTGAACCGTCTAACAAATCATGAATTCTGAAACAGTTCAATCAGAGGGGACATATGTTCGGCTCCCTGTTCCCCTTGGAGACCCCGACGCATTCCGATACGGAGCAACGGCTGATATCGTACACCTCCTTGTTGATAATCCAGATCGAGAGTTCACAAACCGTGAACTTCACCGAGTAACAGACCGAGGACTGAGTGGTGTGAATGCTGCTGTTGATGTTCTTGAGTCACTTGGAATAATCCGTGTCGACCGATCTGGCCGAGCAAATGGAGTTCAAATCGATCCGGCAATGCTCGTCAAAGCAGACGATCCGATAACAACGATCCCACAAGCAGAGTATCACGCACCAGTCAGAACAATTGCTACGGAACTCAACGAACAGCTTAGTCAAGATATCGGTATCGTTCTGTTTGGGAGCGTGGCGCGAGGCACCGCTGATCGGACAAGTGACATTGACTTGTTCGTTGTTGTCGATGAAAATCGAAGACAGGCCCAGCGTGAGGCTCACCGCATTGAACGTGAGATTGCCAACACGTCGATTGATGGCGATCGGTATGAGGCACACATCATTGTCGAACCCAGCACGTCAGCAGGGAGCCACGATCGAATCGGAGAGATACTCACTGAAGGACTGACGCTTCGCGGCTCACCAGCACTCCGTACAGTGAAACAGGAAGTGTTCCACAATGGGTCTTAACGAGGTCGTCAACACGCTTGAACGCGTTGAACGGCTCGTGGAAGACGGTGAAACAGGGCCGGCACAGGATTCGCTTTCTTGACAACGAGGTAGTGACGATGCTGACATCCAGCTTGGGAAGGCATGTGCGATGCTAGGGACGTGTCGGCAGCTTCGAGAGGGAACGAACAACTACGTTAGTATCGTCGAACTCTCATTCAACGCGATAGAGCGGTCATTTCAGTTCTACCTCGTCGATATGACGGCCGCAGAATCGACGGATTATAGAGAGCAAGGAGAATACCCGCGCCTTTAGGCGCAGGATGAATCCGACATTTTGACCGACAATCCACCGGCGACATTCCAGTCGGATATTCCACGCGGTCGTTAGTCTTAATCAGGACTCTTTCATAATGTATTATGAAGTCAGTTCGATGCTGGAGACAACCCGCACCTACGTCGCCCGAATCACGAACCACTCACAGGTTCGTGACGACCTTGACCAGTGCGGGTTCTCTGCATCCAAACTGTGGAACGTCGGCCGCTACTACATCCAACAACGGTGGGAAGATGACGGTGAGATACCCGACGAAGCCGAGCTGAAGTCGGAGTTGAAAGACCACGAACGCTACAGTGACCTGCATTCTCAGTCAAGTCAGCGAGTTCTCGAAGAACTTGCTGAGGCGTTCACGGGCTGGTACAACTCTGACGACAGCAACAACCCACCGGGCTACCGGAAACGTGGCGACGACCATCCACGCTCGACCGCCACATGGAAGAAACGAGCCATCAAGCACGACGACAAACACGACCAACTTCGGCTCTCAAAAGGTTTCAACCTGAAAGAGAGTCGGTCTGACTTCATCCTCGCCGAGTACGAAACCCGCCCTGACGTAGAAGTTGAGAACATCCAGCAGGTGCGTGCCGTCTACAACGGCGACCGCTGGGAACTCCACCTCGTCTGTAAGAAAGAGATCCCCGTCGAGGACGTCCCCGGTGACAAGACAGCGGGTATCGACCTCGGAATCAGCAACTATCTCGCCATCGACTACGAAGACGGCGCGGGTGAGTTGTATCCGGGGAACACGCTGAAAGAGGACAAACACTACTTCACTCGTGAGGAGTACCAGACTGAAGGTGAGAATGGCCCGTCAAAGCGAGCGCGGAAGGCTCGGAAGAAACTCTCTCGACGCAAAGACCACTTCCTCCACACCCTCAGCAAACACATCGTTCAGCGGTGTGTCGAAGAGGGCGTGGAGAAGATAGCGGTTGGCGATCTTAGTGACATCCGCGAGGATGAGGACGGTGACTCGCGGAGCTGGGGTGCGTCGGGGAACAAGAAGTTACACGGCTGGGAGTTCGACCGATTCGCCCGCCTCCTTGAATACAAGGCCGAGGAACACGGTATCCTCGTTGATCGTGTAGACGAGGAGAACACCTCGAAGATGTGTTCGTATTGCGGGCAGATTCGAGATAGCAACCGTGTGGAGCGTGGTCTATACGTCTGTGAGTCGTGCGAGACGACAATGAACGCGGACGTGAATGGTGCGGTGAACATCCGGCGAAAGATAACTCAGAGTCCCCCGACGGGGGATATGAGTAACGGCTGGTTGGCACAGCCCGGAGTCTTCCTGTTCGACCGCGAGAGCGGACGGTTCACACCGAGAGAGCAGGGAGACTGCAAACCCTAATATCCCAACGCTCGGGATTCCTCCGCCTTCAGGCGGAGGAAAATGTCAACAAAATCATGCGGAAGTGTTCGATGACATCGCCGCACAAAATATCTTCTCTGATGAGGGAATTGCGAGTCGGATCGACGCGTTCCGCTCCGAGCACCGCTCACGATTCTACTACGATATTGATCGACCTGGCCGAGACTTCGCAATGGCGATGTATGAGTTAGCAGAGAATATCCACCAATATCTCGTAGAGTTCGCTGACGCACACTCTCGGTGTAGCTGCGAGACGTACTGATTTGAGGTGCCGGTGTTCTTTGCTAGTGGCCAAGGGCCGTGTTACGTGCCAGATCGAGCGGGGAACGACGAGTACGTCAACGCTCGCGACACCGACTACGAGTTCGGCTAGGAACGGGTGCTGGAGGGATCACGAACCATCCCGCATAGTGAGGCGAGTAGCGAGGGCGTCCAACATCTCCCACAGAAGTCCAGACACCGAACCTGCGTCGAATGAGGCTGGTTCGTACGTGTATGGCTCATTCACGTCTTCTCGTTCCTGAAAGTGAAGCAGGCCGTCGATGTGGGGATTCGGTTCACAGTGGAAGCCACAATCGAAGCCGGATGATTCGCTGTAATGAAGTGTATAGTATGCCTGAATCGGCGTTCGCATCCACGTGTCACTCGTGCGATCAGCGTCCTCTGGCCCGGGTGACGGGTCTGGAAGCCACGTGAGTCGGAGGGAGGCAGTCGATCCCGAACGACCGAACCAAGACGGATCAAGCGCAGCCTGTAGTTCTCGGTATTCACTCGGTGGCTCACCTGTAACCGACAGCACGGCGGGATGTCGCGCCAACTCGCCACGCAACTCGCGAAGGATACGATGTCGGTCCCGTCCTGACGTGGTTCCGCCATCGAAACGGACACCGTCTACCTGGGACTGAGAATCAGCAGATTGGTGACGTGGAGACTGGATGTCCGGCGCATCCGACTCATCGGTCATACGGTGAGCGACGACTGGTCAGCGGACCACGTATCGTAGTTTGTGATCGCATCTTGGACGAGAGAGAGGTGATACCGGGCGAGTTCCCAGTCGCTTGCGACCTGCGTGAGTTCATGTGCGTGCTCGGCAGAGACAGTCTCTGCAGCCGCTCGTTCCCGGAGTATATCCGGCGTGTCAGCATCGTATTCTGTTTTCCAAACCGCGATATCGTCTTTTAATGCTGCGGCCTGCTCCGAGAGTTCTTGTTTCGTCGTCCCTTCAAGTAATTCACGAATATCGCGGAGTCGAGTGTACAGTGGATCCGGATAGTAGTGCCGGGCCCCACTATCGTCGCTTTCCGCCACGACACCGAGGTCAACGAGTCGGCGGAGGTGATCCCGTGCCGTATTCGGGGACACGGCTGCTTGCTCTGCGATCCACGGTGCGGATCGGGGCTCCGAGAGCGTCATCGTCACCGACTTGACTCGATCAAACGCCGATGCGTGTTCTTTCCAGGTCTCCATCCAATCAGCGTTATCAGGAGGTTCTGAAGGTGACATACGTGGTTGTACCGCCTCGACAGTAATAATTCTACTCCCACGCAAATTATTGCGCTATATTTGTGACCGCAAGAGTACTGATGGTGTGGGTCGAGCACAATAGTGACAAGCCAACCGATTTCCCGTCGTCAAGTGTAAGGACTGGCACCAAGTCCCGGTTCAGCGGGACGCCGTCGAAGCAGTCGCGCTGCGGGCCGCGCTCACGCGAGCAATGCCCGTACTCGCTGTCGCGCGCCGTGTCAGTGCGAGTGCGTGGCAGTTGGCACAGCTCCTCGACGTGCGGATTATAACTGAACAGGATCTCTACAAAGGCCAACTCTCACCGCTGACTGAACGCCGGCCGCCGAGTGGAACGCTCCACGTACGGCGGGAACCGTTCATCCACGACTTGCGTGACCGATTACCACTACTAGTCCACCGTCGAAGCGGTCTCGATATCGAAGCCCCTGTCTTCCACATAGCGGATCACGGTCCGTGTTACGTGCCGGACCGAACGGGTAACGACGCGTACGTTAAGGCCGCCGACAGCGACTACGAGTTCGGGTAGGCGCTGAACATCGCCGCGACGATTACTATTGTTCTTCTAACCAATAGTATAATACTATTGGCCTGAGTACCAATAGATGAGGATGGCCTCACTGACCGGCGACGACCTTGATGGCGTGAGCGAGGGGCGAAAGTACCCCGACGGGACTGTCGTCCGTGTGTTCTGTATGCGGACGGACCGTGACGCATACCCGTCTGGATGGGCCTACAAGCTTCACTACGGCGCAACAGAGCCGAACCCGCCCCACACGCTTGACGATGGGACGATTCGTCGGTACGACAACTCGCATGAGGACACGAAAGGGCACGAACGACACGTCGCACCGGGCCCCGACCCAGATAGTATCACGTTCCCCGGGATGGTTGAACTCTGGGAACGGTTCTGGAGCGAGATCCCAAAATCCGCCTTCGAGGTCAAGTGAGGCCATCATACCACAGTGATACCATGACCGATACCACGCCGCCGCTACACCCGATGGAGCGCGAACAGCTTCGGACCGAATCAACCCTCGTCGTGACCGTGAAGTCGTCCAGTGAGTTCCACGACGACATCACTGACGGGATCAAGACGCTCGAACAGACAGACACAGTAGATTCCACGCCGACGCTCTCGTTCACCAGCTATGATGATCTGATGGAAACGTTGACGCCGCGAGCCCTCGAGCTAATTGAAGCTATCCGTCGGGAGGAGCCAGCCAGCATCAACGAGACCGCACGGGTCGTTGACCGGGACGTGAAGAACGTTCACGAGGAACTCAGTCGGCTCGCCCAGCTGGGCATCATCTTCTTCGAGGAAGATGGACAGCGTAAGCGCCCGATCGTCTGGTTCGACGAACTCGTCATTACTCTCCCATTCGATCCAGAAACTGGTGACACGGCCACTGCCGCGCCGTGAACTACCCCACTCTACTCTCTTGTCATCACGAGACGTCCCTACAAGCGAAGAGTTCCCGGAGGGGCTGAAGTACAGCTTTCAGTACCTTGGTCCGGCCGACGAAGAGATCCTCCGGTACGACAACGCGAACGACGGCCACGACGTTGGGCGACACCACCGCCATACCCGCGACGAGGTCGAAGGTATCGAGTTCGAGGGCCTTCGGTCACACATCCAGAAATTCCTCGAGGAGGTCGAAACCATCCATGAGCAAGAATTCGCCTAACCACGCCCACGAGCCGCCAGAGGACGTCGACTACCCTTCGACGCTTCACATCACGTCGAAGCCGTTCGAAGAACACAAGGAGAGCGTCCTCGACCGTGCGGACCGCTGGGAGCACGGTGAAGAGGTGCCACACGTCGTCAACTTTCAGGACGCCACCCGCCTCCAGCGACTCCTCACCCCTCGACGCCTGGAGCTGGTACGGAGCCTGATGGACGCGCCAGCGGAGAGCATGCGTGACCTCGCCGAGCGGCTCGACCGGGACGTTCGCCAGGTCCACGACGATCTCCAGATTCTGAACGAGTATCGAATCGTCCACTTCCGTGAAGAAGACGGTGCGAAGAAACCGTTCGTTCCCTACAACACAGTCAGCATCGAGGTCGAGTTGGGCCTATCGGGGGGCGAGGAGCCAGAGTCGGCCGCTTCAGTCTGACGGATTGCGGTGTCGAGCGCGTCGATGTCCCTTGTCGGACGCAGCGCGCTAGAATCCATCTCCCACCGGGCACCACTCGCTCGCGCCCTAGTGCGGGGAGGAAATCAACCGTGGAGATACTTTTGGCGCAATTGCGCCACATATTGTGTATCCCAGCCTTTGGTTTCAACGTAGTAGCTGAGCACAGCGTCGACGTATTCTATGGGCAGAATCTTGTGAGTTGCGAGGATACAGAGCAGATGTGGTGTCGTGAATAGTGTGTTCCGGTCGTCAAGAGCGAGATTAATGAAAAGGTAGTTGGTAGTGTTGAATTCGTCCGTGATGAAGAGCTCTGCCTCCAACTCGTTGGCCAGCCAGACACCTTCGGCCTCTCCTTGATCAAGCCCATAGTCGATCGGCTCGTCGGCTCGGTTGTCGACATCGTGTGTTGTTATATGATGGGCAGCTTGGAGGGTGAGATCCGCGGCGGCAGCTAGGAGGTCATCATCCCCCGTGGCATCGGTGACCTCGCCGAGAACACTCGCTGGTACGTGGACGTCGTACCCGGTGAGGAGTGTTTTGAGTGGGTCCCCGCCAGAGGGAGCCTTCGGCCGCCCGTCAACGACCGGCGTAGCGAGATTCAACAGCACATTCGTATCAACGACGGCAACGGCGTGCTCCGACATTATCAGGCACGCGACTCGTCATCAGAATCAGCTGAATTTGAGTCCGTCCATTCGGAAATCTCGCCGTCGTAGAAGGTATCGTCACTCGGGAGCCCATCCTCGAGTGTGGGTATAGCGGGCGTCCGATCGATCGACTCTCGGAGGAGTTTCAATCGCATTGCCTCCTCACGGCCCAGAATTGCTTCGACGGTGTCGTAATCGACCCGGCCGTCGTAGTAGGCGTCGCTCAGCCGTCGCTGGAACTCCTCGTCGTTTACAAGCTCTTCGAGTTCGTCCTCAAGTGCGTCGATGATGAGACGGGTACGAGAGATATCGAGGATTTCAATCGCGCTATCGGCGCGCTCGACGAGGGACTTGGGGGCGTTAAAATCGACGCGTGTTTTTTCCTCAGCCATCACACTATGTGTAGAATCTACACACACATAGTTTCTTTGCCGTTCAAGCGAGTGGATCATAATGGCTGAGTCAGTCGAGACACCCATCGGTACCGTAACGACGCTTCTTGGCCGACCGATCATCGCGACGTGCTGTCGCTCGTCCTCGACAAGATCGAAGGGCGGATCGCGACCCCCTGGAACGACTAGGGAGGCTCCCGCTACGCACTCATGGAGGCGCTATCGGCGTCGCCGAAGTCGATAAGCGGGTAGTCAATGTAAGCTAACCCACGGCTAAAGCCGTGGGCTTTCAGCGTGGACTCCCGCTCTGGCCGACATTTCGGCAGGAGGGTCATACTCTCCATTCGCGTTCAGCGTCCCGCTGTTCAAGCGCACGCCTACGGGTGCGCCTCCACCGGAGCCAGTTTGGTTCCGGCGGAGATACCGCAAGCCGATGTTCTTGGCGGCGTTGTAGTCGGCGTGGTTCTCGTACCCGCATTTCAGGCACTCGAACTCCTCGCCGTTACGGTTGTCGGGGTGCGTGAACCCACACGTCGAACACCGCCGTGACGTGTTCTCCGGGTCAATCTGCTCCACGTCGATGCCGTACTCGGCTGCTTTGTACTCGACGTACTCGAACAGGCGGTTGAATGCCCACTTGTGGCCCCACGACGCACCAGTGCGCTCACGGATGTCGGTCAAGTCCTCGAACGCTATCACCGAACAGCCGTACTCGCGGGCTTCAGCTACCAACTCGTTCGAGATGCGGTGGAGCGTGATTTTGAACCGACGTTCCTCTTTCCGACCGACCGATTGGATGTTCTCATGCGCCCACCGCGTGCCGTGTTCCTGTAAGTCACCATGCCGTTGCTCGTATTCGCGCCGCCAGTGGTCGAACTCGTCACCCGTCCAGAACGTGCCAGTCGAGGCAACTGCAAGACTGTTCACGCCGAGGTCAACCCCGAGAACCGTTCCGTTCTCGGTGGCTGTCTGCTCCGACGTGTCAGACTCCACTTCCTTCTTGCAGTGGATATGAAGCATCCAGTTGCCGTCCCGGTAGTGCAACTCCGCCCCTGTCGTCTCGTACTCATCTGAGAAGAGGTATTCCGCGTGGGGCGTGTCTTGTTCGTCGTCAGGAAGCACGTAGTCGGCTTCAATCCGTCCGTCTGTGGTGGCGAGACTGACGTACTCGTCGTGGAAGGTGGCGGTGCGGTGGTCGTAGACGACGTGTGGACTGGTGAAGTGCGGCATCGACCCCTTCTTCCCCTGTTTCCACTTCTCGACCACGCTCTTGCAGGCGTCAGCGGCCTTGTTCCGGGCGGCTTGGACGTGGTTGCTGTGTAACGCCGTCTCGTCGCGCACGTCTTCGTAGGTGTCGTCGTGGAGCGTGGTTTTGCTCGTGGTGACGTATTCGCCTTCGAAGGCGTGGCGAGTCACGTAGTTAGCGGCCCACAAGAACTCGTCGACGGTGTCTTCGAGGAGTGCGGCGTCGTCACTATCCACGGCGAGTTTCACCGGAACAGTGCGCCGCTTCTCCATACATCATATGTATTGCCGATAATTCAAAACTATTGGGGAGTCGGCCCCTGTCGTAGTCGGTGGATTGTTGCACGGAGCGTGCGCGCTTCCTCCCACCCCTGAAGGGGTGGGTTTCCGCGCTGTTTCCGCTATGAACCTCAATCCGATCGAACGGGACGACGGGTTGGATCGCGCCGCTGGGGCCGCCTTCGTCGAGAGTGAGGATACCCAGGACGTCGAGCTGCTTCAAATCCGAGTGGACATCCGAGACGTCGCGATCAACGAGGCGAGCTGCCTCGCGCATGCTCTCGGGGGTTTCTTTTGCGATCGCCCGGATGAGTTCGAGACGAAGTGGGGTGAAGCTGTCGACGAAGTCGTCGTAGGTTCCGAACTGGAGCGTCGCGTTTCCATCCTCGCTGTCAAGCTCATCTGCGTCAGCATCTTGGACAAACTGGAGCGTGTCTTGCCGGAGCTGTTCTCGGTCGCCGACGGTGATGTGGAGCGTGGTCATGGTCAGGGTATCGGTGAGTCGGGTGGTGGTGGGTCAGTGTGGTCGAGGCGGGTCGCCGCCGACAGCCTCCCAGTACTCGTCCGCGCTCGCCCAAAACTCAACAAGCCGGTCTTCCATTCCCGGAAACTCGATGTCATCAGTCCCAGATCGTCTTGTAACCGGCGTCACCGATAACACCGTCAGTCGTGAGGATCGCATCAGTCTCCTGTGCCCGGTGACTAGCGACGATCAGGCCGTCGTGGATGCTGAACTCACCAAGCAGTTGGGCGTATTCTGCCAGCTCCGCATCACCGACGGGCGCGACCGAGATCGGCCCGTTTCCAACCAGCGCCTGACGGGCGTCCTCTGGCGTCCCCGTGAGGGAGACCCCCCGAACGTCCTTGTCGCGGGAGACCGAGTACAGCACTTCAGCGATCGCCGTACTCGGTGTCTCGATGACCGTTTCCCCAGCTTCAGCTTCGGCGAACACCTGGTCAGCCTCTCGCGGGAGCGCGTCGACGAGATAGACCAGCAGCGAGACAGCGTCAGCAGTGTATGCTGCCATCTCAGGCTTCCTCGTAGTTCCGATCGCGGCGATCTCGGACGCGCTGTCCCAACTCCTCGGCGATCTCCTCACGCTTCGCATCCGAGGTGTCGTCAGGAACGAGCATCCCGCGTCCGCCGGTACGAGTACGTTTTTTCACCACGATCCCCTCATCGGTGTCCATCCAGACGACCTCGTCACCGGGCTTTAGGTCGTACTTCTCGCGGAGTTCGTGGGGGATCGTCGCCTGGCCCTTCTCTGTGACACGAGTAGACTTACTCATACGTAGTAATACTTTCCGTAATACCTTAGTCTTGCGGAGGGTGATCGATTCACAGGTGGACGAGCCGGATGCCCCGACCCTTGAGGTTGGGGAGGAAGCCAACGACTTCAGTCGTGGGTCACTGCCCCAGAAGTAGGGGCTTGCGAGGAGAGCGTGACATCGTCCTCCGAGACAGCATTCACCAAGCCGACAAAGTGGGCCCATGCCCACCCGAACAGAGACACCACGCCTGCGCGGAGGCTGGAGTCGCTCACAGCAGCAAGCTGGGGGTCGACAGACAGTCCGCTAACGACGAGGCTCACTCCAAGCAACCCGAACACGACCCCACCGATTCCGAAAAGAGAAGCAGCAGTCTGCTGTGCGGACGTGAGATTCGCGTAAGCCGCCGTAAACAACGTCAGGACCCGCTGATAATTTTTGACTGGATCATCCGGTTCGGCGTGATCAGTCTCGTGGATCGCTGTCGGACCATCGAGTTCCGACTGTTGTAAATCGGCACCAGAATCTTCGACAGCGACATCAGTCGTCGTCGCGGTGACCCAAGAGTCGGCGATACTGTACCAGTACGGTCGTCCAGTCGTATCGGCATCAAGATAGCCGTACTCAGCGAGTGTATCCAAGTCCCTACGCAGCGTGTCTTCTGTCACAGCAAACGCCTCGCAGTCGGCCAACTCCTGAACACAGACTGTTCGTGCCTGCTGGTCGGTCAGCTCCCGACGACAGTCGTCTCCCGGCGAATAAATGATCTCAACAATCTCTTTCGCCCGGGATTTCACCCGAGAAACCGGTTGCTGATCAGATCCAATCCGGTCGTCACGACTGATAGCAGCTTGTATCGCTTCGACAGAGGAGGGACAGTCCTCTCGCTCGCGTCCCGTCTCTGAGACGGCACCCATCGCGAGTGTGTTCCCACTGATGGTAATAAGATACCCTCGGTGAAGATATCAATTCTGAGAACTAGCTGCCTAATTCAATATACATCTTTCGGAGATTCGACTTTCGAATTCGAGAAATCGATTTTCATAATCCCCCCGTCAGTGCCCAGCGCAGGATGTACGAACCACCAACCTGTCGTGGACACACCACGGCACGACGAACCAACTCACCGTCACAGTGGAGGTGGCCCGTATGAGCCAGCAAACACTCTCGACGGGTACCGTTGAACAGTTATTCAATCGGCATGAAACGCGCCCGGAACTGTGGATCGGCGAACTCCAAAGCGGGCGCGTGAGACAGAATACGGTTCACGTGACACCGCCGGTCGATCCCGAGTACAGAGACAAGCTCGTACACGAGACGGGTGATGAAATCGCGGAGGCAATCACAGAACTCATCGAAAAGATAGACGCGCCGATTGAAGTACTAACGTACCCGCGGCCGGTATCGCGTACAGATGTGGATACTGCGGCGGTGCTGTGTCATGCGTTCCATATCAGTCCGCATTTCGTCGATGGCCGCGCGATCCAAGCTGACATCACTGACTTCAACGAGCGGGTGCTGCAAAACGTCCTCGACGTCGCCCACGAGAAAATCGCCGATAGCTTCCCCGACGTGTACAATGTCGAGGTGGGCGATCTCGATCTTGACCCGATCGCGACCGGTGGACCGACCGCCACGTGCCGGCTTGTCAACGAGGACGCCGAAGAACTCGCTGGCGTTGGCAAAGTCAATGCGGAGATGATGGAGCAGACCTACGACGCACTCACGCACGCGCGTGAGCCGTTCGTTCACCAGCTCATCGCTGAACCCGATGACGGGAAAAACTACATCACGTCTCGGCTCGCAGCACTATCGTCCGACCACACATACCAAGGGGATCGTGGACTCGCCCGACTCGTCAAAGAGGGGGCATCCGAGGACTTCGGTCGGCTGTTTAAATCGATCGGCCTCACGTCGAATTACAACATCGACATCGAAGACTACCTTCATATCAAATACGACCAGCAGGTCAATGGACAGACCGCCCACACGGTCACTATCAGAGATGCGATGCGAAAACGGTACGATACGAAATTCCAACACCGGCGCAAAATCGAGAAGTTAAAAGAAGTTGTACTGGGCCATCCTGATTTCCGACGACTGCTCAACGGCTCAACAGGCTGGAAACAAGCGGCAGAAGATCACGGGTACTACGGCCGATTCTGGATCCCGCCGGCGGCAATTAGCTACTTCACGAAACGGTACGCGCACTACTACGACATCGATCCGTGGACGTATTCGCCGGTCCGAGAAGCGCCGGAGTTCACGCCGCGTTCGGTACGCGATATCGACATCCAAACAGACTGGGAGACGCCGGGACCGACCGTCGACGCTGAACAGCGACATCAGACCGACGGAACTGACGCCCACCTAAAACTCGGCGACAGGTTCATCACATTCGCGCGTGCTCGCGGCGACGAGATCAGTCGTGTCGAACAAGATGGGGATTCGCTGCCGGATCAGGAGCTCACCCCAGACGAGGGCTACATCAATACCCTCGAAAAGCAGGTCGACAGCGACGTGGTTAACGTTGAACCGGAGTACAAAAACGAGTCCAAGCCGGCGAACATTCTCACGAACGTCGAACGCGCGATCGCTGCGGACCGGCACGTCGTCCTCGTCTGTAAAAGCGAATCGGCCGCTGACCGCGTCTACGATATCGTCTATGCGACGTATAACGAGCAAACTGAACACGGCGTCCAAACGTATCAGGGAGGCGCACTCCCCGAAATCGACGGGCAAATGCTCGTCACAGCCGAATCGGAGTCAACGTGGTGTCTCACACCCGATGGGATGCTCGTCTACGTCATCGACGGCGAGATCGTCACCCGGTGTCCGGCTGACGCGGATCTCACCGAGGTCGACCACGGCTGTGCGACGGCGCAGAAAGAAGACGGTAAATACATCGTCACCACCCGTGACGGTGAGACGCTGACCTACGAGAGCAGAACTGCGTTCAAACGAGAGTGGAGCCGGGTCACAACGCCTCACGTCCCGATCGACATCAGCTATCTCCAGTACGTGACGATCATGTACGAGACGGGTGCGGAAAGCGAAGACAGCGATGACTTCGTGGAATATAATGCCACACCCGAGTGGGAACGCGCCGGGGGCAAGATGGACCGGTACAAGGAGTTCGGAAGCGAGGTCAAAGACACGTTCCTCACCGAGACTCCTGACACCGAGCTCACCACCGATAAGTGTCACTCGACAATGATGGGAGTCTACCAGTGGTGTACTAGCAAAGACGCCCCAGACACGGCCAGATTCGGTGGAGGATTACCCGACATCGACCGGGACGACACGTCCGGAGGAAAGAAAATGCTCGTTGGCTATAAGTGGGTGTTCCCCCGCGGGCTCGTCTCGCCGCATCTCGCTGGTGTCGACGCCGACGCTGACCTCTCGCTGTAACCGCTGGCACCGATTTTTAAGCATGTCGTTAGAACGAACCTTCCTGCGACTTCGCTGGCCGGGTGTTGATATTGCCGATGAGCGACGCACGACACCACTGCGTGATGACCTCGCCCGGGCGGTGTACACCGCGACCCGCCAACCGGATGATCTCGTCGAGGTGACCATCCACACCGGCGCACAATCACAAGAGCTGCTGCTGGCGGCAGGGGACCGAACACTCGAAGCGAACTATCCGGTCATCCGGGCCGCCCAAGATGAGCTCCCACAAGAGATTGGGTTTGAGATCGTTGATACAACCAAACTGGGAGTCGCTCCCGCACTAACGGCGTGTCTCCTCGGCCCGGACACGACAGACACAGAAACGACTCGCTCCACCCGCAACCCGGAGCTATCCCCGCCACGAACGGCGCTCCAGGGGTATCTTGAGACGCTCATCGACACCGAGCTCGCACACGTGATTCGGATTCTCGTCCGGAACGCGGGCTCCAAACGAGAAGTAACACTCCGGGCAGCAGTATACGACCCCGACCGCCAGTGGGTGAGCGGCAGCGACTACGCCGCCACGCTCGATGACGGCACCATCGATCCGGCGACGTATTTCACCGACGACGCGATCACGTCGTCATGGCGCCTGCCGATTGACGGAACGTGGAGTATATCGGCAGACGCGCCCGTGCTCGGCGAGACCCATGAGACGCCGCGGCTGTATGTCGACACCGACAAACTCCGTGGACTCGGGCGTGACGAGACCCGCCGGCCGGACAGCCGCCGCCGACTCGCCCGCAGTTCCGAGGCGTTCGATGTCTTGCGGGACCGAACGCCAAGCCCGTCCCGACAGCGCGCATACAGCTCCCTCAACGTCGATCCATGGCTGACAGTCGATGCCGAGACGCTGCCAGCGTTTCTCGCGCACGTACCCGCCTACTACGACCGGGATCGATGGCCACGACGCGCTGGCTGGGAGCCGTTCACCTACAGTATTGAATCCGTGCTCCGCGAGGCACCGGGGACGGTCCCCGGAGCAACGGCGGATCGAACGACACCGACACCCGACCCACTCGATTCGCTCGATATCGACGCCACCGACGACCACACTAAAACCGCAGTCACGTGGTTACACACACGGGGAAAGCTTCAAGATCCGCGCTGGTTCCCTGCTGCCACGGTCGAACTTGTCCGCCCGGGCCTCGCACGGCCAGTCAGTATCGTCACCGACGAGACACTCGCTGCCGGGGATCTCATTGCGCTTGTCAGTGCCGCCGCCTGTAAGGAGACGACCGCGTACATCGTTACCGACACCGACAAGACGGCCGCCCGCGTCGCCAGACTGTTGGCCCAGCCGGTTCGTGAGACAAGGCCGGAGCGAGCGCGGCTGTATACGACCGCAGAGCCGCTCAAAGCCGATGGAACAATGGCAATGTTCCCTCGGTCAGCTGGCCCGCCGACGTGGTGGCTCCGGCCTGACGGCGCGCTCGAGTTGTACAGCGGTAAAGAGCGGCTCAGAGAGTGGACCCAGCCGTGGACAGCCGAGACGCTCGTCGCCTCGCTCCCGACCAGTCGCCGTGGTGACGATACGTACGTCGTCCGTGATGCCGACGGCGACCATCGCACGGAGTTTCAAACAGCAGACGACCTCGCAGCCTCGTGGGCGCCACTTCCAGCGCCCGTTGCGCCGGCGTTTCTCGCAACCGGGCTGTATCATGGAACGATCTTGACGCCAACGACCCGTGGATTCAAAGAGTATCGTCACCACCCAACGTGGGTGACAGAACATAATCCCCGGTATCGGTCGCCGTCATTTACCGAGGCAGTCGTCGACCGATTTCTCGACGAGTACACCGTCACAACGGACGCTGATCCGCTTGGGATCGACCAGGTGTTTCCGCGGCTCTGTACCTGGGTGCGAACAATTGATCCCTACGGGCTCGAGTTCGATCTTGATCGCGAGCACGTCGACTACCACATCAACGATCGTCGCCAGTGGCGGTATCCGCCCTCCGGGTCAGAGTAACCATCACCCCCACCGGCGAGTGTATGACTGACGGGGGCGCCGCCCCCAAAATGTCTGTTTCCTGTTACAAGATCAGAACTGAAACACAGAGCCAGCAGGGCCCGTGTGCGACCAGCAGCAACCCCGAACGAGCGGCCCCACCCTAGACCGGTTCCGTCGGGGTCTTGAGGGGCAGTGAACAATACATAATAACCCCCCACAGAGCCGCCAGTAGTCGGACCGCACCACCAGCAGCAGCACTCTGTTCGGCAGTACTTGCTACCGCACCAGCAGCACCACAAATCGCACGCAGGCGGCGACACAGCAGCAGCAGATTCCGACTAATATAGTAGATGTGGTTCCCAAATACAGCGGTCAGAACGCACTGCGTATGACTACCAACTCAGGGAGGGACCCAAGAATCAGTAACCGACTGGCGGCCGCTGTGGAAAGAGAGCTATCGATGGTGAGACGCGGCCGCATACTGGGCTCCAACCGGGATGGTAGAGTGGATGCTCAATAGGCCGCATCCCAACCAGATATACCTATTTTCTGATATAATCTTGGGATGGAAGAGTAAGCAGTGTGGCCGCTCGGACGCCGTCGCGAGACAACGGTGGTAGCGTCGATACTGGGATCGAGTCCCGACCGACAGCCGGGGGGCCAGGATAACTAGTAGGGTCGTGTCGCACCGCACTCGTCAGAGACCGATAGTTGCGGCACCATCGGTCCCCGTCGTGTCGATCCAGTTCGCATCATGGATGGAGACTGGTGAGGATCTTCGCAGAACAGGTGCGTCTGCGTGGGACCCTCAGTCCAGATGAGCGCATGACAACTTCGGCCCCGGACTACCGAGTCTCAGGACAAGCCAGTCGGCTTGACCCGCAGTCGGGGACGGATTTCGAGTTCGTAGTGAACAGTAGTGTCCGTTCAGTGTGCGTGACTCCGGTTACGGGTTTGTGAGTCTGACTGTATTCAGTATCCCGTCAACAGGTGTCGTCGTCGAGTCATGGTGATGGGGGTGGACTGCTGGTGGCCGTCGGCAGTCCGGATCCAATCTGAAACGAGGGGTGTTCAGTGCGCTTCAGCCGCCGGTGGCTGTGTCCCTTCGTCCCGGGCGGGCAATTCGTTTCGATTCGGACGTTCGTTGGGTCCCTCCTGTCTTTCTCACAGCCCCCGGCGCACTTACTATGCTGACGACAACTACTATCTCAGTCGGTAACTGGTGCTGCTGTAACCACCCCGTCCGGGGATTTAGCAGGAAACTGCCGCTGGTGACTCGAGGTAGAGCGATGTGCTGCTGCCGATGCTGCGGTAGGTAGCTGTCGCCAACAGAGGTGGGATTCCCCCTGGAACATCGCTCCTTGTATTCAGATAGTCGATCAGAATGTTCGAACCGAGGACTACGATTACCATTCGAACGTCCTCTGTGAATTTTGGACCATCCCTACGGACGGCCGTGAGTTTGGACCCCGTTACAACCCATCGGGGCCTGTAGGTTTTCATCTTCGAATGTGCCGCAGCACTATCGGACGATCTCAACAGAAAGATCCTAGTCTCGGTAACGGTTCAGAACAGCGTGTCGCCGACCTCAATGGACAAAACCCCCTAGGAGAGACAAATATATCCGGCGTGTCTAACACAAGAAGTTGGACATCTACAGGCCGTTCAAGGTGAATTCCTCAGGGCTTAGTCCGTAGCAGCTCACGAGAGATGTTGCCAAATCGTTATCGGG
The DNA here is from genome assembly GCF_055389685.1 of Halorubrum ejinorense. Classification (NCBI taxonomy): domain Archaea; kingdom Methanobacteriati; phylum Methanobacteriota; class Halobacteria; order Halobacteriales; family Haloferacaceae; genus Halorubrum; species Halorubrum ejinorense. Next base: position 110,262 of record NZ_AP043777.1, read on the forward strand.
TCGGCGTCGTTTAGCTCGGCGTTTGTCTCCATCTTTCGAAGTTCTGTGACGCACCGCTTGGCGACAAGCGGATAGACGTCCGCAGGCGCGAACTCGAACTCAAGCCGCATGATCTCTTGCCAGTGTTCGGCCCAGATATCTTCGACGACGCGGGGATACAGATCTTCCACAAGGTGAACTCCGAACTCGTGACACTCTTCGATAACCAGCGAGCGAACCGTCTTACGGATCCGGGCAGACGTACAGTACATCGCGACAAGCTGTTCAGCACCCGTCTCTGCGTCATCCGGGTCTTGACCGAACTGTTCGCGATTCAACTCCTCGAACGCGTCGCGGACCACTTTCACGCGGCGGGCTTGGCTGTCGCTACGGACGACGACGCCTTCCGCACGGACATCACTGGCGAGCGATGACTGTGGAACGGTGTAGGTCTCTGGATCAAACTCGGTCGGCTTGGCGATGATCGTTGCGGGAACGAACGCGCGATCAGGCGACACGTTCTCGAATCGGATCCGGTCGAAGACGCCCCAAGCCGCCTCAGTCGAGAGAAATCCCCCGAAAGTCTCTGCGTACGGACTGCCCGGTGGCGTCATCGAGTCAATAGCCGCATACGGAAGGACATCAAAGCCGACGAGAGCGGGAAGGTCGCGTTCGGTGTATCCGTAGTCTAGCGTCGAGTACACGAAATTCTCTGCGTACACGATGAGCGGGCCACTATGTTCATTGTGGGCTCGACGGAGGGCGTCCACGTCGATTCCGTCGCGGAGACACCGGACGGCGCGGTGGAGCGCCCCGTCAATGTCCTCGAGATCGTCACGATGAGATCCCATGATGGAACGCCGTGTTCCGAAGACGAGACTTCCATCTCCGTCAGCGGCGTTTATCACAGGATCTGGATAAGACGACGCGTGGCGCTCGTCATAGAGTGTGAATCGGAACGAGCCCCCGTCAAACTTCTCAAGGACCACCAAATCCTCAGCATCGAAGAACGACTCGGGGACGACGGGGTGATCGTATCGTGGGATCTTTGGATAGACTTTCATCGGTTAGTAGCAGAATGGTGTGAAGGGTCAGGTATCACCGTTCGGTGGCCACTCAACGCCCTCCCACGTTCGAACGGCGTCGCCGACGACCGTCCGAAACTCATCGACCGGCGTGGTACGGACACTGGAGGGCATCGGACCATAGTCGTCCCACTCCGCAGTGTAGCGGACGACTCGCGATCGAAGACGACCGTCCCCCGAGTCCGGATCGTACGTTTCGAAGACGTGGTGGACACCGACCACGAGTACTTCTCCGAGTTCGTCGTGCTGGTAAATTGTGTTTTCAGTGAGGTTCATACGCGTTCAACGTGCTCATTCGAGCTCCGCATCCGGCCGGTCGATACCGTCTTCCAAGTCGGTGAGATCGCGTTCGAGTCGATCGATGTGCGTTTCAAGGTCTTCGACGCTCATCAGAGCGAGACGAAGGAACGCGTCGTCCCGCTCCGGCATCAACGGAAGCTGACTCGTCGATGCTGGCAGGTCATCCGACTGTCGTGCGCGTTTGCGGACAAGTTCTTCACGAGCGCTGCGCAGTTCTCGACGGATGAGTTCATCGTTGTCCATGGGTTGGCACACACCGGAGTACAGCCCACTACGGCCCCGGAAGGGCGGTCGCACGGACCGTCTCACCGAGTGTGTGGCTTTCTGACCACCGTTCGGAGATTCATGATAGCGTGTGCCGAGACCTATAATAAATACTTTCTGTAGAGTACATAAGTTCCAGTACAGCATCAACTCCATCGGCGCCAGTCACCCACTACAAGTCGTGTGGACAGTACGATCAGCCGACTCGGAAAGGCAGAATCCTTATGATTGCCTGACCAGAATTCTCGAATCATGCAAGCAGTCGTACTCGCGGCCGGCAAGGGCACGCGCCTCCGCCCGCTCACCGACGACAAGCCGAAGGGGATGGTCGAGGTCGACGGCAAACCCCTTATCACCCACTGCTTTGACCAACTCATCGAGCTCGGCGCGGACGAACTCATCGTCGTCGTCGGGTACATGAAAGAGCAGATCATCGACCACTACGGCGACGCCTACGAGGGCGTCCCGATCACCTACACCCACCAGCGCGAGCAGAACGGGCTCGCGCACGCGCTCCTCACGGTCGAGGAACACGTCGACGACGACTTTATGCTCATCCTCGGCGACAACGTCTTCCAGGCGAACCTCAAGGACGTCGTCCGGCGCCAGCGCGAGGAGCGCGCGGACGCGGCCTTCCTCGTCGAGGAGGTCCCCTGGGAAGAGGCCTCCCGCTACGGCGTCTGTGACACCAACCAGTACGGCGAGATCACCGACGTCGTCGAGAAGCCCGAGGACCCGCCGAGCAACCTCGTGATGACCGGCTTCTACACCTTCTCGCCAGCGATCTTCCATGCCTGTCACCTCGTTCAGCCGTCGAACCGCGACGAGTACGAGATCAGCGACGCGATCGATCTGCTCATCCAGTCCGGCCGCACCATCGACGCCATCGGCCTCGACGGGTGGCGCATCGACGTCGGTTACCCCGAGGACCGCGACGAAGCAGAGCGTCGACTCCAGGGGGACGACGCCGACGAGGATACCGGGACAGTCGTCGAGTCTGACGCCTAGGACGACGACAACGGGCGCTACCGTGGCGGCGTTTGCGGGGTCGTTCTGCCGTCCGCGGGAAAATCTCACGCACAGAGCCGGAGCAGCTGCTCACGCTTATACACGACCACGTCGACGTGCGCGGCGAGCGCGTCGCCGTCCTCGGACTCTCGTTTAACCCGGGCACCGACGACATCCGGAACTCTCGGGTGATTCCCGTCGTCGACGGGCTTCAGGCACGCGGCGCGACCGTGGTCGCGTACGATCCGGTGGCCACGGAGAACATGCGCGCGCACTTCCCGGACGTCGAGTACGCCGACTCGGCGGCGGCCGCGCTCGACGGTGCGAGCGCGTGCGTCGTCTGTACCGACTGGGACGAGTTCGCCGCGCTCGACGCCGAGTTCGACGCGATGGCGAATCCGGTCATCGTCGACGGGCGCCGCGTCATCGAGCGGCGCGACGGCCTCACCTACGAGGGACTCACCTGGTAGCGGTCACCCGGATCGACGATGCTACGAACCGCGACGACACGGCCGCCGCGGTCTCCGAGATACGTCGTCTTGGCGGCGAAGAGTGGCGATCCCCGAGAGGTCGCGGCGCTCCGATCAGTACCACCCAATAGCGGTCAGACCGTCTCGTCGTACCCGGACGTAGCTTGATCGAGACGGTGTTCGACATCGCTTCGGGCCGCGAATGAAATCGGCTCTGTCCGCTGCCAAGAGAGGGCCAAAAGAACCGGGACGTCGGCCCGATCGATCGCCGCCGACTCGGAGAGGTCCCCAACAGTCGGCGTTGGCTCGGAGCCAGCAGTGTCGACGGCCGTGGGACCTGCCGCTCGGCCTTGGAGATCGGCGACGGTGGCGATTTCGTCGTCGAAAAGGGCCTCGATGCTGGCGGTCGACAACCGCGAGAATTCCGCAAGCGGTCCGGAGACGGCGAGGGTGTCAGCGTCAGGCGAGATGCGGATCGGCTTCGCGAAGACAGAGAGATCGCCGTCGATCAGCTCAAGTGCGTCCTCAAACCCATCACGAGCCTGCCGGTACCGGATCTTGGCGACGGTCTGTTCCCCGTTTGCGTGTGCTCGCACGGCCGTTTGGAAGCTGTTCTCGGCGGCTGTGAGACGGGTTTTAACCGTTTCGCGGCGTTCTTGTAGCTCCGAGAGCTGTTGTCGAGCAGCCTGAATATCAGTTAGTGCCTCTTCGATTGCGTCGCGGCGGTCATCACCGGTCGAGAGTCGCTCGAGGACCGTTCGGTACCCAGTGATCGCGGTCTCATACTGGTCGCTCGCCTCGTCAAGCGATCCCTCGCTGCGGGCACTCGCGGCAGCTTCGACGACGTCCTCACAGTTCTGGATGGCGTGGTCGATATCAGTCGGGTGGGTTGGGTCAGTGAGTTCTGGGTCCGGAACCCCGGCAACTGCTGTCTGGACGGTATCGGTGAACTCTCCGTCCGGATCGTGTAGTTCGTACGTGAACGAGTCGTCGACAGTTTCGAGTGAAATCTCCCGACGGCGCTCACCCGGGAGATCGACGCGATCGACTTCAATCGACGTAACGGTCGTCAGCGGCACGGACACCAGGGTGGCATCGATCAGCTTAGACACGACGACAAAGAGGTTGTCAGAGGTGACAGCCAGCCACACGGTTTGCGTCAGTCCACCGGTCGTTGTTTTGACGGCGGCGCGGAACGTCTCGGCCTCGCTAAGCGCATCGACGACATACCCTCGGATGGCGTCCGGAAGCTCGTTTTGCTGTGTACAGTACTCAGTCATATAGATGACATGCTCGTTGGTGGTAAACTTGGATTTACCGGCGAGATACCACCAAACACACACGAAGACTACTGTTCGCGAGATGCGATATCGGCGAGTATCCCGAGCGGACCCGCGACGCAACGTTCTCCCACGGTTGACGCCGTGGGCCCTCTTTTTGATCAGGTGTAGCGGACACTAGTGTTAGAAGTCCAATAGTCGAGGCGAGGGACAGGGCACTGTCGAAGAATCCTCTACTGTCTGTACTGTCGATATCAAAGTGGCATCTCGACGTCTTCCACCTGCCGCACTCGGTAGAACCGGACCCACCGCGTCAGCACGCGCCAACACACGGCGGCGACGGCGGCCCCGACCGCGTTCACGAGCAGGTCGCCGAAGTCGGCGGTCCGCGCGTCCAGCGTCGACTGGAGCAGTTCGATGCTGCCACCGTACCCGACCGCAATGAGGAACACGACGGCCAACACAGTCCGGTCGCGCCACGCCGAGTCTTGAAGCGCGTACGCGAGCGTCACCGCGAGCCCGGCGTACGCCAGCCCGTGGAGCCACGTGCTGTACGGGAGGACGCCGAGCGGCCCGGTCTGAATCACTCCACTGCCTGGTGGCGTGAACACCGAGAAGTAGAGAATCGTCGCCGCGACCGCGAGAACCCCTGCCAGTCGGAGCGAGCGCGGAACGAGTGGCAGCCGCAAGCGACTCATTGTGTCCGCACTCCCACAGGATCGACAAAAGCCTGCGGGTTCGGACCACGATCCCGAGCCGCCAAACGGGTACGCTTTTTACCCGCGCGCCGGTCGTCGCTGATAATGCTGCGCTCGGAGGGACCTCCATGGAGTTGATCGACGACGAGGGGCGGCTGTTCGGCCGCGTCAACGTCATCGACGCGCTGGTCGTGTTGCTGATCGCTGCCGTCGTCGTCGCAGGCGCCGCGTTCGTCTTCGCAGACGATCCGGAGCCGGCGCCGGCGCCGGAAACGGACACCGCCTACGCGACGCTCGACGTCGGCACCGTCTCGCCGTACATCGTCGACGCGATCGAGGAAGGCGACACCCACAGCCCCGACGGTTCATCTGATCTCCGCATCACGGACGTTCACCTCACGCCACAGGGCGATCAGACGCGCGTCGTCCTCCGCGTGGCGCTCGAAGGCGAGCTCAACGACCAAGACAGCCTCATCTACGGGGGCGCCCCGCCGCGGCTCGGCCGGACGCTCGACATCACCACCGACCGCTACCAGATCGGTGGCCAGATTCGTGCCGTAGGCGACAGCGACGCGCTGACCACCGAACAACAGCGCGTGCTGCTCTCGAGTCAGGTCGACGCGGGCACCGCCACAGATGTAACCCCCGGCGACGAGATTCGGCTCAGCGACCGCACGGTCGCTCGCATTAACAACGTCACCACCTACACGACCGACCGACCCACCCAACGCCAACTCCTCGTCGAGGCGACGCTCACCGGGCACCGCCAGCAGGACCGGCTCCGGTTCGGCGGCACACCGGTTAGACGCGGTCAGACGGTAACGCTACCCACGAGCGACTACACGCTCGACGCGCAAATCGAGCAGGTCGGCGGCGACATCAGCCTCGGTGCGACCACGACCCGTACGGTCACCCTCCGGATGGAGGAGGTCCGCGAGGACTTCGCGGACGCCATCGAGCCGGGGATGGTCGAACGCGCCGGCGACACCACGGTCGCCCGGGTCACCGGCGTCGAGACGGAACCCTCGCTCATCATCGCGACCGGTGATGACGGCAGCGTCAACGTCGTCGACCACCCGGTGGACCGCGAGGTGACGATCACCGCGGACCTCCAACTGCGAGAGACACCGGCCGGGCTCGCGTTCAAGGGCGACCAGATTCGCCAAGGGTCGACAGTCACCCTGGATCTGGGCACGGCCACCGTGGAGGCGACGGTCGTCTCTGTGGGCCGGTGACCGGATCGCCGGCCTGCCCCAGTCACAACACACATGAGCGCTCACCCGGAAATCTATGTAGATGAGTGACGAGACGGAGGCGGGCACGCCAACCGGAAGCGTTGTGCGGCGGGCAGCCCGCGAGTCGCGTCTCGGCCGCCTGTGGAGGCGGACGGCGGGAGTTGTGCGCAGTTCTTTCCTGTACCGGTGGCTCACCGCGGAGCCGGATCCGGAGGTGATCGTGATCGACCTCCGGGAGACGTGGACGGTCGGTCCGTTCATCCGACTGCTGGATGCGGTCTTGGATCGCCTCATTCCCGCACTCGAGGACTCGCGGATCGCCACGGCGGCCCGCGCAGGTGCTTCGTACACACTTGCGGCGCCAGCAGTCGTGGCTGGCCTCGCCGTCCTCGCAGTCGGGCTCCTCCTCGCGCTCGGGAGCGTCGCGGCCGGAACCCTCGGCACGACACGGCTCGGCCTCGCGGTCGGGCTCGTTATCGCAGGCGTGATCGCAACCCGTGAACGCCGGAGTTGGGCGGAGCTCCGCGAAACCCGACCGGTCGAACTCCTGGTTGCCGCACTGGAGCCCCCAGAGCCGCCAGCGGAGTCGGAGCCAGAAGGAGAGCAAACTGAAGACACGCACAACACTCTCTCAGGCGATCCCGACGACCCCGATTCCGACCCAACTGAGAAGCAGCACTGACGGGCAGACACCCGATCGCGAGCCCGCAACCGGGGCCTTTTAGCTTCCGTCCGCCATCCGATGTCGGTAGTGACCACCACGGAGCTGCTCGTTGCGATACTCGCCGGGATCGTTCAGGGGGTCGTCGAGTGGCTCCCCGTCTCGAGTCAGGGGAACCTCTCGCTCGTGCTCACGCTCGTCGGCACGGATCCCGCCGTCGCGGTCCAGCTCGCCTTGTTCCTCCAGTTGGGCACGACGCTGTCGGCCGCGACCTACTACCGCGCGGAGATCGCGACCATCCTCAGAACACTTCCCGGATGGCGTCCCGCGAACGCGTACGACGCCGACCACGCGATCGCGACGTACGTCGTCGTGGCGTCGCTGTTCACCGGGCTCGTCGGGATTCCATTGTATATCCTCGCCGTGGATCTCGTCAGCGACCTCACGGGCGGCGTCTTCATCGCCGCCATCGGGGTCCTCCTCGTGATCACCGGTCTCCTCCAGCGGGCGTCGGACAGCGTCAGCATGGGCGGCCGCGAGACGCCGTCACTCGTCGACTCGATCCTCGTCGGCAGCGCCCAGGGGTTCGCCATCCTCCCCGGCATCTCTCGGTCGGGCGTGACCGCGAGCACGCTGTTGTTCCGCAGCTACGACCCGCCGACTGCGTTTCGACTCTCCTTTCTGCTGTCAATTCCCGCATCGGTTGGCGCGGCCGCGCTCACCCTCGCCAGCGCGGGCGGGCTTCCCGGCATCGCACCAGTGCCCGCGGCGGTCGCACTCGGCGTGAGCGCCGTCGTCGGCTACCTGACGATCGACGCGCTCATGCGCGTCGTCGAGCGGGTGCCGTTCGCGACGGTGTGTTACGCCCTCGGCGGGATCGCGATCGCCGGCGGACTCGTCCTCACGCTCGTCGTGTGATCTGGCGGTCCTGTCTGCGCCCCACTCGGTCAACACTGTGTTTCAATACACCAGGTACTCAGTGCGAGAAAACGACGAGTCGCGGTCTCGAATCCACTGTGCGACTTCCTGCTGGAAGCGCTCGAACCAGTGGAGATCTTCGTATCGCACCCCGAGCTTGCGGTCGACCCCCTTGGGCGGCGATATTAAGTCCCGCGGCGTCGAACAAAGGGATATGAGCAGCATCGATCTGCCGGCCGGGGTGTTAGATGCGATCGCGGCACCGCCGGACGATCGCGAGCCCATCGTCAGGCAGGAGCTCGCCGTCTCGCTGTACCGAGAGGAGTATCTCTCCTTCGGGAAGGCACGAGAGCTGGCCGGCCTCTCGAAGGCGGAGTTCCATCAGCTGCTTGGCGAGCGGGAGGTCGAGCGTCACTACACCGCGGAGGACCTCGCGCTCGACGTCGAGTACGCTCGGGAATGACAGTCGTCTCGAACACGTCGCCGCTGTTGAACCTGGCACTCATCGAGCGGCTCCAGCTGGTCGAAGCCCAGTTCAGTGAGGTCGTCGTTCCGACGGCGGTCTGGAACGAACTCACGGCCGGGTTCGACGGCCGCGACCGCATCGAGGCGTTCCGCGATCGAGGCGGGATGCGGGTGGTCTCGCCGGAGCCGACGGAGTTGCGAACCGAGTTCGAACGCGAACTCGATCGCGGCGAGGCCGCGGCTATCGCGCACGCCATCGATATCGACGCGGACCGAGTACTCATTGACGAGCGAGAAGGCCGTGCGACTGCCACGCGTCACGACGTGCCGGTGACCGGGGTCGTGGGAATTCTCCTCCGGGCGTCGAGTCAGGGAGAGATCGATCTCGAAGCGGAACTCAACGCGCTTCGTGAGGCTGGCTTTTGGATCTCAGATGCGCTGTACGAACGCGCTCTTGAGATGGACGCGGAATAAGCCTCAGTAACCACGGCGTTCGGGCAGTCGTTTCATCGGGTTTCGTGGCAGCAAGTCACGAGATGATTGGATCCGTGAGAAGAGCCGACTGCGCCGACTCAGTCCCCACTCGACGCCGACACCGTCGCGCTTGCGCCCGGCCCCGCATCACCGACCTCCTCACCGATTCCAGACTCCGCCTCCGCCGCCAGCGTCTCCACGTTCGCGAAGACGAAGCCCGCGAACCCGACCCGGAGCAGGATGTCGAGGTACTCCAGCGTGACCGTGCCCGTGAAGGTGTCCAGCAGCCCGGCGATCTGGAACATCGCCCACGCGATCAGGACGCCGAACGCGAACAGCGCGAGGTTCCGCGTCTTCTTGTAGAACAGCTCGCGGGCGGGCGACTGCCGCGCCGCCGCCGTCGCGAGCGGCCCGAAGAACAGCGCGAGCAGGACCACGTAGCCGACGAGGATGCTCCCGGTGCCCGCCAGCGCGAGCGGCCCCTCGAACACGGCGGCGAAGTCGTAGCCCAGCCGCATCGCGACCGTGATCGCGACCACGCCGCCGACGTACCGCCGGCTCGCCCCGGCGACGAACGCCGCGAACCCGAACAGGAACGGGTAGCCGGTGTAGTCGATGATCAGCTGCCCGCCCTCCAGCGTGCCGTTCGCGACCGAGAACGCCCCGATGCCGGCGCCCCAGAGGCCGACGCCGAGCCCCGCGAGCGCGACGACGGCCACGAACGGGTAACAGTAGCGCCGGAGGCTCGCGGGCTTGCGGCTCGCGAGCGCGAGCAACACCACGGCGGAGACCGCGTAGATCCCCGCGGAGGTGAAGCGCACCACCGACGGCTCAATCATCGGCGCTCACCCCCGCGTCGCCGGCGGTCGGACTCGCGGCGACCCCGGTCGCACCGTCGACCGCACCGTCGCCCTCGCTCCGCGTCTCGAACTGGTCGAGTCGCTCGGTGAGCGAGGCGGTCCGGTCCGAGAGCGCCGTCGCCGTTGCCGCGAGGTCGCCGACCGTCTCGGCGGTGTCGTCCGCGGTCTCCGCGAGCGCCCGGGCGCGGTCCGCGGCGTCGGTGGCGGAGCCGTGGACCGCCTCGACGCGCGCCGCGACCGACTCGATCCCCTCGGCGCCCTCGTCGGTCGCCCGCGCGATGTCGCCCATCGCCACGTCGACGTCCTCGACGGTGCCGGTGAGCTCCTCGATCGCGTCGCCGGCCGCGCGCACGGCCGCGGTCGTCTCGTCTAACTCCGTCATCGTGCGGTCCATCTCGCCGGCGACCGCCGACACGTCCTCGGTCACCTCGCCGATGGTCGCTTCGATCTCCGTCGTCGACTCGCGCGTCTCCTCGGCGAGCCCCTTCACCTCGTCCGCGACGACGGCGAACCCGTCGCCGTCGCCGCCCGCCCGCGACGCCTCGATCGAGGCGTTCAGCGCGAGGATGTTGGTCTGCTCGGCGATGTCCGCGATCACGTCGGTCGTCTCCGCGACCCCGTCCATCCGGTCGTCGAGCCCGGCGACCAGGTCGTCGAGCTCGTCGAGGAGGTCGCCGATGGCGACGATCGCCTCGATCGCCTCGGTCGCCCGCCGTTCGCCCTCGGTGCCGAGCTCGGCCGCGGCGGACGCGTCGCCCGCCACCTCGTCGGTCGTCGACGCGATCTCCTCGACGGTCGCCGAGAAGTCGTCCGTGTCGGCGGCCGTCTCGCGCAGCCGGTCGGTCTGTTCATCCAACTCGTCGGCCAGCCCCCGCATCTCGGCGGCCACCTCCTGGTTCATCGCCGCCACGTCGTCGGCCTCGGCCGCCATCTCCTCGCTCGTCGCCTCCACGTCGCCCGCGAACGACTGGATGTCCTCGACGGTGGTCGAGAGCCCGCCCGTCATCTCGTTGTACGCGGCCGTGATGCGCTCTATCGCGTCGACGTCGCTCTCCTCGTCGAGCCGGTGAGTGAGGTCGCCGTCGGCGGCGTCCTCCATGGCGCCGCCGATCTCGTCGGCGCGCGCTAACAGCGTCTCCGACATGGACTCCGCCTCCTCGCGGGCCGCCTCCGCCTCGCTTTGCGCGCGCTCGGACTCGGCGACCGCGTCCCGGAGCGACCGCCGCGTCTCGTCGAAGGCCTCGAAGAGCCGGCCGATCTCGTCCGGCCGGTCGGAGGTCGCGCTCGCGTCGAACTCCCCGCGACCGACCGCCTCGGCCGTCTCCGTCAGCCGGCGGAGTTCGACCGCGACGTTCCCGACCAGGACGATGCCCAACAGTCCGAGGTTCAGCGTGACGACGACGCCGACCGAGACCAGCGCCGCCGTCGCGGCCGCCGCCGTCCCGGCCGTCGCCACGTGTCCCGCGAAGAGGGCGACGAACCCGAGCGTCACGGCGAGCGTCAGGATGACGGAGGCGCCGACCCGGCGACCGTACCGCGTGGTGATCGCGTCCAACATACGTGTTATCTGAGAGGAACGAGACGCCCTACTTAGGAGTACAGACCGAATTATACGAGACGATAATTTGATCGGTCCGAGAGCGTCCCCGACCGGCTCCGAGAACACCGAACGCGACCGTCCGTGGCGTTCGATCGCTCCCGAGCCGCGACGGGGAGTCGAACCGGGGATCGGGCTTTTCCCCCGGCCGCGCTACCCACGACCATGCCGAGTGTCAGCGACACGTACATCGAGAACCGCCAGCGCGTCCAGCCGACCCACACGAACAACTACGCGTCCGCACACGGGGGGAACGTCGTCAAGTGGATGGACGAGATCGGCGCGATGTCCGCGATGCGCGCCGCCGGCGAGACCTGCGTCACGGCCAAGATCAACGGGCTCGACTTCAAGCGACCGGTCCCGCAGGGCGACACCTGCGTCATCGAGTCGTACGTGTACGCGGTCGGGCGCACGAGCCTCCGGACGCGGATCCGCGCGTACCGCGAGTCGCCGCGCACGGGCGAGCGCGAACTCACCACGGAGTCGTACTTCGTGTTCGTCGCCGTAGACGCCGACGGGAGCCCGACGCCGGTCCCTGAACTCGAGGTCACGGGCGAGCGCTGCCGAGAACTCCGCGACGAGGCGCTCGCCGCGGAGCCGGACGAGGACCGGTGACGGTCCGCGAGAAGCGATGGGGCGGAACTCGGGCGAACCGGGCGGGACGGGTTCGGTGTGTCCAGCCGCCGCGTCGGGCGTCACCGCTTCGATGCTCTCGATCGGGTGCGGCGAAGGCTCGGCGCCTCCTCGCGGTCGGGACGGACGACGTCGGCGAGGCCGCCGCGCCGACCGAGCGCCGGAGCGCGGTGAGACGGCCAGGCGACAGGTCGGGCCGGCGCAGACTCCGGGGTCGCGAGGACGGGAACGTAGTGAAGCCGGTCGAGCCGCTGTGACCCGATGGTTCGTGCCCTCTCGCGACGGCGGAGCGGTCCCGCCGAGACGGGGTGCCGGAGTGCGCCCCGTTCACAGGCCGACGAGCAGTATCGACGCCGCAACCGCGGTCCCCGCCCAGCCCGCGCCGACCCAAGTCAACACGGCGAACGCCTGTCGCGCGCCCTCGCGGCTCCACGCGGACTCGCCACCGAGATGGCGCTGAACCGCCGACATCGAGTCGCCGAACCCGACCGAGCCGCCCCACGTCGCGACGCCGAAGCCGAACAGCAGCACGCCGAGCGCGAACGAGGTGTCGGTCGCTCGCCGCGCCCCGGCGAACGGGAAGAGCGCGCCCGCGACGACGACCCCGAGGAGGCTGCCGATGCCGACCCACCGCGCGACCGTCCGTCCGGACGGCCGTCCGTCGCGGTCAGTCAACGGTCTCTCGCATCCGGGGGTCGAGCGCGTCGCGCATCCCGTCACCGAGGAGGTTGAACCCGAGCACCGTCAGCGCGAGCAGCAGACCGGGGAAGAAGGACCACCACCACGCCCCGGAGAACAGCCCGAACTCGACGCCGTTCGAGAGCATCATGCCCCACGTCGGCTCCCCCGGGCTGGCGCCGAACCCGAGGAACGACAGCGCGGCGATGTCGATGATCGCGAGCCCGTAGTTGAGCGTCGACTGGACCGTTATCGGCGCGAGGCAGTTCGGGAGGACGTGGCGAACGAGCAGCCGCGGGTCCGTCGCGCCGAGCGCTTTCGTGGCGTCGGTGTACTCGTCTTCGAGCACCTTCAGCGCGGCTCCGCGGACGACGCGGGCGAACCGAGGGGTGTAGACCAGCGTCAGCGCCCCGACGGCACGCCACAGCCCCAGCTCTTCGGGGAAGATGGTGACGAGCGCGAGCGCTAACAGTAGGGACGGGAACGACAGCAGGACGTCCATCGTCCGCATGATGACGTTGTCGGTCAGATCGCCGTAGTACGCCGCGACGATTCCGAGACTCACCCCGAGGAACGTCGAGGCGACGACGGTGACCGTGCCGTAGAGGACCGCGTACCAAGCCCCGTACATCACGCGCGGGAAGATGTCGCGGGCCTGCCCGTCCGTTCCGAAGAGGTACTCCGAGCTGGGCGGCGACTCAGCCGGATTCGTCCCGAACTGGGTCGCCATGAGTTCGCTGAGGTCGTAGGTGAACCGCGCGTAGACCGCGACGAGAACGACGGCCACGATGATGACGATCCCGGTGATCGCGAGTCGGTTCGAGAGGAGCTGCGAGAGGAACGGGCTCGCGCGCAGCCGCTCGGCGATGCTTCGGTCGACGGTTCCGGTCTGTGTCTCCGTGCTCATTGTTCGATGCGTGGATCGAGGACCGAGTAGGTGAGGTCGACGCCCAAGTTGACCAGCGTGTACAACACGGCGAAGACGAGGACGGTTCCCTGGACGACGGGGTAGTCGCTACGGTTGATCGCGTCGACGAGGAGCGTTCCGATGCCGTTGATCTCGAAGACGGTTTCGGTGAGCACCGCACCGCCGAGCAGCGATCCGAACTGGATGCCGATCACGGTGATGACGGGGATGAAGGCGTTGCGAAGCCCGTGTTTCATGACGGTGATCTTCGATCCCTGCCCCTTCGCCCGAGCGGTCCGCATGTAGTCTTGACGGAGCACTTCGACCATCGACGAGCGCATCATCCGCGAGAGCAGCGCCATCTGATAGATGCCGAGCACCACCACGGGCAAGAGCAGATGGACGGCCGCGGACTGGAACGCCGCGATGTTCCCCGCTAACAGCGTGTCGACGAGGATGAGTCCCGTGACCGGTTCGACGAAGTACTCGGAGCCGATTCGACCGCTGGTCGGGAGGAGACCGAGGAACTGCGCGAAAAGCAGGATGAGCAGCGGGCCGCTCCAGTAGATCGGGACGCTGATTCCGCTCAGCGCGCCGATTCGGGTGAGGTGATCGGTCCACGTGTCCTGCTTGACCGCGCTGAGGATCCCCAGCGGGAGCCCGAACAGGAGACCGGCGAACTGCCCGAGCAGCGCGAGTTCGATCGTGATCGGAAGCCGGTCCGTGAGGATCTGGCTCACCGGCGTGCCTCGGTTCACCTGGTAGGACTGACCGAAGTCGAAGGTCACGACCTCACCGAGGAAGCGGACGTACTGCTGCCAGAGGGGGTCGTCGAGCCCCAGGTCGGATCGCACCTGGTCAACGAACTCCTGGCTGGCTCGCTCGCCGGCGATGACCACGGCGGGATCGCCCGGGGAGAGGTGGAGAATGGCAAAGACCACCGTCGCGACCCCGAACAGCACGGGGATAAGCATGAGCAGCCGTTTGAAAACGAAGCGTTTCGAGACCATTCAGGGGAACGGGTGCGCGGGACGGTCAAAAAGTCTGTGTTCGGTGCGAGCTACTCGAGTTCGACCGCTTCGAGGAACGGTCCGCCGATCGCCGCGACGGTGTAGTTGCTCACGCGGTTGGACACGCCGCGGACCTCGTCGGCGTAGTCGATGAACACCCACGGCGCCTCGTCGTGTGCGATCTGAGCGGCCTCCCGGTACAGCTCGGCCCGATCCTCTTGGTTCGTGGTCCGTTGAGCCTCTTCGACGACGCTCATGTACTCGCTGTTGGCCCACGCGGCGTTGTTCGAGGTGTTGAACCCCTCGGTGTCCCAAGAGACCCAATCCTGTCCCTCCGGCACGTCGGTCTGCGGGTGCAAGAGGACGTAACAGAAGTTGTCGGGGTCGGCGTTGTCGGTGTACCAGCCGGCGAGCGTCGCGTCGTGACTGCCCTGACTGGTGTACGTGAGGTAGTCGGAGAACTGTCGGTCGTCGATCGACACCTCGATGCCGACCTCGGCGAGGTTCGACCGGATCGTTTCCGCGGTCGGCAGCGGCGCCGGGTTGTAGCCGCGGGGGTTCTGGAACGTCGTCAGCGAGAAGGAGAACCCGTCGCCGTAACCGGCCTCTTCGAGGAGGCTCTGGGCCTGTTCGGGGTCGTACTCGTAGGGGCTGATGTCGTCGTTGTGGCCGAACAGCGCGGGCGGGATCGGCTGGTCGGCCTGCGTGGCGATCCCCGAGTAGATGTTCTCGACGATGGCCTGCGTGTCGATGGCGTAGCTGATCGCGCGGCGGACCCGGCGGTCGCGGAACGCCTCGACGCGCGAGAGGTTGAACGCCATGTAGCCGATGTTGATCCCCGTCGCCGTCCGGCTCTCCGCGGTGTCGGACCCGTCGATGATCTGCATGCTGTCGGGGTCGAGCCCGTCGATGATGTCGAGCTCCTCCTCGACGAGCGCCTGGGCACGCGTGGAGTTCTGACCGCGGGTGAGGAACAACACCTCGTCGACGTTCGGGGTCTCGCCCCAGTAGTCGTCGAAGGTGGTGAGCCGGATGCGGTTGTTGGCGTCGTCGAGGGTGTCGAGCTGGAACGGGCCGGTGCCGACCATCTCCTCCCCGAGGTTCGTGTCGCCCTCGATCGCGTCCTGAGAGATGACGACGGCCGCGAACATCGCGAGGTTGCGCAGGAACGGCGCGTACGTCTGGGTGAGCGTGATCGAGAGCTCGTAGTCGCTCGGCGCCTCGATGCTGTCGATCCAGTTACCGAGCGTGAACGGCCCGTACACGGAGGCGTCCTCGAAGTTGTACTCGTAGTCGTCGTCGACGAACCGCCGGTACGTGGCGATGAAGTCGTCGGCCGTGAACTCCGACCCGTCGTGGAAGCTCACGCCCTCTCGCAGCGTGAGCGTCACCGAATCCCCCTCGAGCGACCAGTCGGTGGCGAGCGACTCGACGAGCGACGCCTCGCCCGGCTGGAAGGCGATCAGGCCTTCGTACGCCTGATTGGTGACCTTCGCGACCTCACCGCTGGTCGTGTTCTGCGGGTCGAGGGTACTGGAGTGAGCCCCGCGGCCGTAGCGGAGAGACGCCGCGCCGTCACCGCCGTCGTCACCGTCCATCCCGTCGTCGCCGTCGCCACCGTCACCGCCGTCGCCGCCGTCACCACCGTCGCCGCCGTCGCCGCCGCATCCGGCGAGAGAGGCGACCGATGCCGTCGCTACCGTCGCGCCGCCCGCTCGTTGTAAGAAGCTGCGTCGTGACGTTCCTGTGGTATCAGGACACATACACCGGCATATATGAGCTACCTAAATAATTCTGGTGGAGAGACAGGACACAATCGCGTCATAAGACCCGGCCGAGTGGTCCTGTAATCACTCGCCGGTAGGTCACTCGTCGTACAGGTGGCACGCGGCGGGGTGGCCGCTCTCGCCGAGTTCGGGGTTGTCTCGTTCACAGACGCTCTCGAACGTCTCGCGGAGCGTGGCCTCTGCCTCCGCCCACCGGTCGTGTTTGATGTGTTCGAAGGACTCGGCCACGACCGCTCGCGCCTCCCCCGAGAGCGGACCGTCGAAGAAGTACTCGAAGAGCGTCGGATGTTCGCCGCCGTCGGCGACGGCGGTCCGCGCCGACTCGTCTTCGATGCGGACCTCCGACTCGATGGCGTCGAGGTCGACGTCTCTCGCCTCTAACCGCTGTCGGTAGAACATCACCTCGCGATAGCGCTCCTGGTCGATGTCGAGGTTGTCCGGCGGAATGATCGAGGGACAGCGGGTGCGGAACCGGCAGCCGGAGGGCGGGTTGATCGGTGACGGGACATCCCCCTTGAGGATCGTTCGATCGTCCGTGTTGGCGAGGGGGTCGGGCTCCGGGATCGCGGACAGGAGCGCTCTGGTGTACGGGTGTTTCGGCGTCTCGAACAGCTCGCCCGTCTCGGCGACCTCGACTATCTCGCCGAGGTACATCACCGCCACCCGGTCGGAGATGTGGCGGACGACGCTCAGGTCGTGGGCGATGAACAGGAAGGTGAGCCCGAACTCCTCTTGGAGGTCCTCCAGCAGGTTGATGATCTGCGCCTGAACGGAGACGTCGAGCGCCGACACCGGCTCGTCGGCGACGATGAAGTCGGGGTCCACCGCAAGGGCCCGCGCGATGCCGACCCGCTGACGCTGACCGCCGGAGAGCTCGTGCGGGTATCGGCCGAACTGGCCGCGCTCTAACCCGACCGCGTCCATCAGCTCGAAGACGCGCTCGCGGCGGCGTCCCTCGGCGAGGTCGTGAATCTTCAGCGGTTCCATGATCGTCTGGCCGGCCGTCATCCGCGGGTCGAGGCTCGACATCGGGTCCTGGAACACCATCTGCATGTCTTTCCGGCGCTTGCGGAGGTCCGACTTCGAGAGCGAGCCGAGGTCCTCACCGGCGAACACGACCTTCCCGTCGGTCGGCGGGTCCAGGTGGAGGATCGCCCGTCCCGCCGTGGACTTCCCGCAGCCGGACTCGCCGACGAGCCCCAGCGTCTCCCGCTCGTGGACGTCGAGATCGATCCCGTCGACGGCCCTGACGCTCGGGTCGCCGCCGCCGAACACGCGGTCGAGCGCGCCGGCCTCCTGTTGGTAGTACTTCCGCATCTCGCGGACCTCGACGAGCGGGTCGCCGATGGCGGACCTGGCACCAGCGGCGGGCGCGTCGGTCCCGTACATGTCCTTGTCGAACTCGTCGTGGACGCATTTCGACCGGTGGTCGACGTCGTCCGGGCCGTGCTGGAGGAACGGGATCTCCCCCTCGCGGCACTGGGGTTCGGCCCAGGGACAGCGCGGCGCGAAGTGGCACCCGTCGGGCATGTCGATCAGGTCGGGGACGTTCCCCTCGATCGGGGTCAGCCGCTCTTTTTTCTCGGTGGGGATCGATTCGAGCAGCGTGTAGGTGTAGGGGTGGCTGGGGTTGGAGAAGATCTCTTCGACTGGGCCTTCCTCGACGATCTCGCCGGCGTACATCACGGCCACGCGGTCACAGGTCTCGGCCACGACGCCGAGGTCGTGAGTGATCATCAGGACTGACATCCCGAACTCCTCTTGGAGGTCGTCGATCAGATCGAGGATCTGCGCCTGAATCGTCACGTCGAGCGCGGTCGTCGGTTCGTCGGCGATGAGGAGGTTCGGCCGGCAGGCGAGCGCGATGGCGACGAGCACGCGCTGGCGCATCCCCCCCGAGAACTCGTGTGGGTAGTCGTCCAGGCGCTGTTTCGCTTCCGGAATGCCGACCGCCTGAAGCATTCTGACGACTTCGTCCATCACCTCCTCGTCACCGTCTCGACCCCCGACTTTCGGGAGGATCTCGCGGACCCCGTTGAACCACGAGTCGTGCTTTTGACCGCCGTACCGGTGGAGCCGCAGGGACTCGGCGATCTGCTCGCCGACGGTGACCGCCGGGTTGAGCGAGGTCATCGGGTCCTGGAAGATCATCCCCATCTCGCCGCCGCGGACCCGGCGGACGGCCGCCTCGGGAGCTGCCGTCACGTCGATGATCCCCTCGTCGACGTCGACGTCGCTCGGCGCCGCGCCGGCGCGGATCCGCTCGCGGGCGTCGGCGTCGAGGAAGACGAAGCCGTCGACGGCGTCGGCGAGTGCGGCCTCGAGGTCGTCGCCGACGGTCTTCGGGTCGGCGTCGGCTTCGAGGCGATCTGCGGCGGCCCTGAGGTCGCTGGCGAGGTCTTCCGGGTCCGCTTCGGCGGCGAGGTCGTCGACCATTCCGCGGAGCTCGGCCGGGGTGTCGGGAACGCGCCGTCCGGCGCGGAGGCCGCTGCTCACGGCCGCGATCGCGTCGATCAGTCCGGACGGGTACGGAACGTACGCGTCGTCGAACTCGTCGAGGAGGGCGGTGGCGAGCGCCGGATCCGCGAGGGTGATCCGGCCACCGACGACGTCGCCGGGGTCGTCGACGAGGTCCATCGCAGAGAGGGCGGTGACGCTCTTTCCGGAACCCGACTCACCCACGAGGCCGACGGTCTCGCCGTGCTCGATCGAGAGGTCGATACCGTCGACGGCCTTGACCGCGCCCCGTTCGGTTCTGAACTGAGTCCGGAGCGCCGAAAGCGAGAGCAGATCGGTCACTGTCGGCGGTAGCGCGCCTTACGGAAATATATCTTGGGGACAGTGGAACCATTTATACGACTACCCGAGCGTCTGCTGGTATGAGCGAACCCGCAGGCGACGACGTGCCCACGAACGTACGGGCGGGAGACGGGTGGTCCGCCGTCATCGAGGACATGGAAGCGACCGCGGCGGAGTACCGAGAGCGCGGGTGGACGACGCTCGAACTCCATCCCGGCGATTCGGTCCTGGTCGACTCGGACCGTCGGACCGGCCTCGACGTCGTCCTCCCCGGCCCGGAGTTCGAGGAGCTAGAGTCGCTCGTCGACGACCGACGGTTTCGAGACGTCGAGGTGTTCCGGGCGGAGGGAGACGAACTGCTCTACGTGCTGGTCGTCGAGGTCGCGCCCGAGAGCGAAACGGCCGTCTTCGTCCCCGCGTACTACGATCCGAGCCAGGCGGCGGAGACGATCGAATCGATCAGAGAGGCGGGGACCGTGCGCCTCTTCTGCCGTCGGTTGAACGACGACACCGTGCGGTTCGTCCACGACGATCCGGCGCCGTTCCTCCCGGAACCGGTCGAGTGATCGGAGTCCCGCGGGCTCGGAGTGATCGTGCGGCGGTGAGTTTAGAGGGGCGAGCGCGGGCAGGGCGTGCGAGCGGTCCGTGCTCGAACGCCGATCGCCTCGTCGTTCGAGGCGGCGCCTCTCGCAGTCGCGAGCGTCCCCCGCTGCGTCAGTCGGAGAGTGAGGCACGTCGAGCGTGCCGGCGCGATCGCGCTCGTTCGTGAAGATGCCGCCCCGCGGGGCGGGAAGTGTGAGTCAGTAGTCGCCGAGCACGCCGAGCCGCCGCGCCCGCGCCGTCGCGTACTCGAACACGAGGTAGCCGCCGATCAGGTAGCCGACGGCGACCGCGACGAGCAGCGCCAGATCGACGAGCGGGAACTCCCAGAGCCGGACGCCGTCGACCATCACGCGCTGGAGCATCGCGCTGCCGTGCGCCAGCGGGAGCACCCGCGTCCACGGCAGGTCGAAGACCGGCGCCGAGATCAGCGCGACGAACCCGAACTGGAGGAGGTTGAGCCAGTTGCCGATCTGCTTGTAGAGGACCGTCACGCCGCCGGCGGCGAAGCCGAGCCCGAGGACGGAGGTGATCGACAGTCCGGCGACGACGACCACCGTCAGCGGCGCGAGGCTGAGCTGCGTCCCCGTGATGACGAGCATGAGCGCGAGGATGACGGCGCTCGTGAGGAACGTCCGCACCACCTTCGCGATCCCCTTCAACAGCGCGACCGGCGCGAAGCCGAACGGGGTGGTGATGTGGCGCTCTAAGGTGCCCCACTGGACTTCGCTGCCGATGTCGTTGGAGACCGACGAGTACGCGCCGACCGACAGCGTCCACAGGAAGTAGCCGACGACGATCCCCTCGATCGAGTCCGTCAGCGCCTGCCCCGCGAGCAGCTGCCCGCCGAGGAACAGCGCGGCGAAGAAGAACAGCGAGACCACGATCCCCCCGATCGCGTTGGCCGGATAGCGCACGAAGATGAGGTACTCCCGGTACAACACGGCTCGCGCCAGGTGGTAGTAGGTGGCCGGACGCGGCTCCTCATCGACGGCCGCGTGGCCGTTACCGGTCGGTCCGTCCGAGCGCGACGCGTCCGCGCTCACCGCGACGCACCCCCGAGTCCGCCGTCGCCCGCGACGCCCGTGCGTTCGAGGAACACGTCCTCGAGGTCGGGCTGGACGGTCCGGAGGTCGGAGACGGTGACGCCCGCGGCCCGTAGCGCGTCCATCAGGTCGTACAGCCGGTCACCGCCGGCGACGACCGTCACCGCGGGCGGGCGCGACTCGCGGTCGACCGCCCGCACGTCGAACGACTCGCGGAGCCCCGCGACCGTCTCCGCGTCGAGGTCCGGGCTCGCCACGCGGACGACGTCGCGGTCCGTCCCGCCGAGCAGCGCCTCGACGGTGTCGTCGGCGACGATTCGGCCGTTCGACAGCATGACGACGCGGTCGCACACCGCCTCGATCGTCGTCATGTCGTGGCTGCTGACGACGATGGTGAGCCCCTCCTCGACCGCGAGGCGGCGCAGCTCCGCCCGGAGCGTCCGCGCGCTCTCCACGTCGAGCCCGAGCGTCGGCTCGTCTAAGAAGACCAGCTCCGCGCCGCCCGCCAGCACGCTCGCCAGCGACACCTTCTGTTTCATGCCCCGCGAGAGCTCCCGGACCGGCGTGTCCGCCTTGTCTGCGAGGTCGAGCCGGTCGAGCAGGCGGTCGTGACGCGCCGCCACGGAGTCGGGGTCGACCCCGCTTATCGTCGCGAAGTAGCGCAGGTTCTCTCTGACCGTGAGCCGCCAGTAGTCGTTGCGCGCGCCCTCCAACATCGCGTCCACGTCGGCGTAGGCCGCCCGCCGGCCGTCGCGCACGTCGTTGCCGAACACCCGCACCGAGCCCGCGTCGGGGATGACGATGCCGAGCGCGCACTTGATCAGCGTCGTCTTCCCCGCGCCGTTGGGACCGAGCAGGCCGACGACCGACCCGCGCTCGACGGTGAGGCTCACGTCGTCGACCGCGGTCACCGCGTCGTCGCCCTCGCCGAACCGCTTCGTGAGCCGCTCAACCGAGAGGGCGGGCGGGCCGGTCGGCTCGCCGAGGGACGCGTCGTCGTCCGCGCTCCGGGTCTCGTCGCGCTCGCGGGGACCACCGCTCGCGCTCGCCGCGCTCCGTGCCATTGCCATGGGTACGAGCCGAGCGGGGATATATCCGCGCTCGCCCCCCAGCGCGGACATGGACCTCGACCGGTTCGCGGCGGACGCGCCCGCCGACGACGCGCCCGGCGGCGCCCGAGTCTGCGTCGTCGCGACCCGGCCGGACACCTTCGAGCGCTGTCGCGAGGGGTTTTACCCCGCGCCGCGCTCGTACGACCGCACCCGCGCCGACTTCGAGTACATGGCCTTCTACCGGACCGCGCCGGTGTCGGCGATCACTCATTACGCCCGCGTCACCGCTCGCACCGAGCAGGCGCGCGGCGAGCCCGGCCCGATGGACGAGGAAGATTGGGAGGCGCTCATCGACCCGTTCTCGGAGGAGCGCGTCGTGGTCGTCTTCGAGTTCGACGAGCTGGTCCCTCTAGATAGTCCCGTCGAGAACGATCTGAACGGCGTGCGCGGCGCGTGGTACTGTACGGTCGACGACCTCCGCGAGGCGGCGACGCTGTCGGGGCTGCGCGAGCGGTCGGAGACCTGACGGGTCGGTAGAGACGGCCGCCTCCGTTCAGATCATCGTGAGTCCGAGGCTGTATTCGAGGGCGGTGTCGACCTCGTCCAGCCGCTCTTGCGGAATCGGTCCGAGATTCTCCGTGACCCGATGCTCGATGGATACGGTCCGAATCTGGCTACAGAGCGCGACCGAGTCGTCCCGAAGCGCGCTCTCCTCGGCCGGGACGAACACCTCGAACGGATACAGTTGTTCGCCGAACGAAGTGGTAAACGGCACGACGATCGTCGTTGGCGCGTTCGCGTTCCCGACGTCGTTCTGGACGACGAGACACGGCCGCGTTCCCCGCTGTTCGGACCCTTGTGTCGGGTCGAGTTCGACGATGACGACGTCGCCTCGACGGACGGACACGGCCATCCGCTACCACTCCGGAGGATCGCCGAGGCGGTCGTTCGCCTCCGCCGAGACGGTCTCCAGTTCGTCGGCGAGGTCGGCGTCCCGTTGGGCTCGCTGACGGTATCCCTCGGCCAACTCTTCTCGGGTGACCGATCGCCCGATAACGATTTTTCCCGCCTCTTCGCGGATCACGACTTCTTCTCCGCTCTCGATTCCGAACCGTTCTCGGAGTTCCTTGGGGATCGTCACCTGCCCTCGCTCCCCGATCTTTCGGCGTTCGCCGTTACTCATACATATTCATATCATATTCATATTGGTAAACGCTTCGGCGGGGGTGAACAGTACGTATCGACCCCGGAGATCGCCACCAGGGGCAAGTCACCGGGGAGATCGGCCTCACCCGCCGTCGGCGCGCACCGAAGGCGTCACGGCCGCGTCGACGCGGGCGATCCGGTCGTGCCCGGCCGGCGGCGTCGCGGCGTGGTCGGGATGGAGACAGGCGAACAGCGCCTCCAGCGAGTCGACGAGGCGGTGGCTCGGCCGGTTGAACAGACCGTTGCCGTCGACCGCGTAGACGCGACCGTTCGCGACCGCCGCGAGGTCGTCGAACCCGGGTCGTTCCGCGAGGTCGTCGACCGCCCGCTCGGCGCGCTGGCGGTCGAACCCGCAGGGCGCGACGACGAGCGCCTCGGGGTCGCGCGCGCACACGTCCTCCCACGCGACCGGCTCGGAGGGGCCGTCGGGCTGGAAGGACGGGTCGCCGCCGGCGAGTTCGACCATGTCGCGCACCCAGTGGCCCGCCCGGATCGGCGGGTCCGTCCAGTCGAGGACCGCGGTCCGGGGGCGCCCCTCGTCGGCGACCGCGCGCTCGGCCCGCTCGCGGACCGCGTCGACGCGCTCGCTGAGGCCGGCCCGGAGCTCGCTCGCGGCGGCCTCCTCGCCGACCGCCTCGCCGATCCGCACGACGTCGTCGAGCGCGTCGGCGAACGAGTGGGGGTCACAGGCGAGCACGTCGGGTTCCGGGTCGAGGCGGTCGGCGGCCGCGCGGACCTCGCTCGCGTCGACCGCGCAGACGTCGCAGGTCGCCTGCGTGACGAGGAGGTCGGGCTCTACGGCGGCGAGTCGGTCCTCGTCGAGGTCGTAGACCGCACCGTCGACCGAACGCATCTGGGCGTCGATGTCGGCCGCCGACCGGTCCTCGTGGTCGACGACGGTGCTCGTCAGCCTCGGCAGCTCGCGGGCGGCCGGCGGGTGGTCACAGCTGTGGGAGACGCCGACCGGCTCGACGCCGAGCGCGAACAGCGTTTCCGTGGCGGAGGGGAGCAGGGAGGCGACGCGCATGCTCGACTCGAAGCGCTCGGCCGACTAAAGTTGGGGGTCCGAGGCCCCGACGACGCTCGCGGTCGCCGTCGCGTACGCGGCCGCGAGGTCGCCGTTCGGGAGCGCGTCGGCCGCCGCCGCACAGCCCCACCGGACGCGGTCGCGGCGCTCGCCGGCCGGGAGCTTGTTCGTCGCGACCGTCTCGGCGGTGTCGAGCGCCGCCCGCGCGGTCTCGTCGTCGCCGTCGGCGGCCGCCGATTCCGCCGCCGCGAGGAGCTGTTCGAGGCTCGCGCGCACGTCGTGGGGTACCTCGTCCGAGCGGGTCACGGCCGGCTTTGCGGGTCGTCGGTTCGGTCGCCGCCCAGCGTCGCGAAGACGAACTCCGTGCTGCTGCCCAGCGGATCGATCGCGGTCGTCGTCTCGACGTCCGTGAACCCGGCCGCGCGGAGCTGATCGAGCGTCCGGTCGCCCCCCGGGGCGGAGAAGAACATCCGGCCGCCCATCCAGCCGCGCCGCACCGTCTCGAAGCGGCCGCCCGGGAGCGTCATCAGGAGTCGGCCGCCCGGCCGGAGGACGCGAGCGAACTCCGCGTACGCCTCGGGGTGGCGCTCGCGCTCGACGTGAAACACCGCGTGGTACGCCGTGACCGCGTCGAAGCGGTCGTCGCCGAACGGGAGCGCCGTCAGCTCGCCGTGAACGAGCCGGGCGGCAGAGACGGTCTCGCGGGCGAGGTCCAGCCCGCGCCGAGAGACGTCCAGCCCGACGCTGCCGGGCGGGAGGTTCGCGAGGGTGCGGGCGCCGTCGCCGCAGCCCACGTCGAGGACACGCGGGTCGCCGTCGACGGCGGGGTCGCCCGCCAGCGAGGCGAGCAGGTCGTCGATCAGCGCCGCGTCCGAGCCGTCGGGGTCGCGCCGGGCGGCGTACGTCTCGGCCACCTCGTCCCACGCGCGGCGCACCTCGTTTCGGTCCATACGGGTAGCAGGGGCGCGAGCGGCATGATTCCTCGGGCGGACGGCGGCCGCGGAAAGCGCCGCGAGCGAGGGAGACGGGTCCGCGGCCCTCAGAAGGTCGCGGGGACCACCACGTACGCGAGGAGCAGGGTGATGATGCCGGTGGCGACGCCGTAGTACAGCACCGGTATCAGTTCTAGCCGGATGACGCGCCCCTCCTCGCCGATGAGGCCGACGACCGTGAGCGCGGCGACGACGTTGTGGATGGCGATGAGGTTCCCGATCGCGCCGCCGACCGCCTGCGCGGCGACGACGATCTGGGTCGGCGCACCGATCTGCTGGGCCGCCTCGAACTGGAAGAGGCCGAACAGGATGTCGCTGACCGTGTTCGAGCCGGCGATGAACGCGCCGAACGCGCCGATGAAGCCCGAGAAGAACGGGAACGCCGCTCCGGTGAGGGACGCCGTTTCGGCGGACAGCAGCTGCAGCATCCCCATGTCGACGGTTTCGACGCTGTTGACCACGATGTCGGCGCCGGTCTTTTGCATGATCATCACCGTCGCGACGGCGAACCACAGCGCGATGACCGCCGGGATGATGTTCGAGACGGCTTCTCCCCACGAGTCTTTGATCCCCTCCGCGTCCATGCCGTGGAGCCCGTACGTCACGACCGCGACCAGCACGAACAGCGACCCCGGGAGGTAGAGCATCTCGACTCCCTCGGAGAACGGCGTTCCGAGGATGTTGTTCCACGTGATGACGCCGGTCGACGACAGGAAGCTCTGTACGGGACCGACGACCCGCGTCACGATCAGCAGGGCGGCGACGAGGATGTAGGGAGCCCACGCCATGCCGAGCGACATGTCCTGGCCGTGCATCTCCTCGAAGCGGCTCGTGCCGCCGTCGGCCGCTATCTTCTGGTCGGAGTCGACGTTACCCATGCCCGCTCCTGGCTCGATCTTGCCGATCCAGTGGTCGGGCCACTGCTCTTGCGGCCCGAAGTCCCACTCCTCGTCCGGGAGGAAGTAGCCCGCGCGCAGCGTCGAACCGACGACGAGCAGGCCGACCATCGCGCCCAGCAGCCCCGGGAACGTCGGCCCGAGGAAGTACGCCGTCAGGAGGTACGGAACCACGAAGGAGGCCCACGCGAACAGCGTGAGCGGGAGCACTTCGATGGCGGGCTTGAGCGAGCGCTCCTCGCCGAAGAAGCGGGTCATCATCGCGACCCCGATGAACGGGATCGCGACGCCTACGACGGCGTGGATGACGGCCGCCCACAGCCCGATCTGGGCGACGTAGGCGCCGACGCTCTCGAAGCCGCCGTTCTGGACGACCTGGTACGCCGCCGTGCCGGCCTCCATCGGGTCCTGCCCGAAGACGACGTCCTCGAACCCGATGATGAGCGGCGTCCCGACCGCGCCGAAGGTGATCGCGAGGATGTTCCCGGTCAGGGCGACCACCACCGCGGCCAGCGGCGGGAAGCCGAGTCCGACCAGCAGCGGGCCGACGATGGCTGCCGGCGTCCCGAACCCGGCCGCGCCCTCGATGAACGACCCCATGAGGAACACGAGCAGGACGACCTGCACGCGCCTGTCGTCGCTGATCGAGGAGAAGCCCGCGTTGATGACCTCGAACGCGCCCGACTGCTTGAGCGTGTACAGGAGCAGTATCGCGCCGAAGACGATGACGAGGATCCGCGTCGCCGTCAGCGCCCCCCGGATGGAGGCCGCCACGATCAACGTCGGCGTCATCTCCCAGCCGACGTACGCGGCCCCGGCCGCGATGGCCCACGCGATGGGCATCGTGATCGTCGCCGGCTGGTAGAGCGCGACCATGATGATCGCGATCGCCGCGAGCGGCAACAGCGCCAGCAGAATGAGCAGCGGGTCAGCCACGGACACCACCTCCGACACGGACGCCGCAGTCGTCATCCCGACTCGCGATACCCCAAGGGCTCACCCGCCTGTGAACCCGTGCCTTGAGCCTGCCACGAAGTGGCATATCTGGGGCGTCTCAATCTCATCAATTAAATCTGCTGGAAACAATGATTATGGTCACCTCACGATCATCCGCGGAGACAGCGCAGTCGGAGGGTTCGGATCCGACCGTGACAGATCCCGAAGGTAGAGACGGCCGAAGACGGGCGGCGATCCCGCCTCAGTCGTCCGCAGGCGACGGCGTCGTCGCGTCGACATCGCCCGCGCCGGCGTCGGTCGGGTCGGCGCCGGCGTCGGGCGCGGGCCCTGTCGCCGCGGCCGCGACCTTCTCGATTGGGTGCGGCGGGTTCGTCGCGCCATCGCGGTCGCCCAGCTGCGACCGACAGGAGCCACCGGGCGCGGTCACCACGTCGCCGTCGCTGTCTTCGACCTGGTCGAAGAGGATCCGGCCGATCGCCTGCGAGAGGTCGTAGTGCTCGGACTCGTAGCCGAACGAACCCGCCATCCCGCAACACGAGGAGTCGAGCGGGTCCACGTCGTAGCCCGCGCGGCGCAGGACCCCGACCGCGTGGTGGTCCTTGTTCGTCGCCTTCTGGTTACAGTGGCCGTGGTAGGTGAGCGTCTCGGCGGGCGCGTCGAACGCCAGCCGCTCGTCGACGCGGCCGGCGTCGAGGTACTCCAGGACGCCGAACGCGGCCGCGGAGACGGCCTCGACGTCGGGCCCGTCGAGGAGGTCGAGGTACTCGTCCTGGAACATCACGGCGTCGGAGGGCTCGACGAAGACGACGGAGTGGCCGTCGCGGACGCGGGGCGCCAGCCGCTCGACGTTGGTCGCGGCGCGCTCGCGGGCGTCGTCGAGGAAGCCGGTGGAGAACGCCGCGCGGCCGGAGGGCGCGAGGTCGTCGGGCACCTCGACGCGGACGTTCGCGGCCTCCAGGACGCGCACCGCGGCCTTCCCGGCGGCCGGGTAGCTGTAGTTGGTGTACGTGTCGGGGAACAGCGCGACGGTGTCGACCGCCTCGTCTGGCGCGACCGCCGGGCCGCCCCGCGCGTCGAACCACGCCTCGAAGCTCGTCGACCGGAACGGCGGCAGCTCCCGGTCGGGCGCGATCCCCGCGACCGTGTCCATCACCCGCCGGGCGCCCGGGATCTTCGAGGCCGCGTTCGACACCGGCGCGAGCGCGCTGCCGAGCGCCGACAGCCGGTCGATGTCCCGGAAGAGCCGCTCGCGGAGCCCGGCGCCCTCCTCCTCGTGGTGCTCGTGTTTCACCTCGGCCTTCAGCTTCGCGAGGTCGACGCCGGTCGGGCAGTCGCTTTTACACCCCTTACAGCCGACGCAGAGCCCGAGCACCTCCTCTTGGAACCGGTCGGAGTGGATCTCGTCGTCGTCCAGCTCGCCGCTGATCGCGGCCCGCAGCATGTTCGCCCGGCCGCGGGTCGCCTGGATCTCCTCCTCGGAGGCGCGGTAGGTGGGGCACATCACGCCGGAGTCGGTCTCCCGGCAGGTGCCGCAGCCGTTACACAGCTCGACCAGGTGCGAGAAGCCGCCCTCCTCCGAGAAGTCCAGCTCTGTCTGCGGCTCGATCGACTGGTACTCCGGCCCGTACCGGAGGTTCTCGCGCATGTCAGTGTCGGCCGCGGTGTCGGGGTAGCCGCGCTCGGCGGCGGTGTCGCCGTCGACGTAGACGACCTTGCCGGGGTTCATCCGCCAGTCGGGGTCGAACGTCGATTTGAGCTCCTGGAACGCCGACCAGAGGTCTTCTCCGTACATCTTCGGGTTGAACTCGGTGCGCGCGAGCCCGTCGCCGTGCTCGCCGGAGAACGCGCCGTGGTGCTCCAAGACGAGGTCGGTGACGTCGTCGGCGATCGAGTGCATCTTCTCGACGCCCCCCTCCTCCTTCAGCGAGAGGATCGGGCGGATGTGGAGCGTGCCGGACCCGGCGTGCGCGAAGTAGGCGGCCGAGGTGTCGTGGTCGTCGAGGACCGCCTCGAACTGGCCGACGTACTCCGCGAGCTCCTCGGGCGGCACCGTCGCGTCCTCGATGAACGGGTACGGCTTCGCGTCCCCCTCCATGCTCATCAGGAGGGGGATGGCCGCCTTTCGCAGCTTCCAGAGGTCGTCCTGGGCGGCGGGCGTGTACGCCGCTAACACGTCGAAGGCGTCGCCGGCATCGACGAAGTGCGCCGTCGTGTCCGCGATCGCCGCCTCGAAGTCGTCGACGAGCTCGGAGTCCCACTCCAGCATGAGCGCCGCGGCCGCCCGCTCCGGGATCGGCTCGGCGTACTGCGCGAACTCCTGTGAGCCGGCCGCGAGCGCGAACACCTCGTCGTCCATCAGCTCGACCGCGCTCACGGGGAACTCAAGCGCCTCGGGCACCGCCCGCATCGCGTCGCCGAGCGAGTCGAAGGTGTACAGCGCCAGCGCCGTCTCCTCGGGGCGGGTGACGAGCGACACCTCGGCCTCGACGATCGTCCCGAGCGTGCCCTCCGCGCCGACGAACAGCTTCGTGAGGTTGATCACGCGCTCGCCGTCGTCGTTCTCGTAGATGGCCTTGTGGAGGTTGTAACCGGACACCGATCGCTTGAGGTTCGGGTACTTCTCGTCGATCGCGGCCTCGTTCTCCTCGACGAGCCGCCGGGCCGCCTCGTACAGCGCCGCCTCCCGGTCGTCGCCCTCGACTATCGCCTCGTACTCCGGCGAGTCGAGGACGACCTCCCGGGTCTCGATCAGCGACCCGTCCGCGAGCACGACTTTCAGCCGCTCCGTGTACGCGTCGGTGATCCCGTACCGCACGGAGTGGGCGCCCGTGGAGTTGTTGCCGATCCCGCCGACGACCGTGGCCCGCGCCGAGGAGGCGGGGTCGGGCGCGAACTTCAGCCCGTCCTCGGCCAGCCGGTCGTCGAGGTGGTCTTGGACGACGCCCGGCTGGACCACGGCGCGCCGGTCGTCGGGACGCACCTCGAGGATCTCGTCCATGTGCTTCGAGAAGTCGAGGACGACGCAGCCGGGGCCGACGGTCTGACCGGCCAACGACGACCCCGCGCCCCGCGGGATCACGGGGACGCCGTGGTCGGCCGCGACCCGCATCGCCGCTCGTACGTCGGCGACCGAGCGCGGGGTGACGACGCCCGCCGGCCGCGCCTGGTAGACGCTGCCGTCGGTGGCGTACAACACCTGGGCGTACTCGTCGAACTGGACCTCACCGGCGACGCGCTCGCGGAGGTCGGCCGCGAGCGATCGGTAGGCGGGGACGTCCGGCCGGTCGTGGCCGAGTGCGGCCGACTGGGTCCCCTGGACGGGCACGTCACTCCCTGCCGTGGGCTCGCTTGCCATACCGTATCACCGTGGCGAAGCGAGAATAAAACCTTTGTTCATGAAGGTTTTGCGAGCGGCCGTGCGCCTCGAGCCGGCAGTCGGGATTTATTACGCCGCCGGCACACGCCGGGACATGGAGATACTCCACACCTGTCTGAACGTCGCCGACGCGGACCGGACCGCCGACTGGTACGTCGAGGAGCTGGGGTTCGAGCGGTCGTGGGAGTTCGCGACCGCGGACGGCGACACGCGGAACGTGTACGTCGCCGACGACGCGGGCGTCGAGTTCCAGCTGTCGGACACCGACGGCGAGACGCCGAGCGCTGACGGGGACCGCTACGACCACGTCGCCGTCGGCGTCGAGGACGTGGACGCGGCGTTCGCCCAGATCGACCACCACGGGGCCGTGAAGGAGCCGGGCGACCAGCCCGAGGCCGGCGCGCGCACCGCGTTCGTGAAGGACCCGGACGGGCACGTGGTGGAGCTGATCGAGCCGCTCTGAGCGGTCGGACGCTGGAAAGAAAACGGGTGACCGAAGCCGGACGAGACGATCCGTGACCGCCTACAGGATGCCGGCGGCCTCGGCCGTCTCGACGATGTCTTGGGCCATCTTGTTGGTCGCCTCGTCGACCATCTGGCCGTCGACGCTGACCGCGCCTTTGCCCTCCTCCATCGCCTCGGCGTAGGCGTCGACGATGCGCTTGGCGCGCTCGGCGGTCTCCGGGTCCGGCGCGAACACCTCGTTGCCGATCTCGATCTGCGAGGGGTGGATCGCCCACTTGCCGTCGCAGCCGATCATATTGGCGTTCTCGGCGGACTCGCGGAACCCGTCTGCGTCCTCGATGTCGGCGTACGGACCGTCGAGACACGGCAGCCCCGCCGACTTCGCCGCGGAGTTACACTCCGAGAGCGCGTGGTGCCAGTAGTGGCCGGGGTACTCCGGGAACTGGCCGATGTCGAGGCCGGGGGTCCCCATCGCGGCGGAGTAGTCGCCGGGCCCGAAGATGATCGACGACAGCCGGTCGGACGCGTGCGCGATCTTGTGGACGTTGTGGATCCCCTCGCCGTCCTCGATCTGCGGCTCGATGCCGATCCGACCGACCTCCAGGTCGTTGTTCGCCTCGACCTGTTCGAGCAGGTTCTCGACGGTGTGAACGTCGCTCGCGGACTTCACTTTCGGAACGATCACGTCGTCGATGTGCTCGCCGGCCTCGCCGACGACGGTGATCAGGTCGTCGTACCACCACTTGGTGTCGATGCCGTTCATTCGGAAGCTCAACACCTTGTCACTCCAGTCCTCCTCGCGGGCCGCGGCGATCAGCGGCTCGCGGGCGTCGGGCTTCGCGTTCGGGGCGACGGAGTCTTCGAGGTCCAAGAACACCTCGTCGGCGTCGCTGTCGGCCGCCGAGCGCATCATCTTCTCGTCGCTCGCCGGCGTCGCGAGCTGCGTGCGGCGAAGTGTCACGTCGGTCATGTAGCGAGTCTATCACGCTTTTCTATGAAAATAAAGATACCTCACGCGGGGGTATTTTCACTAACTTGAATACGAGTAAATAGCAGGGCTGCGTCGTCGCGGCGGTGGGTCGTGCCGACCGCGACCAACCCGCCCGAGCCGGACGGTTAGCGGTCGGCGCGTCGGACCGCGGCGACGACGAGGAGCGCCACCGCGATCGCGACGCCGACCGCGCCGAGCGTCCGGAGCGATATCAGCCCCGGCTCGCCGATCGAGACATCGCCGCCGGTCGGTCGATCGTTCGAGACGACCTCACCGTCCTCGTCGACGAAGACCTCCCCGCCGTCGTCTTGAATCGCCGCGGTCCCTGCGAAGCCGACGCCGACCGCGAGTATCGACGCCACGAACACGGCGATCGCTGCCGTCTGGACCGCCCGTCGCCTCATCGGTCGATCACCGTCGTGCGCTGGTTGCCGGGTCGTGTGGTAGTCGGTCGCGTGGACATGTGAACCGCTCCGTGCCGGAGGTGTCGGAGTGCGTACCCCGACCGACTTCGTATTTCACCGGCTGAACGAGTTCGGGATCCCCCTGAACGGTCCCGAATGAGAGTTCAGGACATGCCAGAACCTCGGGCCATGACGGCGGCTCAACGGTCGAGCGTCAGGGAGAGTCAGCGCCGACCCCGCTAGCCGGTCGTCGGTCCCGGTCCGGTCCGCGCGAACCAGTAGCCGTACCCGAACGGGACGAGCCCGGTCACGAAGCCGAGGATCGCGGCGAGCGGCCCGAAGACGAGGCCGGTCGGACCGATGGCGGCCGTGATCGCGGCCGTCGCGAGCAGCCCGACCCCGACCGTCACGCCAGCGAGCGAGCGCCACCGACTCTGGGCGACGCACACGCCGGCGACGACGCCCGACGCGACGACCGCAGCGGTCGCGGGGCCGGTCACGAAGCGGGAAAGCGATCCGGTCTCGAAGAGGGCGGTGGCGACGAGCGCGACCGGAAGCGCGAGCGCGGCGACCGCGACGGCCCGGCGAACGGTGAGGAGTCGGTCGCGGGTCGGCTCCCGATACCGGTACGCGAGCAGTCCGAGTCCGACTGCGGCGTACCCCCGGCCGACCGGCGTGAGCGCGAACCCCGCGATGGCGCCCGCGAACTGGGCGAAGACGGCGGCCTCGCTTTCGGGCGCGACGGCGTAGTACGCCCCGTCAAGGCGGTACAGCCCCGACCGGACGCCCGATTCGTTCGCGGTCCCCTCGTCGATCGCCGTCCGAACGCCCGACGGTGCCGCGGACGCCGGACGGGCGACGGCCGCGAACACCGACTCGGGGTCGGTCGGTCGCATCTCGATCGTCGCGTTCGTCGTCTCGCCGCGCGTCGAGAACGTCCACTCGTAGTAGCGCTCGTCGTACCGCACGTACGGCGTCTCGACGTCGTCGAGCGCGATGTGGAGTTCCGGTGAGAGCGTGCCGTCGAAGGATCCGGTCGCGGCGGCGGTGCGAATCGGTTCTCGGTACTGGTCGGGCGTGTCCGAGAGTCGCTCGTCGAGGTCGGTGACGTTGGACGCCGCGCGTGCGACCAAGCCCGAGTCCTCGCCGGGTTCGACGGCCGTCGCCTCGTAGGTGAGTTCCGCGTCGCCGGCCGTCGCGTGGAAGGCGAAGCTGAGCGCGACGCCGACGAGAATCAGGGACGCGATCGCGACAGTTCGGAGGGGAGGGAGGGCGGAAGACACGGACGGACGTTCGCGAATTCCGATTGAAAATATTTCGTTCGGGGGCGCCGCGGCCGCGGCTCCGCGGTGGACGCGCGATAGAAAATCGGGGTTCGAGACGGGGTCGTGCCCGACCGCGTCAGTCGTCGGCCGGGGCGCGGGGCTCCGCCGGGGGCTCGGACTCCTCCGCGTCGCCCGCCGGCTCGTCGACCGCGTCGGCGTCGGGGATCTCGTCGACTGGTTCGTCCGTCTCGTCTGCCCGGTGGCGCGCCTGAACCTCCTCCCAGGTCATCGCCTCGTCGTAATGGTGGCACATGACAACTACCCACATGGACTGGACGCTTCTAAAAGTTACGCCGTATCGACCGAAATCGCGGTGTACGACGCCTCCTACGCGTCGTCGTGCGGTTTGACCAGCACCTTGATCGCCTCGCGTTCGTCCATCATGCGGTACCCCTCGTCGACCGCGTCGAGACCGATGGTCTCGGAGAAGATCGGCGCGGGATCGAGGGTGCCCTGAAGCACGTCGGCCATCAGTTCCTCGGCGTACGCGCGGACGGGCGCGACGCCCCCGGCGAGCGTGACGTTGTCGCCGAACATGCCGAACACGTCGAGCCCCTCGTCCTCGACGCCGTAGGGGACGCCGACGTACCCGATCGTCCCCCCCGGGCGGACGACGTCGACCGCGGTGTTCATCGCGCTCGCGGCGCCGACGCACTCCATCACGTGGTTCGGCCCGCCGTAGGTGAGCGCTTGAATGCGCTCGACCGCTTCCTCACCGCGTTCGGAGACGGTCTCGGTGGCGCCGAACTCCTCGGCGAGTTCGAGGCGGTCCTCGTGATGGCCCACCGCGATGATCCGCTCGGCGCCGAGCCGCCGGGCCGCGAGGACGCCGCAGAGCCCGACCGCCCCGTCGCCGATGACGGCCACGGTCGAGCCCGCCTCGACGCCCGCGCTGACGGCCGCGTGGTGGCCGGTCCCCATCACGTCGGTCAGGGGTAAAAGCGAGCGGAGGGTGTCCTCGTCGTCGGCGTGGCGGTCCGGCACGCGGACGAGGGTGCCGTCGGCGTGGGTCGACCGGACGTACTCGCCCTGGCCGCCGCCGTTGTCGCCGCCCCACGAGTCGCCGTTCTCACAGGAGGTGTGGAGCCCCTTCCGGCAGAACTCGCACTCGCCACAGGAGATGGCGAAGGGGGCGAGGACGCGGTCGCCGGGGTCGACCGAGGTCACGTCGTCGCCGACCTCCTCGACGATCCCCATCGGCTCGTGGCCGACCGGCGATCCCGGGTCGCGGTCGCTGTCGCCGCGGTAGAACCAGAGATCCGAGCCGCAGATAGCGGTGTGGGTGACGCGGACGATCGCGTCCGTCGGGGCCTCGATCTCGGGCCGGGGTCGCTCTTCGACGCCGATCTCGCCGGGTCCGTTGAAGACGGCTGCGCGCATGCGATCGGCTACTGGCGGCCGGAACAAAAGGCCGCGGGTCCCGGCGGCGGGTTACGGCTCCAGCACGACGCGGAACCGCGCCTCGTTGGCGGCCATGCGCTCGTAGGCAGCCTCGACGTCGGCGAGGTCGAACGTCTCTATCTCGGGCGTGATGTCGCGCAGGGCGCTGAACTCCAGGGTGTCCTGCGAGTCGCGGGCGTGGCCCGACCCCCACCCCTCGACGGCGCCGCGGGTGCCGACCAGCTGCTGAGCGTCGACCGACACCGGCTCGCCCGGAATGCCCGCGACGATCACCGAGCCGTCGGTCCCGAGTCCGCCGACGACCGACTCGATCGCGTCGCTCGCGGGGGCGGTCGTGAGGACGACGCTCGCGCCGCCGAGTTCTCGGAGCCGCTCGGCCGGGTCCGCCTCCGCGGCGTTGACGAAGTGGTCGGCGCCGAGGTCGCGCGCGAGCGACTCCTTGTCCGGGCTCCTCGAGATCGCGACCGTCTCGTAGCCGGCCGCGTGGGCGTACTGGACGCCGAGGTGACCGAGGCCGCCGACGCCGACCACGGCGACGAGGTCGCCGGCGCGCGCGTCGGAGTTTCGCAGCGCGTTGTAGGTGGTGATCCCCGCACACAGCAGCGGCGCGGCGTCGACCGCGTCGAGGTTGTCCGGGATCGCCGCCAGCGCCTCGGCGGGGACCGTCGCGAACTCGGCGTACCCGCCGTCGAACGTGAGCCCGGTGATCTCGGCGTTCTCGCACTGGAGGAACTGCCCGCGGCGACACGGCTCACAGGTGAAACAGTGGCCGCCGTGCCAGCCGGCGCCGACGCGCTCGCCCGATTCCCACGCCTCGACGTCCTCGCCGACCGCGTCGACGGTGCCGGCGATCTCGTGGCCGGGGACGCGGGGGTAGTTCACGCCCGGGTAGCCGCCCTCGACGACGAACTCGTCGCTGCGGCAGATCCCGCAGGCCTCGACCGCGACCCGGACCTCCTCGGGACCGGGCTCGGGCACGTCGCGCTCCACGATCTCGAAGTCGGCTCCCGGCTCCGGAACGACCGCGGCTCGCATGGTGTCGGACATACATGAGTTCTCGGAGCGAACCGTGTAAGAAACGCACGGTTCCGGGGATCCGCACGGCGCCTCGCTGCCGCGGGCGGCCTCGTCAGACGGCGCCGCTGGCCATCGCGAAC
This sequence comes from Halorubrum ejinorense, assembly GCF_055389685.1. Taxonomy (NCBI): domain Archaea; kingdom Methanobacteriati; phylum Methanobacteriota; class Halobacteria; order Halobacteriales; family Haloferacaceae; genus Halorubrum; species Halorubrum ejinorense. The sequence continues at coordinate 146,265 of NZ_AP043777.1, forward strand.
AGCGCGACGGAGATGATCGCGAACAGGCCGCCGACGCCGGCCTTGATCGTGTCCGTGTTCAGCGCCGTCGAGACGTACGGCGCGATCTGGCCGCCGAGCGTCGTCGCCGGGACGGTCCAGACGACCATGTTCCACGGCGTCGTCGCCAGGTCGATGGAGTGGCCGCCGACCAGTCCGCCGCCGAACACGTGGACGACGGAGGCCAGGACGGCGGTCGTGGCGACGACGATGTGGTTCGTGCCGATCGCCACGCGGACCGGGACCTGCGTGCGGAGCATCGAGATGATCCCGAGTTCGCCGATCCCGAACCCGGCGAGTCCCTGGAACACCCCGCCGATGCTGTAGTTCGCGAACCGTTCGAGGTAGCCGCCGCGCGAGTAGACGTAGTCGTCGCCGTCGCGGTCGACCCGGGTGACCGTGCCGGAGTCGTCCGTCTCGACGCCGGCGGGCCCGAGCTTGTTCGCGTCGTCAGGGAGGTCGCCGGACGAACCGCCGTCCGTCGCGGCCTCCTCGCCGTCCCCGTCCGACGTCGGGTCGTCGTGCCCCAAGTTAGCGTTAAACAGCAGGTACGATGCCGCGAGCAGCGCGATCCCCAACAGCGCGTGGAACAGCGGTTCGGGGATGACAAAGGAGAGGAGGGCTCCGCCGACGACGAAGGGGACGCCGCCCAACACGAGCGACAGGGAGAGGCGGCGGTCGACGAGCCCGTACTGAATGAACGCGAGCGACGAGCTCGACAGCCCGAACGACTCGCTGATGAGCCCGATCTTCACCAGCGTCGTCGGTTCCAGCGGGTACGCGACGAGCGGGAAGACGAAGATGAGGAACGGGACGAAAAGCGCCGAGCCGCTGATCCCGACGGTGTTGACGATGACGGCGCCGGTCACGAAGGCGATGAACAGCCACCAGTATTCGGTCCAGTATTCCACGCCGGCGTCGGTCGGCGTCGGCGCGAAGCCGTACACCCCGGCGACGAAGGCGATCGGAGCGAGGAAGACCAGAACGTGCTGGTACCGGAGGAAGATCCGCTGTGCGCCGTCGGACAGTGAATTGCTCATTGAGTCGTGGACTGCCGGTTACGGAGAGCCGCATAAATTAGTTGTCATCGCTGATAACTCGCATGGATTATCATCGACAATTCGGCCACGATGACGGCCGGTGTCCGGGTTCGTTCATGGACGCTGAAACATTACTCCGATGATAGAAAAGAACGCTTAAATCGGCTCATCGGTCACCCGCCGATCGAACGATGACGCGGAGACGGGACGGGAGCGCCACGACGTGCCGAGCGACGCGAGGGCGAGGTCGATGAGCGAGGGAGCGACCCTCCGGATCGTCGACGAGCCGGACGGCGACCCGGGCGAGGCGGTCCCCGCGCCGGTGCCGCCGGACGACCCGGAGGCGTGGTACGCGCCGGACGTGCGCGCCCAGTACGAGGTCTCGCCCGGCGTGGTCGCGACGATCCGCGAGCGCGACGGCGGCCGGTTCGGCTACGACGTGCGCGAACCGCCGCTGTCGCCCGCCGACGAGCGGGGCCTCGACCGCGTCCGCGACCACTTCTCGGCGGTTCGGCACCGCCGCCCGCTGACGCGAGTCGGGGTCGTCGAGCGCGCGGAACGCGGGTTCGGACCGAAGTACGCGGAGGCGCTCTCCCGACTGGTCGACGCGAGCGCGGCGGCGCGGCGGCGGATCGACTACCACGCGCTGCGGGAGTTCCGCCTGCTCGGCGACCTCACTCCGATCGCCTTGGACGACCGGATCGACGTCGCCGACGTGGGCGACGACCGCGAACTGGTCGTCCACACGGAGACGTTCGCGCCGCTGGAGACCGGAATCGACGCGGACGCCGACTACGTCGAGCGCGTGGCCGCCGAGCGGCTCGCGCAGTACGACGTGGCGTTCGCCGGGCTCTCCGTCGACGTGGTGATCTACCGCGAGCGACTGCTCGGCTCCGACGCGTTCGAGACGAAGTACGCCGTGTTAGAGCCGGACCTGCTCCCCGGCGACGAGGCGCTCATCGAGGAGTGTAAATCGCGGATCTGGGAGACGACGGTGAGCGACGTGGTCGGCGACCGCGAGTCGTTCGTCGCCGCCCGCGCCCGGCGGTTCCTCTCCCGGCGGCTCACCGCGCGGAACACCCGGGCGTGGCTCGACGCCGCGGCCCACCGGGCGAAGACCGCGCTCGCCGAGCGGGGACTCGTCGCGCCGCCGGTCGACTCGCGGTACGCCAGCGACCGGCTCGACGACCTCGCGTACTACGTGTTGCGCGACTTCGTCGGCGAGGGCATCCTCACGGTCCCGATCCGGGACCCGCACCTCGAGGACGTGGAGGCGAACCGCGTCGGCGAGCGCGTGAAGGTCGTCCCCCGTGCGTCGGTGCTTTCCGGGGCGGACGGCGGAGGCGGAGCGGGCGGGCGCGACGACGAGGCCGGCCGCAGCGGCGAGACCGGACGCGACGGCGACGCCCCCGTAGCCGGCGCCCGCGTTCCGACGAACCTCGCGTTCGAGGACGAGACGACGTTCGTCGACGTGGTCACGGGGATCGCCGCCCGCGACGGGACGGAACTCAACGCCTCGACGCCCGCCGCGAAGGTGAACCTCGAACTCGACGGCGTGCCGCAGACGATCCGGTGTGCGGTGGCGCTACCGGTGATCTCCGAGGGCGGCCCGCACGTCTCGATCCGGAAGCAGCGCGCGAACGCGTTGACACCGGTCGACCTGATCGAGCGCGGGACGCTGTCGGTCGAACTGGTCACGCTCCTGTGGCTGCTGTACGAACACCGCGGCGTCGTCCTCTTCGCCGGGCCGACCGGCGTGGGCAAGACGACGCTGCTCAACGCCCACGCCCCCTTCATCCCGTTCGACGCCCGCCCGGTCTCGGTCGACGAGGGGTCTCGCGAGGTGCGGCTCCCCCACGAGACGGGCGTCTCGCTCACCACCCGCGACCACGAAGACGCCTACAAGTCGGTGGGCATGGCGGAGCTGATGACCGAAGCGAACTACCTGAACCCCGACGTGGAGGTGATAGCCGAGATCAACACCCCCGAGAGCTTCGAGACGTTCGCCGAGAGCCTCAACACCGGCCACGGGGTGATCGGCACAACCCACGCCGAAGACGTCGAGGCGCTGTCGAACCGCCTGCGCGAACGGGGCCTGCCGGCGCGGCTGCTGCGGGAGGTGGACCTCGTCGTCTTCCCCCGGCAGGTCGACGGCGAGCGCTACGTCTCCCGGGCGATCGAACCGCTCTCCGAGGCCGCCTACGACGGCCTCGACCCGGCGGCGAAGCGGAGCCCGACCGGCGACCCGAAACGCGGCGGGGCGGGGCTCGTCGAGGCCGACGAGGAGTCGGTCCGCTACAACACGGTCGCCTGGCGCGACGGCGACGGAACGTTCCGGTTCCCCGGCGTTCCGGGCGGCGATGCCGGCGACGATACGGACGGCAGCACCACTGACGGAGGGGGAACGGTGGCGGCCGGCGGGTCCGGCAACGGGGCGCGCTTCCGCGTCTTCGACCGGATCGCGAGTCGGACCGATCGGGACCCCGAAGCGGTCGCGGCCGAGTTCGCCTCGAAGCGACGGTACGTGGAGTACCTCGTGCGCGACGGGGTCGACGACCCCGACGCCCTCTTCGAGTTCCTCGCCGACCTGCGCACGGACGAGGCGGCGACCGTCGAGCGCGCCGCCCGGACGATGGACCGTGACGCCGGCGGTGCCGCCGAGACCGACGGCGGAGAGGGCCGCGACGAACGCGGCGAACGCGCGGGACGGGGGCGGTCGTGAGCCGGCGCCGAGCGACGGCGGCGAGCGAAACGGACGCGACCGCGGCCGATTCCGGTGAGGTCGACGCGACCGGAGCTACCGCGACCGCGGCCGACGCGACCGGAGCTACCGCGACCGATCGACCGTCCGTCGAGCGCCGGTTCGCGGTCGTCGACCGCGTCTGCTACGCGCTGTTCGCGCGGCACGCGAGCGACCGCCGCCACGACGCCGACCGGAAGCGGTATCGCGGGAGCGCGCTCGACACCGGCTTCGAGACGTACCTCTCGCGGGCGTACGGGCTCTCGTGGATCGTCGCGGCCGTCGCCTTCCTCCCGGCGTTAGTCCTCGCGACCGGCGCCGCTCCCGCGGTCGCGGCCGCGGTGGAGGCGCGGTTCGGCGCGGCGCTGCTCTCCGCGGGGTCGACGACGGTCCCTGCGCCGACGCCGGAGTCGGTCGGCCCGCTGCGCACGGACCGGGCCGCGCTAGTCGTCGCCGTCGCGGTCGCGCTCCTCGCGAAGCGGGCGACCGTGGCGGCCGCGGGGCTCCACCTCCGGTGGGTGGTCGCGACGCGCCGGACCGACATCGAGCGCACCCTCCCCGGCGCGGTGCGGTACCTCGAACTGCTTGCCGCTGGGAGCGACGACCCGCGGTCTATGCTCCGGAAGGCGGCCGACGGCGACGCGTACGGCGCCACCGCGACCTCGCTGCGAAAGGCGCTCAACGCCGCCCGGCTCGCCGGCAGCCTCGACGAGGGGCTTCGGCGGGTCGCGCGGGACACGCCCTCGCGGGAACTGCTCGCGCCGTTCCTCCTGAAGTTCCGCAAGCACGCCGCGACCGGCGACGAGGCGCTCTCCGAGTTCCTCGCGACCGAGCGCCGGATGCTCGCTCACCGGCAGGACCGGGCCCGGAAGCGGGCGCGCCGGTTCCTCGAACTGCTCACGGAGCTGTTCGTCGCCGTGCTGGTGTTGCCGGCGCTCGTCGTCATCGGCGCGACCGCGCTGTCGGTCGTGATCCCCGAGCTTCTCCCGCCGGTGGCGACGCCGGTCGGCGTGGTCCCGACGCGGGCGGTCGTCCTCTACGGCGCCGTCGCGTTCCTCGTCGCGTTCGGACTCGCGGCCGCGGTCGCGGTCGGGACGCTCCGCCCGCCGAGCCAGCGGGCGAGCTACGACGTCCCCGCGAGTCCGCGGGCGATCCTCGCGACCGCCGGGCGAAACCCGGCCGGCACGGCGGTCGTCTGTGCGCCGCCGGCCGCCGCGCTGGCGGGCTGGCTCGCGCTCGCCGGGTACACGCTCGTCAACGTCGTCCTCCTCGGGTACGCCGCGTTCGCGGTGCCGGTGGGGCTGGTCGCGGCGCGGCGCAGGCGGATCGACGACGCGAAGGACCGCGAGCTCGCCGACTTCGTTCACGCCGTCTCGGGTCACGTCGCGCAGGGGCGACCGCTCCCCGACGCGGTGGACGCGGTCGCTCGCGAGGTCGAACTCGGCGTTCTCGACGACGACGTGGCCGACCTCGCGTTCGCGCTGCGGTCGACGACGGCGACCGGGGGGACGGACTCGGGAGCCGACGAGAGCGAGGGGCCAGTCCACGTCCGCGCAGCCGCCATCGAGCGGTTCGTCGACCGCGTGGGGACCCCGCTCGCGGCCGGCACGCTCGGGCTCGTCACGGGCGCGTTGAACGCCGGCAGCGACGCCGACGCCGTCTTCGAGACGCTCCGCATCGAGGTCGGGCGGCTCTACAGCGAGCAGCGCGCGCTCCGCTCGTCGATGCAGCCGTACATCGCGGTCGGCTGGGCCGCGGCGGTCCTCGTCGCCGCGGTGGTCGCGGTCGTGAACACGCAGGTGGTCGACGCCGCGCGGCTCGCCGAGATCGCCGCCGCGAGCGAGGCGGTCACGGAGCCGGAGGCGGTCCACCCCGAACTGGAGCGGTTCCGGCTGTACGTCGTGACGCAGGCGACGATGCTCGCGTCCGGGTGGTTCGCCGGCACGGCGGCCCGCGGGCGGTACGCCGCGCTCCTCCACTCGGGGACGCTGGTGGCGTGCTGTTACGTCGTGTTCACCGTCGGGGGCCTGGTGTGAGGAGGGCCGGAACGCCCGGTCGGCCCGGTTCCGGAGGGCCGCGCCGTCGACCCGACACGAGGCTTTTGTACCGTGCCCGCGTATCCACGCGCGTATGGACGAGAAAACCGCCGAGCTCCGCGATCTGTTCGTCGACGCCACCGGGTCCGAGTCGGTCACCGAGCGGCAGGACGCGGCGCGGGGGACCCTCTCGGACCCCGACGACGACGCCGTGGACGCGCGGTGTCGCGAGGTCGTCGCCGCGATGCGCGAGCGGTACGGCTTCTCGACGGACCTCGACGACGACGCGTACGTCCTCGTCGCCCGCGGCCGGTTCGAGGAGGCGGACGATGAGACGATCGCCGCGGCGCTCCGCGACGCGCTGGAGGCGCGAGACGACCCCGCCGTCGAGCCCGACACGGTCGACGGCGAGACCGTTCGCAGGGCGCGGCTCGACCTCCACCTCGTGCGAGAGTCCGACCGCGAAGTCGACGACGACGCGTTCGCCTACGCGGAGCTGAAGCGACTCACCGGCGCGGGGAACTCGATCGTCGAGTGCGCGGAGGCGCTCGACGCGAGCCCCGACCAGATCGCCCGCTACGCCGCGGTCGCGCGCGTCGACCTCACCTCCACGCAGGCGAACGACCGCTTCCGCGACGCGTTCCGCGACCTCCTCACCGACGCCGACATCGAGGGGTCGCTCGCGAGCGACGCCCGCGAGGACGGGCTCCGCGACGCGACCGAGGACATCGAGACCGACGTGTCTCTCTGAGACGCCCGAACGCCGCCGGACGCTTATCACCGGAGCCCCCACCCGACGCTTATCACCGAAACCGCGGCCAGGAGGTCACGTGACACTCGTCCCGTTCAGCGACGTCGCCCGCGCCGCGTACTGTCCCCGACAGCTCTACTACCGCCGACGCGACGAGGAGCGGAGCGTGCCGCCGAAGGCCCGCGAGCGGATCGGGCTGGCGTTCCGCTACGACGAACTGGCCGACGCGCCGGACCGGGCGCTGCGACAGCTACCGCTCCACCGGTCGCCGGCCGCGTACCGTCGGAACCTCACGCGGCTTCGCGAGCGCGACGACTACGACGCCCTCGTCGACCCCGTCAGCGAACGCGGGTTCCTCTCGGGGAAGGACTGTCACGGCACCGTTCACAAGGTGCTGGAACCGAGCGACGCGGACGCGTCGGCGCCAATTCCGACGCTCGTCTCGTCGGGGGAGCCACCGGAGAACGGCGTGTGGGAGCCGCAGGCGGTCCGGGCGGTCGCGCTCGCCAAGGCGCTGGCGTGGGAGCGCGAGCGGGAGGTGCGGCGGGCGCTCGTCGAGTATCCCGCGGTCGGCGCGGTCCGCGAGGTCCGGCTCACGACGCGGAAGAAGGCGGCCTACCGGCGGGCGCTCCGGGCGGCGCAGTCGATCGACGGCCCGCCGCCGCGGGTCGACGACGGCCGCTGTGAGAGCTGCGACTACCAGACGGGCTGTGGCACCGAGCGCCGAAGCCTCCGGTCGCTTTTGGGGTGAATCGCGCCGCTCGGTTCCCGGATCCGGCCGCTACGGCGAGAACGACGTTCCGCAGTCGGTACAGGAGAACCGGAACCGCCCCTCGTCGGTGAGTTCGGTGTCGTGGACTCGTTCTTCGCCGCAGTCGCGACACTCGACGATCGACTCGATCCGGTCCCAGTCGTGGCCGGCGCCCGGCGCGCCGACCGCCCACGCGACCGCCCCCTCGTCGGCGTCCTCGGGCACGAACCCGGACTGGAACTCGCCGGGCGCGAAGCGGATCAGTTCGCCCGCGCCGACCTCGACCCGCTCGCGCTCGCGACCGACCTCGAAGGTGGCGGTGCCCGAGAGCACGTAGAATATCTCCTCCTGGTCGCCGTGGGTGTGAAGCCCGCCGGAGAACGCGTCGCCGGGCGCGAGTTCGAAGTAGTTCATCGCGACGTGGTCGGTGCCGAGGGCGCGCGAGACCGGCTTCCGGAGGTCGTGAACGCCCATGGGGTTCGTGACGACGTCGACGTCGTCGATCGCGACTCGCTCCATACCGGCCGGTCGGAAGGTGGCTCCCTAACGCTGTCGGCGGTTCCGTCGGGACTCGGCCGAGACGCCGTCGAGAGATCGTCACTTCGACCCGGGGGCTGGCGACGATCGGTCGGTCATTCCTGACGCGACCCGGCAGTTTATCCGTGTGACCGTCGTTCGCATGGGTACGAATGACGCGAGACACTCGCGATCGTTCGGAGGATAGAGGAAGTCGCCTCACGGCGGCTGGCCGCGAAATTCTCCGACGATAACGACACCGGGGCACGACCGCCCCGCGGCGGCACCGACCCCCAGACCACCGACGAGCCGACGGATTCCCTTTTGACCCGAACACCACTCACCGACCTCGACGAGGTACAGCTACTCGATACCACCCTGCGCGACGGCGAACAGATGCCGGGCGTCTCGCTGTCGCCCGGCGAGAAGGTCGAGGTCGCCCGTGAGCTCGACGCCGCCGGCGTCCACCTGATCGAGGCCGGGTCGGCGTGTACCTCCGCGGGCGAGCGCGAGGCGATCCGCCGGGTCGCCGCGGAGGGGCTCTCGGCGACCGTGACGAGCTTCGCCCGCGGCGTGAAAGCCGACGTGGACCACGCGCTCGACTGCGGCGTCGACGGCGTCAACCTCGTCGTCCCGGCCTCCGACAAACACGTCGAGACGAAGGTGGGGTCGACCCGCGACGAGGTCGTCGGGACGACCGTCGAACTCGTCGAGTACGCCAAGGAGCACGGGCTGTGGGTCGAGGTGCTCGGCGAGGACGGCTCGCGGGCCGACCTCGACTACCTCGAACGCCTGCTCGGCGCCGGCCTCGACGCGGGAGCGGACCGGATCTGCTACTGCGACACGGTCGGCGCGGCCGACCCCGAGCGCACCGCCGAAGTAGTTTCGCGGCTCGCCGACCTCGGGCCGACGAGCCTCCACACGCACGACGACCTCGGGTTCGGCGTGGCGAACGTCCACGCCGGGCTGAAGGCGGGCGCCGACACCGTCCACGGCACCGTCCTCGGGGTCGGCGAGCGCGCCGGCAACGTCGCGCTCGAAGAGGTCGCGGTCGCGCTCGCCCGGTCGTACGACGTCGACACCGTCGAGCTCGAACGGCTCTACCGGCTCTGCCGGACCGTCTCGGAGGCGACCGGGGTCGCGCTCCCGCCGAACAAGGCCGTCTGCGGGGCCAACGCCTTCGCCCACGAGTCCGGCATCCACACCGACGGCACCCTCAAGGACGGGACGATGTACGAGCCGTACCCGCCGGAGACGGTCGGGCGGGAGCGCCGGCTCGTCCTCGGCAAGCACGCGGGCCGCGCCGGGGTGAAGGCGGCGCTCGCCGAACACGACGTGGCGGTCGACGAGGACGAGCTCCGCGACGTCGTCGCCCGCGTCAAGGAGCTCGGCGAGCGCGGCAAGCGCGTCACCGACGCGGACCTGCTCGCCATCGCCGACGACGTTCGCGGCCGCGAGCGCGAGCGCCACGTCGAACTCGTCGACCTCTCGGCGACCTCCGGCGGGAACCTGCCGACCGCCTCGGTCCGGCTCCGCGTCGGCGACGACGAGCGGGTCGCCTCCGGCACCGGCGCGGGCCCGGTCGACGCGGGACTGGAGGCGGTCCGCACGGCGCTTTCGGGCGACGGCGGGAGCGGAGACGACTCGACCGCCGACGGCGTCGCCTTCGAGCTCGACTCCTACCACGTCGACGCGATCACGGGCGGCACCGACGCGGTCGTCACCGTCGAGGTGGACCTCTCGCGCGGCGACCGCTCCGTGAGCGTCTCCGCGTCGGACGCGGACATCACCCGCGCGAGCGTGGTCGGGATGGTCGACGGGCTCGACCGACTGCTCGCCGCCGAGGCCGACGCCGACGGCGCGGAGCCGGGCGCCGTCGCGGACGACTGAACGCGCCGGCGTCTGACGAGGTTTTTACCTGACGGCGCCCGATCACCGGGCGTGAGCGTCGTCGTCGCGATCAAACCGTCCGCACGCAAGCGGAACGCGAAGGTGGGCAAACTCGTCTTCGAGGACGGGACCCTCCACGCGTTCGAGAGCCGGGCGGCCGCCGAGCGGTGGGCCGACGACCTCTCGGCCGGCGACGGCCACGTCTGGGTGGCGAGCGCGCACCCGAGCGACGGCGGCGACGCCGACTGTTACCTCGTCTCGCGGGCCACGAACGCGAAACTGGAGGCCGCCTACGACAAGCGCCGCCGCCGGCTCAGGGGCGACCGAGCGCCCGAGCAGGAGTCGCTCGGCGGCGAGCCGTAGCATCCGGTGTCACTCGTCGGCCGGCCCGTCCACGACGTCGCCTTCGAACCCGGCGATCGCCTCCATGACGGCCTCCCGGTCGGCGTCGTCGACGTCGAAGACGCGCAGCGCCTCGTCGAGGTGCGTCGCGACCGCCTCGTACTCCTCGGGCGTGATCGCCAGCTCCTCGTGAGCGGTCTTCATGTCGTCGCCCTCGTACTGCATCGGCCCCCCGGTGACCGCGCTCAGGAACTTGGTCTGGTGTGAGCGCTGATCGGACATGTCGACGTCGTCGAACTGGTGAGCCACGCGCTCGTCGTCGAGCACGCGCTCGTAGAACTCGTCGACGATCGCACCGATCGCCGGCTCGCCCCCGAGCCGGTCGTACAGCGCCTCGTTGGGCATGCGTCGAAAACGACCCCCTGCCGTATCACTGTTCGCCTCGCGCTCGCGTCGAGAATGCCGACGAACCGCTCACGACGCCCCCTCGTCCGGGTCTGGATCGGCGTCCGGCCCGGAGCCGCGCGCGTCCATCATGTCGGCGGCGCGGGTCGCCCAGTCCGAGTACCGGAAGCCCGCGGCGACGACGAGCGCCATCCAGACGTAGGCGGCGAAGACGCCGACGTACGCGCCGGTGGGGCCGAGCCCCGCGGTGCGGCCGAGCAGCCACGACAGCCCCAAGAAGAGCCCGAACATCGCCGAGACGCGGGCGACGAGGGGGATCCGCGTCTCGCTCGCGCCCTGGAGCGACCCGGACAGGGCGGAGAAGCAGGCGAGCGCCCCGGCGGCGACCCCGTACACCCGCGCGAAGTCGACCGCGTAGGCCACCGTCTCCGGGTCGTCGGTGAAGATCGGAACGATCCGCGGCGCGGCGACCACGAGCGCGAGCCCGATCGTGCCGACCGTGAGGACGCCGAGCGCGGCGACCGCCCACCCGTCGAACCGCGCGGCCTCCGGGTCGCCCTCGCCGAGCGACTGGCCGACCAGCACGGACGCCGCGACGTTGTAGCCGCGGGAGAGCGGCCCGGTCACCTGCTGGTAGACGCGGCGGCCGATCTGGAAGCCGGCGTTGACGGGCTCGCCGAAGCCCAAGAGGAGGGCGTTGAACGGGAACTCGGCGATCTCGGAGCCGAACCCCTCCACCACCCGCGGGGCGCTCACGGTCAGGAGCTGCTTCGCGATCGTGAGGTCGCGCGGCAGCGCGAAGTCCGCGTCCGTCCACGAGCCCCAGATCGCGAAACAGAGCAGGCCGGCGGTGAGCACGTTCGCGCCCGCGGTCGCGAGCCCGACGCCCGTGACTTCGAGCCGCGGGAAGCCGAAGAGTCCCAGTCCGAGGACGACCGAGCCGGCGATGTTGACGGAGTTGGCGGCGATGTTGACGTACATCGGCGTCCGGGTGTCGCCCGTCCCCTGAAGCGCGCGGGCGCCGACTAAGGCGACGTGACGGAAGGGGGCGGTCGCGAACACGATCGCGAGGTACGTCGACCCGAGGTCGACGACCGCCGGCGAGGTCGGCTCGCCGACGAACCGACCGAACACGTCGATCGCGAACTCTCCGAAGAGGAACCCGAAGAGGACGAACGGGATCCCGGCGAGCGCGCCGATCAGGATCGCCTGCGTCACGGCCTCGTCGCGGTTGTCCGCGACGCCCGCACCGGTGTCCTGCGAGGAGAGCGCGATGGCGCCGCCGCCGAGACCGAGTCCGATCCGCAGCGGGAACCGCGCGTACAGGTCGGCGAGCCCGATCGCGACGACCGCGGCGGGCGAGAACAGCGCGGTGACGAGGATGTCCGTCGTCCGCATCGCGGTGCGGAACGTCTGCTCGGACATGACGGGCCACGCGAGCGAGAACACGCGCCGCCAGACGCGCCGCAGCCGCGGGAAGTCCATGTACCGCCGCCGACGGCCGCCCGCGGTTTTTACGTATCGGAGCCGGCCGACTCGACCGGTGCGTGCGGGAGCGTCACCGCGAACCGCGCGCCCCCGTGCTCCGACTCGCCGACGTCGAGCGAGCCGTCGTACGCCTCGGTGAGCGCCGCGACCAGGTCGAGACCGCTGACCGTCCCGTCCGGCGAGTCGCCGAGTACCCCCTCGCCCGACCCGACGGCCGCCTCGTCGCGCCGTTCGTCGGGGGCGGACAGTCGGTCGCGGGCCGCGGGCGGGAGCCCCGGCCCGTCGTCCGCGACGACCAGCGCGACGCCGTCGTCGGTGAGTCGGACCGCGACGCGGACGGTGACGTCCGGCCCGCCGTGCTCGGCCGCGTTCTCGACGAGGTTGTGGACGATCGCTCGCACGCCGTCGTTGGCCGCGACGGGCGCCGTCTCGGGGAGGTCGGTCTCGACGGTCACCGAGCGGTCGCCGTCGACCCCCGACAGCACGTTCCGGACCGTCGCCACCAGGTCGGTGCGGCCGCGGTCGGCGTCGCCGAGGAGCGCGTCGGCGACGGCGCTCGCCGCCTCGATGCGTTCGAGCCCCTCGTCGGCCTTCGAGGCCACGACCGCCGCGTGGTCCGAGCCGTCGTCGGCCGCGAGCAGGTCGGCGTACCCGTGGATCGTCGAGAGGTCGTTGCGGAGGTCGTGACGCAGGAGGTGGTTCACGAGCGAGACGGTCCGGACCGCGTCCCGGGCGCGGCGGGCGTCGGCGGCCTGTCGGACCGCGTAGTACCCCGCGACCGCGCCGCCGAGTCCCCCGACGCCCGCGGCGACGAGCATCGGGAAGACCGGCTCGACGAGCGGGCGCCCTTCGAGGACGCGGACCCCGACCGTCGCGCTGAACGCGGCGACGGTGAAGGCCGTCCCGAAGCCGGTCCACCGCGCGACGCGCCACTCCTCGGTCGGCGAGAGCCCGCGGTCGGCGATCCGGCGGCCGGCCGCGATGAGCCCGACCGCGACCCCGCCGTCGAGCGCGAACGCCAGCAGCGGCCCGGTCGCGGTCCTGACCCGCTCGACCTCGTCGAGGTGGTGGAGCGCCGCGGCCGCGAGGAGACCGACACCGAGCAGTGAGACGGCGTGGCGGCCGCGCAACGTCGGCATTGTCCGTGTAACCGTCGTTACGACCAAAGTCGTTGTGATCGGTCGAAGGCGGGGCGACGGGTCGGAGGGATCGGGGCTAACGGGACGACTCCGAGGGCCGTCGGAGCGGCTTGCGCGCCTGACCGCCAGAACGTTGAAACCCGCGAGCGTCCGACGGCTCCCATGGACGTCTTCGTGTACGGGACGCTGACCGAACCCGACGCCGTCGCCGACGTGGCGGACTCGTTCGTCTTCGTCGGCCCCGCGACGCTCACCGGCCTCCGGCTCGTGGAGGGGCGGTATCCGACGCTCGCGCCGGGCGGCGAGACCGCCGGACGGCTGCTCCGGACCGAGGAGATCGGGGCGCTCGACGCGTACGAGGACGTGGACGGCGGGCTGTACGTCAGAGAGACCGTCCCGCTCGACGCGCCGGCGGACTACCCCGAGACGGCCGCGGTGTACGTCGGGGACCCCGGCCGGCTCGACGCGGACGCGACCTGGCCGGGCGACGGCCCGTTCGCCGACCGGGTGCGAGCGGTGCTCGGCGAGCGTGAGGTACGGGTGCGTCTGACACCCCGAGATCGCGTCTGACGGGCGGATGACGGCTCCGCAGTCGTGCGGTTTCACTTTCGCTTTGGTAGCCTCACCTTTTTGTATTCCCACCGCCTCGTTCCACTCGCACGTCACACGCGTGCATTCCCCCTTTCACGAACCGCGAGCCGCCGGCTCGCGGATTCGACCCGTCGACCGCTACCGACCGGAACCGATTAGCGGGCGGCGCGGCGACGGGACCTCATGCTCAGTCTCTCCGACATCCGTGAGGCGCGCGAGCGGGTCGCGGGCGTCGCCCGCCACACGCCCTTAGAGCGGTCGCGGTCCTTCTCCGAGATGAGCGGCGCCGACCTCCACCTCAAGCTGGAGAACTTCCAGCGGACCGGCGCGTTCAAGATCCGCGGCGCGATGAACCGGATCCAGACGCTCTCTGAGGCGGAACGCGAGGCCGGCGTCGTCACCGCGAGCGCCGGCAACCACGCGCAGGGCGTGGCGCTGGCCGCCAGCCGCGCGGGCGTCGACGCCACCGTCGTGATGCCGAAGTTCGCGCCCGTCTCGAAGGTGAAAGCGACCCGCGGATACGGCGCGAGCGTCCGGCTGGAGGGCGTCGACTACGACGAGGCGCAGGCGTACGCGCACCAACTGGAACGCGAGGAGGGCCGAACGTACGTCCACGCGTTCGACGACCCGGTCGTGATGGCCGGACAGGGGACGCTCGGCTTAGAGATCGTCGACGACTGCCCCGAGTTGGACACCGTCGTCGTCCCGATCGGCGGGGGCGGGCTGATCTCGGGCGTCGCCGTCGCGATCAAAGAGCAGCTGCCCGACGTGCGTGTCGTCGGCGTTCAGGCCGAGGGGGCCGCCTCGGCGGCGCAGTCGCTCGAAGCCGGCGAGGTCACGGAGATCGACAGCGTCGACACGATCGCCGACGGGATCGCGACGCGCTCGGTCGGCGAGCGGACCCTCGAAGTCATGGCCGAGTACGTCGACGAGGTCGTCACGGTCGACGACCGCGAGATCGCCTTGGCGCTCACGCTCCTCTTGGAGCGCTCGAAGACGCTCGTCGAGGGCGCCGGGGCGGTCGCGCTCGCCGCGGTCCTCTCGGAGGCGTTCGAGTACGAGGACGACGAGACGATCGTGGCCGCGCTGTGCGGGGGCAACATCGACCTCAACCGCCTCGGCACCGTGGTCCGCCGTGGACTCGTCCAGATGGGACGGTACCTCAAGATCACGATCGACCTGAAGGACCGGCCGGGAGAGCTAGAGCGCGTCTCCAGCATCGTCGCGCGCACCGGCGCGAACGTGTACGCGGTCCACCACGACCGCACCTCCCGCGACGTGGCGGTCAACGCGGCCGAGCTCGAACTCGAATTGGAGACCGACGACGCCGAACACGCCGCCGACATCGTCGACGCGCTCGAAGCCGAGGGGTACGAGGTCGAGATCCAGTCGTGAAGCGCGCAGTGACTATTTATAAATGAAACTGCGGTGGCGCGTGCCTCCGAGTGGCCGCCGGAGGCGGCCGCGAGTAGTGAGAGACCTTCGGTCTCTCTGACAGCCGGCGGCGGAGCCGCCGACGAGAGCACGCGCGAGGTCGTCGGGCGAAGCCCGACTGCCAGAGGGACCTTTGGTCACTCGCTGGAGTCAGTCGCCTCCGCTTCGCTCCGGCGACTGACGAGGCTGGGGAGGCGTGAGGTGCTGTGCGGGGCGGGGTGGGAATCAAAGGGGCAGCCGGGAGGACGAAGCCCGACGACGCAAGCACCGCAGCGAGCGGACCGAGCAAGGCGCGCAGCGAGGCGCGCGAGTCCTCCCGGCTGGGGCTTTGGAGGTGTTCTCCGCCGATCCACAGTCAACTGTTTATAAGCGATCGGCTGGGGCTTTTTATGAACGCTACAGCGAACGAGTATCAGTCGTCCGCGGCCGCGGCGTCGACCTCGGCCTCGTACAGTTCGCCGGCGCGCTCGCGCTCGGAGAGGTACTCGTCGACGTCGAGCGCGGCCATCACGCCCATGCCGCCGGCGGTGGCCGCCTGCTGGTAGTGGAAGTCGACGACGTCGCCGGCGCCGAACAGCCCCGGAACGCCGGTCGCGGTCTGGTTGCCGCCGCGGCCGCCCTCGGTGATCAGGTAGCCGTCGTCGTCGGTCTCGATCCCGGTGCCCTCCAAGAAGTCGGTGTTGGGCGTGTGGCCGATGGCGTAGAAGACCGCGCCCACGTCGAAGTCGTACTCGTCGACCTCGTCGGCGGTCGCCGAGTCGGCCAGCTTCTCCGTCGGGTGGCCGTCCGGGTGCTCGACGAGCGTCACGTGGTCGATACCGTCCTCGGGCGTCCCGTGGATCTCGGTGAGCTCGGTGTTGAGGAGCAGTTCGATCTCGCCGTCCTCGACCTTCTCCATCGTGCGTTCGATCCAGACGTCCTCCGCGCGGAACTCCTCGCGGCGGTGGGCGATGTAGACGGTGTCCGCGAACTTCGTCAGGAAGTTCGCCTCCTCCATCGCGGCGTCGCCGCCGCCGACGACGAGCATGTCCTCGTCGCGGAAGAACGCGCCGTCACAGGTCGCACACGTCGAGAGGCCGTATCCCATCAGCTCGTCCTCGCCGGGGACGCCGAGGGTGCGGGCGGAGGCGCCGGAGGCGACGACGAGGGCGTCGGCGGTGTAAACGTCGCCGTCGGTGAGCGCGACGCGGAAGTGTCCCGCCGGCTCCTTCCGTACGTCCTCGATGACGCCGTTGCGGGACTCGGCGCCGAATTTCGTCGCCTGTTCTTTCATGTCGTTGATCAGCTGGGGTCCGGAGATCCCCTCGGGGAAGCCGGGGTAGTTCTCCACGTCGGTCGTCAGCGTGAGCTGGCCGCCCGGCTCGTCGCCCTCGATGAGGAGGGGGTCGTTGTTCGACCGCGCGGCGTAGATGGCGGCCGAGAGCCCCGAGATACCGGTGCCGGCGATAATCAGTCGACGGTGTTCGACAACGTCGTCGGTCATGTTCCGTAATTTGCCGGCGCGTCGTATGTACGTTGCGACCGTTGCGCGTTTCCCGCACGACCGCCTGACCGTGCCGTCCCCGCCGGTGACGGATGCGTCGCGCCGCCGCGAGGCGGGTTCGCCCGGCCTCGCCTCAGTCCGTCGGGAACTCGGGCGAGAGCCCGGTCGGCTGCGCGGGCGCGTCGGCGAGCGCCTCGAAGAACCGGCCGGCGACGAACGCCTCGACGACGTCCGGCAGCGACTCCGACTCGGAGACCTCGCTCAGGATGCCGAGCGGGACCTGCGCGCCGGCCATCGAGGCGTGGCCGCCGGCCGAGCCCACGGGGTCGAGCGCGTCGCGAAGGAGTTCGCCCGCGTCGAGGTCGGCGCCGCGGGCGCGGGCGGAGCCGTAGATCACGCCGTCCATGTAGCCGTAGACGAACGTCACCGTCACGTCTTCCAGGTCGAGGAGCCGTTCCGCCGCCTGCGCGAGCGCGTCGCGGTCGGCTATCTCGCCGACGCAGGAGGCGGCCACCGACCCGCGGACGTCCCGGTTCTCGATGGCGGCCGCGAGGACGCGCAGCGTCTCCGGGCTCACGCTCGGGCTCTCGACCCGTTCGAGCGTCGACTCGTCGGCGTGCGCGAGCAGCGCGGCCGCCGCCTCGAAGTCGTCGATGGCGGTCGCGCGCGTGAAGTTCTTCGTGTCGATCCGGATGCCGTAGAGGAGCGCCGTGGCGAGGTCCCGCTCCGGCGCGATCCCGTACCGCGAGAGGTACTCTGCGATTAGCGTGCTCGTCGAGCCGACCGCGGGGCGGATGTCGACGAACGACCCCGCGACCGGCCCCCGCGGCGGGTGGTGGTCGACGACGACGTCGACCGGGTGGCCCTCGGGGAGGCTGTCGTTGATCCCCGCGCGGGAGTGGTCGACCAAGGCGACGCCGCCGTACGCCTCCAGGTCGATCTCGTCGAACGGCCGCAGCCCGATTCCGAGGAGGTTCACCAGCGCGCGGTTCTCCTGATGGGCGATCTCGCCGCCGTAACAGGCGTCCGCCTCGACGCCGATCGACTCCGCGATCCGCGCCAGTCCGAGGGCGCTCGCGATGGCGTCCGGGTCGGGGTTGTCGTGCGCGACGACGAGGAGCGGCCCGGAGAGCCGGCGGAGCGTCGCGAGCAGGCGAGCCGGCTTCTCGCCGTCGTCGTCGATGTGGGGGAACTCCCCGTCGCCGTCGGCGCCGCGGTCGCCGTCGAGCCCGACGGCCTCGAAGACGCGGTCGGCGACCGCCTCGATCGGGTCGACCACGCGGTCGGCGACCGCTTCGACCGCCGCCCGCTGTGCGTCGGTCGGCGACGGTCCGAGGTGCGCGATAATCATCGCGTCCGGGTACCGCTCCCGGGCCGCGCGGGCGGCGGCGACGTTGCGCTCTGCGTCGTCGCTCGCGATCAGCACGACCGCGGCGCTGTCGGGGTAGGTCCCGGGGTCGGTCGGGTCGGCCTCGACGGTGGCGACGTTGCGGTCGCGCAGCGTCGACACCCAGCCGGTGTCGTCGGTGATCGCCACCAGGTCGTCGCGTCCGCCGCGCTCGTCGCGGGCGTACTCGACGAGCGCGTTCCCGACCGCGCTACAGCCGAGCAGCAGGCGCCGGGTCATACGGACGCGAGGGGGTCGCGAGGCAAAACGCTGCCGTCGGCGCCCGCGACCCGGCGCGGAACGCTCGACCGCGTCACTCCCCGTCCCCCGCGGCGTCGCCCTCGTCGCGGAGCGCCCCGCCGACCGCGGCGGCGACGTCGACCGCCGCGCGGTTCTCGGCGACGTCGTGGACGCGGACGATGTCCGCGCCGCGGTCGGCGGCGAGGGCGGTGCCGGCGACGGTCGCGTGCTCGCGGTCGTCGGCGTCGCGCCCGACCGCGCCGTACAGCGACTTGTGCGAGTGGCCGACGAGGACGGGGCAGCCGAGCGCCGCGAACTCCCCGCAGCGCGCGAGCAGCTCGAAGTCCTCCGCCGGCGACTTCCCGAAGCCGAGCCCGGGGTCGACGATGACGCGGTCGCGGTCGATGCCGGCCGTGTCGGCCAGCGCCAGCCGCTCGCGCAGCGCGTCGACGACCTCGCCGACCACGTCGTCGTACTCGGGGTCGGCGTCGGGGTCGACCGGCGCGTCGAGGCTGTGCATCACGATCACCGGGCAGTCGGCGTCGGCGACGACCGAGCGCATCTCGGGGTCCTCCAGCCCGGTCACGTCGTTGATCACGTCGGCGCCGGCGTCGAGCGCCGCCGACGCGACCGCCGGCTTCCGCGTGTCGACCGAGACCAGAACGTCGCCCGATCCCACGGCCGGCACCGACTGAATCGCCTCGATCGTCGGGACGACGCGGTCGATCTCGTCGTCGACCGGGACCGGCTCCGCGCCCGGTCGGGTCGACTCGCCGCCGACGTCGACGATGTCGACCCCGGCCTCGACCATCCGCTCGACGCCCGCGACCGCGTCGTCGAGGTCGGCGTGGCGCCCGCCGTCGTGGAAGGAGTCCGGCGTGACGTTGAGCACGCCCATCACGGCGGTGCGGTCGGTCCACGGGAAGTCGGGGTCCTCGTCGGCGGCGTTGGTGGCGGCGGCGTCACCGCCCCCGGTGTCGGCCTCGTTCGAGAGTGCGCCCGCGAGGTCGGCCGCCACGCCGTCGAGCCCGCCCCCGTCGGCCGCGACGAGGCGGTCGACGAGCGCGCGGAGTTCGGCGACCGTTCCGGCGACGGTGAGCGGCACCTGCTCGCCGCCGGCACCGCGGTCCTCGTCGGCGCCGAGCCCGCCGAGGGCCGCGTCGCCGCCGACCGCGCGGGCCTCGGCCGCGAGCCGCTCGGCGCGGTCGCCGCGGAGGCGCAGCGTGAGGGCGCGGTGGTCGACGCCGTCGCGGTGCGCAGCGACGCCCGCGGGGGGAACGCCGGCCGTGTCGAGCGCGTGTGCGGCGTCGTCCGCGTCGCGGACCGTGCGCTCGCGGACCGTACGGGTCCGGGCCGCACGGGCCTCCGCGACCGCGAACAGCGACCCGACGAGCAGCACGCAGTCGTCGGGGTCGGCGCGGTCGACCGCGGTCGCGAGCGCGTCGGTCACGTCGTCGCCCGCCGTCACGCGGTCGATCCCCGCCGACCGGAGCGCGACCGCGAGCACTTCCGGGTCCTCGGCGCGGTCGAGCGCGGGCCGGCAGGTGACCGCCGACGCCGCGTCGGGCAGGGCGGTGGCCGTCTCCGCGTGGTCTTTGTCGTGCATGGCGCCGTACACGAGGTGGAGGTCGTCGTAGTCGTACTCGGCGAGCGTCGCGGCGAGCGTGCGGGCGGCGGCGGGGTTGTGCGCGCCGTCGAGGACGGTCAGCGGCGCCGTCTCAAGCACCTCGAACCGGCCGGGCCACGTCGCCCGCGCGAGCCCGTCGCGGACCGAGCGGTCGGCGAGGTCGGTCTCCAGCGCCGCCGCCGTCCGGTCCGCGACCGCGACGGCGACCGCCGCGTTCGCCGCCTGGTGGCGGCCGACGAGCGGGATCCGGTACGTCCCCTCGCGCTCGCCGGCGAGCGAGACCTCGGCGTCGGTGGCGCTGACTCGGCCCTCGTAGGTCGCCGCGAACGCCGGCCGGTCGTCGGCCTCGTCGGATTCGGAGCTCCCGGGGCCCCCGTCGCCGGTCACTCGCGTCACCGGGGCGCCGGCGTCGGCCGCGACCTCGCGGACCACGTCGAGCGCCTCGCCGTCGCAGGCGGTCACGAAGGGGGCGTCGGGGCGGGCGATACGGGCCTTGGTGCGGGCGATCTCGGCGACCGTGTCGCCGAGGACCGCGGTGTGTTCGAGGGAGACGTTCGTCACGGCGGTGGCGACGGGGTCGACCGCGCTGGTCGCGTCGTACTCGCCGCCGAGGCCGACCTCCAGCACCGCGACGTCGACCTCGCGGCGCGCGAACTCGTGGACCGCCATCGCCGTGACGACCTCGAAGAACGTGAGCGGCTCGCCGGCGGCCGCCCGGTCGATCAGCCACGGGCGGACCTCCTCGACGAAGTCGGCGATCGCGGCCTCGGTCATCTGCCGGCCGTCGACGCGGACGCGCTCCGCGAGCGCTGAGAGGTGCGGCGAGGTGTACAGCCCCACCGACAGCCCCGCCTCGCGCAGGACCGACTCGGTCATCCGCGCCGCGCTGCCCTTCCCGTTCGACCCCGCGATCTGGACGAACGGCACCCCGTCTTGCGGATCGTCGAGGTGCGCGAGCAGCGCCTCGACCCGCTCCGTGCCGGGCTTGACCGAGAAGCGGCGGAGGTCGAAGAGGAACGCCGCCGCCTCGTGGTAGTACATACGCCGTAGGTCGGGAGCGCCTCGCTTAGGGGTAACGGACCGGGACGAGGTGGTCGATTGCGTGGGGAGCGGGTGAGACTCGGCCGGTGTCGAGAGCGCAACCGTCGACGCACCGCCCGCGCGGCCGGACCAGATCGGCCCCGGAACCACGACGACCGCCGAAGTCCCAGTCGCCCAGGTATAAATGGGTGATCACGGATCGGCGGTGAACACCGCCAAAGCCCCTGCCGCGAGGACTCGCGACTGCCCCTTCGAGTCCCGCCCCGCACGGCACCGCACGGCGCCGCACGCCTCCCCAGCCTCGTCGCTCACGTTTAAACGCGCTCGCGACTCGCTCGCGCTCGGTCGCCGGGCTACGTCCGGCTGCCAGAGGGACCGAAGGTCCCTCGCTGTTCGCGCCGCGTTGCGGTGCTCACCGGGGCGCGCTGAACGGCGGTTGATCGGGGTGTGTCGCCGCCGAAGAGCAACCCTTACGCGCGCCGCGGCCGCAGTCGGGTTATGGACGAGACAGCGACCGACGCCGCGGTCGACGCCCCCGCCGACGGGGCGACTCCGGGCGGCCCCGCGGCCGACCCCGTCGTCGTCGGCGAGGGCATTCGCAAGTCGTACGGCGGCGTCGACGCGCTCGACGGGGTCGACCTCGACGTTGCCGCCGGCGAGGTGTTCGGGCTCATCGGCCCGAACGGCGCCGGGAAGACGACGCTCGTGCGCGCGCTCACTGGGACGACCGAGGCCGAGGGCGACCTACGCGTCTTCGGCGCGCCGCCGCGAGACGTCGACCCGGCCCGGATCGGGCTGCTCCCGCAGTCGTTCGACCCGCCCGCGCGGCTCACGGCCCGCGAACTGGTCGACTACTACGGCGGGCTCTACGACGCGGCCCGGGACACCGAGTCGGTCCTCGAAGACGTGGGGATGGCCGACGACGCGGACGCGTGGTACGAGACGCTCTCGGGGGGACAGAAGCGCCGCACCTGCGTCGCGACCGCGGTCGTCAACGACCCGGACCTCCTCTTCCTCGACGAGCCGACGACCGGGATCGACCCCGCCGGGCGACGGGCGATCCATCGGCTGATCGAGCGGCTGGCGGCGGGCGGCACCACCGTCTTCCTCACGAGCCACGCGATGGACGAGGTCGAGCGGCTCACCGACCGGGTCGCGCTGCTCCGCGACGGGCGGGTCATCGCGGTCGGCGCGCCGGACCGACTGGTGAGCGAACACGGCGGCGCGCCCCGGTTGGACGCGACGCTCGCCGACCCGACGACGGACGCGACCGTCGAGGCCGTCGCGTCGGGCGTCCGGGAGCGACTCGGCGGCGAGCCGACGGTCGAGGCGACCGACGACGGCCTCCGGGTGCGCGGCGTGCGACCCGAGGACATCGGCGACGCCGTCGCCGCGCTCGACGCGGCCGGGGTCGCGTTCGACTCCCTCTCGTGGTCCGAGCCGTCGCTGGAGGACGTGTACCTCCGGCTCACCGGCGAGGAGTACGCGCGCCGGGGAGACGGCGGACTACCGGACGAGGGGGTCGGTCGGGGGCGCCGCGCAGCCGACGGCGCGACGCCGGACGGGGGCGACCGATGAGCCGGTTCGGGCGGATATCGACGGAGGCGGTCGCGGCGGCGCGCTCGTTCACCCGTCGCCGGACGGCGGTGTTCTTCACCTTCTTTTTCCCGGTAATCCTAGTCGTCATCTTCGGCGCGCTGGTGCGGACCCAGCCGACCGGCGGCGGCCTGTTCGCCGAGCCGGCGGGCTACTACATCCCGGGCTACCTCGCGGTCGTGGTCCTGTTCACGCCGCTGTCGCGGGTCGGCTCGGAGATCGCGCGCCACCGCGACGGCGGGCGGTTCGAGAAGCTGGCGACGACCCCGCTCTCGCGGGCCGAGTGGCTCCTCGCGCACACGCTGGTCAACGTCGGTATCATCGGCGCCGCGAGCCTGCTCATCCTCGGCCTCGTGCTCGCGGTGACCGACGCGACGCTTATCGTCTCGCCGGCGCTCGCCGCGTTACCCGTCTTCGTCGCGGTCGCGGTCGCGCTCTTCTGCGGGCTCGGGGCCGTCCTCGGCGCGCTCGCCGACTCGCAGGACGGCGTGATCGCCGCGAGCAACACGGTCGCACTCCCGCTCCTGTTCCTCTCGGAGACGTTCGTCACCCCGTCGCTCCTGCCGGAGTGGTTCCTCCCGGCGGTCGCGGCCTCGCCGCTGACGTACTTCGCCCGCGGCACCCGCGCGATCACCTTCGACGGCGGCGCGTGGGCCGGCGACCTCCTCGTGTTGACCGCGCTGGCCGCCGTCTTCCTCGCCGTCGGGGCGTACGCGGTGCCCCGGACGGAGTGAGGCGGCCGCCGTCGCGGCGCCGCGACGGCGTGACTCCTTCGGCGCCCGAGGGCCGCGGTCGTCGCGGAACCGTTCATTTATGTCCGCAGCCCGCGTTCCGCTGACACGAGAGGCCCAGCGTTGACCACCGTTCACTTCACCTGTTCGGACTGCGCACAGACCATCGAGGTCAACGACGCGATGCGCGAGACGATACTCGACGCCGGCTGCCCGGTGTGTACCGCGGCCGCGACGAAGGAGGACTTCGTCGCGACCTGCGAGTGACGGGGCCGGGCGTGCGACCGCCTGATCGGGGCGCGTTCACACACCCCGTCCGGTTGCTGTAGGTTTTTGCGTCGACCGGGACAACGACCGACCGATGACGCCCGAACTCGACGAGATCGATCTCGGAACCGTCCCGCTCGGCCGAACCGGCCTGCGGACGAGCGAACTCCAGTTCGGCACGTGGCGGTTCGGCCGCGTGACCGAGGCGGGGAACGTCGAAATCGACGAGGAGCGCGCCCACGAACTGCTCGACGCCTACGAGACCGCCGGCGGGCGGTACATCGACACCGCCGACGTGTACGGGGGCGGCGACTGCGAACGCTGGATCGGCGACTGGCTCGCCGACCGCGACCGCGAGCGCTACACGATCGCCTCGAAGGTGTACTGGCAGATCCGCGACGGCGACCCGAACAGCCGCGGGACGAACCGCAAGAACGTCCGTCACCGCGTCGACGCGCTCTTAGACCGGCTCGACACCGACTACATCGACGTCCTCTACATCCACCGCTGGGACGACGAGACGCCGGCTCGCGAGCTGATGAAGACGCTGAACGGGCTCGTCGAGTCCGGGAAGGTCCACTACCTCGGCGCGTCGACGCTCCGGCCGAACGCGTGGAAGGTCGCCCGCGCCAACGAGATCGCGCGCAACGAGGGGTGGGAGCCGTTCAAAGTGCTCCAGCCGCGGTACAACCTCGTCGACCGCGAGATCGAGGGAGACTACCTCGAGTTCGCCCGGCAGCAGAACCTCGCCGTCTCGCCGTGGAGCCCCCTCGGGCAGGGGTTCCTGACCGGGAAGTACGACCGCGACGAGGACCTCCCCGAGGAGTCGAAGGCCGCCGAGTCCAGCCGGTTCCAGGAGGCGTATCTCACCGAGCAGAACTTCGACGTCCACGACGAGCTCGACGCCGTCGCCGAGGCGGTCGACGCCACTCCCGCACAGACCGCGCTCGCGTGGCTCGCGCACCGCGACGGCGTCACCGCGCCCATCGTCGGCGCGCGGACGGTCGAGCAGCTTCGCGAGAACCTCGCGGCCGCGGCAATCGACCTGTCCGACGAGCAGGTCGAACGGCTGACCGCCGCCAAGCCCGGTCCGTACGGCGGGCTCTGAGAGAAGCGGTCGCAGTCGCCGGCTACTGCTCGGCGCAGTAGTCGACGAAGTTCCGCAGGATCTTCAGCCCCGTCTCGCCGCTCTTCTCGGGGTGGAACTGCGTGCCGAACACGTTGCCGGCCTCGTTGGCGACGACCGCCGGGAAGTCGACGCCGTAGTCGGCGGTGGCGACGACCGCGTCGGCGTCGTCCGGCTCGGCGTAGTAGGAGTGGACGAAGTAGGCGTACTGCCCGTCGACCCCGTCGACGATCGGGTGGTCCCGCTCGATTTCGAGCTCGTTCCAGCCCATGTGCGGCACCTTCCGGTCGACCTCGAAGCGCACGTTGGTGCCGGGGACCAGATCGAGGCCGGTCACTTCGCCCTCGCCCTCGTGGTCGGCCTCCTCGCTCGTGGTGAGGAGCATCTGCATCCCGAGGCAGATCCCGAAGAGGGGGCGGCCCGCCTCGGCGTGGTCGGTGAGCGCCTCGCGCAGCGGGCCGGCGTTCTCCATCCCTTCCCGAAACGCGCCGACGCCGGGGAGGACGACGCCGTCGGCGGCCGCGAACGCCTCGGGGTCGTCGGTTATCTCGACGGAGGCGCCCGCGCGCTCCAGCCCGCGGGTCGCGGACCGGAGGTTTCCGAGGCCGTAGTCCACGAGGGCGACGGACACCTCTCGATCCGTTGGTGATTCGTCCATGTTACCGATACATCACCTGCGTGGAAGTCAGTTTCCATCGGGGATCCATTACAGAGCAGTATATACTTGTCCGTATATTTGAACAGCAACACTTTTGATAGATCAGTAAAACGCCAATACGTACTCCTCATGGAGCGACGACGCCAATTCCTCAAGGTCGCGGGCGCAGCAAGTATCGTTGGACTCGCAGGCTGTAGCGGCGGCGGTGACGGCTCCGACGGCTCCGACGGTTCGGACGGATCCGATGGGTCCGACGGTTCGGACGGATCCGATGGGTCCGACGGTTCGGACGGATCCGACGGCGGCGACTCACAGATGACGTTCGGCGGCGACGGCAAGGTCGACTTCGGCATCTCGCCGTCGGTCCCGCAGGAGGACCTCGAAGTCCAGTACTCCCCGCTCCTCGACCACGTCGGGAGCTACCTCCAAGAGAACTACGAGGTGCCCGACGGGCTCTCGGTCGAGGGGAACGTCGGTAGCAACTACAGCGCGATCATCCAGTCGCTCGGACAGGGGACGACCGATATCGCGGAGACCGGCCCGTTCGCGGCCGCGCTCGGCGTGAAGACCGGTAACGCGGAGGTCATCCTCCAGCGCTACGGCTACGGCGGGTGGACGTACAAGAGCATCATCGCGACGCCGAACGACAGCGACATCACCGAGCTGTCCGACCTCTCCGGCAAGACGGTCGCGTTCTCCGACCGGCTCTCGACCAGCGGCGCGCTGTACCCGCTGTACAGCATGTCGAGTCAGGGTGACCTCGACGTCGGCGAGCTCCCCGAAGGCAACGGCTCGCAGGCCGAGTTCGACGCGCGCTTCGCCGGCGGCCACGTCGGCTCGTACACCCTGCTCGAGCAGGGCCAGGTCGACGCGGCCGCGATGGGCGGGTTCGTCCGCGACACGAAGACCGGCCCCACGCCCGAGGCGTGGCAGGAAGTCGCGACGACCCTCCACGAGGACGAGGGCCTCCCGCGCGCACCGATGGTCGTCTCGCCCGAGCTGGGCGACGACGTGAAGTCCGCCATCCGAGAGGCGTTCCTGGAGGGCCCGGACAGCATCTACGACGGTGCCGACGGCGAGGACGGCACCGAAGACGACCTCTGGTTCAGCCGCGTCCGCGAGGCGAGTCAGGAGGACTACCAGTCCGTCATCGACGTCGCCGACGAGCTCGGCGTCGGAGCGGACATCTTCAGCCAGTAAGACCCCGCTCGGTCCCCACTTCGGATCGTTTTTCACACGATCGGTCCGTTCTCGGACAAAGTCACACCACATGCCAACGATCGAATTCGAAAACGTCAGCAAGATCTACGACGAGGACACCGTCGCCCTCGACGACGTGTCGTTCACCATCGAAGAAGGCGAGTTCGTCATCCTCCTCGGTCCCTCCGGCGCCGGCAAGTCGACGATGCTGCGAGTGCTAAACGGGCTCACCCAGCCCACCGACGGCTCCGTCCGCATCGGCGGCGAGGAGCTTCAGGGGAACCGCAGCGGGGTCGGAATGGTGTTCCAAGAGCACTACCTCATCGAGAGCAAGACGGCGTTCGGCAACGCGCTGTCTGGCGCGCTCTCGCGGAACGGGCTCGTTCGGAGCGCCCTCGGGATGCACGACGACGCGGACAAGCGGACCGCCCTCGAGGCCCTCCAGACGGTCGGGCTCTTAGACGAGGCCGGCCAGCGCGCCGAGTCGATGAGCGGGGGACAGAAGCAGCGCGTCGGGATCGCCCGCGCGCTGGTCCAGAACCCCGAGATCGTCCTCGCCGACGAGCCGGTCGCCAGCCTCGACCCGAAGGCGGCGCGGGACGTGATGCGCTACCTCAAGAAGGCCGCGACCGAGAAGGACCTCACTACGATCACCAGCCTCCACCAGGTGAACATCGCGCGCGAGTTCGGGGACCGGTTCCTCGGCATCCGCGACGGCGAGGTGATCTTCGACGGCGACGCCGACGACCTCACGATGGACGAGATGGACCGGATCTACTACGGGAGCGCGCAGGACGGCAACACCGTCCCGACCGGCACGACGAGCGAGGAACTGGGCGAGGCCGACGCCGCCGCCGACGGGGGTGAGCGGGCGTGAGCTCGCCGTCCGACTCGGCGATCGACGACCAGTTCCGCGCGCTCGAACGGCTCCGCCGGCTCAAGTACGTCCTGTGGGGCGTGCTGCTCGTCGCGGTCCTCGGCGTCACCTACTGGGGGCTCGGCTTCATCGGCTTCCAGCCGAACGTCGTCGCGGGGCGGCTCCCCGGGATGTACGAGTTCATCTCGACCGGGTTCTTCCCGCCGGACTTCCAGAACTTCACGATCTACACCAAAGACCAGGGGATCACCGGGCTGCGGGCGATCCCCGCGAGCTTCGGCGACGGCGGTGCCCACATCATCGAGAGCTTCCAGTCGTCGCGGCAGTCGCTGGTGAAGGCGAGCCTCGTGACGCTCCTCTTGGGCTTCATGGGGACCGTGTTCGCCTTCCCGTTCGCGCTGATCCTCGGCGTGCTGGGCAGCGAGCGCGTCACGCCGTTCCCCTTCAACTTCATCTTCCGCGGCACCCTCAGCGGCATCCGCGCCATCCCCGCCATCGTCTGGATCTTCCTGTACATCCCCGTCGGCCCGCCGGGACAGGTGACGGCGGTGCTCGCGATCGCGACCGACAGCATCGGGAACCTCGGCCGCCTCTTCACCGACGACCTCGAAGAGATCGAGGAGGGACCGATCGAGGCGATCCGGTCGACGGGCGCGTCGGGCACCCAGACCGTGAGCTTCGGCATGCTGAGTCAGGTGTCCCGCTCGTTCATCGCGTGGACGCTGTACATCCTGGAGATCAACACCCGGATCGCCATCTCGCTCGGCGTCGTCGGCGCCGGCGGGCTCGGGCTGATGATCCGGAACAGCCAGGACCTCTTCGAGTTCCAACAGACCGCGGCCGGGCTGGTGATGGTGTTCATCGTTGTGCTCGGCATCGAGCTCATCTCCTCGCGCATCCGCGCCCGACTCCGCCCGGGCGAACACCAGGGGAAGGGATTCGTCGAGGCCGTCCGCGACCTGTTCAACCCGAAGAAGTGGCTCGGCGTCGGTGACGGTCCCAAGCGGGACTGACCGCGCTCAGAACTCTCCGAGCCGGGACTGGCCGTCCCCGCCGTTCTCGCCCCGTTCTCCGACCCCGCTCAGCTCGGCCGCCCGGGCGATCGTTTCGAAGAAGCCGTCGCGCTGACTCCGGTCGTACAGCGTCGCCGCCGGATGAACGGAGAGGAGCACGCGCCGCGATTCGCCCGCGAGCCGTGCGTCGGCCACGTCGCCCGACTCCGCGGTGATCCCGACGGAGCGGTCGAGGAGGTGCTCGCTCGGCACCTTGCCGAGCGTCACGATCAGCTCGGGGTCGAGTCGCTCGATTTCGCCTTCGAGGTGGCCGCGGCAGTTCCCCAGCTCCTCGCTCGTCGGGTCCCGGTTGTCGGGCGGGCGACAGCGGACGCAGTTCGTGATCCGCACGTCGGCCCGGGCGAGCCCCGCGTCCCGCAGCGCCTCGTCGAGCACGTCGCCCGAGCGCCCCACGAACGGCTCGCCCTCCTCGTCTTCCGTCGCGCCCGGCCCCTCGCCGACGAACAGCAGGTCGGCGTCGGTCGGGCCCACGCCGTCGACGATCCGGCTCCGCGACTCGACTAACGCGGGGCAGCGCTCGCAGGCGGGCACCCGGAGGTCCGCGTCGAGCCCGCCGTCGCCGTGTTCGCTCATGGCGATCGATCCGGCCGGCGTCGTCTAAGTTGCGTCGGTCTCGGCGGCCTCACTCGCCGGCGACCGCCTCGCGGTGGGCGCTCGCCGCGAGCGACGCGACGCGGAGGGGTTCACAGCGTCGGAAGCCGTCGCGCGTGAGCCCGCGGACGGCCGCGGCGGCGCGACCGGGGTCGATCCCGACGGCGCGAACGAACCTGGAGTCGCCGGTCGGCCCGTCGTCCGACGGATCGACCGGAATTCGGGGCGGTAGCGAGCGGTAGGCGTCCAAGCGGGCGGCGAGCGCGTCGCCGTCGAACGCGTCCCGGAGGGCCGGTTCGAGCCCGGGGCTGTCCTCGTAGCTCACGGCGTAGACGGGGCGGTCGAGCGTCTCGGAGAGGCGGTCGAGGTCGAGGACGTTGAACCAGGCCGGCGCGACGCCGGCGCAGGCGACGTGGCGGACGTCCTCGCGGTCGAGGGCGCGCCAGCAGTCGACGGCCGCGTCGGTGGCGTCCGTCCCGCCGACGGTACAGCGCGCGAACGCGACGCCGTCCGGGGTCCCGTCGGCGCGGACGACGACGCCGGCCGCGTAGCTGGCGTCACGAGCGTCGGAGAAGGCGATGCCGAGCGTGCGGCTCGGCGGACCCACTCACGTCTCCTCGGATTTGATCTCTTGGAGCCGGTCGAGGAGTTCGTCGTTCGAGGCGCCGGGCTCGTAGTCGACGGACCCCTCGTGGGTCTCTTGGGCAGCCTGGACACCGTCTTCGTCGTCGAAGTCCGCGTCCAGGTCTTGGTTCTCCTGTTCGGACTCGTCGTAGCTGCCAAAGCCCATTTGTAATGAAAGCTAACGGCGGGTAGCAGATAAATCCACGGTCGGATCGACCGAGCGGGCGGTCCGCCGTTTCGCCCCCGACTGTACGCTTTTGTCGCTCCGCGAGGGAGTGGAGGCATGGAGCCGATCACCGTCACCGCGGACGCGGAGGAGTTCACCTGTAACGCGTACCTCGTCGCCGGGGAGGCGACGACGCTCGTCGACGCGGGCACGATGCCGGGCGTCGACGACGTGATCGCCGACGCGGTAGACGACGCCGGCGCCGAGGGGCTCGACCACGTCGTCCTCACTCACCAGCACCACGACCACGTGGGCGAACTCGACGCGGTCGTCGACCGGTTCGATCCGAAGGTCCTCGCGTACGCCGACCACCCGCTCCGGGACGTGGCGATCGGAGACGGCGACGAGGTCCTCGTCGGCGACGAGCCCTGTGAGGTCGTCTACACGCCGGGCCACGCGGACGATCACGTCTCGCTCGTCGGCGAGGAGCGACTGTACTCGGGCGACGTGGTGGTGTACGACGACGGCGCGTTCTCGGACGGGTCCTTCGGCCGCACCGACATGGCCGGGCAGTCACGGGAGCGCCTGATCGAGAGCCTGCGGGAGATCCTCTCCCGACTGCCGGACACGGTCGGGGGGATGTTCCCCGGCCACGGCGGCGTCTACCGCGCCGCGGACGGGACGGACACCGTCCGCGAGGTGATCGAGCGCGCGACCGAGCGGGCCGAGCGCCGGGAGCCGAAGTACCCGGACGAGTAGGGAGAGAAACTGCGGGCGGGAGACGCGCGGCTCGCGATCGAATGGTCCGTTCGGGAGAAGATCGAAGCCGGTCCGAGGGCGGCCGATTACGCGGCGCGGCGTTCGGTCGCCTTCGGGCGGAGGTTGGTGTAGCCGCACTTGCGGCAGCGCTCGGCCTCGGAGGCGTTGCGGGCGTTACAGCGCATACAGATCTGTCGGTCGAGCATGCGACGTTCGGCGGCGTCGAAACTGGCCATACGTCTACTGGACGGCCGGTGCTGTAAAAGGTTGCGAGACGACGCGCGAAGTACGGACCGCACAGCGGCGCGGGAACGCGGAAGGCGAAGCCGGCTCGAAGCCGGCAGACCGAACGGGCGCGGCGCTCAGGCGCCCGCTTCCGTGAGGGCGGCCTCGATGTCCTCGCGCTGGGTGACGCCGACGAAGCGGTCGACGACCCCGTCGTCGTTCTCGACGATGAGCGTCGGCAGCGAGCGGACCTGGTACTGGTTCGCCACGTCCTGCTCCTCGTCGACGTCGACCTTCTGGAGCTCGAACGCGTCGCCGAGGTCCTCCTGAATCTCCTCTAGGATGGGGTCTTGGGTCTTACACGGGCCGCACCACTCGGCGTGGAAATCCAGCAATCGAACGGTCATAGTCGGCATCAACTATCGCGGGGCCGCGCATAAGGGTTTCCCACTCGTGTACGCGCCGGGGCCGGCCGCCCCGTAGGCGGCGATTGGGAGGGAGAGCGTAGGCGGTGATTTGGAAGGAGGCGTCGCCGGCGTTCGGCCGCGAGCGAAACGTTTAGGACGCGGCGACGACGAGTGTTCGCTATGAGTGGTTCCAACTCCGGCGGGCTGATGTCCAGTGCGGGACTGGTCCGCTACTTCGAGAACGAGGACCGGAACGCCATCGCGATCGACCCCAAGACGGTCGTCGCGTTCTGCGTCCTCTTCGGCGTGTTCGTCCAGATCCTCTCGCTGACGGTCGCGTAGGACCGCCCGATCCGCGGACGAACCGAGACCGCCGCGTAGCGCGCCCTTTTTCCACGCCGCTCCCCGATCAGTTCGTATGAAAGCAGGCGTCATCGCCGTCCAAGGCGACGTGGCCGAACACGCCGCCGCCGTCCGCAACGCCGCGGCCGCCCACGACGAGTCCGCGGAGGTCGTCGAGGTGCGCGACGCGGGTATCGTGCCCGACTGCGACGTGCTCTTGATGCCCGGCGGGGAGTCGACGACCATCTCGCGGCTGATCCACCGCGAGGGGATCGCCCCCGAGATCCGCGACCACGTCGCGGCCGGAAAACCCGTTCTCGCCACCTGTGCCGGCCTCATCGTCTGCTCGCGCGACGCGAAAGACGACCGGGTCGACGCCTTGGGGCTCGTCGACGTCTCCGTCGACCGCAACGCGTTCGGCCGCCAGAAGGACTCCTTCGAGGCGAGGGTACCGATCGCCGGGCTCGACGACCCCTTCCACGCGGTGTTCATCCGCGCGCCGGCGATCGACGAGGTCGGCGACGGGGTCGAGACCCTCGCGACCGTCGACGGGCGGCCGATCGCGGTCCGGAACGGTCCCGTCGTCGCCACCGCGTTCCACCCGGAGCTCACCGACGACTCGCGGATCCACGACCTCGCGTTCTTCCCCGACCGGGAGGTGGTCGCGTGAGCGACCCCGACGCGGACCGAGGCGCCGACGCGCCGCCAGAACCGGTGCTCGACGACCTGTTCGCCACCATCGAGTCGCGGAAGGCGGAGCTGCCGGAGGGGTCGTACACGGCGTCGCTTTTCACCCACGAGAAAGGCGAAAACGCCGTCTTAGAGAAGGTCGGCGAGGAGTCGACGGAGGCGATCCTCGCGGCGAAAGACGACGACCGCGAGGAGCTGACGGCCGAGAGCGCCGACCTCGTCTACCACCTGCTCGTCCTGCTCGCGATGAAGGACCTCGACGTCGACGACCTCCGCGGAGAGCTCCGCGACCGGTTCTGACTCCGACGAGCGAGAGCGACGCGGGGTCCTATCGCTCCCGTTCGAGTTCGCGGTCGATCTCGTCGATATCCTCCGTCTCCAACTCCTCACCGATCCGCCGTTCGAACTCCGCCTCGCTGATCTGTCCCTCGACGTACTGCTGACGGAGGCGGTCCTGCCGGCTCGTCGCGGCGTCGACCGACGACGATCCCGAGCCGACCGAGTCGACGCCGAGCGAGTCCCCGTCGTCGCCCAGCAGCCACGACCCGGCCTTGTACGCGACGTAGACGATCCCCGCCAGCACGGCGAGCTGGACCGCGGACGTGACCGCCCAAACGGTGATTCCGAGCAGCGCGGAAACGACGGTTCCGACGACCGAGATCCCGATCAACACCGCGATCGCGATCGCCGCGTAGTAGAGGGCTTTTTTTCCGTCCATACCGCGGCGTCGGGCGGCCGGGCGCAAATACCTTCTCCCGCGAGTTCGTGAAAACCGACTTCCGGAGGTGCCACGGCCCGGAACAACGGTACGTATGAGTAGTATATCGAACGCGGACGCGTCAGTTCCTATGCTGATTGACAGCTGTGAGTAGCAGACGCTTACCGCAGGTTCAACGGCTAACTGCCACCGAAGGTACAGTTATACTTGTTCGTTCAAATAAGATTCATATCAGTATGAGCGAGCGTGTCATCGACATCTCGTCGGATTCGGTATCGGCTCGGTCCAGACGCGGGTTTCTGACGGCGCTAACGTCTTCGGCCGGCCTGCTCGCACTCTCCGCCGGGTCCGGGGCGGCGTCGAAGAATCCGAGGACCGGCGCGACGCTGCGGGATACGTCCGAGCAGGCGGAGACCGAGATTCCGCCGTACCCGGACGACCCGTTCATCCAACCGGCGTTCGGCATCCAGTACCTGCTGGGATGGGAGAACTTCGGCTGGGAAGCGGCCAGTAACGGGGATATACAGGAGACGGTGCTCGGTCTACACCCAGACGTGCTCGCTTTCGACCAGTTGCTCAAGTACGAGTACGGTCGAATCGACGACTCGTTTCGGGGGTACCGCCGGCAGTTCACCCTCGCGGAGAATTTGAACCTCCCCGCGACGTCGGGGATGAACGTTCACATCGAAACGGACGAAGAGAAGGCCCAGTCTCGGTACGGACCCGTCGCGGAGGAGTCAGGGTGGGAGTTCCCGGACGGCACCCCGGTGGAGTCGCCGTTGGACATCCTCGGTGAGACGTTCGACGGCGAGCCACATCAGACCGAGTTCGAGTTCGAGACGCTGGGAACCCCTTCAGTATTCGCACCGGGCAGCCTGGAGTTGCTGCTCAACGCTACTGTCACTCAGTTCGAAAGTGGGTACTCGGGCTTCTTCGTCGACGGTGTCGGCGTGTTCCGGTTACACGGGCTGGACTTCTCGCGGTGGGCCCGGTCCGCGTTCCGGTCTCACCTCGGGTCGCTCTCCGGGGACAAGCTGTCGACGTTCGGCGTCGACGACCCCCAGTCGTTCGACGTTCACGAGTATCTGAGGGAGAACGGGCTCGCGCCGGAGGATGACGCCGACCCACGGGAGGACCCCGTCTTCCGGGAATACCTGCTCCACCAGCACGAGGGGATCGACGGCTGGTTTGAAGACTACCGGAGTCACATTGAAGAGGAGTTC
This sequence comes from Halorubrum ejinorense, assembly GCF_055389685.1. Lineage (NCBI taxonomy): Archaea > Methanobacteriati > Methanobacteriota > Halobacteria > Halobacteriales > Haloferacaceae > Halorubrum > Halorubrum ejinorense. The sequence continues at coordinate 180,457 of NZ_AP043777.1, forward strand.
CCCGAGCGGACCGAGAACGGTGACATCGCGCTGTACGCGAACCAGTTCACGGGGAATCTACGCAATCCGCAGGCGCCGAACATTTATGTCAGCGATTCGATGGACATGATATACACGGAGCTGTTCCCGACTGGCGATCCGGCGTCCGACGTGAACTACAAGATCATGCGGTCGGTCGGGAACTTCTCGAAGCCGGTTATCGCGAAAGGAACCCTCTCTGCCCGTAGTCGATCCCTCCCGGAGGAAATGGACCCGCGTGCCGCGAACGACACGTTCCAGCGGTTCCAACTGGCAGAGGCTTACTCGACCGGGGCCCGTTTCCAACTCCCGTTGACGAACAGGCAGGGATACTCCGAGGAGGAGTCGGTGACGAACTGGGTGAACGGCGACGGCGTCGTCCCCGAAGAACTGTCCTCATTCGTCGATTTCCTGTGGGCCCACAAGCGGTTCCTCACCGGTCTCGAACCGGCCGGGGACGTGGCGCTAGTCTGGTCGCTTCCCACTCACGTCTGGCGCCAAGATCGGTCCTGGGATTTCGGCGGCGACGACGAGAGGGGTCCGGTCGACGCGTTCACGGGGGCCGCGAACGCCCTACGAGAAGCGGGCTTCACGTACGACGTCCTCACGTTCGGCCACCCGCGCCTCTGGGACGACGCCGACCAGTTAAGCCGGCTCTCGGAGTACGATTCCGTGGTACTAGCCGGCGTGGAGTGCCTATCAGACGAGCAGGTCGCCGCGCTTCGGACGTATCTCGACGCCGGCGGGACGATCCTCTGTACGGACGCCGTGCCCGACCGAGACTCGATGTACAGACCCCGGAGCGACGTCAAGCCGCTCTTCGAGAGAGACGGCGCGGCAGTGGTAACGGGACCCTTTGACCGCCAGCGAGAGTCGGAGGACGAGTCTGAGAGTCCGCTACCGGGCGCGTTGGAGGAGCGCGGCGTCGAGCCCGCTCGGCGGACGGACGACGCCGATATCGCGGTTCACGCGCACAGCCAGTCCGACCCGGACCGGACCGTGATTCCGTTGGTCAACTACGATTACGATCCGGAGAGCGACTCGGTCTCGACGAAGTCTGAGGTCCGCGTGCGACTTCCAGAGACGGCGGACACGGAGGCCGCAGTTCGGTACTACTCTCCTGGCGAGACCACCGACTTGGAGGTCGCTGAGCGGGAGGGATCGCGACGCGTGACCGTGCCGAAGTTGGTCGAGTGGGGAATAATCGTGGCGGCAGAAGCCCCGGAGGATCTCGCGCCGGAGACCTCGGAGGGGTCCGCTCTCGACGCTATCGAAGCCGCGCGTGCGTCGATTAAACAGGCGGACGAACGGGACGAGGTAACTCGCGCAGACCTCGTGGTCGGAAACTCGAAGGCACAGGCCGCGGAGACGGCGATGTCGTTCGAAGCGTACGGGCAGGCCAAGGCGGCCGCGGCCGAGGCAATCGACGCAGTAGGCGGCAGGGTTGACGAGGGCGGTGCCGAAGCGGCGGAGGCCGAAGGGGAGAACAACGACGACGAGAACGTGTCTGACGAAGAGAATGCCACGGGCGGTAACAGAAGTGAGACGGATGACGACACTCCGGGGTTCGGGATCGGAACGGCGGTGACGGCGCTTGGAGGCGCCGCGTATCTGTTGAAGAGTCAACTGTTCGGTGGCGGAGGCGACAAGAAATCCTCGTGACTTCGCTGTACCGACCCGAACCGGCTCCGGATGACTCGCTCCACGCGAAATTCGGCAGGGCTCCGCTCATGGGTGAGGCTCCGGGCTAATCGGGGCCTCGCGACGGCGGACTTTTCTCCGGCACGGTCGAACTACGAGCGGAGACACTGTCGTGAACGACACCGACTCGTCTGAGTCCGAAACGGGAAACGGGCCGACCCGCAGGGCTGTACTCCGGCGGATCGGACCGCTGGCAGTCGGTGCGGTCGCGATGACTCCCGGTTGTATCGACCGCAGGAGAAACGACGCGAGCGAGGGGAGCGTCGACTGCGACCCCGGTCCGCCCCTCATCGCGCACCGCGGCTTCGCGGCCGAACACCCGGAGAACACGGTGGCGGCCGTCGAGGCCGCGACCGCCGTCGTCGACCGGATCGAACTCGACGTCCGGCGCTGTGGCACCGGCGAGCTCGTCGCCTTCCACGACGCGACCCTCGGCCGGGTGACGGACGCGGCCGGCCGCGTCGACGAGACGCCGCGCGAGCGACTCGCGGGCCTCTCGGTCGAGGGGTCGGGCGAGCCGGTACCGACGCTCGCGGCCGCGCTCGACGCCGTCCCCGCGGACGCGTGGGTCCTGCTCGACGTGAAGGAGCGGGGGATCGCGGCGGACGCGCTCGCGGTCGCCGCGGGTCGCGACCACGGCCTCGCCGTCACCGCCGACGATCCCGCCGTGATCGAGGCCGTTCGCGCGGCCGACCCGGCGGTCGAGACCGTCTACGGCGTCCGCGAGTCCGTGCCGGCGCGGTTCCTCCGGCCGCTGATTCCGGGCGGGTCCGCGGGCGCGGGGCTCCCGGAGTGGGCGTACCCGCCACAGGACGTGCGGGCGATGGTCGAAACGGCGACGAGACTGGGCTGTGCGGCGGTGTCGCCGCGGTACGAGCTCTGTCTCCGGACCGACATCGTCTCGCACGCGAGAGACGCCGGACTGCGGGTGCTACCGTGGACGGTCGACTCGGTCCGGGAGTACGAGGCGGTCGCGGCCGCCGGCGTCGACGCCGTCGTCTCGGACGTCTCTCGCGGACCGCGCGAGACGTGACAACGGAGTGGTGAGAGCGGCGTAGAGCCGCCAGAAAGGTTATTCGTGCGGCTCACATGCTCCCACGAGATGAATCGGCACTCCGACGCCAGCGACGGCGCAGGCGGGGCCGACGGGAGAGAATCGCCCGACCGGACGCCGGCGAACGGCGTCGACCGACGGACGGTCCTCGGCGCGCTCGCGGGCGCCGGGAGCGCCGCGGTCGCCGGCTGCTCCGGCTCGCGGCCGGACGACGCCGCGACGACCGACCTCGACTCGGACCGGCTCGACGAGCTCGCGGCGCGGTTCGCGCCGACGGTGTACTTCGATTCCGCGGAGCCGTGGTTCCCGACTGACCCGCGCCCGTACGCCGCCGAGGAGGACGGCGAGACCGTCGTCGACGGGTTCGCGGCGTTCGACGGCTACCACGAGCGGTACGACGAGGCGGGCGAGCCGCCGGACCCCACGGTGTTCTACAACGGGATGCGGTACGAGGACTCGCCGCTCGCGGTCGTCCAGTTCTGGTTCTACTCCGCGTTCGACCAGTTCACGGCGAACTTCCACTGGCACGACTGGGAGGTGCTCCACGTCTTCGTCGACCTCGACGCGGGCGACCCCCAGCTGTACGTCGCCAGCTCGCACTCCCGGAGCGTCCCGAACAACGAGTTCCTCGACCCGGACCCGGGCGTCGTTCCGCGGATCCTCTCCGAGCTCGGCTCGCACTCCAGCACGCTCTCGGTCAACGAGGACGCCGACAGCTTCCAGCGCGTCGGCGAGGAGGGCCTGCTCGCGGACATCACGAACACGACGATCGACACCGTGGAGGACCTCCTCGGGATCCCGATCGCGTACGGGCTCCCCCGCGACGAGGGGGCGCGGCTCCCCTTCGTCGTCCCCGAGTACGAGGGGGAACCGATCTACGAGCACCCGGACCTCCCCTCCGTCAGCGAGGAGTCGCTGGTCGACGGCGCCCTGGCGGTCCGCTCGCTCGACGCGCTGCGCTCGCCGCCGACCGACCTCCCGCTCCGGGAGACGGGGACGGCCTTCCGCCACGCCGACCGGGAGGACCCGGTCGCGGACGAGACCGCGGACGAGGTCGTCGAGTACGAGCTCGTGGAGAGCGCCGAGCTGGAGGAGATCGCGGCGTTCACCGGCCCGCAGCTCAGCTTCGAGTTCGCGGTCCCCCAAGCCGTCGAGGACGCCGTCGCGAGCCACATCACGACCACCGGCGTGCCGTGGGAGCAGCCCCGCTACGAGAACCCCGCGCTCGACGTCACCGCGGGGAACCACCGGTCGGAGATGGCGGCTCGGTACGACGCGATCGCCGACGACCCGTCGTTCGGCGACGACGCGGCCGAGGCGCTCGACGCCGTCGTCGCGCGCGTCACGCAGGCGACCGAGAGCGACGACGCGCCCGACGGCGAGGGGCTGACGACGACCGAGACGAACGTCGAGTCGTTCGTCCTGATCGAGAGCGACCCCGAGGCGGTCCCGACGTTCGCCGGCGGCGTCGCGGTCGCGAACGGCGTCCCCGAAGGCGGCCATCGCTTCACGGTCAACGGCGCCGGTCGGGCGCCTCACAGCGAGGCCCTGACCGTCTCCGCGGACGAGCCCGTGACGACCGCGGGCGTCGACGGCGAGATACCGCTCGTCGCCCGCGAGGACGCGCGGAAGGTCGAAGTCGACGACGCGGAGAGCGACGTCGACCTGACCCGGACCGCGATCGAGGACGACTTCGCCGGGCGGATCTACGACTCCGCGGTCGACGGCAGCGACGCGGCCTACGTTCACGCCGGCGGCGCGTACACGACCGAGGTCCGCGACGCCGACGACGAGATCGGCGCGTACCGCGTCAATCCGGACTCGGCGGGGTCGGAAAGTGACGACGGCGACGACTCGGGCGGGGATGAGGGACGAGACCCGATCCGGATCGACCGCCCGGAGACGGGCGCGGCCCCGCTCGCCGGCTACGTCGCCGACGTGGCCGAGGAGACGCGCGCCGCGGTCGCGGCCGCGGCGGCGGAGAGCGACGACGGTGACGACTCCGGCGGCGGAAGCGACGGCGGCTCGGGCGGTCCGTCGAACGCGGTCAACGGGCTCGAAAAGGCCCTCGCGGCCGCGGTCGAGGCGGCGGAGCGGGCAGAGGAGCGCGCCCGCGAGGGCGACCGCGAGGGGACAAACCGCCAGCTGGGGAACGTCACCGAACGGATCGCACGGATCGAAGAGCGGCTCGCGGCCGCGCGAGAGGGGCTCCCGCCCGGGCTGGCGAACGCGACCGGAAAGCGGATCGAGCAGGCGACCAAGCGCGTCGAGCAGGCGCAGAACTCGGAGAAGCTGTAGGACGACCCGCGCCCGGCGCCCGTCCGTGCCACCGCTCACCAACGGATGGAAAGCTATAGGGCGCCGAATCGACCACGCGTATATAAGCAGATGTCTCAGGAGGGATACGACCACGCGACGGTGGAGGAACGCTGGCAGGAGGCGTGGGACGACGCCGCCGTCTACCACGTCCCGGACGACGCCGAAGACCCGACGTACGTCCTCGGGATGTACCCGTACCCGTCGGGGAAGCTCCACATGGGCCACGTCCGCAACTACACCATCACGGACGCGTACGCCCGCTACCGTCGCATGCGCGGCGACGACGTGCTCCACCCGATGGGGTGGGACGCGTTCGGGCTGCCGGCCGAGAACGCCGCCAAGGAGCGCGACACCAACCCCCGAGACTGGACGTTCGACTGCATCGACACGATGAAAGGGCAGATGAAGTCGATGGGGTTCGGCTACGACTGGGAGCGCGAGGTCACCACCTGTACCCCCGAGTACTACCGGTGGAACCAGTGGCTGTTCGGCCGGTTCCACGACGCGGGGCTCGTCGAGCGCCGCGACGCCGAGGTGAACTGGTGCCCCTCCTGTGAGACCGTCCTCGCCGACGAGCAGGTCGAGGGCGACGCGGAGCTGTGCTGGCGCTGTGACACCCCCGTCGAGACCCGCGAGCTGGACCAGTGGTTCCTGAAGATAACCGAGTACGCCGACGAGCTGTTGGAGGCCATCGACGGGCTGGAAGGCTGGCCCGACTCCGTGCGCCAGATGCAGCGCAACTGGATCGGTCGGCAGTACGGGAGCGAGGTCGATTTCGAAGTTGAAGGCCACGGCAGCGTCACCGCGTTCACGACCCGGATCGACACGATCCACGGCGCGACGTTCTTCGCCATCGCGCCCGACCACCCGATCGCGCAGGACCTGGCGGAAGAAGACGACGCGGTCCACGAGTTCGTCCACCACGAGGCCGACCCGGACGGCGACGAGCCGAACGGCGTCGAGACCGGCCTCACCGCGACGAACCCCGTCACGGGCGAGGAGATCCCCGTGTTCGTCGCGGACTTCGTCCTCTCGGACGTGGGGACGGGCGCGCTGATGGCGGTGCCCGGCCACGACGAGCGCGACCACGCGTTCGCGGAGAAGATGGGCGTCGAGATCCGCCCCGTGATCGCCCCCGAGCCGGACGACTGGGACGGCGAGACGGTCCCGGACGCGCCGGACGTGAGCGACGAGGCGTTCACCGACGACGGGGTCGTGATCGACTCCGGCGAGTACACCGGCCTCGACAGCGAGACCGCGCGGGAGCGGATCACGGCCGACACCGAGGGCGCGGCGGAGACGACCCAGTACCGCCTGCGCGACTGGGGCATCTCCCGGCAGCGCTACTGGGGGACGCCGATCCCGATCGTCAACTGCGACGACTGCGGCGCGGTGCCGGTCCCAGAGGGGGACCTGCCGGTCGAGCTGCCCGAGTTCATCAACACGACCGGGAACCCGCTGGACGCCGCCGACGAGTGGCAGGAGACGACCTGTCCCGACTGCGGCGCGCCCGCGACCCGCGAGACCGACACGATGGACACGTTCGTCGACTCCTCGTGGTACTTCCTGCGGTACGTCTCGCCGGGGCTGGCGGACGCGCCCTTCGACCTCGACCGCGCGAACGACTGGATGCCCGTCGACCAGTACGTCGGCGGCATCGAGCACGCCGTGATGCACCTGCTGTACTCGCGCTTCTTCACGAAGGTGCTGGCCGACGAGGAGGGGCTGGAACACCGCGAGCCGTTCACGAACCTGCTCGCGCAGGGGATGGTCCAGCTGGACGGCGAGAAGATGTCGAAGTCGGTCGGCAACACGGTCTCGCCCCAGCGCATCGTCGACGAGTACGGGGCCGACACCGCGCGGCTGTTCATGATGGAGGCCGCCCAGCCCGAGCGCGACTTCGACTGGTCCGAGGAGGGCGTCAAGTCCACGCACCGCTTTTTGACCCGGCTGAACGACCTCGTCGCCGAGTACGCCGCGGGCGACGTGGCGCTCGCCGGCGACGGCGACGCCGCGGCCGCCGACCGCGATGAGATCGACGCGTACGTCGCCGACGAGACCGACGCCGCGGTCGCCATCGCCGGCGCGGAGTACGACGACCTGACGTTCAACGTCGCGCTCCGCGAGGCGCAGGACCTCGTCCGCACGCTCCGGAGCTACCGCGAGTACGCCGACCCGCACCCCGCCGTCTTCGAGCGCGGGGTCGACGTCGCGGTCCGCCTGCTCGCGCCGGTCGCGCCCCACCTCGCCGAGGAGCTGTGGGAGACGCTGGGCCGCGACGGGTTCGTCGCCGAGGCCGACTGGCCGGCGGCGAGCGTCGACCGCGACACCGTCGAGCGCCGGCGCCGGCTGGTCGAGAACACCCGCGAGGACGTGCGCGACATCGTCGAGGTCGCCGGCATCGAGGACCCCGAGCGGATCGACGTCGTCGTCGCGCCGGACTGGAAGTACGACGCGCTTTCGATCGCGATCGACAGCGACGCCGACAACCTCATCTCGGAGCTGATGGCCGAGAGCCACATCCGCGAACGGGGCGACGCGGCCGCCTCCTACGGACAGGACCTCCAGGCGAACCGCGAGGCGCTCCGGGAGACGCTCGACGGCGACGCCGAGTACGACGCCCTGCGCGCGGCCGCGTGGCTGATCGAGCGCGAGTTCGACGCGCCGGTCAGCGTCGAGCGCGCGGCCGACGCCCCCGACGACGTGGTCCGGAAGGCGGAGCCCGGTCGCCCCGCCATCGACATCGTGGAGTGACGGAGCGGCGACCCCCGGGGTCGGTTCGGCGGTCCGGGCGGACGGCCCGGCCGGGCCCGGAAGCGATTAGTCGCCGGAGCGGCCCCCACGTGTATGGACGACCCGTACGCCCCCGCGCGCGACGCGCTCGCAGGCGACGAGCTGGCGGGCGACGCGGCCGACGCCGATCCCGCGGTGCTCGCCGCGCGGCTCGACGACGCAGACCCCCTCTCTTCGTTCGCCGACCGGTATCACGTGCCAGACGGCACGCTGTACATGGACGGCAACTCGCTCGGCCCCGCGAGCGACGCCGCCCTCGCGAGCCTCGACCGCGTCGTCGACGAGTGGCGCGAACGGCTGATCTCCGGGTGGACCGACGCCGACCCGCCGTGGTTCGACGCGGGGGAGCGGCTCGGCGAAGCGCTCGCCCCGCTCGTCGGCGCCGAGCCCGACGAGGTGGTCGTCGGCAACTCGATCACGGTGAACATCCACACGCTCGTCGGCACCTTCCTCGACGAGCTGTTGGCCGGCAACGGGCCGGAGCGCGAGGGCGTCGCGGCCGCGGACGGGACGTGGGCGCCGGACGGCCACCCCGACGCCGACCCCGCGGTCCTCGTCAACGACCTCGATTTCCCCTCCGACCACTACGCGATCCGGGCGCAGCTCCGCCAGCGCGGGATCGACCCGGACGAGAAGCTCCGTGTCGTTCCGAGCCGCGACGGGAGGACCATCGATCCCCGAGACGTCGAGGCCGCCCTCGAAGCGCACGAAGACGTCGGGATCGTCTGGATGCCGACCGCGCTGTACCGGTCGGGGCAGCTGTTCGACGTGGAGCGGATCACGGAGGCTGCCCACGAGGCGGGCGCGTACGCCGGCTTCGACGCGGCCCACTCCGCGGGGGCCGTGCCCCACGAGTTCGACGAGGCGGGCGTCGACTTCGCGGTCTGGTGTACGTACAAGTACCTCAACGCCGGGCCGGGGTCGATCGGCGCGCTGTACGTCGCGGAGCGCCACCACGGGCTCGCGCCCGCGCTGGCGGGGTGGTGGGGCCACGAGAAGGCGACGCAGTTCGAGATGAACATGACCTACACCCCCGCCGACTCCGCGGGCGCGTGGCAGATCGGGACGCCGCCGCTGCTGTCGGCCGCGCCGCTCGAAGGGTCGGTCGAACTCCTGCGCGAGGCGGGGATCGAACGACTGCGCAAGAAGTCGCTCGCCCTGACGGACCTCCTCATCGCCCTCGTCGACGACCGGCTCCCCGAGGTTTCGGTCGGTACCCCCCGCGACCGAGAGGCCCGCGGCGGCCACGTCGCCTTAGAACACCCCGAGGCCGAGCGGCTGAGCGCTGCGCTCAACGACCGGGGCGTCGTCGTCGACTTCCGCCCGCCGAACGTCGTGCGCGTCTGTCCGGCCGCGCCGTACACCGCTTTCGCCGACGTGCTGGAAGTGGTCGACGGGATCGAGGCGATCCTCGATTCGGACGCACACGAGGCGTACGCGACGAACGAGGGCGGGGTGACCTAGCGGGCGCGGAACGTGGGAGTCCGCGGCCGGGGTCGACTGACGGGGCGGTTCTGCCGTTGACATCCGCAGAATTATCAGTCGACATGGCGTAGATGTAATAAGAGAAACAATGGGAAAAGAGTCACAGGCAACCGACAGTGCGGGTCGGTCCGGGACGGACGATGACCGAGTGACCAACGCCTACGAGGCGATGTTCCGAGAGGCGGACGACGCGATATTTCTCGTTGATGTGGCGCGGACGGACGGCGAGTGCGAGTTCACGTTCAAGCAGAACAACACCGCGTACCAGCAACAGACCGGGCTGACCGAGGACGCGATGTTCGGGCAGACGCCGAAGGAGGTCCTCGGGGACGAACAGGGGGCCGCGGTCGAAGCGAACTACCGCCGGTGCGTCGAGCAGGGGACGACGATCGAGTACGAGGAGCGACTCGACTTCCCGGCCGGGACGACGGACTGGCAGACGAAGCTGACTCCGGTCACGGAGGACGGAACGGTGACGCAGATCGTCGGCGTCGCTCGCGACATCACGGAGCAGAAGGAACGCGAGCGGGAACACCGGCGGACGTACCGGCGGTTCCAGACCGTGTTGGAGACGATGTCCGCGGCGGTGTTCCTGAAAGACACCGACGGGCGGTACCTCCTCATGAACCAAGCGTGTCGCGACGTGTTCGACATCGACGCGGACCCCGTCGGAATGACCGACGAGGACCTCTTCCCGGAGCCCGTCGCGGCGCAGGCCCGGGCGGACGACCGCAGAGTGATCGAGGGCGGCGAGCAGATCGAGATCGAGGAGACGGTTCCGACGCCCGCCGGAGAGAGCGTTCGGCTGACGCGGAAGTCGCCCGTACACGACGAGGAGGGATCGATCCGCGGAGTGTGCGGCGTCTCGACCGACATCACCGAACAGAAGACGCGGGAGCGAACTCTCCAGCAGATCAAAGACCGGCTCGAACTCGCGGTCGAGGGCGCGCAGCTCGGCGTCTGGGACTGGGACATGACCACCGACGAGGTCGAGTTCAACGACCAGTGGGCGGCGATGCTCGGCCACTCGCTCGACGATATCGAGGCGCACCTCGACGCGTGGGAGCGCCGCGTCCACCCCGACGACCTCGCGGCGGTCGAGGACGCCCTGTCCGCCCACATGGACGGGGTGACGGAGTACTACGACGCGGACCACCGGATGCGGACCGCGTCGGGCGAATGGAAGTGGATCCGCGACATCGGAAAGGTCGTCGAGCGGAACGAGGACGGAGAGCCCCTCCGGGCGGTCGGCATCCACCTCGATATCGACGATCAGAAGCGCCGAGAGACGGAGTTGGAGCGCACGCGAACCCTCATCGAGCGCACCCAAGAGAGCGCGTCGATCGGCTGGTGGGAGGTCGATCTGGTCGACGAGTCGCTCACGTGGAGCGACGAGGTGTTCCGGATCCACGAGGTGCCGACGACCGAGTCGGTCGATCTGGAGGAGGCGTTAGACTTCTATCACCCCGACGACCGCAACACCATCGAGCGGGCGTTCACCCGGCTGGCGGCGGAGGGCGAGTCGTACGACCTCGAACTGCGGATCCTCACGACGTCCGGCGGGACTCGGTGGGTCAGGACCGTCGGTGACCCGCAGTGCGACGAGGACGGCGAGATAGTCGGCGTGTTGGGGCTGTTCCAAGACATCACCGACCGAAAGGAGCGGGAGCAGGCGCTCGAAGAGACGGAACAGCGCCTGACGATCGCGCTCGACGGCACGAGGACCGGGGTCTGGGAGTGGGACCTCGCGACCGACGAGGTGGTCTGGACCGAGTCGATGGAGCGCCTGTTCGGGCTCGAACCGGGGACGTTCGAGGGCACCTACGAGGCGTTCGCCGGGTACGTCCACCCCGACGACCTCCCGGCGTTAGAGCGGGCGATCGAGCGGGCGAAGGCGGGCGACGAGCCGCTCAAGACGGAGTACCGGATCCGAACCGCGGACGGCGAGCAGCTGTGGGGCGAGGTGCGTGCCGAACTCGTCGAGTCCGAGGACGGCTCGCGCCGGCTGGTGGGGGTGCTCTCGGAGATCACGTCGCGGAAGGAGTACGAGTTGGCCCTCGAGGCGACGCGCGAGGAGCTCCGGAAGATTATCGACCTCGTGCCGGACCTAATCTTCGTGAAGGACCGCGAGGGCGAGTACCTCCTGGCCAACGAGGCGACCGCGTCGGCGTACGGCCGGACGCCGGACGGGGTCGAGGGTAAGACCGAGAGAGAGATCATTCCGGACGCCGGCGACTCTGAGGCGTTCCGACAGGACGACTTGGCGGTTTTCGAGTCGGGCGGGCCGAAGACGATAGACGAGGAGCCGCTGACCACGGCGGACGGTGAGACCCGAATCTTCCAGACGACGAAGATTCCGTATAAAGTGGCGGAGACGGACGAAGACGCCGTCTTGGGCTACGCCCGCGACATCACCGATCTCAAGGAGTACGAGCGGACGGTCGAAGAGCAGCGGGACAACCTCAAGCTGCTGAACCAGGTCGTGCGCCACGACATCAAAAACCAGCTGATGGTGGTCGAGTCCTACACCGAGCTGCTCGAAGGCTCGCTCCCGGACGACCGGAGCCGGACGTACGCGCAGACGGTCATCGAGGCGGCGAAGGAGGCGGCGGACATCACGGAGACCGCCAGAGACGTCACCGACGTGTTGTTACAGGTCGGCTCCGACCGGACGCCGGTCGGCCTCCGCGCCGAGCTCAGCGCGCAGATCGAACAGGTTCGGTCGGAGAAAGACCGCGCGACGGTCTCCGTCGACGGGCCGATCCCGGACGTGACGGTGTTGGCGGACGACCTGTTGGAGGCGGTGTTCCGGAACCTGCTGACGAACGCGGTCGTCCACAACGACAAGGAGGTGGCCGAAATCGCGGTCTCGACCGCCGTTTCGGACGGTTCGGTACGCGTCTCGATCGCCGACAACGGTCCCGGCATCCCCGACGACCACAAAGAGCAGATCTTTCAGGAGGGCGAGAAGGGGCTGGAAAGCGGGGGAACGGGGATCGGCCTGTACCTCGTCGAGACGCTCGTCGACAAGTACGGCGGGGACGTGCGGGTCGGAGATAACGACCCGAGGGGGAGCGTGTTTACCCTCGAACTGCCGCTCGCCGAGTGACCGGTGTGCGGACCTTCCGGCGGCGACGAGTCCGGCGCGTCGCTCGCGCCGCGCACTGCGTCCGGATCTCGGGTGGCGACGGGCTTAATCGCCCGAGCGTCCAACAGAGAGCGATCACACAATGGCGGAACCGTCGGGGATGGACGCGTTCGCGCACCTCGGGAGCGAGGTCCGCGCGGCGCTGTCGGATCAGGGCTTCTCGACGCCGACGGAGCCCCAGCGCGAGGCGATCCCGCCGCTCGCGGCCGGGAAGAACGCGCTCGTCTTAGCCCCCACGGGCACCGGCAAGACGGAGACCGCGATGCTCCCCGTCTTCGACGCGCTCGTCGAGGCCCGAAACTCGCCCGGCGACCCGCCGCGCGAGGGCATCTCCGCGCTGTACATCACGCCCCTCCGCGCGCTCAACCGCGACATGATGGACCGGCTGGAGTGGTGGGGCGAGCGGCTCGGCGTGGAGGTCGCGGTGCGCCACGGCGACACCACGCAGTACGAGCGGTCGAAGCAGGCCGACGACCCGCCCGACGTGTTGATCACGACGCCGGAGAGCCTTCAGGCGATCCTGACGGGCTCGAAGATGCGGGTGGCGCTCGAATCGGTCGCCCACGTCGTGATAGACGAGGTCCACGAGCTGGCGGCCGCGAAGCGCGGCGCACAGCTCACGGTCGGGCTCGAACGCCTCCGGCGCGTCGCGGGGCCGTTCCAGCGGGTCGGGCTCTCCGCGACGGTGGGCGACCCCGAGGAAGTCGGACGGTTCCTCGTCGGCACCGGGAAACGGGACCCCGACCGCCCCGGCGACCGGTCGTTCGAGACGGTCGAGGTCGCCGCCGGGACGCGGACCGACGTGCGCGTCCTCGACCCGGCGATCACGGACGCCGACACCCGTCTCGCAGGCGAACTCGCGGTCGACGAGGCGACCGCGAGCCACGTCCGGACGATCCGCGGGATCGTCGCCGACAAGGAGTCGACGCTGATCTTTGTCAACACGCGACAGACCGCCGAGGCGCTCGGCTCCCGGTTCAAGACGCTCGCGGAGAACGAGCGCGACTCCGGGACCGACCCCGACGAGGTCACCGAGATCGAGCTCCACCACGGCTCGCTGTCGAAGGACGTGCGGATCGACGTGGAAGACCGGTTCAAGTCGGGCGATCTCGACGGGCTCGTCTGTACGTCCTCGATGGAACTCGGCATCGACGTGGGGCGCGTCGACCACGTGGTCCAGTACGGGAGCCCCCGCGAGGTCGCTCGCCTCCTCCAGCGCGTCGGGCGGGCAGGCCACCGCCGCGACCTGGTCTCGGAGGGGACCGTCGTGACGCAGGGCGGCGACGACACCCTCGAGGCGATGGCCATCGCGCGGCGGGCCGGCGACGAGCTCGTCGAGCCCGCGAACATCCACCACGGGAGCCTCGACACGGTCGCGAACCAGATCGTCGGGATCGTGATGGACGAGGGCGAGGTCCACGCCCGCGAAGCGTACCGGACCGTCACGAACGCCTACCCCTTCGACGACCTCTCCGAGCCGGAGTTCCAGGAGGTCGTCCGCGAACTCGACGGGAACCGACTGCTGTGGCTCGACGAGGAGACTGACACGCTCGAGAAGAGCGGCGGGACCTGGCAGTACTTCTACGCGAACCTCTCGATGATCCCCGACGAGTCCACCTACGAGGTGTACGACATGTCCTCGCGGCGCCAGATCGGGACCTTAGACGAGCAGTTCGTCGTCAACTTCGCCGGCCCGGGCGAGACGTTCGTCCAGCGCGGCGAGATGTGGCGCATCACGGAGATAGACGAGGAGGAGGAGCGCGTGAACGTGACGCCGATTCCGGACCCCACCGGCGAGGTCCCGTCGTGGGTCGGACGGGAGATCCCCGTCCCGAAGCCCGTCGCCGAGGAGGTGGGGAAGATCCGCGGCGAGGCCGCGGCCGCCCTCGACGCGGGGTCGACGCCCGAGGCGGTCGCCGCCGACCTCACCGAGCGGTATCCGACCGACGCGGAGACGGCCGCGGACGCGTTGAGCGCCGTCGTCGACCACGTCGAGGCCGGCCACCCGGTACCCACGGACGACCGGATCGTGATCGAGGGGAGCGCGCGCACCGTCGCGGTCAACGCCGCCTTCGGCCACGAGGTGAACGAGACGCTCGCGCGCCTGCTCGCGGCGCTCGTCGGCCAGCGCGCGGGGTCGTCGGTCGGGATGGACGTGGACCCGTACCGGATCGAGTTCGAGGTGCCACACGACGTCGACCCCGGGACCTTCCGCGAGGTGTTGGAGACGACCGACCCCGACCGGCTGGCGGCGTACCTCGAACTGGCCGTCAAGAAGTCGGACGCGCTGAAGTTCACGCTCGCGCAGGTCGCCGCGAAGTTCGGCGCGGTCAAGCGGTACAAGGAGGGACGCGGCCGGTTCGGCGGCGACCGACTGCTCGCGGCCTTAGAGGACACGCCCGTCTACGACGAGGCGCTCCGCGAGGTGTTCCACGCGGACCTCGCGGTGCCGGAGACCGCGGAACTGCTCGAAGCGGTTCGGGACGGCTCGCTCGCGGTCGAGGTGGCCCGCGAGCGCACCGCGCTCGGCACCGCGGGGCGCTCCGCCGGCACGGAGTTCCTCGTCCCCGACAACGCCGACGCGGACGTGATCGACACCGTCAGAGAGCGGATTCGGGACGACCGGGTGATCTGCTTCTGTCTCCACTGCACGGACTGGCGGCACACGACGAAGGTGCGGCGCGTCCGCGACCAGCCCGAGTGTCCGGAGTGCGGGTCGACCCGGATCGCGGCGCTCAACCCGTGGGACGACGAGACGGTCGCCGCGGTGCGCGCGGCCGAGAAGGACGACGAGCAGGAGCGCCGCACCGAGCGCGCCCACCGCGCCGCGAGCCTCGTCCAGACGCACGGCAAGCGGGCGGTGATCGCCCTCGCGGCGCGCGGCGTCGGCCCCCACAACGCCGCGCGGATCATCAACAAGCTCCGCGAGGACGAAGACGAGTTCTACCGCGACGTGCTCCGGCAGGAGCGCGAGTACGCGCGGACCCAGTCGTTCTGGGACTAGTCGGAAACTCGCGAGGGAACGAGTCGAAACCCCGCGGGGGCCCGTTCGGAGGACACGCCCGTTTTTAAGTACCGGACGACCGAACCGAGCGGTATGGACCTCTCCGCTGCCGTAACGGCCACGATAGCGACCCTCCGTCGCCGTCCCGCCGATCTGCTCCCCTTTTACCTCCTCGGCACCGCGGTTCCCGTGATCGCCCGTCTCGGCACGTTCGTCGCGCTCGCCGGGATCTACCTCCACCTCGAACTCACCGGGCGACTGGCGGCCGCCCGCGACGCGCTGGCCGGACTCGAGCCGCCGCCGGAGACGCAGGACCCGGCGGCGCTCGAGGCGTGGGCAGAGGGGGTGACCCCCGCGTTCGAACCCCTCCTGACGCCGACCGTCGGGATCCTGTTCGTCGGCGGCGTCCTCGTCACGGCCGCCCTCGGGCTGTTCGCGTACACCGTCATCTCGGCCGGACAGCTCTCGGCCGTCGTCGCGACCCTGCGCCGCGAGCGGGCACTCGTCGGCGGGATCGCCGGCGCGCGGTCGCGGTGGCCGACGTTCCTCGGGCTGTACGTCGCCGAACTCCTCCTCTGGGTCGGGGTGATAGCGCTGGGCGCTCTCGCGGTCGGCGCGGCGTTCCTCGCGAACCCGTTCCTCGGGGCTGCCGTCGCGATCGCCGCCCTCCTCGTCGGCTTCGTCGCCGTGATGCTCGTCCGGGTCCTGTTCGCGTTCGCGCCGGTGGCCGTCGTCGTCGACGACGCCGGCGTCGTCGAGGCGGTCGAGGGCGCCGGCGGCTTCGTGCGGTCGAACCCGACCGACGCCGCCGCGTACCTCGTGGTCGCCGTCGGGGCGCTGATCGCCGTCTCGTCGGCCGCGTCCGGGGTGGCGTTCCTCGGCGGCGGCGCCGTCGTCGCGCTCGCGAGCGCGGTCGTCGTCGCGCCCGCGCTCGACCTGTTGAAGACCGTCCTCTACGGCGACTACCGCGGCACGGTCGACCCCCTCGACCCGCCCGAGGCCGGCGTTCGGACCCAACTCGTCGGCGGGCTCCGGCGCGGCTGGCGGGAGCTGGTCGGGTTCGTCCGGGCGACGCCGGGCCACCACGCGCTCGCGGTCGCGACCGCGGTCGGGTTCGGCGCCGTCGGCTGGGTGGCGGTCGGCTCCTTCGGCGGAACGGTCACGACCTCGATCGAGGGGCGGTTGGTCGGACACGTCCCGCCGGTGGCGGCGCTCGCCTTCTTCGGCAACAACTGGGGGGTCGCGATCGCGACCGCCTTCTCTGGCGTCGGGTTCGTCGTCCCCGCGCTCTCCTCGCTCGCGTTCAACGGCGTCGCCTTAGGCGCCACCGCCGCCTTGGAGGAGAACCTCCCGGCGCTCGTCGCGTTCGTGGTCCCGCACGGGATCTTCGAGATCCCCGCCCTCGTCGTCTCCGGAGCGCTCGGGATCCACCTCGGCGCCGTCTCGTGGCGGACGTTCCGCGGCGACGAGCGCCGCGAACGGCTCGCCGACGCGTTAGAGACCGGCTTCTGGGTGACCGTCGGGCTCGGACTCCTGCTCGGCCTCGCCGCCGTCATCGAGGGGTTCGTCAGCCCGTACTACTGGCGCCCGTTCCTGTGAGCGCCGCCGGAGTCGCCGTCCGCCCGCAACCTTATTGCCGCGCGGTCGAAGCGTCGGTATGGAGCCGTTCGTCGCCGTCATCCTCGTCGGTGTCCCGCTCGCGTGGCTCGTCGGCTTCGCCGGGTACGCGTACGTCGACGCGCCGAACCACGGGATGGACCGTCGCAAGTGGGCGCTAATCTCCTTCGTCGTCCCGCTGTTCGGGTTCCTCGCGTACGTCTTCGAGCGCGACGAGCAGGACTACGACCCCGAGACAGACCCGTACGCCGGCGGGAGCGAGGAGCGGAGCGGCGGGTTCGCGGTCCACGAGTCACGGCAGGGCGAGAAGCGACTCGGTCCGGCGGGAACCGAAGCGGACGAGGGCGACGACGGAGACGACGAGTGGAACGATCCCGACGGGATCGACCTCTGAGTTCGGACCAGTCGGTCGGCCGGGTTGATGGCTCACTCGACCGGATCGGTCGCTCACTCGACGAAGGCGACGCCGGTGAACTCGAACCGAGCCCCGCCCGCCTTTCCCTCCCTGAGCGTCACGTTCCACCCGTGAGCGTCCGCGATCCGTTTGACGATCGCCAGTCCGAACCCCGTGCCCGACTCCGTCGACGTGTGTCCGGGTTCGAAGACGGCCTCGCGCTCTGCCGGCGGAATCCCCCGCCCGTCGTCTTCCACGTAGAACCCGTCGCCGTCGTCGGCGGCGCGGGTCGTCGTGTAGAAGGCGTCGATCCGGCCGACGGTGACCGTGACGTGTCCGTCCCCGTCGGTGCCGTGATCGAGGGCGTTTCGAAACAGGTTCTCGAACACGTTTCGGAGGCGGCTCGCGTCGCAGTACAGCGTGGCCTCGTCGACGACCTCCAGCGTGGCCGAGTCGGTCGCGACGGACTCCCAGCTCTTCCGCGCGACTGTCGCCAGCTCGGCCGGCTCCGGCTCGCCGACGGGCTGTCCCTCCCTCGCGAGGGTCAGGGTGTCGTCGATGATGTCGTCCATGCGGTCGAGCGACCGACGGACTACGTCGACGTTCGTCCGCAGGTCGGCGTCGGCCGCGACGCGTTCGGCGAGCATCGCCGCGTGCCCCTGTGCGACGTTGAGCGGGTTCCGGAGGTCGTGTGAGACGACGTTCGCGAACTCGTTGAGGCGGTCGTTCTGCCGCTGGAGCCGCTGGCGCTGGGCCACCCGCTCGGTGATATCGTGACAGCTCACGAGGACGCCGTCGCCGCCGGTGCCACCCGGATGCCCCCGGACCGTCGACGCGAACCACGACCACGACTCGTCGCTCGAGCGGAACCGAACCTCGACCGTGGTCGGTTCGTCGGGGCGCTCGAAGGCCGCGTCGAGCGCGTCGGCCACCGCTTCCCAGTCGTCGGGATGGACGTACTCCGGCAGTCGTTCGTCGACGAGCGTTTCCGGGTCGTATCCGAGCGTGTCGCTTACCGCCGGGCTCGCGTATCGGACCGTTCGGTCGCGGTCGAGGAGCAGGAACACCTCCGTCGCGTGGCCGACGAGTCGCCGATAGAACTCGTCGTCTTCGCCCCCGTCCGCTCGAACGGGATCGGTCATTCGTTATGAGTATCGAGGGGACGCATATAGATGTACGTCCGAAGACGACGGGGGACTCATAAGAAGTCGATCAGCGCCGCCCGCCGCCGGTCGAGGTCGAACGCGGCGTCGGCCGCGTCGAGCCGACCCAAGAACGCGAAGACGTCGGCGCCCGCCCGCTCGGCGTGGTCGATGAGGGCCTCGATGGATTCGCGGTTCAAGGCGAACGAATCCAGCTTGCCACAACAGAGCGCCAGCGCGATGCCGGCCTCGCCGGACGGAAACGCGGGGTCGACCGCGGAGAGGTCGGGGTCCGCGGAGACGTCACCCGCGAGGCCAGCCTCGTCAGCCGGCACAACGCGCAGACAACGGGTACAGATCGCGGCCGCGTCGGCCGGCGCGTGATCGCGGAGCGCTGACGGCACCGCGAATCCGACGACCTCGGCGTCACAGTGAGGACAGGACATAGAGAGGGGTAGGCGCTGCGCGCAAATTAAAACACGCGTCGGGACGGCGGGGTGCCAAGGAGCGGGTCCGACGGCCGAAGGCGGCGGCCGATGGCGAGTCGGTGAGGACCGCGACCTGTCAGTCGGCGGGCTCGGGATCCTCGGTTTCCGCGGCCGCGGCCTCGGCGGCGGCCTCGGCCTCCTCTTCGGCCTCCTCTTCTTCCTTTTTGTCCTTGATCTTCTTCAGCCGGAACGTCTCCTCGCGCTCCTGCTCTTCGAGCTTCTGTTCGATGTACTCCTGGTTGTCGTAGAGACGGGGGAGGAGCGTGAACTCCAAGGCGTTCACGCGGCGCTTCGTCGTCTCGATCTCCGTGAGCATCTTCTTCATCGCGGTCTCGACCTCCGCGGCGAGGATGATCGATTCGAGCAGCTCCTCGTAGGCGTCGGCGGCCTCGTCGATCCGCGCGGAGGAGCCGAGCAGGCCGTACCCGCGTTCGTCGAGGCTCTTTCGCACCTTCGAGGACTCGATCTGCGGGACCACGACGCCCATGATGTTCTTCGACTGGGTCGTGATCTCCGGGTGCTCTTTCAGCGCCGCGGCCGCGCCCCGGACGGCGACGTCGCCCTCCATCGCCCGGGCCATGTCGATCTTGCGCTGGGCCGTCTCGTAGTTCTCGGACACCTCGGACCGGACGTCTTGCGCCTGGTCGAGAATGTCCATGAACTCCATGATGAGCCCGTCGCGCTTCTGCTCGAGCGTGTCGTGACCGCGCTCGGAGAGCTCGATGCGGTCCTCGATCGCCATCAGGTTCTTGCGCGTCGGTTTGACATCCTTGGCCATCTTGGGGATAGCTTCCGCTCCGAGGCGGTTAATTCTTTTCAGACGCGGCGTGTCGCGGGACGGATCGGTGTCCGCACGACGGCGGAGCCGTCGGCTGCGTCCGAAAGAAAAAGCGGAAGATGGGACGGATCGCGTGCCTCTGACAGCGGCGGGCGATCGCTCCTGACGACCGAGGTCGGGACGGCGATCCCCGTTCGGGTCCGGTGGGGTCGGCGGCGGGGACATGACCCGTCGGGACCCGTGATGGTCCGGCGTGCCGATCGGTTCGGTCCGGTTCGGTCCGTGCGGTTCGGCGCCGATCGCGACAGTTCGTGCGGCTCGCTCCGCCTACGTCCGTCGCCAGCCGGCGTAGGTGAGGAGTCCGACCGCGAGGAGCGCCAGCGTCGGCGCCAGCGGGGTCGGCAGCGAGCCGTCGGTAACGCCTCCGGCCTCCGGGGGCGCGAGCGTGGCCGAGAACCCGGACAGATCCGTGCCGGGATCCCACTCAGCGCTCGCGGCGCCGCCCTCGTCCGCCGAGGTCGTCGCGTCCGCCTCGACAGTCGCGTCGGCCAGCGCGTACCCGTCGGGCGCGACGAGCACGAAGGGTCGGTCCGGTCGGAACGCGCTCTCGAACGGCTCGCTCACGACCAGCCGGTCGCCGTCGACCGCGGCGAGGTTCGTCCACGTCACCGAGAGGCGGACGACGCCGGTCCCGTTCGTCGACTCGACCTCGACCCGCGCGTCGGAGACGCCCATCTCTCGTCCCGTCTGGGTCGCGGTCCGCTCGGCGATCCGCGTCATGCGGTCGTCGAACCGGGCCGTGACGTTCTCTGGCTGTTCGCGCAGCTCCTCGAACGCCGCCTCGTCGGCGTCGTCAGCGAGGTCGTACGCCAACACGAGCGCGACCGTCGCGTCGCCGTCCGCGTCGGGCGCGACGACGAACGAAGATCCCTCCTCGAGCGCCGGCTTCGCCCCGGGACCGTCGATCGCCGCGACCCCCGGAGCGAGGAGCACGGCGATCACCGCGAGCGCCGCGACGGCGGCGGTCAGACCGCGGGAACGGATCACTCGTCCTCCTCCTCGTCGTCGTCACCGTCCTCAGTCTCGTCGTCGTCATCATCTTCACCGCTTTCATTCTCTGCCTCGTCGCTCTCGTCATCGTTCGCTCCGAACTCGATCTCGAGTTCGCCGCCGCGGTCCCCGTCTTCGACCTCGATTTCGACCTCGTCATCGTCGGGCAGCGTCACTTCGATCCGACCGTCCGCGTCGGTCGTTCCGGCGGACTCGCCTCCGACCTCGACGGTCGCGCCCTCGACGGGCTCGCCGGCGGCGTCGGTCACTTCGACCGTCACCGCGGCACCGGGAGCGGGCTCACCGGAGGCGACGGCGACAGAGAGGTCGTCCTCGTCTCGGTCGTCGTCCCCGTCGTCGCCACCCTCCGCGTCGTCGGCGTCGTCATCGCTTTCGTCGTCGCGTTCCCCGACGTGGACGTCTCCGGCCCCGAGCGTACCGTCCGAACCGACCTCGAACTCGATCTCGGCCTCGAACGCGCCCTTCACGAGCTCCGCCTCGAAGTCGTCGGCGGCGGGCGCGTCGAACGAGAGCGTCCCGTCCGGGCCGGTCGTTCCGACCCGGTCGCCGTCGACGGAGACGGAGACGCCGTCGACGCCCTCGCCGTCGTAGGTCACCGAGAGGTCGACGGTTCCGTTCTCGACGGAGCCGCCGACGGAGAACCGCTCGGCGAAGTCGTCGTCGCGGTCCTCATCGGTCTCCGACCGGAGCGTGATCTCCAGTTCGCCGTCGCGGTCACCGTCCTCGACCTCGATCTCGACCTCGTCGTCGTCGGGCAGCGTCACTTCGATCCGGCCGTCCGCGTCGGTCGTCCCGACGGTTCGGTCGCCCAGCTCGACGGTCGCACCCTCGACGGGCTCGCCGGCGGCGGTCACACGGAGCGTCACCGTGGCACCCGCCTCGGCCGTGCCGTCGACGATGGCGATCGACAGCGGCGTCTCGTCGTCACCGTCGTCTCGCTCCCGCGGCTCGATCTCCTCTTCGAACTCGAAGATCTCGCCGGTCTGGCCGTCGACGCTGACCTCGGCCTCGCCGGTCGTCTCCGGACCGAAGAGGGCGAACTCGAACTCGTAGTAGCCGTCGTCCTCGTCGCGATCGACGGACCGAAGCGTCCACTCGCCGTCGGCGTCTGTCGACAGCTGCGCGGTGGCGGCGGTGAGCGCCTCGCTCTGGGTCACCTCGAAGGTGCCGTTACCGGGCTGTTCGCGCTCGATCTCGCGGGAGCGCTCGCCATCGTCGCTCTCGACCTCGATGGAGACGCCGCCGTCGACCTCCAAGGAGAACTCGCCCGCGCTCTCGGCGGTGTACTGCGCGAGCAGTGCGCTCGCGCCGGTGCCCGTCACGCGGGTGAGCCGCTCTCTGGCGTCCGCGTTCGCGGGCCGGTCGTATCCGGCGGCCCGAAGCTCGATCCCGGAGACGCCGTCCGCGCCGTCCGCGACCCGTTCGAAGCCGCGGTCGACCGTCCGCGCCTGTCCGGCGAGGACCGCGATCCGCTGCGCGAACTCGCCGCGGGCCAACTCGCCGTCTTCGTAGGCGACGCGGGCGTCGCGCTGGTCGGCGACGATCTCGTCGGCGCGCTCGCGGAGCGACGCGGATCGCTCCGCGAGAATCGTCGCGCGTTCGGACTCGTTTGCCTCCTCGAGCGCCGCGTCGAGCGACGAGGCCTCCACGTCGCTCGACACCTCGTCGTCGGTGACGGCGATGATCGTCGCGAGCTGCTGGCCGACCGTCGCTCGCGAGACCTCGCCGGTCGCGTTTCCGTCGTCGGTACCGCTCGCGTTCCCGTTCGTCGTGTTTCCGTCGGTCTGTGCCGAGACGGCCGACGCGTCGATACCGCTCGGTGCCGCACTGTTCGATCCGATGCCCGTCGCGTCCCCGCCGGTCGTCGCGCTCGCCAGCGCGGCGCCGGGCACGGCGCCCACGACGAGCCCCAGTGCCACGAGAACGGTCAGGATTCGTGTGCCTCGCATGACGATCGCAGCGAGGCTCGCCACCCACATATACCGGGACGACCGTGGCGCTCCGTTCCGCCGAGTTCCGACGGCTTGCGTCCGCGGAACGGACCGTTTCGCCGAGTTTCACCGCGTTTCCCGACGCCGCTGCGAGACGATCTGTGGGTTTAATTCCGGGCGGGGAAGAACTGTCTCTCAATGAAACGACGCGGCCGGACGGCCGGATCGATCGCCGCGCTCCTCCTCGCCGTCTGCTGTGTGGCGGCCCTCGGAGTGGCCGTCCCCGCCGGCGCGCAGTCGGTCGTCGTCCCCCAGACCGACGACCAGCCCGCGCCGGACAACACGATCACTCGGATCGACCTAGCCGCCGACGGGTCGGCGACGTGGGAGATCACCCTCCGGACGCGACTCGAGAACGACTCCGACGTCGCGGAGTACGAGCGGTTCCAAGAGCGATTCCGTTCGAACTCGAGCCGCTACCTCGATCCCTTCTCCGAGCGGATGTCCGGCGTCGTCGCGGCAGCGAACGGTTCGTCGGCCCGCGAGATGCGCGCGACTGACTTCGAGGCCGACACGGCGATACAGGAGGTCCCGCGGCGGTGGGGCGTCGTGCGATTCCGTTTCACGTGGACCGGCTTCGCCGCGGTCGACGGCGATGCGGTGGTGGCCGGAGACGTCTTCGCAGGCGGGTTCTTCATCAGCGCCGACGACGCGTTGGCCGTCTCGGTGCCGGACGGATACGCGGTCGAGTCGGTCTCCCCGGAACCGGACGACGTCGGCGACGGCGTCGTCGAGTGGCGCGGCCGCGAGGACTTCGACGACGGCCGGCCGAGCGTCCGTGCCGTGCCGGCGACGGGAGGCGCTGGCGACGCCGGTGTCAACGGCGCAGACAGGGGTTCGGATTCGGGCGGGATCGAAAGCGCACCTCTCCCCGCCGCGCTCGCTCTCGTCTTCGGGGCGGTCGCGCTCCTGGCCTACGCCGTGCGGACCGGTCGGCTTGGACTCGGCGATGAGCGGACCGACCGCGAGGGAGATCCCGCCGCCACAGACCGCAACGGCGCCGCCGACGATGCCGGCGGTGCCGCTACCGCCGCGGAGACCGACTCGACCGCGGCCGAGCTCGTCACCGACGACGGGTCCGACGGGGTCGATCCGGAACTCCTCACCGACGAGGACCGGGTCAGGCGCGCCCTCCGCGAGCGCGGGGGCCGGATGAAGCAGTCCGACGTGGTCGAGGCGTTCGGCTGGTCGAAGTCGAAGACCTCGCGCGTGCTCTCTCGGATGGCCGACGCCGGCGAGGTGAAGAAGCTGCGAATCGGCCGCGAGAACGTGATCGATCTCGCCGACTGCGACGACCCGACCGACGAGGACTGACCGTCGTGGCCGCTGGTCGGTATCGGTGCGAAAGAGTGGAGAGAAGCCGGATCAGTCGGCGGCTTCGACGGCTTCGCGCTCGGCGTCGTCCTCGCGGTAGTGCTCCTCGATGAACTCCTCGTCGATCCGGTTGAGGGCGTCCTTCGGGAGCATCGAGATCAGGTCCCAGCCGATCTCCAGCGTCTCCTCGATGCTGCGGTTCTCGTCGAAGCCCTGGTCGACGAACTCCGACTCGAACGCGTCGGCGAAGTCGAGGTACTTGTTGTCGAGCTCCGACAGCGCCTCGCGACCGACGATGTTCACGAGGTCGCGGAGGTCCTCGCCCTCCGCGTACGCCGCGAACATCTGGTCTTTCAGGTCGGCGTGGTCGGCGCGGGTGAGCCCCTCGCCGATCCCGTCGTCCATCAGCCGCGACAGGCTGGGGAGGACGTTGATCGGCGGCTCGAGCCCCTGACTGTTGAGGTCGGGGTCGACGTAGATCTGTCCCTCGGTGATGTACCCGGTCAGGTCCGGGATCGGGTGGGTGTCGTCGTCGCCCGGCATCGTGAGGATCGGGATCTGCGTCACCGACCCCTCGCGGCCCTGGATGCGTCCGGCGCGCTCGTACAGCTGCGCCAGGTCGGTGTACATGTACCCGGGGTACCCACGTCGGCCGGGGACCTCCTCGCGGGCCGCACCGATCTCGCGGAGCGCCTCGCAGTAGTTGGTCATGTCCGTCAGGATGACGAGGACGTGATAGTCCTTCTCGAAGGCGAGGTACTCAGCCGTGGTGAGCACCATCCGCGGGGTGACCGTCCGCTCGACTGCGGGGTCGTCCGCGAGGTTCATGAAGACGACCGAGCGTTCGAGCGCGCCGGTGCGCTCGAAGTCCTCCATGAACTCGTTGGCCTCCTCGGCCGTGATCCCCATCGCGCCGAAGATGACGGCGAACTCGGAGCCCTCCTCGTCGTCGCCCTCGTCTTCTTCCGGCACGCTGGCCTGCCGAGCGATCTGCATCGCCAGTTCGCTGTGCGGCTGGCCCGAACTGGAGAATATCGGGAGCTTCTGACCGCGGACGAGCGTGTTCATGCCGTCGATGGCGGAGACGCCCGTCTGGATGAACTCCTCGGGGTACTCCCGGGAGTACGGGTTGATCGCCGCGCCGACGATGTCCTGTCGCTCCTCGGGGACGATCTCGGGACCGTCGTCGATGGGACGACCGGACCCGTCGAGCACCCGACCGAGGAGGTCCTCGGTGACGGGCATCTTCATCGTCTCGCCGAGGAAGCGGACGGACGCGTCTCTGTCGATACCGCTCGTTCCCTCGAAGACCTGGATCGCGACTACGTCCTCCGAGGACTCGAGCACCTGGCCGCGCAGCGTCTCGCCCTGTGCCGTCTCGATCTCGACGATCTCGTCGTACCCGATCGCCTCGTCGACTTCGGCGTACACGAGGGGGCCGCTGATCTCGGTGATGGTTTGATACTCTTTCATGATCAGTAGAGGCTCCGGAGCTCTTCGGTGATCTCCGCTTTGAGATCCTCGATGTACTCGTTGTAGTCCTCTTGGACGCCGATACGGTTAATCCGCGGGGCCGACTCGATGTCGACGATCTCCTCGACCGGGACGCCCGCTTCGAGGGCGTCGAACGCCTCGTCGTTGAACGTCTGGATCGTCGTCAGCATGAGGTACGTCTTCTCCGGGGGACAGAAGGTGTCCACCGGGTGGAACGCGTTCTGCTGAAGGTACGCCTCGCGCAGGTAGCGCGCGATCTCGAGGGTGAGCTGCTGGTCGTCGGGCAGGGCGTCCTTCCCGACGAGCTGAACGATCTCCTGTAGCTCCGTCTCCTCGTCGAGCACGTCGACCGCCCACTGCCGCCGCTCGGCCCAGTCGTCGGCGACCTCGTCTTCGAACCACGGGTCGAGCTGGTCTTTGTACAGCGAGTACGACTCGTTCCAGTTGATCGACGGGAAGTGGCGCCGTTCCGCCAGGTCCGCGTCGAGCGCCCAGAACGTCTTGACGATCCGCAGCGTGTTCTGGGTGACCGGCTCGGAGAAGTCGCCGCCGGGCGGCGACACCGCGCCGATCGCGGAGACGGAGCCCTCCGTCCCGTTGACGTTCTCGAAGTAGCCGGCGCGCTCGTAGAACTGCGCCAGGCGAGCGGCGAGGTACGCGGGGTACCCCTCCTCGCCGGGCATCTCCTCCAGCCGGGAGGAGATCTCGCGCATGGCCTCCGCCCACCGCGAGGTGGAGTCGGCCATCAGCGCCACGTCGTACCCCATGTCGCGGTAGTACTCGGCTATCGTGATCCCCGTGTAGATACAGGACTCACGCGCCGCGACGGGCATGTTCGACGTGTTCGCGATGAGCGAGGTGCGGGCCATCAGCGGGTTGCCGTTGGCCGGGTCCTCCAGCTCGGGGAAGTCCTCGATGACCTCGGTCATCTCGTTGCCGCGCTCGCCGCAGCCGACGTAGATGATGATGTCCGCGTCGGCGTACTTCGCGAGCTGGTGCTGCGTGACCGTCTTCCCGGAGCCGAACGGCCCCGGAATCGCGGCCGTCCCGCCCTTCGCGATGGGGAACAGGCCGTCGAGGATGCGCTGTCCGGACACCAGCGGCGTCCGGGGGGTCTTCTTGTTCTCGGAGGGGCGCGCCTCGCGGACGGGCCACTCCTGGTGCATCGAGACGTCCGTCCCGTTGGCGAGCTCGGCGACGGTCTCGGTGACGTCGAACGAGCCCGCCTCGACGGCGGTGACCTCGGTGGTCTCGTCCTCGTCGAGGGCGTCCGGCGGTACCATGACCTTGTGGTCGATGGTGACCGTCTCCTCGACGACGCCGACCACGTCGCCGCGGCCGACCTCGTCGCCGACCTCGACGGTGGGCTCGAACTCCCACTCCTGCTCGAGGTCGATGCCGGGCGCGTCGACCCCGCGGTCGAGGTACGGACTGCCCATCTTGCCCTCCAGCACGTCCAGGGGACGCTGGACGCCGTCGTAGATGGAGTCCAACATTCCCGGGCCGAGGTCGACCGACAGCGGCTCGCCCGTGTTCTCGACGGGTTCGCCGGGGCCGACGCCGGAGGTTTCCTCGTACACCTGAACGGTCGTGAGGTCGCCCTCGATCTCGATCACTTCCCCCATGAGCCCTTCGTCGCCGACGTAGACGACGTCGTTCATGCGGGCGTCGAGATCGCGGGCGGTCACGACCGGACCGCTCACGCTCTGAATGACGCCGTCGTCAGAGACGGCGTCGGTTGTGTCTGCTTTGCTCATATTAGTCGTCTTCCTCCATCAGGTCGATACCGATGGCGCGTTTGATCTGGTCGCGCAGCCCACCGCTGCCGGCGCCGGAGCCGCCGAGCGTCACGAGGACGGGCTCGATGCTCCCCTCGACCGACTCGCGGGTCCCCCGCGAGAGGTGATCGAGGTCGTCGTCGTGCATCACGATGATGCCGACGCCCTCGTCGTCGAGCGTCCGCTCGACCGCGTCGTCGAGCTTCTCTTCTTTCTCGTCGTCCGGCACGTTCTCGAACGCTCGGACGCCGGCGAGGCGGAATCCGGTCGTGAACTCCGGGCTGCCGACGACCGCTATCTCCTGGCTCATGTTATCACCAGCTCCGATTCGATCTCGTCGGCCGACAGGCCGGCCTCCTTCCCGCGAGCGATCGCTCGGATGTTCTCGGTCTCCCGCTCCTTGGCGAGGATGTACGAGATCACCGGCGTGATCGACACCGGGTGGATCGTGCCGAGCTGGTCGCCGTACGCCAACAGCGCGGCGTCGATCGCGTGTTCGAACGCGATGAGACTGCCGGCCTCTTCGAGTTCGCGCAGCGCCGGACCGAGCTCGTCGCCGTACTGGCTGTCGCCGATGTACTCGACGAGTTCGTCGAGGTTCTGCGCCAGTCGCGCGAGCGACGAGCGGGTGAACAGGTCACCCCCCTCGATGAAGTACGCCGCCGGGTCGATGTCCGCGCCCGACCGGGCGAGCCGGAGGGCGTTCGTCGCGTTCCGGAAGTCGACCTCCGCCTTGAGGAACGTCTCGTACTGTCGGGTCGGCTCGTCGCCGCCGAGATTTGAGAGGAGTCGCTCGTAGAACGCGCGGTCGACCGCGTTTTCCAGCGGCACCAGCACGCCCGTCTCCTCGAATTCGGCGTACGCCTCCCGCAGCGGTGCCCCGTAAATCGTGTCTTCTAAGACCTCGATCACCGCGTCGATCGAGTCCGCTTCCAGCAGTCGGCGGATCCGGCGGTCGTCGAACTCACCGGCGCGGATCAGGTCGACCTCGACGGCCGACTGGTCCGCGTCGGTGTAGACGCCGCGGATGACCGTTTTCACGTTCCACGCGTCGAACTTCCGGAGGTACCGGGCTATC
The DNA here is from genome assembly GCF_055389685.1 of Halorubrum ejinorense. NCBI lineage: Archaea > Methanobacteriati > Methanobacteriota > Halobacteria > Halobacteriales > Haloferacaceae > Halorubrum > Halorubrum ejinorense. The sequence continues at coordinate 209,124 of NZ_AP043777.1, forward strand.
AGGCCGTACAGCGACCCCTCGCTCCAGTCGAGGATGGCGTCGAACTGCTCGGCGAGGTTCCGGTTCAACGCGTACTCGATCAGGTCGACGCCGCCGTGACGGCTCCCGAGCGCGTTGATCTCCGCGCCGTAGCTCGACTCCTCCATGAAGCGGGCGATCTCGGCCGGACTCATCCGGCTGAGCTTGCGGTACTCCTCGTCCCCGTAGAGGCTGCCGCGGCGGGCACGAACCCGCGCGACGACGTACTCGGGGTTCGGGCTCCCGGCGGTGCTCATTGGTCGAACAGTTGCTCCGAGATGTTCTTCAACTCGTCGTCCCAGACGGACTCTAGGACCGAGTCGAACGTGTTGTTCACGCGAACGCGGGAGGTGTCGCTCTCGGCCACGACGCCGCCGAGACAGTCGACTTCGCCGTCGACCTGGGCGTTGCGGTCCGCGACGAGGTCTTCGAGCAGGTCGACGTCTTCGGCGCGGGTGTAGACGGCGACGTCCTCGTCGTCGTCGAACTCGGCGAGGCTCGCGTCGAGCAGGGCCTCGGTGAGTTCGCGGCGGTCGTCGCCGTCGAGGCCGGCGATCGCGGCCTCGACGTCGTCGCGGACGTCTTCGAGGACGTCGCGGCGGGCGCCGAGCCGTTCCTGTTTGGCCTCGAGCTTCGCCGACGAGAGCGTCTGTTCGCGCTCTTGGGCGACCTGGTCGTCGGCCTCGGCGAGCCGCTCCTCGCGGATACGCTCCGCGTCGGCCTCGGCCTCGGCGACGATCTCGTCCGCCTCCTCCTGAGCCGTTTCGCGGATCTCCTCCGCACGCGCGCGGGCTTCGTCTCGAACGTCCTCAACGACGGTTTCCAAACTCATTGGTTGAAAAACGCTGAAAGAGTTACCCGACGATGAAGACGACGACGAGCGCGAGAATGACGATCGTCTCGGGAAGGACCGTCAGGATGAGCCCGTTGACGAACAGATCTTCGTCCTCGGCCATCGCGCCGACGGCGGCCGACCCGATACCGCGCTCCGCGTAGCCGGCGCCGAGCGCCGCGAGTCCGACCGCGAGCGCTGCCGCGGCGTTGGGGTCAGTCAGCGTTCCACCGGTCGACAGTACGAGGTTCCCGAGTGCGTTGGTAGCTTCAAACATTGGTAGTAGTTGCTGTTGCTCGTCTCCGAACGGTTGCTATTTGCCCCTAGAGGAGTCATAAAGCTTCCCAAAACGATCGAAGAGACCACGGGAAAACGGAGGTGAGCCCAGCGGCTAGCGCGGTCTCGAACTCGCTGCGAGACCGGGGTTGCCGAACGAAGGAAGGCGAGACCGAGCGGTCGGGCCGCCGGTCAGTCGTCGCGGGTGTACTTCCGGTCGCGACCGAACGGGAGGTACGACCGGCCGCCGCCCTCGTAGAAGTTCCCGAAGAACTCCACGTACTCGAGGCGGACCGCCTGGATGCCGGCGGACGTGACCCCGAGCAGCAGGACGACGAGGTGACCGACGAGCGCGACGACGATCCCGCCCACGAGGGCGACGACCCCGACGAGGCCGATGGAGGCCGGGTCGAACGCGGTCGTGATCCCCGCGAAGACGAGCTCGTAGTCGGCGGTCTCTTGCACCTTGGCGAGGTAGTCGGCGCTGAAGATGAAATGGAAGCTCCCGTCGCCGCCGTCGTCGATGTACGCGCCGAACGCGAGCAGGTTAACGGCGAGCGCCATCCCGCCCTTCGCGAGCAGGACGGCCATCAGCCGAGCGTACGAGATGACGTTGACGACGGGCGAGAGGAACTCGGCCAGCTCCGGCGGCTCGCCGATCCCGAGCAGGACGAGCCCGAGCGCCGCGGCGGCCGCGCCGGCCCAGCCGACCGCGACCGGGAACCCGCTGAACGAGACGGCGCCGAACGTCAGGATCGAGACGGCCTCGAACAGGAAGTCGGGCTTCGCGTTGGGGAACACCTGGCTGAAGATCCAGATCCACGCGCCGTTGAGGATCAGCAGCCACGAACCGGCCTCGTAGACGGCGTGTTTCGCGTCGTGCTGCTGGAGCGTGCTCACGAACGAGAGGACGTGGCCGACGTTCAGGTGAACGATGCCGAACACCACGCTCACGACGAGGAACGAGAGCCCCCAGTCGAGGTCGGCGGGCGAGAGGCCCTTCCCCTCGACCGGCCAGTGGATCCCGAGCAGCTGGTAGGCGTGGTAGCCGAACAGGTCGATACCGTAGTAGATGCCGAACAGTATCGTGAACCCGCCGGCCCACATCGCGACGGAGCCGAGCTCGCGGAACGCGCCGTCGAACTTCGTGTACATGAAGGCCCCGATGGCGGCGTATAAGACGCCGTACCCGACGTCGCCGATCATGAACCCGAACATCGCCGGGAAGGTGAGGAACACCAAGAGCGTCGGGTCGAACTCGGAGTACTTCGGGCGACCGAACGCCTGAACCAGCAGTTCGAAGGGACCGGCCGCGCCGCCGTTGTTCTGGACGACCGGCGGCTCGTCGGAACCGTGGGTCGCGTGGCCGCCGTCGGTGGCGACCGCGTCTTCCGTCTCGGCGGACGCCCCCGCGCTTCCGTCGTCGGCCGACGCCGCCCCGGCGCCGCCCGCGCCGTCGACCGGCTCGGCGTGGTGGTCGCCGTCGGGGGTGAACGAGGCGCGCTCGAGCTCCTCGACCTCGACGTGGTCGCCGACCGCGTCGACGACCGCCGCCTCGAAGTCGGGGAACGTCTCGGTCGGCACCCAGCCCTCCGCGACGAACGCGTTCTCCGTGGTCGCGAACGAGAGCGGGGCCTCCTTCTTTTCGGCCTCGATGGTGAGCTGCTCTTCGGCGCGCAGCAGGAAGCCGGCCGCCTCCTCTTTCACCGATTCGAGCTTGGACTCGACCGCCGCCAGCTCGTCGCGGAGGTCGGCCTGCTCGGCTTCCAGCTCCGCGACGTACTCGTCGGGGGTCGCGTCCGCGTCCGGCACGTCGAGCAGCGCGATGTCGACGCCGACGAGCGCGTCCTGAACGACGCCCTCCGCGTCGCCGTCGGTCGGTCTCGCGACGATGGCGAGGACGTCGCCGCCGACGAAGACGTCGAAGGCGCCGATCGTGTCGGCGTCTGCGAGTGCCGCCTCGACGTCGTCGGGCTTGGCCTCACCGACGACGACCTCGACGGAGTCGTAGCCGCGCAGGTACTCGAGATCGATGCCGAGCTCCGCGAACGGCTCCATCCGTTCGATCTCCTCCTGCCGGTCGCGGATCGCGGCCTGGAGCTCGTCGCGCTCGTCGTTGAGCTCGTTGACCCGCTCGCGGACGCGTTCGAGTTCGTCGACGAGTTCGTCGTCGTCCAGCGAGCGAGCGACGTCGGCGTCGTCCGCGTCGACGTCGAGGATGCTTTCGAGCGAGCGCACCGTCACGAGCCGCTCGTTGACGGTCTCGGCGCCGTCGAGGGAGGTCCCCGGCTCGAACCCCTCGTACCGCTCGTCGTAGTCGGTGACGTGCAGGGAGTGGTGGGCGTACGCCGCCTCGATGACGTCGTCGATGACGCGCTTCGAGCCCGTCACCGACACCCGGCTCATCTGCTCAGGCCTGAGCATCCACCGCCTCCTCGGCCTGATCGTGAACGGCCGCCTCGAACTGCTCGACGGCGTAGTCGACGGCCGATTCCACCCGGTCGCGGGCCTCGCGTTCGAGCTCGTCGCGGTCGGAACGTCCCGATTCGAGGATCTCCTCGCGCCGCTCCTCGATCTCCGCGCGGGCCGTTTCGAGCCGGTCTTGGGCCTCGGACTCCGCCTCCTCCTCGGCCTCGGCGCGGATCTCGTCCGCGCGCTCTCGAGCTTCGGCGAGGCGCTCTTCGGCGTCCGATTCCGCGTCCGCGATGATCTCGTCCGCCTCCCGTTCGGCCTCCTTGATCGAGTTGAGCACCTCTGGTCTCGCCATGCTACTAATCGCCTGAAACTCTACAAGCGACGTATAAGGTGTTTGCGAAAGTACGCGGGGGTTCGCCCGCTCGCGACCGGGACCCGATCCGGTCGCGGGCCGACCGTGACGGTCGACAGCGGGTATCGCCGCCTACATTTAAGTAGCAGTCGTCGGACTTCACCGTATGGCAACGGTGTATGCGGTCGCGTCGGCGAAAGGTGGCGTCGGAAAGACCACCACGACCGCGGCGCTGGCGACGATTCTGGCGGACTCGGGCGCCGACGTCGTCGCGATCGACGCCGACCTCGGCATGGCGAACCTCGCGGACGCCGTGGGGGTGACGCCCGGCGAGATCACCCTCCACGACGTCTTGGCCGGCGAGGCCGACCCGGAGGCGGCGGTCCGCGAGGGCCCGTCCGGGCTTCGAGTGGTGCCGGGCGCGACCGATCTCGACGCGTACGCGGCCGCGGACCCCTCGGGGCTCCGCCGAGTCGTCGAGGCGTTCGACGACGCCGACTACGTGTTCGTCGACGCGGGCGCGGGGCTGTCGCACGACTCCACGCTGCCGCTCGCGATCGCCGACGAGGCCCTGCTCGTCTCGACGCCGGAGCGGAGCGCGCTCGGCGACACGGAGAAGACGCGCCAACTGACCGAGCGCCTCGGCGGGACGGTCGCCGGCGCCGCGATCACCCGCGTGACGGACGACACCGACGAGGTCGTCACTGCCCTGCTGGACGCACCCGTCCTCGGTCGGATCCCGGACGACGAGGCGGTGGCTCGGGCCGCGGCGGCGAACCGACCCTTGGTGGCCGTCGCGCCCGACGCGCCGGCGACCCGGGCGTACCGTGACCTGGCCCGTGCGCTCACCGGCGTCGACGTCGCCGGGGCGGGACTCGACGGACCGGCGGCCGACGCGACCGGCGACGACGACCTCGAAGACGACGCTGACGCGGCCGATGCCGGTGACGACGACGCGGTGATCGTCGACGACGAGCCGGACGGCGGTGACGACGAGCCGGCGGAAAGCGAGGCGGAGAGCCCGGACGAACCCGAAGCGAGCGACGACGAAGGCGACGAGGAGATCATCGTCGCGGACCCCGACGCGAGCGGCGTGGCCGAGCCGGGCGACGGCGACGACATCATCGTCGCGAGCGAGAGCGAACCACCGGACGGCGACGCGGGCGAAAAGGTAGACGACGACGCGGAGGGAGACGTGGGCGACGATACGAAGGAAGGCGGTGACGACGGTGCGGACGGAGACGTGAACGGCGATACGGACGCAGAAACACGCGACGCCCGCGGCGACCCGGGAGAGCCCGTCGAGAACGACGAGCCGACTCGCGAGGCCGTCGGCGATGCGGCGAGCGACGACGAAGCAGGCGGAACCGACGCCGGTGACGAGTCCATGGCCGGCGGGAGGGCGGCCGCCGAGCTCGAGGCCACCGGCCCCGAGGCCGAGACGGAGGGGGAGCCGGACTCGATCCCCGACGCGGACGAGACGGCGCGCGACGCGACCGCCCAAGGCGGCGAGCGGCGGGACGCCGCGGACGGGCCGGCCGCCGATTCGGGGGCGTCCGGAGACGACGTCGACGCCGAGCTGGCCGGGAGCATCCCGTTCCGCGACGACGACACCGGGACGATGAACACCGTGCTGTCCGAGGGCGACGACGACGGCGGAGCGGCGTCGGATGCGGACGGCGCCGAGGGGTCGTCCGCGGACGCCGGCGACACGGACCGGACCGGGACCGAAGGCGACGAAGCCGCCGGCTCACAGAGCGAGACGAGTGATAGCAAAGACGAGGAAGACGAGAAGGACGGCGGGTTCTTCAGCCGACTGCTCGGCCGATAGCCGAGTCAGGCCTCGGACGGAACGCGGGCGCGGTCGCGGATCAGCTCCCGAATCTCCTCAGGATCGGTAACGTCCGCGAGCTCCGCACAGGAGACGAGAGCGGTGCCGTCGACCGACTCGCGCTTCTCGTCCTCCTCGGTGAAGTAGACCGAACGGGTGCGGGCCACCTCACCGATAGAAGACATGATCCGGGCGCGCTTCTCGGCCGCGGGGGTGAACGCCGAGTGGCCGGTGAGCACGCGCGTCACGGCGCTGTCCTCGTCTTCGGAGACCGCCTTGAACGGTGCGCGGGCCGTGGGGTGGACGGTGAAGCCCGCGCTCGTGAGCACGTGGACGACGTGCTCGTCGTCCGGGTCGGCCGCGGGCGCCGACGGCGTCGGCTCGGAGTCGCGGACGTCGTCCGCGCCCTCGAGCACGTCGACCGGGCTGGAGAACGGCTGGTCGAACAGCTCTTCCAGTTGAATCGCCACTTCGATGGAGGCGTTCATCCCGTCCTCGTACTTCGAGACGGTGCGCCTGGAGACGCCGAGTTCGGTCGCGAGCCGGCCGAGCGACCAGCCGCGCTCCTCGCGCTCGTCGGCGAGGAGGTCGCCGTCGAGGCTGACGTACAGGCCGCCGGGGGCCGCGTAGATGAGCGGCGGCATCCCCTCGACGAACAGGTCGTAGGCGGTGTCGGGGTTGATGACCGGCACGCCGTGTCGGAAGTAGACGACGCCGGGCTTCAGTTCCTCGTCGCGGGTCCGGATGCCGATCACCATCGGCGTTCCGTGGAGGTACTCGCCGAGCCGGCGCATCTCCGCGCCGGTCTCCGCGTCGAGCGCGTCGACGTTACCGAGGATCTTGAGGAGCAGGAGGTCCTCGTCGCGGCGGGCCGCCACGTCGAAGCTCTTGGGCCGGACCGCACACCGGTCGCTGACGAGGAAGCCGGCGTCCTCGAGCATCGCGGTGACGTTCCCGATGATCGCAGTCCGGGACATAGCCGGAGTAAGCGGCTCGCCGTATATATGCGTTGTGTCAGTCCTCTCCGGAAGAAACCGCCGCCCGCGTGCGATTTCCCGCCGTTACGGCGGGAAACCGTTAAATACTCGACCGCCACCGGGTCCCGCACGGCCGGCGCAGAGGGGGGCTCGCCCGGCCTCGAAAGGGGCTTGACCCGGCGTCACGAACGCCCTCGCATGCCGATCGTCGCGGTCGACGACACCGACTCCCGCGAGCGCGGGATGTGCACGACGTACGTGGCGACCCGGATCGCGGAGCGGCTCGCCGACGCCGGCGGTCGGGTCCGGCGTCGCCTCCTCGTTCGCCTGAACCCGGCCGTGAAACACAAGACGCGGGGGAACGCGGCGCTCGCGCTCCACGTCACCGGGATCGACGCGGAGCGGGCCATGAACGTCGCCGTCGAGGCGGTGACGGAGTTCGCCGCCGCGTCGGACCCCCGCACCTCGTCGGGCGTCGTCGTCGCCGACCGCGACGTGGCGGGCGACCCCTTCGATCCGACCGGCTCGCCGATCCCCGACGCGGTCGCCGCGTTCGCCCGGCGCGCGCTCCGAGAGCGCCTCTCCGTCGAGACGGCCGTCGAACTCGCGGACGAACACGGCTTCCGGCACGCCGCGGTCGGGTCGGCGGGCGGCGCGGACGACGACTCGGTCGCGGGCAGAGGACGCATCGGGGCGCTCGCGGCGGTGGGCGCGCCGGCGGCGTTCGACGACTGGACCGTCGAACACATCTCCTATCGCGAACTCGACCGGTGTGGGACCCCCCGAAACGTCGACGTCGAGAGCGTCTTCGCCGCCGCGGAGGCGGGGTACCCGACGGTCTGGGACACGGTCGACCGCGAGACGGGCACTCCCGTCTGTGTCCCGAACGCTCCGGGGCCGATCCTCCACGGGATCCGGGGCGACGACGCCGCGGCGTGCCGGGAGGTCGCGGCCGCCATCGACGGGGAGGTCGTCGACCGCACGGCGACGTTCCTGACGAACCAGGGCACCGACGCCCACCTCGCGCCCGGCCGGATCGGCGACCTCCGCGACGCCGCCGGCTACCGCGTCTCCGGGGTCGTCGCGGGCGCGCCGGAGACGAAACGGGGGGGTCACGTCCGCGTCGATGTCGCCCGCGATACAGACCGGGACGACGGGGACGGCCGCGCGGGGACCTCCAGCGCCGACGGCGGGACGCTCTGTGCCGTCGCGTTCGCCCCCACCGGTCGGTTCCGCGACCGCGTCCGGGCGCTCCGCCCCGGCGACCGGGTGACCCTGTGCGGCGAACACGAGGTGCGACCGGCGGCCGACGAGCCGGATAACACGCTGAAACTAGAGAAGCTGGCAGTACGCGACCTCGTCAGGACCGAGCCCGCCGTCCCGACCTGTCCCGAGTGCGGACGCTCGATGTCGTCTGCGGGGCGGGGACAGGGGTACCGGTGTCGCGACTGCGGGACGAGCGCGCCGGGGAAGGTCGACGCGCCGATCGACCGGGAACTGGAGGAGGGGTGGTACGAGGTCCCGCCGAGCGCGCGGCGACACGTGTCGAAGCCCCTCGTCCGCGGCGGGTTCGACGCGCCGACTCGACCGGAGCGGTGAGGACGGGAGGCCCGGAGCGGCCAGTGAGACGCCCGAAGCGATGAAGTGTCCTGCGCGCGAGCGGAGCGACGTGACCGGAATCGTCTTCCACGCGACTGAGCGGCGTGACGCGGTCGTCGACTTCTACCGCGACCGACTGAACGCGACGGTGCGACTCGAACAGCCCGACTGTACGATCCTCGAGTTCGACGGGTTCCTGTTCGGGTTCTGCGAGCGCGCCGACGCCGACGACTGCGGCATCCTCACGTTCGTCTACCCGGATCGAGACGGCGTCGACGCAGTCCGGGACCGCCTCGGTGACGCGGTCGTAACGGAGCCGGAGCAGAACGAGACGTACGACATCTACCAGTGTTTCGCCGAGGACCCGGAGGGGCGGACCGTCGAGTGCCAGGCGTTCCTCGACCCGGCGGTCGACATCGACTGAGCGGGCGCCGTCCCGAGATTACTCGGCCGGTCGCGAGTGCCGTCCCGAGATCACTCGGCCGGTCGCGAGTGCCGTCCCGAGATCACTCGCCGATGTCGCGGGCCTCGCGCCACGCCGCGGCCCGGTCCTCGGCCTCCTCGCGGTCGTCGAACCGCTCCCGCTCGTAGGCCGACTCGTCTTCCGCCTGCTCCATCACGTCGAGTCGGACGACGAAGCCGCCGGCCCCGCGCTCGCGGAGCCTGACGCTCGCGTACCCGTCCGACCGCTCCCACTCGGTGATCGTCCCGTCGTCGCGCCCTAGCGACCAGCTCATACCCGTACGGACGCGTCCCGCGGCTAAAGCGGTGCGGTTCCGGGACGGGAGCCATGGACCTGCGCCGCGCGACGGGTCAGTCCCCCGCGCTCGGCGGCCCTTCGAGGCTCGGCGACCCCCCCGCGCTCGGGGTGCCGGCGTACCCGCACACCGGACAGACGACGTAGCCGAGCGAGTCGTACGGAACGGACGTCGAGGGCGCGGTCACGTCGCACTCGGGGCAGTCGAACGTCGCGGCGTTCTCGGTCGACATGATATCGCGTAACACTCGATCACCCGTAGTTATGCGTCGCTTGTCGCCCGGTCAACGCGACCCTACTTATATACCGAGACCGAACCCCGTCGCGTGACCGACGACGCACACGCGGGCGGGACGGACGCGGGAGAGCCGGCCCGACCGCACGAGCGGCGACGCGAGCGGGTCGCAGAGCGGCTGGACGAAGTCGGCGCGACGGGGCTGGTCGCGTTCCCGAGCCGTACCCTCGAATACCTCACCGGGTTCGCCGAGGAGCCCGGCGAACGACACTTCTTCCTCGTGGTCCCGGCGGCGAGCGCGACCGACCCGGAGCCGGCGCTGCTCGTGCCCGCGCTGTACGAGACGCAGGTCCGCGAGGCGACGAGCGTCGCGACGGTCCGGACGTGGGCCGACGGCGACGATCCGGTGGCGGCGACGCGAACGCTGCTCGCCGACCGGGGGCTCGGTTCGGGGCGGCTCCTCGTCGACGACACCATGTGGGCGACGTTCACGCAGGACCTCCGCGCGGCGGCGCCGGGCGCCGAGTGGGGGCTCGCGAGCGAGGCCGTCGCCGACCTCCGGGTCCGGAAGGACGAGGCCGAACTGGCGGCGCTCCGCGAGGCGGCCGCGGTGGCGGACGCGGTCGTCGGCGACCTCCGCGATCTTGGCGCGGACGCGGTGGGAATGACCGAGGCCGCCCTCGCCGACTGGATCGCGGAGCGGCTGGCCGACCGCGGGGGACGCGGCGTCAGCTTCGAGACGGTCGTCGCGGCCGGCGAGAACGGCGCGAAGCCGCACCACGGCCACGGGGACCGCGAGATACGCGCGGGCGAGCCCGTCGTCTTGGACTTCGGGACGCGCGTCGACGGCTACCCCTCGGACCAGACGCGGACGCTCGCCTTCGGCGGGGAGCCGCTCGAGGAGTACGCGGCGGTCCACGAGGCGGTTCGCGAGGCGCAGGCGGCCGGCGTGGACGCGGTCGAGCCGGGGGTCCCCGCGTCCGCGGTCGACCGCGCCGCTCGAGAGGTGATCGAAGACGCGGGATACGGGGACGCGTTCGTCCACCGCACCGGCCACGGCGTGGGCTTGGACGTCCACGAGGAACCGTACCTCGTCGGCGGCAACGACCGCCCGTTAGCGCCCGGGATGGTGTGTTCCGTCGAGCCGGGGATCTACCTCGACGGCCGGTTCGGCTGCCGGATCGAGGACCTCGTCGTCGTCACCGAGGACGGCTGTGAACGCCTGAACCGGACCGATCGCGGCTGGCGGTGACCGGTGAAGGCAGAAAGCGGCGGCTCGTCGCTCGACTGCGAAGCGAGAGAACGGAGACCGACGTGTCGACGGTCGACACGCGAACCCGGGAGTCGTGTGCCGTGCCCCCAACCGGAAGTACTCGCCGGATATAATAACAGTATTACCGAATTATTCCGGGTGTATTCTCACAGTCGGACCGCCGGGGCGGCGACCGCGACCCGCATCGAAACCATTAGTGTCACCCGAGCGGAACCGCGACGCATGAGCGACAACGATGCGGACGAGGCGGAGGCGGAGCCGGCCGTCGAACTCGGGACGGGCCCGGACGTGCCCGGCGAGCCGGTCGCCCGCGTCGCGTCGCGGCTCACGTGGCCCGCGACGCGCAGCGACATCTTGGCGCAGGAAGGGGACGCGGAGCTCCGAACGCCCGACGGCGCGCGGGCCCTCGACGACGTGCTCACGGACTCGGAGGTACCGCTGTTCGAGAGCCGGGGCGAGTTCATCGGAGCGGTCGAGGACCTCGTCGGGAGCGGACCGGTCGCGACCGAGTAGGTCGGACCGGCTTCCCGTGCCGGGAGCGCTCCCGGGCGCGCTCTCGCCCGCCGTGGGTCTTTTACTCGGCGGCCGCGGAGTCGACCCATGGTGATCCCGTTCGATCCGAACGAACTCGATCCCGAGGAGTACGGCGAGACCAAGACGACGCTGTCGACCGACCACGAGTCGGCCGTCGAGCGCGTCCGCGAGGTGTGTCTCGACGAGGGGTTCGGTATCCCCGTGGAGTTTTCTCCGTCGGAGATGTTGAACGAGAAGGTCGACGCCGACCGCGACCCGTACTACGTCCTCGGCGCCTGTAACCCGGCCGTGGCGGACCGCGCGCTCGACGCGACCGAGAAACGCATCGGGGGACTGTTCCCGTGTAACATGATCGTCTGGGAGGAGTCGCCCGGCGAGCAGGTCGTCTACCACGTCTCGATCATGAAGATCGCACGGCTGCTCGGGCTCCCGGTCGACGACGAGGAGATGGACGCGATCATCGAGGACACCGGCGAGATGGTCGACGCCGTGTTCGCGGAACTCGACGCCGACGCGTAGGTCGCGACCCGCAGAGACGCCGGTCGCCGGTGCATGATTTTAGCTTGGGCGATGGCGCGCGGCCCGGAATTCGGATCCGATCGCCGCGTCGCCGGCCTATCTCGTCGCTCCGGCGTCGCTACCGTCAGTCGAGTCCAGCCACGAGGTCGCGATCGACTCGAAGGGGGCGGAGTGGCCCATCAGCGTCGTACCCAACACCGCCATCACGAGGACGTAGCCGACCGCGAAGGCGTTGATCGTCCCGGCGAGGGCGGGATCGAAGGTTCCCGATTCTGCGCCGGTGACCGCGACCGTGGCGATGATCAGCGAGAACTCGCCGCGGGTGGTCATCCCGAGGCCGACCCGCGTCGAGCGCCGGGCGTCGAGGTCGAACGCGCGCCCGGCGAGGTAGCCGGTGACGACCTTCGTCGGCGTGGTCACGACCACCGCGAGCGCGACGAGGAGGGCGACGTCAGCGAACAGGGCGGGGTTGGTGACGAGGCCGATCCAGAAGAAAAACACCGCGGCGAAGACGTCCCGGACCGGTTCCAAGAGCGTCTCGATCGTGTGGAGCTGTTCGGTCGCCGAGAACGCCATCCCGATGAAGAAGGCCGCGACCGCCTCGCTGACGCCGAGCGCGAGCGCCGCCCCGGCGACGAACACGACCGCCGCCACCGCCCGCAGCGCGACGAACTCGCGGTTGTCCGTCGCCACGATGCGGTCGAAGACCGGCGTCCCGAACTGGACGACCGCGAGCAGGGCGGTGATGAACGCGAGGGCGATCCCAACGTCGACCGCGGCCGCGGCGACGTCGCCGCCGCCGAGGACGAGCGCCGACGCGACGGAGAGGTACACCGCGATGAACAGGTCCTCGTACACTAACGTTCCCAGCAGGGGTTCGGCCTCGTCGTTGGCGATCCAGCCGAGGTCGATGAGCGACTTCGTGATCACCGCCGACGAGGAGATGTAGACGATGCCCGCGGTGAGAAACGCCGGGACGAACGCGCCGAAGACGAGCCAGCCGAGGACGAGCCCGACCCCGAAGTTCGCGAGGTCGATCGTTCCCGCGGTCCCGATCTGCCGCCGGCGGGCGAGCAGGCGGGCGAGGTTGAACTCCAGCCCGAGGAAAAAGAGGAGGAAGACGATCCCCAGCTCCGCCCCGAGCGCGATGAACTCGGTCTCGGGGACGTAGACGGTCCCGAGGGCGGGCAGGGAGAACCGCCCGAGGACGTGCTCTCCGAGCAGCATGCCGACGAGGATGTACGCGGGGATCACGGACTGGCCGAAGCGGTGCGCGACCGCGCCGGCGACCGCGACCGCGGCGAACATGACGCCGACGTCGAGCAGCGCCACTACCGATCGCCTCCGAGGCCGTCGACGACGAGCGTGGCGGGGTCGACGCCGGAGGTGGACCGGACGAGATCGAGGGACCGCCCGGTCATCCGGTGAGGATCTCCTCGAACGTCGCGCAGTCGTCGGGCGTGCCGACCACGATCAGGGTGTCGCCCTCGCCCAGCGTCGTCTCGGCGCCCGGGCTGTCGATCACCTCGTCGCCGCGCTGGATCGCGACCACCGCGACCCCGGTCCGGTTCCCGATGTCCGCGCTCTCCAGCGTCTCGCCGACGAGCGGCGATCCCGGGGGGAGCTCGTACCACTCCAGGAGGATGCCGCCCGGCAGCGTCGTCTCTTGCGTCTCCGGCTCGACCGGTTGGAAGTGCGCCCCCTCGATGATCGACCCGATGGTCCGCGCGAGGTCGTCGGAGAACTCGAACGCCTTCTCGGAGTCGGCGTTCGGGTCGGTCCGGCGGAACACCTCGCGTTTGCCCGTGTTGTGGATGACGACGATCATCTCCTCGCCGCCGCCTAGCTCGATCTCGAACTTCTTTCCGACTCCGGGGAGGTCGGACTCGGTAATCGTCATACCCTGCCCTGCGGGGCCACCCGTAATATGTCTGTACGTCGCACGCCGAGCGCCGGGCGGGAACTAGGGCGCAGGCGGGGGGAAGCAGGGTGGAGGTGGAGCAGAGGCGGGACAGAGGCCGGGGCGGAGGCGGGACAGAGGCCGGGGCGGAGGCGGGACAGAGGCCGGGGCGGCGACTCTCTGGGCGGGGCGAGGTCTCGTCTAACGGTCGGCTGCCGGGTACCAAACGCTAAGTGAGCCGAGTCCGATGGTCGCGATATGTGGGGATCCCGGGGAGGTGGAGGCCGGCAAACGGTGGTTTGTATCGCGTGTGGCGAGTCGGTGCCGCGGGAGAACGCGCGCGAGTACGACAAGGAGGGCGATCGCTGGAGCCGGCGCGACAAGGAGTTCGAGTACCTCTGTGCCGGCTGCGACGACGACATCTGTCATCAGCCCCGCGACGGGCTCGAATCGCTGGTCCGATCGATCGAGGCCGAGGGGCTCACCAACGAGGAGTTCCTCGACCGCTACGCCGAGGCGGTGACGAGCGACGACGGCGGACGCGACGCGACCGACGGACGGGAGCGGTCGGATCGCGACCCCTCGGACCGGGGACGCTCGGACGAGGGGCGCTCCGACCGCGATCGCACGGACCGCGACCGATAAGCCTACCCGTCACGTCTCGGTACGACGGCCCGTACGCATGGACGCCCTCCACGTCGCGGACGCCCTTCACGTAGTAGCCACAGCCCCGATCGAACGTATCGACCCGGTCCTGACCGCGGTCGGTGCCGGCGCGCTGATCGTCGGCCTCGTGTTCCTCGCGCGCGGCGCGGCCGGCGCCCGCGAGGCGGTTCGCGCGCTCCGAACGACGGCCACCGATCCGGCCGGGCTCGACGGCGCCGAGTCCCGAGTGCGAGTGACCGGGCGGGCCGCCGCGGTCGACGGCGAGACGCTCCCCGCACCGTTCAGCGACGACTCCAGCCTCTGTGTCGAGTACGACGTGTCCGAGTTCCGCAGCCAAGGGGAGGGACAGTCGTGGGTGGAGATCGACGGCGGCGAGGCGGGCGTCCCCTTCCGCGTCGACGACGGGGGAACTGGCGTCCGGGTCGATCCGGCGGCGGCGACGTTCTCCCTCGACGTCGACGAGAAGATCAAGGTCGACGCCGACGAGGAGCCGCCTGAGCGCGTGCGTGGGTTCGTCGACGCGGTCGACGCCGTCGACGCAACGGAGACGGGGTACGAGATCGGTCCGCTCACGATCGGCGACGACCCCCGGCGTCGGTACCGCCAGCGAACGCTCCGACCCGGCGACGAGGTGACGGTCGTCGGCGACAGCGAGGCGTTCCCTGACGCGCCCGTCGGCGAGGTGAAATCACGGTTCGCGGACGGGTCGCCGTTCATCGTCTCCGACGCGAGCGCGCGCCGGACCGCGCTGCGACTGGTCGGCGGGTCCGCGATCCCGGTGGTCATCGGCGCCGTCGCGCTCGTGGTCGCGTGGGTGGGCCTCTCGCCCGCGGTCGCGGCGGTCGTCTGAGCGGGCCGCGAGGGCGCTCTCCTCCCCGCCCGACAGGCCTTTCTAACGGACCCGCGTTGGTGGAGGTATGTCAGACGACGAGCCGAAGCCCGGGTCCGCGGAGGACCAGGGCCCCGTGACGATCACGCCGGAGCTCGCGGACCGACTCGCCGAGAAGCGCGAGGAGCTGTTCGAGGAGTTCGAGATCCGCGACGAGTTCCCGAACGAGGTGCTTCGAGAGGCGGAGGCGCGGACCGATGGCGTCTACGAGGAGATCGAAGCGGAGATCGACGAGCGAGAGGACCTCCGCGACCTGACGACGTGGACGACCGACCCGGTCGACGCGCAGGACTTCGACGACGCCATCTCGATCGAACGCGAGGAGGGCGCCTACCGGCTGTGGGTCCACATCGCCGACGTGACCCACTACGTCACCCCGGACACCGCGATGTGGGAGGAGGCGGTCGAGCGCGCCAACACCGTCTACCTGCCCGACTACACGATTCACATGCTGCCGCCGGTGCTGGCGGAGACCGTCTGCTCGCTCGTCCCCAACGAGGACCGGCTCGCGCACACCGTCGAGATGGAGATCGACGACGAGACGCTCTCCTTCGAGGACATCGACATCTACAAGTCCGTCATCAACTCCGACGAGCGGCTCACCTACAAGGAGTGTGAAAACCGGCTCGAAGACCCCTCGCTCCCGCTCGGCGACGAGAACGCCCTCGCCTTCGAGCTCGCCGACCGGATGCACGAACAGCGCAAGGCGGACGGCTCGCTCGTCTTGAACCCCCGGCGGGACCGCGCGCACACCATTATCGAGGAGTCGATGCTGAAGGCGAACAAGGCGGTGACGCACACCCTGATGTGGGACCGCGGCGTCGAGGCGATGTACCGCGTCCACCCGCAGCCGACCCCGGACCAGTGGAACGAGGCCCTAAAGGAGATCCAAGAGCTCGACGGCGTCTCGATCCCCGGTGAGGCGTGGGGCGACGACCCCCGGAAGGCGGTCAACGCCGCCTTAGAGGAGTCGCCGGAGCGCCAGCTCAACAAGATCCAGCGGGCCGTGCTGAAGGTGATGCCGCGGGCGAAGTACATGAACGACCCGTTCGGGGGTCACCACGCGCTCAACTTCGACATCTACGGCCACTTCACCTCGCCCATCCGCCGGCTCTCGGACACGATCAACCACTGGATCGTCCACGAGAACGACGTGCCGGAGACCCTCGTGGAGCTGTGCGACCACGCTAGCGACAAGCAGAAAGACGGCGAGACGGCCGAGCGGCTCTACAAGCAGTTCCTCCAAGAGCAGGGGCTCGACCCGTACGCCGTCAACAACCGCGGCGTGGAGGTCGTCGAGGACCCCGAGGAAGCGAAACACGGCGCGTGAGGCGGGAGATATAGGCCGATGCGGCCACAACGGTTGGTATGGACGCCCACGAACACGGCGGCGACGCGGACCGAGGCGAACCGGACGCGTTCGAACCCACCGGCGACCCCGAGCGCGACGCGGAGCGCGCGGCGACGGTCGGCGGCTTCACCGGCGCGGTCCTCGGCGCTCGCGGCGGGCCCGTCGGCGCGGGAATCGGCGCCCTCCTCGGCGGGTCGACCGGCTACGCGGTCGGGTACGCCCTGAGCGAACTGGAGTCGAACGCCGACGAACTCGCCGACGAACTCGACGATGAGGCCGGCGGTTTCGAGTCCGAGACGACCGAGACGGACGACGGGCCGATAACGATCGAAGTCGAGTCCGAGGACGACGAGCACCCCGAGAGTGACGACGGAGGCGAGGCCGACGCCGACGAGCACGGCGGAGACACGGACGACGACGGCGGCGCGTAGTCGACCGCCGCGAGACGGTGACGGCGACCGCCGCGAGGCGGAGAGCGTGTCGCCGTGGGAGGCTATCGCGTGGCATACCGCCACCGGCAACGGACGAGATAAGTATGGTTGCGCTCGCGGCCGCGCGCGCCGGATCGGCTACAATGAGGACGTGTACAGCAGCATTCCGACGGCGGCGATCGAGACGAGGAGTATCCACACGATCATGATAACCCCCATCTGGCGGTGCGTGAGGTTCTGACCCTCAAGGAACTGAGAGATGCCCATATTCGGCCAAACTGACTCACGGTACATAAGCGGCGTGGGTCTGGCGAGAACCTCGAAATCCGTGTTCCCGACTGTTCGGAACGGCTACGCAGCGAGGAGGCAAGGGGTCGAGCGGACCGGCGCGATTGGTGGGGTTCGACTCTCGCTCGGTACAGGTTCGCGCCGCTCGCGACGTTGCTCGCGGCGCAGAAACATGGACTCGCGGGGGTCCCGCGAGCGAACGGAGTGAGCAAGTGGGACCACGCGAGGGAACGACTAACCGAACGAAGTGAACGCAGGAGTGGACTCGCGGGGATTTGAACCAGAACCAGACGTGCTCGCTCGCTGCGCTCGCTGTGCGCGACTGGCAGGGTTCAAATCCCAGCTCGTTACGAGTTTGCGCCGCTCGCGACGTTGCTCGCGGCGCAGAAACATGGACTCGCGGGGATTTGAACCCCGGGCCTCTTCCTTGCGAAGGAAGCGATCTGCCGCTGATCTACGAGCCCTCAAAACGAAACAGTTGCCGTTCGTATTTGTACCTTACCTTTCGCCGACCCGCACGGGTGTGGCTCACACCCGTGAACCGAACCGGTTCGGGCGAATCCGCGGACAGCCGCGAAGCCGGCCGGCACCGACGGGATTAGGTACCCGGAGCGGCGATTTTAACACGGACCAGTCGACGAACCCGGTCGCCGATGCCGTAACGTTTCTGAGACGCGTTCCATATTCGTTACCCTTTTGCGTGCGGACGACCGACTACGGAGTATGTCAGATGCGACGGCGACGGACGCAGACACCGACGTGGACCCGGCCGCGCTCGCGGCCCTGAAACACGTCGGAATCGTCGGCGACCTCTCCGAGACGAAGGTGTCGTGCGCGGCGCTCGGCGACCGGCTCGGCGCCTCCACGCAGACCGCTTCCCGACGCCTCCAGACGCTCGAAGCCGCCGGTTACGTCGAGCGCGACGTGGTCAGCGACGGCCAGTGGGTCTCGGTGACGGACGCGGGCGAGGCCGCGCTCCGCGCCGAGTACGCCGACTACCGCCGGCTGTTCGAGTCGGACGTCGAACTCGCCCTCCGCGGCGCGGTCACGGGCGGCATGGGCGAGGGCCGCCACTACATCACCCTGCCCGGATACGCCGAGCAGTTCCGCGAGCGACTCGGCTACGAGCCGTTCCCCGGGACGCTCAACGTGGACCTCACCGAGGAGAGCGTCCGCCGGCGCGGCGAGATGGCGGGCATCGAGGCCGTTCCCATCGACGCGTGGGAGAGCGAAGACCGCACCTACGGCGCGGCGTCCTGCTACGGGGTCACCCTCGTCGCGGGCGACGAGCGCTACGAGACGGTCCACGCCATCGTCCCCGACCGCACCCACCACGACGACGACCAACTGGAGCTCATCGCGCCGGACCGGCTGCGCGACGCGCTCGACCTCGACGACGGCGACGACGTGGAGGTCCGGGTGGAGCCGACGAGCCGCGCGGACGACCCCGAGTCGACAGCGGTCGAGACGGAGGTCGCCTGATGCGCGCCGACATCGACGCCGACGCGGAACCGGGCGCTGGCGCCGCCGAGTCCGCCGACGCCGACGATCCCGTTCAGCGCGCGCTCGACGCCTTCCGGGCCGGCGACCCCGTCTGCGTCCACGACTTCGCGGACCGCGAGGGCGAGACGGACATCGTCTACCCCGCAGGGTCGGTCGACGAGGCCGCCGTCGCGCACATGCGGAACGACGCGGGCGGGCTGATCTGCGTGGCTGTGGACGACGCGGTCGGCGACGCCTTCGACCTGCCGTTCCTCGCGGACGCGCTCGATCACCCCGCGGTCGACGACGACCCCGACTACGACGACCGCTCCTCGTTCTCGCTGCCGGTGAACCACCGCGAGACGTTCACCGGGATCACCGACGCGGACCGCGCGAAGACCATCGTCGAGGTGGCGAAGGCGGCCGGGCGAGTCCGCGAGGACCCGACCGGCTACGGCCCCGGAGACTTCGCCGCGGAGTTCCGCGCGCCCGGCCACGTCCACGTGCTCCGCGGCGACCGCGACGGCCTCGCCGGGCGGACCGGCCACACCGAACTCGGTCTCGCGATGGCCGAGGCCGTGGGCGCCGCGCCCGCCGCCGTGGTCTGTGAGATGCTCGACGACGAGACCGGCGACGCGCTCTCGCCCGCGGACGCCGCGGCCTACGCGGCCCGGCGCGACATCCCCTACGTCGAGGGCGCGGCCCTCGTCGAGGCGCTGAAATAAGCGAGCGGAACACCGGCCGTCGGCGCGCGCCTGCGAGCGGTCGCCCCCGGCGACCGCGAGGAGCGCGTGCGAGGGAGTCGCGACCGAAGGGAGCGACAGGGCGAGAGCGAAGCTCTCGGTTGAAACCGGACGTAGTCCGGTGACGAGGCTGGGGAGGCGCGAGGTGTCGTACAGTCGCCGTCGGGGAGGGCTCAAGGGGACAGCCGCCCGCGGGTGGGGCTTTAGCAGTGTTTCCTCGTCGCCAGTAGCAACCGTTTATAACCGATCGGCCGAGCCGTTGCCGGCGACGCGTCCGTAGCCAACCGCGTTCTCCGCATGTCACAGATTTAAGCCCGACCGCCGCAACCTCGAATTATGAGCTTTGACGAGATGGACGTCGACACGATCTGGAAGAACGGGGAGTTCCTCGACTGGGAGGACGCGACGACCCACGTTCTCACCCACGCGCTCCACTACGGGAGCGGCGTGTTCGAGGGCGTTCGCTGTTACGACACCGAGAAGGGACCGGCGGTCTTCCGGTGGGAGGAACACCTCGACCGGCTGTTCGACTCCGCGAAGATGTACGACATGGACATCGAACACTCCCGCGAGGAGATCACCGAGGCGACCCTCGAACTGCTCGACCGGCAGGATCTGGAGTCCTGTTACATCCGACCGATCGCCTACTACGGGTACGACACGCTGGGCGTCTCGCCGAAGGACTGCCCGACCGACCTCGTCCTCGCCGCGTGGCCGTGGGGCGCGTACCTCGGCGAGGAGGCGCTCGAAGACGGCGTCGACGTGATGGTCTCCTCGTGGCGGAAACACGCCTCCTCGCAGGTTCCGACGAACGTGAAGACGACCGGGCTCTACGTCAACTCCATGCTCGCCGGCGAGGAGGCGCGCCGGAACGGCTACGTCGAGGCCATCGTCCTCAACAAGGAGGGCAACGTCGCGGAGGGCCCCGGCGAGAACATCTTCATGGTGAACGACGGCGAGATATACACGACCGGGCCGGCGCAGTCGATCCTCGAAGGGATCACCCGCGACACCGTCATCACGCTGGCTGAGGAGCGCGGCTACGAGGTCCACGACGAAGCCGTCATCTCGCGCGGCCAGCTGTACACCGCGGACGAGCTGTTCTTCACCGGGTCCGCCGCCGAAGTCACCCCGATCCGCTCGGTCGACGACACCGAGATCGGCGCCGGGACTCGCGGCCCGGTGACCGAGGAGCTCCAGAGCGCCTTCTTCGACCTCGTGGAACGTCGCACCGACGACCACGACGAGTGGTTCACGTACCTGTAAGCCGCGTCTCGCGGATTCGTTACTCGGTCGAACCGCTCCCCTCGGCTGCCGTTCCCTCTCCGTCGCCGGGCGTGCCGTCGGTCCGGACGTGTCCGTAGCTGCCGGGGGAACCGGTGCCGTCGCCGCCGGGAGGCTCTTCCTCGTGGACGGGAACCTGGTGAGCCGACTCGGCGAACCCGGCGGAGAGGACGCGCGTCATTCCTTCCTCGACGGTCTCGCCGGTCTCCTCGACGCGTTCCGGCTCGACCTCGATGACGAAGCCAGTGGTGATGTTCGGTGCGGTCGGCATGAACAGGACAATCTTCCCGTCGCGGGTCTTCTTCCCGGTCCGGAACGCGGTCATGCGAATGCCGGGCCATGTCTCGATGTACACCGGACTCTGGAGTTCGTCGGTGCCGGAGATGGCCGTCTCGATGGCGAGTTTCGAGGCGTTGTACACCACCCGGAGCGCCGGGATCCGGTTGATCGTGTCGTCCACCGCCGCCTCCGCCAAGCGGCCGAGCGTGGTCCGCATGAAGTACCCGACCGCCAGCACGACGGTGGCGAACACCGCGATCGCGATTATCACCCGAGAGACCGGCTCTAACGGCGCCGGGATGATGTTAGGTTGGAGGTCGTCGATCAGCGGGATCGACTCGATGTACTGGTAAAACCAGCGGAGGACTAAGAGTAAAACGAGGAGCGGCGCCAACACGATGAGCCCGCTGGCGAAGTCGCGTTTCCACGTGGACATCTATCGCGTTGGTATGTGTCGGCAATCCTTAAGAGGGCTTCTACGTGACGGGGGGATCGGGAACCCGAAACCGCACCGAGCGGCAGGAGCGGTTACCGTCCCAGCACCGCCCGAGCCGCGAACGTCAGGTTCTCCTTGCGCTCGCGGACGCGCCGGTAGAAGTACGAGATCCACTTGCCGCCGTAGGGGGCGTACTGGGTCACGTCGACCCCCTGTGCGGCGAGGTCGCGCTGAGCGTCCTCGCGGACGCCCATCAGCATCTGGACCTCGTAGTCGGCGCCGTGGTCGCGAGCGAGCCGATCCGCCAGCGAGATCATCTCGGGGTCGTGGCTGCCGACCGCGATGCCGCGGTCTCGCCCCTCGAAGAGGGTCGTCAGGTCGTCGCGGTACGCCTCGTCGACGCGCGCCTTGTCGGTGTACGCGATCGACGAGGGCTCGTCGTACGCCCCCTTCACGAGCCGGATCTTGCCGGGGACGTCGACGAGGCGGTCGAGGTCGTCGGCGGTCCGCTTGAGGTTCGACTGGATACACTGTCCGACGCTCCACGGGTAGTCGGCCGCGATGGACTCGAAGGCGTCGAGGGTGGCGTCGGTCGTGTCGGCGTCCTCCATGTCACACCAGACGAACGCGCCGAGTTCGTGGGCGCGGGCGACGATCTCGCGGTAGTGTTCCTCGAACAGGTCGGTCGAGACGTCCATCCCGATCTGAGAGGGTTTCACCGAGACGCAGGCGTCGAGGCCGCTGTCGGCGATGTCGTCGAGCAGCGCGAGGTAGGCGTCGGTGTCGGCGCGGGCGTCCGCCGGGTCGTCGTAGTGTTCGCCCAGCAGGTTCAGGATGACCGCGATGCCGTCCTCGTTCGCGGCGCGAGCGTGGTCGAGAGCGACGGGGACGCTCTCGCCCGCGACGAACTGCCGGGCGATGGGGGGAATCATGTCGTAATCACGGAACGGCGCGAACTTTACTGTTACCGACCCGGCGGCGGTGACCGCAACGCACCGCTCGCGGAACAGACGACGACCGCCCGGCGACGGATCCGGGGTTTATAACATCCCGCGCACCGCCCGTGGGGACATGATCGGTGCGCTTGTCGCGACGGCGTTCTGGGCGATGCTGCCCGCGTACGTCCCCAACAACGCCGCGGTGTTGGCCGGCGGGGGGCGTCCCATCGACGGTGGGCGCGAGTGGCGCGGCGCCCGACTGCTCGGCGACGGAAAGACGTGGCGCGGCACGGCGGTGGGCACCCTCGCGGGCGTTCTCCTCGCGCTCGCGCTCAACGCGCTCGTCGAGCCCGCGAGCGCCGCGCTCGGGGTCGATTTCCCGACGTTCGCGCTCCCCGCGGCGGTCGCGCTCGCGTTCGGGGCGATGTGCGGCGACATCGGCGCCTCGTTCCTCAAGCGCCGGTCGGGCCGCGAGCGCGGCGCCGCGTTCCCGGGGCTCGACCAGCTCGACTTCGTCGTCGTCGCGCTCGGGTTCGTCTTCCTCGTCGACACCGACTGGGCCGTCTCCGTCTTCACTCCCGGGGTCCTCGCGGTCGTCCTCGTGATGACGCCGATACTCCACGTCGTCACGAACGTCGGGGCTTACGCGCTCGGACTGAAGAACGAGCCGTGGTGACCGCGCGCTGACCGAGGCCGTGAGAGCGCAGGCTAGACGGGGCCGCGGTGATCGGTTCTGAACCACCGGCGGCGACGAGGGAGAGTCGGTTTGAACTTCCGTTCACACACATACACTATCGAAAGTTGATCGTCTGTTCGCCGAATTCTCGACGACGAGAACGGCGGAAAGATATATATGACGATGTGCCATACCATAGCACGCATGTCCAGTAGTGCACCCAGCTCGGACGACGACGTGTTCGATGAGTTCCTGTCCGACCGCGGCCACGAGACGGAGATCGTACGCTGGGAGCGATCGTATAACAAGCTCCAGTGTCCCGACTGTGGTGCGCTTCACGAGGAGGGAACGGCGCGGTGTGACGTCTGCGACTGGCGGCCGAGCTGACGCTCGCGACACCGCAGCCCGCCGCGGCGTTTTCTTTCCGTCATACTCCCCGGTAGTATTATGTGTAATTACTCGATAGTGGAGAACATGCCGACGTGTCAGAACTGCGGTTCGTTCGTTACGACCGACTACGTTCGGGTGTTCACTCCGAACGAGGTCGATCGGCCCCGGGTCTGTCCGGCCTGCGAGGACCTGGTCCGCGACGGTGGAGACGTTCGCGAAGCGCGCGCGACGCGGAGCAACTGACGAGGCGACCGGCGGCGGAGCGGGGGGTCGACGCCGTCGAACGGGAGCCGGTCTCGACGGATGTCGAGCCACGGCGTTTAAGGAGAGTCGGAATCTGGGAGTAACAATGACTGATACCACGGTGACGCGGCTGTTCGGGGGGCCGGGGAGCGGGAAGACGACCGCGCTCTTGGACCGCGTCGAGGAGATTCTCGAAACCGAGGACGCCGAAGTCCGCGACGTGCTCGTCGTCTCGTACACGCGCGCCGCGGCCGCCGAGATCCGCGAGCGGCTCGCCGAGCGGCTCGACATCTCCCCGCGCAGCCTCCAAGGCAACGTGAGTACGATGCACGCGAAGGCGTACGAGCTGCTCGACCTGTCGCGAGGCGACGTGGTCGGTGAGGACGACAAGGAGGCGTTCTGTGAGGACTACGGCATCGAGTTCGAGGACCAGCACGGCGGCGCGGGCCGCCGGACCGCCCGCTCGACGACCATCGGCAACAAGATCATCGCCACCTCGCAGTGGCTCCAGCGCACCGAGCGCGACGTGGCCGACTGGTACGACGTTCCCTTCCAGTGGAACGTCGAGGAGGTCCGACTCCCGCCCGAGGAGGACCCGAACGCCCAGCAGGGGAACAAGTACACCCCGACGTGGCCCTCCGACGACGACCGGATCGACATCCCGGAGACGATCCGCGCGTGGCGCGCGTACAAGGGCGACAACGACCTCGTCGGCTTCGCGGACATGCTCGAACGGGTCGCGCAGCGCTCGCTCGTCCCCAGCGTCGACTACCTGATCATCGACGAGTTCCAGGACATCACCACGCTCCAGTACAACGTCTTCGAGGAGTGGCGCCCGCACATGAACCGGGTGCTGATCGCCGGCGACGACGACCAGGTCGTCTACGCGTGGCAGGGCGCCGACCCCGACCTCCTCTTGGACACCGACGTCGACGAGGACGTGGTCCTGCCGAACTCCTACCGGCTCCCCTCGGAGATCCTCAACGTCGTTAACGCGGAGATCCGGCACATCGACAAGCGGCAGGAAAAAGACCTCCACCCGCGCAAGGAGGGCGGCACCGTCGAAGCGATCGAGTCGCCCTCGATGCTGGAACTGGTGCGGAACGTTCGCTACACCGTCGAAGACGACGAGGGCGACGTGATGTGTCTGTTCCGGGCGCGCTACCAGATGTTCGACTTCATCGACGAGTTCATCGACCACGGCATTCCGTTCTCGATGCTCACCGACGGCCGGATGTGGACCGACCGGGTCCAAGACTACGTGAGCGCCATCGAGAAGGCCGAGGCCGACGAACCGGTCACCGGCCTGGAGGCGCGCCGCCTCGCCGACATGCTACAGGAGTCGGCGTTCGGCACCCACGACCGCGAGGAGTTCTACGACTTCCTCGACGACCGCGAGGAGGCGGCGGACGCCGACGACGTCTCCCTGATCGAGATCGCGGCCGACACCCTCGACGAGTACATCCCCTTCATGCCGGACACCGCGAGCGCCGACGACATGGTCCGGAAGGTGACGAGCTTCCAGCGCAAGTCGATGGGCGCGTACTTCGAGGGCGACTACCGGGGGATGGAGCCGAACCGCGTCCGCGTCGGTACCATCCACTCCGCGAAGGGCCGCGAGGCCGACCACGTGTTCGTGGCGACGGACCTCACCGAGAAGGTGGTCGAGCAGATGGCCGCCTCCATCGACGACCCGACCGATGTCGACGGCGTCGAGGAGTTCACCAAGTCGACGAGCCCCGTCCCGGTGCTCACCGACAACGAGCGCCGCGTCTTCTACGTCGGGATGTCCCGCGCCCGCGAGCGCCTCGTGATAATGGAGAGCCTCATCAGCGGCGCCCCGACGCTGCCGATCAGCGTGTTGCTGTTCAACGAACTCCGCGAGGAGCCGGCACAGGACCTCGTCGAGGAGGTCCAGGCGGAGCTGGCGGTACCCGAACCCGAGCCGTGAGCGGCGACGCCGGGGACACGGACGAGACCGCGGACACGGACAGAACCGAGAGCGACCGCCCGCTCCGGACCGATCTGCGTCCGATCGTCGAGGCCGTCCGGGCGACCGACGCGGACGCGTTCGTCGCGGTCGGGGACCGCTCCGACGACGGCCTACGCTACCTGACCCGCTTCGGCGGGCCTGACCGCCCGTACGCGCTGGTCGTGGTGCCGAACGGCGACGCGGCGGCGGAGAGGGCCGGCCGGGCCGTCCTCTGTGCGCCCGCGCTGTTCCGTGAGCAGGCGGAGCGGGAGTTCGTTGCGGCCGCGAGCGACCCGCTCGCCGATCAGACTGGCAACGACCCCAATTCCGACACTGACACCGACTTCCACGACGGGGTCGTCCGCGAGGTCCGAAGCGAGGCCGTCGGCGATCACGCCGGCGAGCGCGCCGCCGCAGTCGTCGACGAACTCACCGGTCGGCGGACGGACGACGAGACCGACGCCGGCGGTCCGACCGTCCTCACCCCGGCGTCGATACCGCACGACGCCGCGGTGTACCTGGAGCGTGCGGGTATCGAGTTGACGTCGACGGACGCGGTCGCGACCGCCAGAGCGCGCAAGACTCCGGCCGAACTCGACCGAATGCGCCGCGTCCAGCGCGCTGCGGTCGCCGGGATGGCTCGGGCCGAGACGGTGCTCGCCGAGAGCGAGGTCGCCGAGGGCGACGTCGTCGACGGTTCGGGAGACGCGCGGCGACCGCCGCTCCGGTGGGAGGGCGACTCCCTGACGACGGAGCGGCTCCGCCGCGAGGTGAACCGAGCCCTCGCCGCTCGGGGCGTCCGCGACGCGGGCAACACGGTGATCGGCGCCGGGCCGTCCGCGGCCGACCTCCACTACGTCGGCGACGACCCGATCCGCCCCGGAGAGGCGGTGCTGCTCGACGTGTCGCCGCGCGGCCCGGACGGCTACTACGGGGACGTGACCCGGACGTTCGTCGTCGACGGCGACGGCGGATGGGAGCGCCGGGCGTACATCGCGGTAGAGGCCGCCCGGGAGGCCGCGCTCGAAGAGGTCGAACCGGGGGTCCCCGCGAAGACCGTCCACGGCGAGGCGGCCGCCGAGTTGGCCGCCTACGGCTTCGACCCCAACGCCGGCGAGGGCGAGACCGGCTTCACCCACGGCACCGGCCACGGGGTCGGCGTGAGCCTCCACGAGTCGCCGTCGCTGTCGGGCGCGGGCGAACTGCGACCGGGCCACGTCGTGACGGTCGAACCCGGCGTCTACGACCCGGCGGTCGGCGGGGTCAGGCTCGAGGACACGGTCGTCGTCACGGAGGAAGGGTACGAGATACTCGCCGAGTACCCGTTCGGGATCGTTCCGCAGGCGCGCGAGTGAGCGGCCGGTAGCTACGACCGCCCTTTGCGCTATCGGCGCCGCTTTTTTGCTACCGTTCGAAGCCAGACGCGCATGCGATTCGAGCCCTCCGTCGGAACCGGCGAAACCGCCGGGTCCGAGTCGCTCCGGCGTATCGTGACGAAGGGAGTTCCGGCGGCCGTGACGCTCCTCGTGGCCGCGTTGACGCTCGGAAGCGTCGTTATCGCCGGGACCGGCGCCGTCGCCGCCGACGGAACGGCCGAAATCGGCACGGACGTCATCACCGTGAGCGAGGACGGTACCGCCGAGGTCGTCGTCGAGACAGACGGCGTCGACGCGTTCGAGGTCGTCGTCGGAGGCGAGGACGAGGTCGGATACGAACTCCGCGCGACGGTGACGCCGAGCGGCGACGGCGTCACGACGTTGGTCCTCGACCACGCGGAGACCGGCGGTGACGGGACCCCGCTGACCGCCGACGGCGACGCCACGGTCGAGATCGAACGCGAGACGTCCCTCGAGAGCGCGATCGCTCCGGGCGGCTACGACGTGGAACTGCTCGTCGGCGGCGACCCCGCCGATGTCTCCACTCTCGTCGTCGAGGAGGCGGAAGACGGCGGGAGCGACGGAGACGCGAGTGACGGGAGCGACGGAGACGGTGGCGACGCGAGCGACGAGACCGCGGACGGCGGAAGCGACGGAGGCGAAGGATCGACTGAGCCGGCCACCGTCACCGAGGGGGACGTGGAGGCGGCCGACCTCGTCGTCGAGCCGGCGGAGACCGAAGTGAGCGTTCCGGTGGAAGCCGACGACGGTGAGACGGTGAGCGTCCGGATCCGCTCGACCGGAGACGCGAGTCCGGCGTTCATCATGACCAGGGAAGCGACCGTCGAGGGGGGAACGGCGAACGCGACCTTCGACCTGAGCCGGGCGGCCCACGGCGACCGCGCGACGCTGACCGTTCACGGGAACGAGGCGCTCAACGGGTCGAACGCTCGCGAGGTCCTCGTCGTCGACGAATCGATCGGGGTCGAAGGGGACGGCAGTGTCCTCGGCGTCGAGGCGCCCGGGTTCGGGGTCGTCGTCAGCGGGCTCGCAGTTCTCGCCGTCGCCCTCGTGGCTCGGTCGCGGGAGTGAGAGGTTCAGAGCGAGCTATTTTTCGATCGAGTCGCTCTCGGAGGTGACAGCGTCGTCGTCGCCCCGGAGCTGTCGCGGGAGCAGCCCCGAGACCAGCCCGCGGAGGATTCGGCCGGGGTCGAGGAAGTACTGCGGAAGCACGACCATCGCGGCGGCGACGACGAGCAGGCCGGCGCCGAGCGCGAATTCGCCCGCTATCAGCCGGATAACGGCGTAGTTCGCGAGCGGCAGCGCGAACACGAGCGACGCGGCCAGCCCGATCATGTCCATCAGGCCGAGGTTCATTGCGAGCGCGTTGGCGCCCGGCGTTCAAAAGGGACGCGGCGAGGACGCGGGCGCCGCGAGCGGGTCCAACCCCCGACCGAACACCGAACCGATATGTGTCGCCCGCCCCCAGTTCGGGTATGTTCACCGGCATCGTCGAGGGGACCGGCGCGGTCCGTTCGCGGACCGAGACCGACGACGGACTGCGACTGCGGATCGGCGTCGACGGGTTCGACGACCTCCACCACGGACAGTCGATAAGCGTCAGCGGCGTCTGCCTGACCGTCGAGGAGTACGGCGTCGGCGACGACGGCGGCGAGTGGTTCGAGGTGTTCCTCGCGAGCGAGACGGTCGCGAAGACGTACCTCGGCGAGGTGCGCGAGGGCGACCCGGTCAACGTCGAGCGCGCGATGCCCGCCGACGGGCGGTTCGACGGCCACGTGGTTCAGGGCCACGTCGACACCGTCGCCGAGGTGACGGGAATCGAGCGCGTCGGCGAGGACTGGCGGTTCGCGTTCTCGATCCCCGAGGGCCACGGCGACTACCTCGTCGACAAGGGCTCGGTGACGCTCGACGGGATCTCGCTGACCGTCGCGGAGAAGCGCGAGGACGCCTTCGAGGTGGCGATCATCCCGACGACCTACGACCTGACGACGCTCTCCGCGAAGTCGGTCGGTGACCCGGTTCACCTGGAGGTCGACGTGATCGCGAAGTACGTCGAGAACATGCTCGACGGGTACGCCTGACCGGCGCGCCGACGACCGGGTGGGGCCGTTCTCCACGCGAAGCGATCCCCCTCGGAGGGGAACGTGGAGACCGGGGACGCCGGCGCCGCGGAAATGTCAGTGTTACGAATGAATTTTCAGCGAGAAGACCGTAGAGCGACGGCGATGACAGACAGCCCTCCGGACCGATCGGCGTTGATCAACGGTTTCGGCCTCCTCGTCGCCGGCGGCGCGATCGTCGGCACGCGATTCCTCGGCTGGGAGTGGGGATCCGGCGGCTCCGTGCCGACGGGCGTCGGCGTCGCGGTCGCCGTCGTCGCCGTCGCGGTGGTCGCGTCCAGACGGCTCAGCGGGTGAGCTCGACGTGAAACGAAGGAGTCGCGCGGCTGGTCAGCGACGGCTCAGGCGTCCTTCGCGCCCCTCACCGTCTCGCGGACGGCGTCGACGCCCTCGTCGTGGAGCAGGTCGCCGACGACGATCACGTCGCTGTGGGCGGCCATCTCGTTGGCCGACTCGTAGTCGTGGATGCCGCCGCCGTAGAAGAGGGTGGCTTCGTCGAGCGCGTCGTGAGCGGCCGCGACCTTCTCGGTGTCGCCGAACATCCCCGAGTACTCGATGTACACGATCTCCTGGCCGAACATGCGCTCCGCGATCTTCGCGTACGCCTCCACGTCGTCCGCGGCGAGGTCGCAGTTCGCGTCGGTCAGCTCCGCGACCGCGGCGTCCGGGTTCAACACGATGTACGCCTCGGTGTGGGTGCGGCTCCAGTCGAGGTCGTCGATGCGGACCCACTCCTTGTGCGCGCCGGTGATCCAGAAGGGGCCGCCCGCGTTGAACACGGTCGGGATCAGGTAGCCGTCGAGCGCCGGCGAGTCGATGACGACGCCGGGATTCGACGGCTCCTGATACAGGGGCACGTCGTACTCCGCGGCGGCGTCGACGACGCGGGTCATCTTCTCCGCGGTGACGTCGAGGGTCCCGCCGATCTCGATCGCGTCCGTCCCGGTCCGGCAGACGTCCTCGAAGGTCTCGCCCGGGCGCAGGTCCTTGTCGGGATCGACCTTCAGCACGTGGTCCCAGTCGTCCCACGGATTAGTCATCGGGCGAGACTCCACCGGGCGAGAGTAAAAAGGTGCGGAACCTGTCTCGCCGGCGGGAGCGGCGGTCCGCGACGGCCGGAGTCGCGGTACGCGACACGCGTCCCGTCGGCGGTCTCAGAGCAGGTCGTCGAGCTCGTCGTTGTCGAACGCCGCGGCCGGGTCCGGGGTCTCTTCTTTTTCGTCGCGGACCGCCTGCCGGGCGCGTTCCAGGAACGCCTCCACGCGCTGTGAGCGCTCGACGCCCCCGAGGAGGACGAGCGCCGCGATCCGGTCGGAGTCGAGCGGGAAATCGCCGCCGCGGACCTGCATCGACCCGGTCTCGTCCTGGAGCCACTTGCGGGCCTTCTCGGAGCCCTTCCGCGAGATCCGGTCGGGGTTGCCGGCGACCGCGATCAGCGCGGCGTCGGCGTCGGTCGCGCTCGGAAGCGAGAGTCCGGTCATCACCGCGCTGCGGACGGCGCTCATCACCGTGGTGACGTTCTCTTCGGGGTCCTCCGCCGCGGGCGCCGAGGCGAACCCGACCGCGGCCATCCCGCCCGCCCGCAGCGTGTTTATCACCTCGCTCGTGTCCACCACGGACTCGCCGACTCCCTCGACCGCCTCGCCGGCGGCGAGGAGGAGGCCGATCCGTTTCGCCATCGAGGCGTTGATCGCGGCGTAACCGCCCTCGACGGACTCGCCCGACGACCGCCACGCGTCGTTGTCGAGCAGGATCGTCGCGTCCGCCTCGCGCACCAGCGTCTTGAGCGAGCGCCCGGCGTTCACCTGATACATCGTTCCCTCGTCGCGGCCCGGGAGGATGCCGATCGCGTAGACGGGGACGTCGTACACCCGGTTCAGCTCTCGGACGAGGATCGGCGCGCCTCCCGAACCGGTGCCCCCGCCGAGACCGGCGACGACGAAGACGGCCTCGGCCTCCGCGGTGATCTTCGGGGCGAGCGCGTCGAGCACCTCGACCGCGTCCTCGTCCATCACTTCCGCGCCGAGTTCGTTGTCACCGCCGACGCCGTGGCCGTTGACCCGCGACTGTCCGACGAGGACCGTTTCGAGGGGAAGCGGGTCGAGGTCGGCGGACGCGGTGTTGACGGCGAGCGCGTCCAAGACCGCGCCGTAGCCGGCATCGGCGTCGAACTCCGCGAGGGCGGTCGTGAGTTTGCCGCCCGCCTGTCCGACGCCGAGGAGGACTGCCTTCATGTCGCAACGTACCGTTTCCCTCGATAATACTGTTTCCCCGGCGTTTAAGTACGGAAGCGCGGCCAGCCGGTCGCGTGACCGACCACACGGACGCGAGCGACACGACTCCCGCTGAATCGGAGTCGGTCCCCACGCCGACGAACGAGACGGACGACCGGATCGAATCGCGACTCCGCGCCGTCGAGCGCGCGGTCACGGGGAGCAACGCGCGGCCGGCGGACGTGGCCGCCGGCGCGGAGGCGACGGCCGAGCGCGAGCGGCTCGAGTCCCGGATCGATGACCTCGAAGAGCGCGTCGCCGAGTTGGAGGCGGCGACGCAGGCCGTCCGCGGCTACGTGGGGTCGGTCAGGGCCGTCAACCGCGAGGTCGAACGCAGGGCGGACCTCGCGCTGGCCCGAGCGACGACCGCGAACCGGGAGGCGGACGCCGCCGGCGCGAGCGGTGAGGGCGCCGGCGCGAGCGGTGAGGGCGCCGACGTTGCGGCCGGCGACGACCGCATGACGCGAGCGCGAGACGCGACGGGGGGCGCGCAGGCGGGCGCCGTCCCGTCGGAGAGCGCCCTCGACGCCGCGCTTCCCGACGACCGTCCGCCGTCGCGAGGACGCGCCGACGGCGGCGAAATAGGAGAGCCCGGCGACGGTGCGGCGGGCTCCGGCGACGCCGGGGCCATCAGCGGCGAACACGGAAGGGGGATCGACAGCGACGAACGCGGGGCCGGCAGCGACGAAGGCGCGTGGGCGACGGAGGCGCTGGACCGGCTTCGGGAGTCGCTGTGACCGGGGTGAGCGTTCCGGCGGACGCGGCGACCGGAGAAGGGGGATCGGAGAGGCCGTGATCCGCGTCGTTCTCACCGTCCTCGTGGCGGTCGCGCTGCTGACGGCGTCGATGCCCGCGGTCGAGACGGCACGGGTCACGACGACTGCGGACCGGCTCGGCGCCGAGGCGAACGAGTTGGAGCGAGCGATCGGAGGCCTCGCTGCCGGATCGACGCCGGTGGACGACCCCGAGATGGCCGCGCGGACGACCGTCCTCGTCCGCGTTCCGTCCGGCTTCACCGCGGCGGCCGTCGAGCGCGTCGCGCTCGTCGAGACGCCGGAGCGCCCGAGCGCCGTTGCCCTCGCGTATCGGGTCGACGGCCGGCCGAAACGCGTGTTGCGAGTCGGAACGGGGCCCGCATCGGTGGAGGTCGACCTCGTCGGCGCGCCGATCGAGCTCCGCCCGAGCGGAGTGAGCCGCGTCCGCGTCCGGTACGTCGACGACGGCGGACCGACGATCCGTATCGACCGAGTCGGATGAGCGCAGTTCGCGGCGAGGCGGCCGCAACAAACGGGAAGCCGGGAGCGGGAGAGATCGGGGGAAGAGAGCGACCGTTTATATGCGATACCGCGGGCACGCCCGCCATGAACTTCGGTCTCACCGATCGGGTCGCCGACGGCGTGGACCAGACGCCGCTCGGTTCGCTCCCGTGGATCGACGAGGAAACAGGCCGTTGTCGGTGCGAGCCGACGTTCCGCGAACCCGTGGGGACGGGCGTCGATGACCGGGTGATACTCGACGTCGACGCCGACGGCTGTCGGGGGCGGGGCGATCTCGCCGCGAGCCCGGACTGTCTCGCGACCGTGATCGGGGCGTTGACCGACCGCGACGCCGACGTGATTCGGACCCGCCACCGCGGCCGAGAGCGGTCGTACGCCGGCCGCGCTGCCGACCTACTAGTCGCGGCAGGGAAGTTCCGCGAACGGATCGGGTTCCACGAGGAACGGCTCGCCGAGCGGGTCGTCCGCGATCCGCTCGGCGCCGCGCGAGAAGCGAGCGGCCGCGCCGGCTCCGCGAAGCGAATCGCGAGCGAGACGGGGCTGTTGTCCACCGTCGAGGCGCTCACCGGAGCGGCGGTCGAAGGGGATGACGACCGCGGCGACCGCGCTCGCGAACTGGAGGAAGTCCTGCGAGCACACGTCGGACCGACGGCCGCGACCGCGCGGGTCGCGGCCGCCCCGCCGCCGGGTGCGGAGCTGGTCGACCGCTGGACGGTCTCCACCGGGGCGACGGTCCGGCTCTACGACGGCGACGGGCCGCTCAAGACGTACCATCTCACGCCGCCGCCGGCCGACTTGGACGCCGACGCCGTGGCGACGCTGGCCGCCGCGAGAGACCGGTTGCTCGACGATCCCAGCGGCGGTGACCGGGCGCCGGGACGCGCGGTGCGAGCGGTGGCCGGCAGCGGCGACCCCGTGGCGGACCTCGCCGAGATCCTGCGGCGGCACACCCACGGCTACGGCGCCTTCGAGCACGTCTTCGCCGACGACGCGGTGAGCGACGCGACGGTGACCGCACCGGTCGCCGACAACCCGCTGCGCGTGGTTCTCGACGGCGAGCGATGTCGGACGAACGTGCGGCTCCCGCCCGAGGGAGCCGCCACGCTCGCGTCGCGGCTCCGACGATCGAGCGGTCGGTCCTTCTCGCGGGCGACCCCGACGATCGACGCGACGATCGAGTCGGAGACCGGTCGAGTCAGGGTCGCCGCCGCG
Organism: Halorubrum ejinorense; assembly: GCF_055389685.1. NCBI lineage: Archaea > Methanobacteriati > Methanobacteriota > Halobacteria > Halobacteriales > Haloferacaceae > Halorubrum > Halorubrum ejinorense. Next base: position 242,989 of record NZ_AP043777.1, read on the forward strand.
ACGTCTCCGGCCAGCGAAGGGCTCTCGTTCACCTTCCGGCGCGGCGACCCGGAGGCGTGGACCCTCGCTCGGCTGGTCTCCGTCGACACCCTCACGCCCGCGGCCGCCGGAGCGCTGTCGGTCGCCGTCGAGCGCGGCGTGTGCGGGCTCGTCGCCGGCGGGCGGGCGGCCGGAAAGACGACCGCGCTCGGGTCGCTGCTGTGGGAACTGCCGGCGAAGACGCGGTCGATCGCTATCGAGGACACGCCGGAGCTGCCCGTGAGTGCGCTCGCCGACGCCGGGCGGGACGCGCAGCGACTCCGCGTCGGCGACGGAGCGGAACTCGCCCCGGCGGACGCGGTCCGGACGGCGCTCCGCATGGGCGGGGGAGCGATCGCCGTCGGGGAGGTGCGCGGCGAAGAGGCGCGGGCGCTGTACGAGGCGATGCGCGTCGGTGCCGCCGGCGAGACGGTCCTCGGAACGATCCACGGCGAGGACCCGGCCGCGGTCGAGGAACGAGTCGTCACCGATCTCGGGGTCGCACGCTCGTCGTTCGCCGCGACGGACCTGATCGCGGTCCTCGACGACCACCGCGTCGAATCGATCGTCGAAGTCGTCGATCACGACGGCGACGTGAGCTTCGAGCCGCTGTTCGAGCGGACCGGTCGAGGCCTCGTCGGCACGGGACGTATCGACCGCGGCGAGAGCCGGCTGATCGAGGAGCTCGGAGGTCCGAGCGAATCGTACGCGTCGGTGCGAAAAGCCGTCGACCGGCGGAGCGATCGGATTCGAGAGGCGGTTCGAGCGGGGCGGATCGCGCCGACGCGGTACCCCGCCGATGGCACGCGCAACGGCGGTGACGGCCGATGAGCGGAGAACGCTCGGTCGGGTCGGAGGAGTCGACCGCATCGGAGGAGCTGCGGCGGGCGGTAGCGTTCCTCGGATGGGACGTGCCCGCGGAACGCGTCGTCGACTCCGGCTACCGGATCGGCGTTGCGGTCGGCGCAATAGTCACGGGCGTCGCCGCGGTCGTTGCCGATGCGGTGACTGCCGCGCCGGTCGGGCTGGCTGCCGGGGTCGGAGCGGTGCACGCGACGCACCGGGCGCCCGTGTGGCTCGCGTCGCTCCGGCGGACGCGAGCGCTCGGTGCGGCACCGGGGCTCGTCGGTCGGCTCGTGTTGCGGATGCGGCTCGATCCCTCGACCGAGCGCGCGGTGGAGTTCGCCGCCCGGACGGGGGACGGACCGCTGGCGAGGGCGCTCTCCCGGCACGAGCGGGGCAGCGCGGACGGTCCGACGAGCGGGCTTCAGGCGTTCGCCCGCGAGTGGCGCCCATGGTTCCCGGCCATCGACCGCGCCGCCGCGCTCGTTCGGACTGCCGCGACGGCGCCGCCGGAACGCCGCGGGCGGTGTCTGGACCGCGCGCTCGACGCCACGCTCTCGGGGACGACGGACCGCCTCGCGTCGTTCGTCGGCGAGGTCCGAGCGCCGGTCTCCGCGCTGTACGCGTTCGGTGTGCTCCTGCCGCTGGCGCTGATCGCGCTGCTGCCCGCGGGCGCCGCCGCCGGCGTCGCGATCGGTTCCGGGCTCGTCGCCGGTCTATACCTCGTCGCGCTCCCCGTCGGGCTGACGGCCGCGTCGGCGTGGCTGCTGTCGCGTCGGCCAGTCGCGTTTCCGCCGCAGCGGATCGGCGGCGACCACCCCGACGTGCCGGAGCGACGCGGCCACGCGCTCGTCGCCGGGTGCGTCCTCGGCAGCGTAGCAGCCGTCGTCGGCGCACGAGCCGTCGCAGCGTGGACGTGGCCGATCGCCGGCGTCGGCGTCGGTGCCGGGGCCGCGCTGTTCGTCTTCGCGCGGCCCCGTCGGGCGGTGTTGTCGGAGGTCCGCGACATCGAGCGCGGACTGCCGGACGCGATGACCGTCATCGGCGGGGACGTGGCCGAGGGGATCGCCGTCGAGACCGCGGTCGCGAACGCCGGCGAGCGACTCGACGGCGCGACCGGCGACGTGTTCGAGCGAGCCGGCCGCCGCAGCGACACGCTGCGGGTCGGCGTCCGCGAGGCGTTTCTCGGACAGGGCGGACCGGCCGCCGCCGTCCCGTCTCCCCGGCTTGGCGGGGCGGTCGCCCTGCTCGCCGTCGCCGCGAGAGAGGGTCGCCCGGCGGGTGACGTGCTCTTAGAACTCGCTGACCAGCTGGAGTCGCTCCGGGACCTCGAACGCGACGCTCGCCGACAGCTGGCGACCGTGACGGGGACGCTCTCGAACACCGCCGCGGTGTTCGCGCCCCTCGTCGGGGGGGCGACCGTCGCGCTCGCGACCGGAATCGACGCGGTCGACGTCGGCGGGCTCGGCGCCGGAGCGGCCGCGGGTGCGGACGCGCTCGGCGGTGGCCTCGGGACGGAAGGCGGAGTGGGGGCCGCCGGTGCCGGTGCGGCCGGAAGTGAGAGCGCGGCTGCCGACGGCGCGACGAGCCTATCGGTTCCGGTACTCGGACGGATCGTCGGGACGTACGTGCTACTCCTCGCCGCGCTCCTCACCGGGCTGGCGACGGGCCTCGAACGCGGGTTCGACCGGACGCTCGTGGCCTATCGGATCGGCATCGCGCTCCCGACGGCGACCGCGACGTTTCTCGTCGCGTTCGGCGGCGCCGGGCTCCTGATCTGAGAGGGAGGCCGACCTCGACGGCGAAGGGACGGCAAAACGGCCGGCGTCGCGACGGCGATCGTTTATATACGAGGCCGCGGCCAGCCGCCCCGTGTTCGAGACCCACTTCGACGCCACCTACGCGTGGCTCGGGCTGGCCGTCGTGAGCGTCGCGACAGCGGGCGTGGCAGCCGCGTTCCCCGCTTCGCCGCCGCCGGACGCCGACGGCGTCGCGCGAACCGTCGACTCGGTGGCGGACGGAGAGTACCCCGCGACCGCCGAACACGGGGTCGCGGCCGACCGCATCAGACTCACCGACGAGTCCGTTTCGCTCGGCGACGAACAGGGAACCGCGCGGGCGGCGCTCGACGCTCCGCGGATCACGCCGGTGATCCGGCCGAGAGCGGGGACGGAATCGAACGCGACGACCGATCCTCGGCTCCGTCGCGTCCTCGACGGAGTCCCCCCACAGGTCGCGTTCGACGATCCGGCGTCGTTCGCCGCGGCGGCCGAGCGCGCTCGGGCGGTCGAGAGCCGGTGGACCCCGGCGCCGGATCGGATCACAGTTCGGCGCGTTCACTACGGCGAGGTCCGAGTCACACTGGTGGGGTGACAGCGGATGGCGCCTCGTTCCACGGAACCGGACGCGGCGGGAACGACGGACGCGGGGTCCGCGTCCTTCTCGACGGCCGACCGCGCCGCCGTCGAACCGCTCGCGGCGCTCGTCGCGGTTTCGGTCGTCGCTCTGGCGCTCGGACTATACGCCGGTGCGCTGGGCGACGCCGGACCCGACGAGTCCCGGGCCGACGCCGAGGCGGCGCTCGACCGCGCCGAGCGGGAGATGTCCGTCGGCGGCGTCGTCGAGCCGAGTCGCATGCGGGAGTTCGAGGCGCCGGGGACCGCGACCGCGGTCGAACTGGAAGCGGACGGCGAGCGGTGGCTGGCCGCGTCGAGTCCGAGGGCCCCGGGACCGCCGGCGGTCAGGTCGTCTGACGCGGTCGTGATCGCCGAAAGGCGGGTGACGGTCCGGGTGGCTCCCGGCCGGAACGTTCGAGGAACCCTCCGGGCGGTGGTGTGGAGATGACCAGCACCGTCCTCGACGTGACCGTGTTGTTGCTCTGCGTCTCCGCGGGCGTCGTCGTGCTCGGCGCGAGCGACGCCGGCGCACCAGACGGTCCGACCGCGACGGACGCCGCGGACCGGCTCGTCACCGAGACGGTGACCGTGACGTACCGCGACGGCGACGCGCCCAACGGAACGCGGCGCGTCCACGCGACCCGTGCCGAGTTGCTCGCGCTGCTCGTCGAGCGAGACGCCAACGGTGCGTTCGACGGCCGGGCCGTCGAAGCCGTCCGGGCGGGACTCGGCCCGCGGACGCGAGCGGACGCGACCGTGCGGGGAGACGACGAGGCCGACGGTGATACCGCCGCCGCTCCGGAACGGATAGCGAGCGCGTCGTCTCCGGTCCCGAGCGCCGGTGGGGCGGTCCCGGCGCGGGTGATCGGCGAACCGGATCGGTCGACCTCCACGACCGAGTCTCGGAAGCGAGTCGCCGTCGGTCCGAAACCGCCGCGGAACGCTGACGTCGCCGTCGCGGTCGTTCGACAGCCGATCCCGGGTCGATCCGTCGACGGGCCCGGCCGAGAGGGCGGGTCGGCGGGCGTCGTTCGGATCGTCGTTCGGAGGTGGTGAGCGTGGGGGATCGACGCCACGGTCGGTCCGGAGACGAACGGCGTACGCCGACGTTCGTCGTCGACGAGCGGGCGCGGGTACCCTTCGCGCTCATCGGCGTGCTGCTGTTGGTGACGAGTTCGGCGTACGCCGCGGGGATCGCCGAGCAGGGGCTCGTGGGCGAGGACCGGCGCGTCGAGCGCGCCGTCGAACGCGTGGAGACCGACGCGACCGCGGCGCTCAGGAGCGCGGCCCGCGAGGCCGCTCACGAGGCGGCGGCGCAGCCGGTAACGCGCGCGCCAAACGGGTCCGGGGCGGGAACCGAAGCGGTCCGCGAGGGGGCCGCCTTCGAGGACGCGTTCCGGATCCGGCTCGCGATCGCCGGTGCGGACGCGCTGGCTGCGGTCGAGAGCGACGTGGGCCGCGTGGAGGCGAACGCCTCGTTGCCGGCGGTCGCGTCGCCGGACGATCTCGTCGCCGCCCGCGAGCGAGTCCACGTCGAACCGGCCGCCAACGGCACCGCGACGCGAGTGACCTTCGAGGGCGTCACGACCACCGCGACCCGCGGCGGCCGAACGATCGTGAACCGGACGCGACCGCGGACCGTCACCGTCGCCGTGCCGACACTGGCCGCTCACGAGCGAACGGAGCGATTCGAAGCGCGACTCAACCGCGGGCCTGTCGAGGGGCCCGGACTCGGTCGGCAGGTCACCGCGAGCCTCTACGCGATGGCGTGGGCCCGCGGCTACGGCCAGTACGCCGGCGCGCCGGTGGAGAACGTCGTCGCGAACCGCCACGTGGAGCTCTCGACGAACGCCGGGATCGTCCGCGTCCAGCGGGACGTCTTCGGGACTAGCGACCCTGACGCGCGCGGCGGCGTCGCTCGCGCGACCGCTCAGACCGGCGTGACGGACCTGCTGTCGCCGACCGGCGTCCACGAGGGCTCCTGGACGGACGCCGTTCTCGGGGCGCCGACGCCGACGGAAAGCGGTGAGACGACGACGGACCGTGAGGCGGCGGCGAGCGAGGACGCGGCCTTCGACCCGTCTCTCGGGGGGGCAGACGAGACGGCGTCGGTCGCGGTCGGCCACGCCGCCGACCGCGCGGCGGTCAGCGTCCACGACAATTTAGAATCGATCGTACGCGAGAGCCACCGCGTCGAGGTGAGCGTACGGACGGCGACGACCCGCGTCGTCGACGGCGGCCCGCTGACGCCGGACCGTCCCCAGTCGGACCTCCCCGAGCCGTGGCGCCGGGTCGACGCCTCCCGGACGGAGCGCTTTCGCGTGGTCGGCGGGAGCGACCTTCGGACGGGAGTCGACGACGGGGTCGTCTCGGCCGGCGAGTCGGTGCCGTTCGGCGGCGCGAGCCGGGAGGTCGTCGTCGAGCGGTCCGCGACCGCGACGTGGGAGCGCCAGATCGTCGAGCGAGGACCGAACGGGACGGTTCGGAACGTCAGCGTCGACCGAGCCGTCACGAGCGACGAGACCACGGACCGGTACCGCGTCCGCGTGTCGCTGACCGGTCGGTACGCGCCGCGGTCGGAGGCGCCGGACAGGCCGACGGCGACGTTCGGTGCTGCGGCGGGCGGCGACGTGGAGGGGCCGAACCTCGCGGACACGCCGGCGGCCGCGAGGGAGAAACTGGGCGTCGAGACCGGCGACGATGTCGACCGACTCGCGCGCGACGCCGTCGAGGGCGGCGACGAAACGCGGTCTGCGGTCGTGTACGGCGCTCGGGCGGGGGCGGACCTCGACCGGGTCGCCGGCGATATTTCGTCGCTATCGGAGCGGGTTCGTGACATCGAGACCGAGGCGTCGATGACCGACGCCGCGGTCGGCGAGGCGAGCCCGTACCGTGACCTCGCGGCGACCGTACGCGACCGACGCACCGCGCTCCGCGACGCCCCGTCGAGGTACGAGAGCGCGGTCGACCGCGGTCGCGTCGCCGCCCGCGTCGCGTACCTCGACGCCGTGATAGCGGAGTTAGAGTCCGCCGCCGCGAAGCGGGAGTCGGCGGCGAACGGCCTGCTCGACAGAGTGAACGGCGCGTTCGACGGACCGCCCGTCGGCGAGGTGATCGCCAGCCGCGAGGCCGCCCGCGACTCGGGGACGTACGTCGTCGGAGAGGGCGGACCGGGCGGTGCGGTCACGTTTGCGCCGGAGGGGTCGCCCGGATACCTCCCGCGGACCGCGGTCGACGGCGAGCGGGTCGACGGCGTCGAGGGCACGACGACGCGGCCGCTCGTGACCCGGAACGTGAACTACGCGACGCTCCCGTACAGCGACGTCTCCGGCGGGATCGCAGACCGCCTCCTCGGAACCGACGACACGGTGCGCGTCGGCGTCGCCGGACGGTCACTGCTCGCGGCCGACGAGGCGCTCGCGGCGGCCGACGACGACGACCTGCGCGCGGACCGTCGCGCGCTCGCGGGACGGGTCGACGCCTCGCTGCGACGCCTCGACGACGCCTTAGCGGAGCGACTCGCCGGTCGAACAGAGCTCTCGCGTGAGCAGCGACGAGCCGCCTTGGAGCGCGCCGCGGCGGGCTACGACTCGCTCGGCGACAGGGCCGTGGCCGTCGGAGCCGGCGAGTACCCCGACCGAGTCGCGAGCGAGGCGGCGCGGGTGGGGTCGCTGTCGACGGCCGAGCGGATCGGGCTCGCGGCGGAGCTCCGCGTCGCGACGCGGAAGTCCGCGGGGCGAGACGCGGTCCGCGTGCCGGCCCGCTTCGTCGACGCGACGACGGCCGCGTCGCGGGCGATCCGCCGCGACGAAGTGGAGTCAGCGATCGAACGCCGGGCGCAGAAGGCGGTCGCGTCGGTCCCCGACGACCGAGTTCCGAAGCCGGTCCGAAGCGTCGGGGCGGGACTCCCGGTCGCGCCGGTCCCCGGATACTGGGTGGCGACGGTCAACGCGTGGAACGTCCAGGTGCGCGGGGAGTACCCGCGGTTCGCGCTCCGCGCGAACGTCGGCACGCCAGACCGCCCGTTCGAGTACGTCAGGTCGCCCGGCGAGGTCCGCGTCGACGCGGGCGGCGAGTCGGTCGTGTTGGGGGCCACGGAGCCGGTGGCGTTCGAGACGCGCACCGTCGTCGTCGTCGCCGTGCCCGCGGGGCCGCCGGGCGTCGGCGACGTCGACGGGACACGCGAGGAGACGTCCGGCGGCTGGCCGTGTCCCGGCCCGCTCACCGCGTCACCGGAGACCGCGGACGAGTGTACGGAGGCGTGAGACGCAGACGGGGGGTATCGACCGGAACGCGGCCGACCGCAGGCGTTTTGAGACGCGGCGACCGAGTGCGGGTATGTTCCACGAGGTCGTCGACGGCGACGGACCCGGACCCGCCGTCGACCCGGACGAGCCGACGGCGGCGAGCCTGCTCGCCGCCTTCGAGGCGATGGTGACGGAGGCAGCGTCGACGGTCGGCACCGATCGGTTGGTCGACGAGGTCGGACTGACCGAGGCGGACGCGGCCGCCGTCCGCGAGGGCGACATCGGCGGAGTGGCGCTCGCGGACGCCGCAGCCGTCCTCGCCGCGGCGGAGCCGGATCGCGGCGCCGACGCGATGGTCGCAGAGGTCCGTGACCACCTGCTGATGGGGATGGCGACCGCCGTCCTCGACGTCGACTCGCTCGCCGCGAAGATCGACGCCGACCTCACCGGACAGGAGGTCCAGCAGGCGCTGGAAGGGCGGACCGCGATGACGCTCGGCCAGCTCGCGGAGATCCTCGCGGTCATCGAGCGCCGGAAGCCATGAGGGTCGTCGTCGTCGGGTGCGGCTACGTCGGACTGGCGCTGGCGGCCCAGCTCGACGCCCGCGGCCACACGGTGACCGGCGTCCGTCGGTCCGACGACGGGCTCGACGCGGTCGACGCCGTCGGGGCGGACGTGGATGCCGTGCGCGCGGACGCGACCGATCCGGCGTCGCTGGAAGGACTGCCCGACGCGGACGCTGTCGTCTTCGCGGCCAGTTCCGGCGGGCGCGGCGCCGACGCGGCGCGAGCGGTGTACGTCGACGGGCTGGCGAACGTCGTCGACGAGTACGGGTCGCGGGCCTACTCGCCGGACCGGTTGGTGTACACCTCTTCGACGGGGGTGTACGGCGACCACGACGGCGACTGGGTCGACGAGGAGACGCCGCTCGACCCCACCACGGAGAAGACGGCGGTCCTCGCGGAGGCCGAACGGATCGCCGTCGAGCGCGCTTCCGAGGCCGGTATCGACGGGACGGTCGTCCGCTTCGCGGGACTGTACGGTCCGGAGCGGTACCGGCTGGAGCGGTACGTGGAGGGACCGGTGACGGCCGGCTACCTCAACATGGTCCACCGCGACGACGCCGCGGGGTCGATCCGACACCTGTTGGAGACGGACCGCGCACGGGACCGCGCCGTCCTCGTCGTCGACGACGAACCGGTCGACAAACACGCGTTCGCCGACTGGCTCGCCGACGCCTGCGGCGTGCCGCGCCCGGAGAAGCTGTCGAAGGACGAGCGGATCGCGGCCGGCGACCTCTCCGAGGCCGCGGAGCGCCGGATCCGGACGAGCAAGCGGTGTTCGAACGCGCTCCTCCGAGAGCTCGGCTACGAGTTCGTTCACCCGACGTTCCGGTCGGGGTACCGCGACGCGGTGCGCGCGTACCGGACCACGACGGAGTAGCGCGTTCCGGCGGGCCGGACGCCGGATCGTCGCCGGGTCACTCGATCGCAGTCGGTTCCGTCGCTTCCAGTCCGTCGGAACGGCAACGAAGCTTCATGTATCGGGAGCGACTGGCCACAACGCATGCGAGCGATGAGCGCGGCCGGCGACCGGTTCTCGCAGGCGGAAGCCATGGCCCGGCAGAACCCGGAGATCGCCGTCGGCGTGGCGCTCGTCCTGCTTATCGTCGTCGGAGTCGCCGTCGTCGTGTTCCGCGTTCGGCGGACGCCGGGCATCAGGTTCCGTCGGCTGTTGGCCGCCGAAGACGAGATCACGGTGCTGATGCATCCGAACCCCGACCCGGACGCGATGTCGGCCGCCGTCGGGGTGGCCTCCCTGGCCGACCAGGTGGACGTCGACGCGACCATCCAGTATCCGGGCCAGATCCGGCACCAGGAGAACCGGGCGTTCCGAACCGTCCTGGACCTTGAACTGGAGCCGATAGAGCACGTGAGCGACCTCGCGGCCGAGTCGGTCGTCTTGGTCGATCACAACGAGCCCCGGGGGTTCGCCGGCGCCGACGGCGTGCTGCCGATGGCCGTCGTCGACCACCATCCCGGAGACGGCGCCGGCGAGGCGTTCACCGACGTGCGGACGGACTACGGGGCGAGCGCCTCGGTCGTCGCGGAGTACTTCCAGGACAACGACGCGGTGCCGGTCCCGCCGGACAAGCACGCGAGCGAGACGGGCAGCGACCTGACGCTGTCGACCGACACGGCGACGGGGCTGCTGTACGGGATCTTGGCCGACACGAAACACCTCACCGTCGGGGCCAGCGAACCGGACTTCGCGGCGGCGGCGTACCTCTACCCCGGCGTCGACCAGGACCGGCTCGACCGGATCGCGAACCCCGCGGTCGACGCGGAGGTGCTGGAGGTGAAGGCCCGAGCGATTGCGGGACGACGCGTCGAGGGGTCGTTCGCGGTCGCGGACGTGGGCGGCGTGAACAACGTCGACGCCATCCCGCAGGCGGCGGACGAGCTGATACAGCTGGAGGGCGTCAGCGCGGTCGTGGTGATCGGCGAGCGGGAGGGAACGGTCCACCTCTCGGGGCGGTCGCGAGACGACCGCGTTCACATGGGCAACGCCATCGGGGCGGTACTGGACGACGTCGACAGCGGGAACGGCGGCGGTCACTCCCGGATGGGCGGCGGGACGATCGAACCGGCGATCGACCCCACCGGAGAAGCGGGGTCGGAGACCGTCGACCGCGACGCCCTCGCCGACGGACTGTTCCGGGCGATGGCCGGCGACGTGTGACCGGATCGGGATCGGCGGCTTCCGGTCCGACCGGCGGTTCGAGGGTGGCCGTCGCGAGCGAGCGGGCGGATTTAACTTCGCGGCTCGCGGTGGGTGTGGTATGAGCATCGACATCGCGGTCGACGACGGCTGGCGGGCGCTGATCGGCGTGGGCGTCGGCTACGGGATCGCGGTCGGGCTGGTGTTCCTGTTGTTCTTCATCGTCCCGTACCTCGCCGTCGCGACGCTGTAGGCGAGCGGCTCGACTGCGAGGCAAAGGCGAGTGACGAGCGCGCTGAAGGGATCGAGAAAGCGAGCGCGCTGAAGGGATCGAGAAAGCGAGCGCGGAGAAACGAGTGACCCGGTGACGGGAGCGGGACCGGCTCCGATCAGGCGAACGCCAGCGAGTCGTCGACGTTGGTCTCGTCGTCCTTCCGGAGCTTCTCGTTGGCTTCGAGGAAGTCGGTGAGCGTGATCTCCGTGCGGTCGTCGCGGATGGCGAACATCCCGGCCTCCGTACACATCGCCTTGATGTCGGCGCCGGAGGCGTCGGGCGTCAGCTCGGCCAGCTCGGTGAAGTCGATCCCGTCTGCGAGGTTCATGTTCCGAGTGTGGATCTGGAAGATGATCTCGCGGCCGTCGGTGTTCGGCTTCGGCACCTCGATGAGGCGGTCGAACCGGCCGGGACGCAAGATCGCGGGGTCGAGCATGTCGAAGCGGTTGGTCGCGGCGATGATCCGGACCTCGCCGCGCTCGTCGAAGCCGTCCATCTCGGAGAGCAGCTGCATCATCGTGCGCTGGACCTCGGCGTCGCCGGAGGTCTTCGAGTCCGTGCGCTTCGAGGCGATCGCGTCGATCTCGTCGATGAAGAGGACCGCGGGCTGGTTCTCGCGGGCGACCTCGAAGAGGTCGCGGACGAGCTTCGCGCCCTCGCCGATGAACTTGTGAACCAGCTCGGAGCCGGCCATCTTGATGAACGTCGCGTCCGTCTCGTTGGCGACCGCCTTCGCCAGCATCGTCTTGCCGGTGCCGGGCGGGCCGTACAGCAGGACGCCGCTCGGGGGCTGGATGCCGACGTCCTCGAACATGTCGGGGTGTTCCAGCGGCATCTCGACGGTCTCGCGGACCTCCTGCATCTGGTCTTCGAGCCCGCCGATGTCGGCGTAGGTGACGTCGGGCGAGTGTTCGACCTGCATCACGCGGGCCCGGACGTCGGTCTCCTTCTCCAGCTTCTTGACCACGGACAGCGAGTTGTTGACCGCGACGCGGTCGTCGGGGTCGAGCTTCTCGCGCATCTCATCGGTGACCTCGGTGAGCGCCTCCTGGTTGTTGCCGTGCTGTTTGATCACGGCGCCGTCGGGCGTTATCTCTTGGACCGTCGCCACGAACAGCGGGGACTGCTTCAGCTTCTTGTTCTCGTGGGTGAGCCGCTCCAGCTTCTGCTGGTACTTGTTGTTCTCCGCGTTGGCGTCGAGGAGTTTGTCGCGCATCTCCTCGTTTTGCGACTCGAGAACGTCGAGACGCTCCTGTAAGGAGTCGATTTTTTCCTGTTTCGACGCCGCACCCTCGTCGTAAGGCATGTCGACGTCGTCGACCGTATCGCTCATTGTGTCTCTTAAAGCGTCTCGCGGATAAGAGGTTTCGGGTGGGGGCACGACGCGGCGTGTTTCGCCGGCATCGGCGCCCGACGGCGGCGGAGCGTTCCCCGACCGGGCGTCGCCGTCGTCCGATAGTTTATTCTTGAGAGTAATGAAAGTGGATAGTAAATATTATCATACAGCATCCCAATGATCGAGACACGCATGAGTACGACCGACGCCGTTACCGCCGAAGACGGGACTGCGGATCGCTGGGCGGCCGTTCGCGACCTTCCCCCGAGCGCGAAGCTCGTCGCGAAAGTGTTAGACTACAACGACACGCTCACGCAGAGCGAACTGGCCGAAGAGACCCTTCTCCCGCCGCGGACCGTACGGTACGCGCTCTCGCGGCTCGAAGACGAGGGCGTCGTCGACTCCCGGTTCTCTTTCACCGACGCTCGCAAGCGCCTGTACTCGCTGGGCGTCTGAGCGGCCGAGCGCCGCGCGACCGGTCCGGCCGGCGACCGTTTTTATCCGATATCGCGCGAGTCGACCCGTGGTCTCGACTACCGCCGTCAAGCGCGCGCTTGCCGCGCTCGCGACGCGCACCGACACCGCGAGACGACCGTACGTCGCCGTGATCGACGAGGCGGACGCCGCGCGCGGCGACCTGCGGCGCGCGGCCGGATTCGCCGACGCGGTCGGACTCGACCGACTTGCGGAGGCGGTCGACGCCGCGGACCGCGCGGGCGACGAGACGACCGCAGAACGGGGATGCGAGGCGCTCACCGCGTACCGCCGGTTCCGACGGGTCGCGGCCGGCGACACCGTCGAGAACGGCGGTGGCGGCGATCCGGGCCCAGACCCTGACGGCGTCGCGGACCACTTCCGCTCCGGCCCCGGAATCCATAAGCCCGACACCGGCCAAGACGCGGACAGATGACACGGGTGATCCACACCGGCGACACCCACATCGGGTACTCGCAGTACCAGTCGCCGGTCAGGCGACAGGACTTCCTCGACGCGTTCGAGGCCGTTGTCGACGACGCGGTCGACGAGGGCGTCGACGCCGTCGTCCACGCGGGCGACCTCTTCCACGACCGCCGGCCCGACCTCCGCGACCTGATGGGAACCATCTCGGTCCTCCGGCGACTCGACGACGCGGGCATCCCGTTCCTCGCGGTCGTCGGCAACCACGAGTCGACCCGAGACGGACAGTGGCTCGACCTCTTCGAGCGACTCGGGCTGGCGACCCGACTCGGCGACGAGCCGGTCGTCGCGGGCGACACGGCCTTCTACGGCCTCGATCACGTCCCGGTGTCGCGCCGCGACGACCTCGACTACGCCTTCGCCGACCACGGCGCCAGGCACGCGGCGCTCGTCGCGCACGGCCTCTTCGAGCCGTTCGGCTACGCCGACTGGGACACGGAGACGGTGCTGGCCGAGAGCGACGTCGACTTCGACGCCATGCTGCTCGGCGACAACCACACGCCGGACACCGCCACGGTCGCCGACACGTGGGTCACGTACCCGGGCTCCACCGAACGCGCGAGCGCGAGCGAACGCGACGGCCGCGGCTACAACGTCGTCGTCTTCGACGCCGACGCGGCGGGCGGCGACGACCGGGTGGAGATCCGGCGCCGCGCGCTCAACACGCGTCCGTTCGTCTTCGTGTCCGTCGAACTGCGCGAGGGCGAAGGCGAGTCGCGGGTTCGCGAGCGCGTACGCGAGTACGACCTCGCGGACGCCGTGGTTCACGTCGAGGTCACCGGCGAGGGCGAGCCGGTGACGCCGGCCGCAGTCGAGGAGTTCGCGACCGACGAGGGGGCGCTCATCGCCCGCGTCGCGGACCGGCGCGAGGTCGAGGCCGACGGCGAGGTGGACGTGAGCTTCGCCGACCCCGAGGACGCGGTCCGCGACCGACTCGACGAGATGTCGCTCTCGACCGCTACGCGCGACGTCGAACGCGCCGTCCGCTCGGAGGCGATCCCCGACACCAACGTCCGCGAGACCGTGAAACGCCGGGTCGAGGAGCGACTCGACGAGGACGAGGACCTCGGCGCGTTCGATCCGGTCAGTCCGGACGCAGCCGACGAAGCCGTCGACGACGGTGACGCCGGGAACGACCTCGACGGTGACGCCGGGAACGACCTCGACGGTGACGCCGGGAACGACCTCGACGGCGGCGAGGTCGACGGCGGTGATGAAAGCGGAGGTGAGGAGGTCAACGCCGACGACGGCGAGGTCGACAGCGGAGGTGAGGACGCCGAGGAGTCGCCCGCCGAGGAGGCCGCGGACGCCGGGTCGGCGTCGACGGACGGGCAGGTTTCCATGGAGGACTACCTGTGAAATTCGACCGCGTGCGGCTCACGAACTTCAAACCGTACGGCGACGCGGACCTGCGACTGACCGAGGGGGTAACTGTCATCCACGGGCTCAACGGCAGCGGGAAGTCGTCGCTGCTCGAGGCCTGTTTCTTCGCGCTGTACGGGTCGAAGGCGCTGGACGGGACCCTCGAAGACGTGATCACGAACGGCGAAGCGGAGACCGAGGTCGAGTTGTGGTTCACCCACGCCGGGACCTCCTACCGCGTCGAGCGACGGCTCAAGTCCTACGACGGACGGATCGACCACAAGTGTACGCTCGAATCGACCGACGGGAGCGACGTGACTCGCGACGGCGCGCGGGCGGTCAGAGAGTTCGTCAGCGAACTCCTGCGGATGGACGCGGAGGCGTTCGTCAACTGCGCGTACGTCCGGCAGGGCGAGGTGAACAAGCTGATCAACGCGACGCCCCGTGAACGACAGGACACGATCGACGACCTGCTCCAACTGGGCAAACTGGAGGAGTACCGCGAGCGCGCCGGCGACGCCAGGCTCGGCGTCGAGGACGTTCTGGAGAACCGGCGGGGTCGGCTCGACCAGCTCGACGAGCAGATCGCCGCGAAGGAGGACCGCGACCTCCACGAGCGACTCAACGAGCTCGAGAGCGAACTCGGCGAGGTCACGGAGGAGATCGACCGGTACGAGACGCAGCGCGAACAGGCGAAGGAGACCCGTGAGGCCGCCGCGGAGACGCTGTCGGCTCACGCCGAGAAGCGCGAGGAGCTGGAGGCGGTGGAGGCGGCGATCGAGGAGATCGAAGCGGCGATCCGGTCGGCCGAACGCGAGCGCGACGACCATCGCGACGCGATCCGCGAGACCCGCGAGCGGATCGCGGAGATCGAGTCAGCGATCGACGAGCGGCTCGACGACGCCGGGCTCGACGCGGCGACCGACGAGGCCGTCGCCGAGCGCCGGTCGGAGCTCGACGACCGCGAGGCCGCGGTCCGCGAGGAGCTCGACGACGAGCGGGTGAACGCCGAGGCGCTCCGCAATCAGGCGACGAACCTCGCCGGGAAGGCCGACGACCGCACCGAGCGCGCCGGAGAGATCGAGGCCGAAGCCGAGGAGGCGGCGACGGCGGCGGAGGCGGCGGCGGAGGAGGTCGCCGAGCGCGAGTCGTCGATCCAGGAGCTCCGCGAGGAGGCGGAGAGCCTGCGCGAGCGGTTCGAGGCCGCCGACGCGGACGTCGACCGCGACGGCGTGGCCGACGAGCGCGACGCGCTGCGCGAGCGGCGCGGCGAGGTCCGCGAACGGATCGCGGAGCTGTCGACGGAGCTGAAGAACGCCCGCGAGCGCGTCGAGGAGGCCGAGGAGCTGCTCGCGGCGGGGAAGTGTCCCGAGTGCGGGCAGCCCGTCGAGGACTCGCCGCACGCGAGCGGGATCGACGAGGACCGCGAGCGTGTCGCCGAGTTGGAGTCGGAGCTGAACGAGACTCGGGAGCGCGAGGCGAGTCTCGACGACGGGATCGACGAACTCGACGACCTCGCGGCCGCCGCGGACCGGCTCGACGAGATCGACGAGACGGTCGAGATGCTCGAAGAGCGGGTCGCGGAGAAGCGGGCCGAGGCGGAGCGCGAGCGGGACGCCGAGGCGGAGAAGCGCGAGCGCGCCGAGGCGCTGCGCGAGGAGGCCGAGGAGACCCGCGAGGTCGCCGCGGAGAAACGCGGACAGGCCGAGACGGCCGCGGAGCGTGTGACGGAACTCGAGGCGGAACTGGCGGCGGTCGACGACGCCCGAGAGGCGGTGACGGCCGTCGAAGAGCGGCAGTCGGCGATCGCCGACGCGGAAGACGAGATCGAGCGGCGGCGGGAGAAACGCGAGAGCCTCGCGGAGGTGAACGACGAGCGGCGCGATCGGCTCGCCGACAAGCGCGACCGCCGCGACGAGCTCGCGGAAGCGGTCGACGAGGAGGCGGTCGAGGACGCGAAGGGACGAAAATCGGACGCCGAGGAGTACCTCGAAAAGGTCGCCGAAGAGCTCGACCGGCTCGAGGAGCGACGGACCGAGCTCCAGAACGCGATCGGCGGCGTGAAAGCCGATCTCGCGGAGCTCGCGGAGCGCCGCGAGGAGCGTGAGGCGCTCGGAGAGCGGGTGGACGCGCTCGAAACGCTCCACGACGAGACGAGCGAACTGGAGTCGATGTACGCCGACCTGCGCGCGGAGCTCCGCCAGCGCAACGTCACCGAGCTCGAACGCACCCTCAACGAGACGTTCGAACTCGTCTACGGTAACGACGCCTACTCGCACATCGAGCTCGACGGCGAGTACGTCCTCACCGTCTACCAGAAGGACGGCGAACCGCTCGACCCGGAGCAGCTATCAGGCGGCGAGCGCGCCCTGTTCAACCTCTCGCTCCGGTGTGCGATCTACCGGCTGCTCTCGGAGGGGATCGAGGGGGCCGCGCCGACGCCGCCGCTCATCCTGGACGAACCGACCGTGTTCCTCGATTCCGGCCACGTCTCGCGGCTGGTGCGCCTCGTCGAGGAGATGCGCGGTTTCGGGGTGCGTCAGATTATCATCGTGAGCCACGACGACGAACTGGTCGGCGCCGCCGACGAACTGGTCACCGTCGAGAAGGACCCCCGCTCGAACCGCTCGACCGTGCGCCGCGAGGACGCGGCGGAGCTCGGCGTCGCGTCGCTCGCCGACGACTGAGCTCGGGTCCACGATCGGCTTCCGCGTCAGTGGTCGGCTCCGGCGCCGGCGTCGCCCCGCAGCGAGCCCATCGCCTCGACCGCGACCGGAGTCGGTTCGTACCCGCGCTGTCCCGCGACCTCGACTTCCTCGACGAGGCCGGCCGCGCGGAACGTCGTGACCGCGCCGTGGAGGTCGGACTCGCACATGTCGGCGGCGTCGAGGAGGTCGATGGCGGCGATCGGTCCCGCGTCGACGATCACGGCGAGGAGGCCGAGCGACCGGTCGTCACGGACCGCACCGAGAGTTCGACGGACCGGTTCCGGGACGCCCGAGGCGGCGGTTTCGAGGGGTGACTCGCCGTCGACGACGGTGAGGTCGCCGTTGTCGACGTACCGCTCAGCGCCGGTGTCGGGGTCGCGTACGCGACTCGACTCGGCGGAGCGTTTCACGAGGAGGTACGTGTCGCCGTCGCCGTCGCGAACCGTCTGCATGAGTGAAAGGCCGCGGCCGTCGGACATTACGCTTCCGGGCGGGTCGAATCCGACTCGGAACCCGTATCGTCGACACCGTCGGGACCGGTCTCGTCGTCAGGGAGCGTCTCACTGTCGGCGGCGGCCGCTCCGTTCGCATCGCTCTCTGCCTCGGATTCGGACTCGTCAGAGCCCGTGTCGGAGTCCGCGCCGTCGTCCCGCGATCGGTTCCACGAGCGGTACGTCTGGTAAGTCCGAACGCCGGCCAGGAGGCCGACGACGAGCAGTGCGGGACCGGTCCGAGACCACCCTTCGAAGTACCACACCATCGGACCGAGCGCGACGAGGAGGACGGCGGCGTTGGCGTAGATGACGGCGGCGACGAACGCGCGGAGGGTGCCCGAATCCACGTCGCTCGCCCCTTCGAAGTCGCCGGCGTCGTCGAACGTCTTCACCGACGGCGCCTTGGGGATGTCGGGCGTCATCTCCCGCTCGGCGTCTGAGCTCTCGCCGACGGAGATCTCGCCCTCGTCGTCCTCGTCGAGGCTGAACACGCGTCGGCGTACGCCGCGCCGGGGCAAAGGGGTTCCGTCCGGGCCCGAACACCGAGGCGGGTCTCGGCGGTGACGCGGCGGCTAGTCGGCGGAGCGGCGTCGGGCGGGCGAAAGACCCGCCGTCAGATCGCGTCGGCGAGCCGTACCGTTCGGCTCGCTTCGACCCACGCGAGCGGGTTCGCGGCGTCGAAAAGCACCACGCTCCCGTCGTCCTCGTACACCTCCACCTCGGCGTCGACCGCGTCGTGACCGGCCGGGCGAGCCGCCTGGGGTTCGGAACGTGGGTCCGAAGACATAGACCTTGGTAAGTCGTAACACATTAAATGCCTTTCTGTGGCGGGAGTCCTCGCCGGACCCGAAAGCCGAGTTTTTTAGCCGGGTAACGCCGAAGGACGGGTATGACTCAGTCGGGGCTGTCGGACTTCTCGTCGGGCGGAGACGCGGGCGACGGAGCCGACGGCGGCACTGAAACCGAACGAGCGGACCTCGCCGCACAGGAGGCGGCCGTCGTCGCCGGCGGCGGACGCGGCCACGTCAGCGACGTCGTCGACGTGGACGAGGCGAAGTTCCCGGAGTCGACCGGGACCGTCGAGCTGATGATCACCCAGATCGACTACGCCGTCGAGGGGTACGGCAGCGACGAGTACCCGGTCGTTCACGTGTTCGGTCGGCGGCCGGCCGAGAACGTCGACGGGGACGCGGAACACGTCGACGGGGACGCCGACCACGACGCCGTCGAACACCTCCGCGTCCTCGGCGTCGAGCCGTACTTCTACGTCCCCACGGCCGACATCGACCGCGACCCCGTCGAGGAGTACGACGTGGTGATCGGGACCCGTGAGGAGGACCCGGACGGCGAACCGTACGAGAGCATCCGCGGCGAGCCGCTCACTCGGATCGTCACCCGCACACCCCGCGACGTGGGGTCCATCCGCGACGACTTCGCGACCAGCTTCGAGGCGGACATCCTCTTCCCGAACCGCTTTCTGATCGACAACGGGCTCAACGGCGGGATCCGCGTCGAGGAGCGTCGCCTCGACGACGAGGACGGGACCATTCAGGTCCACGAGGGGCACCTCGAACCCGCCGAGGTCGACGCCGACATGCGCGTGAACACCTTCGACATCGAAGTCGACGACCGACGCGGCTTCCCGGAGGACGGCGAGGAGCCGATCATCTGTCTCACCAGCCACGACTCCTACGACGACGAGTACGTCGTCTGGCTGTACGACGCTCCCGAAGCGGCGGTGCCGTCTCCCGAGGGCCTCCCGGACTACGAGGGTATCGTGGACGCCGAGGACGGCGGCGACACGCTCGACTTCGAGGTCCGCACCTTCGAGGAGGAGGCCGCGATGCTCGACGCGTTCATCGCGTACCTCGACGAGACCGACCCGGACCTGCTCACCGGGTGGAACTTCGAGGACTTCGACATGCCGTACGTCCTCGACCGAATGGAGGTGCTCGACGACGGCAGCCAGTACGACCTCGACGTCGACCGGCTCTCCCGCATCGGCGAGGTGTGGCGCTCCGGCTGGGGCGGCCCGGACGTGAAGGGACGGGTCGTGTTCGACCTGCTGTACGCCTACAAGCGGACGATGTTCACCGAGTTGGAGTCGTACCGCCTCGACGCGGTCGGGGAACGCGAGCTCGGCGTCGGCAAGGAGCGCTACACCGGCGACATCGGCGACCTCTGGGAGCAGGACCCCGAGCGCCTGCTGGAGTACAGCATCCGCGACGTGGAGCTGTGCGTCGAGATCGACCGGAAACAGGACGTGATCGCCTTCTGGGACGAGGTTCGAACCTTCGTCGGCTGTAAGATCGAGGACGCGCCGACTCCGGGCGACACCGTCGACATGTACGTCCTCCACAAGGCGTTCGGGAAGTTCGCGCTCCCGACGAAGGGCCAACAGGAGTCCGAGGACTTCGAGGGCGGCGCCGTCTTCGACCCGATCACGGGCGTCAAGGAGATGGTGACGGTCCAGGACCTGAAGAGCCTCTACCCGATGTGTATGGTGACGATCAACGCCGGCCCGGAGACGAAGGTCGACCCCGACGAGTACGACGGCGAGACGTACGTCGCGCCCAACGGGACCCACTTCCGGAAGCAGCCGGACGGGATCATGCGCGAGATGGTCGACGAACTGCTCTCCGAGCGCGAGGAGAAAAAGGCCCTCCGGAACGACCACGAGCCCGGCACCGAGCCGTACGAGCAGTACGACCGACAGCAGGCATCTGTCAAGGTTATTATGAATTCTCTGTACGGCGTGACGGGATGGGATCGGTTCCGTCTCTACGACAAAGAGGGCGCAGCGGCCGTCACAGCGACCGGTCGCGAGGTCATCGATTTCACGGAGGAGGCCGCAGAGGAGCTTAATTATCAGGTGGCTTATGGAGATACTGACAGCGTCATGTTATCTTTATCTGACATGTCGAAGGAGGAGGCGATCGAGACCTCCTTCGAGATCGAGGACCACATCAACGAGCGCTACGACGACTTCGCGCGCGACGAGCTGAACGCCGAATTCCATCGCTTCCAGATCGAGTTCGAGAAGCTCTACCGGCGCTTCTTCCAGGCGGGCAAGAAGAAGCGGTACGCGGGCCACATCGTCTGGAAGGAAGGGAAAGACGTCGACGACATCGACATCACCGGCTTCGAGTACAAGCGCTCGGACATCGCCGGTATCACGAAGGAGGTCCAGCAGAACGTCATCGAGACGATCGTCACGGGCGACGACATCGACGCGGACATGGAGGAGGTGAAAGCGTACCTCGTGGACGTCATCGCGCGGGTGCTCGACGGCGACGTCGACGTCGAGGACATCGGGATCCCGGGCGGTATCGGCAAGAAGCTCGACGCCTACGAGACTCCGACCGCGCAGGTCCGCGGGGCGAAGTACGCCAACCTGATGCTCGGGACGAACTTCGGGAGCGGATCGAAGCCGAAGCGGCTCTACTTAGAGAAAGTCCATCCGGACTTCTGGAAGCGGATGGAAGAGGAGGAGGGGCTCGACCCGCAGCGGGATCCCCTCTACGGGGAGTTCAAACGCGATCCGGACGTGATCTGTTTCGAGTACGCGGACCAGGTGCCGGCGGAGTTCGAAATCGACCGGGAGAAGATGCTGGACAAGACGCTGAAAGGACCGATAGAGCGCGTGATAGAGGCGCTCGGCATGTCGTGGGAGGAGGTCAAGACCGGCCAAGAGCAGACCGGTCTCGGGTCGTTCATGTGAGCGGCGGCGAGCGAGAAGCCCGCCTACTGAAAGCAGTTTTCGATCGGTAGAAAATTTCTTATTCGATTTGCGAGTTTTGAGGTGGAGATTCGTAACCGTTAACCCCAGTAACATACACTGTACACACACGAGGCACGAGACTACAATGGCAACTCTCGAAATCAACGACCTTCGGGCACGAGTGGCCGAAGAGGGCGGTGAACGCATCCTCCGCGGCGTCGACCTGACGGTCGAATCCGGGGACATCCACGCGCTGATGGGTCCGAACGGCTCCGGGAAATCGACGCTGGCGAAGGTGATCGCCGGCCATCCGGCCTACGAGGTGACCGACGGGTCGATCACGCTCCACCTCGAAGAGGCGGACGTCGAAGACATCGACGCCGACCTCGACGATGACGACTACAGCTGGGAGCTGCTCGAGCTCGAACCCAACGAGCGCGCCGCGCTCGGCATCTTCCTCGGGTTCCAGTACCCCGCCGAGATCGAGGGGGTTACCATGACGAACTTCCTCCGACAGGCGCTCAACGCGAAGGCGGACGAGCGGGAGGAGCTGTTCGAGGACGAAGACGAGGAGTCGGCCGAGGCCGACGATGACGACGAGGAGGGGTACGAGACCTCTCCGATGGAGGGGCCGGCGGACGACGGCGAAATCGGCGTCGCCGAGTTCCAGGAGATCCTCTCCGAGAAGATGGAGCTGCTCGACATGGACGAGAAGTTCATGCAGCGGTACCTCAACGCCGGCTTCTCCGGCGGCGAGAAGAAGCAGAACGAGGTCCTTCAGGCAGCAATGTTGGAGCCGAGCGTCGCCGTGCTCGACGAGATCGACTCCGGGCTCGACATCGACCGCCTTCAGGACGTCTCGAAGGGGATCAACGCGCTCCGCGACGAGCAGGGCACGGGTATCCTCCAGATCACCCACTACCAGCGCATCCTCGACTACGTCGAACCCGACCACGTCCACGTAATGCTCGACGGCGAAGTCGTCAAGAGCGGCGGCGCGGAACTCGCCGAGAAGCTCGAGGACGAGGGGTACGACTGGGTCCGCGAGGACGCCTTCGAGACGGCGTAACCGAATCCGGGCACGCGACACACGTAAACACGGAAATCCGTAACAACACACTATGAGCTCACAACAGGACGAACTGAAAGAGACAGACACTGAGGCCCGCTTCGAATTCAAGAAGGAGGAGAAGTCCGCCTTCAAAAGCGAAAAGGGCCTCACCGAGGAGACGGTCCGCGTCATCTCGGAGGACAAAGACGAGCCGGAGTGGATGTTGGAGCGCCGACTGCGCGCGCTCGAACAGTTCCAGCAGATGCCGATGCCGACCGACTGGCCCGGCCAGCCGGACCTGAGCGAGGTCGACGTCGACGAGATCATCCCGTACATCCGGCCGGACGTCGACGTCCGCGCCGGCGTCGACGACTGGACCGAACTCCCCGACGAGATCAAAGACACCTTCGACAAACTGGGCATCCCCGAGGCCGAGAAGAACGCGCTCTCCGGCGTCGGCGCCCAGTACGAGTCGGAAGTCGTCTACCAGAACATGCAGGAGCGCTGGGAGGAGAAGGGCGTCATCTTCTGTAACATGGACGAGGCGGTCCAAGAGCACGAGGAACTCGTCCGCGAGCACTTCATGACGAAGTGCGTCCCCCCGAGCGACAACAAGTTCGCGGCGCTTCACGGCGCCATCTGGTCCGGCGGCTCGTTCGTCTACGTCCCCGAAAACACCACCGTCGACATGCCGGTCCAGGCGTACTTCCGGATGAACTCCGAGGGAATGGGCCAGTTCGAGCACACGCTCATCATCGCCGAGGAGGGCTCGGAGGTCCACTACATCGAGGGCTGTTCCGCGCCGAAGTACTCGGCGTTCAACCTCCACTCGGGCGGCGTCGAGGTGTTCGTCGGCGAGGACGCCCACGTCCAGTACTCCACGGTGCAGAACTGGTCGAAGAACACGTACAACCTGAACACCAAGCGCGCCATCGCCGAGAAGGGCGGGCGCATGGAATGGATTTCGGGGTCGATGGGGTCGAAGGCGACGATGCTGTACCCGTCGACGATCCTGAAGGGCCGCGGCGCCTCCGACAACCACATCACCATCGCCTTCGCCGGCGAGGGCCAGGACATCGACACCGGCGCGAAGGTGTACCACAACGCGCCGGAGACGAAGTCCACCGTCGAGTCGAAGTCGATCGCGAAGGACGGCGGCCGCACCAACTACCGCGGCCTCGTCCACATCGCCGACGGCGCCGAGAACTCCTCGACCGCCGTGGAGTGTGACGCGCTGATGTTCGACAACGAGTCGACCTCGGACACGATGCCGTACATGGAGATCAACGAGTCGAAGGTCGACGTCGCCCACGAGGCGACCGTCGGGAAGATCGGCGACGAGGACGTCTTCTACCTCCAGTCGCGCGGCCTCGACGACGACGACGCGAAACAGATGATCGTCTCCGGGTTCATCGAGCCGATCACGGAGGAACTGCCGATCGAGTACGCCGTCGAGCTGAACCGGCTCGTCGAGCTGGAGATGGAAGGTTCGCTCGGATAACATGAGCACGCAAGCAATCGAGAGCCTCTCGGAGGACACGGTACGACGCATCGCCGACGAACGCGACGAGCCCGAGTGGCTCTTGGAGACCCGTCTGAACGCGCTCGCCGCGCTGGAGACCGCCGACCTGCCCGACGTCATCCAGACGCCGGGGCGCCGCTGGACGGACCTGGAGGCGCTGGACTTCGAGTCGCTCGTCGACCCGCTGAACCAGTCGGACGCGACGGAGCGGACGGCGGGCGACGACGAGGCGGTCGTCCTCCCGTTCACCGAGGCGCTCGAAGAGTACGGCGACGTCATCGAGGCCAACTTCGGCTCCGTGCTCGATCCCGAGCACAACTACCTCACGGCGCTGTCGGTCGCGCTGTTCACCACCGGCACGTTCGTCTACGTCCCCGAGGGCGTCGACGTCGAGGACGTGAAGGTGCGCGCGGAGATGAACTCCCGCTCGCTGTTCAGCCAGACGCTCGTCGTCGCCGAGGAGTCGTCGTCGGTGACGATCCTCGAATCGATCGAGTCGGGCGATAGCGAGGCCGCCGCCTCGGAAAGCGTCGACGGCGACCGGTACTTCTCGAACCTCGTCGAGGTCGTCGCGGGCGAGAACTCGAACGTCCAGTTCGGCTCGCTCCAGAACCTCGACTCGGACGCGTACACCTACTCGCTGAAGCGCGGCGTGACGGACACGTACGCGACGATCGACTGGATCGAGAGCAACTTCGGGTCGAAGCTCACCCGCTCCGACGTCGAGACCGAACTCAACGGCGACGGCTCCGAGAGCCAGATCGTCGGGACGTTCTTCGGCACCGACGACCAGCACTTCGACATCAACGCCCGCGTGTGGCACCAGGCCGAGCAGACGACGGCCGACCTCGTCACCCGCGGCGTGCTCGACGACGTGGCTCGCTCCGTCTACGAGGGCGTTCAGGACGTCGGGGAGGACGCGTGGAACACGTCCAGCTACCAGCGCGAGAACACGCTGATGCTGTCGGACGACGCCGAGGCCGACGCGTCGCCGAAGCTGATCATCCACAACCACGACACCGAGGCGTCGCACTCGGCCACGGTCGGCCAGGTCGACGCCGAGGACCTGTTCTACCTCGAGAGTCGGTCGATCGACTCGCTGACGGCCCGGAACATGCTCGTCGAGGGCTTTTTCGTGCCGGTATTAGAGGAGATCGCGGTCGACGAGTTCCGCGACGACGTCAAGGAACTCGTCTTCGAGCGGCTCCAGTAACCGCGCTTTCGGGCGCGGATCTCCGGTATTTTTCGGATAGTTCGTCGAGACGACGACCGAGCCGCGCAGCCCGGGACGCGGCCGCGTCCGGCGGGTGGGCGAGGGAACCGCTTAAGTCACAGAGGCGCTGAACTGTGTACGTATGCGAACGGGCGTATCGAGCCGGGGACGACGATGAGCGTCGGAACGCGCGTGGCGTCCGACGACCAGCTCGCGCGCCTCCTCCAGATCGGGATCGTGCTAGAGGAGGTCGTGGAAGCGCGGGCGCACCACCACTACCAGAGCCTCGACGCCGAACTCGACGAGGAGGTCGAAGCGCTGCTCGCGGACGCCGCCGACGAGTCCGCCGAACACCGCAAGCGATTGGAGGAACTCATCGACGGGCTCGGCGTCGACAGCGTCCCGTTCGACGAGATAGAGTCGCTCGTCGACGCTCGGTACGGTCGGACCCGGCCCGACGACTTCGACGGCGTGTTGTACGATCAACTGTGCAACGAGGAAACGGCGTACAAGTTCTACGACGACCTCATCGAGGCGATCGAGGGGTCCGACGCGGAGTTCTCGATCGACCGCGACGAGCTCGTGGCGACGCTCGAAGCGATCCGGAGCGAGGAGGCCGACGGGGTAAGCGAGGTCACGGCAGTCATGGAGCGACGATGAGTCGAGGGACCGAGTCGAGGACGACCGCCGACGGAGGAGCACCGTGAACACCGCAGACCAGTACCTCAAAACCATATACGTCGTACAGGAGCAGGAGGACGGCCCCGCCTCGACCGGCGCGATCGCCGACGCGCTGGACGTCAGCCCGGCGAGCGCGAACGAGATGATCGGCAAGCTCGAAGAGCGCGGTCTCGCGGAACACGAGAAGTACAAGGGCGTTCGCCTCACCGACGACGGCATCATCAGGGCCCGAGACGCGCTCCAGACCTACTGTATCATCGAGCGCTTCCTCGCGAACGTCCTCGCCGTCGAGGACTTCCGAGCCGAGGCCCGCGAGTTGGAGGCGGTCATCGACGACACGGTCGCGGAGCGGCTCGACACGATCATCGACCGACAGCCGGAGTGTCCGGACTGTTTCGACCCCGAGTCCGACGCCTGCGCGTGCCTGGAGATCGCGTCGACGCCGGTCGAACCGGAACAGCAGTGAGGGCTGTCACGGGAGACGTTTTCTCGCGAGGAAGCCGCTAATTCGAGAGACGGCGGTCCGCCTTAGACGCCGGTGGAGTACCGCAGGATGCCGGCGATCCCGCCGAACGCGTCGAGCAGCTGTTCGCCCTTCTCGAAGTCGGTGGAGATGAACCGGGTCTCGGTGCCGCGCTGTTCCGCGATGGCCATCAGGTGTTCGATGACGTCCTCGCGCTCGTCGACCGCGGCCTCCTCGCCGCACTCGCTACACTCGTGGTCGGGCGTCGAGTGGCGGGCGTCGACCACCTCGTACTCCTCGTGCTCGTTCGGACACTCGTAGACGACGACGTCCGAGCGGAGGTCCTCGGAGATGAGCAGGCGGTCAACGGAGCCCATGATCAGGTTCCGGCGGGTCTGCTCGAAGCCGTAGGTGGCCTCCTGACCGGTGTTGAGCTTCTCGAAGAACTCCTCCATGTCGTTTTTGTCCTGAACGATCTCCTGGTCGGCGAGCGCCTCCTGGCCCGCGTCGACGAGGTCTTTCAGCCCGGACTCGTCGGTGTAGGCGACGTCGAACTTGCCGAGCACCTTGTCTTGGAGCTCGTGGTGGAGGTAGTCGCCGTCGAGGAACTCGTCTTTCGTGGGCGAGGGACCGCCGACGAGGATGCCGTCGAGCTCGTGGCGCTTGTCGACGAACAGGTCGTTGGCCATCCCCGCGACCTCCTGGTAGAAGTTGTCGATGGCCTCTAGGCGCAGACGGGCGAACCGCTGGGCGGACTGGCCGCCCTTCCGCTGTTTGCCGGGGACGAGCGAGGAGGCGGACTTGACGGGCACGACGCGTTTCCCCTTCAGCCAGCCGACGTTCGCCTCGCGGCGGTCCAAGACGATGAGCCCGAACAGGCCGGAGTCTTCGAGCATGTGTTCGAGCGGCTCGGTGAGGAACTCCGAGTCGCAGTGGTACCGGAACGACTCGACCGGCTGGGGGGGCGACTCCAGCGTCCGGGTGACCATGTCGGTCTGGCCGCCGCCCGCGTCGATGGCGCCCGAGAAGATTACGATGCCGTTCTCCGGCGGGAAGGTGTCGTAGTAGCGCAGCCGGTCCTTGATTGACGTCAGCGCGTCTTGGACGGCGGTCCGGGTCTGCTTGGACTTGATGTTGGACGCCTCGCTGTGTTCCTGCGTGACGTGGGCCACCACGTCGGAGATCTGCCTGTCTTCGGGGATGTAGATGGTGACGAGCTGGGTGCCGGAGCCCTCGAAGTCTTTGAGTTCCTCGATGACCTTGCGGAACTCGTACTTCCGGCGGTCCGCGTTCGCCTCCTGTGCGTCGCTACTCATTGTCCGAGATACGGTCGCGTGCGTGTAAGTAATCTTTGACCTCTCGGCCGGCGCGTCGACACGGGCTCAAACGGATCGCTAAACGCGTGGGTATTTATAAACTGACGGCGGTGGCGCGTGCCTGTGAGTGGCCGCCTTCGGCGGCCGCGAGTCAGCACGCGCGAGGGACGCGGCGACCGGAGCGAAGCGGAGGGAGCCGCGAGGCTGGGGAGGCGTGAGGCTGCGGTGCTGTGCGGGGCGGGATTCGAAGGGGCAGCCGCGAGGCGGCCGTAGGCGACGCAAGCACTGGAACGAGGGAGCGAGCAGAGTGAGCGACCGAGTGAAGCGCACAGCGAGCGTACGGCCGCCTCGCGGCTGGGGCTTTAGAGGTGTTCGCCGCCGATCTTCGGTCAGCACCCGAGGAAGGCCGGACTCGACAGCGCCGATCCTACATCGACTCCGGCGCCTCGACGCCCAACACGTCGAGCGCGTTCGCCATGGTGTGTTTCGCGGCCGCGACGACCGCGAGACGCGCGTCGCGGAGGGCGTCGGTCTCGGCCGTGACCACGGGGCATTCGCGGTAGAAGGCGTTGTACGCGTCGGCGAACTCGCGGGTGAACGTCGCGACGGTGTGCGGCTCCAAGTCGTCCGCGGCGGCCTCGATCACCGCGGGGAAGCGCGCGACTTCCCGCAGGAGGTCGCGGGCGGCGTCGGTTTCGAGGACGCTCGCGTCCACGTCGACGGGGTCGTTCGGCTCGGGAACGTCGATCCCGGCGGCCGCGGCCTCACCCAGGATACCGGCACAGCGGGCGTGAACGTACTGGACGAACGGGGCCGACTGCGCCTCGAAGTCGAGCGCGTCCTCCCACTCGAAGGTGATCGCCTTCGCGGGCTGTTTCGAGACGATGTCGTACCGGACCGCACCGATCCCGACCTGATGCGCGATGCGTTCGACGTCCTCGTCGGTGAGGTCGTCGTCGCGGATACGGTCGTCCATCCGGGACTCGACGGCGTCGCGGGCGCGGTCGATGGCCTCGTCGAGCAGGTCGTCGAGCATCACGCCCGTCCCCTTCCGCGTCGACATCTTCCCGTCGGGGAGGTTGACGTACGAGTAGATGACGTGGCCGAGCCGGTCGGCGTCGTTGCCGAGCAGTTCGAGGGTCGCGTCGAGCTGGTCGGCCTGGAGCTTGTGGTCCTCGCCGAGGACGGTGACGGCGCGGTCGTAGGTGTCGAACTTCCACTCGTGGTGCGCCAGGTCGCGGGTGGTGTAGAGGCTCGTGTCGTCGGAACGCAGGAAGACGAGATTCTTGTCGATCCCCCACTCGTCGAGCTCCAGCTGCCAGGCGTCCTCCTCGTAGACCGCCTGCTCCGTCTCCTTGAGCCGCGCGGCGATGTCGTCGGTCGAGCCGTCGCGCATGAACCGCGTCTCCTTGACGAACTCGTCGAACTCGGCGGGGAGGCGGCCGAGACACTCCTTCATCCCGCCGAGAACGGTGTCGACGACCCCGCCGACCCGCTCGTAGGTCTCCTCGTCGCCGGCTTCGAGTCCCTGAAGGATGGACTGGATCTCCGCCTCCGCGGCCTCGACGTCGTCGGCGTCGGCCTCCTCGAGGAAGGAATTCCCCTTGCGGTAGTAGCGCACGAGGTCGTACTCGGCGCGGTCGCGGGCGGGGTCGGCGTCGAGGTCCGACTCGTCGAAGCGCTCGTAGGCCCACGTGAACACCGCCATCTGTCGGCCGGCGTCGTTGACGTAGTAGTGGCGGTCGACGTCGTAGCCGGCGTACTCCAAGAGGTTCGCCACCGCATCGCCGACGATGGGGTTCCGGGCGCGGCCGACGTGGACCGGACCGGTCGGATTCGCGCTCGTGTGCTCGACGACGACCGAGGTGTCCCTGTCGGGGAGCGCGCCGTATCCGGTGTCGCTCGCGGCCGCGTCGAGGGTGTCCGCGAGGTAGCGGTCGTTCGCGTGGAAGTTGACGTACGGGCCGGCGGTGTCGACGCTCGCGACGTAGTCGGCGTCGGCGACCGACACCGCCTCGGCGACCGTCGCCGCGACGTTCGGCGGCGCGTCGCCGACCGCGCCCGCGAGTCGGAAGGCGACGCTGGAGGCGAGCGTCGCGTCCATCTCCTCCGGCGGGCGTTCGATGCCGAGGTCGTCGGTCGGGAGGTCGAGGTCTGAAAGCGCCGCGGAAAGCGCCGACTCGACCTCCGACCGGAACTGCCTGAACATACCGTCCGTTCGACGGGCGGGTTAAAAGGGCCTTCCGAAGCGGCGCGCGAGGGGGTCAGTCGCCCGAAGCGAAGCGAAGGACGGTCGGCGCGGGCGGGGGTTCGAAGATGTTGAGCGAACCGGCACCGCGATACGAATGAGCCGCGGGGCGCAGTCGTTCACCGTATCGCGCTAACTGACGGCGTCTCCGCTCGTCGCACTGACGATAGGTCGTTCCGTTCGACAGGGCTCGTAGTCGGTTTCGAGCGGATTCGGTGCCGAACGTGAGCGGGGCGGAGTCGTACGCGTCCTCACCGAGGTCTTCGAGCCGTGGCACCGCTTCGTTCTCGATACGCAGTGCGTCCGGGGTGGCCAGACGAGCCGCCGGATCCGAAGGGGGCGTGGCGGACGGTGTCAGCTCGGTCGGCCGTCCGCTCGGAACGGACGCGTAGGCGACTCCGGCGCGAGTGAGGGCGCGCCGAACCGCACGGTCGCGCTGGCGGGCCAGTCGCGAGTGGTCCCTGTTCCACACGACCCGTTCAGCGCCGACGCTCTCGGCGATGTGACCGACGACGTCGGTCGGGTCTCCGCGCTGTATCACGAGGTCGCTCCCGCGGTCCCGGTACCAGTCTCGAAGCGCGCGCAGCGAGCCGAGCATGAACGCGACGCCCAACCCATTGGCACGCGACAAGATGGCGTCGTCCAGCACGAACGCCGAAACGACACGGGAGTCCGCTCGCTCGGCAGCGGTGAGGGCGGCCGAAAGCGCCGGATTCGGATGCGGCCGGAGGTTGCGACGGTGCCAATGCAGCTGCATGTATACACACAGGGGCGCTCGCGTAAGAAGGGTTATGGGGCGGTCGACGGAAGCCGCTACTCCACGATCTCGTCGATGAGCTCCCGCGCGCTCCGCCGCACGGCCTCGTCGCTCTCGATCGACGGCTCCCATCCGAGGGCGGACAGCTTCTCTATCGACAGGCGCATCTTGGGCACGTCGCCGGTCCAGCCGCGGTCGCCGCCGGTGTAGCTGTACTCGGGGTCGACGCCCAGCTCCTCGCTCACGATGTCGGCGATGTCGGTGACGGAAGTCGTCGTCCGCGTGCCGAGGTTGTAGACGTTGTACGCGTCGTCCGCGTGCTCGACGACGTGTTGGATGGCGTCGATACACTCCGAGACGTGCATGTACGACTTCTCCTGACGGCCGTCGCCGAGGATCTCCAGTTGCGTCGGGTCGGCGTCGAGCTTCTCGATGAAGTCGGGGATCACGTTCCCGCGCTGGCGCGGCCCGACGATGTTCGCGAACCGGAACACCCACGACTGGACGCCGTAGGAATGCGCGAACGTCGATATCAGCGCCTCGTCGGCGAGCTTCGCGGAGCCGTACACGGAGATCGGCTCCATGGGCGCGTAGTCCTCCGCCGTCGGCCGCGGCGCCTCGCCGTACACCGTCGACGAGGAGGTGAACGCGAACCGGTCGACGCCGACCTCGCGCATCCGCTCTAAGACGTTGTACGTCATCGCGGTGTTGTCCTCGAACAGCGCGCGGTCGTCGTCGTAGTTCGTGTCGGTGTACGCCGCGAAGTGGAAGACCACGTCGAGGTCGCCCGTGACCGCGCGAGCGACGTCGTCGGGGTCGGTCAGGTCCGCCTGAACGAACTCGACGTCGTCGGGCACCCGGTCGCGGGTTCCCTTCGAGAGGTCGTCGGCGACGCGGACGGTCCCGCCGCGGTCGAGCAGGCCGGCGGCGAGGTGGCTCCCGACGAGCCCGGCACCGCCCGTCACGAGGACCCGCGAATCTTCGAGGTTCATACCGGTTCGTCGGCGGTGTCGGATAAGTACGTGTGGGATCGGAACGGGGGATCGACGGCCCGCGAGCGGAGCGCCGCCCGCGGCGTCGCCTCACAGCCCCTCTTCGCCGC
The DNA here is from genome assembly GCF_055389685.1 of Halorubrum ejinorense. Lineage (NCBI taxonomy): Archaea > Methanobacteriati > Methanobacteriota > Halobacteria > Halobacteriales > Haloferacaceae > Halorubrum > Halorubrum ejinorense. Next base: position 274,419 of record NZ_AP043777.1, read on the forward strand.
CCTCCTGCGCGAGGAGGACGACCATCGAGAGCCCGGAGATGAGGAGGAGGATGAGCGTCGGCACCACGGCGTACTGGTAGAGCGCGGTCGACTGCGCCCGCCAGATCTGCGTGACGATCGTGTCGAACCCGGTGGGTCGGAGCACCAGCGTTACCGGCAGCTCCTTCATGGTCGTGAGGAACACGAGCGCGGCCCCGGCGACGATGCCGGAGCGCGTGAGCGGGAACGTCACGCGCCTGAACGCGCCCGTCGGCGACTCGCCGAGGGTGCGGCCGGCCTCGACGAGCCGCCGGTCGACCTGGAGGATCGACGTCCGGGTCGACCCGACCGCCTGCGGGAGGAAGCGGACGACGTACGCGAAGATCAGCAGCGGCAGGGTCTGGTAGATCCACGGCGCGTACCCCGACCCGAAGTACACCAGCGCGAGCGCCAGCACGATGCCCGGCACCGCGAACCCGACGTACGTCGCCCGCTCGAAGACGACCGCGAGCGGGGAGTCGTGGTTCGCGGCGAAGTAGGCGATCGGGACCGCGGCGAGCGCGGCGACGACCGCCGCGGCCGCCGAGACCGATACCGAGTTCAGCACCTGTATCGGCTCGAACGCGAGCGAGGGCCGGCGGCCGGCCTCCGACCGGACCAGCCACAGTCCGAGGATCCACAGCGGAACGAGCAGCGCGAACGCGGAGACGCCGGCCGGGAGCAGCGTCGCCGGCCACCGAAGCCGCCCGAGCGACACGCGGTCTTCGGTCCGGCCCGCGTCGTCGCCGCTCGTCTCTCGGTCCGATCGCACGGCCCACTCCAACGCGAGCACGAGGACCACGACGACGAGGAGTTGGAGGGAGAGCAGCGCGGCGTAGTCGCTTCCGAACGCGTTGTACTCGACGTAGATCTGGCGGGTGAACACCGGGAGCCGCATGATCGACGGGGTACCGAAATCAGAGACCGCGTACAGCGCGGCGAGCAGCGATCCGGCGGCGATCGCGGGCCGAATGGTCGGGAGCGTCACCCGGCGGAACGCCGCGAGCCGCCCGTGGTTCAGCGTGCGGGCGGCCTCCAGGAGCGTCGTGTCGAACGACAGCAGCGCGGCCCGCGTCGTCAGGTAGACGTACGGGTACGTGTACAGCGTGATAACGAGGATCGACCCGGAGAGCCCGGATATTTCGGGAACGCGCTCGACGCCAAGCGGCGCGAGGACCTCGTGGAACTCCCCCTGCGGGCCGAACGCGGAGACAAACGAGAAGGCGCCGACGTAGCTCGGCACGACGAGGGGGAGGGCGGCCGCGATGGACCAGAAGCGGCGGAAAGGGAGGTCGGTCCGAGCCGTGAGGTACGCGAGGGGGACGCCGATCAGGATGGACGCGGCCGTGACGCCGCCCATCAACAGGAGGCTGTTGAGGAGGACGTCGGCGGTCCCGGCGCTGAAGAGGAGGTCCAGTGCTCGCTCGCGCTCGACGGCGACCGCCTCGATGACGAGCCACACCAGCGGAAACACGAGCGTGGCGGCGATCGCCGCGCAAAGCAGCGTGAGCCCGAGCGGGAGGTCGCCGTCGCCGTCGGTCAGGCGGTCGCGGAGCCGATGTCGCAGAGTCATCGTGGGGGAGAGGCGAGTTGTCGGGGGGAGGGCGCGGCCGGCGTTAGGGGTTCCGATCGCTCGGCGAGCGCGCTCCGACGGATATTTGAATTTAGGGCTACCTAAACTCTTCTATGGAACTGACGCGACGCGACGCGGCGGCCGCGCTGGCCGCGCTCGGTGCGACCGGCGGCGTCGCGCTCGGCGTCCGTCGGGCGGCCGACGAGCGGGGTGACGGGTCGGGAGTCGACGGGGACGGTCCCCCGTGGGGCGGCGGAGAACCGCCCGGCGACGAGGCGGTTCGGACGGCGATGAGCGCGGTCGCGGAGGCGGCGTATCCCGAAGCGGTCTCCGGGGTCGACGCGTTCGTCGGGGCGTTCCTCGACGGCCGCCTCGACGGGTCGCCCCACGCCGAGGGGATCCGCGCGGCGGTCGCCGAGGTCGAGTCGGCGGCGCGGTCGTGGTACGACGCCCCCGTCGCCGACCTCCCGCCCGCGGACCGAGACGAGTTGCTCCGGGAGCTCGGCGCAGACACGGCCGAGGAGAACCCCGACGGAACGGCCGCGGAGCGGGTGCGCTACTACGTCGTGAACGAGCTACTGCTCGCGCTGTACGCCTCTCCGACCGGCGGCGAGCTCGTCGGCATCGAGAACCCGCAGGGGTACGCGGGCGGCGCGGAGAGCTACCAGCGGGGGCCGCCGTGAGCGGCGCCGAGAGCGTCGGCGACGAGCGGTCGGACGCCGACGGGGTCGACAGGACGCCCGTCCCGGACGCGGACGTCTGCGTCATCGGTGCCGGTCCGGCGGGAGCCCTCGCCGCCGACCGGCTGGCGGGAGACCACGAGGTCGTCGTGCTCGACGCGGGACCGCGGTTCGACCCGGCGGACCGCCTCGCCAGACAGGAGCGCGCGATCCGACCGTTCTACGACCGCCCGGACGTGTGGGGCGTGGGCGGCGCGCGCGACGCGCACGAGAACGCCGGCAACCGGTTCTACCCGCTGAACCACGCTCGGGTGAAGGGCGTCGGGGGGTCGACGCTCCACTGGCAGGGGATGGTGATGCGCCTCCACGAGGACGACTTCAACTCCGGGCGCGAGCGCGGCGTCGGCCCCGACTGGCCGATCGACTACGTGGACCTCCGGCCCTACTACGCCGAGGCGGAGCGCGAGTTGGGCGTCGCCGGCGCCTCGGACAACCCCTACGCGCCGCCCCGCGAGGAGCCGCACCCGATGCCGGCGTTCGAGCCGTCCTACAGCGACTCGCTGTTCGCCGAGGCCTGCGAGTCGCTCGGGATCGACATGCACTCGGTCCCGAACGCGCGCAACTCCGAGCCGTACGACGACCGCTCCCCCTGCGTCGGCTACGGCACCTGCCAGCCCGTCTGCCCGAGCGGCGCGAAGTACGACGCGACCGTCCACGTCGAGCGCGCCGAGGAGCGGGGGGCGACGGTGATCGACCGCGCGCCGGTCCAGCGGCTCGACCACGACGGCGACGACCGGGTGACCGCCGCCGTCTACGCGACGCCGGACGGCGAGGAGCACAGACAGGAGGCCGACGCGTTCGTCGTCGCCGCCGGAGGCGTGGAGACGCCGCGGCTCCTCCTCCTGTCCGCGTCCGACCGCTACCCGGACGGGCTCGCGAACGGGAGCGGCCACGTCGGCGAGTTCTTCATGGACCACCTGTTCGCGGGCGCGGGCGGCACGCTCGACGAGCCGACCAGACAGAACCACGTCGGCTTTTACACCAGCGCCTGCGACCAGTTCTACGACGAGGCCGACGAGGCGCAGGCGCCGTTCAAGCTGGAGTTCTTCAACTACGCCGGGCCCTCGCCGGTGGAGATGGCCCTGTCGGGCGACGACTGGGGGGACGCGCTCTTGGAACGCCTCCGCGACGGGTACGGGACCCACGTCGCGATGGGCGGGCTCGTCGAGCAGCTCCCCGACGCCGAGAGCCGCGTGACGCTCGCGGACGACCGCACCGACGACCACGGCAACCCGGTCCCGCGGATCGAGTGGACCGTCGGCGACCGCGCGCTCGACACCATCGAGCGCGCGAACGAGATTCAGGTGTCTATCCTCGAGGAGCTCGGCGCCGACGTCGAGTGGGTCGCCGGCCCGGACGCGACCGGTCCCGCCTACCACCACATGGGCACGACGCGGATGAGCGACGACCCGGACCGGGGCGTCGTCGACGCCGACTGCCGGACCCACGACCTCGACAACTGCTGGATCGCCTCCAGCTCCGTCTTCCCCACGAGCGGGGCGATGAACCCCACGCTCACCATCGCCGCGCTCGCGCTCCGCGTCGGCGACGGCGTGGCGGACTGGCTCGCGGACGAGACCTGACGGCTCGCCGCCACTATTTTAGGCAAACCTAAAAACTCAAGTGCGTCCGAACGGAGTACCGCGTAATGAGCGACTCAGCACACGCGACGAACGGATCCGCGAGCGCCGTAGGCGCGACAGCGCACGCCGAAGGGGAGAGCGAGACCGCGACAGAGGCCGGCGAGTACACCTTCGACGACCTCAGCGTCGTGATGGGGACGTACAACGAGGAGGAGGCCATCGGGACGGTCCTCGAGGACATCGACGAGGTGACCGACGGGAAGGCGGAGGTCGTCTGCGTCGACGGCTCCTCGGACCGGACGCCGGAGATCGCCCGCGAACACGGCGCGCAGGTCATCGAGCAGGAGCCGCAGGGGTACGGCGTCGCCGTCAGCGAGGCGGTCTTGACGCCGGACCGCCCGGTCGTCGTCACGACCGACTGCGACGACACCTATCCGATGGAAGCGCTCCCGGAGTTCCTCGCGGAGATCAACGACGGCGCGGACGTGGTGAGCGGCGACCGGCTCTACCACGGCGCGGAGGCGATGCCGGCGTTCAACCGCTTCGGCAACCACGCGTTCGCCGCGCTCGCGAGCCTGCTGATGGGCGAGCGCGTCCACGACACCACGACGGGGATGCGCGCGTACCGCCGCGACGTGGTCCAAGACATCGGCTGGACCGAGAACACCGGCCTCTCGGCCGAACTCCTCGTCCGCCCGCTGATGCGCGGCTACGACGTTCGCGAGCGCCCGATCCGCTACGCCGAGCGCCTCGGCGAGACGAAGCTCGACCCGATCGGCGGCGGCGCCGCCATCGCGAAGTCGATCGTCACCGTCTGTCTCGAAGAACAACTGCGGCGCTTCTGAGGACGCTTCCCTCCTCGACCCGGCGTCGGACGGCGGTCCGGACGGACACTGTGGGCACAGTGGACCGCCGCCGGCGGCGTTTTCACACTCGTGAGCGACAGCGCCGATTATTTATAAATGAACACGGCGGTCGGCGCGTGCCTGCGAGCGGCCGCCCTCGGCGGCCGCGAGTCAGCACGCGCGAGGGAGTCGGTCGCCGAGCAAAGCGACGGCGACCGACGAGGCTGGGGAGGCGTGAGGCGCGGGGCGGTGCTGTGCGGGGCGGGACTCAAAGGGGCAGCCGCGAGGTCGCAGTAGGCGACGTAAGCACCGCAGCGAGCGGAGCGAGCGAGGAGCGCAACGAGCGTACTGCGACCTCGCGGCTGGGGCTTTGGAGGTGTTCGCCGCCGGTCTGGTGACAATTATTTATAAGAAATCGACGTATTAGTCGCTCGATTCAGCGTCCGTCTCGAAGACGACCCAGTCGGGGTGCGCGTCGGGCTCGTCGGGGAGGTACGTGCCCTCGTTGCCGCACTCCGTGACGAGCCGGCAGGTCGAACGCTCGGGCGGCCAGACGGCCTCGACGGTTCCATCCTGCGTCACCCGGACCGTCACCTCCTGCCGGTAGGTGAACGTCGACCCCGCGGAGTCGACGAGCGTCACGGTCACGGCGACCACGTCGCCCTCCGGATCGAACGGGACGGGTTCGGCCGCGTCGGGGTCGCCCGCGGCCGCCGCGCCGGGCAGCCGGACCCCCTCGGGCGTCACCGCCCAGTCGACCGCGAGCGAGTCGCCGAGGTCGCTCACCGTGTAGGAGGCGTGGTCCGGACCGTCCAGGGCGCCGCGGCGCGGGTCGACGCGGACCTGCGCGCGGGCGACGCGGTCCGGCACGCCGACGGTCGTCTCGGCGTCGATCCGGGAACCAGACCGCCGGTCCAGCGGTTCCAGCTTCGGCGTGACGCGGACGTCCGGGTTCGCGGTCCAGACCCCCTGGTAGCCGTACCGGAACAGCGTCCGGTCGGGGTACGCGTCGAGCACCGCGAAGTTCTCGACGGGATCGCGGTCGAGCGCGTACACGACGTCGCCGTCGAGCCCCGGCCCGTTCCGAAGGTACTGGAACGGGTGGTTCTGCCACTCGCCGTACGGCGCGGGGACGAACACCAGCCCGTTCCCGAACGTCGTCTCGTCGAACGGGGCGTACGCGGCCTCGTGTTTCTCATCGACCGCGGCGTTGCGTTCTATCGGGTCCGCGGCCGCGTCGACGGCGGCGAGTCCGCCGACGACGAGCGCGCCCGCGACGACGAGCGCGAGCGCGACGCGGGCGGCCGGCGCCGAGACGCCGCGCTCGACGAGTCGCGTCCGGGCCGCGGACAGCGCCCGGTGGCCGGCGGCGACGCCGAGGCCGCCGAACACCGACAGCGGGACGAGCAGGTCGAAGTGATAGAACGGACCGAACAGCGACGCGAGCCCGTCGGTGGGGTCCGAGAGCTCGGCGAGCGCGTTGTGTGTCCCCCAGAAGTAGAGGTTGCCGACGACGACCGAGACCGCGACGCCGACGACGAGCAGCGCCGCGGTCCGTCGGAACGCGGCCGAACCGGACGCGTCGCGCGTCTCTGACGGCCCCGCCGCGCCGCCGTCGAGGAGCCCACGGGGGTCGCCGCTCGCGCGCCACCCGCCGACCGCGACCGCGCCGCCGCCGAGCGCCAGCGCCGTCCCGAGCGGGCCGGCAGCGAACCAGCGGGTCGCTATCTCCTGAAGGGCGTACCGGTTCGACTCCAGCGCGAGCCCGAGCGTGTAGTCGACCGAGTGGCCGAGGATGCGCCGCTCGCCGAAGCCGGGCCCGTCCATCGGCGCGAAGACCTGGTAGGGAAACGTGAGCGGCGACCCGGTCATTCGGACGTTGTACGCGAGCGTGACACCGACGAAGAGGGTGCCGAACAGCGCCGTGAGTCCGTGCCGGCGGATCAGACCCGGGAGGCCGCGGGACCCGCCGACTGCGAGCGCGCGGCGGCCGAGGGCCGCGAGCGCGCGCGGTGTCGACGCCCCGGACTCGGCGCCGAAGCGACGGACCGCCGACCCCACCTGCCACAGCGCGTGGCCGATGAACGGGGCGGCGAACAACACCGCCGTGTACGGCCGCGAGAAGAAGGCGATCCCGATCGCGACGCCCGCGACGCCGGCGGCCGCGAGCGACCGGTCTCGGACGCTCCGGAGGTACGCGACCGCGAAGATCAGGTTGAAGAACGTCGTCGGCGCGTACGGGAGGAACGCCGCGGAGGTCGCGACCGCCATCGGCGACGCGGCGAAGAGGACGGCCGCGGCGAGGCCGGCCCGGCGGCCGACCGTCATCGACCCGAGCAGGTACACGAGGGCGGCGTTCCCGGCGGCGACAGCCGCGAGGGTCACCCGCGGCTCGTCGAACAGCGCCATCGAGACGGCGAACGTCGCCGCGGGGACGGGGTTGTACTTCGGGTAGAGCCGCCCCGCGTCTTCGATGAAGAACCACGGGTGGACCGCGTCGGCGAGCGGCCCGGCGTGGAACTCCAGTTGGCCGGCCAGCAGCAACGCGGCCTGCGTGAGGTAGACGCCCTCGTCGTGGTTCGCGGAGTGGTGCGAGAAGACGGTGGCCGCGACCGCGAACGTCAGGACGCCGGCGGCGACGGCGACGAGCGCCGCGGCGAGGCTCACCCGGTCGGCGCGGTCGAGTCGCTCGCGGAGGCGAGCGGCGAGGCGGCGCGGACGGACGGACGGTGGCAGGAGTGACACGAGCGGGAGGCGGTGGTGACGTGAGCGTGGTGTGAAGCGCTGCGTCCGCTCAGAGCTGGACGCCGGCGTCGCGCATGAGGTCGACCGTCGGTTCGAGGTTCGACAGCTCCGAGAGGTCGAGGTCCGGGACGTCGAGCTCGTCGATCGACGGGAGGTCGCCGATCGGCTCGACCTCCGGGATCAGCGGGTACTCGAAGGTGGAGCGCGCGAAGTAGTCCTGCGCCTCCGCCGAGAGCAGGTGGCGGACGAAGTTCGACGCCAGGTCCGCGTCCGAGGCGGTGTCGATGACCGCGGCGCCGGCGACGTTAAACACCGCGCCCGCGTCGCCCTGGGTGAACGAGGTCGCGATCGGGGCCTCCGGGTTGCCGTCGAGCACGCGCTGGATGTAGTAGTGGTTGGTGAACGCGGCGTCGATCTCGCCGTCGGCGATCTCCTGACACGTGCGGAACTCGTCGGGGTACGTCGTGGCGCCGCGCTCGACCATCGCTTCGAGCCACTCGCGGGTTGCCTGCTCGCCTTCGAGCAGCCGCATCGCGGTGATGAACGCCTGCGCGGAGCCGTACGACGGCGCCCACCCGAGGTCGCCCTCGAACTCCTCGGGGTACGCCATGATGTCGTCCGGCAGGTCCTCCTCGGAGTACTCCTCGGTGTTGAACGGGACCGTTCGGGCGCGCCCGGAGGTGCCGACCCACTGTTCGGTGCGGAACTCCTCGCGGACCTTCTCGGTCACGTCGTCGGGGAGCGCCTGCGTGCGCCCCTCGTCCGCGAGCGCGCCGAGCGACCCCGCGTTGACCGAGTAGAACACGTCCGCGGGCGAGCCCTCGCCCTCGTTGATGATCGCGTTCACGTGGTCGGTCGAGTTGTTGTACCGGACGGTCAGGTCGAGGTCGTCGTACAGGTCGTCGATGTAGTCGACGAGCTCGCCGACGAGGAACTCGCCGCGGCCGGAGTAGACGGTCAGCTCGCCTTCGAGCGCCGGCATCTCCGACATCGACGTACCGCCGGGGGCGCCCCGTCCCGCGCGGCCGGAGCCGATCTGCCCGACGAGGTCGCCGCCGTCGTCGTCGCCGTCGCCGTCCTCGCCGCCGGTCCCGTTACAGCCGGCGATCCCCGCGACGCCGACCGCGCCGGCCGTCGCGAGGAACTTCCGTCGTCGAACGTCGCGTCCGTCACGTCCGTTGGATTCGTGGTTCGTCATGTGTTTTAGGCTTGCCTAAATGGGTTTAGTCGTGTCGGTTCAATCGTCCGCGGGCGCCGGCGTTCGACGGATCGCGTCGAGGCAGTCGAGCCAGTCGCGCATATACTCGCCGCAGTGGTTGAGGAACGCGCCGTTGTTCCACTCGTCGAAGTCGCCCTCCGCGAGCGCGTCGGCCATCGCGTCGAAGACCGCCGCGTACGAGTCGGCGTCGTCGCCGACGTCGTCGATCACTTCCCAGACGTGCTCGTTCAGCTCCAGCCCCGCGACCTCGTTCGCGAGGTCGTCGAACGTCGAGCGCGCGGCCTTGTTGTGTTCACAGAGCGGCCCGCCGTTGTAGATTCGCTTGCCGAGCACGTCGCAGGCGCGTTTTACGAAGAGGCCCGACCAGATGTCGTCGAACCGGCCCACGTCCCACTCGTTGTCGTCCATCGGCAGCTGGTAGAACGCCGGGATCACCTCGCGGCGGAACGCGAGGTTCATCGAGCAGACGGTGAGGTAGTTGCCGCGCGCGGCGACGAAGTCCTCGCCGAAGTCGTCGGCGCTCGTCCGCGTCTGCGCCTGCCCCTCTAAGTCGCCGTCCATCAGGATCCGGACCGCGTCGAGGTCGGGGACGTTCGTCCAGAGCCCCTGCGAGGCGACGACCTCGCCCGCCTCGACCGCGACCGAGTCCGTCTCGACCGTCTCGTCCATCGCGGCGTAGGGGTAGCCGCGCGGGTAGAGGCCGTGTTCGTCGGCGTTCTGGTAGAGGACGTTCACCCAGTCCTCGTCGGAGCTGACGCGCTCGATCTCACCGCCGAACGCGAGGTTCTCCATGTGCCGGCCGAAGTAGTCGACGTCGTCGTGCGGGAGCGTGTCGTCGTCGATGAACACGCCGTAGTCGAACGACTCGTCGGCCCACATGTACAGCAGGCCGAAGCTCGTCTCGGCGTGGCTCGCGGCCGGGACGACGTGGCCGTACTCCGCGACCCCGTTGGCCTCGTACCACTCCTCGCGGCGGCTGCCGTCGAACACCTCGCCGGAGACGCCCAACTCGTCCAGCATCGAGCGCATCTCGGCGACCTCACAGAAGTCCTCGGTGACTAAGACGAAGTGGAGCCGCGAGACGTCGAAGCCGTGCTCGCGAGCGTTCTCGACGTACGCGCGGACGCAGTCGTACTCTCGGATCGTCGGAACGATGACGCAGGTGTCCGGACCGTCGCGGCCTGAGGCGGTCGCATCCATACACGGTAGTTTTTAGGCCCACCTAAAAAAAATTAGCGGTCCGGGGTGGCCCGCGTCGCCGAGTCGGACTCAGCGGTCGACTCGTCGGGAGCGCGGGTCACCGAAAGGTCGAGCGCGGCCGCGACGAGGCCGCCGCCGGCGAGCGTGACGGCGTTCTTGAGCGCGTGGTCGAGGGCCGCTGCCGCGAGCGCGGTCTCGGCCGGGATCGGCGTGGTCGCGACGACGATGGCGGTGAACGCCGCCTCGTACAGCCCGATCCCTCCCTGCGAGAGGGGTAACACCTTCGCGAGGTTCCCGGCCGAGACGGCGAGGGTGCCGACGACGAGCAGCGTCGCGGGGGCGACCGCCCCGGAGAACCCGCCGACGAGCGCCGCGAGCACGAAGACGGCGGTCACCACGTCCAGCGCCCACACGACGCCGCTCGCGAGGAACACCCGGACGAGCGCGGTCGCGTCCGCGGCGACGACCCGGACGGCGGCCCCGAACCGGACCGCGGCGTCGACGGCTCGGGAGAGCCGAGGACCGTCGACGCGCTCCCGGAGGGACGGGCCGAACCGTCGGTCGCTGCGGGCGAGCGCGACGACCCCCGCGGAGAACGCCGCGGCCGCGACGGCGATCCCGGCGGCGGCCGCGACCGCCTGCCCCGACCCGTTCGGCGTGACGGCCCGACCGTCGACGAGCAGGACCGCGAGCGCGGTGCCCCCGATCGCGCCGAGCGCGACGAGGTCGAACGCGCGCTCGACCGCCAGCGACGCGACGCCGGTCGGGTACGGCACTCCGCGCCGGTCTTTCAGGAGGTACGCCCGCACTCCGTCGCCGGCCCGCGCGGGGACGATCAGGTTCGCGGTCTGGCTCGCGAACACCGCCGCCGTGAGGAAGCCGGTGCGACAGCGGTGTCCCATCGGCGCGAGGACGTCGCCGTACCGGCGGCCGCGAACCGGCCACGACAGCAGGTACGCCGCAAGCGCCGCGAGGAGGAGCGCCGGGTTCGCGGCCGTCGCCGCCGCGACGACGGCCTCGACGTCGAGCGTTCGCACCGTCACCGCGCCGCCGACCGCGAGCACGAGGAGGGTTCCGGCGACCGTGAGCGACCCCCGAGGGAGGCGTTCGCGGAGTCGAGCGGTGGCGACGCGCGGGTTCATTCAATTGTTTAGGTTGGCCTAAACAGTAAAACGCTGGCGGTTCGTGCCGACGAGACCGGAGCCGTGATCCGGCCCGGCCCGCCGAAACTCGTTTGTTCGGAGAAATGTGATTGGCACACATGGACGCGAACAGCCCGGAGGCCGGTACCGAACGGGACGGCGTGCGGATGTGGCTCGTCGAGCGCACCTACTCCGACGACGAGCAGAACATGGTCATCCTGACGTACGCGACGCCTGACGGCGACCGCTACTTCCGCAAGGAGCGCGCGCTCACCTCCTTCTCGGACATCCGCGACACCACGGCGGCCGTTGACGCGGCGCCGTCGAACGTCGGGACCGTCGACGACCCCGACGACCGCGAGCGGTACGCCGCCGAGGCGGCCCGGATGGCGAACGCGCACGACCCCGACGACGTGATCTGAGCCGCGAGCGAGTCGCGGCCGGAGCGGTCCCGCGCTCGGGCCGCCCACACCGCTTTTGACCGCGCGGCCCGAACGCTCGACCGATGCGAGCCACCCTCGAAACGCTCGGAATCACCCTCCTCGTCGGCGCCGTCCAGTCCGTACTCGGCGTCGTCGGTCTCGCCGGCCTGTTCGCGCTGTCGACGCCCCTGTCGGTCGCTCCGTGGACGCTCGTCACCAGCGTGTACGCGCACGGCTCCGTGAGTCACCTCGTTGCGAACGGCGTCGGGCTGCTGCTCGTCGGTCCGCTCGTCGAGCGCCGGACGACCCGGGCTCGGTTCCACGCGTTCGTGGTCACCACGGGCGCGCTCGCCGGCGTCACGCAGGTGGTACTCAGTGGTATCCTCGGACCCTCGGCCGCCGTGTTGGGGATCAGCGGCGCGCTGTTCGCGCTCGGCGGCTACCTGCTCGCCGGCAACGTCGTGAGCGCGACGCTGTTCGACCGGCTGCGGCTCTCCCCGCGGGTCCAACTGCTCCTATTTGGACTGGTCGCCGTCGTCCTCACGGCGACGACGGCCGCGCCGGGCGTCGCGCTCGTCGCGCACGCGACCGGCGCGTTCTGCGGCCTCGTGGCCGGCCGGGTCAGTCTCCTCGACGCGCGGTGAGGCGTTCGCGGGCCGCGTCGCTACTCGGTGGGAAAAAAACGAAAGGGGTGAAAGAGAAACGCCCTAGCGCTCAGTCTTCCAGAACGATCTCGATGCTGACGTCGTTCGGCACTTGGACGCGCATCAGCTGACGGAGCGCGCGTTCGTCGGCGTCGATGTCGATCAGACGCTTGTGGACGCGCATCTCCCAGTGCTCCCACGTCGCCGTCCCCTCACCGTCCGGGGACTTTCGCGACGGGATCTCGAGCGTCTTCGTCGGCAGCGGGATCGGGCCCGACAGGGCGACTCCCGTCGAGTCCGCGATCTCGCGGACGTCGTCGCAGATGTCGTCGAGGTCCTCGGGGCTCGTGCCGGCGAGGCGGACGCGTGCCTGCTGCATCGATTATCGCTCGTTGACTTCGAGCACCTTGCCGGCCGCGATGGTCTGACCCATGTCGCGGATGGCGAAGCTGCCGAGTTCCGGAATCTCGCCGGACGGCTCGATGCTGAGCGGTTTCTGGGGGCGCACGGTGACGACCGCGGCGTCGCCGGACTTGATGAAGTCCGGGTTCTCCTCGGCGACCTCACCGGACGACGGGTCGATCTTCTGGTCGATCGACTCGATCGTACAGGCGACCTGCGCCGTGTGGGCGTGGAAGACCGGCGTGTAGCCGGCCGTGATGACCGACGGGTGCTGCATGACGACGACCTGCGCCTTGAACGTCTCGGCGACGCTCGGCGGGTCGTCGGCGGGGCCACAGACGTCCCCGCGGCGGATGTCGTCCTTGCCGATGCCGCGGACATTGAATCCGACGTTGTCACCGGGCTCGGCCTTGGGCACCTCTTCGTGGTGCATCTCGACCGTCTTCACCTCGCCGCCCACGTCGGACGGCTGGAAGGAGACGTTGTCGCCGGTGTTGAGGATCCCGGTCTCGACGCGTCCCACGGGGACGGTCCCGATACCGGAGATGGTGTACACGTCCTGAATGGGGAGTCGGAGCGGCGCGTCCGTCGGCGGCTCGGACTCCGGCAGGTCGTTGAGCGACTCCAGCAGGGTCGGGCCGTCGTACCAGTCCGTGTTGTCGGACTTCTCGGCGACGTTATCGCCCTCGAACGCCGAGATCGGCACGAACGTCGTGTCGTCCGTCGCGAAGCGGACCTGGTTGAGCAGGTCCTCGACCTCGCCGATGACCTCCTTGTAGGAGGACTCCTGGTAGTCGACCAGGTCCATCTTGTTGACGCCGATGATGAGCTCGTTGATACCCAGCGTGCGGGCCAGGAACACGTGCTCTCGGGTCTGGGGCGCGACGCCGTCGTCGGCCGCGACGACGAGCACCGCGTTGTCGGCCTGCGAGGCGCCCGTGATCATGTTCTTCACGAAGTCACGGTGGCCCGGGCAGTCGACGATGGTGAAGTAGTAGTTGTCCGTGTCGAACTCCTGGTGGGCGATGTCGATCGTGACGCCGCGCTCGCGCTCCTCGGCGAGGTTGTCCATCACGTAGGCGAACTCGAAGCCGCCCTTGCCCTTCTCTTCGGCTTCCTCGCGGTGCTGCTCGATTACGTGCTCGGGGACGCTCCCCGTCTCGAAGAGGAGGCGACCCACGAGCGTACTCTTGCCGTGGTCGACGTGGCCGATGATGGCCAAGTTCTGATGCGGTTTGTCACTCATGGGGTAATCACGCGCTAAGGCGCTCTGTGAGTAAGTTTCGGTAGATTCCACTAAAACGGTTTCGATACGGCCCACAGACGATCCCGGCGCTGTCCGGCGATTCTCGACAACGCGGGGCACGCCACACCGACGCACGGGCGTCGGCTCGGCGGCGACGCGCTGACGCCGAACTGCGTCGACAGGGCGAAAACGATCGACCGGGGAGCGCTACTCGAGTCGTCCCACGTCGCCGAGGACCGCGCTCGCCGTCTCCGGGCCGCCCGCGCCGCGACCGGAGATGTTGAGCCGCCCGGCGTGAGAGGTCTCGATCTGGACGATGTTCTGCGTGCCGGAGACCGCGAGCGTCCCGTTCTCGGGGACGAGCCGCGGGGCGACCCGGACGGTCTCGCCGGTCGCCTCGCCGATCAGCCGCACCGTCCGTCCGTCCTCGGCCGCGAGGCGGAGCGCGGAGCCGGGCACGTCGCGGATTCCGGAGACGTCGGCGTCGTCGAGCGTGAACTCCCGAGCGTCGGCGGGGGCGTCGGCCGCACCGAACGAGAGGACGTTCGCGAGGATGACGCACTTCAGCGCCGCGTCGGTCCCGTCGACGTCGAAGGAGGGGTCGGCCTCGGCGACGCCGAGGTCCTGCGCCTCCGCGAGCACGTGGTCGTAGTCGAGCCCCTCGGCGGCCATCCGCGTCAGGATGAAATTCGCCGTCCCGTTGAGGACGCCTCGGACCGCGGTGACGTGGCCGGGCTCGATGTCCTCGACGGTCGAGACCGCCGGGATCGCGCCGCCCACGGTCGCCTCGAACCGGATCTCGCCGTCGCTGTCGTCGACGGCGGCCCGCAGGTCGCCGAACCGCTCCGCGACCGGACCCTTGTTCGCGAGGACGGCGTGGCGGTCGCGCTCCAAGGCGGTCGTCACGTGCGAGAAGCCGGGTTCGGCGTCGCCGAGCGTCGTGGGCGTCGCCTCGACGAGGGCGTCGTAGTCGGCGGCGAGCGCGTCGGCCGGGTCGTCGTCGCCGACGATCCCCCGCTCGCTTTTGCGAGCCACGACGGCCTCGGGATCGACGCCGGCGTGACCGTCCGGACCGCCGGTCCCGTCGGCGACGACCGCCGAAGAGGAGTCCGCGACCGCGACGACCTCGTGACCGTACTCGCCGGCCAGTTCGACGACGGAGCGCCCGACGGCGCCCGCGCCGATCACGGCGAGTCTCACGCGTCCACCCCCGTGAGCGGCTCGACGACGCGGAGTTCCTTCTCCGCGGCGAGGTCGCGGACCGCCGCGAGCGCCGCGTCCGTCTCGCCCGCGCGGGCCTCTAGGCGGAGCCGCGCGCTCGACGCCTCCTCGGTCCCCTGCGGCGCCGCGAGCGACACGTCGGCGACCGACGCCGACTCGCAGGCCTCGATCCGCGAGAGCGTGTCGGAGAGGTCCGTGTCGATGAGGTGGCCGAAGAGGAGGATCGTCACCTCCTCGGCGTAGCGCTCGGTTCCGGCCTGCATCACGTTCACGCCCTCGCTGCGGAGGGCCTCGACGATCTCCTCGAAGTGGTCCGGCGTCGCCTCGAAGTCGACCTCGACCGGGATCCGCCCCCGCGGCGTCTTGTTCCCCCGCTCGTGGTAGATCGAGAGGAGGTTGCCGCCGTTGTCCGCGATCGGGTGGAGCGCGGCGAGCAGCTGTCCGGGCTCGTCGACGAGCTCCAGCCGCACCGTGTGCGTCGATGGGGTCGCGGCCGCGTGACCGCCGTCCGGAGACGCTCCGGAGGTCGTCGGGTCCGGCTCGTCGGACGCGGCCTCTGGCGCCCCGTCGCGACGGTCGCTCACGCCGCCACCTCCGGCGCGTCACGGCTGCGGGGGCACGCCCGAGGTCGGCGCGTTCCTGTTCCCGACGTGGAGCGGTCGCTCGGTGGCTCCGTCGCGATGCGCCGGGGGGGAGTCGTGCCCGTCTGCATACCCGAACGGAGTCGGACGATCCGCTATAAGCCTTCGGCGATGGCAGGCGTTGCCTCGCCTCCGCGTCTGCCAACGCGCCCCACGGGTCGAATCGGGGCGTCGATCGCGGGGAAACCGATCGACGACGGGGGTGTCGACGGGAGAATTATGTGTCACCGACCCGTCTCGCGGGTGTGAACTCCCTCCACCCCGCCGGTCGGCGGCCACGACGCGAACGTCCCCGTAGAATCGTCCGCCGCCGCCCCGAGGTGTCGTAGCGAATGGGCGACGGACTCACGATCAACGGGCCGAGCACGGTCGCCGGTGCGGTGGTGATGCTGGTCATCGGCCTCGCCGCGGCCGGCTACGGCGCGTACGACTACACCCAGCAGTCGAACGCCGTGGAAGGCGCCGTCGAGGTCGACGCCACGGTCACCGAACTCGGCGTCGAACCGGTCACGACCGGAAGCAGCACGGGCGCGAGCTACCGGCCGACGGTCCGGTTCACCTACGAGTACGACGGGCGCGACCACGAGAGCACGAACGTGTTCCCGTCCGCGATCGAACCGAACTACGACACCGAGTCGGCGGCGCGAGCGGTCCTCGACGGGTACGCGGTCGACGAGACCGCCACGGCGTACGTCGATCCGTCGGACCCGGACGGGGCGTTCCTCCGGTCCCAGACGTCGAACGCGCCGCTGCTCGCGGTCGCGGTCGGCGTGGGTTTCGTCCTCGTCGGCGGACGGTCGGCGGTCAAGCGAGTCCGCGGCTGACGGGGGCGGCGCGAGACCGGTTCCGCCGCTGACGACGGGAGCCGGTCAGCGAGAAGCGTCACGAGCGGGCGGTCGAACGGAGAGTCGTGCGAAGAGCGGCCGCAGAAACCGCGAACCGCGTCGTCGACTTAGAAGTAGTCGATCGACTGCGGCAGTTCGAGCTTCATTCCTTTGCGCTCGCGGATCTCCATGATCTGTTCGCGCTGGAGGTTGTCGACGAGCACGCGGAAGCCCGCGTTCTCGGTGTTCCACGAGGCGCGGCCCTCGGTGGCCGAGCGGATGTCGGAGGAGAACCCGATCATCTCCTCGACGGGCGCGATGCCCTCGACGACCATGAGGTCGCCCTCCTGGTACATGTCGTCGACGCGGCCGCGACGGCCCTGAATCTCGCCGGACGCCGCGCCCATGTGTTCCGAGGGCACGTCGATCCGGACGTCCTGGATCGGCTCGAGCAGGCGGACCTCACCGTCGATCAGCGCGCGGTGGACCGCGTCGCGGACCGCGGGGATGACCTGCGCGGGGCCGCGGTGGATGGTGTCCTCGTGGAGCTTCGCGTCGTGGAGGCGGAACAGCGACCCCTGGACCGGTTCGGCGGCCAGCGGGCCGTCGTCGAGCGCTTCCTGAAGCCCCTCCAAGACCAGCTCCATCGTCTCGTTGAGGTGCTGGATACCCTTCGTGTCGTCGATGAGGATGTTCGTCCGGTGGATGTCCTCGACGTTCTGGGAGGTGTCCTTGTCCATGCCGGCCTCCTGCAGCGCCTCGCGGCGCTCCAGTTCGGGCATGTCCATCGAGACCTCGCCGAGCTGGATGGCGTCGACGATGTCCTGGTCCATCGGCTCGACGGTGATGTAGAACTTGTTGTGCCGGTTCGGCGACTGCCCCTCGACCTCGCGGGAGGACTCCTGAGGCTGCTCGCGGAACACGACGATCGGTTCGCCGGTGATGACCGGGATGCCCTGGTTGTCGCGGATCCGCTGGGTGATCACTTCGAGGTGGAGCTCGCCCTGCCCGCTGATGAGGTGCTCGCCCGTGTCCTCGTTGATCTCGATCTGGATCGTCGGGTCCTCCTTGGCGACCTGCTGGAGCGTCTCGATGAGCTTCGGCAGGTCGTCCATGTTCTGGGCCTCGACGGACTTCGTGATGACCGGCTCGGAGATGTGTTCGATCGACTCGAACGGCGTCATCTCCACGGAGGAGACGGTGGAGCCGGCGATGGCGTCACGCAGCCCCGTGACCGAGGCGATGTTCCCCGCCGGGACGCGGTCCACCTCCTCGCGTTCGGACCCCATGAAGAGCCCGACGCTCTGGATGCGGTTCTTCCCCGCTGTGCCGGAGACGTACAGCTCTTGGCCCTTCTCCAGCGTCCCGGAGAAGACGCGGCCCGTCGCGATCTCGCCCGCGTGCGGGTCCATCGAGATGTCGGTGACCATGAAGACGACCTCGCCGTCCTCGTTGACCATCCGCATCGTGTCGGCCAGCTCGCTCTCCGCGTCGCCGCGCCAGATGCGCGGGACACGACGGGGCTGAGCGTCGACCGGATTCGGGAAGTGCTCACAGACCATGTCGAGCACGACGTTCGAGAGCGGCGTCCGCTCGTGGAGCTCCTCGCGCTTGTCGTTCTGTTCGAGCTCCATGATGTCGCCGAAGTCCATGCCGGTCCGCTGCATGGAGGGCATCGAGACGCCCCACTTGTACAGCGCGGAGCCGAACCCGACCGTGCCGTCCTCGACGGAGACGGTCCAGTCCTCGGGGATGTCGTCCATGTTCTCGGCCATCCCGCGGATGAGCTCGTTGACGTCGGCGATGACCGACATCAGCCGCTCTTGCATCTCCTGGGGCCCCTCCTGGAGCTCCGAGATGAGTCGGTCGACCTTGTTGATGAAAAGCGCCGGCTTCACGCCCTCGCGGAGCGCCTGCCGGAGCACCGTCTCCGTCTGGGGCATCGCGCCCTCGACGGCGTCGACGACCACCAGCGCGCCGTCGACCGCGCGCATCGCGCGGGTGACGTCGCCCCCGAAGTCGACGTGGCCGGGCGTGTCGATGAGGTTGATGAGGTGGTTGGTGTCCTCGTACTCGTGGGTCATCGAGACGTTCGCCGCGTCGATGGTGATGCCGCGCTCCTGTTCGTCCTCCTTCGTGTCCATCGCGAGCTGCTCGCCCGCGGTGTCCTGAGAGATCATCCCGGCACCCGCCAGCAGGTTGTCGGAGAGCGTCGTCTTGCCGTGGTCGACGTGGGCGGCGATGGCGATGTTCCGGATGTTCTCCGGGGTGTCCATCAGCCGCTCGCACTCTTGAACGATCTTCTTGCGTCGGCCCATTATACCGAGTGTTACCGAAAGCAGGGTCAAAAGGGTAGTGTTTCGTCGCGGCCGTTTCGCCGGGGATCACCCGGGAACCCCGCCGATTTCGTGTCGACGGGTGTCACGGAGCGGTCGCCGTCGGGCCCCCTCCCGAGCCGCGTTCCGTGACACCGTCTACCGTCATCGGCGCGGTTTTAAGACCGACTCGGGAAACGGGAGGTATGAACGAGACGCTCTCACGGCTCGTCGACAGCGGCGTTGTCGCAGTGTTGCGCGGAGTGCCCGCCGATCAGCTCATCGGAATCGCCGAAGCGCTGCGCGAGGGCGGCGTCACCGCCGTGGAGATAACCGCCGACACGCCGAACGTCGCCGGACTCATCGACGAGGTCTCCGGCTCCTTCGGCGACGAGGTCGTCGTGGGCACCGGAACGGTCCTCGACAGCGAGACCGCCCGGACGACGCTGATGGCGGGCGCGGAGTTCGTCGTCTCGCCGAGCCTCCACGAGGACGTCATCGAGACGTGCAACCGCTACGGCGCCGTCAGCGCGCCGGGCGTGATGACGCCGACGGAGGCGGTCCGCGGCTACGAGGCCGGCGCCGACTTCGTGAAGGTGTTCCCGGCCAAGACCGTCGGGCCGGACCACCTCGGCGCGATGAAGGGGCCGCTCGGACAGATTCCGATGATGCCGACCGGCGGCGTGAGCCCCGACAACGCCGCCGACTACGTCGACGCGGGCGCGTTCGCGGTCGGCGCGGGCGGCGCGCTCGTCGACTACGACGCCGCCGAGCGCGGCGACTACGAGGTCATCACCGAGACCGCCCGCGAGTTCACGCGAGTGGTCGAGGAGGCGCGCGGGGACGAGTAAGCGGGGGAACCGCGCCGCGCGCCGGCCGTCGGCTCAGCGGCGCCTGCGGCGACGACGCCGTGCCGACCGGCGTCGAGCGCTCCGGCGATCATCCGGACCTGACAGCCGAACCCGGATACCCGCTTATTGCGTCAGCGAGCGTGAGAGACGCTATGAGCGATTCTCGATGACGACCATCCCGATGCCCACGGACGCCGACCGCTGCGTCCGCTGCGGCGCGTCGACCGGCCGCGGTCGGCTCGTCGTCGCGAACTCGGCCGACGATCCGCTACAGGTGTACGAGTGCGGCGCCTGCGGCGCCGTCGTCCGGGTCGGCGGCCACGAGTGGTGACCCCGGAGGGGCGGCCGCGAGCGGCCCGACGGACCGCCTCACATGAAGTCCGCGATGCCCGACTGCTTGTTGGTGTCGTCCTCGAAGATCGATTCGAGCGACTGGTCTAACACCTTCAGCCGCTGTTTCGTGTAGGGCCGGCAGCCGAACCGCTCGGCCACCTCGATGGCGGTGTCGACGTACTTGCTCACCGACCCCTCGTGGACGGTGAGGTTCACCCGACCCCCGCACTCGCGGCACTCGCCGGTCAGCGGCATCCGGCGGTACTTCTCGCCGCAGTCGAGACAGCGCGTCTCCTGTCGCGAGAACGCGCGCAAGTTCCCGATGATGTCCGGCAGGAAGTGGTACTCGATGACGCGCTCGGCCACGTCGGTCTCGTCGACCGCGCGCAGCTTCCGGGCCAGCTCAAGTTGCGCGTCCATCTTCTCCATCATGTCGCCGAGCGTCTTGTACGCCGACAGGTCCGGCCCCATCGCGATGTCCGTCGTGTCGTGGGTGTGGTCGAACCCGTGGTACTCGTCGTCCGTGCCGAGGGTGTCCTCGCCGATCTGGATCAGATCCTCGACCGCCTCGGGGTCGGCCATCTCCCGCGAGGCCTCGTACAGCTCCTTGGGGTACTCGCGCACGATGTCGACGTTGTGCGCCTCGTCGTCGATCTCCGAGGGGTCGATCCGCGAGGACATGACGAGCGGCGCGTCCATGGAGTTGTGAGCGTACAGCCAGTTGGCCGTGAACACCGGGTCACCGCCGACCTGTAAGTCGTAGAGGTGACCGTCGTAATCGATGCGATCTACATCGGTAACCCGGAGATACGCGAGGTCACCGTCAACGAGCGGACGGATCGTCTCGAGCATCTCGCGTGCAACGGTTGGGAGGTCGCGCTCGTCGAGCGTCTCGACGATCGACTCCAGCTGTTCGAGGCTGATGTTTTCACGTCGCTTGAGGTATTTCGGGATGAGCTCGGTGATTCCCGAGATGTCCATGCGTCTGATTTCGAGGAGTTCCTCAGGAACGCCGACTGTGAGACTCTTCGGTTGATATGGATCCTCGCCGTCAAGAACGCGTCGAAGCGGGTTGTCTGAGGCCCCGCCGGAGACGGTAACCGTGTAGATCCGTTGTCGAGGCGTCTCTCTGTCGCGCGTCGAGACGTTGGCAACGATGCCGAGTCGGTGGAGCAGGAAGACGATCCCGTCTTTGAGGTCTTCACTCGTCGTATGGAATCTGATCGACGTGTGATTTTCGTCGGTCGGTTCGCTCCCGTCTCCAGTGATGAATCCACGCAAGAACGACCGTACCACCGATCGGTCGCCGCGGCGGATCGGTTCGGGAACGACCTTCTCGCTCGAATCGTACGACTCCTCGTCACGGAAGCCGAGTTCGAACAAGACATCCTCGAACACAGCCGGGAACCCGATTTCGTACGCCTTGTTCGACCACCGTACTGACGGTTCGACGCCGAGCGTATCCGTGATGATGCGCTCGGCCCGTCGGACGACCTCCTCGTCGGCGTTGGTGATAGTCGGTCGAACAGACGAGGTCGATCCCTCAGCGGCGAACAGTCCGAGAAGCCACGAGAAGTCCTCGTTCATCGGGATATACCGCGAGACACCTTTTGAGGATCCCTTGCGACCGATCTGCAGGTTCCACTCAGCGCGCCAGTTTCGTGATACCCCTTCGATATCACGGAGGGTTCGCAAGGCGATCTTCTTTTTCGAGAGTCGATACGAGAGTCCGCCGTCGAAGGCAGCGCGAGCGTCACTTCCCCACGGCGTCTCGTCCCACACCTCTCGGAGATAGGATTCAACCGATTCGTCGATGAACACGTAGGGATCGTCGACGCACTCCGCGACGTCGACGACGTTGCCGGCCTGCGGCTCGACGTCGAACTGCTGTGGCGCGACGACGAGGTCGCCGACTTCGAGGTCATCGCCGGCGACTTCTTCGATACCGTCATCGTACCGAAACAGACTGTGATTCGGCGTGATATCGAGCGATCGTCCGAACTGCGTCTCGACCCTAAGCAGGGTCTCGTCCTCGTCGGCGCGGTATCGGATCGCCTTCTCGATCGGTTGGAGACTCGACTCATGACTCCCGTCGAACGTGTACGTCTGCCAGCCTTCGTGTACGCACGTTCGTTTCTTGAACTTCCCATCGACTTCGACGGGCGATTCGAGCTCGTTCCAGAACTCCTGGAATGTGAGGTATCGGATCCGTCCATGTGGATCGCGAGCGACGAGTCGGGAGTCCTCGGCGACACTGCCGCCACGCTGATCGGGGAGGTATTCTTTCGAGAAGTTGAGCAGTCCGTCCATGAGGAGCATGACGCAGTCCTCGTCGCCGTCACATTGAGCGACTGACAAGTCGTTCGCCGCGAGCGTGTGCGTCTCGGCGACGGTAAGATTGTACGTGTATTCGACGTCGCTTTCGAGGAACGAAACCGACGCAACTTCGTCAGTCTCGATTCCTCCGTCCGTCGCCATGCCGGTGGCGGCGTTCGGCGATACGTTCTGCTGTGAAGGACTCGACGGAACGGAATCACCGACCTCCAGTTCGTTCGCGGCCACTTTTTCAACTTCCCCGTCGACGACTCGCAGCATCGTGTGGTCGGGCGTCACGCGAATCGAACGCCCTCGACGCGTTTCGATCCGGACGAGGTGATCCTGACTCGGATGTTTTGAGACGGCAGTCACCGGCTGTGTCACCTCGTTTCCGCGTTCGTCGATCGAAGGCACCTCGATCGCACCGTCGAGTTCCTCAACGAGCGTTCCGAAGTCGTCGGTCCGCGGATCGTCCAGCCGGTCCTCGACGAACGTCTCGATCGTTTCGCGGTGCCGACCCGCGTTGTCTCGATACTCGATCTCCGTCTCCGGATGGAAGCAGTTCCGCCGTTTCGCGGCGTGAAAGTACGGATGCGCGTATCCGACCGCGGCCGATGTGAAACCGACCACTCTCCCGACGGTCGCGGCGCTCGTGTGCGGCGCCATCCCGAAGACGAGCTCGCCGACGAGGTCGTCGCGCTCGTTCACCTCGTAGAAGCGGTCGAGCCCGTAGAACTGTTCGAGGAGGTCGTCGACGAAGTCCGCGGTCTTCAGCATGTGCTCCGCGGCGCCGTCCGAGAGGACGATGTCCTGGACTCGCAGTTCGACGACCTGGTCGTCGTGTCGCAGCGGCTCGCCGTCGACATCGGTCTCGTAGCCCAGCTCGCGGAAGTGGTCCGCGGTGACGTCGAGTTCCTCCGGGCGGACCGCGGTGACGGGGAGGTCCGTCATGTCGTAGCGGACCGTCCCGTCCTTGAACGACGTGACGCCGTTCTTCGCGCGGAGGACCCCCTTTTCGATCGGCTCCGGCGTCTTGTTCCGCGAGGTCAACCCCTGAACGCCTTTCAGGATCTCGAAGGCGGACTCGCGCTCGCCGACCGTCTCCAGCGCGGAGCGGTACGCGTCGTTGACGTCGACCTCCTGGTAGCTCGCGGCCGTCACCTCCCACTCGCAGTTCGGGCACTCGACGCGGCCGGCCTCGTCCGGCTCGCAGACGGTGCCGCAGTCGCCGCACTCGTAGTGCGGCTCCGTGTGCGCCCCGCAGTCCGGACACCGAGCGGCGTAGGCGTGGTCGCCGCAGTCGGGGCAGACGCGGTCGGAGACCTCCAGGTCGTGGCGGCCGCGGCGGCCGCGGTCGTCCATCACGTTCGCCGCCTCCGCGACGTCGCGCTGGGGCCCCCCCGCCTCGTTGATCGGGAAGAGGGTGTGGACCGCCGGCGAGAGGTCGCGGCTCTCCGACTTCTCCGGTCTCCCCATCCGGTTGCCGATCCGGGTCGGGGCGCGCTCGCGCACTTCGAACGGGGCGACCTCGTTGACCGCGCGGACCGCGTTCTCCCCGTCTGCGTACCCGCGGGCGGCCCGCGAGAGGTCGTCCGCGTCCCACTCCTTGCGGAGTCCGTCGTCGATTCCGAGCGACCGCGCGAGGGGTCGCCACGTCGGGATTCGGAGGGCGTCGGGGGTCGCCGCGTGCTCGATCAGCAGCGACTCCAAGGCGTCTCGCACCCGGTCGGTGTGCTCGATCGCGAGCACGCCCTCGACGACATCGCCCGCGGCGACCGCGTCGGCGAGGGTCTCGAAGGCGTCGACCGACACGTCGTGCCAGAGGTAGGTGTACTCGGGGTGGAGCGGGCAGTCGTACTCGTCCGCCCACGCGAGCGCGGCGTCGACGGCGGGGTGTTCGAGGTCGACGTGCGGATCGTCCCGCATCGCGCGGACGTCGGCGCCGGCGTCCTCGAACTCCTGGACCCACCACTCGGGGACGTACGAGGCCGGCGCGAGCGGGTGGTTGTTCTCGACGAACTCGCCGTAGTTGACGAGGTACTCCCCCAGATCGAGCACCTTCTCGATCCCGTTCCGGATCTCCTTCGCCTCCTCGGGGTCGTCGATCTGCCGGACCTCGCCGTTCGCGAGTCGAACGGTCGGCCCCTCGATGGAGTCGACGGGCACGACGCCGTGCGCCTTCCCCGGCCGCTCCGTCTTGATCTGGGTCCCGGCCGCGAGGAAGTCGTCGACGATGTGCATCGTCGCGGGGTGGACGCCGCCGGTCGCGAAGCCGTGGTTCCGCGCCCGGCCGTAACGGAGCCGGAACCCGCCGGCCTCGCTCGGGTGGGTGAAGACGGGGCGGCCCGCGATGAGGTCACGGAGGAACTTCTGCGAGGGCTCGGCTCGCGGCGGGCCGTCGGCCTCGGCTTCGACGTCGGACTCCGCGTCGTCCGGTTCGCCGTCGGCCGCCTCGTCGCCGCCCGCCGCGTCGTCCGCCTCGTCCGCCTCGTCCGCCCCGTCCGCAGATTCGGGGTCGTCGCCGTCGCCGGCCCCGTCCTTCCCGATCGTGCCGTCGATGAGGTCCTGGAGCCACGGCCAGTCGACCTCCTCCAGATCGCGGGTGTACCGCTGGATCTTCGGGGCCTTCAGCGCGATCCCCTCGGCCGCGACGAGGCACATCCCGCCGCGGGCGGAGTTGGTGTCGATCCGTTCGAGGTCGCGGAACCCGGACACCTCCTCGTCGCTCGTCGCCTCGCCGTCGAGCATGACGGGGATGTGCTTCGCGATGAACTTCGACTCCTTGTCCTTCGGCGTGTACTGGAGCCCGGTCTCCTTGTCGTATAAGGCGATCTCCTCGGCGTACCGCTCGACCTCCTGGTCGCGGGCCTTGTACTCGTCGACATCGAGCAGCGAGCGGGCGTAGTCGGCGACGAGCACCGACAGCGCCTGTGCGGTCCCGCCCGCCGACCGGATCGGTCCCGCGTAGTAGACGTTGACGAACTCGGTGCCGTCGTCGTTCTCTAACAGCTCCACGCGGTCGATCCCCTCGATCGGCGCGGCCACGACGCCTTCGGTGAGCAGCGCGACGGCGGTCCGGACCGCCCCCTCGATTTTCCCCTCGCGGGAGTCGTAGTCGCCGACGGTCCCCTCGACGAAGTCCGTGACGAGTTCGAGCGCCGCCTCCTCCCGGGACATCTCTCCCTCCAGGTCGCGGACGCGCTCCGCGACGCCGTCGATCCCGAGGATGTTCTCGACGCGGTCGGCCATGTCGCGCGCGACCGGGATCTCGATCTCCGGCTCCGGGTCACGTCCCTGCTTTTTGGCCGCTTCCGCGACGTCCCACGCCTCGTCGAGACGGTCTTCGATCCGCGCGAAGTAGCGCTCGTCGTCCGGTCTCATCGCCGGGACTCGTCGCCTCGCGTTCGTCGGCTCACAGCCACAGGTCGAGGTCGGTGGCCTCGTCGTGCGAGCGCTCCAGCGGCTCGGCGAACGCGCGGAGGTGACACTCCCCGGCCCACACGGTCGCCGAGTCGAGGTGGCCCGCGAGCGCCTGCCCGCTCGGCCGCGAGAGGACGGCGTGCGTGTGCGCGAAGGTCTCGCCTTCGAGGAGCGAGACGTTACCCACGCAGGCGGCCACCTCCAGCGGCTCGTCGAACGTGACCGACCGGTACTCGGTGTCTTCCTGGTCGTAGAACCAGACGTCCGCGTCCTGGACCGCGCCGAGCGCCGTGAACCAGCCGGCCTCGACGTCTTCCTCGCGGGCGAGCGACTCGATCTCCTCGCGCCAGTCGGCGCCCGTCTCGAACCGCGCGACGTACTCCGCCGTGGGTTCGACCTTGCGATGGTACATAGAGTCTCCCCACGACTGCCGGGATGAAAAAGGCTTCAGTCGGAGCGACGGGGATGTCGTACCGAATTCTATATAGCGTCATGAGGTTTATTTTCGCGTCGGCACGGGCGGACGGTGGCGCATCTCAGACTACAGAATCAGGCGATAGAGACGATTCTTCCGGCAAAACGGCCGATTTCGATGGCAGTGGCTCGTCGAACCGAGAATATAGAAGAACGGAGCGGCGTCGGCTACCTCAGAACGGCGCCTGCGGGCCTTCGTCGTCGCCGCCGTCGTCGGTGGTCTCCCCGGGGAAGGAGGGGGACATGCCGCCGCCGCTGCTCGTACCGCCGAGGTCGCCGTCGGCGCCCGAGTCCATGCCGGTGTCGGCGTGGACCGTCTCGATTTCGGGGATCTCCTTGACCATCCGGGACTTGATCGCCTGGATCGTCATCGGAGAGATGCCGCAGCCGGAACACGCGCCGCCGAGCTGGATCGTGACCTCGCCCGTCTCGCGGTCAAGGTGGTTGATCGCGGCGCTTCCGCCGTGCATCTGGATCTGCGGGAAGTTGCGCCGCAGGAAGTTCGTGATCCGCTCGCGGAGGTCGTTGTCCGCGTCAGTCGTGTCCGTGCTCATGCTCGCGAGTTGGCGGGCGGCGTGCTTATGCCTTTGGTTCGGGCGGATTCGGGTGGAGCGTTACTCCGGGCGGTCGACGCCGAGCGTCCGGTACAGTTCGGACTCGATCCGCTCGACGTACTCGTCGAGCGCCTCCTCGAACGTGTCGTCGTCGACCGGAACGGCGCCGCGGATCCGCTCGCGCGGGTTCTCCGGGAGTTCGACGCGGAAGGCACCGTCCTCGTAGAACGGTTCCGACTCGTTGAGCACGGTCTGGTCGATACCGTGGATCAGCTCCGAGTCGTACCGGTCGTTCATCTGGTTGAACGCGTTCTTGTACGCCCGCTGGAGCTCCTGAAAGTAGTTGGCGTACTTGTCCTCGAACTTCTCCGGGTCGAACTCGTTTGCCATGTCGCGAACCACGGCTCGGCGGGAAAAAAGCCGGTCGATCGGCGGCGAAACGCCGGCACGGACGGGAACGGAGCGGTGTGCCGTCACAGCGGGGAGCCCATAGTGAGTCCAGTAATAAATCGTATAACGCGATATAGAATTGCGCAGGCAGCGCCAGCGGAGTCCGAGGTGACTCCAGAAGGGCAGCGCTCCCGTCGTCCGCGGTCGTGAGTTAGTGGGGACTGGCGAATGCGAACGGCAGGCTCGACGAGCGGCGAGCGAGGGAGGAAGGGAGGACGGCGGAACCGGAGAGAACGGCGTCGAATCGGAGAGGAACCGCGAGCGACGCGTTACTCGAGGTCGAAGCGGTCGAGCGTCATGACCTCGCTCCACGCCTCGACGAAGTCCTCGACGAACTTCGCGTCGTCGCTCGCGTACACGTCCGCGATGGTGCGGAGTCGCGCGTTCGAGCCGAAGACGAGGTCGGCACGCGTCGCCTCCCACCGGACCTCACCGGTGTCGCGGTCGCGAATCTCGTAGACGTCCTGGTCGTCGGTGACCGCGTCCCACTCGTACCGCATGTCGAGCAGGTTCGCGAAGAAGTCGTTGGAGAGCGTGCCGGGCTCGTCGGTGAAGACCCCGCGGTCGGAGTCGCCGTAGGTCGCGCCCAGCGCGCGCAGGCCGCCGGCCAGCACCGTCATCTCGGCGGCGGTCAGCCCGAGTAGGTCAGCCTTGTCGACCATGAGGTCCTCGACGGCCTCGTCCGTGTCGCCGAGGTAGTTCCGGAAGCCGTCGGCGTCGGGTTCGAGCGCCTCGAACGACTCGGCGTCCGTCTGCTCGGGCGTGGCGTCGACGCGGCCGGGTTCGAACGGGACCTCGACGTCGTGGCCCGCGTCGGCCGCGGCCTGCTCGACGGCGGCGCTGCCGCCCAGCACGATGAGGTCGGCGAGCGAGACGCGCACGTCGTCGTCGCGCGACTCGTTGAACGACGCCTGAACGGCTTCGAGCGTCGAGAGGACGGTCTCCATCTGGTCGGGCTCGTTGGCCTCCCAGCTCCGCTGCGGTTCGAGGCGGATGCGGGCGCCGTTGGCGCCGCCGCGCTTGTCGCTGTCGCGGTAGGTGGACGCCGCCGCCCACGCGGTCTTGACGAGCTCGTCGACCGACAGCTCCGAATCGAGGAGCTCGGCTTTGAGCTCGGCGACCTCGTCGTCGCCGATGACTTCGTAGTCGGCCTCCGGCAGGGGGTCCTGCCAGATCATCGTCTCCTCCGGGACCTCGGGACCGAGGAAGCGCTCCGGCGGGCCCATGTCACGGTGGAGGAGCTTGTACCACGCCCTCGCGAAGGCGTCCTGGAACTCGTCGGGGTCCTCGCTGAACTCCTCTAACACCGCCCGGAAGTCCTCGTCGCGCTTCAACGCGACGTCCGTCGTGAGCATCATCACGTCTTCTTCGTCGTCCGGGTCGGCGACGCCGGGAGCGGCGTCGTCGAGTTCGTCGTTCTTCGTGGTCCACTGCCAGGCGCCGCCGGGGCCCTTCTCGGGGACCCACTCGTGGCCGAGCAGGTTGTCGACGTAGCTCGTGTCCCAGACGGTCGGCGTGGCGTTCCACGGTCCCTCGATGCCGCTGGTGATCGCGTCGGGACCCTTCCCCTCGCCGAACTCGTTGTCCCAGCCGAGGCCCTGGAGGTCGATTGGAGCGTCCTCGGGCTCGGGGCCGAGGTTGTCGCCGGAGTCGGCGCCGTGGACCTTCCCGAACGTGTGGCCGCCGGCGATGAGGGCGACGGTCTCCTTGTCGTCCATCGCCATGCGGCTGAACGACTGCCGGATGTTCTTCGCGGAGCCTTCGAGGTCCGGCTCGCCGTTCGGCCCCTCGGGGTTCACGTAAATGAGGCCCATCACGGTGTTGCCGAGCGGGTCCTTGAGATCGCCCTCCTCGTCGAAGCGGTCTGGGGAGGTCGTCTCGAACTCGCTCTCGGGACCCCAGTCGACGGCGTCGTCGCCCTTGAAGTCGTCCTCGCGACCGCCCGCGAAGCCGAAGGTCTCGAAGCCCATCGACTCGAGCGCGACGTTCCCGGTGAGCACGATGAGGTCGGCCCACGAGAGCTTGCGCCCGTACTTCGTCTTCACCGGCTCCAGCAGCCGGCGGGCCTTGTCGAGGTTCACGTTGTCGGGCCAACTGCTGATCGGGGGAAGCCGCTGGTGACCGCCGGCCGCGCCGCCGCGGCCGTCCGTGGAGCGGTACGTCCCGGCCGCGTGCCACGTCATTCGGATGAACAGCGGGCCGTAGGTGCCGTAGTCGGCCGGCCACCACTCCTTCGAGTCCGTCAGGACCGCTTCGATGTCCGCCTTCACTTCGTCGAGATCAAGCTCCGCAAACTCCGCCGCGTAGTCGAACTCATCGTCGTAGGGGCTGACGTTAGCGGCGTTCTGATCGAGAATCTCCAACTCCAACTGGTCCGGCCACCAGTCTCGGGTGTTGCTAGCCATCGAAAAGGCGTCCGCCCTCTCCGCTGATAATATTGTCTAATTCGGGAAGAGAATAATCATTATAACGGAGTATCTATCAAAATAATGAAGTTCTATTTACCGATCTACGAAACCGGTCCCGCGGCCCGCGATGGCACCGGCCGGAGTAGAGAGTTCGGCAGACGGTAGTCGAAAGCAGGGTTCGAACGAACGGTTCGAGAGCGGTCGTGTGTCGATACCTCGAGAAGCGGGCACCCCGGATGGAGGGCCTCCAACGATCGGAACGCCCGCAGTGACCGAGAGTCCCGAGCGGTTCGGGGAGCCCTCAGCGGTTCAGCGTGTGTATCGCCTGTCCGCGCGCGTTCTCCGCGGCCTCCATCACGGCCTCCGCGAGCGTCGGGTGAGTGTGGACGGTCGCGGCGACGTCCCCGAGGGTCGCGCCCATCTCGACCGCGAGCGCGACCTCGGCGATCAGCTCCGAGGCCTCCGGCCCGACGATCTGTCCGCCGAGGACGAAGCCGGTCTCCTCGTCGGCGACGATCCGGACGAAACCGTCCGTGTGACCGGTCGTCATCGCTCGGCCGGAGGCGTTGAACGGCATCTCGCCGACTGCGGGCTCGAAGCCGGCCTCTTCGGCCTCGCTTTCGGTCATGCCGACCGTGCCGATCACGGGATCGGTGAACACCGCCGCGGGGACCGCCTGCCGGTCGAGCGCAGCCGGTTCGCCCGCGATCACCTCCGCGGCGACGATCCCCTCGTTGGAGGCCGCGTGCGCGAGCATCGGGTCGCCGGCGACGTCGCCGACGGCGTGGATGCCGTCGACCGCGGTCCGCGTGCGGTCGTCCGTCTCGATGAACCCGCGGTCGTCCGTCTCGATCCCGGCATTCTCGAGGTCGAGCCCGTCGGTGACCGGCTGCCGGCCGACCGCGACGAGGATCTTGTCGGCCGGGTACGACGCCTCCTCACCTCCTTCGGTCTCGGTGTGGAGGAGGTAGCCGCCGTCGCCGCCCTCCGACCACCCGCTCGCGCCCTCGCCGAACCGGAACTCGACGCCGAGCTCCTCCGCCCGCGTGCGGACGATCCGCTTCACGTCGTCCTCGTACGGGTCGAGGATGTCGTCGAGCATCTCGACGACCGTCACGTCGGCGCCGAGCTTGGCGTAGGTGGTCGCCAGCTCCATGCCGATGTAGCCGCCGCCGACGACCGCGAGCCGGTCGGGGACGGTCTCGGCGTCGAGCGCGTCCGCCGAGCTCCAGACGTGATCGTCTGCGAAGTCGAACCCGGGAATCCGGATCGGTCGCGAGCCGGTCGAGACGATCGCGTGTTCGAACTCGATCGACTCCGACCCCTGCCCGTCGCCGCCGTGAGCGACGCGGACGGTGTGGTCGTTGGCGAACGACGCCGTTCCCTCGACGAGGTTCACGCCGTTGGCCTTACAGAGCTTCTCGACGCCGCTCGTGAGTTGATCGACGACGCCGTCCTTCCACTCGATCATCTTCCCCATGTCGACGGCGGGGTCCGCGTGGACCCCCATGAACTCCGCGTTGCCGGCCTCGTGGGCGAGCCCGCTCCCCGTGATCAGCGCCTTCGAGGGGATACAGCCGCGGTTGAGACAGGCGCCGCCGTAGGCGTCCTTCTCGACCAGCGTCGTGTCGAGCCCCTCCTGTGCGGCGCGGATGGCGGCGACGTAGCCGCCCGGTCCGGCGCCGATGACCAGTACCTCCGTTCCCGTGGTGACATCTCCGACGACCATTATTCGTTGAGTAGTAGCAGCGGGTGTTCTAAGTGTTCCATGACGGTGTTCGCGAACTCGGCCGCGACCGCACCGTCGACGACTCGGTGGTCGATCGACAGAGAGAGCGGGAGCGTCGGCGCGGGCACGACCTCGCTGCCGTCGTCGCCGTCGCGCACGACGGGGCGTTCCTCGATGGCGCCCAGCCCCAGGATCGCGGTCTCCGGGTAGTTGATGATCGGCGTGGCGTACTCGCCGCCGATGGCGCCGAAGTTGGTGATGCTGAAGGTGCCGCCCTTCATCTCCGCGGGTTTGAGCTTGCGCTCTCGGGCGCGGGAGGCGAGGTCCCTGACCTCCTCGGCCAGTTCGAAGAGGCCCTTCTCGTCGACGTCCTCGACGACGGGAACCATCAGTCCGGCGTCGGTCGCGACGGCGATCCCGAGGTTGTACTCGCCTTTGAGAACGATCTCCTCCTCGTCCTCGCGGAGTTCGCTGTTGAGGTAGGGGTACTCTTTCAGCCCCGCGACGATGGCCTTCATGACGAACGGCATGTACGTGAGCTTCACGCCCGCCGCCTCCGCCTTGGGCTTCAGCTCTTCGCGGGCCTCCACGAGCGCGTCGACCTCGGCGGTGTCGTGGTGCGTGACGTGGGGCGCCGTGAACTTCGACCGCTCCATCTGCTTCCCGATGGTGCGACGCACGCCCCGGTAGGGGACGGTCTCGTCGCCTCCGGCGGTCTCGGCGGCGGCAGGCTCGCCGGTCGCGTCGGGGGCGGAGCCCGCGTCGACGTCCGTCGGTTCCGGCTCGGGCGTCGACTCGGCCGGCGATTCCAGCGCGTCCGCGTACGCGGTGACGGCGTCGGCCGTGACGAACGCCTCGCCGTCGCGGGTCTCGTCGGTCGGCACGTCGTCGAGGTCGACACCGCGCTCGCGGGCGACCTTCCGCGTCGCGGGCGTCGCGAGCGTCGTCTCGCGGCCCGCGGGGTCCGGCGCGCTCGCGGCGGACGCGGCCTCGGATCCGCCCGCGTCCGTCGCGTCGGCGCTCCCTCGTTTGCTGACCGCGGACTTGCGCTCGCCCGCGTCGGTGTCGGTCGGCGTCGGGGCGGGCCGCGGGTCGGGGGCGTCGCTCGAACCGCCCTCCGCGTGCGCCCGGACGTCCGCCTCGCTGACGCGACCGCCGGGGCCGCTCCCGTCGACGGCCGCGACGTCGACCCCGAGTTCGCGGGCGAGGCGGCGGGCCGACGGCGGCGCGAACGTCCGACCGCTCGGCGTGTCGGGCTCGGCGTCCGTCGGCTCCGTGCCGTCCTCGGTGGCTGCTTCGGGCTCCGCGTCGGCTGTGTCGGGAGCGCCCTCGTCGGCGGCCGTCTCGCTCGCGGCGGCGGCGCTCTCGCCGTCGTCGGCCGCGGTGGCGTCTTCGCCGCCGTCCTCGTCCACGCGGAACGAGATGATCACGTCGCCGACGGGGACCATCTGTCCCTCCTCGACGAACAGCTCCTCGACGGTCCCGTCGTAGCTCGACGGCACCTCGACGAGCGCCTTGTCCGTCTCGACCTCGGCGACGGGCTGGTCCTCCTCGACGCGGTCGCCGGGAGCGACCAGCCAGGAGACCAGTTCGCCCTCGGCGACGCCCTCGCCCACGTCCGGCAGTTTGAACTCCTTGATCGTCATCTGTCGGTCACCTCTGGGGCCACGCGTCGGTCCTCGGCGGTCATGGGTGTATCTCCGACGGCCATGTTAAAATTCGACCGCCTCCAGGATGCCGTCCTCGATGCGCGCCGCGGACGGGAGGTAGTAGTCCTCCAGCGCGTACAGCGGGTACGGCACGTCGAACCCGGTGACCCGCCCGATCGGTGCCTCCTGGTACAACAGCGCCTCCTCCTGGAGGATCGCCGTGATTTCGCCCGCGAGCCCGCCCGTCTTGGGCGCCTCGTGGACGACCACCGCGCGGCCGGTCTTCTTGAACGACTCGACGACCGCCTCGCGGTCGAGCGGCGATATCGTTCGGAGGTCGACGACCTCGCAGTCGATCCCCTCCTCGGCGAGCGTCTCGGCCGCCTCCAGCGTGGGGCGTGTCATCGCGCCGTAGGTGAACACGGCGACGTCGTCGCCCTCGCGGCGGGTAACCGCCTCGCCGAGCGGGACGGTGTACGGCTCTTCGGGCACCGCCTCGCGGAACGCCCGGTAGATGAGCTTCGGTTCGAGGAAGATCACCGGGTCGGGGTCGCGGATCGACGCCGCGAGCAGCCCCTTCGCGTCGTGCGGCGTCGAGGGGATGACCACCTTCAGCCCCGCCTCGTGGGCGTAGAACGCCTCCTTCGACTCGGAGTGGTGTTCGGGCGCGCGAATTCCCCCGCCGTAGGGGGCACGCAGCGTCATCGGGAGGGTGAACCGCCCGCGACTGCGGGCGCGGAACCGCGCCATGTGGGAGACGATCTGGTCGAATCCGGGGTACATGAACCCGGAGAACTGAATCTCCGGGACCGGTCGCATCCCCATCGCGGCCATGCCGACCGCGGTGCCGACGATGCCCGACTCGGCCAGCGGCGTGTCGATCACGCGGTCGCCGCCGAACTCGTCGAACAGCCCCTCCGTCGCCCGGAAGACGCCGCCGTTCTTGCCGACGTCTTGGCCCATCACGACGACGTCGTCGTCCTCGTGTAGTTCGGTCTGTAGTCCGTCGCGCACCGCCTGTACCAGCGTGAGATTCTGTGTGTCAGTCATTCAATCCTCCAAGAACGCCGCGTCGCCCCGTTCGTCGCGCAGCGCGGCGAGTTCGTCGTACTGTCGCTCCAACTCGGCCGGAATCTCCGCGTAGGCGTGTTCGAACAGCGCCCGCGGGTCGGGGCGGGCCATCGACTCCGCCGCGTCGATGGCGTCCGCGACCTGCGTTTCGACCGACGACTCGATCTCCGCGATCCGCTCGTCGTCGAGGACGCCCTCGTCCCGCAGGTACGACTCCAGGCGGTCGATCGGGTCCTTTCGCTTCCACCGCTCGACCTCGTCGTCGTCGCGGTAGACCGTCGGGTCGTCGGCGGTCGTGTGCGCGCCGAAACGGTACTGGACCGCCTCGATGAGGGTCGGTCGCGGTCGGTCGGTCTCCGAGTCGCGAGCCTTCTCCAAGGCCGCTTTCGTGACGCTGTAGACGGCGAGCGGGTCCATCCCGTCGATCTGGACGCCGTCGATGCCGTACGCCTCGGCCTTCTGTGCCAGCGTCGCGCTCGCGGTCTGCCGCTCGCGCGGGACGGAGATGGCCCACTGGTTGTTGTTACAGAAGAAGACGGTCGGCGTGTCGAAGACGCCCGCGAAGTTGAGCCCCTCGTGGAAGTCGCCCTCGCTCGTCGCGCCGTCGCCGAAGTAGCAGATGAAGGCGTCGTCTCGGCCGCGGAGCTTCGAGGCCCACGCGGCGCCAGTGGCGTGGGGCACCTGCGACGCGATGGGGACGGCGACGGGGAAGACGTTCACGTCCGGCGGCGCGTTGTTGCCGTCCTCGTGGCCCATCCAGTAGAGGAGCGTCTGTTTCAGCGGGAGCCCGTGGACCAGCGCGGCCCCGTGTTCGCGGTACGACGGGACCATCCAGTCGTCCTCGTCGAGCGCGTACGCGGAGCCGATCTGAGCGCCCTCCTGCCCGGAGAGCGGGGGGTACGTCCCCATCCGGCCCTGTCGTTGGAGGCTCACCGCGCGGCCGTCGAAGTGACGCGCCAACCGCATGTGTCTGTACATCTCGACGAGCGACTCGTCGTCGAGGTCGGGGAGATCACCGACGACCTCGCCGTCCTCGTCGAGGACGCGAACCGTCTCGTCGTACGCCCTGTCGAACACGGTCACGGACGAACCCACCTTCGCATGTCCGATCCGTCCACCGCCCGGGTAATATTGTTTTCGTAAATAATTTAGTATAATCAGAAATAGTGGGTTAGCGCTGAGAAACCGTCCATCAGACGGGGAGAGAATCGGACATTTCTGAACAAACTCCGAGCAGTCCGGCAATATTTTCGCCGACATGTGCGTTTCGCGGGTTAGTAACGGACGAACAGGAAGGTTTTCGCGCGAGGGTTCGACCGCGGGGACCGCAGGCGACGGGCGGCGGCGCGGCTGAACGGGCGGGGGTACGGCGAGAGTGAGTGAGTCGGAACGTCGTTATCCGAGCCGGAACGACGGCTCGTCGGCGTCGCCGTCCAAGTCCTCCAGCTGGATCACCTCTTCGTCGTCGTCGTCGAGCTGCTCGCGGAGGTGGTTGACGTACCGCTTGTGCTCTTCGAGCTGCTCGCGGAGGTGTTCGGCCTCGAGCTCCAGCCGCTCGTGTTCGCGGACGAAGCTCTTCGGGACCTCGATCTTCGGGGGGAACGACTCGCCGCCGTCGTCCATGCGGTCCAACTCGGCCTCCGGAACGGCTCGGACCTGACCGTCGTGGGCAACGAGCGTGTCCACGTAATCCCGGAAGACCGCCGACAGCGAGATGTCTCGCTCCTCGGCGATGTCGCGGAGGGCTTCGAACGCGTCCTCGTTGACGCGGAACGAGATCGTCTTGTTCTTGTTGCCCATCAGCGGAACGTTGGTCCCGCAGATCACTTAAGCGTTTGTCAGACGGTAGCAAGAAATGCGATCGCGTGCGAGAGCCGGGACGCGCCGGCGCCGTCAGGGTTCCGGCGTGCCGGCCGGGTCGGGTCCGTCGGCGGCGTCGTCGCCCGCGAGTTCGTCGCCGCTCTCGTCGAGGTCCTCCAACGCCGAGAGCGCGGCGGCCTTGTACGTCTCGGGGTCGAGGTCGTACTCCTCGCGCGCCATGCGCGCGTACTCGTTGCCCTCGTCGTCGAACGCGGCGACGCGCTCGACGGTCCGATGGGCGGTCTCCGCGACCCAGCGATCGCGGGTGGCGGCGTCGACCTCGGTGATCGACTCGGGGCGGACGGAGACCCGGACCGTGCCGTCGTCGGCCTCGTAGGTCCGGGGTTTCCCCACGACTGCGACGTAGGCCGGGGGCTCCATGTCCCGGAGTTTGGAAGCGGCTTCCGGCTGGTACTGCCCGGCGTACACGAAGAACGTGCCCGTCGGGTCGACGATGCGGCCGCGCCAGTACTCGCTGTCCTCGCCGACGTCTTCCTTCTCGGTGAGCGTGCCCACGAAGAACACGCGGTTCGAGGACTCGCCGGTCGGTAACAGCGCGTAGACGGGGGCGCGCTCGTCGTCGGACTCGGTGAACGTGTAGCCGGCGTCGTTGAACTCGTTCGCGAACACGCGCCGGGCGACCTCTCGGGTGGGTGCTGACTGGCTCATTCAGATCGACCTCGCTTCGATCAGCGCGCTCTCAACGTCGACGGTTCCGGGGTCCTCCATCTCGTCGACCAGGACGTACCGCCCGAACGTCGGGCCGGTGACGCGGTAGTAGCGCCCGAGCACGTCGTCGCCCATCTCCTCGGCGACGACGGTGGTGTCGAGCGCGTCCATCGCCATGTCCTTGGCCTCCTCTAAGCCCATACCGGTGAGCTTCTCGGTGGCCTCGCGGTCGAAGATGACCTCGGTGACGGTCTCGCCGTCGTCGAGGACGCCTTTGATCCGCAGGTCGAACTCGCCCTCGACCTGGCCGTGCTCGGAGCAGCGGCCGTTCTGGAGGACGCGCGTACAGTCGTCCTCGGGGCAGCGCTTGATGAGTCCGGAGCCGGACTGGATGTCGACGAGGGCGCCTTCGACGGTGTCGGCGTTGTCGCCGACCTCGATCTCCTCGTCGACCTCGGTGATGCCGGTCGTCCGGTTCAGCTTCACCGAGTAGCTCCCCTCGTACTCGTCGGTGACGACGTTCGTCAGTTCGTACGCCTGCCCCTCCGTCAGGTCGGGGAGGTCGGAGGTCTCGAAGGCGACGAACTTGATCGTGCCCGACTCGTCGCCGACGAGTCCGACCTGTGAGATGGAGTCGCTGCGGGGCTCCCAGAGGTCGACCAGTTTCACGCGCAGGTCGACCCACTGTTCGTCCTCGTCGATCTCGTTGACGAGGACGGACTCGCTGCCGCCGCGGCCGAGTTCGTCCCGCTCCATCCCGGCGTCTTCGAGGTAGCTGTTGGTGACGCTCCGGCGGGCCTCGTCGAGCGGCACGCGGTACTCGTCGACGAGCGTCGCCAGCCGTTCCTCGACGTCGTCGGGATCGACGTCTACGTGGTCCGAGAACTGTTCCGCTATCGCTTCCGCTTCCTGTCGCAGTTCGCTCATGGGGTGTCTCCGCCTCCGGTCTTGTTTCGGTGGGAGGCGTACGGTGGTTGGTTCCTCACCGTATTAAAACGACGGTGACCGCGGTGAAAGTGGATCAAAACCGTCGTCTGAGGGCGTCAGAACAGGGTTCTCTCGATCCGCGGAGATCCGACGACGCAGCGGCGTCGACCGCGTCAGACGCTCGTCAGCCACACGCGGGCTTCGTTTCGAGTGGAACGATCACACGGGTCGCAGCCGCACGAGACGAGGGCTCGACGAGAGCAACGGACCGATCCGATGACGCGTGCCTGCGAGTGGCCGCCGGAGGCGGCCGCAAGGAGCACGCGCGAGGTCGTCGGGCTTCGCCCGACTGCCAGAGGCGCGTCGCGCCTCGCTGTCGCCGGCGCTACGCGCCGGCTGCCAGAGGGACCTTCGGTCCCTCGCTGGAGTCGGCGGCGACCGAAGGGAGCCGTCGACGAGGCCGGGGAGGCGTGAGGTGCGGTGCGGTTGCGGTCGGGTGGGGCTTCGGCAGTCGTGTCCGCAGCGGCAGCTACCTCGTATCGAGCGGTCGGGGCTCCGGCGGCGTTCGTGCCAGTCACAAAACCATCCGAGTAGAACCGACCGGTCGAACCGTCAACGCCTCAGTCCGCGTCGGGGAACGGCACGTCGATCAGGTCGCCGTCGTCGGGCAGCAGGCACTCCCCGTCGAACTCCTCGCGGGCGTCCCGCCGGATCGGGCGTGCGTCCGCCGCGTACCGCGAGGAGATGTGGACTAAGGCGAGCCGTTTCGCGTTCGCGCGCGCCGCGATCGACCCCGCCTCGCGGCCGGTCGAGTGGGCCGTCTCGCGGGCGCGGTCGGCCATGTCGTCGGCGAAGGTGGCGTCGTGGATCAGCAGGTCCGCGTTCTCGGCCGCCTCCACGGTCCGCTCTCTCGGGCGCGTGTCGGCGGTGTACACCAGTTTGCGACCGGGACGCGGCGGGCCGACCACCCGTTCGGGCTCGACGACCGTCCCGTCCTCCGCCTCGACCGCCTCGCCCTCGTGGAGGCGGCCGAATTTCGGCCCGACGGGAACGCCGAGCTCCTCGGCTTTCGGGCGGTCGAACCGCCCCGGTCGATCGTCCTCCGCCAGGACGTAGCCCTGTGATTTGGTCCGGTGTTCCGTCTCGAAGGCGCGCACGGCGTAGTCGTCGGCCTCGTGGGCGACCTCGCCGGGCGCGACGGGGTCGATCCGGACCGGGAAGGCGGGGTCGTGTCCGGCGGCGCGGACCAGATCCCGGAGACGGTCGCCGGTCCCCGGCGGACAGTGGATCGTGAGCGGGTCGGTGCGGTCGTTGAACCCGAGCGTCTGGACGAGTCCGGGGAGGCCGAGGACGTGGTCGCCGTGGAGGTGCGAGACGAACACGCGGTCGACGGCGAAGCCGGTCCCGCTGCGCATCATCTCGCGCTGGGTACCCTCGCCGCAGTCGAAGAGGAAGCGGTCGCCCTCGCGGTTGACGAAGACGGCGCTCGCCGCGCGTTCGACGGTCGGAACGGCGCCGCCCGTCCCGAGGAACGTGACGCGAAGAGACATGTCCACTCGTCGGAGCGGCGGTTGTAAACCGGTGTCGATGCGGCCGGACGGGAGACGAGCGTTCGACGCCGCGGCCGACACCCACATCCGTCCGGCCGCCCGAAGGCGGCCATGCGAGAACCGATCGCCGCCTTGGTCCGACAGGAGGGCTGGCGCGCCGAGGGCGCGGCGGCCCGCGTCCACTACGAGGGGGCACGCGAGCAGTTCGCGGTGGAGTTCTACGCCGAGACGGAGCGCACCCTCTACTGGACCGTCCCGACCGAGGACGACGAGGCCGGCACGGCCGCGCCGATCCCGCGCGAGCGCGTCCCCGATCCGCTCAGGCGTCGCGTCCGGGGGGACCTCGAAGCCGCCGGTATCGACCCCGCGATCGAGCGGCGCGACCTCTGACGCCGCGAATCGAAGGCGGGCGACGAGGGTTCCGACGCCGCGGGTCGGCGGCGAACAGTGCCGGTCTCGACGCCGCGGGGGCCCGCAGTCACCGCGCCTGCCGATCGAGACCGGTCGAACGGCCACGACCGGTCTCTCGCCCGCGGCCGTCGAGGGCGGGATCGCCCGAATGGGGGCGTGTTACCGGCGTTTTCTGCCGATGTATTTCGGTTCGAAGGAAACCTATTTGCCGCCCTGTCGGATACGTTCGTGTGATGAGTGGCGTCGAATGGGAAGAAGACGACCCCTTCGAGGAGCAGCGGGACAAGATCGACAATCCGATGAAGCGGCTGTTCGTTGAGTACGGCCGCGACTACGTCCCGCAGGTGACGGTGGGAGTCTTCGCGAGCGTCTTCGCGCGCCTGCTCGATCTCCTGCCGCCGTTGATGCTCGGGATCGCCATCGACGCCGTGTTCTACGAGGACGCGCTGTTCAGCGAGCAGATCCCGCTCGTGGTCCTCCCGGACGCGTGGCTTCCGACGGGACAGACGGAGCAGTTCTGGTTCACAATCGCGGTCATCGGCGGGGCGTTCGGCATCGGGGCGGGGTTCCACTGGATCCGCAACTGGGGGTTCAACGCGTTCGCCCAGAACATCCAACACGACGTCCGGACGGACACCTACGACAAGATGCAGCGGCTCAACATGGAGTTCTTCTCCGACAAGCAGACCGGGGAGATGATGTCCATCCTCTCGAACGACGTGAACCGGCTCGAACGGTTCTTAAACGACGGGATGAACTCCCTGTTCCGGCTGTCGGTGATGGTGGTCGGTATCGGCGTGCTCCTGTTCTGGATCAACTGGCAGCTCGCCTTAGTCGCGCTGCTGCCCGTCCCGATCATCGCGGGCTTCACCTACCTGTTCATCAGGATCATCCAGCCGAAGTACGCCGAGGTGCGCTCGTCGGTCGGGAAGATGAACTCCCGGTTGGAGAACAACCTCGGCGGCATCCAGGTGATCAAGTCGTCGAACACGGAGCCGTACGAGTCCGACCGCGTCGACGACGTCTCGATGGACTACTTCGACGCCAACTGGGACGCGATCACCACCCGGATCAAGTTCTTCCCGGCGCTCCGCGTGCTCGCCGGTATCGGCTTCGTGCTCACGTTCGTCGTGGGAGGGCTCTGGGTGTTCCAGGACGCGCCGCCGGGGCCGTTCACGGGTGACCTCTCGGTCGGGATGTTCGTCGTGTTCATCCTCTACACGCAGCGGTTCATCTGGCCGATGGCGCAGTTCGGACAAATAATTAACATGTACCAGCGCGCCCGCGCCTCCTCCGCGCGGATCTTCGGGCTGATGGACGAGCCGTCTCGGCTCGCAGAGGACCCCGGCGCCGAGGACCTGGCCGTCGGCGAGGGCGACGTGGTCTACGACGACGTCTCCTTCGGCTACGGCGAGGAGACGATCGTCGAGGACGTCGACTTCTCCGTCGAGGGCGGCGAGACGCTCGCCCTCGTGGGACCGACCGGCGCCGGGAAGTCCACCGTCCTCAAACTGCTGCTCCGGATGTACGACGTCGACGAAGGGTCGATCGAGATCGACGGCCAGAACGTCCGGGACGTGACGCTCAAGTCGCTTCGCCGGTCGATCGGCTACGTCGGCCAGTCGTCGTACCTGTTCTACGGCACCGTCCGCGAGAACATCACGTACGGCACCTTCGACGCGACCGACGAGGAGGTTCGCGAGGCGGCCGAGGCCGCCGAGGCCCACGACTTCATCGAGAACCTGCCCGACGGCTACGACACGATGGTGGGCGAACGCGGCGTGAAGCTCTCCGGCGGGCAGCGCCAGCGCGTCACCATCGCGCGGGCCGTGCTCAAAGACCCCGACATCCTCATCCTAGACGAGGCGACCTCGGACGTGGACACGGAGACGGAGATGCTGATCCAGCGCTCGCTCGACCGACTCACCGCCGACCGGACGACGTTCGCGATCGCCCACCGGCTCTCGACTATCAAGGACGCGGACACGATCCTCGTGTTGGAGGGCGGCGAGATCGCCGAGCGCGGCACCCACGACGAACTGCTCAGTAACGACGGGCTGTACGCGCACCTCTGGGGCGTTCAGGCGGGCGAGATCGACGAGCTACCACAGGAGTTCATCGACCGGGCGCAAGAGCGCACGGCGCGGATCGCCGAAGAGGCCGAGAGCGGCGACGACGACTGACGGAGCCGCGCGACGGCCGCCTCACCGCCGGAGGCGGGTCCAGTCGTCCGCGGCCTTCGTCGACGGGTCCGGTATCGACCCGTCGCGCGTACTGAGGACCGAGAGGACCGCGTCACGGACCTCCCGCGGCTCCCGGAACCGCGTCGCTTCACACCCTTCGAGCAGGCCGCCGAACCGCTCGCTCGCGGTCGGCGTCTCCACGGCGGCGGCGCCGTACTGTTCCCGGAGTTCCGCCGTCGTCACCGGATAGCGGTGTTCGCGGAGCGCCCGCTTCAGCGGGCCGAACGTCACGGCGGAAGCCGGGTCGTCCCCCTCCAGATCGTGGTCCGCGTTGTCACTGCTCATATGACCGCGATCCACGAGGAACGGCATAATACCCCGGGAGCGGAGCCGACGAAGGCCGGCGTCGGCCGCTCGCGGCCCGAGCGACGCGAGCGACGCGGACGCGCTCGACCGACCCGGACCGATGCGACCGACCCGGACGAACCGGATCGGTGCGAGGTCGGCGACGACCGCCGGCTATACGACGCCGGCCGCCGAGGTGTGGGTATGCGCCTCAGCGAGGCCGCCTGGACCGACGTGCGCGACGCCGACGTCGACGTCGCGTTCCTCCCGGTCGGCAGCACGGAACAGCACGGGCCGCACGCGCCGCTGGGTACCGACACGCTGAACGCCGTCGCGGTCGCCGAGGCCGGCGCCGAGGCGTACGAGAACGGAGACGCAGCGTCGGCCGACGCCGCCGACTCCCCGGGCGCCGTCGCGGTCGCGCCGCCGATACCGGTCGGGGTCGCCGAGGAACACCGCGCGTTCGACGGGACGATGTGGGTCTCGCCGGAGACCTTCCGGGCGTACGTCCGGGAGTCGGCCGAGTCGCTGGTCGCCCACGGGGTCGACCGCGTCGTGTTCGTCAACGGGCACGGCGGAAACGTCGAGGCGCTCGCCGAGGTCGCCCGGCGGTTCTCGCGCGACCCCGACCACGACGGGTACGGCGTCGCGTTCACGTGGTTCGAGGCGGTCGGCGACCACGGGAGCGACATGGGCCACGCGGGGCCGCTGGAGACGGCGCTGTTGCGCGCGACGAACCCCGAGTTGGTCCGCGAGGAACGCGTCGACGGGGCGAGCGCGGGCGCCGCCGACCGGTGGGGCGAGTGGGTCTCGGGCGTGAACCTCGCGCA
Organism: Halorubrum ejinorense; assembly: GCF_055389685.1. NCBI lineage: Archaea > Methanobacteriati > Methanobacteriota > Halobacteria > Halobacteriales > Haloferacaceae > Halorubrum > Halorubrum ejinorense. The sequence goes on from NZ_AP043777.1 coordinate 317,229, forward strand.
CGACTCCGACGAGTTCACCGACAACGGCGTCGTCGGCGACCCGCGCGACGGCGACGCCGCACGCGGCACGGAGCTGCTCGACCGCGCGAGCGGGGCGCTCGCGGAGCTGGCGGCGGCCGTCGTCGAGCGGAAATCGGCGTGAGAAGGGCTGTGAGGGCTACTCGTCGTCGTCCGCCGCGTCCTGAAGCGCGCCGCGGATCGCCGGGACCGTTCCGGTGAGCGAGGCCACGTCGTCGGCGGCGCTCTGGATGTCGCCGACGAGCGATTCGAGCTCCTCGATCTCCGCTTCGAGGTCCTCGGCGTCGTCGAAGGCGTCGGCGCGCTCGCCGAGGACGTACGCCTTCTTCGCCGAGCGCACGCTGTCGAGCGCGTCGCCGGCGTCGAGCGCGGACTTCAGTCCGTTGAGCGCGCCGAGGACGTTGTCCGCGTCCGTCTCCCACACGGCGTCCGGATCCGGGAGTTGCTCGCGCGCCGCCGCGAGGTGCTCTTCGACCTCCGCGCGAGTCTCCTCGGCGGCCTCGCCGAACAGGTCGTCGTCGTCGAACGTGGACTGGGCCATGTCCGAACCGTCGTGCCCGCACCTTTTAAAAACGCGCCCGAAAGCGGAAGTGAAACCGCCGGGGAGGGCGCGGCAGTCGTCCGATCGAGGGCGCATCGCGTTCAGTTTCGGTTCGGGCGGACGCAGCTCAGAGTCGGACGAGCAGCTCCGCGGTGACCAACAGCACGAAAAGCGTGAGCGCGCCGACGAGAACGGCGATGGTTCGGAGCCGAGCGAACACCGCGTTCGCGTCGGGTGTCGCCGCGAGGAGCGCCGGGCGGTCGCCGCGGCCTGGCTCGGGTGCGCCGGTGTCGGCGTCACCGTCGGAGGCGGGGTCGGGTTGGGCGTCGGCGTCGAGGTCGTGACCGGGTCTCGGCACGGGCGGGCGTTCGACTCCAGTGACGGTAAAACCGACTATGAGGGGTCGATACCGCTATGGACGGCTCCGTAACTCAGGCGCGGTTCCACGGGGCCTCCTCGAAGTCGACGACCCGCTCGCCGCGGTCGAGCGCGTCGATTCGGGCGATCTGGTCCGCCGTCAGGTCGATCTCGCGGGCGGCCCAGTTGTCCGCGACGTGCCCGAAGTCGGCCGCCTTCGGGATCGGCGCGACGCGCTCTTTCGAGAGCAGCCACGCGAGGCTCACCTGGGCGGGCGTCGCGTCGTGCGCGGCGGCGATCTCCCGGAGCGCGTCCACGTCGGCGACGCGGTTGCGCGCGATCGGCGAGTACGCGACGAGCCAGTGGCCGTCGTCGACGGCGTACTCGCGGAGCGTCTCCTGTTGTAAGAGCGGGTGACACTCCACCTGGTGGGCGAACACGTCGTGGTCGAGGCGGTCGATCGCCTCGTCGAGCTGGTCCGGCCGGAAGTTCGAGAGCCCGATCCGGTCGATCACGCCGTCGTCCACGAGGTCGTCGAGCGCGGGCAGCGTCTCCGCGGGGTCGTAGCTGTTGATCGGCCAGTGGACGTACAGCAGGTCGATCGAGTCGACGCCGAGACGGTCGCGACTCACCCGGGCGGTCGCGGTCGCGTCGTCGTACGAGAGGTTGTCCGTCGAGAGCTTCGTCGCGACGAAGAGCTCCTCGCGGTCGACGTCGGTGTCGTCGATCCCCGCCGACACCGACGCCTCGTTGTCGTACCCCTGCGCAGTGTCGATATGACGGTAGCCGGTCTCGATCGCGTGGGTGACGCCGGAGACACACTCCTCGCCGTCGGCCAGCTTGTACGTCCCGTACCCGAGCCTGTCGAATGCGTCGGCCATGCCGAAGGGTTCCGACGGCCGGGGCAAAAATCCGCCCGTTCGCGCGGGCGAGCTTGGTGGACCCCGGCGGTCACTCGGCGTCGCCGGCGACGAGGTCGTCGTACTGCGCGCCGGTCTGTTTCAGCGTCTCCGTCGAGTAGAGCCGCTCGTGTTCGAACGGGAGGTGATCGGCCGCCAGCTCGTCGATCTTCGCGTCGACAGCCTCCGCCTCGCGGCCGTGGATCATGGTGAACATGTTGTACGGCCAGTCCTGGTCGGGACGGCGCGGCCGGTGGTAACAGAGGGTGACGTACGGGAGGCTGCCGACCGCCTCGCCGCGCTCGTCGAGCTCGTCGTCGGGCACGTTCCAGACCACCATGCAGTTGTTCGTGAACCCGGTGACGACGTGGTTGACGATACAGCCGACGCGCTTGATACAGCCGTCCGCGAGCAGGCGGTCGACGGCCGCAAGGACGTCGTCGACAGTCGGGTCGACGCCGGAGTCGCTCGCGCCGATCTCGTCCGCCACGTCCTCGTAGGGGGTCGCAGACAACGGGAAGCCGTCCTGGATCGCCAAGAGGAGGTCGGCTTCGAGGGGGCTCAGATCGCCGCGAGCGTCCTCGGAGATGCGGGTGGCCGAGACGTCGGTCTCGTCGAGCGACTCCCTCGCGAACCGGTCGGCGTTGACGACGGGGAACTCCAAGTCGATGTAGTAGTCCGTAAGCATCGGGAGCGCGAGCACCTCGCAGCCGGTGCGTTCCTCGATCTCCGCGAGGATCTCGTCGCGCGTCTCCCGGGAGCCGGCGGTGACGACGAACCACTGGTTCCACTCGTGGTCGCGCCGGTAGTTGTGGTTCACCTGCCGGTAGCCGTTGATCACCTCGGCGACCTCGTCGAACCGGTCCTCGGGCGCCCGTACCGCCGCGAGCGTCGAAGAGCCGATGACCGGCGGGTTGAGCACCGCACCGAACCGCCGGAACACGCCGCGCTCGCGGAGGTCGCGAACGCGGTCGAGGACCGCGTCGGCGTCGAGGTCGACACCCGTCTCGGCCGCGATCTCTCGGGCCACCCGCTCGAACGGGCGTCGCTCGACGGGGAAGTCGCTCTGGTACTCGTCGATGAGGGCCGCGTCGACGGCGTCGATGTCGGCCCGCCAGTCGGCGTCCAGGCTCATTACGTTCGTTTGGGGTCGCGCGTACGTACCGGTTTCGGAGCGAGAGGGGCGGGGGCTCGGAGCGGGCGAGCGTCAGCGGGAGAGCGGTTCGCGCTCGTCAGGGGAAGAGCGGATCGCGCTCGTCAGCGGGGACCGTGCCGGCCGACGACGGCTCGAGGTCAGTCGTCGCTGGCGGCGGGCGTCGGGGCGAACGCGCGGGCGCTCTCCTCGAGCTGCGCCGTCGAACAGCCGCCGACGGTCGCGGCCTGTTCGAGGGTCAGTGTGCGGGAACGGTACAGCGTGAGAGCCGTGGACACGGATTTGGACGTCATCGGGTACGATTGCGTACAGTATGGACGTACATATAACTCTGGCGCTGTTTAGAACTGATTGCGGGATACAAACGAAATAGAACAAACTAGATGAGTGATTTTATTCGGTGGAAAAGTACGAACGTGTTTTTCTACTTTGCGAACGGTTCCCACGGACGCGGCGAAAACCGCCTCGCGGTTCGGGTCCGTCGCTCGCGCGCGTCGGCTCCAGGTCCGGGGGCACTCGGGTGAGCGGTCGGTCCGTCTCGTTCCCGGTGCGCGGGAGTCGAGCGGGGGACTTTTCGTCGGGTAGGCCGAACGGAACGTATGGCTCAGGCGACCCAGGAGTTCGGCGACTGGCCCCTCAAGCGGCTGATGACCGAGGTCTGCGGCTCCGGGCACAAGTCGGCAGACGACCTCACCCGCGCGCAGGCGACGGAGGCGTTCGAGCGCATCCTCGCGGGCGAGCCCGACCCCACGACGCTCGGGGCGTTCTGGCTCGCGAACCGCTGGAAGCGAAACACGCCCGAGGAGCTCGGCGCGTACGTCGACGTGATGTGCGACCGCGTCGAGTACGCCGAGCCGGACGTCGACCCCGTCGACTGCGGCGCCAACTACGACGGGAAGGGCCGGACCGCGATCTTAGGCGTCGCGGCGGGCGCCGTCGCGGCCGCGGCGGGCACGCCCGTCGTCGTCCACTCCGGCGACCGCGTCCCCACGCAGAAGCAGGACGCGTACAAACACGTCCTCGACGAGCTCGGCGTCTACACGGAACTCACGCCCCGCGACTCGGCCGACATGGTCGACGAGACCGGCTTCGGCTTCTACTACCAGCCCGCGTTCAACCCCGCCGTCGACGACCTGTTCGAGCGCCGCGACATGATGGGCGTCCGCTCGTTCGTCAACACCATCGAGACGCTGGCGAACCCCGCCGGCGCCTCGGTCCACCTCGGCTCCTTCTACCACCTCGCGTTCGCGAAGAAGGTGGTCGACACGTTCGTGGAAAGCGAGTTTCACGACCTCGACCGCGTCCTGATGTTCCAGGGAATGGAGGGGTACGACGACGTGCGCCCCGGCTACACGAAGGTCGCCGAGTGGGACGCGGCCGACGGGGACGACGAGGCCGGCAGCGAGGGGGCGTCCTTCGACGACTTCGAGATCGAGACCGCCGAGTACGGGATGGACCTCGAGGAGGACGACCTGGCGGTCGACGACGTCGCCGCCGAGTCGGCGGCGATCACCGAGGAGGTGCTGGCCGGGGAGCGCGACGGCGCCTTCGCGGACGCCGTCGCGGTCAACGCCGCGCTCCGGATCTACGCGGGCGAGGACGCGGACTCCATCGAGGATGGGCTGGCGATGGCCCGCGAAGCGATCGACGACGGCTCCGCGCAGGCGGTCCTCGACGACCTCCGCGAGTTCTGATCGCCGGGAGTCACGCACCAACCGCGGCTGCCGAATATCGTCTTTTCGACGCCTCTCACGCAGATTTGGGTGAGATTTTGGTCGGAGTTTGGAAAGTTCACTTACGGGTGGAGACCCAACTTCGGAGTGCGGCGTCAAACAAGTGGTACTCGTCCACGCTCCACACGAGGTGTTCGCTTCAGATGCCCACGTGTGAACACTGCGAGGCGCACGTCTCCGAGCGGTTCGTCCGGGTGTTTTCGGACGCCCGCGGTCGGGTACACGCCTGTCCGAACTGCTCCGCGAACGCCGGGATCGCGGAGGTCGCGAAGGAGCGAGCGCCGGACGTCTGAGTCCCCCGCCGCCGAGTCCCGCCATCCGTTCGCATCGGCCCTCTCTTTCCGTGCTCGCCTTCCGTCCGCGGACGCCTAGCGCTCGGGCGCGGGCGGCATCGCGCGCTTGTGGGCGCTGCGCTCGTAGAGGTCGACGACGCGGTCGACGGCCGCCTCCGGGACGTCCAACTCGCGGACCGTCGCCGAGCGCGAGAGCCCGCCGTCGACGTGGACCGCGAGGACGGCGTCGACGGTGTCGTAGTCGAGCCCCATCTCCTCGGCGTCGGTCTGTCCCTCCCACATGCCGGCGGTCGGCTCCTGCATCACCAGTTCGCGGGGGACGCCGACGTGGGCGGCCAGCTGGCGCACCTGCTGTTTGTAGAGGTTCCCGATCGGGTTGCAGTCGACCGCCTGGTCGCCGTACTTCGTGTAGTAGCCCGTCATCGCCTCGGCGCGGTTGCCCGTCCCGAGGACGACGCGGTCCTCCGCGTTGGCGACGAAGTAGTTCAACACGGCGCGGGTCCGGACGTAGACGTTGCCCGCGGCCATGCGGTCGTCGGCCGCCTCGGGCATCGCGTCGAAGAACGCCTCGGCGATCGGCTGTATCTCGACCACGTCGTACTCGATCCCGAGGTCGTGGGCGACGCGCTCCGCGTCGCTCATCACGTCCGCGTCGTTCACCGCCGAGGGCATCGTGAGGCCGTGGAGGCCGTCCTCGCCGAGCGCCTCGACCGCGAGGTGGGCGGTGAGCGTCGAGTCGATACCGCCGGAGAGGCCGAGGACCGCCCCCTCGGCGCCCGCGTCGTCGACGACGTCGCGGATGAAGGAAACGATCCGTTCGCGGGCCGCCTCCAGTTCGTCCTCCGAGAGGCGGAGGTCGAGCGGCGGGTCGTCCGACAGCAACACCGACTGCTCCGAGGTCTGGCTCATGGGAGGTGTTAGGGGCCGAGACGCCTAATAGCTCCCCGTCGGCGCGGGGAACTGGACGTTCGTCGGGTTCGCAGGCGGGGCTGACGGCGGGCGTAAGCCTACAGGAGGCCCTCTCGCTCGGCGAGCAGGAGCCCCTCCAGCGTCGCGTCGTTCGTCGGGGGGTCGCGGGCGATTTCCAGCGCCTCGTCGACCGGGACCGACCGCGGCGCGAGGAACTCGTTGCTGTCGTGGTCGACGTCGACCGGCTCTAACCCCTCGGCGAACACGTAGCCGCGCTTGTGGCGCAACACCCCCGTCGAACACCACACCTCCTGTAGCAGGGCGGTCGAGTCCGGTTCGAAGCCGGTCTCCTCGGCGAGTTCGCGCGCGCCCGCTTCGGTGTAGGACTCGCCGGACTCGACGATCCCCGCGGGGAGCTCCAGTTGGGTGTTCCGCACGGTGGGACGGTACTGCTCGACGAACAGCACGCGGTCGTCGGCGACCGCGACGATCACCGTCGCGGGCGACAGCTCCGCCCAGTAGTACTTCTTCTCCGTCCCGTCGGGCTGTTCGACGCGGTCGTAGCCGCCGACGAACCAGCCCTCGTCGTACTCGACGACGACCTCGCGGACCGGCCACTCCGGCTCGCCCGGCAGCGAGTGGTTCCGGCCGTCGGAGAAGGCCGGGAGGTCGCGGAGGTCGGCGGCGGGGGCGCCGCCGCCGTCCGCTGCGGCCTCGTTTCGGTCGGCGCGGTCGTCGCGTCCGTCGCCGCTCACGGGCGGACCACCTCGACGCGGTACGCCTGACCGCCGCGACGCACCCGGACGCCGGTCTCCGTCGCGGCGCCCGGCACCTGTTTCGTGAGGGCGCCGACCTCGTCGAACGGCGTGTGCGTGAACGACTCCTTCATGCCGAACGGACCGGTCTGATACCCCTCGGAGCGGCCGTCGGCGCTCTCTATCGCGCCGATCAGGTACGGGTACCGACGGTCCGAGACGTTGTTCACGTCGGCGAGGGTGTCGTTCGTCTCGATCGGTTCGACGGTGAGGTAGTACGGGTCACCGCTCCCGAGATAGCTCGGCAGCGCGCCGAGCGCGAGCAGCGCGACGACGACGACGACGATGGCGATGACGACGTTCCGGGTGACCCGGCGCATGGTCGCCGTAGGGGCCGGCGGGGAATACCGGTTTCGGCCGACGACGGCGCGGCGTCGGGAGGGAAGCGGGTGGCGCCGCCGCCGACGCGCTTTAGCCCGCGGCGGCCCAGCGTGACGCATGGAGTTCCGGTTCGAGCTGGCGCTGTGTGCCGCCCTCGAATCCCCGGAGCGCGTCGTCGCCCGACAGCTCGGCGCGGGCGTCGAGCGACCCGGCGCGCGCATCGTCGACGTCTGCCTGCTGTCGCCGGGGCCAGACTTCGACGAGCGGGCCGAGATCAGCGCGGAGCGGATCCCCGACCCCGCCATCGAGGCGGCCGTCGGTCCCGGCGAGGCGGTTCCCGTCGCCGACGCGTTCGACCTCCCGCCGGACCGCGCCGCCGCCGTCGTCGACCGCGCGGTCGAGGTCGGCTACCTCGAACGCGAGCGCCGGAACGGTCGACCGGCCGTGCGCGCGACCGCGCGCTACCCGGGCGACTGGATCGGCGACCTCGTCGCGGTCGAGAACAAACCCGACCTCGGAACGCCGGGCGACCTGGAGGCGCAACTGCGCTACGACGCCGCGCTCGGCCTGTTCGACGAGGTGGTCCTCGCGACCGCCTCGTACGTCACCCGCGCGCACCTCAACCGGATCCCCGACGCCGTCGGCGTCTGGCGGTTCGACACGGAGACCGGCGACCGGGAGGTGGTCCGCGAGCCGACGCCGCTCGACCCGGAGGCGCCCGGCGTCGAGGTCCGATCGGAGCGGCCCTCTCGAACCGACGTCGCGCTCGTCGGTCCCGACGCGAAGGCCCGCAAGCGGCGCCGGATCGCCGAGCGAGCGTACGGGAAGGGGTGGCGCCCCGAGCCGCCGGCGTGCGCGCACGCCCAGGCGACCGCCGACGGGCGACCGCGCTGTGCGCACTTCGACCGCGTGGTCGACCCCGGCCGCGAGTGCGGAAGCGGCTGTCCCGCCTTCGAGCCCGCCGACCCGCCGGACGCGGAGCGCGACCGCCTCCGAGACGAACGGACCGCGTGGGTCGCCGCCCCCGAGGGCGACGGCCCGCGCCGGCAGTCCGGGCTCTCGCGGTACCTGTGACCGCCGGGACCGGTGGGCCTCCGTGAGCGGCGTGCCCGGGCCGGCTGGCGTGAAGCGACGTGTGCCGACGAACGCCTCGGCGCGACGCCGACGGGCGGCCGTGAGAACGCTTATACGGCGAGAGCGGGTGTTCTCGGTATGGACGAGATCGAAGACGTCTTCGTCGCCCGACTGATGTCGACGGACCTCCACACGGTGACGCCGGACACGCTGGTCGAGGACGCGGCCGCGGTGCTGCTCGACAACGACATCAGCTCCGTGCTGGTCGTCGACGACGACGGGTCGCTCGTCGGAATCTTAACTTCGACGGACTTCGTCGACATCGTCGCCAAGAGCCAGCCGAAGGCCGAGACGACCGTCGAGCGATACATGACCCGCGACCCGATCACGGCCGGCGCGCAAGACGACGTAGCCGCGGTCGCCGCGACGATGCTCGAACACGGCTTCCACCACGTTCCGGTCGTCGACGGCGACACGCCCATCGGCATCATCACCACCTCCGACTTCGCGGCGTACGTCTCCTCGCCGGAGTCCGTCTCGGCGTAGCGCGCTCCGGACGACCGGATCGGTCGGCAGGGACGCGCTTCGACGTTTCGCCCGGACCGTCCGCGACGGCGACAAGTGCCGCCACTTTCTGTGGTCGTATTATTCCGGAGCGCGTACGGAGACGCGTGTCCGATCACCTGCATCTCAACCTCTTTACCATGACCTCGGTCGAGCACGTCTCGCCCGGGTCGTGGCGGTACCCCGGCGACCGCTCGGCGGACTACGCCGACCGCGAGTACTGGACGGAGGTCGCCCGCACCGCCGAGCGGGGCGGCTTCGACGCCGTGTTCTTCGCGGACGTCCGCGGTGTCTACGACGTGTACGGCGACGACCGCGCGGTCGCCGTCGAGAAGGCGGTTCAGACGCCCGCGAACGACCCGCAGCTCGTCGTGCCCGCGATGGCGGAGGTCACGGAGGACCTCGGCTTCGCGGTGACGCGCTCGACGACGTACAACCACCCGTACCAGCTCGCTCGCGAGTTCTCCACGCTCGATCACCTCACCGACGGGCGAGTGGCGATCAACGTGGTCACCTCGTACCTCGAGTCCGCCGCGGCGAACCTCGGGCTCGACGAGCGGATGGACAAGGAGACCCGCTACGAGCGCGCCGACGAGTTCCTCGACGTCTGTTACAAGCTGTGGGAGGACTCCTGGGAGGACGACGCCGTCGAGGTCGACCGCGAGGCCGGCCGGTACACCGACCCGGAGAAGGTCCACGCGGTCGAACACGAGGGGGACCACTTCTCGGTGCCCGGCCCGCACGGCTCCGAGCCGTCGCCCCAGCGCACACCGGTCGTCTATCAGGCCGGCTCCTCCGACTACGGCCGGTCGTTCGCGGCGCGCAACGCGGAGGCCGTCTTCGCCAGCCAGCCGACCGAGGAGGGCGTGGTCGAGTACGTGGACGACGTGAAATCGCGCGCGGCCGACGCCGGCCGCGACCCCGAGAGCCTCAGGTTCTTCATCGGCGTGGTGCCGGTCGTCGGCGAGACGGAGGCGCTCGCGGAGGCGAAATACGAAGAGTACAAGCGGCACGTCGACGTCGAGGCGACGCTCGCGCTCCTGTCCGGATTCCTCGACATGGATCTGTCGGAGCTCGATCCCGACCAGAGGGTCGAACACATCGAGACGGACGCGATCCAGGGGACGATGAACGCGTTCACGAAGGCCCAGCCCGACCGCGAGTGGACCGTCCGCGAGGTCGCGGAGTTCTGCGGGCTCGGCACCACGTCGCCGAAGATCGTCGGCACGCCCGAGCAGGTGGCCGACGAGGTCCAGCGCTGGCACGAGGAGGTCGGCGTTCACGGGTTCAACGTCAAGGAGGTCGTTCGGCCTGACTCGCTCGTCGACTTCGTCGACCTCGTGGTGCCGGAGCTACGCGAGCGGGGACTCGTTCCCGCGGTCGACGCCGAACCGCGCGGCGAGACGCTCCGCGAGCGACTCCTCGGGGAAGGACAGACGCGGCTCCGCGCGGACCACCCCGCCCGGAAGTAGCGCGGGCGTCGGGAGATGGAACCGAGCGAAAACGACCGGGATCGCAGCGGACGGAGGGAAGTCGGCAGCCCGAATCGGCTCGAAAGGCGCGTAGTCGTGCGGTTTTCGACCGCCTGTTAGCGAACTGTTGTGAACGAATTACCGCTATCTAATACGACGGTACTGCCGCCCCCGGCACGCTTAAGTGTCTACTACCGTTTGTATCGGGTGACGCTTCGTCTGGAGGGCCGAAGCGTCAGCGGGGACCTACAGAACGACACGCTCGTGCCATCTTTTCCCGGCACGGGCGTGCCGTTCGTTCCTTTACCTACCGAGCGACGCGCTCGCTCAGTCTTGTCACGACGGAGTCGACCGAAAGAGCGATCGCTCTCCGCCGGTAGACCGAAGTCGCCCCCGAGCGAGCCTCCGGTATACCCCTGTTACAGTTCTCGTCGACGCTGTCGCTGTCGCCCGCGCAGCGCGAGTCGCTCGTCGCGTTCGTCCCCAACCGGTACACCGAGGAGACGGAGACCGCCGCCGGTCACGTCGCCGTGACCGTCACGGAACGTGAACCGTCGGCGACGGCGATCGGTCGAGGGACGGTTCAGAGGCGTTCGCCCTGATAGTCGCCGTCGTAGGTCCCCTCGTGGTCCGCGCTCGCGAGGACGAGTTGCGCGATGCGGGCCCCCGGCTCGATCTCGATCGGGTGACCGACGTCGAGCCGTCCCTCGCCGATCCCCTCGTAGCCCGCGTCCCACACCGCGGTGTCGAGGGTACAGGCGTTGCGCAGCAGCGTCGAGCGAGGGAGGACGAAGCCGATCCGCTCCTCGGGGATTCCCACCGGCTCGCCGTAGCGGACGACGTAGGTGCCGCGGTCGAGCCGGTAGCGACCGTCCACAGGCTCCACCTCGCGACGTTCGCCCACGCGTTTCTCGTCGCGTCCGACGAAGCCCGGTTCGGTCTGCTCGAACACCGCGTCGACGGTGAGGTCGACGCCGTTCGGCTGTCGCTGCTCGTCGGCGAGGTCGGCGCCGGCCGCGGAGAGCGCCTCGGCGACCGCGGCTCCCGAGTCGAACATGCGCGTCCGGAGCCGCGGGCGAGACTAAACGGTGTCGGCCGCGACGCGCAACGGTGTCGGCCGCGACGCGCAACGGTGTCGGCCGCGACGCGCGCCGATCGCGGGCGAAGCGGCGGGTCTCGCCGGGACCGCTGAGAGTTCTGTTTTCGCGCGTTTCAGACGTTTAATGACCTAAAACACTCGGCAAGGATACGTGTTCCACGGCGTGTGATACCACGGGCGTGTCGCGGAGAACGTTGCCGGCGTGAGCGATCTAACACGGTCGATCTTCGGGAAACTCGCGGGTTTTATATCCACGGGAGAGCCAATTCGGGATGATATGGGACAAACGATTACAGAGAAGATCCTCGGTGATCATCTCGTCGAGGGCGAGCTGACGCCCGGCGAGGAGATCGGCATCGAGATCGACCAGGTGCTGACGCAGGACACGACGGGAACGATGGTGTGGCTCCAGTTCGAGGCGCTGGACCTCGACGAGGTCCAGACGGAGCTCGCCGCGCAGTACTGCGACCACCAGACGTACCAGTTCGACTTCAAGAACACCGACGACCACCGCTTCCTCCGCTCTGCGGCCGGCACATACGGCGCGTACTTCTCGCGGCCCGGCAACGGTATCTGCCACCAAGTTCACAAGGAGAACTTCGCGGCGCCCGGCAAGACGCTGCTCGGCTCCGACTCGCACACGCCGACTCCCGGCGGGCTCGGCCAGCTCGCGATCGGCGCGGGCGGGCTCGACATCGCCGTTGCGATGGGCGGCGGCCCCTACTACGTCGAGATGCCCGAGGTCGTCAACGTCCACCTCGAGGGCGAGCTCCCCGAGTGGGCGACCGCGAAGGACATCGCGCTCCACCTGCTCGGCGAGCTGACCGTCAAGGGCGGCGTCGGGAAGATCTTCGAGTACACCGGCCCCGGGGCCGAGAACCTCTCGATCCCCGAGCGGACCACGATCACGAATCTCGGCACCGAGCTCGGCGCCACCTCCTCGATCTTCGCGACCGACGAGAAGACGAAAGACTGGCTCGCGCGCCAGGACCGCGAGGAGGAGTACGTCGACCTCCAGCCCGACGACGACGCGGAGTACGCCGAGCAGATCGAGGTCGACCTCTCCGACCTCGAGCCGCTCGTGGCCGCCCCCTCGATGCCCGACAACGTCGCCCCCGTCAGCGAGTACGAGGGCACCGACGTCGAGCAGGTCATCATCGGCTCCTGTACCAACGGCGCCTACGAGGACATCCTCCCCAGCGCGAAGATGCTGGAGGGCCGCGAGGTCGCCAAGCAGACCGAGATGATCGTCGCGCCCGGTTCGAAGCAGGCCTCCGAGATGCTGGCCCGCGAGGGCTGGACCGCGGAGATGATGGCGGCCGGCGTCAACTTCTCCGAGGCGACGTGTGGCGCGTGTATCGGTATCGGTCACGTGCCCGCCTCCGACTCCGTCTCGCTGCGCACCTTCAACCGCAACTTCGAGGGTCGCTCCGGCATCGAGGACGACTCCGTCTTCCTCTGCTCGCCCGAGGTCGCCACCGCGGCGGCCATCACCGGCGAGATCGTCGACCCGCGTGACCTCGCCGACGACCTCGGCGACCTCGAAGAGCCCGGTTTCGAGATGGGAACGAAGTACGGCCCCGGCATGGGCGAGTCCGACTCCGACATCATCTCGCCCGACGAGGCGATCGACGACGGCCTCGTCAAGGGCCCGAACATCGGCGACGTGCCGCTCAAAGACGGGATCGACGTGGACGGCGGCGAGGCCCTCCTCAAGATGGAGGACAACATCACGACCGACCACATCATCCCGGCGACGGCGGACATCCTGAAGTTCCGCTCGAACATCGAGAAGCTCTCCGAGTTCACGCTCTCGCGCGTCGACGACACGTTCGCCGAGCGCGCGCTCGAGGCCGACGGCGGCGTCCTCGTGGCCGGCGAGAACTACGGACAGGGCTCCTCGCGTGAACACGCCGCCCTCTGCCCGATGTTCCTCGGCATCGAGGCGGTCTTCGCGCAGAGCTTCGCCCGTATCCACAAGGCGAACCTGTTCAACTTCGGTATCGTCCCGCTGGCGATCGACTCCGAGACGTACGAGCGGATCGACCAGGGCGACGACCTCGAGATCGTCGACGACGTGCCGGCCGGCGTCCGCTCCGGACAGGAGGAGTTCACCGTCAGCGTCAACGGCGAGTGGGAGTTCACCGCCGACCTGGACGCCTCCGAGCGCGAACGCGACATCCTCGCGGCCGGCGGCAAGCTCGCGTGGGTCAAACAGCAGCACTCGAGCGGCGGCTCCGGCGCGGCGCCCGCGGACGACTGACGACCGCGACCGCCCGGTCCGACATCGATTTCTCGTTTTTTCGCCCCGAGAGCGCCGCGGCCGTCTCCGGCGACGGCAGCCGCTCACCGGCGTCGAAACGGATCGAGGTCGACTGACCGACCGCGACGCGATCCGCCGACCGGGGCGACCCCGGCCGCGTCGCTAGCGAGCCGAAAGAAAGAACCGCAAAAGCGGGTGTCGACGCGTTAGCGGGCCGCGGCGGCGACGCGTTCGCGCTCTTCCTTCTGCGAGATGGAGTAGGAGCCCTCGACGTCGTAGTCGGCGGCGGCGACGAGCTCGTTGGCGAGCGCCTCGGCGGCGGGCGTGCTCGACTTGTACGTCGCGTTGGCGACGCCGTCGGAGATGAAAAGCAGCGCCTGATCGACGCGGCGCTGCGGCGCGACGTCGACCGCCTTCGGGACGGAGATGCCACCGTACTTCAGGCGGACGGTCTCCTCGCGGGGCGCGGCGTTCTCGACGGCCGTCACGAGGACCTGGACCGGGTTCTCCTCGGTCCGGTCGTGGACGATGTCGAAGGCGTCGCGGACGATCCGCGTCGCCTGCTGTTTCTTCCCGGTGTTCTCATCGGTCTGCATGAGACGGTTGATGAGACGCTCGGCCAGGGAGATCTCGCTTTTCTTGAACTGCTTGGACGCGTGCCGGCCCATCGTGTGCGCGATGGGGGTCACGGTCATGTATCGCTTCGTGGAGGGGTCCTCGTAGGCGATCTCGGTCACGTCCCAGACGCCGAACAGCTTGGCGTTCTCGTTTGCGGCCTCGCTCGACGCGGGCGCGTCTGGGTCCGGCTCGTCGGCGGCGACATCCTCCTCGGACGGCGCCTCGGTCTCCTCACCGCTCATCTGACCGGTTTCTCCGCGTTACCGCGAACCAGTTCGATCATCGAGACGCCGTTGACCTTCTCGACTTTGTAGTTGACGCCGGAGAGGTCGCCCATCGCACGACCCTTCGCACCGCCGATCCCGGCGATGGTGACCTCGTCGTGCTCGTCGATGAACGAGATCGCGCCGTCACCGGGGCAGAACGCGGTGACCTGCTTCCCGTTTTTGATGAGCTGAACGCGGACGCACTTTCGGATCGCCGAGTTCGGCTGCTTTGCCTCGATACCGACCTTTTCGAGGACGATGCCGCGCGCCTGCGGGGCACCCTCCAGGGGGTCGGACTTCGTCTTGAGCCCGCGCTCTCGCCGAGCGTACTCGGAGTCGGACCAGCGGCGCTTCTGCCGGTCCTTTTTGAGCTTACGGGCCGCGTATTTGCCGTTCGCCATCGTACGTCTACTTCCGAACGGAGCTACTTAAGCGTCGTCTTTCTCTGTCGAGAAACGGCCTCAGATCCCCCGAGCGGTACCTCTCGACGGATCTGAGGGTGTTTCGCCGACCGTCTCGGAGAGGAAATGACGGACGTTCGCTCCCGCTGAGACGGTAAGCCGGCGCGAGCGCCCGTCGTTTCGGCCGGAGCGCGGTCGTCAGTCGCCCGTCTCGTCGCGCGCCGTCTCGACCCAGTCGGGCACGGGCACCGTCGCGCCGACGTCCCGGTAGTCGATGTCGACGTCGACGGACGCCGCCTGCTCGTCGTGCGTACCCGCCCACGACTGTTCGAGCCGCGGGACCACGCCGGACTCGTACACGTGAACCGTCGCCGACGCCGTGTCGACGGTCTCGGGGACGCTCCGGTCGCCGTCGAAGGCGTCGGCGGTGAACCGGGCGGTCGGCTCGCCGCGAACCTCGCCGCCGCCGTCGCTCGTGGGGTTCCAGAGGTTCAGCCCCTCGTACTCCGCCTCGCCGCCCGCGGTCTCGCCCTCGACGCGGATCCCCGTCGCGACCTCCGAGCGCATCAGCGACTCGAGGTCGCCGTCCGAGCGGTCGACCGCCCGACGGGCGTATCGCGTCTCGCCGCCGGCCTCCCGACGTATCAGCGCCAGGCCGTCGGCGACGTACAGCTCAGACGCGTCGACCTGCTCGGTCTCAGTCAGCTCCTGTCGCACGTGCTGGCGCCCGTTTTCGAGGTCGTACGCGGCCTCGTACTCCTGCGAGGGGAGCCACGGCGTCGGCTCCGCGTCGCCGTCGTGGCTCGTCGCCGCCGTCGAGAACAGCGTGGCGCCCCCGGCGTCGACGAGCGCGTCGGCGTGCCGCGCCGCGAGGGTCGGCAGGTCGAGGCCGTCCTCGCTCCGCCAGTCGGCGTCGGGGAACGGTCGATCGGTCGAGTCGCCGCCTGTGTCGTCGCTTTCGTTGCCGCCGTCGCTGTCGTCGCCGGAACAGCCGGCGAGTCCGACCGCGGCGGCGGTTCCGAGACCGACGAGGAGGCGTCTCCGGTTCATGGGTCGACAAGCGGGCCGGCGGGCAAAAGGGGGCGGGTTCCGGCCTCAGGTCAGCTGGACATCGTCGACGTCGTGGTGTCGCTCCGCGAGCCGGCGGGCGGTCTCGATGTTGTCTCCGTCCGCACCGATGGCGACGCCGCGGTCCGCCTCGGGGACCTCGACGTACGCCACGCGGTCGTTCTGCTCCGAGACGGTGACGGCGTTGACCGCGGCTGGCGCGAGCGTGCTCGCGACGAACGCCTCGACGGTGTCGGCGTCCTCGACCAGTTCGATCGACATGCCGAGCCGCCGTTCGGCCTCCGCGACGGTCTCGCCGCCCTGTCCGATCGCGGCCGCCATCTCGCCGGCGGGCACCACGAACACGAGCCGGTCGCCCTCCACGAGGCAGTCGGTCGGCGTGACGCCGGTCAGCTCGTCGAACCGACCGATGTACCGCCGCGCCTCGTCGGAGAGCTCGACGTACATTAGTCGTCGCCCACGACGCGCGACCCCATCCGGAGGTCGACGTCGCCGGTCCCCATCGAGATGGGTTTCCCGGCGATGACGTTCTCGATGACGCCGTCGAGCTCGTCGTACTCGCCGTGGATCGCCGCGTCGAGCAGGTGGTTGACCGTCACCTCGAACGCCGCCCGCGCGAGCACCGAGTCCTTGTTGCCGGAGATGCCGTGCCGGCCGATCGACTCGATCTCGCCGTTGTTCGTCATGATGTCCGCGACGAGCATGAGGTGACGGACGTTCACGTCGTCGAGCCCCTGCTCTTCGAGCGTGTTCTTCGTCTCGTCGATGATCGTCTCGCGGGCCGCTTCGACGCCGAGGTTCCGGTAGATCTCGTGGATGTTGTTACACGTCGACCGGGAGGCGTCGACGCCCTCGATAGCGAGGGTGTCGCCGAACGCCGACCCCTCGGTGTAGAGGACGAACTCCTCGTCGCCGTCGAGCTCCTCTTTGCGGATGACGACGCGCTCGATCTCCTCGATCCCCTTGAAGACGATCTCGCGGAGCCGCTCGACGAGCTGGAGCAGCTCGCGGTAGCTCGGCTCGTTGGGGCCGAACTCGATCACGGTGCCCGCCTGCCGGGCGTCGACGCCGAGGGCGTCCTCGATCGTCTCCGTGATGATCTCCGCGATCTCGGTGGGGTCCGAGTGGGTCGGCCACCGCTCTAAGAGCGTGTCGTCGTTTAAGTCGATCCGGACCAGCATGTCGGCGACGTTCGTCGAGACGTCACCGAGCGCTAAGATCCGCGTGGCCTCGATCGACCAGACGACCTCGTGGGCCTTCTCGCGGTCGGTCGCGTACTCGCCGTCGAGGTAAACGGTCATCATCGGCGTGTCCGGCGTCTTCCGCGCGTCCACCAGCTCGATGAGCCGCGGCAGCCCCTGCGTGACGTCGATCTCTGCGACCCCCGCGTAGTGGAAGGTGTTCATCGTCATCTGCGTCCCGGGCTCGCCGATCGACTGCGCCGAGACGGTGCCGACGGGGTCGAGGGGGTCGACCCGCGTCTGCTCGTAGCGGTTCCGGACGCCCTCGACGATGTCGGTCGCCTGTTCGATGGTGACCTCACCGGCTTCCTCGCCCTTCCGGTCGAGGGCCTCGTACACCTTCGTCTTGAGTCGGCGGGGAAGCTCCGTCGCCTCCACGACCGCCTCCATGTCGTCGGTGACGTGGTCGTACTCAGTCATCCGACTCCACCTCCAGTTCGGAGGCCTTGTTCAGCCCCGGACCGGCGTGCTCCGAGAGGTTCGTCGGGGGTTCACGCTCCCCGAGGAACCGCTCTTTCTCCTCGTTCGACGCGAACTCGGCGTCGACGACGCGGTCGACGATGCCGTCGACGTCGATGCCGTTGTCGTCGCCGGAAGAGACTTTCACGGGCGAGGTGCCGTCCTCGCCGAACTCGAACTGAACGATCCGGCCCGAGGTGTCCCGGACCGTCCCGTCGTACTGCGCCTCCAGTTCGGAGAGCGCGTTGATGAGGCGCCGCTGGAGGTACCCGGACTTCGACGTCCGGACCGCCGTGTCGACGAGCCCCTCGCGGCCGCCCATCGCGTGGAAGAAGAACTCCTGTGGCGTGAGCCCGCCGCGATAGGAGTTCTCCACGAACCCGTGCGCCTCCGAGGAGAGGTCGTTCGGTCGGTAATGCGACAGCGTCCGGTCCTCGTAGCCGCGGTTGATCCGCTCGCCGCGAACCGCCTGCTGACCGACGGAACCGGCCATCTGCGTCAGGTTGAGCATCGAACCACGCGCGCCGGAACGGGCCATCACGACAGCCGGGTTGTCGTCGCCGAAGTGCTGGTCGGCGATCTCGCCGGCCGAGTCGCGGGCCTTCCCGAGCGTCTGCATGATCTTCATCTCCAGCGTCTCGTCGACGCCGCGGCCCGGCAGCGACTCCAGCTCGCCGGCCTCGTACGTCGATATCAGCTCTTGAACGCGGTCGTAGGCGCTCTCGATCGCGTCGTCGACCTGCTCTTCGGCCTCCGGCGGGATCGACTCGTCGTCGATCCCGATCGAGAACCCGAAGTTCATGATCGCGCGCATCGCCAGCGACGCGATCTCGTTGATGAACACGCGCGAACGCGTCTCGCCGTAGTCCTTCGTGAGGGTGTCGACGACCTCGCCGCCGAACGCGCCGACCGCGTCCTCGTCGATGGTCCCCTCGATCAGCTGTCCCCCTTCGATGACCACGTCGTCGCCGGCCGACGAAGTGAACGAGAGGTTCAGGTCGTCCGGAAGCAGCTCCGAGAACAGCGTCCGGCCGGTCCAGTACTCGCGGCCGTCGTCGTCGACGCCGTCCGCCTCGGGCAGCTCGTCGACGCGGGTCGCCCGGAGCAGGTCCAGCGCCTGCGTCTCCGAGAACTCGGGATTCGAGTGGGTGAGCAGGTAGGTCCCGGAGATGTGGTCCTGAATGGCACCGATGATGTTCCCGCCGAAGCGGGGGCTCAGGATCTGCTCTTGGACGCGCATGAGGACGCGCGCCTCGGCGCGCGCCTCCTCGTTCTGGAGCGCGTGCATGTTCATCTCGTCGCCGTCGAAGTCGGCGTTGTACGGCGGACAGACGACGGTGTTGAGCCGGAACGTCTTGTACGGCATCACCACGACCTCGTGGGCCATGATGGACATCCGGTGGAGCGACGGCTGCCGGTTGAAGATCACGATGTCGCCGTCCACGAGGTGTCGGTTCACCTCCCAGTCGGCCTCGACCTTCTCGGCGAGCTCCTCGCAGTTCTTCTCGGTCACCTTCAGCCGGCGACCGTCGGGACGGCGCACGTAGTTGGCACCGGGGTGCGCCTCCGGTCCGTTCCGGACGTACTGCCGCGCCTCGTCGACGTTCCGCTCCGTGACGTTGAGCGTCTGCGTCATCTCCTTGGCGACGCGGTCGGGGACGCCGACCTCGTTCAGCGAGAGCGTCGGGTCGGGCGAGATGACGGTCCGGGCAGAGAAGTTCACGCGCTTCCCGGAGAGAGAGCCGCGGAAGCGACCCTCCTTCCCCTTCAGGCGCTGGCTGAGCGTCTTCAGCGGGCGACCGGAGCGGTGTCGCGCCGGCGGCGTCCCGCTGATCTCGTTGTCGACGAACGTGGTGACGTGGTACTGGAGCAGTTCCCAGAGGTCCTCGATGATCAGCTGCGGAGCGCCCGCCTCGCGGTTCTCCATGAACCGCTGGTTGATCCGGATGATGTCGACCAGCTTGTGGGTGAGGTCGTCCTCGGAGCGCTGCCCGTTGTCCAGCGTGATCGAGGGACGGGTGGTGACCGGCGGCACCGGCAGCACCGTCAGGATCATCCACTCGGGTCGGGAGTGCTCGGAGTCGATGCCGAGGACCTCGAGGTCCTCGTCCGGGATGTCCTCGAACCAGTCGCGGATGTCCGAGGGCATCAGCTTGTTCATGTCCTCCTCGGTGAGGTCGACGCCGAGCGCCTTCTCGATGGCGCGGCGGTCCTCCTTGCGCGGGCGGAACTCGCCGGCCATGATGTCGTTGATCCGGTCGAGGGCGATGTCCGTCTTCTCGGCGAGCTCCTGGGGCGACGTGCCCGGATCGTCCTCCTCCTCGTCGGGCTGCATCGCGGCCGCGATGCGCTCGGAGTAGTCGCCCGAGAGCACGTCCTGGACCTCGTAGTACGTGGTCGGCTTCTCGTGTTTGATGTCCGCCTGCGGCTCGCCGCAGAACGGACAGGTCGACGCCTTCCGGGCCTGCCGCACGGCGGCCTTCAGCACGTCGTGTTCGTCGTCGCCGAGCTCCTTCGCGCGCTCGTAGCGCTCGCGGAACTCGTCGCGCTGTGCCTCGTCTAAGGCGAGCTTCCCGCACTCCCGGCACGTCGAGCGGAGCAGCCGTCGGATGAGCTTCGTGAAGCCCACGTGGATGACGGGGGCGGCGAGTTCGATGTGGCCGAAGTGGCCGTTACAGGAGCCGGAGTGGGAGCCGCAGGTCCGACACTCCAGACCGGGGTCGATGACGCCCAGCCGCGGGTCCATCAGCCCCATGTCGATCGGGTAACCGTCGTCGTCGTAGGTGTCGGCCGTGATCACCTTCGTGGCGGACATGTCCCGGTACGTTTCCGGGTCCATGAGGCCGAAGTCGATGCCGCCGAGCACTTTGGGTGTTTGTACTGACATTTAAATCGCGTCCTCCAGTTCGAGTTTCGGTCGGATGCCGAGCGCGATCATCTCGTCGAGCAGCAGCTTGAACGCGTAGCTGACCTCCAGCTCGTGGATGTCGTCCTCGTCGCCCGTCACCGGGTCGTACACGCGGCGCTGCTCGCGGTCCTCGACGGCGACGAGCCCGGTCTCCGCGGAGACGTGGACCGTCTCGGCGTCGGAGGACTCGAGCAGCCGCTCGTTGAGCACCATCGACGCGCCGTGGCCGATGATCGTGTCGCGCTCCATCTCGCCCACGCGCAGCCCGCCCTCGCGGGCGCGCCCCTCGGTCGGCTGGCGCGTGAGCACCTGGACCGGCCCGCGGGAACGGGCGTGGAGCTTGTTCGACACCATGTGGTACAGCTTGTGGTAGAAGATCGTTCCGACGAAGATCTCGGCGTCGATCTTCTCGCCGGTGACGCCGGAGTACATGACCTCCTTGCCGGAGGACTTGAATCCGTGCTCCTCCAGTCCGTCGCGGAGCTCGGACTCGTCTTCGCCCTGGAACGGCGTCCCGTCGACGCGGGAGCCGCGCAGCGAGCCGACCTTCCCGCCGAGCATCTCCAGCACGTGGCCGACCGTCATCCGCGACGGCAGCGCGTGGGGGTTGAGCACGAGGTCGGGGACCACGCCCTCCTCGGTGAAGGGCATGTCTTCCTGCGGCGCGAGGTGGCCGACGACGCCCTTCTGTCCGTGTCGGGACGCGAACTTGTCGCCCAGTTCGGGGACGCGCTGGTCGCGCACCTTCACCTTCGAGAGCTTCGACCCGTCCTCGCCTTCCATCAGCGTCACCGTGTCGACGACGCCCGACTCGCCCGAGCGCATCGTCACGCTGGTCTCGCGGCGCTTCTGCGGGGAGAGGCCGCCCATGTCGTCCGGCTCCTCGAGGAACCGCGGCGGGCTCGTCTTCCCGAGAAGCACCGAGGACTCGTCGACCCGCGTCTCGGGGTTGACGAGGCCGTCCTCGTCGAGGTGCGTGTAGGCGTCCTCACCGCGGGCGCCGCGGACGTCCTGTTCCGGGATCTCGAAGCGGTCCTCCTGACCGCCGGGGTAGCGGCGCTCCTCGCCCTCGTAGGTTCGGAAGAAGTGCGAGCGGGCGAGCGCGCGGTCGACGGAGCCCTGGTTCATCACCAGCGCGTCCTCGATGTTGAAGCCCTCGTAGGACATCACGGCGACGACGAAGTTCTGTGCGGCCGGCCGCTCGTCGAAGCTGATCTGTTCGGTCGTCTGCGTCTTCACCATCGCCAGCTGCGGGTAGTGAAGGAGGTGCTGCCGGGTGTCGGGCCGGATGCGGTAGTTGGCGGAGGGGAGCCCGAGCGACTGCTTCATCATCCCTGCGCCCATCGTGATCCGCGGGCTCGCGTTGTGCTCGGGGTACGGGATCATCCCCGCACCGATACCGAACACGAGCTGCGGGTCGATCTCGAGGTGCGTGTGGTCGTCGGACACGTCCTCCTCGTCGACCGCGACGAGGATGTCCTCCTCCTCCTCGGCGTCGATGAACTCGACGTAGCCGCGCTCGACGAGGTCCTCGAACTCGACTTCGCCGCGTTCGAGCGCCTCGATCTCCTCGTCGCCCAGCAGGGGCTCGCCGTTCTCGACGACGATGAGCGGACGGCGGGCTCGGCCCGCGTCCGCGTTGACGATGACCTCGCGGGTCCGGTCTTTCACCGAGACGTTCACCATTTCCGAGACGTCGCCGCGGCGGCGCGCCTCGCGGATCTGTTCGGCGAGCTCGTCCGGGTTCTCGTGGGTGCCCACGAGGCTCCCGTTGACGTACACCTTCGCTTCGCGTTCTGCTTGTGCCATGTTAGTCGTCCGCCGTCTGTCGTTCGACGCCCTCGATGCCGGGGATCCCCTCGACACCCATCGACGCCAGTTCTCGTTTCAGCCCCTGTTCGTCCTCGACCGTCTGTGACAGCTCCATCGCCTGCGCGAAGTTCTTCACCAGCCCGCAGTTCGGCCCCTCCGGCGTCTCGGAGGGACAGATGCGACCCCACTGGGTCGCGTGGAGGTCCCGCGCCTCGAAGTGCGGCTGCGACCGCGACAGCGGCGAGCGCAGGCGCCGGAGGTGCGAGAGCACGCCCATGTAGTCCGTCCGGTCGACGAGCTGTGAGACGCCCGAGCGGCCGCCGACCCAGTTCCCCGTCGCGATCGGGTGTTCGAGCCGCTCGGTCAGCACGTCCGAGCGGACGACCGTGTTGACCGTGAGCTGCCGGTTCCGCATGTTGGCGCGTTCGAGCTGGTACTTCACGTCGCGCGCCAGCTTGTTCAGCGCGGTGCGGAACAGGTCGCGCATGAGGTCGCCGGAGACCTTCAGGCGCTTGTTCGCGTAGTGGTCCTTGTCGTCGGCCTCCCGGCGGTCCAAGGCGAGCTCGAAGCACGCCTCGGCCATCCGACAGAGGTAGTACGCCTTGTTGATCCGCACGTCCTCCTCGTCGACGCCCTCCTCGTGGAGGTGCGGGAGGAGGTAGCGGTCGATGACGTAGTTCGCCCGCTTGAGCTGGTAGTTCTTGCCCTGGCCGGAGGCGACGCGCTCGCCGAGGGTCTCGATGGCGCCCTCGGTCGTCTGAACGTCGGCCTCCTCTAGGTTCTCCAGCATGAACTTCACGATCTCGGGGTCGTCCGAGACGCGGTGGACGATCTCTTCGTCGGATTCGAGTCCGAGCGCCCGAACGAGCGTCACGAAGTCGATAGAACCGGAGACCGAGGGGAACGAGACCTCGAGCAGTCCTTCGCGGTTGCGCTCGCAGAGCACGAGCGCGCGGTACCCGCGCCGCTGCGAGAACGTCTTCGCGACCTGGATCTCGTCGCCGTACTTCGAGTCGTACTCCGC
Source organism: Halorubrum ejinorense (assembly GCF_055389685.1). Taxonomy (NCBI): domain Archaea; kingdom Methanobacteriati; phylum Methanobacteriota; class Halobacteria; order Halobacteriales; family Haloferacaceae; genus Halorubrum; species Halorubrum ejinorense. The sequence goes on from NZ_AP043777.1 coordinate 340,537, forward strand.
GAGGATCTTGTTCGGTGCGAGGTCCTCCGAGGTCATCAGCACGCGCTCGGAGCCGTTGACGATGAAGTAGCCGCCGGGGTCGACGGGGTCCTCGCCGATGTCGATGAGCTCGTCGTCGGAGAAGCCGGCCATGTTACACTTGTCCGAGCCGACCATGATCGGCATCCGGCCGACCTTCGTCTCGGTCGTGTCGACGACCTGCTCGGGCTCGTCCTCGCCGCCGCGAACGATGGACATCTCCATGAACACGGGCGCCGAGTAAGTGATGTTACGAAGCCGCGCCTCCTGGGGGTAGAGCAGTTCCTCGGAGCCGTCGGCCTCGCGGACGCGCGGCGTGACCATCCGAACGTCGCCGAGTTCGACATAGACGGGCTCTTGGCCCTCCTTGTCGCCGATGTCGGTCTCGATCGTCTCCTTCTCGTCGACGACCTCCTGCATGCCGCGGTCCAGGAAGTTATTGAACGAGCGGAAGTGGTGCTCGGCGAGCCGTTCGTCTGAGAAATATTCGCGTGAAACCACGCGTCGGTCTTGCCTGTTCATGAGACGACTAGTCGGTACACGACCGCTTCGTCGGTCGTGCGGGAGTTTCGGACGATTTTCACCACGTCACCGACCTCGGCGTCGTCGGGGATCGCGGGATCTGTGCGCTTGATCTTCGGTAAGTCCGTCTTCTTCACGTCGTACTCCGCCAGGACCTCCTCGACGTCCTCGGGGTCGTCGAGGAGCACGTGGTCCGGGACGAGTTCGTGTTGGCTTACGTCTACCATGGGTGCTGGTGGTGGGGAGAAGCTATCACGAGATACTACAGAGACGTATATACGCCAGCGTCATAAGACTTGCCAAGCGCCGCCGTGCGCGGCTCACGGGCCGGGGCGTTCGACACTCCCACGCATGCGGGGTTCACACAAAAGGATACCGGACGGGAGGAGAGAGCCGGCGAAAATCGAGCGCACGCGACCGCTTCGAACGCCCGCGTCGTCAGCGCACCGAGTGACAGATTTCCCTGTCACCGACCCGCACCGTCGTCGGGGATGACAAGCCTTATTTGCCAGACAGGGGTACGAACTGACGCGACAAGCCCGGATGGTGTAGTGGCCCATCATACGACCCTGTCACGGTCGTGACGCGGGTTCAAATCCCGCTCCGGGCGTCCCCACGCTTCGGGGTTAGTCGCTGTTTGCCCGGATGGTGTAGTGGCCCATCATACGACCCTGTCACGGTCGTGACGCGGGTTCAAATCCCGCTCCGGGCGTTTTCGACGGACAACACGACGAGCGAAGCGAGCCGTTCGTCGAAAGCGTTCGCACGGGGATTTGAATCAGGGAGTGGAGCGAGCGAAGCGAGCGGAACGACTGGGGTTCAAATCCCGCTCCGGGCGTTTCTGTCGACGCCGACTGCGAGCGAGGAGCGACAGCGACGTGATGGCGGTGAACGAGTCGAACAGTGCGTTCGCCCGACTTACAAGTCGAGCTCCGCCCGCAGGTCGTCGACGATCGTCTCGGTCTTCTGGTCCGGTTCCTCGTCGGTCGCGACGGGGGTGCGGCCGTCGTACGTCTCGTGAACCATGGAAACGCCCTCGGCGAGCGTGTCGAGGCCGTAGCCGCCTTCGAGAACGTACGCGTCGGCGGCGCCGGCCTCGTCCGCGAGCGTCCGGATGCGGTCGGTCAACAGCGCGTACCCCTCCGAGGAGACGCGCATCCGCGAGATGGGGTCGTGGCGGTGCGCGTCGAACCCCGCAGAGACGAGCAGCAGATCGGGGTCGAACCGCTCGATCGCCGGGGCGACCGCCTCGTCGACGGCGTACAGGTAGTCGGCGTCGCCGGCGCCGGCGGCCAGCGGGAGGTTCACGGTCGTTCCCGTCCCGTCCCCGTCGCCGGTCTCGTCGAGTTCGCCCGTGTCGGGGTAGAGGCCGTCCTCGTGTATCGACGCGTACAGCACGTCGCCGCGCTCGTAGAAGATGTCCTGCGTGCCGTTCCCGTGGTGGACGTCCCAGTCGAAGATCGCGACGCGGTCCGCGAGGTCCCCGTCGAGGGCCGTCTGGGCCGCGACCGCCGCGTTGTTGAAAAAGCAGAACCCCATCGCGTTGTCGGTGACCGCGTGATGGCCCGGCGGGCGGCCGATCGCGAACGGCGTCTGCCGCCCGGTCGAGCCCTCGATGGCCTCGCGGGCCGCCCACTGGGCGAGCCCCGCCGAGGTGAGCGCCGCGTCCCACGTGCCGTCGCTGGCGACGGTGTCGGGGTCCCAACTGCCGCCGCCGTCCGCCACGAACGACTCCAGTTCGTCGACGTAGTCGGGGTCGTGGACCGCCGTGACCGCCGACTTCTCGGCGGCGTCCGCCTCGACGTACTCGACGCCGTGTCGCTTCGTGAGACCGCGACGGATGGCGCGGAGCCGGTCCGGGTTTTCCGGGTGTCGTTCGCCGGTGTCGTGGTCGAGACACCGCTCGCTGTAGCCGAACCGCATCTACTCGAAGAGCGCGAAGTACGTTTCGATGTCCTCGGCCTGTACTGTGCGTCGGTCTGCGTGGCGGGCAAGCGTCGCGGCCGCGCTCGCGACGTTGTTGGCGTAATCCTCCAGGATGTCGGCGAGCGCGATCCGCGCGTCGACACCGACGCGGTAGCTGTCGTCGATCCGAAGCCGAGCGATCCGGTCGATTGGCGCGACCGGTAGCGTGAGGTCCCCGCGGGCCACGACCTGCTCGACGCCGAAGTCGGCCGCCATCAGCGTCTTCCGGCCGTCGTCGGTCGCTCGCTCCGCGGCGGCGACGGCCAGTTCCGCGCCGTGCGATTGGATCCGGCGAGCCAACTCCTCCGCGGCGTCCGCGCTGACGCGGAGTTCCCCCGCGTTCCGCCGGATGATCCCGTCCACCGGCGCGAACGGCAACTCGACACTCATACACACAGACGCGTCCGTGTATCGTATAACGCTTTCCGTTACCCGCATCGCCGCCGGAACCGGCCGGAGAGGAGATCGGTCAGAAGACGTCGTCGGCGTCGATGGTCCCGTCGCGCTCCGGGCCGCGAACGGTTATCTCCTCGCCGAGCCGGAGGCTCGCGTCGGTGTCGACCGTCCTCGTCTGCTGGCCGTCGTCGAGTACGACCGGGTCGCCCGTCTGGACCACGGTGCCGGTGAACTCGACGGCCTCGGTCGACTGCTCCGCCGTCGCGGCCGCGGCACCGCCGCCGTCGCTCTCGTCGCCGCCGGCCTCGCCGGCGACCGCTTCCGCGGCCGCCTTCTTTCCGTCCTCGGCGAAGGCGCCGAGCCCGGTGTCGTTCGCGTCTCGCTCCTCGCTTCCGGCGTCGTCGCCTGAACCCGCCGCCCCGCTCGCGGCGCCGACCGACGCGTCGCTTCCCTCGTCGAGGACGGACACGGTCGACCGCCAGTTCGCGGACGCCTCTAAGTCGTCCTGCCAGCCGTCCTGAATCTCCACGTCAGTGAAGACGACGCGGTCGGCCAGATCGATCTCGCGGTCGGCCTTGTCGCCCCACAGCGCGACGCGGATCTCGCCGGTCTCGTCTTTGATCCGGACGTTCCGGACCTGCCCTTCGCTGCCGTCGTCGCGGTCGAACGTCCGCTTCGGGTCGGTCTCGATGACGCCGCCGCCGATGTCGACGGTCTGGTCGATCTCGAGGTCGGCGATGTCGGTGGTCTCCGGGACGTACTCGACGTCCTCGTCGACGCGTTCGACCGTCCCGCGGTCGCCGACGTGAAGTTCCAAGTCGCCGTCGCGCTCGCGGACGTAGCCGTCGCCGACCTCGACGACCTCGCCGGCCGCGAACTCCTCGGCGAGGTCCGCCTTGGCGTCCCAGAGGGTGACGCGGACGCGACCCGTCTCGTCGCCGAGGGTGAGGTTGGCGACTCGCCCCTCGCTGCCGTCGTCGCGGTCGAACGTCCGGATCGAGTCGGTGTCGAGCACCTGTCCGACGAGGTCGACGTCGGACGCGCCGAGCGTGAGGTCCTCGACGCGGTAGGTGTCGAGCACCTGGACGTCGACCTCGGCGTCCTCGTCGGGCTCGACCTTGTCGGCGCTCACTTCGAGGCCGCTGTACCCCTCTTTGGGGCGACCCATGATCCTGAGCACCTGTCCGACTTCCAGCTGCTCTTCGGCGGCCGTCGCCATCTCGTCCCACAGCGCGACCCGCACCGAGCCGGACGCGTCCGCGACGTCGACGTTACACACGCGCCCCTCGTCGGCCTCTTCGTCGTCGCGCTCGAAGGTCTTGATCTCGCCGATGGCAGTCACCTTGCCGAGGAACTTCACCTCGTTCATCCCGGGCTCGATGTCGGCGATGGTGTCGGCCTGCTCGTCGCGCAGTTCGTGTGCGATGAGCATCGCGGCGGTCTCCTCGTCCGCGAGCCCACCCATCTGCTCGACTTTGTCCTCGACCGCGGCCTCGAACTCCTCGAACTCGACGTCGGTGTCGAGATCCTCGTACACCTCCTCTATAGCTCCCATACGCGTACCCCCGTTGTCGACGAATTCGCGCATAAGCGTTGCCGTTGCCCGGAGGTCGCGCCGGGATCCGAACGGTCCGCGGAGCGACCGACCGGGGGCGCGGTCGCGGCTCGAAGGCGTCTCATAGGCGTTCATGGGTCCCGTCGATACAAAAGGTGTTCATCCTGCGCCGGCGGGTGCGTGCGGACCGCAGGCACGCGGCCGCCGGACCGTAACCGTCTTATGTTCTACCGCGGTACGTGGAGATGAGTCCTGGTAGGGTAGTGGACTATCCTCTTGGCTTGCGGAGCCAGGGACCGGAGTTCAAATCTCCGTCAGGACGTTTCTTTCAGCACAATGCTGTGAGCGTAGCGAGCAGCCGTGCTGAAAGAAACGACGCGGAGATTTGAGCAGGAACGTCGCAGCGGCCGAGCGCAGCGAGGCCGACCGTCGTTCCGAGTTCAAATCTCCGTCAGGACGCTCACTTTGCGGCTGTCTCACTTCGTTCGACGGCCGCTGCGTTCGGTCCTGACGTGCCCTGCGCTCGCTCGTTCGCGGCTTCGCCGCTCACTGTCGAGGGCTCCCTTCGGTCGCCCTCGCACCGCTCGCGTCGGACTCCGTCAGGACTTTTTTGATTACAGTCTCGCGTCGGTTGCGACCGGTGTGTAGGTCCTACGCAACACGTTCAATGGTACTTTGTTCTGCGGTGGCGCGCGCCTGCGAGCGGCCGCCACCGGCGGCCGCGAGGAGCGCGTGCGAGGGAGTCAGTCGCCCGGAGCAACGCGGAGGGCGACTGACGAGGATGGGGAGGTGTGAGGCTGCGGTGCTGTGCGGTCGGGGGGACTCGGAGGGGCAGTCGCGAGGGCGAAGGCGCGCGAAGCAAGGACCGCAAGGAGGGAGCGTCAGCGACCGACTGAGGACCGCAGCGAGCGCACCGAGCCCTCGCGGCTGGGGCTTTGGCGGTGTTCGCCGCGCCATCGTCGGTGATTTCCGAACGGTCCAATTGCGGTCCATCGGCCACGATCTACCCTCCGCAGACGGTCCGGTCGACATAGTTCACGTCTTAATCGTGCGGGTGGAACCGGTCCATCGCGCGGCGGACCGCGTCGCTGGTGCCGATAAACGTCACGTGATCGCCGGTTTCGAGGACGCTGTCCGCGGACGGGACGTGGTTCTCGCCGTCGCGGCTCAAGACGGCGACGAAGCAGCCGTCGGGGATCTCCGCGTTGAGTTCGCGGATGGTCCGCCCCGCGAGTTCCGACGACGTCACCTCGACCTCTTGGACGTCGTGGTTGTCGCCGAGTTCGTTCATCCAGTGGGTGAGCGCCGGGCGTTCGATCTCGTCGTCGATGGCGACCGCGGTCGCCGTCGACGCGTCGATGGCGGTGACGCCGATGCTGTCGAAGGCGTCGATGTTGGCCGGGTCCGTCACCCGCGAGTACACCGACTCGACGTCGAACTTGGTGATCGCGAGCTGACACGCGAGGAGGTTGATGTCGTCGTCGGCCGTCGTGGTGATGAACCGCTTGGCGTCTTCGATGTCCACCTCCCGAAGCGACTCCGTGTCGCTGCCGTCGCCCTCGTAGACGGTGAACCCGTCCGCCCGCGCCCGCTCGACGACGTCCGGATCCGCCTCGAGGATGACGACGTACTCGCCCCTGTTCTCCAGTCGCGTGGCGAGCGCCTGACCGACGCGGCCCCCGCCGATGATTATTGTGCGCATTGGTGACACTCCGAGGAACGCTCCGATCTGTCGCGCGAGCCCCGCCTCGACGATGACCGTCGCGAAGATGACCGCGAACACCGTCCCGACGAGCAGTTCGCCGGCCGCGATGCTACCAGCGAGTTCCAGCTCGATGGCGAACAGCGTCGCCACGCTCGCCGGGATTATCCCACGGGGCCCGACGCTCGCGATGAACAGCCGCTCCGGACGCGTGAACCGCTCGACGCCGACGGTGGCGAGGAACGCCCCGAGCGGCCGGAGGACGAGCATGATGACGGCGACGATCGCGACCACGCCGACCCCGAGGCCGGCGATCGCCTCGACGTCGATCAGCGCGGCGAGCGAGATGAACACGAACGACAAGACGATCGTGGTCGTGTTCTGCGCGAAGCGCTCGATCTCCTCGCGGTTGTCCAGATCGAGGTTCCCGAGGAGGATGCCGCTCGTCGCCGCCGCCGCGATGCCCGCCTCGGCGGCGACCGCCTCGGCGCCCGCGAACGAGCCGATCGCGGCCGCCAGCACGAGGAACTGCGACGCCTGTACGTCGCGTTCGGGGACGAAGTCGCTGTCCAACAGGTAGTAGATGATGATGGTGGCGAGCAGTCCGGCGGCGACTCCGACGCCGAACCGCTGGAGGAACGAGGCCACCGTCGCGGGCACGCCGAGGTCGTCGAGCAGCAGCGTCTCGAAGATGACGACTGCGACGATCGCCGCGGTCACGTCGTTGACGATCCCCTCCGTCTCTAAGGCGGTCGCGACGTGGTCTCGCACCCGGACCACGTTGAGGATCGGGGTGATCACGGTCGGACCGGTCGCCACCAACAGCGCCCCGATCAGGAGCGCGATCTCCCACGTGCCGTCGGTGAACGCGCGGACCGCCGCCGCGGTCCCGACGAACATCACGAGGGCGCTGACGGTCACCAGCCGAAGGGACACCGTGGACGCGCGTCGGATCCGATCGATCCGGAGCGCGAACGCCCCCTCGAAGACGATGATCGCGACGCTGAGTCCGACGATGATCTCCAGCCCCTCCCCGAACGTCTCCAGCGTCACGATCCCCAACAGCTCCGGGCCCAACAGCACGCCGATCGCGAGATAGAAGATGACGCTCGGGACCTGGAGCCGGTGAGCGAGCAGCTGGACGGCGAGCCCAGACACGAGTATCGCCGCGATCACCGGGAGGAGGCTACTGGACACGTCTGCTACCGATACGCACTCTACCCTCTTAGTGTACGGGTAGAAAAGGCAAAGCGAGGGGGACAGCTCCGCGACTCGGCGGGCAGAGGCACGGCCAGTCTCCGTTCGTGGCCGCGTTCTATCCGTGGTCGCGTTCGGCTCGTGGCCGCGTTCTATCCGCGGTCGCGCCCGTCGAACTCGTCACTTATCAGTCGCCGTCACCGACCGAGAGGCGTGACCGATCGCGACCGCAGTGATCGCGACGACCGAAGCGACGGTGACTCCGAGGGGGGCGCGCACGCGCCCGATCCGGCCGCGCTCGCCGCCGGTGCCGCGCTGTTCAACGAGGGGCACCCGCTCGCGGCGCGCGACGTCTGGGAGACGGCGGGCCAGTCGCTCGACGGGACCGACGCGGAGCGACTGCTCCGTGGACTGGCCGCGACCGCGGCGGCGACGTACCGTGCGGCCGACGGTGCGGACGGCGACGCCGACGAGGCGGCCGAGTACGCGAAGACCGCCGTCGCCTCGCTGGAGGGCGTTTCCGACTCGCACGGAGTGCGGCTGGCGCCCGTCCGAGAGTGGGTGGATCGCCTAGCCACGGCTCCCGAGAACGCGGCCGAAGGACAGAAGCCCCGGATCGACGTCGACGGCGAACCCCCGCGTTTCGACGGGCTGTCGCTCGACGCGGCGGGGGTCGCGGCGCCGGCGCTGGCGAGGGCGGGCGAGCCCGGTGACGCGGCGACGCTCGCGGCCGCGGCGGAGTTCGCGGCGGCGGAGCGAGGGACCGGTCGGAGTCGGTTCGCCGAACTCCTGTTCGCGTACCTTCGCACGCCCGAGACCCGGCCGCAGGTGGCCGCGCGGCTCGGCGATCACGTCGCGATCGAGGAGCGGAAGCGGCGCGACGTCGACGACCTGTTCTAGCCGAGCGGATCGGACATCGGGCCGGCAGGCGTCGAGCCGGACTGGTGTCGATGCGGACGGGCGTCGATTCGGACGGGCGTCGATTCGGACAGGCGTCGATTCGGACGGGCGTCGAGCCGATCAGGCGCCGTCGCTCGGCGCGTCGGGGTCGGTGGGAAAGTTCGGTTCGGCGGGCGTGTCGTCCGTCGTCACGTCGGGGTCGTCGACGTACTCCCCGTCGGTATCGGAGTCGCCGTCGTCCTTGGGTTTCCCCTCGAAGGTGTAGTCCGCGGAGTTGTCGGCGGGGTCGTAGCCGAGCGCCTCGCGCGCCCGTTCGAGCGAGTAGTACCGTCGGTCGTTGTTCGAGATGCCGTAGACGACCTCGTAGTCGTAGTCGGCCCGGAGGCAGCGGTCGAACAGGTGCGCGCAGTCGCGGTGGGATAGCCACATCGCCTGGCCGCGCTCGTACTCGCGGGGCGGGTGATCGCGAGTGAGGTTGCCGATGCGGACGCAGACGACGCTCATCCCGAACTCGTCGTGGTAGAAGCGCCCGAGGGACTCGCCGGCCGCCTTCGAGACGCCGTAGAGGTTTCCCGGCCGCGGGAGCTCGGTGCCGTCGAGCCGGTAGTCGTCGTCCGGGCGGTACAGGTCGGGAGTGCGGTCCTCCGTCTCGTAGCCGCCGACGGCGTGGTTCGAGGAGGCGAACGCGAACCGCTCGACGCCGGCCTCGGCGGCGGCGCGCATCACGACCTGCGCCCCGTCGATGTTGTTCCGGAGGACGGAGTCCCACGGCGCCGTCTTCCGGGGGTCGCCGGCGAGGTGGATCACCGCGCCGACGTCGGCGACCGCCTCGCGGACGGCGCGCTCGTCGGTGATGTCGGCGACGTACCGGTCGGCGTCGGTGACCCCGGCGGGCACCTTCGCGGCCGGGAGGGGTTCCCGGTCGAGGAGCCGCCACTCGTAGTCGTCGCCGATGCCGCGGAGGATGGCCTGTCCCACCCGTCCGCCGGCGCCCGTCAACAGGACCGGCTCGTCCATTCGACTGTACGTGGGCGAGAGAACGGCATATATGACACGGTTCGGCCGGGTACGCCCCGATCCGCCCCAAAATCGGGGGCGGCGAGGGTTACAGCTTCTGACGCGAGACCTTCACGCCGGTGGGCGTGACGATGATCTGGTCGTCGCCCTTCTGGACGATGTCGCCGTCGACCTCCTGGACGACCTGGCGGAGCTCGTCGTAGACGTGTTCTATCGTTCGGTCCGACGTGGAGTGCCGGGTGATGTCGGCGATGACGAAGTCGCCGTCGTAGACGGCGTCTTTGATCGGGATGATGTCGCTCTGGTCGCCGATCTCGGCGAAGTGTACCTGAACGCCCGTCTCCGCGTGCGCGTCGGCGAAGTCGTCCGTGTCGAGCTCGACGTAGTCGTCGACGGAGCGGCTCCCGCCCCCGCCGAGGATCTTGCTCATGATGCCCATACACACCACACGACGAGGTCAGACATTAGTTCTTACGTCAGACGCACTCACTCCAGCCGGTCCTGCCACTCCTGAACGCGGGAGAGCAGTTCCACCGGGGTCGTCTCGGCGACGTCGACGCCGGAGAGTTCCTCGATCACCGCCCGCGTCTCCGGGTCGAGTCGCGCCCCGGCCTCCGAGCCGGCGGCGGCGCCCGACTCCGAATCTGCCGGGGCGGCCCGGGACTCCGGCTCGGCCGCGGTCCCGCCGCGGTTCGGGGTCGCGGGCGACTCGCCGTCGGAACGACTCCCTTCTCCGCCCGCGAACGACCCGGACGAGAGGTCGAACACGACCTGCTGAGTGCCGCGGTCGCCGTCCGCGCCCGCCGCGCCGCCGGTTCCGCCGCCGCGCGATCCGCCCCGGGCCTCGATCGCCTTCTCCTCGCGGAGCCGGTCGAGGACCTCGTCGGCGCGGGAGACCACGGGGTCGGGGACGCCCGCGAGGTCGGCGACGTGGACGCCGTACGATCGATTCGTCGGGCCGTCCCGAACGGTTCGGAGGAACGTCACCTCGCCGTCGCGCTCGTCGACGGCGACGTGAACGTTCGCCACGCGCGGCAGGTGGTCCGCAAGCGTCGTCAGCTCGTGGTAGTGGGTCGCGAAGAGGGTCCGGGCGCGCACCTCGTTGTGGAGGTACTCGGTCGCCGCCCACGCGATGGAGATGCCGTCGTAGGTGGCGGTGCCGCGGCCGACCTCGTCTAAGATGACCAGCGAGTCCTCGGTCGCTGAGTGGAGGATGTTCGACAGCTCCTGCATCTCGACCATGAACGTCGACCGGCCCTGCGCAAGTTCGTCGAGCGCACCGACGCGGGTGTAGATGCCGTCGACGAGCCCGACCTCGGCGGCGCGCGCGGGGACGAACGAGCCGGCCTGCGCGAGCAGCTGGATCAGCGCGGCCTGGCGCATGTACGTCGATTTCCCGCTCATGTTCGGGCCGGTGACGATCAGGAAGCCGCGGTCCTCGTCGAGCCGGAGGTCGTTCGGCACGAAGTCGGTCGTGCCCTCGACGACGGGGTGTCTCCCGGCCTCCACGTCGAGCCTGCGCTCGTCGGTGAGGGTCGGGCGCGTCCAGTCGTTGCGGGCGGCGTGGGTCGCGAGCGAGGCGAGCGCGTCGAGTTCGGCGACCGCCCGCCCGGCGTCCTGGAGCAGTTCGGCGCGCTCGGCGACCCGCTCGCGGAGCTCCTCGAACAGCTCGTACTCCAGTTCGCCGCGGGCCTCCTCCAGTCGGAGGACCTCCCGCTCCTTCTCCGTCAGTTCGTCGGTGACGAACCGCTTGGAGTTCTTCAGCGTCTTGATCTCGCGGTAGCCCTCGGGCACCTGGTCGGCGACCGACTTGCCGACCTGGATGTAGTAGCCGTCCGTCTTGTTGCGGTCGACCGTGACGTGGCTGAGCCCGTGGGCGCGCTTCTCGCGCTCGGCGAGCCCGTCGAGCCACGACTTCACGGACTCGTGGCGCTCGATCAGCTCGTCGAGCTCCGCGTCGTACCCCCGCTTGAGCAGCCCGCCGCCGGTCTTCGCCTTCGGCGGGTCCTCGGCGAGCGCGTCGGCGAGTTCGGCGCGGAGGTCGGCCGCGCGCTCGCGGTCGACGCCGCCGAGCACGGCGGCCGCGGGCGAGTCGGCGAGCGGCGTGCCCTCGACGGCGTCCGCGAGCGCCGGGAGCAGCGCGAGCGTGTCCTGAACCGAGAGGAGCTCTCGCGCACCCGCGCTCCCGCTCGTCGTCCGCGCCGCGAGCCGTTCGAGGTCGTACGCGTCACCGAGGATCTCGCGGATCCGATCGCGCGCGAGCGCCGCCGACGCGAGCGCCTCGACCGCGTCGTGGCGGGCCGTGAGCGCCTCGCGGTCGCGGCGCGGGCGCGTGAGCCACTCGCGGAGCAGCCGGCCGCCGGCGGCCGTGACGGTGTGGTCGACGGTGTCGAACAGCGAGCCGTCGGCGTCGCCCCGCATCGTCTCGGTGATCTCGAGGTTGCGCTGCGTCGTCGCGTCGACGGCGACGCGGTCGGTGTCTCGGTAGGCGGTGAGGCGGGTCATCGACGCCAACACGCCCGCGCCGGTCTCCTCGACGTACGAGAGGACCGCGCCCGCGGCGCGGACGGCGAGCGCCGAGTCGAGCCCCACGCTGTCGGTCGTCTCGCGGCCGAACTGCTCGCGGACCGCGTGACGGGCGCGGCCGGCCGCGAACGCCTCCGCGTCGAACGCCGTCACGCGCCCCGAGAGGTCCTCGCGGACCGCTCCGAGGAGGGCGTCGTCGTTGCGGACGGCGGGGCCGGGGAGCACCTCCGCCGGGTCGAACCGGTAGAGTTCGGCGCGCAGGTCGCCCCCGTCGTCGACGGTCGTGGCGAGGAAGCGCCCGGTGGTCACGTCGGCGAACGCGACCCCGTAGGGGCCGTCGGCGTCGGAATCTGTGCCTTCCTCGCTGACCACGGCGGCGAGGTAGCGCGCGTCGTCGTCGCTCGTTTCGAGGACGGTCCCCGGCGTGACGACGCGGACGATTTCGCGGGCGTGGTCGCCGGCGTCGGTCTCGTACTGGTCGGCGACCGCGACCCGGTAGCCGCGCTCGACCAAGGCGTTCACGTACGGCGTCAGCTCCGAGAGCGGCACGCCCGCCATCGGGTACGACGAGCCGTGGGAGGACTTCTGCGAGACCGACAGATCGAGCTCGTCGGCGACCAGCTCGGCGTCGTCCGCGAAGAACTCGTAGAAGTCGCCGCACTGCATCGCGAGGACGTCCGCGTCCGTCTCCGCCTTGAGATCGAGGAACTCCCCGACGATCCCCGTTGCCATATGTCCGTACACCGGCCACCGGCGCGTAAAACCCTGCGGGTGTCGGACCGAGCCGACGCTATCCGACCCGGTTGCGACGCGTCACCGTTCGATGGACCAGCCCGGAGACGCCGAACACCAGCGCGAACAGCGCCGCGTACGCGTACCCGGAGACCGCGTCGAACGGAACGGTCCCGGCCCAGGCCGCCGCCGCCAGCAGTCCGCAGACGACCGCGAGCCCGACGTAGTACTCGCTCCAGAGGATCTCGTTCTCGGAGACGACCTCGAGGTACACGTCCAGTTGCCGGCTCTCGTCGGTGAGCGAGACGATCCCGCGGTCGGACTCGTAGTCGATGAACCCGCTCGACGCCAGCTTCGGGAGATGCGACTGGTGAAGGGCGGTGTAGACGCGTTTGCGCTGTTTGTACGTCACCTCGGGGATCTCGAGGTCGTTCTCCCACGCCGCCAGCTGCTCGGCGATGTCCCTGACGCGGGCGTCGTCGCCGTTCCGTTTCAGGTACGTGATCACGTTCCGCCGACGTCGGTTGCTCAGCGCGGTGAACACTTCGTCGCGAGACGGCCCCTCCTCGTCCGGTACCCGCGAGGGCGTCTTGAGTTGAAGCGTCATGGGGACCTCATGTGAGTAATCAATACGTTAATTGACACCGATGAACATATCATTTTCTATAATTTTTAACGAGATGCGTTCGGCGTGATATACCGGAATTCGCGCTCTCCGGGGGCCGGGGAGCGTCCACCGGGAGATCTCCGCGACCGGTTACCGGGCGGTAGGACCTCCATACATACGATCGTTCGGCGCGAACTACCGGCCATGTCTACGTCACACGACACCAAGGCGTCGGACCTGCCGGCGGAACGCGCCGGCCGCCGACCGCTGGACCGCCTCCGCCGACCCGAGTACACCGGCGCGAACCGCTGTCTGCCCTGTACGACCGTCAACGTCGCCGTCGCCGCCGGCGCGGCGCTCGCCGCGGGCAGACTGGTCGGCCCGGGCTTCGGCGCGGGGGTCTCCCTCGTCTCGCTCGCCGCGATCTGGCTCCGGGGCTACCTGATCCCGGGCACGCCCGAACTCACGAAGCGGTACCTCCCGGAACGCGTCCTCGCGCTGTTCGGCAAGGCGCCCGACGGGACGGGCCGGGGCGGGCGTCCGGCGGGCGACGTCGACCCGGAGGCGTACCTCCTCGACGCCGGTATCCTCGTCGAGGATCCGGCCGGCGACGACTTCGCGTTCGCGGCCGACTTCGCCGCGGCGTGGCGTGCGGCGGTACACCGCGACGGCAGCGCGCCCGACGGCGACGCGAGCGCGGGCGCGGAAGACGACATCGAGGCGCTCGCGGGGCTCACCGGCCTCGACCGCGACGCGCTGTCGATCGACTGGCGCGGGGGCGTGGGGTTCGCGTACGCCGACGACGAGCTGATCGGCAGCTGGGAGTCCCGCGCGGCGTTCCGGGCGGACGCGGCGGCCGACCGCGTGCTGACGGCGACGCGGAGCGACTGGCCGGACCTCCCGCTCGCGGACCGGAGCGCGACGCTCGGCGCGCTTCGGCTGTTCGTCGCGGAGTGCCCGAGCTGCGAGGGCGACGTGGGGCTCGAAGAGCGCGTCGTCGAGTCCTGCTGTTCCAGCTACGACGTCGTCGCCGGCCGCTGTGCGGGCTGTGACGAGCGGCTGTTCGAACTTCGGCTGCCCGATTCGCTCGCGGCTGCCGCCGAATAGGCGGGACCGGCGGCTCGGACGGGAGAGCGGAGTGCGACTGAAAAGACGTCTTTTTCGACCCGAGTCACCGCGGCCGCAGCTGTCGCAGCACCGAGAAGCGGTTGACCCACAGCTGAACGGCGCTCGCGGCGGCGAAGGCGCCGAGCGCGAGGCTGGTCCAGAGGACCGGGTCGACGGCCGAGACAAGCGGAACGTCGAGGAGCGCGGCGAGCACGACGAGCAGCGACGCCACCGCGAGCGCGCGGTAGATTTCCGACCACGTCGCGCCTCCGGGCGCCAGTACCTCCGTGTACAGGCCGAGGTCGCGCGCACGGCGTGAGAGTTCGATGGTCCGTGACCCGCGGTCGTAGGTGACGACGCCCGCGGCCTCCAGTTTCGGGAGGTGCGTCTGGACCAGCGAGGTGTAGACGCTCTCGCGAGAGCGCTTCGGCGGCGGGCTCTCGCCCGTTTCGTGGCGAGCGACGAGCGTGGAGAGCTCGTTGACCGAGACCGTGCCACCGGTCAAGCGGAGCTGTTCGATCGCGTGCCGTCGGCGCTCGTTGGCGAGGATCGCGTACACCTGTTCGGCCGGAAGCACGTCGTTGCGGAGTTTCATGGAATAGGATCCGGGCGGCCGCGCTCGGCGGCGCCCAAGTTCTGTCCCCCACTGCGTCAGACGGGAGTATATGTATGGGCTCGCTACCCCGATGGCCCGCCGATCGAGCCGCGAAAGTACGCGGTCCCTGTCGGATTCGGCCCGACAAGTACGGTCTTCGTGCCGCCTCCGGAGGCGGTGGTACGGGGCTCATACCGGCCCTAACGCCCGGAGTAGGGTCGCCGGACCGCCGGTCGAACTGAGCCTTTGACCCGCGGCGTGAGACGTTCTATCGCGTGGAATCGGCCGTTCGACGGTGACGTGGGAGCGCGTAACTACGTCGGTATCTCTCGGAGGGGGAAGTAACCGATTCGGTCAGCCTAGCGCGGACGGGGGGCGGGTCGGGGGAGAAACCATGAGCCAGGATACAAACGACACAATCGGACTCTCGCGGCGCAAGATGCTCGCCGGCCTCGGTGCCGTCGGCGTCGCGTCCGCGGGCGCGGGACTCGGTACCACGGCGTACTTCAACGACACCGAGTCGTTCGAGGGCAACACCCTCACCGCGGGCGAGCTGGACCTGAAGCTGGACTACAAGTCGACGTACCTCGGCGGCCCCGGCCGCCTGGACGACATTCGGGCGATGGGATACGGCCCGAATGACAATTTCTTAGCGCAGGACCTCGGCGACGGGCAGTACCTGATCGGACAGGCGCCCGCGCCTGCGGCCCTACAGGAGTGGGAGGACCTCGTCCAGGGCGAGGAGTTCCCGTTCTGTTCGCCCGAAGCTGATGAGCACCTCGTCAACGGCAGCGGGATCCCGGTGTTCACGCTCGACGACGTGAAGCCCGGCGACTCCGGCGAAGTCACCATCAGCATTCACATCTGTGACAACCCCGCGTTCCTCTACCTCTCGGGCGAGCTGACCGAGAACGCGGAGAACGGGCAGAGCGAGCCCGAGATGGAAGACGAGGGCGAGGACACCGACGGCATCGGCGAGCTCGCCGACGCCATCGAGGTCTGCGTCTGGTACGACGAGGACTGCGACAACGTGTACGAGCCCACGGGGACGGGCCAGCAGCAGGAGCTGGAGGTCGCGCTGGTTAGCGACGTCTCCGGCTCGATGAGCCAGGAGATCGGTGACCTACAGACCGCCGCGAAGGACTTCGTGGACAACCTTTCGAACCCCGACGAGGCGGCGGCCATCTCGTTCTCGAACGGCGCGAGCCTCGACCAGGGACTCACGACGAACTACCAAGCGGTCAAGGACGCCATCGACCAGTACACCGCGGGCGGCGGAACGGACATGGGCCAGGGGATCACCACCGGCTCCACCGAACTCCTGTCCGGCGCGAACGCGACGGCCGGCGCATCGAAGGTGATGATCGTCCTCACCGACGGCCAGCCGTCCAGCACCAGCGCCGCGACGAGCGCCGCGACAGCGGCGAAGGACGCGGGCATCCGCATCTTCACCATCGCACTCGGCGCGGGCGCCGCGACGTCCTTCCTCGAGAACAACATCGCGACCAGTCCCGACGACGCGTTCATCGCGCCCGACCCGGCCGACCTCGACACCGTCTACGCCGAGATCGCGCAGATCGTCCTCGCGGGCGAACAGAAGATCCTCGAAGGGTCGATGGCGGAGGTCTTCGCGGAACTGGCCGAGGGCGTCGCGCTCGACGGTAACCGCCAAGAGGAGGGTCGCCAGCCGTACCCCGGCGCGACCACCCAGTGCATCGGCTTCGAGTGGACGCTCCCGGCGGAGGTCGGCAACGAGATCCAGACCGACTCGGTCATGTTCGACATCGGCCTCTACGCCGAGCAGTCGCGGCACAACGACGACCCGCAGGTGACGTTCAACGGGACGGAGGCGAACAGCACCAGCGTGTAACGCCGCGGAGCAACGCAGTCACTCCGGACGACGAGACACGTCCGGTTCCCGGTTCGGCGCCTTCGGGCGGCCGACGCGGCGGCTCGCGACCGCCGCCGGGAGTTCCCTTCGGGGATGATACACAATGAACGACGACACAATCGGACTATCGCGGCGCAAGATGCTGGTGGGACTCGGTGCGGTCGGCGTGGCTTCCGCGGGCGCGGGACTGGGAACGACGGCGTACTTCAACGACACCGAGACGTTCGAGAACAACACGCTGACGGCGGGCTCGCTCGACCTGTTCGTCGACTACGAGGCCTCGTACGACAGCGACGGCGCGGTACAGAACATGGCGGACATGGCGAGCGGCACGCAGGACGGCGAGCCCGCCGGGATGTTCTACGACCTCGACGACGTCAAGCCCGGCGACTCCGGCGAGGTGAAGTTCTGCTTCCGTATCGTGGACAACCCCTCGTACATGTGGGCGTGCGGTGACCTCTCGCAGGCGGAGAACGGCATCAACGAACCCGAGTCGGCCGTCGACGACACGCCCGACCTCGGCGAGCTCGGCGACTCGATCGTTGCGAGTCTCGCCTACTGTGACGAGGACGGCGAACCGCTCGCGGACGGGGAGATCGTCTCCGGCTCGCTCGTCGACGTCATCGCGGCAATCTCCAGCGGCGCGGCCCTCGACGGCGACGGGACGGCCGGCCTCGTTCCCGGCGAGCAGGCGGAGTACGCCGACGTGGTCGAGCCCGACGAGGGCGAGGCGTTCATCACCGGCCCCTGTGTGTGCCTCTCGTGGGAAATCCCGACGAGCGTCGGCAACGAGATCCAGTCGGACTCGCTGACGATGAACTTCGAGTTCCACGCGGTCCAGTCGCGCCACAACGACGGCACGGCAAACCCGTGCGTCCCGTCTATCACGACCCGGACCGGCGAGGGCTTCGCCAAGCAGCAGGAGTTCGCTACCGAGCAGGAGACCTCCTTCGCTCGCGGGCGTTTCGGTGACAACGGCCCCTCGGGCGCGTGGGAAGTCGCGGTCGGCCCCGACGTCGGCAGCGCTGACCTCGCGAACTACGTCTGGACGCCCGGGGACACCGTTCCGTTCAGCTACTCGTACGACGGGAGCGGCAACGCCTCGTTCACCCTCGACGGCGTGACCGTCGCGAGCGGGATCCCCGCCCCGAGCGGGAAGCTGGCCATCACGACGAAGGCCGACGAGGCGACCGTTTCGGTCGCGAACCTCGCGCTCGACCTCGACGGTACCGCGGTCACCCTCAGCGGTCCCGACGCGGTCTCGGCGACGAACGACGGCTCCGGCCGCGAGGTCACCTACCTCGCGTTCGACACCGACGCGGCGGACGTCGCGAACGCGTTCGCGATCACCGGCGACGTGACCGTCGACGTACAGGGCGACTACTCCGGCAGCGACGAGGGCGTCGCGTTCGACATCAGCGTCGAGTAATCGCTCTCGGCGCTCGCGCGCCGACGGTGACCACTCCCACACTGGCGTTCGACGGTTCGACTCCGTCGGTGGGACTCCCCTCGGGGATTCACAATCATGACAGACAGCAAGAAATTCGACACGATCGGACTGTCGCGGCGCAAGATGCTGGCGGGCCTCGGCGCGATCGGCGTGGCCTCCGCGGGCGCGGGCCTCGGCACCACGGCGTACTTCAACGACACCGAGTCGTTCGAGGACAACACGCTCACCGCCGGGAACCTCGACCTGCTCGTCGACTGGCAACAGACCTACGACTTCGGCGAGGGCCGTCAGTTCGTCAGCGCGCACCCCGACCACGACGGCGACGGCGAGCAGTCGGTCGAGATCGACGGCGACGTGTTCAGCTACAGCGACTTCCCGGACGAGACCGACGAGGACAGCAACGGGGCGAACCTCCCGGTGCTGACCTGCGACAACATCCCGCCGCTCTCGGAGGCGGACTTCGGGACGGACCCCGTCACGGGCGAGGAGATGGAGACGCTCGTCCGGCTCACCGACGTGAAGCCCGGCGACTCCGGCGAGATCACCTTCTCGCTGCACCTCTGTGACAACCCCGGGTACATCTGGATGCAGGCGGGCAACGTCTCCGAGGACGGCGGCGCCGGCACCGAGCCCGAGCTGCTCGTCGACCCGGACAACGTGGGCGACCTCGGCGACGCCATCGAGGCGCGGCTCTGGTACGACGAGGACTGCGACAACGTCTACGACCCGGCGGAGCCGGTCGACATCATGCTGACGCTCGACTTCTCGGGCTCGATGCTGTACGACCAGTACGGCGGCGTGGTCAGTAACGACGACATCGCGATCAACGGGACCACCTACACCGAGACGACGAAGATCGACCTCGTCGAGCTCGGCACCCGGCAGTTCATCGACTTCCTACAGAACGCGAACGCGGACGTACAGGTCGGCGTCGCGTACTTCGACGGCGAGAAGAGCGTCGACAGCGAGCCCCGGACCGGCGTCTTACAGGCGCTGACCAGCGACCTCTCGGTCGTCGACGGCGCGCTCGACGGCCTCCGTCAAAAGCTCGCGAACGTCGTGAGCGGCGGCGCGAGCTCGACCCCGACCGACGGCGACGGCGACGCCAACCCGTTCTCGAACGCGAGCAGCATCGCGACCGGCACGTACATCGGCGAGGGCGTCGACGACGCCCAGGCCGAACTCGACGCGAACGGTCGCCCGAGCGCGGCGAAGCAGAACATCGTCCTCTCCGACGGCGAGTCGTTCAACGGGACTGGCACCACCCAGTTCTCCTCGCCCACCGACGCGGCCGACGACGCCCGCGCGGCGTCGCCGAGCCCGGCGACCGACGTCTACACGATCAACGTGGACGGCAGCGCCAGCACCCTGCTGGCGATGGCCGGCCCCGCCGGCGGGGCGGGCGGCGACCTGCTGTTCTTCAACGACCTCGACGACCCGCTGAACATCCCGACGGTGTTCGGCAATCTCGCGGCGCAGACGACGCAAGAGAAGATCATCATGGAGGACACGCTCGCGAACGTCCTCGCCGAGCTCGCCGACGGGGACGGGATCCCGCTCGACGGCAACCGCGCGACGCTGTACGACGAGCTCGCGGACCCGGCGGACGACGCGGACCGCGACGCGTTCCGCGGCGACGGCGTGATGCACTGCGTCGCGCTCGAGTGGGAGCTGCCCCTCGAGGTGGGCAACGAGATCCAGGGCGACACGCTCGCCTTCGATCTGGGCTTCTACACCGAGCAGGCGCGTCACAACGACGGCGCCGGGACGTCGACGCCGGCCTGATCCGGCGTTCCGATCCCACCGCGGCGTCGACGGGCGAGGCCGATCGGCGGCGAGGCCGGATCGAGCGACCAACGGTGAGGTACGGTGTCCGTACCGTCGGGTACGGCCACCGGGCCGGCCGGGTATGACGCGCATACATACCACTACGGCGACGGTAGAGGTGGTGAGACGAGGGACGATATCGACGACACGGCCGTTCGGAGCCGCGACGACACACAATGATACAAAAGGAATCGAAACTCACGCGGCGGCAGGCACTCGCGGGACTCGGAGCCGTCGGCTTCGCGGCCCTCGGGGCGGGCTCCGGACGGCCGACGGGAACGGACGGCTGGGGCGAGTACTCGGAGTACACGTACGCCCAGTCGGACACGCCCTGGAACCTAGTAGTCGGCTGGCGGCGCACGGAGAACGGCGCGGTCGTGGATTCGAGCCCGACCGACGCCGTCGACGACGTCGGGGCCGGGATCCGGCTCGTCGACGTCGAGAACGCGCTGCCCGGTGACTACGGGACCGCGAGCGTCGGGCTGCGGCTCGACGACCCCGCGGGGACCGCCCCGGACGGCGTCCGCGTGTGGCTGCGCATCGCGCCCAGCTTCGACGGCTCCGACGCCGCGAGCGCCGCGCTCGCCGAGCGCATTAGCCTCGACGTGCGGTACGACACGGGCGTGCTCGGGATCGGCGGATGCGGCGGCGCCGAGGGCGACTTCGCCGAGTACGGCGAGTCGATCGGCGCCGGCAGCCTCGCGTCGTTCGACGGATCCGCGCTCGCGGCGGGGGTCGAACTCAACCCCGGGCTCTTCGACGACGGCTGCCTCCTCCCGGGAGAGCGGCGCTGTCTCACCTTCGACTGGGCGTTCGACGCCGAGGGGGGCAACGCCGGACAGGGCGGCGCAGTCGAGTTCGACGTGGCGTTCGCCGCCGACGACTGCGGCGCCGAGGGGAACCCGTTCGCGATGGGCGCCTCGACGGAGACCAACGGGGTCGGAGGGAGCGCATGAGCCCCGGAGACGACGTCGGACGGCGCCCGAGCGGCCTGAGCCGCCGCCGGCTGCTCGCCGGGATCGGCGGCGTCGGCGCCGTCGGAATGGCGAGCGGCCTCGGCACCGGCGCGTACCTCTCGGACCGGGAGACGTTCCCCGGCAACGCCTTCGGCGCCGGCGAGGTGGGCCTGACGGTGGACGGCGACCCCACGGACGGGACCGTCACCGTCGGCCCGCTCGCGGTCGACCGGACGACGTTCGACGAGCGCCCCGCCCCCGAGCGGTTCGAGGTGGGGGCGTCGGAGAACCCGGTGCGGGTGTGGCTCGCGACGGAGTGCCCGGACGGCGATCGGCTGGGGAACGCCCTCAAACTCGAGGTCGTCGTCGACGGCGAGTCGGTGACTGACGGCTACCGCCCCCTCGCGGAGGTCGAGCGCGACCTCGCGACCGGCGTGCGGATCGACGCCGGCTGCCTCGACTCGGACGGCGGCCCGATCGTCGTCGAGGTCGCCCCGTACCTCCCGGCGGACTCGCCCGACGTTGGCGGAGAGACAACGGACCTGACGTTCCGGCTGTACGCCGAGCAGTGCCGCCACGTCTCGGAGGAGCAGGCGAACGCGCCGGGGGCGAACCCCTTCGCGGAGGTCCTCTGCGGGGAGCCAGCGGTGGACTGCCCCGAGTGCGTCGAGTTCGGCAAGGCCGAATTCGGTGGGTCGACCGCACCGGGCGACGTCCTCCCGCTGGAGATGATCCTCGACGGCGCGGGGCCGCACGAGATCGAGGTCACCGAGGTCGAGACGAAGGACGGCGGCGAGGTCGTCGGCGTCGCGTTCGCGCTCCGGGACGCCGACGGGAACCCGGGACCGGACATGTGTGCCGTTGCGGTCAAGGGCGGACCGGACCGCGACCCCGAGGGCGTCGATATCGCCCCGGTGGCTCCGGAGACGGGAGCGGTCGTGTTCGCGCCGCCGAACCCCACCAACGGCAAGCGGTACGGGGTCAGCAACGTCACCGTCAGCGTCTGCGCCGGCGACGGCGAGCGCGGCGACGACCTCGCTGACGCCGCGAACGACAGCGGTGCCGCGAACGACAGCAGTGCCGCGAACGACAGCAGTGCCGCGGACGACAGCGGCGGCGGCTCCGGCCGAAAAGGGAACGGGAAACCGGAGGAGTCCGACGGCGGGTCCGCGAACGCCGACGGTCGAAGCGAGGGCAGCGGAAGCGGCGGCACGGAGGCGAACTGATGACCAATATACTCACATCACCACGGACGAAACGCGCGGCGAACGTACTCGGGATCGTCCTGCTGATCGCGCTCGTCGCGCCGTTCGCGGTGTACGCGGCCCCAGAGGTCGTCGGCGCCGACGAGAGCTTCGTCGTGCTCACGGCGAGCATGACGCCCGCCATCGCGCCTGGCGACGTCGTGATCGTCGCCGATCGCGATCCGACCGCGATCGCGGAGGGCGACGTGATCACGTTCATGCGAGGCACCAGCGACGTGCCGGTGACACACCGCGTGATCGACGTGGTCGGCGAGGGTGGCACCCTCGCGTTCGAGACGATGGGCGACGCCAACGAGGGGCCGGATCCGGGGTTCGTCCCCGCAGGCAACCTCGTCGGCGTCGTGGCGCTGACGATCCCGTGGATCGGGTACGTGATCCAGTTCGCGGGCACGCAGGCCGGGTTCGTCGCGCTCGTCTTGCTCCCCTTCGGTCTGCTCGCGGTCACCGAGGTCTGGTCGATCGTCCGCGGTCGCGACGAGCCCGAGGAACGCCCGACGACGACGGTCGACCCGACCGGCGAGTCGGCCGACGACGAGGCCAGCGGGCCGACGGCGGTCGGTGCGGCCGAGGCCGATCCGGCCGCAGTCGGCGCCGCCACGGAGGGCGCCGGGGGCGTCTCGGTCGACGCGGTCGGCGGCGCGGCGGCGGTGCTCGTCGTCTTCGCTCCGTACGCGGCGTACGTCGCGTTCGAGCTCCGGAGCGCCGCCGCGATCGCGGTGGCGGTGGCGACCGCGACGCTCCTGTTCGGCGCGCTCGCGATGTGGGTGCCGGCGAGCGGCGTGCTCGACCGGAGCGGACGGAGCGCCGCGGCGGAGTCGGAGAGAGACGCGTCGGAAACGGCCGCCGACGGCGGGGTTTCCGAGAGCGAACGGGACGTCGACGAGGGCGAGCCGAAAGCCGGTGAGGGCGACGCGGACGTCGACGAGACGGACTCGGCGGCCGTCGCGACGGACGAAGCGCGCGTGGAACCGGACGAGTCGGCACCGGTACGGACGCCGACGGCACGCCCCGACGCCGCCGGAGAGGTGGACTGATGCCAGCGAACCGCGGGCTCGTCGCGCTCGTCGCGCTGGCCGTGTTGGTGTGGAGCGTCGCGTTCGCCGGCGGGGCCACGGTCGCGGTCCTCTCGGCGAGCGTCGACGTGACGACGACGTTCGAGACGCCGGACGAACTGCGCGATGTGAACGAGTCGATCGGGAGCGGGTTCGCCGTGGCGACCGTGCCCGTCGAGAACGGGACGACCGCCGCGGGAGAGAACGGAACGTCGTCAGCGGCGAACGGGACGGAGACCGGCGAGAACACCACGGCGCCGCCCGTGGACGAAAACGCCTCGGCTCCGACGGACCAGAACGCCTCGGCTCCGACGGACCAGAACGCCTCGGCTCCGACGGACCAGAACGCCTCGGCTCCGACGGACCAGAACGCCTCGGCTCCGACGGACCAGAACGCCTCGGCTCCGACGGACCAGAACGCCTCGGCTCCGACGGACCAGAACGCCTCGGCTCCGACGGACCAGAACGCCTCGGCTCCGACGGACCAGAACGCCACGGCGCCGGCGGCGAACGACACCGAGACGGACGAAAACGAACCGACGCCGACCGGTCCGACGGGAGACCAGCCGAGTTCGTCGGATGACGAGACGGCGACGAACGAGTCGGCCCCGGCGGAGAACGCGACCGCCGAGGGCTCGACCGCGGACGACGCGAACCGCGTCGACGCGGCCGGCGTTCGGCACCCTCTGGACCCGTCGCAGTCCGCTGACGGAGCGTGAGCGTGGCCTCGCCGAGTCGCCCGCGGGAGCGGCTTCGGAAGCGCGGCACGCGGTTCGGCGCGCGGTACGCAGCGCCCGGGGCGAAACTCACCGCGCTGTTGGTGCTCGTCGCGCTGCTTCTCCTCGTGTTCCTCGCCAGCCTCGTTCGGATGCTCGGGTGAACTCGCCGACCGCGCGGCCGAGACGCGGTTCTCAGCCGGTGACCGCGCCCGCCGGAGTTATGAGCGGTACCGGCGTACCACCAGCCATCGAATGGTCGCGCTCGACGCCTACGCGTTCGTGTTCGTCGCGGGGCTTATCACGGCGCTGGCGACCGGGATCGGCGCGCTCCCGTTCTTCTTCTTCGAGACCATCAGCGACCGCGGGAACGTGGCGCTGTGGGGGTTCGCGTCGGGGATCATGGTCTCGGCGTCGCTGTTCGGGCTGGTTCGGGAGGGGCTCGCGGAGGGGACGCCCGTCCAGATCGGCGTCGGGATGCTCGCGGGCGTCGCCCTCGTCGTCATCGCGCACGACGTGCTGTTAGACGCCGACGTCGATCCCAAGGAGTACGAGGAGGCCGACTTCAAGAAGCTCATCCTGATCCTCGGGGTGTTGACGGTCCACAGCTTCCCCGAGGGGATCGCCGTCGGCGTCTCCTTCGCGGACCTCGGGCTGGCGGGCGGCACCGCGCTGTTCGGCTTCACGGTCCCGCTACTGGCCGTGTTTATGACCGTCGCCATCTCGATCCACAACGTCCCCGAGGGGACGGCGATCTCGATCCCGCTGCGGGCGATGGGCGTCTCGAAGTGGAAGATGGTGTGGTGGGCGGTGTTCTCCAGCCTGCCGCAGCCGGTGGGGGCCGTGATCGCGTTCGCGTTCGTGCGGTACGCCAGGGAGTTCCTGCCGTACGGCTTCGGCTTCGCGGCGGGCGCGATGGTCTACCTCGTCCTCTCGGAGTTCATCCCCGAGGCGCTGGAGACGGGCGCCGACCTCCCGCGCGGCGGGAAGCCGGTCCTCGTCGGCGGCGTCGCGCTCGGCGTCGCGCTGATGGTCCCGCTCGCGTACCTGTGACTGCGGACCGACTCGTGTGAGTCGTCCGACCCGAGCGGTCCGGGTCGACCGACCCGGCGACCCGAGCGCTCACTCCCCGCCCAGAACCGTCGGGTTGACCGCGCCGGGACCCGCGCCCACGTCGTAGCCGCGTCGGACCGCCTCGCTCATCTCGCGGACCGCCGCGGCGACGGCGTCGCGGAGGGGTTCGCCGCGGGCCAGTCGCGCGGCGATCGCACTCGACAGCGCACAGCCGGAGCCGTGGGTGGCGTCGGTGTCGACACGCAGCGACTCGAAGCGGTCGACGGCCGGCCGGGACGCGGGTCCGTCGTTCGCGGCGTCGTCAGGGCCTCCTGCCGCCTTGCCGCGGACGAGCGTGTCGAGGACGACCTCGTCGTCGTCCGAATTCGTCGTCCCCGTGAGGTGGCCGCCCTTGACGAGCGCCGCGTCCGCGCCGAGCGCGACGAGCTCGCGGGCGGCGCGCTCGGCGTCGGCCGGGGTCTCGACCGGCTCGCCGGTCAGGACCGCGGCCTCGTCGGCGTTCGGCGTGACGAGCGTCGCGGCCGCGATCAGGTCCTCGTAGGCGTCCTCGGCCGCCGGCGAGAGCAGTCGGTCGCCGGTCGCCGCGACCATGACGGGATCGACGACGAGCGGGGCGTCGGCACCCGCGACGAGGTCGGTCACCCGGGTGACGATCGCAGCGGTCGCCAGCATCCCCGTCTTGATCGCGGCGATCTCGAAGTCGTCGGCCACCGCCGCGTACTGGCTCGCGACGTGGTCCGGCGGGAGCGGATGAACGTCCTCGACGCCGCGCGTGTTCTGTGCGGTCGTCGCCGTCACGACCGCGGTGCCGAAGACGCCGTGCGCGGTCATCGCGCCCAGGTCCGCCTGAATTCCCGCGCCGCCACCGCTGTCGCTGCCGGCGACAGAGAGCGCGACGGGGGGATAGATCGGGTCGTAGTCGGACATACGCAGTGGTACAACCTAGTTATATTAATCCGTGATGGTTCGAGACCGAACCGGACGGACTTCCGCTCGCCGGTCGGTCGGCATCCCGCGTCCGGGGCCTGCCGTCGCCGAACGACCTTTTCGGCTCCGCGGCGTATGCGATGTATGGCAACCGAGTCCGACGCCGCGTCCGGCGCCGACGAACCCGAGGCGATCACCGTCTACTCCGACTACGTCTGTCCGTTCTGCTTCCTCGGACGGCAGTCGCTCTCGCAGTATCAGGAGACGCGCGAGGAGCCGCTCGCGATCGACTGGCACCCGTTCGACCTCCGGGCGGGCAAGCGCGGCCCGGACGGCGAGATCGACCACGACGCCGACGACGGGAAAGACGAGGACTACTACGAGCAGGCGAGAGAGAACGTCCGCCGCCTCCAAGCGGAGTACGACGTGGAGATGGCCGAGGAGCTCCGCACCGACGTCGACTCGCTGCCGGCGCAGGTCGTCTCGGTCCACGTGCGGGAGACCGCGCCCGACGCGTGGCTCGCGTTCGACGAGGGCGTCTTCGACGCGCTCTGGCTGGACGGGCGCGGCATCGGTGACCGCGACGTGCTCACCGACGTCGCGGCGGACGTGGAGGGCCTCGACGCCGACGTGGTCGACGAGGCGCTCGACGACGACGCGCTGCGCGGGCGCGTTACCGACCTGTTCGACGCCGCCCGGCGGCGCGGCGTCACCGGCGTGCCGACGTTCGCGTACGACGGGCACGCCGCGCGGGGCGCGGTCCCGCCGGAACAGCTCGAGCGCCTCGTCGAAGGGGCCTGATCGCGGAGACGGTCTCTCGGCGTTCGCCTCAGTCGTCCGTGCCCGCCCCGGGTTCGGGACGCTCGTCGTCCGTGTCGCCCGCGTCGCCACTCGGTTCAGGTGCGTCGGCCCGGGAGTCCACGGAGCGATAGGCGAGGAAAACGGAACCGAACGCGAGCGCGAACCCGGCGATCACGTCGGTGAGCCAGTGGATACCGAGGTACATCGTCGCGACGACGACGGACAGCGAGAGCGGGACCGCGACCGGCGTCCACCGCGGGTACTCCTCGCGGGTCAGGAGCCCGAACGTCCCCACGGTGACCGCGAGCGAGGTGTGAAGCGACGGGAAGACGTTCGTGTTCACGTTGACCTCGCTCGTCAGCGCCATCACGTCGGGGTTGTTGGCGAAAAGCAGCGGCGTCACCATGTCCGGCATCACGTTGCGCGGGCCGTGCGCGAACACCAGCGTGTAGACGACCAACCCGATCCCGTAGTTCAGCGCGTACGCGACGAGGAGCCGCCTGAGCGTCGCCGTCTGCGGGAGCGCGAGGTACGCGACCACCGGGAACGCGAGCAGGAACGCGTAGCCGTACACGTACACCCACGAGAAGTAGGTGGTCAGCGCGGGACCGGCGAACGTCGCTTGGACCCACGGGACGAAGCCGCCTTCTAAGCCGTAGATGAGCGCCGTCGCCTGAAGGCCGAACAGTTCGGAGACCGTCTGTAGCGAGCTGCGGCCGATCGCGCTGGCGATCAACACCGCGGCGAGGGCCGCGCCGGCCCGCCGCGCGTCCCAGATCCGGTCGCGGAGCCCGCCCCACGTCTCGCGGAGTCGGGCGGGACCGATCACGGCGAGGCTCGCGACCGCCAACATCGCGGCGACCGACGCCAAGACCGAGGTGAGAACCGACAGTAACGGCGTCATTGCCCCCGAGAGAGCAGCCGCCCCTCGTCGTCGAAGCGATACCCGATGTCACGGAGCGCGTCCCTGGCGGCCGCGACGTCCAGCGATCCCCCGTCGTAGAAGAACGGGTGGACCGGGTCCGTGGCGCCGTCCCACGCGACCGAGTCCGGGACCGCGTCCGGCGACGCCGCGAGCGGGGACGCCGCCGCCCGCGCGTATCCGTCGAAGGCGTCCTGGACGATCGTCGACTTGTCGATCAGGCGAGCGAGGACCGCCCGGAACCGGGGGTTCGACAGCGGACTCTCGCGCACGTTGTACCCGACGTGGTAGAACGCGGCCGAGCGACCGCTCACGAGCCGGGTCTCGTCCGACCGGGCGATCCGGGGGACGGCCGCGGGACCGAGGTTCGAGACGGTCGCGTCGGCGGCGCCCCCGGCGACCGACTCCACGGCCGAGATGTCGGAGGGCAACACGCCGATGCGGAGCCGGTCGAACGCCGGCTTCCCGTGGTATCGCTCGGGAATTCCGGCTCGCGGGTCCGTCGACTCGGCGGACGGCGTCGAGTCGCCGTCGGCCGGCCGGACGAGGAAGTGGTCGGGGTTCCGCTCGAAGACGACCGACTCCCCCGCGGTCGCCTCGACGAAGCGAAGCGGGCCGCTCCCGACCGGATCGGAGTTGTTCGAGACGACGGCCTCCGTCGTCTCGAAGTCGAGTTCGAAGCCGGCGATCGTCGCCGCGTCGGTGCGGTCCGACCAGACGTGTTCCGGCAGGATCGGCACCCGGAGCGCGCGGGCGACGACGGTGTCGTTGGCCTCGGCGACCGAGAGCCGAACCGTCGCGTCGTCGACGACTCGCTCGTCTTCGACGAGCGAACTCCGGCCGCGGAACCGGGGCGCCGGGACCGGCGTCTCGACGTTCCCGAGCGACGTGTCCCGGAGGAACCGGTAGGTGAACGCGACGTCGCCCGCGGTCACGGGCTCGCCGTCGTGCCACCGGGCGTCCCGAAGCGAAACGTCGAGCGTGTCGGCGTCGACCCGCTCCCAGTCGGCCGCCAGCCACGGGACGACGCCCTCGCCGTCCGTGCGGACGAGGGGGTCGTACAGCAGCCCCGTGAACGTGCCGTGTTTGCGGTACTCCGCGGCGATCGGGTTCCAGTTCTGCGTGATGCGGTCGTCGGTCGTCACGAGCCGGAGAACGGCTTCCGACTCGGCGTCGCTCGCCGTGACGTTGCCGTCGGGCAGCACGCCGACGTCGGAGTCGGCCCACGACCCGTCGCCGAAGGATCCGTCGCCCGTCGCGTCGGTGTTGTTCGACCCGTCGCTCGTCGCGTCGGTGTCGTTCGACCCGCCGTCCGTCGAGCCGTCGTCCACCGCGGTGGGAACGCCTTCGAGGCCGAGGAGCCCCGTTACCGACGTCGGCTGGCGGTCCGTCGTCCACCCGTCGAACCGGTTCTCCTGAACGGCGGTGAGCGCGTCGGGGAACGCGACGACCGAGAAGGGCTGGACCTCGCACACCGTCTCCTGGAGGGAGTCGACGGCGGCGGACCGGTCGTCGCCCGTGGCGCGGCGCTGGCGTTCTAGCAGGTCGTCGACGGCCATCTCGGTGAGGCCGAAGGGGTTCTGCCACCCCGGCTCCGCGACGAACTTCGAGTGGGCCAGCCCGTACAGCGCGTCCGGGTCGAACGGCTGCGTCTCCACGAACTGCCCGACGTAGATGTCGAAGTTCTGGTTGATGAGGACCTTCCGCAGGAGGTCGGTCTGACCGACGGTGTTGAGGCGGACGTCGATGCCGACCGCGGTCAGATGCTCTTCGAGCTGTCTCGCGATGCGGATGCCGTGAGGGTCGCCGTCGGCGGGCGTCGCGTTGATCTCGAGAGTCAGCTGCGAGTGGGGGTCTCGTCCGGCGATGTTCTCCGTACGACCGAGACAACCGGCGCTGGTGGCCGCGAGGCCGAGGCCAGCGAGCGCCGCTCGTCGACTGATCGGTCGCGTCATGCGTTCGTTTCCTCCTGTTTTCCGTCACGCTGTATATCTCTTCTGTGCTGTCGAGGCCCGATCGGAGTCGAGCCCGCGGATCGGGCCCCGTCGTCCGGCGACCGAGGCGTCAGATCACGCCCGCCAGCGGGAGCGCCAGCCCGACGACCCACGCCGCCAGCCCGACCGCGACGATCGGTCGGTCCGCGGCCGCCCGGCCCAAGGCGACGAGGCCGAGCGCGGCGAGGAGCGCGGCCCGGTGAACGACGAGGTCCGGCGAGAGCGCCACGCCGAGCGTCGCGAAGTCGGCTAGGAACCCGGCGCCGAGGCCGACGACGACCGCCAGCGTGGCGGCCGCCGGCTCCGTCCGCCGGGCGCGCCAGACGACCAGCGCGGGGAGTCCGGCCGCGAGGACGAGGTACAGCGGAGCGGCGATGGCCTTCGGCGACGCGCCCGGCAGCGCCGTCTCCAGCGTCACGCCCGCGACGCGGACGCCGACGACGACGGCGGCGAGCGCGACCCCCAGCGTCGCGGCCGCGGCGTGTCGCCCCGCGTCGGTCCGGAGCCGACGAGCGAGGTCGACGGCGGTCTCGCGGGTCCGGCGGCGGAGCAGCGACCCGGCGACCGCCGTCGCCGTCGCGAGTTCGATCACGGAGAGCCAGCCGTCGCTGCGCCCGCCGTCGATGCCGCGGTACTCGCGGCGCACGTCGGTCGCGCGGTTCGACTCGACGAACTCGCTCTCGAGCCGCGTCGCGGGCGCGTCGATGTCGGGGACCGTGTGGCGGAGCCGGAACCAGTCGTAGTACTCCTCGTGGGCCTGGACCGCGGTGTAGGCGCCGTCGGGGGACTCGTACGCGCGGAGGTGGTCGCGGACGCCGAGGTACGACCCGTCGTGGAGCTCGAACGTCTCGGTGAGCCACGCGCCGCCGTCAGGGCCCTCGACGTACGAGTAGCGGAGCGAGCTGTGGGCGTCCTGCCAGTCGCGGGCGACGAACTCGCGAACCTGGTCGTCGTCGTTCGGCGTCGACGCCGCCTCGTCGGGCGCCGTCTCCTCCCAGTTCGCGGCCGGATCGCCCTCGATGGCGGCCCGGGTCGCCGCGGCGTCGGCGTGGAACACGAGGTTGATAGCGAGGGTTCGACCCTCGACGGTCCTGCTCCGGCTCGTGTACGGCCACAGCCGGTAGTCGCCGTCGACTTCGATGAGGCGGTCGTCCGGCACGTCGCCGGCGGTGGGTTCCCCGGCCGGCCCGCCGAGGAACCCGGAGAGGGCGAGCCCGAGCCCGACGACGAGGAGGAGGGCGACGACGACGCCGGTCCGCTTCATGGGAAGCCTGAGAGCCCCGGGAAAGAAACGCGTTCTGGTGAGCCCGAAGCCGCGGCGGGGCCGCGTCCGGCCGCTATCGATACGTCACCAAGTCTCGACGACGCCGTCACGGACATCTTCGGCGCAGCCCTCGCAGTCGGGGTGCCCGGACGCGAAGCAGGCGGGCCGGCCCTCGGCGTCGACCGGCACGGTCCGGCGCTCCGCGTGGCGGCGACAGACGATGCGAGCGCGGCCGGCGTCGTCGGTCGGGAGGTCGAACCGCGCCGCGGCGGCCGCGGAGCCGTCGGGGTCGTCGCGCCCCTCTGAGTAGGCGCGTTTGGCCTCCTCGAACTGCTTGCCCGCCTTCCGGAGCTGCTGGCGGATGACGCGTTCGAGCCGGTCGTCCATACCGCCCGTTTCGGCGCGGCGAATATAGGTCCGTTGGCGGGGCGGGCGAAGCCGAATCGGGGCGAACCCTGCCGAGGCGAGCCCGCACCGCCGCGGCGCCGGGAAACCTTGATACGACGCCCCGCCGATCCGTCGCGTATGTCCGCAGACTGTATCTTCTGTTCGATTGTCGCCGGGGACATCCCGGCGCGGACCGTGTACGAGACCGATTCCGTGCTGGCGTTCCTCGACGCCAACCCGCTCGCCCGCGGGCACACGCTCGTGATACCCAAGTCGCACGCGCGACACGTCGGCGACCTCGACGCCGACCTCGCGAGCGACCTGTTCGACGCCGTGGCGACGCTCACCCCGCGGATCGAGGCCGCGGTCGACGCCGACGGCGCCAACGTCGGCCTCAACGACGGCGAGGCGGCCGGACAGGAAGTCCCGCACGTCCACGTCCACGTCGTCCCGCGCTTCGAGGGCGACGGCGGCGCGGCGATCCACGCGGTCGCCGGCGGGCGGCCCGACCTCTCCGACGACGACCTCGACGCGGTCGCCGACGAGGTCGCGGCCGCGATAGACGGCTGACTGCGGCCATACTGTTCTCCAGATGAAACGAAGGGGGCGGGAGAGGCGTCGCTCGGCTTCGCGATTTTTAAGAAGCGCCTCGGGCGAGACCGGGACATGCAGACGACGACGCTCGCGGTAGTCGGCGCGACCGGCGGTGCGGGGACGACGCGGACCGCGGTCGAGTTGGCGGCGATGGGCGCTCGCGACGGTCGAGACGTCGCGGTCGTCGACGCCGCGTTCACGACGCAGGGGCTCTCCGAGTACGTGGCCGGGCGGATCGACCCCGACCTCACCGCGCTCCTCACCGACGACTCGGACGCGGCGCTGTCGGCGGCGGCGTATCCGATCGCCGGGACTCGAGCCGGCGGCGGCAGCGGCGACGGACGCGGGCGCTCCGGCCTCGGCGTCGGTGACGAGAGCGACGCGCCCGACCTCCCGGGACGCGTCGACGCGGTGCCGGCGCGGGCGCCGTTCGAGCGCGTCGCGCGGGCGAAGACCGCGGAGGCCGGTCGGAAGCTGGAACGGCGGATCGACGAGGCGGCGACGACGTACGACGCGGTGGTCGTCGACGCCGCGCCGGTCGGGTCGAACGAGGCCGTCGCGGCCGCGACGAGCGTCGACCGCGCGGTGGCGGTCAGGCCGGCGACGGCCCACGGCCGGGACGCGACACAGCGCCTGCGCGGGCGGATCGCCGACGTCGGTGGCGGTCTCGACGCGACCCTCGCGGTCGAGCGGTCGGGGGCGGACGACGACGGAGAAGAGGGCGGCGGCGACGCGGCCGTCGTTCGCCTGCCCGAAACGGACCCGGCGGTGGCGGCCGCGCCGACCGCGGCAATGGGAAGTCACGCGTACGCGCAGGCGATCGCGACCGCCTACGAGGCCGCCTTCGACACCTCGCTCGGCGTCGAGTTCCCAGAGTCGGGGCTGATCGAGCGGTTCACGCCCTGAGAAGGGAGTCGAAACGGGGTGTCGTGGCTCAGCGGAGACCGTCCGGGGAGCCGAGCGCGTCGCCGAGGGGGCCGCCGTCGCCGAGGCCGTCCCCGAGCGGCGCGGACCCCGCGACCTGCGCGTCGACGGCCTCGGCGACGGCGTCGACGGGGTCGTGCGTCTCGACGTACGTCGCCAGCGCGAAGTCGGCCTCGTCGCAGCCGGCGAGTTCGACCGCCTCGCTGCGGGCGGTCCGGCCCGCGAGCCAGTCGCGGACGATGTCGCGGCCCGTGGGAGAGAGCGGACAGACCCCCGCGACGCCGCATCGGTGAAGCGTTTTCGCGGCCGTCATCGGAGTGACGCCCGCCTCCGCTGCCGCGTCCCCGACGCTCCGTCCGGCCGTGTAGGCGTCGACGAGCGTGGCGGTCGCCTCGGGCGTGCAGGGCAGCGACTCGGCGTGGTCCGACAGGCGATCGACGAGCGGCGTCTCCGTGTCGTCCGCGAGCGCGACCCCGCGGTCGCGCTGGTCCGCGGTCACCTCGACCCCGGCCGCGATCTCCGACAGCGTCATGCGAACGGCTGGATCGTGTTAGCGCTTAAAACCACCGTACTGCGTCGGGTTGGACGGCGTAATCACCGACCGATAACCGGTCGGTTGAGCGCCCGCGATCCGGCCGAGAACCCGCCGATTCGCCCGGGTTTAAGTAAGGCATCGGGCCCGAGTTCGACGTGTGATGAGTGACGCACGCTCGACCCGCGTTCGTTCGCCCCGGACCGAAACCGACGACGTCGCGGCGCCGGACCGCGCCGCGGCCGGCACCGACGAGGCGGCTCGCGACGAGGAGACCACCGACGACGAGGCCGTCACGAGTGGACACGCAGGCGACGAGGCGACCGCCGACCGGGAGACCTGTCCCGAGTGCGGCGGGCGGACGCGCGCCGACGCCGCGGAGCGCGTCTGTACCGACTGCGGACTCGTCGTCGAGGCGGACCGGATCGACCACGGACCCGAGTGGCGGTCGTTCGACGACGACGACACGAATCCGAAACGCACCGGCGCGCCGCTGACGCGCTCCCGGCACGACCGCGGCCTCTCGACGGAGATCGGGCGGTCGACGAAGGTGAAGGGTCGCAAGCGCCGGCGCCTCGCCCGGATGCGGACCCAGCACAACCGCGCGCAGATCTCCACGAAGCGCGACCGCAACAAGGTGTACGCGTACACCGAGATCCGGCGGCTCACCGGCGCCTTGGGGCTTCCCGACAGCGTCCGCGACGCCGCCTGCGCGCTGTTCGACTCCGCGCAGTCGGAGAGCCTGCTCCGCGGGCGCTCGCTCGAGGGGTTCGCCGCGGCCTGCGTCTACGTCGCCTGCCGGACCGCCGACGTGGCCCGCACCGTCGAGGAGGTGTGCGCGGAGGCGAAGGCGACTGAGGACGAACACCGGGCCGCCTTCGACGCGATGAACCGCGAACTCGGCCTCCCCATCGCGCCGACCGGCCCGGCGGAGTACCTGCCGCGGTTCGCCAGCGACCTCGGCTGTGACCCGGCCGTCGAGCGCCGGGCGGGAGAGCTGGCCGAGCGCGCCGTCGAGGAGGGGATCGCGAACGGCCGCAACCCGGTCGGCGTCGCGGCCGCGTGCCTGTACACCGCGGCCCGCGAACTGGACGCGGAGTGTACCCAGCGGGAGGCCGCCGACGTCGCCGACGTGACGCCGGTGACCGTCCGGCGGACG
Organism: Halorubrum ejinorense; assembly: GCF_055389685.1. NCBI lineage: Archaea > Methanobacteriati > Methanobacteriota > Halobacteria > Halobacteriales > Haloferacaceae > Halorubrum > Halorubrum ejinorense. The sequence continues at coordinate 375,111 of NZ_AP043777.1, forward strand.
TACGTCGATCTGACCGGAGAGTGAACGGAGGAACGCCGACGGGCGATCCGTCGGCCGTGACGGCACCGTCGGGCGGCCGCGGCGGCGTCAGCGGGGACCGCGATAGCGGGCGGGGGGAATGGAGGGCGGGGAGGGTGCCCCGGCCGCCCGGCGGGCGTCACGCATCTTAGTCGACGTGCGGGGGGTAATTCTACGTTAGCCGTCGACAGTACGGACGGACCGAACAGTGCGTTCGAATCGCACGAATCGCTCGCTGCGTGTCGGCCGTGACCGACCGGGCGCGTCACGCGTCGTGGCGCTTGCGGCCGCCCGGACGCCGGTCATCGCCCGCGACCCGGGCTACCGGCCGTCGATCTTGTGCTTGAACGCGAAGAAGACGCGGCGGCCGGTCTCGGTGAGCCGGACCGTGTCGGAGCGACCGATGTCCTCCAGTTCGACGTAGCTGCGTTCGCGCAGCGGCGAGAGCACGTGCGTCTCCAGCGCCCGGTACTTCGCCGTCCGGCTCTCGCCCGCCTCGCGGAGGAACGGCAGGTCGCGCTCGCGGGCCCACTCGATCAGGTTCCACTTGTCCGTGGCCAAGTGCTCCTCGCTGCGCTCGTGGAGCCGGCCGAGCACCGCGACCTGATCGGTCGTCGGCGCGTCCATCGGGTAGATGGGGAGGTCCACGGTGCGCTCGACGCCCTCGGTGAGCGGCTCCTCGCGCAGGTCGTGGCGGTGCCGCTCGGGCTCGACGCTGTACGGCCGCGCCCCGACGATCATACACGCCAGCGCGACGCCGACCGCGGCGATCCGCGGGCCCGTCGAGACGTTGCCGAAGAGCCGGTCGCCGTCGTCCTCGCCGGCGCGGTGGTGGGCGGCGACGGTCGTCGTCACGCCGAGCACGTCGTACACGTCCGCGAGCGCGACCGGGACGGGGCGGACGGCGGCGAACTCGGCGACCGACGCCCACGCGTCGCGCTGGTACTCGACGAGTCGGTCGTGGTCGACGCGGGTGTCGGCCGGGTCCGAAGCGCCGGCGGCGTCGAAGTCCACGTCGCCGCGGGCGCCCTCGCGGTCGGGGGCGTCGACGAGGAGGTACGCCACGTCGGCGCCGTGGCGGCGGAGGGGTTCGACGATCCGATCGCGCTCGCGGCCGAGCGGGACGACGTGGACGCGGCGTTCGGCGACGCTGGGGACCGAGGTGTCCATACCGTCGTTGTCCGCGGCGGTCGGTTAAATAGTCCGCCGGAGCGCCCCCGAGGAGTGACGGGCGATCACGTGACGTGGGGATTCATAGCACGAAAACCGTTAAGCCCGGCTGTCGCCTACGAGCGGGCATGAGCGCTGACAGGTCCGCCCTCCGGCGGGCCATCGAGCGCGGCGAGCGGGACGGTGGCGCCATCGAGTTCAAGGAGCGACTGACCCGCGAGGTACATCTGGCCGACGGCCGCATGGAGTCGCTCGTGGCGCAGCTCCGCCACCGCGTGCTCTCCGGCGACGGCGAGGCCACCTACGTCCTGGGCGTCACCGACGACGGCGGATTGGCCGGGATCTCTCCGGACGCCTTCTCCGAGACGATGGACGTGCTCTCGCTTCTGGCGGACGAGGCGGACGCGCACATCGCCGACGCCGAGACGTGGAGCGCCGGGACCGGCGGCGACGCCGACGACGCGGGGCTCGTCGGGCTCGCGACGCTGCGGGACGGGGGCGTGTTCGAGGCCGACGAGGACCACCTCGTCGTCGGCACGGCCGGGCACGTCGACCACGGCAAGTCGACGCTCGTCGGCACGCTCGTCACCGGGCGCGCGGACGACGGGCAGGGCGGCACGCGCGGCTTCCTCGACGTCCAACCGCACGAGGTCGAGCGGGGGCTCTCCGCCGACCTGTCGTACGCGGTGTACGGCTTCGACGACGAGGCCGACGAGCCGGTCCGGATGGACAACCCCCACCGGAAGTCCGACCGGGCCGGCGTCGTCGAGGCGGCCGACCGCCTCGTCTCGTTCGTCGACACCGTCGGCCACGAGCCGTGGCTCCGGACGACGATCCGCGGGCTCGTCGGGCAGAAGCTCGACTACGGGCTGCTCGTCGTGGCCGCAGACGACGGGCCGACGAAGACGACCCGCGAACACCTGGGGATCCTCCTCGCGACGGAGCTGCCGACGATCGTCGCGGTCACGAAGGCGGACGCCGTAAGCGACGAGCGGCTCGCCGCGGTCGAACGCGAGGTCGAGTCGATGCTGCGGGACGCCGGGCAGACCCCGCTGCTCGTCGACCGCCACGGCGTCGACACCGCGGTGGCGGAAGTCGGCGACGGGGTCGTGCCCCTGTTGCGGACGAGCGCGGTGACGAAGGCGGGGATCGAGACCCTCGACACGCTGTTCGAGTGCCTGCCGAAGCGGGCGACGCCGGACCGCGAGACCTTCCGGATGTACATCGACCGCAGCTACAAGGTGACCGGCGTGGGCGCCGTCGCCTCCGGCACCGTGAACTCCGGGACCGTCGAGACCGGCGACGAACTGCTCTTGGGCCCCATGCCCGACGGGTCCTTCCGCGAGGTCGAGGTGCGTTCGATCGAGATGCACTACCACCGCGTCGACAAGGCGACAGCCGGCCGGATCGTCGGCATCGCGCTGAAGGGCGTCGACGAGTCGGAGATCGAACGCGGGATGGCCCTGGTTCCCCGCGACAGCGAGCCGGAGCCGGTCCGCGAGTTCGACGCCGAGGTGATGGTGCTCAACCATCCGACCCGGATTCAGGAGGGGTACGAGCCCGTGGTCCACCTCGAGACCGTCTCCGAGGCGGCCGCGTTCTTCCCGGCGGACGGGCGGCTGCTGCCGGGCGACACGGGCGAGTCGCGCGTCCGGTTCAAGTTCCGTCCGTACCTGGTCGAGGCGGGACAGCGGTTCGTCTTCCGCGAGGGATCGAGCAAGGGGGTCGGGACGGTGACAGGCACCGGAACCGGCGGAGACGGAGCGTCGCCCGACGGTCGCTGACTCCCGTTCGGCGCGGAGCGACGCCGATGTCGGGCCGGCCGTTCCGAGTGTGTCGCTGTTTTCGTTGATTCGGAAGAGAGTCGCTTCGATCGGTACGAAGAACCGACAGCACAGCGAACAATGGTGACCGTACGGACACGTCCGCCAAAGCATTTATATGATAGAGAGATGAGTTCGCTGTATGCGTCAAGAACACACACAACGCATTTCACGACGGAAGGTCCTCGCCGGCAGTGCGGCCGGCACGTCCTTCCTCCTTGCCGGGTGTACCGGCGGGGGAGACGGCGGCGACGGCGGCGGCGGCGACGGCGGCGACCTCCCGAACCAGGAGCTGTACTTCGCGCAGGTGAAGGGCCCGCTCGACATGGACCCAGTCATCATCAACGACGTCCCGTCCGCGCAGATCGCGGGGCGAATCTTCGACGGCATCTACGAGTACGACGAGGGCGTCGGTCTCGTGCCGGGCATCGCCTCGGAGATGCCGACCGTCGAACGCGAGGGAACGCGGTTCATCGTGCCGATCCGCGACGACGCCATGTTCCAGAACGGCGACCCGGTGACGGCGGAAGACGTCATGCACACGGTCCTCGCGCCCGCCGAGGAGGAGACGGAGAACGCCGCGGAGGTCAACATGGTCGACTCCGCGGAGGCCATCGACGAGACGACGGTCCAGTTCGACCTGGCGTACCCCTACGGTGCGTTCGAGACCGCACTGGTTCGGAGCGTCGTCAACAAGGAGGTCCGGACCAGCGACCGAGACGCGTACAACACCGACCCCGTCAGCTCGGGGCCGTTCCAGCTCACCGAGTGGGAGCCCGAGAGCTACGCGACGCTCGAACGCTGGGACGACTACTGGGGCGACTCCGACGGGCTGCCGAACCTCGCGACCATCGAGTTCGAGCCGATCGAAGAGCAGACGACCCGCGTGACGGAGCTCGAGACGGGCAACGTCGACATCATCGAGACCATCCCGCCGCAGCTGTACGAGACGGTCAGGAACAACGAGAACGCCTCGATCAGCGAGACGCCCGGTATCGGATACTTCTACCTCGCGTTCAACTGCGCCGAGGGACCGACGGCCGACCCCCTCGTCCGCGAGGCCGTCGACTACTGCGTCTCGATGGACCAGGCCGTCGAGAACTTCGTCGAACCGGCCGGCGTGCGGCAGGTGAGTCCGTACCCGAAGACGATGGCCGACGAGTGGGACTTCCCCATCGACGAGTGGGGCGACATCTCGCACGACCAGGACCTCGAGGAGGCGCAGGCGCTCTTCGAGGAGGCCGGCGTCGACATGGACTACAACTGGCGCATCATCGTCCCGCCGGACGACAAGCGCGAACAGATCGGTATCTCGATCGGTGACGGGCTCCAGAACGCCGGCTTCAGCAACGTCGAAGTCCAGCGGCTGGACTGGGGGACGTTCCTCGACGCCTACGTCACCGGCGATCCGGAACGGTACAACATGTACACGCTCGGCTGGTCCGGCTCGCCCGACCCGGACGCGTTCGCGTACCAGCTGCTGAGCCAGGAGGTCGAGGGAACGACCAACGGCACCTTCCACGGATACGACGAGGCGTCGGAGATGCTGACGCAGGCCCGCGAGAGCGCCGACTACGAGGAGCGCCGCCAGCTCTACATCGACGCGACGACGGAGCTGCTCGAGGGGCGCGTCCACATCCCGGCGTACAACCTCAAGAACACCTACGGGATCCATGAAAGGGTCTCGGACTTCAGCTCGCACGCCATCTCGAGCGAGATTCAGCTCTTCACCGGGCACAACAACGTCGCGGTGGAGTAACGGTTCCCGCGGCGAACCGTTCCGCGGCCTCCGGTTCCGGACCGGATTTCCGCCGACCGAGACCGGCCGAACCTCCGAGAAGCGACGACACGGGCGTGGTGGAAACGCGGACAATTAAGTAACCGTCCACAGTCATCGACAGTAATAAACTAACAAATGGGGCTCTTACGGTACACACTTTGGCGGCTCGCACAGGCGATCCCGGTACTCGTCGGAATTATCACGATCACGTTCTTCCTCGCCAACCAGATCCCCGGCGATCCGGTCGAGATCATGCTGGGACCCAGTCCCGCACAGGAGCAGGTGGAGGCGATCCGGGCCCGATACGGCCTCGACCGCCCGGCCTACGAGCGGTTCCTGACGTACCTCTCGGGCGTCGCAACAGGTGACCTCGGCCAGAGCATCTACTACGACCGGCCGGTCCTCGAGATGATCCTGCTCCGGCTCCCGGTGACGCTGTACCTCACCGTGTCGGCGTTCATGTTCGCGATCGTGACCGCCATCCCGCTCGGCGTCATCTCGGCGAAGCGCCGGAACAAGCCCGCCGACCACGTCTCCCGGATCGTCTCGCTCATCGGCGTCTCGACGCCGTCGTTCTGGATCGGTCTCATGCTCATCATCGTCTTCGCGTTCTACCTCGGGTGGTTCCCCGCCCGCGGACTGCCGCTCCCGTGGGCGGATCCGACGGACGTCCGCGGCGCGGAGACCCAACTCCAGGTGCTCCGGACGTCGTTACATCACCTCGCGATGCCGATGGTGGCGCTCGGGACGCTCCAGATGGCCCAGATCACCCGGATCGAGCGGTCGTCGATGGTGGAGTCGCTCCAGGGGGAGTACGTCAAACTCGCCCGCGCCTACGGCGTCTCCGAGTCGAAGATCGTCCGCAAACACGCCTTCCAAGTGGCACAGCTCCCCGTGATCACCATCATCGGTCTCGGCCTCTCGACGGCCCTCGGCGGCGCGGTGCTGACCGAGACCGTCTTCGAGATACCGGGGATGGGGCGGCTCATCATCACGGCGATCAGCAACCAAGACTACGAACTGATCATGGGGACGACGTTCATGTTCGGCGTCGCGTTCGTCGTCGGCGTCATCATCACGGACATCGCGTACGCGTACATCGATCCCCGTGTCGCCTACGGTGACGAGACATAATGGCTACCGAAACCGACTCATCGACTGACGCCCCGACCGACACCGGGGGAACCGGCCCGGAGGAGATCGAGGCCCGCGTCGGCCTCCGATACACCCTGCGACAAGTGAAACGCGACACGACGGCGCGGATCGGGATCTACACCGTCGGGTTCATCGCCGTCGTGGCGATACTCGCGTCGATCGACCACTACGTGTTCGACTACGGGATCGCGGAGGCGATCTGGTACAGCCCGGTACAGGACCCCGAACAGGTCCAACGGCTCCTCCCGCCGGTCGGGATGGAGAACCAGTACGGACAGGGGGTCCTCGAACACCCGATGGGGACCGACCACCGCGGCCGCGACATCTTCGGCCGGCTGTTCTACGGGACTCGGATCGCCATCACCGTCGGCTTCATGGCCACGGCGATCGGTCTCGTCGGCGGCACGCTGATCGGCGCGGTCTCGGGCTACTACGGCGGCTGGATCGACGACGTGCTCCAGCGCGTCACCGAGACGATCTACGCGATCCCGTTCCTCGTCTTGGTCATCGCGTTCATGACCGCGTTCGGCAAGGAGCTCACCTTCGCGATGGTCGGGGTGGGGATCACCTCGGTCCCGGTGTTCAACCGCCTGATCCGGTCGCGGGTCGTCTCGGTCCGCGAGGAGGACTACATCGAGGCCGCCCGCGCGGCCGGGGTGAAAGACCGGAACATCATCCTCCGGCACGTCATCCCGAACAGCTTCGCCCCCGTGCTCGTCCAGGCGACGCTCCAGATCGGCGTGAGCATCCTCATCGTCGCCGGGCTCTCGTTCCTCGGGTTCGGCGCGCAGCCGCCGACCCCGTCGTGGGGGCAGATGCTCTCGGCGTCGCGGAACTACATGCTCCCCGCGCCGACGTTCAGCCTCTTCCCCGGACTGGCGATTCTCGTCACCGTCATCGGCTTCAACATTCTCGGCGACGGCCTACAGGACGCTCTCGACCCGCGGATAAACAACTGATATGACCGAACCACTACTCAGCGTACGCGATCTCAAGACACAGTTCTTCACCGAAGACGGCACGGTCCGCGCGGTCGACGGCATCTCCTTCGACGTGAACGAGGGAGAGATCGTCGGGCTCGTCGGCGAGTCCGGCGCCGGAAAGTCCGTCGCGACCTCCAGTATCCTCCGGCTCGTCGACAGCCCCGGTGAGATCGTCGGCGGCGAGATCGAGTTCAAAGGCGAGACGATCTTCGGCCTCGAGGAGGACGACGGCGGCGAGTTGCGGCCGCGCGAGGACATGCTCTCCGAGTCGGAGATGCGGAAGCGGATCCGCGGCCGCGAGATCGCGATCATCTTCCAGGACCCGATGGAGTCGTTGAACCCGGTGTTCACCGTCGGGGGACAGCTCCGGGAGTTCATCGAGATCAACCGCGACCTCGACGCCGAGGAAGCGAAAGCGGAAGCGATCGACATGCTCAGGGAGGTCGGGATCCCGGCGCCGAAGTCCCGGTACGACGAGTACCCGCACCAGTTCTCCGGCGGGATGCGACAGCGCGTGCTGATCGCGATGGCGCTCGCGTGCCAGCCGGACCTGATCATCGCCGACGAGCCGACGACCGCGCTCGACGTCACCGTCGAGGGCGAGATCTTAGAGATGGTAAAGGACCTCCAGGCGAAGTACGACACCGCGTTCATCTGGGTCACCCACGACATGAGCGTCGTCGCGGAGATCTGCGACCGAGTCAGCGTGATGTACCTCGGCGAGATCATCGAACAGGCCGAGGTGGACGACCTGTTCTACGACACGAAACACCCGTACACGTCGGCGCTGCTCGACTCGATGCCGCGCCCGGACGAGACGCTCGACGAGCTCAAACCGATCAAGGGGGTGATGCCGGAGGCGATCGATCCGCCCGCCGGCTGTCGGTTCCACTCGCGGTGTCCGGAGGCGCGGGAGGTGTGCCGCGAGGTCCACCCCGAGCCTAGGAACCTGAGCGGAGAGGGCGAGGCGACGCACACGGCGGCGTGCGTGAAACACGACGCGTTCGACGTGGGCTACGAGGAGAGCCCGCCGATCGACACGGACGCGACCGGCGGCTTCTCCGCCGGCTTCACGGAGACCGGAGGTGAGGCGGAATGACCGAGGTCGGACCGCCGGATTCGGACCCCGAGGCGCTGTTACAGGTCCGGAACCTGTGTAAGTACTTCGACAACGACAGCGGGCTGTTGGGCGGCGTCTCGGTCGACGGCGAGTTCCCCTACGTGAGACGGGACCCGTCGGACGTCCGCGCCGTCGACGGCGTGAACTTCGACATCAAGGAGGGCGAGACCCTCGGACTCGTCGGCGAGTCCGGCTGCGGGAAGTCCACGCTGGCGCGCACCGTCCTCCGGCTGCTCAAGCCGACGGACGGGAGCGTCTACTTCCAGGGCGAGGACCTCGCGTCGCTGTCCGGCGAGCCGCTGCGGCGGAAGCGGAAGGACATGCAGATGATCTTCCAGGACCCGCAGTCCTCGCTGGACCCGCGGATGAAGGTCGGCCCCATCGTCGAGGAGCCGATGAAGGCCCACGACATGCTCGACGACGAAGGGCGGGAGGCGCGAGCGAAGGAGCTGTTAGAGAAGGTGGGACTCGACCCGCAACACTACAACCGCTACCCCCACGCGTTCTCCGGCGGGCAGCGCCAGCGCGTGAACCTCGCGCGGGCGCTGTCGGTGAACCCCGACTTCATCGTCTGCGACGAGCCCGTGTCGGCGCTCGACGTGTCGATCCAGGCGCAGGTGCTCAACACGATGGAAGAGCTCCAAGCGGAGTTCGACCTGACGTACCTGTTCATCGCACACGACCTGAGCGTCATCCGCCACATCTCCGACCGCGTGGCGGTGATGTACCTCGGGAACATCGTCGAGCTGGCCGACAAAGAGGAGCTGTTCGAGAACCCGAAACACCCGTACACCCGGGCGTTACTCGACGCCATCCCGGTCCCGGACCCGCGGAGCGACGGGCGGAAAGAACTCCTCTCTGGCGACGTGCCGTCGCCGATCGATCCGCCGTCGGGCTGTCGGTTCCGGACGCGGTGTCCGAAGGTGATCCAGCCGGAGGCGTACGACATGAGCGACGCCGCCTGGCGGAACGTCGTGGAGTTCCAGCGCGCCGTCAGGCGGCGGGCGTTCGAGGAGACCGATCCGAACGCCCTCCGGGCGCGCTACTTCGACGACGCGGTCCCGAGCGGCGACGCGGGCACGCTGCTCGACGAGGCGCTCGGCCACATCGAACGCGAGGAGTTCGAGGACGCCGAGGGACTTCTCACCGAGCGGTTCACGGACGAGAGCGTCTGCGCGACCGCGAACCCAGCCTACGAACTGGACCCCGACCTCGACGACGGCCGTCACTACGCGGCGTGTCACCTGCGGCGGGACGAGGCGATCGCGTCCGCGGTCGACGAGGCCGCGCTGGACGGGTCGGTGTCGCCGAACACGGGGGCCTCCGGCGCGGACGACTGAGCGCTCGCCGCGGGTCGGAGGTCGGGGAGAACGGTCGTTTTTTCGAGGGTGATTCGGTTCGGCGAGGACGGGGTCGGTCGGCGGGGAGCTACCGGATCCGGATCTGCGTGGCGTCCTCGTGACGGGCGTCGGCGTCCGGGACGGGAACGAACACGGTGATCGTGTGGTCGCCGCGCTCGGCCCGGACCGACCGGTCGAGCCCGTCGTCGCCGCCGGAGCGGCGGAACCGCCCGTTCCACGTGGCCGTCGCGTGCTTCGTCTCGCCGGCTCGGAGCGACAGCGAGGACGCCTCGGCGGGCACGTAGCGCCGCTCGTCGGTGGCCTCGACGACGCCGTCGACCGCCCAGCCCCACAGGCGGCGGGTCGTCGTGGGGACCTCGATCGGGACCGGCAGGCGGTTGCGGATCGCGACGGTGATCGCGACCGGCTCGTCGGGCGCGTACTCGGCGGCGTCCGTGCTGACGGTCACCTCGATCGCTCGCCGCGCCACCGAGCGCGGGACGACGCGACCGAGGGCGTCAGAGAGGTAGTTCCGCGTCTCGTCGAAGCCGGTGCGGTCCGCCGAACCGTCGTGGCGTTTGTCGACCATGTGCGTCTCTGAAGGTGGTAAATCGGGACTCCGCGGTTCGACTCCGGGTAGGAGTGTTCCGGTACTAAGCGTTCGGGTCGGTCTCGTCGGCGGGCGACGGGCCGGCGTCGTCGACCACTTCGACCAGTTCCATCAGGGGATAGCCGTCCGCCATCGCCATCCGCGTGCGGGCCGTGATGCCCTCGTACTCGATCCGCATCTCGACGTCCATCAGGGAGCCGGTGAGCTCGGTGTACCCGTTCTCGTGGTCGATGGCGTCGGCGACCCGGTCGTCGTGGATCGTCACGTCGACCGCCTCGCAGTGCGGCTGGTTTTCGATCGACTCCGCCATCGCGGCCTCCAGACTCCGCGTGCTCGACGGACTGACGGGCGTTCCGGCGAACTGGTGGTACAGCGAGCCGAATTTGATCCCGGCCTCGAAACACGCCTGCTGGGCGTCGGTTGCCATGGTGGAACGCGGCCGCGGGCGGGCAAGAAGGTTCGGACGGCGGGCGGGCGCGGACGCGGTGGTCGACGCGCGGCGCGTGGGCCGAATCGGTGACCGGACGGAGCCGCCGGAGCGTCGCGGGCGACCCGCCGTGGTCAGACGTACTCGAGGATGTCGCGGAAGTTGATCGCGACGGCCAACGCGGCGCTGATGACCAGCACGATGATCGTCGCCATCGGATCCATCGCCTCCGTGCCCTGGGAGTACACCACCATGCCGTACATCTCCTTCGTGAGCGCGTCCATCGTGCCGCCGACGAAGAAGACGCGGATGAAGTCCTCGAACGAGCGGAGCCAGGCGAACACGAAGCCGGCCGCGATCGCGGGAGAGATGATCGGGAGCGTGATGTCTCTCAGCACGGCGCTGCCGTCCGCGCCGAGGTCGCGGGCGCCCTCCTCGAGCTTGCGGTCGAAGACGGCGAGCCTAGCGATCACCGGCAGGACGATGAACGGCAGCCCGTACACGGAGTGAGCGAGCACGGTCGTAAAGAAGCCGGAAGAGAGCCCGACGACGCGGAACAGGATCAGGAGCGAGATCCCCATGATGATCCCCGGCATCAACAGCGGGACGATGACGAGACCTCTGAGCAGCGACTTCCCGCGGAAGCTGTGCCGGGCGATGGCGAACCCCAGCGGGACGCCGAGCAGCGTCGCGACCGAGGCGGACACCGTCGCCACGAACGCGCTCTGTCTGGCCGCCATGAGGAGCGACGCGTTGGTGAAGAGGCTGACGTAGTTCTGAAGCGTGACGCCCCCGAGGGGGAAAAGAACCGAGTTCTCCGTGAACGAGAGGACGATTATCTGCGAGAGCGGGAGCCAGAGGAACAGGACGATGCCGATCGTCAGCGCCCACATGCCGTACGAGGCGAAGCCGGAGACGATCCGGTCGACGGAGACGGTCTCCGTGAGGCCGGGCCGGCCGACGAGACGCGACAGCCGGCTGTATTTCTCGCTGTCCGACATGGTTCACCCCATCGCCTCCAGGCTGGTGGTACGCATCACGATCGCGAACGCGACGATGGTCGGGATGATGAGGAACAGCGACCCCGCCGCCCCGAAGTCGATCGCGTACATCTCGTTTATCCTGGCCGTGAGCACCTCGGCGATCATGAGGAACTTCCCCCGGGCGAGGAACTGGGGCGTGATGAACGTCCCGAGCGCCGGGACGAACACGAAGACGCACCCGGTGATGAGCCCCTGTGCCGACAGCGGGACCACGACGTCCTTCGCGATCTCCAGCCGCGTCGCCCCGAGGTCGCGCGACGCCTCGATGACGCCGTAGTCGATTCCCTCGAGGCTCGAGTACAGCGTCAGTAGCATGTACGGGAAGAAGGCGTGGGTGAGCGAGATGATCACCGCCAGTTCCCCGTACTCGAAGGCCCCGACCGGTTCGGAGACGAGAGGCGTCGCGACCAGCGCCGAGTTGATCAGCCCCTGGCTGCCGAACAGGGAGAGCCACGAGTAGATGCGCACGATGAAGATGGTGAAAAACGGGACCAAGACCGCGAACAACAGGAGCTTGAATCGCCGTCCGGAGAGCCGCGTGAGCAGGTACGCGACCGGGTACGCGAGGACGACGGTCAGGAACGTGGTGGCCCCGGCGATGCGTAGGGAGAGGAAGAACGAGTCGACGAACGGGGTCTGGAAAAGCCCGCTCTCCCCGACGAACAGCTCTCTGTAGTTCGACACGGAGAAGGACCACACCACGTCGTACGAGCTGTTGATCTCGGCGAAGCTCACCATCACGAGGAACGCGGTCGGGACCAGTATCAGCGTGAGCAGCCATCCGACTCCCGGTCCCGCCATGAGCGCGAGCTTCGCCCGCTTGCTTCGCCGTCCGAACGCGTCGTCGAGCTTTTGGATGGTGCTCATCTCGTGCTCACGCGTTCTTTACCCGCTGGAACATCTCGATCCACTCGTCGTCTTTCTCGGCGGGCTTGAATGGGATCATCCCCTCGAGCACGCCCGGTTCGATCTGGAGCGACTCCTTCTCGATGTTGTCCATCGCGTCCTGCGAGGTGTTCATGATGTTCCGGTTCTCCGAGAGCGCCGCGCCGGTCTCGGGGCTGATGTACTCGTTTAACACCTGGAAGGCGGCCTCCTTGTTCGAGGAGCCGGCGGTGACGACGGCCCCTTCGAACCAGGTGAGCTCCTCCTCTTTCGGCTGGGAGAATTCCACGCTGTCGACGTCGTTCATGATCCCCACGTGGGTGCTGCGGTTCGCGAACGAGACGGCGATGTTCCCGTTCTGGTAGTCCTGCGTGAGCGTCTCCTCGTCGTGGATGAACCCGAGGAGGTTCGGCTTGAACTCGGTCAGCGTCTCCTCGATCGTCGTGAGCTGCTCGTCGGTGAACGAGACGGTGTCGCCCTCGAACGCCTCGGTGTAACCGAGCGCGAGCCCCGTCGCCATGATCGACTTGTAGTAGCCGTCGTACAGGGTGATGCTGCCGGTGAGGTCAACGCCCGCGTACTCCTCGCTGAAGAGGACGTCGTAGGAGTGCTCGTGGTCCTCCGGGAGCTTCGAGCTGTCGTAGCCGTACGCGTACCACCCGAACTGGACGGGCATCCCGTAGACGTCGTCGCCGTCGGAGAACTGGCCCTCCGCCGCGCTCTGGAACGTGGGATACAGCGCGTCGAAGTTGGTCATGATGTCCATGTCCACCGGGGCGGCCAGGTCCGCGTCGATGAACCGCGGGACGTACTCGTTGTTCGGGATGACGATGTCGTACTGTTCGCCTCCGCCCGCGTTCACGGTGGAGAACATGTTCGCGGAGCCGTCGGCGACCGAAATCTCCAACTCGACGCCGTCGAGCGCCTCCTCGACCTGATCGTTGACCCCGTCGTATCCGGTCCACGTCAGGATCGAGACCGTGGTTGATCCGCCGCCACCAATACATCCGGACAGGCCCGCCATACCGGTGACACCGGCCGCGCCCGTCGCTTTGATGAACTGCCGTCTGTCTACCATACGCATCAGCGGATTTTGCTGATATGTTATAAATCTGCCCCAAGTAACACTGTTATAGCAAAATATTACCCTTATATTGTTCTACCTATAACTTTCTGAGACGTGCAATGTGACATATACCCATTTCAGGTCGGTGTTTTTTTGCTCTCACCCCCGAACAGTCATATTTTATCCTGCTTGATTCAATAATTCGGGTATTTGCGCCCATATTTTGTGTATTACGTGTTTAAATCGTATGTATTCTCGAATATAATCGTTTTAACTGGACAAAACTTAAATACTATCGGCGTGTTCGGTCGCCGTATGACGACACCAACGACGGCGGTACAGCTCGACGGCGTTCGGAAGGAGTTCGGCGACACGACCGCTGTCGACGGGATCGACATCGATCTCCGGCACGGCGAGTTCTTCTCGCTCCTGGGACCGTCCGGCTGCGGAAAGACGACCACCCTCCGGATGATCAGCGGCTTTGAGACCCCGACCGAGGGCTCGATCCGCATCGAGGGCGACGACGTCGTCCACCGGCCGCCGAACAAGCGGAACACGAACCTGGTGTTTCAGAGCCTCTCGCTGTTTCCGCACATGACCGTCGCCGAGAACGTCGGGTATGGACTCAAAAAGGCGGGCGTCGACTCGAGCGAACGGGGGCGCCTCGTCGAGAAGTACCTCGACATCGTGGACCTCTCGGGGTACGGAGACCGCAAGTCGCAGGACCTCTCGGGGGGACAACAGCAGCGCGTGGCCATCGCGCGTGCGCTTGTGAACGAGCCGGACATCCTGCTGTTGGACGAGCCGCTCTCGAGTCTCGACCGCAAGCTGCGCCAGCAGATGCAGGTCGAACTACAGGAGATCCACGACCGCGTCGAGAGTACGTTCTTTTACGTGACACACGATCAGGACGTGGCGATGAGCATGTCAGACCGTCTCGCCGTGATGAACGACGGCGAGATCGAACAGATCGGGACGCCGAAGGAGATCTACCGCGAGCCGGCGACCGCGTTCGTGGCCGATTTCATCGGCGACACGAACCTCCTCGACGGCGTCGTGGAGAACACGACGCACCCGCCGCGGCTCGAACTCGACGCGGTGACCGACGTGAGCATCGACCTCGGTGACGCCCCGACCAAGGGCGACGTGGTCGCGTCCATCCGTCCCGAAGAGGTCGAGATCGCGGAGGCCGGGGCCGGCGCCATCGACGGAACGGTCGTCGATCAGTACTTCCACGGCGACCGCACGAACCTAGTGATCGAACCGCACGACGACTCGCTCCCGGAGCTCGACGTCGCCGTACAGGGCCGGACGAGCGTCCCCGAGTCCGGCGAGGTTTCCGTCGACCTCAACCCCGACGCGATGAGCGTGTACGCCAAGTAGCCGCCCGGTTCGGCCGAGCGTAGTCGCGCGACCGGTGCCCGCCGACGGGTCGTCCGCCGACCGATCGCCCCGGCTCCCGGAACACCGAAAGTGAACTCAGACACCACCATCGATCCGAACGAACGTATCGAACTCGCATGAATGGAAGCATCGACGCGAACGCCGCAGCCGAGGGAACAGACGTGCTGCTCCACCACAGCGTCTCGGCCGTCTTCGGCGGCGACTTCGTCGAGCGGCTGGCGTCGGGGGTCGACAGCGCGCTCCCGTCGACGGAGCAGGTCGAGACGGCGACGACCGCCGAGGAGTCCCGCGCGGCCATCGACGACGCGAACGTCGTCTTGACAATCCGGTCGATCAGCGACCAGCTCTCCGACGGGGCGGCGCCCGACTGGATCCAGACGCTCAACTCCGGCGTCGACTCGTACGACCTCGACACGCTCGCGGACCGGGAGGTCGCGGTGACGAACGCCGCCGGCGTCGCGGCCGAACCGATAGCCGAACAGGTGCTCGGCTACCTGCTGGTCTTCGAACGTCGGATCCACAAGGGGATCCGCCAACAGGAGCGCGACGGCGTCTGGCGGCGGTACTCCGCGGGCGAACTCGCCGGGAAGACCCTCGGGATCGTCGGCGTCGGCGCCATCGGCACGCGCGTCGCGGAGCTAGCCTCGGCGTTCGACGTGGAGGTGATCGGCACGAAGCGCACGCCGGAAACCGCCCCCGACGCCGTCGACGAGGCGTACCCGCCCAAGGAGCTACCGGAGCTGCTCGCCCGGTCCGACTACCTCGTCCTCGCGTGCCCGCTCGTCGAGGCGACGCGGGGGCTGATCGGCACCGAGGAGCTGATGTCGATGCGGTCCGACGCGGTGCTGGTGAACGTTGCCCGTGGGGAGGTCGTCGAAGAGTCGGCTCTCGAGACCGCCCTCCAGCAGAGCCGCATCCGCGGGGCCGCCCTCGACGTGTTCGAGAAGGAACCCCTTCCCCAGGAGTCGCCGCTGTGGGACCTGTCGAACGCGGTCATCACCCCGCATATGGCGGGGTCAACGCCGAAATACGCCGACCGGGTCGGGTCGCTGTTCGAGGAGAACTACCGGCGCTACGCCGCCGGCGACCTCGAGGACCTCCGGAACCGGATCCTCTGACGGCCGGGTGGAGAGAGTCAGTCGTCCGCCTCGACCGTCGGGGCCTCGGCGCGGACCGCGGTCGCCAGCGCCGCGATCCCCTCGTCGATCGAGTCGGGCGAGGCGTGGCTGAACGACAGCCGCGCGTTGCGCGTCCCCCCGTCCTCGTGATAGAAGAACGACCCCGGAAGGTACGCCACGCCCTCGTCGATGGCGTCGGGGAGCATCTCCTCGGCGTCGACCCCCTCGGGGAACTCGACCCAGAGGAAGAAGCCCCCGTCGGGTTCGCTCCACGTCGTTTCCGGCGGCATCCGCTCGTCGAGGCTCTCCATCATCCGATCGCGCCGCTCGCGGTAGCCAGCGGTCAGCTCCTCGATCGCCCGGTCGAGCCGACCGTCCTCGGCGTAGCGAGCGATGAGACCGCGGGTGAAGCTCGGCTCGCCGCCCGCGTTGATACGGTCGAACTGTTCGACGAACGACGGCTCGGCGATGATCCACCCGGTCCGGACGCCCGGCGCGATCGTCTTCGAGAACGTGTTGACCCGGATCGCCCGGCCCGTCTCGTCGAGCGACCGGAGCGGCGGTGGCTCCGCGCAGTTGTACCGGAGCTGTCCGTACGGGTCGTCCTCGAGGACCAAGAAGTCGTACCGCACCGCTAGCTCGAGCAGGCGCTCGCGCCGCTCCGCGGAGAGGGTTACCCCGGTCGGGTTGTGGAAGTTGGGGATGGTGTACAGCAGTTTCGGCAGCGGCTCGCCGGCCATCTCGCGCGCGGCGAGGTCGGCTGCGAGCGCCTCGATGTCGAGCCCCGCCTCGTCCATGTCGACGCCCTCGATGTCGACCCCGTAGTTGCGAAAGAGGCGCAGCGCGCCCATGAACGTTGGCGCCTCGACGAAAACCGTGTCGCCCGGGTCGAGGACTGTCTGACACACAGTGTCGATCGCGTTCGTCGCGCCGTTCGTCACGTGGATCTCCTCGGTCCCGCAGTCGATCCCGCGGTCGCGGGCCCGATCGGCGATCACCTCCGGGAGGGCGTCGGCGTACTCGCCGCCGCCGTACTGGAGCGCTCGGTCGCCCTCGGCGTCGAAGAGGGATTCGGCCGCCGAGACCAACTCCTCGTTCGGGAACGAGTCCGGATACGGGAATCCGAAGCTCAGCGGGACGGCCTCGGGGTCGCGGATATCCCGCCACGCCCCGTACACGGAGCTATCCATCGTTTCCCGGACGGTCTCGGCGAACAAGTGGTCGAGCCCGTCCGACTGGTCGCGGTCACTCATTCGGGTCGTCTACTGACACCAGTGTGTGGATAATAAATCTATGGGCCGTTTCACCGACAAAACAACCACATATTGAGAATATAGTGTCTCTACTGAGATTTTATTTCCATTATCAGTGATCGATGTACAATGCTATGCCGACACCCACGTCACACGTGCCGATAGGCGGGTCACTTCTCGACGGGGACTGGTTCCATCAGCCGGTAGCCCTCGGTCGTCGTCCGCGTGCCCGACGGGGTGACGGGCATGCCGGCGAACTGGCGGTACGACGAGCCGAACGTGATTCCCGCCCCGAAACACGGCTTCCGGGCATCGATTCCCGCGGCGGGACGCGGCCGCCGGCGGGCGAGACAGTCCGGACGGCCGGCGAGGAACCGGTCATCGCCCGGGGCTGAGAACCGAAGGCGTTTGGTGGGGCGGGCGGAACGGACCGGTATGGACTACCTCCGCGTCGCCGGCGGACGAGTGCTCCGGCCCGACGGCCGAGTCGAGCGGGCGGACGTCGCGGTCGATCGCGACGAGGGAACGATCCGGGCCGTCGGAGCGCCGGACGAAGTCGACGACGCGGTCGGCGAGCCGCCCGGCGAGGCGCTCGACGCCGACGGGTCGCTGGTGATCCCCGGGCTCGTCAACGCCCACACGCACGTCGCGATGACGCTGCTGCGCGGGTACGCAGACGACAAGCCGCTCGACCCGTGGCTCCGCGAGGACATCTGGCCGGCCGAGGCCGAACTGACGCCCGACGACATCGAGGCGGGCGCCGAACTCGGCGTCCTCGAGATGATCCGGTCGGGGACGACGGCGTTCGCGGACATGTACTTCGCGATGGACCGCGTCGCCGACGTGGTCGACCGCGCGGGGCTGCGCGCCCGCCTCGGCCACGGCGTCGTGACGGTCGCGAAAGAGGACGCGGACGCGCGGGCGGACGTGGAGGAGAGCCTCGCCGTCGCGCGCGAACTCGACGGCGCCGCGGACGGCCGGATCCGCACCGCGTTCATGCCGCACTCGCTGACGACGGTCGGCGAGGAGTACCTGCGCGAGGGGGTCGCCGGCGCGCGTGAGGCGGGCGTCCCGGTTCACCTCCACGCGAACGAGACGACAGACGAGGTCGATCCGATCGTCGACGAGCGCGGCGAGCGACCGATCGCGTACGCCGAGTCTCTCGACGCGCTCGGCGCGGACGACTTCTTCGCGCACGGCGTCCACGTCGACGACTCGGAGGTCGACCGACTCGCCGAGGCGGGGACCGCGGTCGTCCACTGTCCGGCCTCGAACATGAAACTCGCCAGCGGGATGGCGCCGGTCCAGCGGCTCCGGGAGGCGGGCGTGACGGTCGCGCTCGGCACCGACGGGGCGGCCTCGAACAACGACCTCGACGTGTTCGACGAGATGCGCGACGCCGCCATGCTCGGGAAACTCGCCGCGGACGACGCCGCGGCGGTCCCGGCCAGCGCGGTCGTCGAAATGGCGACGGCGGGCGGCGCGGACGCGCTCGGGCTCCCCGGCGGCCGGATCGAAGCGGGCGCGGCCGCCGACCTCGCGGTAGTCGACCTCGACGCGCCGCACCTCACGCCGGTCCACGACCCGGTCTCCCACCTCGCGTACGCGGCGCACGGGAGCGACGTGCGCCACACGGTCTGTGACGGCGAGGTGCTGATGCGCGACCGCGAGGTCCTGACGCTCGACGCGGCGGCGGTCCGAGAGCGCGCCGCGAACGCCGCGAGCGACCTCGTCGAGCGGGTCGAATCGGCGTAGCGCACAGCGAGAGCGCGATCAAACGCGACGCGCAAACCCGACCCGCGTCGGCAGTATTTAGCTGTCAAATTCAGGACCCGCGGCCTGTTTATCAATGAACGCGCGGTGGCGCGTGCCGACGAACGCCCGAAGGGCGTGAGTCGCACGCGCGAGGGACGCCGTGAGCGACGGGCGACCGAAGGGAGGCCGGAGCGAACGGCAGCGAGGCGCTGTGCTGTGCGGGGCGAGACTCAAAGGGGCGGCCGCGAGGGCGGCGCAGGCGTTCACGAGAGCAAAGCTCTCGTGAGCCAATCAGAACGCGCAGCGTTCTGATGACGACGCAAGGACCGCAAGGAGAGCGGCAGCGACCGACTGAGGAGCGTGGTTCGAGAGAGCGAAGCTCTCTCGTCATCACGAGACGCCGAAGGCGTCTCGAACGACGGCGAGCGTGCGCCGCCCTCGCGGCTGGGGCTTTGGAGGTGTTCGCTGTCGATCCGGTATCAACCGTTTGTAAGCGAACGGCCGGGGCCTTGGAGATCATCGCCGCGAGATGGTCGCCTGCTTATAAACAACGGAACACGACTCGGTAGAGCGCGACAGTCCCGGAGACGTATCGCGCGCGAGCGACGACGGACCCGAAACCAGGGACGAACCCGGCACCGATCACGGCGAAACCGCCGCCGAACCTCTGATCCACCAAAACAGACGCCTCAGAGCCGTTAAGCCGGATACAAACCGAATTAAACCGCGTTAAGGGACTTCTCTTTTTATACGGTAACAGGGAGTGGACCCGAGTGGACATGAGACAACGCACGACCAGTCTGCTGCTGATCGCGGTCGTCGCACTCGGTGCGATGACCGGCGTCGCGGCCGCCGACGGCCACCTCGAAGTGGGAGTCGAGGACGCCGACGGCGAACCGACGGTAACGGTGACCGACAACGACACCGCCGTCGAGAACGCCACGGTGAACGTCTCGACCGCCGCCGACCAGAACGTCACCTACGTCGGTGACGGCGAGTACGCGACCGACGAGAACGGAACGGTCGCACTCCCCGCCGCCGAGGAGGACGTGACGGTCAACGTCTCGGCCACCGCGGACAACGAGACCGACTCGGCGACCGTCGACCTCGAAGCCCCTGAGGGCCTCGAACTCGACGTGGCCGACACCGACGGAGCGCCCGTCGTCACGGTCACGAACGACGACGACGCCGTGGAGAACGCGAGCGTGAACGTCTCGACCGTCGACGGGCAGAACGCCACCTACGCCGGCGACGGCGACTACACCACGGACGCGAACGGGACCGTCGAACTCCCCGCCGCGGAGGAGAACGTCACGGTCGATGTGACCGCCGAGTACGAAGGGGAGAGCGTCACGCAGACCGTCGACCTGACCGTCGGCGGCGAGAACTCGTCCGCGGACCAGCCGTTCGGACAGCTGGTTCGGGAGTTCATCGAGCGACTCAGCGGCCGCGAGGGCGGCATCGGCGGGGCCGTCTCCGACTTCGTGACGGAGAACAACCCCGGCAACGCGCCGGACCACGCCGGCGGACCCGGCGGTCCGGCTGACGCCGAGGACGACGGCGCCAACGAGACCGACGACGAGAACGCGAGCGACGCTCCGGGTAACGCTCCCGAAGGCGTCGGGAACGCGAACGACGACGGCGAGCGCGGCCCGCCGGACCACGCCGGTCCCGGTGAGGACGACGGCGACGACGCTGACGACGGCGACGACGCCGACGAAACAGAAGAAGACGACGCGGAAGAGGACGAGGCAGAGAGTGAGGAAGACGAAGCGGACGAAGCGGACGAAGACGAAGAGGAGGAAGAAGCGGGCGACGAGGACGATGACGACGAGGACGACGGCGGACCGCCGGACCACGCCGGCGGCCCGGGCGGTAACTGATCGGACGGGCTGACCGCCCGTCCGGCGGCGCGAGCGACCCGAACGGTGACTGACGGCCGAAGCGGCTTTTTCGGAGGGGAGTCCGGTGTCGGCAGGGTTTAGTGCGCCGTGAGCGAAGCGTGAGGCATGAGCGAAACCGCGTACGCGCCGGTGTCACAGCACCTCTCGGACGTCGAGGCGGCCCGGGAGGAGGGGCGCCGGAAGATGGACTGGGCGCTCCAGCACATGCCGATTCTGAACGCGCTCCGCGAGGAGTTCGTCGACGAGCAGCCGCTCGAAGGCGAGACGATCGCGATGGCGATGCACGTCGAGGCGAAGACGGCGAACCTCGTCGAACTGCTCGCCGAGGGCGGCGCCGAGGTCGCGATCACCGGCTGTAACCCCCTCTCGACGCACGACGACGTGTCGGCCGCGCTCGACGCGCACGAGTCGATCACCTCCTACGCGGTCCGCGGCGTCGACGACGACGCGTACTACGACGCGATGCACGCCTGTATCGCGCACGGCCCCACCATCACCGTCGACGACGGGATGGACATGGTGAAACTCGTCCACGAGGAGTACCCGGACCTCATCGACTCCATCGTCGGCGGCGCCGAGGAGACGACCACCGGCGTCGACCGCCTGCGCGCGATGGACGCCGACGGCGAGTTGAACTACCCCGTCTTCGCCGTGAACGACACGCCGATGAAACAGCTGTTCGACAACGTCCACGGCACGGGCGAGTCGTCGCTCGCGACCATCGCGATGACGACGAACCTCTCGTGGGCCGGCAAGAACGTCGTCGTCGGCGGCTACGGCCAGTGCGGGAAGGGCGTCGCGAAGAAGGCCTCGGGCCAGAACGCGAACGTCATCGTCTGCGAGGTCGACCCGCGGAAGGCGCTCGAAGCCCACATGGAGGGGTACGAGGTGCTCCCGATGGTCGAGGCCGCGAAGAAGGGCGACGTGTTCATCACGACGACGGGCAACCGCGACGTGATCACCCGCGAGCACTTCGAGGAGATGGGTGACGGCGTCCTGCTGGCGAACGCCGGCCACTTCGACGTGGAGGTGAACCTCGATCACCTCGACGACCTCGCCGTCGACCGCTACGAGGTCCGCGAGGGGGTCGAGGGGTTCGAGATGCCCGACGGACGCGTCCTGAACGTCATCGCCGAGGGGCGACTGGTCAACCTCGCCGCGCCCATCGCCCTCGGTCACCCGGTCGAAGTGATGGACCAGAGCTTCGGCGTCCAAGCGGTCGTCGTGCGCGAACTGGCCGACAACGGCGACGCGTACGAGGCCGGCGTCCACGACGTCCCCGACGAACTCGACCGCGAGGTCGCCGAGATCAAACTCGCCGCCGAAGGCGTCGAACACGACCACCTCACCGACGAACAGCGCGAGTACATGGGCAGTTGGGAACACGGCACCTGATCGGACTCGACTGGGGCCGACTCCGGTAGGTCGGTGCCGCGCGGTCCGTTCGACCGGCTTTTGTGCGACGCGACCGTACCGAGTGTATGAACCTGACGGCGGTGTTACACAGCGGTTTCGGGGTAGCGGTGGTGGCCGGAATTCTCGTCTCGGACACGACGCTTCGGATCGCCGCGTTCGCGCTCGGCGCCGTGCTCTTCGTCGCCGGGATCGTCGTGTCGCGACGCGGCGACTGAGGCGAGCGCCTCCGGCGCGCGCCCTTTTTGCCCCGCGACCGCCTACGGAGCCCAGTGACAGTCACGAGCGTCCACGACCCGAGCCACCGCGAGGCGCTCTGGGAGCTGGAAGACGCCTTCGAGCGCGGCGACCTCGTCAGCCTGTTCGGCCGCTGTACGGTCTCGTACGAGGGCCGCGCCGCCTCCGACCTCGGTGCCGGCGACCGGCTGCTCGTGTTGAAGCCCGACGGCGCCGCCCTCGTCCACACTGACGAGGGCCGTCAGCCCGTCAACTGGCAGCCGCCGGGGTCGGAACACCGCGCCGCGGTCCGCGAGGGGCGACTGCGCGTGGTCTCGTCGCGAACCAACCCCGACGAGACGCTGACGGTCCGCTTTTCGGCCGTCGAACAGCTCTCGGCGATGCGCGTGACGGGCGGCCGCGACCTCGAGCTTCACGGCAGCGAGGAGGACCTCCGGACTCGAATCTTGGAACGCCCGGACCTCGTCGAGCCGGGGTTCGAACCCCGAGAGACCGAACGGCCCTCGGGCGCCGGGCCGATGGACGTGTTCGGCGTCGACGCCGACGGGACGCCGGTCGTCGTCGAGCTGAAACGCCGCCGGGTCGGACCGGACGCGGTCGGGCAGCTCGCCCGGTACGTGCGCGCGCTCCGCGAGGAGCTGGGCGTCGAGGGCGACGGGGATCTGGAGGGCGAAGGCGACCGCGACGGCGAGAGCGCGCCCGAAGTCCGCGGCGTTCTGGTCGCGCCGTCGGTCACGGATCGAGCCGCGGAGCGACTCGCCGACCGAGGGTTCGCCCACGTCGCGCTCGAACCGGCCCCGGACGGGTGACTCGAATCGCGTGTCAACCCGTGGCTCGATCCGGCGGCTGACAGACGCTGACGGCCGACGGGTCGGCGGAGACGGCTCGCTATCGAAGGCTTTATCGCCGCAGCACGGGCTACATCGGACAAGTAGCCATGTCTGACAAACCCGCCTCTATGTATCGGACGATCGACAAGCCGTCGTACACCCGCCGCGAATACATCACGGGCATTCCCGGCTCGAAGATCGCCCAGCACAACATGGGCGACCTCTCCGCGGAGCCGGACGACTACCCCGTCCAGATCAGCCTCCGCGTCGAGGAGGAGCTCCAGGTCCGACACGGCTCGCTGGAGAGCGCGCGCCTCTCGGCGAACCGTCACCTCATCAAGGAGCTCGGCGAGGGCAACTACAAGATGACCCTCCGCAAGTTCCCCCACCAAGTCATCCGAGAGAACAAGCAGGCGACCGGCGCCGGCGCGGACCGCGTCTCCGACGGGATGCGGCAGGCGTTCGGCAAGCCGGTCGGCACCGCCGCGCGACTCAGCAAGGACGACGTGGTCTTCACGGCCTACTGCGACGTCGAGCAGGCGTCCGTCGTGAAGGAAGCGTTCCGCCGCGCGTACAACAAGCTCTCGCCGCCGTGCCGGATCACGGTCGACCGCGGCGAGAAGCTGCTCGTCTCGTAACGACCGACTCCACCCCCGTCCCCGAGGCGGGTCCTTTTCCGCGCGACCGTTTCCGGACAGCCGCGGCGCCGGGCACGGAGAGACGCGGGTGCGACCCCCGAGCCGAACTCCTGAAATACCTCGCTCGCGTACCAAACCGCAGTGTCACAGCAGTTGGCCGAGGTCGAGACGCTGTTCCTCCACGAGTCGCGGAGCGACTACACCGTCGTCGCCACCCGCGACGGCAACCGGGTCCTCCGCGGGCGGCTCGAACTCAAGGACACGTCTGCGGGCCCGCGCCCGGCGAAGTTCCGCGTCGTCCGCGACGGCGAGGACCACCCTCGCCAGCCGGACGAGTTCGTCGACCTCGCGCGGGCGGCCGACCGCATCCGGATCTCCGAGCAGACGACCCCGGAGAACCGGAAGCGGCTGGAGGCGATGCTCGACGGCTATCAGCTGGACTCGCTCGCCGTGCGGACCTGCCGGCGCTGCGCGAACGACGGCCGGTACGGGCCGATCACGAGCGACGACGCGATCGAGCACAACGGCGAACTGATCTGTCGGGACTGTGCCCGTCGAGAGCTGGAACGAGAGCTGTCGTACAAAGGCGAGTTCACGGGCGCGGCCGAGGAGCGCCTCGAAGAGCTCCTGTACGAGTCCGGTGACTTAGACCGGATCGTGAGCCTGCTTCAGGGCGGGCTCGACCCGGACCTCACGAAGTACGACGAGGTCTCCGCGAACGTCGACGACGTCTCGCCGGTGCGGACCGAGGATCTGGACCTCCATCCGGACCTCTCCGCGCACCTTCAGGGCCGGTTCGAGGAGCTGCTGCCGGTCCAGAGCCTCTCCGTCCGGAACGGACTCTTAGACGGCGACGACCAGCTGGTCGTGAGCGCGACCGCGACCGGGAAGACGCTCGTCGGCGAGCTGACCGGGATCGACCGCGCGCTGAAGGGGGACGGGAAGCTGCTCTTCTTGGTTCCGCTCGTCGCGCTCGCCAATCAGAAACACGAGGACTTCGAGGAGCGCTACGGCGACCTCCTCGACGTCTCCATCCGCGTCGGCTCCTCGCGGGTGAACGACGACGGCAACCGCTTCGACCCGCACGCCGACGTGATCGTCGGCACCTACGAGGGGATCGACCACGCGCTTCGGACCGGTAAGGACCTCGGCGACGTGGGAACGGTGGTCATCGACGAGGTCCACACGCTGAAGGAGGGCGAGCGCGGCCACCGGCTCGACGGGCTCATCTCGCGTCTGAAGTACTACAGCGAAGACCGGATGGAGACCCACGAGGGGTACGACGGCACCCAGTTCGTCTACCTCTCGGCGACCGTCGGTAACCCGGAGTGGCTCGCGAAGAAGCTCCGCGCCACGCTCATCGAGTACGAGGAGCGGCCCGTGCCAATCGAGCGTCACGTCACCTTCGCCGACAGCCGCGAGAAGGCGCAGATCGCCGACAAGCTCGTGAAACGCGAGTTCGACACGAAATCGTCGAAGGGGTACCGCGGGCAGACGATCATCTTCACGAACTCGCGGCGTCGCTGTCACGAGATCAGCCGCAAGCTGCGGTACGACTCGGCGCCGTACCACGCCGGCCTCGACTACAAGCGGCGGAAGAAGGTCGAGCGCCAGTTCGGGAACCAGGACCTCTCGGCGGTCGTCACCACCGCGGCGCTTGCGGCCGGGGTCGACTTCCCCGCCTCGCAGGTGATCTTCGACTCGCTGGCGATGGGGATCGAGTGGCTCTCCGTCCAGGAGTTCTCGCAGATGCTCGGGCGCGCGGGGCGACCGGACTACCACGACCGCGGTCGCGTCTACCTCCTCGTCGAGCCCGACGGCGTGTACCACGGCTCGATGGACCGCACGGAAGACGAGGTCGCGTTCACCCTCCTGAAAGGCGAGATGGAGGACGTGGCGACCCACTACGACGAGACCGCGGCCGCCGAGGAGACGCTCGCGAACGTCGTCGTGGCCGGGAAGAAAGCCAAGCGACTCAACGACCGGATGATCGGCGAGGTGCCCACGAAACACGCCCTGGGGAAGCTGCTGGAGTGGAACTTCATCGACGGCTTCGAACCGACGGCGCTGGGTCGTGGCGTCACGAGGCACTTCCTCGCGCCCGACGAGGCGTTCTTCATCCTCGATTCGGTGCGGAAGGGGACCGACCCGTACGACATCGTCGCCGACCTCGAGCGGCGCGACGACGAGGAGTGACGGCAGAGCGAGCGCTCGGGCGGACGGCCTCCGTCCTCGGATCCCGCGAACTGGTCCGGCTCAGACGCCCCAGAGGACCGCGATGCCCGCCGTCGTGACGACCGCCAACAGCAACTGGAGCGGGGCGCCGACCCGGAAGAAGTCAGTGAACTCGTAGCCGCCCGGCGCGTACACCATGAGGTTCGTCTGATACCCGATCGGGGTGAGCACGGCCGAGGAGGCCGCAAACGTCACCGCGAGGACGAACGCGAAGGGGTTCGCTCCGATCTGGACGGCGGTCTCGACCGCGACGGGGATCATGAGGACGACGCTGGCGTTGTTGCTGATGACGTTCGTGACGAGCGCCGTGAACAGGTAGAACGCGCCCAACACGAGGACCGGCGAGAGGCCGACGGTCC
Organism: Halorubrum ejinorense; assembly: GCF_055389685.1. NCBI lineage: Archaea > Methanobacteriati > Methanobacteriota > Halobacteria > Halobacteriales > Haloferacaceae > Halorubrum > Halorubrum ejinorense. Next base: position 401,677 of record NZ_AP043777.1, read on the forward strand.
CGACGACCGCGACGTCCGCGAGCCAGGCCGCCGCGCCGGTCCGTTCCACGGCGACGCCGAGCGGGATCAGTCCGGCGAGCAGGAGGATGACGCTCCAGTCGACCGCGTCGTACATCTCTCCGGGCTTCACGCAACCGGTCACGACCATCGCGACGATGCCGCCGAGCGCGCTCACGGGGATCGTGAGCACCTCCAGCGCCGCCAGCGCCACGACCGCGACGAGGATGCCGACCGCGACGGGGATCCGGCTCGTCCGGAAGTCGGGGCGGGTGAGTTCGCGGGCGAGGACGAAGTCCCGGTCGGCGGCGAAGCGACCGATCGTCGTCTCCGTCGCCTGAATCAGGAGGGCGTCGCCGCCGCGGAGCGGTCGCTCGTCCATCCGGGCGTGGATGACGCGCTCGCCGCGTCGGATCGCGAGGACGCTGGCGTCGTAGCGGTCCCTGAAGAACAGCGTTTCGAGCGTCTCCCCGATCACCGACGCCTCCGGCGAGACGACGATTTCGACGAGGCTCTGGTCGGTCACCGGTTCGACGGCCGCCTCGTCGGCGTCGAGTTGTTCATCCGTCACCTCGGCGTCGGGCGCGAGGTCGAGCCCCTCGGCGTCGACGAGCGAGAGCAGGTTCTCGCGGTCGGTCCGGAGCACGAGCACGTCGCCCGCGTGGACCTCCTTCGGGCCCAGCGGTTCGGTGAACGCCCGGTCGTCGCGGATCAGCTGAACCACGTCGGCGTCGACGTCGAGCGCTTCGAGGCTCGCGCCGATCGTCTCGCCGACGAGCGGGGAGTCCTCGCGGACGACGGCCTCGGTGAGGTACTCGGCCATGTCGAACTCGGCGACGAGCCCGTCGCCGGCCGCGATCCGTTCCGGGACGAGGTACCGGCCGACCGTCGCGAGGTACGCGACCCCGGTCAGGAGGACGACGAGGCCGAGCCCGGTGAACTCGAACATCGAGAAGGGGTGATCGAGGAGGCGGGCGGAGACGTCGGAGGCGAGGATGTTCGTCGAGGTGCCGACGAGCGTCAGCATCCCGCCGAGCATCGCGGCGAAGGAGGCGGGCATCAACAGCTTCGACGGGGAGATGCCGGTCCGTTCGGCGATGGTGTTCACCATCGGGATCATGATCGCCACGACCGGCGTGTTGTTGATGAAGCCGGCCGTCCCGCCGGAGAGGCCGAGGACCGCGAGCAGTTGCTTGTTCGGGCTGTCTCCGAAGCGGTCGGCGATGGCGGCCCCGACGAGGTTCACGAGCCCCGACTGTCGAATGCCCTCGCTGAGGATGAACATCGCGAGGACCGTCACCGTCGCCGGACTGGCGAACCCGCTTATCCCGACCGCGGCGTCGACGCCGGTCCACGGCTCTAAGACGACGAGCGCGACCATCACCGCGATCGCCGTGACGTCCACGGGGACCAGTTCGGTGACGAAGAGGACGAGCGCGACGGCGACGAGACCGAATATCACGGCGATTTCGGTCGTTATCGGCGGGATCGCGCCGGTGAGTGGAAGGAGTGACGTCGGCAACACCGTTGATCCTCAGATACCGGGGAGGCCAAAGAGGCTTCCCCCTTCCCGCGCGAGCGCAACGAAACCCTTTAGCGACTCTTGCGGGTACGTACTGGTGCGGGACCGTGGGTTAGTGGTATACTCCGGGCCTTGGGTGCCCGTGACCCCGGTTCGAATCCGGGCGGTCCCATCGCTGCCGCGAACATCCGTGAGCGGCAGCGCTGGAACGGATTCGAACTTTACCGGTCGCGCGCAGCGAACGGAGCGAGCGAGCACGTCCGGTTCCGGTTCGAATCCGGGCGGTCCCATTCCTGCTGCGAGCAACTCCGCGAGCAGCAGCGTCGGAACGGATGCGAACCACGGAACGAACCGAGAGAAGTCGCGGCGTCAGGCCAGGTCCGTGAGCGACTGCTGTTCGTAGACGTCGGGGTCGGCCGGCGGCGCGTCGCGGACCTCGGGGTAGTACTCCCGGATCTGGTTCGCCAGCTCCTCGCCCAGCCGGACGGGGACGGCGTTACCGATCTGTTTCATCACGTCGGTCTTGGTCCCCTCGAACGCGAAGTCGTCGGGGAACGTCTGGAGCCGCGCCATCTCCCGGGGCGTGAGGTAGCGGTCCTCGTGCGGGTGGATGAAGACGTTCGTGCTCACCGTCAGCGACGGCTCCTCGGGGTGGAGCCGGCGGAGGTACGTGCCGTACCGCTTGACGATCTCCGGCTCGTGGGGACAGGCGTCGGTGTCCTCGCAGTCACAGCGGTACTTCTTCGTCTTCAGGCGGTCCGGGAGGTCGCGGTAGTAGCCGCCCGGCGGGACGTGGCGAATGCGTTCGAGCGTCTTCTCGCCGGTGTTCGCGTACGTCATGTTCGGGAGGTCGTCGGTCGCGTCCGCGAGCGCCTCGCCGGCGGTGCGCCAGCTCCCCTCCGGCGTCGTCGGCTCCGGGAACCGGATCGGCACGTCGCGGTCGGTGCCGACGAAGAAGATCCGGCGACGCTTCTGCGGGACGCCGTACTGTTCGGCCTCTAACACCCGGTACTCGCATTTGTAGCCGTGGGCCGCGAACTCGTCGACGATGAGGTCTTTCACGTACCGATCGTCGCTGGTCTGCCGGTTGATCAGGTCGCGGACGTTCTCCATCAGGACGACCTGCGGTTCGAGGACGGAGACGACCCGGAGGAACTCCTCGAACAGGGTGTTCCGGCGGTCCTTCTCCATCTCGTCGAGCTCTATCTGCTCGTTGTTGAGCCGGCTAAATCCCTGACACGGCGGCCCGCCGATCACCACTTCGATGTCGGCCGGCTCGTGGCCGGCCCCGCGCACGGCCTCGCGGAGGGCGTCGGCGTCCAACTCGCGGACGTCCCCTTCGAGGAACTCGGTGTCGGGGAAGTTGCGTCGGTACGTCTGCGCGGCCGGCTCCCACTCGTCGCTGCCGAGAACAACGTCGAAGCCGGCCTGCTCGAACCCGCGGTCGAGGCCGCCGCAGCCGGAGAAGAACCCGGCGACGACCGGGGCGTCGGCGTCGTCAGCGCCCACGGGCACCACCTCGTTTCAACGCGGGCGCGCGTACTCGGTCCATTCGTCACCGGATTCGCCGCGGGCGCATAAAAACGTCACACCTCGGCCGGCGAAGCGGCGAGGGCGGAAAGCCCGTGGTGGCGGAGTCGGCGAAGCCCGCGGTGGCGAGACCGACGAGAGCGGCCGGCGTCGTCGTCGAATTCGATCGACTCAGGCGCGTCGTTCGCTGATCTCCTCGGCGATCCGTTCGTCGGGGCGGCGGAGTTCGCCGGACTCGACCTCGTAGACGTAGCCGGAGACGGTCGTGTCGTCGGGGATGAACGCGGACTCGCGGAGGTACTCGACCTGCGCGGCGCAGGCGGCGTCGATGTCGTCGGTCATCTTCACCCAGTCGAGGAGGTCGGCGTCACCGATGGTGAGATCGGGCAGCGAGGGGTCCAAGTCGGCGGCGTCGAGGTCGCCGGTCTGCGCCTTGAGACCGTCGCGGATCGCCTCGTCGGGGGCGCTCATCATGCCGCAGTCGGTGTGGTTGATCACGACGATCTCGTCGGTGTCGAAGAAGTTCGTTGTGAGCGCGGCCGACCGGATCACGTCGTCGGTCACCTTTCCGCCCGCGTTGCGGAACACCTGCGCGTCGCCGAGGTCGATGCCGAGCGCCTCCTCGATCGGGATCCGCTCGTCCATACAGGCGACGACGAGGAGGTTCTCGTCCGTCGGGATCCCCTTCCGACGGCGGCGCGCCCAGTCGTCGCGCTCGTCGACGGCGGCTTCGAGGTGCTCGTGATGCGTGTCGCGATCGTCTTGGTCATGGTCGTGTGACATCGGTAGAACGGACGGACGCCGGAGACGGACCCGTTGCGGAAACGACGATCGCCGCCGTCGCCGAGGAGCGGCGGCGATATCCTCCGATATCGGGAGAAGGGTCGAGACGGGAAGTCCACGACCACGGCGGCGAGGGGGAGCGAAGGAGCGCGATCCGACCGCCGCCTTTCGAAATCCTTTTGTCCCGAATCGGCGTTGGTGGGAGTGCGAGCCGCCTTAGCTCAGACTGGGAGAGCACTCGACTGAAGATCGAGCTGTCCCCCGTTCAAATCGGGGAGGCGGCATATTTCGAGACGGTGAGCGGCCCTCACCGTCGAGAAAACGACGCCGGACCGATTTGAGCAGACGAGTCGTGAGCCCGAGCGGAGCGAGGGCGAGCGTCTCGGCGAGTTCAAATCGGGGAGGCGGCATTTTCCTGCGAACCTACGAGGGAGCGCAGCGACCGAGTCGTGAGCAGCGAAAACGCTCCCGACCCGAGTTGAGCACGGAAGACGAGCGCAGCGAAGCGAGCACGGCTTCCGGAGTTCAGATCGCGGGGGCGGCATACTCTAAAGCCGTGAGCGACGGCGACCGGCGGCAGTTCGGTCGTCGATTCATCTACCACCGACGAGAGCGAATGGGTTCGGTCGTTAGCCCGGACCGAGCGGCGCCGCACATTCGCGACAGTACGTGAACTCCGACTCATTCTCCACGCCGCACTGCGGACAGGTCGACGAGGACCGCTCGTCCGGCGCCGGCGGGTCGCGGTCGTAGATCGGGTCCTCGGTGTACCGCTCGGTCTCGCCCGCCCGTCGCTTTCGACTCCGCTCGCGGCCCTCGCGGAAGATACCGACCAGAACACGGACGCCGAGTCCTAACGCGAAGAGCAGGGCCGCGCCGGTCGCGACGAGGTAGACCGTGCCGGCGTCCAGCATGGGGGCGACTACGGGCCGGAGACGTAGATAGTGTGGGGGGTCACCAAGGGTCGATGACGGCTCTCGCCGCCTGTCGATCGGCCGCGGCTCACTCGTCGCCGACGAAGACGGTCGCGAGCCGGTCGCCGCAGTGCGGACAGTTCAGCGTCTGCCACGTGTTGGGGTCGAGGTCGCCGAACGGCTCGGACCGGCGGGCGTCCGCGACGGAGACTGTCGCGCCGCACGTCTCGCAGGCGTGGGTGTCCTCGGGGTCGGGCATCGTCGGATGTACGGGCGCGTCGCCGAAACGGACTTCGCCGCGCGGCGCCACCGATCTCCCATGAGCCGGTTCGCGGCGGTGGCGTTCGACCTCGACGACACGCTGTGCCGCCACGACCACGACATCGACGCCCTGTACCGACGGGCGTTCGAGGCGGCGGGCGTCGAACCGTTCGGCGAGCCCGACGAGCTGTGGCCGCTCCTCGACGGCGCGCCGGACCCGAACGACCGCGTCGGGTACCTCGGCGCGGGGTTCGCGCGGCTGGCGGCCCAACACGGCCGCGACGTCGATCCGATCGCGCTCGCCGAGGCGTTCGAGTCCGTCGCCGACGACTCGCGGGTCGCGTACCTCCCCGGAGCGGTCGACGGGCTGACGGCCGCGGCGGCGGCGGGGCCCGTAGGCGTTCTCACGAACGGCCCGGAGCGGAGACAGCGGGCGAAAGTCGAGGCGCTCGGTCTCGGTGACCGAGTGGACGCGATCGTGTACGCGGGCGACCTGCCGCGCCGGAAACCCCACGCGGAGGCGTTCGAGCGGCTGACCGCCGCACTCTCGGTCGAACCGGGAGAGACGCTGTACGTCGGAAACTCGCTGTCGTACGACGTGGCGGGCGCGCACAACGCCGGCCTTCTCTCGGCGTGGCTGCGGGCCGACCCCGACGACGCGGCGGCCCCGTACCGGCCGGACTACGTCCTCGACTCGCTGGACGAACTCGCGTCGCTCTTGGCGTGCGAGCCCGAGGCCGAGGCGGAGGCCGACCCGTGAGCGACGGCGTCCGAGAGCGGGCCCTCGCGGAGACGCGCCCGGGAGCGACGGCGACGAGCGTCGAGCCGCTGGGCCGCGGAAACCGAAAGCGGACGGAGGTGGTGCGGTTCGAGGCGGCCGACCCGGTCGTCGTCCAGTGCTCCTCGACGCCGGGCGCGGCGCGGACCGAGGCGGCGCTGCTGGCGGCGATCGGCGAGCGAACGACCGTTCCCGTTCCGCGTCCGATCGGCGGGGGAACCGTCGACGGCACGGGGTGGTTCGTCACGCCGCTGATCGACGGACGCGACCTCCACGAGGCGTTCGTCGACCTCGATCCGGCGGCTCGGGGAGAGGTTTCCGAGGCGTTCGGACGGTTCCTCGCCGAGATCCACGAGGCGTTTCGCTTCGACGGGTGCGGTCGCCTCGCCGTCGAGGGAGGGGCCGAATCGAACGCAGCGCTCGGGGGCGACTCGCCGCTAGTCGTCCGAGAGCCGGTCGACGCGACGACGTGGCTCCGACGGTTCGGCGAGCGACACGCGGATCGGCTTCCGGCGGAGTTCGACGACCTCCGCGGGGCGCTCGCCGAGGCGCTTCGGGAACCGATCGAGGGCGACGCCGCGCCGCGGCTGTTCCCGTGGGACTTCCGGCCCGGGAACGCCCTCGTCGCGGACGGCGCGGTGACGGCCGTCATCGACTGGGAGGCGCCGCTTTCGGCTCCGGCGGGCGTGTCGGTCGCCAAGGCGGAACACCTGGTCGTCGACTGGTACGCGCCCGCGGCCGAGACCGAAACGCTCCGGCGGTCGTTTCGCAAGGGGTACGAGTCGGTCGCCCCGCTACCGCCCGTCGGGCGCGCCCACCGCGTGGCGGCCGTCACGAGCGCCGTCGTCGACAGTGCGGGCGTCGTGACGAACCCGCGGTACCCGCCCGTCGACCGGGACGCGGCGGTCGCGTTCCACCGGCGCGCGCTCCGGAACGCGCTCGACGGATCGGTCGAGTGAGGGCACGGCGAGGGGCCTCGGCGTCCGTGGGTCCGAGGCGGAGAGAGCGCTCAGTACAGCGCGGTCGCCGCGAGGATGCCCGCGGTCTGACCGAGGCCGACGAGCGCGACTCCCGCGACGACCCCGGCCGGGGAGCCCGCGAGCGCGGCGACGGCCGCCCCGGCGACCGAACACGCGGCGGCGACGTAGTGGACGGTCGAGCGGGGGACCGCCGAGTCGCGCAGGCCGGTGTAGACGAACGCGGGCGCGGGCAGCAGCATCCAGCCGTAGAAGGCGACGGCGAGCAGCGCGTCGGCCGGGAGCGGGGCGAGCGCGAGGAAGCCCGCGACGCCCGCGAGCGTGACCGGCGTCCCCGCGAGGATAACCAGCTTCCACGCCCTGAGGACGCCCGTCTCCATGTCGCGCCACGAGGCGACGACGAAGGCGACGAGCAGGACGCTCATGACGACGTGAGCCACGAACAACGCGTGTTCGGAGACGGCGCCGGTCAGGGCGGCCGCGGCGACGCCCCACGCCGCCGGGACCAGCAGGGCGGGACCGTTCTCGCGCAGGCTGAGCGCGGGACCGTCGGCGTGACGCGTGCGAGACACAGCACCTCGTTTTCAGGCCGTGGGCATAAACGTCGGCGTCGAGCCGGGTGACGTGAAACCGACGGATCAATCGAGACGGGCGATAGTCCTCCCATGGACGGTCACTAATTGTCTGCGATAGCGCGCTTTTCAGAAACAATTGTCCGAAGAGGGCCGTGGTAACTGTACACTCGCAATCCTTATAATCCGATAGCGCGTTCGTTCAGACGCAATGGCGACCGGAAAGGTTGATTTCTTCAACGACACTGGCGGCTACGGATTTATCGAGACTGACGACGCGGACGACGACGTGTTCTTCCACATGGAAGACGTCGGCGGCCCGGACCTCGAGGAGGGACAGGAGGTCGAGTTCGACATCGAGTCCTCCGAGAAGGGCCCGCGCGCGTCCAACGTCGTTCGGCAGTAAGCCGATCCGAAATGGTGGGTCGGTCCGGCTGACGCCGAACGCGACTCTGACACACGGTATCGAACGTTTTGCCCGCGTCGCGGACTCACGTCCGTCGCGGTCGTATTTCACACCGACCAGCGGACGGCTCGTCGCGAGCAGCGGCGAGGGCCGCGCTGGATAGAAGTTGCTGAACCGACGGAGAAGGCGTCGGTCGCGGTTCAGATGTGCTGGCCGAAGAGCCCGCGGCCCTTCGTCACTTCGACGTCGCCTTCGACTTTGGTCTGACAGGCGAGGCGGACGTCGTGGCTCGGGTGATGCGGCGGGAACCAGAGGCGGGCGCGCTCCTTCTTTCCCGGCTCGCTGACCTCGCCCTCGACCTGGACCGCACAGGAGCCGCACGACCCGGCGCCCCGGCAGTTGAGTTGGTTCATCTTGCCGTTGTACACCGAGAGGCCGGCCTCCTTGAGCACGTCGCGCAACACGGCGCCCTTCTCGCATTCGATCTCCTCGCCCTGATAGGATACTGTAGGCATGTCGGTGAACGGTACAGCGGCGATCCACAAAGAGTCTGTGTCCGCGGCCCGCGGGGGGAAACCGGTCGCGGCGGTCCGAAACGGTCGTGCGCCGAGCGTCGGACGCCGACGGGGCGTTTTTTACCCTCGGCACCGCAGGGAGGCACAATGGGACTCAGGTGTCTGCTCGGGCACGACTTCGACGAACCCGAACTCCAGCGGGAACGCGAGGAGGACGGCGACGAGGTCGTCACGACCGTCAGGGAGGTGAAGACCTGCGCTCGCTGCGGCGAGACGCAGGTCGTCAGCGAGAACACGGAGGTAACGACGATGCAACAGCTGGCCGACGAGGCCGCCGCGGACCGGACGGGCGAGAGCGACCCCGGCGGTCCCGCCGGTCCGGCGACGACCCCGGGTGCCGCGGAGGAACCCGCGGGACGGAGCGAGCCGAACGACGCCCCACAGGAGTCGGTGACCCTGGACGAAGAGCCCGGCGCCGGCGCCGACGACGCGGTGATCCTCGACGACGGAGCGACGGCCGACGCGGACGACGGCGGTCCCGGGGCGGCGTCGGGAGGCGCCGAAGCGAGCGCCGTCGACGACTCGCCCGGAACGGCCGGATCGGGACCCTCGGAGGAGGACGCGGAGCTGTTAGACGCCGGCGACGGGGCGGCGGCCGGCGGCGGGGCGGGAGCCGGCGAGGCGCCCGCGACCGACGCCGCGTCGGACGACGAGCCCGACGCGGAGACCGACGACGGCGTGATCCTCGACGAGGACGACGACGAGTCGGTCGAGGGCCGGGAGCGCGGCGCGTGGCCCGAGGTCGACGAGGAGGACGCCGAGGGAGACGGGGCGGCCGCTTGGCCCGACCACGGCGGCGAAGACGAGGGGTTCAGCGCCGAGGTCGGCGAGGGCGGAGACGCCGGCGTCGAGTTCGGCGGCGGACTCACTCCGGAGGCCGCGGAACAGGAGGAAGCGGACGGAGAGGGGGAGTACGTCGAGGCGCCCGACGACTCGGAGAGCGTCTCGCTCGACGCCGACGGCGAGGGCGGAACGGGGATCACCCGGAGCGAGAGCCCAGAGCTACAGACGGCGGGCTCGAACGAGCCGACGGAGTACTACTGTCCCGAGTGCGGGATGGTTCGGGCCTCGGACGGGAGCTCCATGCGCGCGGGCGACATCTGTCCGGAGTGTAAGCGCGGGTACGTCGACGAACGCCCCCGGTAGTCGTCGTCGAAACGGGCGCGTCGGCGGTCGAGCCCGCCGAGCCGCCGTGACGAAACTGGTTTACGCAGGCCTGTCGAACGGTCGCGGCATGAAGGAGTACAAGATGCGACGCGGTGAGCATCTGGACGACCGAATGCCGGACCTGAAAGCCTCGATCGAGGACTACTTCGGCGAGGTCACCGGCACCGAGGAGTGGCAGGGACACGAGCTGTACGTCGTCGAGGACCCCGACAACCCGGTGTTCGACCGCATCGTGGCCGGCGCCGCCGAGTACGGGAGCAAGAAGGACAAGCTGGCGGTCCACTTCGAGGAGCGACCCGCCGAAGACGTCATCGCGGAGGGCAACGCCGACGCCGCCGCGGACGCCGTCGACGCGAAAAACGAGTTCCTGCTGGAGGCGACCGGCCGCGACGCGAAGTCCCGACGCGACTCGCTGAAACGCGAAGTCGAGGACGACGCGCCCGACTACTGAGCGGTCCCCGCGGCCGTCGCCTCCGTCGGTCGAGCCACCGAGAGCGATCTCTTCGCGAAGCGCGGTCCGTCCGTCGAGATCCGCCGGTTCGTCGGCGTTCGGCAGCGCTCGCCGACCGAGAAGGCCGCGTTCGGCAGCGTCGCACGGGAGTCCTCCTCAGCGCTCCGTGTCCGGTGACGTTCGTCCGCGAAGTCGCCTCGTAACGCGATTTCTCGGTGACGACCGGGTTCTTTCCCGTCGCTCGACCACGCGAAGCGTCCCGCTTAAGTGAAGCGGGTCCGCGCTTACACCCGATGTACTACGTGGGCGTCGATCTCGGGGCGACGAACGTCCGAGCGGTCGTCGGCGACGAGACCGCGGCGATCCTCGGCTCCGCGTCGCGAGCCACCCCGCGGGGACCGAACGGCATCGCCGTCACGGAGGCGGTACTGGAGGTCACTCGGGGGGCCTGTACGGAAGCGGGGATCACACCGAACGAGGCGGTCGCGGCCGGGATCGGCTCGATCGGCCCGCTCGACCTCGCGGAAGGGGTCGTCAAGGGGCCCGCGAACCTCCCGGACACGGTCGAGCGCATCCCGCTCGTCGGCCCCGTCGGTCGGCTGCTCGACACCGACGAGGTGTACCTCCACAACGACACCATCGCGGGCGTCATCGGCGAGCGGTTCCACTCCGAGCGCAACCCAGACGACATGGTGTACCTCACCATCTCCTCGGGGATCGGCGCCGGCGTCGCCGTCGACGGCAACGTGCTCTCGGGGTGGGACGGGAACGCGGGCGAGGTCGGGCACATGACCGTCGACCCCCACGGCTTCATGACCTGCGGCTGCGGGCTCGACGGACACTGGGAGGGGTACTGCTCGGGCAACAACATCCCGAAGTACGCCCGCGAACTCCACGAGGAGGACCCGATCGAGACGGTGCTCCCGATCGAAGACCCCGACTTCTCCGCGGTCGACGTGTTCGAGGCGGCGGGCGAGGACACCTTCGCGGACCACGTGATCGACCAGGTCGCCCACTGGAACGCCATGGGAATCGCCAACGTCATTCACGCGTACGCGCCGCTGGTCGTGAGCGTCGGCGGCGCGGTCGCGCTCAACAACCCCGACCGCGTGCTGGATCCGATCCGCGAGAAGCTCCCGGAGATGGTGTTCATCAACGTCCCCGAGGTCCGGCTGACCGACCTCGGCGACGAGGTCGTCGTGAAAGGCGCCCTCGCGAGCGCGCTCACGGGGGGGACGGGCGACCGCTCGCGAGTCGAGACGCCGCCGTGACGGGCGGCACGGGCGACCGCTCGCGCGTCGAGAAGGCGCTCTGACGGAAGCCGGAAACGAGGCCGGTTTCGCCCTTACTGCTCGAACTCGTCGAGCTCCGGCTCGACCTCGGGGTCGACCGAGTCGCGAGTGTCGAGGTACGCGTCGCGGTAGCGCCGGATCTTCCGGAGGAGCACGAAGCCGAACGCCCCTTGGAACACGACGACGAACGCGAACAGCGCGATCACCTGCGGGATCCCGATCAGCCCGGCCGCGACGCCGGTCACCGGCCCGACGAGGGTGTTATACAGCGCGTGGATCGCGGCCGCGAGCACGAGTCCCTTCACGACGATGGGTCCGCGGTTGCCGGGGTTGAACTTCGCGAGCCCGAGGTAGTAGCCCGCGAACGCGGAGTAGATCACGTGTCCGGGGCCCGCGAGCGCCCGGAACGCCGCGATCCCGTCGCCGGCGCCGAGCGTGGCGATGCCGACGGTCAGCTCTCCGAGGTCGACGTTCTGTGCGATGTACACGAGGTTCTCGATGACGACGAACCCGAGCCCCGCGATGGCGCCGTAAACGGCCCCGTCGATGACGGCGTCGAACCGGGCGTCGGTGTACGCGTACAGCCGCACCGCGAGCAGCTTCACCGACTCCTCGACGGGCCCGACGATCAGGAAGAAGAAGAGCACGAGCCCCGGGAAGCCGAACGGCCGAAAGAAGGGCTGGAGCTCGCTGTTGAGGACCGCGGCGAACGTCGCGGTCAGGATCGACAACAGGAACGTGGCGACGAGCAGCGACAGCGGCTCGCCGGTCGTGACATCGGACGAGTACACGTAGGCGGCGAGCCCGAGCGCGGGGATCACCGAGAGTCCGAGGAGGATCGCGATCGCGGGGTCGAAGAGCAGTCCGATCCCGAACGACCCGAGAATGACGAGCAGGCCGGCGAAGGCGACGAGCACGACCGCGGCCTTCGCCGACCGAGTGATGAACCAGTGGAGCGCGACGGAGAGCCCGTCGAGCGAGGTCCGCTCCTCCCACGTCGCGATGTCGTAGAGGTCGCGGTCGTCGTCGGCCCGAGACGCGATCGGGTCCTCCTCGGATGGCATAGGGGTCGATTGCCGCCACGGTGACTTAATCGTCGGTGTCGGGGGAACACTCGCGAGAGGGACGGACCGCGGCGTCGCCCCCGGGCCACGCGGCGGCGACCGTGCGACGGGTCGCCGGTCGATCGAAGCCGCGGGCGCCGAGCGCCGCGGTCGACAGGATTGAAACGGCGGCGCCCGAAGGCGGAGTATGCACTTCGATCCTCGGGTCCAGCGCGCCCTCAGCGAGGCCGGGCTGGACGCGGACGCCGTCGCGGACGCGTCGGACCGCGTCGCCGAACTCGTCGCGCGGGACGCCGACCGCCTCCGATCGTTCTTCGACGCGGACGGTCCCTACTACTCGGACATGGAGATGGCACACAGCACGGCGGAGGTCCAGGAACACGCGACCGCCGACGTCGACCTCTTCACGCACGGGAGCGACCTGCGCGGGTACCTCTCGCTCGACGGCTGGGGGGTCCCGGTCGAGGGCGGACGGATCCTCCGAGCGGCGGACGGAGGGGGCGGGGAGGACGACGGCGCGTCGGGCTCGGACGGCGGGCCGATAGTCGTCGAGCTCACCCTCGGCGACACCGTCAACGACCGAGTGCGGTTCGCGCGCGACCGCGGGGCCCTGTGACGATGGCGCGGGTTCGCGTCCGCGGCATCTACGCGACGGCGCTCACCGCGCGACTGCTCGACGCGGGCCACGGGGTGGTCGACGCCTCGGCGCCGATCCGGCGACGCTTCGACGCCGCGTTCCCCGACGACCCGCCGGAGGTCCGGGTCGAGACGAGCGACGACCGGCAGGGCGTCGGAGCGAGCGGCGATCCGGACGCGGTCGCCGCGGTCCGGGAACCCCTGACCGGCGCGGGCCGCGACGCGCTCGCGTGGCCGGACCCGACCCCGCCGGGCGCCGTCCTCGACGGCGAGGTGACGGAGACGCTCGGCGGCGGGGCAGTGGTGACGCTCCGAACCGGCGGGACGGAAGGCGACGGCGCGCTCGAATCGGCCGAGCCGGCCGGCCCGGTCGAGGGATACCTCCCGTTCGGCAGCGTCGACGCCAGAGTGGAGTCCGGCGACGCGGTCCGCGTCCAGGTGCGCGAGTCGGCGGCGCCGTGGACCGACCGCCGCCCCGAACTCGCCGGCGAACTCCGGGTCGGCGGCGGCCTCGTCGCGCTCGAACCGGGGTCCGGCACCCGGGTCGACGTTCGGAACGACGAGGACGCTCGGGAGCTGTCGGGCATGCTCGACCTGCTCGGCCTCGAACCGCCGGCCGGGTGGCGGGCGGTGTGGCTCCCGCCGGCAGTCGACGCCGACACGGAGGCGCTGAAATCCGGACTCGACGGCGCGGTCGACGCCGCGGAAGCGCTGCGCGCGGCGACCGGGGACGGCAGCGACGCGGTCGGCGGGGGCGGTGACGGACCCGGCGACGCCGAGAGCGGCCTCGGCGTCCTCGACGACCGGTCTCGACTCCGCGAGACGCCGGTGGCCGAGCCGAACGCCGGGGTCTGGGTCTGGTTCGGCCGCGAGAGCCGGGGCGGACTCGACGACGCGCGGCGGACCGCGACCGCGACGATGCCGGGCCACCACCGGGTGAAGGCGGGGTCGGCGGACGCCTCGGCCGGGGTCGACCTCGCGGAGGCGCTCTGTGAACCCGACCCCGACGCCGCGTTCCCCTTCGCGGTCGTGACCGACGCGTTCGGCCCCGCGGAAGGCGACGCGTTCCGGATCGACCACGGGAAGCCGGACGGCCGGCTGATCACCCTCGGCGAGGGGACGGTCACGGGCGTCGACGCCGACGGCGGCGTCACGGTCGAACGGGAGATGACCGGCGGGGGGACATACGACGGACTGGGCGTCGACCGCGAGGCCGGCGACGTCGCCGAGACGAGCCTGAAGGAGGGGCGCTGGTGGTACCCGACGACGTACCGGGGCCGCGACGGGACCGTCCGAGGGACGTACGTCAACGTCTGCACGCCCGTGGAGGTGTTCCCCGACGCAGCCCGCTACGTGGACCTCCACGTCGACGTGGTGAAACTGCCGGACGGCACCGTCGAGCGGGTCGACGACGACGAGCTCCGAGAGGCGGTCGCGGCCGGAACGGTCCCCGAACCGCTGGCCGAGAAGGCGCGAAGCGTCGCGTCGGCGCTGGAGAGCGCGCTGTGAGCCGCCGACCGTCTCTCGGTTAATCACAAACACGCAGAGCGTGAATATACGCCGTGTTTTACCAGCCGCTCGCGAACGTCCGAGCCACGATGAACGACGAAGGGGGCGGTCGCTCGTGAACGCGGCACAGCCGACGAACGACCTCGCGGCGACCGTCGAGGGCGGCGGGGTCGCGTTCGGGGTACTCGACAACGCGTACAGTCCGACGCTCGTGGAGCTCTACGGCGAGCTCGGCGCGGACTTCGTCTGGATCGACCTCGAACACGGCGGCCCGTCCCCGCGGGACGCGGGACGGATCGAAGACCTGCTCCGCGCGGCAGAGCGGACGGGCGTGGAGCTGCTCGTCCGGCTCCCCGACACGGACCCGACGCTCGTCCGGAAGGCGCTGGACCTCGGCGTTCGGAACGCCTTCCTCCCCCGGGTGAAGACCGCCGACGAGGTGCGAGAGGCGGTCCGGTCGGCCCGGTTCCGCTACGATGACGGTCCCGGCGATCGGGGGCTGGCGTCGCCGCGCGCGAGCCGCTGGGGACTGGCCGACGAGTACGTCGCCACCGAGGACGACGAGACGCTCGTCGGCGCGACGATAGAGACCGCGGAGTCCGTCGAGGACATCGACGAGATCCTGGCCGTCCCGGAGCTGGGGTTCGTCTTCATCGGCCCGTTCGACCTCTCCGTGGCGCTCGGTCACCCCGGCGAACTCGACCACCCGGACGTTCGAGACGCCGTGGAGACGGTCCGCTCCGCGGCCGTCGAGGCGGGCGTCCCCGTCGGCGGGCTCGGGTTCGGGATGGACGACGCCGGCGAGAAGGCGGCGAACGGCTACCAGATCGTGAACCTCGGGAGCACGACCGGGGCGCTCGAAGGGGCCGTCACCGACTGGCTCGACGACGTCGAGCGAGGCGACGGCTGAGCCGAAACGCCGCGCCGCTCCGTGCGACCGCGGCGAGAACGCCCCCGAGACGGCGTTTCAATATCGGGAGACGAAGCGCCGCTCGCCGCGCGACGGCGAACCGAAGCGACCTGTCCCCACGTAGTTTTAACTCGAATACGAACGGATGAAACACCTCTCGTTCGTTACAATAACATTATCAATCATCGCATTCATGGGAGACGCACAATGAGTGAAAAACTATCACAGCGCAGATTCGACGAAACGAGTCGGCGCGGCTTCCTCGGGAGCGTGGGGGCGCTGGTGGCAGCGGCCGCCTATTCGGGGAGCGTCGCGGCCGACGACGCCGCGCGGGTCGCCAACGACGCGGACGACCCGGTCCAGACGGTGGCGTCACCGGACGGGTCGATCACGGTCACGGTCGACGTCAGCGACGGGGTCCCGACCTACGAGGTCGCGCGCGGCGGGACGACGTACGTGGAGTCGTCGACGCTCGGCTTCGACTTCCGGAACCAGCCGACGTTCGGCGCGAGCGCGACCGGCGACGACGGCGCGGTGACCGTCACCGGGACCGAACGCGAGGCCGCGACCGAGGAGTGGGAGCCGGTGTGGGGCGCGGCCGACGAGGTTTCGGCCGAGTACAGCGCCGTGAGCGTCGGCCTCGCGGACGCGGCGTCGGACGGCTCCCCCGCCGACGGGGGGCGCGGCGCGACCCTCCAGATCCGCGTGTTCGACGACGGTGTCGGGTTCCGGACGGTCCTCGGCGAGGGGTTCGCGAGCAACTCGGAGAGGGCGGTGATCGACTCGGAGAACACCGGCCTCGACTTCGCGGACGACTACGACGCGTGGTGGATCCGCAACGAGGTGACCAACCCGCGGTTCGAGCAGGAGTACGCTGAGACCCCGCTGTCGGAGATTCCGGGCGGCAGCGAGCCGCGACGACCGACCGGTACCCAGATGCGCGAGGGCGCGCACACGCCGCTCACCGTCGACGCGGGCGACGCGTACCTCAGCGTCCACGAGGCGAACCTCGACGACTACGCGGCCGCGACGCTGGCCCCCCGGAGCGACGGCGGCGGGACGGGGTTCGCGACCGAACTCACGCCGCTGCCCGACGGGTCGCGTGCCTCGCTGGACCTGCCGGCGGCGACGCCGTGGCGGACGATCCAGCTCGTCGACCGACCGGGCGAGCTGATCGAGTCGCAGCTGGTGCCGCTCCTCTCGGACCCGCTCGACGAGTCGGCGCTACCGACCGCGGGCGGCGAGCCGGACACCGACTGGATCGAGCCCCGCAAGTACGTCGGTATCTGGTGGACGATGATCGCGGGACAGGCCAACTGGGAGTACCGCTCCGACGACGCGATCGCGGGCGGCGGCGGGAACCCGGCCTCGTACGTCCACGGCGCTCGCACCGAGCGAATGAAGCGGTACATGCGCTTCGCGAGCGAGAACGGCCTCGACAGCGTGCTCGTCGAGGGGTGGAACGAAGGGTGGGACACCTACCCGGGCGACGGCACCGGTTTCGGCTTCGGCGTCGATGACTCGTATCCCGACTTCGACGTGCGGGAGGTGACGGGCTACGGCGCAGGCCTCCCCGATCCCGTCGAGATGACGATCCACAACGAGACGGCCGGAAACCTCCCGAACTACGAGGACGCGATCCTCGACGAGGACGTGTTCGCCGGCTACGAGGGCCAGGGGATCAACTCGATCAAGAACGGGTACGTCTCCGACCCCGGGCTCAGGATCGACGACGGCGCCGACGGGCCGACCCACAACCAGCACAACCAGCTCGCGGTGAACCACCACCGGCTCGTGATCCGCGAGGCGGCCGCGAACCGACAGCTGCTGGAGATCCACGAGGGGATAAAGCCCACCGGCGAGATCCGCACCTACCCGAACGTGGCGAACCGCGAGGTCGTGAAGGCCCAAGAGTACGACGGGTTCGGCCAGCTCGGCTCGAACGTCGGCCGCGATCACCACGTCACGCTCCCGTTCACGCGGAACCTCGCCGGCCCGGTGAGCTTCCAGCCGGGCATCTTCGACATCACCTTCGGCGACGACCGCGGCGACCAGATCCAGACCACGCGGGCGAAACAGCTCGCGATGTATCCCACGTACCTCAGCGGCCTCCAGATGGCCGCCGACCGGATCGAGGGGTACGTCGACGAGACGTTCGGCGTGGGGGAGGGCCTTCAGGCAGCCGCCGGCGACCGCGACGGACTCGTCACGGACGACACGTGGCGAGACGCGTTCGGCACGAACCACGTCGCCGTCGACCCGAACCGCGCGCCGGGCGGCTCGTCCGTCAGGTACACCGTGACCGACGCGCCGGCGGCCGGCACCTACGACCTCCACCTCCGCTACGCGAGCGCGCCGGAGGAGAACGCGGGGCGCGTGATCGACGCCGGCGGCCCGCAGGCCACGCTGCGCGTCAACGACGAGACCGAGCCGATAGCGCCCGGATTCACCGGCTACTGGGACGACTGGCAGGTGTTCACGACCGAGGTCGAACTGGCGGCCGGCGACAACGAGATAGCGATCGAGCTCGACTACGAGGACGGCGAGGACGGGTTCGTCGGCGACGTGGGCGGGTTCAACCTCAACGCGGTCGCCGTCACCGAGTCGGGCGAGCCGTCGCCGGTTCCGGCCGACTACGAGGGGTACGTCCCCGCGAACGAGAACTTCGACGCCAAACCCGAGTTCGGCTTCATCGAGGCAGTCCCCGCCGCGGGGTGGGACGAGACGCGCGTCGTCGGCTCGGCGATCGGTGAGTACCTCGCCATCGCCCGACGCCACGGCGACGAGTGGTACGTCGGCGTGATGACCGACGGCGACGGCCGAGCGATCGACGTGCCGCTCGACTTCCTCGCGCCCGGGAACTCCGGCGAGGCGCCCGGACGCGGGGGGAACGGCGGAAAGGGGAACGGACGCGGCAACGGAAACGGCAAGGGCAACGGCCGCTCCGGGCCGAAGTACGTCGCAGAAATCTACGGCGACGCGATCGGGGGCGGCGTCGACGCCGATCCGACCGCGACCCGGATCGACGAGGCGGTCGTCGACCCGTCGACGACGCTGCTCGCGTCGACCGCGCCGAGCGGCGGTACCGCGGTCAGGCTCCGGCCGGCCCGCGGTCCCGAGATCAGCCGCCTCCCCGAGTACGAGCGACCGGAACAGGAGATCTCGATCGACATCGCCGACGAGGCCGACCTCAACGAGCCGTTCATCACGGCGACCGGCTCGAACGACGCCGGCTTCGTCGGCGGCACGAACGTCGAGGTCGTCGTCGACGGCGAGGTGGACGCGATCGCGAACGTGCGACTCCCCCCGAACGCGACCGACGAGACGGTCACGCTGGGCTATCGGATTTCGGCCATCGACGAGTTCGACATCGCCGTCCGCGACCCCGAGACGGGCGAGACGCTCGCCGCCGAGACGGTGACGGTCGCCCCGGGTGACCTCATCGCGACGCTGACCGATCCCGCGGGCGACGACGACGGGCCGGGCGAGTACGTCTACCCGACAAACGAAGCGTTCCAGGAGGACGCCTTCGACCTGCGCTCGTTCCGGCTGTTAGAGACCGACGACAAGTACCGCTTCGCGTTCGAGGTCGAGAACCTCTACGCCGGGTTCGGCGGCACGTTCTCGCCGCACTACTTCGTCGTCTACCTCCGCGATCCGGACGGCGACGGCGGCCGGGCGACCGAACTCGGCGACCTCTCCGTCACGGCCGAGTTCGACGACGACTGGCGGTACCGGGTCGCCGCGAGCGGGTTCGGCGGGAGCGTCGTCGACGCCGAGGGCAACGGACTCGGCTCCCCGGAGCGGATCGCCGACTTCGAGTCCGGCGTCGCGGTCGTTTCGGTGCCGAAGAGCGCGCTCGGCGGTGCCGACCTCGCCGACTGGGAAGTCCTGCCGGTCGTCGGGTCGGAGGACTTCGGCTCGTTCCGCGACGTACAGGAGAGCCGGGGCGCCTTCGTCTTCGGCGGCGCAAAGGAAGGCGCGGCCGGGAACGCGCCCCGCGTGATCGACCTGATCACGCCGGAGGGCGTCTCGCAGGCGGACGCGCTCGACTACGACGCCGAGACGCTCGCGTCGCTGCCGTTCACGCCGCTGTAGCGGGTCGAAGCGTCGGGACGAGAGCCGAGAGACGGACATCCGGTCCGCGTCAGATCGGTCCCCTCTGACCGCCCTTCACCCGCCGATCGAAAGCGGCCGTCATAGACTGTCGAAACGACTGAGCTAGCGGGTGAAAATTTCTTTTCTATATGTGAAAAGCCATATTCCTAAATGAGAACAAGGATTCTGAGGTGTTCTTAACAGTATCCACAGAAGAGTTATTACTTCGCTGTCGTGACTCGAAACCATGCTATTTGATACCACACCTGTTCGAGCGAGCGAGCGGACGGGAGACGGCGATCGGACCGGCAGACGGTGAGCGACGTAACCGAGGCGGCCGGGCCGGACGGTGGATCGACGGCAGACACCGGACCGATGCGGCGGAGCGTCGAAGTGGAGTACTGGGTGGTCGACGAGAACGGTCGGCTGACCGAACCGGGCGGGCTCGTCGACGCGGCGGCGGGCGTCGAACGCGAGTTCGTCGTTCCGCTCTTGGAGGTCAAGACGTCGCCGTGCGAGTCGACCGCGGAACTCCGCGAGGAGCTGTTCGACCGCCTCGACCGAGTCCTCGAACGGGCAGACGCGCTCGACAAGGGGCTCGTCCCGCTGGCGACACCGATCTGCGACGGCGACATCCCCGATCTCGGGAGCGAGCGGACGCGGGTTCAGGACCGCGTCTTGGGCGACCGGTTCGAGTACGTCCGCCACTGCGCCGGGACGCACGTCCACGTCGAGCAGCTACCGGGACGTGAGATCGACCAGCTCAACCTACTGACGGCGCTCGACCCGGCGCTGGCGCTCGTCAACTCCTCGCCGTACTTCGGTCACGAGCCGCTGGCGGCGGGCGCGCGATCGATGCTGTACCGGTGGATGGCGTACGACCACCTCCCGTGGCAGGGCGAGCTGTGGCCGTACGCCGAGAGCACCGAAGAGTGGGGTACGCGCCTCGAACGCCGGTACGAGGCGTTCGTCACCGGGGCGGTCGTCACCGGCTGCGATCGGGAAGCCGTCGAGGGGTGTTTCACCCCGGAGAGCGCGGCTTGGACTCCGGTGAAGCTCCGAGCGGAGTTCGGGACTGTCGAGTGGCGCTCGGCCGACGCCGCGCTCCCGAGCCAGGTCGTCCGGTTGGCCGACGACATCGCCGGCGTCGTCGAGCGGCTCGAAGACGCCGAGTTCCGCGTCGGCGAGGATCCGTGGGAGGGCGGCGAGCGGCGGGGCGTCGGAGACGAAGCCGTCGTCCTCCCGCCGTTCGAGACGGTTCGCGAACGCGTCGAAGACGCCGTCCGAGACGGGCTCGCCTCGGACGCGGTCCGGTCGTACCTCGAACGCATGGGCTTCGAGACGGCGGCGTACGAGCCGCTGTCGGCCGGGCTACGAGAGGAGAGACCGCTTACCGAGGCGGACGCGAGGCGGGTTCGCCTCGACCACGCGGAGCGTCTCGGGCGGGAGGTGCGCCGGCGGCACCCCGTTCGGAGCGACTGAGCGGCCCGGTCGAGCTGACCTAAAAGTGGTTCGCGGACTCGGTCTCGTGTTTGAGTTCGCCGCCGCGGCCGCCCTCGACGGTGGACGCGCCGTTGTCGCCGGAGGAGGCGGTTCGGACGGTGACGTTGTCGACCTCGTCGAAGTCCATGATGAGGTCGCGACGGATGTTGTCGGCGGTGATGTTCGAGATGCCGCAGCCGGAGCAGGTGCCGCCGAGTTCGACGACGACCTCGCCGGTGTCGGGGTCGGCCTCGCGCACGACGCTCGTGCCGCCGTGCATCTGGATGATCGGCATCTGTCCGACCATCCACCGCTCGACCCGGTCCGCGAGGCTCTCGTCGTTCTCGTCGCTCATTGTCTCTCCTTCTCCCCCGACGGTATGGAAAGTTGCGGTTTAGGAGCGCGAAACGAGCGAGAAAGGAACTGTGTCATCGTCGATGAGACGGGATGCGGTCGCGAGACGGGTCGTTTGCCCGGATCGTCGCCGAGCCGGCCGTTCGTCCGGATCGCCGAGAGGAGGGCTATCGGTCCGAGTCGTCGGAGCCGTCGGGCGGGTTCCCGGACTCGCTCGGGAGCTGCGTGGGGTCGGCCGCGGCGTCCCCGTGCATCGAGTCGTCGCGTTCGAGCAGGTACAACAGGGGGCCGAGCGCGGTCAACACGAGGACTCCGGGCAGGGGAGCGTCGGGTACGAGGATCGCGGTGACGAGGCTGGCGCCGCCGGTGAACACGACGAGCGCGGCCCACAGCGGGGGCGACCCGAGGTCGACCCCGACGCGGACGGCGTCGCGGTAGACGGCCGCGGCGATCAGCGCGACGACGGCGCCGCCGCCGCCGGCGACGAGCGCCGTGGTGACTGACATACGAACGGTTGGGGCGAGACGCGAAAAAGGGTGTCGCGAGGAGAGCGGAGACGGAGCGGCGGAGAGAGCCGAGACGGAGCGGCGGGGATAACGGACCTGCGAGCGGAGCGGCTACGGAGCTTCGCCCGTCTCGATGCTGAAGGAGTCGCGCGGGTAGGCGACGCAGGTGAGCGTGTAGCCGTCGTCGATCTCGGCCTCTTCGAGCATCTGTTGGTTGTCGTGCTCGACGAAGTCCTCGGAGGGACCGTCGGCGATCCGGCCGGCACAGGAGACGCACTGCCCCTGTCGGCAGGCGTACGGGAGGTCCCACCCCTCGTCTTCGCCCTGATCGAGGATCGGCTCGTCGTTCGCGAGCTCGACCGTCTGGCCCTGCTTGACGAACTCGACCTCGAAGTACTCGACCTCGTCTTCGGGGATGTCACCGGGGCCGGAGCTGACGGTGCCGCCCGATTCGAGTTCGCCCTCTTCACCGTCGCCACCGGCGGGGATGGCGCCCGCGCCGCCGCCGCCGCCGCCGACCGCGCGGTTGCCCGGTTCCGGGAACTCGGTCTCCGGAACGGTCGCCGCGCGGCGTTCGAGCACTTCGTCCGAAATGTCCGTCGTGGGCTCCCACCCCGTCCCTTTCACGGTGCCGATGAGGACGATGAACAACGTCATGACCGCCGCGAGCACGATCGCTGGCGGGTTCACGATCGTCGCGATCGCCACGATCGCCAGTGGGTTGAACATACGAGTCGATTAGGAGAGGTAGTTTAAGGCCGTTTTGATCGGTCCAACCGGGCGAGAGCGCCGAGGGGTCCGGATACGGGGTGACGAAGGGGGAGAGGAGGTCCGAGAGACACGTCACGGAGCGGTCCATTTATCGCCCGAGCGGTCGACGTAGCGCCCATGCAAGTGAAATCACGGCACCACCTCCGGAGCGACGAGATCACGACGATCCGTGAGGCGGTCGCCGACCACCTCGGGGTCGACATCGACGGCGACGCGTTCGAGTTCGTGGAGTTCGTCGACGCCGGCTACGAACTCGTCCTGGTCGACGGCGAGCCGGCGGTGTTCTACGTCGACGACGACGAGCCGTTCCTCACCGTGCGTGGCGCGAACGACTACGAGCCGGAGACCGGGATCGTCACGGTCGACGCGGGCGCCATCTCGTTCGTCTCCGACGGCGCCGACGTGATGCGTCCCGGCATCGTCGAGGCCGACTCGGCGATCCGCGAGGGCGACCTCGTCGTCGTGGCCGAGGAGACCCACGAGAAGGTGCTCGCGGTCGGGCGCGCGATGGTGGACGGCGACGCGATGGTCGGCGACAGCGGGAAAGTCGTCGAGTCGATCCACCACGTCGGCGACGACCTCTACGAGTTCTCGGTGTGAACCGCGGTCGGCGACCGAAGAGCGGCCGCGGCCGCGATTGCGGTAGCGGCGAGGAGCGTCCGCGCGAGCGACGCGATCACGGCCGGGCGGGGCCGCGATCGCTCCGCGTGTTTTAATCGCCTCGCCCGCGAGTCCCACGACAATGACCGGGATCCGGGTGCTGAGCTACAACGTCCGCTACGCCAACCGCGGCGACCACCACGACGCCTGGCACGACCGCCGCGACGCGGTCGGCCGCCTCGTCCGGTTTCACCGACCCGACGTGGTCGCGTTCCAGGAACCGCTGCCCGGGCAGCGTCGGGACCTCCGCGAGCGGCTCCCCGCGTACGAGTTCGTCGGCCGGGGGCGAGGGGCCGACGGCGAGGGAGAGGGGTGTCCGATCGGCGTCCGAAGCGAGCGCTGGCGGGTCGTCGACGACGGCACGTTCTGGCTCTCCGAGACGCCGGACGAGCCGTCGACCGGCTGGGGCGCCACGCACCCGCGGATCGCGACGTGGGCGCGGGTGCGCGCCACCGACGGCGACGCCGCCTTCCTCGCCGTCGACACGCACTTCGATCACGTCAGCGCGACCGCGCGCCGCGAGTCCGCCCGGCTGCTCCGCGAACGGCTTCCGGAAATCGCGAGCGGGGGCGCAGGAGAGTCCGACGGCGCGACTCCGATAGTCCTCGTGGGGGACTTCAACTGTACGCCGGGGTCCGAGCCGCACCAAATTCTCGTCGGAGAGGGCTCACCACGGGACGGGGAAGGCGAGCCGGACCGGTCGAGAGCGGGGCGCCTCTCGCTGCGCGACGCTGCGGCGGCCGCCGACCTCCGGCACGGCCCGGAGACGAGCCTCACGGACTTCGCTCGACTCATCGACGGTCGGCGGATCGACCACGCGCTCGTCTCGCCCGAGGTGTCTGTCGAGGCGTTCGCGACGCTGGCGGACCGGGACGACCGCGGCCGGTACCCCTCCGATCACCTCCCGATCCTCGCGCGGCTGTCGCTGTAGGGGGATCGGGCCTCGTCGCGACCGGTGGTTCCGTCTCGGTCCCGCCGTCCGTTACTCCTCGTCGCCGTCGTCCGTCTCTCCGTCTTCCTCCGCGTACTTCTCCAAAATGGTCTCGTAGCCGCGCTTGGCGGTCTCGTACGTCTCCCGGAGGTCGGCGACGGGCGTCTCGCTCGCGTCGACGCGCAGGTCGTTGTAGTAGGGGTCGTCGGCCTCCTCCTCGGTGTTACACACGAGGAGTGCCGCGGACTGGACCTCGAGGTCCTCCCGTTTGTCTCCGCCCGCGGCGTGGCCCGCCGCGAGCGCGTCGATCAGCCGTTCCGCGAGCGGCGCCTCGCCGTGGGCGTCGGACTCGTAGGCGGCCGCGGTGTCGTCTATCACGTCTTCCCCGGTCAGGAGGTTGCCGGCGACGGTGTAGTTCTCGCCGACGACGTGGCCGTACCAGTCGTTACACTCGTCGCCGGAGAACGCGAACGTCCCGTCCGCGTCGACGCCGTGGAGCTGGCGCTGCGCGCTCCCCTCGTCGGCGTTCAACAGCGACTGGAGCGCGTCGTCGACGGCGAGTCCGTCGTCGAGGTACTCGATCCCCTTCCGCCCGAGTTCGACGTTGACGAGCGACTGGGTGGCCACCGCGCCGTCCGACGAGGCGAACGGACACAGCGTGCCCACGCCGGGCAGCCGAGTCGTCACCGCCACGCCGAACCGGGTCTGATCGCCGCCGTCCTCGTCGGTGTACCGCTCGCGAACGCAGATGCTGAACGTCACGTTGGTCCTGTGTGGGCGACCCGCAAAAGGGTGCGCTCCGGGGGTGATGGTTCCGGTTCTCCGGCTGCGCGCGAAGAGCGCGCGTGCGAGCGACCCGCGGGAGCCGAGCGCTCGGGGCCGCCGTCGAATTCACGGGTCGCTGATAAGAGCCGCCGACGGACCGTCACCGAGCCGACCGGATCCGGCGACCGCGGAGGCGCCGATCAGTTCATGTCGGGTGTCAACGGGCGACATACTTATCCGTGCCAATCCCTCCCACATATATAGCCTCGGATACGGGCGAGGCACCGACCGGCACCCGATCGCGTACCGACGACGCGTCGCTCGCGGCTCGACGATGTGTTGACACGCGCACCGAGAGCCGCAGCGCCGTCTCGTGCGCGCCGGGGGTCGGTGGGCTCGCCCTCTCCGAGCGAACGTGATACGATGGCAGAACGACACACGCTCGAACGGCTCAGCGAGGCGTACCAGACCGCGGTACCGGACGATCTCAGAGCGGCCCGATCGTTCGACTGGTACCTCGACGCGCTGTACGACGATCCGAAGATCACGCGAAACGCTCACCAGCGCGTCGCGGACATGTTCGACCACTACGGGACCCACTACGACGAGGAACGCGGCGTCGTCGAGTACGCGCTCGCCGCGGAGGACCCGCTCCACGACGGCGAGAACGTCTTCTACGGCCGGGAGATCCACGAGGCGATCCACGAGTTCGTCAACAAGGTGAAGTCCGGCGCCCGCGGCCTCGGCCCCGAGAAACGGATCAAGCTCCTGCTCGGTCCGGTGGGGTCCGGGAAGTCTCACTTCGACTGGCTCGTCCGTCGGTACTTCGAGGCGTACACCCGGGAGGACGCCGGGCGGATGTACACCTTCCGGTGGGTCGACCTCTGTTCGGTGATCGACGACCAGGACCCCGACGACGACACGGTCCGGTCGCCGATGAGCCAAGATCCGCTCGTGCTGCTCCCGAAAGAGCAGCGTCAGGAGGTCATCGACGACCTCAACGAGCGGCTCGACGCGCCGTACACGCTCCGGAACGACCAACACCCGGACCCGGCCTCGGAGTTCTACCTGAACGAGCTGCTCGCCCACTACGACGACGACCTCCAGCGCGTCTTCGACGAACACGTCGAGGTCGTGCGACTGGTCGCCGACGAGAACCGGCGCGAGTGTATCGAGACGTTCGAACCGAAAGACAAGAAGAATCAGGACGAGACGGAGCTCACCGGCGACGTGAACTACGCGAAACTCGCCGTCTACGGGGAGTCCGACCCGCGCGCGTTCGACTACGCCGGCGCGTTCTGTAACGCGAATCGCGGGCTGTTCTCCGGCGAGGAACTGCTGAAGCTCCAGCGGGAGTTCCTCTACGACTTCCTTCACGCCTCCCAGGAGTCGACGATCAAGCCGAAGAACAACCCCCGGATCGACATCGACCAGGTGATCGTCGGGCGGACGAACATGCCGGAGTACCGCGAGAAGACGGGCGACGAGAAGATGGAGGCGTTCAACGACCGGACGAAGCGCATCGACTACCCGTACGTGTTGGAGTACGACAGCGAGGCGGAGATATACGGGAAGATGCTCGCCAACGCGGACGTGCCGAACGTCCACGTCGAGCCGCACGCGCTGGAGATGGCGGGGCTGTTCGGCGTGCTCACCCGACTGGAGGAGCCGACCGACGAGACGGTCACGCTCTTAGAGAAGGCGAAGGCGTACAACGGCGAGCTCGAAGACGAGGAGATCGACCGGCGGAAGCTCCGCGAGGACGCCGCCGAGTCCGCCGACGTGGGCGAGGGGATGGACGGCATCTCGGCGCGGTTCGTCGGCGACGAGATCGCCGAGGCGATCATGGACGCCACCCACCGCGACCGAAACCACCTCTCGCCGCTGTCCGTCTTCGACCACTTCGAGGCGAACCTCGGCGGCCACGGCTCGATCGCGGCGGAAGACCTCGACCGCTACGAGCGCCTGCTCGACCAGGTCCGCGAGGAGTACCGCGAGCGCGCCATCGAAGACGTGCGACACGCGTTGGCGTACGACGTGGACGAGCTCCGGCGACAGGGCGAGAAGTACATGGACCACGTGATGGCGTACATCGACGACGCCACCGTCGACGACGAGCTCACCGGCCGCGAGACCGAGCCGGACGAAACGTTCCTGCGCGCGGTCGAAGAACAGCTCGACATTCCCTCGGACCGGAAGGACGACTTCAGACAGGAGGTGTCGAACTGGGTGTCCCGCCGCGCCCGCGAGGGGCGCGGCTTCGACCCGCAGGAGAACGACCGGCTCCGCCGCGCCTTGGAACGCAAGCTGTGGGAGGACAAGAAACACAACATCAACTTCTCCGCGCTCGTCTCCGCGACCGACATCGACGACGAGGACCGGAGCGCCTGGGTGGACGCCCTCGTCGAGCGCGGCTACTCCGAGGACGGCGCCGCCGAGGTGCTGGAGTACGCTGGCGCGGCGGTCGCGCGCTCGGAGATGGAGGGCGGGGAGTGAGATGAGCGACCGCACCCGATCGGACGGCGACGGGTTCGTCGCCGCGGCCGACGAGCGGCTTCGCGGCGCGTACGACCCGCCGATGAGCCTCGAGTCCTACGTCGACCGCGTGTTGGAGGACCCGACCGCGGCAGCCTCCGGGGCCGGGTACATCCTCGCGGCCATCGAGGCGTACGGCACCCGAGAGGTCCGCGAGCGCGGCGAGACGCTCGACCGGTACCGGTTCTTCGACGACCCGGCGAACGACGGCGAACACGCCGTGTTGGGCAACACCCGCGCGCTCAACGCGTTCGTCGACGACCTCCGCGCGGCCGCGACCGGGCGGGGGAACGACGAGACGATAGTCTGGATCGACGGCCCCACCGCGACGGGGAAATCGGAGTTCAAGCGGTGTCTGGTGAACGGGCTCCGCGCGTTCTCGAAGACCGACGCCGGCCGCCGATACACCGTCGAGTGGAACGTCACGGGCGCGGGGACCGGTGGCGGCGCGAGCGGCGCGTCGCTGTCGTACGGGGGCGGCGGCGACGCGAGCGCGTGGTACCGCAGCCCGGTCCAGACCCACCCGCTGTCGGTGTTCCCCGAGTCGGTGCGGGAGTCGGTCGCCGAGGCGGTCGACGACGAGGCGTACCCGATCGCCGCCGACGTGGAACTCGACCCGTTCAGCCGCGAGGCGTACGACCACCTGGAGTCGGTGTACCGCGAGCAGGGGCACGACGACCTCTTCTCGGCGATCGCCGGCCGCGACCACCTCCGGGTGACGAGCTACGTCGTCGACGTGGGACGCGGGATCGGTGTCCTCCACGCCGAGGACGACGGGACGCCGAAGGAGCGCCTCGTCGGCTCATGGATGGGGGGGATGCTCCGCGAACTCGACTCGCGCGGGCGAAAGAACCCGCAGGCGTTCAGCTACGACGGCGTGCTCTCACAGGGGAACGGCGTCGCGACCGTCGTCGAGGACGCGAGCCAGCACGCCGACCTCCTCCGGCGCCTGCTCAACGTGCCGGACGAGCGGCGGGTGAAACTCGACAAGGGGATCGGGATGGACCTGGACACGCAGCTGATCGTCATCTCGAACCCCGACCTCGACGCGGAGCTGGACCGCCACGCCGAACGCGGCGACGCCGACCCGCTGAAGGCGCTGAAGCGTCGGCTCTCGAAACACGAGTTCCGCTACCTCACGAACCGCCGGCTGGAGGCGCGGCTCCTGCGCCGGGAGATAGCCGGGGCGACGCCGGTGACGGAGACCGGTTCGCGCGGGAGCGCGAGCGGCGGCGAGGCCGCGAGCCCCGGCGACGGAGCGACGCCCGAAGACGCCGCGAACCCCGACAGCCCCGAGAGCGACCCGGGCGCGGCGCCGCTGTCGATCGGGGTGCGGGAGTCCGACGGGACGGTCGTCGACCGCGAGATCGCGCCGCACGCGATCGAGGCCGCGGCGCTGTACGCGGTCGTCACGCGGCTCGACGCCGACGACCTCCCCGGCGGGCTCGACCTGATCGAGACGGCGGAGCTGTACGAGAGCGGCGAGGTTCGACGCGGCGACGACGCCGTCACCGTCGCCGACGTGGAGGTCGCCGACGGGGACGGCCGGAACGGCATCCCGGTCACGTACGCCCGGGACGCGGTCGCCGACCTGCTCGCGACGCCGGCGGACCGGAGCCATCCGGAGTTCCCCGTCGAGCACGTGGTCACCCCGACGGACGTGCTCGACGCGATGGCCGACGGGCTCGCCGACGCCCCGGTCTTCTCGCGGGCCGAGGCGGCCGAGTTCGAGGGGCGCCGCGAGCCGGTCGCGGCGCGGGTCCGCGAGCGGCAGCGAGAGGACGTGATCGAGGCGATGCTCGCGGAGGCGACCGTCTCGACCGAGCGGGTCGCGGAGTACGTCGAACACGTGTACGCGTGGGACGACGACGAGCCGACGACGCGCGGCCGCGAGGGCGAGGCGCCGGACCCGCTCGCCCTGAAGGTGTTCGAGACGGAGACGCTCGGCCGGTTCGACGAGAGCGACTACCGCGGGACCGACCCCGGGCGCGCGGTCGAGCGCTTCCGGCGCGAGCGGGTGATCCGCGGCCTCACGCGGTACGCGTGGCGGAACCGCGGCGACGCGTTCAGCATCGACGACGTCGACCTCGGGGAGGTTCCGGAGCTGAAGGCGGTGCTCGACGCGAACGACCTCGCCGACGTGAAACGGCGGTTCCCCGACCTCGACCCGGCGGCGTGGCCCGACCCGCCGGCGGACACAGAGACGGCCCGCGTGAAACGCCAGACGATAGGCCGACTCTGCGAGCGCGGGTACAGCCCCGCCTCCGCGGAGCTGGCGAGCCGGGCCGTGATGGAGGACGTCCGCGACGAGTGGCCCGACGTCGACGGCGCGGCGGGCGGCGACCCGGACGCCGACGACGGCCGGAACGGAGGTGAGGGCCCGTGGGACTGACCGAGGACCGCGAGCGGTTCCGCGAGGTCGGCGAGACGCGCCGAGAGGACCTCGCCGAGTTCATCAGCCACGGCGACCTCGGCGGCTCCGGCGCCGACCGGATCCGGATCCCGATCAAGGTGGTCGACCTCCCCGCCTTCGAGTACGACCAGCGCTCGGCCGGCGGAGTCGGACAGGGCGGCGACGGGCAGCCGCAGCCCGGGCAGCCGGTCGATCCCGAGCCCGGCGACGGCGACGAGGACGGCGACCCCGGCGAGGAGGGCGGCGACCACGAGTACTACGAGATGGACCCCGAGGAGTTCGCGCGCGAGCTCGACGAGGCGCTCGGGCTCGACCTCGAACCGAAGGGAAAGCGGGTCGTCGAGGAGGTCGAGGGCGACTTCACCGACACCGCCCGCACGGGTCCGAGGGGCGCTCTCGACGTCAACGAGTTCTTCAAGCGCGGACTGAAGCGGCACCTCGCGACCGATTTCGACGAGTCGTACGTCCGAGAGGGCCTGTTCGTCGACGGCGCCGACGCCGACGACGTGTTCGCGTGGGCGCGAGGCGAAGGGGTCCCCGTCTCGCGGGCCTGGGTCGCGGACGCGGCCGCGACGCTCGAATCGGAGCGCGGCGAGCCCGTGGCGGCGCTCGACCGGTGGGAGAGCTTCGACGCGCTCGGCGAGGAAGTCGACCGCGAGTCCGCCGCGCACCGGATTCGGCGCGAGGGGCTCGACAGCGTTCCCTTCCGCCGCGAGGACGAGCGGTTCCGCCATCCGGAGGTGATCGAGGAGCGCGAGCGCAACGTCGTCGTCGTGAACGTCCGCGACGCCTCCGGCTCGATGCGGGAGACGAAACGGGAGCTCGTCGAGCGGGTGTTCACCCCGATGGACTGGTACCTGACCGGCAAGTACGACGCAGCCGAGTTCCGGTACGTCGTCCACGACGCCGAGGCGTGGGAGGTCGACCGCGAGGAGTTCTTCGGGATCCAGTCGGGCGGCGGGACCCGCATCTCCAGCGCCTACGAGCTGGTCGAGGAGATCCTCGAAGAGTACCCGTACAGCGAGTGGAACCGGTACGTGTTCGCCGCCGGCGACTCGGAGAACGCGGCCAGCGACACCACCGAGCGCGTGATCCCGCTGATGGAGTCGATCGACGCCAACCTCCACGGGTACGTGGAGACCCAACCCGGCGACGGCGCGGCGAACGCCCGCCACGCCGACGAGGTCGAGTCCGCCTTCGGCGACGCCGACGACGTGGCGGTCGCGCGCGTCGGCGAGCCCGACGACGTCACGGAGGCCATCTACGAGATCCTCAGCACCGAGTCGGAAGCGACCGGGAGCGCCGGCGGCGAGAGCGCCCGCGGGCGGACCGACGGAGGTGAGCGGCGATGAGAGACGACCGAGTCGAGGCGAAACGCGAGGCGTCGACGCTCGACGAGCCCGCCCGCGAGGCGCGGGCGTTGGCCGAGCGGCTCGGATTAGCGCCGTACCCGGTGCGGTACTGGGTCGTCGACCACGACCAGATGAACGAGCTGATCGCGTACGGCGGCTTCCAGCGCCGCTACCCGCACTGGCGGTGGGGGATGAACTACGAGCGACAGCGGAAGAAAGACCGGCACGGGCTCGGGAAGGCGTTCGAGATCGTCAACAACGACGACCCCGCCCACGCGTTCCTCCAAGAGTCGAACGCGGCCGCCGACCAGAAGGCCGTGATCACCCACGTGGAGGCGCACGCGGACTTCTTCGCGAACAACGGGTGGTTCGGGCTGTACGCCGACCGGGGCGAGGGCGGCCCGAACGCCGCGGCGCGGCTAGAGCGCAACGCCGACCGGATCGCGTCGATCGCGAAGCGCGCCGACGTCGACCGCGACGACGTGGAGCGCCTGATCGACGCCGTGACCGCGTTAGAGGACGCGATCGACCAGCACAGCCCGGTCGACGCCGCCCGGTCCGTCGACGAGCCGGGACTCACGGAGGACGTGAGCGACGGCGACGAGGACCCGCTCGCGGCCGTCGAAGCGCAGATCGACGAGCTCGACCTCTCCGAGGAGGTCCGGCGGGACGTGTTCGACGACGAGTGGCTCGACGAGCGCGGCGAGGGCGTCGAGCCGGAGGAGCCGCGCCCGGACGTGCTCGCGTTCCTGCGCGACCACGGGAAGCGGTACGACCCCGAGAGCGGGAAGGCCGTCGACCGCGAGCCGTGGGAGACCACCGTCATCGACGCGCTGCGCGAGGAGGCGTACTACTTCGCCGGCCAGAAGCAGACGAAGGTGATGAACGAGGGGTGGGCGACGTACTGGGAGTCCGTGATGATGGGCGGCGAGGGGTTCGCCGGCCCCGACGAGTTCCTCACGTACGCCGACCACATGGCCCGGGTGCTCGGCTCGCCCGGACTCAACCCCTACAAGCTCGGCTTCGAGCTGTGGACGCACGTCGAACTGCGGGCCGCGCGTCGAGACGTGATCGACAAGCTGCTGCGCGTCGAGGGAGTCACGCCGGAGAACTTCCACGCCCGGATCGACCTCGACCGGGTCGCGGAGCTGCTCGAACCGCACCCGGCGATCGCCGGTGCCGGACCGGCGACGCTGGACGAACTGGCCGAACTCGCGGCCGAGGGCGACCCTCGCATCGACGCCGAGGCGGTCGATCGGGCGCTCTCGATCAGGGGAGGCGACCCGAACGGGGATCCCGACAAAAGCGAGGGCGACGGTCTAGACATCGAGCGCTACCCGTGGAAGCTGCTCACGCGAGAGGGGCTCGCCGAGCGGCACTACGTCCTCTCGCGGCCGGAACACCGCGGTGCGCTCCGGAACGTCTCCCGCGAGGCGTTAGCCGAGCAGGCGCGGTACCTGTTCGACGTGGACCGGTACGAGACGGTCGAAGCGGCGATCGGCGACGTCGACCGCGAGGCCGGCTGGGACCGCATGGTCGAGGTTCGCGAGAGCCACAACGACGTGACGTTCATCGACGCGTTCCTCACCGACGAGTTCGTGCGCGAGGGGAACTACTTCACCTACGAGTACAGCCGGGCCGCAGACGAGTACCGCGTCGCGAGCGTCGACGCCGACGACGTCCGCAAGAAGCTGCTCCTGCGGTTCACGAACTTCGGGAAGCCGACGGTCGTCGTGTTGGACGGGAACTTCCGAAACCGGGGGGAACTGCTCTTAGGCCACCGGTACAACGGCGTCGCGCTCGACGAGGAGCGCGCTCGGTCGACGCTGAAGCGCGCGTTCGAGCTGTGGGGCCGACCCGTGAACCTCGCGACGATCCGCGTCGAGTATGACGAGGGCGCCGTCCGGCGCGCCAAGCGCCGGGGCGAAGAGCCCGAGGGCACCGAGGTCGGCGTGCGGTTCCAGTACGACGGCGGCGCGGTGACGGAACACGACCTCGACGACGCGATCCGAGAGCGGATCGCCGCCGACGAGGTCGACTACGACACGAAACCGGACGACTGGCTGGCGTGAGCCGGTCGAGACGGGTCGCTCTCGGATCGGGAAGCGCGGCCCTCAGGCGAGGGGCGCGACCATCGCCGCTACCGCCGCCACCTCCTCCTCGTTGATCCCGTGACCCATCCCCTCGTAGAGGCGTTCGTCCACGTCGGCGCCGAGCGCCTCCAGCACGGCGGTCGTCTCGCGGACACGCTCTTCGGGGATGTGCGGGTCGACGTCGCTACAGCCGACGAACGCGGGCGTGCCGGCGAGCGGAGCAGCGTCGTCCGAGCCGTCTTCATCGTCGCCGGTCGCGTCCGTGAGGTAGTCGCCGACGTCGACCGTCTCGCCGATCAGTCCGCCGCTGAAGACGGCGAGCCCGCCGTACCGGGTCGGGTTCCGAGCGACGAACTCGCTGGCGAGACAGGCGCCCTGCGAGAAGCCGCCGACCAGCACGCTCTCGCGGCCGAGGCCCGCGTCGACGGCGCGGTCGACCGCCGCGCCGACGGCCCTGAGTCCGGAGCTCCGCCCCGGCTCGTTGTCCGCGACCGGGGCGAGGAAGGAGTTCGGATACCAGGTGTTGCCGGCGGCCGACGGCGCGAGAATAGCGACGTCGCCGTCCCCGGCGAGTTCCTCCCCGAGGTCGAGGACGCTGCGGGCGGTCGCGCCGCGGCCGTGGACAAGCACGAGCGCCGCGTCGGCCGCGTCGAGCGGCGTCCCGGCCGTGACCAGCGGCTCGTCGCCGTGCGGATCGTCGCCCGCGTGCGGGTCCGCGGAGCGGTCGGCCATCTCAGACGCCGACGCCGGCGTCGGCGTCGGGGAGGTCGTGTTTGTTCACGGGGAGGCCGAGCTCCTCTAGGGCCCCCTCCATGTGACGGTCCTGCGCGAAGTCGGCACCGTCCTCCTCGCGGAGCCGCTGTGCGGTCGCGAGTACCTCTCCCTTCCGGTCGGACGGAATCTCGTACTTGTCGGCCGACAGCTCGACGACGAGGCCGTTGTTGTCCTGCGTGTAGATCGAGTGGAAGACGCCGCGATCGAACACGTTGTACCCCTTCCCGGCGTCTTCGAGCGCCGCCATGATCTCCTCGTACTCGTCCGGTTCGACGCTGAAACAGAGGTGGTGGACCGCGCCGGTGTTGACGCGCTGGCCGCGGGCGGACGCGCGCTCGTCGCTCACGAACACCGTGAGGATCCGGCCGTCGCCGGTGTCGAAAAACAGGTGCGTCTGCGAGGGGTCGTCGAGGTTCGGCTGGCGCAACACGAGCGGCATCCCGAGCAGGTCGCGGTAAAAGGCGAGCGTGTCCTCCTCGTTGCTCCCCCAGACCGTGATGTGGTCGGTCCCGGTGGTGTGAAACGGTGCGTCGGGCGACTCCGCGGTGACCGGAGCCTGATTCTCGTCGCTCATAGCTGTTTGAAGGCGACCGAGCCGTATAAAATCGACAGGGACGGGACTGTGACCGGCTAACACCGGTGTTATCGGAGTCGGGCGCTGCGACCGTCGTCAGCCGCCGTACTCCGCGCGGAACCGATCGACGAGCCACCGGGTCGCGCGCTTGCGTTCCCCTTCCGGCACGTAGACGAACGGGATCGGGCTGTCGAAGGCGCGCTCGCCGTACAGCCCCCAGTCGCCGGCCGAACGCGTCGTGCCGCCGTACGCGATGGGGATGTCGGCCAGCTCCGAGGGCTCGTACTCGGGGACGTACGACCGCTCGATCCACACGTCGTGTGTCGGCACGCCCAACTCGGCGGCGAGCTCGCGTTCGAGCCGGTCGTCGCCCGCGACGAGCCACTCCCCGAACGCCTCGCGGTCGACATCGATCCGATCCGCGTAGGCGATCCGGTGTTTCCAGCAGGTCTTCGGGAAGCGCCGCGCGCGATACCGTTCGTATAGCGTCGCGAACGTCGTGTCGGGTCGGTCCCGCGCGAGTCGGCGCAGCCGCTCCGCGACGGTGTTGTCGTCGATTTCCCCGTCGAGGACGCCGTCGATCGTCACCGGCGGTTCACCGGTGAGTTCGGCGGCCCGCTCGGTGAGCGCCGCGAGCAGCGCGTTCGCGTACACCGACTTGTGGTGCTGTGTCACCCACATGTACAACGCGATCCGGCCTTCGAGGTAGTTGCCGAGCGTCGAGAGCGCCTTCTCCGAGAGCGCGAGCCCCTCGTCGGGGTGAGCGGTGTAGGCGTCGACCATGCGGTCGGTGTCGAAGTTCAGGACGTTCGCCCCCGTCATCCAGTTGTCCCGCGAGATGTAATCGAGGCGGTCGACGTCGACGGGCGAGTGGAGCAGTTGTGCGCCCAGCCCGTGTTGCCACGGCCCCCCGCGCTCGTACACCAGGCTGTACCCCAAGACGTACGCGCACACCTCTTCCGGGTCGACCGACAGCGACCGGAGCGCGCCGTCGAAGCGGTCGAGTATCAGCAGACAGCTCATGAGTTCGTGCGGACTCGCCTCTCGGAGCGGAACGTCGTCGAGTCCGGCGTCCCGAAGCGACGCGACGAAGCCCCGATCTGCGAGCCGATCCCGCAGTTCCATGGCGTCGAGGAAGCGCTCACAGACGTGCGAGAAGGGCGGGTGACCGACATCGTGGAGCAGACACGCACACTCCAGCGTCGACTGGATCTCGTCGAGTCCCGCCGGTGACGTCTCGCGAGTAAAGTACGGCTCTTCGCGCAGATTCTCGAAGACGCGACGGCCGAGATGGTAGACGCCGAGGCTGTGTTCGAACCGCGTGTGGTTGGCCGCCGGATAAACCAGGTGGGTCGCCGAGAGCTGTTTGACGTACCGGAGCCGCTGGAACGTCGACGTGTCGATCACACGGTCGACGACCGCGTCGTCGAGTTCGATGTAGCCGTGAACCGGGTCTTTGATCTGTGTCGTCATCTGTGGAGTCCGATGATCACCGCTGCCAGACCGGAGGCGCGACGCCGAGCGCCCGAACGACGAACGGATAGGCGACGGCGATTCCCAACACGAGCGCCAGCGACGCCGCGAGGCCGAGCCCGCCCAGCGCCCGATCGGCGACCCCTAGCGCGAGGAACATGGCGACGAACATCACAACCCAGTGGGGCGTGAGCTGTCGCACTTTCGCGGTCGCCGAAGTCATGCCTCCGATAGCGCTCCCGTCGGCTAGTGACTGTCGATAGAGAATCAGGCGATAGAACGGAACCGAAATCGACCGCCGGGCGGAGTCAGTACCGCGACGGGAGGAACGCCGCTCCGGCGAGCAGGATCGAGGACAGCGCCGAGAGAACGAACACGCGGGTGAGTCCGGTGTTGTACTGTTTGAACGTGTCTATCTCGGCGACCTGCGCCTCGTACCCTTCCATGTCACTCGACAGTCTGAGCGTCGACGCGTCGGGGAAGTGCGCGATGTAGTCCGTGCCGCCGAGCGTGACCGTCCCCTCTTGGGCGACATCGATCGTCTCCGTCTGGGTGGCCTCCCACACGAGCACGGCGCCGTCGGCCGTCACGCCGTCAACGGTGACCGTGTTCCCACCGTATTCGAACGTCGCTCCCGTCTCGTAGGTCCGCTCTTCGGGCGCGGGGAAGTACTCCTCGACGGGCACCAGCGTCCGCTCGCCCGAGTCGTCGGTCACTGCGACGTACTCGCCGTCTTCGAGCGTCACGGTCTGGTTTTCGGCCGCGTCGTCACTTTCGAGGATCGCCTGCCGGTCGAGGACTTCGACGAGCGTGAACTCGGTCGCGTTCGCGCCGTCGACCGTCACGCGCCAGTCGCGGTCACCGACCGTGACCGTCGACCCGTTCGCCCACGTCTCGGACATCTCGGCGGTGAACTCGCGTTCGAGCGTCCCCGAGATGACGGTCGTCGCCGCGCCACCGTGGCCACCGCCACCCTCCTCGGACTCCGAGATGTCGGCCACCGTGTACGACGTCCCGTTGACTTCGACCGGGTCACCCTGAGAAACCTCGAAATCCGGACTCTCTAGCGCTATCTCTGGACTATCGGCCGTCGCGGTCAGCGCGCCACTCACGCCTGCGATGGCGAGGAAGAGCGCGACGAACACAGCCACAGCGCGTCGTTGCATGGTTGTCGCATGGGTCACCCGGTGTTTAACGGTTACTAAGCGGGTCAGTTCGTGGGACCGCTCCGCGACGCTTCCCGGAGAATATCAGAAGCCAAGGGCCGGATTTGAACCGGCGTTGGGCGGCTCTGCAGGCCGCTGCGTCTGACCGAACTCTGCCACCTTGGCGCTAATCTGACGTACCGCTGTCGAGCGTTTAAGCCTAGCGGTCGCTAGTGGAGTGGATGTCTGGCGAGCGCTCTCGCTCGCCGAACGAAATGATACGGTGGGAGCGGTATTGCTCCCGTATGAATGGGTAGGCGGCGACTCGTGGTTCCCAGAGGATCGCTCACTCCAGTACTTCACGATACGCTGGCGGGCTTAACTTCCGTGTTCGGAATGGGTACGGGTGTTTCCCCGCCGCTCTGGCCGCCTTCATGCCAACTCTCGGGCTCGAACCGAGACTTCCTGTCTGCCAGGAAGACGCCTGTGTTGGTCTGGTTCGATACCAACCGTGTAATACGTGCGATCCAGGTACCGCCTGAACTCATGCGAGTCGTGGCGCGTCAGCGCCAATGAATGTGGCTCGGTCTGTTAGTGCTCGTGGGCTTAACACCTCGTTGCCTTGGTGCGTACACCCCGAGTCTATCGAACTCGTCTTCTACGAGTGACCTCTGTGGTACCTCTTTTCCATGTGGGTTTCGAGCTTAGATGCGTTCAGCTCTTACCCCGTGTCGCGTGGCTACTCGGCATCTGCCCTCTCGGACAACCGATACACCAGTGGCGACCAAACGTAGTTCCTCTCGTACTATACGTTCGTTCACGTCAGGTACCTCACACCCCCAATAGATAGCAGCCGACCTGTCTCACGACGGTCTAAACCCAGCTCACGACCTCCTTTAATAGGCGAACAACCTCACCCTTGCCCGCTTCTGCACGGGCAGGATGGAGGGAACCGACATCGAGGTAGCAAGCCACTCGGTCGATATGTGCTCTTGCGAGTGACGACTCTGTTATCCCTAAGGTAGCTTTTCTGTCATCTACGGGTCCCATTCCGGAACCTCGTAGGTTCGCTAGACCACGCTTTCGCGTCAGCGTTCCTCGTTGGGAAGAACACTGTCAGACCATCTTGTGCTCTTGCGCTCTTCGCCGGGTTCCCGACCCGGCTGAGATGATCTTCGGGCGCGCTCGATATCTTTTCGAGCGCGTACCGCCCCAGTCAAACTGCCCGGCTACCGGTGTACTCCTCCCGGAGTGAGAGTCGCAGTCACCGACGGGTAGTATTTCAATGTTGTCTCGGTGGCGTGCTAGCGCACGTACCTGTGTAACGACTCCTACCTATGCTGCACATCGGCGACCACGTCTCAGCGACAGCCTGCAGTAAAGCTCTATAGGGTCTTCGCTTCCCCTTGGGGGTCTCCAGACTCCGCACTGGAACGTACAGTTCACCGGGTCCAACGTTGGGACAGTGGCGCTCTCGTTTATCCATTCATGCAAGCCGCTACTGAAGCGGCAAGGTACTACGCTACCTTAAGAGGGTCATAGTTACCCCCGCCGTTGACGGGTCCTTCGTCCTCTTGTACGAGGTGTTCAGATACCCGCACTGGGCAGGATTCAGTGACCGTACGAGTCCTTGCGGATTTGCGGTCACCTGTGTTGTTACTAGACAGTCGGAGCGCCCGAGTCACTGCGACCTGCTCCGTAGAGAGCAGGCATCCCTTCTTCCGAAGGTACGGGACTAACTTGCCGAATTCCCTAACGTCGGTTCTCCCGACAGGCCTTGCCTTGCGCTGGCAGAGCACCTGTGTCGGATCTCGGTACGGACATCATGCTTGCCTTTTCACGGGCCCTATGTACGGCTGACTTTCGCTATCTCGCGTTTCGCTCGCTTCGTGCCGTGACGGCTTCCACGAGTTTCCACGATTCGACCGGGCGAAGGCCCGGCTCAGCGTTCCACACGGCGTCGGCGTTTACTGCACGATGGCGCTGGAATATTAACCAGCTTCCCGTTGATGTAGTCAAGTTGTGGTACATCTTAGGACCGGCTAACCCTCGGCTGAACGGCAGTGCCGAGGAACCCTTGCTCTTCAGGCCGTCGAGGTTCTCACCCGACTATCGCTGCTACTGTGACCAGGATTGTCGTTACTGGACGGTCCACGCGAGCTCTCGCCCGAGCTTCCGTCCGACCAGTACGCCAACCTACGCGGTTGCCCCTGTCAAGGGCACGGCCAGGTCTCGGTGGTAGATTTGAGCCCCGATCATTTTGGGCGCCTCAAACCTCGGCCGGTAAGCTGTTACGCTTTTCTTAGCGGGTAGCTGCTTCTAAGCTCACCTCCCGGCTGTTTAGGGCTTGAGACCACCTTCGAATCGCACTTAATCTACACTTTGGGACCTTAACCCGGCTCTGGGTTGTTCCCCTCACGGTACACAGGCTTACCCCGCGCACCGGACTCCCACCGTCTGCGGCGCCTGCGGGTTTGGAGTTCGACAGGATGGCCGACTCCTCTCGGAGGCGGGTCATCCAATCGGTAGCTCTACCCCGCGGGCTACCTCGGGTGAGGTCATGCTTCGACATGTTTCGGTTGGAACCAGCTGTTGCCAGGCTCGATGGGCCTTTCACCCCTACACACAAATCACGAGAGGGTATTGTAGAACACCAACTCTAACAGGCCTCCACGTGGCTTTCGCCACGCTTCACCTTGTTTGTGCGTAGATCGCCTGGTTTCGGGTCGCACCCAATTGACTCCCCGCGCTTGAACACGGTGGCCCTCGCAATGCTGCGGCCGTATCGGTTTCCCTGCGCCTTCCCCGGTTCACGGGTTAGACTCGCCAATCAAGTGCACTCCCTGGGTCGTTTTTCAAAACGCACGACACGACGCCGGCTCGATTCTTTTCCTACTAGAGGATCGCTCCTCGGTCGTTTCAAGAATCGCCTTGTACGCCCTGTCGCTCGATCGCCAGCTGATTTCAGGCCCTATTGCACCGCCCTTCTCGGGGTGCTTTTCAGCGTTCGCTCACGCTACTTGTTCGCTATCGGTCTCGAGGAGTGTTTAGCCTTCTCAGGGGATGCCTGAGATGTTCATAGAGGATATCCGACCCCTACTACTCTGGATTTGACGCCATCCGTACTGACTCATCTTACGGGGTTGTCACCCTGTTTCACGCTCCGTTCCAGGAGACTTCAGATGAGTTGTCGAGATTTGGTTGTCAACCCGAACACCACATTGGTCTGACGACCTTCGGTTTGGGCTGTGTCGCGTTTACTCGCGGTTACTGACGACATCGCTGTTGCGTTCTTTTCCTGCCCTTACTGAGATGTTTCAATTCAGGGCGTTCCCTATTGCGCGAGGCAATTGTTGAACGGATTCCGATTGGGAGATCTCGTGTTCTTCCCCTCCATGCGGGTCCCACGAGCTTTTCGCAGCTTGGCACGTCCGTCGTCGGCTCTCGAGCCGAGCCATTCACCAGCTGGCACAGTAGCCAGTAGTGTGTCAGTCTGCTCTTGAAGGAGAGAGACTGACGGTGTCAAAGACGGCAAAGTCTTCGACTGTTATGGTTCACTGACGTTCCACGAACTCGGATGAGTTCAGTGGACGTCTGGATCGCACGTATACACGGTTGTCATTGAATCGCCACCGGGTGTGACGGGGCGTTCGTCGAACCCTTCCCATCCGCGGTTTCCCGGGATGGTGCATCGGTCGTCGTGTTCTGTCCGAGTCGCGTCTCCCATATAAGGGGACGGATTCGGACCGAACGGACATGGACTCACTGGGATTCGAACCCAGGGCATCCTCCTTGCAAGGGAGGCACTCTACCGCTGAGCTATGAGCCCACCTTCCCGTTTGGGAAGGTTTGGTGTCTCGCGTGTGTGTGTGAACCGTGGTCGTTCTAAGGTGTCCAAGCCGGCGGGTGGGCGGACGGTACACAGGCCAATGCGAATGAGTAGTGACCGTCTGTGGAGACGGTCGTAAGGTGAGCTCCCGCGGAGCGGGAGTCTCGGGTCGGTGGAGGTGATCCAGCCGCAGATTCCCCTACGGCTACCTTGTTACGACTTAAGCCCCCTTGCGAAGCCCAGATTCGACGCGTGTGACGCGCCTCATCCGGACCTCACTCGGGTGCTTTGACGGGCGGTGTGTGCAAGGAGCAGGGACGTATTCACCGCGCGCTTGTGACACGCGATTACTACCGAATCCAGCTTCATGTGGGCGAGTTGCAGCCCACAATCCGAACTACGATCGAGTTTCTGAGATTACCGTCTCCTTTCGGAGTTGGAACCCTTTGTCTCGACCATTGTAGCCCGCGTGTTGCCCAGCACATTCGGGGCATACTGACCTACCGTTGCCCGTTCCTTCCTCCGTGTTAGCCACGGCGGTCTCCCTACTGTCCCCAGCTACCTCGCGGTACTGCTGGCAAGTAAGGATGCGGGTCTCGCTCGTTGCCTGACTTAACAGGACGCCTCACGGTACGAGCTGACGGCGGCCATGCACCTCCTCTCTGAAACTCGGATAAGGTCATCAACCTGATCGTCATTATTACAGTCGATGCTGGTGAGATGTCCGGCGTTGAGTCCAATTAAACCGCAGGCTCCTCCGGTTGTAGTGCTCCCCCGCCAATTCCTTTAAGTTTCATCCTTGCGGACGTACTTCCCAGGCGGTCTGCTTAGCGGCTTCCCTACGGCACAGCACCCACTCGTAGTGGGAGCCACACCTAGCAGACATTGTTTACGGCTAGGACTACCCGGGTATCTAATCCGGTTCGAGACCCTAGCTTTCGTCCCTCACTGTCGGATCCGTTCTCGCGACGTGCTTTCGCCATCGGCGGTCCGTCCAGGATTACGGGATTTCACTCCTACCCCGGACGTACCCGTCGCGCCTTCCGGTCCCAAGCCACGCAGTTTCTACCGGGCGCCCACCTGTTGAGCAGGTGGATTTCCCGATGGACTTGCGCGGCCAGCTACGGACGCTTTAGGCCCAATAAGATCGGCCATCACTTGGGCTGCCGGTATTACCGCGGCGGCTGGCACCGGTCTTGCCCAGCCCTTATTCTGGTACCGCCTTAGGGTACCGAAAAGCACAGGCGCTATGCCTGTGCACTTGGGATCCCCCTATCGCACTGTCGTGCAGTGTAAAGGTTTCGCGCCTGCTGCGCCCCGTAGGGCCCGGAATCTTGTCTCAGATTCCGTCTCTGGGTTCTCACTCTCATGACCCATACCGATTATTGGCACGGTGGGCCGTTACCCCACCGTCTACCTAATCGGCCGCAGCCACATCCTTCGGCGCCGGAGCGTTTGACACACTACTCATTCCAGTGGTGGTGTGGTATGCTCTATTAGCCTCAGTTTCCCGAGGGTATGGAGCTCCGAAGGGTAGTTTGGCCACGTGTTACTGAGCTATTCGCCACGAGTATGAACTCGTACGACTAGCATGGCTAAATCGGATCCCAATAGCAATGGCCTCCGGCAGGATCAACCGGAATGAATATCCTTTGAGCCTGATTCCCGGCTCAAAGGGGGTGTTGGCGGGTGTCAACTTCGGTTGAGACGAAGGTTGACACACCATTGCATTGGTCTGTGTGGTGTCCGGGTCCAGCCAACGGCTTGGATGGCACCGAACGACCACGGCTCACATCAGATCGCCGCTTACGCCGGAGCGCAGGGGGCGCGATCCTCATCCTTCGCGGACCTGAACGTACCATTCGACGGGTCATAAACCCATCGAATCTGTCCGATCCAGCGAAACCGGGCCGAGTTGAACGGCCCGAGTCCGCGTTGCGTTCTTCGCATTTCTTCGAATGCCCGG
This sequence comes from Halorubrum ejinorense, assembly GCF_055389685.1. Classification (NCBI taxonomy): domain Archaea; kingdom Methanobacteriati; phylum Methanobacteriota; class Halobacteria; order Halobacteriales; family Haloferacaceae; genus Halorubrum; species Halorubrum ejinorense. The sequence goes on from NZ_AP043777.1 coordinate 444,742, forward strand.
GTTGTACTTAACCCCGTCGAACTACCTGCGCCACGTCATGCGATTTCATGCCGGGAAGGAGACGACCTTCGACCGGATCAGGTGAGGGGCGAACGAGGGAACCAGAGTGGTGTCTCCGCAGCGGTCCTGGGTTCAGATCGTGACGGGTCGGACTCCGCCGGCTAAAAGGAGAGATCGGAATCGAAGCGCCCGAGGCTACTCCTCGTCGAGGTACTCGATGCCCTGTTTCGAGACGTTGGCTTTGGTGATGTCGTCGAGGTCGTTGAGCCAGAAGTCGTCTTCCGCCTCGTCGACTTCCGGAGCGCTGTCTTTCCACGCCCATCCCTCGTACTCGTGGACTTTTCGAGTCCCCTTTTCACGAAGGCGGAGCGTCGTTCGTTGCGCCTCCTCTTCGGAGGGCGCCGGCTCGAGCGTTCGAGCCGCTTTGAGTGCCGCCTGACGCGGCATATTCCCCGAGAACTCGCTCGGTTCCGATCCGTCTTCCTCCCGAAGGGCAAAGTTTCGCTTACCGTCTTCACGTACCATGGTTTTGCCTCCGTGTGACACCAGCACACAGTCTGTAATAAATATATCGGGGAAATGAAAGCTGTACGCCACAATTTTTATATACTATCCCGGCTGCTGGTAGCGATTTCGGCGCCGATACGACGGTTGCCGGCGCCCGGACCGCCAGTAGACCTGAGAACGCCCGCACCGCGCGGGCCCGTGTGGGGTTCGTGAGGCGACCCGTTCGCACCCGGAGGCGGCTCCACGCTCGGTCCGACCGTGAGGGAAGGAAGACTGCGAGTGCGGGACCCGGGACCGGACGGCTATCGGTAAACAACACTTATGTGTCTGCTATGGCGAAGTGCGACAAGCACACCCGCGATGGTCCGCAAAAAGAAGCTCAGCCCCAGTGGCGCCAAAGACGACGATGGGGAGTATCACAACGTGCACGTGAACCTCCACGAAGACGAACTCGCCGTCGCCGGCATGGAAATCGGCGACGAAGTGTTCGTGCGGGTCCGAGACGGGAAGATAATCATACAGCGGGCCGATTCCAACCCGGACCAACTCGAACACGACTTCTGACGCGGATCGCGGCGTTCCGTCGGCGAGGGCCTCGAGCGTGTCGAGGGTCGGACCGACGGTCGGCGGATTGATTAGCGCTCGCGAGGAGACTAACACGATGGGCGCGTACGATCTGTTGAAGCCGGCGCTGTTCCGGCTTCCGCCGGAGACCGCACACGGACTGATACATCGACTGCTCGCCGGCGTTCAGGGGACACCGGTGAGCACGGCCCTCGCCGGCCGATACGCGGTCGACGACGATCGCCTCGCGATCGACGCCTTCGGCACGACTGTTCCGAACCCGGTGGGCGTCGCGGCGGGGTTCGACAAGAACGCGCACGTCCCGCGAGCGCTGGCGTCGCTCGGGTTCGGCCACGTCGAGATCGGCGGCGTCACGGCCGAACGACAGCCCGGAAACCCCCGACCGCGACTCTTCAGACTACCGGAAGACGAGGGGCTCGTCAATCGGATGGGATTCAACAACGAGGGGGCGGACGCGGTCGGCGAACGGCTCGATCGCGACCCCCTTCCGGACGTACCGGTCGGCATCAACATCGGGAAGTCGAAGTCGACTCCGCTCGACGACGCGCCAGACGACTACCTGTACACCTACGAGCGCGTCGCGGACGCGGGGGACTACTTCGTCGTCAACGTCTCAAGTCCGAACACGCCGGGACTCCGCGAGCTCCAGAACCGGGCCGCTCTGGAGCGGATCCTCGGGACCCTCGACGACGCCGGCGCGGACCCTCTGCTCGTGAAACTCTCTCCGGACCTGCCCGAACCGGCCGTCACGGACGCGCTCGCGGTCGTCGACGACCTCAACCTCGACGGCGTCATCGCGACGAACACGACGACGTCGCGGCCCGACTCCCTGCGGGGTCACAACCGGGCCGAGCGGGGCGGGCTCTCCGGGAAGCCGATCGAATCGCTCGCGACGGAGCGAGTGCGGTTCGTCGCCGAGCGCACTGACGTCCCGGTGATCGGAGTCGGCGGCGTCTCGGACGCCGCAGGTGCGTACGAGAAGATACGGGCGGGTGCCTCGATGGTCCAGCTGTACACCGGACTCGTCTACGAGGGGCCCGGACTCGCCCGCGACATCAACGAGGGGCTCCTCGAACTACTCGAGCGGGACGGGTTCGACTCGGTCGAAGACGCCGTCGGCGCGGATCTGTGAGAGAAACGAGTCGGCGGCTGAGGCCTACGCCTCGTTGCGGACGATGACGACGACGTCGCCGGCCTGGAGCAGTTCGCCCTCGTCCTGGTACTGCCGCTCCTCCTCGACCGCGAACTCGTCGTCGACGAGCGTGACGTCCGCGACGCGGAGTTCGTCGCCGTCGAGTTCGTACTCTCCTTGCGCCAAGGCGGCCTCGATGTCGCCGACCTGATTGCCGTACTTCGGCCCCACGGTGGCGTAGTCGAGGTCGATGCCCGTGATCACGGTTTCGACGGGCGCGTCTCCGTCGGGGTGGACCGTGAGATCCTCGACGTGCATCACGCCGGTGATATCGTCCTCGAAGCCGCGCACGTCGGCGTACACCTCCACCGCGTCGAGCGCGGCGGTGAGCGGGAGCTGGTTCTCGCTTTTGTACTTCCGGAGGGTACCGACGACGGCCGTGGCGGCAGCGCCGGCGTCGCGGTCGGCCTCGACGCCCATCGGTTCGGGCCAGTCGGAGAGGTGGATCGAATCGGTCGCGCCGTCGGCGAGCGAGACGCCGTCTGCGCCGGCCGCGTCGTCGGCGTACATGTCCTGCCACAGCTCCTCAGTGACGTGGGCTAAGAGCGGCGCGAACAGCTTCAGGAACCGGCGGTGAGCCGTCCGAAGGGTGTAGGCCGCGGCGGCGTCGTCCCGCTGTTTCGCGATCTCGAGGTAGTCGTCACAGAACGTGTTCCAGAAGAAGCTCCGGAGTTCGTCCCGGGCCTTCGAGAACGCGCGCTCTTCCAGCAGGCCGGTGAGCCGCTCGACCTCGGCGTCGAGCTCGGCCAGCAGCCAGCGGTCGAGTTCGCGGAGGCCGTCGGCCGGCTCGGACGGGAACGGCTCCGGCGCGAGCGACTCGACGAGCTTCGAGGCGTTCCACAGCTTCCGGATCAGCTTCTCGCCCGCGCGGAGGTCCTTCTCCTTGAACGGGAAGTCGTCGCCGACGGCGGTGCCGGCGGCCCAGTAGCGCGTGGCGTCGACCGGGAACTGTTCGAGCACCGTCTCGGGTTCGACGACGTTGCCGACGGACTTCGACATCTTCTGGCGGTTCTCGTCGAGGACGTGCCCGTTGATCATCGTCTCGTCGAACGGGACCTCGCCGGTGTGCTCGTAACACTTCACCAGCGTGTGGAACAGCCAGAAGCTGATGATGTCGTGGCCCTGCGGCCGGAGGTCGAACTGGTACAGCTCCGGGTGCTCCATCGTGAACTCCCCGGCCTCGTCGTCCCAGTCCCACCCGGCGTTGATCAGCGGCGTGAGACTGGAGGTGGCCCACGTGTCGAGCACGTCGTCTTCGGGTTCGAACTCGTCGTGGCCACAGGCCGGACAGGCGTCGACCGGCGGGTCGTCCGAAAGGGGGTCGACCGGCAGGTCGGTCTTGTCGGCCACGACGACCTCGCCGCAGTCCGCGCAGTACCACACCGGGAACGGGATGCCGGAGGAGCGCTGCCGGGAGATGAGCCAGTCCCACTGGAGCCCCTCGACCCAGTGTTCGTACCGCGTGAACATCTTCTCGGGAGACCAGTCCATCTCGCGACCGATTTCGAGGTACTCGTCGGTCTTGTCGAGCATCTCGATGTACCACTGCTCGGTGACGAGGAACTCGACGCTCGTCCCGCAGCGCTCGTGGACGTTGACCGTGTGAGAGATGGGGCGGCGGTCCAACAGCGCGCCCGCGTCGTCGAGGTCGTCGACGATGGCCTCGCCCGCCTCGCCGGAGTGTAGTCCCTCGTACTCCTCGGCGACCTCGGTCATGTGGCCGGACTCGTCGATGGCGACCCGGAGGTCTAAGTCGTGGACCTGGTACCACTCGATGTCGTTCTGGTCGCCGAACGTACAGCACATCACGATGCCGGAGCCGGTCTCCATGTCGACGCGCTCGTCGGCGATGATCGGCACCTCGTGGCCGAACAGCGGGACCTCGGCGGATTCGCCGACGAGGTGCTGGTTCGCGTCGTCGTCCGGGTGGACGAACACGGCGACGCAGGCCGGGAGGAGCTCGGGCCGGGTCGTCGAGATGGTGAACGTCTCCGCGTCGCCGGCGTCACCGCTTTCCGCGACGGGGAAGGCGATGTCGTGGAAGTGGCTGTCCTGCTCGTCGTCTTCCGTCTCGACCTGCGAGATGGCGGTCTCGCACTCGGGACACCAGATCGCCGGGGCCTTCTCGCGGTACTCGCGGCCCTTGTCGTACAGGTCGACGAACGACAGCTGGGAGACGCGCTGGACGCGGGGTTCGATCGTCTGGTAGGTGTGGTTCCAGTCGACGGAGACGCCGAGCGACTGGACGTTCTCGGTGAATTGGTCTTCGTACTGCGCGCAGACCTCGCGACATTTCGCCTGGAACTCGCGGCGCTCGAAGTCCTGGTGACGGATGTCGAGCTCGTCCTCGGTGAGCCGCTCGGAGGCGATGCCGTTGTCGTCGTAGCCGAACGGGAAGAACGTCTCCCCGCCGTTCATCCGCTCGAAGCGGGCGACGAAGTCCTGGAGCGTGAACCCGTAGAGGTGGCCCATGTGGAGGCTGCCCGATACCGTCGGCGGCGGGGTGTCGATGGAGAAGACCGTGTTGGGATCGGTCGGATCGTCGTCGGGGTACGCGTACGTCTCCTCGTCGACCCACCGCCGCTGCCACCGCGGCTCGACGGCGTCGGGGTCGTACTCACCACTGGGCATTTCAGCCACACGTTCCGCCGGTTCCCCCTTAACGGACTCGATTGTGTGGGGGCTGGTCGCGCGGACGGGCGGAGTCAGACGCGGTCAGGGCGGAATCGGACGCGGTCAGACCCGGTCGTCGAGGTCGTGTTCGGCGGCCATCTTCGACGCCTCCGCCGCGAACCGCTCCACCTCGTCCGCGGGACTCTCGCCCAGCGCGCTCTCGTCGACCTCGCGGCCGGCGGTGATCCCGTCGCCCGTGACGAGGCGCTGTTCGGCCAGTTCCTTCGTGTGCATCCGCTCGCCGTCTTCCGTGGCGTAGGTGAGCCGCACGAGTCCCTTCGAGTCGAACTGCCGGTCGACGAGCCAGACCGTGGTCATACGCGGCGATGGGTGCCTGTGACGCTTAAAAAGGACGGTCGCGCTGTGGGAGAGCCCGTGGCGGGGACCGGTTCCGGAGGGCGGTCACGGTCGGCGCGTGCCTGTGAGCGGCCGGAGCGAAGCGGAGGCCGCGAGCCAGCACGCGCGAGGGACGCCGCGAGCGACCGGAGGGAGCGAGCGGCGAGGCTGGGGAGGCGTGAGGGGCGGAGCGGAGCGGTGCGGGGTGGGACTCAAGGGCAGTCGGGAGCGGCCCGGAGGCGACGCAAGCACTGGAAGGAGCGAACGAAGTGAGCGACTGAAGCGCGCAGCGAGCGTCCGGGGCGCTCCCGACTGGGGCTTTGGAGGTACTCTCCGGCAGTCGGCAGCCGAATCGACTAGCGTCCTGCGCGTCTCGTCGCCACGGCTTTGTACCGTCTCATCTAAGCGAGAGCCATGTACGTCGAGTTCGACCGCGACACCTGCGTCGGGATGTACCAGTGCGTCGCCGAGTGGGACGCCTTCGAGAAGAACCTGAACGACGGAAAGGCTGATTTAGAAGGGAGCAGCGAGGAAGAAGACGACCTGTTCGTCGTCGAGGTCCCGGACGGCGAGGAGTTCGACGCGAAGTTCGCAGCGCGCGTCTGCCCGGTCGACGCCATCGAAGTGTACGACGACGACGGCGAACAGGTGGTGTGAACGGTTCTGGACGGTCGATTAGCTGTTGATAAATTGGTGCCGGTGTATCGGTTCGGGCGAACGCCACCGAAGCCCCGCCCGCACAGCGCCTCACGCCTCCCCAGCCTCGCGGCTCCCTTCGCTTCGCTCCGGTCGCCGCGTCCAGCGAGGGACCTTCGGTCCCTCTGGCAGTCGGGCTTCGCCCGACGACCTCGCGCGTGCTCCTCGCGGCCGCCGCTGGCGGCCACTCGGAGGCACGCGCCGTAGTGAATAACTCACCGGGCGCGTCGATTCTCGCCCGATTCTATTTACAAGTGTTCGGCCACGTCCTCTGCGAAGTACGTGATGATGAGGTCCGCGCCCGCGCGTTTGAGCGCCGTGAGCGACTCCAGCGCGGTCGCCTCCAGGTCGAGCCACCCCTTCTCCGCGGCGGCGTGGAGCATCGCGTACTCGCCGGAGACGTTGTACGCGGCGATGGGGCGGTCGAACTCCCGCCGGAGGTCGCCCACGATGTCGAGGTACGGGAGACCGGGCTTCACCATCAACACGTCGGCGCCCTGCTCGGCGTCGAGCCGGGCCTCCCGGAGCGCCTCGCGACGGTTCGCGGGGTCCATCTGGTAGTGTCGGCGGTCGCCGAACGCGGGCGCGCCGTCGGCCGCGTCGCGGAAGGGGCCGTAGAACGCCGACTCGTACTTCGCGGCGTAGCTCAGGATGGCCACGTCCTCGTGACCCGACGCGTCGAGCGCCTCGCGGATCGCGCCCACCTGTCCGTCAGTCATCGCCGAGGGAGCGACCACGTCCGCGCCGGCGTCGGCCTGCGAGACGGCGGTCCGGGCGAGCAGGTCGAGCGTCTCGTCGTTTTTCACCGTGAGCGTCGGGTTCGTCTCGGCCGACTCCTCGATCACGCCGCAGTGCCCGTGATCGGTGTACTCACAGAGGCAGACGTCGCCGATCACGGTGGCGTCCGTCTCGGCGTCGAGCCGGCGGACCGCCCGCTGGACGACGCCGTCGTCGGCGTACGCTCGGCTTCCCGTGGCGTCCTTCGACTCGGGAACGCCGAAGAGGATCACGGCCTCGACGCCGGTGTCGCTGATCTCGGCGACGCGCTCGACCGCCTGATCGACCGGGACGCGCTCGTGACCGGGCATCGTCTCGATGGGCACGCGCTCGTCGGTCGTCGCGTCGACGAAGACGGGCGCGACCAGGTCCGACGCCGAGAGGTCGGTCTCGGCGACGAGCGGGCGAACGCCGTCGGCCCGGAGGCGGCGGGGCCGGTCCGTGAGGTCCATACCGGCGGATTGGCCCCGCACGGACTTTTACCGTTCGTCTCGACGCGGATCGTGAGACCGCTCGGAAGGAAGAGGCGGCTCGGAAGCGGCCGGTTCGGCCTCGGCGGCTACTCCGAGGACTCGATGTCGATCCGGTCGCGAAGCTCGGCGAGCTCGTCCGACTCGGCGAGTTCCTCGACGCGCTGTTTGAAGTGGGACTCGCAGAGCCCGACGACCACGCCGCGCTGCTCGGCCTCGTACGTGGCCTCCCGGTCGCAGTAGTGACACCGCATACGAGACACTCCGTTCGGCGCCGGCTTAATCCTGTTTGTCGCCCGTCGCCCCGGCGGAAAGCGATTCGACGGGGACTGGCTCCGGCAGCCGTTCACGAACGGGTTCGAAGGCAGGCCCCGTCAGCCCCGCGACCCCGAGGGTCCGTTCGTGAGCGTCGGTACCGCCGGTTCTGAGCAGGTCTGCCTCCTCAGCGAGACGGTCGATCCGGCCGTCGTCGACCGCGCGGCCGTACGGGTAGAAGCGCTCGATCGCATCGATCGCCGTCGACTCCTCGGCGACCGCGAGCGCCTCGTCGACGCGCTCGTACCGGAACGGGTGGGCGAGTCCGACGAGCGCACAGGCGTCGTCGAGGAGGGCGAGCCCCTCGTCGAGCGTCGTCACCTCGCGCGCGACGTAACACGGGCCGTCGTCCCCGATCAGCTCGTCGAACGCCCCGGCGTAGTCGTAGGGCGCGTCGGACTCGTCGATGGCTCGGGCGACGTGGGGCCGCCCGAGGCCGGGGCGGGGGTCGACGTCGAGGTCGACGCCGAGTCGGTCCTCGACCCGGTCGAGGATGGCGGCCCCGCGCTCCCGGCGGTCCCGCTGGAGGCGGTCGATCTCCGCGTCGAGCGCGTCGGTGTGTTCGACGCCGTAGCCGAGGAGGTCGAGCCGTTCGAAGCCGGCGTCGACGCGGAGTTCGATCCCGCGGACGATCCGGACGCCGTCGCGCTCGACGACCGACGCGTCGAGCCCCGGGTGGATCCGGTCGTGGTCGGTGACGGCGACCCAGTCGACGCCCGCCTCGCGGGCGGCCGCGGGCACCTCGTCGAGGGTCAGCGTGCCGTCGGAGACGACCGTGTGCGCGTGGAGGTCGGCGACGACCGGATCGCCGGGAGCGGCGGAATCGGAAAATTCGGCGGAATCGGCGGAGTCAGCGGGCATGAAGTCGGATGATTGCGCCCGACACTAAGCCGCGGCGGTTCCGGGAACCGCCGGATCCGATCTGATATAAGGCAATATAAGGTATCCCCTCCGACTAAGGTCGTACATGGACAATCATTAAGAACCATCGGCGGTTTCCGACTGTTGATGCGCTTGAACGGCGTCGACGACCGACTCGAACGGCACCAGTACCCGACCACGTCTGAGGAGATCATCGCGGCTCACGGCAACGCGACCGTAGAGCTTGCGAACGGGTCCGAGCGGCTCGGCGACGTCTTAGAGCGGTTCGGCGACCAGACGTTCGAGGACGCGGAGGACGTGTTCACCACGCTCCGGGCCGGCGTCTGTCACCGAGGAGTCGGTCGCCGGTTCTACTCGGACCGCGACCCGACCACCGACGCGGAGGACGGGCCCTCGCCGGTCTCGTTCTGACGCGCCGGACCCACCGAAACCGTATCCGTTTTTACTGAACCGGTCCGTAAAGCGTCAGCCACACTTGCGAAGCGGCGCGACTACGAAACCGGATCGATGGCTCCGTCGAGGTCGAGCGGGACGGACCCCTTCTGATACCCCTCCACCGAGCCGTCGGGCTCGGCGCGGTAGACGACCGCGGGCTTGTGTCGGACCGCTGGTTCGGCCGCGCGCACCGCAGCCCACTCGTCGGCGGGGAACGACGAGCAGTCGACGAACAGCGTGACGCCCCCGCCGTGGGCCGCGAGCTGACCGCTCGTCTTGGTCTCGGCGGTGTCCCGGACGGCGGCGACTGGGTCGTCGGCCGAGCGGCCGGCCGTCGGCTGCGGGCGGGTCACCTCGACGAGTTGCCCGGTGCCCGTCTCGGGGTCCGTCGCCCGGTAGTCGAGCGAGTGGCCCGTCGTCACCTCGATCTCCGGCGTGACCTCGTAGCCGGCCCGCGTGAGGATCCACGCCGCGGTGAACTCGGCTATCGCCGCGCTCATCCGGACGAGGTCGCGGGAAGATGACGTGCCGAGCTTCCCGGCCATCACCTCGCGGTCGTCGTCGAGGACCCCGGACCGGAGCGTCTCCTCGACGAAGCCGGTCCCCTCGTCGCGGGTCGCGTCCGGAAATCCGGCGGCGTGGTCACGGAAGAACGCCCGGCTCGTCTCCGCGCCGTCTTTCGAGCAGAACACGGGGAGGAAGTACCACGAGACGTGGGGGTAGTCGGCCAGCCACGGCTCGTCGTCGTGGAGCCCGGCGAGCAGTTCCCGCTGTGCCCACCGCGAGACCGGGTAGGGCACCTCGTCGAACCCGTACTTGTCGGTCCGCCAGAGCTCGCTCGGCGTCTCCGTGTTGCCGAGCCAGTACCCGACCGGCCCGCCGTCGGCGCCGGACGGCGGGTCCGCGTCGTCGTCGGTCCAGCAGAACAACGCGAAGGATCCGTCGTCCATGTCGAAGCGGCGCGCCTCGTAGCCGGGCGGGGCCGCGAACCACGGGGCGTCGGCGGTCGCTCCGAGGTTCTCGTCGAGAGGGCGGCGGAGCTGCGACCGGACCCGATCCGGAGTCCATCGGCCGGGCGAGCGCCTGAAGCGGAGCGGTTGTGCCACAGTCGTTCGGTATCACACCGCGAGGTTAATCGATTCCGGTGGCGGGAGGCTAATGTTCACGGTTTATGATACGTTCACCGACAGGTATATTACAGGAAACGGTCAAGTGTGGTCGTACCATGTCAATGGGTGCCTATGACGAGGCCGAACACGAGCGTCGCGAGAAGAAGACCAGCGAAGTCGACGCCGACTTCGACGCGGAACGGCCCGAGTACTCCGGATCGCTGACCTACGACTCGGGCGACTCCGCGGAGGCACTCCTCGACAAGTTCGAAGAGCTACAGGGCGAGTGACGCGGCCGCGGCGGCGCCGCGGCTACTGATTCGATTCTCGGCGAGACCGACGACAACGACCGTGAGCGACGGCCCTCGCGATCGCGGCGAGGATTCTAGTGCTCGTTGCGACCGCGGTGATGACGACCGCGACGGACGCGATGGGCGCGACGGACGCGACGGACGCGGATCGACAGGGTGGCGACGGACGTGGAGCGACAGAGTGGCGACGCGTCAGGTGAGCCAGATCGCCGCCGTACACACTATCGCGACCGCGATGACGTGGCCGACGACCGCTCCGAGCAGGACGGGCTCCGTGATCAGGAAGGGGACGAGCACGAGTTGTATCACGGAGAAGCCGATGTTCTCGGCGTCGAGCCGTCTGACCGTCGCCCGCTCCTCGGGCGACAGGTCGACGTGGATCGCTCGCCACAACGCGACGACCGCGCTCCACCACGAGGTGCCGATGCGGTACGTCAGGTCCCAGAGGACGAGCAGCGTGAGGTAGACGACGGGGATCGGCGGATCGGCGCCGAAGAGCCGGTCGAGGAGCGTACCGTCCCAAGCGAACAGGTACGTCACCAGCGCGATGAACGCCAGCACGCCCAACACGATCTCGATGCTCGACCCGAACAGCAGCCGCTTGTGTTCCGGCGGCGTCCCGAGGAGCCGGTTTTTCGCGCCCAGCCGGTGCATCTCGACGCTCCCGATCGCGGCGACGACGACGGCGACCGTCCCCGCGATCACGGCGTTCCAGACCCCGTAGTACCAGCCGAGCGCCACGACGCCGACCTCGAAGATCACGAACTGGAGCGCGACGGCCAGCGTCCGCGAGATGCCGAGCCCGGGTATTCCCCCGACGAGGCTCTCGTACACCCACGTCTCTCCGTACTCTCGGCTCACGGGGAGACCCCGGGGATCGCCCCCAGTCGCGACCGCTCGGCGTTCTGCGAGTCGGTCAGCGCCCGCGCGACTGCCAGTTCGAACGACGTACACTCGATCGGGAGGAACTCCCGAATCCGGTCGTCCTCGACGATGACGGTGTTCCGGAGCCCCTCGACCAGCGACTGGGCGAGGTAGGGGTTCACGTCGGTTACCAGTCGGAGCCACCGTGCCGAGAGCCCGGGGCTCAACACCGGTACCCTGACGATCCGCAGACCGCCGCCGAGCTGTCGCCTGGTCCGCCGCAGGATCTCGGCGTAAGTCATCACCTCCGGGCCCCCGATCTCGAGGGTCTCGCCCGCGGTCTCGTGGACGTCGAGGACGCCGGCGAGGTAGGCGACCACGTCGGTTACCGCGATCGGCTGACAGAGCGTGTCGACCCACTTCGGGGTGACCATCACCGGGAGGCGTCGCGCGAGCCCGGCGATCACCTCGAAGCTGGCGCTGCCGGCGCCGATGATGATCGCAGCCCGCAGCGTCGTGAGCGCCGGGTCGCCCTCGCCGAGGATGCGCTCCACCTCGCGCCGCGAGCGGAGGTGTTCGGAGAGGTCGTCGCGGTCCTCACCGAGCCCCCCGAGGTAGACGATGCGGTCGATGCCCGCGGCCGACGCGGCCGCTGCGAAGTTGGTCGCGCAGTTCCGGTCGCGCTCCTCGTAGCCCGGGCCGCCGTCCATCGAGTGGACGAGGTAGTAGGCGGCGTCGACCGGTTCGCCGTCGATCTCGAACGCTGGCGGGAGGGTGTCAGGCTCTAAGAGGTCGCCCTCGACCACCGCGACCCCCTCGGGAGCCGCGTAACCGTCGGCGTCGCGGACGAGCGCGACCACCTCGTGGCCGCGGTCGAGGAGCGTCGGGACCAGTCGGCTCCCGACGAATCCGGTCGCACCGGTGACGAGTACTCGCATACGGTCTCCACGGGCGGAGCGACCATAAGCCCCGGCCCGTTGGCGGAGCGGGCTCGTGGCGGGGGGACGCGGAGTGCGGCGGCTCCCGGACCGATCGCTAGAAGTGCCCCCGGGTTCCTCGTCCGGTATGCGCGCTGGCGAGTTCGAGCCGGTTCGAGGCGTCGACGACCTGTACGTCCACGACACCGGCATGTTCGAGACCGACGAGTACGGCGCGGTGTACGTCTACGACGCGGAGCGGCCGATCGTGATCGACACCGGAACCGGAGCGAACCGGGAGGCGCTCTTCGGGTCGATCGAGGAGATCGGAATCGGTCGCGAGGAACTCGCGTGGATCCTCCCGACGCACGCCCACCTCGACCACGCGGGCGGGGCCGGCTACCTCGCGGAACGCTACCCGAGCGCGGAGGTCCGAGTCCCGGAGCGAGGGGTCCGCCACCTCGTCGATCCGGAGGCGCTCGTCGCCGGCACGAAGTCGGCGGTCGGCGACCAGTGGGACCACTACGCGGAGCCGAAGCCGGTCCCGGACGACCGGATCGAGGGCGTCACCGAGGGCGACCGGATCGACCTCGGCGACCGCGAGTTGGTCGTTCACGACGCTCCCGGGCACGCGCCTCACCACGCCGTCTATCACGACCCCGACGCAAAGGTCGTGTTCACCGCCGACGCGGCCGGCATCTACGTGCCCGCAGTCGACGCCGTGACCCCCACGACGCCGCCGCCGCAGTTCGACTTCGAGCAGTGTCTCGACGACATTCGACTGGTCGAGGATCTCGATCCCGATACGCTCTGTTTCGGCCACTTCGGGCCGCGAGGCTGCGACGCGGACCTGATCGGCGAGGCGAAGCGGGCGTACGTCGAGTGGGTCGAGCGCGTCCGGCAGAAGCGCGCCGAACTCGACGACGACGAAGCCGTCCTCGATCACTTCGAGGCGGCGAGCCGCGACATCGACTACTGGAACCCGGAGCGGGCGCGCGCGAACACGAGCCTGAACACGCGCGGCGTGTTGACGTACCTCGACCGGGTCGACGGGGAGTGAGAGGCCGACAGCGGGGGACAGGCCGACAGCGAGGAGAGACGGGCCGACCGGCTCGACGGCGCCGAGAGGCGAGTCGAGAGAAACTCCCTAAACCCCGCCGCACGTAGACCCGCTCAGATGGGCATCTTCGACACGATCCGCGCCGTGCTCGGGACGAGCGCCGAGACCGACGCGACCCGCGAGGCGGACCCCGAGGACCTCTTCGGGATGTCGACCGCGTACCTGACGATGGAGGCGGACCTCGGCTACGACCACTGCGGCGAGGCCGCGCTGTGTTTCTCCGGCGTCGACAGCACCCGGTTCGACGACGCGGTCGGGAACGTCGAGGCCATTCTGGAGGCCGGTGAGATCGACACGGGAACCGGGTTCCACCGCCACGAGGACGACCACGGCTACCAGTGGTTCGTCCTCGAGGACGACGACCCCGAGGACCTGGTGACGAGCGTCCACTTCGCGGCCGACCAGTTCATCGAGGAGGGGTTCGGATCGCGGCTGCTCGCCGCCGTCTTCGGCTTCGAGAACGACGAGGGTCCGGCCTACTGGATCTACTCGTTCCGGCGCGGGGCGTACTACCCGTTCGCGCCGCGGGGGACGAACGACCGGAACCAGCGGATCGAGTTCAAGCTCCAGTCGGTCCTCGACGGGGAGCTCGGCTTGGAGGACGACGAGTCCTACTGGTACCCGCTCTGGCCGGACGCGCGCGGTACCCACCCGTGGGAGTGAGCCGAAACGCCGGCTCCGAATCGACGCGAGACGCCCCGAAGAAGCGACTGCTCCGAGGGATCGCCGTTCAGACCGCGGTCGTCGCCGGCGCGGTCCACCTGCTGTGGGCGTGGCCGCGGCTCGGGTCGCCGCCGGACGCGCGGCCGTACTTCTTCCTCGCGGGGAGCGCGCTCGCCGTGGCGGTCGCCGTCGCGACGCTACGGGCGGACGAGTACCGGCGGCTGTACGCGCTCGGGGCCGGGACGCTCGGCACGTTCCTCGGCGGCTTCCTCGTGTGGCACGGGACGGGCGCGCTCGCGGCGCTCGCGGCCGACCCGCTCGCGATCGTGGCCGCGATCGTCGAAGTCGTCGGGGTCGGCGCGTACCTCGCGCTGTTCCGCCTCGCGCCGCCGACGAGCGTCGTCGTCGAACGACGGGCCCGAGGCGAGGGAGGGCCCGAAGCGGAAGGACCCGGAGCGGAAGGGCGAGCAGAGAGCGGAGAGGAGCCGTGACCAACGCGTATCGGACGGTGGCCGAGCGCGCGACGGCGCGGTTCGAGGTCCAGGGGTCTGAGTTCCTCGGACACGTCGCGCCGGTCGACACCGTCGACGAGGCCGAGTCGTTCGTCGAGGCGGTCAGCGAGGAGTACGCCGATGCGACCCATAACGTGCCGGCCTACCGGGTCCCCGCCGGCGAGCCGTCGGAGCGCGCGCCGGGGGCCGAGCCGATGCTCAGGGAGTACTCGTCGGACGACGGCGAGCCGACCGGGTCGGCCGGGAAGCCGGCGCTGAACGTCCTCCAACAGCGCGAGGTCCGGAACGTCGCCGCGGTGGTGACGCGGTACTACGGCGGGACGAACCTCGGCGTCGGCGGGCTCGCGCGCGCGTACTCGCGAGCGGTGAAAGAGGGCGTCGACGCGGCCGGGGTGATCGAGGAGCGGCCGCACCGGAGCCTCGTCGTCGAGACCGAGTACGACGACTCGGGGACGGTTCGCGGCGTGATCGAGTCGACTGGCGTGGAGTTCGACGCCGACTACGGGCAGCGGGTCCGGTTCGACCTCCGGGTGCCCGTCGAGGAGGTCGACGCGCTTCGCGAGCGGCTCAACGACGCGACGAGCGGACGGGTCGAGATAGGAGAGTAGGGTCGGCGGAGTTGATGTCGGCGGAGTTGATGCCGGCGGGGTTGATGCCGGCGGGGTTGATGCCGGCGGGACCGATGCGGGCTACGAGAACTTACGGACCGTCATGTCGAGCGTGTCGAGGTCGAGGATGGGCGCGTAGCCGGCGTCCGGGTCGATGTTGACGGACTTCTGGAAGTCGGTCTGGGCCTGCCAGCAGCCCGAGTTGACCGCGAGGACGTTGTGGTACTTCCCCCAGCCGAGCTTGTGGACGTGGCCGGTGTGGAACACGTCGGGCACGTCCTCTATCACGAGGTAGTCGCGCTCTTCGGGGGCGACGCGGGTGTGGCCGCCGAACTGCGGCGCGACGTGGCGCTTCTTCAGCAGCTGGTACATCGCCTTGTGGGGCTCGTCGTAGCTCGCCTTCTCCTCGGGCAGTTCCGCGATCACCTCGTCGAGCGAGACGCCGTGGTACATCAGCACCTCGACGCCCTCAACGGAGACCGTCGCCGGGTTCGAGACGATCTGCGCGTCGTGGACGTCCATGATCGAGCGAATTTCGTCGTTGAACCCGGGCTGTGGCTCGGCGAGTCGGACCGCGTCGTGGTTGCCCGGGATCATCACGATCTCGGTGTCGGCGGGCACCTCCTTGAGGTGTTCCGCGAAGACCTCGTACTGCTCGTAGATATCGACGATGTCAAGCTCCTCGTCCTGGTCGGGGTAGACGCCGACGCCCTCGACCATGTCGCCGGCGAGCAACAGGTACTCGACCGGGTCCGCCTCCGGCGTGTGGAGCCAGTTGGTGAAGCTGTGCCACGCGTCCGCCATGAACTCGTCGCTGCCGACGTGGACGTCGGAGATCAGCGCAGCCTGGACGTGGCGGTCCGCGCCGCCCGGGTGATGGGTCCGGGGGACGTCAGGGAAGTGGAGCGAGTCGGCGAACAGGATGCCGGCGTCGTCGGCGAGCGTCCCCTCGACCGCGAGGCACTCGTCCAACAGGATCTCGTCGACGACGTCCGCGAGCCCCTTGTCTTTCATCACCAAGGCGGGGAAGGTCCCGGTGGTGTCCTCCAGTTCGATCAACCAGTGACCGGACTTGGTGGAGCGCACGTCGTTGACGAGCCCGATCATCGCGGCGTCGCTGCCGCCGGGCATGTCCGCGATCGCCTCGGCGGGCCGGTGGTTGACGCGACCGCGAAGTATCTTCGAGAGCCGCTCGTACCGGTCGCGGAACGTCGTGACGAAGTCGCCGTACTCGCCGGTCCCGGTGCTGCGGCCGGTCATGTCGTTGCCGACTTCGAGGTCCCGCAGGTCGGGATCCCGAGTGGTCTCGGTGGTCGGAGAGTCGGCGGTGGAAGAACCGGTAGTCCGAGAGTCGGCAGTGGGAGAGTCCGCGTAGGGAGGGACGGCGGAGGAGCCAGCGGTCGGCGCGGAATCGGTCGACCCGGGATCGACGGCCGCGACGGATCCGTCGGCAGGCGAACCCGAGGTCGGTGCGGCCTCTGAATCGGGGACGGAGTTCCCCGTGTCGGCTCCGGCCGACCCCTTCGTTTCGACTGGAGATTGTCCGTTTTTGTCCGGTGAGGCCGGCGATCCTTCGTCGGCAGCGGTCACCGCACGGACGTGGTCGGCGGTGATCCGGAGGGCGTCGTCCGGGGCGTGATCGACGGCGGCCGCGACCGCGGCGGCCGGGTCGGTCGCGCCCGCGAGGAGGGTGACCGCCTCGCGCTCGGCGTTGTAGCCGCGCTCGGCGAGGGCTTTCGCGATCCGGGCGTTCGACTCCAGCGGCACGCTACTCGAAAGGGTGCTCCCGACCAAAACCGTTCCGGACGGTCGGAGCGCGCGTTCGGAAGACGGCGTTCTCCCGCCGGCGTTCTCTCGTCGACCCGTGTCTCGTCGTCCGAGCGCGTCGCTGTCGCAATTGGACCCGGAAGCTTATGAACGAAACCCGCCAAAGCCGACGTAATGGACGAAGGAGATCGGCCGACGGACGCGGACGGGTCGGCCGATCGAGACGAGCGGACGGAAGGAGCGGCCGAGGAGAGTCGAGACGAGCGGACTCAGGGAGAGACCGGAGAGAGTCGAGGCGAGCGAACGGCGGAGCGGTCAGAGAAAGGGACCGACGGACCGGTCGCCGAAGAGCCCGGCGAGGCGGACGGGGTCGATCCGACGACCAATTCCGAACCGGTCGCCGACCCCGACGGTTCGGTCGAAAAACCGGGTGAGCCGGGAGCGGAAACCGGGTCCGAATCCGATTTGGGCGGGTCAGCGGCTGACGGCGAAGGGCCCGTCACCGGCGATTACACTCGGACTGCGGAGCCGGCTGGATCGTCAGAGCCGTCCGGGACGGACGAGTCGCTGCTGTACCGACTCCGACACGACCGGGACGGGGTGCTGATGTGGATCCGGGAGATGTCGGCGAGCGTCGGCGTCGTGCTGCTGGTCGGCCTGCTGCTGTTCGGCGTCAGCGGCATCTGGCCGCCGATGGTCGCCGTCGAGTCGGGGAGCATGGAGCCGAACATGAACGTGGGCGACCTCGTGTTCGTCACCGAGCCCGGGCGATTCGCGCCCGATGCGGCCGACAACGGCGTCGGCGTCGTCACCCACGAGGTGGGCCAAGACGTCGACTATCAAACGTTCGGCGCTTACGGGTCGGTCGTAATATACACGCCGCCGGGCCGGACCGGGTCGCCGATCATCCACCGAGCCATGTTCCACGTTAACGAGGGAGAAAACTGGTACGACCGCGCCGACGAGGAGTATCACAACGCCGTCGACTGCGGATCCCTCGCCAACTGTCCGGCCCCGCACGACGGGTTCGTCACGCTCGGAGACAACAACGGGGCCTACGACCAAGCCAGCGGCCTCTCGCCGCCGGTCAGGGCCGAGTGGGTGAACGGGGTGGCGCGGGTCCGCGTCCCGTATCTCGGGTACATTCGCCTGATAGCGACGGGACAGGTAGAGCTGAACGAAGCGATAGCGCGGACGGTCGGGAGCGCGGTTCCTGTCGAGGGTAGTCTCCCCGTCGAGGGTAGTCTCCCCGTCGGGAATAGTCTCTCCGTCGGGAATAGTCTCCCCGTCGGGAACGCGGGACTGGCCGGGTGACGAGTCAGTTGTCGAACCGCGCCTGAACGAACGGCTGCGCGTTCTCGATGTCGCCGAGCCGCGAGTCCGACAGGAGGACCGCCTCGGTCTCCTCGACCGGGACGGAGAGGCCCATCTCCTTCGTCCGCCCGTACCGGCCCTTCGAGACGACGACGGCGTTGACGATCCCGAGCATGTCGAGTTCGCTGATGAGGTCGGTGACCCGGCGCTGGGTTAAGACGTCGGCGTCGATCTCCTCGCAGAGGCGCTTGTAGATGTTGAACACCTCGCCGGTGTTGATGTTGTGAACGCCGTTCTTCTCGAGGAGTATCACGGCGAACAAGACGATCTTGCTCTGGGTGGGAAGGGTGCGGACGACCTCGACGACGCGGTCGAGTTCGATCTTGTCCTGGGCCTGCCGGACGTGTTTCTCCGCGACGATCTCCGCCTGCGAGCGCTCGGCGAGTTCGCCCGCGGTGCGGAGCAGGTCGAGCGCGCGGCGCGCGTCACCGTGTTCCTGCGCCGCGAAGGCCGCACACAGCGGGATCACGTCGTCCGTGAGCGCGTCGGGTTTGAACGCGGTGTCGGCCCGGTGTTGGAGGATGTCGCGGAGTTGGTTGGCGTCGTACGGGGGGAAGACGATCTCCTCCTCGCCGAGGCTCGACTTGACGCGAGGGTCGAGGAAGTCGGTGAACTTCAGGTCGTTCGAGATTCCCATGATCGAGATGCGCGAGCGGTCGAGTTCGGAGTTCATCCGAGAGAGGTTGTACAGCGTGTCGTCGCCGCTCTTCTCGACGAGCTTGTCGATCTCGTCGAGCATGATCACGACCACGCGCTCGTGGTAGTCGACCGCCTCGAAGAAGGTGGAGTAGACGCGGTCGGTGGGCCACCCCGTCATCGGGACCTCCTCCATCTCGTCCGCGTCGGCTTCGAGTTCGTCGATCCGGTCGTCGAGGTCGTCGACGGAGTCGAAATCGGTGCCAACGAGCGCCGACGCCGCGTCGGCCGCGTCGTCTCGCGCGTCCGCGCGGAGGGTTTCGAGCCGGTCGAGTTTGTCGGCGATGACCGTTTGGTTCTCCTCGATGAACGTGTTCGCGAGCTGCGCGAGGACCCGGTACTGGGTGTCCGTCACCTCGCAGTTGATGTACTCGACTTCGCAGGGAACGTCGTACTTCTGAGAGGTGGACTCCAGTTCCTGCGAGACGAACTTCGCCGAGGCGGTCTTGCCGGTTCCAGTCTTCCCGTAAATGAGGATGTTGGAAGGGGTCTCGCCGCGGAGCGCTGAGACGAGGATGGTCGCCATCCGGTTGATCTGGTCGTTCCGGTGCGGGAGTTCGTGCGGGGTGTACGAGGGCCGGAGGACCTCCTTGTTCTCGAATATCGGTTCACCGGACAGGAGGTCATCGAACAGGCCCTGGTTGTCGTCGTCGTTGTCGAGGACGACGCCGTCGAAGTCGACGTCGGGGGACGACCGGTCGCGGCCGCCGTTGTCGAGCCCCGTCGTTTCGGGTGTAGCGCCGGAGGGGCCGGAGTCGGACTCCGAGCCGCCATCGACATCGAGACCGTCACCCGAAGAGGGGCCGGCCGGACCGCCGCCGTCGAGCCCCTCGATTTCGGAGTCGGGTTCTTCGACGTCCGAAGCGGAGCCTATCGCCTCAGAGCTGTCGGTGCCGGAATCTCCGATGTCGAAGTCGCCCGGGTCGGGAGTCGAGGGAGATCGGTCTTCGCCGGACCCGTCCGGCGGAGACCCGTCCGGCCGGGAGCCGTCGGAGTCGCCACTTCGGTCCGGTTCGTCGACATCGTCCGGGTCGATACCGCCGTCGGCCCGCGGTGTGTTATCGCCTTCGTCCATGTGAACCCCCCTGTTTCAGGTGGAGACGGCCGCGCAGATCGACGCACACGCCGTCTCGTGCCGGAAATACGGATTCGTGGTCGAATCAGGCGTCGACCACGTCCAGTTGATACAGTCGAACCAGATGAAGAGACGGTACAAAAGTGTTCCTCTCTGGAGTTGAAACGATCCCCCTTCGTCGGATCGCTCGTCGATTCGGGGCCTCTCGGACCGGTCGAGAGGGTCGAGGGTCCGTCGCGGAGCGACGGGTCTCGTGGGCCGTTCCGCCGATCGCGGTTTCCGCCCCAACGAACTCCCACCGTCACAGGAGCGGCCGTGTCGTAGCCAGTAACCCTGTTGTGACTTTTTCTCGGGTCGAACCTGCTACGAGTACCCGAATTCTCATTGCCGGAACGCTTCCCTCGGTTTTGTCCGTTTCGTGTGTGCCTCCGTTTCACGCGGATCTCACGCAGATCTCACGCCGATCTCACGTGGACCCTACCTGGACCTCACGGGAATCTCACCTACGATTCGGTTCGACTCGATCCGGCGGACCCCCCCACCCCTTCGTTTCGGGTGGAACGGCGAAACAGGGGGTGGGGGCCGTGAGTGGTGATATAGATATCGGTGGTTTTATTACATAAGGCGAGAAACGGTACCCTCGACAAAGCCTCTCAGTTATTATTGTAGTGTTTGTAGTTATTTTATTCAGTTTCTCTACGAGATATTCTGTCGCCACGGGGACTCCCGCCGAGACGACTACCGACCACCCCGGTCTCTCACGGTTCCACCCGAAACGAAGGGGTGGGGGGCAGGCCCGACAAGCGACACACTTCTATCAGTTATCTGACACGATCAATCGTCGTGACGGACCCATGACCGCTTCCCCGGTGCTCCCACCAAACGAATACCATGGTTGATGCCGGTGTTTTACCATCCGATAAACAAATTCTCCACACACACCTATGCGACAGATCCGCACGTCAGGTGAGGTGCTCCGGTGACATCCAGCAGCGACGCTTAAGCGCGGCGGGAAGATCTTAGGCGGGATCACGGTTCTCAACCTCTCGACGTTCGTCACCGGCGGCTTCTGTTCGGCGATGCTGGCGAGCCAGGGAGCGGAGGTCGTCAAGATCGAACCCCCCGACCGCGGCGACGCCGTCCCGCACTCCGGCCCACCATTCATCAAGGGGAGTGGCCGTACTACCGGAGCCTGAGCTACGGGAAGAAGAGCCTCGAACTCGACCTGAAGAATGACGACGCCAAGGAGGCGCTGTACGAGCTCGTCGAGGAGGCGGACCTCTTCATTCAGAACTTTCGCCCCGGGACCGCAGAGCGAACCGATCCCCGGCTCGTCGTAGTCGACGACTCGTAACCAGGACTCCGAACCGACGAAAGCGGACCAAACAAACTACTCCCGCCTCGCCAGAACCTCTCGGCTACTCGGTCCGTTCGAGCGACTCCAGAATGAACTCGTCTATCGCCTTCCGCGCCTCCTCGGGCGCATCCTCGTGGCCGAGCGAGATGCGACGCCCTCGCGCCGCGTGGATCACGTCGGTCACCAACTGACCCATCCGTTCCGCGTCGACGTCGCGGAAGACGCCCTCCTCGATCCCTTCCTCGACGACCTCTACGATGCTGCCGCGGATCCGCTCGTAGTGTTCGTTGAACACCTCGCGGTGGTCGCCGTCGTTTTGTGCCTGCGTGTACAGCTCGTGGTACACCTTCATGCGGTCCCAGTGGCTGAACTCCTCGAACTCGGGTCCGAACAGGCACTGGTCGACTCGCGCGCGCAGTTCCGTCCGGGGGTCGTCGTCGCCGTCGACGACCACGCTCCCCTCGTACTGGTCGATGATGTGTTCGAGGAACGAGGACATCAGGTCGTACTTCCCGTCGTAATGGTAGTGGATTACCTGTCGCGTGAGGTCCATCTCCTCGCCGATGTCGCGCATTCGGAGGTCCTTGTACCCGTGTTTGCTCAGCGCACGGAAGGTCGCCTCCAGTATCACTTCCTTGGTGTCCTTGGAGGACACCGTCTCGCCGGAGGACTCGGCGGATTCGCGGCCGGACCCGCTTCGCGATTCGCTCATGTCGCCACTCAACGTGTGAGGTACATAATACGATTGCTCCTAGTGCTCTTACTGCCCGGTAAAATCAACCTCACTGCCAAACCCCGTTATCGAACATCACACAAACGATCGTGTAAACCGGGGCCGTGATCTCGCTCGACCCGGACGTGGGTGAGTACGGCGAGGCCGACATCCCGATCGAGGACGGCGAGATCGTCGAGGTGGGGACCGGACTGTCGGCGTCGAACGTCGACGAGATCGTCGCGTCGGACCACGTCGTCGTACTCGGCTTCGTCGATTCGCGCATCCACCCCGCGTAGACGTAGATACGCGGTTTCGCCGGCGACTAGTCACCGATTCACCCCCGCCCGGTCGTCGATTTCGCGACCGTTCGGCGCCGACGCTCCGGATCGGGGGTGTCTGACGCAGTTCTTAAGTGAGAGCGGCGTGGAGCGTACCGTAATTCCCCGAACGGGCGTCGAGCGCTCGGATCGAACGGCGTCGAGGCCGACGAACGCGGTGTTCGGGAGTAAACACACGGACTGGAGGTCAGGATGGGACTGCTCACGAATCTCAGAGACAGCATATCACGGGTCACAGACGGGCTGTTCGCGGCCGACGAACCCAAAAGGATCGGGATCTACGGACCGCCGAACGCCGGGAAAACGACCCTCGCCAACCGGATCGCACGCGACTGGACGGGTGACGCCGTCGGGCCGGAGAGCCACATCCCCCACGAAACCCGCCGGGCACGCCGGAAGGAGAACGTGGAGATCGAACGCAACGGGCGGTCGGTCACCATCGACATCGTCGACACGCCGGGCGTGACGACGAAGGTCGACTACAAGGAGTTCTTGGACCACGACATGGAGAAAGACGACGCCGTCCGCCGGTCGCGCGAGGCGACCGAGGGCGTCGCGGAGGCGATGCACTGGCTCCGCGAGGACGTCGACGGCGTCATCTACGTGCTCGACGCGACCACGGACCCGTTCACGCAGGTGAACACGATGCTGATCGGGATCATCGAGTCGCAGGACCTCCCGGCGCTCATCCTCGCGAACAAGACGGACCTGCCGGGGGCGGACGTCAAGCAGATCGCGAACGCGTTCCCGCAACACGAGACGATCCCCCTCTCGGCGCTGGAGGGTGACAACATGGACGAAGTGTACACCAAAATCGCGGAGTACTTCGGCTGATGCCTGGCCCGAAAGCCAACGTCGGCGCCGCGGACGACGACCCCGACGACTCCGGCGACGGCGTCCGGATCGACATGATAAGCGGCGCGCGGATGGAGGGGCTCACGAGCATGGAGAAGATCCGTCTCATCCTCGACGGCGTCCGCGACGGCAACATCGTCATCTTAGAGGAGGGGCTCTCGCCCGACGAGGAGTCCCGACTCATCGAGGTGACGATGACGGAGATCAGCCCCGACGACTTCACCGGGATCGAGATCGAGACGTACCCGAAGGCCGAGGCCGGCGACCAGAGCTTCCTCGACAAGCTAATGGGGCGGGAGTCGACGCAGAAGCTCACCGTGATCGGCCCGGCGAACCGGATCGAGACACTCCATAAAGACGAGAACCTCATCAGCACGCTCGTCTCCCGCAAGTAGATGCCCCACCAGTGTACCACCTGCGGGCGGACGTTCCCCGACGGCTCCAAGGAGATGCTGTCGGGATGCCCGGACTGTGGCGGGAACAAGTTCCAGTTCCAGCCCGCCAGCGCCGTCGACGACGCGGACCCGGGCGACGGGACCACCGCCGCCGGCGAGACCACTGATCGGACGGTTTCGGACCCGAGCGACCCGTCGGCGTCGACTCCGGGCGACGAGCCGGCGTCGACTCCGGACGAGCCGCACGACGACCAGCCGCCGACCGGCGCCGACCCGACGCCGACCGGCGCCGACGACGCACGGACGAGCTCTCCGGACCCGACCCCCGACACCGACGCTCCCTCGCCGGCGGACGCCGCTCCGGCCGAGTCGGCGACGCCCGCGGCGGGCGATCCGGACGGCACGGAGCAGATCGCGGACCGGAGCGACGAGGACACCGCACAGGCGAGCGCTCGCTCCGATGTCGTCTCTCCGGACGAACTCGACCGCGCGAGCCGCGAGGTCGACGCCGAGGAACCGGAGTCGACGGACGAGGGGCCCCGACCCGGCCTCGACGCGCTCCGCGACGAACTCAACGAGCAGTTCGAGAGCATCCGCATCGTCAGCCCCGGGCAGTACGAACTCAACCTGATGGAACTATACGACAGACAGGAGTACATCATCTCCCTTCAGGAGGACGGCCGGTACGTCATCGAGATGCCCGACGCGTGGGGCATCGAGGACGAGTGACCCCCCGCCTCCCCTAATCCGAACCCTGACCGCCGCGCATTCGACCGCCGAAGCGGAATCCCGTCGATCAATTTTCACGTCTCACCTCCGTTCTATTCCCGTGTTTCACCGCCGCTCGACCCCGTATTCGGCCGACACGGCGTTTCGGGCGACCCTTGTGGAATAAGACACTGTTATGCGGCTTCCACCGCTACGGGGTCGCATGTTTACCGATCGCTTCCGCCGACCGGGCCGGAATTCCGGTTCCGGATCGGTCCCTACCGTCTCGCTCGCCCGCCGTCGACCGGCCGCCGGATCCCGATCCTCTCGGACTGCTGACGAGGTATCCCGATGCGCGTGATCGCGAAGTTCGGGGGCACGAGCCTCGGTAGCGGCGACCGGATCGAGCGCGCGGCCGACTCGGTCGCGAGCGCTGTCGCGGCCGGGCACGAGATCGCGGTCGTCGCAAGCGCGATGGGGTCGACCACCGACGACCTCCTCGACGACATCACCTTCGAGACGGACGACGCCGACCGCGCGGAGATCGTTTCGATGGGCGAGCGCACCAGCGTCCGGATGTTGAAGGCCGCGCTCTCGGTCCGGGACGTCGACGCCGTCTTCCTCGAACCCGGCCACCCCGACTGGCCCGTCATCACGAACGAACTCGGCGAGGTCGACGTGGCAGAGACGAAGCGCCGAGCCCGAGAGATCGCCGCCGACATGGACGGCGTCGTCCCGATCATCACCGGGTTCCTCGCCGAGGACCACGAGGGGAACGTCACCACCCTCGGGCGCGGCGGGTCGGACACGACAGCCGTCATGCTCGGCAACTACATGGACGCCGACGAGGTCGTCATCGTCACCGACGTGGAGGGCGTGATGACCGGCGACCCCCGCGTGGTCGAGGGCGCCCGCAACGTCGGCGAGATCACCGTCGACGAGCTGCGGAACCTCTCGTTCCGCGGCGCCGAAGTGGTCGCGCCGTCGGCGCTCTCGTACAAGGACGAGGATCTCGACGTCCGGGTCGTCCACTACCAGCACGGCGACCTCCTCCGCGGCGGCACCCGGATCGAAGGCGAGTTCGAGAGCCTGATCGACATGCGCGAGGAGCCGTTGGCGTGTCTCACCATCGCGGGCCGAGCGATCCGGAACCGCCCGGGGATCCTCTCCGAACTGGCGAGCGCGCTCCGCGCCGAGGAGATCAACATCGACGCGGTCGCCTCCGGGATGGACTCGGTCACCTTCTACGTCGACGTCGAGGTCGCCGAGACCGCAGAGGCGCTGCTCCACGAGTCGGTCGTCACCGACGAGGCGCTCTCCTCGGTCACCGTGGCCGACCCGATCGCCGTGATCCGCGTCACGGGCGGAGAACTCCCCAACCAGTCGGGCGTCATTCAGGACATCATCGCGCCCATCGCGGACGCCGGCATCAACATCATCGACCTGATCACGAGCGCCACCTCCGTCGCGGTGTTCGTCGACTGGGACGACCGCGAGACCGCCCTCGAAATCGTCCAAGACCGGTTCGACTGAGCTGCTCCCACGGCGACGCCGTCGCCGGTGGCGGCGTCTGACTCGAACCGGAACGACCGCGCCGTCACTCGCTCGCGTCCGGATCGAACCGGTACCGCGTCGTCGACGCGCCGTCGATCCGCGGCCCGGAGCCGACCGCCTCGAACCCGAGCGCTCGGGCCGCCTCGACCGCGGTCCCGTCGGTCGGGAGCACCGCCTCCACGGTCATCCCCTCTCGGGTCGCGAACCGCACCGGCTCCTCGAACAGTCGGCCGAGGGCGTCCGGATCCCCCTCCACGTTCGTCACGTGGACGACGCCGTCGCGCACGTCGAACGCGACGAACCCGAGCACCGAGTCGGCCGGCGTGTCCGCCCCGTCGTCGCCGTCCCGACCCGTCGCCGTCTCTCCGTCGGTCGCGTCACTGTCATCGGCCGCCCCGCCGTCGTCGGTCGCCGCGATGCGGACCGACCGGTCGTGGATCATGTCGCGAACGACGCCGCTCGGCCGCCCCGTCATCGACGCCAGCGCCGCGGCGTCGGCCTCGACCGCGTCGCGAACTCGCATACGTTCGCACTCTCGCCCGACGACATAAAGTCGCTGCCGCGCGGTCGGCGCCGACCGGATGATTTTAACGACGGGCGGACGCACTGACGCGCATGTCCAAACCAACCAAGATCGTGGTCGGAACGGTCGGCGTCTCGGCCGTCCTCTCGGTGCTCATCGTCCTCTCGTACGTCTTCGCCTGATGTTCTCGTCTCGGCCACTCGACGACGACCTCGCGGCGGTCCGCGACCAGCACGCCCCGGGATCGCCCGTTCTCGACGTCGACTCCGACTTCGAGACCCTGCCGCCGGCCGCGGCGGAGGATCTCGGCCTCTTCGTCGACGGACTCGACCCCGCCTCGTACCCCACCGAGTGGCTTCCGGACGCGGTGCCGGACCTGCTCCGCAAACACGCCGGACCGGCGTTCACGGTCGGACTGCCCGGCGACGGGACCGTCGTCCGGACCACGCAGACCGACCCGCACGCCGTGCTCGTCAAGCAGCGCGCGGAGGGGACCCCGGACGGCTTCCTCGCGTTCCTGATCGCCGAGCGACTGGTCCAGATCGGCTGTGACCCCGCCCTGCCCGAAGCGTTTCTCCCCTTCTTCGGCGAGCGGTACCGCGACCTCGACGCGGCGATCCGCCGGCCCGATCCGGAGACCGGAGCGTCGACGACCGGCTTCGGACCGACCGACGTCTTCCAGGTCGCGAACGCGCTGTTCGACGCGTGGGTGGGGCTCCACACCCGCGACGCGTTCGCCTCGTGGGCGGACGAGTATCCTCGGCTGTACGAGGCCTGGGTCGACGCGGGCGACCGTCTCTCCGGGCGGCTCGGTGGCCTCTCCGGGGAGGTCGCGCGCGGCGACACCGAGTTCCCGGCCGCGACGGAGTACGCCTGCTCGGCCGTCAAACACGGCCTCGACCTCCCGGCGCCGTACGGTGCGCTCGACACGGCGGCGTACCGCGACCGCGGCGCCGACTACGCGGTCACGTGGGCGGAGAAGACGTTCGACGCGCTGTTCGACGACGAGGCGTAACCGCACGCTCCGGCGCGTCGTAACCGCACGCTCCGACGCGGAGCGCGGTCCCGTCTTCCGTCACTGGTATACCATTTCGACCGAACGCCGGCGTCGCCGCTCAGAGGTCGACGGTGACGTTCCCTTCCCCGTCGAGGTCGATCACGCCGTCGAACAGCGCTCGGAAGCGATCGAGCGTCGCGACCTCGTGGACCTCCTCCGAGAGGTGGAAGATGCCGACCGCGTCGTGTTCGTCGAGGAGGTCGAGTATCTCGGCGGCGGCGTCGTACACCGCGTCGTCGTCGGCGTAGTAGGCCATCTCCGTGAGCGAGTCGACGGAGACGCGTCGCTTCCCCTCCTTTTCGGTGAGGAACCGCTCGACGCGGTCGACGACGCCGTCGAGGTCGTCCGGCGCGGAGACGTAGTAGACGTCGTCGGCGGTGCGGCGCGAGTAGCCGCGCTCGACCGAGAGCGTGTCGAGGATCGTCGCCTTCGTCTCGTCGACGTCGTAGTACTCGAGTTTCTGTTCGACCTCGCGGGCGGTCGTCCGAGTGGAGACGACGAGGAAGGCGTCCGTGTCGGTCTTCAGGAAGTCGGTGTCGATCCGGTCCGTCTCGCCGATGCTCGGGTGGACGAGCAGGAGTCCGGTCCCGCCCGGTATCGTTTCCGGTCCGTTCTCGACGGCGAGCGAGTAGTCCATGGGATCGGCAATCGCCCGACCGACTTAACCGTGCGGGCCGCCGCGTCTCCCGCCCGGTGGTGGTCGGTTTTTTTGCCCCGCTCGCCGTCGGTCCCGCTGATGCCCGGGCACGACACCGCGCGCGACATCTACCGACAGGCGCTCCCGGTGATATCGATCAGCCTGATCGCCGGGCTCTTCGCGGGGACGATACTCGCCTCCGAGACCATGCGCGCCAACATCGCGGAGGTCCCCGGGCTGCTCCTGTTGCTGCCGGCCTTCCTCGCCACCCGCGGCGGCGTGTACGGCTCGCTCGGCGCGCGGCTCTCGACGGGGCTCCATCAGGGGATCATCGAACCGCGGTTCCGACTCGACCGCCGGCTCACGAACGCTATCGTCGCCTCGTTCCTCAACGGGATGACCGTCTCCGTGTTCATCGCGGTCGTCACCTACGCGACGCTCGTCCTGTTCGGTGACGGCGGGAGCCTGTTCCAGTTGGTCGGCGTGATGGCCGTCGCCGGCTTCCTCTCCGCGGTGTTGATGATCACGGTGTTGATCGCGGTCATCTTCGTCGGCTACCGTCGCGGGCTCGACCCGGACAACGTCATCGGCCCGGTGGTCACGACGCTCGGCGACGTGTTCGGCGTGTTCTTCCTCCTCGTCGGGGTGGCCGTCGTGGGGGTCGTCTCGTGACCGAGCCCGAACCGACGGTCGTCGACGAGTGGGCGATCCGGCGGATCGTCGGGACGATGATCCCGCTTTTAGCCGCGCTGTCCGTGCTCCAACTCGTCTCCGGGACGGTGTTGGAGACCTACGAGGCGGTCCTCCTCCGGTACCCGGCGCTTCTGGTCCTCGTGCCCGTCCAGATCGGGACGGCCGGGAACCTCGCGTCGATCACCTGCTCGCGGCTCACGACCCAGCTGTACCTCGGGACCTACGAGCTCAGCCCGTCGAACCCCGCGCTCCGGGCGAACGCGGGCGCGGTGTTCGGGCTCGCGGCGACCGTCTTCGGCGCGGTGGGGGTCGCCGCGTGGGGGATCGGCCTCGCGCTCGGCGGGTCGCTCGCGCTCGGCCGAGTGCTGCTGATCTCCTTAGTCTCCGGGCTCTGCCTCGCAGTGCTTGTCGTCGTCGCCAGCGTCGCCGCGGTCGAGGTGTCGTACCGCGTCGGGCTCAACCCCGACGACACGACCATTCCCGTGGTGACGAACCTCTGTGACGTGGCCGGCGTGTTGATCCTCTTCGCGGTCGTCTCTGTCGTGTTGTGACGCCGCCGTTTCGGTCGTCCCGGACCGCGGTTCCCCCTGACGACCCCTCAGAACACGCTGTCGGCGGTCGCGGCGCCGACGACGCTGAACACCGCGCCGACCGAGACGGCCTTGAGCGTCGTCCCCCAGAGCTCGGCGCCCGTGACCCCCTGTTCGATCAGGAACGTGTCGGGCGCGTCGAAGAGGATAGCCAGCAGCAGCACGGAGCCGAACGCGACCACCATCAGCGAGACGAACCGCGTGGGGATCCCGGCGATCTCGCTTTCCACGTCCGGGTCGCGGTCGGTGTCGGCCCGATACAGCGCGGCGTAGCCGATCAGCGCCACGATGAAGGCGGTCACCACGCCCTGAATCCAGTGCATCCCGGCCGCCAGCACCCACACCTCCTCGGTGACGACGAACGGGCCCGCGAGCAGGAACCCGCCGACCGCCTGCTGTGCCGAGTCGGCGAGCCGGAACTTCGGTCGCCGGAGCGCCTTCGGCCGCTTCATACCCACGATGGTGCGCGGGGGCCGATAAAACACCGCCGTTTTTCACCGTTCTCCCCGTCGCTCCGGTATGAGCGTTCGCGAGGAGTTCGACGAGTGGGCGGCGACGGGGAAGGACCGCGGCATGGAGGACCGACACTGGCACACCGCGAAACACGTCTTGGCTCGGATGCCCGTCGAGGCGGGCGACGACGTGCTGGACCTCGGCACCGGCTCCGGCTACGCGCTCCGCGCCCTCCGCGAGCGCGGGATCGGTCGCGGATACGGTCTCGACGGCGCCCCGGAAATGGCCCGCAACGCCCACGGCTACACCGACGACGACGCCGTGGGGTACCTGGTCGGCGACTTCGATTCCCTCCCCTTCGCCGACGACTCCCTCGACCACGTGTTCTCGATGGAGGCGTTCTACTACGCCGCCGACCCGGTCCACACCCTCGAAGAGGTCCGCAGGGTGTTGCGGCCGGGCGGCACCTTCTACTGCGCCGTCAACTACTTCGCGGAGAGCGAGACGACCCACGCGTGGCAGGAGAGCATCTCGGTCGACATGACGCTGTGGTCGCGCGAGGAGTACCGCGAAGCGTTCCGCGAGGCCGGGCTGTACGTCGCCGAGCAGGACGCGATCCCGGACCGGGAAACGGAAATCCCGGACGCGGAGGCGTTCCCGACCGAGAACTACGAGACGCGCGAGGCGATGGTCGACCGGTACCGCACGTGGGGGACGCTGCTGACGGTCGGCGTCGCGCCCTGACCCGGTCCGTCGAGATTCGACCTCCCGTGGCGGCCGGTGCGAGACGGACAGTTGATCTCCCAACCGTTTTACCGAGCGCCCCGGTCATCTCCCTCAATGGACGTCCGTGCCCTCCTCGGCCCTCCCGACGGACACCTCCGTATCGCCGGCACCGTCGGTCTCGTGTTCGTCTTTGTGTTCGTGCTCTACGCCGCCTACTGGCGGTCGAACGCGGCGTACGGTGCGAGTACGGAGGTGACCACCCAACTCGGTGCCATCCGCGCGGTCGCCCCGGAGATCAGCGACATCGGTCACTCGCGTGCTACCGCCGTCCTCTACCTGCCCGCCGCGGCGATCGCTATCCTCGTTCAGTATCACGGTGGTACCGCCATCTACACGCTCGCAGCGGGCCCCATCTTCCCGGTCGCATCGGCCCTCGCGCGGGCGGCGTTCAGCCCGTTGCCAGACGTACTGGAGATGGAAGTCCTCGGCGTCACGCTTCCGACTCACCTTCGGCTCGGCCTCGCTGTCGGCGCCTTCGCCGTCGTCGTCGGTTCTGTTCTCCGTCGATTGAGTCCCCCGAGCGAGCGTTCAGCGTCAGAACGCTTTTTCGGCATGTCGGGGGATCGGCACAGAGCGGTCGTCATCATCGCTGTCGCCGCCGTTCTCTCCGTCCTGTCTACGTTGTGGTTATACGCCTCCTATCCGGCTTACCAGCCGTTCGGGTACGCCGTGTTCGGGGCTCCGATCGCGGCGCTCGTCTACTGGTATCGGTGCGGGATCGCACTGGCGTGGCTCGGTGACGCCGCGGCCGTCTTGGGACACGCAACCGCGATCGCGTTCATCGCCGATTCCCCCGACTACGTCCTCGATCCGGCCTTCTTCGTTCCCGCGCTCGCCGTCGCGACCGCGCTCGGGTCGCTCGGCGCGGGCGTCGCCGTCGGCTTTCGAGGTCTGTACGTGGTCGTCAGCCGCCGGGACACCGTAACGTCGGGATCACACGGGGAGTAGGTCGCGAGACGGCGCCCATGGTCTGACCTCTCCCCGACTCCCTCGCGCGTGCGACTCGCGCCCTCCGGGCGCTCGTCGGCACGCGCCACCGCGGTTCTGTCCCTCTCGCGACCCCGTTCCGACGGTTTAAATCGCGTCGGAGACCAGAGTCCGGTAATGGAACCGAGTTCGCTCTCCGGGCTCCCCGCCGGCGTCGGCGAGGCGCTCGAAGCGGAGGGCGTCGCGGAGCTGTACCCGCCCCAGCAGTCCGCCGTCGAGGCCGGCGTGCTCGACGGCGAGAGCCTCGTCGCGGCGGTCCCCACCGCCTCCGGCAAGACGCTGATCGCGGAGCTGGCCATGCTCTCGTCGATCCAGCGCGGCGGCAAGGCGCTGTACATCGTCCCGCTGCGCGCGCTCGCCAGCGAGAAGAAGACCGAGTTCGAGCGCTGGGAGGACCACGGCGTCACGGTCGGCGTCTCGACGGGCAACTACGACTCCGACGGCGAGTGGCTCGCGAGCCGCGACATCATCGTCGCCACCTCGGAGAAGGTCGACTCGCTGATCCGCAACGGCGCCCCGTGGATCGACGACCTCACCTGCGTCGTGAGCGACGAGGTCCACCTCGTCGACGACTCGCACCGCGGCCCCACCCTCGAAGTGACGCTCGCGAAGCTCCGGAAGGTGAATCCGGGCCTCCAGACCGTCGCGCTCTCGGCGACGGTCGGCAACGCCGACGTCATCGCCGACTGGCTCGACGCCGAACTCGTCGAGTCGGAGTGGCGCCCGATCGAACTCCGGACCGGCGTCCACTTCGGCAACGCGATCAACTTCGACGACGGGAGCCAGCGCGAGGTGCCGGTCGATCGCGGCGAAGACCAGACCGCGAAGCTCGTCGGCGACGCCTTAGACACCGAGGAGGGCGGGCAGGGCGGCTCCTCGCTCGTCTTCGTCAACTCCCGGCGCAACGCCGAGTCGTCCGCCCGCAAGCTGACCGACGTGACGGGGGCGCGGCTCACCGACGGCGAGCGCGACCGACTCCGCGACCTCGCCGACGAGATCCGCGGCGTCTCCGACACCGAGACCTCCGAGGACCTCGCGGACGCGGTCGAGAAGGGCTCGGCCTTCCACCACGCCGGGCTCGCGAGCGAACACCGCAGCCTCGTCGAGGACGCCTTCCGCGACCGCCTGATCAAGTGTATCTCCGCGACGCCGACACTCGCCGCCGGCGTCAACACCCCTGCCCGCCGGGTGATCGTCCGCGACTGGCGCCGCTACGACGGGGAGTTCGGCGGCATGAAACCCCTCGACGTCCTCGAGGTCCACCAGATGTGCGGACGGGCCGGCCGCCCCGGGCTCGACCCGTACGGCGAGGCGGTGTTGCTCGCGAACGACGCCGACACCCGCGAGGAGCTGTTCGAGCGGTACCTCTGGGCCGAGGCCGAGCCGGTCCGCTCGAAGCTGGCGGCCGAGCCCGCGCTCCGGACGCACGTCCTCGCGACGATCGCTTCGGGCTTCGCGGCCACCCGCGAGGGCCTGTTGACGTTCCTCGACAACACGCTCTACGCCACGCAGACCGACGACGAGGGGCGACTCGCCGCGGTCACCGACACGGTCCTCGAGTACCTCGAAGTCAACGGCTTCGTCGAGCGCGAGCGCGACGGCGGCGCCGAGAGCCTGGCCGCGACCGGCATCGGCCACACCGTCTCGCGGCTCTACCTCGACCCGATGAGCGCGGCCGAGATACTCGACGGACTCCGGACCGTCGCGGACGGCGCCGACGCGACGCCCGACGCCGAGGGCGACGCGTTCGTCCCGGCGGACGGCGCGGACTCGGACGCCGACGAACCGGGCTTCACCACGTACACTCGGGGGGACGCTGCGGGGACCGCCGGCGAGGACGACGGCGAGGAGTCGGAGGGAGCGGCCGGCTCGGACTCTCCCGCGGTCACCCCGCTCGGGCTCTACCACCTCGTCAGCCGGACGCCGGACACCTACGAGCTGTACCTCAAGTCCGGCGACCGGGAGACGTACACCGAGGTGTGCTACGAGCGCGAGACGGAGTTCCTCGGCGACGTGCCCTCGGAGTACGAGGAAGTTCGGTTTGAGGACTGGCTCGCCGCGCTGAAGACGGCCCGCCTGCTCGAAGACTGGGCGAACGAGGTGGACGAAGACCGGATCACGGAGCGGTACGGCGTCGGTCCGGGCGACATCCGCGGCAAGGTCGACACCGCCGAGTGGCTCCTCCGGGCCGCGGAGACGCTCGCGAGAGACGTCGAGGGGATCGACGGCGACGTGGTCGTCCGGGTCCGCGAGGCCCGCAAGCGGCTGGAGTACGGGGTCCGCGAGGAACTCCTCGATCTGGCCGGCGTCCGGAACGTCGGTCGCAAGCGCGCCCGCCGACTCTACGAGGCCGGCATCGAGAGCCGCGCCGACCTCCGCGAGGCGGACAAAGCGGTCGTGCTCGGCGCGCTCCGCGGCCGCGAGCGCACCGCGGAGCGCATCCTGGAGAACGCCGGCCGCGAGGACCCCTCGCTGGACGGGGTCGACCCCGACAGCTCGGCCTCGGCGGCGGCGACCGCGGGCGCGGACGCCGACGGCGACGGCGACGGACAGGCCAGTCTGGGTGATTTCGGATGACCGACGCGGCGGCGGGATCGACGCCGGAGCCCGCACCCGACCCCGGGGTCAGACTCGTGGCGGGCACCGTCGACATCGACGACCTCGACGCGTTCCTCGCCGACTGCGACGCGATCGCCGCCGACACCGGGGCTGTCGTTCAGGCGTTCGACGCCGACCTCGTCGTCTCCGCGACGCAGCTCCGCGAGGCGGCGCGGCTCGCCGCCAGAGCGATCGCCCGCGGCGAGGCGGTCGCCCGCGACCCCGGCGTCGAGATCTTACTGTACGCCGCCGGACGCAGGCAGATCGACCGCGCGCTCGAACTCGGCGTCTCGGAAGGGGAGCGGTCGGTGGCGATCCTCGTCGCGGACTTCGGCGACGTGCCCGGCGCTGACCGCCCGGCCGCGGATCTCCCCGCCGCGGTCGAGGCGGCCCGATCGCTCGCCGTCGACTCGGCCCGATCGCTCCCGGGCGACTCGATCGACCGCCCCGACGCTAAGGGCCCGGCCGACGGCGACCACTTCGAGGCCGCGTTCGACGAGGACCGCGTCCGCGAGTTCTACGGCGTCACCGACCGCGAACTCGCCGCGACGAACGGCGGCGTGGCCGACGTCGTCCGCGAGCGCGTCGCGCTGCTCGACGTCGAGAAGTGAGAGCGCAAACCCCTTCGTTTCGACTGGAGACCACCGGACGCGGACGCCTCTCCGGCCCAGTCGAAACGAGGAAACAGCAGAAGTAGTCCATCCTGGATTCGAACCAGGGTCGTTGCCCCCAGAAGGCAACAGGATTGGCCACTACCCCAATGGACTGCGTACTCACGAGTAGCCCGCACGTCTTTGTAAGCGTTGCGCGTTACGTCCGCCGTGCGATCGGTTGACGCCGTCGGGTCCTTCCGGCGCTCCTCGTGGGTCCGGCTGGACTCCTGTTCCCTCTACTGGATCGCGTTCGTGATTACATCGACGCGTTTTACACGACTCAATCCGCACGAAGCTGTATGTACGTCGGACGATTCGTCGTCGTCGCGCCCGGCATCGGTGGCTACCGCGTCTCCTCGCGCTCGTTCCCGAACCGCCGCGTCCGCGATCGCGACGGCACGCTCACCGTCGGCCCGACCGCGGGCGCGCCCGAGACGGACAACCCGTACGTCTCCTACAACTGCGCCCGCGCCGTCGAGACGCCGACGGGCGAGTCGCTCGCGGTCCTCGGAAACGGCTCGCACGTCGACCCGATCGCCGAGAAGCTGGAGCTGGGCTACCCCGCCCGCGACGCGCTCGCGTCGCCGCTCCTCGCGCTCGACTTCGAGAAGGACGACTACGACACCCCGCGGATCGCCGGCGTCGTCGGCGCCGAGACGGCGACGATCGGCGTCGTCCGCCGCGACGCGCTGCTCGTCGAGACCGTCGACGATCCCACCGTGGTCGCGACCTACGAGACGGACGCCCCGGAGCCGTACGACCTGACGGCGACCGACGCCGCGTCCGCCGCGACCGAACTCCTGGAGGCCGACCTCGAACACCCCGTCTGCGCCGCCGGCGCGACCGTCGACGGCGACGGCGTCTCGCTCGCGTTCGACAACGGCGGCGACTGACCGGCGGCAGTCGGCGTCCGCCCGACGACCGGCCCACCGCCGTCGACCGCCTTTCCGGCTCCCGACGCCTTTTGCCTCCGCCGTCCGAGTGACGCGCATGGAACGCGTCACCGCGGCGGACTACCACGACATCGCGGTCCCGACCGACCCCCGACTCTCGCCGGACGGCGACCGCGTCGCCTTCGTGCGCCGACAGCCGAACGGCGACGACAGCTACGAGACGACGGTGTACCTCGCCGACGCCGCGGGCGACGACGACCCCCGCAGACTCACCCTCTCGGAAGGCACGGACGCCGAGCCGCGCTGGAGCCCCTCGGGCGACCGGATCGCGTTCACCTCCACCCGGGGCGCGGCGGACGACCGCCAGCAGCTGTGGGTCCTCCCCGTTGACGGCGGCGAGGCCCGCCGCGTCACCGACGTGGTCGGCGGCGTCTCACAGATCGCGTGGTCGCCTGACGGCGAGCGGATCGCGTTCGTCCAGTCGGTGACGGCCGACGACCGCGAGGCCGACCGCGACCGCGCGGTGCCGGACGACTACGAGCCGGCGGAACACCCCGACCCGCGGGTGATCGACCGGACCGTCTACCGCGCCGCAGAGCGGTACTTCGACGGCCGACGCCCCGGCGTGTACGTCGTCGACGCGGACGCGACCGTCGGCGGCGTCACGGACCCCGACCCTGCCGACTCCGAGGCCGTCACCCGCGTCACCGACCGCGACGCCGACTTCGCCGCCCCGGACTGGGGCGACGCCGACACGCTGTACTACACGGAGGCGGTCGGCGACGACCCCGACGACTCGGTCGAGATCGCGATCCGCGCCCACGACTTCGGGTCCGGCGAGACCGAGCGCGTCCACACCACCACCGGCTGGGGCGCGGACCTCGCGGCGACCGCCGACGGCCGCGTCGCGTTCACCCACGCCGAGCCGGACCAGGTGTCGATGCGGCCGACGGACCTCCGCGTGCTCGACGCTGACTCCGGCGCGGTCACCGACCTGACCGGCGACCTCGACCGCGGGCTGGGTCGGGAGACGACGCCGCAGTGGGGCCCCGACGACGAGACGCTGTACTTCGCGACGCCCGACGAGGGGAAGACGGCCCTGTGGCACGTCCCCGCCGACGGCGCCGACGACCCCGAGCGCCTGCTCCGGCCCGGCACCGTGTCCGGCGCGACGGTCGGCGGCGAGGCGGGCGCCGGTCCGGAGTCGGTCGCGGTCGCCTACGCCGCCAGCGAGTGGGACCACCCGGGCGACGCGTTCCTCCACGACGCCGGCGCCGACGAGGCGACGCGCCTCACCGAACTCAACGCCGACTACTTCGCCGAGCGAGCGGTCGGCGAGCCGGAGGAGGTCCGGTTCGAGTCCGACGGCGTCGAGATCCAGGGCTGGCTGTTGACCCCGCCCGCGGGGGTCGACGCCGCGGAGTCCGGTGACGCGGCCGGCGACGCCGACGAGCCGTACCCGCTCGCGGTCGAGATCCACGGCGGTCCGCACGCGATGTGGTCCACCTCGGGGACGATGTGGCACGAGTTCCAGACGCTCGCGGCCCGCGGCTACGCCGTCTTCTGGTCGAACCCGCGCGGCTCGACCGGCTACGGCGAGGAGTTCACTCAAGCCATCGAGCGCGACTGGGGCGCGGTCACCATGCGCGACGTGATGGCCGGCGTCGAGACGGTCGCCGACCGCCCCGAGATCGACGCCTCGAACGCCTTCGTCACCGGCGGCTCCTTCGGCGGGTTCATGACCGCCTGGGCGGTCGGCCAGACGGACTACTTCGACGCGGCCGTCTCCCAGCGCGGCGTCTACGACCTCACCGGGTTCTACGGCTCGACCGACGCGGCCTACAAGCTCGTCGAGGGCGACTTCGACACGGTCCCCGGCGCGGAGCCCGAGTGGCTCTGGGACCAGTCGCCGACGGGACACGCCGACGCGGTCGACACGCCGACGCTTCTGATCCACTCCGAGGACGACACCCGGACCCCGATCTGTACGGCGGAGCTGTACCACCGACTGCTGCGGAAGAACGGGGTCGACACGCGGTTCGTGCGCTATCCGCGCGAGGGCCACGAGCTGTCCCGGTCCGGCGAGCCGGCCCACGTCGTCGACCGCATCGAGCGGATCGCTCGCTGGTTCGACGGCTACTCCGACCACCACGACGCCGAGCGCGCGCTCGACCGTCCCGAGGACGACGGGCTGACCGCGGGCGAGGAGTCCGACGAGTCGGACGAGGCACAGGAGTAGGCGTCCGCGTCAGCTCTCGGCTCAGCGCTCGTCGGGGTCGAACTCGTCGATGGCGTCGTGGACGTCCGCGACCCACTCGTCGAGGGCGTCGTGGAGCCGGCGCTTGGCCTCCGGGACCGGGATCGCGGTGTACTGGTAGACGTAGCCGCCGGAGTCGAGCAGTCGGCGGCGGCGCTCGACGAGCCCCTTCTCGCGCAGCGTCGACAGCGACCGGTTCACGTTCGACCGGTCCCGGTCGAGGGTCTCGGCGAGTTCGGAGACGGTGCTGCCCGGATACTCGAGCAGCGTGAGGTACGCGCGGCTCTCGTGGTCGCGCACGCCGAAGACACAGGAGAGGACGTGTTCGAACGAGGGGGAGCTGTCGCCGACGAGGTCCTCGATTTCGGGGTCGCTCATGCCGCTCGGTTCGCGCGCGGCGAGGTTAAATGTCGGTCTCTTCGGCCGACCGTCACTCCTCGGCCGCGTAGCCCATCTGATCGATACAGCCGCGCATCCCCGACTCGTCCGCGTGTCGGTGGAGGTTCGTCGGCGTGTCGCAGTGGTACGTCTCGCCGTCGTAGCGGAGGGCGACCTCGTGGCTCGCCCCGGCGACCTCCACGTCGACGAGGATGCGTTGCCCGTCGTTGAGGGCGTCGATGAGTTCGTCGACGGCCAGTTCGCCCGCCTCGACCCGGAGTACCTCGCTCATGGGTTCGATTCGACGGTCCGCGAGTTAAAGCCGACCGATGTGCCTCGCGGTCCGTTTCGAGTCGAGCGCCGACTCCCCTTCGTCTCGCCCGACGCGTCCGTTCACGTCTTCGTCGAGTCGGGGCCGCCCTCCTCGGCGGGCGGTTCGACGCCCTCGGCGGCCGCGACGTCCTCGGTCCGCTTTTCGGCCTCGACGTGCCAGCGGTCTATCTCGGACTCGTACTCGTCGAGAACGTCCGAAACCTCGGCTTTCAGCTCGTCGTCGTTGACGTTCACCTCGAAGACGAACGTTTCCCCGTCCTCGGCGCGGGCGACCTCCTGAACGTTGGCGCTGACGAGTTCGTTGTCGAAGTAGTACGGCGCCATCTGGGTCATCACGTTGCGGTAGACGGCGTCCTCGACCCTTCTGAGCGCCTTTCGGCTGGCGGAGTCCGCCGCGCGGGCGACGTGTCCGATCGACTCGCCCCAGCTCTCGCGGGCGCTCTCGGTGTCGTTCTCCTCGACCTTCTCGTAGGACTCCGTGAGCTTCTCTCCGGCCGTCTGGAGGTCGTCGCCGGGGGACTTGCCGGCGCGCTCGCCTTCCCCCTCGTCGACGGACGCCTGCGCCGCGGTCTTCTCCGAGACGTCCTCGTCGATGCGCTCGTGGCTCTTCGGGCGCCACTCGTCGAACTCGTAGTAAGCGCCCTCGTCGACGCCGACCTCGCGGAGCGCCAAGGCGACCCGTTCGCCGTGTTCGACGACGTCGCCCCAGTCGCCGCGCACTTTGAAGCCGGAGATGCTCTCTTCCATCGCGTGTCCCCGTTACGAAACGGACGCGTATAAGTCTCTCCGACCTGACGTGAGTCGGCCTCGGCGCGGCGACGCTACTTCCCGTACGCGATCCGCCGGCCGAGTTCGTTCGCCCGCCGCTTGAGGTCGCCGAGGAATCCCGCGGGCGAGATCCGACGGATCGCTGACTCGTCCACCTCGATCCGCTCGCCGGCGAACAGATCGCGCTCGGCGCGCTCCTCGGGCGACCTGTCGTCTGCCACCGCTCCGACGACGGTCGACATCGAACAGCGACCGCACGCCTCCGCCGTGACCTCCGGATCCACTGCCGGCTCGCGATCGGTGTCGTCTGTCATATACTATCATACAAGACGTTCTCACAGTTAAAACCACTCCTCAGCGTCCCTCGACGCGGTCTCGGCGTATCTCCTCGGACCCGACGGTCCCGACGAGTTTTTCACTCGCTCCGTGGAATGCGTTCACATGGGATATCGCGCCGTCGACGTCGACTCGGTCGAGCCGGAGCCGGACCGCCCCTGCGAGTGTCGGAAGCTGTCCGACCCCGGCGAGCTCGACGCCGCGGCGATCAACCGGTTCCGCGCCGCCCCGGGCGAACAGCTCCCGCTCGCGTACCACTACCACGAGACCCAACAGGAGGCGTTCTACGTCCTCGACGGCACGCTCGCCGTCGAGACTCCCGACCGGACCTACGAGGTCCCGGCGGACGACCTGTTCGTCGTCGACCCCGAGAGCCCGCAGCGAGCGTACAACCCCGAGGACGCCGACGCGCCGGTGACCGTGCTCGCGATCGGCACGCCGCCGGCCGCGGGCGACGCGGTCGCGTACGACCCGGACGATGAGTGACGCGGCCGACGACGGCGACGGGCGTCACGACCCCGAGGAGCTGCCGCCGGAGATCCGCGAGAACGTCCCCGACTACGACGACGAGTACCTCGACCGCGTCTCCGACCGGCTGATGTACAGCTACGACCTCGACCGCGACGTCGTCGCCGACGGCGAGCGGTTCGAGATGAGCGCCGAGATGCGGGTGCGAAACCAGAAGCAGTTCCTCCACCCCGCCCTCAGCTACGCGGACCACGACATGATGGAGCACGTGTTCGCGCGCCGCGTCTCGACCCCGTCCGTCGGCGAATTAGAGCGGCTCGTCGAGTTCGCCCACGGCGTCGCCGACGAGCGCGTCGAGGGACACGAGGAACACTACGGCACCGACGTCACCGTCGTGCTCGTCGCGGACCGGATCCCCGACGACGTCGCCTCGTTCGTCGACGGGTTCCACGACCGGACGCTGCTGAAATTCGGCTACTACGGCCACTACGAGGTGAACCTCGTCGTGGTGGCGCCCGAAAGCGAGGGCCTCGTCGCCAGCGAGAGCGCCGACACCGCCGCCGCGTTCCGCCTGTGGGAGCCGGTCGAGGACCCGGACGAGGGGATCTTCTCGCGGTTCGCGAAGCGGTTCTGGCGCTGAGCGCGCTCGTCGCTGCTCGGTCGAAAAACGAAAAACCGCACCGATCGCAGTCCGTCAGTCGTCGCTCGGTTCGACCGCGGCCCCGCTGCTTCCCCGAACGCTCGTGATGTTGTCGTAGCCGATCCGCACGAGCGACAGCGCGAGGTAGATGAGCACGAACGCGAGCGCCATCTGGACGACGGCCGATATCTGTCCGCTGAGCCCGGCGACGTTACCGAGGATCAGCTTCTGATACAGGTTGTCCCACAGCGCGACCCACGACAGCCCGAGCACGGTGATCGTCACCATGATCGTCATCGGGATGCCGGTGGAGGCCAGCTGCTTCGACTCGTCCCAGTTGGCGAGCCACACGGTGCCGGCCAAGAGCGCCAGCGCCGCGAGCAGCTGGTTCGCGCCGCCGAACAGCGCCCAGAGCGTCACCCACTCGCCGGAGATGACGAGCGCGTACGCGATGAGCGACTGGAGCGCGGGGTTCGTGTACCGGCCCTTGGCGAGGCTGCCGAGGTCGGTGGAGAAGCCCGTCGACGTCCCGCTGCCCTGCGTGCCGACGATCTCCTCCATCATGTAGCGACCGAGCCGCGCCGCCGTGTCGGTCGACGTGAGGAGGAAGCTCACCAGCACGAGCGCCATGAACGGCGCGCCGAAGCGCTGCGGAATCCCGAGACTGGTGAGGATGATCCCGCCGCCGGTCGCGAAGTTCGGGAGCGCACCGCCGATGCCGCCGCCCGCGGCGGCCGTCGTGGAACCGGCGATCGCGAGCGTCGAGATGGCGACGGAGGCGAGCAGCCCCTCACCGAGCATTCCGCCGTAGCCGATGAGACGGGCGTCGCTCTCCTTGTTGAGCTGTTTCGCAGTCGTCCCGGACGAGACCAGCGAGTGGAATCCGCTGATCGTCCCGCAGGCGATCGTGACGAACAGTAAGGGGAAAAGCGGTGTTATCCCCCGTTCTCCGATCGCTAAGTCGCTCCCGAAGAAGCCCATGTACGCCCCGATGGAGGGGTCGATCGTCAGCGGCTCCACCGGCGTCGTGATGAACGTCCCGACGATGATCGCCAGCAGCGCCCCACCGACGCCCGAGTACAGCAGGAACGACGAGAGGTAGTCGCGCGGCTGGAGCAGCACCCACACCGGGAGCGCGCTCGCGAGCGTCGCGTACACGAGGATGACCGGAACCCACGCCGCGACGTTCGGCTGGAGAATGGCGTCGGTGCTCACCACCGCGCCGGGCAGCCAAGCGCCGTTACCGAGGAACTCCAACAGGACGATCGTCCCCTGCGGATACGTTCCCGCCTCGACCGCCGGGAACAGCGCCATCGGGTACTGGATGCCGAGCCAGACGCCGCCGAACACGCCGGCGACGAACAGGACCGTCCCCGGTAGGAACGGACCGTCTAGCTGGTACAGGTAGACCCCGAACGCGAAGGCGAGCGCGATGTACACTAGGCTCGCGGTCGCGGCCGACGGGAACGCGTTCAACACGATCCCGACGACCAGCGCGAACACCGCCACCACGAGGATGATGGTGAGGAACGCGAACCACAGCAGCATGTTCTTGCCGCGCTCACCGACGTACTCGCCGATGATGTAGCCGATCGACTTCCCCTCGTGTCGCATCGACCCCGACAGCGAGATGAAGTCGTGGACCGCGCCCATCAGGGGGTTCCCGATGGCGACCCACAGAAGCGCCGGGACCCATCCCCAGATGGCCCCCGCCGTGATCGGGCCCACGATCGGCGCGCCGCCCGCGATACTCGAGAAGTGATGCCCCAGTAGCACCGGCTTTTTCGCCGGTACGTACTCCTGACCGTCTTCGTACTTGTGTGCCGGCGTCTCCTGCTCGTTGTCCAGTTCGACGAACCGCGAGAGGTACCGAGAGTACCCCACGTAGCCGACGGTGAACGTACTGAGCACGGCGACGACGATCCAAATTACACTTGTCATAGGCTCCCTGCCTCGTGGTATCGGTTCACTATGCCCAACTTAAACGTTACTTTCGTTCATGATGATTGCGCGATAACGAGGCGATCGCTCCCGTCTCTTCGGCGATATTCCGGTTTTTTGCTCCGCTCGCCGGGTTAAATTCGGGCCGTTCAGCGGGTGATCGACCTCGCGCGCGGCCGGTCCGCAGTCGGGTGATACGGACTCAGCCGGGGGTCGGGACCCGAGTCCCCTACGGTTCCACGTCGAGGGCGTCGGCGACGTCGGCGAGCACGTCGCCGCGGACCTCGGTGGTCCGCGACTCGATTTCCGCGACCAGCGGCGGCTCGAACCCGTCGCGGACCTGCGCGAGCCGGTCCCGCTCGGTCTCGACCTTCTCCCGGAGGTACCGCGCGCCGCGGCCCGTCTCGTCGTCGTCGGGCGACGGCGTGAGCTTGTTCGCGACGAGCCCCCGCACGCGCAGGTCGCGATCGGTGAACCCCTCTATCGCCCGCGCGGTCTCGTTGACCGACAGCTGGTCGGGGTTGAACACGAGGAAGAAGGCGGCGTCCGTCCGCATCGTCTCGCCGGCGTACTCGAAGAACTCCTTGCGCTTTTGGAGCCGCTCGATCACGGGATCGCCCTCCAACAGCCGCCGCGGCTCCATGTCGCCGATGGCGGCCTTCTCGAACAGGTCGATGGACTGCTTCCGCTTGTACAGCAGTCGGTCGATCCAGTCGCCGAGGAAGTCGGGAAGCCCGAGCAGTCGCAGCGTCGACCCGGTCGGGGCGGTGTCGAAGACGACCCGGTCGTACGGGTCGCTCTCCTCGCGCATCACGTCGACGAAGGCGTCGAACAGCGCCGACTCGTACGCCCCGGGGGTGCCGTGAGACATCTCCAACTGGCGGTTGATCTCCGACACCATCGCCGCCGAGACCTGCTCGGAGAGCGACTCCCGGATCTCGTCGAGGTGCCGTTGCATCTCGTCTTCGGGGTCTATCTCCATCGCGTCGAGGCCTTCGACGCCGTTGACCGAGCGCGGTTCGTCCGCGAACTGCTGGTCGAACACGTCCGACACCGAGTGCGCCGGGTCGGTCGAGACGACGAGCGTCCGCACGCCGTCGGTCGCACAGCGGTGAGCGTACGCGCACGAGACGGTGGTCTTGCCGACCCCGCCTTTTCCGCCGAAGAAGACGAACTGCTCCATCACGTACCCCCGAATCGGTCGCTCATCAGAAGTGGTACTGCTGGCCCTTCCGTTCGAGGAGGGTCTCGCGGTCCCACAGCCGACGCTCCCACGCCTCGAACTCGTCTTCGAGGTACGGGAGCAGTTCGGCGGTGTAGTACGAGACCGGCGACGGGATGCCGAAGGCGTCCGGGAAACACGCC
Source organism: Halorubrum ejinorense (assembly GCF_055389685.1). NCBI lineage: Archaea > Methanobacteriati > Methanobacteriota > Halobacteria > Halobacteriales > Haloferacaceae > Halorubrum > Halorubrum ejinorense. The sequence continues at coordinate 488,904 of NZ_AP043777.1, forward strand.
AGCATGAACTCGTCTTCGGTGTCTTCGGCCTCCTTCTCGATCTTCTCGTAGGCCGGGTGCGTGATCATCCCGTGGTACAGCCCCCGGACCCACTCCTCGAGGACGGCCCGGTACCGCTCGATACGGTCTGCTACTGTCATCATTCCTGATGACATTTCCCCCGCGTTAAAACCTGTCGCGGGCGACGAACTCGGCTCGTCGTTCACTGCGGCCCCGCCCGGTCCGGTCGGTCGTTACGGTCGCCGCCGATCTCGGCGTCAGGCGGAGCTGCCGTCGGGCAGCTCTCCCTGCGTCTCGTCGTCTGCCGCGGCCTCGTCGGTGTCGCCGAGCTCCGGCTGTTCGTCGTTGCCCGGACTCGGCGAGTGGATGTCGCTGTCACGGGTTTCCCAGACGAGGTACAGCATCGCGGCGACCATCAGCACCGTCATCGCCACGCTGACCAGGCCCACGGTGGAGACGGATGCAACCATGCCGCGAGTTCGACGACCGCGGGGTATCAACGTATCGGCTCGGAGCGACCGTGCGACGGGCGACCGGCGCGCCGCTGCCGTCGCCGGGGAGTTGAAGGGGGTCCTGTCCGATCCGACCGTATGGACGACCGCATTCCGGTGACCGTGCTCTCGGGGGGGCTCGGCGCCGGCAAGACGACGCTGTTGAACCACCTGCTACGGAACGCCGGCGACCGGGAGATAGCGGTCCTCGTCAACGACATGGGGGACGTCAACGTCGACGCGGAGCTGATCGCCGAGGAGTCCGAAGTCGACGTGGATGGCGTCACGGAGCTGTCGAACGGCTGTATCTGCTGTGAACTCCAAGACGACCTGGAGTCCGCGGTGGTCCGGCTCGCCGACGACCGCTCGTTCGACGCGCTGGTCGTCGAGTCCTCGGGGATCTCCGAGCCGGCGCCGGTCGCGCGCCTGTTCACCACCGAGTCGCGCGCCGCGGCCCGGTACCGCGTCGACGCGCTGGTGACCGTCGTCGACACGCGGCAGTTCCTCGACGCCTTCGGCGGCGACGACGCCCCCGAACGCCGGGTCGACCCGGCCGCGGGCGACGCCGACGGCGACGGCGAGCGCCCGCTCTCGGACCTCCTCGTCGAGCAGATCGAGGTGTCGAACCTCGTCGTCTGTAACAAGGCGGACCTGTGTACCGACGCCGAGATCGACGAGGCGATCGACCTCGTCGGGGCGCTTCAGCCCGGCGCGGAGACGATCGTCGCGGAGTTCTCCGCGGTCGACCCCGACCGCCTCCTCGACGTCGGGCTGTTCGACGAGCGCGAACTCGGCGACCTTCCCGGCTGGAAGCGCGCGCTGACCGATGACGAAGGAGACGGGGACGACGACCACGAAACGGCCCGCGACGGTCACGCTGACCACGACCACGACGACCACGACCACCGCCACCCGGACGAGGTGTACGGGGTCACCTCCTTCACCTACCGCCGGCGACGGCCGTTCCACCCCGACCGGATCGCCGCCGTCCTCCGCGATCTGCCCGAGGGCGTGGTCCGGTCGAAGGGAACGCTCTGGGTCGCGGGCACCGAGCAGCGCCAGCAGGTCGGACAGGCGGGGCGATCGGTCCGCGTCACCGCGCCGGGCCCGTGGATCGCGAGCCTCCCGTCGGTCGAGCGCGACATGCTCCGATCGAACCGGCCGAACCTCGACTGGGACGACGAGCGCGGCGACCGGCTGACCGAGTTCGTCGTCATCGGGACCGACGTCGACGCGGACTCGCTCGTCGCGCGGCTCGACGACGCCCTCCTCTCCGACGCGGAGCTATCGGAGTTCGGCGACGCCGGGATCGGCGACGACCCGGCCGCCGTCGACCCCGCGCCGTTCCCGGACGAGCAGGGCGCCGAGGCCGCGCTCCGCGAGCCCTAAACGGCTCAGCAGGCGCAGCCGCTGCCGGTCGCGCGCTCGAAGCGCATCGACTCGCCGCAGTCGGAACACACCGGGACGCCGTCCGCGTCGCGGTCGAACCCCTCCTCGTCGACCGCCACGTCGCGGACGCGGACGCCGCAGTCGTCACACCAGTACGCCCCCTCCGAGCCGTCGTCGCCCGCGGTTCCGGGCGCGCGCTGGGTCGAGCCCTCCAGCACGCTGGTCACGGTGTCGAAGATTCCCATACCAGAATTATCACCATCGATCGCCTTAGTCTCACGGTGTCGTGCGATTCATTCGCACAGTCGAATTCCGGTCCGCTCCCCCTCCGCGGACTCAAAGCAGCGGCACCGTGAGCCCGACGAAGAGCGCGCCGAGCCCGAGACCGACGTACAGCAGCCGCTCGAATCGCGGCCCGGCCGGCAGCGGTCCGGCGTCCTCGAACGGCGCCAGCCGGACGAGTTGGTGGTACGCGAGCACCGCCGCACCGGCGAACCCGACCGCGGAGAGACCGAGCGACGCGGCCAGCGACAGCCCGTACGCGAGCCCGTATATCGGGCCGAACGAGAAGACGAGCGTGAACGCCAGCCCCGTCGTCACGAGGAAGGGAACGGCGTCGACCCGCTCGCCGTGGCGGTTGCGGGCGCGCGGCACGTCGACCATGCGTCCCGCTACGAGCCGCACGGACAAGAGATAAGTGCCGCTCTCTCGCGGATAGGCGTATGAGCGACGAGAGCGGCGAACGCAGTGAGAGCCGTGGGATCGGCGACGCCGTCGAGCGGTCCTCCGGGGACCCGCGGGTGTTGCTCGCGATGAACGCCGTCCTCTCGACGTGGTTCGCTTGGATCGTCGTCTGGGGGCTCGACTTCGTCGGCAGCGCCGAGTTCGCGCTGCGCAGCGTCGCGACGCTCGCGCTGCTCATCTTCGCGCTGACGTACGTACTCGTTCTGCGGTGAGCGACGTACCGGTTCCGCGGGAGCGACGCGCGCTTCGCCACGTTTTAAGACGTTTCCGGGCCCGATTCCGGACAATGACGATCGAAGACCGCGACGACGCGTACCTCATCACGCACGCGCTGGCGACGGACACCCTCTCGCGGCTGCGCGACGTCGAGACCGAGCAGGTCGCGTTCCGGAAGGGGCTCGTGAAGCTCGGCCGCATCTGCGGCTACGAGATCATCGACGGCGCGATGGAGACCGAGTACGTCCCGGTCGAGACCCCCTTAGCGGAGACGACCGGCGAGCGCGTCAAGGGGCTCGACGACGTGGTGATAATCAACGTCCTCCGGGCCGCGACCCCGTTCGTCGAGGGACTCCTGAAGGCGTTCCCCCGGGCGAAACAGGGCGTCATCTCCGCCGGCCGCGACGAGGCGGCCGGGATGAACGAGGACGGGGAGTTCCCGATCACTATCGACTACGTGAAGCTCCCCGAGATCCGATCCGCCGACACCGTGATCGTCGCCGATCCGATGCTCGCGACCGGGTCGACGATGGCGGCCGTCCTCGACCACGTCCTCGACGAGGCCGACGACTTCGAGGACCTGTTCGTCCTCTCGGCCGTCTCCGCGCCCGCCGGTCTCCTCCGCGTGAGCGAGGCGGTCCCGGAGGCCGACCTCCTGACGGTCGCCATCGACGACCGCCTCGACGACGACGGGTTCATCGTTCCCGGACTCGGCGACGCCGGCGACCGCGCGTTCCGGACGGTCTAAGCCCCGCGTCGTTCCCCGCGCCCCCGATTCGAGGATACCGCGGCCGCCGACGTACATTTAAGAGCCGCGGCCGCGACCGACACGATATGAGCGACGCGCCGACGACTGCGCCCTGCGACGCCTGCGGCGAGGCGACGACGGACGCGCTCGCGCGCACCGTCCGACTGAGCGTCGACCGGGCGAACATCGACACCCAGCGGCTCTGTCCCGACTGTTTCGCCGACTGGATTCAGCGCTATCAAGACCGGCTCGGCTCCGGCACCGACGACGGCAACGACAGCTCCGAGATCATCGTCGACTGAGGACGGAACGGCCGAACACGTTCGATTCGGGCGGCAACGTCCGTTCCGACCGCCCGTCTTAAGCCCTGCCGGGACGGACCGTCACGTAATGGATCTCGCTATCGACGCCCCGGCCCCGGCGGCGCCCGACTGCGCCGCCGACGGGACGTGGCTCGCGTGTATCGAATGCGACGAGACGTTCGCGCCCTTCGAGGCGGTCCGGTACACCTGCGACGAGTGCGACGGCCTGCTCGAAGTGCGCTACAACGACCCCCCGACGTTCGCCGAGTTCGGCGCGGGCGCCCCCTCCGACGGCCCCGACCGCGGCGTCTGGCGCTACCGCGAGGCGCTCCCCTTCGACCTGGGCGTCACGCTCCCCGAGGGCGACACCCCGCTCCACCGCGTCCCCCGCATCGAGGAGGCGGTGGGCGTCGACGCGCTCCGGATCAAACACGAGGGGATGAACCCCACCGGTTCGTTCAAGGACCGCGGGATGACCGTCGGCGTCCGCGTCGCGAAGGAGCTCGGCGTCGGCGCGCTCGCCTGTGCGTCCACCGGGAACACCTCGGCCGCGCTCGCCGCCTACGGCGGCCGCGGCGACATGCAGACGCTCGTCTTGCTCCCGCAGGGCAAAGTGGCCGCCGGCAAGGTCGCGCAGGCGAGCCTCCACGGCGCCCGCATCCTGGAGGTCGACGGCAACTTCGACGCCTGTCTCGACATCGTCCAGGAGCTGGCCGCCCGCGGCGAGGCGTACCTGCTCAACTCCCTGAACCCGTTCCGTCTGGAGGGCCAGAAGACGATCGGCTTCGAGATCTTAGAGGAGTTCTACGCCGACTACGGCGCCTTCCCGGACCGGATCGTCCTGCCGGTCGGCAACGCGGGTAACACCTCGGCGCTGTACAAGGGCTTCCGCGAGCTCGTCCAGTCGGGCGCGCTCGACGTCGACGAGGTCCCCAAGCTGACGGGCGTCCAGGCCGAGGGCGCCGCGCCGATGGTCGAGGCGGTCGAGGAGGGCAACGACGAGATCCGGCGGTGGGAGCACGTCGAGACGCGCGCGACCGCGATCCGCATCGGCAACCCCGTCAACGCGCCGAAGGCGCTGCCGGGCATCCGGAACACCGGCGGCACCGCCGTCGCGGTGAGCGACAACGAGATCACCGCCGCGCAGCGTCACCTCGCCAGCGAGGGCGTCGGCGTCGAGCCCGCCTCCGCCGCGAGCCTCGCCGGGCTCAAGAAGCTCCGGCGCTCCGGGGTCGTCGACGACGACGAACAGGTCGTCTGCCTGACGACCGGTCACCTGCTCAAAGACCCCGAGGCGGCCTACGAGGCCGGCGGCGAGCCCGAACCGGTCCCGAACGACGTCGACGCGGTGCTCGATCACCTCCACGAGTGAGACGTCTCGCGGGCGAGTCGCTCGCTTCGGGAACCGACCTGCCGGCTGTTTAAAATGACTCCGCCGAACCGTTACTCCGCCGGCCGCTCGTCCGCGTCGTCCAGCGTGATCTCGGTGACCTCGACAATCCGACCGTCCTCGAGCAGCGCTTCGATGGCAGCGTCGGGGACGTCGTGGTCGAGGTTGTAGACGGTGAGCGCCTCCCCGCCCTGAGTCTCGCGGGCGTTGTACATCCCGGCGATGTTGACATCGTGGTCGCCGAGGACGGTGCCGATGAGACCGATGACGCCCGGCTCGTCCGTGTTGCGCGCGACCAGCATGTGGCCGTACGGGACCGCGTCGACCCGGAACCCGTCGATCCGGACGATTCGGGGGTCCTCGCCGGCGAACAGGGTGCCCTCGACGGCGATCGAATCGTCGCCGTTGTGGACGGTGACGCGCACGAGGCTCTGGAAGTCCTCCGTCTGGCGGGTCTTCGACTCGGTCACGTCGATGCCGCGCTCCTCGGCGAGCCGCGGCGCGTTCACCGCGTTCACCTGCCACTCCAGCGGTTCGAAGACGCCCTTCAGGGCGCTCGCGGTGACGAGCTCGACGTCCTCCTCGGCGATGTCGCCCTCGTAGGTCGCTTCGACCTCGGTGATCCGGCCGTCGAGCAGCTGTGCGGCCACCTTCCCGGCGGTCTCCGCGACGGCGATGTACGGCTTGATCCGGGGGAAGGCGGTCTCGTCGACGGAGGGCGCGTTGAGCGCCGTCAACACGGGCTCGTCGTCGAACGCGGCGAGCACCGCGTTCGCGGTGTCGACCGCGACGTTCTCCTGTGCCGCCTCCGTCGAGGCGCCGAGGTGCGGGGTCAAGACGATCTCCTCGACGTCGAGCAGCGGGGAGTCCTTCGGGAGCGGCTCCTCGGCGAACGAGTCGAGCGCGGCGCCCGCGAGGACGCCGTCCTCGACCGCCGCGGCGAGCGCCTCCTCGTCGACGATGCCGCCGCGGGCGCAGTTGATCAGGTAACCGCCCTCGAGCTGGGCCAGTTCGTCCTCGCCGATCATCCCCTCGGTCTCGGGGAGCAGCGGCGTGTGGATCGTCGCGAAGTCGCCGGCCGCGAGCGCCTCGTGGAGGTCCTCGACCAGCTCCGCGCCCATCCGGTCGGCGCGCTCCTCGGAGATGTACGGGTCGTAGACGACCAGGTCCATCCCGAGCGAGTCGAGCCGCTTGGCGACCTCCTGGCCGACGCGGCCGAGGCCGACGATGGTGAGCGTCTTGTTGTTCACTTCGGTGCCGAGGAACTCGCCTTTCGCCCACTCGCCGTCGACGAGGCGTCCGTGCGCCTGCGGGATCGACCGCGCGACCGCGAACGTCATCGCGACGGTGTGCTCGGCGGCGGCGCGGACGTTCCCCTCGGGCGCGTTCGCGACGATGACGCCGTGGTCGGTGGCGGCCTCGATGTCGATGTTGTCCACGCCGATGCCGGCGCGGCCGACGATGACGAGGTCGTCGGCAGCCTCGAAGACGGCCTCAGTGACCTCGGTTCCGGACCGGACGATGAGCGCGTTGGCGTCACTGACGGCGTCGAGCAGGGCGTCGCCCTCGGCCTCGTAGTCCGCTACGACCTCGTGGCCGGCGTCTCGGAGTCGGTCCAACCCCGCGTCCGCGATGGGGTCGGTCACGAGTACCTTCATGCTCGTAGGCACCCGCGGCGCGGGGTTAACGCTTTCCTCATCGCGCCGTTTTGCCGGCCGAACGAATCCGCGTTCGTGGATACCTAACCCCTCTGTTTCGACTGGAACGTCCGCGTTCGTGTACACACTCACCGCCGGTACTGCCTTTTATACGGGGTCGCATATCCGTATATGGACTTCACTATCGCGTTCGTCGGTGTCGGCGCCATCCTCGCGTTGACCGCCGTGAGCGCCTTCTTCTCCAGTTCGGAACTCGCGGTGTTCTCCGTCCCCACGCACCGGATCGACTCGCTCGTCGCGACCGACGTTCCGGGCGCGAGGGCGCTGTCGGCGCTGCGCGACGACTCGCACCGCTTCCTCGTCACGGCCCTGGTGAGCAACAACGTCGCCAACATCGCCGCCGCGTCCGTCGCGACCGCGGTGTTCGTCCGCTTCGGCTTCTCGGGCGGCGAGGCGGCGACCGGGTCGACGCTCGTCACCTCGGTGTTCGTCATCGTCTTCGGCGAGATCGCGCCGAAGTCGTACGCCGTCGCCAACGCGGAGAAACACGCGCTCCGCGTCTCGCGGATCGTCGTCGTCGTCCAGCGGGTCCTCCGTCCGATCCTGTTCGTCTTCGAGGCGCTCTCGGGCGTCGTCAACCGCTTCACCGGGGGCGAGTCGGACATCGAGTCGTATCTCACGCGCGAGGAGATAGCGACGCTCGTGCGCACCGGCGAGCTCGCCGGCGCGCTCGACGCCGACGAGGGCGCGATGATCCGGGGCGTCCTCGACCTCGAAGCGACGACGGTCGTCTCGGTGATGGTCCCCCGGACCGACGTGGTCGCGCTGCCGAACACGGCGACTCCGGCAGACGCGCTCTCGACGGCCGCCGAGGAGGGCGTCACGCGGATGCCCGTCTACGGCGAGAACCGCGACGACGTGATAGGCGTCGTCGACGTCCGCGACGCGATCCGCGCCGACGAGACGGGCGCCGACCTCGCGAGCGCGCTCCGCGAGCCGGTGTTCGTCCCCGAGACGAAGCCGCTCGACGAGCTGTTCGCGGAGATGCGCGCGAGCGAGACGCGGATGGTCGTCGTCGTCGACGAGCACGGCTCGGTCGTCGGCGTCGCGACGCTGGAGGACCTCTTCGAGGAGGTCGTCGGCGAGCTGGTCGGCCGGTGGGAGACGGACGCCGTCGACGTCGTCGCGCCGGACACCGCCGTCGTGCGCGGCTGGACGACGGTGACGCACCTCAACGAGACGCTCGGCCTCTCGCTGCCCGCCGACACGGGCGCGAACACCGTCGCGGGACTCGTCACCCGCCAACTCGGGCGACTCCCCGCCGAGGGAGACCGCGTCGCGGTCGGCGAGGTCACGTTCACGGTCACCGGGGCGACCGCGACCCGCGTCACCCGCGTCCGGGTCGAACACGCCGACGAGAACGGGTTCGCGTCGGCTTGACGCGGGTTCCCCGGACTCGATTCGGGTTTCCGGACTTCCCCGGACTCACCCCGGCGTGAGACGCACGGATCGGGTCGTCCGGGAAGCCGAACGGGCCGCCGATCACACATAACACAACATACATGTGTCTCCGACGGAACCGTCGAGACACGTTCTCGATCATGGTTGGCCGTTGGGCGTGTGACCGGTGTGGGTTCGTCGCGTGGACGCGGGACCGGTCCGGGATGCGCGAGGTGACGGGGTCGCACCTGCTCGCTCACCACTCGGACGCGCTCTCTCGGTCCGACTTCCGCGTCAGTTGGGACTGCCCGTACTGCGCCACCGCCAAGACCGCTTACGACACGGACGGCGCGGTCGCCGAGTTCAAGGATCACCTCCACGGTCACGTGACCGACCGCGTCGCCGACGGGGTCCACGTGGCCGACCGGGTGAGTTGGGACGGCGTCGTCCGCGTCGACGCGTCGCCGGTCGACGACGAGGCAGACGCGCTCCGGGCGCACTTCCACGGCGCGGCCGGCCTCGTCATCGCCGTGACGCCGTCTCCGGAGCGGCTGGTCCGCGCGCTCGACGAGCGCCTCGACGCGTGGCCCCGGCGGACGGTGATCGTCAGCACCGGCGAGTACGACTTCGAGGCGACGCCGGACGTCGACTTCGAGGGCGTCGGCATCGAGATGGTCGAACTCGACCCGCGCCTCTCGCCCGACGAGGTCGGCGAGACCGTCTCGCGCATCCTCGACGCCAACCACCGGCCCGGCGAGCGCGTGTCGCTGGAGGTGAGCGTCTTCCACCAGATCGTCGCCGCCTTCGACGTCGAGCGCGCGGTCTCGTTCGTCCGAATGCTCGCCGCGCGCCTCGCCGACACGGGCGGCGTGTTACAGCTGTACGTCGACGCCGACGCGGACCGGAACGTCGCCACGGTCCTCAACTTCTTCGACGAGACGATCGACCTGACGGTCGCCGTCGACGACGACCGGTTCGTCCGCCGTCCGTGAGCGACTCCCCGCCCGCGATCGACTTTCCGCCCGTGAGCGGCTCCCGCTCGTGAACGGCTCTCCGTCTCACTCCTCTCGACTCTCCGTGTAGTCCGCGGGCCAGCGGACGTAGACGTACTCCACGTGGCGGTCCGCGGCCGTCTCGACGACCGCGCGCTTGAGCCGCCGCAACACCGCTCTGGCGCGCTCCCGAGCGGCGTCGGAGGTCGCCTCGTCGCCCGCAAGCTCCCGGAGGGACCGCTCGACGTCGACGCCGAGCGGCGACTCCGGCGGATCCGCGTCGGCGCCTTCCGCCTCGGCCCCGGCGGCCGCGACGATCCGCGGCAGGTACGCGGCCGCGAGGTCCGCCACCAGCCGGTCGCGGTGGTCGAGCGATTCTATCAGCCACTCGATCGCCGCCGAACGGTCGGCCGCGGTCGGGTCCGCCGCTTCGAGGAGTTCGCAGTACAGCCACGCCGCGTACCGCCGCGTCTCGGCGTCGACGCGGGCCTCGGACCGATCCGCGTCGCCGCGCTCGGTTCCGCCTCGCGCGGCCGCGGTCCGCTCGGCCGCGACGGCGCGGAACACCGCGAGCACCCCGTCGGTCTCAAACGGCCGCTCGGTGAGGAGTCGGTCGCGCACGTCGCCGGCGGGGACCGCGCCCGCCTCGGCGATCACCGCGGCGACCGACGCCGCGGCGGCCCGCCGCACCGCCTCCGAGGGATCCGCTAACGACCCGAGGAGCACCCCGGCGGCGTCCCGCCGGTCCAGCCGACCGAGGCGGCGGACGACGGTGAGTCGAAGCCGCTCGTTGCCACGCCGCGCCGCGAGCGCGAGCAGTTCGGTCGCGTCGTCGCTGTCCATCGCGACGAGCGCGTCCACCGCGGCGCCGCGCACGAGGCCGTTCGGCGCGTTCACCAGCGGTCGCACCGCCTCGACCGCCTCGCCGCCGGACCGGGCGTATCCCTCGACGGCCCGGGCGCGGACGCGAGCGTCGTCGTCGTCGAACGCCTCGCGGAGCCGGGACGTCGCCGACTCGGCGCCGACGGCGGCCAGCCCGGTCGCGCCGACCATCCGGTAGGCGGCGCGGTCGCTCTCCAGCCACCGGACGAACGTCTCGGCGACGCCGGAGTCGGCCTTCGACACGTGACTCGCAGCCTCACCCGATTCGCGGCGGTCGGCGACGCGCGCCGCCAGCCGGTCGACGTGGGCGTCTCCGTGGAAGTACAGCGACTCGATCGCCGCCGCGCGCACCGACTCGTCCGGGTCGTCGAGGGCGGTCTCGAACAGCGCCTCGACGATCCGGCCTTCGTCGGCGCTCATCGATCCGGAGGGGTTGCCCAGCGCCTCGGCGGCCTCGCGCCGCGTCTCGGCCTCGAACCGCCGACCGAGACGAGTCAACGCCGGGGTTCGACCGCCGTCGCCGCGGCTGCCTCGGTCCGCGTCGCCGCCCGACCCGGACCTCGCGTCTCCCTCCGGTCGCGCCCCGTCGTCCATTTCGCGTACCTCTCACCGATCCGGTAGGTTAAACGTACGCCCGCGGCTATCACCGATGAGAACCTCCCCGCGGTGCGGGCCGAGCCGAGCTCCGCGAACCGCACTACTCCAGCCGGAACTCCCGGACTGCGTCGTACTCGGGCCCCGACGCGGTCAGCGTCGACGCCACCAGTCGGATCTCGCCGACTGAGAACGCACCTACCTCGGAGTCGCCCGCGTCGAGTGCGTCTCGGACCGCCTCGGCCCCGGTCGCGCTCTCGACGCGCGCCAGCGTGACGTGGGGGGTGAACGCGTGGTCGGCGGGGTCGACACCGAGCGCGGTCGTCTCCGCCTCGAGGGCGCGGTGGAGCGCGGCGAGGTCGTCGCCGCCGCGCTCGATCCCCGCCCAGACGACGGACACGTAGTCGCGGTTCGGGAAGACGCCGAGGCCGCCGACCGCGCAGTCGAACGGCGCGACGCCCGCGCGGTCGACCGCCCGCTCGCCGGCGGCGATCACGTCGTCGAGGGCGGGGGCGCCCTCGTCTCCGTCCCGGTCTCGACTTCGGTCCCCGTCTCCCTCGCGATCTCGGCCTCGGTCGCCGCCTCCGGCGCCGACCTCGCCGAGGAACTTCAGCGTCACGTGCGCCTGCTCGGGATCGACCGGACTCACGCCGGAGGCGTCCGCGAACGGGGTCTGTGCCGCCGCGACGCCGGCCGCGAGGGACTCCGGCAGGTCGACGGCGAAGAACGCGCGCATCTCGGTCGAGGGATCGGCCGAGCGACGGATACGGCTTGGGGTGGCCGAGCCAACGAGTCGCACGTAAATACTCCCGCATCAGTCCGGCATTAACCCCACCACGGGCGCGGTCGTAGTCGACATCGATGGGCACCACCGACTCCGCGCGGCCGCAATCGACCCCGGAGCGTCGGACTCCAGAGCGTCGGACTCCGGGGGCTCAAGCACCGAGCGTCGTCCGCCCGGACGACGGCCGCCGGATCGCGTACGCGACGTACGGCCCTCCCGCCGGCGATCCGGTCGTCTTCTTCCACGGGACGCCCGGGTCCCGCCGACTGGGGGCGCTCCTCGAACCGGCGGCGCAAGCGAACGACGTCCGGGTCATCGCGCCCGACAGGCCCGGCTACGGTCGGTCCTCGCCGCACCCGGACCGGACCGTCGCCGACGCCGCCGCGTCCGTGCGGCCCGTCCTGAACGACGCGGGCGTCGAGAGTGCGCCCCTCGTCGCGTTCTCCGGCGGGGCTCCCTACGCCCTCTCGACGGCGGCGACGCTTCGAGCGCGGGTCACCGGCGTCGACCTCGTCGCCGGGGCGACGCCGCCCGCGTTCACCGACGACACGCCCGCGGTACAGCGGTTGCTGACCGGACTCGCGGCCGCGACGCCCTCGGTCCTCGGTGCGCTGTTCCGCGGACAGGCGTGGGTCGCGGACCGGGCGGACCCGTCGTTCGTGGTCGGCCAGTACGCCGCGGACGCGGACGCCGTCCCCGACGACGCCGCGGCGACGGTGAAAGCGGACTTCCTCGCGGCGTTCGAGCGCCACCGGACCGGCGCGGTCACCGAGTTCCGCGACGCGGGAGCCGACTGGGGGATCGACCTCGACGCGGTCGACACCCCGGTGCGCCTGTGGCACGGGACCGCCGACGCCAACGTCCCGATAGCCGGGGCGGAACGACTGGCCGAGGCGCTCCCGAGCGCCGACCTCCGCACCCTCGACGGCGCGGACCACCTCGGGACGCTCCTCCGGGCCGCCCCCGAGGCGCTGGCGCGTCCCCGCTGACCGCTCCGGCCCTCCCCACGTCCCCGCTGACCGCTCCGGCCCTCCCCACGTCCCCGCTGACCGCTCCGAACCGCCCCACGTCCCGACCCCGTCCTGAACCCGCGCCGAACCATGCGGATTGATGTGTGGAACGGTCGAACGGCGAGCGACCGCCGAATGAAACGGATCAGGTTCTCGGCCGACTACCCGGAGCGGCTCCGCCACCCCCTCCACCGAGCCATCGTCGGCGAGTCGCCGATCTCGCGCGCGGAGCTGCTGATGTGGAGTCCGACGGCGGACGCGACGACGCTGCTCTGGTTCGACGGCGACCGCGACGCGACGACCGCCGCCGTCGGGGCGATCGACTCGCTGGTCGCGAGCAGCCTCGTGCGCGACGCGGGCGGGACCTACGCCTTCCTCCGACAGGACGACTACGAGTTCCCGGCGGCCCTCCTCGACACCGTCGCGGCGTCGCGGGTGATCTTCCTCCCGCCGGTCGTCTTCCGCGAGTCGGGCGACGTGCGGTTCGAGGCGGCGGGCGCGACCGCGGCGCTCAGCGCGTTCCACGACGACCTCGCGGCCCTCGCGGACCTCACCATCGAGCGGGTCCACGAGTTCGAGCGCCGGCGGACGCCGTCGCGGCTGACCGACCGACAGCGCGCGGCGCTGGAGACGGCGGTCTCGGTGGGGTACTACGAGGTGCCCCGCGAGGGGACCGTCGCGGACGTCGCGGCCGGGCTCGACTGCGCGACGAGCACGGCCGGCGAGCTGCTCCGGAAGGCCGAGGCGGCGGTCGTCGAGCGCGCCGTCGAGTCGGAGTGACGGCGGTCGCCGCCAGAGGAGAAGACCGCGGTTACAACCGCTCTCGGAGCGTGTCGGCGGTCGCGTCGCCCACGCCGTCCACGTCGGTGAGGTCGTCTCGGGAGGCCTCGCGGACGTTCTCGACCGACCCGAACCGCCGGAGGAGCCGGCGGCGGGTCTCGGGGCCGACGCCGGGCACGTCGTCGAGGACCGTCGCCACCTCGTCGCGGACGGTCTGGTGGTACGACACCGCGAAGCGGTGGGCCTCGTCACGGACGCGCTGGAGCAGGTGGAGCTCGGGGGCGTCGTCGTCCCAGCGGCGGGTGCCGGAGGGGGTCACCACCAGCTCCTCCGCCTTCGCGAGCGCGACGACGGGCACGTCCCAGCCCGTCTCCGCGAGGGCGTCGCGCGCGGCACCCAGCTGTCCGTCGCCGCCGTCGATGAGCAGCAGGTCCGGGTCGGGTCGGTCGTCTCGGCCCTCCACGGCGCGCTCCGCGCGCCAGCGGATCAGCTCGCGCATGTTGGCGTAGTCGTCGTTGCGCTCGGTGAGCTTCTTCCGGCGGTAGTCCGCGGTCTCGGCGCTCCCGTCGACGAAACAGACGTCGGAACCGACCACGGCGGTCCCCTGCGCGTGGCTCACGTCGAACCCCTCGATCCGGGCGGGCGGCGAGACGCCGAGTCGGTCGCCGAGCGCGCCCACGGGGTCGTCGCGGCCGCCGCGCTTCCGGGCGTTCTTCAGCGCGAGTTCGACGAGTTTCGCCTCGCGGCCGGCCCCCGGGACCCGCACGGCGACCCCTTCGCCCTCCAGCCAGTCGACCACGTCCGAGTCGGACGGGCGCTCCGCCAAGAGGACCGCGTCGGGGAACTCGCGCTCCGCGTAGTACTGCGCGAGGAACGCCGCGAGGACGGCGGCCGGGGTGTTGGCCGCCGACCCGTCGCTCGTGTCGTCGCTCGCGCCGTCGGTCTCCCCGCCGGCCCCGCGCTCGTCCTCCACCGCCGCCGCGTCCAGCCGGTGGCGGCTGCGGTCGACCAGCTGGCCGCGCTCGCTGTGGAGCCGGGCCACGCGGGCGGTGTCGCCCTCGACCGCGGCCGCGAGCACGTCGACGGTGCGGTCGTCGCTCCGGTCGCTCACGGCCTCGCCGCCCTCGCCGTGGAACGCCTCGACGGCCTCGAGCCGGTCGCGGAGGTTCGCGGCGCGCTCGAACTCGTTCGCCTCGGCGGCGGCCTCCATCCGCCGGCGTAGGGGGTCGGCGAGGACCCCCGTCTCGCCGTCGAAGAAGCGGCGCGCGGCCGCCACGTCCTCGGCGTAGCTCTCGGCGTCGATCTCGCCGGTACAGGGGGCCGAGCAGATCCCCATCTCGTAGTCGAGACAGGGGCGCTCGCGGCCCTCGTACTTGTGGTCCGAACAGCCCCGCAGGCGGTACTCGTCGCGGATCGCCTTCACCACCGTCTCGACGCGGCCCACGTCGGTGAACGGGCCGTACGCGACGGCGCCCTCCTCGGGGTCGCGGGTCACCTCGATCCGCGGCACCGCGTGGTCGGAGAAGGCGACGAGCGGGTAGGACTTGTCGTCTTTCAGCCGGACGTTGTACCGCGGCCGGAGCCGCTTGATCAGGTTCGCCTCGAGCAGGAGCGCCTGCGTCTCCGTGTCGGTGACCGCGAACTCGACGCGGTCGGCGCGCTCGACCATGCCCCGGATCCGGCCCGAGCGCGGGTCGGCGTACGACCGCACCCGGTCGCGGAGGTCGAGGGCCTTCCCGACGTACAGCGTCGTCTCGCCCGCGCGGAACTGGTAGACCCCCGGCTCGGTCGGGAGGTCGCGGGCCCGCTCTCGCACCGCTTCGGCGTCCATCGGTCTCGGATCGCCGTAGCCGCCCGACGCCATTGAACGCTGCGGGGCGGGGCGGTCTCCCCTCTTCGCCGTTTCACTCGAGTTATCAAACGTGAGTTCCGGGACGTGCGGTTTATGATGGCGGTTGGGAGACGGTGACGTAGACATGACGGGACTTCGCGAGCGCCTGCGGAACGTGTTCGGGCGGGGGAGCGACTCCCGGTCGGTCCCCGACGGGGGAGTCGTCGTCGACGGGCCGTCGGACGGCGCGGGACCGACTGAGAGCGGCACCGCCGAGGGAGACAACGAAACGTACGAGATAGCCGACGAGCAGGGCGTCGACCGCGCCGAGACGCTGGCGGGTGCGGGCTTCCAGCAGGTGTTCAACGCGACGAGCGTCCCGACCTTCATCCTCGACGCCGACGGCAACGTCGCCGAGTGGAACGAGTCCATCGTCTCGCTTACCGGGGCCGAGCGGGAGGACGCCATCGGCCACGGCCACGTCTCCGAGCTGTTCTACCCCGACGGCCGACGGGCCGACACGCTCGCCGACAAAGTGCTCGACGCGCCGGAGACCGCGGACGAGGTGTACGGCGTCGAGCGCTGCGACGCCGCGACGACCCGCTACCGCGACACGAGCACGATGGTCGACCGCCACGGCGACGAGAAGCACATCGAGTTCACCGCGACGCCAATGTACGGCGACGGCGGCGAGATCGTCGGCGTCAGCGAGGTCGTCATCGACCGCACCGAGAACGTCAACGAGCGCGACGCGACGGCCCGACTCGTCTCCGAGATCCGCGAGACTGCAGAGGCGATCGGCGAGGGGAACCTCGACGCTCGCGCGGTCTGTCACGACGAGTGTGAGGAGGTCCTCGGCGACGACCTGCTCCGGGTCGTCGGCGTCGTCAACCAGATGGCCGAGAACCTCGACCAGCTCTCCTCGGGCGTCCACGAGAAGGCGCGCGACCTCGACGGCACCGTCGAGGAGGCGAGCGCCGCGGCCGCCGACATCGCCGAGAACGTCGACGAGCAGAACGAGCTCTTAGAGGAGAGCGTCTCGGAGATGCAGTCCTTCTCCGCGGGGATGGAGGAGGTCGCCGCGACCGCAGACCAGGTCGACACCGCCGCGGTCGCGGCCGCCGACGCGGCCGACGAGGGGCTCGACGCCAGCGAGGACGCCCGCGAGGCGACCGAAGACGTCGTCGAGATCGGCGACGAACTCGTCGAGAGCGTCGGCGCGCTCTCCGACCGCATGGACGACATCGAGGAGGTCATCGAGGTCATCTCCGAAGTGGCCGAGCAGACGAACCTCCTCGCCCTGAACGCCAACATCGAGGCCGCCCGCGCCGGCGAGGGCGGCGACGGCTTCGCGGTCGTCGCGGAGGAGGTGAAGAAGCTCGCCGACGAGACCCGCGGCTACACCGAGGAGATCACGGAGAGCCTCGACAAGCTGCAGGCGCAGTCCGCGGAGACCACCACCGCCGTCGAGCGCTCGCACGACCGCATCGAGGACGCCGGCACCGAGATCGAGACGGTCCTCGACTCGCTCGAGGAGATCGCCGACGCCGTCGACGAGGCGGCCGCGGGCGTCGCCGAGGTCGCGCGGACCACCGACGACCAGGCCGCGACCGTCGAGGAGCTCACCTCGTCGCTGGAGGCGGTCCGCGAGCGCTCCGACCGCACCGAGGACGCGACCGAGCGCATCGTCGACGCCACCGACGACCAGGAGGCGGCCGTCGACGAGCTGATCGCCCGCGTCGAGCGGTTAGACGCCCGGTAGTCCCGCGTCCTAACGCTCACGTTCCCTCGACCGTTCCCGTCTCGACGCCCGCCCGTCGCCCGCCTCGTTCGATCGATTTTCTTCCTCCCGCCGAACGTTTAACCCCGCTCAACCCCCAGAAACAGCATGTCCGTTACGCCGCCCGGACCGCTCGGCGACCCCCTCTTCGGGAACGGTCGCCAGTTCGCTGACGACCCGTTCGGATTCCTGCGCGCCTGCGCCGACAGCTACGGGGACGTGGTGCGCCTCAACCTCGGTCCCCGCGAGACGTACCTGCTGACGAACCCCGCCGACGTCGAGCGCGCGCTCGTCTCCGACGCCGAGCGCTACCGGAAGCCCCAGTTCGGCGACGACGCCATGGACACGCTGCTCGGCGACGGCCTCCTCCTGAGCGAGGGGGAGACGTGGCAGCGCCAGCGAAAACTGGCCAACCCCGCCTTCCACAACCGCCGGATCGGCGCGCTCGCCGGCGTGATGGCCGACCACGCCGAATCGCACGTCGCCGAGTGGGAGGACGGCGACGTCGTCGACCTCCAGTTAGAGCTGGCGCGGCTCACCGTGAAGATCATCGTCACGGCGATGTTCGGCGCCGACATCAGCGACGAGGAGGTCAAGACGGTCCAGGAGAACCTCGAACCGCTCGGCGCCCGGTTCGAGCCCGACCCCCGCCGCTACCTGATCCCGAACTGGATGCCGACGCGCGAGAACCGGGAGTTCGATCGGGCGATCGAGACGCTCGAATCGGTGATCGACGGCATCGTCGACCGCCGCCGCGGCACGGAGCGCGACCCGAGCGTCGACCCCGCCGGTCCGGACGGGGCCGCGGTGCGCGGCCCGCCCGGCGACCCCGACGGCGACCTCCCGATGGACCTCCTCTCCGTCCTGCTCCGCGCCCGCGACCGCGGCGAGCAGACCGACGCGAACCTCCGGGACGAGCTGGTCACGATGCTTCTGGCCGGCCACGACACCACCGCCTTGGCGCTCACCTACGCCTTCTACCTCCTCTCTGACCACCCGGCGGCCCGGGAGCGGGTCGCAGACGAGGCCGGCGCGGCCGTGAGCAACGGCCCCCTGACCGCGGCCGGCGTCCGCGACATGGACTACACCGAGCGCGTGCTCAACGAGTCGATGCGGCTCTACCCGCCCGTCTACACGCTGTTCCGCGAGCCGAAGCTCGACGTGAAACTGGGGGGGTACCGGATCCCGGAGGGGTCCGCGCTGATGATCTCGCAGTGGGTCGTCCACCGCTCCGAGCGGTGGTACGACGACCCGGATACGTTCGACCCCGGTCGCTGGACGCCCGAGCGTCGGAGCCAGCGCCCCCGGTTCGCCTACTTTCCGTTCGGCGGCGGCCCGCGCCACTGCATCGGGAAGGCGTTCTCCCTGCTGGAGGCGAAGATAATCCTCGCGACGGTCTGCTCGCGGTTCGACCTCGACTACGAGGGGCCCGACCTCTCCCTGCGCGGCTCGCTGACGATGCATCCGGACCACCCGGTACCGATGCGGCTCCGCGAGCGCTGAGATGGCGGACGCCGGCGAGGAAGCCGAACCCTACTGCGCGCGGTGCGGCGAGCCCCTCAGCCGCGGTCTCGTCGCCGGGAAACGGCGCGCCTGCTGTCTCAACGCCACCCCCATCGCCGGCGTCTGCCCGACGCACGGGCCCGTCGGAGAGCACGACGCGGTCGACGCTCGCAGCGATGTCGACGACGGCTGAGGAGACCGACGACGCCGGCTCAGAGGTCGACCGTCGCCGCGACCTCGCGGAACTCGGGGTCCCACACGTCGAGCGCGTGGACTCGCCACCGGACCGGGTCGAACTCGGCGTCCACCAACCCCGCGACCGCTCCCGGTTCGGGGTTCCCGCCGCGCGCGAGCGTGACGTGTGGCACGTACTCGTCGCCCTCGATCCCCTCCACGGCTCCGAACGCGTCACAGAGCCGACCGTGAAGCCGCAGGAGGCCCTCGCTCTCGACGGTCAGATAGACGACTGGCGCCGACCCGGACGCCGGCGCGTCGAAGACGTCGACTCCGGTCACGGCGACCTCGAACGGTGCGGTTCTCCCGAGCGGGCGACCGAGCCGCCCGCGCAGACGGTCGAGCGCGTTCGCTCGCCGCGGCGGCTCGGCGTCTCCGTCCTCGCTCCCCTCTCCCCGCTCGCCGACGTCCGCGACGCCGAACCGCTTACAGACGAGCGTGTAGCGCTCGCGGACCGTCTCGAACCCCTCCAGTTTCGGGTGGAGATCGGCCGCGAGACGCTCGACTGCGGGGGCGAGCGGAACGTTGAGGCTGAACACGCTGACGCCGGTTCAGATCCGATCGGTGAGGTGTAAGGCGATCACGACGACGAGCGCGACCCCGATCAGCGTCGGGAGGGCGTCGAGCAGCCAGAACGCGAGGCCGAGGACGGCCTCTACTATCTCCAGCAGAAGCCACGCCACGACGAGCAGCAGGACGAGCTTCAACAGGTCGTCGGTGTCGATCTCGGCGCGGTTCATGACGCAACGACGGCGCGGCAGCGATAAAAGTCCGGTGGGTAGCGGTCGCCGCAGCGGTCCGAACCGATCGGGGCGATCGGTTCGCTACGCGATCTTCTCGTACTGCTCGGAGAGCTTCTCGGCGGCCTCGTCGAGCAGGTCGGCCTCGTACTCGTCGAGGTCCCACTCGACGACCTCTTCGACGCCGTTCGAGCCGAGCTTCGCGGGCACGCCGAGCGCGGTGTCCTCGTAGCCGAACTCGCCGTCGAGGACGACCGAGCAGGGCAGCACCTCGCCGGTGTCGTTGAGGATGGCCTCGACGGTGTGGGCGACGCCGGTGGCGGGCCCCCACTGCGTGGCGCCCTTCCGGCTGATCACGTCCATCGCCGACTCCTGGAGGTCCGCGAGGATCTGCTCTTTCTCGTCGGCGTCGAACTCGGGGTCGCGGCCGTCGACGCGCACCTTCGAGAAGACGGGCGCCTGCGCGTCGCCGTGCTCGCCGAGGATCGTCGCCTCGACGTTCTTGACGGGCGCGTCGAATCGCTCGGAGAGGACGTAGCGGAAGCGCGCGGAGTCGAGCCGGCCGCCGAAGCCGACCACCTTGCCGCGGTCGCGGTCGCCCGCCTCGTAGAGGTGGCGATTGAGCAGGTCCACCGGGTTCGAGGTGGTGACGGTGACGAAGTCGTCGTTGTGCTCGGCGATGGAGGCGCCGATGTCCTCCATGATCGGCGCGTTGTCGCCGGCCAGGTCGATCCGGGTCTGGCCCTCCTTGCGCGGGATGCCGGCCGTGATGACGACGACGTCCGAGCCGGCGGTGTCCGCGTAGTCGCCCTGCCGGACGGTCGTGTTCGAGTCGTAGGCGACGCCGTGGTTCGCGTCGGCCGCCTGCCCGATGGTCGTCTCGCGCTGGTCCGGAATGTCGACGAAGACGAGCTCGTCGACCACGTCGCGCAGCGCGAGGTTGTAGCCCGCCGCGGCTCCGACGGTCCCCGCCGCACCGATAACGCTGACCTTTGTCATACCGTCTTGATCCGCGACCGGGCGGTGAGTAAACGTTTCGGAACCCCCGCAACGCTCGCGAGCGTCGTCGCGAAACCCCTAACTCCCGGCGCGTCGAACCGACGCGTCGTGCCGACGTTCCGCTACCCGTGTCCCGGCTGTCGGACGACGAACAGCCTTCACGACGCCGACTGCGAGTTCGAGGGCGTGAGCTGGCCGACCGTCGAGAAGGCGTACACGGACCTGCTGTCGGTGCTCTCCGCCGAGCGAGACGGCCTCTCGGAGGCGGCGCTGCGCGACGCGGTCCCGGCCGACTGGGGCGGGCTCCACAAGGCGGCGCTCGGGGCGCTCCGGCGCGACCAGCGCGTCGTCGAGGACGGCGACGACCTCCGGCTGCTCACCGCCGCCGAGTTCAAGGAGCTTGTCTCCGAGCCGACCCGCGAGCCGATGCGGACGGTGTACGAACACGGCTCCGTCCCGGGCTGTCACGACAACGCGGTCTTCGCGATGGTGGCGTGGTACGAGATGGTGGGGCTCTCGTGGCCCGAGACCCGCGAGAACGTGGTGGCGTGGCTCCGCGAGTCGGGCGCGTGGGACCGCGGCGGCTTCGAGGAGTCCACCCCCGAAGAGCTCGTCGACGGCAAGCGCCACGTGTACGACGAGGGGTACGGCTGGAAGGAGAAGGGACAGGCGGCCAAACGCGTCATCGAACGACACCTGTAGCGCGGCGCCGGGCGGGCCCGGAACGCTCGCCGCCGCCTCGGACGCCCTTTTAAGTTCGAGCGGGGCGTCTCACCACCGTGACACATCCGGAGGCGGGCGCGGCGTCGACCGAGGCCGACGTCGCCGACGCGGTCGACGACGATCGGACCGGCTCGGGCGACGACGCTTCCCGACCCCCCGCCGTCGCCAACCCGCGGCGCGCGCTCGCGGTCGTGATCGGCGTCGTGTTCATCGATCTGGTCGGCTTCGGAATCGTGATCCCGATCTTGCCCTTCTACGTGCGCTCGTTCGGCGTCAGCGACGCCTTCATCGGGCTGCTCGCGGCGTCGTACTCGCTCGCGCAGTTCCTCGCGGCGCCGACGCTCGGTCGGCTCTCCGACCGCATCGGACGCCGGCCCGTCCTGCTCGCGTCGCTCGCGACTGCCGGCGTCGCGTGGGTGACGTTCGGCTACGCCGGCTCGGCGGGGGCGCGCTTCGGCCCCGCCGCGGCGCTGGCGACGCTGTTCGCCTCTCGGACGCTCGCGGGCGCGATGGGCGGGAACATCGCCGCCGCGCAGGCGTACGTCGCCGACATCACGCCCCGGGACCGGCGGGCCGGGGCGCTCGGGCTCGTCGGCGCGTCGTTCGCGCTCGGGTTCGTCTTCGGGCCGGCGATCGGCGGCCTGCTCGCCGCCGACGCCGTGGTCGCCCGGGCGGACGCGCTCTTCCCGGCGTTCATCCCGGCGACGGCGTACTCCCTCCCGAGCTTCGCCGCCGCCGGAATGAGCTTCCTCGCGGTCGGCTTCGGCGCCCGCTTCCTGGAGGAACCGAAGCGGACGCGACCCGCCGCGGAGACGGGGCGACGCACGACAGCGATCGGCCAGTTTCGAGACGCGCTCGCGTCCGCGTCGCTCCGCCCGCTGACGGTCGCGTACTTCGTCGTGGCCGTCGCGTTCGCCGGCGTCCAGGTCATGTTCATCCCGTACGTCGCGGACGCGTTCGGCTACGACGCGACCGCCGCGGCGTTCCTGCTCACCTACATCGGCGTCCTCGGGGCGGTGAACCAGGGCGTCCTCGTCGGGCGGCTCTCCCGGCTCGTCTCGTCGCGGACCCTCGTCGCGGCGGGGTCCGTCGTGCTCGCGGCCGCGCTCGTCGCGATCCCGACGACCGGACTGATCGATCGGGTCGCCGGCGACGTGGCCCTCGGCGGCCCGGAGTGGCTCACGCTCCCCCTCGTCGCGCTGCTCGTCGCGCTCGCCGCGCTCTCGCTCGGGAACGCCCTCGTGAACGTCTCGCTCGCCACGCTCGTCTCGGGGTCGGCCGACGACGCGGACCAGGGCGCCGCCTTCGGCGTGACGCAGGGCGCGTCGAGCCTCGGGCGGAGCGTCGGCCCGCCCGTCATGGCCCTCCTCTACACCGCCTCCGTCGCGTCGCCGTTCCTCGCGGGTGCGCTCCTCCTCGTCCCGGTCGCCGTGGCGTTCCGCCGGTCCGCGGACTGACCTCCGGCGAGCGAGCGCGATACTTTTACCCCGCGGCTCGCCCTCCTGACCGACACATGTTCGACGCCGTTCCCGCGTGGCCCGCCCTCGGCTCGTTCGCGGGCGGCGCGGGCGCGGTCTGGCTCGCGTGGGCGATCCGGGAACGCCGCGGTCGCCCCGGCGTCGACTGGTTCCTCGGGGTGTTCGCCGCGCAGGCGACGTGGTGTTTCTCCTACGCCGCGGGACTCCTCGTGGCCGACCCCGCCCTCCGCGTCCTGTTGGAGACGGCGACGTGGCTCGGGATCGTCTGGACCGGCGTGACGTTCCTCGGCTTCGCGCTGGAGTACACGGGCCGGAGCGACGTCGTCCGGAGTCGCCTGTTCGCGACGATCGCCGGCTTCGGACTCCTCTCGACCGCGCTGCTCGTCACGAACCCGGTCCACGGCGCCTTCTGGACCGACTTCGCTCGCGACCCCGTCTTCGGCGTCGAGACCGTCTCGTACGCGCTCGGCCCGTGGGGGTATCTGGTGGTCGCCGCGGAGACGGTCCTCGTCGCCAGCGCCGTCTTCCTCCTCGTCGACACCCTGCTCAGCTACGGGCCGCTGTACCGTCGGGAGAGCGCCGCCGTCGCGTTGAGCCCGATCCCGCCGGGGTTCGCCTTGGTCGCGTGGGCGCTCGCGCTCGGCCCGGTGCCGCAGCTCCAACTCGCGCCGATCATGTTCGTCCCGCACGTCCTGTTGGACGCGTACGCGTTCGACCGCGCCGAGATGTTCGACCGGAACCCGACGACCAGCCGCGCCGCCGAGCGCACCGCGCTCGACGACCTCGCGGACCCGATCGTCGCGCTCGCGCTCGACCGCCGCGTCGTCCGACTCAACCCCGCGGCCGAGACCCTCCTCGGCGTCGACGCCGCGACCGCCCGCGACCGCCCGCTCGCCGAGTTCCTCGACCTGCCGGTTCAGATCGGCGACGACGCCCCCGACGATCCGGACGCGACGACCGCGGATGCCGCGGACGGCGCAGGCGATGGGACCGCAGACGAGGAGGCCGGTCCCGGCGGCTCCAGGGAGACGGTCGAAATCGACTCGGCGACCGGCGCCGGACGGCGCACGTACGCGGTGTCGGTCTCCCGGTTGACCGACCCGAACGGCACGCACGTCGGGTACACGGTCGTCCTCTCGGACATCACCGAGCGCGAGCGCCGCCGGCAACAGCTCGAAGTCCTCAACCGCATCCTGCGCCACAACCTCCGGAACGACGCCGGCCTCGTCCACGGCTACGGGGAGATCCTCCGAGACCGGCTCGACGACCCCGACCTGGTCGACATGGCGGACGCCATCGAGCGGCGGGCCGGCGCGCTGGCCGCGCTCGGCGAGAAGGCCGGTACCGTCGACCGACTCCTCGCCGAGACCGACCCCGAGCCGACCGACGTTCGCGATTTCGTCGAGGCCGTCGTCGCCGACGCCCGCGAGCGCGACGGCGACGCGACCGTCGAACTCGACCTCGGCGACGCCGCCGCCGACTGGACCACGCGCGTCAGACCCGACGCGCTTCGAGCCGTCGTCGAGAACACCGTCGAGAACGCGATCGACCACCACGACGGCGAGGGGACCGAGCGCGAGGACGGGGGGCCGTGGGTCCGGGCGTCGCTCCGCCGGGACGGGGGCGACGCGGCGGCCGAGACGGGCGGCCGCCGCGACGGCGCGCGGTTCGTCCTCACCGTCGAGGACGACGGCCCCGGCATCCCGGACCACGAGGTCGAGGCCGTCGAGTCCGGCCGGGAGACCGCGCTCGAACACGGCTCCGGGCTGGGGCTGTGGGTCGTCGCGTGGGGCGCCGCCGCGATCGGCGCGGACGTGACCTACGAAGGGCGAGAGCCGCGCGGGACGCGCGTGACGGTGTCGATCCCGATCGTGGACGAGTGAGCCGATCGCAGCTCGTTACCGAGTCGGAGCGCCCGCCGTCTCCGTAGGCTCTGCGAAAAAACAGATATCGGCCGGTTCAGTCGCTCTGGATGCGCGGAGCGAGCATGAAGGTCACGTTACCGAGTCCCTCGGCGAAGCCGTAGTGAAGCTTGACGGGGAACTCCTCGCCGAGTTCGACGGTGACCTCGGCGTCGGAGGGGATCGCCTTGTTCATGTCCTTGAGGTAATCGAGGCTGAACAGCGAGTCGGCGGGACCGGCGGTGAGCGCGATGAGGTCCTCGCGGGCGAGCTCCAAGTCGACGTCGTCGGTGTCGCCCTCGGCCTCGATGAAGAACGCCTCCTCGGCCTCGTCGACGCGGAGGCGGATGTGGTCGGACACCATGTCGGCGGCCTTGATACCGCGGTCGAGCTGGGCGCCCTCGACGACGATCTCGGAGGCGAGGTCGAGGTCGGGGATGTCCGGCTCCTGGCGGATCGAGTCGGGGTCGATGAGCGCGAGGGTGTACGACAGCCCGTCGATCTCGATGTGGAGCTTGCGGGTCTCCTCGTTGAGTTCGAGGTGGATCAGGTCGCCCGAGTTGGCCATGCCGGCGATGTCCTCTAAGCGGGCGAGGTTGACGCCGATGACGCCGCCGTCGGCCTCGTAGGACTCGAACGCCGCGGCCTCCAGCGTGAGGTCGACCATGCCGACGTTGGCGGGGTCGACGGCGCGGATCGAGAGCTCCTCCTCGTTCAGGCGGATCTTACACTCGTCGACCAACACGCTCACCGAATCGAGCGCGTCCTGAAACGTCGACGCGCCCACGATGGCCTTGAACATATACGTTCGGCTAGGGCGGTATCACCTAAAAAGGCACCCGATCGGACCGGCAGTGAAAGGCTCAAAGCGACCGGACGAGACGGGCGACGACGACCGCGAGCGTCACCACGGTTCGCCACAGCCGGATGCGTTCGAGTCGGTGTTCGAGCGGTTCAGACTCGTCCGCGTCCCCGTCGCCGGCCAGCGGCTCCGGCTCGCGGTCATCGGCCTCTCCGCCCGCGCCCGAATCGGGCGGCGGATCGGTGGTTCGATCCGGACCGGTCGCCGGCCCGCGGACCGGGCGCGGCGCGTCCGGCTGTGCTTCGTTCGACTGCTCCGCGTTCTGCTGCTCGTCGCCCGTCTGCTCATCGCTCGGTCGCTCGTCGCTCGACTCTGATTCGGCGTCGTTGCCACTCGGCGTCGGTAGCGGTTCGTCGATCATGGGTCGCTCTCGGCCGGACCTCCGGCCGTACGCGACGGTACGAGGTTAATTCATAAATAAACGAGCCGAACGCAAGGCGGAACTGAAACTCTCGCGCCGTCGGCCCGCAGGTCTGTCGGCGGCGGTCCGGTCGGCCGTCGTCTGCGCGTCGCTCGCTCGCGACCCGGCCGGTCGCCGCTCCGGCGTCAGATCAGCGGTTCGACGAGGTCGCGCCCCGCGGCGAGCAGGTCGTCGACGGCCGCCTCGGAGTCGGCCTCCGCGTACACCCGCAGCTTCGGCTCCGTGCCAGACGGCCGGACGAGCAGCCACGAGCCGTTCTCCAAGAGGAGTTTGAACCCGTCGAGCGTGACGACCTTCGCCACCGCGTGGCCGTCGACGGTCTCCGGGATGTGGTCGTCGAGGTCGTCGAGGACGCCCGCCTTCCGGTCGTCGGGGCAGTCGAGCGACACCTTCCCCGCCGCGATGCGGCCGTGCTCGTCGAGCAGGCGGTTCACCCGCTCGTCGAACGGCTCCGCGGCGTGGGTCGCGGCCGCGAGCAGCGCCATCAACACCCCGTCCTTCTCGCGGACGTGCCCGCGGACGGTGAACCCGCCCGACTCCTCGCCGCCAAACAGCGCGTCGTGGTCGCCCATCGCCTCGGCGACCCACTTGAACCCGACCGGCGTCTCGTACACCGCCTCGCCGTGCGCCTCCGCGATGCGGTCGACGAGGAACGTCGTCGAGACGGTGCGGACCGCCGGCCCGGAGTCGGCTTCGAGGAGCCGGTCGTAGCAGGCGGCGTAGAAGAGGTTGGCGTCGAGGACGCCGCGTTCGGGCGTGACGACCGCGATCCGGTCGGCGTCGCCGTCGTTGGCGATCCCGAGGTCGACCTCGCTTTCCGGGTCGGTGACGCGGTCGGCCAGATCGCCGAGGTGTTCGGCCGAGGGCTCGGGGGAGTCCCCGCCGAAGGTCACGTCGCGGTCACAGCGCAGGCGGACGACCTCCGCGCCGGCCGACTCGAGGAGCGCGTCCGTGACGCCGCGCCCGCTCCCGTGCATCGCGTCGTACGCGACCGTCACCCCGTCGAGGTCGACGTCGTTCCCGTCGACCCCGGCGATCCGGCCGACGATCTGGCGGGCGGCGTCGGCGTGGGCGCTCACGAGGTCGACTCGCGACACGTCGCCGCGCTCGGCCTCGGGGAGCAGGTCAGGCTCCGCGAGTCGGCTCTCGATGTCCTCCGTGACCTCGGGCAGCGCCGGCGCACCGTCGTCGGGGATGAACTTCACGCCGTTGTACTCGGGCGGGTTGTGCGACGCCGTGACCATGCACGCGCCGGCGAGGCCCCGCTCGACGATGGCGTGGGCGATCACCGGCGTCGGCGCGTCGCGCTCCGGGAGGATCACGTCGAAGCCGTTGCCGGCGAGGACCTCCGCGAGGCTCTCGGCGAACCCCTCCGAGGTCTCGCGGGCGTCGTAGCCGACCGCGACCGGTTCGTCGTGGCCCGCCGCCGCGAGGTGATCGGCGACCGCCTGTCCGACGATCCGCACCCGGTCGTCGGTGAACGTGTCGAGGGTGGCCCGCCAGCCGTCCGTGCCGAAGGCAATCTCGTCCATGCGTGCCTCGTCACCGGCCGAGATAATAAGGCCCGGTGCCGCCCGGTCGCCGCTTCGACTCGCCGCGCTTTTGCTACCGGCCCGCGAAGCGGGGCCATGACTCGAATCGTCGCGGTGTCCGGAAGCCGCCGGGCGGCGAGCACGACGCGGGCCGCGCTCCGCGTCGCGCTCTCGGCCGCGGCCGACGTCGGCGCCGAGACCGACCTGATCGACCTCGGGGCGGTCGACCTCCCGCTGTACCACCCGGACGAGGACGCGCAGGGCGACAGCGAGGCGCTGAAACGCCGCGTTCGCGAGGCGGACGGCGTCCTCGCCGGCACGCCCGTCTACCGCGGCTCCTACTCGTCGACGTTCAAGAACTTCCACGACTTCTGCGGCTCCGACGAGTACGCGAACACCGCGGTCGGCCTGCTCGCGACCGCGGGCGGCGGCTCCTACGGCGGCACGCTCGAACACCTCCGGTCGACGTTCCGCAACGTCCACGCGTGGACGGTCCCCCACGAGGTCGGGATCCAGGGCGCCTCCTCGAAGATCGAGACGGGCGCGACAGATCCGAACGCCGGTCCCCGGATCACCGACGAGGACCTCCGCCGCCGCACCGAGCGACTCGGTCGGGTCGTCCTCGAACACGCCGAGCGAATGCGGGAGTGAGGGTGGTGCTGGTCGCCGAGTACCGGCCGCGGTCGGCAGGAATTTCCCTCGTGAGACCGACCCTCCGCCGATGAGTCGCATCCGCCCGGACGAACTGGACGAGCGCCTCGGCACCGACGACGAGCCGTTCCTGCTGGACATCCGCCCCGAGGCGGACTTCGAGGCCGGCGCGATCGACGGGAGCCGGAACGTGCCGGTGTACGACGACCTCCGCGGCGGCGACGACGCCGCGCTCCGCCGCCGGCTCGACGAGGTCCCCGACGACCGCGAGGTCGTCACCGTCTGTAAGATGGGGATCGTCGCCAAGCGCGCGACGCGGATGCTCGACGACGCGGGCTACGAGGCGTCGACGCTCGCCGGCGGGATGAGCGGCTGGA
This sequence comes from Halorubrum ejinorense, assembly GCF_055389685.1. Lineage (NCBI taxonomy): Archaea > Methanobacteriati > Methanobacteriota > Halobacteria > Halobacteriales > Haloferacaceae > Halorubrum > Halorubrum ejinorense. The sequence goes on from NZ_AP043777.1 coordinate 517,356, forward strand.
ACGGGTACGAGCGCGGGTCGCTCGGCTACCGGATCCGGTCGCTGTGGTGCCGGCTCCGAGGGTGATGCGAGGCGCGAGGGTGACGCGAGAACGCGACTGCGCCGCGCGCATGGAATCGCTCTGCGACCGCGCCCCGCCGACCCGCCGGGCTTTTGCCCGGCTCGCGTCTACGACGCCCATGATCGAACCGGGTGACGACGACCGTGTCCGCTAACCGGAAGGGAGACCGCCGCGAGCGCGAGCTGGTGAACGCCTTGGACGAGGCCGGGTTCGCCGTGATGCGCGCCCCGGCGAGCGGCTCGGCGACGGAGCGGGAGCTCCCCGACGTGCTCGCGGGCGACGGCGAGACGTTCTACGCGATCGAGGCGAAATCGAGCGCGGGCGACCCGATCTACCTCACCGGCGAGGAGGTCGAGGCGCTCCTCTTTTTCGCGCGGAACTTCGGCGCGAAAGCGCGGATCGCGGTGCGGTTCGACCGCGAGGACTGGTACTTCTTCCACCCCGGCGACCTCTACACCACCGACGCCGGCTCGTATCGCGTCAAGAAGGAGAAAGCCCTCGCGGACGGCACCGACTTCCCCGAGTTCGTCGGCGAGACGGAGAAGGTGACGCTCGGGGAGGTCGGCGACGAGGGGGACGACGCGGACTCGACCGACCCGGAAACCGAGGAGCGCCGGACGATACTGGAGGCGGTCCGCGACGGCCACATGCCGGTCGAGGACGCGATGGACGTGCTGTGACGGGCGTTTCGATCGCGCTCGGTCGCCGTCGTCGGGGGGGGGGGGGGGCACGGACCCCCTCGCTTATCCCTCGTGCCGCCGAACCCGGTGACGAATGAGCGAGGACTTCGGTCTGCTCGAACCCGCGGACCAGCCCGGCGACGAGTGGGAACAGCTGGACGTCTCCGACACGGAGGCGGACCGGATCGCCCTCCGACAGGACCGCGAGTTCGACGAGTTCCGCAAGCGGATCAAGGACACGGAGCAGTTCAAGCTGCAGGAGTCGGTGTTCGACGACGCCACGCTTGCGGCGGTGTACAAGCTGGTCCAGGACGGCTACGTCGACGCCTTCGGCGGGCCGGTGTCGACGGGCAAGGAGGCGAGCGTCTTCGAGGCGCTCGGCGGGCAGGCCGGCGAGCGCCCCGAGCCGGGATCGGAGGCCGCGGGGGGCGGTCCCGAGGGCGTCACGCCCGAGCGCGAGGTCGCGGTGAAGGTGTATCGGATCAACTCCTCGAACTTCCGGCAGATGCGCGACTACCTCGAGGGCGACCCGCGCTTCGACGGGATCGCGAGCGACAAGAAGGCGGTCGTGCTGGCGTGGACCCGCAAGGAGTTCGCGAACCTCGAACGAGCGCGGAAGGCCGGCGTCCGGGTGCCCGAACCGATCGCGGTCCAGCGGAACGTCCTCGTGATGGAGCTGGTGGGACACGCCGAAGAGCGCGCCCGGCGGCTCTCGGAGGTCGACGTGGAGAACCCGGAGACCGCCTACGAGGTCGTCCGCGAGTACATGCGCCGGCTCTACGGCGCCGGGCTGATCCACGGCGACCTCTCGGAGTACAACATGATCATCCACGAGGGCGAACTGGTGATAATCGACATGGGGCAGGCGGTGACGGTCCATCATCCCAACGCCGGAGAGTTCCTGAAGCGGGACTGCGAGAACGTGGCGACCTTCTTCACGCGACAGGGGATCGACGTCGACCCCGACGACCTCCGCGCGTACGTGACCGAGCCGGAGCCGGAGCCGGGCGGCGAGCCGGGAGCGGACGGGGAGTCGAGCGCGGGGGCGGACGAGGTGCCGGAAGCGGACGAGCGGGAGTGACTCGGCCGCGGCCCCGACCGCGGGTTCGGGTCAGACCTCGCGGGCGTAAATAGCGGTCGGGTACGTCCCGCCGCCGATCTCGGCCTCGCCCGCGTCCACCCGCTCGAAGCCGCGGGCCTCTTAAAACCGGGCACCGACGTCGTTCTCGGCGAACGCTTCGAGTCGGACGGCCTCCACCCGGTCCGGAACCGCGTCGATCGCGCGGTCGAGCAGCGCCGAACCGATCCCTTCGCCCCACCGATCGGGACGGACGTAGATCGCCTTCACGCCCGCCTCGTCTGCCCCGACGAACGGCTTCGTGTTCTCCGCACCCCAGCGTACGTCGACGAACCCGCAGACGACGCCGTCGTCGACGGCGACGAAGACGACGCCGCGGTCGCCGTCGTCGAGCCGGTCCGTCCAGCTCCGAACGTCCTCAGGGGTCGGATCGACCGTCGTCTCGTCGAGGACCGCCTCGGGGAGGATCTCGTCGTAGGCCGCCCGCCACGCCAGCCCGTGGACCCGGATCGACTCCTCGATGTCCGTCTCGTCGGTCGGTCGACGAACTTCCATGGTCCGAGTCGGACGCTTTCCGGTAAATACGCTCGGCAGGTGTGAGAAACGTTGTCTCGCGTCGTGTTCGACCGCGTCCACCGCGCTACGGGCGCGTTACCGCCTCCCGCGGTCGTCGTCACCGGAACACGCTTAAAAGGCTCCGCCGGGTACTCCGTCGTATGCAACACGTGACGGTTCCGCAGGACCGGATCGGCGTCGTCATCGGCGCCGGCGGCGAGACGATGCGGGAGATCGAAGAGCGGGCGAACGTGCGGCTCGACATCGACTCGGAGTCGGGGAGCGTCGCCATCGAGGAGCGCGACGACCCCGTCGCGGCGATGGTCGCACCGGACATCATCAAAGCGATAGGCCGCGGCTTCAAGCCGGAGACGGCGCTGTCGATCCTCGACCACGACCTCCGGACGCTCGACCTGATCGACCTCTCGGAGCACACCCGCAACGACAACGACCTCCAGCGCAAGAAGGGCCGGATCATCGGTGAGAACGGTCGCACGCGCGAACTGATCGAGGAACTGTCGGGCGCGAACGTCGTCGTCTACGGCTCGACCGTGGGCGCCGTCGGCCAGCCCGAGGAGCTCGAAGTGGTCCGCCGAGCGGTCGGGATGCTGCTCGACGGCGCCCCGCACGGCGCGGTGTACTCCTACTTAGAGCGGATGTCGAACGAGCTCGACGACGACGTGAGCTTCAACGCGCCGCAGTAATCGGTATCCGGTGTCAGCGTCGCCGATCGGTTCTGTTTCCTTCCGACTGATTTCGCTGCGACGGTTTCCGGCGGCCCGGTCGATCGCGTATAAACTGCTGACAGCGGATCGACAGCGACCACCGCCAAAGCCCCAGTCGTGAGGCGGGCGCACGCTCGCCGCGCTCCTCGCTCGCGCTGCTCGCTGCGGTGCTCGCGTCGCCTGCGCCCGCCTCACGACTGCCCCTTTGAATCCCGCCCCACACCGCACAGCACCGCAGCCTCACGCCTCCCCAACCTCGTTGCTCGCTTCGTCGCCGGCGCGTAGCGCCGGCTGCCGGAGGGACCTCCGGTCCCTCGCGACTCGCGGCCTAGCGGCCGCTCGCAGGCACGCGCCACCGCGGTCTGTTTATAAGCGACCAACGGCCGATAGTTGATCTGGAGTTCTATATAAAGGGCTGTGTGAACGCACCGCACACCAGCCGTTACTCCCCCACCGTGTTGCGGTTCCGCACGACCCGAGCGGAAGGTTTATATAGAATCACAAACAATCAATGGTTGTAATGTCACAGCGCCAGCGGATGGGCAATCAGCCCATGATCGTACTTTCCGAGGAGTCGCAGCGAACATCCGGAAAGGACGCTCAGAACATGAATATCACGGCCGGCAAGGCGGTCGCGGAGTCCGTCCGCACCACGCTCGGCCCGAAAGGGATGGACAAGATGCTCGTCGACTCCGGCGGGTCCGTCGTCGTCACGAACGACGGCGTCACCATCCTGAAGGAGATGGACATCGACCACCCGGCGGCCAACATGATCGTCGAGGTCTCCGAGACGCAGGAGGAGGAGGTCGGCGACGGCACCACCTCCGCGGTCGTGGTCGCCGGTGAGCTCCTCGATCAGGCCGAGGAGCTCCTCGATCAGGACATCCACGCGACGACCCTCGCGCAGGGGTACCGTCAGGCCGCCGAGAAGGCCAAGGAGATCCTCGACGAGGAGGCCATCGACGTCTCCGCGGACGACCGCGACACGCTCGTCGAGATCGCCGAGACGGCGATGACGGGCAAGGGCGCCGAGAACTCCAAGGACCTCCTCGCCGAGCTCGTCGTCGACGCCGTCCTCGCGGTCCGGGACGACGACGGCATCGACACGGAGAACGTCTCCGTCGAGAAGGTCGTCGGCAGCTCCATCGACGAGTCGGAGCTCGTCGAGGGCGTCATCGTCGACAAGGAGCGCGTCGACGAGAACATGCCCTTCGCGGTCGAGGACGCCGACGTCGCGCTGTTCGACGGCGCCATCGAGGTGAAGGAGACGGAGATCGACGCCGAGGTCAACGTCACGGACCCCGACCAGCTCCAGCAGTTCCTCGACCAGGAGGAGGAGCAGCTCCGCGAGATGGTCGACCACCTCACCGACATCGGCGCCGACGTCGTCTTCGTCGGTGACGGCATCGACGACATGGCGCAGCACTACCTCGCGCAGGAGGGCATCCTCGCCGTCCGCCGCGCGAAGTCCGGCGACCTCAAACGCCTCGCCCGCGCGACCGGCGGCCGCGTCGTCTCCAACCTCGACGACATCGAGTCCGACGACCTCGGCTTCGCCGGCTCCGTCGCCCAGAAGGACATCGGCGGCGACGAGCGCATCTTCGTCGAGGACGTCGAGGAGGCGAAGTCCGTCACGCTCATCCTCCGCGGCGGCACCGAACACGTCGTCGACGAGGTCGAGCGCGCCATCGACGACTCGCTCGGCGTCGTCCGCACGACGCTGCTCGACGGGAAGGTGCTGCCCGGCGGCGGCGCCCCCGAGGCCGAGCTGGCGCTGCAGCTCCGCGACTTCGCCGACTCCGTCGGCGGCCGCGAGCAGCTCGCCGTCGAGGCGTTCGCCGACGCCTTAGAAGTCGTCCCGCGCACCCTCGCCGAGAACGCGGGTCTCGACCCCATCGACTCGCTGGTCGACCTCCGCTCCCGCCACGACGGCGGCGAGTTCGGCGCCGGTCTCGACGCCTACACGGGCGACGTGATCGACATGGAGGCCGAGGGCGTCGTGGAGCCGCTCCGCGTCAAGACCCAGGCCATCGAGTCCGCCACCGAGGCGGCCGTCATGATCCTCCGCATCGACGACGTCATTGCGGCCGGCGACCTCAAAGGCGGCGGCACCGACGACGGCGGCGACGACGGCGGCCCCGGCGGCGCGCCCGGCGGCATGGGCGGCGGCATGGGCGGCATGGGCGGCATGGGCGGCGCGATGTAAGCGTCCGATAGGACAACTACACCACCCACGCCGACCGCAGTCGCCTCACCGCACCGTCCGCAGACCGACCGTCGTGCGCCCGCCTTCGGGCCCCGACGACATGCGACTTTTATCGACGACTCAGTCGCCGAGCGTTCCGCTCGTCGTTCGACCCGAGCGTCCCGGCCGCCTCCGACCACGTGCCGCGTCACTGTTCCCCACATTCGCCTCGTACGACAGGAGGGTAACACCGGCGTAACCACTGGACGGCGGTGTCCGCGAGCGATTAAGTGACTCCCGACCCTCCTATCCTTCGACGAGGTTCTCACGTTCACCATGCCACAGCAGAAAGCCGACTACGCGGACGACGCCGAGATCGACGCGGAACTGGACGAACTTCCCGACGACGAGACCGTCGAGGAGACGGTCGCGAAGCTAGAGGAGCGCGGCTTCGACGTGATCGTCGTCGACGACGCCGAGGAGGCGTTAGAGACCGTGAAAGCCCAGATCCCCGCGAGCGTCTCCGTGATGAACGGTCATTCGACCACGCTCGAAGAGATCGGCTTCGACGAGTTCCTCAGTGAGGGCGACCACGAGTGGGAGAGCCTGCCGGACCAGATATGGGGCATCGACGACGACGCGGAGCGACAGACCGCGCGGCGGGAGTCGCAGACGGCGGACTACTTCCTCGGCGGCATCAACGCGGTCGCGCAGACCGGCGAGCTCGTCGCCGCCGACCTCTCCGGGAGCCGGATCGGCGCGTACCCGTTCGCCGCGGGCAACGTCGTCATCGTCACCGGGATCAACAAGATCGTTCCGACGCTCTCGGACGCCTTCGACCGCCTGGAGTCGGTCGCGTATCCGCTGGAGAACGAGCGCGCACAGGAGGCGTACGGCGTCGAATCCGCCATCGCCAAACAGCTCGTCTACCGCCGCGAGACCGAGGAGGGCCGGACGACGATCGTCCTCGTGCGCGAGCAGCTCGGCTACTGAAGCCGGCTCACCGCGGCGACGCGGCACGTTTCTCCCGGTTTCGACGCTCGTGAGCCGCCGCTCGCGGGTTTGCTCGCGGCGGTACAGCGGGCCGGGAGGGATCCGCGCGAGCGGAGCGAGCGTGGGCCAGTCGCGCCCGTTCGCCTCACTTCGCTCGCTCACCTCCCGCTCCCTGATTCGAATCCCGCCTTTCGCACAGCACCGCCGCTCGCGGTTTTGCTCGCGGCGGTACAGCGGGCCGGGAGGGATTCGAACCGTGTGGAGACGTGCTCGCTCACTCCGTTCGCTGCGCGCGACTCCTCGGGTTCGAATCCCTCTCTTTTCGACGGCCTCGCGGCTCGCGGAGTGCTCGCCGCGAGGGGTACGGGCCGGGAGGGATTCGAACCACGGTCGCCTTCGTTCGCTCGCTGCGCTCGCTCACTTCCCGCTCCCTGATTCGAATCCCGCCCTTCGCACAGCACCGCCGCTCGCGGTTTTGCTCGCGGCGGTACAGCGGGCCGGGAGGGATTCGAACCACGCCCAGACGTGCTCGTTCGCTTCGCTCACTCCGCGCGACTGGCCTCTCCGAATCCCTCCCGACCGGTTCACTCGACGGTTCGCGTTGCTCACCGTCTCACTGTACGGGCCGGGAGGGATTCGAACCCCCGACCGTCCGGTTAAAAGCCGGACGCTCTCCCTAACTGAGCTACCGGCCCAGACGAATCGCTGTACGGCCAGCCGACGGATAAACGTTTAGAACCGCGATAGCCGCCGGCCCGACCCGAAAGGGTTTCCGACCCCCCGTCGTCGCCGCGAGCATGGTGTTCGACATGCGCGCCTTCGCCGCCGATCTCTGCCGGTATCGCTCGACCGCCGGCGAGGAGGCGGCCGCGGCCGCGTTCGTCGCGGACCGACTCGACGACCTCGGCTTCGAGACGTACGCCTGGGACGCCGACGCCTCTGTCCTCGCCGACCACCCCTCCTTCCCCGACGACCTCGACGCCGCGGCCGTCGAGGGGCGGCGGAGCGTCGCGGGCGTCCTCGAACTGGGCGTCGGAGACGCCGCCGATTCCCGCGGAGTCGACGGGGACGGCGACCCGACGCCGACGCTGGTCTTGAACGGCCACCTCGACGTGGTTCCCGCCGAGCCGACCGAGTGGTCGAGCGATCCCTTCGAGCCGGTCTGGGGGGCGGACGCGGCCGGCGAGACGCTCACCGCCCGCGGCGCGGCCGACATGAAGTCCGGGATCGCGGCCTGTATCGGCGCCGCCGTCGACCTCCGAGCGCGGGTCGTTGACGGCTCCGTCGCGCTTCCCGCGTCGGGGCTTCGCCTGGTGGTCGAGGCCGTCGCCGGCGAGGAGGACGGGGGCTACGGCGCGGCGACCGCCGCGCTCGCGAACCCGTACCCCTTCGAGCGCGACGCGGCGATCGTCGCGGAGCCGACCGAGTTGCGTCCCGTCGTCGCCTCCGAGGGGTCGTTCATGGCCCGACTGGAGATCGAAGGCCGGAGCGCGCACGCGGCCACGCGGTGGCGGGGCGAGGACGTCCTCCCGCGGTTCGAGGCCGTGCGGGAGGCGTTCGCCGACCTAGAGCGAGAGCGCACCGAATCGGTCGCCCACCCGCTCTACGACGAGTTTCCGGTCCCGTGGCCCGTCGTCTGCGGGCGCGTCGAGGCGGGGTCGTGGGCGTCGACGGTCCCGGCGACGCTCACCGCCGAGTTCCGGATCGGCGTGGCCCCAGGCGAGACCGTCGCCGAGGTCGAGTCGACGTTCCGCGAGCGGCTGGGGTCGGTGGTCGCCGACGACCCGTGGCTGTGCGACCACCCGCCGCGGTTCGAGCGGTTCTCCGTCCAGTTCGAGCCCGCGGAGATCGCCGTCGACGAGCCGGTCGTCGAGGCGGTGCGGGCGGGGATCGTCAAGGCCGGCATCCCGGACGCCGAGCCGCGCGGCGCGACGTACGGTGCCGACTCGCGCCACTACGTCGGAGCCGGAATCCCGGCGGTGCTGTTCGGTCCCGGCACCATCGACGAGGCGCACTACCCGGACGAGACGATCGCGTGGGAAGAAGTCGAGCGGGCGAGAGAAGCGATCGCCGCCGCCGCGGTGCGGTTCGCGAGCGACCGCGCGGACGACTCGTAGCCGACCCCGGGTTACTCGTCGAGGTACGCGTCGACCGCGTCGGCGACGAGCGTCCCCGGATCGACGTTCTCCATCGACGCGCGGCGGCGCAGTTCGACGTACGTCTCCGGCGGGAGCCGAAGTTGGAGCCGGCCGAGTTCGACGCCCGCGTCGCGGACGGCGGTCTCGATGTCGGCCCCGTCGTTGACCGCTGAGGCGACCGCGCGCACCTCTCTGACCGTGAGGTCGCCGTCGATCGCCGCCCACGCGAGCAGGTATCGGTCTCTCCCGCCCAGCCGCGCGACGTGCTTCGCGGCGCTCGGTGCGATCCGGCCGTTGGCGACCTGTCGACGGATCGCCTGCGGGAGGTCGTGGACCCGCGCCCACTTCCGGATGAACGCGACGGAGACGCCGTCGCCCGCCCGTTCCGCCGCGTCCTTGTACGACCCCACGCCGCGGACGAGCGCCGCGCAGGCGGCGGCGCCGCGTAACATTAAGACGTTGTCGTCGTCGCCCACGCCGCCGGCCGCGAACCGGGCCACCGTCTCGGCCGCCTCCGCGACGCTCTCGGGGTCGTTCGGGTCGAAGCCCACCGCCTCCGCGGCCCGGTCGCCGGTCACCGCCGGGTCCGACCGGACGACGGGCTCGCCGACGGGAGACCGTCGGTCCGCGCGTGACTCCTCGGTCATACCAACACCTTCGGGGCCGCGGATATAAACGCCGGGCACCGGGGCCGTACTCGCCCGAACGCCGGACGACCGTCGCCGGTCGCTCTCGCTCCGTTCACTTCGCAGTCCGACCGACCTCGTCGCCCGCGTCGGTCTCCCGTTCGCCTCGCGCGTACAGGACGTACGAGTAGGCCACCGTGATCGCGGCGGTCGCGAGCGCCGGGCCGACGAGGAAGTACACCGCGTACTCGCCGGAAAAGAGGCCGACGACGGCGATCAGCGCCGACAGCTTGAACAGTCGGGCGCCGAGCGCGTGGGTGCGGTCCCAGACCGCGTCGTCGCTGAGCGTCCACGGCGTCCGAACCCCGAGGAACCAGTTCGGCTCGACGTGCGGGAGCACCGTTCCGACGTAGTAGAACAGCGCGGCCGACCCCGCCACCGCGAGCGTCGTCACGTCGACCGGGTACCCGAGGTTGAACGCGAGGACGGCGAGATGGACGGCGGTGAGAAACGCCGTGAACACGACGACGAACCGGTCGTAGTGGACCCGGAACGCGGCGACGTTCTCGCCGAGTGGGTCGATCCGCGGAAGCACCGCGAACAGGCCGAGCAGCGCCGCGCCGAGTCCCGGCACGAGCCACATGCCGACCGTCCGGGAGAGCGTTCCAGTCGGCTCGCCGGCGCCGTTCCACGTCGTCACCATTCGCTCCGGAAGGTCCGGTGCGGTCGCGAGACTGGCGGCGGCGCCGACGGCGACGAGGAGGGCCGCGACGCCGAACCGGAGTCGCGTCGAGAGTCGGAGACCTGTCATCGACCGAACGTCTGCGCCCCGAACTGATAAAACTACGGCACCGATCTGACGTTCTGGGCTCTGAGAACCGCGTTCGTCCGTGATAGAGTCGTTCCGCCCGCGATAGGTCGCAGAAGTTTCTTGATTCAGATAGGAATCGCGACCGAACGACCGTTCGTCGAACGTGCGTCCCGTGACACACGCGCGGAATCGCGAAGGAATGTCGAGACCGAGAACGCAGTATTCGACGTTATATGGGCCCCTAAGTCCCTTCTACGCGTTCGCTCTCGTCGAAACGGCGCGGCCGACGGCGGCGTTCGCCCCGCTATCGCGCAGTGCTATCTAACATCTCACTATCCTTATATACTCAGCTGTCCTACTGTACTGTACATCATGATCACTCAGCTTCGTATCGGCCACTTCTCCCCTGACGCACCCGCGGTAGACATCCGTATCGACGGCGACTCGCTCCTCGAGGGCGTCTCCTTCGGCACACTCGGCGAGTACATGGACGTCGACGCCGGCTCCTACGACGTCGACATCGTTCCCGCCACGGGCGGCGACGCGGTCCTCTCCGCCACGCTCGACGTCGCCGACGGCGAGAGCTACACCGTCCTGGCGATCAACGCCCTCGCCGACATCGAGGCGCTCGTCATGACCGACGACCGCTCCACCGTCGACGCCGGCGACGCACGCATTCGGTTCGTCCACACGGTCCCGGACGCCCCCGCGGTCGACGTCATGGCCGGCGGATCGACCCTCTTCGAGCACGTCGCGTTCGGCGACAGTTCGTTCGCGACGGTCGGTGCCGACGCCTACGACATCGACGTCCGCCCGACCGGCTCGGAGGACAGCGTCCTCCGCCTCTCGGACGTCGACTTCGACGGCGCGACGTCTTACACCGTGTTCGCGACCGGGATGCTCGGCGACGACAGCCTCGACGCCACGCTCGTGGCCGACCCCGTCACCCCCGACTCCGACGACCGCACCATCGCGGCCTGATACGCCGCGCGGCGGCCGTCCGACCTAGAACGTGCGACGCGTGCCCGTCTCGGGCACGCCGATACGCTCCGATTTTCCCGCTCACCACGCGCTCCCGGCGACGGCGACCCCGACCTGCCGCCCCGCCGTGAGAACCGTCCACGATGCGTGCGGTGCGACGCAACCCTTACGCGTCGTGGCCGCTAAATCGATGGTATGACCGACGAACGCGACGACGACGGCCACGAGTTCTCCTCGGGGCAGGGCGTCGACGCCGACTACGACGCGTTCACGCTGGAGCCGCCGGAGCTCGGCGAGGACCCGAGCCGCGTCGACCCCGTCGACTCGCGCGCGCTGACCGACGAGCTGGACCGACGGAACATCGGCAGCGAGGACGTCGACGTCGAGCAGCTCGTCGACGTCGGCCTCTCGTACATGGGAATCAACCGCTTCGAGGAGGCCACTGAGACCTTCGAACGCGCCGCCCGCTTCGCCGACGAGGACTCGCTGGAGGCACAGGAGGCGTGGGTGAACAAGGGCGCCGCCCACGCCCAGTTAGAGGAGTTCGATCAGGCAATCGGCGCCTACAAGGAGGCGCTGCGCATCGACGAGGACTCCGAACATGCCGCGACCGCCGAGACCAACCTCGCGTACGCGCTCTGGGAGTCCGGTCAGGGCGAGCAGGCGCTCGAACACGCCGAGCGCGCGGTGGAGACGGACCCGCGCTTCGCCGAAGCCTGGTACAACCGCGGCTTCCTCCTCGTCGAGCGCGGCCTCGCGGAGGACGCCGTCACCTGCTTCGACAACGCGATCCGCCTCGGCTACCGCGACGCGGGCGTGTTAGAGGAGAAGGCGCGGGCCCTCGAGGAGGCCGGCGAACACGAGCAGGCCGAGGAGGTCGCCGACCGCGCCGAGGAGATCCGGCGCGAGACCGAAGGCGAGATGATCGAAGAGCAGACCGGGCAGGCGCCCGGTCGAGGCGGTCGACCGCAGGGCGGGCAACCCGGAGCGGGCGGCCGCGGTGCGGGCGGTCGCGACGGGGGCGACGCCGCGGGCCCCGAACGCGAGCTGCAAGGCGAGGGTCCCGAGGGCTTTTAGATGCTGTTGCGCGAGCGCGAGACCGCCGAGGGTCGGCTCGTCTCCGTCTGTGACCCCGACTGCCTCGGCGAGACCTACGAGGACGGCCCCGTGACGCTCACCGTGAGCGAGGAGTTCTACGGCGGGGACGACGCCGTCGAGGCGACCCGCGATGAGGTCATCGACGGGCTCCAGCGCGCGCAGGTGGCGAACATCGTCGGCACCGAATCTGTCGGCGTCGCCGTCGAGGCCGGGCTCGTCGACGAGGAGACGGTCCTGGAGTTCGAGGAGACGCGACACGCGCAACTGCTCTGGCTGTGAGCGTTCTCCGGGAGTCGACTCGGCCGGATCCGAACCGGCTAAGGGCGCCCGCGACGAGGCAAATCCGATGAGACGACTCACACGGAGCGAACTGGCGTCGCGGGTGGGGCCGCGGCCGCCGTCAGACGCCTTCTGGCGTCGCGCGATCGATCGGGGCGAAGCGGCCCTGAGCGTCGGTGCGGACGCCGTCGCCGGAGACGCGGACGAAGACGCGACGGCGCCGCTCGACACGGGAGACATCGTCGACGTCGCGGACCACGCCTTCGTCGTCGTCGGCGTCGACCGGACGGACGCGGGCGGACGCATCTACCGGATCGAACTGGTCGGCGACCGCGACGAGGACTGACTCGCCTTTCGGTCCCGTCAGAGGTCGGCGACGTCCTCGATGGCGTCGGTGAGCGCCTTCACGCTCTCGACGGTGTGTTCGCCCATGTGGCCGATCCGGAACGTCTCCTCGCCGATGTCGCCGTACCCGTTCGAGAAGGCCATGTCGTACTCCTCGCTCACCTCCTCGATGGTCGCGGCCACGTCGATCCCCTGCGTGTTCTCGATGCAGGCGACCGTCTGCGACTCGTACCCCTCCTCGGGGAACATCGCGAAGTGCTCGCCGGCCCAGTCGTGGACGTACTCGGTCATCTCGCGGTGGCGCTCGTCGCGGGCGCGGTGCCCCTCGTCGAGCATGTGTTTCATCTGCTGGCGGTACGCCAACATGATCGGGATGGCGGGCGTCGAGTGGGTCTGTCCCTTCCGGTCGTAGTAGTCGATCGTCCGGCGGAAGCCGCCGTACCACGAGGAGTCCCCCTTCTCGGTCTCGCGGTCGTAGGCGTCGTCGCTCACGACGCAGACCGCGAGCCCCGGCGGCATCGCGAACGCCTTCTGGGTCGACGCGAAGATCACGTCGATGTCGTGGTCGTCGATGTCGACGTAGTCGCCGCCGAGCGACGAGACGGCGTCGACGGCGAAGTAGGTGTCCGGGTACTCGCTTATCACGTCGCCCATCTCCTCGACGGGGTTGCGGACGCCGGTCGACGACTCGTTCATCACGCCCGCGACCATGTCGTACCCCTCGTCGCTGGACTCCAGCGCCTCCCGGACGTCCTCGGGTTTGACGGCTTCTCCCCACTCGTACTCCAGCCGGGTGACGTCCTTCCCGAGCCGCTCGGCGACGTTCGCGTAGCGCTCGCTGAAGGCGCCGCAGGTCGGGACGAGGACGCGCTCGTCGACGAGGTTCAGCGTCGTCGCCTCCCAGAACTCCGTGCCGGACCCGGTGAGGATGACGACCTCGTTGTCGGTGCCGAGGAATTCCTTCGTGTCCTCGACGATGGTCGTGTAGAGGTCTGTCATCCGGTCCATTCGGTGGCCGAACATCGGCTGAGCCATCGCCTCGATGACATCGTCGCGGACCTCCGTCGGGCCGGGGATGTACAGCGTCTTCTCGTCGTAGTCGTCGCGGTATTCGCGTTTCTTCGTCACGGGATCCACCTTGGATCGTACCGCGTCGCGCGCGGGTATGTTCCTTGTGTTCCGTTCAAAAGGCGCGACCCGCGATCGACTCCGTCGACGCAAACGGCGTTATCGCCGGGATCAAACGGCTTTATACGAACGGAGAAAAGAAAGGGCGTATGATATACGCCCGAAGAGTTACAACCGTCCGAGGTGGCCCGCCGTGAGCGGCGACGAGGAGCTCGCGAAGGACCTCGGACTCGTCTCGGCGATGACGATCGGCATCGGGACGATGATCGGCGCCGGGATTTTCGTGCTGCCCGGCCTCGCGGCCCGGGAGGCCGGCCCCATCGTCGTCGTCTCGTTCGTCGTCGGCGGGATCATCGCGATGGTGAACGCCTTCTCCGTCTCGGAGCTGGGCACCGCCATGCCGCGGGCCGGCGGCGGGTACTACTACGTTAACCGCGCGCTCGGTCCGCTTTTCGGGTCGATCGCCGGGATGGGCGACTGGATGGGGCTCGCGTTCGCCTCGGCGTTCTACTCCATCGGGTTCGGCCAGTACCTGGCGACGCTCGCGCCGATACCGGGGTTCTTGTTCCTCACGGACATCCAGATCGGTGCGCTGATCGCGGGCAGCCTCTTCGTCCTCGTTAATTACGTCGGGGCGAAGGAGACGGGCGGCGTCCAGACGGTCATCGTCACGGGGCTGTTGGTGATCCTCGGGCTGTTCGCGATACAGGGCTGGCTCTCGTTCGACTACGCGACGCTCGCCGGGACCGACGGGCTCGCGCCGAAGGGATACGGCGCGATCCTCCCCGGCACGGCGCTGGTGTTCGTCTCTTTCCTCGGGTACGCGAAGATCGCGACCGTCGCCGAGGAGCTGAAGAACCCCGGCAAGAACCTCCCGCGGGCGGTCATCGGGAGCGTCGCGATCGTCACGGTGATCTACGCGATCCTCGTGTCGATCATGCTCGGCGTCGTTCCGTGGCCGGAGCTGAGTACGGACGCGCCGCTGACGCAGGCGACGGACGTCGCCTTCTCGGGTGCCTACTCCCCCGCGATCACCGCGGCCGCGGTGACGATCGTGACCGGCGGGGCGCTGCTCGCGACCGCCTCCAGCGCGAACGCATCGATCCTCGCCTCCGCGCGGATCAACTTCGCGATGGGCCGCGACAAGATCGTCACGAACTGGCTCAACCAGATCCACCCGCAGTTCGCGACGCCGTACCGCTCGATCGTCGTGACGGGGATCATGATCATCGTCTTCATCGCGGCGCTCGGCCAGGACGTCGAGATCCTCTCCAAGGCGGCGAGCGTGCTCCACCTCGTCGTGTACGCGCTGATGAACGCCGCGCTCATCGTCTTCCGCGAGGCGGACATCGCCGAGTACGACCCCGACTTCACCGTCCCGTTCTACCCGCTGACCCCCATCGCGGGGATCGTCTTCTCGCTCGGGCTCCTCCCGTTCGTCGGCGCCGTCGAGGTCGCCCTCGCCGGGGCGTTCATCGTCGCCGCGGTGCTGTGGTACTTCCTGTACGCCCGCCGGAAGGTCGAGCGCACCGGCCTCCTCGGCCGGTGGATCCTCGACCGCTCCGAGGACCTGCCCGAGCAGGCCGTCTCGGCCGCGACGTCGGTCCAACCGAGCGGCGACGACTACCGGGTGATGGTGCCGCTCGCGAACCCCAAGACCGAAGAGCACCTGATCACGCTCGCGTCGGCCATCGCGAAGCAGCGGAACGGGACGGTCGTCGCGGTCAACATCGCGAACGTGCCCGACCAGACCTCTCTGGAGGCGGCCCGCGACCGCGGCGCCCACGAGGCGGCCCACGGCCTCCTCGATCAGGCCCGCGCGGACGCGGAGACGTTCGGCGTCGACGTGGAGACGCACGTCGTCTTATCGCACCGCGTGTTCGAGGAGGTGTTCGACGCCGCGCGCACCTACGGCGCCGACATGACCGTGATGGGCTGGGGCGAGGACTCCCACGGGGCGCCGGGGCGCGCCGAGTCCGCCGTCGACGAGCTGGCGTACTCGCTGCCCTCGGACTTCCTCGTGTTCCGCGACCGCGGGTTCGACGCCTCGCGCATCCTCGTGCCGACCGCGGGCGGTCCGGCCTCGGACCTCTCCGGCGCCGTCGCGAAGATGCTCCAGTCCGAGTTCGGCGGCGAGGTGACCCTGCTCCACGTCTCCGAGGACGGCGAGGAGGAGGCGGGGCGCGCCTTCCTCTCCGAGTGGGCCGACGCGCACGACCTCGCGGACGCGACGCTGCGGATCGAGACCGGCGACGTCGAGGCCAGCATCGAGCGCGCCGCCCGCGATGCGACGATGCTCATCGTCGGCGCGACGGAGAAGGGGCTGCTCTCGCGGCTGGTCAGCGGCTCGCTCGTGTTGAGCGTGCTCGAAGACGTCGAGTGCTCCGTGCTGCTCGCCGAGCGCCGGAGCGACCGCGGCATCCTCGCCCGGCTCTTCGGCGGCGGTGCGCGGTCGAAAGACGTGACCGACGCGACCCCGACGCCCGCCGAGACGGGCGTCGAGCCGGAGCCGTCGACGCCCGAGATCGACGGCTCGGAGAACGACCCGACGGTCGATCCGAAGGACGACGACTGACCGACGAGGCCGGGGTCCGAATCCGCCGGGCGACTGACGCCTCCGTCAGGCGGAGCGGTCGAGCCGGCGGACGATCGTTCCGAGCAACACCGCCACCGGGATTATTTCGAGTCGACCGACCCACATGTTGACGATCAGCATCGCCTTCGCCGTCTCGGGCATGGTCGCCCCGGTGACCCCCGAGTCGAGGCCGACGTTGCTCTGGGCGCTCATCACGTCGAAGATCACGTACTCCAGCGGGTACGTCGGGGGAAGGACCCGAAGCAGGACGGCGACGCCGATCACGAGGAACGCGATCCACAGCAGGAACACGACCGTCGCCTCGGTGTACTCCCGTTGCGCCTGCGCCTCGCTGAGGCGCCGGTCGCCGATCTGGAGGTAGCGGATCGCGGCCTGCGGCCGGAACACGTCCTGAATCTGCCAGATCGTCCCCTTGACCAGCGTCACGACGCGAATGAGCTTGATCCCGCTCACCGTCGAGCCGGCCGCCGCGCCGGTTAACATCCCGAGGCACGCGAACAGTGTCGGGCCCGCGGTCCAGACGCGTTCGGTGCCGCCGCCGATCGACGCGCTCCCGAAGCCGGTGTTCGACGTCGCGGAGACGAACTGGAACAGGCTCACCCGGAACGTCTCCTCCAGCGTGGCGTACTGGCCGTTCGCGTAGAGGATCGCGGTCAACACGAGCGACCCCACGGTGAACCAGATGAACACCCACCGCGTCTGGAGGTCGGTGTAGAAGTTCCGGATCTCCCCTTTGAAGATCAGGTAGTGGACGGGGAACGCGATGCTCCCCGCGACCATGACCGGGACCGTGGCGTACTCGATCAGCGGGCTGCCGTAGTGGCCGATCGAGTCCGCGTGGACGGAGAACCCGCCGGTCGAGATGCCGGTCATCCCGTGGTTGATCGCGTCCCACAGGGGCATCCCGGCGAGGAGGAACAGGGCGATCGAACCGAGCGTGAGGCCGACGAAGATCTTCCAGATCTCGCGGACGGTCGTCACGATGCTGGGGTGGATCTTCTCGGAGCGCGCCTCGCTCTCGTACAGCGTGTACGAGCCGCTGCTCCCGCCGGAGCGGCGCAGGATCGCGACCGTCAAGACGATCACGCCGACGCCGCCGACCCACTCGATGAACGACCGCCACCAGTGGATCGCCCGGGGGAGCTCCTCCTCGACGGCCGCCATCGTGAGCCCGGTCCCGGTGAAGCCGCTCATGCTCTCGAACACCGCGTCGAGCGGGTCGAGGAACACCGCGGTCGTCGAGTCCATCGGCGGCGTGTTCATCCAGACGGGGAACGGGTTCAGCTGGATCGTCCACGCGATCAGGACGAAGGGGAGTCCGCCGAGGATCCCCACGAGCGCCCACGCCGTGGCCGCGGTGACCATCGCCTCGCGCTTCTCCGGCGGGTCGGCGCCGCGGTACCGCCGGACCAGCCCGGTTCCGATCCCCGCCATGACGACCGCGGAGACCACGAACGCCGGGACGGTGTAGAACTCGCCGTTGACCGCCGCCACGACGAGCGAGATCAGCATCATGAGCGAGACGGCCTGGACGATGCGGCCGACGTCGCGGCCGACGGTGTCGGTCTTGACTCTCATGAGTCGCCGTCGTCGGAGCGGTCGCCCCGCGATACCGGGCGGACGGTCACAGTCGCACCCCGTTCGAGCCGTTCTCCTGATCCTCGTAGTGGCCGAAGATGTCCGTCACGTCCGGCGTCGCGCCGGTTCCGGAGTAGACGGTCAACAGGTCGCCCGTCTCGATGCGGGTCTGTCCGCGGGGCGTGACCGGGGAGTCCGTGTCCTCCCGCTCGATCGCCACGATGAGCGTCTCGTCGCCGAGGAGCCCGTCCTCGTCGGCCTCGATGAGGGTCTTTTCTGCGATCGGCGCCTCCTCTGCGACCGTGATCTCGAACACCTCGGCGACGTCGCCGACCCGCATGTAGTCGACGATCGACGGCCGGTCGACCGAGCGGAACAGCGACTCGGCGATGAGCCGCTGCGGGTTCTGCATGGTGTTCACCCCGATCTGGCGGAAGAGGTTCATGTGTTCGGGGTTGTGGACGACCGAGACGACGTTGGGAACGTCGAGTTCCTGTGCGAGCAGCGAGACCATCACGTTGGTCGCGTCCTGGTCGGTCGTCGTGATGATCGCGTCCGCGCGGTCGCTTCCGGCGTCGACGAGGGTCTCCTTGACGGTCGCGTCGGCGTTGAGGACCATACAGTCGTAGTCGCTCGCGACCTCGTCCGCCTTCTCGGGGTCCGTCTCGATGACGACGACCTCGTATCCGGCGCCCGTTGCGATTTCGATGAGCGGCGTTCCGATGTCGCCGGCTCCGACGATGATGACG
The DNA here is from genome assembly GCF_055389685.1 of Halorubrum ejinorense. Lineage (NCBI taxonomy): Archaea > Methanobacteriati > Methanobacteriota > Halobacteria > Halobacteriales > Haloferacaceae > Halorubrum > Halorubrum ejinorense. The sequence goes on from NZ_AP043777.1 coordinate 535,961, forward strand.
TACATGAGTTGGTAGGTGTAGCCGATCAGTTCGTCAGCCGATTCTCGATCCGAGTCGCGCGTCCGCGGTTCGGCCGCGCGGCCGCCGGTGTCGTCCCGCGCCCGCGGCCCGTCTCCGAGCCGTCGCACTGACGGAACGGGTCACGCACCGCCGTCCCCTCCGGGGCCACCGCTCGCTCTCCCGAGGTAGTGCCACCGGTAGTGACCGTCTCCGCCGTCCGTCGCGGGCTCCCATTCGACCCTGTACGCGAAGGGTCCGCGGGCGACGCCCGTCTCGTCCGGCCGCTCCACGACGGCGACGGTGTACGCGCCGTGGTCTTCGGCGCGCACGAGCTCTTCTCCCTCCCGCGACTCGATCGCGTCCGTCAGCGTCGGCTTCTCACGAAGGAGCCGCTGCGCGTAGTGGATCGTCTCCTTCAGCTGCGCGTCGCCGGCCTCGTCGAGCGCAGTGATCACGTCGTCCGAGACGCCGTCCGGGGGGTCGATTTCGGGTGAAGTCATGGATATTGTGTAGGTTCCGGCTGGTTCGGCTCCGGCCGAGGCCAGTTCGGATCCGACCGCGGACTGCGTTTTTGTTTCGGAACCTATCACAGGCTGTATTTTTTCTTAGTTATAACTGTTGGGTTCTCTATTTCGCTAGAAAAATATTAGGCCATTATATTTTGGTAGACAAAAGACAGCGCGATGTAAAACGGGGCATGAGAAAATCTATGTGCCGCCTGATCGTAGTTCGGGTATGGGACACCGCATCGACGAGATAGACAAGCGCATCCTCTACTACTTCGCGGTGGACGCGCGGAACACGGCGACGTCGGACATCGCCGAGGAGATGGGGGTGACGCCGGCGACGATCCGAAACCGGATCGACCAGCTCGAAGAGCGGGGGATCCTCCGGGGGTACCTCGCCGACATCGACTACAAGTCGATCGGCGGTTACATCACCTACCTGTTCAGGTGTACGGCGCCGATCCCGAAGCGGACGCGGCTCGCGCAGTCGGCGCTGGATGTCTCCGGGGTCGTCGGCGTCCAGGAGCTGATGTCCGGCTCGGCGAACCTCCTCGTGACCGTGGTCGGCGCGGACACCGACGACATCAACCACATCGCCGAGACGATCGCCGACCTCGGCCTGACGATCGAAGACGAGAGCGTGGTCCAGGGCGAGTACTACCGCCCCTACGACCCGTTCGGCCCCGAGACCGTCCCGAAGGGCCCGTCGCTCACCGACTTCATGAGCCTCACGGGCGACGCCGAGGTCGCCGAGTTCACCGTCTCGGAGGGCGCCGAGATCGCCGGCAAGACCATCGAGCGAGCGGTCGCCGACGGACAGATCTCGCGGGAGGCCCACGTCGTCGGCGTCGAGCGGGACGGCGACGTGCTCACCCCGAAGGGCGAAACGACGTTCCAGGCCGGCGACGTCGTCTCGCTGCTCTCGACGGCCCCGTTCGAGAAGGACTCGCTGGAGGCGTTCGGCACGCCGGCGGAGTGACCGCGCGGGGCCGAGCCGTCGGCGTCTCCTACCCCCAGTGCCAGAAGCTGTTGCCGTCCTCCTCGATCGGCTCGGTGCGCTCGCGGAGGGCGGCGACGTCCTCGGCGGTCGGCTCGTGGTCGTCCGGGAGCCGCTCCATACACTCGAAACAGAGGAAGAACTCCGAGCCGTCGGTGAGTTCGAGGGTCAACCCCTGTGTCGACTCGAACGCGAAGTTCCACAGGTCGCCGATACCGCCGGCGATCCGCACAGACCGCTCGCAGACGTCGCACGCCTCGGAGGCCATATGTGTGCCTTACTGGGCCCGCGGGGTAAGGCGTGTCGCCTCGATACGATTACGATACGAGACGTTTCGGCGGGATTGTTCGGTAGACTGCCGTTAGCGAGTCGACGGACGACAACGCCGAAGCGCCGACTGCTCCTTTATAAGTAGCTGCTACAAAATAGACGGACAACACCTCCAAAGCCCCAGCCGCGAGGCCGGCGTACGCTCGCTGCGCGCTTCACTCGGTCGCTCACTGCGTTCGCTCCCTCGTTCCAGTGCTTGCGTCGCATACGCCGGCCTCGCGGCTGCCCCTTTGAGTCCCGCCCGACCGCGACCGCACAGCGCCTCACACCTCCCCAGCCTCGTCGGCGGTCCTTCGCTTCGCTCCGGACCGCCGACTCCCTCGCGCGTGCGACTCGCGCCCTATCAGGCGCTCGTCGGCACGCGCCACCGCACGCATTTATAAATAGTCGTTGCCGTTCACCGCGTTTCGACCTCGATCACGTGCGCGTCGCCCGGGTCGAATCCGACTGTGACCGCGCCGTCGAGGGGGTCCACGGCCCGGACGAGCAGTTCGCGGTCGCCCCAGTCGAGGGTGACGCGCGTCGTCTCCCCGAGGAACTCCGAGTTGGCGACGGTCGCTCGAAGGGCGTTCTCGCCCGTCGGAGCGCCGGGCTCGTCGTCTGCCGCTTCGTCCACGCTCGCGACGCGGAGGTGCTCCGGGCGGACGCAGAAGGCGATCCGGTCGCCGACCTCGGGGAGTCGCGTCGCGGTCGGCTCCTCCTCGTCGCTCCCGACCGCGACCCGGAGCGTCTCGTCGCCGCCGTCGACGTCGACGGCGAGTTCCCCGTCGGCGGGCGCGTCGACCACTTTTCCGGCGAACACGTTGTTGTCGCCGACGAACTCCGCGACGAACCGGGTGGCTGGCTCGCGGTAGACGGTCCGGGGCACGGCCACCTGCTCGGGGGTCCCGCCGTTCATCACCGCGACGCGGTCGGAGACGGCCAGCGCCTCCTCCTGGTCGTGCGTGACGTATATCGTGGTGATGCCCAGCTCGGACTGAATCTCTTTCACCTGCGCGCGGAGCCGCTCGCGGAGCCGCGCGTCGAGCGCGCTCATCGGCTCGTCTAAGAGGAGGACGTCGGGACCGGGCGCGAGCGCCCGCGCCATCGCGATCCGCTGCTGTTGCCCGCCCGAGAGGCTCTCGGGGTCGCGGTCGGCCGCGTCCGGCAGGTCGACCAGTTCGAGCAGCTCCGCGACGCGCTCCTCGCGCGTGACGCCCTCGGGCGGCTCGGCGAAGTTGAGCCCGTAGGCGACGTTCTCGCCGACGGTCATGTGCGGGAACAGCGCGTAGCTCTGGAAGACGACTCCCACGTCGCGGTCCTCGGGCGGGACGCCCGCGACCGACTCGCCTCCGAACCTGACCGTCCCGCTCGTCGGCTCCTCGAACCCGGCGACCAGGCGGAGCGTCGTCGTCTTCCCGCACCCGGAGGGGCCGACGAGCGTGAAGAACTCCCCCTCGCGCACCCGGAGGCTCACGTCGTCGACGGCGTCGGCGTCGCCGTAGCGTTTGCTCACGCCGTCGAGCTCGACGGCGACGGGCGCACGGTCGCCGTCGTCTCCCGCCGCCCCCTCCCGCTCAGAGCCCACGCGTCTCACCTCCGAGCCGCTCGATGACGACGAAGCTGAGGCCGGTGACGACCAGCAGCACGACGCCCATGGCGGTCGCGGGTCCGAGCCGCCGCCCGATGAAGCGTTCGATCGCGACGGGCATCGTGTACGCGTCGGCGCCGGTCGCCAACACGACGGTCGAGGTGAACTCCCCGACCGAGATCGCGAACGCGAACGCGGCGCCCGCGACGACCGCGGGCCAAACCAATGGGAGCTCCACGTCCCGGATCACCCGCGCCCGCGAGGCGCCGAGCGCCCGCGCCGACTCGATCAGCGAGCGGTCCAACCCGGAGAGCCCCGGCGAGACGGTCCGGACGACGAACGGGTAGCCCGCGACCGCGTGCGCGACGACGATGGCGACGGCCCCGCTCGCGGCGATCCGCCACCCCGCTATCTCGACCCCGAAGACGAGCCCCCGCAACAGGCCGAGTCCCACGATGATCCCGGAGACCGCAAGCGGCGCCATCGCGGCCGCGTCGACGAGCGTCCGGCCGCGGTACCGCCGCGTGGTCAACACCGCGACGACGACGCCCATCGGGAGCGCGAGCAGGGTCGCGGCGGCCGCGAACGCGAGCGAGTTACGGATCGCGGGCCACGGCCGCACCTGAAACGCCGCCCCCGTCTGCTGGCGCTCGATCAGGAACCGGTAGTGGTCGAGCGTGAGCGCGCCGTCGCCGCCCGTCACCGACGCGAGCACCATCGAGGCTATCGGCGCGAGGAAGATCACGCCCGCAAAGATCGAATAGACGCCGAGCCCGACCCGCGGCAACAACTCGCTGAGCGTGGGCGTCGACGGGACGAGCGGACGCCGCGGCAGGGGGCGAGCCCCGCGCGTGGTCGTCGAGCGTCGGGCCTCGTACCGGAGGTACGCCAGCAGGACCCCGAGCGAGATCACGAGCTCGACGATCGCTAACGCGGCGGCCTCCGCGTAGCTCAGATCGCGGACGAGCCGGTAGACGAACACCTCCACCGTCGCCAGCTGGAACCCGCCGAGCGCGAGGACGATGGGGAAGGTTCCGAACGTGAACACGAACGTGAGCGCCGCGCCCGTGAGCACGGCGGGGTACACCTGCGGCGCGACCACGTCGTAGAACGCTCGGACCGGCCCGGCTCCGAGGCTTCGGGCGGTCTCGACCGCGCTCGCGTCGACCGACTCCCACGCCGCGGTCGTCACGCGCGCGACGAGCGGCGCGTTGTAGAAGGCGTGGGCGATCACCACCGCTTCGAGGGTGAAGAGGAGGTTCACCGGCGGGAGCCCGAGACTCGTCAGCACGGCGTTCAGCGTACCGTTTTCGCCGAACGTGGCGACGAACCCGACGGCGACCATGATCGACGGGAGGACGAACGGGACGATGGTCAGCGAGCGCAGCGTCTTCCGGCCGGGAAACTCGAAGCGCGCGAGCAGGTAGGCGGCGGGGAGGCCCAAGGCGACGCTCGCGACCGTCGAGAGGAGCGCCTGATAGGCGGTGAAGCCGACGATCCCCAGCCGTCGGTCCGGCGAGAGCAGCGCCCGCGCGACGACCCCCGGCGACTCGCCGGACAGCAGCCGCGCGAGCTCGCCGAAGTAGAACGGGTCTGTGAGGATCTCGGCGAAGACGGCGAGGGTGACGGCGCCGTCGACGACGACCGCCTCGACGAGGACGGTCGCGGTCGGGTAGTAGAAGGCGACGACGAGCGCGGCGCTGGTGAGGACCGCGAGCGCGGTCAGCGAGCGCGTCTCGATCGCGTCCCGGACTCGGGTGAGCGGCCCCTCTCGGCCTCCCGTGCGGCCGCCGTCGTCAGTCACGTGCCCGGCCCCTCGTCGCACACGCGGTTAGTTCCCGGCGAACTGCCGCTCCCAGGCCTCGACCCACGCGTCGGCCGAGCCGCGGAGCTCGTCGTAGGTGAACGTCACCGGGTCGGCCGGCTCCTGTGCCAGCTCGGCGTAGTCGCTCGGCAGCTCCGCGTCCCCGACGGCCGGGAACGCGACGTTGCGCTGGGCGATCTCGCCTTGCACGTCGGGCTCCAGCATGAACGACATGAACTGCCGGGCGAGGGCGGGCTCGTCCGCGTCGTCGAAGACGGCCATCCCCTCCGGGTTCGCGTACGCCTGGTCGTTCAGGAACCGGATCTGGTGTTTCTCCAAGTCCGCTCCCTCCATGTCGGCGAACACCTGGTCGGTCGAGTAGGAGACGACAATCGGCGCCTCCCCGTTGCTCCAGGCGGTGTACGCCTCGTCCCAGTCGCCCAGGACGCGCACGTCGTTCTCCTGGAGGTCCGCCCAGTAGTCGAGGTAGTCGTACTCGGGGTCGCCGTCCGCGCCCGCGATCGCCTCCCCCTCGCCGTCGCTCGCGACCCCGCCGTCCCCGAAGCGCTTGATCGTGTGAAGGAGGAACGCCCGACCCGTGGAGGAGGCGCCGGGGTTCTGCGCGATGAGCGCGCCGGCGTGCTCGTCGTCGAGCAGTCCCTCGAACGTCGCCGGCGCCTCGGTGGCGGTCCCGTCGTACACGAGGCTGATGTAGCCCGTGTCGAACGGGACCGCTCGGTCGAAGGGGTCGAACAAGAGCCCCTCTCGGACGTCCTCGAAGCCGTCGACATCGCCCCGCTCGGCGAAGAGGTCGCCGTCGAGCTGCCCGTCGACGCGGACGAGGTCCTCGGTGGTGAGGCCGACGTAGAGGTCGGCGTCGACGCCCGCGCCCGAGGCGGCGCGCTCGATGTAGTAGTTCACGCCGTTGTCCGGCGTCGCCCACTCCAACTCGGCGTCGTACCGGCTCTCGAACTCATCTTTGAGCCACTCGCCCGGGCTCACCGAGGGCGCGTCGATGAAGTTGGTGTACGTCGCCACCGTCAGCGTCGGCGTCTCGCCGTCTCCCGTCCCGTCGCCGCCGTCGCCGTCGGTCTCGTTCCCGCTCCCGTCTCCCCCGTCGTCGCCGCTCCCGTCGCCGGTCGGCGTCGCGCTACAGCCGGCGAGCGCGACGGCTCCCGCCGCGCCGGTCGCGGTCAAGAAGCGTCGTCGGGTGTGCGACCGGGCGCGTCGCCGCCGCGTCTCGCTCTCGTCGGTAGTCATCACTCGGTTGTTGTACTCGGTGGTTACATAAGGGATCCGTCCTCGTTCCGCACCTCGACGCGCCGCGGTGTGGCTGGAACGGTCTACGCCGACTCGTTCGCCGTCTCACCTGTTGATTCGACGGGTGAACGTGAACACGAACAGCGCGATGAAGAACGCGCCGACGAAGCCCTCGACCGCGCTCAGGACTTCGACGGACCGAGCCGTGCCGGCCGGCGGCGTCCCGAGAATGAACGTGATGAAACTCTGGAAGCTGAACACGACGTAGTCCACGGGGGCGTACTCGACGTCCGAGAGGAACCGGGCGTACAGCAGCGCAAAGAAGACGATGATCGTCACCGACGAGTAGACGACCCGGTCGGGGCGCTCACCGTAGCCGGTGGACAACATGAGCGCGAGGTTTCGTCCCCACTTCGTCGCGTCGGCCGCTCGGTCTCGCCACCGGCGCGTTCCGTCCCGAGCGAGCTCGGCGTACCGACGCCGACGGTACGTCAGTTCCCGATAGAAGAACGCGCTCGCGGCCGTGTTGTTCCCGGTCTCGTCCGCGCCGTTCTTCGCGTTCAGGAAGGTCTGACGCAGCGTTTCCGTGTCCGGCGCACCCCGACTCGCTTCTGGGAGCGCCCCCGGATCGGCCACCTCGGACAGTCGCCAGCCGGCCGCGGCCGGATCGAGGTCGTCGTTCTCGAACACGAAGTCCTCGAACCGAGTGCGCGCGAACCGAACCCGGTCACAGACCGGGCCGCCGTCGGGGTCAGTGAACGACACGTCGCCGAGCGTGGCGTCCGTACAGTCGTACAGAACGCTCCCGGACGCGGGTTGGCCGAGCGTCCCGGAACCGACGGTCGCCTCCCTGAGGTTCACGCACTGCGTCTCCGCGCTGCCTTCGTCAGTGTGCGCGTCCTCGCGGCGGTCGCCGGCCTCGGCAGACGGGGTCAACTCCAGCGTGGCGACCTCGGCCGTCGACAGGTCGAGCGGTCCCTCGACGAGGGCGTCGGAGAAGTCCGTGATGCGGTCGAACGACGCTCGCCGGAACCCGTGATCCCCGCGGAAGCGCGCGCCGTCGAAGTCGGCGTCGTCGTCGAACTCGGCGAGTTTGAACGTGGTCTCGCCGTCGAACGTCGCACGGGTGAACCTGGCGTAGTCGGTGAAGTCGACCGCCTCGAAGTACGCTACGTCTCGAAACCGCGCCCGTCGGAAGTTCGCGTGCGCCTCGAACTGCGTGTACCAGAGGCGGGCGTCGCCCCGGAAGTCAGCGTGTTTGAACACCGCGGGTCCGGCGAACACCCCTCCCCGGAGCTGTACGTCGCCCTCGAACGTCGCGTTTCTGAACCCTCCACTCCGCTCGAAGCGCGCGTCACGAAGGGTGAGCGGTCCGGTGAACGTCGCGTGCGAACACCGTATCGGCTGACGGAACGTCGCGTCAGTCCAGTCGGACTCGCCGATCTCCGCGTGAGCGAGGTTGATCGCGTGGTTCACCTCGCCGCCGACGGTCGTCCCCCGAAAGGCGAGCTCCTCGAACGTCGCGTCGATGAACTGACAGAGTCGCCGGCTTCGGCGCTGGTCGTCGGCGGTCGCCGCCCGTGCGAGACAGCTGCGAAACGCGTCCGTCTCATCGAGGTCCGGCGGGCGCTCGTCGGGCGGGCAGTGAAACGGACAGACGTCTCTCTCGGGCAGCGCGTCGTGCGCACACGACCAGACCCGGTCCGTCACGCCGGGAACGTCTTCGGTGAGCATCCAGCGCCGCCCTTCTGACCGGTCGTCGCCCGGCAAGTCGTAGGACGGGACCGAAAACGTGTGACTACACCGAGATGGGTCTTCCATCGGGCGGTGGAGACGTGGTAGCGGAATGAGTGTTGGGGTCGGGTCGCGCCCGGCTGCGCCACCGACAGACCGCCCCGCCTCGTTCCCCCGGCGTCCGAGCGCTGCCCCCGGCGACACCCACTTACTCCGCGACCGCCACCCACACGCATGGGAAACGACTCCGCGTCGGGCGCGTCGCGGACCACCCGACGGCGGCTGCTCGCCGGCGGCGCGACGGTCGCTCTCGGTGGGCTCGCAGGCTGTCTCGGCGGTCGCGACGGTCCGGTGCCGTCGCCTACGGTGACCAGCGACCGCATCGACGACTGGCGGCTCACCGACGACTCACAGGGGACGGCCTTCGAGGAGTCGTACGGCCCCGTCAGCGCCCGGGCGCTCGAACGGACGCGGACCTACGAGTACGCGCCCGTCGCCGACGCGCTCGACGAGACGGTCGGCGCGTCGGCGTCGCCGGTCACCTTCTCCGCGACGCGCATCGACCTCCGGCCCGCGGTCGACCGGCTCCCGGGCGAGGTCGGTCGGGACCGAGTGATGGACCGCGTGGAGGCGGCGGCGACCGAGGTGTTCCGCGCGCAACTCCGCGACCGCGGGGTCGAGGACGCCCGGATCGCCGACGAGGGAATCTCCACGGTCCGGTCCGGCAACACCGCGACCGTCTGGCGACTGACCGGCGAGTACGCGCTCGACGGTGCGGTTCCGCTCCCCGACGGCTCGACCGCGAACGTGGACGGGCGCGTCGACACGGGGGCTCGGCTCGGCGTCTGGCACGACGGCACCGACGCCCTCGTCGCGGGCGGCGCGTACCCGACCGAGCCGCTCATCGAGGTCTTCGACGAAGCGCTGCCCGACGCGGTCGACGCCGAGACCGCCGTGACGGAACTCGCCGACGGCGAGACCGCGGCGGCGCTCGCGACCGACCCCGCGACCTTCGACGAGGACGTCTCGCAGCTGCTCATCTCGGTGGCGTGAGCGCGAACGGACTCGTCCGCCGCCCGGGTCGGGCCGCCCCCTCCGAACCGACCCGTTTAATCGGCGGCCGCGACTGTGTGCGGGTATGAGCGGCTTCCCCGAGTTCGAGGTGATCCCCGCCGTCGACGTCCAGGACGGCGAGGTCGTCCAGCTGGTCGGCGGCGAGCGCGGCACGGGCAAACGCTACGGCGATCCGGTCGCGGCCGCCGAGCGCTGGATCGAGGCCGGCGCCGCGACGCTCCACCTCGTCGACCTCGACGGCGCCTTCGAGGGCGAGCGCGTCAACGCCGACGCGATCGAGGCGGTCGTCCGGAGCGTCCCGGACGGGGTCGGCCTCCAACTCGGCGGGGGCATCCGAACCGCCGACGGCGCGCGAGACCTCCTCGATCTGGGCCTCGACCGCGTGATACTGGGGACCGCGGCGGTCGAGACGCCGGAGATCGTCGCCGAGATCGACGAGACGCACCCCGGTAGCGTCGTCGTCAGCCTCGACGCGAAAGACGGCGAAGTCGTCGTGAGCGGCTGGACGGAGGGGACCGGCCTCGACCCCGCCGAGGCGGCCGCCCGCTACGAGGAACTGGGCGCCGGCGCGATCCTGTTCACGAACGTCGACGTGGAGGGGCAGCTGGCGGGCGTCGACCGCGAGGCGGTCGCGAGCGTGGTCGACGCGGTCGACGTCCCCGTGATCGCCTCCGGCGGCGTGGCGACCGTCGACGACGTGGTCGCGCTGAAGGAGGCGGGCGCGGCCGCGGTCGTGGCGGGGACCGCGCTCTACGAGGGCGAGTTCACGCTCCGAGAGGCGCAGGTCGCGGCCGACGAGGCCTGAGCCGCGACCACCGGGAACCCGACCGGCCGCGCCGCGCGAGCCGACGCGACGGTCACTCCTCCGACTCCTCGTCGCCGTCCGGACGCTCCCGCTGGACGACGAGCACCGGGCCGAGGAACCGCTCCGCGACCTGTTCCGACGGCATTCCGAAGACGAACGTGGTGACCGAGGGGTCCGTCTCCCCCATGACGACCGCGTCGTGGGTCTCGCCGAGCTCCGCGATCGCGTCGATCGCCGTCTGTTCGGACGGGGTCTCGACCCGCACGTCGATCGCGTCCGGATCCATCCCGCGCTCGACGAGTTCGCTCCGCGCCCCGTTCAACAGCGTCTCTGCGTCGTCCTCGAGCTCGTCTTCGCCGAGGATGTGGTACAGCGTGACATCGATGTCGGTGCCGGCGAACAGCCCGGCGACGAGCCGCGTGTTCCGGCCGATGCCGACGGTCCCGCGCACGGCGACGAGGACGGAATCGAGGCTCTCGACGCTGTTCGGCACCAGCACCGCGAGCGAGTCGTACTCGTAGATGAGGCGGTCGATCGTGGTCTGTTTGTCGTGGGTGAAGACGAGCCGCGTCTCGACGGTCGCGCCCGCCTCTGTGAGCGTCTCGGCGAAGCCGCTGATCTTCGACATCGCCTTCTCGCCGAACTGCTCGCGGGCCTGTTCGGTCGCCGTCTGATCGGGAAGCACGTGGTAGCCGAGCAGCACGACGTGCGCGTTCGCGAGGAGCTCCGGGACGCCCGCCGGGAGCGAGTCGCCCTCCAGCACTTCCAGCGGAACGAGGACCGTCGGGCGTTCGGGGGACCGCTCCGAGTCGCCCCGCGCCGAGGTCCCGTCCTCGTCCGTGGGCCGTCCGCCGTCAGTCGTCGGCTGTTCGTCCGTCGTCGGTGTGCGTGTCGGTGTCATCTCAGAATTTCCCCTTGAGGGCGACGTCGGTCGCGTAGTAGCGGTACCACGCGTAGCTCACGATCATCACCACGACTCCGATCGCGATCGATGCCGGCTGCATGAACGCGATGAGCGCGAAGCTCGCGAGGCCGCCGACCCCGGCGACGGCGAACCCGGCCGGACAGCGGAACGTCGGGGTGTACCAGTCGGGCTGCTCGCGGCGGAGCCGGATCAACGCGACGCAGATCAGGCCGTACATCACGAGGTGGAGGAAGGAGGCGACCTCCGCGAGCAGCTCCACCTGCCCCGTCGCGGAGAGGACGACGATCGGACCGCCCGCGAGCCCCAGGGCGACGTGCGGCGTGCCGTACTTGAGGTTGATCCGGCTCGCCGCCTCGGGGATGAGGTCGTCGCGACTCACCGCGTACACCGCCCGCGACGCGCTGAGAATCGACGCGTTCGCGCTGGAGAAGGTCGCCAACAGCCCCGCGATGACGATGGCGAGCGCGCCGGGTAACCCGATGAACTCCCGGGCGACCTCGACCATCGCCGTCTCGCCGAACTCCCCGAGGCGGGCGCTCCCGAACGCGCTCGTCGCGACGAAGATGGTGACGACGTAGAAGACCCCGACCAGGAGGACGGAGCCGACCATCGCCAGCGGGAGGTTCCGCGACGGCTCCTTGATGTCGCCCGCGACCGTCGCGACCTGTGCGAAGCCGAGGTACGAGGTGAACACGAGCGCGGCGGTCTGGAGAACGGGGAGCGCCCCGCCCGGCGGGAAGAAGCGCTCCGGGACGCTCTCGGCCCCGAACACGCCGAGCGCGTCGAGGCTCCCGTAGCTCAAAAAGAGCGTGAGGATGACGAGGAGCACCATGACGATGCCGTTCTGAAGCGACGCCGTGTTCTCGGTCCCGAAGAGGCTGAGCACGGTGAGGCCGATTCCGAACGCGACGCCGAGCGGGACCGCCGGGTCGACCGGGAGAGCGAGCCCGGCCTCGAGGAACACCTGTCCGGCGTAGCTGCCGAGTCCGACGAGGTAGAACGCGGACGCGAACACGAGCCCGAGCCAGAGCCCGAGTCCGACGATCGCTCCGGGACCGGCGCCGAGCCCGCGCGAGATGAAGAAGTAGCCGCCGCCGCTGCGCGGCATCGCGGTGGCGAGCTCGGAGGTCGGCAGCGCGACCAACAGCGCGATCACCGCGCCGATGGCGAACGACAGCGAGGCCGCCGGGCCGGCGTTCTCCGCGGCGAGGCCCGGGAACACGAAGATCCCTGCGCCGATCATCGTCCCGATACCGATCGCGAGGCCCCCGGCGAGTCCGATCGTCCGTTCGAGCTCCCCTTCGCCTTGGTCGGTGTCGTGTTCGACCGTCGGGTCGGGTGCGTCGGAAGGCGATACCGCGGGATCGGTCGCTCCCGCCGAGGAGTCCCCCGGTGGTCCGCCGTCGGGTGCCATGCGAATGTGTCACGCCGGGCAGGTGAAATAGGCACCGCCCGCAATTCCCTTAACAGTCCCCGACGACCGGACCGTATGAGCGAGCACGACCGGACCGCGGCCGTCACCCGCGAGACGAGCGAGACGACGATCGAACTCACTCTCGCGGTCGACGGCGACGGCGACGGCGAGGTCTCGACGGGGATCGGCTTCTACGACCACATGCTCGAGTCGTTCGCGAAGCACGGCCTCTTCGACCTGACCGTGCGCTGTGACGGCGACCTCGACATCGACGACCACCACACGGTCGAGGACGTGGCGATCTGTCTCGGCGAGGCGTTCGACGAGGCGCTCGGCGACAAGCGCGGCATCCGGCGGTACGCCGACCGGCGCGTCCCCCTCGACGAGGCGGTCGCGAGCGTCGTCGTCGACGTGGCCGGCCGCCCCTACTACGAGTTCTCCGGCGAGTTCTCACAGGAGTCGGTCGGGGAGTTCACGAGCGTCATGGCCGACCACTTCGCGCTCTCTCTCGCGCACAACGCCGGCCTCACGCTCCACGCGGCGGTCGAACGCGGCGATAACGCGCACCACGAGGTCGAGGCGCTGTTCAAGGCGCTGGCGCGCGCGCTCGACGACGCCACCCGCCTCGACGAGCGCCGCAGCGACACGCCCAGCACGAAGGGCGAACTCTGAGGCTCCGGCCGCGGATCGCTTATGACCGTGGGAGCCGTTCGCACGGTCGCATGGACCTCCGCTGTGAGGGGTGTGCCGGCTGTTGCGTCGACTGGCGCCCGCTCGATCCCGCCGCCGCGGGCTCCGACCGCACCGGCCCCCGCCCCCCGCTCGACGACGCCTACGACCTCGTTCCGCTCACCCGCGACGAAGTGGCCGGCTTCGTCGAGGACGGCCTCGGCGACGCCCTCGTCCCGCGGCTGTTCGAACCGTCCGAGCGCGACGACAGCGTCCGGGTCGACGGCGTCGACCTCGCCGCCGCGACCGGGCGCCCCGTCTTCGTCGTCGGGCTCCGGAAACCCCCGAAACCGGTCGCGCCGATCGGGACGGACGACCCGCGCTGGCTCGACACGTGCGCCTTCCTCGACCCGACGACGCTCCAGTGCCGGATACACGACTCGGACCGATATCCCGACACCTGCGCGAGCTACCCCGGACACAACCTCGAACTCGGCGCCGAGACGGAGTGCGAGCGCGTCGAGGCCGCCGGCGGCGGCGACCGCCTCCTCGACGACGAACCGCCCGACGACCTCCCGGCGCCGGCGTTCGGCCCGCAGGCGCTCGGCGCGACCGTGTTCGCCTACCCCGACCCCGACGCCCTCGACGGGGTCGTCGCCCGGCTCCGCGACGGCGAGGCGACCGCCGACGACCGCGCCCGCTTCGCCGGCGCCGCCGTCGGCTCTCGCCCCGGGTCGCTGTCGGTCGACCGCGACCGGATGACCGAGGCCAGAGCCCGGGCCCGCGCCGCCGACTCGTGGGTCGGGGCAGCGATCCGCGAGTGGACCGAGCGCGCGACCGTCTCCGGCGACCCGGTCGACGCGACCGCCGAGCCCCTGGCCGAACTGGTCCGCGACGTGGAGGACGGCGCCGGCGCGCCCGGCACGCCGGGTTGGGACTGACGCGGCCGCGCAGTCAGTGGATCGGAGGGATCCGGGATTCCGCTCGCGTGCGCGCACACGCGCGTGGGACTTACCCGTGTGCGGACCCTACCGTACGGTATGAGTGAACGGCAACCGATCGACGACGAACCGGTCGAGTACGACCGCGAGGACGTCTCCGTCCTCGTCGTCGGCGCCGGTGCGGCGGGCGCACGCGCCGCGATCGAGCTCGCCCAACGGGGCGTCGACGACGTCTTAGTGCTCGGGAAGCGCGGCCACGGCGACGCGCACACGACCTGGGCCCGCGGCGGGATCAACGGCGCGCTCGGGACGCACGACCCCGAAGACTCGCCGGCGATCCACGCGGCCGACACCCTCAACGAGGGCCACTTCGTCAACGACCCGGCGAAGGTCGAGACCGTGACCGAACAGATGCCCGAGCGCCTCCGCGAGCTCGACGAGTGGGGAATGGAGTACTCGCGCACGGACGAGGGCGAAATCGACCAACGCTTCTTCGGCGCCCAGTCGTTCCGGCGGACGGCCTTCGCCGGCGACCACACCGGCGAGTCGATGCTGAACGCGCTCGTCGACCGGGCACAGGAACTGTCCGTCCCGTACCGCGAGAACGTGATGATCACGAAGCTCGTCTCGGACGGCGACGCGGTCTACGGCGCCGTCGGCTACGACATGGACGCGGGCGAGTTCGTCCTGTTCAACGCCGGCACCGTCGTCCTCGCCGCCGGCGGCCACGCGGCGATATACAACCGCCACACCTCTCGCGACGACGAGAACAACGGCGACGGCGCGGCCCTGGCGTACGACGCCGGGGCGTCGCTGATGGACATGGAGTTCATGCAGTTCCACCCCACCGGGATGGCCGTCGACGAGAGCGACTCCGAGTGGGCCCCTTGGAGCGGTCGCCTCGTGACCGAGGCCGTCCGCGGAGAGGGCGGTCGCCTGTTCAACGTTGACGGCGAGCGCTTCATGGAGCGCTACTCGCCGGATCAGATGGAACTGGACGCCCGCGACGTGGTCGCTCGGGCCATCGCGCAAGAGGTCGCCGAGGGGCGCGGCACCGAGAACGGCGGCGTCTACCTCGACATCTCACACCGAGACGCGGCGTTCATCGAAGAGCGCCTCCCGCGGATGTACGAGCGGTTCCACGACCTCGGCGTCGACATGGCCGAGGAGGCCGTCGAGGTGGCGCCGACCTCCCACTACGGGATGGGCGGCGTCGCCGTCGACGACCACGGCGAGACCGACGTGGACGGGCTCTTCGCCATCGGCGAGACGATGGCGGGCGTCCACGGCGCGAACCGGCTCGGCGGGAACTCGCTGGCCGAGACCGTCGCGTACGGCGTCGTCGCCGGCGAGCGGATCGCCGACCGCGCGGACGGCCCCGGAACGGTCCCGGACGACCTCCGCGAGTCGTTCGTCGAGCCGCACCTCCGCGACCTGCGCGCGATGGCGAACCGCGACGGCGAGCACGACGTGGACGCGGTGCTCGCCGACCTGCGCGAGCTGATGTGGGACCACGCCGGCATCCTCCGCGACGAGGCGTCGCTCCGGGAGGGGCTCGACCGCCTCGCCGACGTGCGCGACCGCGTCGCCGACTTACGCGTCGGCCCGGTCACGAGCGAGTCGTTCGAGTTCGCGGTCGACCTCGGGTTCATGACCGTCGCCGCCGAGGCGGTGCTCCGCGGCGCGCTCGAACGCGAGGAGTCCCGCGGCGCCCACTACCGCACCGACTTCCCCGACGTCGACGCCGACTGGCGGCGCAACGTCTACTTCGAGGCCGCCGACGTGGGCGGCATGCGGCTCTGGACCGAATCGGTCGACGAGCCGAGCGAGGCGGTCCAGGCCGCCCTCGACGAGGGCCACGAACTCGACTACCACCAGTTGGAGTGACGGCGGGCTCGCTCCCGGTCGCCCGCCCGTCTCCGTTTTTCCTTACCCGCCCCGCTTCCGGTACCAGACGCGCTCGCCGACCGGCGACTCGTCGTCCGCGATCGCGAGCCGACTCACGAACAGGTCCCTGACGGCGAACGTGATCAGTAGCTCGACGGGGCTCTCATCACCGTCGACCTCGCCCCCGGAGCCTCCCGACTCAGCCCCTTCAGCCGACTCCCCGACCGGTCGGACCGTCACGACGCAGTGGCCGTCGCGTTCGCCGATCGACTCGATCACGCCGACCGACCAGCGGTCGACGTGATGCGAGGGCTCCCTCGCGTGGACGCGGTCGTGGTTCACGATCGCCTCCCGTCGCCGCGGTCGTCGGTCACGACCCGTCACCCCCGACGCGTCGGACCGCCAGCGCTCCCTCGCAGACGCACTCGCCAACGCACTTCGGACACTCGGCCGCGGACCGTTCGATCGGGTCGCGGTGGACCGTCTCGTAGCCGTGCCCGTCGAACAGCTTCTCCGGGGAGTCGTCGCCGCCGTGGAACCACGAGTCCGCGACGAACAGGTCGACGCCGCGCTCCGCGCCGACCGCGTGGAGCCGGGCGAGCAGTCGGCTCCCGATACCCCGCCCGGTCGCCTCGGGGCGGACGTACCCCATTTCGAGGTGGCCGTAGCGGTCGGCGGGCGGCAGCAGGTCGGGGTCGTCGAAGAAGTACATCTCCTCGGCGACGGCGGCCGCGTCCGAGAGCTCGCGGAGCGCCATCACGCCGAGGATCGCCTCGTCCGCGTCGCCTTCGCCCGTTTCGGCGGCCCCGCCGCTCTCGACCGCGACCAGCACGTGATACGTCGGGTCGTCGAGCCCGAGGTCGACGCTGTAGGTGCTCCCCTCGCTGAAGTGCGAGGTGATGAGTTCCTCCAGCGTCCCGGCCTCGTCGGGCCGCGGGTCGCGGATCGCGATCTCGTCCATCGACCGGACCGAGGGCGCGTCGAAAGAAGAGCCGTGCGGTGTCGGCGTCGGTTCTCGGCGAGTGTCTCCCGGCCGGCGCTTACCGGGTCGCGCCCGGCCGCCAGACGCCCTCTCGCCGATCGAGCCACGCGACGACGACGACGTGCGGGAGCGTCATCGCGGCGATGGCGACGAGCGAGACGGCGAGCAGGTCGCCCGGCGCCGCGACGCCCGCGGGCACCGTCGCGCCGACCGCGCCGACCACGAGGAACCCGCCGAGCGTGAGCGGCGCCGCGTCGCGGCCGAAGCGAGCGAGCGCCCCCACGGCGTCGCCGGCCGACGCCGCGGACGCGGCCCGCGGGTCGACGAGGACCAGCCGCCCGACGTGGCGGAGCGCGTGCCACAGCGCGAAGTACACCCCGATCGCGAACACCGGCGCGGCCAGCAGGAACCACGCCCACAGGACCGCCAGTTCGCCCACGTCGCGGCGCCAGCCGCCGCGTCTCTCCTCCCCGGCGCGGACCCGCCGGTAGCCGAGCCCGACCGACCCCAGCGTCGCGGCCGCCATCCCGACGCCGACCGCGGCGCGGATCTCGGGCGTGAACAGCGGGTCGACCGCGGCCGCGGCGGCGGTCGCGTCGACGACGAACAGCCCGACGATCCACTCGGCCACCAGCCGGTACTCCTCGGGGTGGGCGAGCAGGGGGACGCCCATCGGGAGGCCGCCGCGGACGACGAGCGCCAGCCACCGCTCGGCCGACGTGGGCAGGTGATCGACGCCAGCGATCGCGAGCGTCGCCACGTCGCCCTGCCCCCAGTGGAGCCACGTGAGCGCGATGAACCCGACGAACGCGGCCACGGGCGAGACGAAGAACGCGGCGACGACCGCCCCGCCGAGGACCGCGTAGACGACCGAGACGACCGCGATCGACCGGCGCAGCGACACGTTCGGCGCCGCGCGCAGCGGGACGAGGTGGTCGACCGCGCCGTGTGCCATTCCCACGACGAGCGTGCCGAGCGCGAACGTCGCCACGCCGAGTTCGACCGGAAACAGGGGGGTCACGGCGCCGACCGGCAACAGCGCGGCCAGCGCCAGCGCCGGGTTCCGCGCGAACCAGCGATCCACTCGGGCCGCCGCGGACTCCGGGGCCGTTCCGCCCCGCCCTGACGCAGCGGAGCGCGACTCGGCCGTCTCCGTCGCCGTCGCCTCAGTCATCGACGACGTCGGGATCGGGGTCCGCGGGCGGTTCCGGGCCGGGGACGTCGCGCTCGGCGCCTCCCGACGAGGCCGGCTCGGCGACGCCGCGCCGACGGTCGTTCCAGTCGAGCACCCACTCGAAGAGGACGAGCCCGTTGACGGTCATCACGCCGGCCGAGGCGAAGAAGAGCATCTCCTCTATCGGGAGGCCCAACACGGCGATTCCGGTCGTGTACTCCGTCGAGAGCATCCACGTACCCATCTCGATCGCGATCCGGTCGGCGATCCAGAAGTACGCGGCCGGGATCAGCGTCGCGGCGAGCCACATCCGCGGCGTGCGGAGGAGGTAGCCGCCGCCGACCGACCACTGGAGCGCGAAGACGGGGCCGACCCACGCGATCAGGCCGCCGAGGTAGAGGTACGAGGGATCGAGGGTGACGAGCCAGAGCCCCGCGACGACCATCGCGGCGCCCGCGACGACGCCGGCGACCCGGGGGCCGCGGTCGAAGTCGCCCTCGCGGAACGTCGGGTCGAACCCGATCAGGTGGAGCGCGAACGCGGTGACCACGGTCTGAATGGTGAAGAAGAGGTACTCGCCGAGGGGGATCGACAGCGCCCGGACGAGGACCGCGCCGTCGGCGTACGACCACGCGCCCCGCCGGATCATGTAGCTGATCCACGGGGTCGTGTACACGTAGGCGATGGCGACGAGGATCGCGATCCCGACCGCCGCGCGCCGCCGACGAACGGCGTCGTACCGCGGTGCGAGGTACCAGAGCAGCGCTAACACGGGGAGGCTGAAGACGAGGTGGAACTGGAGATACGTCAGCGTCGGTAGCATCCGATCACCCCGGCGAGGACGCTCATGGTCCAACGTTGGCGTCGTCGTTGATTAACCCTTGAGCCAAACATGGTCAGGTATCGGTGGGAGAACGCCCCGGTCCGGTCACTCCGCGTCGGGCAAGACGCCGTGGGCCGCTAACACCTTCCCGAGCCGGTACATGGAGGCGACGACGGCGTCACAGACCGGACGCACGGCGTCTTTCGGCACGAACCCGACCGCGAGCCCCGCGACCTCCAGCATCGGCAGGTCGTTCGCGCCGTCGCCGACGGCCACCGTCTCGTCCATCGGGACACCGACTTCGGCCGCCAGCTCCGCCAGGGCGTCGTCTTTCGTCCCCTCGATCAGCGGCCCCTCGGCCTCGCCGGTGAGTGCGCCGTCCGCGGTCGGCAGCCGGTTCGCGACGATCGTGTCGACCTCGACCCCCTCGCGGGCGAGCGCGGCCTCCACGCCCCGCTCGAAGCCCCCGGTGAGCACGGCGACGTGGTGGCCCTCCTCGCGCAGGCGCTCGGTGAGGCGCGCGGCGCCGGGGCGGATCCGGACCGCGTCGAAGGCGTCGGCGGTGTCCGCCGCCGAGAGCCCCTCCAGCAGCGCCGCTCGGCGGTAGAGGCTCTCGGCGTAGCTGAGTTCGTCGTTCATCGCCCGCTCGGTGATCTCGGCGACCTCGTCGGCGACGCCCGCGCGCTCGGCGAGCAGCACCGTCATCTCCGAGTCGGAGAGCGTCCCGTCGAAGTCGAACGCGATGAGACTCATGGCTCTCGTTCGTCGCGGCGGGGCCTTGAAGCGCGCGGTCGGCGGCGGTTCCTGCGGCCATCTTCGGCGTTCGCGAACGCTTCCGGCCCGACTCCGGTCACTCGCCGTCCGCGTCGGCGAGGAACTCCACGTCGCCGGCGATGACCGCGCTCGCGATGACCCCGACGCCCACGACGGTCGCGACGCCGAGCGTCGTCAGGGTCACCGAGAGCGCGGATCCGCCGACCGCGACGCCGACGAACGCCCCGACGGCACCGCCGACGCCGCCGGCGATCACCGCCAGCGTCTGCGCGTCACGCATAGGTGTCGATTCAATAACACGGGTTATAAGCGTTCCCGCCGGGTTCTCTCGGGTGATAACGCCGTCACAGGGCGCGAACTCGGCGCGCTTTCGTTCTCACCGCGGGTACTGTCTGTCGATGTCTACGCGGTCGGTTCTCGACTGCTCTTCGCCGTCCGCCCCTTCGCCGTCCGCCTCCTCCCCGCCCGGGCTCACGCTTCCCGTCCGGTAGCCGGCCATGTCGAGGGTGACGTACTCGAAGCCGAGGTCGGTGAGGTGTTCGTGGACCGCGTCGGCGAAGGCGGAGTCAAGCGCGCGTTCGAGCTCGTCGGGCGCGATCTCGACGCGCGCGAGCCCGTCGTGGTCGCGGACGCGGAACCCTTCGAACCCCCACTCGCGGAGCAGGCGCTCGGCCTTCTCGACGCGGCTCAACCGCTCCTCGGTGACTTCCAGTCCGGTCGGAATCCGGGAGGAGAGACACGCCATCGACGGCTTGTCGGCCACCGAGAGGTCGTAGGCCTCGGCGATAGCGCGGACCTCGTCTTTCCCGATATCGGCGTCGAGCAGCGGCGAGAACACGTCGAGCTCCTCGACGGCGCGGAGGCCGGGCCGGTGTCCCTCGCCGGGGTCGTCGGCGTTCGTCCCGTCGCAGACGGTGTCGATGCCGAGGTCCTTGGCGGTCTCGTACATCCGCCCGAGCCGCATCGTCCGGCAGTGGTAACACCGGTCGCCGTCGTTGGCGACGAAGTTCGGGTCGTCCAGCTCGGAGAACGTCACCGTCTCGTGGCGGACGCCGATCTCCCCGGCGACGCGCTTCGCGTCGTCGAGCTCCGCGGCCGGGAGCGTCTCGCTGCGGGCGGTACACGCCACGGCGTCGTCGCCCAGTGCGTCGCGAGCGAGGGCCGCGACCACCGCGGAGTCGACCCCGCCGGAGAACGCGACGAGGACGCCGTCGCGCTCGCCGAGCGCGTCGCGGGCGGCCGCCGCCTTCGCCGCCGTCTCGGGTGCGAGCGAGCCGTCGCCGACGGCCCGCGCCTGCTGACTCATGGCCGGAGTTGTCGGCGGGCGCGAAAAAGCTCGTCGCACCCGGGTCGAGGGCCCGCCCCGATCCGATCGCACCCCGATCCGACCCCGCACGCTTTAGCCCGTCGCCGCGGTAGCCGCGGGTAGATGGAGCTGGAGGCGATACCCGGCGTCGGCGCCAAGACCGCCGCGGCGCTGCGCGAGCTCGACGACCCGGTCGCGACCGTCGAGTCCGGCGACGTGGCCGCGATCGCCCGCGCACCGGGCGTTAACGAGGCCCGCGCGGCCCGGATCGCCCGCGGCGCGATCCGCCGCCGCCACGACGACGACGGGCGCGTGCTGGCGACCGACCGCGCCCGCGAGCTGTACCGGGAGGCGATCGACCTGCTGCGCGAGCGCACCGTCACCGACTACGCCGCGAAGCGGCTGGAGACGTTCTACCCGAGCGCGTCCGCCTCGCGGATCGCGGAGGCGCAGTCGTTCGCGGCCGACGCGATGGAGCGCGACGCCGACCCCGCCGTCCGCGAGGCGCTCGCCGACTGCGCCCCGCTGGTCGACCCCCCGACCGTCCGCGTCCGCGACCGCTGTCTCGCGACCGCCGACGCGGAGACGCTCGCGCGCGCCGAGGCGGCGGTCCCCGAGCTCTCGGCCGAGACGGTCGAGGACGCCCGCGACGTCTCCGAGCTGGCCCGGTCGTACGCCTCCGTGATCGTCTTAGACGAGTCGTTCGCCGGGCTCGACGTCGAGGGCGACGTGGTCGTCCGGCCGAACGCGTTGGAGAACCCGGCGGAGACGGTGCCGGAGCGGCTCCTCGCCTTCTTCGCCGAGAACCGCGAGCGCCTGGAGGCGGCCGCGGCGGTGCACGAGGCGGCGGACCGCTCGCCCCCGGTCGACGTCGACCGCCTCCGCGACGCGCTCTCGCGGCTCGACGACGACGGCACGATCGCCGGCGACGACGAGTTAGACCGGCTGACGGCCGCGGTCGACGACCTCGACGCCGCGGTGTCCACGGCGGCCTCGGTCGCCGACGACCGCCTGCGCGATGCGATCCGCGAGCGCGACGTGACCATCGAGGGCACCGACTTCCTCTCTTTAGTCGAGCAGGGGGCCCGCGTCGACTCGCTCCTCGACCGCGAGCTCGCCGACGAGTACGACGACGCGATCGACGCCGCCCGCGACCACCTCGCCGACGCGCTCCGGCTCGAACCCGAGGAGGCGGAGCTGGCCGAGCGCGTCTTCGGCGGTGACCCCTCCTTCCCGGTCGATCACGACGAGACGGCGGTCTCGCGGCTCGACACGGAGCTGTCAGCGGCCCGCGACCGCCGCGCGGCGCAGCTGAAGGCCGACCTCGCGAGCGACCTCGGCGACCTCCGCGAACCGGTCGAAGAGCTGGTCCGCGACGCCTTAGAACTCGACGTGGAGCTCGCGATCGCACGGTTCGCCGACGACTTCGACTGCGTGCTGCCGACGGTGACCGACCCCGACACCGACGGTGACGCCGGCTTCCGGATCGAGGGCGGGCGGTCCCCGCTCCTCGACGTCGACTTCGCGGCCGTCGAGCCCGTGGACTACGCCGTCTCGGGCGCGACGCTGCTCTCCGGCGTCAACTCCGGCGGGAAGACCTCCACCCTCGATCTGGTCGCCCTCGTCGTCGTCCTCGCGCAGATGGGGCTTCCCGTTCCCGCCGAGTCGGCCACGGTCGAGCGCTTCGAGGAGATCCACTACTACGCCAAGTCGCAGGGCACCCTCGACGCGGGGGCGTTCGAGGCGACGCTCCGGGACTTCGGCGACCTCGTCGACGGCGCGGACGGCCGGCTCGTCTTAGTCGACGAGCTGGAGTCGATCACGGAGCCCGGCGCCTCCGCGAAGATCATCGCCGGCATCCTCGAGGCGCTCGACGACCAGCACGCGACCGCGGTCTTCGTCTCGCACCTCGCCCGCGAGATCCGCGACGCCGCGGCCTTCGACATCGCCGTCGACGGGATCGAGGCCGACGGGCTCGTCGACGGCGAACTCCGGGTGAACCGTTCGCCGAAGAAGGGCCACCTCGCGCGGTCGACGCCGGAGCTCATCGTCGAGAAGCTCGCCGACGACCGCGGCGGCGAGTTCTACGGCGACCTGTTGGAGAAGTTCTGAGCCGCGGTCCGCCCGCGGTCGCCGCGGCTCAGAGCCAGACGAGCCGCCACTCGCCGGCGTCGGTCGCGACGAGCCACTCCACGTCGAACTCGTCGCCGTCGTCGTCGGCGACCGTCACCGAGACGACCGCGTTCTCCGCGGCGATCGCCTCGACCGCCTCGTCGTCTACCGCCCCCCTGAAGAAGTCCGAGACGCCGCGGACGCGCTCGGCGTCCACGTCCCGCGCGGCGACCGCCGCCTCGACGACCGCTTGGCGCCGCGCCCCGTCGAAGAGCCCCGGTACGTCTTCCGCCACCTCGCGCAGCGGCGAGGCGGGATGCGAGAGCTCCCGGACGTCGTCGGCGAACGCCGCCGCGCTCTCGGCCTCGTCCGCCCGCCGGTAGTACTCCCTGACGACCGTCACCGGCCCCTCGGGCTCGCCGGGCCACACGACCCGCCACTCGCCGTCGTCGGTCGCGACGAGCCACCGGATTTCGAACTCGCCGCCGTCGCCGCCGACGACGGTCGCCGAGACGATCGCGTTCTCGGCCGCGATCGACTCGACCTCGTCGTCGGTCAGCGAGGCCGAGAGGAACCCGGATATCGATCGGATCCGCTCGGCCGAGACGTCCTCGACGACGACCGCAGCGCCCGACAGCTCCTGTCTGACAGTGCTGTCGAACGCCATCGGCACGTCCTCGGCGAGCCGCGAGAGCGGGGACGCGCCGTGCGCGAGACCCGCGACCTCGTCCGCGAACGCCTCGGCGTCCTCGCTCGCGCTCGCCCGCCGGTAGTACTCCTCGACGACCGCCGCGGGGCCGCCCGGGTCGCCGGCGGTGGAGAAGCGTCCGGCCGCGAGCGCGAGGACCGTTGCGCCGCCTACGGAGAGGAACGACCGTCGTTCCATGGGCGTGTGGCAGGGGATAGCAAACAAAAATTCTTTTCCCAATTTCGCCCCGAAACGGCCCAAAAACGCCGCTCAGCCGTCTATTTCCGCGGTGACCGTGATCTCCACGTCGAGCGGCGCCGGCAGTCGGGACACCTCCACGCAGGTCCTCGCCGGATACGGCTCGGAGAGGAACGACCGGTACGCCTCGTTGACCGCGTCGTAGTCGTCCATGTCGGTGAGGTAGACGGTCGCCGACACGATCGCGTCCGGCGTCGTGCCGGCCGCCTCCAGGATCGCGGCGACGTTCTCGAGCGTCTGCGTCGTCTGTTCGGCGGCCGACTCCGGCGCCTCGCCGGTGTCGGGGTCCACGCCCGTCTTCCCCGAGACGCGGACCGTGTCGCCCGAGATTATCCCCTGTGAGTACGGCCCGAGCGCCTCCGGCACGTCGTCGGTCGTGATCTCTCGCATGACCGGGGCGACGGCGCGCCGCGGCATCAAGCTGCGGGTCGCGAACGGGGCCGGACGGTCGAGGCCGTCCCCGTCCGCCGAAGCCCGCCGAGACCGCTTAGACCAACACCGCCCCGGCGAGCCCGAGGAAGACGAAGAAGCCGAGCACGTCGGTCGCCGTCGTGATGAAGATGGTCGCCGACGTCGCCGGGTCGTAGCCGAGTTTGTCGAGTAGCAGGGGCGTGAGCGCCCCGAAGAAGCCGGCGATGACGAGGTTCGCCACCATCGACACGCCGATCACGGCACCGAGCAGGACCCCGAACTCGCCGTACGAGAAGGCGGTCGCGATGACCGCGACCAAGGCCCCGGTGATGAGCCCGTTGGCGGCGCCGGCGATCGCCTCGTTCGCGACGACGCGCCTCCCGGTCGACAGCGACACCTGTCCGAGCGAGATGCCGCGAACGGTGACCGCCATCGACTGGGTGCCCGCGTTCCCGCCCATCCCGGCGACGACCGGCATGTACGCGGCGAGGATCGCGACCGCGGCGATCGTCGACTCGAACAGGCCGACCACGGCCGCGGCGAGGAACGCGGTGGCGAGGTTCAATATCAGCCACTTGTACCGCCGCCGGACCTTCTCGACCGGCCCGTCGAGCACGCTCTCCGCCTCGGTGACGCCCGTGAACTCGTACAGCGTCTCCCCGACGCTCCCCTCGAGGACCGAGAGGAGGTCGCTCGCGTAGATCACGCCGAGGACGTCGCCGTCGTCGTCGAGCACCGCGACGGTCCGCTCGCTGTTCTGGCGGAACACCGCCAACACCTCCTCGTCGTCCCGGTCGTAGCGGATCGACGGGGCCTCCTTGAGGTGGTCCGCTATCTGGTCGGTCTCCGGGCCCGCCACCGAGAGCGCGGCGCCGGGCAGCTCGCCCAGGAGCGCCTCGCCGTCGGTGACGAGAATCGTCGGGACCCGCCCCGTCCGGTCCTCGAAGCGGCGGACGCGCTCGGCCACCTCGTCGAACCGCCGGCTCCGGTCGACGGTGACGTAGTCGAGGTTCATCAGCCCGGCCGCGCTCTCGGGATCGAACGACAGCAGGAAGTCGATCTTCTCGCGCCGCTCGGCGTTGAGGGTCGCGAGCACCGCCTCGCG
Organism: Halorubrum ejinorense; assembly: GCF_055389685.1. Taxonomy (NCBI): domain Archaea; kingdom Methanobacteriati; phylum Methanobacteriota; class Halobacteria; order Halobacteriales; family Haloferacaceae; genus Halorubrum; species Halorubrum ejinorense. The sequence goes on from NZ_AP043777.1 coordinate 561,510, forward strand.
GGTCCCCTCGTCGGCGTACCCGAGCACGTCGGTCACCTCGTCCGGGTCGAGCCTGTCGGTGAACGCCTCCAGCGCCGACCGGCTCATGTCCGCGACGAGCGCCTCTCTGGCGGTCTCCGGGAGCGAGAAGAACACGTCTCGCCGCTCGTCTCGCGGCAGCTCCGCGAACGGTACCGCCGGCTCGGACGACATGGAGATGGTCTCTCCAGCCTCTCTCCCCTGAGTGGCCATACGCGCCACGGACGGGGCGTCGGATGATTTATCTTCTCCCGTCTCAGTCGTCGTCGGCCACGGCCGGTTTCCGCCGATCGTCGCGGGGACCTTCGAGGTCGACGTCGGGGAGCATGTCGCGGAGGTAGCGCCCGGTGTGCGAGTCGTCCACACGAGCTATCTCCTCGGGGGTGCCGCTGGCGACCAGCTCGCCGCCGCCGTCGCCGCCCTCGGGGCCGAGGTCGATCACGTGGTCGGCGTTCTTCACGAGGTCGAGCTCGTGTTCGATGACGACGACGGTGTTGCCGCCGTCGACGAGCCGGTGAAGCACGTCGATCAGCTTGCGCTCGTCGGCCTTGTGGAGCCCCGTCGTCGGCTCGTCGAGCAGGTACAGGGTGTCGCCGGTCGCGCGCTTCCCGAGCTCCTCGGCGAGCTTCACGCGCTGCGCCTCGCCGCCCGAGAGGGTCGTCGACGGCTGGCCGAGCTCCATGTAGCCGAGCCCGACGTCTCGCAGCAGCTTCAGTCGGCGGTTGAGCCCGCGGTGGCTCTCGAAGAACTCGTGGGCCTCCGCGACGCTCATGTCGAGCACGTCGGCGATCGTCTTCCCCTTGTACTCCACGTCGAGCGTCTCGTCGTTGTAGCGCGCGCCGCCGCACTCCTCGCAGGGGACGTACACGTCCGAGAGGAAGTTCATCTCGATCTTGACGGTCCCCTGCCCGCCGCACTCCTCGCAGCGACCGCCCTTCACGTTGAACGAGAAGCGGCCCTTCTCGTAGCCGCGGCGCTTCGACAGCTTCGTCTCCGCGAACAGCTCGCGGACGTGGTCGAACACGTCCGTGTACGTGGCGGGGTTCGAGCGCGGCGTCCGACCGATCGGCGACTGGTCGATGAGCCGGACCGTCTCGATTCCCTCTAGGCCCTCTATCGCGTCGTGCTCGCCGGGGTCGACCGAGGTGTTGTCGTTCATCTCCCGCGCGAGCCCCTTATACAGGATGTCGTTGACGAGCGTCGACTTCCCGGAGCCGGAGACGCCCGTCACCGTCGTCAGCGTTCCCAGCGGGATCGGCACGTCGAGGTCGTCGAGGTTGTGCTGTCGAGCGCCTCGCACCACGAGCTCGCCCTCCGGGTCGCGGCGCTCGTCGGGCACCGGGATCGACTCACGGCCGGCGAGGTAGTCGGCCGTCACCGACTCCTCGGCGTCGACCACCTCGTCGAAGGTGCCCTGCGCGACGATCTCGCCGCCGCGCTTGCCCGGCCCCGGCCCCATGTCGATGATCTCGTCGGCGCGCCGCATCGTCTCCTCGTCGTGTTCGACGACGAGGAGGGTGTTCCCCAGGTCGCGGAGCCCCTCCAAGGTGTTGAGCAGCCGGTCGTTGTCGCGCTGGTGGAGCCCGATCGACGGCTCGTCTAAGACGTACAACACGCCGACGAGCCCGGAGCCGACCTGCGTGGCGAGCCGGATGCGCTGGCTCTCGCCGCCGGAGAGCGTCGACGCCTCGCGGTCGAGCGTGAGGTACTCCAGCCCGACCTCCTCCATGAAGCCGAGCCGCGCGCGGATCTCCTTTAAGATCTCCTCGGCGATGGTCGTCTCGCGCTCGTTGAGCTCCGACTCCATCCCCTCGAAGTGGCGGCGCGCGTCGCCGATCGACAGCTCGTTGACCTCCGTGATCGACGTGCCGGCGACGAGGACGTGTCGCGACTGCTCTTTGAGCCGCGTCCCCTCGCACTCGGGGCAGGTCGTCACGGCCATGTACTCCTCGATGTGGTCGCGGGCGCGCTCGGAGTCGGTCTCCACGTGGCGTCGCTCCAGGTTCGGGATGACGCCCTCGAAGCGCTCGGTCTTCTCCCGGGTGCCGTTCTTCGTGGTCCACTCGAAGTGGACGAGGTCGTCGGTGCCGTAGAGGAACTGCCGCCGGATATCCTCGTCGAGCACCTCGAAGGGCGTGTCGAGGTCGACGCCGAAGTGGTCGGCGACGTTGTCGAGCTGGCGGGAGTAGTAGGTGCGGTCGTAGCTCCACGGCTCGAAGACGTGCTTGAGCGGCTTCGAGGGGTCCTCGACGACGAGCCCCTCGTCGACCTCCTTCGTCGACCCGATCCCCTCGCACTCGGGACAGGCGCCGTACGGGCTGTTGAAGGAGAACGACCGCGTCTCGAGCGCCGAGAACTGAACGTCGGAGTTGGGGTTGCCCAGCTCCTCGGAGAACTCGACGACGAGCCGGTCGTCGCCGTCGGCGTCGGCCGCGAGCGAGCCGGTCGAGCGCGCGTTCGAGGCGAACGGCACGTCCTCGGGCGGGTCTGGGACGATCAGCTTGAGGACGCCGTCGGCCTCCTCTAAGGCGGTCTCGACGGAGTCCGTGATCCGGGAGCGCGCCTCGGGCGACACCCGGACGCGGTCGACGATCACGTCGATCGTGTGGTCGTAGTTCTCGTCGAGGTCCGGGTCGTCGAGGGTCAGGTCGACGGAGTCGCCGTCCACCTCGACGCGGCTGTACCCGTCGCTCACGAGCCCCTCGAACAGCTCCTCGAAGGCGCCCTTCTGGTCGCGGACGATGGGGGCCGCGACCTTCGCGCGGGTGCCCTCCGGCAGGTCGAGGATCTGGTTCACCATGTCCTGTGCTGACTGCTCGCCGACCTCCTCGCCGGTGACGGGGTCGTACTGGGTCCCGATCCGGGCGTACAACAGCCGGAGGTAGTCGTGGAGCTCGGTGACGGTGCCGACCGTCGACCGGGGGTTGTTCGCGGCGTTCTTCTGGTCGATCGAGATCGCCGGCGAAAGCCCCTCGACGGACTCCACCTGCGGTTTGTCCATCTGCCCGAGGAAGTTGCGGGCGTACGCGGACAGCGACTCGATGTAGCGGCGCTGTCCCTCGGCGTAGACCGTGTCGAACGCGAGCGACGACTTCCCCGACCCGGAGAGCCCGGTGACGACGGTGAACTCCTCGCGCGGGATCCGGACGTCGAGGTCCGTGAGGTTGTGTTCCTCGGCGCCGCGGACCTCGATGTAGTCCTTGCTCATGGATCGAGGCTCACCGTAACGCGTACTTGGTTCGTCGGACGGAGCCGGTTCATCGATATCCAAATCACGCGCCGAAGGCACTTAACGAACACACTTCCGCTCACCACCGCTCGCCGGGTCAGGCCTCGATCGCGCCGAGGGCCCCACTCGATCCGGCGGCTCCGCTCGAGGACGCTCAGCCGTCACCGCCCTCCGTCGGCCGCTGCCTGCGGCCGCCCGTCCGTCCGGGTCGCCGCTCCGTCCGCCGTTTCGAACGCCGCCACCTCGCCGCTCAGATCGTTGGCCAGCTCTGAGAGCCCCCGGATCGTTTCCGTCGTCTCCGCGAGCGACGACGCCTGCTCTTCGGTCGCCGCGGACACGTTGCTCGACTCCGCCGCGGTCTGTTCGCTCACGCCGGCCACCTCGTCCACCACCGAGACGACCTCTTCCGTCGAGGCGGCTTGGTCGTCGGTCGCGTCGCTGATCTCCCGGATGCCGCTCTCGGCCTCCTGTACCGCGTCCGCGATCTCGTCGAACGTCTCGATCGCGCGCTCGATCGTCTCCGAACCGCGCTCGACGCGATCGCTCATCAGATCCATTCCGGCGACCGTCTCCGCGGTGCTCGACTGGGCGTTCTCGATGTGTTCCTCGACCGCCGCAGTGGCCTCCGACGCCTCCTCCGCGAGCGACTTGACCTCGGAGGCGACGACGCCGAACCCCTGCCCGGCCTCCCCCGCACGCGCCGCCTCGATCGAGGCGTTGAGCGCGAGAATGTTCGTCTTCTCGGCGATCCCGGAGATCATCTCCACGATCTCGCCGATCTCGTTCATGTCCGCTTCGAGCGCCGCGACCTGCGCGGCCGCCTCGTCCGCCCGTTCCTCGATCGAGTCGATCTCCCCGGTCGCCGCCGCGGCGTACTCGCGCCCGTCGTTCCCCCGTTCGACCGCGGTCTCCGCGGTCGCAGCCACCTGATCGGCCGACGACGCGATCTCCTCGACCGTGGCCGACATGTCGTTCATCTCGCTGGCGACCTCGTGGAGGTTCTCGCTCTGCGTGTCCGCGCCGTGGGAGATCTCTTCGACGGACCTAGCGACCTCTTCGCTCGCCGCTTTCACCTCTTCCGTGTTCTGTGCGACAACTTCGCTCGACGTGTCGACGCTCTCTACGATCGCTTTGACGCTGCCGACGCTGTCGCCGAGGCGGTCGATCCCGTCTTCCAAGTCGGCGAGTACCTCTCCGTACGCCCCCGGGTAGTCGGTGTCGACGTCCTGCGCGAGCTTTCCCCGCTTCAGCCCGTCGCTCGCGGTCGATATCTGCGCGAAGCTGTCAGATAGCTGCTCCGCCCCCACCGAGAGGTCATCGAGCACGGCGCCGTACTGTCCCGGCCGGTCCGTGTCGACATCGCCGGAGAGCACGCCCCGCTGGAGATCGCCGCTGACGTCTTTGATCTCACCGAAACTCGCCGCGAGCTCGTTAGCGCCGGTCTCGAGGTCCCGTATGGTCTCGCCGTACCGCCCCGGGTACTCGGCCTCGAACTCCCAGTCGAGCCGCCCCCGCTTGAGCCCCTCACTCGCGGTCCCGATCTGGGAGAACACCCCGCGGAGGTTGCCACGCATCTCGGTGTACGCGTCGACCATCCGACCGAGTTCGTCGCTCTCGACGTGCGGGTCCACCTCCCTCTCGAGGTCGCCGTCGCTGATCGCGGCGAGCCCCTCGGAGAGCTGCGCGATCGGCGGCGTGATTCGCCCGGCGACGAACAGCCCGATCGCGATCGCCGCGACGAACGCTCCGGCGGTCAATCCAACTACCTCCAGCTGCGCGGTCTGCGCCGTGGCGTCGGCGGCGGCGACGGACGCTTCCTTGTCCTCGATGGCCGCCCGTTCGAGCGCGGTGGCTGAGTCTTTGGCACCGGCGACGATCCCGTCCAGCTCGTCGCTCTTCTCCCGCGCGCGAACCATCTCACCGGCCTCCGCGGCCGCGAACAGCTCTCCAGCGACCGCGGCGTACTCCTCGTGTTGCGCCTGTAACTCCCGGAACTCCGCCTGCTCTTGCCCGCTCAGCTCCTGTCGTTGTAACGCCGCCGAATACTCGTCGAACCGCTCCCCGGCGGCCTCGAACGCCGCTCGTTCACCCTCCTCTCCGAGGAGGGCGGCGTGGACGGCGACTTGCTGTTCCTCGATGGCGACGAGCATGTTCAGCGAGGCATCGATCTTGTCGCCGTCCCCGGAGATGACGTGCGCCTCTTCGTCGACGTCGCCGACGGCTTGGTACCCGACGGCACCGGTGACGCCGACCAGCAGCGCCACGAGGACGAAGGCGATGATGAGCTTCGGTCGAAGGTCCAACCGGTCGATCGCGATCTTTTTAAGCATAGCTAAAGCTGGCTAACACCCCAGTAAGTAGTTATCTGCCAGAATATCGGGTGTGATAAACACACCCACACGCGTGTCACGAGCCGGACGGCTACTCCCCGATGAACTCCGTCGGCGGCGAGAGGTCCCGTCGGCCCCCGAAGGTGACGAGGAAGAGGACGCCGACGCCGACGCCGTACGCCGCCATCAGCGGGATCGTCGCGAGGAACATCGTGATCACGTCGGCGGGGGTGAACACGGCCGCGGCCAGCAGGATCCCGATCGTCACCTCGCGCCAGCGGTTGCGGAACACGCGGTACGGGACGCCGGCGTTGTTCAGCAGCACCATCGCGATCGGGATGTCCGCGAGGAACCCGATCCCGATCGTCGTGTAGATGACGAGCCAGAGGAAGTCGCTCACTTGGTAGGTGATGATCATGTCCGCCAGGCGCGCGTCGGTGACGAGCCAGCCGATGAGCCCGGGCGCGATGTACGCGTACCCCAACGCGAAGCCGCCGATCATCCCCGCGCCGAGCGCGCCCGCCCACAGGTACACCTGGTAGACGCGACCCTTGACGAAGCCGCGCTCGCGGAGCGCGGGCCACGCGTAGTAGAGGACCACCGGGAACGCGGCGAAGATCCCGAGCATCACCGAGAACTTCACCATGAAGATCAGCGCCTCGACCGGGTGGAGCGTGATGATGTTGATCCCGCCCTCGATCTCCGCCGGCACGCGCCGTTCGAGGTCGCCGCGGACCGTGCCGAGTCCGCCGAGGTACAGCCACGTGAACGCGGCCGCCATCACGACGCCGAAGACGGCGACGATCCGGAACGACCGGGTGCGCAGCGAGTCGAAGATGAACTTGAGGTCCTTGTAGTAGCCGCCGATGTCGTCTTCGGCGGCCTCCTCCTCTCCGTCGGTGAGCTCGGCGAGGAACGTCGAACTCGCCCGCGAGGTCCGGTTCTGGACGGAGCCGACGAGCCCGTCCTCGCCGGCCTCGTCCGCGCCCTCGGCGCCGCCGCCGTCGCCGTCGCCGCCGTTCCCGTCGTCGGCCTCGTCGAACCGGTCGAGGATCGCCTGCGCCTTCTCCGGGTCGTCCTCGTCCATCGCGGCCTGCGCGAGCGCGAGCGACTCCGCCTCCTCCATCTCGGCGAACGCGTCCTCGGGGGCCGCTCGCACGCCCGCGGCGTCGAGTTCGCTCACGTCGATGGCGGTCGGGTCGCCGTACTGGTAGCCGGCGCTCGCGGTGTCGAGGTCGGTGTACACCGCCCACAGCGTCGCGACGGCGGCGAAGGCGAACGCCCACAGGCCGGCGTAGATGGCCGCCGCGGTCGCGGGGTCGACGCCGAGGCCCGCGCCGGGTTCGAGGAACCGCCAGCTACTGTTTGCCAGCCGGAGGAGGTCGTTGAAGCCGGTCCGGCCGCCGTACTCGTAGAAGCCGTACACGAGCGCGCCGCCGAGGACGGTCGCGCCCCCGACGACGTTCCAGTGGTTCCGGATCGCCCCAAGCACGTCGATCCGGTCGGAGCTCCGCTTGGCCGTGACGACGAGCTTCGCGAGGTAGAGGCTGAAGCCGTACAGCGCGACCAGCGGAAACGCCCACAGTAGCTGGGTGAACGGGTCCGGCGGGGAGAACACGGCGCCGAAGACGAAGATGGCAACGACCGCGTAGCGCCAGTTGTCGCGGAACGTCTCGTACGGCACGATCTCGCTGTAGGAGAGCCCGGTGATGAGCAGCGGCATCTGGCCGGCGAGCCCGAACGACAGCGAGAGGAAGACGATGAACTCCGTCCACATCACGATCCCGTAGGTGGGCTGGATGCCGGCCTCCAGCCCGAACTCGGCGAGGAAGCCGAACATCAGCGGGAAGAAGGCGAAGACGCCGTAGGAGACGCCGGCGGTGAACAGCCCGACGCCGAGCAGTCCGATCCCGGCGAGCTTCCAGATCGCGACCGGCGACCGCGGCCACATGCCGCGCCGCCGCAGTTCGTCGCGGGTGACGTAGATCAGCGGCGGGATCGCGGTGATCGCGCCCACGATGAGTCCGATCTTCGCTTGGAGGAGGATCACTTCGAACGGGGTCGTCGCGATGACGTCCGCCTCCGCGGCGACCGCGGCGCTCATGTTCGACTCCGTGACCGCCCTGAGCCGGTCCCAAATAAAGACGCGGAGCGCCCAGAACGTCGCGAGGAAGCCGAGGAGGAAGACGACGAACACCTTCTGGAGGTCCTTCTGGATCGACCGCAGGAAGGCCTTCGCCGTCTCTTGGCCCTCCGCGATCGACCGTTGGGTGTCTTCGTCGAGGGCGCTCGCCATACGGAGGGGGAGGGCCGTCGCCGTTATCAACCTTTTCGACCGCGGCCAACCGCCTGACGCGGCCATCCGAAAAGGTTGATAACCGCCCGGTCGCGTACGACAACTGAATGGACGACTCGGACCGGTCGCACGACGATGACTCGGCCGCCGCCGACGGGTCGACCGACGAGGTCGCTCCCGACGGCGACGACGCCGAGGAGCAGTCGCCGGACGCGGACGCGACCGACCCCGAAACCCGGGACGAGGACGGGCCGGACGGCGACTCCGTCGAGTCCGAGGTGACCTCGGAGGTCACTCCCGAGGTCGGGGTCGACGAGGACGAGTCGGTGAGCGACGACCCCCTCGAGCCGGACGAGGTCGTCGAGGCGGAGGACGCGGCCCCGGCCGAGTCGGTCGGCGACGACGACGCGGACGAAGACGACGGTCCGAACGCCGACGAGTTCGCGGACGGCGACGAGTTCGCGGGCGCCGACGACGGCGCCGAGGTCGCCGCCCAGAACGAGGCCGCGACCGAGAGCCTCGGCGACGGCGGGGCGCCGGCGACGACGACGGATACGGCGGAGGCCGCGACCGTCGAGGACGACGCGCCCTTCGGCGACATCGAGGGGCCGGAAACGGACGAGGAGATGCCGCTTGCCGCCCACATCGAGGAGATGATGCGGCGGCTCGCGGTCGTCTTCCTCATCGGCGGACTGGCCACGCTCGTCGTCGTCACCGAGTCGACGGAGCTTATCAACTACTTCTGGAGCTACCACATCCCCGCGCCGCTGGAGAACCGGCCCCGGCTGTACGGGCCGCTCGAACTCCCGCTCACCCGGCTGAAGGTGGCCGGCCTCGCCGGCGTCGTGGTCGGACTCCCGGCGTTCGTCTACGAGACGTACCGGTTCATGCGGCCGGGACTCTACCAGACGGAACGCCGCTACTACCTCGCCGCGGTGCCGACGAGCCTCGTGTTAGGCGGGATCGGCATCGCGTTCGCGCACTTCCTCGTGTTGCCCGCGATCTTCTCGTATTTCACCACCTACACCGCCGACGCGGCGACGATCGCCTTTGGACTCGCGGAGACGTTCAACCTGATCGTCATCATGCTGTCGTTCATGGCGATCGTCTTCCAGATCCCGCTTTTCATCATGCTCGCCATCATGATGAACCTCGTCACCCGGCAGTGGCTGGAGGCGAAGCGGCTGATCTTCTGGGGGTCGTTCCTCGGGATCGCGTTCCTCTTTAGCCCCGACCCGACCGGGATGGCGCCGATCATCGTGACGCTGACGATGATCGCGCTCTTCGAGGGGACGCTCGCGATACTCCGGTGGACCGGGAACTAAGGCCCCTCCGCGGCCGGGGTTGTTAACTATTGACGTGGGTCATGTTGTGTGGTGACACATGTCGTCAAAATTTTATATTCTTGTGAACGGTCCCTCCCGGTATGATGATCAGTACTACGAAAGAATCGTATTCGTTTAGTCGGGAATCCAGCCATTTTCACGAGAATATACGCATCTACGACGAGAATATCTTCCGACCGTGATGTTCGAGTTCGTCTCTCTGGTCGGCGTCGCCCTCGCGGTACTCGCCGCCGCCCTTCTGGCCGTCCAAAACATTCTGATTCGGGTCGCCACCGACGGCGGTGACGTCGGTGATGCCGTCGTCGTCATGATGGGCGTCAACCTCCTGCTGGTCGTCCCGCTGGCCGTCGCTCGCCACCATCCGGAATACGGGCTCTCACGGGTCGCGGTCGGCGCGTTCGCCGCGGCGGGGATCGCCGGTCTCGTCCTCGGACGCCTCTGTGCGTTCGCCGGGATCGAGGCGATCGGCGCGAGCCGAACGACCCCGATCGTCTCGGCCTCGACGCTGGTCGCCGCCGTCCTGGCCGTGCTGCTGTTCAGCGAATCGCTCACGCTACCCCACGTCGCTGGGATCGCGTTCATCGTCGTCGGGATCGCGGTCATCTCGCGGGTGACCGCCGCCGACTCGCACTCGCCCGCCTCGCCGCGCAACGCGGGGTCATCGCTGCTGTTTCCGATCGCCGCCGCGGGGTTCACCGGCGTCGAACCGATACTCGTTCGGATCGGGCTCGACGCCGGGACGCCGATCCTCGTCGGACTCGCGGTGATGATGACCGCGGCGTTCGTCGGTTACGCCGGATACCGCCGCCTCCGCCGAACCCCGCTCCCGTCGATCGTCCGGAACCCGCACGCGCGGTGGTACGTCGGCGCCGGGGTGGCGAGCACGGTCGGACTCCTCGCGTACTTCGGCGCGCTCGCGTCCGCACCGGTGGTGATCGTGATCCCGATCACGCACACCGCGCCGCTGATCGTTATCGCCCTCTCGGCCCTGTTTCTCCCCCGCCGTCTCGAGCGGGTCACGTGGCCGCTGATCGCGGCCGCTTCGCTCGTGGTCCTGGGCGCGTCGCTCGTCACGCTCTCCGGATAGGTGTCCGCCTCGCGCTCCCAGCGTCTCGGACCGCGCTCCGACCGATCCCTCGGTCGCGACCGCGGTCCGGCCGACCGCCGTTTTCGCCTCACTCCCCGCCGAGCAGCTCGACGAGGAGCGCGTTCTGCGCGTGCATCCGGTTTTCCGCCTGGTCCCAGACGAGGGCGCGGTCGGACTCGAGCACGTCGTCGGTGATCTCCTCGCCGCGGTGCGCGGGCAGGCAGTGCATCACCCGCGCGTCGGTGCCGGCGAGCAGGTCGCCGTTCACCTGAAACCCGTCGAACGCGGTGAGCTTCTCGTCGCGTTCGTCCTCTTGGCCCATCGAAATCCACACGTCGGTGTAGACGACGTCGGCGCCGTCGACCACCGCTTCGGGGTCGGTCGTCGGCTCCACGTCCGCGCCGAACGCCGCGGCGCGCTCGAAGACGTCCGGGTCCATCCCGTACTCCGCCGGGGTGGCGACCCGCACGTCGACCCCGGCCATCGCCGCGCCGACGACGAACGACTGTCCGACGTTGTTGCCGTCGCCGACCCACGCGACCGTGGCGTCCTCGCCGACCGTCTCCCGAATCGTGAGGAGGTCGGCGAGCGTCTGGCAGGGGTGTGCCTCGTCGGTGAGCCCGTTGATCACGGGGCAGTCGGCGTGTTCGGCGAGCGTCTCGGCGTCCCCGTGGTCGAAGAGCCGCGCCATCACGCCGTCGACGTACCGACCCAGCACGCGCGCGGTGTCGCGCAGCGGCTCCCCGTGGCCGAGTTGGATGTCGTCGGGCCCGAGGAACATCGCGTGGCCGCCGAGCCGCGTCATTCCCGTCTCGAAGGAGACGCGCGTCCGCGTCGACGGCTTCTCGAAGATCATCCCGAGCGTGGCGTCCGCCAGTCGCGGGTCCGTCTCGCCCGCCTTCATCGCGGCGGCGCGGTCGAGCAGGGCGTCCAGTTCGGCGGGCGTCACGTCGTCGATGTCGAGGAAGTCGTCGGTAGCGAGTGGCATCGTTCGGTAGTGTCGTATGAGGGTGGTGTACTTCGAAGTCGGTTCGCGGCCGGCGACCGGGGTTACAGTCGCTCGCGACAGACCGCCGTCAACACGCTCACGGCGCGGTCGAGGTCCGGGAGCGGGAGCCGCTCGTCGGGCGCGTGGTCGAGGTCGGAGTTCCCGGGGCCGTAGGTGACCATCGGGCAGTCCCACGCGGCCGCGTAGAGGTTCATGTCGCTCGTGCCGGTCTTCCGCAGCAGGCGAACGTCGCCGTCGACCGACCGGATCGCGACGCGGAACGCCCGGGCCAGGCCGGTCCGCGGGCTCTCCATCACGGGGGGCATCGGGTCGCCCCAGTGGACCGAGCCGGTCGACAGCTCCGCCTCCGCCAACTCGTGTATCTCGTCGACCGGGCGCGAGGGCGGGATCCGGAGTTGAACGTCCATCGTCGCCTCCACGGCGAGGCCGTCGTCGCTCAGGCCGCCGTCGACCGAGATGGGCTTGGTCGTCACCTGATCGAACACGGCGGTCTCCGAGTCGTCGGGCGTGAACGTCTCCTCGACGCCGTGCCACCAGTCGATCGCGTGCTGGATCGCGTTCGGCTCCGGCCGCGAGGAGTGGCCCGACTCGCTCGTGTTCACGTAGGTTCCCTCCAGCAGGCCGCGGTAGCCGAGCGTGATACCCTGCCAGCCCGACGGCTCGCCGTTGACCACCGCCTCGGGGGCGTCGCGGTCGCCGATGAGGTGGCGCGCGCCGCCGGAGTCGACCTCCTCGCGGACGACCCCCGCGAACGAAACCCCCGTCTTCACCGCCGCGACCGCCATCGCGACCAGCGGTCCCGTCGCGTCGACCGACCCGCGACCCCACAACACCGGGTCGCCGGGCTCGCCGACGGGGACGTCCGAGGGCTCCGGCAGTTCCCCCTCGGGCGGCGCCGGCCGTACCTCGACCGGAATGTCGCCCGGCACGGTGTCGATATGCGAGGTGAGGAGGACGGCGTCGTTCGCCGGCGCGCGGACGTTCCCGACCTCGTCGATCCACGCCTCGCGCCCGTTCGCCTCGAAGAAGTCGACGAGCCGCTCGGCGGCTCGCTCCTCCTCGCGCGAGGGCGACGGGATCGATACCATGTCGTACAGCAGCCGGCGGGCCGCGGTGTCGCAGGCCGCGGGGTAGCCACCGCCGGCGACGACGTCGGCGCCGTCGCCGGACGCCGCCTCGGCCTCCCGCTCCGTGCCGGCCGCCATCAGCCGATCACCTCTTCGATCGCGTCCACGACGGCGTCGGCGTGCTCGCGTTCGACGGTCAGCGGCGGCAGCAGCCGCAGCACGGTCCGGCCCGCGGGCAGCGCGAGGATCCGATGGTCGATGGCGAGGTCCCGCAGTAGCCGGTTCGACCCCCGGCGCACCTCGATACCGACCATCAGCCCGTCGCCGCGGACGTCGCGGACGTCGTCGCCGAGGCGGTCGCGCAGTTCGCCGCGGAGGTACGAGCCGATCTCTTCGGCGTGTGCGGGCAGGTCCTCGCGCTCGATCACGTCGAGGGTGGCGCCCGCCGCGGCCGACACCACGGGGCCGCCGGAGAACGTCGACCCGTGATCGCCGGCGTCGGCGGCGATCCAGTCGCGACACAGCGTCGCGCCGATCGGGAGCCCGCTGCCGAGCCCCTTCGCGGTCGTCAGGATGTCCGGAACCACGTCGTGACGGTCGGCCGCCCACAGCGAGCCGGTGCGGCCGAGTCCGGTCTGGATCTCGTCGAGGATCATCGCCGCGCCGCTCGTCGCGGTCGCGACCCGGACGGCCTGGAGGTACTCGGTCGAGACGGGGTTGATCCCGCCCTCGCCCTGAAGCGGCTCCAGGATGACGGCGGCGGTCTCCTCGTCGACCGCCTCGCGCATCGCCGCCGCGTCGCCGTACTCGACGAACTCCACGCCGCCCGCGAGGGGGCCGAACCCCTCCTTGTACTTGTCTTTCCAGGTGGTCGCGAGCGTTCCCATGGTCCGCCCGTGGAACCCCTGCGTGGTGGCGACGATCTTCTGCCGGCCCGTCGCGTGCCGTGCGAACTTCAGCGCGGCCTCGTTCGCCTCCGTCCCGGAGTTACAGAGCCAGACGTTGTCGACGTCGACCGGGGCGACCTCGGCGAGCCGCTCGTACAGCGCCGTCCGCGCCGCGTGCGGGTACGACGCCTGGACGTACATGAGCTCCTCCAGCTGGCTCGTCGCCGCGTCGACGACCTCGGGGTGGCAGTGCCCCACCGGCGTACAGGCGTAACTGGCGCCGAAATCGAGGTACTCGGTGCCGTCGGTCGCGGTGAGGTAGACGCCGTCGCCGGACGCCATCTCGATCGGCTTCTCGGAGAAGACGAAGCCGCTCACGCGTCGATCCCCTCCGTTTCGTCCGCGTCGCCGGTCTCGTCACCGGCGGCGTCGTCAGCCAGCGCGGACCGTTCGATCGTCGTCCCCTCGCCGCCGAGCGCGGCGACGACCGGATCGCGGACGTTGGCGTCCGCGATCACGACGCGGTCGGAGCCGCCCGACAGCGCCTCCGTCGCGGCCATCACCTTCTTGCCCATGAACCCCTCGGCGGCGTCCTCTAAGGCCGCCAGCTCGTCGGGGGTCACGGCCGCGTCGACGCGCGTGTCGGGGTCGTCCGCGTCGGCGTACACGCCCGACACGTCGGTCAGGAGGACGAGATCGGCGCCGAGCGCGCCCGCGACCGCCGCGGCCGCCCGGTCGGCGTCCGCGTTCACGGGCGTCACCTCGCCGTCGCCCTCTTCGCCCGCCATCGGCGGGGAGACGACCGGCGTGTAGCCGTCCGCGAGCAGCCCGGAGAGGAGGTCGGCGTTCACCGACTCGATCCGTCCGGAGTGGTCGCCGCGCCGGATCTTCTTCTTGCCGTCCTCGACGACGCGGACGGCCGACTTGCGAGGCCCGGCGAGGAGCCCGCCGTCGACGCCGCTCAGCCCGACCGCGTCGACCCCGGCCGACCGGAACTGTGCCGTCAGTTCGGTGTTGAGTTTCCCAGCCATCGCCATCGTGAACGCCTCCATCGTCTCCGCGTCGGTGAACCGCCCCGTGACGCCCGAGGCCGACTCGACGTACTCCGGTTCGATCCCGAGCCGTTCGAGCGTCTCGTCGACGACCGTCGAGCCGCCGTGGACGACGACGACCTCGCGCCCATTGGCGGCGAGGTGGGCCACGTCGCCGACCGCGCCGGCCGGGTCGACGGCCTTCGCGCCGCCGACCTTGACGACGACCGGCGGCCCGTCGTCGTTCCCGGTTTCGCCGCCGCTCATGGCGATCCCACCGGGTGGAGCCCCTGGAACTCGAGGCCGGCGGTCTCGGGCAGCCCCAAGGCGACGTTCGCCGCGTGGACCGCCTGCCCCGCCGACCCCTTCGTCATGTTGTCTATCGCCGAGAAGACGACGACGCGCCGGTTCCCGGGGTCGAGTTCGAAGCCGACCTCGCCGTGGTTCGTCCCCGCGACCGCCTTCGGCTCGGGGTAGCGGTAGACGCCGCCGCCGCCCGAGACGAGACGCATGAACGGCTCGTCGGCGTACGCGTCGCGGTACGCGCCCCACAGGTCCCCCTTCGAGAGCGGCTCGCCGGGGAAGACGTGACAGGTCGCGCTCGCGCCGCGGACCATCTCGACCGCGTGGACGGTGAACGAGACGGACAGGTCGAGGTACGCCTCTATCTCCGCCTCGTGGCGGTGGCCGGTGGGCGCGTACGGGCGCACGACGCCCGAGCGCTCCGGGTGCGAGGAGGCCGCGCCGCCGCCGGCGCCGCCCTCCGAGGAGCCGACCTTCACGTCGACGACGACTTCCCCGGTATCCGGACCGAGCGCGCCCGCGTCGACCAGCGGCTTCAGGCCGAGGATCGTCGCGGTCGCGTTACAGCCGCCGCCGGCGATCAGGTCGGCGCCGGGGAGGTTCTCGCGGTTCAGCTCCGGGAGCGCGTACTCGGCGCGCTCCAAGTACTCCGGCGACTCGTGGCCGTCGTACCACTCGTCGTACAGCTCCGCTGCGGGGAGCCGGAAGTCGGCCGAGAGGTCGACGACCGTATCTGCGGCCTCGAAGAACTCGTCGATCCGCCCCATCGAGACGCCGTGGGGCGTCGCCGCGAACAGCACGTCGACCGACGCCAGGTCGTCGGGGTCGGAGAACCGCAGGTCGAGGTCGCGCAGGTTCGGGTGCGACCGCCCGACGGTCATGTTGTCCGCCGACCGCGAGGTCGCTTGGACGACCTCGAAGTCGGGGTGGCCGGCGAGGATCCGCAACAGCTCGCCGCCGGTGAACCCGGTGCCGCCGACGACGCTCGCGGTGTAGCTCTCGTCGGTCACGCGTCCACCTCCTCGCTCCCCGCTCCGGCGATGTCGCCGTCGGCCAGCTCGACCGCCTTCGACTCCAGCCAGTCGACTACTCTCGCCGGCACGTCGACCTCGGTGGCCGCGTCGAGCGCCTTGAACTCGACGGTGTGGTTCACCTCGTGAACGGTGTAGTCGTCGGCCGTGCCGTCGCCGTCCGCGTCGACGCCCACCTCCATCAGGTCGACGCCGAGCATGCCGCCGCCGACAGCGTCGGAGGCCTTCTCGACCAGTTCGGTCGCGCGCTCGTCGAGGTCGAACGACTTCGTCTCGCCGCCCTTCGCGGCGTTCGTGAGCCAGTGTTCCGACGAGCGGGTCATCGCGGCGACCGGCTCGCCGTCGACCGCCAGCACGCGGATGTCGCGGCCGGGCTTGTCGACGAACTCCTGGACGTAGAACACCTTGTGCTCGTAGTGGCCGAGCGTCTCCTTGTGCTCTAAGATCGCCTCGGCGGCGTTGCGCGAGTCGATCTTGGCCATCAGGCGCCCCCACGAGCCGGTGACCGGCTTGAGGACGCAGGGGTAGCCGAACGACTCGATCGCTTCGAGCGCCGCCTCCGTCGTGAACGCCACCTCCGTCGCGGGCGTCGGCACGTCGGCCTCGGCGAGCGCGAGCGAGTTCTTCGCCTTGTCGGCGCAGACGTCGCCCGTCTCGGGGCCGTTCACCACGGGAACCCCGTAGCTGTCGAGAAACCGGGTCGCGTACAGCGAGCGGCTCGTCGACAGGCAGCGGTCGACGACGATGTCGAGGTCGTCGACGGCCGCGGTCGTGGACTCGAGCCCGAACCGCTCCTTGCGGACGTCGATCTTCTCGATCTCGTGTCCGCGCTCGCGGAGCTCGCCAAGCAGCAGCTTCTCGTCTTTCCGGATTCGCGAGTAGAGGACGCCTACGCGCATGTGAACCACTCGATCGTCGCGGACGCGGCGCTCGTCGCCATCTACTCGCCCCAGTCCTCCTCGAGTTCGGGCGCCTCTTCCAAGACGACCGGATCGAGGGAGATCACTTCGAGTTCGGTCCCGGTGACCGGGCTGTCGATGATCTCGCCGACCTCGACGTCGGCCGGGAGTTCGATTTCCTCGCCCGTGATCGGGTCCTCCGCCACCAGCGTGTCGGTGTCGCTCGTCATCGTACCTGCTCCTCGGCGGCGAAAACGCATAAAGGTTCCGAACTTACCAAATAGTTTACACTAACTAAAGCACCGGCTATCGGAGCAAAAGCGGTCGAAACCGGTCGACGGACATCGTGTGTCAGAGGCCGGAAATGTGTTCGTCCCCTCGCGGGAACGGGAGCGCGGCCGACGGTCGCGGACCGACCGCCGACCGCGGCGGTCGTCGCATCCGATCTGGCTGCGGCGGGCGTTCACTCATACGTCGCCACCTCCGCGTCGAGCGCGTCGGCCGCCGACGCGAGCGACTCGCGACGCTCGCGGAGCGCCGTCGCGTCCGCGTCGATACCCGCGGTCGCCGCCGTCAGCTCCTCGGCGACCGCCTCCGGTGCGGGGCCGCCGGCGGAGTCGCGGCTCGCGACGCTCTCGGTCGGGTCGAGCACGCGTTCGACCGCCTCGCGGGACACGCGTTCGAAGAGGGACTCCCCCAGCACGCCTCGTGCGGCCTCGTCAACTTTTGCGGCGGCCGTCGCGGGATCGTCGCCGTCCTCGACCGCGGGCGCGGCGCTCGCGACGATCTCGTGGGCGGTGCGGAACGGGAGCCCCGCCATCGCGAGCAGGTCAGCGACGCCCGTCGCCGTCGAAAAGCCTTCTCCGGCGGCCGTCGCGAGCGCGTCCTCGTCCCAGTCGGCGGTCGCGACCGCGCCCGCGGCGATCTCCGTCGCCTCGCGCACGTCGTCCGCGATCTCGAAGACGCTCGCGTGTGCGCGCTGGAGGTCGCGGTTGTAGGCGCGCGGGAGCCCCTTCAGCAGGCTCAGGGTGCCGGTCGCCTCGCCGACCGCGTCGCCCGCGACGCCGCGGGTCAGCTCCAGCGTGTCGGGGTTCTTCTTCTGGGGCATGATCGAGGAAGTGGAGGCGTACGCGTCCGCCAGCTCGACGACCCCCTTGTTCGAGAAGACGATCAGGTCCTCCGCGAGCCCCGACAGCGTCGTCGCGAGCGTCGCGAGCGCGGTCGCCGACTCCGCGAGGAAGTCGCGCGCTGAGGCGGCGTCCATCGAGTTGCGGACCGTCCCGTCGAACCCGAGCAGCTCGGCGGTCCGGTCGCGGTCGACGTCGAAGGGCGTCCCCGCGAACGCCGCGCCGCCGAGCGGGGACCGGTTGACCCGGTCGTACGCGTCGAGCAGGCGCGCGGTGTCCCGGGAGAGCCCGCCCTCGTACGACAGTAGGTAGTGTCCGACCGTCGTCGGCTGGGCCGGCTGGAGGTGCGTGTACCCCGGCATCAGCGTCTCCGCGTGCGCCTCCGCGGTCTCGACGAGCGCCTCCCGAGCGGTGACGGTCGCCTCGACGGCCGCGAGCAGGTCCTCGCGCAGCCGGTACCGGATACAGGTCGCGACCTCGTCGTTCCGCGAGCGGGCGGTGTGCATCCGCCCGCCGTCGGGGCCGATCCGGTCGATGACGGCCGTCTCTATCGCCTCGTGGACGTCCTCCCCGTCGGAGAGCGCGCCGTGGCCCGCCGCCTCCACGCCGTCGAGCGCGCTCAGGATCTCGCTCGCGACCGCGCTATCGACGATCCCCTGCTCCGCCAGCATGACCACGTGCGCGCGGTCGACCGCGAGGTCCGCCTCGAAGATGGCCGCGTCGGCCGCGAGGCTCGACAGGAACTCGCGGGCGGGACCGCTGCTGAAGCGATCGCCGCGGACGGCCGTGCCGGGGTCGTCGTCTGTCATTTAGCTGTGGTCGGTCTCGTCCGTCGCTCCCGAGCCGTCCGTGGCCAACTCCGGCTTCGAGACGTTCGCCTTCACGTCGTTGGCGAGGCGCTCCTGAAGCCCGTGGTACTTCGCGACGCCCGTCGCGTCGGACTGGGCGATGCCGGCGACGTCCTCGGTGTTGAACGAGGCCATCTCCTCGGAGTAGACGGCGTACTCGGAGTCGCGGGCGACGACGCGGCAGTTGCCGCCGGAGACCTTCACGGTGGCCGTCCCCGTCACCACGTCCTGCGTCTCGTCGATGAACGCGTTCAGCGCGTCGACGACGGGGGCGAAGACGAGGCCCTGGTACGCCTTCTCGGACCACTCCTGTTCGATCCCCTTCTTGAACGAGCGCTCGTTCTTCGTGAGCACGAGGTCTTCGAGGGCCTGATGGGCCGTCAGCAGGACCGTCGCCGCCGGGTGCTCGTAGTTCTCGCGCACCTTCAGCCCGAGCATGCGGTCCTCCATCACGTCCGTGCGACCGATGCCGTAGCCGCCGGCGTACTCGTTGAGGTGTTGGATGAGCGGTACGGGGTCCATCGCCTCGCCGTCGACGGCGACGGGGATCCCCTCCTCGAAGGTCACCTCGATGGTGGTCTCGCCTTCCGGCTCGGCGGTCCACTCGTAGATGTCCTCCGGCGGCTCGTAGTCCGGGTTCTCCAGCTTGCCGCCCTCGACCGCGCGCGACCAGATGTTCTCGTCGATGGACCAGACGCCGCCGTCGCCGGCCTCGACGGGCAGGTCCTTCTCGGCGGCGTAGTCGATCTCCCACTCGCGGGTGAGCCCGAGTTCGCGGACGGGCGCGATCACTTCGAGGTCGGAGCCGCGCCAGACGGCCTCGAACCGGAGCTGGTCGTTGCCCTTGCCCGTACAGCCGTGGGCGATGGCGTCACAGCCCTGCTCCTCGGCGACGCCCAGGATGGCCTCGGCGATGACCGGGCGCGCTAAGGCGGTCCCGAGCGGGTAGCCCTGATAGCTGGCGTTCGACTTCACCGCGTCGAAACACAGGTCGGCGAACTCGTCTTTCGCGTCGACGACGTGGATGTCGAGTCCCAGCGCCTCGGCGGTCTCCTCGGCCTCGTCGAACTCCTCGGTCGGCTGCCCGACGTCGACGTTGACGCCGATGACCTCGTCGTAGCCGTACTCCTCTTTCAGCAGCGGCACGCAGACCGTGGTGTCGAGTCCCCCGCTGAACGCGAGTGCAACGCTTGTCATTACCAGAGTACACCCGGCCTATGCCCTTAAATTCAGCGGTTTCAAATTTGTAAGAAAATGGCGGGGCAGTCGCTCGCGACGATCGGAGTCGAGACTCTCGGAGACAAAACGGCGCGAACGCGACGAGGGATGGAAGTTATTGGCCCGAAGGGGCCCGTCGTCGCGCCGCGCCGGAAGCCGGTCGCGGCGGTCGGACGTCTCGTCGCGGTCGCAGGGCTCGTCGGCCTCGGAAAAGGACGGCGTCGAGACGAGCCACTGCGGTCATCACCTGTACGTACCCGATCTCCGATATAAAAACGTTCCGTAACTCCACGGTGAACGCGTGCGACTGCGATTGCGACTGGGAGCACGTGGCGCCGGTCGGCGATGCGGATACGCATAACTGTGATCGGGATGTCGCCGTCTACCGATTATAAGTAGATAACCGCGGATCGACGGACGGCCCGTCCAAAGCCCTAGCCGCTCGTTGATACATAGTCGAGTGCGGGCCGACGGACAACTCCTCTAAAGCCCCAGCCGCGAGGCGGGCGCACACTCGTTGCGCGCTTCAGTCGCTCGCGTTGCTCTCTTTCCAGTGCTTACGTCGTCTGCGCCCGCCTCGCGGCTGCCCCTTCGAGTCCCACCCCGCACAGCACCGCACCGCACAGCACCGCACCGCACAGCGCCTCACGCCTCCCCAGCCTCGCGGTTCGCGCTCTCCGAGCGCTCACCGCGTCCCTCGCGCGCGCCGCTCGCGGCCGCTGAAGGCGGCCGCTCTCAGGCACGCGCCACTTTGTAAGCGCAGCCGTCGCTGCGACGCTCGTGGTTAACTACCGAACCGACGACGGCAGTCTCGAACACCCGCTCTCGCTGTCGGTCAGAGCGCTTCTCGGTACGCCTCCAGCGTCTCTTCGACGTCCTCCTCCGTGTGCGCGTAGGAGGTGAACTGACACTCGTACTGGTTCGCGGTGAGGAACACGCCCCGGTCTTTCATCTCCTGCCAGAACACGCGCTCCCAGCGGTCGGTCGCGGCGGCGGCGACGTCGGCACCGGTCTTCGGGCAGGCGTCGTAGCGGGCGCAGTCCGGGTCCTGCCGGCAGCCGCCCGCACAGCAGGCGTCGACGTCGTCGGGCGCGTCGCGGGTGAATATCGTCTTGAACATCGAGTCGGTGCCGACGACGGTGTACTCGGGCGCGCGCTCCGCGCAGATCTCCGCGATCCCCTCGCGGAGCTTCCGGCCGAGCCGGTTGACGTGTTCGTACACGTCGTTTTCGGCCGCGTACTCCAGCCCGGCCTTCCCCGCGGCCATCGTCACCGGGTGCCCCGAGAAGGTGCCCGACTGGAACACCTCGCCCGCCGGGGTGAACCCCTCGATGATCTCGGCTTTCCCGCCGATGGCACCGACCGGGAACCCGCCGCCGATGATCTTGCCGAACGTCGTCACGTCGGGGGTGACCCCGAACTTCGACTGCGCGCAGCCGAGCCCGCCGACCCGGAAGCCGGTGATCACTTCGTCGAAGATCAGAAGCGACCCGTGGTCGTCACAGAGGTCCCGGAGCGTCTCGTGGTAGCCGTCGATCGGCATCACGATCCCCATGTTGGCCAAGATCGGCTCGACGAGGACGGCGGCGATGTCGTCGCCGTGCTCCGCGAACACCTCCTTGGCGGCCTGCGGGTCGTTGAACGGGATCGGGAGCGTGTGCCGAGCGAACTCCTCCGGAATTCCCTTCGTCGAGGGATGCGGGTCCTCCGGGCTCCCCTCCACGAGCGTCGACTCCTGCGCGCCGTGGTAGCCGCCCCGCATCACGACGATCTTGTCGCGGTCGGTGTGCCCCCGCGCGAGCCGCACGGCCGAGACCGTCGCCTCCGTGCCGGAGTTGACGAACCGGATCGACTCCACGCTCGGGACGTGTCGCGCCACGAACTCGGCGTGTTCGACCTCGATCTCCGTCGGCGCGCCGTACATCGGCCCCTCCGCGACGTGCGACTGGACCGCCGCCTCGACCGGGTCGGGCAGGTCGTGGCCGTACAGCAGCGGCCCGTACCCCATCACCCAGTCGACGTAGCGGTTGCCGTCAGCGTCGATCACGTGGCCGCCGTCGCCGCGCTCGATAAAGAACGGGTGCGGCATCGTCGCCCGGACCGAGGAGTTGACCCCGCCCGGCATGACCGACAGCGCGCGGTCGTACAGCCCGCGCGAACGCTCGTGGTTCATACCGATCGGTTGGGTCGGCGGGCTGAAAGTAGTTGCCGAACCGGCCGCGCCGCGGCCGGTCCGTGAGAAACAGCGGTGGTCGTCCGCGCTACGCGCCTACACCGCCCCCGCGCCGGTCTCGCCGGTGCGGACCTGGAGCGCGTCCTCGACCGGGATGATGAACACCTTCCCGTCGCCGGGTTCGCCGGTCTTCGAGGCGTCCGCGATCGCCTCCGCGACCTCGTCGGCCGGGATGTCGGCGACGACGACGTCGACTTTCACCTTCTGGTGGAGGTCGACGGTGAACTCCTCGCCGCGCCACTGGCCCTTCTTCGCGGGCTGGCTGCCGCGACCCGAGACGTTCGTCACGGTGAGCGAGGGCGCGTTGATCTCCGCGAGCGCCTGCTTGATGGCCCCGAGCTTGTCCGGGCGGACGACCGCGGTGACCATCTTGATCTGCGAGCCGGACTCCACGCCGCCGTCGGCGCGCGGGGAGTCGTCAGTGGTGTCGACGACATCCGGGCCGCCGTCGGTCGCGACGCGGTCGCCGCCGAACTCGGGGTAGGTCTCGACGCCGTGTTCGGAGATGTCGAGGCCCTCCTGCTCGTGTTCCGGGGTGACGCGCGCTTCACCGCTCAGCTTGAGCGCGTACCAGACCGCGGCGGTCGCGGTGAGCGTCCAGCCGCCGATGATGACGACGCCGACCAGCTGGGCGACGAAGTGTGCGCCGATGCCCGCGCTGAGCTCGCCCGGCGCGGCGACGAAGGGGAAGAGGAGCGTCCCCAGGACGCCCGCGCTGCCGTGGACCGGGAACACCGCGCAGACGTCGTCGATCTTGAGCGTATCGGAGACGAACTCGAAGACGATCGGGAGCTGTGCGCCGGCGAGGCCACCGACGATCAGCGCGCCCCACCACGCGGTGGTGTCCGGGATCGCGGTGATGCCGACCAGCCCCGCGAGGAGGCCGTTCGCGACGTAGAGGGTGTCGACCTTGCCGGTCTTCAGCCAGACGACGGTGGCGGCGCCGATCCCGCCGGCCGCCATCGCGATGGTCGTCCCCATCGCGACCAGGTTGAGCGTCAGCGTGTTGAACACGCCGCCGCTGACCACCGAGGCCGTCCCGACGTTGAAGCCGTACCAGCCGAAGGCGAGGACGAGCGTCCCCAGCACGGCGAAGGTCAGCGAGTGGCCGGGAATGACGTTCGTCGAGCCGTCCTTGGCGTAGCGGTCCATCCGTGGACCGAGGACTGCCGCGGCCGTGAGGCCCGCGATACCGCCCATGCCGTGGACGATCATGCCGCCGGCGAAGTCGTGGAACGCGGTCCCGGTCAACTGGGCGACGAGGCCGTCACCGGAGGCCGACCAGGTGAACGCGATGACCATCGGGTAGATGACCGCGGCGAGGAGGAACGTGTACGTGACGTACGCGCGGAGCTTCGCGCGACCGGCGACCGCGCCGGAGACGATCGTCGCGGCGGTCATCGCGAACACCGCGCCGTAGAGCCAGTTGACGTACGGACCGATCGCGCCGGCCTCGACCGCTAGTTCGCCGCCGGAGAACAGCGAGCCCGCCGCGGAGGCGATCCCCGGCGAGCCGTTCACGAGGCTCGTGAACGCCGTTCCGATCAGGAAGAACACCGTCACGCCGATACTCCACGTGAGGAGGTTCTTCGTCAGCTGGTTGGCGACGTTCTTCGAGCGGACCTGCCCGGCTTCGAGCATCGCGAAGCCGGCGTGCATGAAGAAGATGAGGAACGTCACGACTAGGATCCACGTCCCGTTCATCGCGGACGCGAACGTGCTCGGGTCGATCGTGGCGAGTACGTCGGCCGTCACGCTCCGACCACCTCTACTGAACGCTCGTCCGATTCAAACTGCGTTTCGCTCGTGTTCATGTGCTGAATCACGTTTCGACTCGGGGGAACGACTATACATAAACGTTAGAGTTGAGTTTCACAAGAAATCAGCTTGATAATACGGTGGCTGTTCGATATAATGACGTGACCATGGAATATAAGGACGTTTCCTCTGGGATTTCGCGGCAATTGCTGCGCTCGAACCCAACGACTGTTGTGTAAGATATCCGTCTGTTTCAGCGCGATCTGCGATCAAAACCCCTCTCACGACCGTGCGCGGCCGCTTCTGGCGAGTATTGCCACCCTGCTGTCTCGCGATATTACTGCGAACGGCCCGCTACCCGCGATTTCGGGAGTTTCGGGCCGCCTCGATAGAAATTGACGTTCGTCAACCCGTTTCCGGATCGACTGGCCGTTTCAGTTAGTCGACGGCGCGACGCCGCCGTCGAAGTCGACCGACACCGCAGAAAACCGCTTACTCCGGCTTCAGGCCTTCGTTCTGGACGCGCATCACGGCCTCGCCGTCGGCGAGGTTCGGCGCGTCGACGAGGCGGACGATCCGCTTGTCCCCCTTCGACTTCCGGAGGTACATCCGGAACGTGGACGCGTGTCCCAAGATGTTGCCGCCGATCGCCTGCGTCGGGTCGCCGAAGTACGAGTCCGGGTTCGACGCGACCTGATTGGTGACGAGGATGGCGGTGTTGAACAGGTCGCCGATCCGCATCAGGTCGTGAAGGTGCTTGTTGAGCTTCTGTTGGCGGTCGGCGAGCTCGCCCCGGCCGACGTACTCGGCGCGGAAGTGCGCGGTGAGCGAGTCGACGCAGACGATCCGGATCGGCCACTCGCTTTCCTCGTGTTCGCCGGCGAGCTCCTTCGCCTTCTCGGCGAGCAGGATCTGGTGGTTGGAGTTGAACGCCTTCGCGACGTGGATCTGGTCTAAGAACGCCTCGACGAGCTCCTCCATCGCCTCCTCGTCAGAGGGCGTGCCCTCGATCTCGCGGCGCTCCATCTCGTCCGCGAGGATCTCGTCGTCGAGGCCGCGGACCATGTCGTCGATCCGCTCGGGGCGGAACGTGTCCTCGGAGTCGACGAAGATACAGCCGCCGTCGAGGCCGCCGTGTTCCGGCGGTAGCTGGACGTTGACGGCCATCTGGTGGGTAACCTGCGACTTCCCGGAGCCGAACTCACCGTACACCTCGGTGATCGACTGCGTCTCGATACCGCCGCCGAGCAGCTCGTCGACCTCGTCGATCTGCCACGACAGCTTCCCGATCTCCTCGCGGCGTTCGAGCACGGTCGCGCCAGTCTCGAAGCCGCCGACGTCGGCGGCGTCGCGGGCGGCGTTGATGATGTCCGCGGCGGACGACTCGCCGATGTCGGCCGTGTTCGACATCTCGCCGGGGCTCGCGACCGCGATCGACTGGTAGCTCTCGAATCCGTTGTCAACGAGCTTGTCCGCGGTCGCCGGGCCGACGCCGGGGAGGTCCTCGAGTTCGTCTTCAGGCATGTACGGATCGCTTGTTCGCCATCCCGTATAAAGGCTGGTTTACACCCTAGTGAAAGTGAAAATCGGCCGGCGACAGCGCTCGGTCGTGGTTCGTCATCGTTCGTAAGCGTTCGCCGGGCCGGCGCGATTGATCGACGGGTGAAACTGATCGATGCGTTCGTGACCGAGCCTTTCGCACCCGATTTCTCGCCGCTGGCGACCGGCGGTCTCGTTCGCACGGACTCGTCGGTCGGGAAGTCAAAACCCCACGCGTCGGACGTAGTCGAGGTCGCGGATCTCCACGAGCAGGTCGCCCCGCAGGTCCGCGTCGGTGATCACGTACAGCTTCGGATCGTCGGTGAACTCCGGGTCCTCGCTCAGCACCTGCCGGATCGAGACGCCGTGGTCGGCCAGGATACCGGTCACCTCAGCGACGATGCCGGCCTCGTCGGCGGCCGCGACCTCGATCGTCAGCACCGTCAGGTCCAAGACGGGAGCCAGGTCCATCAGGCTCGGCACCGACGAGATGTTGGTGAAGATGCGTTTCAGTTCGGGGTCCTCGAGGATCGCGTCGGTCGTCGAGTCGACGACGCGCCGGTCGACGTCGAGTTCGCGCGCGATCCCGGTGTAGGGGATCTCGATCCCGCCGGAGACGACCCGTCCCTCCTCGTTGACGGAGAAGCCGCGCTCTAAGAACAGTCGGATGACGGCCTGTTGGCTCGGTGACCCCTCGAACTTCTCGAGGATCTCGTCGAACATGCTCTCATCGATGGTCGCCGGGGGGATTAAAAAGCGGGGTGCCGCGCCGGCGTCGGTTCGCCGCCGCGCCGTCAGTTCGCTACCGGGGGTCAGTTCGCCACCGCGGCGTACGCGCCGCCGAGAACGATGCCGTAGACGACGTGGCCGACGAGGCTCTCGACGCCGACGTTCGGGAGCGGCGGCGCGCCCGGGAACCCGACGGCACCCAGCCAGATCGGCATCGCGATCACCGCGAGCGCGACCCAGACGAGCAGGCCGTACCCTGCGCCGACGCCGAGGCTCGCTCCGATCGACTCGCTCAGTTCGGGCCGCAGGTCCACGATCCCGGCGAAGGCGACGCCGAGGACCGCCCCGTGACCCATGTGGATCGCCCAGCCGACGGCGCCGGCGGGACCGCCGACGCCGTACATCGCCGGAATCGCCATCTCGAGGACGCCCGGCGTCAGCGCCGACATCATCGCGCCGAAGACGAGCGCTCCCGCGAGTCCGCCGACGACGCCCGCCTTCCAGTCTCCGGTTTCGGTCGATACGTCCGTCGCTGTCGCGGTTTCGGTTGCCATGCGTACACTACCCACACCCAACAACCGGTAATAACTGCCGGCAAAGTGCGTAGCGGGCGCACACTCCCGGAACGTATATACATATTGAAACTAGCTGCGGCGGCCGACGCCGCCGCCCGCGTCGCTCGACCACTTCCGCCCCGCCACCCGACTCCTTTTGCCCGGTGGCGCCGAACCCCACCCCGTGTCAGAGTCGTCGCATCTCCGGTTCTTCCCCTACGAGGAGCCGTACCCGAACCAGCGCGAGGCGATGGACAGGGTCGCCAACGCGTTAGACCGGGGACAGGACGTGCTGTTCGAGGGCGCGCCCGGGACGGGGAAGACGCTCTCCGCGCTCGTGCCCGCCTTGGAGCACGCCCGCGAGCACGACCGGACCGTCGTCATCACGACGAACGTCCACCAGCAGATGCGGCAGTTCGTCGAGGACGCCCGCGCGATCACGAGAGAGGAGCCGATCCGAGCGGTCGTGTTCAAGGGGAAGTCGTCGATGTGTCACATCGACGTGGACTACCAGGAGTGTCAGACCCTCCGTGACACCACGCGCGAGATGGTCGAGACCGAAAACGAGGTCCGCGAACTGGAGGCGCGCCAGCGCGAGCTGCTCGCCGAGAGCCGCGACGGCGACGCGGGCGCGGCCGAGGCCCGCGAGGCGATCATGGACGAGCTGGACGAGTTGGAGGCGGAGGTCGACGAGTACGAGGCCGCCAACGTCTGCGCGCACTACCGCAACAACCTCACCCGCGACACGGAGGAGTTCTTCGGGTGGCTCTTCGAGGACGTCCGGACGCCCGAGGACGTGTACGCGTACGCCGACGAGCGCGAGCTGTGCGGCTACGAGCTGCTGAAAGAGGGGATGGAGGGGGTCGACCTGGTCGTCTGTAACTACCACCACCTGCTCGATCCGAACATCCGCGAGCAGTTCTTCCGCTGGATCGACCGCGACCCCTCCGAGATAATCACCGTGTTCGACGAGGCGCACAACATCGAGGACGCCGCCCGGGATCACGCCACCCGAACCCTCACCGAGAACACCCTCGACGCCGCGCTCGACGAGCTGGCCGACAGCGACGACTCACGCGCCGAGCCCGCCGAGAACGTCCTCCGCGCCTTCCGCGACGCCCTCGTCGAGACGTACGAGGACGGGCTCGGCTTCGGCGGCGCCGAGTCGGTGACGGAGAACTGGGAGGACGTGTCCATCGCCAACGACGACCGCCGCGACGACCTCACGCTGGCGTTCCTCCGCAACTACGAGGGACGCGGGATCGACACCGAGACCGAGCTCGCCGTCCAGCTCGGCCAGGCGATAGACGAGGAGTACGAGCGCCGCTACCGCGACGGGGAGGCGACGAGCCGCTCGGAGTCGCAGACGCTCGCCGCCGCCCGGTTCGTCTCGACGTGGGTCGAGGACGGCACCGAGTTCGGCCAGTACCCGGTGGTCTCGGTCCGGCGCGACGCCGGCACCGGCGAGGCCTACGGCCGCGCGGAGCTGTACACCTGCATCCCTCGAAACGTCACCAGCGAGCTGTTCGACGAGGTGGCCGCGTCGGTCCTGATGAGCGCGACGCTGCGCCCGTTCGACGTGACCGAGGACGTGCTCGGGCTGGAGGACGTCGCGTCGATGGCCTACGAGATGGGCTACCCCGAGGCGAACCGGCGCACGTTCGCCGCCGACGTGCCGCCGCTTTTCGCCTCCGAGCGCAACGACCCCGAGACGCAGGACGCGGTGGCGTCGCTGCTCCGCGACGCGATCCGATTCACGCCGGGCAACACGCTCGCCTTCTTCCCGTCGTACGCGGAAGCCGAGCGCTACCACGAACGGCTCGCGGGGACCGGTGGCGCGGGAGCGTCGCCGACCGGCGGCGACCCCGACCTCGGCCCGATCCACCTCGACGGTCCGGGGACCGACGAGGAGCGACTCCGCAGCGAGTTCGTCGACGCCGACGACGCCGCGCTGTTCACCTCGTTGTGGGGAACGCTCGCCGAGGGGGTGAGCTTCGACGGCGACGACGCCCGCACGGTGGTCGTGGTGGGCGTGCCGTACCCGCACCTCTCGGACCGCACCGAGGCGGTCCAGGACGCGTACGACCGCGCGTTCGCCGACCGCGACAGCGCCCGCGACCCGGGGTGGCTCTACGCGGTCGAGATCCCGACGATCCGCAAGACCCGGCAGGCGCTGGGTCGCGTAATCCGCGGTCCGGAGGACTTCGGCGTCCGGATCCTCGCCGACCGGCGCTACACGACCGCAGACATGGGGAAGTACTCGGTCCGCTCCGCCTTCCCGCCCGAGGAGCGGGCGGAACTGCTCGACATCGACCCCGCGAAGCTGAAGTTCGCGATGCTGAACTTCTATCAGGACCACGACGCGTACGACGGGCCGCCCCCGTCGCCGTGAGAGGGGGGCGAGGGCTTCGCTCGGTGGGTCTATCCCGGCATCGACGCGAGGAGGATCGAGGCCAAAAGCAGGACCCCGACGAGCAGCGTCGTGACCACGCCGTGGATCAACGTCATCGCGGCCACGACCCGCCGCGGCTGCTCGTAGCTCCACCAGAACATCGTCCCGTCGACGAGGAGCGCCGCGAGGAGGATGAGCGCGCCGGGGGCGTCGAACGCGTTCCCGACGACGCTGATCACCGCCGGGAGCGGGCCGACGTAGAGGGCACGGCGCGGGTCGGCGTCACCGAGGACGTTCCGGGCAGCGATGTGCGCGGTCAGAGAGAGGAACAGCGCCAACAGGACGGTCGTCCCGAGCACGGAGACCGGCGTCACCGTCTGTAAGAGCATAGCGACCCTACGAGGTGAAGGGTAAAAGTGGTCGCGGAACGCCGCCGTCGGTCGGGCGCTCGGGTCGCCGCGGCGGACCGGTCCGGGCTCGCTGCGGCCGAACAGTCCGAGCCAGATTCAGCCGAGCAGTCCGAGCCCGTTCAGCTCCTCGACGATCACGTCGACCGCGGCCTCGGCGTCGGCCGGGCTGGTGCCGCCGGTGACGACGACCTTCCCGCTGCCGAACAGGAGGGCGACGACCTCCGGCTCGTCGAGCCGGTAGACGAGCCCCGGGAACTGCTCCGGCTCGTACTCGATGTGTTCCAACCCGAGGCCGATCGCGATCGCGTTCAGGTTCAGGCTCTCGCTGAGGTCGGCCGAGGTGACGATGTTCTGGACCGTGACCTCCGGGTCCTCGATCGGGATCTGGAGCGCGCGAAGCTCCTCGAAGACGATGTCGAGGCTCTCGTGGACCGCCTCGATCGAGTTCGCGCCGGTACAGACGATCTTCCCCGACCGGAAGATCAGCGCGGCCGACTTCGGGTCCGTGGTGCGGTAGACGAGGCCGGGGAACTGCTCTGGGTCGTAGTCGGCGCCCTCGAGGTCCATCGCGACGCTCTGGAGATCGAGCTCCTGTCCGATCCCCGTGG
The DNA here is from genome assembly GCF_055389685.1 of Halorubrum ejinorense. NCBI lineage: Archaea > Methanobacteriati > Methanobacteriota > Halobacteria > Halobacteriales > Haloferacaceae > Halorubrum > Halorubrum ejinorense. The sequence goes on from NZ_AP043777.1 coordinate 591,459, forward strand.
AGGCAACGACGTTCTCTACGGTGATCGTCTCCTTCGGGTCGGCCGTCATTACATCATTTCTCGCCCGAACGCCGTAAAAAGGTGATTGCTCGGAACCGCCACGCTATTCACCTCGCCGCGCGGAGCCGTCGGCGTGTACTGGCTCGAACTCGCCGGCGAGACCGACGCCTTCGCCGCCCGCGAGGCCGCGACCGCGACGACCGGCGTCGACCTCCTGGCCCCCGGGATCGCGCGCACCGGCGCGGTCGACCGGCCGCACGCCCGCCGGCTCGCGTACACCCGCGCCGCCCACGAGGCGGTCGCCCGGACCGACGCCGACGTCGACGCCGCGGCCGCCGCGCTCCGGGCCGCGCCGCTCGACCGGTCCGGGAGCGTCGCGGTCCGCGCTCGGAACGTCCGGGCGACGGCCGACGTCTCCACCGGCGACGCCGAGCGCGAACTCGGCGGCGTCCTCGTCGACCGCGGGTTCGACGTCGACCTCGACGACCCCGACCACGTCCTCCGCGCGCTCTTCTCCGCCGGACCGCGCGCCGAACACGACGCGGTGGCCGGCGCCGACGGCGGCGACGCCGACTGCTGCGCGCTCGGCTGGGTCGCGGTCGAGGCCGCCCGCGACTTCGCGCCCAAGCCGACCGACCGCCCGTTCTTCCAGCCGGGGAGCATGGCCCCGGCGGACGCGCGCGCTTACGCTAACCTCGCCGGCGCCGCTCCGGGCCGGACCCTGCTCGATCCGATGTGCGGCACCGGCGGCCTGCCGCTCGAGGCCGGGCTCGTCGGCGCCGACGCCGTCGCCTGCGACGCGCAGGCGAAGATGGTCCGCGGCGCGCGAGAGAACTTCCGCGCGTACCTGGGCGACGCCGGCACCGGCGGGGCGCCCGACTGGCACGTCGCGCGCGGCGACGCGACCGCGCTCCCCCTCGCCGACGACGCCGTCGACGGGGTCGCGTTCGACGCTCCGTACGGTCGGCAGTCGAAGATCGCGCGCCACGAGCTCGCGGACTTGGTCGCCGGCGCGCTCGACGAGGCCGCCCGGGTCGCGCCGCGCGCCGTGTTGGTCGCCGACCGCGACTGGCGCGGTCCAGCCCGCGAGGCCGGTTGGATCGTCGACGCGGCGTTCGAGCGCCGGGTTCACCGGTCGCTGACGCGCCACGTGCTGGTGTTGCGCCGCGCCGATTCCGAGGCGGTTCGGCCGGACCGAGAGTGAACGACCGATCGGCGGAATCGCCCCGAGCGAGCGCTCACGGGACAAGTTTCAGTTTCGCCCCGGCGCCGGGCAACGGTTAAGTGCGCGGCCTCTCGTGGTACTCGCATGACCGGGGACGCCGGAGACATGCTCTCGTGGGACGAGTCCGTGTTCCGCGACGAGTCGGTGTTCGAGATCGACCACGTCCCCGAGACGTTCCGCCACCGCGAGAGCCAACTGGAGAGCCTCAAGTACGCGCTCCGCCCGGCCGTCCGCGGCTCCCGCCCGCTCAACACGGTCGTCCGCGGACCGCCGGGGACGGGCAAGACCACCGCGGTGCAGAAGCTGTTCGGCGAACTCGGCGCCCGGACCGAGGTGCGGACGGTCCGCGTCAACTGTCAGGTCGACTCGACGCGCTACGCGGTGTTCTCCCGACTGTTCGAGGGCATCTTCGAGTACGAACCGCCCTCCTCCGGGATCTCCTTCAAGAAGCTGTTCGGCCAGATAACCGACCGGCTCGTCGAGGAGGACGAGGTTCTCGTCGTCGCCTTAGACGACGTGAACTACCTCTTCTACGAGAACGAGGCGTCCGACACGCTCTACTCGCTGCTGCGCGCCCACGAGGCGCACTCCGGCGCGAAGATCGGCGTGATCGTCGTCTCCTCGGACCTCGGGCTCGACGTGATCGACGACCTCGACACCCGGGTCCAGTCCGTCTTCCGGCCCGAGGAGGTGTACTTTCCCGTCTACGACGCCACGGAGATATACGACATCCTCGCCGAGCGCGCCAAGCGCGGCTTCCACGACGGCGTCATCGGCGACGGCGAGTTGGAGCGCGTCGCCGACCTCACCGCCGACAGCGGCGACCTCCGCGTCGGGATCGATCTCCTCCGCCGCGCCGGGCTCAACGCCGAGATGCGCGCCTCGAAGACGGTCTCCGAGGAGGACGTCGAGTCCGCCTACGACAAGTCGAAGCACGTCCACCTCTCGCGGTCGCTGCGCGGGCTCTCCGACTCCGAGCGCGACCTCGTCCGCGTCCTCGCCGAGCACGACGGCGAGCGGGCCGGCGCGGTGTACGACGCCTTCAACGACGAGACCGGGCTCGGCTACACCCGCTACTCGGAGATCATCAACAAGCTCGACCAGCTCGGCGTCATCGACGCGGAGTACGCGGACGTCGACGGCCGCGGGCGCTCCCGCGAACTCTCCCTCGCCTACGACGCGGAGGCCGTGGTGGACCGACTGGAGTGAGCCGGCCTTTCGGCCCGTCTCGTTCCGCTCCGTCCCCGCCCCCTTGCCCATCTCCGCTCGCCTCCTCTATCGGTCCCCGACGCCTTTTCATCGGCTCCCCACGCATCGGATTCCATGAAGACGAGCGGCGGGAGCGACGAGGCGAAGCGACGCGCCGGCGAGTCGGCGGTCGAGGCCGTGACCGACGGCGAGGTGGTCGGTCTGGGGACCGGATCGACGGCGGCACACGCGATCCGTCGGCTCGGTGACCGGATCGACGCCGGCCTCGACGCCCGCGGCGTCCCCACCTCCTTCGCGAGCCGCGAACTCGCGGTCGAGAACGGGATCCCCTGTCTCGACCTCCCCGAGGCGATCGGTCCCGACGGCCCGGGGATCGACCTCGCGGTCGACGGTGCGGATCAGGTGGCGACGGGCGAAGGTCCCGCGGACGCCGTGGCGGGCGGCGCCCTGATCAAAGGCGGCGGCGCGGCCCACGCCCGCGAGAAGCTCGTCGACGCCGCGGCCGACCGCTTCCTCGTCGTCGCCGACCCCTCGAAGGAGTCGCCGCGGCTGGACCGGTCGGTCCCGGTCGAGGTGTTACCGGCCGGGCGGACCGCCGTCGCCGAGGCGCTCCGGGAGCTCGGCGGCGAACCGACGCTGCGACGCGCGGAGCGCAAGGACGGTCCAGTGGTGACCGACAACGGGAACCTCGTGGTCGACTGCGCGTTCGGCGCGATCGACGCGCCGGCGTCGCTGGCGGCGTCGCTGGCGTCGATCCCCGGCGTCGTCGAACACGGGCTTTTCGTGGGCCTCGCCGACGAGGTCCACGTCGGCACCGAGTCCGGCGTTCGCGTCGACGCCGTCTGATCCGGTACAGCGGTACGCTCCGGCAAAAAACCGCGAGACGGCGCCGCGGCTAGTCGGTCGAGTCGTCGAAATAAAACGGACGGAAACGAGTCCGTCTTAGAGGTCGCGAGGCTGGACCGTCTTCCGGTCGTTAGCCTCGGCGCGGCGCGCGGCGTCTTCGAGCAGCTCGTCCACTTCGTCGTCCAGCGCGTCGTAGAAGTCCGAAGCGACGTTCTTGTCGTCCAGGGCTTCCTTGACGGCCGCTTTGACAATGAGGTCTGCCATGCGATCGGGCCTACCCGGTGGTGGTTAATAAGAGTTCCTGAATTCGCCCGCGAGGGGCGCCGTGACGCCGGTTCGCGGGGGGTTGCGAACACAAGGGCTTATAAATCTTGTGAGATTCGGGCCCTCGCGCCGACCCGAACGCGACCCCGAACGCGACTGGATCGGGAGACACGTCGGACGCGTGGCGGTCGCGCCCGCGGTTCGCCGCCGTCGCGCGCGGCGCGCTCCCGGACGCCGAACCGACAGCTACGACCGGCTCCGCGGTCGACGGTCGCCCATGCGAGAGACGTTAGCGGCGCTCGAAGCGGGCGACATCGGCGTCGAGGAGGCGGAGTCGCGGCTCGCGGGCTACGCGACGACCGAGGCCGGGCGGTTCGACGCCGCCCGCGAGCGACGGCGCGGGATTCCGGAGGCGATCCTCGCGGAGGGGAAGACCCCGGCGGAGGTCGCCGCGCTGGCGACGACGGCGGTCGAGACAACGGGCCGGGCCTTGGTGACGCGCGCGGACGAGGCGACCGCGTCGGCGGTCGCCGACCTCGACGCGGACGCGACGGTCGACCGCGACGACCGGACGCGGACCGTCGTCGCGCACGCCGCCGACTTCGCTCCCCCGGCGCTCGACGCGTCGGTCGCGGTCGTGGCTGCCGGCACCGCCGACGCGCCGGTCGCGGGCGAGGCGGCGGTCGTCGCCGGCGAAATCGGGGCGACGGTCGATAGGATCGACGACGTGGGCGTCGCGAACCTCGACCGGATCCTCGACCAGGCCGACCGGATACGCGGGGCCGACGCCGTCGTCGTCGCGGCGGGCCGGGAGGGCGCCCTCCCGACGGTCGTCGCCGGACTCGTCGACGTGCCCGTGATCGCTCTCCCCGTCTCGACCGGCTACGGCGTCGGCGGAGAAGGGGTCGCGGCCCTCCACGGCGCGCTTCAGTCGTGTTCCGTGCTCACGACCGTCAACGTCGACGCCGGGTTCGTCGCCGGCGCGCAGGCCGGGCTGATCGCCCGCGCGGTCGACGCGGCCCGCGCCGACTGACCGGCTCGACACACTCCCGTCGACGACCCCGATCGACCCCGACTGCGCCCCGCCGTCCCCGTCGATCTCGCGATCCGGCCGAACGACCGAATACCGGTAGCCGACGGGGTCGAGAAAGGGTATTTGTTCGTCGAGTTCGTATGGTAGTTGCCGGCGTACGTCGGCATCACATGCCACGCTGTGACCACTGCGAGTCGCACGTCTCCGACCGCTTCGCTCGCGTGTTCGCGGACGAACACGGCGCCCTGAACGCGTGCCCGAAGTGCTCCGCGAACGCGGGCATCGCCGAGGTGTCTCGCGAACGGACGCGAACCGGAGACTGATCGGTGACACGCCGATCGAAATTCGACCGACGTCGATAGCGACTGCCCCGCCTCCAACCGGGAAATTCGTGCGGTGACGGCCCGGTCAGCGAGCGCGCCAGCGACCCGACTACCGGCCGAGTTCGCGGGGCCTTTCGGCACGGAGCGTATCCGTACGCACTTGACGCTCGCGCTCGCACGGCGTCTCGTGGCCGACCACCACGTGTACGTCATCGAGTGCGCCGACGGCACCCTCTACACCGGGTACACGACCGACGTCGAGCGACGCGTCGCGGAACACGACGCCGGGGAGGGCGCGAAGTACACTCGGGGTCGAACCCCGGTGACGCTGCGACACGTCGAGTCGTTCGGCTCGAAGTCGGCGGCGATGTCGCGGGAACACGCGATCAAGTCGCTGTCCCGCGCGCAGAAGGAGCAACTGATCGACGGCGACGACGACTAGGAGGGTTGGCGACGGCGACGACCGACTCGCCGAGTCACTCGACGAGTCGCTCGATCTCCGTGACGAGGATACCGGTCGCGCCCACCGAGCGCAGCTCCGAGATGGTCTCGAAGACGTCGCGCTCGTCGACGACCGCGTGGACCGCCACCATCCCGTTGCCGTCCTCGTCGGCCTCGACGTCCATCACGGTCGGGCCGCCGAGCCCGGGGATCACGTCTTTCACCTCGTCGAGCCGGTCCTTCGGCGCGTTCATCATCAGGTAGCGGCGGCCGTCCGCGGCGAGGACGGACTCGAAGGCGGTCATCACCTGCTCGACCTTCGGGTCGTCGACGACGTCGGGGCGGGCGAACAGCCGCACCGAGGAGTCGAGCACGCCGTCGATCACCGCCAGCCGGTTCACCTTCAGCGTCGTCCCCGTCGAGGTGATGTCGACGATGGCGTCGGCCATGTCGACGTGCGGGGTCAGCTCCGTCGCGCCGGTCACAGTGACCACGTCGGCGTCGACGCCCACGCGGTCGAGGTAGTCGCGGGTGACGTTCGGGAACTCGGTGGCGATGGTTCGTCCCTCCAAGTCCTCGACGGCGGACACGTCGCCGTCCTCGGGGGCCGCGAGGACGAGCCGACAGGAGCCGTAGCCCAAATCGAGCAGGTCCACGAGGTCGTCGTCGCCCGCCGCGGCCGCGTCGTCGACGACCCCGCCCGACTCGGCGGCCTGGTCGAGGCCGGTGACGCCGAGGTCCGCGGCGCCGTCGCGGACGTACTCGGGGATGTCGGCCGCCCGCGCGAACAGCACCGTCACGTCCTCGTCGACGGTGTCGGCGTACAGCTGTCGGTCGGCGGTCTCCTCGACGTGGAGTCCCGCGCGCTCCAAGAGAGAGAGCGTCGGCTCGTGCAGGCGGCCCTTGTTGGGGACGGCGATGCGCATACGGGGAGCGTCGCGGGGATAGGGGGAAACGTTTTCGTCCGGTGGCCGGGGGTCGGACGGCCGGTTCACCCGCCGGCGGACCCGCCCTCTGGCGCGTCGCACCTCGTCTGGACCACCCCGTACCCGACGGGGAGACAGCAGACGAACGCGACCGGCCACGTCGCCAACTGTGCGGCCGGATCGGGCGAGGACACGAGGCTCCCGACGACCAGGCCGCCGAGGCCGGCGACGACGACGACGGCGGCGGCCCGCTCCGGTCGGGTGGCGGGGCGTTCTCGGGCCCGTCCGCGACGAAACCACAGGAGATAATAGAGCAGCACGACTCCCGAAAGCGGCGCGAGCACGGCCCACAGCGCCGGGTGCGCGCTCCCGTGAGCACGCGCGTCGAAGGCGACCCAGACGACGGACGCGATCCAGACGAACGCGAGGAGGGCCGCGCCGACCGCGACGGCGGGCGTGAGGGCGGGGAACACGCCCGGGCGTTCCGCCGGGTCGACTATCAGCCTTCTCCCCGTGCGGCCCGTCTAGCCGACCGGTCCGGGCGGCGAGGCCGTCCCGCGTCGACGCCTCGCTCGCCGAGTCCGGTCCGCGTCGGTCGCGCGCGCCGCGCCGCTCAAGTGCCTCGCCGCCCAACGACGCGTATCGTGAGCGACGCCGACTCCCCCCTCTCGGAGGACCGCCCGACCGTCGACCGCCCCCTCCGCGTCGACGCCCCGTTCGAGCCCGCGGGCGACCAGCCCGAGGCCATCGAGGGGTTAGTCGAGGGGTACGAGTCGGGCGCGGAAAAGCAGACGCTGCTCGGGGTGACGGGCTCCGGGAAGACGAACACCGTCTCGTGGGTCGCCGAGGAGTTAGACCAGCCGACGCTCGTACTGGCCCACAACAAGACGCTCGCGGCCCAGCTGTACGAGGAGTTCCGCGAGCTGTTCCCGGACAACGCCGTCGAGTACTTCGTCTCCTACTACGACTACTACCAGCCGGAGGCGTACGTCGAGCAGACGGACACGTTCATCGACAAGGAGATGTCGATAAACGAGGAGATCGACCGGCTGCGCCACTCCGCGACGCGCTCGCTGTTGACCCGCGACGACGTGATCGTGGTCGCCTCCGTCTCGGCCATCTACGGGCTCGGGGATCCCCAGAACTACCGCGACATGGCGCTGCGCTTGGAGGTCGGCGAGCAGATCGGCCGCGAGGAGCTGCTGACCCGGCTCGTCGACCTGAACTACGAGCGCAACGACGTGGACTTCACGCAGGGCACCTTCCGCGTCCGCGGCGACACCGTCGAAATCTACCCGATGTACGGGCGCTACGCGGTGCGCGTGGAGCTGTGGGGCGACGAGATAGACCGGATGATCAAGGTCGACCCGATGCACGGCGAGGTCGTCTCGGAGGAGCCCGCGGTCATGCTCCACCCGGCGGAACACTACTCGATCCCCGACGACAAACTGGAGCAGGCGGTCGCGGAGATCGAGGACCTGATGGAGAAGCGCGTCAGCTACTTCGAGCGACAGGGCGACCTCGTGGCCGCCCAGCGCATCGAGGAGCGCACCACCTTCGACTTAGAGATGCTGCGCGAGGCGGGCTACTGTTCCGGGATCGAGAACTACTCGGTCCACATGGACGACCGCGAGTCGGGCGACGCCCCGTACACCCTGCTCGACTACTTCCCCGACGACTTCCTCACCGTCGTCGACGAGTCCCACCAGACGATCCCCCAGATCAAAGGCCAGTACGAGGGGGACAAATCCCGGAAGGACTCGCTGGTCGAGAACGGGTTCCGGCTGCCGACCGCCTACGACAACCGGCCGCTCACCTTCGAGGAGTTCGAGGAGAAGACGGACCGCACCCTCTACGTCTCCGCGACGCCGAGCGACTACGAGCGCGAGACCTCCGACCGGATCGTCGAACAGATCGTCCGCCCGACGCACCTCGTCGACCCGAAGGTCGAGGTGACGGGCGCGACGGGACAGGTCGACGACCTTCTCGACCGCGTCGACGAGCGGATCGAGCGCGACGAGCGTGTCCTCGTCACCACGCTCACGAAGCGGATGGCCGAGGACCTGACCGAGTACCTCGAGGAGGCCGGCGTCGACGTGGCGTACATGCACGACGAGACGGACACCCTCGAACGCCACGAGATCATCCGCGACCTCCGCTTAGGCAACATCGACGTGCTCGTCGGAATTAACCTGCTGCGCGAGGGGCTCGACATCCCCGAGGTGAGCCTCGTCGCCATTCTCGACGCCGACCAGGAGGGATTCCTCCGCTCGACCACGACGCTCGTCCAGACGATGGGGCGGGCCGCGCGCAACGTCAACGGCGAGGTCGTCCTCTACGCCGACGAGGTGACCGACTCGATGCGGGAAGCGATCGACGAGACCCAGCGCCGCCGCGAGATCCAGCTCGAATACAACGAGGAACACGGCTACGAGGCGACCACCATCGACAAGCCGGTCAGCGAGACGAACCTCCCGGGATCGAAGACCGACACCTCGAACGTGAGCGTCGGCGACGTGGAGAGCGAAGACGAGGCGAAAGCGCAGATCGAGGCGCTCGAAGACCGCATGGACGAGGCCGCGAACAACCTCGAGTTCGAGCTGGCCGCCGACATCCGCGACCGGATCGCGGAGCTCCGCCGCGCGTTCGAGCTCGACGCGGGCGACCAGGGCGTTCCGGCGCCCGCGATGGACGAGTAGCGGGCCGCGGACCGCGAGCCGCTCCGATTCTCAGTCCGCGTCACTGCGACGGCGGGGTTTTTACCTCAGTGTGTCACACTCGAGGTCGTGTACCGTCGCGCGGTGGTCGCCGGGGCGTTCGCCGTCGCCACCGCCGGGTGTATCGATCGCCTCCACGACGTGGCCGCCTCCACCCCACGCGACCTCGGCGTGCGGAGCCGGTTCGTCGACGGGAATCCGTTGGTCGACGCCCAGAGCGTCCTCAACCGCCCCGAAGAGCTGCTGACCCACGCGGCCTCCTACCGGTCCGCCGCGGCGGCTCGCGGCGCACTCAAAGCGGACGCGACCGAGAGCCGGCGGTTCGTCGAGCGCACCGAGTTCGCCGACGACGGCGGCGACGCGGTCCTCGTGGTCGCACAGCGGCTCACCGCGCCGGCGGTCACGCTCCGACTCGGCGGGATCAGCCGCACGGGCGACCACTCGCTCCGGATCGCCGTCGACCAGACCGGGGTCCGCGGCGAGGTCGAGACCGACGACCCGGTCGTCAAGACGCTGCTGTTGCGGCTCTCCGACGAGCGCGGGCCGCCGAAGCGGGTGACCGTCGCCCTCGGCGGTCAACGCGCCAGCGTCACGGTGTGACGGCCGGGACCGCCGAGACCGTCCGATCCCGACTCGGTCCCGCGATCGTTTTGTGGCCGGGCCGCGTCCGACCGTCCATGTCACTCCGCAGCCGTCTCGTCGGATCGGCCCTCCTCGTCGTCGGCGTCGCCGCGTTCGGGCTGGCCGGAACGGTCGCGCCCGGCTTCGTCCCCTCGTCGTCGTCGGCCGACGGAATCGCGTTCGTCGCCCCTTCGCCCGTCTCGCTTTACGCGGCCCCCGCGCTCCTCGCGGTCGGGTCGGTCCTGCTCGTCGGCGGCGCGGCCGCCGCGGGCGGCACCGACCGCTCCGCACGCGCCGCGCTGGTCGCGCCCGCGCTCGGCGCCGTCGCCGCGCTCGCGTTCGGCGTCGGTCTCGCCCTCGCACCCGCGTCGGTCCCCGAGATGGCGGCGAACCCGGCGACGCGGGCGGCCCTCGTTTCCGGGATGCCGGCCCCGATCGTCGCCGGCGCGGTCGTCGGCGGGGCCGTGGCCCCCGTGGTTCAGGCGACGGTCACGGAGGACACCCTGACGCTCCTCGCCGGCTCGGCCCTGTTGCTCGCGGCGCTCGCGGCGGGGGCGTCAGACCCCGTCCCACTGGTCACCGGCGGGGTCGGCGGCGCGGTCGCCGTCGGTGTCCTCTGGGCGGTCGACCCCGACCGCTGGCGTCCCTGAGTTCGGGCCCCGATCGGCCGCCCGCCGATCAGTTCCCCGGCCGCTCGCTTTCGGTCTCCAACTCGATGTCGCGGTCCGCCTCGCGGGTCGCTTTTTTCGGGCGAGGTCGACGTTGTCCGAGTCTCACGTCCTGTCCGTCTCTCGTTCGCGTCCGGATCCCGGTCCGCGCTTCTCGCCGAACTGCTCGGCGGAGTCCTCGCAGTCGGACTAGGTGGGGGTTTGACGCCGCCAGTTGGGCACTGTCGCGACCACCCGTAACCGGAAATCACCGGCGCAGTCCCCGCCTCGGCACCGCCCGTTCGTGGATCGGAGGAACGTCTCCGCTCTCCCAATATGAAAGTGAGCTTGTCATACTACAATCTTGTTGGTAATACTTATCCCAGTGGAGTCTGTGAGGTCCGATACGGTTCACACGGCTACACTCACGTTACGCTGTAAGACCGTCTCCCGAGCGACACGACTGCGGTCGGACCCACCAGACTGGGACCAGAGAGCGGCAGCGGCAATCCAACGCAATCGGTCACGTTCGAGATGACCAAGATGAGTGAAAGCGAAAACGCAACCACGAACGCGAGTACAGGCGCAGACAGAGAGACGGACATCTTCTCGGAGCGAAGACAGCTGAAGCCCTACGAGTACAGCGAGTTTCTCGACTACGTCGAGGCGATCCGGAACAGCTACTGGGTACACACGGAGTTCAACTTCGACGGAGACGTCCAGGACTTCAAGGTCAACACGACTCCCGCTGAGCAGACCGTCATCAAGCGGACGATGTTGGCTATCGCGCAGATCGAGGTACAGGTGAAGACGTTCTGGTCGGACATCTACGCGGAGATGCCCAAAGCCGAGGTCGGGAACGTGGGGATGACCTTCGCGGAAAGCGAGGTGCGGCACATGGACGCCTACAGTCACCTCCTCGACGTGTTAGGAATCACGGACGACTTCGAGCAGGTGACCGAGGAACCGGCGATGAAAGAGCGGATCGAGTATCTCGACGAGTACTTGGAAAAGAGCGAGAGCGACGACGAACGGGAGTACGTGATGAGCATCCTGCTTTTCAGTACGTTCGTCGAACACGTGTCGCTGTTCAGCCAGTTCCTCATCATGACGAGCTTCGACAAGCACGAAAAGAAGTTCAAGGGAATCGCGAACGCCGTCGAAGCGACCAGCAAGGAGGAGCAGATCCACGGGCTGTTCGGGGTCGAGCTGGTGGAGACGATCAGAGAGGAGAACCCGGACCTCTTCGACGACGACTTCGAGGAAGACGTCCGAGAAGCCTGTCAGCAGGCCTACGAGGCAGAGACGGAGATCCTGGACTGGATATTCGATGACGGCGAACTGGAGTTCCTGCCCAGGGCGCACGTCGACGCGTTTCTGCGAGACCGGTTCAATCAAAGCCTGGAAAACGTCGGCGTGGAACCGATATTCGAGACGGACGACGACCTCCTTGAGGAGACGCGCTGGTTCGATGAGGACATCATGATGACGAAGGATAACGACTTCTTCAGCAAGCGGTCGACCACGTACAACAAACACACGCAGAGCGTTACCGCCGAGGACATGTTCTAACAATGGCACAAACGGCACTCGAAAGCGTTGAGCAACGGCATACGGAACCGTTCTACTGGCTGAACGAGGACAGTCGGGAGTTTCTCAGAGAGGGATACCTGCTCGAGGGCGTCGAAGCGGAAGAGAGAGTCAGACAGATAGCGGAGCGCGCCGAAGAGATTCTGAGCGAGGAGGGGTTCGCGGACAGGTTCTACGAGTACATGAGCCGCGGCTTCTACAGTCTCGCCAGCCCGGTGTGGTCCAACTTCGGACTGGACAGAGGCCTTCCTATCAGCTGCTTCGGCAGCTACATGGATGATAACATAGAGAGCATCCTCTACACCCAAGCCGAGGTGGGCGAGATGACCAAGCAGGGCGGCGGCACGAGCGGGTACTTCGGTGAGCTGCGGCCGCGGGGCAGTCCGATAACGAACAACGGCAAGAGCAACGGGAGTTACAGTTTCACGGAGCTGTTCGATACGATAATCAACGTCATCAGCCAGGGCGAAACCCGGCGAGGGCAGTTCGCCGGCTACATCGACGTCGAACACGACGACCTGGAAGAATGGCTTAACATCAAAACCGAGGGTGACCCGGTACAGGACATCTACTACGGCGTCATCATCGGTGACGACTGGTTTCAGGCGATGGTCGACGGCGACGAAGAGAAGCGAGAGATCTGGGCGAATATCATCGAGACCCGGATCAACATCGGCGTCCCGTACATCATCTTCCGGGGGAACATGAACGAGGGGAAGCCGCAGGTCTACAAGGACAAGGAGTACCAGATTAACGCGTCCAACCTGTGTACCGAGATCGCGCTGCCGGCCACGGCGGACGAGAGCTTCGTCTGCTGTCTCTCGAGCATGAACGCGCTCCACTACGACGAGTGGAAGGACACCGACGCAGTGGAGACACTGACGCGGTTCCTGGACGCGGTGATGGAGGAATTCATCCAGCGCACGGAGGGAGTACGGTTCATGGAGCGGGCCGTGCGGTTCGCGAAGAGACACAGAGCGATAGGGATCGGCGTCCTCGGGTGGCACAGCTACCTCCAGCGCAACATGATCCCCTTCGACAGCATGGAGGCGATGGAGAAGAACGGGGAGCTGTTCCGGACCATCAAAGAGCGGAGCTACGAGGCGAGCGAGGCGCTCGCCGACGAGTTCGGGGAGCCGGAGGTTCTCGAGGGCTACGGCAGGCGGAACACGACGACGATGAGCGTGGCTCCGACGAAATCGAGCAGCGTCATTCTGGGTCAAGTCAGTCCGAGCATCGAGCCGCTGAAATCGAACTACTTCGTGCGAGACGGTGCGAAGCTGAAGTCGACGCAGAAGAACAGATTCCTTCAGGCGATACTGGCGGAGCGAGGCGAGGACACGCGCGACGTCTGGGACAGCATCGCGAACAAAGACGGGAGCGTTCAACATCTCGACTGTCTGACGGACGAGGAGAAAGAGGTGTTCAAGACCTTCGCCGAGATACCACAGATGGCGATCATAAACCAGGCGGCACAGAGACAGAAGTACATCGACCAAGCACAGAGCCTGAACGTCTCCATCGACCCGAGCGAAGTGAGCGTCAAGGAGATCAATCAGCTCTACATCGAAGCGTGGAGGAAAGGAGTCAAGAGCCTCTACTATCAGCACAGCGTGAACGCCGCACAGAAATTCAGTCGAGATATCCTCGAGTGTAGAGCCTGTGAGAGCTGATCGCCACTCGTAGCGGCTCGCCTCCCGCCTCAGTCACTCCGTCCCCGGCTCCGGATCGATCCCCCGGTCCGCCTCGTGGTCGACGTCCGGTAGCCGTGAGTCGGGCTTACGTCCCCGGCCGCTCGCTTTCGGTCTCCAACTCGATGTCGCGGTCCGCCTCGCGGGTCGCTTCCTCCTGTTTGGCGAGGTCGACGTTGTCCGCGTCTCGGGTCTCGTCGGTCCGGAGGTCGCTGTCGGCCACGGTGTCGAGCTGTTCGAGGGCGCTCTCGATGTCCTCTAACCCGAGCAGCTTCTCCGTCTCCTCGTCGAACTCCTTGCTGTCGAGCCCCTCCATCTGCTGGACGTCGGAGCCGGAGAGCGCCTTGCCGTAGCGGCCGACGAGGCTGGTGAGCTCCTGCGGGAGGACGAAGGTCGTGGACTCGCCCTTGCCGATCTCTTCGAGCGTTTCCATCCCGCGCTCGATGATGGCGCGCTCGCCCATCGATTCCGCGGACCGCGCCCGCAGCACGGTCGAAATCGCGTCACCCTGCGCTTCGAGGATCTGCGACTGCTTTTCACCCTGCGCGCGGATGATGTTCGACTGCTTGTCACCCTCGGCCTGCTCGACCGCGGAGCGCCGTTCCCCCTGCGCTTCGAGGATCATCGCGCGGCGGCGGCGCTCGGCGCCGGTCTGTTGCTCCATCGCGCGCTGGACCTCCTGTGACGGGCTCACCTCGCGGACCTCGACGGCCTCGACGCGGATCCCCCACTCGTCGGTGGGCTCGTCGAGCTCCTCGTTGATCCGGTTGTTGATCAGCTCCCGCTGTGAGAGCGTGTCGTCGAGTTCCATGTCGCCGATGACGGCGCGGAGGGTCGTCTGCGCGAGGTTGGAGACGGCGTTCTTGTAGTCGTCGACCTCGAGGAACGCCTTCTTGGCGTCCATCACCTTGATGTAGACGACGGCGTCGGCGGTCACCGGCGAGTTGTCCCGCGTGATCGCCGACTGGCTCGGCACGTCGATCGTCTGCGTCCGCATGTCGAACGCGTACGTCCGCGAGACGAACGGCGGAATGAGGTGAACGCCCGGCTCGAGCAATTTCCGGTACTCGCCGAAGACGGTGAGCGCCTCCTTGTCGTAGGCGTCGACGATCTCGACGGCGCTCACGACGGTGATCGCCGCCAGCAGGATCGCGAGCGCGCCGACGCCGGCAGCCAGGCTCTGGCTGAGGAGGGCGAACCCGACGAGCAGCGCGACGCCGAGCGCGAGGTACTGCCAGACCCCGTCGGGGATCTCCGCCAGCAGCTCCTCCATCTCGGTGGACTCGCCGCGGGGACCTTGTGTTCCCATACCCGAGATAGCGCCCCGACGTTGTTAACGGTTGGCACGTACACCCCCGATCGACCCGGCTCGGGCTCGCCCCGTCGGCACCGCTCGTCTCCGAAGCGCGTCCGACTCCTCGGTTCGTCTCCGAGATACCGGAAACGCACGGGAAGGCCGGTCGGCTTTAACTGCTGGGCCGCGATAGCTCGATCCATGCCATCCGACGATGGGGACGACGGCCGCCAGTTCCGCACGCGAAGCGTTCACGCGGGAGCGGACCCGGACCCGACCACCGGCGCCCGCGCGACGCCCATCTACCAGACGACCGCCTATCAGTTCGACGACGCCGACCACGCGGCCGACCTGTTCGCCTTGGAGGAGGCCGGCAACGTCTACTCCCGGCTGATGAACCCGACCAACGCCGCCCTCGAAGAGCGGATCGCCTCGCTCGAAGGCGGCGTCGGCGCGGTCGCGACCGCCTCGGGCATGGCCGCGCTCGACGTGACGACGTTCCTGCTCGCGTCCGCGGGCGACAACATCGTCACGTCCTCGGCGCTGTACGGCGGCACCTACACCTACCTCACCCACTCCGTGGAGCGCCGCGGCGTCTCGACCCGCTTCGTCGACCCGCTCGATTACGAGGGGTACGCCGAGGCCATCGACGAGGACACCGCCTACGTCCACCTGGAGACCATCGGGAACCCGGCCCTGGTCACCCCGGACATCCAGCGGATCGCGGACATCGCCCACGAGCACGGCGCCCCGCTGTTCGTCGACAACACGTTCGCGACGCCGTACCTCTGCCGGCCGCTCGAACACGGCGCCGACCTCGTCTGGGAGTCGACGACGAAGTGGCTCACCGGCAACGGCACCACCGTCGGCGGCGTCGTCGTCGACGGCGGCTCGTTCCCGTGGGCCGAGCACGCCGAGAAGTACCCGGAGATCGCACAGGACAACCCCGCGTACCACGGGATCAACTTCGCCGAGCGGTTCGGCGACGCCGCCTTCACGTTCGCGGCGATCACCCGCGGCCTGCGCGACCTGGGCGACCAGCAGTCGCCGTTCGACGCGTGGAACACTCTCCAGCAGACGGAGTCGCTCCCGCTGCGGATGGACCGCCACTGCGAGAACGCCGGCGTCGTCGCCGAGTACCTCGAAGACCACGACGAGGTCGCGTGGGTGAACTACCCCGGCTTGGAGAGCCACGAGACCCACGAGGAGGCGACGGAGTACCTCGACGGCGGCTACGGCGGGATGCTCACCTTCGGCCTCGAGGCGGGCTACGAGGCCGCGCGGGCGACCGTCGAGGAGGCGGACCTGGCCTCGCTCGTCGCGAACGTCGGCGACGCGAAGACGCTCGTCATCCACCCGGCGTCGACGACCCACCAGCAGCTGACCGAGGAGGAGCAGGAGGCCGCGGGCGTCACCGCGGACATGGTGCGCCTGTCGGTCGGTATCGAGGACCCCGCGGACATCGTCGCCGACTTGGAGGCCGCCATCGAGGCGGCGACCGCCTAGCCGCGACCCGCCCGTTTCCGACGGTGTCGGCTCCGTTGAAATCCTCGGGCACTGATAGAACCTCTGTGCGAGATACAGAGGCTGTACTCGTTAGAAGCTGGTAACCGGTTCAGAAATCGAGTCTCTCTTTCATTGGGACGTGTGATAACCGTGGACCTCGTTTTAATTTCAGATGGTATCTAAAGTGGTACTATAGTAGGACAACGGTAATGACACCTGAGATTAGTTCTCTGTTAGGAGATTCTGTGCCGACTTACAAAAAGAAACGAGATGTTGATAGGACGGAACTGTCAGAAGAGACTGTATTCACGTTGCTCTCGGCACGGCGCAGGCGAGAGATGCTCTGTATCCTCACACGGTCGGGTGGTGAGACGACTGTCGCCGATATGGTAGCGGAAGTTGCCCATAGAGAACACGGCAAGGAGGCTAACGCGGCCAAGCGAAAGGCGATATACGTATCCCTACATCAAACACACATCCCGAAATTCGTGGAGGCGGAGGTATTAGAGCACGACGTGGCGAATCGGACCATTCGCCTCATCGGTCTTTGGAAGCAACTGTACGCCTATCTTGAATTCGACCCGCTGGAAACAAAACAGGGGCTATTATCTCGGATGTTTCGACCGAAGACCGGTAGAGCGGCGGACTAACTCTTTCTTACTCCTGTCGATGGATGGGGGGCTCTATTCATCAAAAACGCAAGCAATTATGCCGAACAATGCTGTTGACGCAGGGATTGACGGCGTCCAGTAACTGTGAGCGGTTCGTATCGCATGAATACACATTTTTGATTTCGGGCTGTCTTGATGCGAGATACGCGCTCTCCATTCAGCACGCCTCCAAGAGCATCTCACCAGTTGCGGATTTCAACGGAGCCGACGGTCCCTCGTTCTCTCGCCGAGCTATCGTCCTCCCGACCTACGCCTCGAACCCGTCTTCCCACCGGAACGTCCCGTTCCGCTGGACGACCTCGCCGTCGACTTCCATCCGGGAGTCGGCGCTCACGTCCGTGATCATGTCGACGTGGACCGCGCTGTCGTTGCCGGACTCGCCCTCGGGCAGGCAGGCGTCGTAGGCGCGACCGACCGCGAGGTGGACGGTGTCGCCCATCTTCTCGTCGAAGAGGATCGAGTCGGTGAAGCGGTCGATGCCGCGGTTCATCCCGATACCGAGTTCGCCCAGCCGCCGGGCGCCCTCGTCGGTGTCGAGGACGTCCGCGAGCGCTTCCTCGCCCGACTCCGCGGCGAAGTCGACGACCTCGCCGTCCTCGAAGGTGAGGTGGACGTTCCGGACGCGCGTCGCCTCGATGGTCATCGGCACGTCGAAGAACACCTCGCCCTCGGTGTCGTACGGCGCGGTGAACACCTCGCCGGAGGGCAGGTTATGCGAGTCGTAGGCGACGGAGGCCGCGGAGTTCACGGCTGTGCGGCCCGCGATCGACATCGTCACGTCGGTGTCGGGCGCGTCGTCGCGCTCGGTGACGATACGGACCTCCTCGCCGGCGTCGAGGACCTCTTTCATCTGGGCCATCTCCTCGGCGAGCGCCTCCCAGTCGCGGAGGACGGCGTCGTAGACGAAGTTCTCGTACTCCTCGTAGGCCATCCCCGCCTGCTGGGCGAGGCTCCGGGTGGGGTGGACCGTCGACACCCAGTCGGTGTCCATCCGCGCCTCGCGGACGCCCTGCCGCGCCTTCGCGTACGCCTGCCGCGTCGGACGGTCGACGTCGGCGGTCGCGGTGGTGTTGCGTCCGCCGCCGATCTGGAGGTAGGCGTCGGCCGCCTCGAAGAGCGCGCGGTCGACGGCGGGGTCGGAATCGAAGTCGTCGACGTCGACGTCGCCGTCGGTTCCGGCCTCGACGCCCTTCAGGTAGGCCCGGGAGAGTTCGTCGGAGCCGTACAGCGTCGTGACGTTCGCCCCGCGCTCGCCGAGCGCCGCGGCGACCGCGACGCCGAGCTCGTGGGTGTCCTCCGCGACGCTGACGACCACGTCGTCGCCGGCCTCGACCCGCGCGCTCCAGTCGACGAGCACCTCGGCGTGCTCGCGTACGCGTTCGTCCATTACACTGTGTGTCGTAGCGGAGCGGTAAATCGGTGCCGAGACGAGGATTATCTATTAGCTGTCGACGACGCGGTGGTCGCTCATTTCTAAATGGTCACTCGCAGGTCGGCCGAGAACTCCGCCAAAGCCCCAGTCGGGAGGCGGGCGCAGGCGACGTAAGCACCGCAAGGAGCGAACGAAGTGAGCGACTGAGGAGCGCAGCGAGCGTGCGCCCGCCTCCCGACTGCCCCTTTGAGTCCCACCCCGCACCGCACAGCACCTCACGCATCCCCAGCCTCGTCGCTGGCGGCTGGCGCCGCCAGCGACTCCCTCGCGCGTGCGACTCGCGGCCGCTGGGGGCGGCCGCTCGCCGGCACCCGCCGCCGCGTGTCGTTCAACTCCCCTCGTCGAGGGACGCCGAGGCCGTCACCCGGGCTCTCCGCGAACGGCCTCGAAGAGCCCGACCGCGAGCAGCGCGACGCCGACGGCCCCGGCTCCGAGCTTCGCAAGCCCCATCGCGGCCGGCCTCGGTCGGCCCCCCGAGTACGTCCCGAGGACCCTGTACGACTCCCCGTCGACGCGCAGGTTGGCGACCCCGCTGAGCCGGTCCGCGCAGTTGGTCTCGCCGAGCGCCCACTCTCCAGAGGCCGACGTGCGCTCGACGAGGATGTCGTGCGATTCCGGGGCGATCCGGTACCCCCGAATCGAGACGTTATTGCCGTCCGCGAGGGCGACCGCGGTGTCGGCGCACCGCGCGGGGAGGTCGGTGGCGTTCACGGTCGGATGTTGGTCGAGTCCCGGTCCCGCGTGGTACGTCGCCTGCCAGCGAAAGACGCCCACGTCTGCGATCAGGACGAGCAGCAGGAGGGCGCCCGGGACGACGAGGAGCCTGCGGTCCATCGCGCCGGGCGGATAGCTTCGAGGGAAATATAGGCCTTGTGTGGTCCGTTCGCGGGCTACGGCGCCGCTACTCCAGATCGAGCAGCGCCGCGATGTCGTCGAGGTAGTCGTCGTAGACGCCGACCGCGGACTCGATCGGGTCCGAGGAAGCCATGTCGATCCCGGCGAGTTCGACCACGTCGAGCGGGTACTTCGACCCGCCGGCCTTCAGCATCTCGCGGTAGTCGGCCGCGGCGGACTCGCCCTCGTCTAAGACGCGCTCGACGATGGCGGCGGCCGCCGAGATGCCGGTCGCGTACTGGTAGACGTAGAAGTCGTAGTAGAAGTGCGGGATCCGCTGCCACTCGCGCTCGATGCCGCCCGTGAGCTCGGCGGGCGCGTAGTAGTCGCCCTTCAGGTCGGCGTACATCTCGTCGAAGGCGTCGGGCGTGAGCGCCTCGCCGGCCTCCACGCGCTCGTGGATCCGCTGTTCGAACGTCGCGAACATCGTCTGGCGGAAGAGGGTGGAGCGGAAGCGTTCGAGGTACTCGTCGAGGACGTGCGTCCGGAGCTCGTCGTCCTCGACCGTGTCGAGCAGGTGGTGCGTGAGCAGGGTCTCGTTGACCGTGGAGGCGATCTCGGCCACGAAGATCTCGTAGCTCGCGTCGTGCCACGGCTGCGCGTCGCCGGCCAGCTCGGAGTGCATCGAGTGGCCCAGCTCGTGGGCCAGCGTGAACATCGAGGCGATGTCGTCCTGGTAGTTCATCATGATGTACGGCTGGGTGTCGTAGGTCCCGGAGGAGAACGCGCCCGAGCGCTTCCCGCGGTTCTCGTACACGTCGACCCAGCGCGAGTCGAGCCCCTCGGCCAGCCGGTCCTGATACGCGTCTCCGAGCGGCGCGACCGCCTCGATCACCCACTCGCGGGCCTGCTCGTACTCCACGTCGGGGCCCTGATCGCCCGTCAGGGACATGTAGAGGTCGTGGCTCTCGAGCTGGTCGACGCCGAGCGCCTGCGCTTTCAACTCGGCGTGCCGGTGGAGGGTGCCGAGGTTGTCGTCGACGGTGTCGACGAGGGTGTCGTACACCTCGACGGGGACGTTCGAGCCGTCGAGCGCGGCGGCGCGCGCCGAGTCGTAGTCGCGGATCTCGGCGCTCGTGACGTGCTCGCGGACGGCCTTCTCGAGGGAGGTCCCGACCGTGTTGCGCACGTCCGCCCACTCGTCGTAGAACGTCTCGTGGACGCGCCGGCGGAACTCGCGGTCCGGGTTCGTCTGGAGCTTCGTGAAGTTCGCCTGCGTGATCTCGACCTCCTCGCCGTCGGGGTCCTCGACGACGCCGTAGGTCATGTCGGCGTTCGTCAGCATCGAGTAGATCTCGCCGGGGGCGTCGGTGACCTCGGAGAGGTCCGCGAGCACCTCCTCCACCTCGCTCGACCGCGTGTGCGGTTTCATCCGCAACACGTCGTCGAGGTAGTGCTCGTACTCGACGAGCCCGGGCTCGTCGTCGAGGAACGCCGCGACGTCCGCGTCGGACAGCGACTGGAGCTCCGGTTCGAGGTAGGAGATCGCGCTCGACGCCTCGGAGCCGAGCGACGACGCCTTCGCGGACATCGCCTGGTACTCCTGATTCCGCGTGTCCTCGGCGCTGCGAAGCTGCGCGTAGGTCATTACCTGCCGGAGCTCCCGGAAGATCTCCTCGCGCAGTTCGAGCAGTTCGAGGAGCGTCGCCGCGTCCGCCGTCACGCGACCCTCGTAGGCGCGGAGCTCGTCGATCTGCTCGCTCACGGCCTCGTAGGCCGCCTCCCACGCCTCGTCGTCGGCGTAGATGCCGTCGAGGTCCCACTTGTACGCCGCGTCGATCTCCGATCGTTCGGGAACCGAACTCATACCGTTCGGGTCGGCCTCCCGCACACTAAGCCTTGTCAAACCCCGCGCGTCGAGCCGATACGCGTGGGAAACGTTAGCTCGTCTCTGCCGCGTCCCCGTCGGCCCACTCCGCGAGGTCGACGATCAGGACGAGCGCGTCCTCGCCGTCGCGGTAGTAGCCGCCCACCCGCCGGATCGGCTCGAACCCCTCGTCGGCGTACAGCGACCGGGCGGGGTCGTTGCTCTCGCGCACCTCCAGTCGAACGACGGCGACGCCGGTCGCGCGGAGGCGGGCGAGCCCCGACCGGAGGAGGGTCCGACCGATCCCCTCGCCGCGGGCGTCGGGGTGGACGGCGAGGTCCTTGATGTGGCCGATGTCGCGGCCGTGGTTCGGCGTCCGGTCGGCGACGATGTAGCCGACGACCGCGCCGTCGCGCACCGCCACGAGGAACGCCGGCTCGTCTAACAGCCGCTCGAAGGCGTCGTGCGGCCACGGGTCCGAGAAGCAGGCGCGCTCGATCCGGACCACCGCGAGGAGGTCGGCGCGCTCGACTTGCCGGATCGCGACGTCGACGCTCACGGACCGGCTTGACGCTCGCGGGGAATAAACGCGCCGGGGTTCGCTCACCCGTCGATCCAGGGTTCGTCCCTCCCGGCGTCCGTCGGACCGGGGGCACACACTTCGAAACAGGCTCCCTCGGGCGTTCGGAGCCGTCTGCCGTCCGGGAGGTCGACGGGCCCGTCGGCGACCGACCGCAACTCGACGCTCCACCCGTGCGACTCGACGACCTCGCGGACGATGTCGAGCCCGTACCCCGTCCCGTCCGCCCGGGTGGTGAACCCCGACTCGAACACCGCCTCGCGGTCCTCGGGATCGATCCCCGTTCCGTCGTCGGCGACGAGGAACCCCTCGTCGGTCGCGGTCACGAGAACGGTGAGCCCGTCGTCCCCGTCGATCCGGGCGCCTTCGCTCGGGCCGTTCTCACCCGCGGCGTCGTCGGGACCGGTCTCCGTTCCCCCCGCCGCCTCGGGTCTCGCGTGTTCGGTCGCGTTGCGGAACAGGTTCTCCAAGGCCTGTCGCACGCGACCGCGGTCGCCGCACACGCGGGCGTCGCGGGCGACGACCAGGTCGGCGCCGTCGCCCTCGGCGGCGGTCTCCCAGGCGTCGGTCGCGACGCTCGCGAGCCCGAACTCGGTCGGC
Organism: Halorubrum ejinorense; assembly: GCF_055389685.1. Lineage (NCBI taxonomy): Archaea > Methanobacteriati > Methanobacteriota > Halobacteria > Halobacteriales > Haloferacaceae > Halorubrum > Halorubrum ejinorense. Next base: position 613,776 of record NZ_AP043777.1, read on the forward strand.
TCCTCCATGCCGGTACCCTGTCGCGAGAGCGTGAGCAGCTCGGAGACGAGCTGGTCGATCCGGTCGACTGCGCGCTCGCCGCGTTCGAGCGGGTCGGTCTCGTCGTTCAGCCGCGCCATCTCGATCGAGCCGCGGATCACGGAGAGGGGGTTCCGGAGGTCGTGCGAGACGATGCTCGCGAAGCGGTCGAGCCGCTCGTTGCGGTCGGTGAGTCGCCGCTCGCGCGCCTTCCGCTCGCTGACGTCTCGGGAGTTGATGAGCAGTTCGCCGACGGGGCTGTCGGCCGGCAGCGACCGGGTCCGCGACTCCAGCCAGACCCAGTCGCCGTCGGCGGTGCGGTAGCGGTACTCCAGCGTCGGCGCCGCCTCGGGTTCGTTGAGCGCGCGGTAGAACCGCTCGGTCATGCGCTCGCGGTCGTCCGGGTGGACGTAACCGAGCGGGGAGCGCCCGACGGTCGAGCCCTGTTCGTAGCCGAGCACCTCGGCGACCGAAGGGCTCTCGTAGACGACGAGGCCGTCCTCGTCGACGACGGTGACGAGGTCGGTGCCGTATTCGAGGAACGCGCGGTACCGCTCCGGGAAGGTGCGGTCGGCGTCGACGCGACGGACGGTGACGATCCGCCCGCCGAACTCCGGGGCGAGCTCCTCGTCGACGACGGACTCGACCCACGCGTACCCGCCGCTCGCGCGGCGGAGGCGGTGGGTGACCGTTCGCGTCGTCGCGCACGCCGACAGCGCGTCGGCGACCGGGTCCCGGTCGCTCGGGTGGACGCGGTCGAGGAGGTCGCTCCCGACGAAGGCGTCGCGGTCCACCCCGACGACGTCTGGCACCGACGGCCCGGCGAACAACACCTCGCCGTCCACGGCGACGGCGAGGACGAAGCGGTCGGCCTCACGGCGCGGCGGCTCTCCGTCCGCCGGTCTCGGATCTCCCTGCGCCGGTCCGCGGTCGAGGCCAACGGGCGGAGTCGACGCGGACCCGCCCTCGGTGCCGTCCCCGTCGCGAACCGACCGGTCGCCGATGCCGCGTGGAATGTCGGCTGCGGCTCGGGCGTCAGTGTCGGCGGAATCGCCCTCGTCGGCATCGCGGCCGGGCGTCGACGTGTCGGATGGCCGGAGGGTCACTGTCTATTCTACCAGTGATGCGGCGGCCGGGTAGTAAAGCACCACGGCGAGAATATCGAGTGCGATAACTAGAACGGACCGACACCCGCCGGATCCGGCCGGCGGCGCGGTCCTTCGGGAGCAGTCGGTGGCGCGGTCGTCGACTTTCGGTGACGGACGCGAACGCCGGTTCCACGCGGTTGGTACGGTTATCGACTCCGGCATCCGACGCGTCGACGCGGCCGGTCGACCTCTCACACCTCGTCGACGACTTCCCCCTCGGCCCACGCCGCCTCGAAGCCGTCGCCCACGCGCGTCGCGAACCCGCGGTCGCGCAGGTCCAGTATCCCGAACAGCCGGTCTGGCGCGAGCGGGTCGGCGACCTCCAAACACACCTCCTCGCCGTCGATGAGGTAGAAGTTCCCGTAGGCGTCCTCGGTCACGCGCAGTTCGAAGGGCCCCTGCGCGATCGTCAGCGTCGCGCGGTCCTCGTCGACGGCGGCTCGGGCGTCCTCGAACACGTTCGGCGATATCAGCACGGAGACGTCGACGCCGCTCCGGATCGCCGCCAGGAGGCGGTCGAGTAGCTCCGGCCCCTCGCGGTCCACGTCGAACTGCGCGGAGACGTCCGTGGCGACGACGACGATCGACTCCTCCGCGGCGTCGATCCGCTCGAAGAGCAGTTCGAGTGAGTCGTCCGCGCCGACCGCGGCGGTCCAGAACCGCTCGCCCGTCGTCTCGGCGTCGGCCAGTCGGTCGATCAGCTCCGACTTGCCGGACTCGTACGTCTCGATCCGCTGTCGCAGTTCGCGCTGTTTCGTCTCGACCAGCCGGTCGACGGCGACTTCGGGCTCGACGGGGGCGTACCGCTTCGGCTCTCGGTCGGTCTGGACGCGGACCAGTCCGCGGGACTCCAGCCCCCCGAGCGCGTCGTAGATGCGGCCCTTCGGCACGCCGCTCTCGTCGGCGACGGCGGCGGCGGTTCCGGTCCCGAGCGCGAGCAGCGCGCGGTACGCCCGGTCTTCGTAGCTCGACAGGCCGAGGTCGCGGAGCGACTCCATATCCCTCGTAGGCACGTCCCACACAAAGCAACGGCGTTCGCCGGCGGCGACCATATATAAATAGTCCGTGAACAACCCGAACCGGTTTCGATTTTCTCTGTCGATCCGCGATCCGTTTCGTCCGGAGAGTATTCGATAGCGGTCCGGATCACGCGACGAAGCCGCGTCTTTGTCGACGGCGTCTCCACCGACGCCGATCAGATAACTTTCGAAAACAGACACGTTGTTGTCGGAGGTTCCCGAAGGGTATTACGTCGCAGTCTCGTAGCCGAGGGTACGTAATATGAGTCGAATCCGGACGGTCGCCGTCCTCTTCCTCGTCGCGTCGCTCCTCGCGACCGGGACGGTGGTCGGGCAGCAGGCCAACGACACGGTGCGCGGCGACCCCGATATCGAGGCGTTCGCGCCGGAGACCGCGTTCGTCCCCGGCGAGGAATCCACGCTTCAGGTGAGCCTGAACAACCGCGGCGACGTCGACGCGCAGGGGGCCGACAACCTCGAGACCGAGGTGGTGACGGCCTACGAGACGACCGCTCGGATCCTCACCGGCGACGCGACCGACCGCGAGGTCCCCTTCGACGTGCGGACCGGCGAGCAGGCGGTCGGCGACGTCGGCCGCGGCGTCACCGGCCCGGTCGAATTCACCGTCGTCCCCGACGCGGACGCCGACCCCGGCGTCTATCGCGTCCCGATCCGTCTCGAGTACCGGAACGTGGAGAGCGCCGAGGTCGACGACGGGTCCACCGTCCGCGACGAGGAGATCGTCACCGAGACGGTGTTCGTCTCCGTGGAGATCACCGACCGCGCGCAGTTCGCGGTCGTCGGCGTCGACGGCGTCGTGCAGGCCGGCGACAACAGCATCGTCGACGTGACGATGCGGAACGTCCGGAACGAGACCGCCTACGAGGCCAGCGTGGCCGCGAACCCGATCGACCCCGACCTCTCGTTCGCCACCGACGCGGGGACGACGGAGACGTACGTCGGCGCGTGGGCGCCCGGCGAGAACCGCACGTTCTCGTACCGGCTCGCCGCCGCGGGGCAGGCGACCGCGCGGGCGTCGACGCTGGAGTTCGACGTCGACTACCGCGACGCCGAGCGCGCCAACGCGGCGGCCCGGACGGTCCGGACGGGCGTGACCCCGCTCTCCCGACAGGCGTTCACCGCCGAGGGACTGAACAGCACGCTCCGGGTCGGCGAGGACGGATCGTTCACCGTCGAGGTCCGCAACCGCGGTCCCCGCGACATCGAGAACGCGGTCGTCGTGTTCAGCAACGAGGCGCCCGCCCCCGACGGCGTGGGCCAGGAGACGGTCCAGTCGGACCCGAACATCGTCCCCCGCTCGACGCGGGACACGGTCGGCGACCTCGCGGTCGGCGAGACGGCCACCGCGACGTTCGACGCCGGTCTCCGGACGGACGCGAACCCCGGCGAGCGGACGGTCAACGTGGCGGTCCGCTACCGCGGCCTCGCCACCGACGAGGGCGTGAGCGTGAGTCGGACGGACAACGGCACCATCTCGCTCGCGTCGACGGGGTCGGCCGGCGACGTCATCGTCTCCGACCCGCTCGACGTCGTCGTCGACGTCGCCCCCGAGGCGGACGTGTTCTCCGTGTCGCCGGCGCCGAACGCGACCGTCCCGTCGACGGTCACGCCGGGGTCGACCGTCCGCTACAACGCGGTCGTCCGCAACACCGGTCCCGAACCGATCTCGGACGTGCAGGCGAAGCTGTTCGTCGACTCGCCGCTCTCCTCGTCCGACGACGAGGCGTTCGTCACCTCGCTCGACCCGGGCGAGGAGACGACCGTCACCTTCGAGATGGAGGTCGACGGCGGCGCCACGCCCAAGACGTACTCGGGGGCCGTGGACTTCCGCTACGACGACGCCGACGGCGACGAGCAGCTCTCGGACACCTACCGGCTCCCGGTCGAGGTCGTGCCCGCCGACGACAGCGGCGCGCTCTCCTCGCCGCTCGGGATCGTCGCCCTGCTCGGCGTCGTCGCGGTCGGCGGCGCCTTGGTCTGGCAGCGCGGCCGAGTGAGCGAGGCGATATCGCGGCTCCGTCGCCGCCTCCGATCCCGATAGATGGACCCCGTTACCCGGCTCTTCGGCGCGATCACTGACCGGGTCATCGAGCAGCCGCGCCGGGTCGTGATCGCCTGTCTCGTCGTGACCGCCCTGTTCGCGCCCGGGATGGCGCTCCTGGAGGCGAGCGCGGGTAGCGACCAGTTCACCGACGGGATCGAGGAGGCGGACGCGCTCGACCGCGTGAACGAGCAGTTCGAGCCGGCCTTCGGCGGCGACGACCCGACGACCCAACTGATCCAGCGCGACGTCAACGTGCTCGACCGTCGCGGGCTCTTGGACATGCTGGCGACCGCCGAACGGCTCTCCGATCGCGACAGCCAGCGGGTGACGGAGTTCTCCGCGGCCGCGATGGACGTGGCCGCCGAACTCGACGAGGACGCCGACACGCCGGCGGCGGCCCGCGACGCGATCGAACGAGCCAGCGAGGGCGAGATCGAGGACGCGGTCGCCGCCGCCGCCGAGGATCCCGGCTTCGCGACCCTGCTCTCCGACGACTTCAACAGCGAGTCGGGGACGGCCTCCGCGGCGCTCGGCGTCGTCTCGCACTCGTTCCCGGCGTCGGCCGACACGCAGGCGCTCCAGGGCGAGGCGCAGGTAATCGCCGAACAGGCCCCGGGCGACGTCACCGCGTTCGGGGGCGGGATCGTCAGCGACGAGACCGAACGCGTCATCTTCGACTCCCTCGGAATCGTGGTGCCGGCGGCGCTCGTCGTCATCCTCGGGCTGCTGGCGTACGCGTACCGCGACCCCTTCGACTTCGTGCTCGGCGGGGTCGCGCTCCTGATGACCGTCGTGTGGACCTTCGGGTTCACCGGCTACGCGGGGATCGCCTTCTCCGAGGTGTTGATCGCGGTGCCCGTCCTCCTCTTGGCGATCGGGATCGACTTCGGCATCCACACGGTGAACCGCTACCGGGAGGACCGCGCCGCGGGCGCGTCCCCCGAGACGGCCATGCGCGGCGCCCTCGGACAGCTGGTCGTCGCGTACTCGATCATCACGGGCACGACGATCATCGGCTTCCTCGCGAACCTGACGAGCTCGCTGCCGCCGCTCCGGGAGTTCGGCCTCGTCGCCGGGCTCGGCATCTGTTTCACCCTCGTCATCTTCGTCGGCTTCCTCCCGGCCGCCAAGCTGATCCTCGACCGCTGGCGCGCGGAGCGCGACCTCCCCGAGTTCGGCTCGCAGCCCCTCGGCGCCGAGGACTCCGTCCTCGGCCGGCTCCTCCCCCGACTGTCCGCCGTCTCGCGGCCCGCGCCCGCCGTCTTCCTCGTCGTCGTCCTCCTCATCACGGCGGGCGCCGCGGGCTACGGCGCGGGCGTCGACACCACCTTCGAGGACGACGACTTCCTGCCGCCCAGCGAGCAGCCGGCGTACGTCGACTACTTCCCCGGGCCGCTCCAGCCCGGCGAGTACACGGCGACGGAGACGATCGACTTCCTCTCCGACAACTTCGCCACGAGCGAGGACGACACCGTCACCATCTACGTGGAGCGGCGCATGACCAGCGACAGCGCCCTGCGCAGCCTCGCTCGCGCCGAGCGCGATCCGCCCGACACGTTCGTCACGGTCGACGGCCGCGCCAGCGTCGACAGCGTCCAGAGCCCGATCGACGCCTACGCCGCCGAGGATCCCGAGTTCGAGCAGCTCGTCGAGAACTCGGCGCTCGACGGCGGGCGCCCGAACCGGAACCTCGACCGGATCTACGCCGAGTTGCGGAACTCGGGCTACGACGACTTCACCGGCGAGTACCTCGCGGACGACAGTCGGTCGACCCGGGTGGTCTACGCCGTCGAGTCGGACGCCAGCGACGCCGCGATCGCCGCCGACGCCCGCCGGGTGGCCGACCGCTACCGCGGGGACGCGATCGCGACCGGCCAGATCGTCGTGTTCCAGGCCGTCGCCGACACGATCTTCGACTCCGCGATCGTCTCGCTGGCGGCGGCGCTCGGGCTCTCGGCGGTGTTCCTCGTAATCCTATTCTGGCTGCTGCTCGGCAGCCCGACGCTCGGGCTCGTCACGCTCGTCCCGGTGACGGTCGCCGTCGCGACGCTCACCGCCACGATGCGGCTCGCGGGCATCCCGTTCAACGCGATCACCGCGACGATCCTCGCGATCACTATCGGGCTCGGGGTCGACTACACCGTTCACGTCGCCCACCGGTTCCACGACGAGTACAGCGCCGGCGGCGACGTCGACGCCGCGGTGGTCACCACCCTCCGCGGGACCGGCGGCGCGCTCACCGGCACGTGGGCGACGACCGCGCTCGGAACGGGCGTCCTCGTGCTCGCGATCACGCCCATCCTCGGCCAGTTCGGCCTGCTGACCGCCGCCAGCATCACGCTCGCGTACCTCGCCTCGCTCATCGTGTTGCCCCCGGCGCTGGTCGTCTGGGTCGCCGCCGTGGAGCGCCGCCCCGGACTGCTGTTCGTCGGTCGCCTGCTCGCCGCCGCCGACGCCATCGACGTCGACGTGGACGACGGGACCACCGTCGACCGGCCCCGGACGGACGGCGGCGCCGACGCGGCGGTCGCGTTCGACGACGGAGCCGACGAGGCAACCCGCACGGACGGCGGCGTCGACGCGTTCGAGTGGCAGACCGACCCGCGGTCGTCCGCCGACGATCCGAGTCAGAAGCGTTAAACGCTCGCCGCGGATATCGCGTCGTGAGGGCGCGTAGCTCAGCGGACAGAGCACTTGGTTCCGGACCAAGATGCCGCGGGTTCAAATCCCGTCGCGCCCGTATAGCATCTGACCTCTTAGGGTCAACATCGATCGCGCTTCCGTCACGCGATTTTCGGTCGGCCTTTATACGTACCCTACGTTGAGTCCGACACGAACCATGTCGCCGCCTCTTGCGTATGGTGATTTACTGCTTCAAAAATAAAATTACTGGCGTTATCTAAGCCGGGTATTCGATTCTGCGCTTTATCTCTCTCAGCCGTTCCATCACGTGTTTTTCTTCTCGCACTTTTCCGCCAGCGTTTATTTCACAAATCAAATATTCGGGATAATCAAGCCAATGAACGTATTGTTCTCTGTGCGCGATTTTCATTTCTATATTACCATCATCATCGAACCAAAATTGCGCACGAACCTTGTGATCCCGCGTTTTGGGTTCTGCTTCGATGATTTTAGATAGTTCATCATTTGTCGGTTCATATTCAATCATAGCCTGTTCTTGTTCGCCAGTTGGATCTGTTATTTCCATAGCAAATGTATGTAATAGTTCTGAAAAAATGTTAGGGAATTTGATGAATATATGATCAGATGGCTCTGTTGAAATCCTCAGGAAGTGATATATTCTGACCCGGTTGCGGTCAATACAGAAGAAGTGGAAATCACCCGTATCTGACGGTTTTAATACTGTTGTTGAAAATGAAGCAACATGATCCCGAAGAAGGCTATTACAGTATACATTACGCTCCCTTGTCTCCTATATGGCGTATTCTTTGTCTTAGCAGTCACACGGTATTCCGGCATGATTGAGAGAAATACGCTGTATGCCGCACACACAGTATTTGGTGGTTACATCGCCTTCATTGTCTACACAAAACGAGACCAACTGACCGCGGTGTAAGCACTCTTCAGCGACCAGCTGTTTCAGATAATAATGTGTCTGAAGAATAGGATTTCAACAGAGCCGATCAGATAATATCTGCTCGTTCTAATTGTTCTGCCACCTGCGCATCTGACAACGACCAATAATGGTCTCGAAACGTCCCGTGATCATCCCACCCACCCCAATCCATCACTATATCGGATGGGAGACCGCTATGAACCAGTCGTGTCGCCCATGTACGTCGCATATCGTGCGCACTCACATCATCGGCGTGCGGGTGGTCAATTGATTCAGCGGCTTGTGAGACCCAATTCTGGACGGTTCTCTTAGCAACGTCTATAATTGGGTCACCTTGGCTCAATTCCAGCGTATTGGCTATTGTCCTGATTTGATTTCGTGTCTCCGGGGTGATCATTGTCTGTCGTGTCCCATACTTCCCATCAACTACCGTGAGTAGGTCATAATTGGCGTCTGTGGTCTCGATGCTGTCTTTGCTAATGTTTGGTACCTCTCCTACTCGGAGACCGCTGAAAAGCATTAGACGGAGTGCCAACTGTTTCTTAGGCGATTCATTGTAGTGTTCGGTCATCTGTTCTTGTTCGGTCTCGGAAAGCCAACACCGATAATATCCTGAATCTGTTTCTTCTAATTTCATATAATTATATGTCAGCATTTAAATTTAATAAGTGTTTTCGTCTTTTCCAAGAGTTTGGCGAAAATAAAATGGGTTCTGTACCTGTTTATCCCCTGCTTTGAGTCTATACCAGAGAGAATTTTTCACATTTTACAAGAATATGTGAATATTAATATATGTCTGTCATCACGTATCCGTCTTTAGTCTTTTCAGCCCATCCAATATCACGCCAAGTAACAATTATCCTATCCATTTCATCACGAGGCATATCTACCATCTTCACTAATTCTGATCTGCTTAGTGGGCCGTAACTTTTGATCAAATGCGATAACATCCTACTCTTATAAGGTAATGATTCGACTTCCATACCAATTTTTCAATGCTTATTCAAATAAATGCTTGTTTCTGTTGCGGACTATCTCCCTGTTTTGACTTCTACTTTATTTATGGTTTTACCCCTCAAATCTCTCCAGTCATGCGTTTTGACGCATGTCAGTTAAATTTATTAATCTCACAGACAACCGTACGAGCATGAAGTGGCGTACCACAAAAGTAGATCTCGATTCCCATGTATTTGGGTCGGACGTAGAAGAGATTGAGTACCTCACCAACTGGTGGGTCATTGACCGCAGTAGCGGTACTATTGTTATTGGTCTCGATAACTGTCGCCTATGTTTGCGGAACGATCGACTGATCGCAATTGTCCGTGTTCGTGACGATCTGGACTCGATTTCAAATAAGCATGAGATCTTAGAGGTTGTGTCCGAATTGACCGGCAAAATTATTCGAAAGCTGGAATAAAAACCGATATTTTATTGAACATACCCCAAAAAATACCTGTAGTCAACAATTCCTGTTTGAAGGGTTGGTTCGCTCGTACTGTCGAATAGGCCACCACTTACAAGCAATTAATATGCTTGGAGTAATCACCTTGTTAACATTCAATGAGCGAAAGTCCTCCCAAAGAAGCTCGATTCCACAGCCTGCTATTCACCCGTCTCAAAGACTATATCGACGAAAATCAGACACCTTTCGCAGAACCGACTACTGAGCAAGATGTAGATGGTAGAGAAGCAGATATCTATATTCCGAGCCACACAAATGGTAGCCTGGTAATTGAAGTCAAACGGAGTGACACTTTCCCACGAAGAAAAGATGTAATCAAGCAGGCCCGCGATTACGCAGACGATCTTAACGCAGATTTTTTCGCAACCTGTAATTCTGAATCATTTTTCTTATTCAACTATCAAGGGCAAATTGATCCTTCCGATATTCCGTATTACTCTCTCAAACTGACAAACAAGTCTGTTAAAGAATCTGTTCCGGAGATTTTGGAGGCAGTCTCTACGCTATACAATCAAGGGGAACTACCCCGTCAAACAGAGAGGGATCGTGTGGTTAATCTCCTACATTCGTTTCACGCATCTATTTGGCCCGCATATAAATACGAATCTAAGCAGACATACAATAGTAACGAGAAATTCATCAATCAATTCGACAAATGGGTACACGAGAATGACTATTCCAGTCTCTCAAATGAAGAACAGCATGAGGTAGCGGCTAAACAGTACGCATATTTACTCACCAATAAGATTCTATTCTATGAAGTCGTTAGGGAAAAAACACCAGATAATATTCCCACAGCAAGTGGAAATTCGCTTGAACCACTAACTGGCGTTACCACTATTGACTATCTCGACGAACATATCCGCCGTAAATTTGACAGTATCGTTGAAGAGATCGACTACAAGCCAATATTCAATAATGACAGTAGTTTATTTGAGAATTTCCCCGAGAACAAAAAGACGAAAAAAGACATTCACAGCTTAGTAGAAGATATAGAAAATATCTCAGTCGGGGACATTGACGAAGATCTTCTTGGTGGAATCTACGAAGAGCTTATCCCTAAGACCGAACGGAAAGCCCTTGGACAATTCTATACGCCTCCCAAGATTGCGGAAACAATTGTTAATTGGTGCCTCCGCATGGATAACAACGGTACTGATGACAGTACCATCTCCCGGATATTAGATCCCGCATCTGGAAGTGGAACGTTTAGTGTTGAATCGTATAAGGGGCTGAATAAATCCTCACTAAGCTCCGGCCACCAACAAATAATTGATAACATAGTTTCTATTGACATTAACAGGTTCCCGCTTCACCTTACTGCTCTAAACCTGGCGAGTCAAAATATCAATGAAAAGACAGATGCTATCCACGCGTACAATGATTCCTTCTTTAATTTTGATCCTGATACTAACTTCCTTCAGGACTCACGGATCGATGACAATGCGGAAGAAGAATCTGAAGAGGAAATGGGATTATTTGATGCTGTCGTAGGAAATCCTCCGTACATCAGACACGAGAGTCTTTATCCAAATAAAGAGCATTTCCGAGAACATCTCAAAACATTTGGTTCAAAAAGTCGGACAACATATTATGATGGTAGTAAAAGCCTCTCTAAAAAATGTGATGCGTATATTTATTTCGTGACTCATGCTACACAGTTCCTCCGAGAAGGTGGTCGGCTTGGTTATATTATCCCGACAAAATGGATGATGACAAGATACGGTGATAGCTTCCAGACATTCTTACATGATCACTACAAAATAAATGCTGTTGTTGGGTTCTCAAATCGTTCATTTGAGGATGCCCTTGTGGATACGGCCCTACTCCTAATTGAACGGTGTGAGGATGAATCTGAGCGGCGTGACACTACAACGCGATTTATTCGTATCAAGAAAAAAATGGAACCTGAAGATATTGTTGATACTGCTGATTACAATTTTAATTTAGAGAGCGATGACGAGCTGATCCTCCGGAACAGACCCAATTATAGAATCGTAGCAGTAACTCAGTCCTCGCTGGAAAAAAGATCTTCCTCCAAAATTGCTCACTACCTCAAGGCTCCGCAAGACCTTATTGAACTAACTGAGAACCAGACTATGGTTTCGCTTGACACCTTAGCTGATGTGTCATACGGTAACAAAACCGGTGCTAATGACTTCTTCTTTTTGTCTGAAGATGATTTAGAGACCTGGCCAATTGACGATCGGTTCTATCGCCCGGCACTCAAAAGTTATCGTGATGTACAGGGGCATACAGTCACAAAAGAAGATACAGGGCTGTATATTCTTGATGTAAATGGCTATATTAATGAGATTAAAGAAGATACACAAGGTCTTGCTTCGAATGCTGACCTTACAGAAAGGGCTAAAAACGCTCTAAAACGCGATGGTTATGATGTACTTGCCGAGTACGTTGAACATGGTGAACAGCAGGGCTATCACAATAGATCCACTCTCAAGTCTCGTGACGTTTGGTTCAATATGGGTGATCTTGAACCGCCACAACTTGTTCACCCATACGGCATTGATGAGCGAGTCGTCGTTGTATCTAACGCCGACAAGCTAATTCCATCTAATCGAGTACAATGTATAAATATAGACCCTGAAGTCAAATCGGATGTTTTTGCGGGCTATCTCAACTCCACCGTTCATTCTGTTCTTCTTGAATTTTGGGGAAGGAATGAAGGGGGTGGATCTCTCGAAATTATGACCTATGAGCTTGAAGAAATACCAGTAGCAAACGTGTTAGACATGACTGAAGATGAACAGAACGCTATTTCAGAGGCCTACAAAAGCCTAATAAATGGTGATGAAAATGCGCAAACCAGACTTGATTCAGCTGTTCTTAGTGCTATTGGTTCAGATATTGAAGCAGAAAAGCTTCAAGAAATGCGTAGTGTAGTTACTGAGAGTCGTGTCCAAGGGGCCAAAGAAACAGATGTACTTGTGGGGGATCTTGACCAGTTTGACGAGGTTGGAACCCGAAGTTTCCACCGTGGAGGTCTCGATGACGATCCCGACTCCGGTAGCAATTCCTCACTATCTGACTTTTAGTCTGATGACATAATTTTATACGTTCTCCATAAGAAGATTATCTCGGAAGTATGACTGACGAATTTGCTCAGTATGTGGATGGTGGTATCCACGCATCGACAGCAGGTAACATGTTCAGAATGTGGGGAACCTTTGGCGCTTATGGTAAAAGCGAAGTCTACCCAATTGGAATCTCGTTTCACTGGCCGGATTCTTGGGATAACTTGACGCCTGGAGAATCCGAAGAGCCAAGAATAGGTAAGCTCGAATCCTTGGCAAAGATAGCGGAAAGAGCAAATATACCGTTGATTTGGTTCGGAGAACATAAAATAAGCTGGAGGTCGGGGCAGGGAACTGTTGAGATCGGCAAAATCAAGCACTCTGGTGACGGGACTTTTACAAAGGACTTACAGACGGTCAAGATATCTGAACTTGAACCTACTATTCAAGATTTATTTGATACCGATTCTGACGTTGACGGCGGGGCATACAAGCCGAAAAATAAAAAGACAAATTCATTTCAGGAATATACCCGAGAATATCTGCCAAGTAGTTATGTAATCCAGGACTTTGACATATTTGTTGAAAAGGAGCCTGGAGATCCGGCGGCACTAATTGAAATAAAGAGATCTGGAATCAGTCCTAACAGCTGGACACCTTACTCAAATGATTGGCCAAACTACTACTTACAACTCAGTTTAGCAGAAGAAGCCGATATTGAACCAATACTTCTTCACCACGAGAAAAAGTTAGTTGAAGATCAGCAGGTTGGATACTATCATAATTTAGAACGGCCATCGAGTCCTGATACAAACTCTGATGACAGCTTCCTTAATTGGGATAAGAAAATCATTCCAGCACACGAAGCTCGGAGGAAACTTCAGGATTGTGACTTTGATCCTAATTAATTTCTAACGCTAATCTTGTGGGTATATGGTATTATAACTCCCCTTATTTCAGATTATAATTAATAGTTGAGTTATAATTTCTCCACTTCGATATTCAATGTACTCTTTGGGTTTCCATTGTCGATGTGTGTCATTATATTTGGGTGATCATTGTGTCCATATCTCCCTAACTGTAAAATAAATCACCTGCTGACTCTTCTGAGAGGTTTTTAATTTGAATGACTGTTTCCCTCAACACTATCTAAAAATTTGTCTCTGTCGATACTGGCCCTGTTAGAATTAATTTTGGTTGTAATTCATCAATTGTGTTTTTATTTGGGTTCAATGTTGATACTTGTCATCGGTACTTACCGATGCCTAATATTTTGTGTATTTCACAGGACTTGTCGATGTTTGTTTTGCTTATTGTCGATATTCTATCTACTTCGGTATTCAGTTATTGATGGTCTCACCAGAATTAGAAGGGGCACCTACTGCTCGCTTGTGTGACGGTGATCGAAGCTCACCGGATATTCACGCTCTTTTTACTCCTGCCCGTGGCTCACACCCCTTTATACCTTGACGGACTGTGTACTGGATAGGATTGAATATTAAATTTAATACTATATTGGATACTAAATTGGATAGTTAAATTTTGATATTCGTTGGCCATACCTCTAATTGGCTATTAAAGTTGAATATTCAAATTGAATAACCAACTGAATACTCACATGTTCTCGATCTCTACCGCATCTCGCATGATTTTTTCAACGTTCATGTTAATTCCAAGGTCATCAAAGACACGTTCGATTTCATCGATGACGGCTTGTTGGGCGGCAACCTGCTTTTGAAGCGATTTGTTCTTGGCTTCAAGTTTGTTCAGTCGGTCTTCACAATTGGGGTCTCCGGTCTCAATGTCGTGATTATCAACAAATTCGCGCCCACTATCAGTCAATTGAACCCGACGTGTGACGTATGAACCATCACTAACCCCGGATGTTGCCGACACGAGACCCATATCATCCAACTTATCTAATCGATATGATGATTGGGACGGTTGATTCATCCACAAGATTCGATCCCGTAGTGTGGATGTAGTGGTCTCACCACCTTGTTCAACCAGAACCGACAGCACTTCCCGGTCTCGTTGTTCGATTGAGTCCGTCATTGTGAATCACCATTATCATGTCTCAATTCAGGATCATCAACATCCCCGGCCGTCACGCCAAGACGAGTCTCCCACGTGAGATCATCCCAATCGGCTTTGAACGTCAAGTTGTGAGTTGCCTTTGCCGTCACGTGGTTTTTACCGTCATCCATCACCATATTTTCAGGAGCGTCGTCAATGATTGACAATTGTTCGACATTGTCACCGGATAGAGCCGCCAATTCAGTCGGATTATCAACCCGTTCTCTCACATCAGAATCGACATTATCGATGACGCTATCATACCACTCGGCGTTGATCTGGTCATAATCAATTTCAGGATCAGTCGCCTTACTCTTGGCTTCTCCTCCACTTATGTCAAAGAATTGATTTAATATTTTCTCAACCTTAGATTCGGAAACATACGCCTGTGGTAGTATATTCTCAAACGCCTCTTGAATCCAATCAATACGGATGTCTCGTGGTGTGTTACCACCAACATTGTTCTGATAGCCGTCACCCCAATCTTCCGGGTTGGCGGTATTCATCGAGACCACCCATTCATCCGCATTTTCGTCAATCCACGCACCAATTGTGGTCTCATAAGTCTCGCTGATAACATCAATCTGAACTGCCATCACTTGATGGAGCGAATTGAACGATTGGGACATATAACACCCAACAGCCGCCGATATTGCCTCTCGCCACTTGCGTGGGCCGTATACTTCTTCAACACAATCAACGATATGGGGAGGAATCCACGCATTAACCTGTTCAGAAGCGTCAGAATCGCCGTACTGCTCTGTATCCACATCCACATTACGACGAGTTTCGGTCAACCCCCACACGTCAGTCCCCTCTTTTTGTATGATACGAGCGTTATTATGCCGGACTTGTTCGCTTACAGACGACAATGTAGTATTATGCCGCCGAAGGAACATCATATCCATCATTTCGCTGATGACGACGCCCTTCGATAGTTTTCGATTCCCGGATTGGGCGATTGTTTTGATCACCGACAAGTCCCCAAGATTGATTGTCGGTTGCTTTTCGACCGCTTCTGCCGTATGACATGTTATTTCTCTCATATTACTTACTTAGTGATAGGAGCATATAAAGATAAAGGGTTATAATGTATTGAGTAGGTTATTATTTTTCTATTAAGGACTGATACCATTATGAAATTCCAAAGGGAGACAGTTAATGCCGGGTGTTATGCGTACATAAGACGATAAATCACCCTTCATTTGCGTTATTTGGTGGGGTGGTGGTATTTGACGGTCTCGCCAAATGAAGGGGTGGGTAGAACAAGTGGACGTGTTATACAATATCTAATTATCAATTAATAACGACCTGAAACGGTTATTATTCGATTCATTATTTACCAAATCAAAATATCGGAGTAAAACACGTCACAATTGACGGTGGTGGGGGAGGGTGGCGTAGTGATGGTGGTCTCGCCAAAAAACGGGGTGGGTGACGCTCCCCCAATCCACTCTCGCTGGTCTCACACGTCCGATATTAACGGTGAGAGAGACGCCACCTGTCGTTCACACGACGCTCCCCCAATCCACTCTCGCTGGTCTCACTCACCCCTATTCACTAATAATTTATCCGATACATTATTAATTAATTAATAATATATACAAGTGTTTATTATATGATTAGTAGTAGTAGTAGTTCGAAAGATCGATCAGGAGAGACTGACAGCCGACCGGACGTGTGGACGGGAGACGCCCGCTACCGTCCATCTTGCCATCGACACGTGATGGTTGGCCGGGCGCACCCATCCCGTGATTTGCGCTATACCCGATCACCACGGCACCCTCCCCCCACCGTCCATAATGTTGGTGAGCAACGACCGGACGGTATGGATATATCTCGTCAATTCAATCGAATATTCGGAAAAGAGCGCCCAAAAGATGGTGTTTTGGTTGTTAGTTATCGAACAACCGTGAGACCAGCGTGTGCGATATTGTTTTCGACAATTTCGTCAGCGTCAGTCTCAACGATGAACCCGTCACCAGCGTCCATCACACGTACTGGTGCGCCCAATTCCGGCTGATTCAATACGAATTGAACCATCGGGCGTTCGCACGCAGGAACGTCGGCGGCGATAACTTCGATATTCTGTTCTTCATCTCTATTATTTATGTCATTTTGTATTGACATACTATCGATTATATATGTATTTAAAAAAGTATTTGCCGTCGTTGCTCAAATACCCAATTCTTCTCGGCGCTTATTCATCTTGTCTTCTTCTGAACGCATATCATAATGTGCGTTCATAGTTCTCCGAGTTACGTCACATCGTCCACCCACCACTTCTTCTGATGTATCTTGGAGTAGAGACGTAATCACGCCCCGACGAAAGGCGTGTGTGGCGCTACTACTCTCACACTTACTGGCGTGGTTCCTCTGTGTGAATTCGCATTCGTCGGGATCTTCGCCGTGTGGACATTTTCGGCCGATTTGACATGGTTGTGTCCACCTATACGCCGTCTCTCGCAACGCCGTCCGGCTGATTCTTCCGTAGGAAGTCGTCAGTAGTGGCTTTCTTCCGTCCATTACCTGTTCGTGGCGTGTGTTCTCGATGTAATCAGACAGTATATCACACATACGCTCCGAAATCGCTACTTTCCGCTCTCCGTTTTCTTTATTTTTGAGTGGAGTATCAAAATTGGGTCGGTGAACAATGTCTAACGACTGTTCTTCTACATTCACGTCGGCAACGTCGAGTCCACGAACCGCACCAGCACGGAGACCGGTGTGAGAAAGGAGCGCGATAATAACGTGTTCTAACGACGCGTATCGAAACTTCTCCAAGTGATCGACAATTGCCTTTTGACGGTCGTGGCGGACAATATCAGAACGCTGTGCGCCTCTTGTGTGTGGACTTTCGCATACGTCCGGAATACCTTCTTGGACGTAACCACGCTTCTCACACCACTCCAACAGCATTCTGAGGCTGTCCATTTGTGTTTTTACTGTCTCAAGTGCGTGATCATCGAACCGCCACGATTTGTACTGATCAATATCTGCTGGTTCGAGTTGTTCCAGGGTGTTGATGTTATTGTTTTGGCAAAACTCAACGAAGTGGCCTAACCGAGACCGGTAGGAATAGATAGTGCTGTCGGCGTACTCAATCGACTTGTCTGAAAGAAACGATTCTACCGCTTCGCCCACATCAGCGTCGGGCTTCTCGCATTTTCGGGTCATAGTCTTTCATCGGCAAGAGACGATTTTCATGGACTGCCGGGCTGTCGCGGGGCGGAGGCACGCTTATTCTGATGTTAGATTGCTGTTTTCGGGCGGTAGCGGGGCTGTCGCGGTAGATGCCGCGGGTTCAAATCCCGTCGCGCCCGCTTACTTACGAAGCGTTTCACGACAAGTACTAATTCTACCGTAGCGACTCGCTACGCTACGGAATCAGACAAATCGGTTCCTTCTGAACCCAGTCCTGAAATCGGGTTGAATACGTCACCGATCGCGACCCCTTCGCGCGTCGCGGTCGAGTCCGCTCATGTTCGTTCTATGGCCGCCGGTCAGAAATACTTACAACAAACAGGTATTTAGAAATATACTCAATATTATATTTATTCGTGTCTCCACCAAAAATTTTGTACTTCATCAAAAAGTCTAGTTTAAATTAATTTTCTAAATACAGACACTATTAAACACCCAATTACGTAATTTATTTCTACTATATATGTATTGTTTGGAATCTTATTGTCTAATTCAATTACTCCGGACTGGTCTCATGTGAGATGTGAACCCGAGGGGTTTGTTGAATATCATCCATCGCCTTCGTCAGGTTCGACACTCGCTAACGGTCACTCTGCCGATAGCGGACCTCACAGACAAAATATCAAATTTACATATATAAACTCTTTCTGGTAGTTGCGTCTAACTACGACTGCGGGCACCCCTACCGTCACAATCTCGTTCCGCGTTTCACTCTCCCGACCTAGGCCCGACCGCCCGACTCTCGAGGCGCGAACCGGTACGGACGGCTCGCCGCCGGCGTCCGTCGCGCCCCCTCGCGACGCGGCACCGGTCCGTCCCCAGAAGACTATTCCGCTCGGTGGCCGTGCCTCGGGTATGAGCGATTCAGACGAGTCGGGCGGCGACGGGAGCGGTCGGCGAACGAAGGTCGCCAGGCTCATCGACGAGTACGGCTTCGAGAGCCTGGGCCCCGAACTGGAGCGCCGATGGACCGCGGACGGCGACGACCGACTGAGCCTGCGTGCGCTCGCCGACTACTTCAACCGGCAGCTGCTGGCGGAGCGGCTGGCGGACGCGGGGATGCAGCCGCTCGACGGCGAGACCGAGAACATCTACCGACTGCTGACGGACGACGACGTCGGCAGCGCCGACCGGACGCGGACCCGCCGGCGACTCGAACGCAACGCCGTCGACGTCGAGGGGCTCCGGAGCGACTTCGTCACCTACCAAGCGATCCGGTCGTACCTGAAGGGCGACCGCGGTGCCGAACACGCCACGGACGACCGGCCGCGGACGGTCGTCGAGACGGAGCACATCCAGCGACTCCGCGGGCGGGCGACGACGGTCACGGAAGAGCGGCTGGACCAGCTTCGGAACGGCGGTCACGTTCAGATCGGGGAGTTCCGCGTCTTCGCGGAGATCAGCGTGTTCTGCGAGGACTGCGGCACGCGGTACGAGATAGAGGAGCTGCTCGAACGCGGCGGGTGCGAGTGTTCGGAGTGACCGCGCGGTCACTCCGTGCGTCGCGGCCCCGTCGCTTCAGCGGCGTTGCGACCGTTCAGGGGTCCGTCCTTAAGATTTATCTGTCCACCGCCGCCATCTGTTCGCAATGGAGATCGAACAGGTAACCGATCACGATGCCACCCTGCGGGCGGAGAACATCGGGGGGATCGAGGAGACGACGGTCTCGTTTACCCCCGGCGTGACGGTGCTCGTCGGACGCAACGCCACGAACCGCACCTCGTTCCTCCAGGCCGTCATGGCCGCGCTCGGGAGCGAGAACGTCGCGGTCAAGGGCGACGCCGACGAGGCCGCCGTCGAACTCTCGATCGGCGACGAGACGTACACGCGACAGTTCCGCCGGCGAGGCGACGGAATCGCGTCGTCGGGCGAGCCGTACCTCGACGACCCCGACCCCGCGGACCTGTTCGCGTTCCTCCTCGAATCGAACGAGGCGCGACGGGCCGTGGCCGCCAACGCCGACCTCCGGGAGGTGATAATGCGGCCCGTCGACGTCGACGACATTCGCGCGGAGATCGACGGCCTCGTCGAGCGGCGAGACGCACTCGTGTCGGAGCTCGACGAGCTCGATTCCCTCAAACGGAAGCTCCCGCCGCTTGAGGAGAAACGGCGCGACCTGCGGTCGCAGATCGAGGACAAGAAGGCGGAACTGCGCGCGAAACAGGACGAGCTCGCGGCCGCCGACGCCACCGTCGACGAGAGCCGCGACGAGGCGTCCGAGCTCGACGAGAAGCTCGACGAGTTGGGGTCGAAGCGGTCGGCGCTGGACGACGCTCGGTACGAACTCGAGACCGAACAGGAGAGCCTCGAGGCGATCACGCGCGACCAGCGCGAACTCGAGCGCGAACTGGCCGATCTCCCCGACGTTCCGGACGGGCGGATCGACGAGATCGAATCGGAGATACGGCAGCTCCGGGACGAGAAACAGCGGGTGACGAGTCGGGTGAACGAGCTTCAGGGCGTCATCGGCTTCAACGAGGAGATGCTCGACGACGCCGAGTCGGCGGCGTTCGACGACCTCGGCGACGCGGACGACGACGACGTGACCGGGCAACTGCTCGCGGCGGACGACGTGACCTGCTGGACGTGCGGCAGCAGCGTCGAACGGGAGCAGATCGAGGCCACCCTCGACCAGCTGCGAGACCGCAGCCAGACGGCGGTCGGCAGGGCGAAAGACCTCGAAGACGAGATAGCCGAGCTGGAGGCGGAAAAGCGCGACTACGAGCAGTCACGGCGCGAGCGCGACCGGCTGGAAGAGCGGCTGTCCGCGATCGAACGCGAGCAGGGCGAGATCGAAGCGCGCATCGAAGACCTTCGCGAGCGCCGCGAGACGCTGATCGACGAGATCGAGGCGATTCAGGCCGAGGTCGAGGAGCTGGAGGACGACGACGCCAGCGCGGTGCTCGACCTCCACAAGGCGGTGAACGAGCTCGAGTACGAACTCGGCAAGTTGGAGAACGACCTCGAACGCGTCGATTCCAACGTCACCGAGATCGAGGACCGCCTCGCCGACCAGGACGAGATCGAGCGCGAGCGGGAGGCGGTCTCGGACGAGATCGAGTTGCTCCGGACGAAGATCGAGCGCATCGAGGAGAGCGCGGTCGAGCAGTTCAACGACCACATGGACACCGTGCTGGCGCTGCTCGACTACGACAACCTCGACCGGATCTGGATCGAGCGGGTCCAGCGGGACGTCCGCGAGGGGCGTCGGACGGTCACGAAGACCGTGTTCGAGCTTCACGTCATCCGCACGTCGGCGTCCGGGGCCGCCTACGAGGACACCGTCGACCACCTCTCGGAGAGCGAGCGCGAAGTGACGGGGCTCGTGTTCGCGCTCGCCGGCTACCTCGCCCACGAGGTGTACGAGGCGCTCCCGTTCGTGGTGCTCGACTCGTTGGAGGCCATCGA
This sequence comes from Halorubrum ejinorense, assembly GCF_055389685.1. Classification (NCBI taxonomy): domain Archaea; kingdom Methanobacteriati; phylum Methanobacteriota; class Halobacteria; order Halobacteriales; family Haloferacaceae; genus Halorubrum; species Halorubrum ejinorense. Next base: position 634,788 of record NZ_AP043777.1, read on the forward strand.
CTCCGAGCGGATCGCGACGCTCGTCGAGTACCTCGACGACTACACCGGCTACCTCCTCGTGGCGCTGCTTCCCGAGGACGCGGCCGCCCTCTCCGACGAGTACGAACGTATCACCGACATCTAGCCCCGGCGCGGCCGCGAGAGCCTGCGGTCGCCCGCTCCGACGGCCTACCCTCCCGGATCCTCGCTCGGCGCACGCCGCTGCCGACAGCGCAGAATAACGCTCCCGTCGCAGAATAACAGTCGTACTATTGTTATTCTCGTGACCGAGCGGACGACCGCGCCCGGCGCGATTTGCGCGACCGTGGCTGATAAGACAGAATTATTTTACAATGGCACGTACATGATATAGTTATTATGTTTCTGTAGCACTCACGTACGGCGATTGTACGACTTATAACTTGAAACCAAATACCCTCAACTCTCGTATGTTACTGCCAACGGCCGTCGAACGCCCCCGGAGCGGCCGGATCTCGCCGCCCGCCACCGGCGGTCCGCTCGGACGGCGAGGACGGGGTGACCGGTACGTATTTGCCCGTCGGCACGGAAGGCTCGTCCGTATGTCGGGTCGTAGCGACGCCCCACTCGACGGAGTGGTGTTAGACGACGTCGATCCCGAGTCGATAGCGCCGGCCGAACTCCGTGCCGCCCTCGAGTCGGAGCGCTCCTTGGTCCGTCAGCGCGGCGCGCGCGTCTGTGCGGCGCTCGCGGCCGACGACGTCGACAGGGTTCGCCCGTTCGTCGAGGAACTGGGCGCGGTGCTACGCGACGACAACGCGGGCGTCGTCCAGACCGCGGCCGCGGCGCTTCAGGAGATCGCAGCGCTCGACGCGGCAGCGCTCGTGCCGGTCGTCGACGACCTCGCGGCGTTGGTGGGGTCGGATCTCCCGAGCGTTCAGTTGGCGGGCGCTCGGCCGCTCTGCGACGTGGCCGAGGAGCGGCCGGCCGCCTGCGTGCCGGTCCTCGGAGCGCTCCTCGACGGGCTCGGTGACGCGCCGGTCACCGCCGGCGGCGACTCCGCCGTCGCCTACGTCGAGGACCCGGGGACCAAGGAGGCGATCCAACAGCGCGAGCGGGAGAGCCGGGAGTACGAGCAGCACGCGCGCCAGCTCGCGTCGAACGTCGTCATCGCGGCGGCGAACGCCGAACCGGCGGCCGTCGCCGACCACGCCGCGACCCTCGCCGACCTCGCCGCCGCGGACGACGCCGTCGTTCGGAGCGCGGCGCTGGACGCGCTCGGGTCGGTGGCGCGGGCGTCTCCCGAGGCGGTGCGACCGCACGCGTCGGTCGCCCTGACGGCGCTGGACGCGGAGGCGAACCTCGTCCGAGCGCGCGCAGTCAGGCTGTTCGGCTTCCTCGGCGACGAGGCGCACGTCGAGGCGCTCGAACGCGTCGCGGCGTCCGACCCGGACGAGGAGATCGCGACGTTCGCCGCGGAGACGGCGTCGTTTCTCGCCAGCTGACCGCCGGCGTCTCACCCGTCCATCGCGTGCAGTGTCTCACCCCTCCATCGCCCGCTGCGTGCAGTACCAGTACGCGCCGCCGAACACGACCAGACAGCCGACGACGAGGATCGCGTCCACCAGCGCGATGACGTAGGCGGCGGTCCCGGGCTGGAGGAACAAGAGCGAGAACGCGAGCAGCACTCCCATCACGATGACGACGGCCAAAAGCAGCGGCAGCTGGGTCCGTTGTTCGCACACCGCGTCGACGATCGCCTCTCTGAGCGCCATACCCGTGCCACTGCGTCGACGGTGATTAACGTCCCGGTCCGCTCGCCGACCGCCCGCGCCGCCGTCGCGCGTCTCGCCGGTGTTTTTATCACTCTGCCCCCGGTCGCGATCGTATGACACGCGGTCTCGTAAGCCTCGAAGAGACGGACGCACACCGCGATCTGCTGGCGGAGGCGGCGGCCAGCGCCCGGGGAAGCGACGACGACCTCGTGGCGCTGTGGCACCTCGACGCCGACGAGTACGACGAGGACGTGACGACGCTCGAAGCCGTGGGGCGGATCGAGAACGTCGAGTACGACCGCGCCAGCATCATCGACGGCGCGACGGCGAAGGCGCGGTCGTTCGTCACGGACGTGCTGGGCGACGCCCACGTCGACGTCCAAATCGCCGTCAGCGTCGGCTCCGAGGACGACCGCGCGGAGCGGGTCCTCGACGCCGCCGACGAGCACGACTGCGGCCACGTGTTCGTCCTCGGCGACTCGCGATCCCCGACCGGGAAGGCCGTATTTGGCGACTTCGCTCAGCAGGTGGTCCTCAACTTCGAGGGGTACGCCACCGTCCGGACCGTCTGACCCGTCCGCGGCGCGGTCACCGATTCCTCGGCCGCCGGCCCCGCCTCCTGACTCGACGCCCTACTTGAGCCCGGCGACGGTGTCGGCCGCCGTCTCGAGCGTGGCGTACGAGTCGGCGCCCGTCTCCGCCTCGTAGATGAGCCACTCGACCGCGTTCTCGCGGGCGAGTCCGACGGTCCGATCCAAGTCGAGGTCGCCCGTGCCGACGACGACCGTGTCGCCGGCCGCGGCGTCGTAGTCCTTGAGATGGACGTGCGTGATCCGGTCTCCGTGGGCGTCGAGGTAGGCGAGCGGATCCTCGCCGGCCGCGCCGGCCCACCCCACGTCCAGTTCGAGGCCGACGCCGTCGGCGGCCTCGAGGAGGTGCGTCAACGCCGGGCGGCCGTCGAGGGAGACGAACTCCTGGTCGTGGTTGTGGTAGTGTACTCGGAGGTCGCGGTCGGCGAGCGCGTCGGCCGCGGCCGAGAGCCGGTCGGCGGCCGCCTCGACGGCGGCGACCGACTCGAAGTGCTCGGGGCCGAGCCACGGGACGACCACGTCCTCGTACCCGACGCCGCGGGCGGTCGCCGCGACGGCGTCGGGGTCGGCCTCGATCGCCTCGAGACCGGCGTGGGCGGCGGCGGGGGCGAGCCCGCCCGCCGCGAGCGTCCCGGCGACCGCCGCCGGCGTCGCTTCGCCGAGACCGGCGAACTCCACGCCGGTGAACGCCGTCGCACCGACGCGGTCGAGTACGGTCGGCAGCGGGTCCTCGACGTCACGCAGACTGTAGAGCTGGAAGCCGAATTCCGTCATACCGGAACGTCACGACGCCGCGGTATAACTCATCGGGGTACCGGTCGCCCTCGGCGACGACGGGAGGTGCGGCTACTCGAACTCGGCGACGAACGCGTCGGTCGCCTCCCGCCAGGCCGAGACGATCCTGTCGTACGTCGGGTCCGCGTCCCACGGTTCGATCGCGTCGTCGGCCTCGAGCCGCGCGACGGTCCGCCGCACGCCCGCCTCCCAGGAGACGGTCTGTCGGAAGCCGAGGTCGCGTTCCGCCTTCCGCGTGTCGAACACCGTCGAGAACCGGAAGTGGTCCACCAGCGGCGACACCCGGTCGGGGACCGCCGCGCGAAGGGCGTCGGTCGGCACGTGGACGAGGTCCGGTTCCGGGGCGTCGAGGGCGGCCGCCGCGCGCCGGTGGTACTGGTTCCAGGTCAACGGGTCGGTCGCCGTCACGTGGTACGCCTCGCCGACGGCCTCGTGGTTCCCGATCGCCGCGACGAAGGCGGCGGCCACGTCGTCGCGGTGACAGGGCCCCCAGACCGAGGTGCCGTCCCCGTGGACTACGATCGGCTTGCCCTTCCTGAGGCGGTCGACGTACGCCGCGCTGGAGAGCGTGTCGATGAGGCCGCCCCCCTCGCCGTAGGTGTGCCAGGGCCGGATGACCGTCGCCGGGAAGCCGTCGCTCCGGTAGGCGTCGAACAGGCGGTCCTCGCAGGCCGCCTTGTCCGCGCCGTACTCGCTGACCGGCGGCTCCCGGGCGGCCCGCTCCCGGATCGGCATCGTCTCGACCGGCCGGTGGTACACGTCGACGGTGCTGCAGAAGACGTACTGGTCGACGTGGCCGGCGAACACCTCGATGGCCGTCTCGACGTCCGCGGGGTCGAAGCCGACCATGTCTATCACGCACCCCAACGAGACCGCGTCGCGGGCCCGTTCCAGCGCGTCGCGGTCGGTCCGGTCGCCCGTAACGTGATCGACCGACTCCGGGAGGCCCGCGTCGGTCCGTCCGCGAGTGAACACCGTCACGTCGTGGCCCGCGGCGGTCGCCTGCCGCGTGATCGCCGTGCTGATGAGCCCCGTGCCGCCGATGATGAGTACGTTCACGTTCCCCCGTGGACCGCGAACCGTTTAGCTGTACGGCCCCCCGAGGTGCGTAAAGCCTTTCACCCGGTTTCGCATGGTACTCTCTAACCCGTGACGAAGTACACCGTTGCCGTCATCGGCGCAGGCCCGGACCCGGAGAACCCGTCCGTCGACGGGTACGCGATGGGGTATCGACACGCGGAGGGGTTCGAGAACGACGACCGGTGTTCGGTCGTCGGCGTCGCCGACATCGTCCCGGAGAACGGGGCCGCGTTCGCCGACGCGTTCGACCTCCCCGAGTCGGCCGTCTACGAGGCGTCCGAGCGGATGCTCGCCGAGTTGGACCCCGACCTCGTGACGGTCGCGGTGCCGCCCGCGGTCCACCGCGACGTGGTCGTCGGCTGCGCCCGCAGCGACACCGTCGCGGCGATCCACTGCGAGAAGCCGATGGCGACCTCGTGGAACGACGCGCGGGCGATGGTCCAGGAGTGTCGGCGGAACGACGTTCAGCTGACGTTCAACCGCCAGCGACGGTTCGGCAAGCCGTTCGTCGAGGCGAAGCGGCTCCTCGACGAGGGCGAGATCGGCGACCTGCGACGGGTCGAGATCACCTGGGGCGACTTCTACGACACCGGCGCGCACACGATCGACCTAGCGGGGATGTTCAACGACGAACGCGCCGCGGAGTGGGTGCTGGCCGCGCTCGACTACCGGGACGAGGACGTGCGGTTCGGGACGCACCAGGAGAACCAGATGTGGGCCCAGTGGCGCTACGAGAACGGCGTCTACGGCGTGCTCTCGGGCGGCGAGGGGAGCGACCTCGCCAACGCCTCGCTCGTGCTCCGCGGCACCGACGGCGAGATCCGCATCGACGTCGACGACGGGCCGATGCTGGCCGTCTCGCACGGCGGGGACCGCGAGGCGGTCGACGTCGACGGCGAGACGATGCACGCCACGGGCTCCGAGACCGACCGCTACGGCTCCGGGTTCCAGGACCGGGCGGTCGCCGAGGTCGTCGACGCGCTCGAAGACGGTCGAGAACCGTCGCTCAGCGGCCGGATCGGCCTCAACACCGCCGAGATCGTGTTCGCCGGGTACGAGTCGGTCCGCCGGACCGGCCGGGTCGACCTGCCCGCGGACGGCGCCGACCACCCGCTGGAGGCGATGGTGGCGTCGGGTCGGCTGTCGCCGTCGCCGCCGGACGAGTAGCGGGCCGAGGGCGGTCCCGGACGCGTCGCGTGACCGGGGACGCCCCCGAGCGACCGCTCGTCGCCTACTCGTGGCCGATGATCGGCTGCGGCTCGTACGGCTCCTCGAGGTACTCCACGTCTGACTCGGAGAGGTCGATCTCGACCGCCTCGGCGGCCTCTTCGAGGTGTTCGACGCTCGTCGTGCCGACGATGGGGGCGGTCACCCAGTCCTCGTGAAGCAGCCAGGCGAGCGATAGCTGCGCCATCGAGACGCCGCGGTCGTCGGCGAGCTCTTGGACTCGCTCGTTTATCTCGCGCCCGCCGCCGGCCCCGTACTCCGGCGTCGGGTTGTGGTGGTTCGCCGGATCGCCGCGCGCGGTCGCCTGTAGCTCGTCGTGCGGCCGGGTGAGGTATCCCTGCCCCAGCGGCCCCCACGGGATGACGCCGATGTCCTCCTTCTCACAGAGCGGCAGCATCTCCCGCTCCTCCTCGCGATACGCCAGGTGGTAGTGGTTTTGCATCGTCTGGAACCGCTCTAACCCGTTCGCCCGCGCGGTCTCTTGGGCCCTCGCGAGCTGGTAAGCCCACATCGAGGAGGCGCCGAGGTGTCGCACGTCGCCGCGACGGACGGCGTCGTCGAGCGTCCGAAGCGTCTCCTCGATAGGCGTGTCCTCGTCCCAGCGGTGGATCTGGAGGAGGTCGACGGTGTCCATCCCGAGCCGGTCCAGCGAGTCGGCGAGCTCCTGTTCTATCGCCTTCCGCGAGAGCCCGCTCCGGTTTAGCCCCTCCTCGACCGGGAAGAACGCCTTCGTGGCGACGACCTGCTCCGCCCGGTCGCGCTCGTCGAGCGCCCGGCCGAGGATCTCCTCGCTCTCACCCGCGGAGTAGGCGTTCGCCGTGTCGAAGAAGTTGATCCCCAGCTCGACGGCCCGGTCGATGATCTCTCTGGACTCCGCCTCGTCGAGCATCCACGGCTCTTCGCCGCCGAAGCTCATACAGCCCAGTCCGATGCGACTCACTTCCGTTCCGGTCGCTCCGAGCGTCGTGTACTCCACGCCTCGGCGTCTCGTCGCCGCCGGCAAAAAACTGCTGCCGGCGCGCTCGGTCGCGTTAAGTTAAGCAGAAACGCAAGATGGCGAGGGTATTCGCCGGGTTCGGGAAAGCCAATTTATAAACTCAAAATAGGTAGTAACTCTGTGAGAAACAGGATCTGCCTTCTCACTTCTCCTTCCCGTTGATCTACAGAACACGATCCGCTACAACATTCTAGAACACATGAGTAAAATCGCATGACGGCAGCCATGTTGTTACTAAGTTAACGCGACAGCGCGCTCAGGGCGCGTCGAAGTCGGGGCCCGGGACGGCCGACTCGGTGCGCCAGCTGTGGCTCGGCGCCCAGTCGAGCCGCTCCGCGGACTTGGCCGTCGAGAACGCCGACGCGTCGCCCGAGAGCGCACACGGCTCGGGAACTTCGCCCAGAAGCGCCGCGAACAGCTCGGTCGTCTCCTCCCCGAGATAGTTCTCCCTCGCGTGGCAGTGGAAGGGCTCGTGCCCGTCGACGGGCACCTCCAGGGTGCGCGCGATCTGGTCGGCGAGGTCGCGGACGTCGACGTACGACCAGTAGTTCCCGGGGCCGCCGCCGACCGCCGCCGACGGATTCGCCGCCAGGGCGTCGAGGTCGAACGCCTCCCGGATCTCGGTGACGAAGTACTCGCCGGGATACTGGACCCACGAGGGGCGGATCGAGGCGACGGAGATCCCGTCCCGTCGAACGACGGCCTTCGCCGTCTCCTCGCCGCTGACCTTCGAGAGGCCGTACGGGTCCGCGGGGCGCAGCGGATGCGTCTCCTCGATCGGCAGGGCGTCCGGGGCCCGCGCCGACTCGGCGAAGGGGAACCCGTACGCCGACTCGCTGGAGGTCCACGTCACGTCCGCGCCGATCCGCCCGGCCGCGTTCAACACGTTGTACGTGCTCAACACGTTGTTGCGGTAGACGCGCTCGCCGGCGTGGTTCAGCGGGTCGGGGATCGCCGCGAGGTGGACGACCGCGTCGGGGTCGACCGCCGCGATGAGGTCCGTCGTCTCCCCGGCGTCGACGAGGTCGACCGCGCGGAAGTCCACTTCCTCCGGCGGCGTCCCCACCGGGAGCTCGCGGTCGACGGCGACGATGTCGTACGATTCCTCCGTGAGCCGATCGACCACCCAGCGCCCGGCGCCGCCGAGCGCGCCGGTCACGACGAGCGTCTGTGGCTTCGCGTCCATACGAGTCCTCTCGCTGACGCGGAAAAAAAGGTACCGCTGCGGGCGACTCAGTCCTCGACGGGCCGGCTGTCCCAGTACTCATGGTCCGGCTCGTTACGGAAGCAGGCGCTCTGGTGACCGCCCGGCTCGCCGCGCAGCTCCGGGGTCTCCTCGCGGCAGACGTCCCGCGCCTCCGGACAGCGCGTGTGGAAGCGACAGCCGCTCGGCGGGTTGACCGGGTCGGGAATGTCGATCTTGCGTACCGGCGGCTCGCCGGCGCCGCCGGCGTCGAGCGCTAGGCTCGGCGTCGCCCACCGGAGGACGTTCGTGTACGGGTGACCCGGATCCTCGATGAGCTCCTCCGCCGGGCCGACCTCGACGATCTCCCCGAGGTACATCACGCCGACGCGGCCGTCGCCGTGCTCGGCGAAGTACCGCGCGTTCGACAGGTCGTGCGAGATGAACACGAACGAGGTGTCGAAATCGTCCTGGAGGTCCAGCATGAGGTCCATCATCTCGACGCGGAGGGAGACGTCTAAGGCGCTTATCGCCTCGTCCGCGAGGATGAGGTCCGGGTTCATCAACAGCGCGCGCGACAGCGCGACGCGCTGTTTCTCCCCGCCGCTGAGCTGGTGGGGGTACCGGTCGGCGAAGTCCGCGGCCGGGTTCATCCCGACGCGTTCGAGCAGCGAGTAGATGCGCTCGCGGCGCTCGTTGACCCCGACGTTCGGGTGCGTCAGCTTGATCGGCTGCGAGAGGATCTCGACAATCTTCTGGTTCGGATTCAGCGAACTGCCCGGGTCCTGGTGGATGATCTGCAGGGACGAGCGGATCTCGTCGAACGGGATCTCCACGTCGCCGACGCCGTCTTTGGCCGCCCAGATGTCCTGTCCGCGGTACCGGACGCTCCCGCCCGTGGGGCGCTGGAGGCCGATCGTCGTCTTCCCGAGCGTCGACTTGCCGCACCCGCTCTCGCCCACCAGCGCGAGCACGTCGTTCTCCTCGATGTCCAGCGAGATGCCGTCGACGGCCCTGACGGTGTCCGGCTCCTCGAAGAACTCGAAGAGGCCCTGTTCCTTCTCGAAGTGGACCTCCACGCCGTCGAGCGACACGAGCGGTTCGTCGTCCCGCCCGGCGGCGGCGGACGAGCCGAACGCGTCCGACCGGCTCATGTTCCCCCCTCCGAGCCGCCGCTCGCGGCACCGTCCTCGGCGGTCTCGAAGTTTAACGTGATTCGCTCTCGGGCCTCCTCCCAGCGGTGACAGGCCGTTCGGTGGTTCTCACCCGTCTTGTAGAACTCGGGGTCGACCTCGCGGCACTCGTCCGTGGCGAGCGGACAGCGCGGCGCGTACGAACAGCCGGCCGGGACGTTGACCGGCGCCGGGCTCTGCCCCTCGATGGGTCGCATCTCCTCTAACGGCGCGTCGAGGTTCGGCGTCGAGTTGAGCAGCGCGCGCGTGTACGGGTGTCCGGAGTTCCCGATGAGCTGGTCGCGCGGCGCCACCTCGATGAGGTCGAACGCGTACATCACGGCCATCCGGTCGGCCAGCGCGGCCACCAGCGGCAGGTCGTGCGTGATGAACACCATCGTCAGGTCGTACTTCCGCTGGAGCTCCTCCAACAGCGTGAGGATCGACCGCTGCATCAGCAGGTCGAGCGCCGCCGTCGGCTCGTCCATCACGAGGACGTCGGGTTCGAGCACGAGCGAGAGCGCGATCAGCGCCCGCTGTGTCATCCCGCCCGACAGCTCGTGGGGATACGAGTCGAGCACGCGCTCGGGATCGAGATACAGGTCGGACAACAGCTCCCGGGCGAACTCCATTCCCTCGGACACGCGCGCGTCGTGGGCCTTCAGCGTCTCTTCGAAGTGCCCGCCGATCTTCATCGTGGGGTTGAACGAACTCATCGCGCCCTGGAACACCATCGCGACCTCCTCCCAGCGGAACTGGCGCAGCTCCTCGTCGCTGAGTTCGAGCACGTCGACGGTCGTTCCATCGGGGCGGTGATAAAGCACTTCGCCCGACAGCTGGCCCGGGTCGGGGATCGCGTCGAGCATCGCCGAGGCGAGCATCGACTTCCCGCTGCCGCTCTCCCCGACCACCCCGACGACCTCGTTGCGCTCGACGGAGAGGCTGACGTCGTCCAAGACGAACGACTCGCCGCCGTCGTAGGTGACCTTGGCGTTGTTCAGCTCGATTATCGGGTCGCTTTCGCCCGTCGGGTCGTCGTACCGTCCGTCGGCCGTCGTGTGTGATGCCATTCAGAATACCTCCGTCACGGTGTCGTCGTCGTCGTCGGCGACTGTCGATTTCGACTCGCCGGCCATCCGCGTCCGGACGCGGGGGTTGAACACGCGGTCCAGCCCCTGTCCGAGCAGGATGAGGCCGAGCGAGAGCCCCATGATCGCGACCATCGGGGCCAACAGCCAGTGGGCCGCCTGCCACGAGAACAGCGCCCCGTTGCTGTACGCGAAGTTGAGCGTCACGCCCCAGTTCTGCGCCGAGTAGGGCAAGACTCCGAGGAAGTAGAGCCCGACCGATGCGAACATGACGTAGCGCGCGGCGAACACGAAGTTGACCGTGATGTACGGCATCAGGTTCGGGATGATGTCCTTGACGATGATACGCGGCGTGCTGATCCCCATCGTCCGCGACGCCTCGACGTAGTTGTTCTCGCGGATCGTGAGCACCTGCGAGCGGAGCGACCGTCCGAGCCCGGCCCAGTAGCTGATGTTGATGATGACGCCGAGGACCACCGGGTTCTCCGGATTTAGCGTCACCGCCAGGATGATGACGAGCGGCAGCCCCGGAATCGCCATCACCAGGTCGGAAAACGACATCAGTCCGCGGTCCACGCTGCCGCCCTTGTAGCCGGCGACCGTGCCGATGACGACGGCAATCAGGGTCGCCCAGACCGCGCCGGCGGTGATCAGGATGAGGATGGTCGGCGTCGAGTGGATAATAAGCGCCATGAGGTCGACCCCCGACTGGGTCGTTCCCAGCGGATAACTCATGTCGGCGAACGGCCCGAGGAGCCGCGGCGCCTGACTCGTCGACGGCTCCCGCCAGAGGCCGAGCACCGCGACGAGCGCCATGAGGACGTAGCCGCCGATGATCAACAGGCCGAACCGGGTCCGCCAGTCGGACCACGCGACGAGCGCCGGCGTCCGCACCCGCGCCTCGTACGTCTCCTTGAGCCGTTCCCGCCTCGTCACGTCGGGCGACGAGGCGCTGTCGCCCCGCCAGTCGACGGCCGTGCTATCGGTCTCAGTAGGCTTCATCTGACTCACCTGCGCTGATCCGCGGGTCGATCCGGCTGTACGTCAGGTCGGCGACGAACACGCCGATCACGAGCGCCACGGTGATCACGAGGAACGTCCCCATCATCAGCGGGTAGTCGTTCGCGTTCAGCGCCGTGATCATGTAGTAGCCCAGCCCGGTGTACGAGAAGATCTGCTCTAAGATGACGGTCCCGCCGAGGCGGAAGCCGAGCAGCAGCAGGAACCCCGTGTACAGCGGGAGGATGGCGTTCCGCGCGACGTATCGGGTCGCGATACGCCCGTCGGAGAGGCCGCGCAGCCGCGCCACCTGAACGTAGTCGTTACCGAGCACCTGGATGCTGTTGCCCCGCATCGCGAGCGCCTGCCCGCCGGCGGCGCCGAGCGTGTACGAGACGATCGGCAGGATGCTGTGTTTCAGCGCGCTGACGACGAACGGGACGCTGAGGCTCCGGTCGACGCTGTTGCTGATCGTCCCCGCGGTCGGCAGCCAGCCGAACTGGTAGGCGAACACGTACAACAGGAGGACGGCCACCACGTAGAACGGCAGCGACATCATCGAGATGGAGACGCCGGTGACCACCTGGTCGAACCGGCCGCCCTCCCAGTACGCCTGTAGCGAGCCGAGGAAGATGCCCACGACGAACACGAGGATCGTCGAGACGAGGACGACGAACACCGTCCACGGCGCCGCCTTCGCCAGCACCGACACCACCGGCTCGCCGAGCGAGATCGACTCGCCCAGGTTGCCCTGTACCAGCGCGGTCATGTAATCGATATACTGCATCCACAGCGGCTCGTCCGGGCGGATGTTCTGGAGGTTCGCGATCCGGGCGTCGACCTCGTCGGCCGGGACCCCCTGCCGCAGCAACTGCGCCCGCAACAGCGTGAACGGACCGCCCGGGAGGAGCCGGACCAGACCGAACGTCAGCGACGCTACGAGGAAGATCGTGACGAACACCCTGGCGGTCCGCCGCACGTAGTAGTTGACCATTGCGTACTATGTGCCGTCGGATTACTCCGTCGCGCTCAGCTTCCCCTGCTTCGGGAGCCAGTGCGACGGCCACTTGACGCCGCGGGCCGGGTCGTCCGGGCCGACGACGTCCCAGTCGGCGTCGGTGAGCCACGACTGGTCGACCTTCCCGACCAGGCTCAACACCGGGATGTTCTGGTTGTGATGCCACGCGACGCGCTGGATCGTCTCCCGCGCCGCCGCCTCGTCTTGGGTCGTGGCGACCGTCTTGATCTCCTCGAGGGGGTCGATCGTCATCTCGCCGGAGCCGTCCATCGCGGGCACCGTCTTCTCACCCTCGGTGAACCCGTGCCCGCCGCTGATGTCCGGGATCTTCATCTGCCAGCGCAGCGGGAAGTACGGGAACGACGAGCGCGCGCCGCCGGGCAGCCAGTAGAGCGCGCCCATCGTGAAGTTCGACTCGATGTACCTGCTGAAGAAGTCGCCGATCGGGAGCGAGTTGATGTCGAAGTCGAAGCCGAAAGAGTTGAGCTGGTCGACGACGGTGTTCGTCGCCGTCGTCCAGTCGGTCCAGCCGGCCGGGGTGAGGTACTCGCCGCCGAGCGCGTTGCCGTCGCCGTCGCGCCACTTGCCGTCGGACTTCGAGTAGCCGGCCTCGCGGAGCAGCGAGGCGGCCTCCTCCGTCTGGGAGGCGTCCATGCCGTAGCTCTCGAAGCTGTCGAAGCGGTCGCCCAGCCGCGTCTCCTGGTCGGCCGGCGCGATACCGGTGACCTTCGGCGCCGGGTCCTTCGTCCGCGGCCCGGCGTTTTCGGCGACCTGCTGGCGGTTGATCACGTGCGCGACCGCCTGCCGCACCTCTCGCTTCCCGAAGTGCTCGTCGTTGTGGTTGAAGAGGGCGCCGTACCCCCACTTCGCCGGCAGTTGGACCTCTTCGACGCGGTCCGGGAAGTTCGCGACGGTCGTCGGCGGCGTGAACAGGCTCGTGACCACGTCGAGTTCGCCGCCCAAGAGCCCCTGCTGGAGCGCGGTGTTGTCGGTCCGCGTGAGCAGCTCGTACGTGCTGAAGTTCACGTTGTCCGCGGAGTGGAAGCTCTCGTTCCGCGTGAGCGTCCACCCCTGGTCGCGCTTCTCCTCGAAGTTGAACGGGCCGTTCCCGTGGATGTCCTCCTCCCACTTGAACTCCTGAACGGCCGAGGCGTCCTGGTCGACGAACTCCTCGTACACCGGCCCGTACGCGTGGATCCGGAGGTCGCCGTTCGCCAGCGTGTGCTTGATGATCTCCGGGTTCGTCGGCTCGGCGAGGTTCAGGACGACGGTCTTGTCGTCGCCGCCCTGCTCGACGCTCTCGACGTAGTCCCAGAGCGCGGAGCCGGTCTTCTCCATCAGGCGGAACTGCCGGATGACGTCGCTCGCCGTCACGTCGTCGCCCGTGTCCCAGGTGAGGTCGTCGCGCAGGGTGAGCGTGACTGCCGTCTCCTCGAACGACCACTCGTCGAGCCCCGCGAGCTCGAACTCCTTCGTCGAGAAGTTGTACGCGGCGAAGCGCTCGAAGATGTGGTTGCCGGCGATCCAGTCGTAGTTCTGGGTCCCCATCGGGTTCACGTGGAGGTTCGACGGCACGCCGTTGTTCGTGGCGCCGACGAGCGCGGTGTCGATCACGCCCGACCCGTCGCCGCCGTCGCTCCCGTCGCTCCCGTCGCCGCCGTTACTCCCGCTCCCACTGCCGCCGCCACCGCCGTCGTCACCGCCCGCGCAACCCGCGAGCGCCGCTGCCCCCGAGGCGCCCGCCGTGGCGACGAACTGCCGCCGGCTGACAATATCGCTATAGTCGTCGTTGGGATTTGCCATGTAACGGTTATCACGTTCTGTCATCTGTTATTAAATGTTATGGTAAATGGACTATCATGGACAATCTAGATCGCGTGCGGGCCCGCGATCCTGCCGACCAGAACCGAGATCTCTCGGTAGGACGCCCGAGCGTGACCGCGACAAAAGAATTAACCTGAGACACTCGTTACCACGGATGATGCCTTCAGACGAGAGTCGAGACATTCCGCGTCGTGCGTTCGTCCGTACCGCGGTGGCGATCGGCGGCAGCAGCGCCCTTTCCGCGTGCCTCGAGGCGGAGCGCGGCCGGCTCGGCGAGGCGCCGGGCTCGACCGACGGGGCCCCGGCCGACGCCGATCCGACGTTCCCGCGTGGGGATCCGAGTGCCGTTCCGGACGGCCAGCACCGCTGGGGGGAGTTCCTCGTCCGCGACGCGCACGGTAACACGGTCCCCCCGCAGCAGCTCGTCGGGATCGGGATGCGCTACGAGGGGTCGACGCCGCCGACGGACGCCGAGCGGGAGACTGTCGAGGAGGCGCTCCGAACGCTCGAACGAGCCTTCCAGTGGGGCACCGGAGGCGATGATGGCGCGCCGTTCCACCGCGGACTGCTCTTCATGCTCGGATACGCCCCGGCCTACTTCGACGCGGTCGGCGACGTCCCCGCGGGGCTCTCGACCCCGGAGTCAGTCCTCGAAGCCGTCGGCGAGGACCCGGCCCGCGCGGACGAGTACGACGCGGTGCTGATACTGACGAGCGACATCGGCTCGATCCTCCTCGCCGCGGAGGAGGCGCTGTTCGGCGAGCTCGACGAGCTCAACGGCCTCCCGGTCGAGTCGACGTTCGAGGGGGTGTTCTCGAAGGCCGGCCGCCACGTCGGCTACGTCGGCAAGGGGCTGCCGGCCGACAAGCTCGACCACGACGACGTTCCCGAGGACGCCCCGCTGTCGATGGGGTACAAGTCCGGATTCCGCGACAACCTCCCGAGCGAGGACCGCGTCACCATCGACGAGGGGCCGATGGCCGGCGGGACGACGATCGCCTCCTCGACGCTCCGGATCGACCTCGACCGCTGGTACGACCAGGGGCAGGCGGAACGGACCGCCGAGATGTTCTGTCCGGCGCACGACCCCGACGACGTCGGCGACACCGGCGACAAGCTCGGCGGCGACAGCGGCGTCACCGAGTCGCACGTCGAAGACATCGACGCCCACGCCGAGGAGTACGACCGCGTCGGCCACACCCAGAAGGTTGCCCGGGCCCGTGACGACGACTTCGAACCGCGCATCCTCCGGCGGACCGAGGGCGTCGCCGACACGGTCCGCGACGGCGCGGGGTTCCAGTTCAACGCGATCCAGGAGACGATGGCCGACTTCGTCGAGACGCGGAAGACGATGAACGTCGACGAGTACGACCACGACGTGCCCGCCGAAGACCACGGCATCACCGATTACCTAGAGACGCTCCGGCGCGGCAGCTACCTCGCCCCGCCCCGCGAGAAGCGCGCGCTCCCGGTGGTCTGAGATGCGACGAGGCCTGCGCGTCGGCGCCGTCTGTCTGTTCGTCCTCCTCGCCGGTTGCTCCGCCGCCGGGGTGTTCGCGACCGGAGGCGACGACCCGGCGACGGAGCCGCCGCGGATCCAGTTCGAGGACGCCACGGCGGAGGCGGGACTGGCGTACGAGGCGAGCGGCGGCGGCGTCGGCAACGGGAACTCCGGCGTGTACGTCGCCGACGTCGACCGCGACTCGTGGCCGGACGTCCTCGCTGTCGGCGGGGCCGAGCCGGCGCTGTTCGTGAACCGGAACGGGACGTTCTCGCGGCGGGGCTCGTTCCCGTCCGTCGACGGGGCAGTGAAGAGCGCCTCGTTCGTCGACGTCGAGGGGGACGGCTGGCCGGACCTCCTCCTCTTCGGCCGCGACGGGACGGTCCACGCCTTCGACAACGACCGCGGCACGTTCGAGCCGACCGACTACGGGCTCGGTACCCTCACGTACCCGCTCGGCGCGGCGGCCGCCGACTACGACGGCGACGGCGACACCGACCTCTTCGTCTACCAGTCGGGGTCGTGGCGCGAGGGGAAGCCCGCGGGCTACTTCAGCCCGAACGCCAGCATCGACGTCGACAACGGGAACCCGAACTACCTCTACGAGAACGTCGGCGGCGCCTACGAGCGCGTCCGGACCGACGATATCGAGGGGGCGCGCTGGAGTTTGGCGGCGAGTTTCGCCGACCTGACCGGGGACGGTCGTCCCGACATCCACGTCGCTAACGACTACAACAACGACACAATCTACGTGAACCGGGGTGGCGGGGGGTTCGAGCGGCGGTCGCTCGGCGGCTCGACGGCCCGCAACGGGATGGCGTCAGAGGTCGCCGACGTGACCGGCGACGGCCGGCCGGATGTGTTCGTCTCGAACATCTGGTTCCCCGACCTCGAAGCGAACATGGAGCCTGAGCGGTACGAGCGACTGAAACGCCTGCTCGATTACGTCATTCACTCGAGTCGGACCGAGGGGAACACCCTCCTCGTCAACCGCGGCGGCGGGGAGTTCACCGACCGCGCCGACGGTCTCGGTGTCCGCCGCGGCGGGTGGGGCTGGGCCGCGAGCATGACCGACTTCGACAACGACGGCGACCGCGACCTCGTCCACACGACCCAGCGGGTCATCAGGGTCGACCGCGAGGATCCGGTGTACACGCACCCGATGGTGTTCCAGTCCAACCGGAGCGTCGCGGGCGACGATGGGGCGTACGAGCGCGTCGAAAAGGAGACGAACGGAATGCGCGAGACCGACGGCCGGGGACTCGCCACGCTCGATTACGACCGCGACGGCGAACAGGAGCTCGTCGTCGCGACGTACGACGCCGAGTTCGTCGTCTACGACAACGCCGCGGTCGACGACCGGAACGGCCTCCAGTTCCGCGTCGTCGACGAGCGCGGCGCGACGGCGCTCGGCGCCGAAGTCACCGTGACGGCCGACGGAGAGCAGGTGGTCCGTCACACCTCGAACACCGACTTCCTCTCGCAGGACTCCCGGGTCGAACACGTCGGGGTCGGCGCCGGCGAGACGGTGTCGCTCCGCGTCGTCTGGCCGGACGGGACCGAGCGGCGCTTCGAGGACGTCAGCGCCGACCAGCGGCTGCGGATCACGAAGTCGGGGATCGTCGTCGTTTCCGGCGATTCGACCGCCTGATGGGGTTTTCCCGCCATCAAAAATTATAAACCAACTTGGTTACCCTCTATGCGTATGCAGTCAAGCAGCGAGCAACCCCTTTACAGAGACGAGACTGCCACTCTCTCGAACCGGGTCGAGGACCTCCTCGACCGGATGACGCTCGAAGAGAAGGCGGGCCAGCTCGTCGGCACGTGGGCCGGCCAACTCAGCGAGTTCAAAACGGTCGACGACGCCGCCGACGAGATCCGCGACCACCACCTCGGCGCGGTCGCGTCGTTCGGCTGGGGCGGCGCGGCGGACATGCGCCTGGACGACATCGTCGAGAACGTCAACCGGCTCCAGGAGGTCGCTCTCTCGGAGACGCGTCTCGGCATTCCACTGCTGTTCAACGTCGACGCCGTCCACGGCCACGCGTACGTCGCCGAGGGGACGGCGTTTCCGAACGGCCTCGGCGTCGGGGCGACTTGGGACGCGGAGGCGGCGGAGCGTGCCGCCGACGTCACGGCGACGGAAGTGCGGCGGTCCGGCGCGCACCAGAACTACTCCCCGACGTGTGACGTCGCCCGCGAACCGCGCTGGGGCCGCGCCTTCGAGACGTTCGGCGAGAGCCCGTACCTCTGCGGGAAACTGGCGGCCGCGAAGGTCCGCGGGTATCAGGGCGAGGGGATCGAAGACTCATCGTCCGTCATCGCGACGGCCAAGCACTTCCCGGCGTACAGCGAACCGGCCCGCGGCGAGGACGCCGCGCCGGTCGAAGTGTCCGAGTACGTGCTGCGGAACGTGTTCCTCCCGTCGTTCCTCGACGCGCTCGACGAGGGGGTCGAGTCGGTGATGCCCTGCTACAACGCCGTCGACGGCGAGCCGGCGCACGGGTCGCGGCGGTACCTCACCGACCTGCTCCGCGGGACGCTCGGCTTCGACGGGACCGTCGTCTCGGACTGGAACGGCGTCCGGATGCTCCACGACGACCACAAGATCACGGCCGACCACCGCGGCTCCGTTCGGCAGACGCGCGACGCCGGCCTCGACATCGCCTCGGTCGACGCCGTCGACCATGCCGAGCACCTCGTCGAACTCGTCGAGGAGGGCGAACTGGCCGAGTCGGCCCTCGACGAGAGCGTCGGGCGCGTGCTCGAACAGAAGTTCCGGCTCGGACTCTTCGAGGACGCCTTCGTCGACCCCGCTGAGGCGCGCGACGTGGTCGGCGCGGCGCCGCACCGAGAGGCCTCTCTCGAGGCGGCCCGGGAGTCGATGACGCTGTTGAAAAACGACGACCTGCTGCCGCTCGACGACGACGCCGACGTGCTGGTCGCTGGTCCGAACGCTGATGCCCCGGTCCACCAGCTCGGTGGCTGGAGCGTTCCCGATCCCGAGGGGACGGACATCGTCACCGTCCGTGACGGGGTAGAAGCGGTCACCGACGGCGACGTCGCATACGAACAGGGTGCGACGATGAACGACGAGCTCGACGTCGATGCGGCCGTCGACGCGGCCGCGGACGCCGACGTGGCGGTCGTCGCCGTGGGCGAGCCGTGGTACCTCCACGAGTTCGGGCCGACGGCCGACACCGGCACCGAACCGGACGAGTTCCCCAACCGGCACTCGCTTAGCCTCCCGGACGCGCAACGCGACCTCGTCGAGGCGATCCACGAGACGGGGACCCCCGTCGTCGGCGTGTTGATTACCGGTCGACCGCTCATCGTCGACTGGATGGCCGACAACGTGCCGGCGCTGCTCATGGCGTACTACCCCGGGACGATGGGCGGCCGGGCCGTCGCCGAGACGCTGTTCGGCGAGAACGACCCCGGCGGCCGGCTCCCGATCACCATCCCGAAGTCCGAGGGCCACCTGCCCGCCCGTTTCAACCACTTCCCGCACCCGACGCCGATCGGACAGGACGAACACCCCTCGTCGTACGACCCGCTGTTCGAGTTCGGCCACGGGCTCAGCTACGCCGAGTTCGAGTACGGACAGGTTACGCTGGCGGACTCCATCGTCGGCCCGCACGAGACGACGACGGTGGAGGTTCCGGTCGAGAACGTGAGCGACCGCGCCGGGACGGACGTCGTCCAGGTGTACGTCACCGACCACGCCAGCCCGACGGTGACGCCGGTCCGCGAGCTCCGCGGATTCGAGCGCGTCTCGCTCGAGGCCGGAGAGCGCGACTCGGTGTCCGTCGAACTCGACGCGGCGTCGCTCGGTCGGGTCGACGCCGAGGGCGTGCGACAGACCGCCGCCGGCGACTACTCGGTCCGCGTCGGTGAACAGACGGTCGGACTGCGCGTCGAGACGACCTACGACTGATCGACGCCGTCGAAGGAGATCGCTTCGAGCGTTATCTTCTGCGCTTCGATGTCCTCGAAGACGGCCCCCCAGCCGCCGATCGAGAGCTCCTCCGTCTCCGCGTCGAGCCAGACGACGGAGTACGTCGAGAGCCGCTCCAGCGACGGGCTGTGGTTGACGAATATGTCCGGGTAGTAGATGTTCGCGACCGTCCCGGTGACCGTCCGGAACTCCCGCGTCTCGACGTCGAGGCCGTCGATGGTCACCGCTACCGTCGCGCCGCCGTGATACACGTCGCTGATGTCGCGGATGAACTCCTTGAGGCTGATGTACGTCTTCGGAAGCCGCTGGTTCGACGACAGCGGCTCCCACGAGTACCAGAGACAGGTCTGGAAGTACCAGTGGTTGATAAACGAGAGGATGTTGTCGTTGATCAAGATCCCGTAGCTCTCCCCGGCGCGCGAGTTCGGCGCAAAGTAGGTCCGGCTCCGGTCGAGAACGGCGAGAAACGGGCCCGGAATCTTGACGACGCGCATCTCTAGGTTCGGCGCCGAGAGGTCCCACTCCTCGCTCCGCGCGGCCAGGTCCGGCTCGTAGTACACCGCGACGTGAATGACCACGTCCCGGTCGGCGGCCGCCTTCAGGTCCGTCCGCAGCGACTCGAACTGCTCGGCGGTCAACGCGACCTCGACGGCGACCTCGGCTTCCCGGATCTGCGTCCGGACGTGTTCGAGTACCGTCTCGGTGTGTTTGACGACGCCGACGCGGTGTTCGTTGAGGTCCGGCTGCTCCCAGCGGTCCTCGAGCTCCTCGGCGGCGTCGGTGAAGAGCTCCCCGCGCTCGCGCAGGTGCGTGAGGAGGTTGACGGGGTCCGACGGCTCCGCGTGAAGCCGGTCCTGATCGATGGTCTCGACGAACCCCTTCCCCTCCAGTGACCGAAGGGTCTCGTACACCTGTGAGGTCGGCACGCTGGACTTTTTGGCGACGTCGACGGCGGGGAGTCGTCCGTGGTCGACGAGCGTCAGATACGCCTCGGCCTCGTACCCAGTCAGGTCGGCGTTTTCCAGCGCTCGCTTGAGCGTGTCCCGGTCCATGGCTCACTCCTCGTGCCCCCGGTATGAATTTCTATCGCACGACACGACAGATATGTTCGAATACGTACGTGAAGTAGCGAGCTGTGTACCCGAATACAGAAATAAAAGTTGATAAATAGATTAGAACGCGTAATAACCTATAAAAGTGTTTCAGAGCCGTCTTGAACCGACTTTTAATTCACACGAGGCTCAAAAGATATCTAAATTGACTATTATTAGATCAGTA
The DNA here is from genome assembly GCF_055389685.1 of Halorubrum ejinorense. NCBI lineage: Archaea > Methanobacteriati > Methanobacteriota > Halobacteria > Halobacteriales > Haloferacaceae > Halorubrum > Halorubrum ejinorense. The sequence goes on from NZ_AP043777.1 coordinate 655,231, forward strand.
TGTAGCGGCCGAACAAATATCTTTCACGGCAGGTTTCCCCGCTCGTTCGGTCACAGCGCCGGACCCGCGGGCGACCGGTCGTCGATTGTTGACCGCGCACCGATCTACGTACCATAACAAACGTAACGTTGTTATTTTGAAGCTGTGGCCGAGCCCCAGCGCCGGTTCGACCTTCGTGCCCGACCCTCGAACCGAGAGCGCCGTCGACCTCTCTCACGTGACTCGTTCCGCATCGTATAGGAGCTATCTTATCAGATTTTACTATTACTAGACTTTCCGACTTATTTCACTGTAGACACACGGATCGACCGTTCGTCGAGCGAACGGCCTCGTCTGAAAAATGAGCGTAAACTGCTTAAAAGCGTTTAAAACAGACAAGTAGGCCTGAGAGTCTGTATATTCTACGTTGCGCGCGCGCAGCTCTCGGCGATCCCGATCGGACCTGCGTCCACCCAAACTTGTATCGACAAACCTCGAAAAACCGGCCGCTTATGAGCTTTTATAGCAAATAGCGAGAAAGACAACCCGAGATTCGCCACAATCGTCTTTCGAATAGCTTCGAACGTGATTTTATATCAGAATAAAAGGGAATAATTACTCTAATCAGTTCGCAAGAACGTTTGTGTCGCACAGAAACAGTTCCTCGCCCGCGTCCGTGACTAGCGTTCCCTGAAATCCGTCGTGTTGCGAGTGGGAATCGTCGGATTGCGGCCGATCCGTCGGACATACTTCAACAGAGTGCGGTTCAGTCACTCCGGCGCGGCGAGCGACCGCAGTACATTCAATGTGTATGAATGATCTGTCAAGCCAGAATCAACGTCACCGACGAACGCGAGTTCCAACTTGAGAACGGGACCGGGGTCTCGGCGAAAAGTCCCGACGACGATTCTCCGATGAGCGTGGTGATCGACGCCCCGCTCGCGCATCTGATCCATCCACAGGAGAACATCTGCGAGGCTTGCGACGAGATCGATCCGGTGACGATCCAGCAGTTCAATATTTAAGTGGTTGGCTTACGGTACCGAACAGCAATCCAGAGTCGGCGGCGGTGACATGGTTTTAATCTCGCTTAACAAGGGAGATAGAACTCTATGAAAAGAGGGTTCCGCTTAATAAGATAGTCAGCCGCCGGGGCTGATCGACTACGGCGTGGTTACGTTGAACGAACGGAGAACCGATTCCTCTCCGTTCGGCCCAGTTGCGATCACGTTGTAATCCCCTTGAGAGCTGACCGTGACGCTAGCCCCAGTGCTGTTTATCGGAAGAGTCCCCGTGTAAGACGAAACCCGGTCACCAGTGGTTGAATTCACAATATCAACACTTTCAGCCGTTCCAGTATTAGTGAGCGTTACAGTAGCACTTCCTGTTCCATCCCCATCGACAGTCACGCCGGCCGTGGCCGATCCACCGATCTGATCACCGAGTCCGAGCACGAACGTCCCGATGACGGCGGCCAGAATGACGGTGATTGCGACCATCAGTATGACTCCGATTACCGGACTCACACCGCGGTCATCGTTGTTGAATAGGTTGCCTGGTTTCATAGTTGAACCCAGCAGGGTCCGATGAGCGCGATCCCGGATTAGTCGCGGGTCACGTCTCTCGGGTCGCTGGCTACTGAAGGGTAGGCAGATCCTGTATAAATACTTGATGGCCCACCTCTCACTCGTGAAAATTAGTCCGGCACGTTCAAGCTGTAAGTGTCCATTACTCAAGGTATGAGCCCCACGGCCCCAGCCCTCGCCCGGACGTACAGCGACCGGGAGTACCCGGACCCATGGGAGAAGGTCCTCGACTACCGACGCGTTCGGGAGTACGCGGCCGAGCACCCGGCCCACGGTCGCACTCGCGTCGGGAACACGCTCGACCTCCCGCCGAGTCGCGTGCGCGGGTGGCTAAAGGGCGGCATGCCCGACCCGGTCCGCGGCATTCAGACCGGCCTCAACCACGGCTGGCTCGATCCCGACCCGGCAGGCGAGACCGCGGCCGCGCTCGTCGACCTCCTCGCGCACGTCCTCGCCGGTGGCAGTATCAAGACCCAGACGTACGTCCCGTCGGTGACCGTGGGGCGGCGCCTCGAGACCGACGACGTCCGAGCGGTCTTCGACCGAGTCGGCGTCGAGACGGCCGTCCGCCGGGCCGACGACGACGGCCGTGCGACCGAGGTGGTACCGGAGTGTGACGGCTCGGTCCTCGGTCGGTGTCTCGTCGCGATGGGTGCCCCGACGGGCGAGAAGGTGGGCCTCGACGCCTTCCCGTCCGTCGCGTGGGACGTGCCGGAGTCGGCACGGGCGTCGTTCGCCCGGATCTACCTCGACCACCGAGCGACGGCGTTCGCCGGCAAGCGAACGATGGTCATCCGAGAGGACCGACCGTCGGCGTATCTGGAGGGGCTTCGCGACTTCTTGGCTGCCGTCACCGGTGGCCCGGTGACCGTCGGCAACGGGAACGTGACCGTTTCGGCGGACGCCGTCCGCGAGTTCTGTCCCGCGTAGCGATCCGAGCTCGCCGGCCTGGTATCGACCGTCGGCGTCACCCGTGGAACCGGTACAGCGACGTGACGTACGGCAGCCGGTTGAGCATCCAGACCGCGACCGGGAGCCCCACGACGGTGATCGCGAGGAACGACGCCACGTTCGCCCACAGCAGGCTCAGCCACCAGCCGACGAAGACGAAGTAGACCGCCCGGACGGCGAGCGAGCGCTGTCCTCGCGCCGAATCGGGCTCGGAAAGCGACCGCGGCTCCGCGAGGGTGAGTACCGTCGGGACGAGGTTGATCAGCTTGATCCCGACCGGGAGCAGGACGACGGTGACGTTGAGCAGCCACGCGGTGTTGACGACGATCGGCGTTACCCACCAGCCGACGAACACGAACCACAGCGCGCGAACCGGGAGGGATCGTTGTGTCATGACTCCCGGTAGATCCCCCGGTGATAAACCCGTATCGCCGATCCCGCGGCCCCCGAATCGACCACATAACCGGCGTACAGACATGAACGGGCCGCTTTCGCGGCGACCGGGCGGAACCGATCCGTTCGTCGTGAGCCGCTCAGTGACCGGACGCGGTGACGCATCCGCAGAGGTACTCGCTCGGTGCCGAACAGCAGTGACTCACACCGGAACACGCTCGATCGCCGGTCGAAACGTCCGAGAACCGGACGAACGGACCAGTCCGTCCGGACGGATGAGGGTAGTCGACCGGATCGGTCTGTGGTCGACCGACGGACGTGATTGGGATCAGAACTAAGCCGAACTCCGCCGAACGCTCTCTATGTCCCTCCGACGCAACCTCTACACGGCCGCGTTTATCGGCGGATCGTTATCGTACATCTTCAACGTCCTCGCGTTCACGGGCGCGTTCGACGTATTCCGCTGGTTCGTGTTCGCCGCCGCCTTCCTCGGGTTCACGTACGCATTCGAGCAGTTCATCGGTTGGCAGACCGACTCGGCGTGAACGACCCCCCTCGCGAACGCCACGCTCGCGGCGCCGCCCGACTGCGCACGACCGTGGCGAAACCCGAGACAATCTCCGGGATAATTCTCAACAGCAATACTTGGAGGGGATACGTTTTTGACACGTCTTTGAATTCACACTTACAGTGGCCCGATACATGAATCAGGGAGATCCGCCCGGTCGTGAACGGCGCACTGGCGTCCGTTCGAACGCGGCCGCTCGGTCAGGCGATCCTAGTCGTTCACAGCCAGCTACCCCCCGACAGACCGCGGTCCGGTCCGAACGAACCCGATGAGAGTGGAGGTCGACGCGCTCGGACGGTTCAATCGGCTCGCTCACGAGGGATCGGAACGAGCGGCTCGCGCGCTCGGTCAACTGACGGGCGTCGAGCCGGCCGTCGAAGCGACGAGCATCGACCTGCTCCGTCAAAGCGACATCGTCGCCGACTTTCGAAACGAGGACTTGATCGGGGTCGCGACCGAGTTCTCAGGCGGCATCACCGGTACTGCGCTGCTCGTGTTCAACCGCGCCGGCGCGAGGACGCTCGTGAAGAGCCTCCCCGGAGACACGGACGCCGAGACGAACGTGGAGCCGCGACTGACCGAAGTCGGGAACATACTGTTGAGCGGCTTCATCGACGGCTGGGCCGACCGCCTGCGACGCACCATCGATCAGGACCCCCCGACGTGTCTCACCGGGAGCGGGACGGAGATACTCCCGGAGCGAACGCCGTCGGACGGAACGCCCGGGCAGGTTACGACGGTCACCAGCGTCTTCGAGACGTCGGCCTTGGCCGTCGAGACGTCGGCGTACTCCTTCTTGGAGCGGGAGTCGTTCGAGTCCGCTCTCGTCGAGGAGTTCACCGACCGGTCGACCCCGGTTCCGTTGGATAAGCTACAGCTCTTCAGCCGGATGGCCGCCGTGGGCGGAGCGACGGCCGGCGACAACATCACCATGATGACCGGCATCGACACGACGGTCGACATCAGCCGGATGAGATTTCTCAGGGTCGAGCACCTCTCCGCGAAACTCGGCGACGACCGGCAAGTGGGCGTCGCGGTCGAACTCACCGGGCTGCCGAGCGGATACGTGCTGGTCCTCTTCGACGAACCGTCCGCCAAGACGGTCGCGGAGGCCATGGGCACCGGTCCCGTCGGTGGATCCTTCGGATCGATGCATCGGAGTGCGATCGAAGAGATCTGTAACGTCATGATCAGCGGGTTCGTCGACGGCTGGGCGAACGTGCTCGGCACCTCCAACCAACACACCCCGCCGGAGTTCGTCCACGACTTCGCGTCGGCGCTCGTCGACCCGATAATGGTCGACCTCGCGACCGAACAGGAGTACGCGTTCGTCTTCGATACCGTCGTTCAAACGTCTGAAGAGGCAGTCAGCTGCCAGATTTACGCCCTCCCCGAAGAACGGGAACTCCAGCGAGCACTCGAACGGCTGTCGCCTGACGAGCTCTCTGCGGACATCGTGTCGCGGATGCGCGCCGATCCGGACTCCGTTTTCGGCGGCGATGTGTAAGGCGAGCTCCGTTCTCGACACCGCCGCCACCTCAGCGTCCGCGGCGGACGCTCCGCCACGCTCTTGACCGCCACGGGCGAAGGGGGAGTAATGCTGGACAGGGTGCGAGCGAAACTCGCCGCCGCTCGCCTACGGGCGCGTCGGATCGAACGGCGGGAGCTCGCGGAGCTCCGGCAGTGGACCGCGGACACGACCAATCTCCTTCACTTGACGACGCTGTTGCTCGTGCCGGTGCTCATCGCCTTCGTCACCCAGATAACGAACCTGACTGACCTCTCTTTTCTCCTCTTCCCGCCGCTGGCGTCGGGGACCTACACGCTCTTTGCCGACCCGCAGGGGAAGTACTCCTCGCCGCGGACGTTCGTCGGCGGCCTCGTGGTGGGAGCACTCGCGGGGTGGGTCGCGCTGGAACTCTCGCTGCTCGGCGTCGGCGGCGTCTCGGCCACCGCGATCAGTCCGCTCAGCGCCGGTCTGTCGATCATGCTCTGTGGCGGCCTGACGTGGCTCGCCGACGTCGAAGAGCCGGCCGCCTTCTCGACGGCGCTCTTGGTCCTGGTGAGCGCGCGCGGCGACGCGGTGCTCGTGTTCGGCACCGCTGTCGATCCGGCGGCGGCCTACGTCGTGGGCGTCGCGGTCTCCGGCGGCCTCGTCGCGGGCGCGTTCGCCGTCTGGCGCACGTGGTTCTACGAGGAGCGCGCCCGCTACCTCTACGGGACGACGCAGGCCGACGACCACGTGCTGGTGCCGATGCGCGGGGAGACGAGCGAGGCGACCGCGTTCTTCGGGGCGCGGCTCGCGGCGGCCCACGACGCCGGGAAGGTCGTCCTCCTCGACGTCGTCGACGACGCGGAGATGGCGGCCGCAGAGCGCGCGGTGCTCGCCGACCACGACGCCGCGACGCCGGAGGACCTGCCGGAGTCGGTGCGCACGTCGTTCGACGGCGACTTCGAGGAGGCGGTCACGGACCGGGCGGCGGCGACGGCGGCCGAGCGACTCGAACGCCACGCCGCGGACATCCGGGAGCGGTTCGACGTGCCCTGCGAGGTGGTCGTCGCGGCCGACGGCGATCCGACGCGGGTCGCCGTCGAGACCGCCCGCGCGACGAACTCGGACCTGCTCGTGACGCCGTACGAAACCGAAGACGGCCTCCTCTCGTCGTTCACCCGGGGCGTTTTCGCCGGCCCCCTCGACGCCGTCGCGTTCCGGTCGACGAACGGCGTCGACACCTGGCGGCGCGTCCTCGTCTTGGTCGCCCGCCCCGGCGACTCGGCGCACGCGATGATCGACTTCGCCGAGCGACTGGCCGGCGAGAGCGGCGGGGTGAGCGTCTGTACCTGTATCGACGCCGAGTCCGACCGCAGACAGGCCGAGACGAAGCTGGCGAACCTCGTCGAGACCGCGGCGGGGCCGGTCGAGACGCGCGTCGCGCGGTCGGAGGTAACGGCGTTCCTCAGCGCGAACGCGGACACCTACGACCTCGTCCTGATGGGGTCGAGCGGGGACCGGTCCGCGGCCTCGCGGCTCGTCTCCCCGCCGACCTTCGAGCGCATCCAGGACATTCAGTGCGACGTGGCCATCGTCGACCGCGGCGACGCGGACCGCGACGTGTGGGCGTCGCGAGAGAGGTGAGACCGTCGGCGACGCGCGCGGCGGCGCCGCGTCAGTCGGTGGTCGCCGCGACCGGCCCTTCTGCGGGCGCCGCCCGATCGTCACGGATCAGGTCCGCCGCTCGCTCGGCGATCGCGATCGTCGGCGCGTTCGTGTTGCCGCCGACGAGCGTCGGCATCACGCTGGCGTCCGCGACGCGCAGTCCCTCGACGCCGTGGACGCGGAGCCTGTCGTCCACGACGGCCGCCTCGTCGTCGCCCATCTTACACGTGCCGATGGGGTGATACACCGTGTGGCACTTCTCGCGGACGTGTTCCGCGATCGCCGCGTCTGACCGGGCGTCCTCGCCCGGCCACACCTCGTCTCCGACGTACTCCGAGAGCGGCTCCTGTGCGGCGATCTCGCGGGCGCGTTTCACCCCCTCGACGAGGGTCGCGACGTCCTCGCTCTCGGCGAGGTAGTTCGGATCGATCCGCGGCGCGTCGAACGGGTCGTCCGACGCGAGCGTGACGCGGCCGCGGCTCTCCGGCCGGAGCTGCGTCGCACCGATCGACAAACCCCTCCCGTCGGCGGGGTTCGCGAGTCCGTGCTCCATGAAGTACGAGGGCGCGAAATGGAACTGGAGGTCCGGCCGCGACTGCTCCTCGTCAGTCCGCACGAAGCCGCCCGCCTCGCCGACGTTGGAGGTGAGTCTGCCTCGCTTGAACACGAACCAGTTGAGAATGTCTAAGAGCCCGCCGGCGTCGTCGAGCGTGCTCACGTCGTTCCCCGTCTCGTAGACGGTGAACACGAACAGGTGGTCCTGGAGGTTCCGACCGACGCCGGGCGCGTCGACCGTCACGTCGATGCCGTGCTCCGAGAGGTGCGCCGGGTCGCCGATCCCCGAGAGCATGAGCAGGTGCGGCGAGTTGACGGCGCCGGCGCTGAGGATCACTTCGCCGCTCGCGCCGGCGACGCGGGTCCGGCCGTCCTGTCGGTACTCGACGCCGGTCGCGCGACCGTCCTCGATGGTCACCTCGGTCACCTGTGCGCCCGTCTCGGCGGTGAGGTTCGGGCGGTCGAGGACGGGCTTGAGGTACGCGTCGGCCGCGCTGTGGCGCTCCCCGTCCTTCTGGGTGACGTGGTACATGCCGACGCCCTCCTGTTCTGCGCCGTTGAAGTCGTCGTTCCGGTCGTAGCCGGCCTCGACGGCGGCGCGGACGAACGCCTCGGAGGCCGGTCGCGGCGAGGTCTGATCGGCGACGTTGAGCGGACCGTCGGTCCCGTGGTACTCCGCGACCGACGGTTCGAACGTCTCCGCCCGCTTGAAGTACTCCAGCATCGAGTCGTACTCCCACCCGTCGTTCCCCAGGTCGGCCCAGTGGTCGTAGTCGGACCGGTGGCCGCGGACGTAGATCATCGCGTTGTTCGACGAGCAGCCGCCGAGCGTCTTCCCGCGGGGCCAGTAGAGCTCTCGGCCGTCGCAGTGCTCCTGCGGCTCGGTGTAGTACTCCCAGTCCGTCTCGGTCTTGAAAAGCTCCGGGAACGCCGCCGGGATCCGGATGTTCCGCTCGTCGTCGGGCTCGCCCGCCTCGAGCAGCAGCACGGACGTCTCCGGATCCTGTGTGAGTCTGTTCGCGAGCACACAGCCCGCGGACCCGGCGCCGACCACGACGAAGTCGTACCCTTCTTCTGTCATGGACGATCGTGCGGGTGGTGGCCAATTAAGTGCATTCGTGAACGTACAATACGGTAACACGTCACGATCTTCCGGTCGTTTCCGCTGGGGACCCTTCAACGACGTTTTATATCTCTCACGAAGTCGACACACGTGGACCCCGATACCGTCCGAGACGCGTGGACAGACCGGGCGGGCAGATACTCCCCGGCGTACTACTCACATTACGGCCCCGACGAGACGAGTGCGCTCGTTCGCGAGGGCCTCGGCACGTGCGTCGGCCCCGACGCGAGCGTGCTCGAACTCGGCTGCGGCTCCGGCCGTCACCTCAAACACCTCGCCGACCACGGCTTCGAGGACCTCACCGGGATCGACATCGACGCCGGCGCGTTCGACACGATGCGGGAGACGTACCCCGAACTCGCCGCGGACGGGACCTTTCACTGCGCTCCGATAGAGGACCGCATCGAATCGTTCGACACCGGACAGTTCGACGCGGTCTACTCGGTCGAAACGCTTCAACACCTCCATCCCGACGTCGAGTGGGTCTTCGCGGAAATCGCTCGGGTCACCGACACCGTCCTCGTCACCGCGGAGATCGAGAGGCCGGTCCAGGAACCGCCTGACCCCGACCCGGACGTCAACTACGTCGACGACGACACGCCCCTGTACTACCGCGACTGGAGCGAGATCTTCACCTCGCTCGGTCTCGAGGAAGTCGGCGTCGTCCGCGGCGACAGAGACACCACGCGAACGTTCCGCGTCTCCGACTGACCGCCGGTTCTGGCGTTTCCGACGGGCTCTCTGCTCTGAACCGAGAGGTGTCTCCCGGGACGGTCGCGGAGGTCTCCCAGGACGGTCGCGGAGGTCTCCCAGGACGGTCGCGGAGGTCTCCCGACACCGCCCCGTCGAAGCAAAGCCGACCCGACGACCGTCCCGCTACGCCGACGAGATACGCCACGTCGTCGCGCCCGTGTACGACCACTGCTCGATCTCGATGTCCTGGACGGAGCCTTGAAGCTGGACGAGGAGCGCCCCGATCTCCTTCGGCGAGAGGTCGACGTCGTCGGCGATGAACTTCGCCTTGACGTAGGCCTCGCCGCCGGCGGCCTCCTCGCGCAGGAACGACGCGAGGCGGCTGGCTTTCGTGCTGGTCGACTCGGGCTCTCGGTCGTCGGTCGTGGTTGTGTCGGTGCTCATGGCGTTCAGTCGGAGTTCTCGGGAGCGGCGTGGCCGTGGCCGAGCAGGAAACACGCGACGTGGACTGCGACGAGGACGAGCGGACTGCCCGCCGCCTCGAAGGGTGCGACACCGTAGGCCGCGGGGACGTACGCGAGCGGCAGCGCGACCGCCGCCCAGAACGCGACGGCCCGAACGCCGGCGGCCGCGCGGCGACCGCACGCGGCGGCGATGGCGGTCCCGTGTCGGGCTGGCGTCGGCAGTCGCGTGGAGGACGTGCTGGATGACATGGGGCGTTCGTACTTGCGACCAACACGGACAGGGGCATATAACGGTGAGAGCGTTGACGCGTCTTCACTCGGATTCACCGGCTCTGTGGTTCGTTCGGGTCGATTTACGCTCGACAGCGACCGTTTAAAACGGCAGCAGGAATAGTTAGACCGTTTATCGTGGGTACTAAGCGGTTCCTTTGTGATGTCCCACGTCGCGGCCGGCTGTCGGAACCTCTCCGGTGATCGCCTCGCCGATCGTCGGCTGGCGAGGGCGATCGAGGTGCGCCGAACCGGCGCGCGTCGAGCCGGCGCGGCGGCCGCGCAGCGACCACCGGCTGCCGCGGAGTACCGTCAGTTTTCGGCGGCGGGGGCCGCGGTCTCGGACTGCTCGTACTTGCTCTCGAACTCGCCGATGAGCTGGCCCATCTTCGCGTACCAGTCGTTGAGTAGCCGCTGCATGTCGTCGGTGATCTCCGCCGAGTCGCTCGGCGAGTAGACGTGGTAGTAGCCGCCCTGGTCGTAGTTGATCTGCTCTTTCTCGATGATCCCCGTCTGGAGCAGGCGCTGGACGGCGCGGTACGCGGTCGAGCGCTCCCGGTCTACGTGCTCCGTGAGTTCGTCGACCGTCAGCGGTTCTTCCGCCTCGACGAGCGCCTGGAAACACTCCCGGTCGAGGTCTTTGAGCCCGTGGAAACACTCCAGTAGCCCCTCACACTCCATGTCTTGACGGAGCTGTTCGGCCATCGAGTCTGGCATCGGTATCGACAGAACGTATGCCCCGGGCGAATAAAAGACTTTTGTACATATCGCACAATTTTGCTGAGGGCGCAGAAACCGGGGGGAACGGTCGGCTGCGAGCCGTTCGTCCGCCGAGAGGTCGCCGCGGCGGACGGCCGAACCGAACTCCGACGCAGACTACGTTCGAACGGCTCAGTCCGCGGCCGTGACCGTCTGCCGACGCGTCTGTCGGAGGGAGGTGACCGTCGTGTAGAGGATCGCGGCGGCGACGACGACCGCCGCCCCGATGACGAGGACCAGTCCGACCAGTTCGAGCGTGGGGTTACCGAGGAACGAACCGACCTCACCGATCCCGACCGCGACGGCGCCGATCAGGAGCATCCCGCCGAAGTAGACCTTGATCCCGTCCGCGTCGACGATGGCGGTCGCCGCGGACCCGACGCGCGCGCCGAGCGCGCTCCCGAACAGCAGCGGGACGACGATCCCGAGATTCACGCCGCCGCCCTGTCCGTAGAGATAGCTCCCGATGCCGCCGGAGAAGACGATCTCGAAGAGGTCCGTGCCGACCGCGACGGGCACCGGCACGCCGATCGCGTAGATCATCGCCGGCATCCGAATGAACCCGCCGCCGACGCCGAGGAAGCCGGACAGGACGCCGGTCGCGAAGGCGACGGCGGTGATCACCCACGCCGAAACGCGGACGTCGCCGCGGAGCGTCACCATCGGGGGAACGCGGACGGTCCGTTGGATCGTCTTCGCGACCTCGGGTATCTCGTACTCGCTGAGGTCCTTGTCGGCCGCCTCGTGGTCGACGCCGCCCCCGCCGTCACCGCGCAGGGCGTCACGGGTCACCATGGCCCCGACGCCGCCGAGCAGCACGACGTAGGCCACGCTGATGACGCCGCCGGCCAGTCCCAGCGACTCGAGGTAGTAGACGCTGGCGCGACCGACCTCGATGCCGATGGTCGTTCCGGTTATCATGATCGCGCCGAGTTTGTAGTCGACCTGCCCGAGGTCGTGGTGTTTCAGCGTCGCGATGACCGCCGTTCCGAAGACGAACGCCATCCCGCTGCCGACCGCGACGGGCGCCGGGTAGTCCAGCATCAACAGCGCGGGCGTCACGAGGAACGACCCGCCCATGCCGAAGAACCCGAACAGGACTCCCACGACGAGGCCGAACCCGACGAACAACGCCAGCATCTCGGGGCTCGTCCCGAGGAATCCCGCGCCGCCGAGCAGACTACTGAGCATCCGGTTCACCTCCGACTACGAGTCGCATCAGCGGCCCGCCGACGAGCCGTTCGAGTCCGCCGTACCCCGCGTACAACACGATCGCTTCCAGCAGGATCGTCCCGATGAGCAAGGCCGTCTGCGGATCCCAGGTGGGAATCTCTAGTCCTGCCATCGACTCTCACTCCGATGTCCGACCGCGGAAATTCGTTGTTGGCACATTTCTGCTCAAGAACTCCTACCCGCCTCGTGCCTATAACGGTTTTGGGTTTATCGCACAATACTATATTCGGGTAACCTCGGCCGGAGTATCCGTAACTTATGGCGAACGTATCGCCCGCCGGCGGCTCCGGAACCCGGTCGCTGTACGTCTCTGATCGACGCAGGCGGTCCGCAGAGAAGACAGCCGCACGGCGGCGCCACCCGCTCGCCGCTACAACACCAGCGCGCTCGCGCCGTACGCGAGTCCGAACGAGAGGGCGAACGACCCCGCCCACGCCCCCGCAGTCAGGAGAATCTTCTCGGGGTCTACCGCCTCGCGCCCGCCGACCGCCGCGCCGCTCCCGATGATCGCGCTCACGACGATCTCGTTGAACGAGACGGGGACCCCCAACAGGACGGCCAACTGCGCGATCAGGAACGAGGGGACGAGCGCGGAGATGGCGCGTCGGGGGCCGAGCGACGAGTAGTCTTGTGCGAGCGACTTGATCATCCGGGGGGCACCCATCCACGACCCCGCGAGCATCCCGACGCCGCCGCCGACGAGGACGGCGACCAGCGACACCGTCTCGACCGACTCGAGGAGCGGAATCAGCGGTCCGACCGCGAGCCCGACCTGGCTGCCGCCCGCGGAGAACGCGACGAGCGACCCGAGAGCGAGCAGCACGTGACGGAGTCCCCCCCGTCGGTCGCGACCGACGTCCCACCGGACCGCGGCGGCGACGCCCACCGCCGCGACGCCGGTGACCGCGACGGCCGCGGCGGGGCCCTCGACCGCCAGCAGCCGCTGTGTAACGCCGCTCGCGGTCCCCGTGGCGCCTCCCGCGCCGAGAAAGCTGAACTGGACGTTCACGAGGACGACGGCCACGAGACCGACGAGGACGGGGACGCTGTACCGCTCGGGCACGTCGGGCCGCGGGAGCACGCTCGCGATGGCGTAGGCGATCCCGCCGCCGACGAACGGCGTCAACACCCAGACGGTCGCGATCTGCTGGTACTTCGCCCAGACCGGCGTTCCGCCGAGGGCGAGTCCGACGCCGATGACGGCGCCGGTCACGGTGAACGCGGTCGCGATCGGATACCCCGTGAGGATGCCGACCGCCATCAGGCCGGCGCCCAACACCAACACGAGGATGACGCCGGCGACGGGCATGGTCATTCCGCCGACGAGCCCGCTCCCGACGGCTTCCGAGACGTTTCCGCCCTGCGTGACGGCGCCGACGAACCCGAAGACGCCGACCAGGAGGGCGGCTCGCATCGTTCCGATGGCGTTCGCCCCGACCGCGGGCGCGAACGGGGTCGCGCCGCTCGACCCGGCGCCGATCACCCACGCCATGAACAGGCTGGCGAGCGCCGCGGCGACGAAGAGGGCGGTGAAAGCGAGGTCCATCTGAAACGGGCGTCAGTCGGCGCCCGTCGGCGCGGCGTCCGAGGCCGGACTGCGGCTGCGCCAGTAGCCTTGGGCGTACGCGCCGAGGAACATCCCGGCGAGCGCCCACAGGATCGTGACGTTACCGACGCCGAGGCTGGCGTACGCCGCGCCCGGACAGATCCCGGAGAGCCCCCACCCGACGCCGAAGACGGCGCCGCCGACGAGGACGTTCCGGTCGAACGGCTTCAGCCGCCGCTCGTAGGGCCTGCCGGTGAGCGGCGCGGCGTCCCGAATCCGCGGGAGCAGCGCGAAGGCGAGCCCGGAGACGATAGCGCCACCGAACATGACGAACGGCAGCCCGAGGTCGTCGAACTGCAGGAAGTTCAACACGACCTCCGGGCGCGCCATGTGGCTGAATCCGAGACCGAACCCGAATATCAGGCCGCCGACGAAGACCAGCGGCTTGAACAGGGGATGTCGGTCCGCCATTACGGGCTCACCCCCAGCGCGGCGACGACCTGTGCCGTTCCGATGGCCACGGCCAGGAACGTCACCACGCCGACGAGCGACGTCTTCGACGCCGATCCGACGCCGCAGACGCCGTGTCCGGACGTACACCCCTTGCCGACCCGGGTACCGATACCGACGAGGATGCCGCCGAAGAACAGCCGCCACGGCTGGACGTCGGTCCGCCACAGCGTCACGCCCGCGACGTCGTACAGCTGTCCGGTGGCTCCGGGCTCGTACAGCGTACTCGATACCAGCCCGGACTGGAACGTCGCGGCGAAGGCCAGGCCGCCGAGCACGATGCCGGCCGTGAACACGACTCGCCAGTCCCGCGAGGCGACGTACTGTTGGAACCGCGACTGCCCGGAGACGTACGACAGCGTCGACTCGAGGAACGTGCTCGCCCCGGCCGGGATACCCGTTCCGAGGTAGACGACGACGGTGCCGAGCCCGACGAGAAGCCCGCCGATGGCGTAGCGACTGATCCCGTTGGGGAACAACTCGGCGGCCATCTGGAGCGGGACTGGATCAGTCACCATTGGCGGCGTCAGTCACCCGCGAGCGAGTCCTGGCTCGCCGCGCAGTTGTTCGGGCCGAGTTCGAGGGTGAACGCCTCCTCGTCGTCGACGGCGTGTTGGCCGAGGTTCGTCGCGATGATGTCCTCGTAGTTGGCCGGTCGGGGCGGCATATCCGAGAGGATCAGGTCGACGAAATCGTCCTCGTCCATCGTGAGCGCGTCCATCTCCGCGACGAGCCGGCCCACGGGCGCGGTGTAGGTCCCGTCGGCGGCCGGCTCCGCGGCGTCGCTGAAGTGTGCGCCCCCGATCAGCGTGTCGTCGGGCAGCGTCAACACGCGCTCTTGGAGGGACTCGTAGAGCATGCGGGCCGCGTCGGGCGCCCCCTCGTCACCCTCCTCGAGGTCGGGGCGGGCGACGCTCTCGATGAACAGCCCGTCACCGGTCGCGAGCAGGCTCCCGTCGACGAGGTAGGAGGTCATTCCCGTGGTGTGGCCCGGCGTGTGGACGGCCTCGATGGTGGCGTCGCCCACGCGGAACTCGGTCCCGTCCTCCGCGGTCGTCAGATCGTCGGCGTACGTGACGCCGCGGTCGACGGCGGCCGCGGGGATGACGCCTTCGACGCCCTCCTCGTCGAGGTCACGGATACCCGAGATGTGGTCCGCGTGGATGTGGGTGTCCAGCGCGTACCGTAACTCGACGCCGAGGTCCGCGGCGTCCGCGAGGTAGCGGTCGGTGAACGCCCGCAGCGGGTCGATGATCGCGGCCTCGCCGTCGTCGTAGAGGAGGTAGCCGAGACAGCCCGACGAGGGGCGCTGGTACTGTACGAGCGTACCGGCGCCGTCGTACTCGGTGACCTCGACGGTCTCGTAGATGCTCGCCCAGCCGTTCATCCCGTCTTCGAGGTGATCGACGTCGTACCCGCGCTCCGCGAGCGTGCCCGCGACGTACTCGCTGGCGCCGCCCTTCGCGCACAGGACTGTCACCTCGCGGTCGTCGGGAACCCGGTCGAGGACGTCGTCGTCGATCTCGTCTTCGAGGAACTCGAAGTACGGGACGTTGATCGACGTGACGTTCTCACCGTCGATGCGCCACTCCTCGTAATCGGAACGCATCCGCGTGTCGAGGAGCGTCACGTCGTCACCGGCGTCGATTCGGTCCTTCAGCGTCTCCGGCTCGACCGACGCCACGGAGACGTCGGGAGTCGGGAAGTCGTCAGCGTTCATATCGGACAACCACACCTACCGGCCTGACGCACAAAAGCATTTTCATAGTATTTCCTTTACTAAGCAATACTATGGTCGCTGAAGAAACGCTTCATACTAGAAGGACCCAGAAAACAAGACTTTAATCGGGTCTATGGCTGGGTTCGGTCTGAGAGTAGTTTGTGATAAACACAAGAACCGACAATCTTTTACTTCGGCATCGGGTATTGTGCGTTAGCTCCAATACAGACCACCGGAGCAGATAACCAATGAGTGCTGAATACGACATCGCGGAGACGCTCGACGTGAAAGGCGCATCGTGCCCCATGCCTGTTGTGAAGACGAAGGGAGCCATCGACGACCTCGCGGTCGGCGACGTCCTCGAAGTGCTGGCGACCGATTCCGGCAGCATGAGCGACATCGACGGATGGGCGGCCGGCACCGCGGGTGTCGAACTCGTCGGTCAGGAAGCGGGCGACGACGTGTACAAACACTACGTGCGCAAGACGGAGTAACGATGAGCACGGACACATCCGACGCCCCGTCCGACGGCGCCGCGCCCGACGACGCGCCCTCGCGCGCGGAACTGGCCGCGCGCGTCGACGAACTCGAGGCGGCGCTCGCCGACGCCACGGGCGAGGACGGCAAGAAGATGAGCATCATCGCGACGAAGGGGACGCTCGACATGGCGTACCCGCCGCTCATCCTCGCCAGCACCGCCGCCGCGTTCGGCTACGAGGTGACCGTCTTCCACACGTTCTGGGGGTTGGATATCCTCCACGAGGAGCGCTCGAAGAACCTCAAGCTCAGCTCCGTCGGCAACCCCAACATGCCGGTCCCGAACGCGGTCGCGGCGCTCCCCGGCATGGACCGCGTGACGACGAAGATGATGGAGCGACGCATCGCGGACAACGACACCGCGACCGTCGAGGAACTTCTCGAGACGAGCCTCGACATGGGCGTCGAGTTCCAGGCCTGCCAGATGACCATCGAGCTCATGGACTACGACGAGAACGACTTCTACGACGGCGTCACCACCGGCGTCGGCGCCGCGACGGCGCTTCAGGACATGGCCGACGCCGACATCCAACTGCTCGTCTGAGCGTCGTCGGTCGAACGCGCTCAGACGCGCTCGAACGCGCTCGAACGCGACGCCGACCGCGACCGTCGGGGGTTCGCTCCGCCGCCGACGGTCACCGCTGTTCCCCCTTCTGACAGTAAAAGCGACAGCCGCCCCGACACCGAACGCCCAGCGACGGCGACCGCCGGAACGGGTGCTCCGGTCGGCCGACTCAGTCGGCGTCCGACGCGTCCTCGCTCCGCTCCGCGCCGATCGCGGCCGCCAGCGTCAGCAGGTAGCCGAGCCCGTGCTGAACGTCTGGGTCGCGCAGTCCGCGCACCAGCCCGACGGCGCCGAGCGGCTCGGGCGACGCGCGCTCCGCGTCGCCGAGGCCCCGGAGCAGCGTCTCGATGCCGTCGCGGGTGTCGTCGTCCGCGGCGGTCTGTGCGACCTCCCCGAGCGACGAACCGGTGGCGGCCAGCGACCTGACCATCTCGTCGTCGAGCGCGGCGGCGGCCAGCGACCCGACCTCCGCGACCTCGGCCAGTTCGTCGAGCGTCCCGCTCCGCTGGAGCGCGAGCACCGTCTCTAGGGCCTCCCGTAGCTCGTCGCCGTTCTCGCCGACCGTCTCCGCGAGCGCGACCGTCTCGTCGGTCGCGAGCCCGTCCGCGGACTCGGCGAGCGTCGACCCGGTCGCGGAGAGCTCGCGAACCATCTCGTCGTCCAGCGCGCTCTCGCCGAGGGCGAGCACGTCCAACAGCTCGTTGACCGCGTCGAGGCGCTCCACGAACTGCGCGACCGCCTCGGGATTCCGCTCGATGGCCGCCTCGAGGGCGACCTGCTCGGAGGCCGTGTCCCGCGTCATGGTCAGAGCAGCCCCCGTGCGGTGAGCCAGTAGGACTCGTTGTACGCCAGCTTCGACCAGTGGAGCTTCTCCGAGGGCGGCGCCGGCGACGGCGGACTCTCGTAGTCGAACTCGACGAACGACGCCGCGTCCATCCCGGTCTCGATGAAACACAGCGTCTTGCCGTCGTAGGTCGCCGTCGCGGGGCGACCGCGGATCTCGCTGGCTATCCGTTGACTCACGACGCCCGCCTGGTAGTGCGCGACGCTTCCGGCCTTCGGCACGCCGGTCGTCGCGGCGTCTCCGAGGGCGTACACGTCGTCGGCCGCCTCGGCCTCCAGCGTGTGTTTGTCCACGTCGACCCACCCGCGGTCGCCGAGCCCGGCCTCCTCGACGACGTCGACGCCGCGGTGGGGCGGGATCGCCGCGAGGAGGTCGTACTCGATCTCGGTGCCCTCCATCGAGCCGATGACCTTCGCGTCGGGGTCGACCGACTCGGCGTTGAAGAACGTCTCCACGTCGATGTCGCGTTCCTCCATGAGCGGTGCCGCCCACTCGGCGATGTGGGGGTTCCCGTGGACCCGCTGGACCGGGTACGTGTACGTGATGTCGATCGCGTCCCGGAGCCCGCGCTCGCGGAACCAGTCGTCGGCCATGAAGACGAACTCCAGCGGCGCGGCGGGACACATGTGGGGCGTTCCGACGACGCTAAGCACGAGATGTCCCTCCGTCATCGAGAGCAGCTCCTCGCGGAGCGCCAGCGCACCCGACTCGGAGTAGTAGTCGTGACCGCCCTCCGCGAGGCCGGGGATCTCCCCGTCGGCCAGCGTCGAGCCCGTCGCGACGACGAGGTAGTCGTACTCGAGCGCGTCGCCGTCGGCGAGCGCCAGCGACTTGCGCTCGGTGTCGATCGCGGTCGCTCTGTCGACGGTCAGGGTTACCCGCTCGTCGACGAGTTCGCTGAGCGGCCGTCGCCCGTCCGCGGGCTCCCGCTGTCCGAAGGGAACGTACAGCCAGACGGGTTTGTACACGTGGTCGGGGCCGTCGTTGATCAGCGTCACCTCAACGTCGCCGGCGTCGATCTCCGCGCCGAGCCGCTCCGCGAGGTCGTTGGCGAGCACCGCGCCGCCGGTGCCGCCGCCGAGGATCGCGACGCGCGTCATCCCGAGACCCCCACGTAGAAGCCGTACTCGTCGCCCGTCTCGTCGACGGCGATCAGCTCGTTGTCCGTCTCGTCGACCCACTCTGGCACGTCGGTCAGCGACCGATCGCTGTCGCTCAACAGGAGGACCACGTCGCCGGCGTCTGCCGACCGGACCTGCCCGATGAGGTCCATCAGCGGTCCGGGGCAGGCGGCCCCGCGCGAGTCCACGGTGTCCGTCGGTTCGATGTCGAGTTGGGTCATGTACGCGTGGAAGTACGCGGCCCGCCGTAATAGTATTGTGTAGAATACCCATTTATTAAGAATACTGACTATTCGTCCGGTCACACCGGTGTTGTCCGCGGTTCCCGCCGCCTCGTTGACGCCGTGGAGCCGATCGCGTCGGCGACGAGGGGCCGTGACGCTCGATTCAGCGCACCGTACACGACCGAGTCGCTGTCCGCCTACTCCGCGTCGAACGACAGCGCGTCCGTGGGGCACTCCTCGACGCAGGCCGAACACTGGAGGCAGTCCCCGTGGTCCACGACGCCGTCGGCCTCGCGAGTCGCACCCTCAGTGCCTCCCCACGAGAACACGTCGCCGTGGTCGGTGACCTCCCGGTCGGCGTACTGTCCCGGGTTGATATCCTGACGACACACCGTCCCACACCGGCCGCAGTCCACGCACGCGTCCGCGTCGACTTCGACGCGCGGTGCGGGGTCGCGGCCCAGCGCTTCCGCGATCCGATGGACGGCGTGTGAGAGCGTTCCGGCCGGACAGACCTGACACCAGGCGCGCTGGTGGTAAACGACGCCGAGACCGACGGCGACGAGCGTGCTCACGGCGAGCATGGTCAGGAACGGGACGCCGAGCGATCCGCCCTGTCGCCACGCCGCGCGGATCCCCGTCGCGAGAAGCCCGAACGCCGTCGCCGCCACGACGACGCGGATCAGCGGGTGATTGAACCAGTCCGGCGTTCGCTTCCCGCGGCTGAACAGTCGAACGTAACCGTCGAGCAGCCCGCCCCGGGGACAGAGGTGGTTACAGTAGAACCGCCCCCGAACGGCACCCACTCCGACCGCCGCGGTGGCACACCCGACGACGCCGACTCCCGCGAGCACGGGGTACCAGATCGCCGCTACGAGCAGCCCGACGAAGGCGACGCCGAGATACCGCTGTCGCCGTCGTCGCCGCTCGATGGTCTCGTCGTCGACCGGTCGCCGACGAACGGTGTCGAGTCCTCGTTTGTCGAACCACGGGTCGCCGCCGCGCACCCGTCGGAGTCGCTCGACCAATCGGACCGTTCGCTCACCGGCCACCGCCGATCGCACTCGGTCCGTGAGTCTCCTCGCTCGTTCTCGCAGGGGCATGCTTGACGCGGACGAGTGTATCGGCGTGTTCCACCTAGTAATTGTGGGTATTTCACAATTCTAAGCTTTCCGCGGGTCGATTACGTATCCCCACCCCGGCTCGAACGCGTTGAGGATCGAGAGATCGTTTCGCAGAATTCCTCAAATACACGTTCCAATGCCCTCTGCTCGCATTCAGTGCGAGCCGTGCCCTCGGAAACCCATGCGAGTGTCACCCGCACATTTTTGTACGAAACGCACACAAGTAAATGCGTGGCGCCCGAGACACTCTTCGAGTTCATTGGATCGCACACTGGCTTCGGTCCGAGCGGGACGGTTCTCGCGCTCGCCTCCGGACCCGTCGAGGCGTCGGGCGGTAACGCCGCCATCGGCCCGGACCGGGAGCGTTCACGGACCACGGAGCGAACTAGCCCGGCGGCGATACTCCGCCCGCCCGTCCGACGAGCGGCGGTGTCCCACCGGGTCGAACGACTGGACATAGGGCGGGTCACCGACGCGAGATGATACGCGCGTTCCTCACCGGGGTCAAAGAGCACCTCATCTACGTCGTCGTCGGGTCTCTCGCCGTCGGACTCGCGTTCGGCCAGGTCGCCGGTCCGGCGACGAAGGGCGCACTGAAGATCGCCGTCACCCCGATCCTGTTCGTCATGATCTACCCGATGATGATCAACGTCGACCTCCGAGAGGTGGTCAACGTCCGGGATCACGCCGGACCGGTTGGGGTGAGCCTGCTGGTCAACTTCGGGATCGCCCCGGCGCTGGCGATCGGCCTCGCTCGGGGCTTTTTCGGCGGGAACGTCGCCTACGCCGTCGGGCTGTACTTCATCGCCCTCATCCCGACTTCGGGAATGACGGCGGCGTGGACCGGCCTCGCCGACGGCGACCTCGAGGCGGCACTGGTCGCGATGGCGGTGAACCTACTGGCAGCGGTCGCGATCCTGCCGGCGTACCTGTCGGTACTCGTGCCCGCCAACGTCGGGTTCGATCCGTCCGCACTGTACCGGCAGCTCCTCCAAATCGTCGTCGCGCCGATGGTCGCCGGCACGCTCACCCGCGGGCTGTTGCTCCGGCGATACTCTCCGGAGGGATTCAAACGGCTGAAACCCCTGTTCGGCGGGCTGTCGTCTCTCGGCGTACTGTTGATCGTGTTCGTCGCGATGACCTTACGGTCGAGTCAGATCCTCGCGGATCCGGTCGCCTCGGCGAGTACGATCTTCCCCTTGGTGGTGTTTTACGCCGCGCTCCTCAGCGTCGCTGTCCTCCTCGGACGGGCCCTGCTGGACCCGCCGCGGGCGGTCGCGCTGGTGTACGCCACCAGCATGCGCAACCTCTCGATAGCGCTGGCGATCGTCGTCGCCGCCGAGGCGATTCCCGCCGCCGCGGTCCTGCCGATCGCGCTGGCGTACGTCATCCAGCCACCGTTGGGTGCGGTGTACATGCACTATCGGCGTGACGTCGTCGGCGAGGGGCTCTCGATCCGCGAAGCGGCCGCGCGACTCGTCTGAGCCGAGCGCGTCACGCCGCCGTAATACGGCGGCGCCCGACGTCCTCGCCGGAACGGCGCCTCGATCAGTCCCGGACGGGTGGCGAGTCGGGCCCGGTGTCCGGTATCGCGAAGTCATCGATGGCCCCGTCGAACTCCGTGTACCAGTCGTTGAGCGTCCGGTACATGTCACGACTGACCGCTCCGGAGTCCACGACGGAGTAGACGTGACAGTAGCCGCCGTCGTCGTAGTTCACCTGCTCCTTCTCGACCACTCCGGTCGCGAGCAACCGCTGGACCGACCGGTACACCGTCGACCGGTCGTGCCCGACCGCCGCCGCGACGTCGTCGACCGTCAGCGGCCGATTCGACGATCCGAGCGCCCGGAAACACGACTCGTCTAACCCGGTGTGCCCGTAGAAACAACCGAGCAGCGCTTCACAGTCCATGTCCCGTGTGAGCTGGTCAGCGACCGAATCGACCATTCCGAGACGGAGTACGGAGCAAGGCCACTTAATACATTTGCGTATTTTTCACAATACTAAGCGGCGAGACACCGATTCGGACTCCGTGTTTCGACGTCGAGACGGCGCCGGATCACCCGGCCTCGTCCGCGTGCGACGCCAGATACAGCCCCCCTTGACGGCGCACGTGCTGACACTCGCCCGATCACGGTCCGCGGTGGACCCGGTCAGAGGTGACCGCAGATCAACTGTGCGTGTATAGTACATTACACACAAAAGTACTTGGCGTTACCACTCCTCGGGTACAGTATGAGCCCGGCACTCGCGGTGATCGACGCGTCAGTGGGCGACACCCCGGCGGAGTCGAACCTCCGTCGCGAACTCGACGCGGACCTCTCCGTCTACAAGATCAGCGACGGCGAGTTCCCGCCGTCGGTGTCGGCGGCGGACTGGCGCTTCGACGGCGTCGTCATCAGCGGCTCGCAGACCTCAGTGTACGACGACCGCGACTGGATCCACGAGGCGACGGAGTGGGTCCGCCGGGTTCACCGGTCCGACGTACCGATCCTCGGAATTTGTTGGGGCCACCAGTTCCTCGCACAGGCGCTGGGCGGCCGAGTCGCCGACATGGGTGCGTACGAACTCGGGTACGAGCGGATCGAACGCGTGGGGGAGGACCCGTTACTCGAGGGCGTCCCCGAGACGTTCACCAGCTTCGAGACCCACTCAGATCGGGTCGTGGAGCTCCCCGCGGGCGCGGCGACGCTCGCTCGCAACGACAACGGTGTACAGGCGTTCCGCGTCGGAAGCACGTACGGCGTCCAGTTCCACCCGGAGTACGACCGCGAGACCGCGGTCTGGGTGACGGAGGGCAAGGACCTCCCGGACGAACGCGTCCGCTCCGTGCTCAACGGTATCTCCGACGAATCCGTCGAGGCCGCTCGGGCGAGTAAACGGATCTTCGATAACTTCCGACGCCTCGCTGAAACCCATCAGCCGGTCCAGCGGGCCTGACCACAGTCGCCCGCGGAGCGGCTCGCCGCGAGTCTCCGCGGGCCGACACCGCCGCGGCGCGTTCAGGCGTACCGTTCGATCACCGAGCGTAGCTCCGCCTTCTGCTTTACACCCACCATCTGTTCGACCTCCTCGCCGTCGGCGAAGAGGGACATCGTCGGGACGCCCCGAACCTGGTGTCGCTGTGCCAGCCCCTGGTGCCGGTCGATGTCGACCTTGGCCACGGTGGCGTCGGTCTCGGCGGCCAGCTCCTCGACGATCGGTTCGAGCATCTGACACGGACCACACCAGTCCGCGTAGAAGTCGACGAGAACGACCCCGTCCGCCGCGACGAGTTCGTCGAAGTGGTCGTCGCCCTCGACGTGAACGGGTTCGCGTCGACCCTCGACGGCTTCGGCGGCGCCGCCGTCCGTCGCTCTCTCCCGTAGCTCCTCGAGCTTCTTTCGTCGGATCTCGTCTCGATCGCTCATCGCGTCTCCCTTGCGGCTAGATCCATATAATGGTTATGTGTGTTATGTACAATATCTACCGAGCGGATTGATGCCGATCGACATCCGATGTCAGCGTACCGGCCGTGTTCGACCATCCGAGCGTGCCGACAACACGAGACGATAGAGGCGGTCAGGCGCGTCCATGTGCGTTTGAATCTGCTTCCTCCGGTAGCTGCTGTGCGTTTCAGAGCCGTGTGAGACGCCGCGCGCGATCTCCGTGCGGCCGGAATACATAAGTGAGTATAGTACAAAATATACAATACGCATGTCTGGTGTCGCGATCATCGGCGGCGGCCCGACCGGACTGAACGCCGCCATCTACACGGCCAGAGCGGACAGGCGGACGCTCGTGTTCGACGACGGCGGCGGGACGACCCGCGACGTGGACACGATGGAGAACGTTTACGGATTCCCGGAGGGCGTCACCGGTCCAGAGCTCGTCGACTTGGGTCAACGACACGCGAAGAAGTACGGCGCCGAAATCGTCGAAGAGGAAGTCGTCCGGATCGAACCCGACGACGAGCGGTACCGGATCGAAACGACGGTCGACGAGTACGCCGTCGACGGCGTGATCATCGCCACGGGCGCCGACTACGAGCGACCGGCCATCGGAGACGTGGCGTCGTACGAGGGCCGCGGCGTCTCCTACTGCGTCGAGTGTGACGCGTACTTCTACCGAGACAGCCCCGTCGCCGTCGTCGGGGACGACAACTACGCCGCGACGGAGGCGCTGATGCTGCTCGACTACACCGACGACGTCCGGATTCTCACCAACGGGTCGTCGTTCGAGGCCGACGAGGGGCTTCGAGAGCGAGTCGCCGACGCGGGGATCCCCGTGACCACCGACCGGCTCGACCGGCTCGTCGGGGAGGAGGGGCTCGAAGCCGCTGTCACGCGCTCGGGCGAGGAGATCGCGATCGACGGGCTGTTCGTCGCGCTGGGTACCGCCGGCGGCACCGACCTCGCGGAGATGCTCGGGGTCCCCGTCGACGGCGACGACATCGTCACCGACCCCGACCAGTCGACGCCGGTAGACCGGGTGTACGCGGCGGGCGACGTCACGGGCGGGCACCAACAGATCGCCACCTCCGTCGGGGAAGGGGCCCGCGCGGCGATCAACCTCCTCGAGGAGCTCCGCGGTGCGGACTACATCGACTACAAGAAACTCGAGTCGCAGCCGGCCTGACCGACTCGTCGCTGCCGAGCCGCCGTCCCTCCCGCCTTCGTTGCCCGCACCGATCCTCGGTCCGTGCCCCCGGGCGACGCGTCGACGCCGGCGCGTCGAACGGGGCCGTCCGCGATGGGTCTCAAGTGTACTCGGCACGAACGTACCCCATGAGCCGACCAGAGGAGATCGCCGGCGTCGAGGGCGTGGACTGCGACGGGGTTCAGGCGCTCGTCACCGGCTCGACGAGCGGGATCGGACGGGCGGCGGCCCTCGCGCTCGGACGGCTCGGCGCCGACGTCATCGTTCACGGCCGCGACCGGTCCGCCGGCGACGCCGTCGTCGACGAACTCGAAGCGACCGGGTCGGACGCGCGGTTCGTGCCGGCGGACTTCGCCGACCCCGACTCGGTCCGCGACCTCGCGGCGACCGTCCGGGAAGCGACCGACGGGCTCGACGTCTTGATCAACAACGCCGGCGGCTTCTTCCGAGAGGGGCGACGGACCGACCTCGGCGTCGAGTACACGTTCCACGTGAACCACCTCGGTCCCTACCTGTTGACGGCCGAGCTCCTCGATCACCTCACCGACGGCAGCCGGGTCGTGACGACGGCCTCCGCCGCCCATCGGGGGTCCGAACTCGACCTCACGCGGGTCCGCACGGTCGAGGACTACTCGGCCACGTGGGCGTACGGGCACTCGAAGCTCGCCAACGTCCTGTTCGCGGCCGAACTCGCCAAGCGCGTCGAGACGCTCGATCGGTCCGTCGTCTCGAACAGCATCCACCCCGGAGCGATCCCCGGCAGCGGGTTCAGTCGGTTCCTCCCGGGCCCGCTGCCGCGCGCGCTTCAGGCGCTCGACGCGCTGCCGTTCGTGACGAGCGTCGCGGACGGTGCCGCCGAGCTGCTCGTTCCCGCCGTGTCGCCCGAGACGGCCGACGTCACCGGGAAGTACTTCGCCGACCGGCGACCTACCGAGCCGTCGCGGGCGGCGCGGGACGCGACCGCGGCCCGCCGCCTGTGGGAGGTGAGCGCCGATCTGCTCGGCATCGATCCGCCGCTGCCGGACGCGTCGCCGGGTTCGGAGTGACGGTTCCGCGGCCTCGCGCTCGGCGGCCTCAGCATTTTCGAGGTGGAGCCCCCGACCTCAAGGAGCAAACGGAGTGAGCGAGTAGGTCGGGGAGGAAACCGACATGGGACGACACAACCGCCACACCGCGACCGACCGACTCCCAGGCCTATAAGTACCGTCGGGTACTCTCTGAAACTATGGGTGTGCGTCGAACCGCCGTCGTGAAACTCGCCGTTTCCGACGAGCAACGCGACGCACTCCACCGAACCGCCGACCAATACCGGTATTGTGCGAACCGAACCGCCGACTACTGTTGGTCCGACACCTCCTACACTGAGTGTAAGACCAACAAGCGAGAGGTTCGTGACGCGCTCTACGCCGAACTTCGGGAGGAGACAGACCTACAGGCCCAACTTGTCCAAGCCGCTATCAAACGTGCTGTCGAAGCCGTCAAAGCGTGTGTCGAACGGTGGAAAAAGGGACAGCGCGTCTCTCAACCGACGTTCACCGCCGAAACGATGGACTACGACACACGGAGCGCGACCTTCTACCGGAACAAGGTGTCACTGGCAACTGTTGAGGGCCGAGTCGAACCCTCGTTTGTTCTCCCGGCAGACAGTCCGACGCCCTACGAGCGGTACGTACTCTCCGAGAACTATGAGTTCCGCGAGAGTACGCTTCGGTACGACGCGGCCACTGACGAGTTCTACCTCAACATTTCGACGCGGCGGACACACAGTGACGATGGGGTTTCGGAAGATACCGGGCACTCCGACCAAACGGTCCTCGGTATCGACCTCGGCGTCAACAGCCTCGCTGTGTCCTCAACCGGCACGTTTTGGCAGGGGGACGACTACGACCACTGGTGTCGTGAGTTCGAGAAGCGACGTGGTGAGATGCAACAACGCGGCACGGAGGCCGCACACAAGGCCCTGCTTCGCCTCGGGAAGCGTGAAGAAGCCTGGCGCAAACAGTACATCCACACGATCGCCAACGAACTCGTCTCGGAAGCCGTCGAACACGACTGCGACGTAATCGCGTTCGAGGAGTTGAGCGACATTCGAGAGCGGCTTCCACACGCGAAGTGGCACCACGTCTGGGCGTTCCGACGCCTGTTTGAATACGTCTCATACAAAGGCCCTGAACAGGGGGTCTCCGTGGAGCAGGTCGAGCCGAACCACACATCCCAACGCTGTTCTCGAACAGACTGTGGCTTTACGCACGACGGCAACCGCCACGGTGAACACTTCGAGTGCCAGAAATGCAGCTATGAGGTCAACGCGGATTATAACGCTGCGAAGAACATTGGTGTGCGGTACGCTCGGAAGCGACAGCACAAACTCCGTTCCTCGCCCAAGTCGGGGGACGGAGACGCACCAGTAGACGTGCGTGTGAATGGTGGGACCTTGAACGGCGAGAGTTACCAGCCTCTTGCTGGCGACTGATTGCCGGGAGTCCACATCAAAGCCCTACCCTCAAGGACCGAGGCGCATAGCGCCGAGGGAGTAGGGTAGGGTAGTTTACGCGCCGCCGACCAGTTCCATCCCCTCGCGGACGGCCTCGCGCTGCCCGAGGAGCGTGACGTGGTCGCCGCGCTCGATGACGGTGTCCGCGCCCGGGACTTCGACCGACTCCCGGTCTCCGTCGCTGATGACGGCGATCAGACAGCCGTCGGGCAGCAATGTCCCCACCTCCTTGACCTTCTTGCCGAAGAACGTCTCGTTGGTGACCTCGAGCTGTTGGACGTCGCCGTTGTGACCGACCTCGGTCATCCAGTGGGCCAGGTCCGGCCGCTCGATCTGGTTGTCGAGGGCCCACGCGGCCGACATCGCGGCCGAGATGGTTCTCACGCCTAAGTCCTCGAACGCCTCGACGTTGTCGGAGTTGTTCGCCTTCGCTAAGACGCGCTCGACGCCGAAATTCGTCTTCGATAGCTGCGCGACGAGGAGGTTCGCGTCGTCGTCACCGGTGGCGGCGACGACGATCTTGGCGTTGTCCGCCCCCGCCTTCCGCAACAGCTCCGTGTCCGTTCCGTCGCCGATGACGGTGGAGAAGCCGTCGTTTCGGAGCGATTCGACCTTCGCCTCATCGTGTTCGACGATGACGACGTTTTCGCCGCGGTCTTCGAGGCGTTCGGCGAGCGCGCGGCCCACCTGCCCGCCTCCGACGATGATGACTCTCATGGGTATGACGTTGAGGTACTGCGCGATGTAGCGTGCCAGCCCGCCCTGAACGAGGGCGGTGACGAAGATGACCAGGAACACCGTCCCGATCAGGAGGTCCGCCTGCTGTGCGAGGGCGGGGTCGTTGAGCTCGGTTGCGGCCGCCCTGAGCTCGGTGGCGAACAGCGTCGCGACCGACGCCGGGATGATCCCGCGCGGTCCGATGGCGCTGATGAACAGTCGCTCCGAGAGGGTGAACCGATCGCCGATCGTGGAGACGAACACGAGGAGCGGCCGGATCACGACGGCGATGACGACGACCACCCCGAGCCCGGCGAGCCCCACGTCGAATATCGCCGCCGGCGGCAACTGGGCGGCGAGCGCGATGAACACGAACGACAACACGAGCAGCGTGATGTCGCCTTTGAAGTCGGTGATCTCCTCTTTGTACGGGACGTCTAAGTTCCCGAGAGCGAGGCCCGCGGTGGCGGCGGCCGCGACGCCGGCCTCGCTCGCTAGCTGGTTCGCGCCGGCGAACGCGGCCAGCGCGCCGGCGAGCACGAGCAGCCGCGCGTTCCGCGGCGCCGCGCCGGGCGAGAGGTCGACGTACCGGAGCAGGTAGTAGAGGACGCCCGCGACGACGAGACCGACGAGGAGGCCGCCGCCGAGCCGGAGCGCGAAGCCGCGGACGAGCCCCTCTGCGGCGACCGTCGGGTTCACGGCCTCGAAGAGCACGACGGCCGTGATCGCGGCCGTCACGTCGTTGACGATCCCCTCGGTCTCGAGGACGGCCGCGACTTGGTCCCTGACCGGGACGACCTCGAGGATCGGAGAGATGACCGTCGGTCCCGTGGCGACGAGCAGCGCGCCGATCACGAACGAGAGCGCCCAGGGTAACCCCTCGAGGAACCGGACCGCAACCGCGGTGCCGACCAGCGCGATGGCGGCGCCGATCGTCACGAGCCGAACCGCCGCCCGCGGCGCCTTCTGGATGCGCTCGAACTCCAGGTGGAAGGCGCCCTCGAACACGATGATCGCGACCGCGAGCCCGACGATCGCCGGGAGGGAGCTCCCGAAGGTCTCGCTGGTCACGATTCCGAGTCCCGGTCTCCCGATTATCACCCCGACCAACAGGAAGAAGATGATACTCGGTACTCGGAGCCGAGCCGCGAGGATCTGTGCGAGGACGCCGAGTCCGATGATCCCCGCGACCAGTGGAATCAGGAACTCCTGTGCCACACTGGGTTCACCTGTGTGAACGTCTACTACTGCGCCGGAATAAAAGACGGTTGATGCGTCGCCCCGCGACCGGTCGGAACCGCGATCCGCCCGCGACGCGCTCCCGCCGCGGCGACGGCGAGCGGACTCTGAACCGGACTGCTGCCGCCCGCCCGCGGTGCCGTCGGCCTACCGCGCCGGCGAGCGCGCGTCGTCGGTCGAGTCCGTCGACACGGACCGCACCGCGTCCCAGCCCCTGACACAGGCGCCACACAGGTAGTACGCGAAGCCGTCGACGTCACGGTGCGTGAGCGAGGCGTCGATACCGCATCTCTCACAGTTCATGCCCGGTCAGTTCTCCATCGGGAATATATGTCTTCTGTTCGCGAACTCGTCCGTGATAATACGTGATAGAACCGACGGAACGGAAGTTCCGATCTCCGCCGTTCCACCGCGGTCGCTCAGTTGAGCGCGTCGAGGTCGAACTCGAAGGCGGCGACCGGCACCTCCAGGTCGTGCTCGACGAGCACCGCGGGGTGGAGTTCGCCGATCACGCCGGCGCGCTCGCCGTCGATCACGACGCTCGCGACGCGACCATCGATGAACGAGGGATGGTCGGTCGGGGGCGTCTCCACGTCGACGCCGAAGTCGCTACAGAGCGCCTGTAGCCGGCCCTTCGCGACCTCGTAGGAGGCGTCGCGGCGGGCGACCGCCCCGGCCACGTGCCGCGATTCGGCGACGCTCGTGTTCTCGTCGCCGTCGCGCTCGGCGACGAAGCCGACCTCGGCGACGTCCTGCGGGTAGGCGTTGTGGGTGTTCCGCTCTAACAGCATCACGAGCGACGGGAGCGCCCAGCTGCGCAGTTGGGTGTACTCCTCGCTGTACGGCTCCGTGATCTCGACCGGATCCCCGCCGCCGAAGACGCCGGCGCCGTCGACCGCGGCGCCGCCGGTGCCCGGCTCGACGCGCATCCGTTCGTAGTTCTCCTCGCCGCTCGTCATGTGGAAATTCAGCAGGTCCTCGAAGCCGAGGCCGACGAGGCTCGTCCGGACCGCGTCCTCTAGCCGCGAGCGCTCGTGGCGGCCGCCGACGGTGCCCACGTCCGGGTAGCGCGGCTCCAAGTTGTCGAACCCGTACGCCCGCCCCACGTCGTCGACGAGGTCGAGCGGGTGGAGCACGTCGACGCGGTACGGCGGGATCGATACCTCGTAGGTCACGTCCTCACCGAGCGTGTAGCTCGCGTCCAGCCCGGCGCGCTCGAAGCAGTCGACGACCTCCTCGGGCTCGAAGTCGACCCCGAGCAGCGTCTCGATCCGGTCGTGTGCCACCGACTTCTCGTCGACGTCGAGGTTCGGACGAACGAGTTCTGCCCCGTACTCGCTCGGGTGCGTCGCGCCGTCGGCGTAGTTCACCTCGACCTCCTCGATCGTCGCGCCGCGGGCCGACAGGGCGTAACAGATGATCGTACACATCTTGTCGATCGTCCACTGGTCGGTGCCGGTGAGCTCGACGAGCAGTTCCCGGGAGCCGGTCGTCACCTCCGTCCGCTTCCCGTTGATGACCGGCGGGAACGAGAACAGGCCCAGCTCGTCGTAGATCGCGGGGTAGCGGTCGAGGTCGGCGACGAGGTCGGCGTAGGTCTCGCCCGTGGCGTGCTCGGTGAGCACCTCGGCGGGGGTCAGCTCGTCGTTCGCGTCCAGCGGCACGAACGGCGCGCCGTCGGGGTCGACGCCGCGGTAGGTGATCGAGCGCTCCGCGCCCTCCTGGAGCGGCGCGCCCTTCACCATCGCGAGGTCGTGGATCCCGATCGCGCCCTTCGCGCGGCCGCGCCCCATCGTCGCGTGGAGCTTCTCTTGGAGCTGGATCAGCGACTCCAGCGCCGCCTCGTCGAGGTCGACGCCGCGGACCACGGCCCCGGTGACGTACGGCCGCTCGTCGGGCACCGACTCGTCGACCTCGATGGTCCACTCGGGGTCGTTCGTGTTCGGCACGTACACGCCGCGCGCGTCGCCGTAGTGGTACCGCAGTGAGCGCGCGACGCCCTCGACGGAGAGCCGGTCGAGCCGGTCGGGCGCGAACTCGAACTGGTACTGCCCCTCCTCGGTCTCGCCTTCGAACTCCAAGCCGAGCCCGAACAGGTCCGCCTTGAGGTCGTCGTCCGACAGGTCCTCGTGACCGGTGAGCTCGCGGAGTTCGTCGGGGTCGACGTCGACGACGGGCATCAGTAGCTCACCTCCGCGTTCCGCAGGAAGTCGATGTCGGCCAGGGTCCCGTGGAGGTCGCGGATGTCCTCCGCGCCCGTGGTCAACATCGCGAGCCGCTCTAAGGCGAGTCCCCACGCCATCACGTCGCAGTCGACGCCGAGCGGGCCGGTGACCTCCTCGCGGAAGACGCCGGAGTTACCGATCTCGATCTCCTCGCCAGTCTCCGGGTGTTCGCCGAACAGCTCGAAGGAGGGCTCGGTGTAGGGGTTGTAGTGCGGCTTGAACCGGATGTCGGTGATCCCGAACTGCCGGTAGAACTCCTCGAAGGTGCCCATGAGGTCACGCACCGACAGGTCCTCCGCCATCACCCACCCTTCGATCTGGAAGAACTCCAGTAAGTGCGTGGGGTCCAAGGTGTCGTTCCGGTACACCTTCTCGACCGAGAAGTACCGCTGGGGCGGCTCCAGGTCGGCGCCCGCGATCCCCGAGAGGTAACGCATCGACAGCGACGTGGTGTGGCCGCGCAGGGCGACCTCGCGAGCGAAGTCCTCGGACCACGGGGAGTGGTAGCCGTCGCCGTCGTCCCCCCAGCCGTCGCGGTGGGCCGCCTCGACGCGGTCGATCAGCTCCGCCGGGATCGACTCCATCGGGTCCACGTCGAGCGCGAAGCGGTCCCAGTGGGTCCGCGCCGGGTGGTCTTGGGGCATGAACAGGCAGTCGTTGATCCAGAAGTCGGCGTCAGCGTGGGGTCCCTCCATCTCCTGGAAGCCCATGCCGACCAGCACGTCCTTCACGCGGTCCGCCGTCCGGCGGAGCACGTGCTTGCGGCCGCCGCGAGCGGTCTCCGCCTCGGCCTCGACGTTGTACTCGGCGAACTCCACGTCGCGCCACTCGCCGCTGGCGAGCAGTTCCGGCGTGAGCGCCCCCACCGTCTCGGTCGCCTCGACGCCCATCATCAGCGCGTCGACGCCGTCGTCGGTGAGCCGAACCGTCCGCGTGACCGACTCGCCGCGGTCGACGAGCCCGCGGGAGTCCAACTGGTCGAGCACCGCCTCGTCGACGCCGGGGTCGCCGCTGCCGGCCAGCGCCGCGAGCGCCGTCGCCTCCGCGTCCCCGTCCGGGTCGGCGTCGGGGTCGACCGAGAGCTCGCCGCTCTCGACGGTGCCGAACCCCTTGCGCGCGAAGTTCGCGAGCGCGATGTCGACCTCCGGACCGTCGAGGTCGGCCTCGCCGATGACGGCCCCCATCGAGACCGGCTCGGCGCCGGCGCCGGCGTCGAGCCCGGCCCGGTAGAGCCGCGTCTCGGGGAGCCCGGCGTCGACGTAGGTCCGCCCCTCGTCGGTGAGTTCGAGCGTCTCGTCGGTTACCGACCCGACCTCGACGAGCCCTTCGTCCGCGAGGTCGAACGCCGCCCCGGCGACCGTTTCGGGCTTCGTGTCGGTCTCGGCGGCGATCTCCGCTACCGTCCGCTCGTCCGTCGCGCTCGCGGCCTCGAGGACCGCGAGCTGTCGTTTCGGGAGTCGCATTCGAGTTGTCTCTACACGCGTGCGGCTGGTTGGTAACGGTTCCGGGACCGCGCCGCCGCCCGAGACTCACTTCTGATAAACTGAACGACCAGTTTATGTGGTCTGCCGGAGTGTCGGCATGTATGAGCAGCGCAACAGCCGGATCGAGCGATTCCGGTTCGGTACCCGAGACGGCCCGCGTCCGTCACGGCGGCGACGGTCCCGCGCCCAGCCTCGCCGTCGTCGAAGCGATCGCCGACCTCGCCGGGGTCGAACCCGCCGACCTTCTCGAAGAAGAGGGCGTGGTGCTGTACGACCACGTCGACCCGGACGCCCTAGACGCCGTCGTCGCCGGCCGGCCCGACAGCGACGTCGACGTCTCGCTTTCGGTCGCGGGCTACGACGTCACCGTCGGCCCCGACTCCGCCGTCGCCCGACAGACGCAGAGCTGAGTCACGGGCCGACACCACCGACTCCGTCCCTCTCCGCTCTTTCCTCTCACTCCGACCCGTCGGTCCGCTCGCGGAGCCGCGCGATTCGGTCGCCGAGCGGCGGCTGGACCTCGAACCACGTCGACCAGTCTCCGGTCTGGGGCTCGACGCCGCGGCGCTCCGCGACGCGCTCGAACGCGTCGGCGACGTGGTCGGCGCCGACCGCGTCCGCGGCGCGGGCGTCAGCCGCGTACTGGACCCGCCGGCCGGCCCAGAAGGAGACGAGGCCGACGCTGATCACTGTCAGGAATCCCGCTTCGAACGGGACGAGCGTCGTCACGACCGCCGCCAGCGCCGCCAACACGCCGCCGACGGCGACCGCCCGGAACTCGGCGTAGTACGTCGCCACTCGGCCGGCCTCCGCCGCGAACAGGCCGATCGCGACGTCCTCGTCGAGGCCGGTGAGCACGTCCTCGGTGAGGAACAACACCCGCCGTCGGGGCGGTCCCCGGACGGACACCTCGGCGGGACCGGCGTTCTCGCTCCCGTCACCGTCCGATCCGACGGGTTCGATCGCGATCCGCTCGACGTCGAGACCGCCGGGCTCCGCCAGCGCCGCGATCTGCGCGCGCTCCGCGGGCGTCGGGTCCCGCAGGTCGCGGAACCTGTCGGCCGCGTACAGCGGGCCGACCGAGACCGCGATCGCCGCGACGACGGCGACTCCGAAGACGAACGCGACCGTGAGCATCGCTCTCGCCGAGGGGTCGCGGCGGGTAAAAGGACGCGATGTCGCGACGCCTCGCCCGTCCGCTCACTCCGGGACGCGGCGCGCCAGCGACCGAACGGCTGTTGCGGCGTCGCTGTCGGGGGCAGTGACCGCGACGGGTCGCTCCGCCGCCACCGACCGACCGACGCGCGGGTCGGCCGGCACCACCTCGACGGGCGCCCCGAGCGCGTCGCCGATCGCGTCCACCGGCGGAGGCTCAGTCACCCGGTTGACCGCGCAGCCGACCAGCCCGGCGTCGAGTTCGCGGGCGAGCTCCCGGGTCCGGATCGCGTCTGCCAGCGCGAACGCCCGCGGCGAGACGACGAGGAGACAGGCGTCCGCGACCGCGAGCGGCACGCCCGCGTCCGCCCGCCGCCCGGCCGGACAGTCGAGGACGACGGTCCCGAACTCGCGTTCGATCGCCTCGACCGCCTCCGCCAGCCGCGTCAGGTCCGCTGCGCGCGCGCCGGCCAGCGTCCGTCCGCAGGGGACGACGTCGACCGGTCCGGGTCGGACTGCCTCGGCCGGGTCTGCGGCGCCGGCGAGCACGTCGTGGAGGTCGGGACCGCGACCGCTCGGCAGGTCGGCCATCCCGAGGTCGGCGTCGACGACCGCCGCGTCGAGTTCGGCGGCGACGTTGTACGCGAGCGTCGTCTTCCCGACGCCGCCCTTCCCGCCGGCCACCGCGAGGATCACGCCAGCGCCTCCAGCGCCTCGGTCGGGACCTCGCTCTCGTCGGCGCGCTCGGCCAGCGCCGCGGCGCGGTCGCGGACCGCCTTCAGGCGCTCGGCGTCGGCCGCGACGCGCTCGTCGAGTCCCTCAATCGCGTCGAGGCCACCGGCCTCCTCGACGACCGCCGTCGCCGTCGCGAGGTCCGCGCCCGTCAGCCGCTCCGCCTGTTCGATCCGCGCCTCGACGGCAGCGAACCACGCCTCGATCTCGGCGGGAATCGCCGCGTTCGGCCGCTCTTCCGTGGTCGCGACCGGATCGGAACCGCCCTCGCCGACCGGTTCCGCGCGCTCTCCGTCGCCCTCGTCGCGTCCGGGATCGGCTCCGTCCGACCCGCGTTCGTCGTGATCGACCGCTTCCGCCCCAGCGACGGCTCGACGCGGCGGACGGTGGTCCGCGAGGTCTCGAACCGCCGTCTGAACGGAGGCCGTTTCGCCTTGTCTCGCCGCCTGCCCGTCAGCCGCCCCGGGCGTCGCGGGCGCCACGCCCGCGATCTCCACCGGCGGCTCGACCGGGTCCGCAAGGGTCGCGAACCCGAACGTCTCGCGCTCGCCGGGATCGATCACCGCCGTCACGCCTCCGGCGTCCCACCCCGCCTCGGGGACGCCGCCGCGCCGCGGCGGGAGCACCGCTCCGTCCAGCCGGCTCTCGATCCGGACTCGCCTCGGGACCGCCTCGTCGTTGCGCACTCTGACGCCGACGAGCGACGCGTCGCCCTCGCGGTCGACGGACCAGTCGAGTTCCATGCGCCGGGTCCCGCGGAATCGTACGTAAACGTCCGGGCGAAACGTCCGGTTCGCGATCTCAGTGCCCGTCGGATCTCCCGGCTCCGACCGACGCGAGTGATTCGCCTCTCACCCGGACCGGACTCGCTCGAAGCAGCGCCCTCGCGTTCCGCTTCGACGCCTCGACCGCTCGCGCCGCCTCGCCGCGCAGTTCGACGGCGCCGTCGAGCGCCGCGACCCTCACGGCAGCGAGCGACGCGGCGATCGGATCGCCGTCGTACGCGCCGGGGTCGTCGCCGGCCGCGTCGGGATCCCCGCCCGGGACGACCGCGAGCGCCTCCCGGAACTCCGGGTACACCGACGCGGCGAGTTCGCGGCGAGCGTCGCGCCGCCGGTTCCGAAGCCGGTCGCGGAGCCGCAGTCGGCGCCGGCGTTCGTCGCGGGCGCGCGCCGCCTCGGCCCGTGCGCGTTCGAGCGCCTGTTCGGCGGCGATCGCCTCAGTCTGTGCGGCCGACAGCTCGGCGGCGGCGGACTCTAACTCGTCGAGCGCGGCCTCCTCGTCGGCGTCGACCGCGCGACGCGCCCGCGCGTCACCGCGGAGCGTCGCGACCCGCTCTTTCAGCCGCTCGGTCTCGCCCGTCGCCTCCGCGACTCGCCGCCGCGCCGCCGTCAGGTCCACCGACTTCACGTCGATGTCCGCGAGTTCCGCCTCGATCTCGACGATCTCTGCCGCCACCGACGCGGTTCGGCCCCGCGAACGAGCGGCCGCCGCGAGCTGCCGTCGGAGCCCTGCGTCGGTCGGGAGCCGGCCGATCACCTCGCTCGGTTCCGGGGGCACTCGGGCGGGAGTCAAGCCCTCGTCTCGGTCCGCGTTCGAATCACCCGGCGTCGACGCGTCCCCGGTCACAGCTCCCGGTCGCGCATCGCCTCCGGGTCCGGGTGATCGGTGCCCGCGGCGAAGGCGGCGTACGGCGTCGCCTTCGCGGAGCGGTCCGCGTAGGCCGCGGCTGCCTCGCGGACCGCCGGCTCGACGGCGACGAACTCGTTGAACGGCTCGGTGCGCTCGATCTGAACGTCCCCGCCGTGTGACTCCCGCAGCCGCAGGGCGAGGAACGCGGCGTACTCCGTCTCGTCGAACAGCGCGGCGCGACCGAACCGCCGCGCGACGACCGACTCGTGGCGGCGACACAGGTTTCGAAGACCGGTTCGGGCGGCCGCCGAGTAGGTCACGACCAACAACACGCCCGCCGGTGGTCGATTTCGGAATTTATCGGTTCCGGACCCGAACGTTTCAGTCGCGTTCAGCGACGCTCCGACGCCACGCGCGACCGGAGTCGACGCTCAGACCCGATCAACGTCGAATTCGAGGGATTCCGGGTCATCCTCTCCGTTCTCGCCGTCGCTCGGGTGACCCTCGTCCGAATCGACGCCGCTCACCGCGAGGACGCGCTCGCGCGCCGCCGGCTCGGAGGGGGCGACGACGACCGTGCCGTCGACGGCGTCGTCGCCGACCGCACGGAACACGTCGTCGTCGCCGTCGAACTCGGTGGCGTACGTCCGGAGCACGGCCGCGACGCGCCGCTCGGTCGCGGCGAGGTCCGCGTCCCCGTTCTCGAACTCGCGGAGGGCGTCTTCGACGTTCCGTATCGCGGAGATGCGGTCCATCTACGTCGTCCGGAGGTGCCCCTGCTTGGGCTCGTACACTTCGCCTTTCGTGCGGAGCTTCTCGATCTCCTGTTCCGCCTTCCCGGGGTCCATCCCGATCTCGCCCGCGCGGTCGAGCACCTCGTCGACGGGCGCGCCCTGCTCGTACTCCTCTTCGACGTCCGCGATGAGCCCCTTGATGTTCTTGATGCGGTCGCGCTGGCTCTTCGAGGTGCCCGTCTCGACCACGTCGGCGTCGAACTGCCCGGTCTCCGGGTCGACGCCGATGTCCTTGAGACACGACTCGACGATGTCGGTCGCCCGCTCCGCGTCCTCGCGCTCGACGGTGTCCGAGAGGCGGACCCGCGCGCTCGCCTCCGAGAGCCGCACCATCGCCTCCAGCTTCCGCGCGGTGACCGGCACCGGCGCGTCCTCGTCGGCCCCCTTCGAACGGAGGTCGACGTAGAACTCCTCGATGATGTCTTTCGCCTCGTCCGTCATCGTCGGGAAACAGGAGCGCTTCGCGTGAGCGATGTACTTCCGAAGCAGCTCCGCGTCGATCTCCGGTGCCACCTCCTGGGTGACCGCGTCGACCTCCTCGGCGGTGAACTCCGAGGAGGGGACCTCCGCCCGCTGGGTGTTGAGCTCGCCGGCGTAGTTCGTCTTGATGATGTGTTTCGCCAGCCGCGAGTCGTGTTCCGCGTCCGGGCTGTCCGTCACCGTGAAGATCAGGTCGAACCGCGAGATGAGCGCGGGCTCTAAGTCGATCTGCTCGCCGATCGGCTCGTACTGGTCGAACCGGCCGTACTTCGGGTTCGCCGCGCCGAGCAGGGAACACCGCGCCTTCAGCGTCGCGTTGATCCCCGCCTTCGAGACGGAGATTTTCTGCTGTTCGAGCCCCTCGTGCATCGCGGAGCGGTCCGAGGAGTTGTGAACGACGAGCCCGTTCGCGACGAAGTTGTGCGTCCCTTCGACCGTCAGATCGTACACCCGCGGCCGCTCCCCGTCGTCGATCCGTGTCAGTATGGACCGCAGTTCCGCTTCGACGGCGTCGACCTCCTCGGCGACGGCCTCGCGCACGTCGTCGAGCCGATCCGTTTCGACGGCGCCGGACAGCCAGCGCGACACGGTCGCCTGCGTCACGTCCAGTCTCGACGCCACGTCCGCCTGACTGATCCCGTACGCGTCGAGCGCCGCCGACAGCTCCGCCCGCGTCTCGCTGACCGGACCGGGGTCGAGCAGGTCGCGAGCGCGTTGTTCGGCCGTCTCAACCGGTCCCCCGATGACGTCGGCGAGGCGCTGCCGGAGCACCTCGCCGCGGTGTTCGGTCGATTCCGGCGGCACCGTCTCGACCGACTCGACCTGTCGCCACTTCACGTCGCCGCGGACGAACTCGCGGAGGTCCCCGAGGTCGGTCGCCGCAACTTCGGTCAGCACCTCCCGGAGCCGGTCCGTCACCGTCCGGCGGACTTCCTCGCTTTCGCCCCACCCGCCGGAAATACGTTGCTGTGACAGCGTCGTCCCATCGGCCAACTCGGACTGCGAGACGTGGTATCGGTGCCGCAGTTCCGAGAGCGCCTCCCACGTCGGGCCCGCGTCGAGCGGGCCGACGTCGTCGGCCGCGCGCTCCCGGCGTTCCTCGAACGCCGCGAATATCCGCTCGGCGCGGTGGAGCGAGACGTTCGCGGCCCCGCTCTCGAAGTCGTGATAGGTGACCGGATTCACGCCGCACTCGCGCTGGTGAAGCCGGAGGGAGTCGCGACACCGCGCGAGCACGTCGTCGACCTCCGGGACCACGTCGAGGATCGTGCGACCGCCGCCGGCCGCGTCGACGACGCGGTCGAGCGCCTCCGCCTTTCGCGTGGCCGTGAACCCGACGTACCGCCGGAACGCCGCGAGCGAGTCGGCGTCGGTCACCGCGAGGTAGTACACGTCGCGGCCCCCGTCCCGCTCGCGGTGCTGGAGCTGGCTCGACACGCCGAACCCTAAGAGGAGGTTCCGCGCGCCATTCAGCAGGTCTCGGCTCGCAGACGCGATCCGAACGTTGCCGGCCGACTCGTCGACGTGCCCCTCGCTGTCGGCGAGCGCCCGGACGAACGCGGCCTTCGCCGCGCGGCTTCCGGTCGAGACGGCGGTCGGGAAGCACTTCTCGTCGTACCGACCGAGGTTCATCCCAGCGTCGAGGACGGCGTCGGCGTGTTCCTTCCCGGTGACGCGGACCGTCTCGACGCCGTCGTCGCGCTGTTCGCTCGGCGGTCGCACTGGCTCCGCGTCGAACGCCGCCCGCGCCGCGCGCTCGAAGTCGTCCAGCAGTTCCTCGTCCGCGTTGGTGAACCGGACGCCGTAGACGCCTTCGTCGCGGTCGTAGAAGACGTTCCCGTCGCCGGAGAGGTACCCGATGACGCTCGCCGTGGCGGCGTCGACGTCCTCCCCATCGACGGGCTCGGCCGCTGGCCCACTCCCGCCGCTCGCGGCTACCGCTCCGCCGTCCGCCGCCTTCGTCGGAAGCCTTCGTGGGACGTACACCCAGTCGCCGTCGTCGAGCGCGGCCGCCTCGCGCTCGACGCGCTCCCCGTCATCGAGGACGAAAAACGGGTGGTCGGCGGTCGCGGTCAGCGACTCGCCCGTCTCCGTCGTGACCCGGGTCAGCTCCGACGGCGCGTCGTACTCGTGCACCGCGGAGACGGACCGCTCCACGAGGTTCCCGTCTTCGTCCATCGACCAGACGTCGAGGTCGACGTCGTGGACGCGGCGACCGTTCGAGAGGTCTTCGATGTCGCCGTCCTCGGCCGCCTCTCGCGCCAGTTCGTCGATGCGCTCGACGCGGCCGTCGGCGAGCGAGACCAGCGTGTCGCCCGTGACGCAGTCCATCTTATCCAGCTCGTCGACTGCGGCGATCCCCTTGTCGGCGAGGACGAGCGCGCCGGCTTCGAGCGACCACTGCTGGCCGTCACCGAAGTCGTCGCGGACGGCGGCGGCCGTGAGCCCCGCCGCGGACGACCCCTTCCCGGAGGTGTACACCGAACGGGGCGCGATGTTTTCTACGTACGAAATCATCTGAGATTTACCGGTTCCGGGGTCGCCAATAAGGAGCATGTGGAGGTCGCCGCGGATCCGGGAGCCGTCGGGGAGGTGTTTGGTGACGCCGGAGAACAGCTGGAGGATCATCGCGAGCTTCTCCTCCTCGTAGCCGTAGATGGCCGGGGCGATGGAGCCGACCATCGCCTCGTAGATGTCGTCGCGCTCGGAGAGCTCGATGATGTCGCGTTTGTCCGCCTCCGTGATGTCCATGTCCTCGAACTCCTCGTCCTCGATGGAGATGGAGACGCCGTCCATGTACAGGTCGAAGATGGCGGACTTCTCGTTGCCCTGCTCGACCTGCTCGATGTGGAGGACGCCGACGCAGGTGACGTGGTCGCCGGGGCTCACCTCTCCCGTGATGTCGTCGACGATGTCCACGTCGAGCGACTGGGGCGTCTCGCCGCCGCGCAGGCCCTCGGGGGACTCCTGGATGCGGAGCTTCTGGGAGTCGACGAACTCGGACTGATCGAAGTTGACGCGGAAGGGACCCTGTCGCTCACAGCCTTGGCACTCGTGTGGCTCCTGAAAGCCGCCGTCGGACTGCGGGATATACGTCATCGTGCCGCAGCGCTGGCACTCGAAGGCGGCCTCGGTCACCTTCGGGCGCACGTCGGTGGCCTTCCGGACGATGCCCTGGACCGAGACCAGCTTGCCGATGTGGTCGTCGTGGACGCGGATGCCGCGGATGTCGACGCTGTCGGGGAGGTCCTCGATGCGGACGTGTGCGCGGCCGAGATTGACGTCCGCGGGGAGGTCGTAGAGCCGCAGCGCCTCCTCGGCGTACTCGCGCAT
The DNA here is from genome assembly GCF_055389685.1 of Halorubrum ejinorense. Taxonomy (NCBI): domain Archaea; kingdom Methanobacteriati; phylum Methanobacteriota; class Halobacteria; order Halobacteriales; family Haloferacaceae; genus Halorubrum; species Halorubrum ejinorense. The sequence goes on from NZ_AP043777.1 coordinate 696,076, forward strand.
CTGGTCCGGCTTGCTCTGGAAGTCCTCGGCGAGGTCGCGGTCGAACTGAAAGAGATCGTCGTAGGAGACGTACAGCGAGCGCTGCTCGTTGGGGTACCGCTGGGCGAGCTGTCCGATCTCCTCGCGGTAGTAGTTACGGTAGAACTGAATGAACCGCTCCGTGAGGTCCTGGGTGCCGGCCTGAGCCATTGCGACACCACTTCGTCGGCATCACGTATGAACCTCCGGTTCGGCGAGGAAGTGGTCCGGGCGGTGACCGCGCGTCTCCGTCCGCTCGGCCTACGCCCGTCCGACGAAGGTCGCGTCGGCGGAGGTTCGCCCCTCGTTGAAGGATAGCACCTTCGCGCGGATCACGTCGCCCGGCTCGAGGCCGCCGGGGACGTCCTCGGTGAACACGACGAACCCCTCGACTTTCCCGACGGCGACCTCGTCCCCGGAGTGGTGGTCGGTGAGCTCCGTCACGCCGAACTCGTAGGTCTCGCCGATCTCGACGGGCGCGTCGCGCTTCTGGGCGGCCTCGTGAGCGCGCTTCGACTCGCGCGCCTCGGCCGACGGGCCGCGGAGCCGGCGGACGAGCACGAACAGCGCGAGCAGCGCGACCGCGACGGCGACACCGATCACGACCGGCGACGAGGGAAGCATACCCGTTCGGTCGGTCGCGGTCACCTAAACGGTGGGGGTCTCCGACGGCGCGATCGCCGCCGACCGCCGTCGCGAGCGCCACGCCGCGCACGGCCGCCCCGTCCCGCCCGTATGAGAAACGCCTTTGCCCCCGAGGCCCTCCCGTCGATCCGATGCGACACAGCCGCGGTTCCCGACGACTCGCACACGGGTGTGGTGTGCCGTGAAGGTCGCGGACGCGGTGCCGGAGTTCGCCGACGCCTTCGGGTTCGAGGAGTTCAATCGGATGCAACGCGAGGCGCTGCCGGGCATTCTCGAGACCGACCACAACGTCGTCGCGTCGGCGCCGACGGCCTCCGGGAAGACGGCGCTCGCCGAGCTCGCGATCTGTAAGACCCTCTCCGAGGGCGGGACCGCCCTGTTCGTCGCGCCCCTGCGCGCGCTCACCAACGAGAAGGAGAGCGAGTGGGAGCGGTTCGAGGAGCTGGGCTACTCCGTCTACGTCGTCTCCGGCGAGCGCGACCTGAACCCCCGCCGCGCCGAGCGCGCGGACGTGCTGGTGACGACCCCGGAGAAGGCGGACAGCGCGACGCGGAAACACGACTCGGCGCGCTACTCGTTCATCACCGACGTGGACTGCGTCGTCATCGACGAGGTCCACCTGCTCGACTCCGAGAAGCGCGGCGCCGTGCTGGAGGTCACCGTCTCGCGGCTCCGCCGGCTCCAGGACCCGCGCGTCGTCGCGCTCTCGGCGACGATGCCGAACATCGACGACGTGGCCGAGTGGCTCGACGCGCCCGCGGAGACGACGTACGCGTTCGGGGACGAGTACCGCCCCGTCGACTTAGAGACCGGCGTGAAGACGTACTCGCACGGCTCGAACGCGTTCGCCGACAAGTACCGCCGGCTCTACCGCGCGCTCGACTTAGCCGAGCCGCACGTCCGGGAAGACGGGCAGGCGCTCGTCTTCGTCTCCTCCCGACAGGACACGGTCCAGGCCGCCAAGAAGGCGCGCGACGAGATCACGGAGCGCGACATCCCGATCGACTCGCGGGACGACTACGACTTCCACAACGAGGCCACGGAGCTGACGAACGACACGCTCCGTCAGTCGGTCACCGACGGCGTCGGCTTCCATCACGCCGGCCTCGGGAAAGACGACCGCGACCGCGTCGAGGAGTGGTTCAAACAGGGGAAGATCAAGTTCCTCTTCTCGACGTCGACGCTCGCGTGGGGGGTGAACCTCCCGGCGCGCTGCGTCGTCATCCGCGACACGAAGTACCACGACCCGCTGGAGGGAGAGACGGACATCTCGCCGTTGGACGTGCTCCAGATGCTCGGCCGCGCCGGCCGCCCGGAGTACGACGACGTGGGGTACGGCTGGGTGGTCTGTGACCGCGCGGACGCCGACAAGTACCGGAAACTGCTCCGCGAGGGCAAAGCGATCGAATCTCGACTGGCGGCCGAACTGGAGTCGCACCTCAACGCCGAGATCGCGATGGGGACGATCCGCGGGTTAGAGGACGTGATGGCGTGGTTAGAGACCACCTTCTACTACGTCCGCGCGGCGTCGCAGCCGGAGCAGTACGACTTCTCCACGCTGCGCGACCGCGTCCGCGACACGCTCGAATCGCTCGTCGACGACGGGTTCGTCGCGGCCGACGACGACCTCGCGATCGAACCGACCGCGCTGGGGCGACTCGCATCGAAGTACTACATGCGGCTCGACACCGCCCGCCGGTTCCGCGCGCTCGCCGACCGGGACTCCATGGCGGTCGACTCGGTGTTGGAGACGGTCGCGGCCGCCGGCGAGTTCGACTCGGTCTCGGCGCGCTCGGCCGAGTCGGACGCGATCGACCGGATCCTCGACGGCCGCGACACCGACCTCGAAGACGGCCACCGCAAGGTGTTCGCCATCCTGCTCGCCGGGATGAACGACTCCATCCCGAGCGACCTGCGCTCGGACGCGTGGGTGATCCGACAGAACGCGCTCCGCCTGCTGGCCGCGCTCGCCGAGTTCCTCGACCGCTTCGCCGGCCCGCGCGCCGCCAACCTCGCCCGCCGCGTCGAGGCGCGCGTCGAACACGGCGTCTCCCGCGAGGCGGTCGCGCTCACGGCGATCGAGGGGGTCGGCTCCGGGCGCGCCGAGCGCCTCGCGGACGCCGACCTCACCTCACCCGTCGACGTCGTCGACGGCGGCCCCGAGACGCTCTCCGGCGCCGGCATGAGCGACTCCGTCGCCGAGCGGGTCGTCGACGCCGCCCGCGACTGCCCGCGGGTCGACGTCGACTGGGGGGACTTCCCCGAGGCCATCGCGGTCGGCGAAAACGAGATGTGCGAGGTCGGCGTCGCCGCCGTCTCCGGGAGCGCCCGCGCCGGGATCCGCGTCACGGTCAACGACGTGGAGATGAGCGCGACGACGACGTACCTCGACGGGGAGGCGACGGTCCCGGTCGGCGTGTTCGGGCCGCCGGACGCCGACGAACTGGAGTTCGTCGTCGAGGTCAGCTTCCCCGACCTGCCGCTCCTGCCCGTCCGGGCGGCGCGGACGGTCAGGGTCGAGTAGGTCACTCCTCGCGCTCCCGCTTCGTGACGTCCACGTGGTACCCGTCGAGAACGTCCCGCCCGAGCAGCACGGGATAGTTCATGTGACTCCGGTTCTCGACGCTCGCGGTCACGGTCTGCCAGCGGCTCCCGATCTTCACGTCGATCTCGACGAGCGGGCGCCGCTGTCGCTTCCGCTGTGATCCGGACTTCACGCGGACCGTCTTGAGTATCGGCCCGGCGCCGGTCTCGGCGGCGACGTCGAAGTCGATGCTCGTCCGCCGGGCGCCGGTGTCCGACTTGGCGACCACGTCGACCGCCCGCCGGCCCGCGCTCACCGTCACAGCTTCGGTGTAGCCGATCGTCATCGACTCCTCCGGCTCCGGATCGATCGAGGGCTTACAGTCGGGGACCGAATCGTCCAGAACCGACGCGAGGGACGTGACGCGATCGCGGTCGACGCTGCCGCCGCCCCGCTCGATGGCGAGCGCGGCGATGGACGGTGCCGGACTGATCCCCGTCGCCTCGAAGAGCCCCTTGAATCCCGCCGTCACGTTCACCTCAAGTACGTACCAGGTGCCGTCGCGACACAACAGGTCGACGCCGGCGTAGTCGAGGCCGAGCACGTCGGCCGCCTCTCGTGAGAGCCGCGCCGCCTCCTCGGGCAAGTCGGCGGTGAAATCTTCGACCTCGCCGCCGACGGCGACGTTCGTCCGCCACTCGTCCGACGGCGCGTACCGTTTCATCGCGCCGACGACGCGGTCGCCGACGACGTACGCGCGGACGTCGAACGGCCGCTCGGTGCCGGTGTCGATAAACTCCTGTAAAAACGCCCGACGGCGAGCGATATGCGGAGCGACGGTATCGTCCGCGCCCACGATCGCCATCCGATTCCCGTTCGTCCCGATCGCGGACTTGTGGACCGCCTTCTCGCTCGTGAGGCGGCTCCCCTCGTTGATCGTTCGTCGGCTGAATGCGATGTACGCGTCCGGAACCGGAATCCCCGCCGTCGCGAGTCTCGCCGCGGTCCCGTACTTGTGAAGCGCTCGGACGACGACCTCGGGCGGGTTCAACACCGCGCGGGACGCGGCGTACGCCGTCGCGATCCCGAGGTCGTCCAACGGCTCGGCGGCCTTCGTCATCAGCAGTCGGTTCGCGACGACCTCCACGTCGGGGTCGAATCGGAGACGCTCGTCTTCGATCCACGACCTGGTGTTCTCCTCGCGGAGCCAGACCGGCTCGTGGCCCAACGCCCGGACGGCGTTGAGGATCGCTTTGGTCTCTTTGCTGTTGTGGAAACTCAACACGCCCACCCGAACGGGGGACGCTCCGTCGGCCGTCACCGACGGGTCCGAATCAGATCCCTCCCTCATATCTGCCCTCCCAGAGCGATCTTGCTAAGTTAACCACACAATACCCGCCGTAAAGAGCGCGATCGGCCGCCCGGCCGCGCGGAGCGGCTCACCGCCGACCGCTTAAACGGGAGAACGGGGCAACCCGCCCTATGCCGCAACGACTCCGCGTACTCGCAGGCGACTGTCAGGTGACCGACCGCGGCGACCGAACGCGCACCCACCGCGGGCGCGTCGTGGTCCTCATCAAGCCCGACGACACCACGCTCGTCCACGACGCCGACGGCTACCAGCCGGTCGCGTGGCTCACGCGCCCCGAGAGCGTCGTCGTCGAGGGCGACGAAGAGGGGTTCACCGTCACCGCCCGCGACGGCTCCCGGCGGCTCCGCGTCGTCGCAGAGGAGGCGACAGCGAGCCGGGCGCTCCCCGTCACCGAGGCGGGCACGCCGGTCGGTACCTGTCCCGACGACGGCGGGCCGCTCGTGCGCTCGCGCGGCGACGTGGTCTGTCTCGACTGCGAGACGCGGCGGGGACTGCCCGCGGGGGCGAGCGTCACGGACGCGACCTGCGACGACTGCGGGCTGCCGAAGATCCGCGTCGAGCGCGGCGAGCCGTTCCACCTCTGTCTCGACCCCGCCTGCGACCCGATGGAAGACGCCGTCAGCGACCGGTTCGACGCGGTCTGGGACTGTCCCGACTGCGAGGGCGACCTCGCCGTCCGCTCCGCGCCCGGCCGCGTCTACCTCGGCTGCGAGAACTACCCCGGCTGCGAGACGACGTTCTCGTTCCCGGCGGGCGTCGTCGTCGACGAGTGCGACTGCGGGCTCCCGGTCTTCGAGACGGCCGCCGGACGGAGCTGTCTGGACGGGAGCTGCCCGGCCGGCAGTCACGCGACGCAGCGAAAAGCGAACTCCGAGTAGCGACCGGCCTACTCGGCGAGCTGCTGGCGCCCCGGCGCGATGAGGCGGTCGAGGTACTCGGCGAGCGCCCCCTTCGCGTCCGCGGGGTGGAGCTCGCCGGACTCCAACTCCGCTTCGAGGGCCTCGTAGTCGTCGTACTCTAAGTCGCCGCCGTACTCCTCGGGCCGCTCGACGACGACGGAGTCGAACCGGGGGAACACGTGGTACTCGAACACCTGGAGGACGGGGTTCTCGCGGTCGGCGCCGTCCTCGGTCGGTTCGGGGTCCGCGGTCGGCGGGCAGTAGGCGTCGTTCACCTTCGACTCGATGTCTTCGCGCGAGTCCTCCATCGAGATGGTGACGCCCTCGCTGGAGGACATCTTCCCGCGGCCGGTGCCGAGGTCGGCGATCAGCGGCGTGTGGAGGCTCGTCGGCGGCTCGCGCTCGATGCTCGGTAACACGTCGCGAGCGAGCATGTGGACCTTGCGCTGTTCCATCCCGCCGACCGCGAGGTCGACGCCGAGGTACGGGATGTCGAGCGCCTGCATCAGCGGGTAGACGGCCTGCGACACCTTCACCGAGTCGCCCGAGCTGATCTCGGCCATCGCCCGCTCCGCCCGCGCGAGCGTCGTCTCCAGCTCCAAGGCGTGGAGGTCGAGCGTGTAGTCGTCGTCGAGCTGGAAGTCGGAGCCGAGCACGAACTGCGTGTTCGACTCGTCGAGCCCGTACGCGATGAACTGGTCGCGCATCCGCTCTGCGGTGTGGCGGATCTCCTCGAACGAGCCCTTGTCGTTGAGGTACGCGTGAACGTCGGCGAGGAGGACCGTCACCTCGAAGCCCGCCTCCTGGAGGTCGATGAGCTTGTTCGCGGTGAGCATGTGACCGATGTGGAGCACGCCCGAGGGCTCGTAGCCGACGTACGCCCGCTTGCCCTCGGGGTCGTCGGCCAGCGCCTCGATCTCCGCCTCGGTGACCACCTCGGCCGCGTTCCGGGTGATCAGCTCGTGAGCGTCCATACCTCCGAGTGTGCGTTACCGGACATATGACTTCTGGATGCGTGCCGACGACTCACGCGGAGCGCCGCCGCCCCGGCCCCGCTCGCCGCTCACTCCTCCGTCTCGGGGAGCGTGCGGCCCGCGCGGTGTTCCGAGATGATCCGGTCGATCCGCTCGGCCTTCTCGTCGCGGCGACGCTGCTCGGCGCGCTCCTCCCAGTCGGCGACGGCGTCGGCGAGGTCGTCCTCGTTCGCGACCGCCAGCTCGTCGACCTCTCGGATCGGCACCGCGTCGGCCGGGACCACCGGGACTCCGCGTTCGAACAGCACCTCGTCGGCCACGTCCGAGAGGTTCCCCTCGTCGCGGATCACCGCCCGCGGCTCCGTCTCGGCGAGCCGCTCCGCGGTCCGGCGGCCGGCGCCCGACGGGTCTCTGAGGTAGACGACGTCGCCCGCGACGAGCCCGTACGCCTCGTCGGCCGCGTCGAGGGCGTCGAGCGTGAACTGCTCGACGACCTTCACGCTGACGAGCCCGCGTCCCTCGGCGACGTCACCGAAATTCGAGTGGTCGAGCCGCCACAGCTCCTTCAGCGTCTCCACCTTTCGTTCGAGGTCGGCGACGCGTTCCTGCGCCTCGTCGCGCTCGCGTTCCAACCGGTCCGTCTCGCGCTCCAGCCGCGAGACCGCCCGTCGCGTGCGGGCCTCGATCCGCTCTTCGCGTTTCGCCTCCTCTAGCTCCGACTCCAGCTCTTCGACCCGCTCGTCGCGCTCGTCGAGGTCGTCCTCCAGCGACTCCGCGTGCGACTCCAGCCGGTCGACGCGCTCGCGGAGCCGCCGGATCGTCTCCTCCTCCTCGGTGCGCTCGGGCTCGGTCGGGTCGGGCTCGTCCTCGTCGCCCCCGTCGCCCCCGCCGTCGTCGGTCTCGCGGAGGTCCTCGATGACGGCCTCGACCGACGAGCCGCCCGCGACGACCCCGGCGATCACCGCCTCGCGGTCGAGCCGCGGCGGCGTCTTCGCCGCGATCCGGTCGAACTGGTCCTCGTGGTCGTCGTAGGCGTACAGCGCCGCCGCCAGCGCGTCCCGCTCGTGGTCGTTCGCGTAGTTCGCCTCTCGGGCCCGATGGAGCTTCTCGTCGACCGGGAGGTCGGTCGTGGGCTGCCAGCCGGCGGCGTCGAACGACCGTCGGAACTTCTCGACGGTCTCCGGCATCGGCTCCACGTCGGCGGCGACGATGATCGGCCGCCCCTGCTCGACGATCCACGCCGTCACGTCGGCGGTGTCGGCGGTGCGCGACGAGTACAGCGCGTGGACGGTGCCGTCGAGGCCGACGACGGCCGCCGCGGTGGTGGTGCCGGGGTCGATCCCGACGATAACGCGGTCGCGCCGCTTCACGAGCGGCTCGTACTCGATGCCGTCGCGCCGCTCGCGCTCGACCTCGACGCGCACGTCGCCCGCCCGAGAGTTCGAGACGGGGATGTCCTCCGGGCGCGCCTCGACGGTGAACGTCGCGTTCGCGAAGCCGCCGTACTTCTCGGTCACGTCGCGCTCGAACGAGAGGTTCGCCTCCTTGAGCTTCGACTGGACCTGTCGCGTCCGCTTCCTGACGTTGCCGTGGATCCGGCGGGTGTAGCGGTCCTGGCTCCACCCGCCCTTTCCGGTCGAGCGCCCCCGCGACACCTTCACCGTCGTCTCGTCGGTGAACGCGGTCACCTCGTGGCCGACGTTGGCCGCCGCGAGCCGCGCCGACGCCTCGGCCTCCTTCATCGGTTTCTTGCCGTAGGGGATCCCGTGTCGGGAGGCGACCCGCGAGAGCGGTTCCGGCCGCTCCGCGCCGGTCACCTGGACCAGTCGGGTGCCGTCGGGCAGCGACCGGAGAAACCCGACGAGCTCCCCCTTGTCGGCCGCCAGCTCGTAGGCGTTGTCGGTGGCGACGTAGAGGGGTTCGCGGTCGTCGATCAGCCGGCAGAGCTTCCGGAAGGAGACCACGTCGCGGGTGACCCGAGCCATCGGCCCGTCGGCGTCGGGGGCGTCCTCGTCGTCCTCGTCGACGGGGTCCAGAATGACGAGCGCGTAGGAGGGGCTGTCGCCGCGGACGTCGCCGCTGTGGACGTCGACGCCGAACACCGGCCGGTCGCGGGCGCGGATGGTCCGGGTTGTCACGTGCCGAGGTAGGTCGTTGCCGCGTATATACCCCACGCCGGGGGGTTCGGTCGGCCGACGTCGAGCGGCCGAGCGGTCAGAACACGCCGGGGCCGTCCTCGACCCCCTGGCGGCCGCTGATGACGCCCGGCGTCCCGCCGGTCTGGATGATGTTGAACGCGGTCATCAGGTCCGACCGCGAGATGAGTCCGACGAGCTCCCCGTCGGCGTCGACGACCGCGAGCCGACCGACCCCGCTCTCTTGCATCGTCTGGAGCGCGCTCAACGCGTCGGCGTTCGGGGCGACGGCGACGATGTCGGTCGCCATCACGTCGTCGACGCGGTAGGCGTCGCGCTCGACGTCGCGGACCGACCGCGCGTCTTCTAAGGTCACCATCCCGACGAGTTCGTCCCCGTCGAGGACGGGGTAGCCGGTGTGACGCTCCGTGAACATCCGATTCATCAGCTCGGCGACGGAGGTGTCCTCGCTCACCGTGTGGAGGTCCTCGCGGCTGGTCATCACGTCGCCGACGGTGACGTCCTCGAAGACGGCCTTCAGCGTCGTCTGCTGGGCCTCGCCGGAGGCGGCGATGTAAATGAAGAAGGCGAGCACGATCAACAGGAGCTGGAAGGTGAACAGCCCGATGATCCCCATCAGGAACGCGAACACCTTCCCAACGGAGGCGGCCCGCTGGGTCGCCTGCGCGTGCGGCTGGTTCCGCGCGAGCAGCGCCCGGAGGACCCGGCCGCCGTCCATCGGGAACGCGGGCAGCATGTTGAAGACGGCGAGGACGACGTTCAACAGCGCGAGGTAGCCGAAGACGAAGAGGGCGGCGTTCACTCCGACGGAGCCCCCCGTCCCGGCGGGCAGGACGAAGACGACCCCGAAACACGCGACCCCGACCGCGACGCTGACCAGGGGTCCGGCGATCGCGATCCAGAACTCGTGTTTCCAGTCTTCGGGGAACTCTTTGAAGCTGGCGAGGCCGCCGAGCAGCCACAGGGTGATCGACTCGATCTCGTACCCGTACCGCATCGCGACCAGCGAGTGCCCGAACTCGTGGAGCAACACGCCGACGAACAGCCCGATAGCGGCCGCCAGCCCGAGCAGCCACGGCGCGGGCCCCGACGCGAGCACGGCCGCGTCGATCCCGATCCCCCCTGCCTCGTTCATCACCTCCACGATAGTACCCACCTCCCCGCCGATGAGGTACGCGAACAGCGGTAAGACGATCAGAAACGTCCAGTTGAGCCTGATCGGAATGCCGAACGCGCTCCCGATCTTGATTCCACGCATGCCAACCGGTTCGGTCGGTGATCGCTTAAATACACGGGCACCGTCACGGACGACCATGAGCGACACAGCAGACCTCGGGCCGATCGTGAAACGCGGGGACGAAGTCACGGCAGAGCCGGTCGACGCCGCCGAAGGGCTCTCGAAGGCCGTCCTCATCGACGAGTCAGACGGCGCGCCGCACTTCGCGATGCGACGCTTCGAACTCGCGGCGGGCGCCGAGGTTCCGCGTCACACCAACGCGGTCGAACACGAGCAGTACGTCCTCGCCGGCGAGTACGTCGTCGGAATCGGCGACACGGAACACGCGGTCTCGCCCGGCGACGCCCTGTTGATCCCCGCGGGCGCCGAACACTGGTACCGGAACGAGGGCGACGAGGCCGGCGCGTTCATCTGCGTGGTGCCGAACGGCGACGACACGATCGAACTCGTCGAGTAGCGGGGGCGTCCCGGCGTCTCACTCCAGCGTGCCGACCCGGTCGGCGACGTAGCCGAACTGGTCGCGGTAGCCGTTCGGCGAGAGCAAGACCGGGTAGAACGGCTCGTCGGCGAGCAGCGGTTCGCCGTCGGCGGCCGCGAACCGCTCGCCGGCGGCGACGCGCTCGAAGTTGTGTGCGAACACCTCGTAGCTGTCGGCGGCGGGCTTCGGGATCCGCTCGCGGAGTCGGAACACCGCGACGTCCTCCCGGCCGCCGGCGTCCAGCACGTCGTCGGCGCCGGGCGCGGAGATCGCGCCGGTCGCCGCGAGGAACGCCCGGGACAGCCAGTAGGCGTTGTCGGCGGCGGCGTCGGAGCCCTGGAGCCCGGCCTCCACTTCGAGCGTGTGCGGGTGTTCGATGAGCCTCCCCTCGGTGAACGCGTCGGTCTGTATCACGGCGTCGACCGGGAGGTGCGGCGCGACGGCGCGGGTCACCTCGTCCATCGAGTCGACGACGGCGAACGGCCCGGCGTACGACTGCGTCGAGTGGATCGCGAGCGTCGTACAGCCGTCGAGCGCGTCGACCAGGTCGGCCGCGAGCCGCACCTCGTGTGCCGCTCCGTCGGGGTTCCCCGGGAACGCCCGGTTGAGGTCCGCGTCGAGGTACCGCTCGCCGGCGGCGAGCGCCGCCTCGTTGGCGACGATCAGCCGCACCGGTCGCTCGACCTCGAGGTCGGCGTCGACCAGCCGCTCGACGGCCCGGGGTCCACAGGGCTCGTCGCCGTGGATCCCGCCGACCACGGCGACCTCCGGGTCGCCGTCGCCCAAGTCGTGAATCTCCATACGGCTCACAGGTAGGCGGCGGATAAGTGGCGTTCGGATCGCCGGCGCTCCGCGCGGTCGTGCCGCCGCCTCTCCGCCGGGGATCGGAACCCGCGTCTTCAGCCCGCCTCAGTGGCTCTCTTCGAGCCGCTCCGCGTACTCGTAGTCGGCCGGATACGCCGCGGTCCGCGCGTCGTCGAGGCGGATCTGCCAGTCGTCGACCGCGCTCGGGTCGTCGAGCGCGGCCCGGAGGGTCTCACGAACGTCGTCGACGTCGACCCCGTAGAAGTCCCCCGGGACGCCGTCGAGGTACTGGAGGGCCGTCTCGAACAGCGACCGCATCCCCGCGTCGCTCTCGAAGTCGACGCGCTTGTACGCGCCGGCGGCGACCTGAACCATCCCGTGGAGGAAGGCGCTCTCGACGGTGCCCCGCCCGTAGTTGTACCACTCGTCTTCGAAGCAGTCGTGGCTCTCGTGGTAGGCGCCGTCGTTGAACAGCCGAACGCCGTGTTCGGTCGCCCGCCGGAGCGTGGCGTGCTCCCAGTAGCCGCCGGCGAGCCGGGCGTCGCCGGCTGACCCGGCGTCGTCACCCCGGTCCGATTCGTCAGCCCGGTCCGGTCCGTCGCCGCCCGCGTGCCACCCGGTCGGGTCCCCGAGCGGCGGGGCGACGCCGGGGTCCCGGGTGTGCTCGTCCATGCGAAGCCGTCTCGCGCCCAGCGACCTAACCGTTTCGCGGTCCGCGGGTCGCACCGCTCGCGACCGCGGCCGCTCTCGGTCGCGCTCCTCGGCCGCGCTCGGCCCGCGGGACGCGACCGGACCGAACCCTTCTTTCGGCGACCCGCCCTCGGGCCGGACGATGGACCTCGGACTCCTCTTCGCGATCGGGGCCGCGCTCGTCTGGGGCGTGTACGTCTTCGCGCTCAAGCGGCTCTTCTCCGACTACCCGCCCGCGGGGGTCACGGTGCTGATCAACGCGTCGGCGCTCGCGTGGTTCCTCCCGGTGACCGCCGCGACGACCGACGGCGACGTGGCGGCGCTCGCGACCGATCCGGTCGGCGCGCCCGGGCGGATCGCGCGGTCGCTCGCGGCGGTCGACCCCGTCTCAGTCGCCGTCGTCGCCGGCACCGCGGCGGCGACCGCGGCCGCCTTCGTGCTCTTCCTCCGGGCGATAGAGGGCGGTGACCTCTCGTACGTGATGCCGATCAACAAGGTCGTCCCGATGTTCGTGCTCCCGCTCGAGGTGCTGTTGCTCGGGCAGGTGCTGGCGCCGATCCAGATCGCCGGCGCCGTCGTCGCCACGGCGGCCGTCTACGTCGCGAACTACGAGCCGGGGAGCCTGCTCGCGCCGCTCGTCAGCGCCGTCCACTCTCGACCCGCCCAGCTCGCCGTCGTGAGCGCGGCGTGTTACGCCGTCGCCGACCTCGGCAAGCGCGTGGCGCTCCAGGAGCTCGCGATCCCCGGCACGCTGTGGGTCCCGCTGCTCCTCGTCGGCGTCGGGGTCATCCTGCTGCCGGCCGCGGTCCGGAACCCGGCAGCCGTGACCCGGCGCGACGCGCCGAAGTTCCTCGCCGCCGGCGCGCTCGTCGCGCTCGGCGAACACCTGACGACCGTCGCGTTCGCGTCGCTCCCCGCGAGCGTCGCCTCGCCGGTGATCAACACTCAGGCGATCGTCGCCGTCGTGCTCGGGGGGATCATCCTCGGCGAGCGCTACTTCCGGATCCGCCTCCTCGCCGCCCTGCTCGCCGTCGTCGGCGTGACGATGATCGCGCTTTGAGCGCCCGCCGGTTTTGCCGCCACCCGGAGGACACTTGAGCGACGGGCCCGTGCCTAGGCCATGGACACCGCGCCGGATTCCGCGCCGATCGACCGCGCCGAGTCGATCGTGAACGCGCTCGGCGACGGGGCGTACGTCCTCGACGCCGACCGGAACCGGGTGTTCGTCAACGACCGGCTCCGCGAGGTGACCGGCTTCGACGAGGCGGTCCTCCACGGGAAACACCCGGAGCGGATCGTCGAGGCCGGACACTGGCCCGCGGAGATGGGCGAGCGATACCGAGACGCCGTCGAACCCGTCCTCGCGGGCGAGTCGGAAGACGAGCGCGTCCAACTCACGACGACGCTCGGCGACGGGACGGAGGTGACCACCGAGACGCGACTGTCACCCATCGAACGCGACGGACGCGTCGTCGGCGCGGTCGGGGTCATCCGCGACGTCACGGACCGGGTCGAACGCGAGCGCGAGCTCCGGCGGCTCAACGAGCGGCTCGAACGCCTCGCCGGCTTCCTCTCCCACGACCTCCGGAACCCCCTCTCGGTCGCCCGCGGGTACGTCGAACTCGCCCGCGAGACCGACAGCACGGAGCGGCTCGCCGCCGCGGAGGAGGCGCTCGACCGGATCGAGACGATGATCGACGAGGCGCTCGTGATGGCCCGCGACCCGGCCGAGGTCGAGACCGAGGACGCCGCCGTCGACCTCGACGACCTCGCGAGCGACTGCCTGGAGTCGGGCGACTTCGGCGCCACCCCGTCCGACGCCGACGTCGTCGTCGAGGACCCCGGACCGGTCGTCGGCGACCCGACGCTCCTCCGCCGCGCGGTCGGGAACCTGATCGGCAACGCCTTCGACCACGCCGGCGACGCGCCGAAGGTGCGGATCGGCGTCGACGACCGAGGCCTGTACGTCGCCGACGACGGACCGGGACTGCCCGACGCCGACGGTGGGCCCGCCGACGCGTCGTCTGGGTTGACCGCGTTCGGCGTTTCGAAGGGGGGTGGCACCGGCATCGGCCTCGCCATCGTCGAGCGCGTCGCGGCCGCCCACGGCTGGACGCTGGAGGTCGGCGAGTCGTCGGCCGGCGGTTTTCGTGCGACGCTGGTCGGCGCTCGGTCGGCGGACTGAGCCGCCACGACCGAACCACCCGACGGACCGAACCGTTCGTCCTCGAAGACCGCTCCTCACGAACGAGAGCGTTCGCCGGCAGCACTGATTACACCGACGCAGTAGTCAATTAATTTATGTATAATAAAAAATTTAACATCCTACAAATGAAATTCGTGTTCGCATGCCACAACCAAGCTCACGGCGGAGCGTTCTGAAGGCGATCGGCGCGACGGTGACGCTCTCGGGCGTCGCGGGGACCGCGGCGGCCCGCGGGAAGCCGTCGACGCCGCGGTACGCCGCGTTCAACGTCGTCAATCTGGGGACGGAGCAGGTCCAGACTCCCGGCGACGACCAGGCGGAGGCGGCCGCCCGCGTGGTACAGGAAGTCGACCCGGACGTGCTCGTCGTGAACGAGCTCGCGAACAACGAGCAGGAGGCGACGGTCGAGAACAGCGACGACGACGACGTGAACGTTCCCACGGACCGGACGAACATCGAGGCGTTCGTCGACAACTACCTCAGCGTCCCGCAGCGTGAGGGTCTCGACGGCATCGAGTACGACCACACCCTCCAGCCGGAGAGCAACACCGGGCTCCTGCCGGACACCGACTACGACTTCAACAAGGACGGCGAGGCCGGCGAGCGCCCCGGCGACGCCTTCGGATTCGGGTTCTATCCGGGCCAGTACGCCTTCGGCATCGCGAGCAAGATTCCGTTCGACGAGGGCGCGATCCGCTCGTTCCAGGAGTTCCTGTGGGCGGACATGCCGGACAACCTCATCCCGCTCGCCGACGACGACGGGGTCGACACGAGCGAGGGTAACATCTACCTGACCGAGGACGAACTGGGCGCGTTCCGGCTCTCCTCGAAGACGCACATCGACGTGCCGTTCGACGTCGACGGCGAAGTCGTCCACGGGCTGTTCTCGCACCCGACGCCGACGGGATTCGACGCCGCGAACAACTTCAACGGTCGCTGGAACCACGACGAGAACCGGTTCTGGGCCGAATACGTCGCCGGCGAGGACTACATCTACGACGACTCCGGAACCGAGGGCGGCCTCGACGACGACGCATCCTACGTCCTCCTCGGCGACATGAACGCCGGCCCCGGCGACGAACCGCTCGACCCGGCCCGGAAGTTCTTCATCGAGAACGAGGACTTCAACAGCCGGAGCCGTCCCACGAGTCCGGGCGGCGCACAGCGCGGGAACCCCTACGCGACGGCCGAGTTCGGCGGCGGGGCCACCGTGGACTGGGTCCTGCCCTCGCCGGACCTGTCGCTGCGCTCGTCGTCCGTGGTCTGGCCGAGTTCGAACGCGAACAAGCGCGGGCTCAGCGACGCGGCCGAAGAGGCCTCCGACCACCGGCTCGTCTGGGCCGACATCGCGACGAAGTAGCTCCTCGACGCGGGGCGCGCCGCGAGGGCCGGCGCGGAAACCGGTGGTTTAAATCTCCGCGAGGGACTCATTCGAACCGCGTGCGAGGGTAGCCAAGCCCGGAAACGGCGGCGGATTCAAGCTCCGCTCCTGTAGAGGTCCGTGGGTTCAAATCCCTCCCCTCGCATCGCCGGGGTCCGCCCCCCGTGATGCGGAAGGCGCTCTCGGAGCGCTCTTCCCTCGCAAAACTCTCACACCGTTATCCCGCCAGCCGCGCGACTCTCTGCCGAGAAACGACGGCGGATTCAAGCTCCGCTCCCGTAGAGTTCTCGTGAGCGAGCCTTGCGAGCGAACGAGAGCACGCGGGTCGCAGCCGGCGAGCGAAGCGAGCCGGACCGTCTCGCGGCGGTCCGTGGGTTCAAATCTCACCCCTCGCACGAGCGCGTCACAACGCCCGAATGCTGGAGGGATTTGAATCAGGGAGCGCCTCCGGCGCG
Organism: Halorubrum ejinorense; assembly: GCF_055389685.1. Taxonomy (NCBI): domain Archaea; kingdom Methanobacteriati; phylum Methanobacteriota; class Halobacteria; order Halobacteriales; family Haloferacaceae; genus Halorubrum; species Halorubrum ejinorense. Next base: position 711,915 of record NZ_AP043777.1, read on the forward strand.
ACCGTGGTTCAAATCCCTCCCCTCGCATCGCCGGGGTCCCCCCCCCGTGATGCGGAAGGCGCTCTCGGAGCGCTCTTCCCTCGCAAAACTCTCACACCGCTCCTTCGAGCAGCCGCGGCCGTATCGCGTTCGTCGACTCCGCTCCGGCTCGGTCCGAGCGACATGGATTTTTATCCCCACCCGCGAACCGGTTCCCATGAGAGAACGGACGCGTCGCGACCTGCTCCGCGTCGCCGGCGGCGTCGGCGTCGCGGGACTCGCCGGCTGTAGCTCGCTCGGCGACAACTCGCCGCCCGGCGGTGACTCGCCCGCTGCCGGCGCCGGACCGACGTTTGACGACGTTGAGCTGCCGCTGGATCTCGCCGCCCGACCGCAGTCGTCCGACGGACTCGCGTCGCAGTTCCGACAGGGGCTCCGGAACCACGGCCACGTCGACGCGACGATACCCGAGACCGTCGAGGTGCGGTGGTCGGTGCCGGCGAACCGGGGCGAGCACTCCGCCTCGAAGGGCAGTCCGATGCAGACGCCGTCGGGCGACATCCTCGTCGCCGACGACACGGGCCGGATCCAGTCGATCGCGGTCGACGGGACGACGAACTGGGCGACGAACCTCTCCGACGCCAAGTGGGGGAGCCACGGTACTCCCGCGGTCGCCGAGGGGTCGGCGTACGTCGGCACCTACGACGGCGTCGTCTCAGCGGTCTCGGTCGCGAGCGGCGAGATCGAGTGGCAGACCGATATCGGCGACGCGGCCGCCGCCAGCCCGACGTACCACGACGGAACCCTGTACGTCGCCGTCGAGTTCTCGCCGCCGAGCGGCGCCGCCGTCGCGCTGGACGCCGAGAGCGGTGAGGAGGTGTGGCGCGACGGCCGGCCGACCGACCACCCGCACTCGACCGTCGCGGTCGACCTCGACCGCGACCGCTTCCTGTTCGGCGCCAACGACGGCCGCGTCTACGCGTGGTCCTTCGCCGACCGCGAGCGCGCGTGGACCTTCGACACCGGCGGCGACGTCAAGGCGCCGATCGCGGTCAGCCGCGGGATCGCGGTCGTCCCGTCGTGGGCCGGCACCGTCACCGCCGTCGACGTCACCGACGGCGCCGGGCTCTGGTCGTTCGAGACGGACGAGTCCGTGTCGCCGTCGGACGAGCCCGACCCGATCCGCACCGGCGGCGTCATGTGCGCGCCGGCGGTCCACGACGGGACGGTGTACGTCGGGAGCCACGACACGAACGTCTACGCGATCGACTTAGCGACCGGCGAGGAGCTGTGGTCGACCCCGACGGACGGGTGGATCACGGGGAACGTGACCGTGACGAACGGGCACGTCCTCGTCGGCTCGTACGACGAGCACCTCTACGCGCTCGATCGCGAGGACGGCTCGGTGACCTGGGCGGTCGAGGGCAACGGCGAGGTGACCAGCGCGCCGTTCGTCACCGACGACGGGATCTACTACACCGAGCGCGCCCCGGAGGACACCGACGAGCCCGGCATGTGCTACCGGCTCGCCGCGCCGGAGTGAGCCGGCCGCCCCGCCGTCGGGCGGTCGGGCGGTGCCTCGGCAGATAGCCACGAACGTCCACCCGGAACGGCGGGTCCGAAACGGTTTTGCCGGCCCCTGACGGACGGTCGATATGCCAGCAGATCCCGACACGGGGTACGACCCCTCGCTGGGTCGGAAGTTCGTGTTCGTCACGGGCGGTGTGATGTCCGGGCTGGGCAAGGGCATCACCGCCGCCAGTACCGGGCGCCTTCTCGCCAACGCGGGCTTCGACGTCACCGCCGTCAAGGTGGACCCCTATCTCAACGTCGACGCCGGGACGATGAACCCCTACGAGCACGGCGAGGTGTACGTCCTCAAGGACGGCGGCGAGGTCGATCTCGACCTCGGCAACTACGAGCGCTTCCTCGGCACCGACATGACGTTCGACCACAACGTCACCACGGGGAAGACCTACCAGCACGTCATCGAGCGCGAGCGCGCCGGCGACTACCTCGGAAAGACCGTTCAGATCATCCCGCACGTCACCGACGACATCAAGCGGCGCATCCGCGAGGCCGCCGAGGGGAGCGACGTCTGCCTCGTCGAGATCGGCGGGACGGTCGGCGACATCGAGTCGATGCCGTTCCTCGAGGCGCTCCGCCAGTTCGCTCACGAGGAGGACGACGAGGACATCCTCTTTACGCACGTCACGCTCGTCCCCTACTCGAAGAACGGCGAGCAGAAGACGAAGCCGACCCAACACTCCGTGAAGGAGCTGCGCTCGATCGGGCTCCAGCCCGACATCTTGGTCGGTCGGTCCGAGGACCGCCTCGACCCGGAGACGAAAGAGAAGATCGCCCTGTTCTGTGACGTGCCCACGGACGCCGTCTTCTCGAACCCCGACGTGCCGGACATCTACCACGTCCCGCTGATGGTCGAAGACGAGGGGTTAGACGAGTACGTGATGGAGCGGCTCGGGCTCGTCGACGAGGCGCTCCCGAAAGCAGAGCGCTCGACGGAGTGGCGCGAACTGGTCACCCGCGACCGAGACCGCGAGATCGACGTGGCCCTCGTCGGCAAGTACGCGCTCGAAGACGCCTACATGTCGATCCACGAGGCGCTGAAACACGCCGGCATCCACACCGAGACCGAGGTGAACGTGCTGTGGGTCGACGCCGACGAGACCCGCGCGGAGCACGAAGAGCGTCTCGCCGACGCCGACGCGGTCGTCGTCCCCGGCGGGTTCGGCTCCCGCGGCACCGACGGGAAGATCGAGGCGGTCCGGTACGCTCGCGAGAACGACGTGCCCTTCCTCGGGCTCTGCTTGGGCTTCCAGATGGCGGTCGTCGAACACGCGCGCAACGTGCTCGGACTGGAGGGCGCCCACTCCGCGGAGATCGACCCCGACACCCCGCACCCCGTCATCGATCTCCTCCCCGAGCAGTACGAGACGGAGGACATGGGGGGGACGATGCGGCTCGGCGCCCACGAGACCGACATCGAACCCGACACGCTCGCGGCGCGGGTGTACGGCGCCGACTCCTGTACCGAGCGCCACCGCCACCGCTACGAGGTGAACCCCGAGTACATCGAGCGGTTGGAGGCCGACGGGCTCACCTTCTCCGGGCACGCCGACAACCGGATGGAGATCGTCGAACGCGGCGACCACCCGTTCTTCTTCGGCACGCAGGCGCACCCCGAGTTCCGGTCGCGGCCGGACCGCGCGAGCCCGCCGTTCGTCGCCCTCGTCGAGGCCGCGCTGGGATCGACGGACACAACCGAGCGGAACGCGGACGTGAGGCTATAGATGGTCGACACGGAGGAGTTCATCGAGGAGGCGACCACCGAGATCCGCGAGGCGATCGGCGACGCGAACGCCGTGATCGCCTTATCCGGCGGCGTCGACTCGTCGGTCGCGGCGACGCTCGCATACGAGGCGGTGGGCGACCAGCTCACCCCCGTCTACGTCGACACGGGACTGATGCGGAAGGGCGAGACCGCGGAGATACGCGAGACGTTCGACTTCATGGAGTCGCTGCGGGTGATCGAGGCCCAGGAACGCTTCTTCGAGCGCCTCGCCGGCGTCACCGATCCGGAGGAGAAGCGCCACGTCATCGGCGAGGGGTTCATCGACGAGTTCGAGACGGTCGCCCGCGACGTCGGCGCCGACTACCTCGTTCAGGGCACGATCTACCCCGACCGCATCGAGTCCGAGGGGAACATCAAATCGCACCACAACGTCGGCGGGCTCCCCGAGGTCGTCGACTTCGAGGGGATCGTCGAGCCGGTCCGCGACCTGTACAAAGACGAGGTCCGCGAGGTCGCTCGCGCGCTCGGGTTAGAGGAGGTCATCTCGGAGCGGATGCCGTTCCCTGGGCCCGGGCTCGCCGTCCGGATCGTCGGCGAGGTGACGCCCGAGAAGGCCGACGTCGCCCGCGAGGCGACCCACGTCGTCGAGGAGGAACTGGAGGAGTACGACCCGTGGCAGGCGTTCGCCGCGGTCCTCGGGAAGGCGACCGGCGTCAAGGGCGACAACCGCGTCCACGGCTGGGTCGTCGCCGTCCGCTCGGTCGAGAGCCGCGACGGGATGACGGCCCGCGCACAGGAGCTCGACTGGAGCACGCTCCAGCGGATCCAGAGCCGGATCACCGGCGAGAACGAGAACGTGGCGCGCGTGGTGTACGACGTGACCCACAAGCCGCCCGCGACGATCGAGTACGAGTGATGGCGGACCAGCTAACGGCCGTCGTCGCCGGCCCGGACGAGCGCGGCCTCGGCGAGGAGTTGGCGGCGCTGGGCGTCGAGATCGCCCGCATCGACGGGCTCGTCACGGCGGCGAAGCTCGAAGACGCCGGGATCGCCGACGCCGACCTGTTCGTCCTCACGGACGTCGAGGAGGCCACCGGGATCCCGATCGCGAAGGAGCTGAACCCCGACGTTCGGATCGTGACGTACGCGAGCCGGTCGCTGCCGGAGTTCGTCGCGACCGTCGCCGACCTCGCGGTCGATCCCGACCTGTTGGACCCCGCGACGGTCGCCGAGGAACTGCTGGCCGACGAAACGGACCCCGACGACGAAACGGACCCCGACGACGAAACGGACCAGTGAGCGAACCCACCTCGACCGACGGCGGCGAGGGCGGTCACGACGACGGCGCCGCCGCCGACGCGACGACCGTCCCGGTCACCCTCTACACCCGCGAGGACTGCTCGCTTTGCGTCGTCGCCCGCGAGACGATCGAGTCCGCCGCGGCCGACCTCGACGCCGTGGCGGTCGACCTCGACGAGGTCGACGTGGACACCGACCCCGAACTGGCCGAGGAGTACGGCGAGCGCGTCCCGTACGTCTTGGTGGACGGCAACCCGGCGTTCAAGTACGAGGTCGACGAGCGCGACCTGCGGCTGAAGCTGCTGGCGGCGACCTGAACCCGAAAAACGCCGCCCGAATCGCCCGCGCGCCTACTGCTCGACCGTCTCCGCGCCCGGCGCGTTCGCCTTCACTCGGGTCACGGCCTCGACGGCGTTCGACCGGGAGGCGTACCCCTCGCCGGAGTCGGCGAGGAGGTTGCCGTTGCGGTGGCGGAGCCGCCAGCGCCACTCCTCGCCCGCGTCCTCGTATATCTCGAAGGCCGCGCTCCCGGCCGCCAGCGCGCTCGCGTCGGGCGCGTACTCGCCGACGCGCTCGACTGCGTCCGTCGCGTTCGACTTGGAGGCGTACCCCCCGCCCGAGTCGGCGATGATGTTCCCGTTGTCGTGGACGAGCCGCCAGCGCCACTTGCCGGCCCTGTCATCGTAGGCCTCGAACGTCGCTTTGCTCTCGCCGTCGCCTTCCCGTCCCTCCGCGCCCTCGTCGTCGGGGAACTCGAGGCCCGCGCCGCCCGCGTTCGACCTGACGCTGTCGAGTCCCTGCTGGGCCTTCGACCGGGAGGCGTACCCCTCGCCGGAGTCGGCGAGGACGTTGCCGTTCTCGTGGACGAGCCGCCAGCGGTACTCGCCGGCGGCGTCGCGGAACACCTCGAACGCCGCGGGGTCGATGCGGAGATAGTCCGCGCCCGCGACGTGGTCGCGCAGCTTCGCAAGCGCGCGCTTCGCGTTGGACTTGGAGGCGTACCCCTCGCCGGAGTCGCCGACGACGTTGCCGTTGTCGTGGCGGAGCCGGAAGCGCCACTCGTCGGCGCCGTCGGCGAACAGCTCGAACGTCGCCCGGCTCTCCGGCGCGGCGTCCTCGTCCGGGATGGCCACGTCCGGCTCCTCGGCGTCTTCCGGCTCCGGCCCGTCGTCGTCCGCGACCGCCGCCGCCTCCTCGACGGGCGTCTCGATCCGGAGGAGTCCCGCGCCGAGCGCGTTCCGCCGCACGCTGTGGAGCCCCTGCTGGGCCTTCCCGCGGCTGCTGTACCCCTGTCCGGAGGTCGCGACGACGTTGCCGTTGCGGTGGCGGAGCCGCCAGCGCGGCTTCCCGCCCGCGTCCTCGAACAGCTCGAAGCGGGCCTTACTCGACCGGACCGTGTCGATCTCCGCTCGGGCCGTCTCCAGTTCCTCGTGCGTCGCCGTCAGTTCCTCACGGGTTTCGTCCAGCTCGTCGCGGGCCGCGTCCAGTTCCTCGTTCGTCCCGGTCAGTTCTTCGTGTGCCTCGGTTAGCTCGTCGCGGGTCGCGTCTAACTCCTCGCGGGTCGCGTCTAGCTCGTCGTGAGTCGCGTCTAGCTCCTCGCGGGTCGCGTCTAGCTCCTCGCGGGTCGCGTCTAGCTCCTCGCGGGTCGCGTCCAGCTCGCCGCTCGTCTCCGCGGTCGCCGCCGTCGCCGCGGCCGCTTCGTCTTGCATCCGCTCGTAGTCCTCGTAGACGGGGTCGGAGAGCAGCGGCACGACGGTTCCCGCGACACCGATGAGGAACAGCCCGACGCCGTACAGCCCGATCACCGTCGGCTCTCCGGAGACGGTGGACCAGCCGCCCGGGAAGATGTTCACGAACCACACGACGCCGAGGACGCTCACCGCCGTCCCGAGGTAGCCGAGATAGGTCCCCGTCCGTCGGAGCGGGAACCGGATCACGGCCCCGAGCATCAAGAACGGCGGCGCCAGCGCGGCCAGCGCGTACCCGATACCGCGCGTCGTCGTCGCCGCCTCCGTGAGGAAGAACACCGCGACGCCGGCGAGGCCGAGCAGGACGCCGAAGCCGAACAGCCAGTAGCCGTTCACCTCGTCGTTCGTCTTCGGCGTTCCGATCCGCCGCTCGTACAGTCCCCCACCGCGGTCCGTTTCGTCGTCTGTTGCCATATGCGGGCCGTCTCGGGCTACCCGGTTATATGTGGGGGTGTGTGACACGTCACCATCTGAAAACGCCGGACTACCGCGACCCGAGCGTTTACCCGTCGAACGGTCCCTCGTGTGGGTATGTACGTACTTCGAGGCGGTCGCGTCGCGGACGCGGACGGGACTCGTGAAGCGGACGTCGCGGTCGCGGACGGCGAGGTTGTCGCGGTCGGCGATCCGGAGGCGGTCGACGCCGCGGTCGACGGGGCGGACGACGAGGTCACGACGCTCGGCGTCGACGGACGGGTCGTCGCGCCGGGGCTGATCGACGCGCACGTCCACGTGATGATGGACGGTCGCCCGGACGTCGCCACCGCGGTCTCCGACAGCGACTACACGGCGAGCTACCGGGCCGCGAGCAACCTCGAAGCGGCGGCCGAGGCCGGCGTCACTACCGTCCGCGACCTCGGCAGTCGCGGGATGCTCGCCCTCGACGCCGGAGAGGCGGTCGACGCGGGCGACATCGACGGCGCACGGGTCCTCGCGTGCGGCCGCAACGTGATCATGACCGGCGGCCACGGCAACTGGTTCGGACGCGAGGCCGACGGCCCCGCCGAGGTGCGAAAGGCGGCCCGCGAGCAGCTGAAGGCGGGCGCGGACGTGCTCAAGTGTATGGCCACCGGCGGCGTCCTCACCGAGGGCGCCGTGACGGGCGCGCCGGAGCTCACCCCCGAGGAGCTGAACGCGTTCACCGACGCGGCCGCGCCGACCGACACCCCGACCGCGGCCCACGCCCACGGCGAGGTGGGGATCAAAAACGCCGTCGAGGCCGGCATCTCCAGCGTCGAACACGGGACGTTCATGGACCGCGAGGCGGCCGAGATGATGGCGGACCGGGGGACCTACTGGGTCCCGACCGCGAGCGCGCTCCGCGGCATCGTCGAGAACGGCGTGGAGGCGGGGATCCCGGAGGACGCCGTCGCGAAGGCGGAAGACGCCGCGGACCGCTTCGACGACGCGTGGGACCACGCCTTGGAGGCCGGCGTTCCGATCGCGATGGGGACAGACGCCGGCACGCCGTTCAACTTCTTCGAGGAGATTCCACAGGAGATGGCGCACATGGTCGACTACGGGCTCTCGCCGGAGCGGGCGCTCGAAGCCGCCACCGTCAACGCGGCCGACCTGCTCGGCCTCGACGACGCGGGCCGCGTCGCGGAGGGCTACCGGGCGGACCTCGTCGTGCTCGACGCCGACCCCAACGCCGACGCGGCGGCGTGGCAGGACCCCGAAGCGGTGTTCGTGCGCGGCGAGCGCCTCGTCTGACCCGCCGGCCGAGTCGCGTCCGCGTCGACCCGAAACGGTCATTTTTACGCCGGGCGGCCCCACGATCGACCGATGACGACCTCGTCGACCCGGCACGCGGACCCGGACGAGAACCCGTACGTCGAGGACCCGCCGACCGACTTCGAACCGGTCGGCGACCTCTCCGAGGACGAGGCCGCCGAGCAGGCCGCACTGCTCCGGGCGGCGGTCCGCGAGCACGACCACCGTTACTACGTCGAGGCGCACCCGCTAATCGCTGACGAGGCGTACGACGCGCTGTTCTCCCGGCTGAGCGACCTCGAAGCCGCCTTCGACCTCCCGACCGCGGGCTCGCCGACCCGTCGGGTCGGCGGCGAGCCCCTCGACGAGCTGGCGACCGTCGAACACGTCGCGCCGATGCTGTCGATCGACAACGACACCGAGGCCGCGGCGGTCCGCGAGTTCGACGAGCGCGTCCGCGACGGGCTGGCGGCCGCCGCCGAGTCGGGCGATATCTCCGGGTTCGCCGCCGCCGATCTCGCGTACGTCTGCGAGCCGAAGTTCGACGGCCTCTCCGTCGAGGTCGTCTACGAGGACGGCGAGTACGTCCGCGCGGCCACCCGCGGCGACGGCCGCGAGGGCGACGACGTGACAGCGCAGGTGCGGACCGTCGGCTCGGTCCCCGGGCGCCTGCGGGGCGCCGACCACCCCGAGCGCCTCGTGGTCCGCGGGGAGGCGTACATGCCCCGCGACGCCTTCGAGGCGTACAACGAGGCCCTGATCGAACGCGGCGAGGAGCCGTTCGCGAACCCCCGGAACGCGGCGGCCGGCACGCTCCGCCAGTTGGACCCGTCGGTCGTCGCCGAGCGCCCCCTCGACGTCTTCTTCTTCGACGTGCTGGCGTGGGAGTCCGGCGACGACGGCCCCGACCGCCCCGACCGGCACCGGGACGCGCTGACGGCGTTCGAGTCGTTCGGGCTCCCCCGGAACGACCGGGTCGCGGTCGTCGACGACATCGAGGGTGCGATCGACTACCGCGACGAGATCCTCGCGGCCCGCGACGACCTGAACTACGCGGTCGACGGCGTCGTGATCAAGGTCGACGCCCTCGTCCACCGCGAGGCGCTCGGGTCGACGTCGCGAGCCCCGCGCTGGGCGTTCGCGTACAAGTTCCCCCCGCGGACCGCGACGACGACGGTCGAGGGAGTCACCGTCCAGGTCGGGCGCACGGGGCGGCTCACGCCCGTCGCCGAACTCGACCCGGTCGACGTCGGCGGCGTCACCGTCTCGCGGGCGACGCTCCACAACCCGGCAGAGATCGAGGCGCTCGGCGTGAACGTCGGCGACCGCGTCCGGATCTACCGGGCGGGCGACGTGATCCCCTACGTGCCGGAGGTCGTCGAGAAGCGCTCCGAGGGGACGTACGCGTTCCCCGACGCGTGTCCCGTCTGCGGGGCCGAAGTCGAGCGAGACGGTCCGCTCGCGTTCTGCACCGGCGGGCTCGGCTGCCCGGCGCAGTTGGAGCGAGCGGTCGAACACTGGGCGCGCCGCGACGCGCTCGACGTGGAGGGGCTCGGGCCCGAACGGGTCGAACAGCTCCGCGAGGCGGGCCTCGTCGAGTCGCTGCCGGACCTCTACGACCTGACCGCCGACGACCTCGCCGCGCTGGAGGGGTGGGGCGAGACGAGCGCGGCCAACCTGGTCGCCGAGCTCGACGCGACCCGGAACCCGCCGCTCGACGACTTCCTCGCGGGCCTCGGTATCCCGGACGTGGGCGCGACGACCGCCCGCGCGCTCGCGGCGCAGTTCGGGTCGCTCGACGCGCTCTTGGACGCCGACGAGGGGGCCCTCCGCGAGGTCGACGACGTCGGGCCCGAGGTGGCCGCGTCGATCCGGACGTTCTTCGACCGAGAGGAGAACCGGGCGGCGATAGCTGGGCTCCGCGAGCGCGGCGTCGAGCCCGAATCGATCGACGCCGACGACGGCGACGCGCTCGACGGACTCACGTTCGTGTTCACCGGGTCGCTGTCGACGACGCGGGGCGAGGCGCAGGCGCACGTGGAGGCGCGCGGCGCGAACGCGACCTCCAGCGTCTCCGGCAACACCGACTACCTCGTCGCCGGGGAGAACCCGGGCCGGTCGAAGCGCGACGACGCGGCCGCCGAGGACGTGCCCGTCCTCGACGAGGCCGCGTTCGCCGACCTGCTCGCCGACCGCGGCGTCTCGTGGCCGCCCGACGAGTCGGACTGAGGGCGGTGGCGACGCGGGCTCTAACCCGCAACCCTTTATCAGCTGACGCCGGAACCGAGTGGCATGACCGCGATCGAACTGCGCGGCGTGCGGAAGGAGTTCGCCGACGTCACGGCCGTCCGCGACCTCGACCTCACCGTCGAGGACGGCGAGGTGTACGGGTTTCTCGGGCCGAACGGCGCCGGGAAGTCGACGACGATCGACATGCTCCTCGACCTCGTCCGCCCGACAGCGGGGACGGTGCGGGTCCTCGGGACGGACGTCGCGACCGGCGGGGTCGAGGTCCGGCAGCGGACCGGCGTGCTCCCCGACGGGTTCGCGGTGTACGACCGCCTCTCCGGACGGAAACACGTCGAGTTCGCGGTGGAGTCGAAGGACGCGGACGACGACCCCGACGCCCTGTTAGACCGCGTCGGGATCCTCGACGCCGCCGACCGCTCCGCCGGCGAGTACTCGAAGGGGATGCGCCAGCGACTCGCCCTGGCGATGGCGCTCGTCGGCGAACCCGACCTGCTGATCCTCGACGAGCCCTCCTCCGGCCTCGACCCGGCCGGCGCCAAGGAGATGCGAGAGATCGTCCGCACGGAGGCGGACCGCGGCGCCACCGTCTTCTTCTCCTCGCACGTGCTCGAACAGGTCGACGCCGTCTGCGACCGGGTCGGTATCCTCCGCGACGGCGAGCTCGTCGCCGAGGACTCGGTCGAGGGGCTCCGCGAGGCCGTGGGCGGCGAGGAGACGCTGGAGGTCTCGGCGGCGGGCGTCGACGACGACGCGGTCGCGGCGGTCCGCGAACTCGCCGGCGTCTCCGGCGTCACGCGCGACGGCGACGAACTGGTGGTGAACTGCGCCAGCGACGCCAAGACCGACGTCATCGCTGCGCTGGAGAACGCGGGCGTCACGGTCGCCGACTTCCACACGCGCGAGGCCTCGCTGGAGGACCTCTTCTTGGCGTACACGGAGGGCGACGCGGCCGGCTCCGAGTCCGACTCGACTGCCCCCGACCGCCCTGCCGACGATACCGCGGCCGAAGGGGTGAACTCATGAGCCTCGCCGCCATCGCTCGGAAAGAAATTCAGGAGACGGTTCAGTCGCGCGGCATGATCGCGTTGATCGCGCTGTTCTCGCTGCTCGTCTCGGTGCTCGCGTTCATCGTTCGCCCCACCGGACAGAACGAACAGTTCGCCACGGAGGCCCTGTTGAGCTTCTTCGTCGGCCCGGTCCTCGTGACGTACCTCGTCCCGCTGGTCGGCGTCGTCGTCGGCTACAGCGCCGTCAGCGGCGAGCGCGAGTCCGGGTCGCTGAAACTGCTCTTATCGCTCCCGCACTCGCGGGCGGACGTGGTGTTCGGGAAGGTGGTCGGTCGCGGCGCGGCGCTCTCGCTCGCGGTGTTCGCCGGCTTCCTGTTGCCGGCGGCCGTGCTGATCGTCGCGCCGGTCACGTTCAACGCCGGGGCGTTCTTCGGTTACACCGTGTTCGCGGCCGCGCTCGGCGTCGTCTTCGTCGCCATCTCCGTGGGCTGTTCGGCCGCCTCCGCGACGCAGTTACGCGCGCTCATCGGCAGCATCGGCATTTACGTGCTGTTCGTCCTCCTCTGGGGCCTCCTCACCGGCCGACTGATCGACGCCGCCGGTCCGCTCGTCGACGCGCTCCCCGCGTCGGCGGCCCAGATCGAGGTGTTCCTTCGGGTCTCGAACCCGACCACGGCGGTCGAGGCGCTGTCGCGCGAGTTCCTCGCCGGACGACTGTTCGCCGGCGAGACCGCGAACCGGCAGATCTCCGCGGCCGCGATGCTGGTGTTCTGGACGGTCGCGCCGCCGCTCGTCGGACTGTTGAAGTTCGACGCCGCCGACCTCTGAGCGGATCGCCGGCGCCAGTTCGGGCTCGCGAAATTGCTCGCGACGGCAACACCGAATCGGGCGGTTCGAACCTCACTCACTCCGCTCGCTGCGCTCGCTCCGTTCCCTGCTTCGAACCCCCCTCGAACAGTCACAGCGACGCCGCTCACGAGTTGTTCGCGGCGCCGATAGTGGGCTCGGGCGGGTTCGAACCGAAGAAAGACGGTCGTCTCGCTTCGTCGCCGGCGCTTCGCGCCGGCTGCCTGCGAGACCAGTGGTCTCGCCACGCTCGACGCTGCGACTTTCAGGGTTCGAACCCGCCCTCAAACACGCACGTTGCTGTCGCTCGCGAAATTGCTCGCGACAACAACAGTGGGCTCGGGCGGGTTCGAACCGCCGATCTCAGCCTTGTAAAGGCCGCGTCATAACCAGCTAGACCACGAGCCCTCAGCGAAACAACCCCCCGAGAGCGGAAAACGATTTCCTTCCGGACCGCGAACCCCGGCCGTGAACCGCCGCTACGCCGCCGCCCTCGCTGGCGCGCTCGTCGTCGCGCTCGCGGTCGGCGCCGCCCTGAGCGCCCCCGGCCTCCTGATAACCGGCTACGACACCGCGGCGGTCGAGGCGGTCGACGGCGACACGGGCGAGTCGCTCGCGACCGTCGAGGTTCGGGTCGCTGACGGGCCGCTCAAACAGTACGTCGGGCTCTCCGCGACAGACGACCTCGGTGCCGACGAGGGGATGCTGTTCGTCCACGACGGGACTGCGGAGCGCGCCTACGTGATGCGGGACATGGCGTTTCCGCTCGACATCGTCTTCGCCGACGCGAACGGGACCGTCACGCGAATTCATGCGGCCGAGGTGGAGTCGCGCCCGTACACGCGCTACGGGGGGACCGGAATGTACGTCCTCGAAGTGCCGCGCGGGTGGAGCGACCGCCACGGGGTCACCCCGGGCGACCGGCTGGTGTTCGACCGGGGCTGAGTCGGGCACTCGGCCGGTCTCGACCGCCGTGATATCCCGTGATGGGATTCCCGCGTCTTCAGTCGCGGGAGGCGGTCAACGGTCGACGAAACCGCTTTCAGCCTCGCAGGCGTCGCCTCGACCATGACCGGACTCCCCGGCCGGATCGCGTGGAACCTCCGCCACCGCTGGCGACGGGTGTTCGCGCTCTGTGTCCTCGGCGCCGGCGTCGCCGCCCCCCTCCTCACCGGCCTCTGGTGGTCGCTCCCGCTCGTGTGGTTCTTCGGCCTCTTCATCGTCCTCCCGGTCCTCCACACGCTGGTGAAGCCGGTCCCGGAGGACGGCTCCGACGACGAGCGCGAGAACGCGACCGGCGACCCCGCCCTCGACGCCCTCCGCGAGCGGTACGCCCGCGGCGACATCGACGAGCGCGAGTTCGAACGGAAACTCGACCGCCTGCTGGAGACCGAAGACGCGGAGCTGGCCGACCCCCCGGAGGACGGCGACGCCGCTGACCGGGTCCGCGAGGGGATCCGGCGAGAGGTAGAGCGGATTCGAGAGTGAACGGACCGCCGCGCCGGGAGTCGCCGTCTCCCGTCGACGTCGACTGTCGCGGCGCTACTCGTCGATCTCGCGGTTGTGGACCGCTTCGCCGGTCTTCCCGTCGAAGAGGTGAATCGTCCGCTCCGGAATCTCGATGGTGACCTCGTCGCCGACCGAGACCTGTTGGAGGCCGCCGACGGTGGCGATGAACGTCTCGCCCTCGGGTGCGTCCTCGAACCGGAGGTACACCGTGTTTTCGTCACCCATCGGCTCGACGACCTCGACGACCGTCGAGAAGGTGTGCTCGCCGGTCGCGTCGCCGGTCAACGAGATGTCCTCCGGACGGACCCCGAGCGTGAGATCGGTCACGTCACCGATGTCGTCGAGCGTCGACGCCGACAGCGAGTAGTCGAACACGTCGCCGACGAGGGTCCCCCCGTCCCGCTCGACGTCGAAGAAGTTCATCGACGGGTCACCGATGAACCCGGCGACGAACCGGTTCGCCGGCTCGTGGTAACACTCCAGGGGCGTCGCGACCTGCTGGAGTTCGCCGCCGTCCAAGATGGCGATCCGGTCGCCCATCGTCATCGCCTCGGTCTGGTCGTGCGTGACGTACATCGTCGTCACGTCGAGTTCGGCTTGGAGCCGCTGGAGCTCGGTCCGCATCTCGGACCGGAGCTTCGCGTCGAGGTTGCTGAGCGGCTCGTCCATCAGGAACACCTCCGGGTCGCGGACGATCGCCCGACCGAGCGCGACCCGCTGTCGCTGCCCGCCGGAGAGGTCGGCCGGTTTCCGGTCGAGCAGCTCGGGGATGCCCATCGTCTCCGCGGCGTCGGTGACGCGCGCGTCGATCTCGTCGTCGGAGAGGTCCGTCGACTCCTCCAAGCCGAACGCCATGTTCCCCCGGACGGTCATGTGGGGGTACAGGGCGTACGACTGGAACACCATCGCGATGTCCCGGTGTTGCGGTTTCATGTCGTTGATGACGCTGCCGTCGAGCCGGATCTCCCCGCTGGAGATCGTCTCTAGCCCGGCGACCATCCGGAGCGTCGTCGACTTGCCGCAGCCGGAGGGGCCGACGACGACGAGGAACTCGCCGTCGCGCATCTCGATGTCGACGTCGTCGACCGCGACGACCTCGCCGTCGCCGTCGGGGAACACCTTGGTCACGCCGTCGAGTTCGAGCGTTCCCATGCTATCGCCCCCACGGAGCGGCGCGGCGGTTCGAGAGCGATGCCTTCGGTCGGCTGCGTGGTTGCTGTCGAGTCATAGATTGCTGCTGGCGAGCGGCGGCGGTCACGTCGCCACCCCCTCGGCGAACTCTTCGCCGAACGCGATGTACACCGCGAGCGTCGGCAGGGCGGCGATGAACGCGCCCGCCATCCGAAGCGCGAAGTCTTGGCCTTCGAGCGACGTCCCCAGTCCGGCGAGGATCAACACGATCGGTGCCGCCGCGCTGGATTCGGTCTGGACTAAGACGAGGGTGAACAGGAGGTCGTTCCAGATCTGCGTGAACTGGTAGATCAGGACCACCGCGAACATCGGTCCCGAGAGCGGGAGGACGATGCGACGGTAGATGCGACGGATAGACGCGCCGTCCAGCCGCGCCGCCTCGATCATCTCCTCGCTCATGTTCTTGTAGTACGACCTGAACAGGACGGTACAGATCGGCAGCCCGTAGGCCACGTGGGTGATGACCAGCTCTATCACCCCGGTGTAGTCGTTGTTGATTCCGAGGTCCCACAGGAATCCAAGCGACTCCTGAAGCGGGACCATCGACCAGAACTGCGAGAGCGGCACGAGCACGGCCTGGTAGGGGATGAATATCCCGGCGACGAACAGCGCGAGGATCGGCGCCTTGTACCGCGGCTTCCAGTTCGACTGCGTGATCCCGTAGGCCGCGAAGCTCCCCAGCAGTGCCGAGATTACGGTCGCGGGGATCGCGTACAGCGCGCTGTTTATCAGTCCGCGTCCGAGCGCGTCGAACGCGGCCTGCCACTTCCCGAAGGTGAACGTGCTCCCCGTCGGCGGTGCGAACGGGAGGGAGCCGCTGACCCCGCTCGGGGTCTTGAACGAGGTAACGAGCCCGGACTCGATCGGGATCAGGAAGAACGTCAAGACCCCGAGCAGTCCGAGGTACAGGAGGACCCGGTACCCGTCGACCCCGGACAACGCCCCCGCGGACGCGTCCGGGTCTCTCGCCGATGCCGTTCCGCCGTCGGTTCGTGCGTCGTCGCTCATAGGTTCCCCCGGTTGTACTGGTAGTAGAGGTACGGGCCGACGATCCCGAGCGTCATCACGAACAGCGTGATGGCGATCGCCGACGCGTACGCCCAGTTCAGGTTCGCGTACGCTTCACGCACCATCTTGGTCGCGAGGATGTCCGCCCCGTTCGGTGGTCGGTAGCCGCCGACCAGCGAGTAGAGGAAGTCGAACGCCTTCAGCGCGAACACCATCAGGACGACCGACGCGCTGATCGTCGACCCCTTCAGCTGGGGGATGATCACGCGCCAGTACATCTTGACCGTCGAGGCGCCGTCGACCTTGGCCGCTTCGTAGTGTTCGTCCGGAATGGCGCGCAACCCCGCGAGGAACACGACCATGGCGTAGCCGGCGAACTGCCACATCAACGCGAACATGACCGCCCAGAGGACGATCCGCGGGTTCCCGATCCAGTCGACTCGGCCGAACCCGAGCGACGTGATCACGATGTTGATGACGCCGTTGTTGAAGTTGAACATCCACGCCCAGAACTGGGCGGTGACGACGAACGAGAGGCTCATCGGCAGGAGGTAGATCGTCCGGAAGGTGTTCTCGAACCGAATGTTCCGGTCGATCAGGATCGCGAGCCCGAGCCCGAGCGCGAGCGTCACCAGCGTGAACCCCACGAGGAGGATGAAGGTGTTTATCGCGGCGTCGATGAACCCGCCGTCCGCCAGCGCACGGGTGTACATCTCGAAGTCGAGGTCGCTGTAGTCCGGCGTCCCGAAGCCTCTGAAGTCCGTAAGCGAGATCAGGAGGTTCCAGATGATCGCGCCGTAGACGAAGAGTCCCACCAGCAGGAACGGTGGCAGCCAGAACTGTGACGACTCCACGAAGTCGCTGCCGAAGCGGTCGTTCAGTGCGGCCACGGGACTGAATCCGGAGTCCTGCCGGTCTCGGGCGACGCCGCCGTCGGTGACGCCCCCGTCCGGAACCGCGTCGCCACTGTCGTCGCCGTTGTCAGTATTCCGTGTCATATCGGTCGTCGTGTGCCGAAACCGCCGAAATCCGGTCGCATCGTGGACCGGAGTCAGTTGGAGACCGCGTCGACGAAGCCTTGCGTCGCGGCTTCGACGTTGTACGGTCCGGAGAATTCGCTGGAGATCACGTCGTTCAGCGCCGTCATCGTCTCCGAGGGGACGCCGAGCCCGTGCTGGAGGTTCGGCGGCCGCTCGTCGGCGCTGGCGAAGTCTTCCTGCGTCTCCTGGAGGTACGGCCCGAACTGGCTCATGTCCACGTCGGTTCGGGTCGGGATCGAGCCCTTATACTGGTTGAACGCGACCTGTGCCGCCTCGCTCCCGACGAACTGCATGAACTTGTCCGCCGCGTCCGGGGTCGGGTTGCCCGAGGGGTAGAGGAACGAGTCGAAGTGGAGCATGTACATGCCCTCCGAGCCGGGGTAGGTCTTGAAGCCCCAGTCCTCGTTGTAGCTGAAGTCCTCGGCGTTCCGGTAGGCGCCGGCCGCCCAGTTACCTTGGTGGATGAACGCCGCGTTCCCCTCGATGATGTTCTGGTTGGACTCCGTGAGTCCGATCGAGGAGGCGTCCTCGTTGATGTAGTTGTCGAGGATCTCCGCCAGCGACTCGAAAGTCGCCTGAACGGCGGCCTCGTCGGGGCTGCCGTCGAGGAAGTTCATGTACGCCTCGTACCCCTCCTGGCCGAGCATCGTCGAGGAGAACAGCTGGGTCGTCGTCCAGGTCCCGCTCGCGCCGTGGGTCATCGGGATCGCGTCCGTCTCGCTCTGGACGGTCTCCAACGCGTCGATGAACGCCGACACGCTCGTCAGCGAGTCGGGGTCGACGCCCGCGTCTTCGACGACCGACGTGTTGTAGAACAGGCAGTTCAGCCGGTGGGACCCCAGCGGAACGGCGCGGTACGCGCCGTTATACTGGTGAAGGTCGACCGCCTCGTCCACCATCACGTCAGCGAAGCCCTCGGACTCCCACACGTCGTCGACCTCGCCCAGAACGCCATCGTACCGCTGGAGGTTCGGGCCGGGCCAGTTGGCGAAGGCGCCCGGCGGATCGTTGTTCTGGAGCCGGTTCGCGATGACCGCGTCCAGGTTCTGGTTGCCGCCGCCCCCGATGGGGTTGAACTCGTGTTCGACATCCGGATACTCCTCCTCGAAGGCCGTGACGAGCGCCTGTGCGGCGCGCGCGCCGTCACCGCCGGTCCAGGCGTGGAGGACTTCGAGCGGGGCTCCGCCGTCGCTGCCGTCGCCGCCGTCGCCGCCGTCGCCGCCGTCGCTGCCATCGCTGCCGTCGCTGCCGTCGCCGCCGTCACCGCCACCGGAACAACCGGCGAGGCCCGTCAGCGTCGCCGCCCCCGTCGCTCCGACGAAGTGTCGTCGTGATAGTCGGTCGCTTGTGTCTGTCATGATACTACATGCTGTACGATGGAAGATTGCCATATATACTTACTCATTCTTTTAGAACAATTTCTGAAGTCAATTTCTCGGTGTCGTCTCGCCGTCGTATTCGCCGCCGCTCGGCGCTCGCTCGGACGACTCGAGACCGACGAACATACTACGGTCCGGCGGGTGAGCGCATCCATGCGCCCTTCGATCGCCGCGGTCACGTACCCGATCGCCGGTGACGCCGCGGAGCGACCCCTCCTCGCCGTCTGGCTGCTCTTCGCGCTGTCGGCCGTCGTCCCGGTGCTTCCCGCGCTCCCGGTCGTCGGCTACCTGGTCCGCGTGCTGGTCGCCAGCGAACGGGGCGACTCCATGCCGCCCTTCCTCGCAGACGGCCGGACGCTCGCCCGCCGGTCGATCGGCGGTATCGTCGTCTGCGTGGCGCTCCTCGGCGTGCCGTTCGCCGCGCTCCTCGTCACCCTCTACGGCATCGTCACGCTGGAGCCCGGGGCTGACGCGCCGGTCGCCGTGATCCTCGCCGGCTCGACGGCCGTCCTGTTCATGGGGGTCATCGGGCTCTATCTGGTCCCGATCGCACTGGCGACCTACGGCCGACACGGGTCGATCCGACGGGCGTTCACCGTGGCGGCGCTCTGGCCGGTAGCCGGTCACGGCGCCTACTTCTTCGGCTGGACGCTCGGGTTCACCGCGCTCGTCGTCGCCGTCGGGGTCGGCGGCGCGCTCTTCACCGTGTCGCGGGCCGGGCCGCTGATCGGCTCCTTCGTCCTCGCGTACGGGCTCCTCGTCGCCACGTACCTCTGGGGGCGCGCGATCGAGCGCGCGGGACGCCGGTAGTCCGCCGTCCCGACCGACCGATTCTTGACCGCGCGGCTCCGACTCACGGGTGATGCAGGAACCGCTGTGGACAGACGCGCACGCGCCCGACCTCGACGAGATCCGACAGGACGAGGCCCGCGACCGCCTGCGTCGCGCGGTCGACGAGCCGATGAACCTCGTCGTTCAGGGTCCCCCGGGCGTCGGGAAGACGGCGGCGGCGCGGGCGCTCGCGGACGCCTCGCACGCCGATCCGGAGGCCGACCTGATCGAGATCAACGTCGCCGACTTCTTCGGTCGGACTAAAAAGGAGATACGCACCGACCCGCGGTTCGAGGGGTTCCTCGCGGGGCGGAGCCGCATGGCGAAACGCGACATGATAAACCGCGTGCTGAAGGAGTCGGCGTCGTACGCGCCGATGTCCGGCGAGTACAAGACGGTCCTCTTGGACAACGCGGAGGCGATCCGCGAGGACTTCCAGCAGGCGCTGCGGCGCGTGATGGAGAAACACCACCGGACCACCCAGTTCGTGATCGCGACCCGGCAGCCCTCGAAGCTGATCGCGCCGATCCGGTCGCGCTGTTTCCCGGTCCGCGTTCGCTCGCCGACCACCGACGAGACGATAGACGTCCTCGAAACGATCTGCGGCCGCGAGGGCGTCGACTACGACGGCGACGGGCTGGAGTTCGTCGCCAGCGCGGCCGGCGGCGACCTCCGCGAGGCGATCCTCTCGGCGCAGGCGACCGCGGTCGAGGGCGGCGAGATCACCATGTCGACCGCCTACGAGACGCTCGGCGAGGTCGGCGACGACGACGAGTTGCGCGAGGCGCTCGCGGCCGCCCGCGCCGGCGACCTCGGCGACGCTCGGGACACGCTGTCCGACCTCCTCGACGAGGGGTACGACGGGCAGGAGCTGTTACGGGAGACACTCCGCGTGGCCCGCGCCGGCTCCGAGTACGGCGGCGACGACCTCGCGCGGCTCCACGCGCTCGCCGGCGAGGCCGACCTCGACCTGACCGACGGGCTCGACGACGCGACCCACCTCGTCCACCTGTTCGCCGCCTGGGCCGCGGGGCGGAGGCGGCTCTCGCCCGCGCTGCGGGACCCGGAGGTGGCGCCGTGACCCGCGCCCCGCCGCTCGCTCGGCTCCTGCCGTTCCCGGTGGTCGACGCGGCGTGGTCCCTCGCGCTCGTGCCGGCGCTCGCGGGCGCCGTCACGCTCCCGCTCTTCCCGCCCGTGGGGGCGGCGCTCGTCGCGCTCGCGGTCGGCGTCCTCTGGTTCCACCGCGATCCGGAGCGCGACCCGCCGGACGCGGACGAGGCCGTCCTCTCCCCGGCGGACGGCACCGTCTCGGTGGTGCGCGAGGAGGGCTCGCGGCTGCGCGTCGGCGTGTTCATGAACGTCACCGACGTCCACGTCAACCGCGCGCCGATCGGGGGCGAGGTCCGCGAGGTCCGGCACCGCCCCGGCGCCAACCGCCCGGCGTTCGACAAGGAGTCGGACCGCAACGAGCAGGTCGCCATCGACTTCGGCGAGTACGAACTGCTCGTCATCGCGGGCTGGTTCGCCCGCCGCATCCACCCCTCCGTCGAGCCCGGCGACCGCGTCGACCGCGGCGACCGCGTGGGCCACGTCTCCTTCGGCTCCCGCGCCGACGTCGTCTTGCCCGCGGACGTGACCCGCGACGACCTGCTGGTCGCCGAGGGCGACGGCGTCAGCGCGGGCGAGACGATCATCGCGGAGCGCCCGGGCGACGCGTAGCCCTCAGACCGTCCGACCACACGCTTTTGTTTCACGGGCGTGACCGTCCCGTGTATGTCAGAGGACACCATTCACGAGTCGAAGGAGTCGCGGAGCCGACAGGGACTCGCCACCTACTTCCGCCGCATCGCCCGGGCGCTCGGGCGCGGCGAGCCAGTGCCGGTCGACGACGAGGGAACGGTGACCGTCGACCCGGCCGCGACCGGCGACCTCGAGGTCGAACTCGAACGCGAGGACGGGGCGGTCCACTTCGAGGTCGAGGTGGAGTGGCCCGACGAGGAGGCCGCCGTCGACGAGGAGGCGGCCGCGAGCAAGGCGACGTTCGAGCTCTACCCCGACAGCGCCGACCAGTGGCGCTGGCGGCTCGTCCACGACAACGGGAACATCATCGCCGACGGCGGCGAGGGGTACTCCGACAAGCGCGACGCGAGCTCCGGCATCGAGAGCGTTCAGCGGAACGCGCCGGGCGCGCACGTCGTCGACGTCTCCCGCGACGAGGAGGCGCCCGAGGACGGCGGCAGCGACGCGACCTTCGAGCTGTTCCGCGACAACGCCGACGAGTACCGCTGGCGGCTCCGCCACGACAACGACAACGTCATCGCCGACGGCGGACAGGGGTACGCCTCGAAACAGAAGGCGAAACAGGGGCTCGAAAGCGTCAAGTCGAACGCCCCCGGCGCGGCCGTCGAGGAGGAAGAGGCGTAGCCGCCGCGGTCTCGGCTCCCTCTCGCGACTCCCGTCACGCCGACCGCGGCCTCGGCGTCTCGCCGACCGCGGACCGCACCGCTTATTCGCCGGCCCTCACTACCTCTCGCCGACATGGACGCGCTCGACGCCAAGTACCCGTTCTTCGCGAGCGCCCGCGAGGCCGTCGCGGCGGCCGCGGTGTCGCTGCCCGAGCTCGTCGCGGCCGACGCGCCGGCCGTCGACCGAGCCCGCGAGCGCGTCGAGCGCGCCCTCCTCGAGGGGACGGTCGCCTCGGAGAGCGGTTCCTTCCCCGGGGAGTCGGCGTACGACGCGCAGGCGGAGCTGCTCTCGTACCCCATCGCGCGGATCCTCGTCTCGCTGCTCGACTCCGACCCCGCCATCGAGAAGTACGCCGCCGCGGAGGCGGGAACCGCCCTGGAGCGCGTCCGCAGCGACCTCGAAACCGACGACGAGCTGCGGTCGGTGTCGTCCGCGACGGTCGCGCTCGACGATCTGCTCGCCGAGTTCGACCTCGCGGACGCCGTGCGCCCCGACGCGGCGCCGGCCGTCGGTGGTGCGGGGGGCGGCTCCGCGACGGCGGCCGGCGGTCCCGGCCGCGACCCGGACCACTACTGGATCGGCGTCGGGCCGTACCTCCGGCTCACCTCGTCGGAGTGGGGCGACTCGTGGCGCCTCGTCAACCGCGCGGTGGCCGCCGGCGAGGTGCGCGTCTCCCGGGACGAACTGCTCACGGCGCTGGAGGCGGCCGTCGAAGAGCGGGTCGCCGAGGGGCTTCCCTTCGCGGTCGACGAGCCGATAGCCGGCGAGCTGGAGTCGCGCGTCGCCGACCTCCGGCGACTGCTCTCGGAGCGGACGTACGCGGAACCGCCGGACGTCGTCGCGCCCGCGCTGTTCCCGCCGTGTATGACCAACCTGATCGAGAAGGCCGAACGCGACGTGACGCTCTCGTCGGCCGAATCGTTCGCGCTGATGGCGTTCCTCGTCGGAATCGGGATGACGCCGGACGAGGTCGTCGCCTTCTGTGCGGACACGAGCCTCGACGCCGAGGGGATCCGCTACCAGACCGAGTACCTGACAGACGAGCGGGGCACGCAGTACCCCCCGCCGACCTGCGAGACGCTCGCGAACTACGGCATCTGTCACAACGAGGACGACCACATGCAGGTCGCGGCGGACCCGCTCTCCTACTACGAGAAGCGAGTCGCCGCGGCCGACGAGGTGACCGACTGGCGGACCGCCCGGGAGACGGACGAGCCGAGCGAGGGCTGACCGCGCCGCCGACCGGCGGCCGGCCCGCGCGAGGAGTCGAACGGAGCGAAGAAGTGTCGGGGGACGGTCGACCGCGGAACGGGGCGGGCCGACTACGACTCGTCGCCCGCGCGCATCAGGAACACGCCGACGCCGCCCATCAGCAGTACGAACCCGGCCAACAGCGCGACGAGGGCGATCGCCCCGGACGCCGGTAGCACCGTTGACCCGCCGAAGACGACCCCGATCGCGACCAGTCCGACGATGAACGCCGCGGCCGCCGCGAGCGAGACGGCGATCTGCCGACGGAGCTCCGCGTCGATTTCCATGGCTGCGATTTTCCGACGCCACTAAAAAAGGACTTCGATGAGGCCGGCGCCCCACATCGGGGGGCGAACGCGGGCGAAGCGTCGTGAGGCGCCCGTTTCATCGGTTTCCGCGGTGCGTTTACCAGTCTCGGGCTCCTACGTCCACCCGAAGCGAGGCCCAGCCTCGCCGTCGCCCATGACGCACACCCGAAACACAGCCGCGTCACCCGCCGAGCCGAACCGCTCCGACACGTCCCGAGCGGCGCGTTCGCCGCCCGTCGACGAGCGCTCCGAGCGCGCCCTCTCGGAGTCGATGACCGTCCGCCCGCTCCCCGACCGTCGGTACGTCGTCGACACCGACGGCGGCACGTACGTCGTCGACCTCGACGCCGGGAGCTGTACCTGTCCCGACCACGCCATCCGCGGCGCCCGGTGTAAACACCTCCGCCGCGTCGCGCTGTCGGTGACCGCGGGCGTCGTTCCCGCCCCCGACGAGCGCGTCGGCGCCTGTGCGGTCTGCGGGACTGCGACGTTCGTCCCCGCCGACGACCGCGGGTCACACCTCTGTGACCGGCACGCGTTCGACCCCGGGACCGTCGTGGGAGACCGCGAGACGGGGAAACGACTCGTCGTGACCGCGGTCACGACCGATCGCGCCGACGCGTATCGGACCGACGCGGACCGCTCGCTCGCCGACTACGAGTCGAACGCCGCCTACGGCGCCCACGAGCCCGCCGTCGAGGCCGTCTACGTCGAGTCGCTCCGACCGGAGACCGCGCTGACCGACCTGAAGACGTACGCGTTTCCGGCCTCGCGGCTCACCGCCTCGGTGGACTGACTCACCGCGCCAGGAACGTGATGTCTCGCCGCAGCGAGTAGCCCTGCGGCACGCCGACGACCTCGACGCACTCCTCGCACAGTACCCGCTCGTAGTCTCGGTTGGTCTCCTTCTCGAGCAGCGAGACGTCCGCGAGCGGATACACCTCCTCGCACCGCGCGCACTCCGCTTTGTCCCCGTCGACGATCTTCATGTCGGCTCACCGTACCGCGGATCGATACAAAAACCCGCGGACGACGTTATCACTCGGGATATCCTCGCGCCGCGAAAAATCGGTGATTCGGTCCGCGTCGACGGGAGTCGAGCGCCGGCTCAGCCGAAGAGCTCGCCGAGCCCTTCGCCGCCGTCGCCGTCTTCCTCGTCGTCGTCGTCCGCCTCGTCGGCGGCCTCGGCCTCGTCGTCGTCGTCGTCGGCCTCCTCGTCGGCCGCGTCGGCGTCCGCGGAGCCACCGGCAGACGCGCCGCCGGCGGCGGGCGCCGCGGCGGCCGTCTCGATGGCTTCCTCGATGTCGACGTCCTCCAGCGCGGCGACGAGCGCCTTGACGCGGGATTCCTCGACGTCGACGCCGGCGGCTTCCAGCACGCCGGTGATGTTGTCCTCGTTGATCTCTTCGCCAGTCTCGTTCAGGATGAGCGCAGCGTAAACGTATTCCATTGGTGTGTACCTCGTGTTATCCGAACATCGCGCCGAGTCCGTCGCCGCCGTCGCCGTCGTCGTCGTCGGCGTCGTCGGCGTCGTCGGTCTCCTCGGCGTCTTCCGTGTCTTCGTCCGCCTGTTCCTCCTCGGCGTCGTCGGCTGCCGGCTCAGTCGCCGGCGCGGCCTCGACGCCCTGTAGCTCCTCGGGGAGCGCCTCCTCGTCGTCGATCTGTGACGCGAGCGCGCGCAGCTGGGCGTCGGCCTTCCCGATCAGGTCTGGCACGACGTCCGGGCTCTCGATCTCCGCGAACAGCCCGACGGACTTCGCCTCGCCGGACGCCTTCGCGAGAAGGGTGCCGGCGGTGGCAGCCGTCGGGTACGCGGCGTTGACGGAGAGGTTGCGCGCGGCGGCCGCGGCGGACTGGACGTCCGCGCGGTACTCGTCGACGTCGATTTCGAGTTCGTCGGGCTCGAACAGGACGCCCTCGGAGTAGACGGCCTTCAGGTCGAGGCCGACTTCCTTGGGCTCGATGCCGAGCTCGACGAGGACGTTCGCGAGGTCGTCGTCGACGACCTCGCCCTCCTCCAGCACGGTCGAGTCCTCGGTCACCTTGATCGAGCCGTCCATGATGCGGGCGGACGCGCCCACCGTCTGGAGCTCGCCGACGAACGGTCCCGGGTCGACGCCGGTGTCGCCCTCGGGGATCACGATGTCGTTGGGGGTCACCTCGCCCGCGTTGATCGGGGCGGGGGTCTTCGAGGCTTCGAGCTGCTTGAAGAGGCCGAACGGGTTGTCGTTGGTGCCGACGAGCGCCACCTGACCGGCGACGTACTCCGTCAGCGCCTCGACGCCGTCGTCGACCTCCTCGAGCGCCCGGTTCGTGAGCGTGTTGCGGCTCATGCGGACGGCGGCCGAGCCGTGGAGCTCCCGGCGCATGGCCTGAAGCTGTCGGCTCGGGATGCCGGCCACCCCGACGATCCCGACGGACTGGTAGGAGTCGATGAACTCGACGAGCTCGTCGACTTCCTCCTGTTTCCACTCGGGGATCGTCTCGGTCTTGCGGACCGAGCTCATACGGGCACCTCCCTCGCGGGACCCATCGTGGTCTTCACGTAGATCCCGTCGATGTTGAGCGGGCCCTTCTCGAGGTCTGCTTCGAGTCGCCGGATGATGACGTCGATGTTGTCCGAGATCGCGTCGGGACTCATGTCCTCGGCACCGACGCGGGTGTGGAACGTGCGCCGGTCGCGCGACCGGAGCTGCACCGTGTTCTTCATCCGATTGACTGTGTCGACGATGTCGTCGTCCGGCTGTAGTGGGGTAGGCATCTTCCCGCGCGGACCGAGGACGGTACCGAGGTACCGACCGATGTCCTGCATCAGGTTGGCCTCTGCGACGAAGAAGTCAGTGTCGTCGGCCAGATCCTTTGCGCGGTCGTCGTCGTCTCCGAGGTCTTCGAGGTCGTCGCTGTCGAGTACTTCGTCAGCGACGTCCTGTGCGCGGACGGCGGTTTCGCCCTCCGCGAAGACGACGATCTGTGTCTCCTGCCCCGTTCCAGACGGCAGCACGACGGACTCGTCGATACGGTTCGACGGATCGTTGAGGTCGAGGTCTCGCAGGTTGATCGCGATGTCCACGGTCTCGCGGAAGTTCCGCTCGGGCGCATCGTCGAGTGCGAGGGTTACGGCCTCTTGTATTGTGTCTGCCATTTTCACCTCCGTAGTACGCAGGTCGCTCCTACGGGTCAGTGAAACAGGCGAAGCCTGTCTCATCGGAGAGAGGTCCATCGGAGGTTTAAAAGCGTCGAAGCGCCGTTCGCCGTGTGAACCCGAGGCAGGGCCGTTCCGCGGCGGTCGCGGCGTCTGCGTCGCCGCCGTCGCGCGTCCGCTTCTCCCGGGTCGTGCGACCGCGTTCCCCCGACCGCCGTCCGGCCGCCTCTCTCGCTCGTCGTTCGACGCGCGTCGAATCCGAAAACGTCGGATAGGGGAACCCTTTTGACGGCGCTCGCCGACCCACGAGGTAATGACGCAGGGTGGTCCGCCGTGACGATGGACGACCGCATCGAAGACCTCCGCGAGCGCCGCGAGCGGGCGTCGAAAGGCGGGGGCGAAGACCGGATACGGTCCCAACACGACAAAGGGAAGATGACCGCCCGCGAGCGGATCGACTACTTCCTCGACGACGGCACCTTCCACGAGTTCGACCGGTTCCGAACCCACCGCAACCACACGTTCGGGATGGAGGAAAAACAGATCCCGGGCGACGGCGTGGTGACGGGCTACGGCGAGGTGAACGGTCGGAAGACGTTCGTGTTCGCGCACGACTTCACCGTCTTCGGCGGCTCCCTCGGCGAGGTGTTCGCCGAGAAGGTGTGCAAGGTGATGGACAAGGCGATGGACGTGGGCGCGCCGGTCGTCGGCCTCAACGACTCCGCGGGCGCCCGGATACAGGAGGGCGTCGCCTCGCTCGGCGGCTTCGCCGAGATCTTCCGGCGCAACACCGAGGCGTCCGGCGTGATCCCGCAGATATCGGCGATCATGGGGCCGTGCGCCGGCGGCGCGGTGTACTCTCCCGCCATCACGGACTTCACGTTCATGGTGAAAGACACCTCGCACATGTTCATCACCGGGCCGGACGTCATCGAGACGGTCACCGGCGAGGAGGTGAGCTTCGAGGAGCTCGGCGGCGCGGTCACCCACTCGTCGACCTCCGGCGTCGCGCACTTCGCGGAGGACAGCGAGGAGGACGCGTTGGACAACATCGCGCGTCTGCTCTCGTATCTCCCCGCCAACAACGTGGAGGACCCGCCGCGCGTCGAGCCGTGGGACGACCCCGAGCGCGCCGACGACGAACTGGCCGAGATCGTCCCCGACGCGCCCCGGAAGCCGTACGACATGAAAGACGTGATCGCGAGCGTGACCGACGAGGGCTCCTTCTTCGAGGTCCAGGAGAACTTCGCGAAGAACATCGTCGTCGGCTTCGCCCGGCTCGACGGCCACTCCGTCGGCGTCGTCGCGAACAACCCCCGCGTGAACGCCGGCACGCTCGACATCGAGTCGAGCCAGAAGGGCGCGCGGTTCGTCCGCTTCTGTGACGCGTTCAACATCCCGATCGTCACGTTCGAGGACGTGCCCGGCTTCATGCCCGGCACCGACCAGGAGCACAACGGGATCATCCGCCACGGCGCGAAGCTGCTATACGCCTTCTCCGAGGCCACCGTCCCGCTGCTCACCGTCATCACCCGAAAGGCGTACGGCGGCGCCTACTGCGTGATGTCCTCGAAGCACATCGGCGGCGACGTCAACTACGCGTGGCCGACCGCCGAGATCGCGGTGATGGGGCCGAAGGGCGCGGTCAACGTCCTCTACCGCGAGGAGCTGAACGAGGCGGACGACCCCGACGCGCGCAGACAGGAGCTCATCGACGAGTACCGCGAGGAGTTCGCGAACCCCTACACCGCCGCCGACCGCGGCTTCGTCGACGACGTGATCGAGCCGACCGAGACGCGCGCCCGCCTCGTCGAGGACCTGAAGATGCTGAAGGGGAAACGCTCCGACCAGCCGGCGAAGAAACACGGCAACATCCCGATCTGATGGCGGCGGACGACCGGGCGACGGACGACGGGAGTCCCGCGGGCGGGGAGAACCTCGGC
Organism: Halorubrum ejinorense; assembly: GCF_055389685.1. Classification (NCBI taxonomy): domain Archaea; kingdom Methanobacteriati; phylum Methanobacteriota; class Halobacteria; order Halobacteriales; family Haloferacaceae; genus Halorubrum; species Halorubrum ejinorense. The sequence continues at coordinate 740,138 of NZ_AP043777.1, forward strand.
GGCGACGGCCCCGAACTCGCGCTCGCCGGCCTGTCGATCCCCGACGACGCCGCCGACGACGAGGCGGCCGCCATCGCCGCGGCGGTCGCGGCGCACCTCCGCGACGGCGAACTCGCCGCGGCCGCGGCCGCGGGCGACGCGGACGACGGCCGCGGCGAGGACCGCTGGGGCCTCGCCGCCCGAGTCGAGCGGCTTCACCGGCGGCGGGTGCGCGTTCCCGCGGACGCGCCGGCGGACCCGTGGACCGCGGTCGGCCGGAGCGACCGGTTCTGAGCGCTCGGTTCCGCGCGGTCGCGAGGACCGATCGGCCGAGCGCTCGCGCTGCTCACGATGTTGCTCGTCGAATAGAATCGCCGGACGCGGGGACGCCCGGTCGCGTACATTCCCCCGACGGCGCGACGGAGACCCGCCACGCCGCCGACCCGGCCCTGACTCAGGGCGCGCCGGATGATACGTCCGCTGACAGTTATATGTGTGGTACTGGCTCGCGCGACGGAGCGATCAGCGCGGGTCGTCGCCGGTCGCCTCGTCGCCCGCCATCTCGGCCGTGTCGCGGCCGCCGAACAGGCGGTTGAGCGCGGTCGGGACGACGACCACGAACACGAGGAGCGCCCCGACCCGGACCGGTAGCGATGCGTCGGTGACGACCGTGAGTCCGAGGTAGACGGCGGCACCGACCAGGACCGACGGCAGCATGTACGGGTTTCCCGCGTCGAGCATACCGGAACGTGGCGCCCGGCGTCCCCTTAACCGTCCCGGGACGGTTCGGCTCCGCTCCCGGAGCGGGCGCGGCCCGCTACGGACCGACAGAGTTTGGTAGCAGTTCGTGGAACAACCGACAGGAATGTTCGATAAGGTTCTCGTGGCGAACCGCGGCGAGATCGCGGTCCGGGTGATGCGCGCCTGTGAGGAGTTGGGCGTCGACACCGTCGCCGTCTACAGCGACGCCGACAAACACGGCGGCCACGTCCGCTACGCCGACGAGGCGTACAACGTCGGGCCCGCCCGCGCGGCCGACTCGTACCTGGACGGCGAGGCGGTCGTCGAGGCGGCCCGGTCCGCCGACGCCGACGCGATCCACCCCGGCTACGGCTTCCTCGCGGAGAACGCCGACTTCGCGGCCCGCGTCGAGGCGACGGACGGGATCACGTGGGTCGGCCCCTCGAGCGACGCGATGGAGCGCCTCGGCGAGAAGACCCACGCACGCCGGGTGATGGACGACGCGGACGTGCCGATCGTCCCCGGGACGACCGAGCCGGTCACCGACGTCGAGGCGGTGACCGACTTCGGCGACGAGTACGGTTACCCGGTCGCGATCAAAGCCGAGGGGGGCGGCGGCGGCCGCGGCATGAAGGTCGTCGAGAGCGCCGAGGAGGCCGAGGAGGCGCTCGAGTCCGCGAAACGCGAGGGCGAGGCGTACTTCTCGAACGACTCGGTGTACCTCGAACGCTACCTCCAGACCCCCCGCCACGTGGAGGTACAGATCGTCGCGGACGACCCGGCGGCCGCCGCCGCCGACGCGGTCGACGACGCCGCGGTCACCGAGAGCGACGTGGTCCACCTCGGCGAGCGCGACTGCTCGCTCCAGCGCCGCCACCAGAAGGTGATCGAGGAGGGTCCCTCCCCGGCGCTCTCCGACGAACTGCGCGAGCGGATCGGCGAGGCCGCCCGCCGCGGCGTCGCCGCCGCCGACTACACCAACGCCGGAACGGTCGAGTTCCTCGTCGAGGAGGACCCCGACCGCGACCCCTCGGAGCCGCTCGGGCCCGACACCCCCTTCTACTTCCTCGAAGTCAACACCCGGATCCAGGTCGAACACACCGTCACCGAGGCGCTGACCGGGATCGACATCGTCAAACAGCAGCTCCGGGTCGCCAGCGGGGAGGGGATGTCCGTCTCGCAGGCCGACGTCGAGCTGGACGGGCACGCAATCGAGTTCCGGATCAACGCCGAGAACGCTGCGAACGACTTCCAGCCCGCCAACGAGGGATCGCTGGACACGTACGACCCGCCGGGCGGGATCGGCGTGCGCGTCGACGACGCGCTCCGGCAGGGCGACGAGCTGGTCACCGACTACGACTCGATGATCGCGAAGCTGATCGTCTGGGGCGCCGACCGCGGGGAGTGTCTCGCGCGCTCGAAGCGCGCGCTCGCGGAGTACGACCTCGAAGGGGTCGTCACCATCGTCCCGTTCCACCGGCTCATGCTCGACGACCAGCGGTTCGTCGACGGCACGCACACGACGAAGTACCTCGACGAGGAGTTGGACGCCGAGCGCGTCGCCGACGCGCAGGCGAAGTGGGGCACCGAGTCGTCGGCCGCGGGCGAAGACGACGAGGAGGTGACCGAACGCGAGTTCACCGTCGAGGTGAACGGGAAGCGCTTCGAGGTCGAACTGGAGGAGCGCGGCGCGCCCGCCGTCCCGGTCCCGGAGAGCGGCGGGAGCGGCGGCCGACAGCGCCCGCCGCAGGCGAAGTCCGACGACGGCGACGACGGCGACGTCGACGTCGCGGAGGGCGGCGAGGCCATCGAGGCGGAGATGCAGGGGACGATCCTCTCGGTCGACGTCGCCGAGGGCGACGAGGTCGCCGCCGGCGACGTGGTGTGCGTCCTCGAAGCGATGAAGATGGAAAACGACGTGGTCGCCGAGCGCGGCGGGACGGTCGCGGGCGTCCACGTCGCCGAGGGCGACAGCGTCGACATGGGCGACGCGCTGATCGTCTTGGAGTAGCGCGCCGAGGCCGTCGCGGTCGGTCCTCTCAGGGCGGTCGCGATCGACCGGCTCGCGGCCGTTCCGCGGTCGAACCATTCTTCGCCGCCCGATCCGACCGACGGGATTTAACCGCCCGCCCGAGAACCGATCGGCATGGAGCCGGTCGACGACTGGCGCGCGGCGATCGACGAGGCCGGAGAGCTGACCGGCCCGATCGCCGCGGCCCTCGTCGACGCCCACGGCGACCGCGGCCAGCGCGCCATCGAGGCCGTCGGCGAGGGGCGCGTGAAGCGCTACCGAGACTTCACCGTCGTCGTCGGCCACGAGGACGAGTACGTGATCGAAGACGGGGAGTGCAACTGCGCGGACGCGACGTACAACCTCGACGCGGACGACCCCGACGAGCGCTGCTGGCACGCCATCGCGGTCGACGTGGCGGACGCGCTCGACGCCGTCGACCACCACGACATGTGGTACTCGGAGGTCCGCGAGTTCCTCTGAGCCCCTTTCGACCCGCGGCCTCCCCCGGCCCCGCGTTCCCGCCCGTGGTCATCAGTCGCCGCTCATCCGTGTGAATCGGCCGTTTTCGCAAATCTCGGCCTGAGAGTCGAAAACGTTTACAACGGCGGCCGGTCTCCCCTACGGTATGGCGGACTGTCCACTCGCCGACGACTGCCCCAGCTTCGACGAACGGATCGAGGGAATGGGGTGCCAACACTACGGCAACAAGGGCGGCGCGGAGTGGTGTAACCACTACGACATGCCGATCTACGAGCTGAAACAGCAGCCGGTCCAACCCGGCGAAGCGGTCGTCGTCGAGGTCGACGACATCCACGAGAGCGGTGCCGGCGTCGGCCGCACCGACGACGGGTTCATCGTCCTCGTCGACGGGCTGCTCCCGCCGGCGCGCGCGGAGGTCAAGATCCACCGCGTCAAGTCCAGCCACGCGACGGCACAGGACGTGCTCGAGCGCCTCCCCGACGACCCGGAAGACGAGGAGGGCGACGACGGGGAGACGGCCGACGCGGCCGATGGCGAGGCCGACGAAGGCGACGACGAGAACCACCGCCGCGACCGCCCGGACCGCGAGCGACTCGGCAGCCGCGAGAACTTCTGGGGCAAGTGACGGCGTCCCGGGGGAGCCCCACCCCACGGACAGTCCGGACGCCGTCGATCCGCCGCGAAATTTCCGCACCCGTACCGCGTAACCTCTCTTTTGCCGCTGGATTCCGCGCCGCTCTCATCGCGTGAAACCGCCGTTTTTTGAGCGCCCGGCACGTCGGTGATCGCATGGTGGCAGACGACGGGCGACCCGACCCCGCGGACATCGACGCCGACGCGGTCCTACAGCGGGCCGGGTTCGACGCCGACGAGAGCGTGCTCACCCGACGCCAAGCGGAGGTACTGGCGCTCCGCGAGCGCGGGCTCCGCCAGTCGGACATCGCGGACCGGCTCGGCACCTCGCGCGCGAACGTCTCCAGCGTCGAGGCGAGCGCCCGCGACAACGTCGAGCGCGCCCGCGAGACGGTCGCGTTCGCCGAGGCGCTGTCCGCCCCGGTCCGCGTCGAGATCGAGGCGGGGACTGACCTCTACGACGCGCCGAAGCGGGTGTACGACGCCTGTGACGACGCCGGGGTCAAGGTGAACCACACGGCGCCGGAGCTGATGAAAGCGATCGGCGACCGCGCCGGCGACGCGGTCCACGGCCGCGAGGTCCGTCGCCGACTGTACATCACCGTCGCGGGAGACGGGAAGATCCGCGTGCGTCGCCCGTAACGGGCAGCGTCGAGGGGCTCGGACGCTCCCGGCCACAGTCCGACTCGACCCCTACTCTTCGTCGATCCGCTCGGCCACACCGACGAGCGTCGAGCCCGCCGTGACGGTCGACTCCCGCGCGACGGAGTACGCGATGCCGTCCCGGTCGGCGCGCGCGGTCTGGAGCGTCTCGAAGGTCGTCGGGTCGAACACCTCGCCGACGCGGTCGCCCTCCGCGACTCGGTCGCCGACTGCGAGGCCCGACTCCGGAACGAACAGGCCCGAGTCCGCCGCGGTCACGCGGCCGAGGTGGTTCCGCGCGACGATCCCGTCCCACGGCTCGGGCTCGCCGTCGAGCAGTCCCTCGTGGCGCAACGCCCCGACCATCCCCGACACGCCGGCCTCGACCGCCTCGGGAACCACCTCCCGGCTGTGTGCGAGTTCGGGCGTCACCGTCGGGATCCCCTCGCGCGTGGCCGCGACTCGGAACTTCCCGGCGAACCCCCGCTCGCTCCACTCGGTCTCCGCGTCATCGCCGGCCGCCTCCGCCAGTAGCAGGTCGGTGCCGAACGCCTCCGCGAGACCGCGGCAGGCGTCGTCGCCGCGCATGAACACCGTGTGCGTCGCCATCGCCGGCGAGCCGGTGTGGAGGTCGACGACCGCGTCCGCCTCGCTCGCGAGCGACCAGAGGCGCGCAGCCATCCGCTCGTGGAGCGATCCCTCGGCGTCGCCGGGCCAGCAGCGGTTCATGTTCGGCTGCCGCGAGTCGAGCGACTCCGGCGTCGTGTACGAGACGCGGTCGAATGTGAGCGGGTCGGCGACGGGCACCGTCACGAGGGTCCCGTCGAGGTCGGCGGCCGTCGGTCCCCGCGACGCCTCGCCGACGAGCCGGTCGTGGAGCCGCCGGAGGACCGCGGCCCCGTTCACCTCCCGTCCGTGTTGGGCCGCCTGCGCGTACACCACGGGCGACCCGTTCGGCGCGTCGAGTTCGGCGCCGTCCTCGCCGTCGACGAGCTTCCCGTCGCCGTACGCGTGGACGGTCGTCCTGACCGGCACTCCCGACGGGAGCCGCGCGAGGGTGAGGCTGCGACTGGTGTGCATGCGTCCGGGTCGAGTCGGCTCGGGGTTATACGTCGCGGTCGCGCCGACGCCCGCGGCCCGGCGGACCGCCGCGAGGACATCCCCCGCCCCGTCGAGACGCCATCCCCGACCACGGACGCTAAGTCCGTGGCCCGCCGACCACGCTCCATGCGGGTCACCCTCCTCGGAACGGGCGACACGACGGGCACGCCGACGGTGGGCTGTGACTGCGACACCTGCGAGGCGGCCCGCGAGCGCGGGGTGTCGCGGTCGCGCTTCTCCGTTCACGTCGCCAACGAGCGGACCGGCGAGTCGCTGCTCGTCGACTTCAGTCCCGACTTCAGACAGCAGTTCCTCGCGGCCGACGTTCCCCTCCCGGACGCCGGGCTCGTGACCCACATCCACTTCGACCACCTCGACGGGCTGGGGAACGTCTACCGGCTCGTCGACGGGCTCCCCGTCCACGCTCCGAACGAGACCGACCCCGCGACCGACGAGAGCGTCGCGGAGACGATCCGCGGTAAGTACGACTACCTCGAAGACCGGATCGGCGTCCACGCCCGCGAGCCGATGACGCCCTTCGAGACCTGCGGCTTCGAGGTGCGGTTCGTCCCGGTCGATCACCCGCCGCTCGTCTGTTACGGCGTCGTCATCGAGGACCCGGAGACGGGCGCGAAGCTCTCGCTTACCGGCGACACCAGCTACGACGTTCCCGAACCCTCCCGCGAGGCGCTCGCCGACGCGGACCTCCTGCTCGCGGACGCCATCGTCCCCGCGTCGCTGTGCGAACACCACCCGATCGGCGGGCGCCACGAGGGCCCCGACGGCGTCCCGCGGACGTTCGGCACGAAACACATGACTCGGGAGGGCGCGCTTGCGCTCGCGGACGAGCTCGACCCCGACCGGACGCGGCTCGTCCACCTCGCGCACTTCTACCCCGCCGACGAGGCGTTCGAAGAGCCGCTGGCGGTCGACGGCGAAGTGTACGAGCTGTAGCGAGCGCGACGATCCCCCGTGGACTGTACCCTTTTGACTCGCTAGCACGTACCACGCGTAGATGACCGCGAGGGACCGACTCCGGAGCGCAATCGACCGCCTGGAGCCGCCGCCGCGGGCGGTCGACTGGTCGCTGTTCGCGTTCGTCGTCGCCGAGGCGGTGACCGGGCTGGTCTCCTTCACCGTCGGCGTCCCCGAGGGGTGGCCGTTGTTCTGGCTCCATCGCGCGTTGGGGGTCGGCATCGTCGCGCTGCTCGCGTGGAAGCTCGCGCGCGTCCGCCGCCGGCTCACCGACCCGAACCTCTGGCAGCGGTCGACCGCGCTGTCCGTTCTGACGCTCGTCGCCGCGGTCGGCGCGATCGGGACCGGCGTCGCGTGGGTGTTCGGCCTCGATGTGCGGCTCTCGTACTGGACCTTACTCTCCGTCCACGTCGGTTTCGGGCTCGCCCTCGTCCCGCTCGTGGCCGGCCACGCGTCGACCCGGTTCCGGCTCCCGCGCCGCGTCGACTTCGAGCGCCGCCGGACCGCGGTCCGGTACTTCGCGCTGCTGGCGGCCGGCGGTGCGACCTACCGGCTCCAACAGGGGGTCAACGACGCCCTCGACACCGCCGGCGCGGACCGGCGATTCACCGGCTCACAGCCCCGCGAGGGCGCCGGCAACGCCGCCTTCCCGATCACCTCGTGGGTCGCCGACGACCCGGACCCGATCGACCGCGACGACTACCGGCTGGCGGTCGACGGCCTCGTGAGCGACCCCGTCGAACTGACCGCCGCCGACCTCGCCGCCGGCCACGAGACGGAGGCGCTGCTCGACTGTACGAGCGGCTGGTACACGGTCCAGGAGTGGAGCGGGATCCGTGTCGGTGACCTGCTCGACGCGGCGGGCGGGGTCGACTCCGACAGCTCGGACCGCGACTCGGCCTACGTCCGGTTCACGTCCGTGACGGGCTACCGTTGGAGCCTGCCGATCGAGGAGGCCGAGGACGCGCTGCTCGCGACGCACGTCGGCGGGGAGCGCCTCTCGCACGGCCACGGCGCGCCCGCGCGGCTGGTCGCGCCCGACCGGCGGGGGTTCCAGTGGGTGAAGTGGGTGACGCGCGTGGAGGTCCGCTCGGAGTACGACCTCGGGCAGTGGGCCGTGACGCTGGTGAGCGGGTTCGACTGAACCCCTCAGACGAAATCGACGTTGAGTGCGTCACGAATCCCATCGACGTTGAAGTCGGTGTCCGACACGGCGAGCCGTTCGTCCTGTGCGACGGCGCCCCCCGCGATGAACGCGTCGCGGGCAGCGAGGGAATCTCCCCGATCACGGAGCGCATCTTGAAGCACCGCCGCTTCGCGAGCGACTGCCGACGACGTGTCGATCACATCTATCCAGTCCAGCGCCTCGTCGACCGCGCCGAGGTCCGTCGATCCCGCCTTGAAGACCTCTCCTTGATACACTTCGAACAGCACGAGCGGCGGAGCGACCGCACGCTCGTCGGCGTGAGACTCGACATATTCGACGGCGGGGGATCGTCCGGCGAGGTAATCGATGAGGACGCTACTGTCGTACAGGGTCACCGCGAGTCGACCCCGCGTTTCATCTCCCGGCGTCTCTCTCGGGCGCGCTCCGGCGCGTCGGTTCCCTCCCACAGACCGGCCCCGGACCGGATATCCTCGCGGCGCTCGCGAAGCAACCGCGTCAGCAGGTCGTCGAAGGTCTCGTCGTCACCTTTCAGCGACGCGAGCGCGGCGTGTGTCTCCTCGTCGACGCGGATGCTCTTGCTCATATCTGCTCGTATACTACCTCGTATACAATATCCTTTCGCCGCCGTTGCCGTTCGTACCGTCGATCAAGGCTATTCGTACTCGCTCCCGACGACCTCGCGGATGCGCTCCGCGGTCACCGGGCCGACGCCGTCGACCTCCAGTAAGTCGTCCTCGGGCGCGGTCATCACGGCCTCGACGGTGCCGAAGTGTTCGAGGAGGGTCCGGGCCGTGACCGGGCCGATATCCGCGATAGCGGAGACGACGTACTCCTGCTGTTCCGCGCGGGTCTTCGTCGTCTTCTCGCCGTGGACGCTCACCTCGCGGTCGCGCGTCTCCTGCTCGCGCTTGGCGATGGTCGCGAGCAGTTCGGTGGTGTCCTCCTCGCCTTCGGTGCGGAGGACGCTCACGTCGAAGTCGACCGCGAGCGACGCGAGCGCGCCGCGGATCGCGTTGGGTTCGATGTCCCGCTGCCCGTAGAGGTTCGTCCCCTCGACGACCATCACGGGGCGGGCGTACGCCCGCGAGAGCTCGCCGACCTGCTCGAACATCGAGCGGTCGCCGTCGAGCATCGAGTCGACGAAGTCGGCCGCGGACTTGCGCTCGACGGCCACGCGGTCCGAGAGGACGTAGTCGCCGACCGCGAGCGTCTCCAGCCGGGTGACGAGGCCGTCGCGCGTCGAGAGGTCCTTCGCGATGGAGGAGTCGAGCTCGCGCTGGTCGACGACGACCTCGACTCCGTCCTCGACGCCCGCGGTCGCGACGACGCCGTCGGCGCTCTCGTCAGCGTCGCCGGCGCTCGCCTCGTCGCCGCCCGCGTCGTCCTCCTCGTCGTCCCGCGCCTCGGCCGCGAAGTCGGTGAGTCCGGCGTCGTCCTCGCTGTCGTCGCCGTCCGCGTCGTCGCCGTCGTCCGATCCTGTGGCCTCCTCGTCGCGGGCGGCGTCCTCCTCCGACCCGTCGTCGCCCGAGTCGCCGCCGAACGCGTCGAGCCCGGCCTGCCCGTCGTCGCCGACGGTCTCCTCGATGTCGTCGGTGGCCTCCTTCAGCTCCGAGAGCTGGCTCGCCATCTTCTTCTCGCGGCGCCGCGAGATCCAGAAGAACGCCTCGTCGCGGGTGTCTTCGGCCATCAACACGACGACTTTCCCCTCGGCCTGCCGGCCGGTCCGACCCTTCCGCTGGATCGAGCGGATCGCGGTCGGGACGGGCTCGTAGAAACAGACTAAGTCGACCTCGGGCACGTCCAGCCCCTCCTCGGCGACCGACGTGGAGACGAGCACCTCGAAGTCGCCGTTCTTGAACTCGTCGAGGGTCTCCTGTTGCTGTTTCTGGCTCATGCCGTCGGAACCCTCCTTGTCGCCCTGCCCGACGAACTTGCGGACGTCGAAGCTCGCCGAGAGGAACTCCACGAGCGCCTCGGCGGTGTCGCGGGACTCGGTGAAGAGGATGGCGCGCTCGCCGCCGTCGATGCCGAGCGTCTCGGCGAGCAGGATGCGCGCCTTCGAGAACTTCGGGTGGAGCCCGTCGAACGACTCCGCCTTCCGCATCGCCTCTCGTACCTTGGGGTCCGCGACCATCCGTTGGCTCGCCTTCGAGGCGCCCGACGAGCGCGCGGCCTCGCGCTGGCGCTCGAAGTAGCGCCGGACGGACTCGACCGACTGGGTCTCGACCAGCTCGGTCGCGCGCCGGAGCTTCATCACCTCGGCGTGGGTACTCATCCCCTTGTACCCGTCCGACTGGTCGTTGTCCATCATCCGTTTCAGCTGTCCCCGCATCTTGTTGAGGTCCTTCTGTGAGAGGTCGGGGCTCGTCTTGTTCGTCACGCCCAGCTGTTTCAGCTTCTCCAGCCGGTCGGTGATCACCTCGTTGAGGGCGTCGCGGATCGCGAGGACCTCGTCGGGGAGCGTCACCTGCTCCCACTGGACGTCGGTGTCGTGGGTGTACTCGTCGACGTCGGCGTCGTCCTCCGTCATCACCTCGACGTTGACGAGGCCGAGGTTCTCACAGACCGTCTCGATCTCCTCGGTGTCGCCGCCCGGCGAGGCCGACATCCCGGTGACGAGCGGGTCGGCCGCGTCGGCGTGGTAGCGCTCCGCGATGTAGACGTACGCGTAGTCGCCGGTCGCGCGGTGGCACTCGTCGAAGGTGAGGTGGGTCACGTCGCGCAGCGAGATCCGGTTGCCGACGAGGTCGTTCTCGACCACCTGCGGCGTCGCGATCACGATCCGGGCGTCCTCCCAGAGCGCGGCCCGGTCGTCCGGCTTCACGTCGCCGGTGAACACGACGATCTCGTCGTCGGGGACCGAGAGGGCCTCCCGGTAGAAGTCCGCGTGCTGCTGGACGAGCGGCTTCGTCGGCGCCAAAAACAGCGCCTTCCCGCCGACTCCGTCGAGCCGCTCGGCGGTGACGAGCAAGCTGACGGTCGTCTTGCCGAGGCCGGTCGGGAGACAGACGAGGGTGTGGTCGTCGGCCGCGGCGTCGGCCAGCCGGAGCTGGTAGCGGCGGCGCTGTAAGAACCCGTCGACGAGCAGGGGTCGGTCGATCCCGGCGGCCTCGGTCGCCATCGACGGCTCTTGGCCGGCACCGGCCTAAAGGCTTCGCGAAGCGGGGTGAAAGTTATCCGTCGGTCGAGCGCTCCTCTCGGAGCTCTTTCGGAACGTCCTCGTCGACCAGCTGTGCCCACTCGGCGAGCCGGTCTCCGGATCTCGTCTGCGCACTCATTACGCGTCGGATCTCCGTGGTACGTATTAACGCTTACCCCTATTCTACACGATTTAACATCGGTTCGGGCCGCTCTCTCCGCTTCCGCCCGGCCGCGACACGCACTCCTTTTACCGCTCACGCGCCTCCGCCCGGCATGAGCAACCTCGACGAGTTTCTCGCGGGCGAGCGGCTCGAAGACGTGGTCTTCTACGTGAGCGACGCGTACCTCGACGACGACTCCCGACTCCGGAGCGTGGGCAGCGAGGTCGACGGCGGCGTCCGGCTGATCCTCGACGGCGAGACCGGTCGCTCCGCGTTCCAGGCCGGGACGGGCATGGGCGCGATGGAGTTCGCGAAGACGGCGATGGGCGCCGAAGGCGAGATCGCGCGCTCGCTCGACGACGGCGCGTGTCCCTTCGCCGAGGAGGACCCCGACGACGACCACGACGTCCGGTTCGTCTTCGCGTTCGCGGAGGCGCAAAACGAGGAGGTCGGCGGCCTCTACGCCGAGGGCGACGTGGTACACGCGTACGCACACTGTACCTGCGGGGAGAGCTACTCGCACAAGTGGGTCGTCGGCGAACGCGACGACTGAAAACCGACTGCGACGAGCGAAAAGCGACCGCGACGACTGAACCCGCCGAATTCCGGGCTACGCCGCCGTCACTCCGCGTCGGGCGCGTCGTCTTCCGGCACGGCCCCCTCGACGAGCGACTGGTCGCCGTACTGCTCGCGGAGGTCCTTCTTCGAGAACTTCCCGGTGGCGGTCTTCGGTACCTCGTCGATGAACTCCACCGCGTCCGGCAGCCACCACTTGGGGTACTCCTCGCGGAGCCCGGTCTCGATCCGGTCGACGAGGTCCTCGCGGTCGACGCCCTCGGCCACGACGACGAACGCCACGGGGCGCTCCTGCCAGCGCTCGTGGGGCACGCCGACGACGGCCGCCTCGCTGACGCCGTCGTAAGCCATGATCGCGTTCTCTAACTCGACGCTGGAGATCCACTCGCCGCCCGACTTGATCACGTCTTTCGTCCGGTCGACGAGCTGCATGTAGCCGTCCTCGTCGACGGTGACCACGTCGCCGGTCTTCAGCCAGCCGTCGACGAACTCCTCCTCGTTGGCCTCCGGGCGCTTGAAGTACTCCTTCGTGACCCACGGGCCGCGGATGCGGAGTTCGCCGAACGCCTCGCCGTCCCACGGGATCTCCTCTCCGTCCTCGTCGATGACCTCGAACTCCAGGCCGGGCGCGACGAGCCCCTGCTTCGAGCGCTTGTTCACCTGGGTGTCGTAGTCGGCGTCGCGCAGGTCGCTCTTGAGGTGCGAGACGGTGCCGATCGGCGACAGCTCCGTCATCCCCCACGCGTGGAGCACCTCGACGTCGCGCTCGTCGTACCACTCGATGAGCGCCTGCGGCGCGGCCGCGCCGCCGATGATCACGGTGTCGAGCGTCGAGAGGTCCACCTCGTTGCCTCCCTCGATGTACTCGCGGAGGCCGAGCCACACCGTCGGGACGCCGGCGGAGATGGTTACGCCCTCCTCTTCGATCAGCGCCGCGAGGTCGGCCGGGTCCGGCGACGGCCCGGGGTAGACGTGTTTCGCGCCCGCGGCGGCCGCGGTGAACGGCATCCCCCACGCGTTGACGTGGAACATGGGGACGACGGGCATGACGACGTCGGAGTCCTCCATCGGGATCCCCTGCGGCGTCTGGGAGGCCATCGTGTGACTCCACAGCATCGACTGCGTGTACTCGACGCCCTTCGGCCTCCCCGTCGTGCCGGAGGTGTAACAGAGCCCGGCGGGCTGGTCGCCGTCGAGGTCGGGCCAGTCGTACTCGGTCGAGTGGTCCGCGATGAACTCCTCGTAGGCCGGCGCGTCGAGCGCGTCGATCCCCTCCGAGCCCATCGCGACGAAGTCGACGCCCTCGAACTCCTCAGCGCCCTCCGCCGCGCCCGCGATCTTCTCGGCGAGCGAGGGGTCGACGAAGATGACCTCGTCGTCGGCGTCGTCGACGATGTACTGGATGTGCTCGTCCGGCAGTAGGGGATTGATCGTGTGAAGCTGCGCGCCGGTGTTCGGCACGCCGAAGTACGTCTCGAAGTGTCGCGTGTGGTTCCAACAGAACGTCGCGACGCGGTCGCCGCGCTCGATCCCGTGATCGTCCAGCGCGTTCGCGAGCTGTGCCGTCCGATCGGCGTACTCGCTGTAGGTGTGTCGCGTGCGCCCCTCGTGGGTGCGCGAGACGATCTCGGTGTCCGGGTACAGTCGTTCCGCGCGCCACATGAACGGTCGCAGGGTCTGAGCGTGTCCGCCTGGCATACCTCACACACCACGAGGTCGGGAACTATGAACGTTATCATGATTGATCGGGCACGTTCCTCGCGGCGGCGGGGCCCGGCGTTTCGCTCCCGACCGCCGGTCCCTCGACAGCAGCGCCGCCCGTCGGCACGCGCGACCGCGGCCCGCACGCCGCCGGCTACCCCCTGAACAGACTCGCGTGGACCGGCGCGTGGTCCGAGTCGGGTCGCGGGTCGTCGCCGTCGTCGCCGCCCTCGTCCGTGACCGCGCGGCCGTCGACGCCGTCGTCGAGGAAGTCGCGCACCGGCGGGCCGACGTGTTCCGGCTCGACGAGGAACGCGTCGTGGCCGTGGTCGGAGTCGACCACGTGGTGTGCGACCGGGACGCCGCTCTCGCCGAAGGCGTCGGCGAGCGACGCCGACTGCGCGACGGTGAAGTGCCAGTCGGCGGTGAAGCTCATTAGCAGGGTCTCGCCCTCGAAGGCGCCGAGCGCGTCGGCGTCGGAGCCGTGACCGGCGGCGAGGTCGTACTCGTCCATGGCGCGTGTCAGGTAGAGGTAGCTGTTCGCGTCGAAGCGGTCGCCGAACCCCTCGGCCTGGTAGTCGAGGTACGACTCCACCTCGCGGTACGGGAAGAACCCGGCCGTCGGCTCCGGCGGCAGCCCGAGGTCGCCGTCCTCGCGGCTGAGCGAGTCGCGGCCCGCCGAGCGCCGCCCGAACTTCCGCTCCATCGACGCCTTCGAGAGGTACATGATGTGGCCGATCTGGCGGGCGATCGCGAGCCCCTCGGTCGGGTCCGGCCGGTCCTCGCCGTAGTAGTCGCCGCCGTTCCAGTTCGAGTCCGCGCGGATGGACCGTCGCGCGACGGCGTCGAGCGCGAGACACTGCGCGTCGAGGCGCCCGGCGGTCGCGATGGCGACGACGCGGTCGACGTCGTCCGGGTACCGCTTCGCCCACTCCAGGGCGTTCATGCCGCCGACGCTGCCGCCGACGACCGCCCGCAGCCGCCCGACGCCGAGGTGGTCGAGCAGGCGCCGCTGCGCCCGCGCCCAGTCTTCGACCTGAACCGGCGGGAACGCGGTGCCCCACCGGTCGTGGTCCGGCTCCTCGCGCAGGTCGAGGTCCGCGGGCCGCTCGCTGGCCGGCCCCGTCGTCCCGTAACAAGACCCGGGGACGTTCGCGCAGACGACGTAGTACTCCGTCGTGTCGATCGCCTTCCCCGGGCCGACGACGTCGTCCCACCAGGCGCGGGCCTGTCCGGCCTGTCCCGCCCCCTGCGTCTCCTCGTCGCGCCCCGGCGCGGGCGACCGCGCGACGTTCTGACTGCCGGTGAGCGCGTGGCAGATCAACACGACGTTGTCCCCGTCGAACTCGCCGTGGGTCTCGTAGGCGACCTCGAAGTCGGGCACCGACTGCCCGCACTCGAAGGTGAACTCGCCGAGCGAGGCGACTCCGTGGTCGGTCGGAACGGTGCTCACGGGCTCACACCCCCTCCTCGTCGGCAGCGCCGTCGTCGGCGGCACGCCCGTCCGCGTCGCTCCCGCTCGTCACGCGCTCGCCCGCGGCGAGCCCGCCGTCGAGGTCGGCGATCACGTCGTCGGGCTCTTCGATGCCGACCGAGAGCCGGACCATCTCGGGGCGGACGCCGGCGAGCCGCTGTTGGGCCTCGTCCATCTGGGCGTGGGTCGTCGACGCCGGGTGGATGACGAGCGTCTTCGCGTCCCCGATGTTCGCGAGGAAGCTCGCGAGGTCGACCGACTCACACAGCGTCTTGGCGGCCTCGTACCCGCCGTCGACGCCGAAGGTGACCATCCCGCCGAACCCGTCGAGGTACTCGGCGGCGTTGTCGTGGCCCCGGTTGTCGTCGAACCCGGGGTAGCTCACCCAGTCGACGCGGTCGTCGTCGCGGAGGAACTCGGCCACCCGACGCGCGTTCTCGCAGTGGCGCTCCATCCGCAGCGCTAAGCTGTTGAGCCCCTGGATCGTCTGCCACGCGTCGAAGGGAGACTGCTGGCCGCCGGTCGGCCGCACGCCGCGCTGGCGGACGACGTTGGCGAAGGCGGCGTCGCCGAACTGCTCGACGAAGTCGATCGGATAGGCAGGCGACTCGCCGTCGAGCTCGTCGTAGTCGGCCTCCGGGTGGTCCCACGGGAACTGTCCGCCGTCGACGACGACCCCGCCGACCGTGGTGCCGTTGCCCGTGATCCACTTCGTCGTCGACTCCCAGACGATGTCCGCGCCGTGTTCGAACGGCCGACAGCAGTAGGGGGTCGCGAACGTGTTGTCGACGACGAGGGGGACCGCGTTGTCGTGTGCGATCTCGGCGAGCCGCTCGAAATCGGGCGTGACGAGCGAGGGGTTCGCGATCGTCTCGACGTGGACGAACGCGGTGTCGTCGTCGATCGCGTCCGCGTACGCCTCGTCGTCGAGCGTGTCGACGAGCCGCGCCTCGATCCCCCGCCGGTCCGCGATGCTCGTGAGGTACGCGGCCGTGCCGCCGTACATCTCGGAGCTGGCGACGACGTTGTCGCCCGCGCTCGCGAGCACCGTGGTGATCGCGTCGAACGCGGCCATCCCCGACCCGGTCGCGACCGCGTCCGACCCCCCCTCGAGGTCGGCGATCCGGTCTTCGAGGACGGTCACGGTCGGGTTCGAGAGCCGCGAGTAGATGTGACCCTCAGCCCGGAGCGCGTACAGCTCCGCCGCCGTGTCCGCGTCGTCGAAGACGTACGAGGTCGTCTGGTGGATCGGCGTGGCGCGGGCGCCGGTGGTCGGGTCGGGCTCGGCGCCGGCGTGGAGGCTCCGGGTGGTGAACCCACGTGTCATGTGTGTGGTGTATATATCCGAACACGTCTATAACCGTCAGTTACGGCAAGTGATGCCTCGGCCTGCGTCGCGGCGGGGTCGGTGGCGGGTCGCGGCCTCGAACCGCGCCCGTCGCCGCCGCGACGCGCCTTCGGGGGATTCCCCCGAAACGGTTTCCGGCAGTCTCACGAGGAATCGGATATGACCGGATCGTCCACACCCGCCGACCTCGTCGCCGAACTCACGCTGACGGAGAAGGTCCGGCTCGTCCACGGGGCCGTCGACCCCGCGGGCCGGGCGACGGGCTACGTATCGGGCGTCGAGCGCCTCGGGATTCCGCCGCTCGGGCTGGTCGACGGACCGCTCGGCGTTCGGATCCCCGGCGAGTCGTCGACCGCGTTCCCCGCGCCGCTGGCGCTCGCGGCGACGTTCGACCCGGACCTCGCGCGCGAGCACGGCGCGGCGCTCGGCCGCGAGACGCGCGGCGCGGGACAGGACGCCCTGCTCGCGCCCGGTGTCAACCTGATCCGGGTCCCGCACAACGGCCGGAACTTCGAGTACCTCTCCGAGGACCCGGTCCTCTCGGCGGCGATGGGCGCCCGGGTGGTCGAGGGGGTCCAGTCCGCGGACGCGATCGCGACCCCGAAACACTACGTCGCGAACAGTCAGGAGACGCACCGCGCGTCGGTCAGCGCCGCGGTCGGCGAACGCGCGCTCCGAGAGTGTTACCTCCCCTCGTTCCGCGACGCCGTCGACGCGGGCGCGGGCTCGGTGATGACCGCCTACAACGGCGTCAACGGCGTCCGGATGAGCGACCACCGCGAGCTCGTGACCGAGGTGCTGAAAGGCGAGTGGGGGTTCGACGGGTTCGTCGTCTCCGACTGGTACGGGACGGAGGGCGCGGCGGCCGCGGCCAACGCGGGCCTCGACGTGGAGATGCCGGGCACCCCGCCCGAGGAGATCCACGACGGGACGGAAGACGGCGACGACGAGCCCGACGGCGGCGGCTTCGACGACCTCCCCGAGGCGATCGCTCGCGGCATGCCCGACCCGCGGACCTGCGAGGGCTTCGCCGAGACGCTCGCCGACGCGGTGCGGGACGGCGACGTCCCCGAGTCCCGCCTCGACAACATGGCGACTCGGGTCCTCCGCGCGATGGACGACGCCGGGCTCTTAGCCGACGCGGACGAGCGCGCCGACGGCGCCGTCGACACGCCGGAACACCGCGAGCACGCCCGCGAGGTCGCCGCACGGGGGACCGTCCTCCTAGAGAACCACGACGGTGCGCTCCCCCTCGACGATGACGCCGACGTCGCCGTGATCGGTCCGAACGTCGACGAGGCGGTCCTCGGCGGCGGCGGTTCTTCGGAGACGTCGCCGGTCGTCTCCGCGACGCCGGTCGAAGGGTTCGAGTCCCGCGCCGCGGGCGACGTGACGGTTCGCTACGGGCTCCCCCGAGTCGAGAGCGTCTCGATGTTCGACCTCCTCGCGGGCGACGACGGGACCGACGGGGACGCACGCGCCCCCGATCTCGACGGCGCGACCGACGCCGCGAGCGACGCCGACGCCGCGGTGGTGTTCGTGCGCGACGCCGCCACCGAGGCGATGGACCGCGAATCGCTCCGGCTCCCGGGCCGACAGGACGAACTCGTCGAACGGACCGCGGCCGCCGCGACCCGGACGGTCGTCGTCGTCAACGCCAGCGGTCCGGTCGAACTGCCCTGGCGCGACGCCGTCGACGCGGTCCTCGTGAACTGGTACCCGGGACAGGCGCACGGCGACGCCGTCGCGAGCGTCTGCTACGGCGACGCCGACCCCGGCGGGCGGCTGCCGGTGACGTTCGCCCCCGAGTCGGCGTACCCGACGGCGGTCGACGAGCGCCGCTTCCCCGGCGCCGACGGCGAGGTCCGCCACGACGAAGGGGTCTTCGTGGGCTACCGCTGGTTCGACGCGGACGACGACCGCGTCGCGGGCGCGAGCGGGTCCGAGCCGACCTACCCGTTCGGCCACGGCCGCTCGTACGCGACCTTCGAGTATCGCGACGCGAGCGTCGAGCCGGCGCCGCCGGCGGCCGACGCCGAGCGTCGGGCGACCGTTACCGTCGCGAACGTCTCCGACCGCGGCGGCCGCGAGGTCGTCCAGGCGTACGTCCGCCCGCCGGCCGTCGACGGGGTCGACCGCCCGGTCCGGGAGCTCGCGGGGTTCGCGAGCGTCGACGTCCCCGCGGGCGAATCGCGGACCGTCGAGTTCGCGCTCGACGACCGGGCGTTCGCGCGGTACGGCGAGACGGGATGGCGCGTCGATCCCGGGGAGTACGTCGTCGAGATCGGCCGTTCGAGCCGGGACGCGCGGGTCGAGCGCGTCGTCGAGCGTCGCGACGAAGCGTGAGTTTATCCCCGGTCGCGAGCCAACGAGGGGTAATGGCAGTCGCCGCCCCCGTTCCCGACCTCGCTGACCGCGCGACCGACTGCGCCGACCGCCTGCGCGAGGCCGGTCGGGTGCTCTTGGCCTCCCACATCGACGCCGACGGGATCACGAGCGCCGCGATCGCGTCCACCGGGCTCGCCCGGGCCGGGATCGACCACGAGGTCGTCTTCGAGAAGCAGCTGGACGCCGACTCGATCGCCGGGATCGCGGCCCGCGACTTCGACGTGGTGTTGTTCACCGACTTCGGCTCCGGCCAGCTCGACGTGATCGCCGACCACGAGGCGGCCGGCGACTTCCTCCCCGTCATCGCCGACCACCACCAGCCCGCCGACCGCGACACGCGGTACCACCTCAACCCCCTCTTAGAGGGGATCGACGGCGCGAGCGAGCTCTCCGGCGCCGGCGCGAGCTACCTCCTCGCCCGCGCGCTCGAAGGGCCGGACGGCGACAACCGCGACCTCGCCGCGCTGGCGGTCGTCGGCGCGGTCGGCGACATGCAGGACTCCGACGGCGGCCTCGTCGGGGCGAACGAGTCGATCGTCGCCGACGGCGTCGACGCCGGCGTCCTCGAGGCCCGGACCGACCTCGACCTCTACGGCAGACAGACCCGGCCGCTCCCCAAGCTCCTGGAGTACGCCTCCGACGTGAAGATCCCGGGGATATCGAACGACGAGGCGGGGGCGATCTCCTTCCTCACCGACCTCGACGTCGACGTGAAACGCGACGGGGAGTGGCGGCGCTGGGTCGACCTCGACGGCGAGGAGCGGCGGACCCTCGCGTCGGCGCTGATGCGCCGCGCCGTCGCCTCGGGCGTCCCGTCCGACCGGATCGAGGCGCTCGTCGGCACCTCCTACACGCTGGTCGACGAGGAGCCCGGCACCGAACTGCGGGACGTCAGCGAGTTCTCCACGCTGCTCAACGCGACCGCGCGCTACGAGCGCGGCGACGTGGGGCTCGCGGTGTGTCTCGGCGACCGCGGCGACGCGCTCGCGGAGGCGCGGCGGCTCCTCCGCACCCACCGGCAGAACCTCTCGGAGGGGCTCCAGTGGGTCAAAAACGAGGGCGTCACCCACGAGGAAAACCTCCAGTGGTTCGACGCGGGGTCGCGCATCCGCGAGACCATCGTCGGCATCGTCGCCGGGATGGCGGTCGGGTCGCCCGCGGTCGACCGCTCGAAGCCGGTGATCGCCTTCGCCGAGGAGAGCGCCGAGGAACTGAAGGTGTCCTCGCGCGGCTCGCACGCGCTCGTCCGGCGGGGGCTCGACCTGTCCGCGGTGATGCGCGAGGCGAGCCAGGCCGTCGGCGGCGACGGCGGGGGCCACGACGTGGCCGCGGGCGCGACGATCCCGATCGGCGAGCGAGACGCGTTCCTGGCCGAGGCGGACCGGATCGTCGGCGATCAGCTCTCGTGAGCGGTCACGGGACCACGCGGCCCCGTCAGCCGACCGTCCGCCGAACCCATCCCGACGCACCGCTCGGGACGGAGCCGGACTCTTCTCGCGTCTGGAGCGTTCCCTCGCCGTCGACCGCGCGAACGACGACCTCGCGTTCCCCGTCGGCCTCGAAGACGTGGCGCCACTGCCGCCAGACGTCGTCGTCCGGGAGCGCCTCGGAGAGGTCGGCGTCGGTCCACGTCTCGCCGCCGTCGGTCGAGACCTCGACGCGCTCGATCCCGCGGGTCCCGGCGTAGGCGTGGCCGGCGAGCTCGATCCGGCCGTCGCCGAGCTCGGTGACTCCCTCGTCCCAGAGCTTGGCGACCGTCTTCACTTCGCCGGTCCCCTCCCAGCCGCGCTCCTCCCAGTAGCCGTCCTCCTCGACGTTCAGGAGCTCGATCTCCGAGAGCCACTTCACGTTCGTCTCCCCCCAGTGGCCCGGGATCAGCACCCGAACCGGGTGGCCGTGGCCGGAGGGGAGCTCCTTGCCGTTCATCCCCCACGCGAGGAACCCCTGGGCGAGCACGTCGACCGGGAACTGGACGTAGTAGCCGTCCTCGCCGCGCAGCATGGCGCAGTTACAGTCGCCCTGCGGGTCGACGGACTCCAGCAGCGGCCGGATCGGCGTCCCCGTCCAGACGGCGTTGTCCAGCTTGCGGCCGTTGAGGTCCTCGCCGACGCACCGCAGCGTTATCGCCCGGTGTTCGACCGGGCGGTCGATCAGCTCGTCGAAGGCGACGGTGCGGTCGCTGCCGGTCTCTCCGGTGAACGTCAGCGACCACTCGCTCGCGGTCACCTCCGGGTCGAACTCCGCGATGTCGACGTTGTAGAACTCCCCGATCGGCGTCACCATCCCGTGGAGATCCTCACTCTCGAACGCCAGCGACCCCGCGTCGAGCTCCTGGAGCCGCGCGGCCGCGCCCTCCGACCGCGGGGCGTCGGGGAGCGGGCCGTCGCCCGACGCGAGCGCTCGTCGTCCCACCGCCGTCGCGGCGACGAAGCCGAGCGCTCCGGCGACGACCCCGAGGGTCCGGCGACGCACCGCGTCGACGACGGCCGGCGCGTCCCTCGCGGTGCCGGTGTCACCTCCGGTCGGCGTGGCGGACCGGGGCAGCCAGCCGATCCCGACCACCGCCGCGGCGGGAAGACCCGCGCCCAGCGCGCCGAGCGAGACCCCTGTCAGCCCCGCGGCGAGGAGCCATGAGCCACCCCCGGCGACCGCGGCGCCGACTCTCCGGCTATCGGTACGCGTGGCGACCCGGAGCCCCGCGAACGCGACCGCGCCGAACAGCGCGACGACGGCGGCGACGGCGATAGCGATGTGGATCAGGTGTCCCGTCTCGCCGAGGGTCTCGATCGCGAACGTCACGATCGGGCCCGGCGTCAGGTTGACGACGGCCTGGTCGACCGGCCTGACGACGAACGACGGGGTCCAGCCGGTGGCGAGGTACGAGCCCGCGACCGCGGCCGCGCCGGCCGCAGCCGAGAGCAGCGCCCCTCGGCGCTCGGTAACGTTGATCATGATCCGACTCGGGGTTCCGATCACTTGAACTGCGTCCTTGCTAGCGGGTTCTCAAGCGTCGCCGCGGCCGACCACACGCCGACTAAGTCGCCGCCGAGCGGAAGCGATCGAAACGGGAGTAGGAGAACTGCGCCGAGGCGATCGGCGTCGCGTCAGGCCTCGCCGAGGTCGCGGAACATCGCGCGGTAGTCGTCGGTCGAGAGCGACTCGCCGAGGTCGTCGATGTCGGCGTCCAAATCCTCCAACCGCTCGACGAGTTCGGCGTACGCCTCGTTGCCCTCGCGCTGTGCGGCCGGCTTCTGCGAGCTCAGCACCGCGCGTTTGCTCGCGAGCGCGGCGGCCTCCTGAATGAGGTCGTCGTACTCGCTGCGCGTCAGGAGGGTTTCGATGGCCGCGAGCAGCTTCGAGCGGCTCACCGGCTTGGTGAGGTACAGGTCGAACCCCATGTCGATGATGTCGAAGTCGGGCTCGACCGCGGTGACCATCGCCACGCGGCAGTCGTACTTCTCCCCGCGGATGTGTTCTAAGACGTCGTCGCCGCTCCCGTCCGGAAGCCGGCGATCGAGGAGCACCACGTCGACGGCGGCGTCGACCCGGTCTATCGCCTCGGCGGCGGTCTCGGCGACGTCGACGTCGTACGCCTCTCGGAGGAAGCCGGCGTACAGCGCCGCGATGTCGGGCTCGTCCTCGACGACGAGTATCGACGAGTCGCTCACCGCCGATCACCCTCGTGGACGACGGGACACGCTTCACCGGACATACACGAACGGGCGGCGTGTCGAGAGATAAAACTGTCGCCGTCGCTCCGTCCGACGAGCTCAACCGTCTTTTATATACTCCGACCGCCAAAGGGAAGACGAATGTCAGAACTCGTCTCCACCGGGGTCGAGGGGCTCGACTCCATTCTCACCGGCGGCATCACCGAGCGGTCGACGGTCCTCGTCTCCGGCAACCCGGGTACCGGCAAGAGCATCTTCGGGATTCAGTATCTCCACCACGGCGTCTCCGAACACGACGAGCGCGGCGTGTACGTCTCCTTCGAGGAGGACGAAGCGGACATCCGCGGCGCGGCCGAGTCCGTCGGCTTCGACGGGTTCGACGAGATGGTCGACGACGGCGACATCGTCATCCTCGACAAACGCGAGATGCTCCGCGAGACCGACTTCTCGACGGCGGTCGACCGACTGCTGGACACGATCGAAGACGGCGATTTCGACCGCCTCGTCCTCGACTCGCTGTCGATGTTCCAGCTGTTCTTCGACGCCGAACAAGAGAAGCGGACGTACCTGCTCAAGTTCTCGGACATCCTCAAGGCGAACGGGCTCACCTCGCTGCTCATCAACGAGCAGGGCGCCGTCTTCCCCGACACCGAGGTCGGACTGGAGAACTTCCTCACCGACGGCAACATCTACTTCATTCAGACGCCGACCGACTCGGGGGTCAACCGCTACGTCTGGGTCGCGAAGATGCGGAAACAGGACATCGACACCGACATCTTCCCGATGGAGATCGGACAGGGAGGGATCACCGTCCACGAGCGCGCGGGCGGGTTCTCGATGATGGGCGGCTCCGACGACCAGCCGTCCTTTTGAATCGCGGACCGATCCGAGTCCGCGAGCGCGTCGCCCCGGTCGGTCGCGGTCCGCACCGACCGCCGCCGGGGACGCTCACTCTCGCGAGGAGAGGTCGCGCCACACGTCGTCGAGCCGGTTTTTCACCGCCGACCGTTCTTCCACTTCGACCGTGAGCCCGTCACGGAAGTCGACCTCGACCCCGTCGACCTTCCGGCGGTACACCTTCACGCGCCGGTGTTCGTCCGAGAGCGGGCGGTCGTGTAACTCGAGGAGATCCGCCTCCTCCAACTCGTTGATCCGTCGGTAACACGTCGCGATCGGGACGTCCAACTGGTCGCTGAGGTCCTGGGCCGACATCGCGTCGCCCGTCGCCGTCAGGATGTCCGTGTTGTATTTGTTACCGAGTACGGTAATCAGGTCGTCCCCCACCATTCACGTTATCGAGATTGATTTCCGCCGGTTAAAAGAATACCGGTGATGGCGACACTGCCGTCTTCCCTCCCGTCGGCCGTTCCCGGTGCCGTGAGACCGCTGCCTACGCTCCCGTCTGGCGTCGTGTTATCGCCGCTGATACCCGCCACCGTGGGTTTATTATCGAAGTCCGACCAGGTTGCGTATGGAGATGATCGAGGGGTTGTATCTGATGACGACCACCGTGCTAGCCGGCGCGAGCGCGACGCTCGTCGCGTTCGCGATCGCGGCGTACCGGTCGTCCGGACGCACGGCGATGGCGTACCTGGCGGTCGGCTTCGGACTCGTCGTCGTCGCGGCGGTCGGGACCCCCGCGGCCGCCTTCCGAACCGGCTTCGCCAACGCCGAGGCGCTTCTCCTCGTCAACACCGGACTGATGGCGGCGTCGATGGCGCTCGTCGCCGGGAGCCTCGCCGTCTACGAGCCCGGCACGCAGGAGTTCGTGATTCCCGAGTCGGAGCTGTCGCGCCTGCGTGATCGGTGAACAGGGATGCGCGCTGTGAACGAACAGGGATGCGCGCTGTGAACAGAGATGTGCGCTGTGAACAGGGACGTGCGCTCGGGCCCCTGCCGTCAGATTCCCCGTTCCCCCGACCCCGCGACCCGGTGAACGAGGCGTTGCTCCCTCCCTCCCCGACGCGCTTTTGCTTTCGGCTTCCCTATCGATAGCGATGACAGATACCTGTCGAGTTCGCGTTGTGGGCGCGAGCGCGCGCTCGACTCCACGGCCGTGCCGTCGAACTGACTCCGTCGACCCACGGGGACCGCGACGATGACCGCCGCCGACGCCCGCGGCGACCGGTCGACGATCGCCCGCCTCTCGGACCTCGCCGCGCGTGCCGGCGTCGGCGCCGGCGTCACGGTGCTCGTGAGCGTCCTGCCGTTCGTCGGGTTGATCGCACCCGCGGTCGGCGGGGGTGTGGCAACTTGGACCGACGAGTCCCCGGCGCCGTGCGGCCCGCGGATCGGTGCCGTGACGGGGGCGCTCGTCGCGCTGTTGTCGCTGCCGCTGACGTTCTTCGCGGTCTGGGTCGCCGCCTCCGTGTCGCCCGCGGCGACCGTCGGTGTTCTCGCGCTCACGCTCTTCGGCGCGGCGTACGTCGTCGGCAGCGGAGCGCTCGGCGGCTACCTCGCGGATCGGATTGCGGCGGACCGCGAGTGTTCCCGGGCCGCCGACGCCGGCGCGTCCCCTGAGTCCCCGATCGAGCGCCTCAAGCACCGCTACGTGGAGGGCGAGCTCACGGACGCGGAGTTCGAGCGACGCCTCGATCGGCTGGTGACCGCGGACGACGACAGCGACCGGTCCGCGTCGAACGCCCGACCCGAGCGGACTAACTCACAGGCGCGCGAACGCGAGTACTGACGCGCCTCGAAACCGCGAGGGCCTCGCGTTCTCTCCTGTCTGTCAGCCCCGTCCGCCCCGGCCGCCTGTTCGTGTCCTCGACCGATCCGCTATCCTCGGGACCGTCGCCGCCGATCGGTGGCAGATCCAGATCTGGTATCGTAGCGAGAATATCGTTGATATTTTCTGTAACTATAGAACCGAAAATAGAGCAAAAATCGCAAGACGAGGAGAGTTTATCAGTTTGGATAACCGGGCAAGTGATCTTAAGTAGGAAATCCTCATTTTCAACGATAACGCCCGCCGGGCAGGCCGGGGGCCGACGCAAACAACCAATGTTCGAGACAATCACGGACGAGGAACAACGCGGTCAAGTGGGGATCGGCACCCTCATCGTGTTCATCGCGATGGTGCTGGTGGCGGCGATCGCCGCCGGCGTGCTGATCAACACGGCCGGGTTCCTCCAGACGCAGGCGGAAGCAACGGGCGAAGAAAGTACGAGTCAGGTGAGCGACCGGCTTCAGGTCGTGAGTTCCTCCGGGAACGTGACTGAAGTCAGTAATGAATACGTAATCGACAATGTCACGTTTGTGGTCGCGAAGGCTCCCGGCGCGGGGCTGGTCGATCTAAAGGAGACGACCGTTCAGGTCATCGGTGAGCAGGGTCAGAACAGCACACAGCTCGACAGTCTTGAGGCCAATATTGAGAGCGTTCTCGACGTCGACAATGGTGTCCTCACGGACAACAGTGACCGTGCCGCGATTCACCTGAACTTCTCTGAGCCCGGTGACTTCAGTAACTACAACGAACTTAGTTCCGGTGAACGGTTGACTGTCACCTTCACAACGGCATCTGGCGCGTCGACGACGAAAGAAATCCGCGTCCCGACGACGCTTACGAGCGATCAGGACTCGGTGAGGCTGTAATAATGTTCGAATTTATCACTAACAACGAGGACCGGGGTCAAGTGGGGATCGGGACCCTCATCGTGTTTATCGCGATGGTGCTGGTGGCGGCTATCGCGGCCGGCGTCCTGATCAACACGGCCGGATTCCTTCAGTCACAGGCAGAAGCAACGGGCCAGGAAAGTACAGACCTCGTTTCTGAACGGATCGATGTGACGAGCACGGTTGGCATCGTTGAGGGCTCGGGTACTTCTAACGGTAACCCCCAAAATCTCACCGCCATCCGTGTTGGTGTCTCAGGTGCTGCGGGTGCTGATCAGATTGACCTGAACAAGACGACTATTCAAGCAGTTGGGCCCAATGGTCAAGAAACGCTTACGTTCGATCAGGATGGAAGTGGAATTGGGAGCGCTAGCAATATCGACTCTGGTTACTTCGCGGTTGAGAACAGTACCGGGAGCTTTGTCGACTCCTCCTCGGCAGTTCTCAACTCGAGTAACTCGTTCACCATTGTGTTCAACCCGAACAACGAACCCTTCGGTGACGGTACCACCGCATTCGGCGAAAGCGACTCCTCGTCGCTCGACATAGTTTCGCCGTCCGGCGCGACGACATCTGTCGAACTGACTGCTCCTGACCTGTTCAGCAACGAAGGCGCGGCGGTCCGGCTCTGACGAGTCAGACGGCGCAGTAACCAGTTCGCGGCGGCTCGGCCGCCCGCAACACCTATTTTACGGCGCGCGCTACCACGACCCATGAGTGACCACGACGAGCCGGCGACCGACTCGGAGGCGCTGCCGGCCGACCCCGACGAGCTCGACTTCACCGACGATGAGAACGTCGTCGAGATCGGAGACGGTCGCTACGTCGTCGGAACGAACGGCCGGCCCAACGTCGGCCGGTCTCGCGGGCAGCAGCGCGCGCCGCCCGCGGACGACTCCGGCTTCACTGCCGCTGACCCGACCAACGCCTCGGAGCGACGACCCGCGGGCGACGACCCGCGGGCGAGCGCCGCCGGTCCCGGCGTCGGCGAACGGGGGCAGCCGGGCGGCGGGCAGCGCTCCGGCGGACAACCGGTCGGCGGTGGGCAGCCTCCGCCCAACGCCGGTCAGGGAGCGCCGCGCGATCGGACGGGGGCCCCTGCCGAGACGCTCGACAGACAGTCGGTGAGCCGGTGGCTGGCGAACTCCTTCGACGGCGACGGGTTCGATTACGGCATCGACGCGACCCTCCACGCGAACGGTGACACCACCCGACAGCGGATGGTGTCGAACGACGTAACGGCGACGTTCGACACGCTCATCTCGTGGTTCGCGTCGAACGCCGGACCGAACTCGCCGACCCCGGAAGCGATCGGCCTCCTGCTGGCCGCCTCCGAGACGACCGTCGACATCCCGCCGGTGATGATAAAACGCTTCGCGGCGAGTCAGGGACTCTCGGCGAGCGACAGCATCGGCGACCTGGTTCGCGCCGCCGAGGACGCGGGCGGGTTCAGGATCGAGTGACCACAGGGAGAGACTCGCCCGCTACCCCAACAGCGCGAACAGCGCGATACCGATCAGCGCGAACACCGCGTAGATTCCCGCCATCACCTCGCGCTTCAGCGGGCTACCGAGCGGCTCCGCGGTGAGCCGCCGGATCGGCGGCAGGATAGCGATTCCGCCGAGGATCAGCGGCCACGACTCCGCGGCCGGGACCCGCGTGAGCGCGACGACGACCGTCCCGTATCCGAGGACGTACGACCCTCGCCGCCAGAGCTGCTCGCGGTCCGAGAGCTCCTCCATGGAGGGGAACGCGTCGCTCCCGCCCGAGCCACCCCCGTCCGATCCGCCGCCGCCGGACCCCGCGACCTGCTCCGCCTGCCGCTGGACGTACTCGTCTAACTCCTCCGCCGCGTCCTCCGTCTGCGGGGCGCCACACTGCGCGCAGTACCGCGAGTCGTCGTCGACCGGTGCGTCACAGCGGGGACACGATGGCATACTGCCGTGATTCGGGCTCCGGTAGGGCTTAATTCTTCGGACCGAGGGACCCGCTCACGTCGGGCGATTCTCTCGCAAAGGTCCGATTCGCCGCGCTCTCGTTACAGGCCCTGATAATCGGGTGGGTACGCTTTAGTCGGTGACCCGCGGAGTCCTCGTCAACAGACCGCGGGCCGTCTCTCGGTCCGCCCCCGTGAACACCTCCACATGACGATGGAACACGACGACGCGACCGACACGCACTCCGGACGCCCAACCTCGACCGCCGGCGACGGAACGGCCGGCCCCGCCGAGCGCTCTCGATTCGGTCCCACGTTCGGGCTGTCGACGTTTCAGGTCGCGGTGATCGGACTCACCCTTCTCGTCGCGCTCGCCGGCGTCGCCGCGACCGCTCCGGCCGCGGCTGGGCTGTCTCCCCTCGCGTCTCCTTCGGCCGCCGCGGGGTCGACGGGACCCGTCGCGGTCGAGGCGGTCGGCTCGGCCGGCCCGGCGGAGCGTCCGGAGATCAGCGGCGGATTCTCCCGTGAGACGTACACCGCCACCGCGGGCGATCAGGTCGAGATTCGGCACGCAAACCCCGACGGGCCGGCATACCTGCTCATCGGTGGGAACCGACTCACCGACACGGGCCAGTCGGTCGGGTTCGTGGACGTGATCAAACTCGACGGCCAGACGACGACGACGATCAACACGCGGACCATCGGGACCGACGCGACCAACGTGGAAAGCTGCGCGAACACGACCTGTGACTTGGAGTTCCGCGACGAGAACGGGAACCTCGTCGCCGAGAACCTCTCCGAACTCTCGAGCGCGACCGGCGCCGGCGGACTCGCTCGCCCGCTCGTCCCGCAGCGCTACCGGCTCGCGATCACCAACGGGACGTTCGTCGTGGACGATTCGGGCGTGGTGACGCCGACCGAGGTCGCGGACCAGGCGGACCTCGTGTTAGAGAAGCCGACGCTCCACGACGACGTCGAGGTGTTCACCAGCATCGACCCGAGCGCCCTCGACGAGGAATCCGAGACCGAATCGCTCTCGGCCCTCCGAGAGAACGGCCTCGACCGCACTGCGGTGACGAAGGGGAACCGGGTCGTCCTCGGGTTCGAGTCGACCGGAATCTGGGGCGCGCTGTCGCACTTCGCCGAGGAGGAACTGGAGCCGGGCCAGGAGGTGGACCCCGACGTTCTAGACGATCTCCTCTCGGCCGACGAGGGCGTGTCGCTCCGGGTCAGAGAGACGAACCCCGGCCGGAACCAACCGGCGGCGGAGCTCGACATCTCGCGCGCTGACCCCGAGGATGTCAGGCTCTTCATCGCAGACGCGACTGAGCTGGAGACTCCCGACGCCCCCGGTCGCTTCTATCTCGTGATCGACACGAGCGACGGCGACCACTTCACCGAGCCGCCCGAGCCGGGCGACGAGTTCGCCGTCGAGTTCGCGCTGGAGGGGACGGAAGGCAAGCGGTACGCATTCGCGGACGATAGGGAGCCGCCGGCGGCCTTCAATCCAACGTCAGGACCCGGTGACGCCGCTCAGTTCCCGTACTGGGAGACGGCCGATAGCACGGTGCGCGCCGAGGCGACGTTCACCGTCGCGGAACGGTACCTCCGGTACGACGCCGTCACCGACGACGGCGAGCTACTCGTCGCGGCCGAGGACGGACGCATCACGGGGACGACGTCGCTGCTGCCGGTGCGGGAGCTGTCGGCGACGCTCGTGAACGACGCGTCCGACGCCCCCTTCCGCACCGAGTCGCCGCTCGAGATCTCGAACGGTAACTTCACGATCGACGCCGGCCTCGACGGCGTGTCGCCCGGGACCCGTCTGAACTACGAGCTACACGAGGGGTCCACGCTCCGGGACAGCCGGACGGTCGTGGTCGTCGGCGACACCGACAACCCGGACCGGTTGGTGATCGACGACGCCCCGGAGAACGTCACGGTCACCGAGGACCGGAACCTCTCGTCGATCCGGGTCACCGCACGCAACACGGGCGGGCTCGCCGGGGAGGGGGAACTCACCCTCGGCGTCGCCAACGGTAGCGCGACCGGCTCGTGGGGGGTGCGCCTCGCGCCGAACGAGTCCCGAACGTTCGACTTCGGCTCCGTGACGGCCGACCTCGACCCCGGAACCTATCCGTTCACGCTCAGCCTCGACGACGACACCCACAACGGGACCCTCGTCGTCGAGGCCGATCCGGCGAAGACGACGCTCGATGACGACGAGGGCGAGGCTTCCGATGGCACGGACAACGGGACCGATACCGGCGGCAGCGGAAACGGTACGGACGTGAGCGGAAACGGGACCGACGACGGCGCGGGCTCCGACTCGCGCGACGGGGACGGCTCCGGATCGGGCTCGGACGGCGAGTCGAACTCGACACAGGACTCCGACGGCGAGGGAGGATCGGACGACACGACGGGCGGCGACGCTCCCGCGGACGATTCGGCCGACGACGTGGGGATGATTCCGCTCCCGTTCGGCACCCGTGAAGCCTTCGGCGGCACGGTCCTCGTCGGCGCCGTCCATCTCCTCGGCCACTGGGTGTGACACCTCCGCGGCGTGGCCGCCGCGAACACTTCTCGGCGCCCGAGACGACCGGGCGCGACCGTCGCTTCGAGCGCGCGGCAGTTCCCGCGCTCCGTCCGTGAGTTCTCAACCGTGAGAACCGCGGGGGAGCGATTAAGTGGTCGCTGTACCCCCCTTGAGATAACAATGGCTACGCGGGTGCTCATCGCCGACGACTCGGAGTTCATGCGGAACCTCCTCCGGGAGATCCTCGAAGGGGAGTTCGAGATCGTCGGAGAGGCTGAAAACGGCGTCGAAGCGGTCAACATGTACGAAGAACACGGGCCGGACCTCGTGATGATGGACATCGTGATGCCGATCCGCGACGGGATCGAGGCGACGACGGAGATCTTAGAGGAGAACCCCGACGCGACGGTGATCATGTGTACCAGCGTCGGGCAGGAGGAGAAGATGAAGGCGGCGATTAAGGCGGGCGCGGAGGGATACATCACGAAGCCGTTCCAGAAACCAAACGTGCTCGACGCCATCGGTTCGGCGGTATAATGCGGGTCGACGTCCGCGCGCTCGGCGCCTGTAACCGTCTCGCGGAACAGGGGGCGAAACAAGCCGCCGGGGCGCTCTCGGACCTCACCGGGACGGATCTGGCCGTCGAGGTGACGGGCGCGAGCGTCGCCAGCGGCGAGGACCTCGCGGAGTCGTTCGCGGGCCGGGAGTCCATCGGCGTGAGCGTCGGGCTCCGCGGCGGGTTAGACGGCGAGGCGGTCCTCGCGTTCGACGCCGTCAACGCCGACGCCCTGCTCTCGCTGCTCCCCGGCGGTCAGTCGATGGAGCGGAGCGCGGTGACGGAGGTCGGCAACATCGCGCTCGGCGGCTTCCTCGACGGCTGGGCGAACTACCTCGGCGCGGCGATAGACATGTCTCCACCGCGGTACTTCGAGGCCGACGGCGCGGCGGTACTGCCGGACGGCGCGCTCGCCGGTGACGGCGTGTTCCTCTTCGAGAGCCGGCTCGACGCGACGACGACGGACCTCGACTTCTCCATCTACATGCTGCCCGACTCGGGCCCGTTCCGCGACCTCATCGTCGGCAAGACGGCGCCCGCCGCGGCGGCCGGCGACGCGCCCGGCGCGGCGTCCAACGACGGCACCGCCAGCACGGCGGTACCCTACGACTCGCTGTCGACGTTCTCGTCGCTGGCGAAGCGCGGGTCGGCGAACGCCGCCGACAACATCGCGATGATGACCGGGCTGGAGACGAGCGTCGACGTGAGCCGGCTCCGGTTCGTCCCGCTCGCCGACGTGCCCGCGGAGGTCGGCACCGAACCGCACGCGGGGACGGTGTTCGAGCTCCAGGGGGAGCCGAGCGGCTACCTCGCCATCCTCTTCGAGGAGTCCTCGGCGGCGGCCGTCGCCGACGCGATGCTCCCGATGGAGACGGACGAGCCGCTCGGGGAGATGGCCGAGAACGCGCTCTGTGAACTCGGAAACGTGATGACGAGCGGGTTCATCGACGGCTGGGCGAACGTGCTCGGCACGACCATTACCCACTCGCCGCCCGAGTTCGTCCACGACATCGGCGCGTCGACGATCAGCCCCCTGGTCGCGAAGCTGAGCGAGCGGCAGGACTACGGGTTCGTGATCGACACCGCGATCCGGACCGAGGGCATTCAGGCACGGTGTGACGTGTACGCGCTCCCCGACGAGCGCGAACTGGCCCGCGCGCTCGATAGACTCTCGGAGTCGTGACCCACCCGATCTCCGACGACCGACCGGACGACCCGTCGGAGGGAACAACGAGCGGCGGGAGCGCGGTGACCGACGCGGAGCCGACCGCCGTCACCGGCGGGCCGGCGGGCGACGATCGCGGTCGGATCAAGGTGGGCGTTGGCGAACTCGCGATCACGAGCGACGACGCGACCCTGACGACGAGCGGGCTCGGCTCCTGTGTCGCGGTCGCGCTCGTCGACGAGCGAGCGGGCGTCCGCGGGCTCCTTCACGCCATGCTCCCCACGGGTCAGGGACAGACAACTGCGGTCTCGCGTCCCGGGAAGTACGTCGACACCGGGGTCGACTCGCTGATCGGCGCGCTCGACGACGCCGGCGCGGAGCCGAGGCGGCTGAAGGCGCGCGTCGCCGGCGGCGCCGAGATGCTCGATCTCACCGACGCGGTCGGTCCCCGAAACGTCGAGCGGGTCGGCGAAGTGCTCGACGCGGCGGACATCCCGATCGTCGCCAGCGACGTGGGCGACACGGTCGGGCGAACGGTTCGGTTCGGTCCCGACGGTCGGCTCGTCGTCCGAGCCGCGGACGGGTTCGAGCGGTCGATCTGACCCGAGGCCGGAACCGGTGACGGGCGTCTCGTCGGAGTTCCCGGTGGGCGACCGTCAGCTGATTTCCGGTCCGCTTGACCGCGCTAAACGCCTCTAAGCGGTCTCGTTTCCGCCCGCCTCCCCGACTCGGGAGGGGTTCGCGTTCGTGGCGTGCTTTCTCACGGTTGATATTTTGAGGGGTGAATTGAAGTGGGTTCTGCGGGTGGTAGACGATAATGGGCCTCGAACTACCGGTGTGGGGAGCTCCAACCGCCGCCTGGGCAGTCGCCACGCTGGGGCTCGTCGGTGCGAGCGTCCTCGACAGGTTCCTCGACGACGACGGATCCGACGACGACGGTTCCGGTGGTATGGATGGTAACGACGATCCCTTCGGCGGCGATATGGGCGGCGGAGGGATGGGCGGTGGCGGCGGCATGGGCGGTGGCGGTGGCGACGGCGGAGACGGCTTCGACGACTTCGACGGCATGGACGAGTGGGACGACGAGTTCGACGACGGCGGCGGCGGTGGCGGCGGCGGCGCGGCCACCGACGAGCTCGAGAACCGGCTCGACGAGCTGGAAAACGAGGTCGCGTCGCTCTCCTCGACCGTCTCGACGGTCCGCTCCGAGAACGAGGAGATCTCGAACGCCGTCGACGACATCGAGGAGGACGTCCGCAACCTGCTCGACATCTACGAGATGGTCACCCGCGGCATCAATCCGTTCGTCGACGACTCCGGCGGCTTCGACAACGTCGCCGGCGGCGGCGAGGGCTCGTTCGGCATCTTCGACGACGAAGAGGGCGAAGAGGAGGAAGACCTCGACGAGGACGTCGCCAACGCGGACGCGGACGGGTTCTTCGACGACGACCTCCTCGACGAAGAGGACGACGGCGGCTTCGACGACCTCGACGAGGGCGACGACGAGTTCGACGACCTCGACGATGACGACGAGTTCGACGACCTCGACGACGAGTTCGACGACCTCGACGACGAGTTCGACGAACCGGACGACGACAGCACGGACGACGCCGCGTCCGAGACCGAAACGGCGGACGACGGAGACGATATGAACGAAGACGGAAAGAGCTTCAGCGAACTGAAAGAAGAGTACGACTCCGGGGAGGCCGACTGGGCCGAGGAGGGCGAGGAGACGGCGGACGACGACCCGTTCGACGACGGGGACGACTCGTTCGACGCCCCCGGCGACGAAACGGACTCGTTCGACGACGAGCTCGGCGACGACGGTCTCGGAGCCGACGACGGCTTCGAGGACGACGCGCTCGGCGGTGGCGTCGAAGACGACGGCTTCGACGAGCCGGCCGACCCCGATCCGGAGCCCGAACCGGACCGGCGCCCCGGCGGCGACCCCGCCGAGGCGTCCGGCGGCTTCGAGTACGTCGGCGAGGACGACCTCTCCGGAAGCCGCGGGCGCGGGAAGCCGTACCTCACCGAGCTCCCCGGCGACTACGTCGGCGACCTCCTCGTGATGGAGTGGCTGGAGTTCCTCGTCTCCGAGAGCGACGTCACCGACGCGGTGCGCGCCATCAACTACTACGAGCGGATCGAGTGGATCGGACCCGACGCCGCGGCGCGGCTCCGCGATTTCCTGTCCGGGTTCGGCACCATCGACCGCAACCTCGTCGACCGGCCGGGCACCGACCGGCTCGTCCGCGAGCACCACACCCGTAGCCTCCGGTACGTGACCCAGCTCAACGGCACCAACAGCCACACCGTGCTTCTGGACCGCTGGGACGATCTCGCCGGCGGCTCGCTCGTCGGCGGCAGCCCGCCGACCGGCGGCCGCCGCCAGCCCGCTCGCCGGCACGACCGGGCCGACTCCCGGCGCAACGGCCGCAGCGACCGGCCGGCTTCGGACCGGAACGGTCACGGGGCCTCCGGCCGCCGAGACGCGCCCGACGCCAGCGAACGACGCACCAACGGCGCGGACCACGACGACGCGGCGGACCGCGGCGACGCGGGACACGATCGCGACGGCCACCGCGACGACCGACGCGACCGGAACGGTTCCACCCGACCGATGAACGACCCGAATCCCCGTTCCGACCGCGCCGATCCGGCCGACGGAGGGTGGGGAGATGGGCGTTAGCGTCTCCGCGTCCACGGCCATCATCGTCGCGGGGCTGTTCTTCGCGTTCACGACGTTTTACCCCGTGGCGGCCAACGGGCTCGACCGCGTCTCCGACGCCCAGCAGGGCGTCAACGAGCGCGCGCTCGAGCGCCAGAACACCGACTTCAGGGTGACGAACGCGACGTTCGACACGTCGACCGAAATCCTCACGATCAACGCCACGAACGAGGGTTCCCTCGGGCTCGTCGCCGACGACGCGACGCTGGTCGTGGGCAACGAGTACGTCGACGTGGGCGGGGCGAACGCTGATACGATCGTCGACGGTGACGCCGACACCGCGCTCTGGCTCGGAGACGAGACGCTCACGGTGCGGGTGGATCAGGGGAACACGACCACGACGATCGGCGACGGCACGCGCGTCGTCCTCGTGGTCGAGTCCGGCGTCCGCGACGCCGCGACCGTGACGGAGGTGAGCGGATAGATGGCCAGCGTTCCCGTCTCTCACCTCATCCTGTTCATCGCCAGTCTGGTGATCGCCGCCGGCGTCGTCGGCACGATCACCACCGGCGTCGACCGGGTGAGCGCCGCCGTCGACGACGCCGGACTCGACGCGACGGAACAGCTGCGGACCGACGTGACGATCATCTCGGACCCGAGCGCGGGGGTGTACAACGCGAGCGGCGACCAGAACGTCACGCTCCTCATAAAGAACACCGGGACGTATCGGTTGGCGCCCGACGGGTCGGACCTCGACGTGGTCTTCGACGGCGCGTACGTCCGTCCGGACGCGATCTCCGGGGAGCTCGTCTCCGCGGACAACGCGAACGCGTGGGGCCGCGGCGACGTGCTCCGGCTCACGATCGACACCAACCAGATCGACGGGTCCGGGGGGCTCGCCGACGGCGACCACCGCGTGTTCCTCTCGGTGAACGGCGACGAGGAACTCTTCCAGTTCCGGGTGGAGGGGGGTAACTGAGATGCCCCACGACAACCTCCTCTCGATCGGCCTCGGCGAGCGCGACCGGCTCAACAAGGAGCTCGGTGGCGGCATCCCGCGCGGGAGCATCGTCCTCATGGAGGGCGACTACGGGGCCGGGAAAAGCGCCATCTCCCAGCGGTTCGCCTACGGGCTCGTTCAGGAGGGCGCGTCGGTGACGATGATGTCCACCGAGCTCACCGTCCGCGGGTTCATCGACCAGATGCACTCGCTTGAGTACGACATGGTGAAGCCGCTCCTCAAAGAGGAGCTGCTCTTCCTCCACGCCGACTTCGACTCCGGCGGCGCCTTCTCCGACGGCGACGGCGAGCGCAAGGAGCTGCTCAAGCGGCTGATGAACGCCGAGGCGATGTGGAACTCCGACGTGGTGTTCCTCGACACGTTCGACGCCATCTTCCGGAACGACCCCACGTTCGAGGCCTTGGTCCGGAAAAACGAGGAGCGACAGGCCGCCCTCGAGATCATCTCCTTCTTCCGCGAGATCATCTCGCAGGGCAAGGTGGTGGTGCTCACCGTCGACCCCTCCGCGGTCGACGACGACGCGATCGGGCCCTTCCGGTCTATCGCGGACGTGTTCCTCCAGCTGGAGATGATCGAGGTCGGCAACGACATCCGCCGACAGATCAACGTGAAGCGGTTCGCCGGCATGGGCGAACAGGTCGGCGACACGATCGGGTTCTCGGTCCGCTCCGGAACCGGTATCGTGATAGAGAGCCGCAGCGTCGCGTAACCATGCGCCGAAACGCACAGTCGGTCCGCACGCGCGGACTGCGACCACACACGGCGACGCAGGCGAGGACATGACCGAACACGGCACCGCCCAACCGTCGGAGGAGCTCCGGAA
This sequence comes from Halorubrum ejinorense, assembly GCF_055389685.1. Lineage (NCBI taxonomy): Archaea > Methanobacteriati > Methanobacteriota > Halobacteria > Halobacteriales > Haloferacaceae > Halorubrum > Halorubrum ejinorense. The sequence continues at coordinate 776,651 of NZ_AP043777.1, forward strand.
GGCAGCCATGCGTCGGCCGCACCTCCGGGAACACCTCCGCGAGTTCAAACAGATCACGGGCGAGTTCCCGCAGTACATCGAGGAGCCGAAAGACGAGTACGAGTCGAACCGCCCGAACGTCATCTACCCCGTCGGCGGCCCCATCTACAGCCACATCTACGGCGACCTCGGGCAGGACACGAAGTACTACGCCATCGAACCGGAGGTCACCGGGCCGCAGGCGGAGATACTCAACGAGGTGAAAAACCGGCTGCTCACCGCCAGCGGCCAGCACACCGCCCCGGAGAACGAGGCCGAGTACGACGACCTCATCGAGGAGCTGTTAGAGGAAGTGACCCACGTCGACGACACCTCCAGCGGGTGGCGTCGCGGCCTCTCGAAGCTGAAGAACTTCGGCAAGCTGTCGGTCACCGAGGAGACCTACGAGAACATCCGATACCGGCTCAACCGCGACATCGTCGGACTCGGCCCGCTGGAACCGGTGATGCGCGACCCGGCGAACGAGGACATTCACGTCATCGGCCCCAAGGAGTGTCACGTCGACCACGGCACCTTCGGCATGCTGGAGACGACCGTCGACTTCGGGACGCCACAGGAGTTCGACAACTGGCTGCGAAACATGGGCGAGCGGATGGGCGACCCGCTCTCCGACTCGGACCCCATCGTCGACTCCACCCTGCCGGACGGCTCTCGTATCAACATCATCTACTCCGACGACGTCTCCCTGAAGGGCTCCTCGCTCACGATCCGGCAGGGCGACGAGGTGCCGCTGTCGATCAACCAGATCACCAACTGGGGGACGCTCTCGCCGCAGCTCGCGGCGTACCTCTGGCTCTGTTTAGAGAACGAGCAGACGGTGTTCGTCGTCGGAGAGACGGCGTCCGGGAAGACCACGACGCTGAACGCCATCCTCTCGTACATCCCTGACGACTCGAAGATCTACACCGCGGAGGACACCGCCGAGGTCATCCCGCCGCACAACACGTGGCAGCAGCTGTTGACCCGCGAGGGCGGCGACGAGGGCTCCTCCGACGTGGACATGTTCGACCTGGTCGCCGCGGCGCTGCGGTCGCGCCCCGACTACATCATCGTGGGCGAGGTCCGCGGCGCCGAGGGGCGCATGGCGTTCCAGGCGGCCCAGACGGGTCACCCGGTCATGCTGACGTTCCACGCCTCGGACATCGTCTCGATGATCCAGCGGTTCACCTCCGAGCCGATCAACGTCCCCGAGACGTTCATGGACAACGCCGACGTGGCGCTGTTCCAGAACCGGGTGAAACAGGGCGATCAGGTCCTGCGTCGGGTGACGAGCGTTCAGGAGATCGAGGGGTACTCCAAGGAGATGGAGGGGGTCGTCACCCGCGAGGTGTTCAGCTGGGACCCCGTCGAAGACGAGATCGTCTTCCAAGGGATGAACAACTCCTACGTGTTGGAAGAACAGATCGCGACCCTGCTCGGCTACGCCGACACCCGCGACATCTACGACGATCTGGAGTTCCGCGCCGAGCTCATCGAACGGATGATCCAGGAGGGGATTCTGGGCTACCACGAGGTCAACGACGCGATCAACTCCTTCCAGCGCGACGGCGTCGAGGGCCTCCCCTTCGACATGCACCGGAACACGATGTGACCATGCCCGGCGACGCATCCACCGCGGCGACGGAGGGACGCTGACGATGGCCGTGAAACAGATGGGCGACGGGCTCGCGACCGCGGCCAGGCTGACCTCCGACGTCATGGAGTCGTACGAGCAGCTCGACATATCCAAGCGGAAGTACGTCGGGCTGGTGTTGCTCCCGGCTCTCCTCGTGTTCCTCGCGAGCGTCGTCGGGCTGGTCGCGCTCCCGCTTCCCTTCGCCGCCCGCGTCCCCATCCCGATGTTCGGCGGGCTCATCCTCTTTGCGGCGGTCATCTACCCGAAGATCTACCTCTCCAGTCTGGAGACGAAGATCGACAACCAGCTGCACCTCGTGATGACGCACATGACGGTGTTGTCGACGACGAACATCGACCGCATGGAGGTGTTCCGGACGCTGGCGAAACAGGAGGAGTACGGCGTCGCCGCCGAGGAGATCGGTCGCGTCGTCCACCTCGTCGACACGTGGAACCAGAGCCTCGACGACGCCTGTCGCCGTCGGGCCGAGGAGGTCCCGTCCGACGCGATGGCCGACTTCTTCGACCGCCTCGGCTACACGATGGGCGCGGGGCAGTCGCTTCAGGAGTTCCTCGTCTCCGAGCAGGACGTCATGCTGGCGCAGTACGAGACCCGCTACGAGTCCGCGCTCTCGAACCTGGAGGTCATGAAGGACCTGTACATGTCCATGATCCTCTCGATGACGTTCGCGCTGGTGTTCGCCGTCGTCTTACCGATCCTCACCGGCAACGACCCGACCGCGACGGTCGCGGCCGTCATCGTGCTGTTCGTGTTCGTCCAACTCGGCTTCTACGCGATGATCCGCGCGACCTCGCCGTACGACCCGATCTGGTACCACCCGGACGAGCGCGCGCCGGGCGACCTGAAGCTGTGGGGGTCGCTCATCGCCGGCGGCGGGCTCTCGTTCCTGCTCATCGGCATCACGGCCGCCGGGATGTTCGGGTACGGCCCCGGACTGCCGGGGCTCCTCTTTTTCATCGACGACGTGCGGCTCCCGCTGTACCTCGCGGTCCCCATCTCGCCGCTCATCATCACCGGCGTCACCCTCCGGAGCGAGGAGCAGGCGATCACGGCCCGCGACGGCGAGTTCCCGTCGTTCGTCCGCGCGCTGGGCGCGACCGAGAGCGCGAAGCAGTCGACGACCACCGACGTGCTGACGACGCTCCGCGACAAGAACTTCGGCAAGCTCTCCGCGTCCATCGAACGGCTCTACCGGCGGCTCAACATGCGGATCAGCACCGAGGGGGCGTGGCGTTCGTTCACGCGAGACACGCGGTCGTACCTCATCCAGAAGTTCTCCGAGATGTACCTCGTCGGGCGACGGATGGGCGGGGATCCGAAGATGCTCGGCGAGCTGATCTCGAAGAACATGAACGCCGTCAACCAGCTGCGCGAACAGCGGCGGCAGGCGGCGATGACGTTCATCGGACTGCTCTACGGGATCACCGCGGCGGCGACGTTCGCCTTCTTCATCGGTCTGGAGGTCGTCGCCATCCTCGCCGACCTGACCGCGGACTTCGGGCTCGACCAGATGGACATGGCGCAGATCGTCTACCCGGGCGCCTACGACATCCCGCTCATCGAGTACCTCCTCCTCACCGTCGTCCTGTTCAACGCGGCGCTCTCCTCGCAGATGATCCGCCGGATCGACGGCGGCAACCCCGCGAACGGCTACATACACTTCGTCCTCCTGACGTGGCTCGGCTCGGTCACCGCCATCGCGACGCGGACGCTCGTCAACGCGATCCTGTCGATCTGAGCGGTCCGCCGCCGGGTCCCGGGCTACTCCGCGACGAGCGACGGCTCGGCGACGTCCTCCTCGGCCGCGTCGCGCCACGAGTGCGTCGGCGCCCACCCGAACAGCTCCTTCGCCTTCGTAACGGCGTACGCGCCGCGGTCGTCTCCCTCGGCGAGCGCGCCCCCGTCGACCGCGCAGTCGTCCGGGAGCGGCCCGTACGACTCGCGCAGGAGGTCGAGCAGGGGTCGGCCGAGCGCGTTGTCGGCCGCGACGCAGTTGACCGCCTCGTGGGCCCCCGCGGGCACGGCCGGGTCCGGCCCGGCCGTCTCCGCGAGCGCGGCCGCGACGAGGTCGGCCACGTCGCGGGCGTCGACGTACGACCAGAAGTTGCCGGCGCCGGCGTCGAGGTCGTCGACGTACGCCTCGTCGCGGCAGGCGTACTCGCCCGGGTACTGGATCCACGACGGCCGGACCGAGACCGCCGACACGTCGTGGCGGCGCGCGACCGCGCCCGCCGCCGCCTCCGCGGTTACCTTCGAGAGGCCGTACGGGTCCTCCGGCCGGAGCGGGTGGTCCTCGGTGATCGGTAGCTCGTCCGGGACGGGCGTGGGGTCGGCGAAGAAGAAGCCGTAGGCCCCGTCGCTAGAGGCCTGAACGATCCGGGCGTCGGCCCGGCCCGCGGCGTCGAGGACGTGTTTCGCGGCGAGCGCGTTCGTCTCGAACACCCGCCCTTCGGGGTGGGTTCCGGCGACGGGGATCGCCGCCCAGTGGACGACCGCGTCGGGGTCGACGGCGGTGACGACGTCGAGGGCTTGGTCGCGCTCGGCGAGGTCCGCCGCGCGGAACGAGACGTGCGGCGCGGGGTCGACGCCGAGGCCCGGATGGTCGTAGTCGACGACGACGACCTCGTAGTCGCCGGCGAGCCGGTCGACGATCCAGCGCCCGGAGGCGCCGCGTCCCCCGGTGACGAGTACCGTTTCCATGCGTCGGCGTCGGCGTCGCCGGGCAAAAACGCACCGCACTCGCCGGCCGTGAGCGCGGGACGGCGTGCCCTCCGGCAGGCTTTAACGCGCTGAACGGTAACCCTGAGTCATGGACTGGAAGACAGACTGGGGACTCCGTGGACGGATGGCGTTCACGATGTTCCTCCTGTTCGCCCTCTACGTCGTGTTCGTCGGAGCGCTGACGCTGTACTTCGGCGACTTCCTCTTCCCGCTGATCATGCTCGGCGGGTTCTCGGTCGCGCAGTACTTCTTCAGCGACAAACTGGCGCTGCGGAGCATGGGCGCCCGCGAAGTGACCGCCGACGAGTACCCGGACCTCCACCGCCGGGTCGAGCGGCTGTGCCAGCAGGCGGACCTCCCGAAGCCGGCGATCGCGGTCGCCAACACGCAGGTGCCGAACGCGTTCGCGACCGGCCGGAACCGGAAGAACGCCACCGTCGCGGTGACGACCGGCCTGCTCGAGAGCTTAGACGAGGACGAACTCGACGGCGTGCTCGCCCACGAGCTCGCGCACGTGAAGAACCGCGACGTGATGGTGATGACCATCGCCTCGTTCCTCTCCACCATCGCCTTCTTCATCGTGCGGTGGGGGTGGCTCTTCAGCGGCGACAACCGGCAGGGCGCGCCCGTCATCGTCGCGATCCTCGTGTCGATCGTCGTGTGGGTGATCTCGTTCCTGCTCATCCGCGCGCTCTCGCGCTACCGCGAGTACTCCGCGGACCGCGGCGCGGCGCTCATCACCGGGAAGCCCGGCGCGCTCGCCTCGGCGCTGATGACGATCGACGGCCGGATGGACAAGGTCCCCAAGGAGGACCTCCGCGAGGAGGCGGAGATGAACGCGTTCTTCATCATCCCGATCAAGGCCGGCTTCGTCGGTCGCATCGCCTCGACGCACCCGTCGACGGAGCGCCGGATCGAGAAGCTCCGCGACCTCGAAAAGGAGATGGAGACGGCCTGAGACGGATTCATATGGCGATTTTTAACTGGCTGTTTCTGCGTCGTTGAGAGCGGGTCGGTAATGAAGACCGTCGAGGCCCCAGTTACTCACTTATAAATTCTTGAGGGCAGATCAGTGATGAACACCTCCCGAAGCCCCAGCCGCGAGGGCGGGGCAGGCGACGTAAGCGCCACAGGAGCGAGTGAAACGAGCGACGAGGAGCGCAGCGAGCGTACGCCGCCCTCGCGGCTGCCCCTTCGAGTCCCACCCCGCACAGGACCTCACACCTCCCCAGCCTCGCCGCTCGCTCCCGCCGGTCGCTCGCGGCGTCCCTCGCGCGTGCTCCTCGCGGCCGCCGATGGCGGCCGCTCGCAGGCACGCGCCACCGCAGTTCGGTTTATGGAGATCACAAGATAGTCGCGCCGCTCGCCGGTTCGAGCGGACTGAGGGGAGTAAGCCCCCTTCGGTTCGTCCCGACATTCGGCTGAGCGTCCGCGCCGCGGCCGGACTACCTTGTGGCGCGGACTTGCACCGGCGAGGATTCGCCGTTCCATCCGTTCCCGCCCGTCTGTAACGCGGTAACGCCGCGCTAACGCGGCGAAGCCACGCGCCCTCTGCGGGTTAACTCCCTCCCCTTGCGGGTCGGTTCGCGCGTCCGCGGGTGACCCCGCGAACGCCGTCGGTCGCCGAGGCGACCGCGCGCGCGTCATCGGTCGGGGCGGGGGGTGTCGTTGCTGTTCCAGAGCCAGCCGTCTCCGACTCCGGGCGTGTGCCCGGTCGCCCGTCCGGCCGGTGGGGGGACTTTCCTCATGCCAGAGGCACGGGAGTCGGGCTCCCTCTGTCCGGTTCGGCCTTGCGCCCACCGGCGAATAAGCGGTTCGGTCGGGGGCGTACTCAGCGGGACACCGCGAACGCCGCGAGAGCGGTGCCACAAGGGAAGCGTTCAAGTCGTCAGCACTGTAATAGTCTCTCATGTCCGAGGCTCAGACCGTTCAGCTGTCGTACGACGACGGTGCACGAGCGGTCGAACTCGCGCGGGAGGCGGTCGAGTCGTTCGTCCGACACGGACAACGTGAACAACCGGGCAGCATGCGCGAGGCGTTCTACGCCCGCACCGGCGCCTTCGTCCGGCTCCAGTCCACCCGCGGACGCGGCCGCCTCCGGGGGTGCGCCGGCGCGTGGGAGACCTCCGATCAGCTGGGCCACGCCATCGTCGAGGCCGCCATCAAGGCGGCCTCCGGCGACTCCTGTGGCTCCGAGGTGGAGCCGAAGGAGCTCGACAACATCACCGTCTCGGTGTTCGTCGTCTCGAACACCGTCCTCACCAACGACCCGCTCGAAGACCTCGAAATCGGCACCCACGGCGTCGCCGTCGACAGCGGCAACGCGCACGGCTGGCTCTACCCGACGGTCCCCGTCGAGAACGGCTGGTCCGGCGCGGAGTTCCTCTCGCGCACCTGCCGGAAGGCGAAGCTCTCGCCCACCGCGTGGCAGGAGGAGGACACCATGGTGACGCTCATCGAGGGCCAGGTCTTCCGAGAGCGCGCCGACGGCGGCGCGGTCGAAGAGCTGTAGTCCGACCGTCCGATTCCCGCTGTTCGATCCTCGCCGCACAGTTCTCACTGCTCAGTCCCGCTGCTGGACTCTCGCCGCTCAGTGTTCGCCGTATCCCACGGCCTCCGCGTCCGCGAGCGCTCGCTCCGTCGCGGCCGACAGGTCGAACGCGTCCGCGGCGACCACCTCGCCGTCGCGGATCACCGGCTCCATGAGCGACTCGGCGTCGTCGGGGGCCCGACGGTCAGCCAGACCGACCGCGTGGGCGCCGTCCGCGGTGCGGTACACCGACTTCGCGCCAGAGAGCTTCCCTCGCTTGGCCGCCGGTTCGCCGTCGACGGTGACGATGTCGAGCGCGAAGTCGACGGGGTCCGCGTTCGAGACGTGGCCGCCGACGCCGAACCCGTCGACCACGTCGCGCAGCTCGCGGAGGTCCGCCGGACCGAGCCCGCCGGAGACGTACACGTCGACGTCCTCGTGGCCGCGCGCGTCGAGCTCCCACCCGACCTCGCGGACGATGTGCCGGAAGTCGCCGCGCCGCGAGCCGGTCGTGTCGAGGCGGACGCCGTCGAGGTCGTCGCCGAGCGCCTCCACCGCGCGGAGCACCTCGTCGACCTCGTCGGAGTAGGTGTCACACAGCGCGATCCGCGGCACGTCCTCGGGCGCGCCGGCGTCGAAGGCGCGCCAGGCGGCCTCCTGTTCGCCGCGGCCGAAGCAGATGGCGAGCGCGTGCGGCATCGTGCCGGCCGCCTCGCGGCCGATCAGCTCCCCGGCGGCGACGTGCGAGAAGCCGTCGAAGCCGGCCACGAGCGCCGACCGCTCGACGGCCGCCGTCATCGCCGGGTGGACGTGGCGCGCGCCGAACGAGAGGATCTGCGACTCGGGGGCCGCGACCCGACAGTCGAGCGCCGCGGTCGCCATGCCGGACGCGTGCGAGAGGAAGCCGAGCAGCGACGTCTCCAGCCGCGCGAACGAGAGGTACGGCCCCTCTATCCGCATCACCGGGCCCCCGTCGAACAGGCGGCCCTCCGGGACCGCGTCCACGTCGACGTCGCGGCCGGCGAGCAGTTCGACGGCGTCGCCGAGGCCGGCGAACAGCTCGAACTCACCGTCGGGGAACTGGTCGGCGGTCACCTCGGCGACGACGCGGGGGTTTCGACCCGCCGCCTCCAGCGCCGCCTCGGTCCGCTCGAAGTACGCGTCGGTCGCGCGGCCCTCTCGGATCGCGGCCGCGTCGACGATGTCGAACTCGCTCATGGGTCGCCTTCGACCGCCGGAACGAAAAGCCACCCGTGTCGCCTCGACCGGTTCGGTACCGGTCGACCCGCCTCCCGACGGGCGCCGGGCTACCTCGCCCGCCGCGCGAACAGCCCCAGCGCGGCGACGAGGGCGACGAGCGCCGCGCCGACGCCGAACCCGGGAGCGCTCCCGGCGGTCCCGTCGGTCTCGGAGTCGTTGGTCCCGTTCTCGCCGTCGGACCCGTCGCCGTCGGTTCCGTCGCCGTCAGTTCCGCCGCCGTCGGACCCGTCGCCGTCGGACCCGTCAGTTCCGTCTTCACTCCCGCCGTCGCCCCCGGTCCCGTCGTCCGCGTCCGGCAGCGTCAGGTCGGCGTCCGGCCGCAGTTCGAGGACGCCCTCGGGGGAGGGCGCATGGGTCACGGTCACGCTCGTCCCGTCTCGCTCGACGCCGTACGCGCCGGGGAAGTCGCTCTCTTCGTCGATGACGTACACGGTCCCGTCCTCGTAGCCACCGTCGCCGTGGGCGCTCAGCATGCGGACGTACGCGTCCCGGAACGCCGCCGCGTCCTCTCGCGTCTGCCACTCCGTCGCCCAGACGTAGCCGTCGCGGTCGCCGTTCCGATAGGGGTACAGCTCGTCGCCGGCCCAGCCGTCCGTCACGGGGTGCGCGTAGTTGTAGGTCGCCCGCGTCCGGAGTTCGGCGTCGGTCCGGAGGTGGACGTTGAAGTTCGCGCCGACGGACCGGTCGGGTTCGAGGATCGAATACTCGTAGCCGCTGTCGAACTGGACGCCGGCGCTCTGGTACCAGAACATCACGAACATCGACGCCTCGCCCGCGGTCTCCGCGCCGTCGACGCCCTGGTTCGGATACGTCTCCCAGCCGCCGGTCGCCGCGTCCTCGAACGTGACGTTGCCCTCCTCGTAGTCCGGATCCCGGTGGATGACCTCCGCGGTCGACTCGGGCGGGTCGTTCATCGTCTCGTTGACGGCGGCCCACCCGCCCTCGTCGACGAGTTCGCGGACGTAGAGCGCGCCGTCGCCGTACGGCTGGAGGACGGTCTGGAGGATGCCGAAGTTGTAGTCCGGCGTCCCGCCGCCACCCCCGCCCCCGCCGCTCGCGGGCGCCTCGACGCAGGTCCAGTTGTCCGCGCAGCGAGCGGCGTACCGCTCCTCGACGTGGACCGCCTCGCCCTCGACGATGCCGTCGACCGCGAGGTCGCCGTCTTGGGTCACGCCGACGTACCGCGGTCTCGTGAGGTCGTGGTACTGGTCTTGCATCGCGTGGAGCAGCTCGTGCGCGAGCGTGGAGGGGTCGATGTCGGGCGACTCGCCGTCGGGGACGACGATGACGATCTCGTCTCTCGACGGCGAGTAGAAGCCGGAGACCGCGCCGCCGAACACGGAGTCGATCTCGTCGTTAGCGTTCGTCTCGTCGCCGACGACGAACAGCGCCTCCCACACCTGGTCGTTCCAGCGGCGGAACGCCTCGGAGCCGTTCCCCCCGCCCGCGGTGTCGTTGGCGTACTCGCTCCGCGAGACCGTCTCGACCGGCACGTCCTCCTTGAACGGCCGCTGCCGGACGTGTTCGACCCGCGCCATCGTGAGGTCGGTCAGCGCCGACAGCTGCGTCTCGTTGAGCCCGTCGGACTGCTCGAACGACAGCGAGTCCTCGTAGTGCGTCCCGTTCCAGCACCCGACCAGCTCGGTGCCGTCTCCGGGCCCGCACTCCTCGGCGGAGGCGGAGGGGAGGGTACCTCCTTCCGCGCCCGGCGGCCCGGCGTCCGGCGCGGCCGCGACGCCGGCGGTGAACGCGACACACAGGACGGCGACCGCGGCGACGACTGCGGCCGCGGTCGAGGGGGTGAGAACCCGTCGCATGGGAATCGTACCGGACGCGCAGATAAGTAGTTTGTCGGTTCCTTCACCGCCGCGGCCGGCGGATTTTTCCGGTCGGTCCGCCGCTCCGCCCGCGGCGGGGCGACGGTTTTTGCCGAGCGCGCTCCAACTCGCGGCATGGCGTTCGACCCGACCGAGACCGCGGTGATCGTCGTCGACATGCAAAACGGGTTCTGTCACCCCGACGGGAGCCTCTACGCCGAGCCGAGCGAGGCGGCGGTCGAGCCCGTGACGGCGCTCGTCGACCGCGCCCGCGAGGCCGGCGCGTCGGTCGTCTACACCCGCGACGTTCACCCGCCCGAGCAGTTCGCGGACGCTCACTACTACGACGAGTTCGACCGCTGGGGCGAACACGTCGTCGAGGGGTCGTGGGACGCCGAACTCGTCGCCGACCTCGACGTGCGCGACGGCGACCACGTCGTCGAGAAGCACACCTACGACGCCTTCTATCAGACCGATCTGGAGGGGTATCTCGACGCACACGGGATCTCCGACCTGCTGATCTGCGGCACGCTCGCGAACGTCTGCGTCCTCCACACCGCGGGCAGCGCGGGGCTCCGCGACTACCGCCCCGTCGTCGTCGAGGACGCGCTCGGCTACATCACCGAGGACCACCGCGAGTACGCGGTCGACCACGCGGACTGGCTGTTCGGCGAGACGGCGACCCGCGACGCGGTCGGCTTCGGTTCGGCGTAGTCGCGGCCGCTCCACTGTCGGTCCCCGAGATCCCGTCCCTCGACCGCGATTATCACGCGTGTCAATCGGCGTGTAACCCTTTTTGCCGCTCGTCACGACCGCCGGGTATGGACATCTCTCGACGGGGCATACTCGGGGGTCTCGGCGCGGCCTGTGCCGTCGGCGCCGTCGGCTTCGCCGGCGCGACGACGGTGTCGGACGGCGAGTCGGTCCCCGGCCTCCTCGGCGACGGCCCGGGACCGACGGACGGCGGCGCAGGGTCGACCGACGGCGCCGGTGGCGGGACCGACGGTTCCGGGACGGGATCGGTCGCCGTCGACCCCGACGCGCCCTTCGTGGCGCGACTGACCGGGGACGACGACACCGATCGCCGCCTGTTCGACGCGAGCGACCTCGACCGCGTCGAGGGCGTGTTCACCGAGAACGACGAGTACCTCGTCTACGCCGCGCTCTCCGACGCGGGCATCGAGTCCTTCCGGAGCCGACTCGAAGACGCCGGCGCGACCGACGATCCGGCGGCGTTCGTGGTGTCGATGACGCTCGACGGGACCGAGGTCCGGCGCGTCGAACTCGACCGCGAGACGGTCGACGCGCTCACCGACTCCGAGTGGGGCGGCGTGCTGACGTTCCCGTTCGGCGAGGAGTCGGTCGCTCGGTCCGTCTACGACCGACTGGCCGACAACTGATCGGCGGCGCGCTTGACAACTGATCCGCGGCGCGCTCGCCGACTGACTGGTTAGGTCCGGCCGCCGTCGCGGGGCCAGAGTTTTGCCCTCGTGTCACGTCCCTCCGCCGTGAGCGACCGAACCGCTGCCGACGGCGGCCGCCCCTGTCCGGTCTGTGAGACGCCGATGTACCACCGGCACTGTAAGTACGTCTGCCCGGCGCACGGCGTCGTTTACGACTGTAGCGACACGTTCTACTGATTCGGCGATCGCTTCGCGCACCGCGCGAGTCGCCGGAATTAAGCGACACGAAGGGGAACCAAACGTGGTCGTGCGAACTGTTATGTTCTTGGAGTCCGATTTTTCTCACATGATGGGCGACCCGTACGTGACCCTCCTTGCCGACCCTCCGAGGTCAGCATGGTAGAGCAAAACCAGGTTGCCCGGAGCAAGCGGATCCAGCGCCGCACCGGGAAGACGTTCCACGTCGCCACCCGGCTGCTTCCCCAGCGGATCCGTCATCCGACCTACGTGCTGTACGGATTCTTCCGTATCGCGGACGAGGTCGTTGATGCCGAGGACACCGGAACGCCGGCCGAGCAGCGGGCGGAACTCGACCGGCTCCGGGCGGCCGCGCTCGGCGAGGAGCCGACCGACGACCCGGTGTTGGAGGCGTTCGCCGAGGTGTGCGAACGCAACGGCATCCCCGACGAGGACGTCCACACCTTCGTCGACGCGATGGAGAGCGACATCGACACCGACCGCTACGAGACCTACGCGGACTTGGAGGCGTACATGGACGGCTCCGCGGCCGCCGTCGGCCGGATGATGACGGCTATCATGGACCTCGATCCGGAGACCGAGGCCAAGGCGCTCCCGCACGCCACGAAGCTCGGTGAGGCGTTCCAGATGACGAACTTCCTCCGCGACGTGCGCGAGGACGTCGTCGAGCGCGACCGGATCTACCTCCCGCTGGAGACGCTCCGTCGACACGGCGTGAGCGAAGAGCAGATCCTCGACTTGGAGTTCGACCAGAGCGTCGCGGCCGCGATCCGCGAGGAGATGAGCCGCACCGAGCGGCTCTACGAGGAGGGCGTCGCGGGGATCAAATACCTCCCCGAGGACTGCCAGCTCGCGGTGCTGCTCGCGGCGGTGCTGTACGTCGACCACCACCGCCTCATCCGGAACCGCGGCTACGACACGGTGTCCGCCACGCCGGAGCTCTCGCTCACCCGGAAGCTGTCGCTGCTCGTCCGCACCCGGTGGAAGTGGCAGTGGAACCGCGACCCGGAGGCGGTGTTCTACGACATGTGTACCGACCTCGACCGCAGCCGCGAGCGCCACGACCACGGCCCCCACGGCCAGGGCGTCGCACAGACCGACTGAGCGGCGGTCCGCATGGATCGCTCCCGGTTCGTCGCCCTCGTCATCGCCGCCTTCGGACTCGTTTTCGTCTCGTTCGTCCTCCGCGGAACCACCCGGCTGGTGGCCCCCTACGAGGTCGCCGTCGCCGTGTCGGCACCGCCCTTCTTCGCGGCGGCCGCGCTGCTCGTCGCGCTCTTCGTCCTCGCCGTCCTCGACGTGACGGGGATTCGTCGGCTGGAGTGAGGGCGGGGCCGGGCAACGCGAGTCACCGCCGTATCGGCCGGCAGTAACCGCCTGTCCGCGGCCGCTGTTCGGCCAAGTCGGAACGCCCTTGCCCCGTCGCCTCCCACGACGCGTATGGACGTACGAACCGTCGCCGACCTCTCGCCGGCCGAGCGACGCGCCTTCTTCGAGCGCGACGCGGGCGTCGACGCGGTCCGCGAGGACGTGCGCGGCATCGTCGACCGGGTCCGCGAGGAGGGGGACGTCGCGGTCCGCGAGTTCGCCGAGGAGTTCGACGGCGTCGCCGTCGGCAACGTCGACATCACCGACGACGCGGCGCGCGCACACGAGGAACTGGCGGAGGCGGACGACCCGGTGTTCGACGCGGTTCGAGACGCGGCCGCGAACGTGCGGGCGTTCCACGAGCGACAGCGCCCCGAGGACTGGCGCGACGACTTCGACGGCCGGGAGCTCGGCCGCCGGTTCCGGCCGCTCGACCGCGTCGGAGTGTACGTGCCCGGCGGCGCGGCCGCGTACCCCTCCAGCGCGCTGATGGGGATCATCCCCGCTGTCGTCGCCGGCGTCGACCACGTCGCGGTCGCGACCCCGCCCGCGGAGGACCTCGACCCCGTCACCCTCGCGGCGATCCACGAGGCGGGCGCCGACGCGGTGTATCAGGTCGGCGGCGCGCAGGCCGTCGCCGCGCTCGCGTACGGGACCGAGACCGTGACCCGGGTCCAGAAGGTGGTCGGCCCGGGCAACAAGTGGGTCACCGCCGCCAAGTCGATCGTTCAGGGCGACGTGGGGATCGACTTCCTCGCCGGCCCGAGCGAGGTGCTCGTCCTCGCCGACGAGACGGCGGACCCGGACCTCGTGGCGGCCGACCTGGTCGCGCAGGCCGAACACGACCCGAACGCCTCCGTGGTCGCGGTCACCGCCGACGCCGACCTCGCCGCGGCCGTCGCCGACGCGGTCGACGAGCAGGCGGCCGAGCGCGAGCGCGAAGAGACGATCCGCGCCGCCCTCGACAACCAGGCCTCCGGCGTCCTCCACGCGCGCTCGATGCCCGAGGCGGTGTTGTTCGCCGAGGAGTACGCCGCCGAGCACCTCTCGATCGTCGCCGACGACGACGAGGCGCTCTTAGACCGGATCACGAACGCGGGCTCCGTCTTCCTCGGCCCGTACTCGCCGGTCGCCGCGGGCGACTACGCGACCGGCACGAACCACGTGCTGCCGACGAACGGCGGCGCGAAGCGGTACGGCGGGCTCTCCGTCGACACCTTCCTCCGGTCGTCGACGGTCCAGCGGCTCGACCGCGACGCCCTCGACGACCTCTCCGAGACGATCACGACGCTCGCCGAGGCCGAGGGGTTAGAGGCCCACGCCGAGAGCGTCCGGAAGCGGTTCGAGTAGCCGCTCGTCTTCTCGCCCGGCCTCGATAGCGGTATATAGTTATCTGAGGTGAGTTATTGTATAAGTAACAACAACATCGGTATACCCCGGTCAGGACGGGTATACGCCGCCGTATTGGGCTCATAGCAGCCTTCATACTCGACACCACTCCTGTTCGAGCCGTAATGGTGGACAACACCGACGGACGGCAGGAATCGAACTCGCGACGGGCGTTCCTCATCGCCGGCGGCGCGGCAGCCCTCACCGGGCTCGCCGGCTGTTCCGGCGGGTCGGGCTCGGACGGCGGCGGCTCGGACGGCTCCGACGGGAGCGACGGTGCCGATTCGGGCACCGGCGGGAGCGGCGGCGAGTCCGGCGACCCGATGCTGGCCGACGCGAGCGCGTTCGATCCCGCGGAACCAGCCTGGGAGGGGAACAACTACCTGTCGTCGGCGCTGGTCGACGCGGGCTACCAGCGCGGATCCACGACCGACTTAGAGAACATGCGGAACCGCGAGGTCGAGGAGGTCCCGCACGGCGATCCGGTCCGGGAGACCCCGAGCGACGAGAGCGAGCTGCTGGACCCCGACACCCTGGTGTTCACCGAGAGCCCGAGCGAGGACGTCCAGGGTCGGTTCGAGGAGGACTTCCAGGCGGTCTTCGACCGCATCGAGGAGGAGACCGGGAAGCCGGTCGAATTCAGTAAAGTCGACAGCTACGCGGCGTCCGTCGAGGCGATGCGCTCGGAGCGCGCCCACATCGCGAACTTCTCGACCGGCACGACCGCGTTCGCGGTTAACCTCGGCGGCGCGGTCCCGTTCGGGGTCGGGCTCACCCCCGAGGAGGAGTTCGGCTACCGGCTGTTCGCGACCACCCGCGCCGACGCCGACGACATTCAGAGCGTCGAGGACTTCGCCCGCGACGAGGTGAAAGTCGGTCACTCCGAGCCCGCCTCGAACTCCGGGCACCAGGCCCCCTCGGCCCTCTTCGACCAGTACTTCGACGTGACCGCCGAAGAGGACTACGAGGTCAACTTCTCGGGCGGCCACGGCAACACCACGCGCGGCATCGCGGCCGGCGACTACGACGCCGGCCCGATCTGTTCGACCTGTATGGTAGACACCGTCGAGGCGCAGAGCGACCTCAGCTTCGACGATTTCAAAGTGGTGTGGGCGTCGGCGCCGTTCCCGAGCGGCCCGGTCGCGTATCGCTACAACCTCAAGCCCGAGATCCAGGAGGGAATCGAGCGGGCGTACCTCGAATCCGACTTCTCGGGAACGGACTACCAGGAGCGGACGGGGTACAACAAGTTCGTCCCGATCGACTACGAGACGGTCTGGAAGGACATCATGATCATCCAGCGGTACAACGGCGTCGAGTACGAGCGGAGCGCGCTCGGATCGTAAATGCTGCGAGTCACCGACCTCCGGAAGACGTACGCCACCGGCGACGAGGCGCTACAGGGCGTCACGATGTCGGTCGAGGGCAGCGAGACCGTCGCGATGATCGGGCCCAGCGGGGCCGGGAAGTCCACGTTCATCCGGTGTGTCAACCGGCTGACCGAGCCGAGCGGCGGTCAGGTCCTCCTCGACGACACGGAGCTGACCGGGCTCGGCGACGACGCGCTGCGGTCGGCCCGTCGCGACATCGGCATGATCTTCCAGGAGTACAACCTCGTCGAGCGGCTGACCGTAATGGAGAACGTCCTCACGGGCCGGCTGGGGTACGTCTCCGCGTGGCAGGCGTTCAGGCGGTCGTTTCCCGCCGACGACATCGAGCGGGCGTACCAGATCCTCGACCGGGTCGGCCTGGCCGACATGGAGAACAAACGCGTCGACGAGCTCTCCGGCGGCCAGCGCCAGCGGGTCGGCATCGCGCGGGCGGTGATCCAACAGCCGAAGATCCTGCTGGTCGACGAGCCCACGTCGAGCCTGGATCCGGAGACCTCGGACACGGTGATGCGGCTGCTGACCGACATCGCCGCCGAACGGGGGGTGCCGGTGCTGATCAACATCCACGAGGTCGACCTCGCGATGGAGCACGCCGACCGGATCGTCGGGCTCCACGACGGCGAGCTCGTGTTCGAGGGCCCGCCCTCGGCGCTCGACCAGCGGGGGCTCGACCAGGTGTACCGGGGCGCGGAGGTCCCGGAGAACACCGACGGCCAGGAGCCGCGGTCCCGGTCCGACGGCGACCCACTGACGGACACGGACCGGCCGCTCGCGGGGGAGACCTGAATGGCCGCCGGCAACCGGACCTGGGAACGGCCGACCGTCTTCCCGCGACGGGGGGTCAAGTGGGCGGTGTACGCCGGCGTCGTCGGGTTCTTCGTCTGGTCTGGCGTCGGGGTCGGCGCCGACCCAGGGCGGATCGCACAGGGGCTCGGAAGCGCCGGCTCGCTCGTCGGCGACTTCCTCCCGCCGTCGGCGACCCCGCGGCAGGCCCAGCGGATCCTCGATAAGATGCTCGAGAGCGTCGCGATGGCGATGGTGTCGACGCTCACCGGCATCGTGCTCAGCGTCCCGATCGCGTTCATGGCCGCGGAGAACCTCTCGCCGAAGCCGCTGTACGCGATCAACAGGGGATTCATCTCCGTCTCTCGGGCGTTCAACGCGATCATCGTCGGCATCATCGCGGTCAAGGCCATCGGCTTCGGACCGCTCGCGGGCATCCTCACGATCACGTTCAAGACGGTCGGCTTCTTCTCGAAGCTCTTAGCGGAGGACTTAGAGGACATCGACATGGGGTCGGTCGACGCGGTGCGGGCGTCCGGCGCCTCGCCGATCCAGACGCTCCTCTACGGGGTCGTGCCGCAGATCATCCCCCGATTCGCCGGGCTCTCGGTGTACCGGTGGGACATCAACATCCGCACCTCGACGATCATCGGCATCGTCGGGGCGGGCGGGATCGGATCGGTGCTGCTGACCGCGTTCAACCGCTACGACTACCAGTACGTCACGGCCATCCTGCTCGCGATCATCGCGGTCGTCCTCGTGGCCGAGGGCGTCAGCGCGGTCGTCCGACGGAGGTACAACTGATGGCGGTGGAGCAACCGAGCTGGGAGCGGTTCGACCGACGCCGGCGGATCACTCGGTTCGTCCTCCTGCTCACCGCGGCCGTCACCGTGATCGCCTCGTGGCAGTTCATGGACACCGGCGTCGTCAGGCCGGAGACGATCCCGCGGGAGGTCGGCGACCTCCTGACCCGGATGTACCCGCCGGACGTGGCGTACACGACTCGGATCGTCCGGCCGCTGATCGAGACGGTCCAGATCGCCGCGCTGGGGACGCTCGGCGCCTTGGTGCTCGCGGTCCCGGTGGCGCTGCTCGCCGCCGAGAACACCACGCCGAACGGCGCGACCTTCTGGCTCGGGAAGCTCATCGTGACGGTGAGCCGGTCGGTCAACACCATCATCTGGGCGCTGTTTTTCGTCGTGTTGTTCGGGTCGGGACCGCTCGCCGGCGCCGTCGCCATCGTGTTCCGCTCGGTCGGCTTCCTCGGGAAACTGCTCGGCGAGGAGATAGAGGAGATCGACTTCGGGCAGGTCGAGGCGGTGCGGGCGTCCGGCGCGTCGCAGGCGCAAGTGCTGCTCTACGGTATCCTCCCGCAGGTCAAGCCCGCGCTGGTCGGGCTGTCGATCTACCGGTGGGACATCAACATCCGCGACTCGACGGTGCTCGGCTTCGTGGGCGCTGGCGGCATCGGCGTCGAACTGTTCCGCGCGGTCAACGCCTTCGCGTGGCAGTCGGTCGCGACGGTGCTGATCGTCATCCTCGGGGTGGTGGTCGTCACCGAGAGCCTGTCGGCGTACACGCGGGGGCTGGTCCGATGAGTCCGCCTCGGTCGGACGGCTACGAAGCGGTGCTGTTCGACATGGACGGCGTCGTCTTGGAGGGGCGCGGGACCGACCCCGCGGTCTACTCCCACGCTCTGGACGACGTGCTCGACGACCGGGAGCTGACCGTGCCGTCGTCGCTCCGAGAGCCGCTGGAGCGCGACGCGTACGACGACGCGTTCCGTTCGGCCTGCGCGGAGCTCGGCGTCGACTCCGGGCCGCTCTTTCGGGCGCGCGAGGCGCGGAGCGCGAAACGCGCCGTCGAGCGGCTGGCGGCCGGGGCGCGGCGTCTCCACCGGGACGTCGAGGTCCTCGACGCGCTGGCCGACCGCGCGACGCTCGGGCTGGTGAGCAACAACTACCACTCCACCGTCGAGTTCGTCGTCGACCACTTCCGGCTCGACGCGTTCGCGTTCGTCCGCGGCCGCGACCCCGGTCCCGACGGCTACCGGCGGCGCAAGCCGAACCCGCACTACCTCGATGAGGCGCTCGACGCGCTCGACGCGACCGACGGGATCTACGTCGGCGACCGCGCGACCGACGTGATCGCCGCCGAGCGCGCCGAGATCGACAGCGCGTTCCTGCGGCGCGACCACAACGCGGCCCGCGACCTCGACGTCGAGCCGACCGTCGAGATCGAGAGCCTCCGCGACCTGCTGGCCCTGGCTGGCGCCTCGCCCCCCGACGCGTCCGCGACTCGGTCGGCCGACTCCGCAACCGACCGGGGGCGCTCGTCCGAGTAGGGCGCGCGGCGTCCCCTGTCCGCCCGCTCGGGCGCCTTGCGGCCCTCCGCTCGGGCGCCTTGCGGCCCTCCGCTCGGTCGTCCTCAGCGCCTCCGCTCGGTCATTTCCCGCTCCTCCGCTCGCGCGCTTCGGCCCCAGAAACGGTTATCTCCCGCTGTCGCGTCTCTGACACTCATGATACCGTCGCTTGCCGCGCTGTTCGACGGGCTGACCGCCGTCGAGGCGACGGTCGCCGTCCTCCTCGTGTCCGTCGTCGCCGCCGTGGCGATGGAGTTCGTCGTTCTCCGGCTCGCCCGTCGGTACGTCTCGCACACTGAGTCCGGGTACGACGACATCGTCATCGCATCGCTGCGCCCGCCGCTCGTCGTCACCGCCGCGCTCGCGGGCGTGTACGTGCTCACGCAGGTCCCGTCGGTGCGCACGTCGGTCGTCGTCTCGCCGTCGGTGCTGGACGCCGCCTTCGGCCGCCCGTCGCTGTCGATCATCGTCCTCGTCTGGGCGTACGCCGCCAACGCCGTGGTGAACCGGCTGGTCGCCGCGGTCAACGCCGAGGGGAACCGGTTCGACTTCGCGCCCGTCTTCTCGAACGTCTGGACGCTCGCGGTCGTCGTCGGGAGCGCCGGCACCCTGCTGTGGCTCTGGGGCATCGAGATCACGCCCCTGCTCGGCGCGGCGGGGGTCGCCGGCATCGCGGTCGGCTTCGCCGCGAAGGACACCGTCGCGAACTTCTTCGGCGGCATCGCGCTCTACTTCGACGACACGTACAAGATCGGCGACTACATCGTCCTCGACGACGGCACCGCGGGCACGGTGATCAAGGTCGGCGTGCGCTCGACGACGCTGCTCACACGCGACGAGGTGCTGGTGACGGTGCCGAACGCGGCGCTCAACGCCGCGAAGGTGACGAACGAGTCCGCGCCCCAGCGCCGCCGGCGCATCCGGGTCCCCGTCGGCGTCGCCTACGGCACCGACGTCGACGCCTTCGAGGCGCTCGCCATGGAGGTCTTGGCCGCGGAGCCGCTGGTCCTCGACTCGCCGAAACCCCGCGCCCGCTTCCGGTCGTTCGGGGACTCCGCGCTCCAGTACGAACTCCTCTGTTGGGTCAACGGGCCGACGCGTCGCCGCCGCGCGCAACACCGGCTCAACCGCGCGCTGTACGTGGCGCTCGGCGAGGCCGACATCGAGATCCCGTACCCGAAACGCGACGTGACCGTCACCGGCGCGGTCGGGGCGACGGCCGCGGCGTCTCCCGCCGCCGCTCCCGACGCCGAATCGGGCGCCGCTCCCGGCGCCGAGTCGGACGCCGACCCCGACGCGCGGCCGGAGGTCGATCCGGACGCCGAGCGGACCGGAACCGCCGGCGAGACGCCGTGATGTCGGCTCGCGAACCGTATCGACCGTCGCCCGGCCGTCGCCGCTCGCCGGACCGATCCCGCCGGCAGGGTTTTGAGTGTCGACACCGAACGCGTTCGCATGAGTACCGAATCAGCCGACACCGGGACCGAGGAGAGCGACCCGGCGATCGAAGTGTCCCCGGACGCCGCGGAGGAGGCGCTCTCGCTGCTGGAAGGCGAGGGGCTCGACACCGACATCGCCGGCCTGCGGCTGTTCGTCCAGCAGGGCGGCTGCGCGGGGCTGTCGTACGGGATGCGGTTCGACAACGAGCCGGAAGACGACGACCTCGTGGTGGAGCACCATGGGCTCCGCGTGTTCGTCGACCCCGCCAGTCGGAACTACATCGGCGGGAGCACGCTCGATTACGAACACGGGCTTCAGGCCGCCGGCTTCGAGGTCGAGAACCCGAACGTCGTCTCCGAGTGCGGCTGCGGCGAGTCGTTCCGCACGTAACGGGTCCGGCGACGCTCCGTTTTCTCCGCTCCCGAGTCCCCCGCTTAAGTCGCTCCGCCGGGTAGCCAGAGCCATGACTCTCGAAGCGTCGACGACGCCGAGCGGCGAACGGGTGTACACCGACCGGACGCGCACCGAGCGCGGCGCGGACGGCCCCTTCTACGTCGTGTTCGCGGACGAGACGGGCGAGTCCCGCTGGGGGTTCCGCTGCGGCAACTGCGAGTCGTTCGACATCGCCATGGACACCATGGGCCGGATCCAGTGCACCGAGTGCGGGAACATCCGGAAGCCGGACGAGTGGGACGCGGCCCACGAGTGAGCCGCGTTCGAGGTTCTCCGGGCCGTTCCGACCGGAGCCGCCGATTCTCTCCGACCGAAATCGTGGGAAAGTTTATCACGGATGGAACCGAACATCGAGGTAGATGGCCACTGCGAGCATCCCCCCGACGACCGAGGCCAGAGACGTCTTCCGCGAACTGGGATACACCGTCTCCGAGGGCGGACGAGAGTTCGTCGCGGAACGCAAATGGCGGCGCGTGCTCGTGACGGTGTTGTGTCTCGACGACGACGACCTCGACCCGTATCTCGCAGACGGCGGTGACACACCGAGACTCCGGTGTTTCGTCACGTGGCGCGACACGGCCGACTCCCTCCAGGAGCGACTCGTCTCCGCGAAACCGCCCTACGACTGGGCGGTCATCGGCATCGAGCGCGGCGGCGAGGACTTCGCCGTGATGGAAGGCGCGCCGGGCAGTCCGTAGCCCCGCCGCAGCCTCCCCCGTCGTCCCCGACGCGTATTTTTATCCCCCCGTGCGTCGTACCAGCACGTGACATGGTCTTCAAAAAGATCACGCTGATCGGGACGAGCGAGGAGAGTTTCGACGCCGCGGCCGACGACGCCATCGACCGCGCGGAAGACACGCTCGAGAACGTCTACTGGGTGGAGGTAGAGGAGTTCGGCGTCGAACTGGACTCGGCCGCCGACCGCGAGTATCAGGCCGAAGTCGAGGTCGCGTTCGAGCTGGAGGGCTGACCGGAACTCGGGAGTCGGTCGGTCCCCGTTCGGCTGCGAGCCGTCGGATCGGACGAGTGAGTTCGTTTCGGCGGCGTATCGTCACGCCCGGCGAGCGAGTCGGTAGCGAGCGGCGCTCCGATCACGCACCGGAGGCGCCGGTGCGCCGGGTGAGCGGTTGCCTCATGCGATATACCCCTCGAAGATCGCTTCGGGTTCGATCTCTATCGTCGCGTCACAGACGCGGATGAGGCCCTCGCCGTTCACGAACACGTTCCACCTGTCGATACGGAACGCGATGAGCAGATCGCTATCAGCGGTCTCACCGGTCGTTTCGACCAACCGAGCGAGCGCGTCGAAGTCGACCGAGCCGTACAACGGCGGCACGTCGGTCGGCGCGATCCCTTCGGCGTCGGCAATCGCACCGACGAAGGCCTCCGTAAGCGTTCTCCCAGTGTCCCCCTCGAACGTCGCATCTCCGACTACGGAACAGCTTCTGTATATCTCCAGTTCGGGCCTTCTAGCCATACGACCCCTCCGCGGCGACTCTATAATACTCTTTTGTGATGATTCGGGTAACACTAATCGGGGTCGTACCCGGTGCCGATACCGGCCGGGAACGGCCCACCCCGTCCCCGTAGGCGTCTCGGACGGCTCCCTCCGAGGACCGAGCGAGACACGACCGCTCGGCGGTCACCTATTTACCCGCCCGAACCCACCACCCGGCAATGACCGCTTCACGCGCGCCGGCCGAGCCGACGGTCCGTGAGTTCGAAGCGACGGTCGAGTCCGCCGACGGCCGCGAGGTCGTCCTCGACGAGACGTACTTCTACCCCGAGTCGGGCGGCCAGCCGGCCGACAGGGGCACGCTCGACGGTCACCTCGTGGACGGCGTGGTCGAGCGCAACGGCGAGGTGGTCCACACGCTCGCGCCCGACGCGGAGCACGACCTCGCGCCCGGCGACGCCGTCACGGGCCTGATCGACGACGCCTTCCGGACCTACTGCGCCCGCGCTCACACCGCCTCGCACGTGCTGTACGGGGCCGCCCGCCGGATCACGGAGGACCTCGGCTACGCCGGCTTCGACATCTCCGAGACGAAGGTCCGCGTCGACCTGACGACCGCCGAACCGCTCGACGACGACGACCTGATCGAGCTGGAGCGGCTCGCCAACCGCGCCGTCTGGGACTCGCTGCCCGTCTCGTGGGAGAGCCACTCGGCCGACGCGGCCCGCGACGTCGACGGGATCGCGTTCAACACCAAGACCGAGGAGGGCGCGATGAGCGACGGCGCGGTCCGCGTCGTGACCGTCGGCGACGCGGACGACCCGTGGGACGTCGCGGCCTGCGGCGGGACGCACGTGTCGGACACCGCGGAGATCGGCCCGGTGACCGTACTGGACCGCTCGAACCCCGGGGAGGGCGTGACCCGCGTCGAGTTCGCCGTCGGCCCGACCGCGATAGACGAGCTGGGCGCGGTCCACGCCGCCGCGCTCGACGCCGCGACGACGCTCGACGCGCGCGTCGGCGACCTCCCCGACGCGGTCGCCCGCCTCCGCGACGAGACCGACCGGTTGGAGGCCGACCTCCGGGCCGCCCGCGAGGAACTGCTCGACGCCCGCCTCCGCGAGTTCCCGACCGTCGCGGTCGACGGCGCGCGGTGGGCGATCGGCACCGTCGACGACGCCGACCCGAACGAACTCCGGGAGCCCGCGAGCGCGGTCGTCGGTGACGGGGCCGACTCGGCGACGGGTGACGGCGACGACCCCGCGGACGCCGACGCGCCTGCCGTCTTGGCCGCGGTCGGCACGGGCGACGCGCCCTTCGTCGTCGTCGCGGCTCGCCCGGACGCCGGCGTCGACGCGGGCGACCTCGTGGGCGCGGTCACCGACGAGTTCGGCGGCGGCGGGGGCGGCGGCCCGACGTACGCGCAGGGCGGCGGGCTCGACGCCGACCCCGAGGCCGTCGCGGCGTGGCTCCGGGAGCGATGACCGGCAAACTCGGTCCCGAGGCGCTCGGCGCGGCGCTCGCGGCGACCGGCGCGGACGACCCCGCGGTGGCGCAGGGGCCGGCCTACGGCGAGGACGCGGCCGCGATCGATCTGGCCGGAACCGGCGAGACGCTCGTCGTCGCCGCCGACCCCCTGTCGCTGGCCGCCGAGTCGGTCGGGACGCTCGCCGTCCACGTCGCCTGTAACGACGTGGCCGCCAGCGGCGCCGACCCGCGGTGGCTCACCCACACGCTGTTCCTCCCTGACGACGACCCCGGCCGGCTCCGGGCGGTCGCCGATCAGGTCGACGCGACGGCACGGGAGCTCGGCGTCGCGGTCGTCGGCGGCCACACCGAGGTCCTGCCGGCGCTCGACCGCCCCCTCTGCTCGATGACGGCGATGGGGACGACCGACCGCTTCGTGTCGAGCGGGGGCGCCGAACCGGGCGACCGCCTCCTGCTCACGAAGGGGGCGGCGATCGAGGCGACCGCGATCCTCGCGACCGACTTCCGCGAGGAGTGCCTCGACGCGGGGGTTCCGGCGGCGACGCTCGATTCGGCCGCCGAGTTCCTCGGCGAGGTGAGCGTCGTCCCCGACGCGGCCGCGGTCCGCGACGCCGCGACCGCGCTCCACGACCCGACCGAGGGCGGCGTGACGACCGCGCTGGTCGAAACGGCGTCGGCGAGCGAGGCCGTCTTCGCGGTCGAACGCGACCGGGTACCCGTCCGGCCCGAGACCCGCGCCTGCTGTGACGCGCTCGGCGTCGACCCGCTCGCGACGTTCGGTTCCGGAGCGCTGCTGGCGGCGGTCCCCCCGAGCCGGGTCGAGGACGCGCTCGACGCGCTCGACGCGGTCGGCGTCGAGGGCGCCGAGATCGGCGCGGTCGAACCGCCGACCGACGACGCGTCGCCTGGGACCGTCAGGATCGACGGCGCGGCCCTCACGACGCCGCCGCGGGACGAGCTGTATCCGCTCTGGGAGGCGCGCGACGCGGACGAGTAGGGCGCGTCGACGCCGCTCCGGCACCCCGGCCGATCGCTCATCTTTTTCCGTGGCGGATCGAAGTCGTCGGCATGACCGGAGCACGCGTCGGCTCGGCGCTCACCGACGAACAGCAGGCGGTCCGCGACCTCGTCCGCGAGTTCGCGGCCGAGGAGGTCCGACCGACGGCGGCCGAGGCAGACGAGACGGAGACGTTCCCGGAGGACGTGTGGGACGGGCTCGCCGAACTCGGCCTCACCGGCCTGACGGTGCCGGAGGAGTACGGCGGATTCGGCGCCGACGAGACGACCTACGCCGTCGCGAACGAGGTGCTGGCGCACGGGTCCCTCGCGGTCGCGACCGCGCTCTCCGTCCACTGCCTCGCGACCTCCTGTATCGCCGAGTTCGGCACGGAGAGCCAGCGCGAGGCGTGGCTGCCGGAGATGGCCGAGACCGGGCGTCCGGTCGGGATGTTCTGTCTCTCGGAGCCGCAGGCGGGATCGAACCCGGCGGAGATGTCCACGACCGCGACGTACGACCCCGAGACGGACGAGTACGCGCTGAACGGCGACAAGCAGTGGATCACGAACGGGAAACGCGGCGGCGTGGCGATCGTCTTCGCGAAGGTCGTCGACGACGAGCGCGACCCCGACGACGACGCGATCACGCAGTTCCTCGTGCCCGCCGACACCGATGGCTTCGAGGTCGGCAAGAAGGAGGAGAAGCTCGGCCTCCGCGCGTCGGACACGACCGGGATCACCTTCGACGACTGCCGGATCCCCGCGGCGAACCGCCTCACCGAGCCGGGACGGGGGCTCTCGGCGGCCTTCCGCACGCTCACGGAGGGGCGGATCGGCATCGCGGCGCAGGCGGTCGGCGTCGCGCAGGCCGCGCTCGACGAGGCGAAGTCGTACGCGGGCGAGCGCGAGCAGTTCGACCGCCCCATCGCCGACATCCAGACGGTCCGGCACAAGGTCGCGGAGATGGAGACGGACGTGTCGGCCGCCCGGCTGCTCGTCCGCGAGGCGTGCCGGCAGGCCGAGGCGGGCGAGGACTACCGCGTCGCCGCTTCGAAGGCGAAGTACCGCGCCAGCGAGACCGCGATGTCGGTGACGAACGAGGCGGTCCAGATCCACGGCGGCTACGGGTACACCACCGAGTTCGACGTCGAGCGGTTCTACCGCGACGCGAAGATCACGGAGATATACGAGGGCACCACCGAGATCCAGAAGACGATCATCGCCCGAGGGGTGCTCGGCGAGTGACCGACGGCGACTCGCCGTTCGCCGGCTACGACGCGGTCGTCTACGACCTCGACGGGACGCTCGTCGAACTCGCGGTCGACTGGGACGCCGTCGCGGACTCGGTCCTCGACGCGTACGCGGAGCGCGCGCTCATCCCCCCGACCGAGGAGCTGTGGGGCTTACTCGGCGCGGCCGACGGGTACGGCATCCGAGCGGAGGTCGAGGAGGCCATCGCGGTCCACGAGCGGGCCGGCGCCAGCGAGTCCGCGCGCCTCCCGCTCGGGGACCGGCTCGCGGCCGCGTTCGACAGCACCCAGGGCGATTCGCCCGCCGCCGACTCCCACCCGCCGGCGGGCGTCTGCTCGCTCAACTGCGAGGAGGCCTGTCGGATCGCCGCGGCGACCCACGACCTCGACGACGCGCTCGTCGACGAGGCCATCGTCGGCCGCGACACCGTCGGGAGCCACAAGCCGGACCCGGAGTCGCTGTTCGCGGCGATAGACCGTCTCGGGGCCGACCCCGCGGACGCGCTGTTCGTCGGCGACTCGCCACGGGACGCGGTCGCCGCCGAGCGCGGCGGCGTCGACTTCGCGTGGGTGGCGGACCTGCTCGCCGAGTAGCGCCGTCGGGTCGCGGCACCGCGAAACCGAAGCGCGTCGCTCTCGAATCAGCCCTTCTCGCCGTCGTCCGTTTCCTCGGCCGGCGGGTCGTCCGCGGGGTCGTCCTCCGGGGCGTCCGATTCGGCGTCGTCGTTCCCTCTCTCCTCGGACGTTCCGTCTTCCTCCGACCCGGACGTTTCGCCTTCCTCCGCTCCGTCTTCCTCCGCCCCGCCGTCGCCGGCGTCGTTCCGCCTGGCGTACAGCGCGACGGCGACCGCGGTGACGAACCAGATCGGGGCGCCGACCCGGACCGCGAAGGCGGCCCGCGCGCCCCACGACTCCAGCGCGACGGCCGTCGACAGCAGGGCCACGACGGGGGCGCCGACGAGGATGGTGACGACGAACGTCGTCTGCATCACCCACGCGTAGTCGACCCCCTCGTACTCGGCCTGCTCGACTGGTTGCACGTGGCCCCCTCGGCGGTCGACCGGCAAATCGGTGGCGGTCGGCGGCGAGGGCGGCGGGCACGCGGGCGGCCGCCTCGCCGCGCTCGATTTCCGGTTCCCGACGATTTTACGGCGGCGCGGGGGTGACTCCGAGGCATGACCACGACGCGGGGACTCCGGGACGCCGACGCGCCGATCACGATGCTCACCGCCTACGACGCGCCGACGGCGACGATCGTCGACGAGGCCGGGATCGACGTCGTCCTCGTCGGCGACAGCATGGGCAACGCGGCGCTCGGCTACGACTCCACGCTCCCCGTCACGTTCGACGAGGTCGCGAGCCGGACCGCCGCGGTCGCGCGCGGCACCGAGGACGCCCTGGTCGTCGCGGACATGCCGTTCCTCTCGTTCGGCGTCGACGAGGCCGAGTCCGTCCGCAACGCGGGACGACTGCTGAAGGAGGCGAACGCGGACGCGGTGAAGATCGAGAGCGGCCCCCACACCGTTTCGACCACGCGCCGCATGGCGGAGGTCGGGATCCCGGTGATGGCGCACCTCGGCTTGACCCCCCAGCACGTGAACCGGCTCGGCGGCTACACCCGGCAGGGGACCGATCAGGACGCGGCCGAGGAGATAATCGACCTCGCGGGCGCCCACGCCGATGCCGGGGCGTTCGCGCTCGTGTTGGAGCACGTGCCGGCGAACCTCGCTGGCGCGGTGACCGAGGCGCTGGACATCCCCACGATCGGTATCGGCGCGGGCCCCGACTGCGACGGCCAGGTCCTCGTTATCAACGACGCGGTCGGGCTGGGGGAGTGGTCGCCCCCGTTCGCGAAGCAGTTCGGCGACGTGCGCGGCGAGATGGTCGACGCCGTGGAGGCGTACAGGGAGGCGGTGACGAGCGGCGAGTTCCCCGCCGAGGAGCACTCGCACGTCGAGGAGGAGCTAGGGGACCTGTACTGAGCCGCGGCCGATCCGCGGTTTGCCTCGCCGTCGCTCAGAGCGGGAGGAACCCGAGGACAGCGGGCAGATCGCTCGGGTCGATCTGGGTCGCGGTGATGTAGAGCGCGGTGAAGATCACGGCGTTGTGGAGCCCGTGAAGCAGCGCGGGGACGACGAGGTTCTCGGTGTACTCGTACACCGCCCCGAAGACGATGCTCGGGACGAAGAGGATGGCCACGGTCGTCAGCCGCGCGGAGGCGCCGCCGGTCAGCGCCATCACGTGGATGGCGGCGAAGATCGCGGCCGAGAGCAGGATCGACGGGGCCGCCGGCAGCGACTCGCGGAGCCGCCCCTGAACGACCCCTCGGTAGAGGATCTCCTCACAGGGGCCGATCACGAGGAACGACGCGGCGATGAAAAGCGGGATGATACTCGGGTTCCCCATCGCCAGCTCGGCGCTCTGGTTCGAGGCGGTCTCCGTGCCCAGGAGGCCGACGACGGTCGAGACCACGAGGATCAAAATCAGGATCGTGACCCACCCGCCGAGGACGATCCCGATCTCCTTGAGGCTCGGCACCCGGACGCCGAGGTACGAGACGATCCCCTCGCGGTCGAAGCCGCGCCACAGGAGGTAGCCGATCGCCAGCCCGCCGAACGCGACGTACTGGCCGAATATCAGCGTGAGAACGACGCTCACGGCGAGCGATAGCCCGCCGGCCAGCGCGTCGATCGCGAGGATGGCGACCCCGCTCGCCAGCGCGATGAGCGGGCCGAGCACGCCGAGCGCGAGGGCGGTCGCGACCGCGATCCCCGTCGACCCGCCCGATCGCTCCGGGCCGTCCGCGTCTACGGGGTCACCGGCCACCTCGTCGATCTCGTCGCGGACGCCGCCGTCGGGGACCGGATCGCCGGAGGGTGTTGTCATCGCCCGACCTACGGGTCGACGGGCAAAATGATTGTCCGTGCCGGATCGTCCGCCACGCGCCGGAGCCGACCGAAGGACCCGGTCTCAGCGGTGGAGCAGTTCGTACCACAGCACGGCGGTGACGGCCCGCCCGTCGCGGAGTTCGTCGTCGACGACCGCCGCGAGCAGGTCGTCGTACGGCACCGTCTCGACCGCGATCGACTCGTTGTGATCGAGGTCGCGGTCGGCCGTCGGCTCGCAGCCGGTCGCGAGCACGTGGTGGTGGACCGCGTTCGCCATCCCGTTCGTCGGCTCGACGGTCGTCAGCCGCTCGAACGAGTCGGCCTCGTAGCCGGTCTCCTCGGCCAGTTCGCGGGCCGCGGCGCGTTCGACCGCGTCGGGGCTCGGGTCTGTCGCGTCGCTCGCCGACTCCGCGTCCGTCGGCTCCATCGTCCCCGCGGGGATCCCGCGGTTCACCCGGCCGACCGCCTGTCGCCACTCGTCGATGACGACGGCGTCGCCGTCGGGGGTCAAGGGCAAGACGACGACCGCCGGCGGTTCGTCAACGTAGTGGAACCCGTCGGTCTCGCCGTCCGGGAACCGCACCTCGTCGCGCCGCACGTCGAAGCCGGGACAGGCGTAATCGACGGCCGAGTCGAGCGTCTCCCACGAGAGGTCGCCGGAGTCGTCCATACACTTGGTCGTCGCTCGTCGCCTAAATACCCGACCGTCGCGGGGTCGAGGCGAGTCACGCGGCCCGGACGCGCTCGACGGCGAGGCGGCCGCCCGCCCCGACGACCCAGGCGATCGTCCCCAACGCGAGGGCCTCGACGCCGACGAAGACGAGTCCGTCGAGTCCGACGAGCGCGACGACCCGCTCGCCGAGGGGGCGTCCCGGGAGGCCCAGGAGGTAGTGGTCGGCGTTCTGCCCGAGCAGCGCGCCGTAGACGGTGGCCCAGGCGAGCGCGACCCCTGCCCGGCGGTAGGCGAGGACCGCGGCTACGAGGACGCCGAGAACCGCGGCCTGGCCCGCGAGGAACACGACCCCGCCGGAGATCGAAACCACCCCGAACGCCTAGGCGGCGAAGACGCAGACGAAGAGCAGCGGCGGGACGAGCAGCCGGCGTCGACGCGGCGAGCCGTCCGCGTCCGAGCCGAGGAGGACGCGGCGAGCGAGGGACACGGCTCCGCGTCGTTTCGGCGGCGTGATAAAAACCCCGTCGGCGGGGACTCCCCAGCGGTCTCGCAGCCACTCACGACCACTCGCCGAGCGACGCCTGTCCGTCGCCCGTCCGGCGCTCGGCGTCGTCTCCCGTCGCGCCGCTTTCCGTCGCCTCCGCGGTCGGCTCCCCGCCGATCCAGTCGGTGAGCTTCCCACCGTCGCCGTCGGTGGCGGTCGGTCGGGAGTCGGGCCCGCGGGTGCGGTCGCCACCGCCGTCGCCGCCCGCTCCGTCGCTCGCGTCGAACCCGCCGAGCGTCGCCTGGTCGCTCTCGGCGAAGTCGAGCTTCGAGACCCGGACGCCGAGCTTGCGGACCCGCGTCTCGTCGAACTCCGCGAGCAGGTCGAGCGCCACCTCCTCGACGAGGTCCGGGTCGTCGACCGGTCCGGGGAGGCTCCGGGCGCGGGTGTTCACGTCGAACGGCGGCTCGACCGCCTTGATCCCGATGGTGCGGTACAGACACCCTCGCTCGCGGGCGCGGCGGGCCACGTCGGCGGCGAGCGCGGAGACGGTCTCCCGCTTCGTCGGCTCGTCGGCGGTCGTCGGCAGCGCCGACTCGCGCGAGAGGCTCTTCGGGAGGCCGGTCGGGGTCACCTCGCGGTCGTCGTCGCCGGCGGCGCGCCGGGAGAGCTCCGGGCCGCGCTCGCCCAGCGCCTCGGCGAGCCGGTCCCGGTCGGCGGCGGCCAGATCGCCGGCGGTCTCGATCCCCTGCTCCGCCAGCGTCCGCTCGGTCACGGGGCCGACCCCGTGGACGTCGGCGGTCGGCAGCGGCGCGAGGAACTCGGCGACCGACCCCGGCGGCACGACGACGAGGCCGTCCGGCTTGTCGGCGTCGCTGGCGACCTTCGCGGCCGACATGTTCGGCGCGACGCCGACGCTCGCCGGGACGCCCGCCTCGCGGTCGATCCGGTCTTTGACGTGTCGGGCGTACCCCTCCGCGAGCGTTCGGGCGTCCGCGGGGCCGGCCGCGCCGCTCGGCGGCGGGTCCCCGTCGTCGCCGGCGACCGCCCACGAGGTCCGGTCGGTGGCGTCGAGGTACGCCTCGTCGATGCTCACCTCCCGGCGCGTGTCGGCGCAGTCGCGCAACACGGCCTTCACCTCGCTCGCCACGTCCTCGTAGAAGTCGAGGTCGACGGGGAGGTACCGGCCCGTCTCGGCCGGGTCCGGCGCGTCCGGATCGCTCGGATCCGCGTCGGCGCGGCGCGGGAGCAGCTCCAGGGCCTCGGAGATCGGCATCGCGCTCTCGACGCCGAACTCGCGGGCCTCGTAGCTCGCGGTCGCGACCGCGCCGATCGACTCGCCCGGCTCGTACCCCATGCCGACCACGACGGGCTCGCCGTCGAGGTCGTCGTGGCGCAGTCGCTCGCAGGAGGCGTAAAAGCAGTCCATGTCGACGTGACAGACGACGCGATCGGGGGCGTCGCTCTCCGCCTCGTGAGCGTACTCCTCTAGGCTCACGGGGTCGTCACCCCGCGGCCGGGCCTCCCGCCGTTCATCGCGTTCGGCTCCGCGCTCCGCGGCCTTAAGAATCAGCCACCCGCGCCGGAAGTGAACCGACGCGCCGGACGGTGTCGCGGGGGTTCGACGCTTAGATCCAGATCCGATATCCGGGTCGGTAGTCGTTTATTCGACGCACCCGTAGTCCGGCGCATGCCCGTAGCGATCGACGTGCTCCACGTCGACGACGACCCGTCCGTCCTCGATCTCACGGAGGCGTACCTCGAGCGCGAGCTCGACGCGGTAGCGGTAACGAGCGTGACCGACCCGGGGGCCGCGCTCGAACGACTCGAAGCCGACTCGTTCGACTGCGTCGTCAGCGACTACGACATGCCCCCGATGGACGGGCTGGAGTTCTTCGACGCGCTCCGCGAGCGCCGCCCGCAGCTCCCGTTCGTGCTGTACACCGGGAAGGGGTCGGAGGAGATCGCGAGCCAGGCGCTCAACGCCGGGGTCACCGGCTACTTCCAGAAGGGCGGTCCCGAACAGCTCCGCCGGCTCGCGAACCGCGTCGACCAGGCCGTCGAGGAACACCGGACCAAGGAGATCGCCGAGCGCTACTCGACGGTCATCGAGGCGCTCGGCTACCCCGTCTACGTCGTCGACGAGACCGGCGAGTTCCGGTTCGTCAACGAGCCGTTCGCCGAGCTCACCGGCTACGACCGCGAGGAGATCATCGGGCAGACGCCCGGATTCATCAAGGACGACGCCGCGGTCCAGGAGGCCGAAGATCGGCTCGGGACGATCCTCTCCGACTCCGGCCCCGACGTCCAGCACTTCGGCGTCGACATCGTGCCCAAGGAGGGGGAGCCGATCCCCTGTCGCGACCACATGGCGGCGCTGCCGTACGAGGGTGACTACTTCGACGGCAGCGTCGGCATCCTGCGTGACGTCTCCGACGAGCGCGAGCGCCGCGCGGAGCTGGAGACGAAGACCCGCGCGCTCGACGAGGCGCCGGTCGGGATCACCATCACCGACCCGCAACAGGAGGACAACCCGATGGTGTACGTCAACGACCGCTTCGTCGAGATGACCGGCTACGACCGCGAGGAGTCGATCGGCGTCAACTGTCGCTTCCTCCAGGGGCCGGACACCGAGGAGGCGTCGGTCCAGACGCTCCGCGACGCGATCGAAGCCGACGAGCCGATCTCCGTCGAACTGTTGAACTACCGGAAGGACGGCACCCAGTTCTGGAACCGGGTGAGCGTCGCGCCGATCACCGACGCCACAGGGACCGTCACCCACTGGGTCGGGTTCCAGGAGGACATCACGGCGTTCAAGGAACGCGAGGACGCCCTCGAACGACAGAACGACCGGCTCGACTCCTTCGCCAGCATCGTCTCGCACGACCTGCGGAACCCGCTGAACGTCGCGCAGGGGCGCGTCCAACTGGCCCGTGACGCCTCGGGCGACGCGGAGAACCTCGACGCGGCGCTCTCCGCGCTCGAACGCATGGAGTCGATCGTCGAACGCACCCTCACCCTCGCTCGGGAGGGGGAGACGGTCGGCGACCCGGAGCCCGTCGCGCTCGCGGGCGTCGTCGAGGACAGCTGGTCGACCGTCCACACCGAGTCGGCGACCCTCTCGGTCGAGACCGACCAGGAGGTGCTCGCCGACCCGGACCGGCTCCGGAGCCTCTTCGAGAACCTGATGCGGAACGCGGTCGACCACGCCGGCGACGACGTCTCCGTCCGCGTCGGCGATCTCTCAGACGGCTTCTACGTCGAGGACGACGGCCCGGGAATCGAGCCCGACGTCGCCGACTCCCTCTTCGAGCCCGGCGAGAGCGGCGCGGCCGGGAACACCGGCTTCGGCCTCGCGATCGTTCAGCAGATCGCCACCGCGCACGGCTGGACCGTCGAGGCGACGGCGAGCGAGGCGGGCGGCGCGCGGTTCGAGGTACGCGGCGTCGACAAGCGGACGCCGGTGGCGCCCTGAAAGCGGATCGACTCCCCCCGTTCACAAGCGATTTTATCCTTCGCTGCGAAATTCGGGCGAATGGGACTGCTCTCCGGGGTCACCGACACCGACCGCCGCGTGGTCGTCTTGGCGCTCGCGCGGATGGTCGGCGCGGCCGGGAACTCCTTTCTCATCGTCGTCCTCCCGCTGTACATCGCCAGCGACCTCGTCGACATCGAGAGCCTGCTCGGCGCCGAGGTCGGGGTCGGCGCGGCCGCGATCACGCTGACCGAGCCGCTGCTCATCGGGATCGTTCTCTCGCTTTTCGGCTTCCTCAACAGCCTCTCACAGCCGTTTACGGGGCGACTGTCCGACCGCGCCGGCTCCAGGCGCCCCTTCGTGCTCGCCGGCATCCTCCTCCTCGGGACCGCCAGCGGGCTCTACACGGTCGCGACGAGCTACCCGATGTTGGTCGCGTTGCGCGCGATCCAGGGCCTCGGCGCGGCGCTGATCATCCCCGCCACGGTCGCGCTGGTCAACGAGTACGCCGCGGCCGACACCGACCGCGGCGGCAACTTCGGGGTGTACAACACGTTCCGCCTCATCGGGTTCGGCTTCGGTCCGGTCCTCGCCGGCGCGGTCGTCGAGGCCGGGCCGTACGACCTCTCGCCGGTGGGGCTACCCGTCCTCGACGGGTTCGACGCCGCGTTCGTCGCGGCCTGCGCTGGGGCGTACCTCAGCTTCGCCCTCGTTTTCCTGCTCGTCCACGACGCCGACGACGTGGCCGAGGCGGGCGACGACGTGTCGATCCGGGTCCGCGGCGAGGACCGCCTGCTCGACCCCGTGTTCACGCTCGGGCTCGCGACCGTCGCCATGGGGGCGTGTATCGCCCTGTTCGCGACGCTTCAGAACCAGGTGAACGTCCGACTGGACCAGCCGCCGGTGTGGTTCGGCGCGCAGTTCGCGGCCGTGACCATCGCCAACGTCGTCTTTCAGGTCCCGGTGGGGCGCGCCAGCGACCGGATCGGTCGCCGGCCGTTCCTGCTCGTCGGGTTCGTCCTCCTCGTGCCGACGACCCTGCTTCAGGGACTCGTGGTGGAACCCGTCCTGATGCTGATCGTCCGGCTCGGGCAGGGCGTCGCGGTCGCGTGCGTGTTCGCGCCGTCGCTCGCGCTCGCCGGCGACCTCGCCCGCGAGGGCGAGTCCGGCACCACGCTGTCGGTGCTGACGATGGGCTTCGGCTTCGGCGTCGCGCTCGGCCCGCTCGCGTCCGGGTGGCTCTACGGCTTCGGCTTCGTCGTCCCCTTCGCGGTCGGCGCCGCGGCCGCCGCCCTCGCGCTGGTCGTGGTGTTCACGCAGGTCGAGGAGACGCTGGACGCCGACGACGAGCCGACCGCGGCCGCGGGGGCGGACTGAGACGCCGCAGCGCTTTTATTCCCGTCGCGGCCGAAGCCCTGCCGTGTCGAGCGACCGCGTCCGCTGCGTCGAGTGCCGCGAACCGATCGTCGGAGACGCGCGCGTCTGTCCGCACTGCCGAGCCGTTCAGCCGTCGCCGCTGCTCGACGTCGGCGTCGTCGTCGCCGGCGTGTTCGCGCTGCTTTTCGGCGTCGTCCTCGCGGTGATGACCGCCGGGACCAGCCGACTCTTCGGGCTCGCACTGCTCTTCGTCGGCTTCGGGCTCGCCGTCGGCGGCTACACGCGGTACGTCGACCGGCAGGCGGCGAGCCGCGCGCGGTGACTGTCGGTTCTGGGACGCGGAGTCCCCGACCGCAGCGCCGTTCGCCCTTCCCGTCCTCTCGGCCGCGACAATTTAAGTGCGAGCGCGCGCCACGATAGCGTATGCTCACCCCACTCAACGGCGGTCTGGTCCTCGCGGGGCTGGCGCTCGCGTTCGTCGGCGCGGCCGTCTCCGTCTACGCGGTGACGCTGACGGGGCTGCTCGTCGGCGCCGGCGCCGGGTACCTGTTCGCCCCGAACGTCGTCGGGCTCCTCGCGGTCGACGGGGCGGTCCTCACCGCCGGTGCGGTCGCGGTCGGCGGGCTCCTCGGCGGCTTCCTGGCGTACGCCGGCCTCTCGTTCGCGGTACTGGGGATCGGCGGCGTCGTCGGCGGGTTCGCCGGACGGTTCGCCGTCGGGCCGCTGTACGCGGCCGACGCGGCTGGGCTCGAGGGGACGGCGCTCCTCGTCGGGGCGACGCTGGCCGGGGTCGCGGTCGGCGCGCTGTTCGGGTTCGTGCTCACGCGGACGACGCTCGTCGTCTCGACCGCGCTCATCGGCGCGGCGTTCGCGTCGCGGTCGCTCACGCCGGCGAGCTTCGAGACGGCCGCCGCGGAGACCACCGTCGAACCCCTCCTCTTCGACCTCTCCGCGCCCGCCTTCCTCGGCGTGTTCGTCCTCGGCGCGCTCTCGCAGCTCGGCCTCTTCAAGTTCGGCTACGTGACGAAACTGGTCGGGCTCCTTCCGGGCGCGCGCCGGTGGACGGCCGACGACGACCGCGACGCGGACGCGAAGGGGGCGTAACCCCCCGCAGAGCCGATATCCGGCTATTCGTACTCGTAGAAGCCGCGGCCCGTCTTCTTCCCGAGGTCGCCGGCCTCGACCTTCCGTTTGAGCAGGTACGCCGGCTTGTAGCGGTCGCCGAGCTCGTCGTGGAGCGTCGCGCTGGCGTCGAGCGCCACGTCGAGGCCGATGTGGTCGGCGAGTTCGAGGGGCCCCATCGGCACGTTCGTGCCGAGTTTCATGCCGCGGTCGATGTCCGCCTTGTCGGCGACGCCCTCGTCGTACGCCCGGATCCCCTCGTTTATCCACGGCATCAGGATGCGGTTGGTGACGAAGCCGGGCTTGTCGTCGGCCTCCCACGTCTCCTTCCCGAGGTCCTCGGCGAAGGCGTGCGCGAACTCGGTGACCGCCGGGTCGGTCCGTTCGCCGACCACGACCTCGACGCCGTCCATGATCGGAACGGGGTTCATGAAGTGGAGGCCGACCACGTCGCTCGCGCGCTCCGTGGCGCTCGCGATGGTCGTGATCGACAGCGTGGAGGTGTTCGTCGCGAGGACCGCGTCCTCGTCGGTGACGCGGTCGAGGTCGGCGAACACCTCGCGTTTCACGTCGAGGTCCTCGATCACGGCCTCGATCACCAGGTCGGCGTCCGCGAGGTCCGCGAGGTCGGTCGTGCCCGCGATCCGGTCGCGGATCGCTTCGGGCTCCTCGTCGAGCGCGTCCTTCGCGGCTAACCGGTCGAGGCTGTCCTCGACGCTGTCGAGGCCGCGGTCGACGTACTCCCGCTCGACGTCGCGCATCACCACGTCGTAGCCCGCCGTCGCCGCGACCTGCGCGATCCCGTTGCCCATCGTCCCGGCGCCCACGACACCGATCGTTTCGACAGCAGAGAGTGACGGCATGCCACGTCCAACCCCCGCGCGGATCGTAAGTATTGCGGACGCGACGCGGCTCTTCGTCCCGGCCGCACCGACCCCTAACCGACGCGTTGCGACCCCGCTGATTATCATTCAGCGCCGTCGACGGGGGAAGATTCTTAAGAACGTCCGCTAAGATTTGATCGAGATGGACGACGAGGCCGCGGACCGCGAGAGCGAGGAACTCGTCGACCTGAAGTGGGTCGGGCCGGCGACCGAGAGGGTTCTCTCGGACGCCGACCTGACCGCCGCCGCCATCCGCGAGAAAGGCGTCTCTTACCGTGCCCTCGTCGACGCCGGCGTGAACCCCGGCGTCGCGGCGAAGATCCGTCGCGAGCACTCCCTGTCGTGGTCGTTCGAGGCCGGTGACGGACTCGACCGCCGCTCGGCTCAGGTGCGCGGACTCGGCAGCGAGGAAGCGGCTTGGGTGGCCGCCAGCGCCGGCGACTGGGCGTCGGACGACTCCGAACCGGACGACGACGCGGGCGACGGCGCGGACTCGACTACGGGCGACTGGGAGACCGCCGGCGACTGGCCGTCGGTCGGCGGAGCCGCCGACGCTCCCCCGAGCGATGACGACGCGCCCGACGACGCCGCGGCGGCCGACGGAAGCGGTGACCCCGTCGCGGCCGAGGCGGCGTGGCGCACGCGGTCAGCGCCGACGCCGCTGTCGACGCTCTCGGCGGTCGCCGACGACGGGGACGCGGTCGACCTACTGGCGGACGCCGGGATCAGCTCCGTCCGGAGCCTCGCAGCGGCGGACCCCGACCGCGTCGCCGACGTGTTAGCGCTCGACGCCGACCGCGTCAACCGCTGGCACGCGGCGGCCCGTGACGCCCAACACTGACTCGCCGCGCCCGCGATCCGCTGCGAGGAGTTTCAGCCACCGTTCATGACGGCCAGAAATTTACTATTCTCGTAGTGTTATTGTTACCCGAGAACCACGCAAAGGAGGAGTAGCGGCCTCATTTCAGTCGCTCTCTCAACGACGCGGTCGCCGTTCACCACCGTCCTTTTTGTGTCTGTATGCGTATGATTGAGCCGATGCTCCCACACGCCGCTGACCCCATCTCGCGCGACGGTAAGTCGCTCATCCTCGCGTACGACCACGGGCTCGAACACGGGCCGGTCGACTTCGAACCGAACCCCGACACCGCCGACCCCGAGCGGATCTTCGAGCTCGCCACGCACGAGGCCGTCACCTCGCTGGCGGTCCAGAAGGGGCTCGCGGAGGCGTACTACCCGGACTACGAGGACGAGGTGAACCTCCTCCTCAAGCTCAACGGGACCTCGAACCTCTGGATGGGCGAGCCGAACAGCGCGGTCAACTGTACCGCCGAGTACGCGGCCGAGCTGGGCGCCGACGCGGTCGGGTTCACCGTCTACGGCGGCTCGAACCACGAAGTAGAGATGGCCGAGGAGTTCCGCGAGGCGCAGGAGGGCGCCCGCGAACACGACATGGCCGTCGTCATGTGGTCGTACCCCCGCGGACAGGGGCTCCGCAACGACGGGAGCCCGGACGTCATCTCGTACGGCGCGCGGCTCGGCCTGGAGATCGGCGCCGACGTGGTGAAGGTGAAGTACCCCGGCTCCGCCGAGGCGATGGGCCACGCCGTCGAGATGGCCGGTCCCGCCGACGTCGTGATGTCGGGCGGCACGATGCGCGACGACGAGGCGTTCCTTCGAAACGTCTCGAACGCCATCGACGCGGGCGCGACCGGCATCGCCGTCGGGCGGAACGTCTTCCAGCGAGACGACCCGGAGCGCATCCTCGACGCGTTGGAGGCCGTGATATTCGACGAGACCCCGCCGGCGGAGGCGCTCGCGGTCGCCGAGAGCGACGACTGATGACCGTCCCCGACGCCCCCCGCGCCGACGGCGGCGCCCCCGACGGTGACCCCACGGCCGAGGCGGTCTTCGACGCGGTCGCGGCGACGGCCCCCGAGATCCGCGCCGCCCTCCCCGGTCGTCGCGTCGAGAGCGGGACGGAGAACGCCTCCGGGGAGTCGGTGCTGGCCGGCGACCTGTACGCCGACGAACTGCTCGGCGACGCGATCACCGCCGTCGACGGCGTCGGCTCGTTCGTGAGCGAGGAGCGCGAGACCGCGGTCGACGCCGGCGGCGCGGTCGGCGAGGGCGCCTACGCGGTCGCGATCGACCCCCTCGACGGCTCCTCGAACCTCCGGTCGAACAACGCGATGGGCACCGTGGTCGGCGTGTACGACGCTCCGCTGCCCGCCACCGGCCGCGACCTCGTCGCCGCCAGCTACGTCCTCTACGGACCGATCACGACCATGGTCGTCGCCGACGAGTCCGGCGTGCGCGAGGAGGTCGTCACGCGCGAGGACGACGGCGACGTCGAACGGTCGGTCGTCGAGGCGGACCTGCGGCTCCCCGACGACCCCCTCGTCTACGGGTTCGGCGGGCGCGTCCCCGACTGGCCGGCGGCGTTCACCGCCTTCGCCCGCGAGGTCGAAGACGAACTGAAGCTGCGGTACGGCGGCGCCATGGTCGGGGACGTAAATCAGGTGCTGACCTACGGCGGGATCTTCGCGTACCCCGCCCTGGTCGACGCGCCCCGCGGGAAGCTGCGTCTCTCCTTCGAGGCGAACCCGATCGCGTACATCGTCGAGCGCGCGGGCGGCGCGGCCACCGACGGCGAGACGGACATCCTCGACGTCGAACCGGACGGCGTCCACGACCGCGTCCCCCTCTACGTCGGTAACGAGGCGTTGGTCGAGCGGCTCGAAGACGCGCTCGCCGACGAGTGATCCGCCGACGGGCCCGCGAAAGCCGCCGTTTCTCGGTCTCCCCGACCGCGTTCTCCGTCGCGTTCGCGGTGACGTGCGGCGGGTAATCCCGGCGGTCCGGCCGCCGATGACTTCGCCGAGCCTACGTGCCGCTATGGTGGCGATTACAATACCCCGTCCCCGCGAAGGGCTCTGTGCGGAGGAACAACGAATGAAGCTCACAGCACAAGAAGAGGGGAAACGCGTCGTGAACAAGGCGGGAAAGAAGGTCGGAATGGTGTCCAAAGTCGAGGGCAACCGCGCGCACGTCGACCCGGACCCGGGCATCGGCGACACGATCAAGTCGAAACTCGGCTGGGGCGACGCCGACGAGGACACCTATCCCATCGACGAGGCCGACATCGAATCGATCGACAACGACGGGATACGGCTCAAGCGATAACGCCGCACCGGACAGCCGGCATCCCGGGTCGGGCCGACAGCCCGGGTCGGGCCGGCTGCCCGCCTCTGACGGCCACCTGTCTCTGACGCCTGCCCGCCCCTGACGCCCGCCCGCTTCTGACGACCGAGCGCTCTCGGCGTCGTCTCGGGCGGGACTTCGGGTCCCTCCGACCGCCGACGCGACTCCGACGCCGGGACGCGGACCGATCCCTCACAGACGCCCCCGTGCCGCGGACCGATCCCTCACAGACGCCCCCGTGCCGCGGACCGATCCCTCACAGACGCCCCCGTGCCGAGATACTTCTATCGGATCGCTCGTTATTTTATATTCAAACAAAGAAAATATAAATTATCGGTGCCGGAGATATCAGGAATCCTTATGCGAAGCATGCTCTTAGCGGAGCTACGCGCCGGTATGCCGAAGATACCGGCCGACACATGGATTCCTACTACGACGACCCGCGACTGACGGGCGACCACCGTCGCTCGATCGAGACTCCCACCGGCGCCGTCACGCTGATCGGCACGGTCCACGACCACCCCGCCAGCGCATTCCGCGCCCGCACCGTCGTCGCGAACGAGTCTCCGGACGTCCTCGCGCTCGAACTGCCGCCGCTCTCGCTGCCGCTCTTCGAGCGGTACGCCGAGGCTACTCGGACCCCGCCGCCGTTCGGCGGCGAGGCGAGCGCCGCGATCCAAGCGGCGGCCACCGACCGGGTCGTCGGGATCGACGGGCCGACCCTCCCGTTCCTCCGCCGGCTCGCCGCGACCCTGTACCGCGAGGACCGGTCGCTCGAGACGCTTCCCGGCGTCGTCGACGGGCTCGCGTCGGTGACGCGCAATGCCGTCCGCTGCCGCTTCGCGGGCGCGCTCGCCGCGGCGACGTCGGTCCGGGTCGAGGCCGACTCGCCGGTCGCCTACGACGTCGACCGGACCGACGACCCCCGGCGACAGGCCGCGAGCGAGCGCGACCAGATCGACCGCGCCCGCGCCGTGATGGACGCGTTCGAGCCCTCGCGGGCCGCCTCGTTCAGCGACGACGTGCGCGAGGCGCACATGGCCGACCGGCTCGACGCCCTCCGGGACGACGGCGACGTCGTGGCCGTCGTCGGCCGTCACCACCTCGACCGGGTCGCCGAGCGGCTGGGCGACCGGCTCGACTGAGGACGCGGTTCTCGGGTCGGTCGTCGACCGTTCGCGCCGACGCTCGCCTCGGCCGAGGCGGATCCCGCATGGAAAACTGTTTAGGACTCTCCGCAAGTGTTGCGTCCATGAAAGTCAACGTCGGCGCGGCGGCGACGCCGGAAGAGGCCGAAGCGATCGCGCGATCGCTCGCCGAACA
Source organism: Halorubrum ejinorense (assembly GCF_055389685.1). NCBI lineage: Archaea > Methanobacteriati > Methanobacteriota > Halobacteria > Halobacteriales > Haloferacaceae > Halorubrum > Halorubrum ejinorense. The sequence continues at coordinate 818,121 of NZ_AP043777.1, forward strand.
TCTCGGTGTCGACGTCGACGTCCACATCGATGACGGGGAGGCGCCGGTCGCGAGCGCCGCCCCGCCGGAGCCCGACTACCCGCTCGACGACGACCTCGGTCCCACGGACCGCGAGCGCGACCTGCGGGCCGAGATCGACGACATCTCGCAGGGCGGCCCAGAGAAGTACCGCGACCGGCTCGAAGAGCAGGGGAAGCTGTTCGTCCGCGACCGGCTCGACCTCTGGTTCGGCGGCGAGGGCGGGACCCGCGGCGCCGGCGACGCGAGCGCCGCGGAGGGCGGCCCGGCGGGCGTGAAGTTCGAGGACGGGAAGTTCGCCGCGTTCGACGACTGGCACCCGAACGCGCCGGCCGACGAGGACGGCGCGGAAAACGAGGCCGGCGGCGACCGCCTCCCGGGCGACGGGCTGCTCACCGGCGCCGCGGAGTTTGAGGGGCGCGACGTTCACTTCATGGCCAACGACTTCACGGTGAAGGCGGGGTCGATGGCGGCGAAGGGCGTCGAGAAGTTCCTCCGGATGCAACAGCGCGCGCTGAAGACTGGCAATCCGGTGCTCTACCTGATGGACTCCTCCGGCGGTCGGATCGATCAGCAGACGGGCTTTTTCGCCAACCGCGAGGGGATCGGGAAGTACTACTACAACCACTCGATGCTCTCGGGCGCGGTGCCGCAGGTCTGCGTCCTCTACGGGCCGTGTATCGCCGGCGCCGCCTACACGCCCGTCTTCGCCGACTTCACCGTGATGGTCGAGGGGATGTCGGCGATGGCGATCGCCTCCCCGCGGATGGTGGAGATGGTCACCGGCGAGGACATCGATCTGGACGAACTCGGCGGCCCCCGCGTTCACGCCGAGGAGTCCGGCTCTGCCGACCTGATCGCCCGCGACGAGGAACACGCCCGCGAACTGGTCTCGAAGCTGATCGGTTACCTCCCCGATCGGGCCGGCGAGAAGCCCCCGAAACGCGAGACGAAGCCGCCGAAGTTCTCGCCCGACGGCATCGACGAGCTGATCCCAGAGGCGCCGAACCGGCCGTACGACGTTCACGACCTCATCGAGCGGATCGCCGACGCCGAGTCGGTGTTCGAGCTGAAGGAGGGGTACGGGCCGGAGATCGTCACGGCGTTCTGCCGGATCGACGGGCGGCCGGTCGGCGTCGTCGCCAACCAGCCCACTGAGCGCTCCGGCGCCATCTTCCCGGACGCCGCGGAGAAGGCCGCCGAGTTCATCTGGACCTGTGACGCCTACGAGATCCCCCTCCTGTACCTCTGTGACACCCCCGGCTTCATGGCCGGCTCGCAGGTCGAGAAGGACGCGATCTTAGAGAAGGGGAAGAAGATGATCTACGCCACCTCCTCGGCGACGGTCCCGAAGCAGACCGTCGTCACCCGGAAGGCGTACGGCGCGGGCATCTACGCGATGGGCGGTCCGGCCTACGACCCCGAGAGCGTCATCGGACTCCCCTCCGGCGAGATCGGAATCATGGGGCCGGAGGCCGCTATCAACGCCGTCTACGCCCGGAAGCTCGCCGAGATCGACGACGAGGCGGAGCGCGCGGCCGAGGAGGAGCGCCTGCGCGACGAGTACCGCGAGGGGATCGACGTCCACCGGATGGCGAGCGAGGTCGTCATCGACGAGATCGTCCCGCCGTCCGACCTCCGCGCGGAACTGGCCGCTCGGTTCGACTTCTACGAGGAGGTGCAAAAGGACCTCCCGGAGAAGAAACACGGGACGGTCCTGTGACACACCGGGCGGCCCGTAAGGCTCGCCGGCCCGCTCGCGAACGTGAGCGCGACCTCCTGCGAGCGCGTCGACCCGCCCCGGCCGACTACGGCGCCGCGGTCAGCAGGGCCGCCGTCAGGTCCGCGCCGAGGAGCGCCGACGCGCTCCCGAACCCGAGGGCGACGGCGATCCCGACCGCCAGCAGCGCGCCCGCGTACACCGCGGACCCGACGAGCGACGCGGCGGCGAACCGGGGCGCCGAGACGGACGGCGCGTTCGCGGTCGGCACGGCGAGCCAGCCGCGGGTGCCGGGGACCGCGTTCGAGGCCGCCACCGCGGGGAGTCCCCAGCGGTCGAACCAGCGACCCACGCCGTCGACCGCGTCGTCGCTGACGGGGACCACCGAGAGCGACGTCGGGTCCGCGTCGAACCGCCGGACGGCGACGAAGACGGCCGACTGGCCGACGGTCGCGCCGACCACCGCCGCGGCGAACACCGGCAGGACCGCGACCGCCTCGACGCCGACGGCGACCACCGCGGCGACGAACAGCGTCCGCGCCGGCAACACCTTCCCCACGAGGGCGCCCTCGAGCGCGAACACGGCGAAGACCGCGACGGCGCCGTAGGTGTCGACGAGGGCGAGCGCCGTGGCGGCGTGAGGGCCGAGCACGCGTCGACCATCGACGGCCACACGTATAGCTCTTCCACCGTGATCGGTGCTCTCAGCCGCCATACCACAGAATTTGTCGAAAACGCACGGACCGGACGCCCCGCGACGGGGGTGCGTATTTACCCGCCCGCGCTCACGTGCGACCATGATCGACACCGGTGCCACGGCGCCCGACTTCATCGCCCCCGCGGTCGTCGACGGCGCGGGGGCCGAGCTGGAGCTGTTCCGCCTCGTCGAGTCGCACGACGCCGTCGTCGTCTGTACCGCGCCCGCGACGTTCGTGCCGACCTGTACCGCCGCGTTCGCCGCGGTCCGCGACGCCGGGTGGCACGACTGCGACGACCTCGCCGTCGTCGCGCTCACGGGCGACTCGCTGTACGCGGCGTTCGCGTACGCCGACCGGTTCGGGCTCCCGTTCCCGGTCGTCTCGGACTTCCACGGCGGCGTCGCCGAGTCGTACGACCTCCTCGCCGACGCGTGGGAGGGGCACTCCGACATCCCGCGCCGCGCGGCGGTCGTGATCGACGACGACTGGACGGTTCGGTTCGCCGAGGCGACGGCCGGCGCGCTCGACCGCGCCGACCCCGCTCCCGTCCAGAACGCGGCCGCGACGCTCCGCGAGATCGGGATCGACGTCGACCGGCCGCGGGTGGACTACGACGGGTCGTGGTGAGCGCCGGCGTCGCCGTGGTTATTTGACGCCCGCCTTCGCAGACCCGGACATGGAAGCCGCCTTCGCGGAGTACCTCGACGAGTTCGCGCGCCGGGACTGGGAGACGCTCGACCCCGGCGCCGTCACCGACCCCGTCCGAGTCGCGGTCGTCGGCCTCGGCTGGTTCGCCCGCGAGTGGGCGCTGCCCGGCATCGCGCGGTCGGCGTACACCGAGGCGACCGTCGTCACCGACGTCGACGCCGACGCCGTCGAGGCGGTCGCCGCCGAGCGCGACGTGACCGGCGTCACGCCCGACGGGTTCCGCGCCGGCGCCGCCGCGGACGCCTACGACGCGGTGTACGTCGCGACCCCGAACGCGACGCATCTCGAGTACGTCGAGGCCGCCGCGGAGCAGGGGAAGGCGGTCCTCTGCGAGAAGCCGCTGGAGGCGACGCCGGAGCGCGCCCGACGGCTCGTGGCGGCGTGTCGAGACGCCGACGTCCCCCTGATGGTCGGCTACCGGATGCAGACCGACCCCGCCGTGCGTCGGCTCCGGGACCTCCTCGACGCGGGCGTCGCGGGCGAGGTGATCCACGTCCACGCGACGATGTCGCAGACGATGCTCGGCGAGCTCGGCGGCGACCACGACCAGTGGCGCCTCGACTCGGAGCTGTCCGGCGGCTGCGCCGTGATGGACCTCGGCGTCTACCCGCTCAACACGACCCGATTCGTGCTCGGCGCCGACCCGGTTCGCGTGTCGGGGCGGACCCGCTCGGAGCACGAGGCGTTCGCCGACGTCGACGAGCACGCCACGTTCCGGCTGGCGTTCCCCGGGGACGTCGACGCGCTGTGTACCGTGAGTCAGAACGCCCAGCACGCGAGCCGGCTGGAGGTCACCGGCACCGACGCCAGGCTCGTCCTCGATCCGGCGTTCTACGAGCGAGAGGACCGCGGGTTCGCCGTCGTCCGCGACGGTACTCGGGTCGACGTGGACTTCGATCAGGTCCACCAGATCGAAGAGGAGTTCGCGTACTTCGGCCACCACCTGCTGGCGGACGAACCGTTCCACGCGGACGGCGAGCACGCCCTCACCGACATGCGCGCGCTCGACGGGGTCTACGAGTCGGCCGAGACCGGGCAGTCGGTGGTGCTCGACGACTGAGGCCCGCTTGCGGCCGCGAGCCCGTTACTGCTCGATCCCGTACACGTCGCTCGTCCAGTCGCGGGCCGGGGTGTCGTACACCGGCGCGTCGCGGTCGCGCTCGTCGAGCCGCCGCCGGTCGGCCGCGTCGAGCTCCCAGTCGAGGTCGGCGTTGGCCCGGACGTGGTCCGGCGTCGACGACCGCGGCAGCGGGACCACGCCGCTGTCTATCGCCCACCGGACGACGACCTGCGCCGGGTGCTTGTCGTACTTCTCGGCCAGCTCGGCGACGACCTCGTCGCCGAACACGTCGGTTCGCGCGAGCGGTGCCGCCGCCTCGACCACGGTGTCGGTCTCACGGCAGTAGTCGACGAGGTCCGGGCGCTGGAACCACGGGTGGAACTCGATCTGGTTGACCGCGATCGGTACGTCCGAGACGTGGTGGGCGCAGCTCAGCTGGTACGCGCTGAAGTTCGAGACGCCGACGTCGCGAACGAGCCCGCGCTCGCGGAGCTCCGCCATCGCCCGGAGCGTCTCGCGCAGCGAGATGGCGGGGTTGGGCCAGTGGACGAGGTACAGGTCGAGGTAGTCGGTGCCGAGCCGGTCGAGCGAGGCCTCGCAGGACTCGATCACCGACTCGTAGTTGAGGTTCTTCGCGAGCACCTTCGAGGTGAGGAACACGTCGTCGCGGTCGTACTCCGCGAGCGCGTCGCCGATGGCCGCCTCGTTGTGATACCCCTCCGCGGTGTCGATGTGCGCGTAGCCGGCGTCGAGCGCCGCGCGCACGCTGTCGGCCGTCTCGTCGTCCGCGAGGTCGTACGTACCCAGTCCGAGCGCCGGCAGCTCGGCGCCGCTCGGCAGCGTTTTCGTTGGAACGGTCACACCGAAGGGGTTCGGCGGATCGCCGATTGAAACTACCGGTCGGGGAACAGTGGACCCGCTCAAACATCGTGCGATGGCGCGCGCCTCCGAGCGGTCGCCCCCGGCGACCGCGAAAGAGCGCCGCGCGAGGGACGCGGTGAGCGCTCGGAGAGCGCGAACCGCGAGGCTGGGGAGGCGTGAGGTGCGGTGCTGCGAGAGAAAGCGGATCTACGGGGCTACTCCGAACGAGACGAATTGCTCTCGGGGTCGACTCGCGTAGTTCGGAAACGCGCCGGCCGAGACTCCCGTGAGCGGAGCGAACGGGAGTCAGGCCGGGGCACGACTGAAAGGAGTACACCGGCCGAGATTTGAACTCAGAATCAGACGTGCTCGCTCACGCTCGCTTCGCTCGCGGCTTCGCCGCTCGCACTTCGAGGCGCTCGCTGCGCGCGACTGATAGCGTTCAAACCTCTCTCTCGGAGATTTCCTCGCTTCGCTCGGAAAATGCACCGGCCGAGATTTGAACTCGGGTTGCAACCATGGCAAGGTTGCGTGATACCACTACACTACCGGTGCGTGCTTCGCACTCGATCGTAGCCCGGGTCGGAGATATAAGGGTTCCGAACGACGGTCGGCGGAAGGGTCATCGGTACCGCGTCCCCACGTCCGTTCGTACTCCGACCCATGACTCGCCTCCCCGATCGAGCCGACAGACGCAGCGTCCTCCGCGCCACCGCGGGCTTCGCCGGTACCGCCGCTCTCCCAGCGCTCGCCGGGTGTCTCGGCGGCGAGGGCTCCGACGACGCCGACGGCACCGACGGAGGCGACGGAACCGACGCGGACCCCCCGCCGGACGACGGTGCCGACGTCGCGTACGCGGTCGAGACGGTCGCGGAGGGGTTCGAGAACCCCTGGGGGATCGCCTTTCTCCCCGAGGACGGCCGCCTGCTCGTCACCGAGCGTCCGGGGCGGCTCTCCGTGGTCGATCCCGTCGACGGGACGGTCGAGGGGGTCGCGGGCGCGCCCGAGGTGTTCGCCGAGGGGCAGGGCGGCCTGCTCGACGTCGCGGTTCACCCGGACTACCCGGACGACCCGCGGGTGTACCTCACCTACTCGGGAGCGAACGACGCGGGCGAGTCGACGACGCACCTCGGCGCCGGGCGGCTCCCGCTCGACGGCGACGGGGCTCCGACGCTCAACGGGTTCGAGCCGATCCGCGTCGCCGAGCCGTTCCGCGAGGGCGCGAACCACTTCGGGTCGCGGGCGACCTTCGGTCCCGACGGGGCACTGTTCCTCACGGTCGGGGACCGGCGCGACACCGACTTCGGTCCCGACCACGTCTCGCAGGACCGCTCGAACGGACTCGGCGCGACGCTGCGGCTCACGGCCGACGGCGACGCCCACCCCGAGAACCCCTTCGTGGACGACCCGGACGCGGCCGACGCGCTCTACAGCTACGGCCACCGTAACCCGCAGGCGATGACGGTGCGCCCCGAGACCGGCGCTATCTGGCAGTGCGAGCACGGCGAGGAGGACGGCGACGAGATCAACGTCGTCGAAGCCGGTGGGAACTACGGCTGGCCGGTCGCCAGCGAGGCCTGCCGTTACGGGACCGACGACCCGTTCGCGCCCGGGCACGGCGAGCGCGACGACGTGATCGCGCCGGTCCACTACTGGCCGTGCGGCTCCGGCGGGTTCCCGCCGAGCGGGGCCGTCTTCTACGACGGCGACGCCTTCCCCGAGTGGCGCGGCGACCTCTTCGCGGGCACGCTGGCGGCCCGGTACCTCGGTCGGTTCACCGTCGCGGGCACCGGTGCCGAGGGGGCGTCGGTCACGGAGCGCGATCCCCTGCTCGCCGACCGCGGGTGGCGCGTTCGCGCGCTCGCCGTCGAACCCGACTCCGGACACCTCTACGTCGCGGTCGACGACGGCGACGCGCCGGTGGTCAGGCTCGTCCCCGAGTGAGTAACCGGCCCGACGACGGTCCGCCGCCGATCGCGGTGACGGTTCGCACGGTTTCGGGGTCGAAATCGACCGCCAGACCCCGTGTGAACGCGGCACAGCCCGAAATCGGGACCGCTATCCTTTTACGGTGCCGTCCGAAATCGAGGTGTACAGTCTCGCCACGATGCGTACCGAAGACGGACTCACGATCTGTGTTCCGTCTTCGGTCGTCCGGGAAGCCGAGGACGATCGCGAGGCGACTCGCAAACTCGGCTACGTCGCCCGTGCGGCGGCGGTCTTCCGGGCGGATCGGCTGGTCGTCTTCCCCGACGGGGACGGCGACGGTCGACGGGGCGGGGAGTACGTCCGCACCGTGCTGGGGTACGCCGCGACGCCGCCGGAACTCCGAAAGGACCTCTGGGGGCAACGCGACGAACTCCGGTACGTCGGCGTGCTCCCCCCGCTCCGCGTGCCGTGGCGGACCGGCTCGACCCCTAGCGGGGAAGAGTCGAAAACACAGGGACTCGTGACCGAGGTCGGACCTGAAGGCCGCGTCCGGGTCAATTCCCCGCTGGGGGAACACCCGATCTCCCTGCTCGTTCCCTCCGGAATGGAGGTCGAGCAGGGGGAGCGCGTTACCATCAGGGTCTCTTCGAGAGAACCGGTCCGCGCCCGCATCACCGGGAAGCCGGAGGTCGGCTTCCAGGTCGTGGACGCGGACCTGTCGGAAGCGCTCGCCGGCGACGGACTGGCCGTCGCGACGTCGCGACACGGAGCGGAACTCTCCGTCTCGCGGCTCGGCGACCTCGTCTCGGATGCCCGCGAGGCCGGCGGTTACACCGTCGCCTTCGGGGCGCCCGAGCGGGGGCTTCCGGAGATGCTCGGGCTTTCGCCCGACCGCATTCGGGCGGCCGTCGCCGACGGCCGCTCGGTCGAACCCGATCCGGGGTTCGACCTCTGGCTGAACACGATCCCGGCACAAGCGAGCGAGGTCGTCCGGACGGAGGAGGCTCTGTTCGCGACCCTCGGCTCGCTCACACTCACGGAGTAAACACATGCCACAACCAAGCCGACCACGAAAGGGCTCGCTGGGCTACGGCCCGCGCACCCGCGCAGACAGCGAGGTGCCGCGCATCCGTTCGTGGCCAGAAGACGATGGGGCCCCTGCGCTGCAGGGATTCGCCGGCTACAAAGCCGGAATGACCCACGTCATGATGGTCAACGACGAGGCGAACTCGCCGCGTGAGGGGATGGAAGAGGCCGTCCCCGTCACCGTCGTCGAGACGCCGCAGATGTACGCCGTCGCCCTGCGCGCTTACGAAGACACGCCGTACGGACAGAAGCCGGTCGCTGAGGTCTGGAGCGGTGAGTTCCACGAGGAGCTCGACCGCGCGCTCGACCTGCCGGCCGAAGACACCTTCGAGGCCGACGCGGACGAACTGCGCGCGCTGCTCGACGACGGCGTCGTCGACGACCTGCGCGTCATCACGCACACCGCTCCCTCGGAGCTCTCGAACGTCCCGAAGAAGAAGCCGGACGTCATGGAGACACGCGTCGGCGGCGGCTCCCTCGAGGAGCGCGCCGACTTCGGGCTGGACCTGGTCGCCGACGGCGGCGCCCACGAGTTCGGCGACGTCTTCCGCGCCGGCCAGTACACCGACGTCTCCGGAATCACGAAGGGCAAAGGGACGCAGGGCCCCGTCAAGCGATGGGGCGTTCAAAAGCGGAAGGGCAAACACGCCCGTCAGGGATGGCGGCGCCGGATCGGCAACCTCGGTCCGTGGAACCCCTCCCGTGTGCGCTCCACCGTGCCCCAGCAGGGGCAGACCGGCTACCACCAGCGCACCGAGCTCAACAAGCGCCTCATCGACTTCGGCGAGGGCGACGACGCCTCCGTCGACGGCGGCTTCGTCAACTACGGCGAGGTCGACGGTGAGTACGCGCTCATCAAGGGCTCGCTGCCGGGACCGGACCAGCGCCTGCTTCGGTTCCGCCCGGCTATCCGGCCGAACGACCAGCCGCGCCTCGACCCCGAGGTCCGGTACGTTTCCACCGAATCCAACCAAGGATAACCAATGAACGCAACAGTACACGACCTGGACGGCGACGAGGCGGGCAGCATCGAGCTGCCGTCCGTCTTCGAGACCGCGTTCCGACCGGACCTCATCGGTCGCGCGGTCGACGCCGCTCAGGCAAACCGGAAGCAGGCCTACGGGGCCGACGAGTTCGCCGGGCTTCGAACGCCCGCCGAGTCGTTCGGTTCCGGCCGCGGACTCGCGCACGTCCCGCGCTCGGAGAACGTCGCTCGCCGCGTCCCGCACGCCGTGTCGGGCCGCGCCGCGCATCCCCCGAAGGCCGAGAAAGACCAGTCGAAGAAACTGAACGACAAGGAGCGACAGCTCGCCATCCGGTCGGCCATCGCGGCCACGACCGACGCCGAGCTCGTCGCCGAGCGCGGGCACGCGTTCGACGAGGACCTCGACCTCCCGCTCGTCGTGAGCGACGAGTTCGAGGACCTCCAGAAGACGCAGGAGGCTCTCGGCGTCCTCGAAGCCGTCGGCGCCGACGCCGACATCGAGCGCGCCGAGGACGGCCGCTCCGTCCGCGCCGGACAGGGGAAGGCCCGCGGCCGCAAGTACCGTCAGCCCAAGTCCGTGCTCGTCGTCACCAGCGAGGAGCCGTCCCGCGCCGCCCGCAACCTCGCGGGCGTCGACGTCGCGACCGCGGCAGAGGTCAACGCGGAAGACCTCGCGCCGGGCGCGCACCCGGGCCGACTCACGCTGTGGACCGAAAGCGCCGTCTCGGAGGTGGCCGACCGATGAACTCGCTCATCGACCATCCGATCGTCACCGAGCAGGCGATGAACGAGATGGACTTCAACAACAAGATGCTCTTCCTCGTCGACGTCGACGCGACCAAACCGGAGATCAGCTCCGAGGTCGCGGAGCGCTACGACGTGGGCGTCGTCGACGTGAACACGCAGGTGACACCGCAGGGCGAGAAGAAGGCGATAGTCACCCTCTCCGAGGACGACGACGCGACCGAGGTCGCATCGCGGATCGGGGTGTTCTGAGATGGGACGACGAATTCAAGGACAACGACGTGGACGCGGCGGCCCGACGTTCCGGGCCCCGTCCCACCGATACAAGGCCGAACTGTCGCACAAGAAACTCGAGGACGTGGACACGATCACCGGCGAAATCGTCGGGATCGAACACGACCCCGCTCGCTCGGCTCCCCTCGCGGAAGTGGAGTTCGAGGACGACGACCGTCGTCTCGTGCTCGCGCCGGAAGGCGTGCGCGTGGGCGAGACGATTCAGGTCGGCGTGAGCGCGGAGATCAAGCCCGGAAACACGCTCCCGCTGGCGGAGATCCCCGAGGGCGTCCCGGTCTGTAACGTCGAGAGTAACCGTGGGGACGGTGGCAAGTTCGCCCGCGCGTCCGGCGTGTCGGCGACGCTGCTCACCCACGACCGCGACGTCGCGGTCGTTCAGCTCCCCAGCGGCGAAGTGAAGCGACTCGACCCGCAGTGCCGCGCCACGATCGGCGTGGTCGCGGGGGGCGGCCGGACGGAGAAACCCTTCGTCAAGGCCGGCAACAAGCACCACAAGATGAAGTCGCGGGGCACGAAGTACCCGCGCGTACGCGGCGTCGCGATGAACGCCGTCGACCACCCCTTCGGTGGCGGTGGTCGCCAACACCCCGGACAGCCGAAGTCCGTCTCGCGGAACGCCCCGCCGGGACGCAAGGTCGGTGACATCGCATCCAAGCGCACCGGACGAGGTGGCAACAAATGAGTTCAGATTACCGAACCGGCCGCGAGGACAAGGAGTTCGCCTACCGCGGTCACTCGCTCGACGAGCTGCAGGAGATGGACGTTGACGAAGTCGCGGAACTGCTCCCCGCACGCCAGCGGCGAAGCATCGTTCGCGGTCTCGGCACCGAACAGCAGAAGCTGCTGGAGACGGTCCGAAGCCGCGACAAGGAGACGACGGCGGACGACCCGATCCGGACGCACCTGCGCGACATGCCGGTCCTGCCGGAGTTCGTCGGCGTCACCTTCTCCGTGTACAACGGACACAGCTTCGAGCGCGTTCAGGTCGAGCCCGAGATGATCGGGCACTACCTCGGTGAGTTCCACCTCACGCGAAGCACCGTCGAACACGGTCAGGCCGGCATCGGCGCGACCCGGTCCTCGAAGTTCGTGCCGCTCAAGTAACCCATGGGAATCAACTACAGCGTCGAGGCCGACCCGGAGACCACCGCCAAGGGGATGCTCCGCGACCGGCCCATCAGCGTGAAGGACAGCAAGGAGATCTCCCGGGAGATCAAAGGCGAAACGGTCGCCGACGCGGAAGCGTTCCTCCAGGAGGTCATCGACGAGGAGACGTCGGTGCCGATGCGCCAGCACAACGCCGGCGCGGGCCACCGCTCCGACATCGACGGCTGGGACGCCGGCCGATACCCGGAGAAGGCCGCCAAGGACTTCCTCAAGCTCCTCGAGAACGTCAAGAACAACGCGATCGAACAGGGCTTCGACGGCGAGGATATGATCATCAAACACGTCGCCCCCCACAAGGTCGGCGAACGACCCGGCCGGAACCCCCGCGCCGCGGGCGCGACGCAGTGGAACACCACGCTCGCCGACGTCGAACTGATCATCGAGGAGCCGGAGGCTGACAACTAATGGCTGACGAACACCAATTCATCGAGGACGGCCTGCGCCGTTCCCAGATCAACGAGTTCTTCGCGGACGAGCTCGGCCGCGCCGGCTACGGCGGGATGGACGTCGCCCAGACGCCGATGGGCACGCAGATCGTCCTGAAGGCCGAAAAGCCCGGGATGGTGATCGGAAAGGGCGGGAAGAACATCCGCAAGATCACCACCGAGCTCGAGGACCGCTTCGACATGGACGACCCGCAGATCGACGTTCAGGAGGTCGACGAGCCCGACCTGAACGCGCAGATCGTCGCGGACCGTCTCGCGAACGCCTTAGAGCGCGGCTGGTACTTCCGGAAGGCCGGTCACACCACGATCGACCGGATCATGGACGCCGGCGCGCTGGGCGCCGAGATCGTCTTGAGTGGGAAGGTCACCGGGGCGCGCTCGCGCGTCGAGAAGTTCAACCGCGGCTACATCAAGCACAACGGCGAGCCCGCAGAGGAGGTCGTCGACCACGGTCAGGGCGTCGCGGTGATGAAGCTCGGGACGATCGGCGTCAACGTGAAGATCATTCCGCCGGGCGCGAAGCTCCCGGACGACTTCGACATCCGAGAGGACGCCGAGGTTCCGGAGGTCGAGCAGGCGACGGTCGACGCGGGCGACGACGAGGGCGTCGAGGCGCTCCTCGAGGACGAGCCCGAAGAGGTCCCGGACGTGGGCGCCGACGACGACGTCGACGTGCCCGACGAGGACCCGGCCGACGCAATCGACGAGGAGGTCGTCGAAGAGGTCGTCGAGGAGACCAAAGACACGGCCACCGAGGCGACCGACGTCGCCGCGGAGGAGCCGGTCGGCGACGACGACGTCGAAGCCGACGAGCTCGACGAACTCGACGAGGAGATCGAGTCCGAGGCGGCCGACCTCGTCGCTGAGATGGAAGCGGCCGACGAAGAAGACGAGGAGGACGAGTAAATGGCGATACTCTACACGGACGAGATCCGCGACATGACCGCCGCCGAGCGGCAGGTCGAACTCGAGGAGCTCGAGACCGAGCTGCTCAACTCGAAGGCGCAGCGGGCGGCCGGCGGCATGCCGGAGAGCCCGGGACGCGTCAACGAGCTGAAGAAGACGATCGCGCGGATCAAGACGATCCAGGCGGAAGAAGGCGACTTCGACGAGGACGAACAGTAAGATGATCTCCCCCGACCAGCTCGTTCGACACGAACTCGTCGGCCTCCCGGTTCGGGTGGTCGACGCCGACAGCGACGCCCACGTGGGTATCGCCGGTCGCGTGCTCGACGAGACGTTCGGCACCCTCGTGGTCCGAACGGCGTCGGGGGACAAACGCGTGCCCAAGTCGGGCGCGACGTTCGAGTTCGGCGTCGTCGAGACGCCGACCGCTCGCACAGATGAAGCCGCCGGCGACGATCAGTCGCCGGGGTCCGCGTCCCAACTCGGGTCGGATACTACGGGGGTACGCCCCCGTCAGTCTGGCCCGTCCGGGTCCACAAGCGTCGTCACCGGTGACGGCGCGGGTCCGGCGAGCCGACGAGGCGAGTGCAAAGACGCGGTCTACGCGACGGTGGATGGCGATCGGTTGCGATATCGACCCGCCGAACGCACCGAACGAGGTGCCACACAATGGCGATAGGAATCGACGTACCCACGCCTCCGGAGCCAGACAACCCGGAGGATTACGACTACGAGAAGTGCCCGTTCTACGGGCAGCTCTCCGTCCGCGGCCAGACCCGCGAGGGAACGGTCGTGTCGACGGATATGGCAAAGACCGTCATCGTCGAGCGAGAGTACGACGTGTTCGTACCGAAATACGATCGGTACATGAAGCGTCGCTCGCGCATCCCGGCTCACGTGCCGGGCGTGCTCGACTCGCTCGAAGTCGGTGACGAAGTGAAAATCGCGGAGACGCGACCGCTCTCGAAGACGAAGTCCCACGTCGTCGTCGAGATTCTGTCGGGTGATCAGTGATGGAGGCGCTCAAGGCCGACGTCACGCAGGGGCTCTCGAAGGGCTCGCTCATCACGTGCGCCGACAACACCGGCGCCCGTGAGCTGAAGGTGATCTCCGTGTCGGGCTACTCCGGCACGAAGAACCGCCACCCGAAGGCAGGAATCGGCGACAAGGTGACCGTCTCGGTCACCAAAGGGACGCCGGAGATGCGGCGGCAGGTGCTGGAGGCGGTCGTCGTCCGCCAGCGCAAGCCGATCCGCCGTCCGGACGGCACGCGCGTGAAGTTCGAGGACAACGCGGCCGTCATCATCGACGACCTCGAGGAGCCGCGGGGCACTGAGATCAAAGGCCCCGTCGCCCGCGAGGTCGCCGAACGATTCGGGAGCATCGCCTCGACCGCGACGATGATCGTCTAACTATGACGAAACAGCCACGCAAACAACGAAAACGGTCGGAGACCGCGCCGCTCCACGAGCGGCAGAATCAGGTCCGGGCCACCCTCACCGAGGATCTCCGCGAGGAGTACGGGCAGCGGAACGTCCGCGTCAACGCCGGCGACACCGTCGAGGTGCTTCGCGGCGACGCGGCCGGGACGGAGGCCGAAGTCATTTCGGTCGACCTGTCCGCAGAGCGGATCACGGTCGAGGACGTCACCGTCGAGAAGGCGGACGGGGAGGAAGTTCCCCGCCCCATCCCGGCGAGTAACATCCGGGTGACCGAACTGGACCTTGAAGACGAGCGCCGTGAGGCGCGGCTCCAGGAGGACAACGAATGACGCGACACCAGAAGCGACTGTCAGTACCGAACTCCTGGCCGGTCGAGCGCAAGACCGACACGTTCACCGTGAAGGCGGGCGCGGGCCCGCACGGCGAGGCGGGCGTTCCGCTCGTCGTCCTGCTGCGGGACGTGCTCGGTTACGTCGACTCGACGAAGGAGGCGCGCTACGCGCTGAACAACGACTCGATCCTCGTCAACGGCGACGCGATCTCGGACGAACAGCGTCCGATCGGGATGTTCGACATCCTGGCGTTCCCCGAGCGCGGGGAGTTCTTCCGCGTCTTCCCCGACGAGGGCGGTCGGCTCGCGCTGACTCCCGTCGACGAGGACGCCGCGAGCAGCCGGCTCGGGAAGATCACGAACAAGACCGTCGTCCCCGGCGGAGACGTCCAGCTGACGCTCCACGACGGGACGAACGTGCTCGTCGACGACGACGCCGACTACGAGACGAACGACTCGATCGTCGTCGACAACGAGTCGAAGGAGATCGTCGCCCACTTCGAGTACGAAGAGGGGGCGCTCGTGACCGCCGTCGCCGGCCAGCACGCCGGCCACATCGGCGAGATCGACGCCATCGACGTGACGCTCGGCTCCGGAGACAACACCGTTTCCGTCGCCGACGAGGACGACGGCTACGAGACGGTCGAGGAGTACGTCGTCGTGATCGACGAGAACTTCACCGACGACGAGACGGCGGGTGATTCGGATGAGTGAATCCGAGAGCGCCGCTCACGAGATGCGCGAGCCGTTCCTCGAGAAGGTCGTCGTCCACATGGGCGTCGGGCAGGGCGGTGAACCCCTCGCCGACGCAGAGCAGATAATCGAGGAGATCACGGGCCAGCAGTCGGTCCGGACGACCTCGAAGCGAACCATCGCCGAGTTCGGCATCCGCAAGGGTGACCCGATCGGCGTCAAGGTGACGCTGCGGGGCGAGGACGCGCACGCGTTCCTCCAGACCGCGCTGGACCTGGTCGACGTCGGCCGGAGCCAGTTCGACGACACGGGCAACCTCAGCTTCGGGGTCGAGGACCACACCGACTTCCCGAGCCAGGAGTACGATCCCAACACCGGGATCTACGGCCTCGACGTGACGACGACGATCGTCCGTCCCGGCTACCGCGTCTCGAAACGCGACAAGGCGACGGGAACGATTCCCGCGCGCCACCGGATGACAGCCGAGGACGCGGCCGCGTTCCTCGAAACGAACTTCGACGTCGAGGTAACCGAATGAGCGAAGCGAACAACGACACGGGCGAGCACGCCGCGAAACGCACCGACTCCCGGCACACGTGCCGGCGGTGCGACCGCGAGCAGGGACTCGTCGGCAAGTACGACATCAACCTCTGCCGGCAGTGTTTCCGCGAGGTCGCTCGAGACATGGGATTCGAGAAGTACAGCTGATTATGACGGGAAACGATCCATTCACCAACGCGCTCGCCGGCATGGACAACGCCGAGAGCGTTGGCCACCTGTCGTACACGGTAGAGCCCGCTTCGAACATCATCGGCTCCGTCCTCGAGGTCCTCTACGACCGCGGGTACGTCGACGGCTTCGAGTACGTCGACGACGGGAAAGCCGGGAAGTTCGAGGTCGAATTGAAAGGCGCGATCAACGAGTGTGGCGCCGTCAAGCCCCGCTACTCGGCGGGTGCGGACGAGTTCGAGAAGTGGGAGAAGCGATACCTCCCCGCCCGTGACTACGGGACGCTCATCGTCACGACGAGCCACGGCGTCATGAGCCACTACGAGGCCCGCGAAGAGGGCATCGGTGGCCAAGTGATCGCATACGTCTACTAACAATGAACAGAGTCGAAATCGAGATTCCGGACGACGTCTCCGCCGAGATCGATCACCTCGAACTCACCGTCGAAGGGCCGAACGGGAGCGTCACGCGACGCCTCTGGTACCCCGACGTCGAGGTCACCGTCGAGGACGGTGCGGTGGTCATCGCCTCCGAGAACGAGGACGCGAAGACCAACGCCACGGTCGGTACCTTCGAGAGCCACGTCGCCAATATGATCCACGGCGTCACCGACGGATGGGAGTACGCGATGGAAGTGTACTACGCCCACTTCCCGATGCAGGTGACCGTGGAGGGCGACGAGGTCGTCATCGAGAACTTCCTCGGAGAGAGCGCCGCGCGGCGCACCCCGATCCGCGGAGACACGGACGTACAGGTCGACGGCGAGACGGTCACGCTTTCGGGCTCCGACAAGGAGGCCGTCGGGCAGACCGCCGCCGACATCGAACAGCTGACGAAGGTGACCGACAAGGACACGCGCGTCTTCCAAGACGGCGTGTACATCGTCGAGAAGCCCACCGGAGGTGCCTAACACATGGCAGACGAACTGGAAGACATCAGCGGTGTCGGTCCCTCGAAGGCGGACGCGCTTCGCGAGGCCGGCTACGAGACGGTCGAAGACGTGAAGGCCGCCTCCCAGTCGGAGCTCTCCGAGGTCGACGGCGTCGGGAACGCGCTCGCCGCGCGTATCAAGGCCGACGTCGGCGGGCTGGAGGTCGACGAGGAGGCGGACGCGGAGATCGAAGACGAGACGGAAGAGGAGGAGCCGGTCGAGGAGACCGAGGAGTCCGAATCCGTCGAGACGGAGCTTCGCCCCCGCGGTCACGCCGACAAGACGCCGGAACTGGACGACGAGACCGCTCGCGCGCTCGCACAGAAGCACCGCGAGGGGAAACCGCAGTTCAACCGGCAGGACTACCACAAGAAAAAGCGGATCCCGACGTCGTGGCGCAAGCCGCGTGGCGGGCTCTCCAAGCAGCGCCGCCGCATGAAATCGAAGGGGCCGGTCGTCGAGGCCGGCTTCCGCTCGCCGACGGCGTCGCGCGACCTCCACCCGAGCGGCTTCGAGGAAGTCCGCGTTCACAACACGGACGACCTCGAGGGCGTCGACGGGGACACGGAGGCGGTGCGTATCGCCTCGAAGGTCGGCGGCCGCAAGCGCGAACTGATCGAAGACGAGGCGGAGGAGCGAGGAATTCGCGTGCTGAACCCGACCTACGTCGAAGTGGAGGTCGACGATGAGTGATCTGAAGGCGCAGAAACGACTCGCAGCGGACGAGCTGGACGTCGGCAAGGGCCGCGTCTGGCTCGACCCCGACGCACAGGAAGAGATCGAAGACGCGATCACCCGCGAGGACATCCGCGAGCTCATCGAACAGGGAACGATCCGCGAGGCCGACTCGAAGACGAACTCGCGCGGTCGCGCCCGTGAGCGCGCTGAGAAGCGCTCGTACGGGCATCAGTCGGGCGCCGGTACCCGGAAGGGGAAGTCCGGCGCGCGGCAGAACACGAAAGACGACTGGAAGGCGCGGATCCGCGCACAGCGGGCGCGCCTGAAGGAGCTTCGCGACGATGAAGACGTGCTCGACGCCTCCGAGTACCGCACGCTCTACAACAAGGCGAGCGGTGGGGACTTCGAGGACGTCGCCCGTCTCGAGGCGTACATTCGGACGCAGTACGGTTACGAGGTGACGGACTAATGGCGACAGGACCACGATACAAGGTGCCGATGCGGCGCCGCCGAGAGGTCCGGACGGATTACCACCAGAGGTTGCGCCTGCTGAAATCGGGCAAGCCTCGCCTGGTCGCCCGGGTGAGCAACGCTCACGTCAGGGCGCAGCTGGTGACCCCCGGACCCGACGGCGACGAGACCCACGCGGCCGCCTCCAGCGAGGAGCTCGGCGAGTACGGCTGGGACGCCCCCACGGGCAACCTCCCCAGCGCGTACCTCACCGGGTACCTCGCGGGCGCTCGCGCCGTCGAAGCCGGCCTCGACGAGGCCGTCCTCGACATCGGGCTCAACACGGCGACCCCCGGCAATAAGACGTTCGCGGTACAGGAAGGAGCGATCGACGCGGGCCTCGAGATCCCGCACAACGACGACGTGCTGGCCGACTGGTCGCGCACGCGGGGCGAGCACATCGCTTCGTACGCCGAGCAGCTCGACGAGCCGCTGTACAGCGGCTCGTTCGACGCCAGCGAGCTACCCGAGCACTTCGACGACGTGCTCGCGACCATCCAGGAGGACCATGAGTAGACACAACGACGGCTGGGAACCGCGGACGCGACTCGGCCGCAAGGTACAGGACGGCGACATCACGTCGATGGAACAGGCGCTCAACTCCGGCCTCCCGCTGAAGGAGGCCGAGATCGTCGACCAGCTCCTTCCGGGGCTCGAAGACGAAGTGCTGGACATTAACATGGTCCAGCGCATGACCGACTCCGGTCGCCGCGTGAAATTCCGCTGTGTGGTCGCCGTGGGGAACCGCGACGGCTACCTCGGCTACGCGCAGGCCCGCGACGATCAGGTCGGCGGCGCCATCGAGAAGGCCATCGACGTCGCGAAGCTGAACGTGATTCAGGTCGACCGCGGCTCGGGCTCGTGGGAGGACCAGCCTGGCGGCACGAACTCCCTGACCCGCACGGCGAAAGGGAAGGCCGGTTCCGTCACCGTCGAGATCAAGCCCGCCCCGCAGGGGCTGGGCCTCGCGGCCGCGGAGACGGTTCGAAACATCTTGGAGCTCGCCGGCGTCGAGGACGCCTGGACGAACTCCGACGGCAACACGCGTACCACTGTGAACCTCGCGAAAGCGACGTTCAACGCCTTAGAGAACGCGGCACAGTCCCGTACGCCGCAGCACGCGCGTGAAGTCCACTACGACGAGGTGAGCGAGTGATGCAAGCGATCGTCCAGCTCCGCGGTGACGTCAACCTCGGGCACGGCGTCGAGGACACCCTCGACATGCTGAACATCGGGCGCGTCAACCACGCGACGCTCGTTCCCGAGACGGACTCGTACCGCGGCATGATCACGAAGGTCAACGATGTCGTCGCGTTCGGGGAACCGAGCGTCGAGAGCGTCGCGCGCACCGTCGCGCGACGCGGTGAGCCCGTCGAGGGCTCGGCCGATATCGACGACGAGTGGATCGACGACAACACCGACTACGCCGACCTGGAGGCGCTGGCCGAGGCGCTCGTCGACGAGGAGACGACCCTGCGCGAGCAGGGCATCTCGCCGACGCTCCGGCTCCACGCCCCCCGCGGCGGTCACGAGGGCATCAAACACCCCGTGATCGAGGGCGGCGAACTCGGGAGACACACTACCGAGGAGATCGACAGTCTCCTGGAGGCAATGCGATGACGAGCAAGAAACGCAGACAGCGCGGCTCTCGGACGCATGGCGGCGGCACGCACAAGAACCGGCGCGGCGCCGGTCACCGCGGCGGCCGCGGCGCGGCCGGCCGCTCGAAACACGAGTACCACAACTACGGCCCGCTCGGCAAGCACGGATTCAAGCGCCCCGAGGACGCGCAGACGGAAGTCCTCGAAGTGCGAGTCCAGAAGCTCGACGAGGACGCGGCGCTGTACGCCGCGGAGGGCCTCGCCGAGGAGGACGGCGACGCGTACGTCTTCGACGCGCGCGACGTCGTCGAGGACGGCCACGACGCCGACGTCGTGAAGGTGCTCGGTGGTGGGCAGGTCCGCCGCGAGCTCCGCGTCACGGCCGACGCGTTCACGGCCGGCGCAGTCGAACTCATCGAGGAGTCCGGCGGCGAGGCGACGCTTTCAGAGCGCGCCGAAGACGCCGCTGACGAACCGGAAAGCACTTCCGACGACGAGAACGACGAGGCGTAATATGAGCTGGAAGGAGGCCGCCGAACCGGTGCTCTCGCGGATGCCCGTCGTGGAGCGACCCGCGGGACACGTTCCGTTCAGACGGAAGCTCACGTGGACGGCCGGAATCCTGATCGTCTACTTCTTCCTCACGAACATCAACCCGTTCGGGTTGGCCGTCGGTCAGGGCTCCGACTTCTTCGGACAGTTCCGGTCGGTACTCGCCGGCTCGTCCGGCTCCCTGTTACAGGTCGGTATCGGACCGATCGTCACGGCGTCCATCGTGCTACAGCTGTTGGGCGGTGCGAATCTACTCGGGCTCGACACGGAGAACGACCCGCGTGATCAGGTCCTCTATCAGGGCCTCCAGAAGCTGCTCGTAGTCATCATCTCGGCGGTGACGGCGGCGCCGATGGTGTTCACCGGCAGCTTCCTTCCGGCCGACGACGCGGTCGCGAGCGCGCTCGGGATCGGCATATTCGGCGTGCAGGTGCTGATCTTCGCGCAGATCTTCGTCGGCGGCATCCTCATCCTGTTCATGGACGAGATCGTGAGCAAGTGGGGAGTCGGCTCCGGCGTCGGGCTGTTCATCATCGCGTCGGTGAGCCAGCAGATCGTCGGCGGCTTCTTCAGCTTCTCCGCGCTCGGCGCCTCCGGCTTCTTCGCGAACTGGTACGGCGTCATCTTCGGCGACGTGCCGGTGTCGATGTCGCCGTTCACGGCCGAAGGACTTCAGAACCTGCTGTTCGATCCGGGTAACATTCTGGCGCTTTTCACGACGGTGTTCATCTTCGGAATCGTCGTGTACGCGGAGTCGGTCCGCGTCGAGATCCCGTTGTCACACGCCCGCGTGAAGGGCGCCCGCGGACGCTTCCCGGTGAAGCTCATCTACGCGTCCGTTCTCCCGATGATCCTCGTTCGCGCGCTACAGGCGAACATCCAGTTCCTCGGGCAGATCCTCTCCTCGCAGTGGGCGGGGATGCCGGCGATACTCGGTGAGTACAGCGACGCCGGACAGCCCATCTCCGGGCTGTTCTACTACCTGAACCCGATCCAGAGCCGCGGACAGTGGATGTGGTTCCTCGGTGAGATTCCGGCGTCCGTCGAACCGTGGATGATCGCGGTCCGACTCGCCGTCGACCTGACGTTCATGATCGTCGGCGGCGCCATCTTCGCGATCTTCTGGGTCGAGACCACCGGCATGGGGCCGGAGGCGACCGCGAAGCAGATCCAGAACTCGGGCATGCAGATTCCCGGCTTCCGCCGGAACCCGCAGGTCGTCGAGAAGGTCATGGAGCGGTACATCCCGCAGGTGACCGTCATCGGTGGCGCCCTCGTCGGGCTGCTCGCCGTGATGGCGAACCTGCTCGGCACCATCGGACAGGTCTCCGGTACCGGACTGCTGCTGGCGGTCTCTATCACGTACAAGCTGTACGAGGAGATCGCAGAAGAGCAGTTGATGGAGATGCACCCGATGATGCGCCAGATGTTCGGAAACGAGTAACGAACATCTACACTCCTTTAAATTCTTTTTCGACCTTGAGCGGCCGCTCCATCCTCAGTTGGCTCCCATCTGGGGGTGGTCGCAGTGACCGACCCAGACGACTTCTTCGGGCAGCTCGACGAGGCCGAGGCGGTTACTGACGACCAGACGGACTCTATCGAAACATCGGTCGAGCAGACGGAAGCAGACGCACTCCGGGCAGGTGCGGATACGACAGCCAACTCAACCGCATCCACGGAGCCACGGCAAAGAACCGTTGACCCTCGATACATCGCTAGATGTCGGTTCTGTCGGTGTAAATTCAAACAACACCGTATCGCGGTGAGGCATGAGGGCAGGTGCGACGCTGAAGCAGTCTCACAGTGTCGGTACTGCCGCGAGACGCATACCTGGGACGACGACCCGACCCACCATCTCAAGACGTGTCAGGCGTACCAGCAAGCCGAGAAGCGTCTCGAAGAACAGAGTGAGTCGGATGCGACCGACACTGACGAGGCCACCGAGGCGGCCAATTCTGACGACGAACACTTCGCCCGTACGTTCATCGATCCGCAGCCTCACGAGTTCCACGCCTATCTCAAATGGAACTGTGAGGACCTCGCTAATCCGCTCCGATCGTACTTCGGCCTGCGCTCCCTCCAGGGAGAGCACGACTTCGAGCAACACGGGCGACTCAGGACGACGGCCGAAATCGACGGGACCGAGTGGAACGTTGAGTTCGGTTTCAAATCCTCCGGGCTAGCCCCACGCGCTGCCGAGAATTTCCAACTCGATGAGGTCCGGGAGTACCTCGTGTATGTCTATCCGAAAGGGTACGACTCGTGGGGTGCTGCCAAGTCAGAAGCTCGGAAGCGCGCGTACTTCCGAATCTCTCCCCGGTGGCCAGACATAGAGACAAAGGAGGGGAACAGGGCGATGTCCAACCCCTACGACTTGGAGGGGTACGACGTAGAGGTTGAGGGCTCATACTGGGACTTCGAACAGTACCCGTCGGTGCTCCGGCAGTCGCTCGATGCGCTCGCGACGCGTCAGGGGTTCCGATTCAACAGTCCGACGCCCATCTATCCGGCCGATTTCGATGAGGATCGGCTCCATAGATCGTCGAATATCGTCGACGCGGAGCTATACGTCAGAGTGCTCAAAGGGGAGACCGGTGAGGTCATCGCGTACGATGGGACGCTTCACGAGGTCTCACTGTTGCTGGCCGGCGACCGCGAAGGCTACACGAAGTCGGTCCGTGACGACCGGGAGTGTCCTGGTCACTATCATACCGCGACTATCGACTCTCGTCGTGCCGGCGAGTTAGTCGGCAGCCACGAGCTAGCGAAGGAGTTCAAACACTACCACATGCGAAACCCCGACGCCGTCGAGGGGACAGCGCTCGAAAACCCGAAGATTGGCGTCTCCTTCCAGAACTCGATCCACGACGACACGCTGTACTGGAGTGACCTCGACACGCTTGTCACCGAACTCGACGAGGCGCTATTGAACGTTCTCAACTGGTCGAACATTCCTACTCGTCCGGACGGCCAGATGTTCGTCGACGACGACTACTTCGAGGTGACCGGATCTCGTCGGTGGCGGAAGATCCTTCCCGACCGTCTACCGCGAATCGAGACCAAACAAGATGATCAGATCTTCGCGTCAGCGGCGCAGATGAACGAGACGGACACGGAGCTGGTCGAGACGCTGCTCACGGACGGCGGAGAGACGTCGCCGAAAGAGTTGGCCCGTTCCATCGGTGTTCATCTCGACACCGTCTATCGCGCTCTCAAGCGGCTCTCGCCGCTCGTGGATCATACCTACGGAGAGGTTCAAATTGGGTCGAAGTACATCGCCCAAGAATTGACGGGCTATATCGATGCGGTGTCGAACAGTATCAAGTCTGGGCTTGAGAACGCGCTCGACGGACTTACTAGAGCGGAGGCTCACGCCGGTGACGACGACCCGTGGAGTCGCTGGCTCGACAGATACGGCGGAGAGATTAGCCGCACGGAAGGCGTGGATCCCGACGAGCTCGACATCGGATTCCAGCCTGAGACCCTCAGTGAGGCACGACGGCTCCTCCGTAGTGGGGCGAGTCAGTGGTCGAAGGTAACGGACGAGAAGCTTCGGCAGTTCGCGTTCGAGTTCGCGCCGAAGATCACTCTCGTCGACGGGAGTGTATACGAGCCTCGGTACTTTGCCGATGCGTTAGGAACTCCCGGATAGCGCGGGGCCTCCTGAGAGGCATCACTATCGATCCGGGTATTTAGAGGATTATTTTGCTACTTTTCGCGGGGTATTCGCGAGTGGTTCGCTGATGATGCGATCCCTGAGCGTCCGCACCGTTTCCCCTACCGGCGTAACTTCGAGGTGGGGTGCCCAACTCTCAGTTACGTGTGTGGCTAAGGAGCCACTAGAGTAAACCACTGCCTCGCTTCGCTCGGCAGATTCCAGCAGAAACGCAGGGGGTCGGCGCGCCTGACTCGGCGCGCCTTGATTTGAAATTTTACATTGATACCGCTACCAACGCTTGTTCGAAACCTTTTGTGAATATTCTGACTTAATAGCAGCTCCGTCATCTATTTACTCGCGCTGACGTGTGAATCTGATATCACATGAGCCAAGCGACGATTGGAAGTGGTCCCTATCGGAACTCCAACCTCTTCTCTGGCTACTATCTCGACGAGCGTGTTGCTGACCTCGACGACTGGGAATCCGACGACGAGGCCGAAGCGGCCTTCGAAGCCCTCCGCGAACTCTGGGAACTAGAGGGAGAGTACGTCGCCTCGCATGGCGAGGACGAACTGATCGACCAGTGGATTGGTGAGGTCCTCGATATCCTCGGGTTCGACACGATCTCCGAGGGGACGCTTCCCGGCGGCGGCGGGTACGTCGACCGGCTGCTCTACGAGTCGAGAGACGACCGATACGCGGCTGTCGACCGGAAGGAGAACGACGACCGAGAGGGGATGTTCGCGGGGGCCTCCGCGCTGCTCGAAGCCAAACAGTGGGGCCACGACTTCGAGAAGCGGTTCAGCGACGAACGACCCTATCGTGACGCCTCACACCAGGTTAAGTACTACCTCGAACGGACGCCGCCCGACCTCAAGTGGGGGCTCCTCACGGACGGGAAGAAGTGGCGACTCTACGGGACGAAAGACTACGAGACACAAACGTACTACGAGGTCGACCTCCCGGAGCTACTCGAATCCGGGGACCTCCAGCAGTTCAAGTACTTCTACTGTTTCTTCCGGCCCAAGGCGTTCGTCGAGGTCGCGGGTAGCTCGTTCCTCGAAACCGTCTGGTCAGAGTCCGAGACCGCCGCACAGGAACTCGGCGAGGACCTCCAAGACAACGTGTTCACCGCGCTGCGAGTCCTCGGGAAGGGGTTCGTCGAGAACAACGATATCGAGATCGACCTAGAAGACGAGGACGGTCTCAGCGCCGACGAACTGAAAGAGCAGTCGCTCGTGCTGCTGTACCGGCTGATGTTCGTCCTCTACGCGGAGTCGCGTGGACTGATAGACCCGGAAAAGCCGGATGCGAACGCGGAGTACCACGAGAACTTCAGCCTCGAAGAGGTGCGAAGCGACATCATGGAGACGGTCGAGGGCGGCGACGTCGAGTCTGGGGCGGCGTTCCGCGAGGAGTACAGTACGTTCTCCACGACGATCTGGAACCGGCTCTCGCGGCTGTTCGAACTGATCGACGAGGGCGAGGAGGAGCTCGATATCCCGCCGTACAACGGCGGGCTGTTCGACCACGACGACCACGAGTTCCTCTCGGAAAACTCGGTCTCGGACCCGGCGATCGCGGAGGTCATCTTCCGGCTGTCGACCACGCAAAACGACGAGGGCGAGTACGTCCCGGCGGACTACGCCGACCTCGACACGCGGCACCTCGGCTCGATCTACGAGGGCCTGCTCGAACACGAGTTCCGGATCGCGCCGGAGGCGGGCATGGCCGCGGTCGCGGAGGACGGCGGACAGGTGTGGAAGCCGGGCGACGAGGTCTCGGTCGCGGACGCGGTCGAGGTCGTCGACGAGGGCGGGCTGTACGTCGTGAACGACGAGGGCGAGCGCAAGGCCACGGGGGCGTACTACACGCCGGACTACGTGGTCACCTACATCGTCGAGGAGACGATCGACCCACTGATCGACGAGATTCACGCGGACCTCGAAGCGGACGGACTCTCCCAGAGCGACGGGGAGTACTTCCGGCGGTTCTACGACCGCGTGACGGACCTGACGGTTCTTGATCCCGCGATGGGGTCCGGGCACTTCCTGACGAAGGCGACGGGCTACCTAACCGAGCACGTGATGAGCGTCGTTCGCGAGCAGGAGATTCAGTCGTACGACGAGCAGGAGTTCCGCCGGACGATCTCGAAGGAGGTCATCTACGGCGTCGACCTGAACGGGATGGCGGTCGAACTCGCGAAGCTCTCGATGTGGTTGGAGACGCTCGCGGCGGACCAGCCGCTCGCGTTCCTCGACCACCACCTGAAGGACGGGAACTCGCTCGTCGGGAGCGACATTACGGAGGTCCTCTCCGACGACAGCGAGGAGAACGGCGGCCAGTTGACGCTCACACAGGCCTTCGCACGCGTTCGGCAGGACACCCTCGGACACGTGATGGACCTGATGGCGGACCTACTGGCGTACGACAACGACTCGCTGGAGAGCGTGAAATCGATGGAGGAGCTGTACGACGAGATCCGCGACGATCCGCTGTACACGCGCCTCTTCGAGTTGGCGAACGTCCACACCGCCGAGGAGTTCGGCTGTGACGTGCCCGAGGACGCCTATGAGCAGATGGCGGGAGCGATCGAAGATGCGGACGACTGGGCGGAGATCCGCGAGAAGGATTGGTTTATCGCGGCACAGGCGACAGCCGACCAGCAGGACTTCTTCCACTGGGAACTAGAGTTCCCCGAGGTGTTCTTCAACGGAGACGGGGAGAAATTGGATGGTTCTGGATTTGATGTCGTTGTCGGGAATCCACCGTGGGTATCAAACTGGGAGTTAACAGAAGCAAACAAAGATCTTCCCGAACGCTTGGAGTCAATCTATCCGGAAGTGGCAGTGGGTCACTGGGATATGTATGTCCTATTCTGTTATAAATCACTTCAGTTGACTCAAAAGAATAACGGCCAACATGCTTTTATCACACCGTCTTCGCTCGGTACAGAAAAGTACGCGCGGAATATCCGTAAATATCTCATTGAAGAGACGGATATCCGTCAACTCATCCACTTTGGAGAGCGCTCTATCTTCCAAGAAGTGGATCGGCAGTGTCTAATCTACATCTCTTCTCCGGGTGCCAACACAAATAGAAAAACTCAGATTATTGAGTACGATGGGACCTCGTTCAGTCCTGAATTGGATGTCGATCAGTCTATGTTTCTGGAATATTCGAATTATTCCATAAGACCATCTTTAGCAGGTACAGACATGGAAATCAAAAACAAGTTGGAATCAAGCTCCACCCTACTAGGCAGGGTCTGTTGTGTTAACGTCGGCGTCGTAGCACACAGCGCGTCAGAAAGCGAGTTGGAATTTAAGAAAGATGACGTTATTCACATGGAAGATGGGGATGGATTTAAAAAATACATCCAAGGTAGCAACATAGAGAGATACAGCATCAACTGGGAAGGGGAATACATTGATTACGTATCAAAGAAAAATCACTTCCACAGGCCAAAATTTAGGGAGTTATTTGAATCTGATAAAATCGTTGTCCCACGGATCAGTAGCTCTGGCAATCGTATTAGTGCGTGTTACGATAAAACGGGATACTATAATAACGACAACGTGACGAATCTGGTTAATTGGTCCCCAGAAATCAGAAAGAAACAAAATCCAAAGGAATTCGATATTCATCCACGCGCAAGTGATTTTAATACCGCGTGTTTGACGGCAATAATCAATTCAAATGTTTTGAGCTATTATTTCAGTAAGTTCCTAGCAACAGACACACTACAGGGTAGTTACACAAGCATCTATCCCCAAGATCTGCGGAAACTGCCACTACCAACACTCAACACGCTATCGCAGAGTGCTACGATTAATAATTCTGACCACAACTTTGGAGAGTCATCTTATCTCGACACACTCTCAAAATTGACCAATGAGTTACAGGAAAAGAAGTTGACGTACAAATCACTTAATCTCAATTTGATTGATTATGTCGGGGGTGATTCCGGCGAGAAACGACTCTCAGAGATTGGACTGCTACAACCCACAGAGAAGAACATTCTTGAGTCGGACGCCACTGACTATGAAAACCTCCGTACTGGAAGTGTGCGCGTTGAGCAGAACGGCCCAACGGTTACAATTGAAGCCACTGCTCGCTACAAGCCCGACGACGAGGACGCACACGAGACCGACCAGTGGGGCTACACGGAGACGGAGTACCTGCCGGCGTTCCGGATCACGGACCTCACGGAACGCGAGGCGGACTTGATTGAGCACTTCGTTCCGGTCGCCGTCGACGAGGCGGGCGGCTTCGCGAACTTCCGCGAGACGGCGACGAAGACGAACTCGCTGATCGACCGGCTGAAGGCGATCGAACTGCCCGACGTCGACGACGTGGCCGACAACTTGGAGAACTACCTGGAGACGAAGGAGCGCGCCGAGGAGCTCGACGCGAAGATCGAGCAGACGGATAAGCTCATCGACGAGATCGTGTATGAGCTGTACGGGCTGACCGACGAGGAGATCGAGATCGTTGAGGAGGCGGTCGGGGAGTGAGCGAGTATCGGTCACTCGATTCGCTGACGAAAGACGACAAAATCGCAGGAAAGGTCAGAAGACAGTTGGAGGTGTTTCCACAGAAATTCCGAGAACTCGGTGAGGGCGGACAGCTTAGTGAACTCTTTCGCAGTCCGAAGAAATTCTCAGGAGCACGCGTTGAACAGGCTCCGGAGGTCTTCACAGAGCAGTATCTCATCGGACCGGTTCTCCACGGGCTTGGATACTTGAGTTCTGCCTCGGCAGAATACGACGGATCTGGACCGCATTTTATCCGCCAGCCGATAACGTATCGAAAGGTCGAGCCGAAACAACCCGACTATCTCCTGAAGAATATCGATCCAGCCATCGTGTGTATCGTTGAAGCGAAAGCGGTGAACCGGGAGCGAATGACGGGTGCGAAAACCCGCGCGAGTGACGACATTCAGGATTACCTCGAAGAAGATGCCTTCTGTAAATTCCTTCGCGATCTCGACCAGCGGTACTTAGTAGGGATTGGGACAGACGGATTCCGCTGGACACTCTGGATGAAAGATATCCATACGGGCGAGGAAAGAAGACACAACCCAAAGGTCGACATATCTGATGTCGTCAGAAAGGTTGCGAGCCGTCGAAATGTGATTGAAGGGAGTTTTTCGTCAGGGGCATCAGACGAACGTGAACACCTCGCTGAGGAGTTTGTCCCTGCTTTTGCCGCCGAGAACCTACCGAAGCACGTTAAATCGGTGTTTGAAGAGAACTAACCGTGAAGAGACGGACAGCGTCCTGAATATTCCAGAGACGGCGACGACGTGGCCGACGACTTGGAGAATTACCTGGAGACGAAATAGCCCGCCGAGGAGCTCGACGCGAAGATCAAACAGACGGACGAGCTTATCGACGAGATTGTATATGAGTGGTACGGGCTGGCCGACGAGGAGATCGATCTCGTTGAGAAGGCGGTTGAGAAGTAGGCTCTGTGAGGCTCGGTTTCCAATAGGTCAGTTATATAGGATTTCAATAAGTGCTCGATGACCGAATCGTCATGCGGATTCTTACCGTCGGGCGTCGAGAGGCGATCTATGTCGGACATCTGCTACTGCTACTACCCACGAACGCGCGCTCCACCGGAGTTCGTCGACGAGGTCGCCGCTGCCTTCCGAGCAAACGAGGACGCGATCTCGACCGTCGACGGCGACAATGGGCTCAAAAGTGACGACGTACTCGATGTCGTTCGCGACGACTTGGTGGCGATCGGCTTCGACATTGAGGAAGGCAAGAAGAAGGAGGAGAAGATCCACCGCCCGGTCCTTTTCGGCGAGAACGGCGAGCCGGACCTCCAGTACGAGGTCGACGGGTACCACGAAGGGAAGCGCTACGGACTGGAGGTGGAGGCGTCGCGAGCCGTACTGGGGAACGCACTGTATCGCGACCTGATTCAGGCTGCGGTGATGGTCCAGGTGGACACGCTCGTACTCGTGGTGCCGAACGTGTATCGGTACAACAGCGGCGGTCGAACGACCGAGAGCAAGGCGTATGAGAAGAGTAACGACGTGATCGACACGGTGTATGCGTCGGGGCGGATCGAACTGCCCTTCGAGACGCTCCTTATCGGGTACTGAGCGAAAGACTAGCTGTTCGTCGTCGCCGGTCTCCACGTCGCCTTTCCGCCGCACCAGCGGCAGGGATTTCATCAGGATAGCGGGAGAGATGAACTCATGAGCAGCGAAGAGCCTCTCACACGATTAGCACAAGACATCGCGACCATCATCCCGACCGTCGACGCGAACACTGAGGGACAGTATGGAGACGGAATCGGTTCGGAAGACGAACCGCGGCAGGTGGAACTGCTCGTCGACGAGTTACAGCGCTACAGCTCAAGATACCAGGGCACCCGACAGGAGGTCCCGTATCCGAGCGGGTCCGGAAGCTGTGATCTTGTGCTTCCGGGCGAGATCCCGGTTGAGTGTAAGCTACTCCGGTACTGGCGAGCAAACGGGGACTCGGAGGACTACATGCCGAAGCAGGTCTTCAGTCCGTTTCACGAGAATACGTTGCTGACCGACGCACAGAAGCTTAGCACGTCGGGATTCGAGCGCGACGGCGGGTTGCTCGGGCTCTTCTACAAGCGATCGGATGACGACCCTGAATCGGTTGCGAATCTCTCTGAACGGTTCACTGCGGAGCGGTTGGCCGAGAAGACGGCTCGCGATGTTGAGTACTGGTTCGATATCGACATCGACGTGTGTGGGGTCGCAAAATTTGACGGACTACAACATTCGGTACAGGCACAGGGGGCGGCGATCACGTGGGAAATCAAATCGTAGAACAAAGGGAGAACATCAGGAAGATGACAGAGAACAATATTTTCGGTTAGTTTTCATCGCCAACCCCGCCAGAATCATACCAATCTGGATCTCCGTCCTCTAAAACAATAACCACTGATATATCCAGCAACTCCAGCATATACAAAGAGATACTATCGTCATATCGTTTTGAGTTCACTGTACTGAGTGATCTACAGGTCATCCAACAAAGTACGTGTACTATTCTATAGCACCTACAGCATTGAGTATCATACTAACCTCACCCGGAATTACCAAAGGCTATCTCACGGCTCTAGAGCCAGCCGACCTTCTCACGAGCGCGACGCTGCGCTGCTGGGCTATATGTGCCTTTATAGTGGTCAAGGAATGTTTCTAAATCTTCCCACCCGCCCCAGTCAAGCACCAAAAGCGGGTCTACCTCCTTCTCGGCGAGCGATGTTGCCCACGTCCGACGGAGGTCGTGTGTCGAGAGATACCTCCAGCCCTCATCGACAGTCTCTCCGGCCAGCTGCTCGCGAGCGTTTTTGACCCACCGACGCAGTGATCGCGTTGACTGTATCGATAGGACTGGTTCGTCGGAGGGTGCGTCGCGAACGTCGCCGATAGTCTGGATAGTGGTTGCGAGATTCGCCGGCATGGGCGTCTCACGATATTTTTCGCCTTTCCCGTCTGGTACCCGAAGCATCGGGCCCGCATCTGTGCTGGCGACGTCCTGCGGAGCGACATCGGTGATCTCTCCGGAGCGCAGGCCGCAACGTGCTCCGAGTTCGAAAGCGACCCGGTGCTCGGTGTCGCTGGCGATCTCGATAAGCTGCTTTACCTCCGCTTGACTAAGCCACACCTTCTTGCCTGCCTCGTCTTCTTGATGATCCCGCAGATTCATCGTGGCGTCCGGTTATCATGCTAACCGGACATAAAGATGAGGTCTGTCCCCCAATTTGAGGCTATCCAGGGTTGATAGAAGCTAGATCCGTCCGGCTTCTCCCCAATTATCGGATCAGAACTAAAAAATTCCCACTCGAATAACTACTATGCTATTTTATGAATTATCAAGTATGAGTATCTCGCCAAAACCATCTTATTAGCAGCATAGGAGATACCAGTATGTTCATTGAGTACAACGTAACTAGCAATCGCTTATTATAATATGAGTTCAGATTATTATGACTTGCTGGATGTCTCAAGAAACGATTCGTACGACACAGTACGTCGTTCATATCGAGACCTAGTAAAAGAATATCACCCAGACGTGAGCGACCTGCCGAATGCGCAAGAACGATTTCAACAGATCAAAGCTGCGTATGAGGTGCTCAACAACCCGAAAAAAAGGAAAAAATACAATCAGATTTCTCACGATGAATTTGTAAATCAACACGGGGGATATTCATCTAAAGAAATTAAGGAAGCTACAGATGTACAGTTGGTAAACAATGGAAAAAATATCTCTCAAGCTAAATCCACATACTCTCAGACCCGTAGCCGGCGCAATCAAAGAGACGATAACAGCAGTCAAGATGAATATAAAAGCGAGAATAGGCCTTGGTATGATTGGATTCTACAGGGGCGTACAGCTGAAAACAGCGGCTATGCCGCGTATTCTCTCCGGTTAGGTGTTTTTTTGATATTGACCTTAGCCATCTTTCTACCTGCCAGTTCTATCTTAATTGGTGGCGACTACGGGTTCTACTTTCTTCTTATGGTTCTTGGAGGTCGGGCCATCTATCTGATCTCGTTTGAATCTTTGCGGAAAGACTATCAGAAGATAGATAATAGTCCCGAATCAGACGCCTATTCAATACCTTATGCGGTCGGATTAGGATTCCTTGGGGTCATATTACTGTTGCCTGTAACTCTATTTTCACCTTCATTGCTTGGTAGATTACTCGGAGTATTCGGAGGCGTCATTTTTGCTAATGGTCTCATAGGAACCGTCTTAGCAGTAGGTTGGGGGACTGCTGATGACTATTACAATCTCAGATTGGATGTAAAACCAGTCTTTTGGAATTTCCTGGTCCAAGCACCAATAATTGTATATCTTGCGGCTCCTAATATGCCATCTTGGAATATATTCGCACTAGGACTACTTGTTATTCCACTCTTGGCAGGGATTGTATACACTATCCGTTACCACAGTGAAATAGTAAGTGAGCTAATCAACCGGATAACTGTCTGATAATTTAAATACTGAGATATGCGAATTTATTAATATTCGATCTGATGAAATAACCTAATTAGCAGATAAGAAGTGTAGATGCGGCCCTCTGAACAGCACACTCATACACCAATTCATGCTACGATATTCTTAATTCTGATATTTTTGTCACCAGGTATATGTGTTCTACGCGATTCTCATTCTACATGAGTCTATTAAAAAAAGACAAAATCATATCTGTCATTCTAGTCTCAGTAGTCGTGTTGGCAGGGCTAACAGCCCCTGTCACCGCTCAAGAAGAAGTCGATACCTCCGAGTTGAAAATTAGTGAGGTGACTACGCCATCTGAGGTTGACATCGATGAAAAAGCTGAATTGGCATCTGACGCAACGATTTCTGACCTTCCGGCTGACTGGTCTGCTCAACTTAAGTTTACAGCATATGCTAATAACAGCAAACTAGGAACTCAGGAGGTTAGTGTTGAAGATGGTGAGACTGTTGATGTCTCCCTAAGTCACTCTTTTGAAGAGGCTGGTCCCAAGGAAATCTATTTTGAGGTCACAGGCGAACTGACACGAGAAGGAGCTCTAACTGAGCAATCTTCGAGTATTGATCGAACAACACCGTCAAAGATCATCAATATCGTGGACCCTTCCTCCACGAAGACTGGAGATACACCAGGAGGCGATGAATCGATTGGCGATCAGGTAGATAGTACGAGCGATAAGTTAGGACCTGAGATCTCTACCGAAGGGGCAGCATTTGTTGCCCCTGGTTCCATTCAGGATCAGGTAGATGATCTCCGAGAAACGCTCCCTCTCGGTGAAGATCGCGTCTCACATGCGTTCGTCCTAGCTACGTCGGATAACCTGTATCTTGTACTCACTGATAAGGAGCCGGTGGAGGGATACGCCTCCATCCAGGGGACCGAGCTTGATGCTAATGAAATCTCACTGGATAGAAGAAATAGTTTAGAATTTAAACCAGTTCGAGCCACCGGGGTTGAGTACCAAGAGCCATCCAAAGCAAGCGTCGGAAGGGTTTATCGGAACACGGACGACTACCGCAGGGACTACGTTGAGTTCACCGCCAATCATCGGAGCATTGCTATTGACGACGAACAGAGTGATTACAAATTAACGACCGGTGTACTGGTTGATGATCCGATAGAGTCTGAAGAGCTGTTCCGAACTATTGGTGGACAGTCACATGCCATGTTAGACCAATTAAATAGAGACACTGTTGGCGGGGTTCTGGGTGATCTTTCTCGACCCCATATTATCACGACAGAACCTGATACCAAAGCCCGTTATTGGCAGAATACAGCCGTTACAATGACTGGCATCGTAACATCGCCCGAATCTCCTGCCGGCGAATTTATTCGATCTCAACAAAAATACAATACCCTCCCGACAGACCCCGATACGCCAGTACTGTACGTCACCAATAGTCAATACAACCCACAGAGTGTATCCATCTCGGAGATTTCAGAGGATCCCTCCGCTTACGAGGGTGACACGGTCCAGTTTGAATCGAGCCTTTATATGAAGACAATAAGCAGCAAGCGTATTATTGAATCGACAGGAACCAAAATGCCTCCGATTGATACAGTCCTACACGGTGGTGTGGCGTGGGACAGACAACCGGATACTCGTGATGATCTAGTTGGTGTGATAGCGGCTTCTTCAATAACCCAAAATCAGCTCAGCAAAGAGCGAACTGGTACCTACAAAGTAACTGGGGAGGTAATATCAACTGACAAAATCAAAGGCAATCTTTCGCAAGGCTACGTTCTAATTGCGTATAACCTTGAAAGAACGGGAGACCTTGATACCACCTCTATAAGCGATCTTAGTGTACAGCAAAGTTCAAAAATATCAAAAGTACTACAAAGACAAACAAACCCCACTATCGAGACATCCGATTCATCATCCCCCGATGGTGGAACAACCGCTGAATCAACAAATTCTGATGGCGTACTTGGGGATACAACTGATAACGAATCAAATACTGAATCTAGTAGAGGCAATGATATTGTTAGCACGATGTCCGAATTAGTGAAGCAAATCGTCGACTTGTTCTCATAATGACACAATTTCGACTCATATAACGGCCCAATCCCTATCTGTAATTTGATGACGCTATCTCATTAGTCGGTCCCGACTAATTCCTCTACCTCCGGACAAAGCTGTAAGCCCGTCGGTGGGTAAAGCCGAGGCCAATTGGTGAAGATGGCCAAACCTTCGAGGCTGCCTCGAAATGATCAAAGAGGGCTTACAATCGACGACGCGGAGTTAGTCCAACTTCACCGTGCCCGCCGGCTATTGGAGGTCAGGGCGAACCTCCTCAACTAAGAGTACCACACGGCCACGACCGAGTCGACGTCTGTTGCTATTGAGCGCACTATCGAGTTCCGGACGATGTATGATGGGGTTATGCCCCCTTGGACGTCGTCAGCACCCACCGACGGCTCTACCAACGTGGTGGCGAGATTGGCCTCTCCGACGACACCTTTGGAGACAACTTCGTCGAGGTTCCTGGCCGCGAACCGATACGCTATTCTCTCGGAGGAGACCCTAGCTCTCCTGACCCATTCCGGGGTTTTCCAGACAGGCTTGATCTCTCCGATGAATCCATTCAGGACCACGTTGATTCCGGAGAGACTTTCCTCGCACCCGTCCGGGCTCTCGAACGCGCCGATGGGGCCTGGAAACGGCAGGGGACAGCCGATACATCGTCGTGGGGACGAGGAACTCCGACGACGTCCCGACAACCGAACAAGTCCGGTCCGCCCTTCAGCGCTTGCCCACCCGACTGTGGGCGTCACCGAACAGGACGAAGACGGGTATCAGGTTACCATCGACTACGAGAACGGGGTCCAGCTAGTGCGGTCCCTCGGAGACGCTGTACAATCTCCTGCTGAAGACGGGGACAGCTAACAATCAGAGGACCGATTTCGGCATTTTAGTCCCATCAAAACTGTCGAATTCGAGTATTACGGATGTTACCCCTCTCCATAGATCTGGGGATTCAACTGATCCCCAGTCTTTCCCGAGATGTTCCCCGGTAGTAGCCCCGTGGGGTCCCGACCAACTCCCCGGGGATTTCTGGGGCCCTCCGAGAACCGGATACCTCCGACCCCGCCCACCAGAGCTGTTCTACTATCCCTAACATGGCCGGTGGTAGCTGACCGAAGTATCGGTCGATTTCGGCGTTTGAGTCCCATCAAAAATCCTGAATTCGGATATTACGGGTACTCCCTATCCTGTAGAGACACGTGCCACGCCCGATCCTTAACAGGAGACTCCCTAGATATCCCCCGGGACTCCCGGCCAATTCTCCGGGGCCGTTTCGGACAGGGGGCGCATACCAGCGGTACCCCGGTGACACCCCACTTCTCCCTCTCCGCCTCATTGGTCGGCGGTTGCTGAGCATAATATCGCTCGATTCCACTGTTTCACTCCGACCAGACCTTCCGAATTCGGATAGTCAAAAGAACTCCTGCTCGTGCCCTTGATGTGGGAAGCGAATTCCCCCCGGTATCTTCCGGGGCTGTTCAGGGTTATAAGGGAACTCCCGACCAATTCTGTTGAAGCGTCTTTCGGGGTCCCCGATCAATTCTCTCAGGGCGTTACCCGTGAAGTCCGGCGGACTCGAAAGCGTCGTCGACGACGGGTTGGTCGGGGGCGATGTTCTCGGCGTTTTGGTACTGCCGGAGAGACCGCTCGACATCCTTGGGGAAGTAGGCGTTTCGGGGCTTCCCGCTCGAGCTTGTGGTGTCCTTCCCTCGGGGCACCCGGAGACGGTAATGGTCGGCGTCGGTTTAGCGGACGTGCGTCAGCTTAACCTGGGGGATCTCGAAGGCGCGAAACCCGACGAATCCGCCCAACTGGAGTATCACATCGTCCCGGTATGAGACGGTGGCTCGACGGAGTTGGTCGAGGTCGTCGTCGGTCATCCACAGTTTGAAGATGTCTTCGCCCTCGGCCGCCTCAAGTCGCATGTTGGTTACCAGAATTTCCGTCGTGAAGTATCCTGTTTCTGATTAGAATTGACCGGGATACGGGGGATATTGTCTTGGGAGTGACCGCCGATTCTCCATTTACTTCCGGGTTATCACACAACCAGGCATTGTGACTCTGATAAAACCGTTAAGAACTGACAGGACCACCGTGCGAGATACAGAGGATGTAGTCAGCACGGGGACTGCGTTATTTTCTCAAATAGGGTGTCATAGAAGAGTTGCCACGACATTTATTTCGCGAATATACAGCCGAATCAGCCGATAGAACGCGCTTGCGTACTGAACGATCTACCGTCGGAACGGCACTTTCCCGATGGAATCGTGACCGTGAACGATTCGGAAGACCATCACGCCTCCATGGGTAGCCCCGACACCCATTCATCGGGCAGTTCATCACGATGCTCGTATATCAACTGGAGAAGTGGGACGACCTCTTCCCAACTCGGCCCTTTAGAGAGTCCGCCTGACTCACGCTCCCATTCAATGAATCCCATATCGGCAAGTTTCGGAAGATGCGCGTGTCTCAATTCGATGCGAGTGGCAGCACGGTCATCAGTGGTCTCCCCTTCGACCAGAAGGTCTAATGGGTCGAGGTAATCGTCATCTTGTGGATTCGCGTCGTAAAGGGCGAAAAGAAGCTGGCGGCGATATGGATTGGCGAGCGCGGTGAAGGCTTGACTGTCTGGATGTGTCCCAACCACGTCGTACTGTACTGATTGCTACTGTGAAGGAGCTTTGATTGACTGGTCAACCGGTTTAATAAGCGGTACCGTTACTCGTATTTCTCACCAGTCGAGAGTAACACCTCTCGGAGAATCTTCAGGTTGCCGCGTCGAATCCGATTCGAGAGCGCTTGGCGAGAGATGTCCAATTCGTCGGCTAGTTCGTCGAGACTTATCTCGCTTGGTGTCTCGAAGTATCCATTCCCGAGGGCGAGAAGGAGTGCTTCACGCTGTTCTTGTGAAAGGTCGAAGCGACGACCGACACCGGTTGCTTCGGTTAACGTGTACGTCCGGTCAATATGCAGAGGAATATCGTTCTCAATAACATAGTTGTGAAACGTTGAGAGGTTGCTGTGATCGGGAAACCGCAAGCGAAACGTCCAGTCTTCAAGGCCGCGAGCTTCGAGAACCACCCCGTCCGCCTGGGCAATCCCTTCGATCAAGTCCATCGGAGGCTCTTCCCACTCGATGCGGTACAACCCACTCTCACCAATTCTATCGAGTGGGAGGAGTTCTTGGACGTTGGATTGAGAGCGTACCATGTCCGCAAATGTGTCATGGTCGTCGCCGGTCACCCACACGAAGGGCATGATCATATCCCCGGTCGGGACGATCCGTTCAAGTTCAATCTGCATGGATGACCCCGATAGGACTTCACCGAGCTGAAACTCTGTGGCCGGGATTGAGAACTCCAGAATGACGCTCATACCACGGATCGGAGCGCCAGTCTTGTAGTGGTTACTCCCCTATGTTTGATGAAATGTAAAATGGACGGTGTAACTGAGTCCTGTACGTACTACACCTATCGATACTTCCTCTGTACTGAGCGATCCACAGGTCAGTCAACGAGGTGTGAGAAGAGTTCTATAACACCCTCAGTAGCTGAGGCTACAGCAGCAGGGACATGCCAAAGGGTTGGCCCTACCTCAACGTTATGAGCCGGTATCTTCGTCTTGGGTAGACTCAACCGCACCTCCAGCGTAGACACCTGGGAACTCTTCATCTGTGTTCTCAAGCTCTTCGAGGTCTGCGGGGTCGAGCTTTCCCGCCTTGACTAGCGCACCAATCTCGCTAGGTGTCAACTGACCTCCTTCGCCCTCCTGTATCCTCTTATAGAGTTGGTCGACGTTAGGCTCGTATTCGATGTCGATGTCTACATCAACAGTGTTTGCTCTCCCTGACCATCGGCCAGACATATCGTAGTTGGCACCGAGGTAGAGACCACGCTCCAATATCTCTCCCATTCGACCGGTGTCTTGGTTGATTCCGATGTACATGAACGCCAATATTGACGAGAAGGCAGTATTGAGTTCCTCGGTGTCGAATGCCTCCATGACCTTCTCCCACTCCGTCTGCTCTAGCAGGAGCCAGAGCAGATTGAAGTCACGGATCCCCTCGATAGTTCGCTCTCGTATCGCTTGACGACGGTTGAGTACCGTCTGGTCGTGGCTATAGTCTTTCAGCCCGCAGAGGTACTCTCTGTCGGTCGGAGAGAGAATACCGCGTGGACGGTCGACAGGGTCTAACAGCGATTCGCTGGGGAAGTCGTCGTTGGCTTCTTCGACACCCGTGAACAGCTCGCGACCCTTGTTTTGATCACCGTTACTCATACAAGTCGAAATCCACCTAATCACTTGTTTTCTGTGTGCCGGAATAATTTTATCGGTGGCGGCCACTCGTCTAGATAAGCGTGGAAGACACCCGACTCAACTCACGGCCAGCGGCCACGAGTACGGTAGTCGGCCAGAAACCACGCACGAGACCGGAAACAGCCCGGTCCTACTGTACACAGCGCTCAGCGTTGTATCAGGCGATGTCAGCGGACTCCGCCCAAGGATCCCCGCCGACATCTGAAACGAACTACGACCGGACAGGTCAACCGTGACGGCTAACCCTTACCGGCTATCCTCAAGTCGATTTTCGACTAACAAAGGTGTTTCGGGGTTTTCGTCGAAAATCCCCCTATCGGTGAGCCTGTCCGTACACGTCGACCGGGATCGCCCGGCACCAAACGGACAATATGACCGAATCCCACGATAACGCGGACCCAGCAGCACAGCGCGACGAACAGGCATCAGTCGAAGAGCTCATCGAGAGCCACTTCGATACGTTCTCAGAACTCGCCGACTCTAACTTACCAATCTCAGAAGACGCCGAGAAAGCTATCGCACTAACTGACGGTGGAGAAGACCAGTGAGCTGCTCACACGTCGAGCAGCTCGCGCCGGAGCCGAGGCGATTCGTCGAGGAGTTGCCGAAACTCCAACACAGCGCCGGCGAGTTCTGTGTCCGCCTGTGCGGCCGACTCGATGATGCGGTCGTCCTGTTCGTCAATGGCGTCTTCGGTGGTCCGGTCGGCGGGAGCGCCACACCGCGGACAGAACTGGGCGGTCGGTTTGAGTGTCTCGCGACAGTTACCACAGGTCTTCGGTTTCGACGGACCCGTATCGTCGTCCGCTTCCTCGACGTACCCGGTCTCGACACGGATCTTTTCGTTTCGTTGCCGGTCGGTCGTGTGGTCGTAGGCTTGGAGCATCCGGTCGTCATTCCAGCCGGCGATGTGTTGGATCTGCTGGGGCTGGAGTCCTTCTCGGGACAAGCGGGTGATTCCGGTGTGTCGGAAGTTGTGGGGGTTCACCGGCTTTTCGATGCCCGCACGGTCGGCGCAGATCTTGAGCATACTGCGCAACGCGTCCGTACTGAGGGCGCACTCCTCGGGGTTGTCGAAATCGTAGTTTCGGAGGACCGGCCAGAGTGGAGACTCGTCACGGGAGTCAGGGTGGCCCTGGTTCAGCCAGGTGCGGAGTTCGGCAGCGCTCTGAAGGATCGGGTACCGCTTGTCTGGGGCACCCTTGTGACCGGAACCGTTCGGATTTGGAGTGAAGTAGGGGCGTTTGGTGTTGAGGTCGTGGATGTCCTTGACTCGAAGCTGAAGTGCCAGGGACGCGCGAGCGCAACTATCGACCAGGAACTCGATGAGCGCCGGGTCTCGGTGGTTTTTGGTGTGCTGTTTCAGCGCTTCGATGTCCTCGGGTTCGAGAATTTGGTCTTCGTTGACTCGGCTGATGCTCTGGGAGGGCGTATCGATCCCCTCGTAGAAGCCGAATTCACCGTATTCCGGTTCGTCGTCCAACCACTCGAAGAAGACCTTGATAGCCGCCTTGTACCCCCTCATGCCGCTGCCGTTGGGTTCGAGTCCGTATCCGCCCTGATCCTTCGGCTTGGTGAGGGTCCGAATGAGATCGCGGTAATCGGATCGGTCCATCTCGACAAGCGGTACTTCAGCTCGGTCGGAGGCGTTTCGAAGACTACTGAGGTCCCGGTACAGGGTGTTGCGGGCCATGTCTTGGTTCCCCTGTCGCTCCATTCGAACGAAATCGTGGATCGCTTTTCGGTCGGATCCGTCGATTTTGCTCTCCTCAAGCAGTGTCCACTGCCGATCGAGCTTATTTTGTGTGTTGCTGGCGTCGTCGACATCCATCGTATATTGCCTAACTCAAGCCAGATATTAAGAGGTTTTGTATTAACAAGCGCCAGATGTTCGGCAACGAGTAGCGCGACGCCGCGACATCGTTTTATTCCGCGCTCGACCGCCGAGCGACGGCTCCCCCGCCTCCGGGACTCGCTGCGCAGATCGAGGACGCGAACGTCCTGACGATGTTCCCGTCCTCCGATCGCCGCCGTTCGAGACTCTCCGAGTACCGTGTCGGGCGGCCAAGCGCGGGCCGCGACAGACACGGTCCTCGCTCCGCTCGAACCGCCGGACCCCGAGCCGCTGTCGCCGGGGTCGGTCGAGGACCGCTCGTCGCTTTCGGTCG
This sequence comes from Halorubrum ejinorense, assembly GCF_055389685.1. Taxonomy (NCBI): domain Archaea; kingdom Methanobacteriati; phylum Methanobacteriota; class Halobacteria; order Halobacteriales; family Haloferacaceae; genus Halorubrum; species Halorubrum ejinorense. Next base: position 859,409 of record NZ_AP043777.1, read on the forward strand.
TGGTCTCGGTCACTACGACCTCTCGGAACAGACCCGGCGAGCCTGCCCCGCGAGCAGTTCGGCGAGCGCGCGCAGGCGACGCTCGATGGCGTCGCCGAACACGGCGTAGCTATCGGAAAAACACGCGGTTCAGCGGCGAAAGCGGGAGAAAATCCACCTGGCTCCCGGTCGGCGCCGCCTACGAGTCGTCGCGCCGATCGGTTTCGTCGTCGTCTCCCTCGTCGCCGCTCGCTTTGGCCGCCTTCTCGGCGGCTTCCTCGACTTTCTCGCCGACACTCTCCTCGACGGTCTTCTCCACCGTCTCTTCGACTTTCTCGCCGACGGTTTCTTCGACCTTTTCGCCGACGGTCTCCTCGACGGTCTTCTCCACCGTCTCTTCGACTTTCTCGCCGACGGTTTCTTCGACCTTTTCTCCGACGGTCTCTTCGACGGTCTTCTCCACCGTCTCCTCGACTTTCTCGCCGACGGTCTCCTCGACGGTCTTCTCTACCGTCTCGCCCACCGTCTCTTCGACTTTACCCGACACCTCTTCGCTGACGGTGTCGCTCACGTTGTCGGCGACCTCGCTGACTTCCTTGTTGACGGTCTCGCCGACGCTCTCTTCGACCTGTTTGCTGACCGTCTCCTCGACGGTCTCCTCAACGCTCTTTTCGACCTCCTTGCTGACGGTCTCGCCGACGGTCTTCTCGACTTCCTTGTTAACGGTCTCGCCGACGGTCTTTTCGACCTCCTTGTCGACGGTCTGGCCGACGCTCTCCTCGACCTGCTTGCCCACCTCGTCCGCCACTTCGCGGGTCATCCAGTCCGGGTCGAACCGGGCCATCTTCCAGACGACGTGGACGACGTAGGATGCGAACACGCCGATCCCGAACGCGATCGCGACGTTGGTCACCTGGAGGGTCGCGATGAGCACGACCGACAGGATGATCAGTGCCCCGTACGCGAGGTCGGTGAGCGCGTCGATTCGCGCCGGACTTACCATCGCCGCTCCTCCGTCTCTGTACCGACTCCGTCTATTCGCTGCCGCACGGCGTCTCCGTTCATACGGTCACCTTCTGTGCCGGCGGGCTAAAAGCCTCCTCGTCGCGCTCTCTCGCGGACACCACCGGCGTCGAGCGCCTCGGAGCGCGAGCCTTTTAGCCCGGATGGGCGAACCGACGGTATGGACATCGAAGAGGGCGGACTCACCGTCTCCGTCCCGGAGGCCCGCGACGGCGCCAGCGAGGGGACCGGCGGCGGCGTCTTCTTCAACCCGACACAGGAGCTGAACCGAGACGTCACGGTCGCGACGCTGCGCGCCTACCGCGACCGAGAGCCGCGCGTGGCCTCGTATCTCGACGCGATGGCCGCCTCGGGGGTCCGCGGCGTCCGCGCGGCCGCGGAGGGGTACGACGTCACCTGCGCCGACATCGACGCGGACGCGGTCGACCTCGCGGCCGCCAACCTCGACGCGAACGGCCTCGACGGCGAGGCGGTCAACCGCGACGTCAACGCCCTGTTGTACGACGAGGGACCGTTCGACGTGGTCGATCTGGACCCGTACGGCACGCCGATCCCCTTCGCCGACGCCGCGGTCGCGAACGGCCGCAACCTCGTCTGCGTCACCGCGACCGACACCGCGCCGCTGTGTGGTGCCCACCTCAACAGCGGGATCCGGAAGTACGGCGCGGTCCCGCGCAACACCGACTACCACCCGGAGATGGGGCTTCGGACGCTGATATCCGCCCTGGTGCGGACCGCGGCGCGCTACGACAAGGCGGCGACGCCGGTCCTCTCACACGTCTCCCGCCACTACGCGCGGACCTACCTGGAACTGGAGTCCGGCGCCCGCGCGGCCGACGACTGCCTCGAACACCTCGGGCACGTCGACGGCTGCGAGGACTGCCTCTGGCGCGCCGCGACCCCCGGCCGGATCGCCGACCCGGTCGACGCCTGCCCGGAGTGCGGGAGCGACCGCGTGCTCACGGCCGGCCCGATCTGGCTCGGGCCGGTCGCCGACGGCGACTTCGCGCGTGCGGTCCGCGCCGAGGTCACGGACGACATGGGCGAGGCGAAACGCGCGCGAAAGCTGCTCGACACGGTGGCGACGGAGCTCGACACGCCGACCCACTACGACCAACACCGCCTCTACAAACAGTGGGGCGAGCCGGCGATCGGGATGGACGATTTCGTGGCGACCCTCCGAGACGCGGGTTACGAGGCCAGTCGGGCCCACTACCGCGGGACCGCGGTCAAGAGCACGGCGTCGATCCCCGAGATGCGCAGGGCGGTCCTCGGCGGCGACGGGGACTGAGAGCTCCTCCGCCGTCGGCACCCCCTCGCTTTTGTCGCGGTCGGTCGAAGGGCGGGACGTGTCCCGACACTCGCGCACCGCGTTCGGCACGGCTCGGCGCGTCGTCGACGTCGCGGTCGACCGGCAGGTAACGTTCCTCGCCGCCGCCATCGCCTACTACGCGTTCGTCTCGCTCGTCCCCGCGCTGCTGTTGCTCGTCGTCGTCGCCACCGCCGTCTTCGGCGAGACGATCGCCGGCGAGCTGGTAGCGGGGGCGGGCGACCTCCTCACGCCGGCCGGCGAGGAGGCGGTGACCGCGGCGATCGCCTCCGCCGGCGGTCGGACCGGCGCGAGCGTGCTCGGCGTCGCGGTGCTGCTCTGGTCGACGCTGAAGGTGTTTCGCGGACTCGACACGGCGTTCGCCGAACTGTACGGCGTCAAGGAGCCGCCGGACATCCTGAAACAGCTCACCGACGCCGGCTCGGTGATCCTCGCCGTCGGCGTCGGGATCGGCGTGATGGTCGTCGTCGGGGCGTTCGTCGCGGCCGCCGACGCGATCCCGCTGGTGGAGGCCGCGAGCATCCTCGTCTTACCGGGGTTCCTCGCCGTCGTCTTCCTCCCCATGTACTACCTGCTCCCCGAGCCCGACATCGCGTTCCGCGAAGCGCTACCCGGCGCGGCCGTCGCCGCCCTCGGGTGGACGCTGTTACAGGCCGGCTTTCAGGTGTACGCGGCGAGCGCCGGACAGTTTCAGGTGTACGGCGTCATCGGTGGAATCCTCCTGCTCGTCACGTGGCTCTACCTCGCGGCGGTCGTCGTCGTGACCGGGGGCGTCGTCAACGTGGTGCTTGCCGGCCGCGACGGAGTCGTCCCGGCGAGCGGCGCCGGTCTCGGCGGCGGGGCGGCGCCGACCGACCACGCCGCGGACCGGCAGTTACAACAGGACCGCGTTCGACCCACGGGTATGAACGGCGAGTCGGACCGTGACGCGGACGACGACGGGCGGCCGCACGGCGCGCCGGACGTCGCCGCCCTCGAAGCGGAGGTCCGGGAGCTGCGGTCGAAACTCGACGAGTTCGAAGACGACGTGGAGCGCCGCACGGTCGACAAACCCGAGGTCGAGTCGGAGCTGAAGCGGTACGTCCGGTCACGGATGCGCCGCGGACACGCCCGCGGCTGGGGACCGTACCTCGTGTTGCTGTACGGGACGGTGCTGACGCTCGCGGCGCTGTCGTCGCTCGACGGACTCTACGCGATCGGCGCCATCGTCGTCCTCGGACTGTCGACGCTCGGCCTCTACACGATATTTATCGTCGTCGGCATCGGTCTCAACCTACTGGAGACGCCCGGGAAGGCGCTCGATTACGCCCGCGGTCGCGGCGATGACTGAGTCGGCGTCGACTCCCGCGGGGACGGCTAACCGGGTGGCCGACCCGTGACCGGACTCGTCGGCGCCGAGCGCGGGATCGGTGAGACCGTCGTCGTCGACGCCCTCCCGGAGGTCGTCGTCGTCGTCTTCGCGGCGGTCACGCACCTCGCGGACCCGTGGTTCCTCTTCGCGCTGCTCGCCGTCGGCTACTGGTTCGCGAGCGACCGCGTCGCCGCGTCGCCGCGCCGCGCCGGCGCGACGGCCATCGCGGTCGTCACCTGCGCGTACGCCGTCACCGCGCTCGGCAAGGCGTGGTTCGCGGTCCCCCGCCCGCCGGGTGCGATGCCCCCGGCGAACGTGCCGACGTGGCTTCCCGGACTGCTCTCCGGCTGGTACGAGGCGCAGGTGCTCTCCGACGGGTTCGGCTTCCCGAGCGGCCACGCCACCGGAGGTGCGGCCGCGTACGGCGCGCTCGCGCTGCTGTACGACCGACTGTGGACGGTCCGTCGCCGCGCGGCGGCGGCCGTCGTACTGGCGGGCGCGGTCGCCGCCTCCCGCGTGGTGATCGAGGTCCACTACCTCGTCGACGTCGTCGCCGGCCTCCTCGTCGGCGCCGCGACCGTCGCCGGCGCGCTGTGGCTCGCGGGCGACCCGCGCTTTCGAGCCGGGGGCGCCGGCCCCGACGACGGGCCGGCCGCCACCGACGGCTCCGGGTCCGACCCCGGGCCGACCGCGGCCCTCGACCCCACGCCGGCGTTCCTGCTGGCCGCGGTCCTCTCGGCCGTCGCCGCGGGCGTCGCGTTCGCCGCGGGCCACCCCGGCGAGGTCGTCGAGGCGGGGATCGGGATCGCCACCGGGGCCGGCGGGGCGGTCGGGTGGCTGCTCGTCGACGGCGACGAGTCCGCGCTGACGGCCCGCGTCGCCGTCCCGGCGCTGGCGGTCACCGGCGCCCTCTGGGTCGGCGCGTACGCCCTCGCCGGCTCCCTGCCCGTCACCGTGGCCGCGACGACGGTCGCGGTGGTGGTGGTGGTCGCGTTGCCGTCGCTCCCGTCGCGCGTCGCTGCCGTTTAAGTTGCTTCCCCCGTCACGTTCGGTATGCTCGGCACCCCGGCCGTCGACGTCGCGGTGATCGCCGCGAGCGTCCTCGGCCTCTGGGTGGGGGCCCGGTCGCTCGTGGACGCTGTCGTCCGGCTCGCGCGTCGGTTCGGCGTCTCCGAACTGACGATCGGGCTAACGATCGTCGCGATGGGGACTTCCGCGCCGGAACTCGTGGTGTCGATCGACGCGGCATTCGCGGGGGTCGGCAACGTCGCGGTCGCGAACGTGATCGGCAGCAACGTGTACAACCTCGCGTTCATTCTCGGCGTCGTTTCGCTGATCCGGGTCGTCCCGGTCGAGCGCTCGCTGGTCCACCGTGACGGAGCCGCGCTCGTCGCCGCGACGCTCGCCGGCGTCTGGGCCGTCTCCGACGGCGTCGTGACGCGTCCGGAGGGGGCGCTGCTCGCGGCAGGCTTCCTCGCGTACACGGGGTACCTCCTCCGCGACGAACGCGGGGGGCCGTCGATCGATACGCTGTACCCCGACTCCCGCGTGACCGAGACGCTCGCGGACCACGCCCGGTTTCGCGGCCGGGACGCGGTCCTGCTCGTCGGGGGGCTCGCGCTGGTGTTGATCTGTGGCCACTTCATGGTGGAGGCGGCCACGTCGCTGGCGCGCGGCGCCGGTATCTCTGAGTGGGTGATCGGGGGAACGATCGTCGCCGCGGGCACGTCGACACCGGAGCTCGCGGTGTCGCTGGTCGCGATGCGGGAGGGCCACGTCGGGATGTCCGTCGGCAACGTCGTCGGCTCGAACGTGTTCAACGTCCTCGGTATCCTCGGAGTCGCAGTCGTGCTGCGGCCGCTGACGACGAGCGGAGCTGCCGCGGAGGCGGGCCTCTGGCTCGTGGTCGTGACGGTGTTGGGGGTCGCAGCGATGTGGTCCGGGCGCCGGCTCTCGCGCGGTGAGGGGTTGCTCTTGGTGCTCTCGGAGATAACCCGGTGGACACTCGGTATCCTTCGGATATTCGGGTGAGATGTCCCGCCGGCCGGACCGACGCGCGGCTTCCGGACCGAACTCGAACGGGTGGAACCCGAGACGCTACTCCGGAACCTCCGACCGATCGAAAAAAGACGAGTCGCGTCGGACGGCGGCGCGCCGGCTCAGAAGGTCTCCAGGTAGCGGTCCTCCTCCCACTGAGAGACCTGGGTGAGGTACTCGCTGAACTCCTGAGATTTCGCCTCGGCGAACTTCTCGGAGGTGTGGGGGCCGAGCGCCTCCTGGAGCACCTCGTCGGATTCGAGCGCCTCGACGGCCTTGCCGAGGTTCGGCGGCAGCGTCTCGATGCCGTACTCCTGCCGCTTCTCGTCGTCGAACTCGTAGATGTCCTCGCGGACCGGGTCGCCGGGGTCGGCGCCGGTCTTGATCCCGTCGAGCCCGGCGGCGATGAGCGACGCCATCCCGAGGTAGGGGTTACAGGACGGATCGGGGCTGCGGACCTCGAAGCGCGCGGAGACGCCCGCGGCGTCCGGCACGCGGACGAGCGCCGAGCGGTTCGTGTCGGACCACGCGACGTAGATCGGCGCCTCGTAGCCGGGCACCAGCCGCTTGTAGGAGTTCACCGTGGGGTTCGTGACGGCCGTGAACGCGGGGGCGTGGTTCAGGATACCGCCCATGAACTGGTAGGCCGTCTCGCTCAGGTTGAACTCGTCGTCGTCGTCGGCGAACGCGTTCCCGTCCTCGTCGAACAGCGAGATGTGGCTGTGCATGCCCGAACCGTTGATGTCGGCGATCGGCTTGGGCATGAACGTGGCGTGGAGGTCGTGCTGTTCGGCGACCGCGCGGACGACGGCGCGGAACGTCGCGATGTTGTCCGCGGTCGTGAGCGCGTCGTCGTACTTGAAGTTGATCTCGTGTTGGCCCTCGGCGACCTCGTGGTGCGAGGCCTCGATCTCGAAGCCCATCTTCTCCAGCGTGAAGATGATCTCCTTGCGCACGTCGGACGCGAGGTCCTTCGGCGCGAGATCGAAGTACCCGCCGTTGTCGTGCGGGATCGTCGTCGCGTTGCCGTCGTCGTCTTTCTCGAACAGGAAGAACTCCGGTTCGGGACCGATGGAGACGGAGTAGCCCATCTCCTCGGCCTCTTCGAGGACGCTCTTCAGGACCTGACGCGGACCGCCGGCGAACGGCTCGCCGTCGGTGTCGACGATGTCACAGATGAGCCGAGCGGCCCCGCTGTCGCCGCTACCGTCGCTGCGCCACGGCAGCACCGCGAACGTGTCGGGGTCCGGGACGAGACGCATGTCGGACTCCTGAATGCGCACGAACCCTTCGATAGAAGAGCCGTCGAAGTAGATCCCCTCAGTGAACGCCTTCTCCGCCTGATGGGCGGGCACGGAGACGTTCTTTACGACGCCGAGGATGTCGGTGAACTGGAGCCGCAGGAAATCGACGTTCTGCTCCTCTATCTCGTCGAGTACCGCCTGTTCTTCGGCCGTGAGGCCGCCGTCCGGTTTCGCGTGTTCGTCCGTCATGTTTTGGACGTTTGATTCGTTATCTCCCAGTATAAAGGCCTTATCGCTTGGCGCATGAACCGCCAGACTCGCAAAACTGCTGGACGTTCGTAAAATTCTAAACCCCTGGTGACGTGGTTTGGTGTGATGACGTACGAAAACCTCGATGCGAAGCTCATTAACTCCCTGCTCAGTAACGGACGCGCGAGCCTTCGGAGTCTCGGCGACGAGCTCGACGTCTCGGTGACGACGGTCTCGAACCATCTCCGCGACCTCGAAGAAGAGGGCGTGATTCGGGGGTACACGCCGATCGTCGATTACGACAAGATCGGCTACGACGTGACGGCCGTCCTCCAGCTCAAGGTGGAAGGCAGCGCTCTGCCGGACGTCACGGAGAAGCTGCGGCAAGAAAAACAGATGGTGAGCGTCTACGAGGTCACGGGCGATTACGACGTGATCGCGATCGGCAAGTTTACCGACACTGACGGAATGAACGATCAGATCAAGTCGATTCTCACGGACGCCGACATCCGCGAGTCGAACACGAGCGTCGTATTGAACGCGGTCACGGAAAACGAGCAGTTCGACCTCGACGTCGAGGAGTAGCGCTACCGAACCGGCGGTCCTACTCGTTCCGCTCCGCCGCCGCTTCGAGTACCTCTACCGCCGGGAGCGGCTCGCCGGTCAGGGCGCGAATGTACGCCCCGCCCGCGATCGAGACGTGCGAGAAGTCGTCCTCGCTCAGGCCGTACATCTCGATGGCCCGCGAGGTGTCGCCGCCGCCGACGACGGAGAAGCAGTCGGTGTCCGCTATCGCTTCGAGGACGCCGACGGTACCGTCCGCGAACCGCTCGTCCTCGAAGACGCCGAGCGCGCCCTTCACGAAGACGGCGTCGGACTCGCGGAGCGGCGGCTCGTAGTCGGCGACCGTCTCCGAGCCCACGTCGAGGTATCCCTCGGTCTTCTCGTCGATTTCGCTTACCGCGATCTCCGCGCGGTCGCCGTCGTCGTCCGGGTACGCGAGGTCGCTCGCGAGGTGGATCGCGTCGCCGCGCTCGTCGAGGACCGACTCGATCAGCTCGCGGTTGGCCTCCCACTGTTCGTCGAACAGCTCCGTGCCGCCCACGTCGTGGCCGACGGGGCGGCCCGCGGCGCGCAGGAACAGCTCGCCCGCGACGCCGCCGAGGAGGAACCGGTCCACCCGGTCGTCGAGGGCGTCCATCACGCCGATCACGTCCGTCGCCTTCGTCCCGCCGACGACCATCGTGACGGGGCCGTCGAACTCCCGGGTCGCGATGGCGGTGTTCGCCTCGTACTCCGTCTCCATCACGCGGCCCGCGTACGCCGGGAGGACCAGCGGGAAGCCGACCAGCGAGGCGTGTAACCGATGCGCCGCCGAGTAGGCGTCGTTGACGTACGCGTCGACGTGTGACGCGAGCGTCCGGACGAACTCCGTCTCGGCCTTCTCCTCGGGCGATTCCTCGGGCAACTCGTCGTCGCACATCCGGGTGTTCTCCAAGAGGAGCACCTCGCCCGCCCCGAGCGCGTCGATCGCGTCCAGCGCCTCGTCGCCGTACGTGTCGGCCACGAAGGCAACGTCGCGGCCGACGTGGTCGGCGAGGATCGCCGCGTGACCGGCGAGCGAGGTGAAGTCGTCGCGGCCGGGTCGCCCCTGATGGGCGAGGCACACGACGCGATGACCGGCGGCGGCCAGCTCGCGAATCGTCTCCGCGTGGCGCTCGAACCGGCGGTTGTCCTGCGGTTCACCCTCCTCGATCGGGGAGTTCAGGTCCAGTCGGACGAGGACGCGCGAGTCTGCCGGGAGGTCGTCGATGGTGTCGAAGGCGGGCATGGGTGATCGGTCGTCGATGAGGTACTTAACAAGTGGTTCTCCGGTGGCGCGCCGCCGGGCGGTCGGCCTGCTCGACGGACGGCCGCGGCCGGCCGGCTGCGATTCAGCCGCGGTCGACCGGTTACGCCTCGTCGTGGACGTACGCGGCCATGTCGAGCATCCGGTTCGAGAAGCCGTACTCGTTGTCGTACCAGGTGAGAATCTTCAGGAGCTTCCCGCCGGCGACGACGTTCGTCGACTGGAGGTCGACGTAGCTGGAGAAGGGAAGGCCGACGATGTCCGAGGAGACGACCTCGTCGTCGGTGTAGCCGAGGACGCCCGCGAGCGGGCCGGAGTCGGCGGCGTCGCGGAAGGCGTCGTTGACCTCCTCCTCGGTGACGGTCTCGTCGAGGCTGACGACGAACTCGGTGAGGGAGCCGTTCGGGACCGGGACGCGCATCGCCATTCCGTCGATTTTCCCCTCCAACTCGGGCAGGACCTTCTGGGCGGCGCCCGCGGCGCCGGTCGAGGTGGGGACGATGTTCTCGGCGGCCGCGCGACCGCGGCGGGTCTTCGCCTTCGGGCCGTCGATCAGGCTCTGGGAGCCGGTGTACGCGTGGACGGTGGTGAGGGTGCCGGCGTCGATGCCGAACTCCGCGTCGAGCACCTTCGCGACGGGCGTGATGGAGTTCGTCGTACAGGAGGCGTTCGAGATCACGTCGTCGCCGTCGTACTCGTCGTGATTGACGCCGTACACGAGCTGTTTGACCGGCTCGTCGCCCTTCGGGGGCGCCGAGATGACCACGGTGTCGGCGCCGCCGTCGAGGTGCGCGCTCGCGTCCTCGCGGGTGCGGAAGACGCCCGTACACTCCAGTGCGACCTCGACGTCGAGGTCGTCCCACGGGAGGTCTGCGGGGTCCTGAACGTTGAACAGCGGGACCGACGTGTCGCCGATCGTCAGGGTGTCGCCGTCGCGCTCGACGCCGTCGAGCCGGCCCATGACGGTGTCGTACTTCGCGAGATACGCCATGTCGTCGAAGTCCATCACGTCGTTGATGCCGACGAGCTCGATCCGCGGGTGCTCTAACACCGCACGGAACACGTTACGTCCGATGCGACCGAAGCCGTTGAGCCCCACTCGAACGACCTCGTCGTCGCTCACGTCGTCGCCGGCAGCTAGGTGCGATTTACTCATGTTCGAAAAAGCCGCGACCCAACTACTTAAATCTCGCTCAGTCGTCCAGAGATCGTCATAATCGTTCGAATTTGTTACGATCGGCCGAGTCGACCGGCGGCGACGGCGGGCGAACTCGTCGCCCCGCGCGAGACGAATTGCGGCCGAAACGGTGACCGACAGAAGGCTTATCGGGGTCAGCGACTTCACGTCCGGTATGGACAGAGACGACCGCGACGATCCGTTCGGAGACTTCTTCGAGGAGATCGAGCGGATGATGAACGACATGGCCAACGCGAACGGGCCGTCGGCCGACGACGCCGGGTTCGGCTCCGACACCCACGTCGACGCGTACACCACCGAGGAGTCGGTGCGTCTCATCGCCGACCTCCCCGCCGTCTCGAAAGACGACCTCTCCCTGCGATGCGACGGCGACGCGCTCACTATCTCCGCGGTCTCCGACCGGCGCGAGTACGACGAGACCGTCGAACTGCCCGCTCCCGTCGACGAACACTCGGCCGACGCGACGTTCAACAACGGCGTCCTGGAGGTCTCGTTCGACCGCGACGACGACAGCGCCTCGATCGATCTGGTCTGAACGGCGCCGCGTTCCGTTCTCCGCCCGTCGCTCCCTCCTGCCCCCGCTACACCCCGTTCGCCCGATTACTCTCGTCCGCAGTTCGCCGGATCAGCGCCGCGAGCCGGTCGTAGAAGTCCGGTTCGTACTTCGTCGCCACGTCGACCGTCGGCCGGGCGTTGGTCTCGTTGACGACGAGTCGGTCGTCCGTCGCGAGCAGGTCGACGCCGAGGTAGTCGATCCCGAGCGTGTCGGCCGCGCGCTCCGCGAGGTCGCGCGCCTCCGGGTCGAGGTCGACGCCGCGAGCCGTCGCACCCCTGTGGACGTTGTGTTTCCAGCGGCCGGCCGCGAGCGCGTCCGCGTCGAGTTCGCGCCGCACGGCCCCCGCGTATCCGCCGTCGACGACCATCGCGCGGTAGTCGCGCGCGTCGGGAAGGAACTCCTGTACCAGGTACGACTTATCGCCCGTGGCCCGGTAGTCGTGGATCAGGTTCAGGTAGTCGACGACGCCCAGAAGCGAGTCGAGGTCGCTCGCGGTCGCGACGCCCACGCCGCGAGTGGCGGAGTTCGGCTTGACGATGACCGGATACGAGAAGCCGCTAACGGCGTCGACGACGACCGACTCGTCGACGGGGTTCGACACCATGGCCGTCCGCGGCGTCGGGAGGCCGGCGGCGTCGAGCGCGGCGAGGACGCCCGCCTTGTTCCGCGAGGTCACGACCGCGTCCCGGCCGTTCACCCACGGAACGCCGAGCCGCTCGGCGACCACGGCGCCCTCCATGAGCCGAGTGGGGTAGACGAGTCCGACGTCGAACCCGTCGAACTCGCCGGGGCCGCTCGCGCTCACGGACACCGATCCGCGCTCTGCCCCCCCGGAGACGCGCAGCGCCCGCTCCTTCGCTCGGACGTGGGCGACCTCGATGCCGCGCTCCGCGAGGGGCTCGCGCACCCGTTCGAACGTCTCCGCGTCGGTCGTCACCGCGAGCCGGAGCATACGCTCGTTGCGGCCCGTGCGGACTTAAAAACGACGTGCGCGGCGAGACGGCGGCCGGTGCGCGGGCGGTCACCGCCGCCGCGGGCCCGAGGCCCGCCGACTCACTGGAGGTGGCCTTCCTCGCGGAGCTGTTCGGCCTCGCTCTTCTCGTAGCGCCACGAGATGTCCGCCTTCTCGTCTTGCCAGTCCCACGGCTCGACGAGGACGATGTCGTCTTCGCGGATCCACACGCGCTTTTGCATCCGCCCGGGGATGCGCGCGGTCCGCTCGTTCCCGTCCGCACAGCGCACCTTGACGCGGTTCGCCCCGAGCATCTCGACGACCTCCGCGAACACCTCGTCGTCGTCGGGCATCCGGAGGTCGTTTCGACCGCCACCGTCTCCGTTGCTCATGCGTACGCGGTGATACGCGCTCGCCGAAATAAAAGGGCCGCTCTCCGTCGCCGCGGTGCCGACGCGTTCCCGTCCACGTCGGCTCCGCCGCCGTCGAGAACAGTCCGATTTAAGAACGCTCGAGGGCGACGCGACGACATGCGAGACAAACTCGGCCTCGAAGGCATCGTCGGTCTCCTCCTCGTCGTCGCCGCGGTCGGTATCATCACCTACCGCGACCCGGTCATCGCCGGCGCGATGATGGTGCTCCTCGCCGGCTTGGCGCTGATCGCGAAGGGGCTCGCGGACACCGTCATGCGGTCGTTCGGACTGAAGTGACCCCCCGCGAGGGGGTCGGCGCCGGCGACCCGGTCGGCGAGACGCGGTCCACCGTTCTCCCGAAAGAGTCATAATCCGCGACCGCCCCTCTCGGCTATGGTCGAAGTACCTGCGGTCGCGGTCGAACTCGTCGAACTCCTCGCCGTCACGGTCGGCGCCGGCGCGGCGGCCGCGATCGGCGTCGTGCTCGAACAGTTCGGTCTCTCCGCGGTCTCCGGCGGCGACCTCGTGCTCGGCGCCTGGGCCGTCGTCATGGGACTGCTCGCGCTGTACGTCGGAGTCGTCGGGCTCGGGTACGAGCAGGCGCTCCCGCGGCTGCGCCGCCTCGCCGGCGGCGAGTAGTCGGTCGTCCGGCCGCGCCGCCCGACCCTTACAGCTCTCCGTCGCGCGCTCGCTCTCGCACCCGGTCTGCGCGCTCGCGGATCTCCGCCCACTCCGCGTCGTCTTTGCCGTCCACGTGGGAGTACATCAGTCCCATCCGTCCGGTACCACGAAGCGTCTCCTCGTTTTCCTTCAGGAAGTCCCAGTAGAGCGCGTTGAACGGGCAGGCGCCCTCGCCCGTGGTCCGCGAGACGGCGTACGGACAGTCGGCGCAGTGGTCGCTCATTCGGTTCACGTAGCTCCCCGAGGAGGCGTACGGCTTCGAGGAGAGCACGTCGGTGCCGAACGACCCCATCGCGACGACGTTCGGCGTCGTCACCCAGTGGTAGGCGTCGACGAACCCGAGGTGGAACCACTCGTTCAACTCGGCCGGGTCGGCGCCGTACACCAGCGCGAAGTTCGACAGCACCATCAGCCGCTCGATGTGGTGGGCGTAGCCGAACTCGCGCACGTGCTCGACCGCCTCCGAGAGACACTCCATGTCGGTCTCGCCGTCCCAGTAGGCGGGCGGCAGCTCCCGCTCCTGTGACAGCCGGTTCGCGTCGGCCAGCTCCGGCATCGCCTCGCGGTAGACGTGGCGCATGAACTCCCGCCATCCGATCACCTGCCTGATGAACCCCTCGACGGCGTTGAGCGGGACGGGGGCGGGCGCCTCGTCCGCCGCCGCCCCGTCACCGCCGGCCCCGCCGCCGCCGAACTCGTCGAGCGAGGTCGCCGCGGCGCCCCCGCCGTGTTCGGCCGGGTCGTACTCGCCCGGCTCGACTCCGCGCTCCGCGTACGCGCGCTCGACCGCTCGGACAGGCTCGCGCGGGTCCAGCAGCCCGAGGTTGATGGCGGGCGAGAGCAGCGAGTGCGAGAGGAACGGCTCCCCGCCGACCATCGCGTCCTGATACCGCCCGAACGCCGGGAGCCCCTCGCGGACGAACCGATCGAGCGCCTCGCGCGCCTCGGCGCGGGTGACCGGCCACGCGAACCCGTCGAGCGAGTCGTTCCCCCACGTGTCGAACCGCTCCCGAACCCACGCGTGGGTCTCGCGGGTCAGGTCGTCGGGTTCGAACGTCGGCCGGGCCGGGGGTTCCCACTCGTCCGGCGGGGTCTCCTGGTTCGCGTCGTCGTAGTTCCACTCCCCGCCGACGGGGTCGCCGTCGTCCATCAGCACGCCCGTCTCCCGGCGCACGTGTCGGTACCAGTTCTCCTGCCGGTAGGTGCGTTCTGCGGCGCCGTCGGGACCGATATCGGTCTCCTCCCCCCCGGCCCACTCGCGCCAGTCGGCCGGCGTCGTCCAGAACAGCTCGTTGTCGACGAGTTCCAGCGTGCCGCCGCGCTCGGCGACGAGGTCCCGGAGCCGCTCGCCGGCGCCGTGACTCGCCGGGCGCATGAGCCGCAGTTGCGGGCCGTCACCCCCGTCGCGGTCGGCCGCTCGTCGCTCGCGCTCCGCGAAGAACTCGTCGAGCCCCTCGCCGAACGACTCCGCCCGCACGTACGTCACGTCGAGGCCGCGATCGCGGAGCCGGTCGCGGAAGTGCCGCATCGCCGAGAACACGAGCGTCAGCTTGTGGGCGTGGTACGGTTTCCGGTCGGCGAACCCATGCGCCTCGATCATCAGCACGTCGTCGGCGTCGTCGAGGGCGTCGAGGTCGGGGTTGAGCTGGTCGCCGAGCAGCCAGCAGGTCGTCCGGTCGCTCACGCCGATCGATACGGGAGCCAGCGGTATAGCTCCGGTGGCGCCGCGTCATCCGCGGCTTTTTGTTAGCGCCTCGTCTCGGGCGACGCATGGACAACGTCCTCACGAACTGGCTGCTCGGCCTGATCGCCGCCCTCCTCGCCGTCCTAGTACTCGCTTCGACCGGACAGTCCTTCCTCGTCGCGCTCGCGCCGATCGCGAACGTGCTCGCGCTCGTGACCTTCCTCGCGTTCGTCATCCTCACGGGCGCGTTCCTCGTGTACACGGCGTCGTTTCGGGACCTGTAGCTCCGGAACCGGCACCGTCCGAAACGCCCGGCACGTGCCGCCGCGCCCGACGCGTCGATTACCGACGAGCGTCGCCCCCGCGCGTAGCTTTTTATTTCGGCTCGGAGTGATCGCGGTATGGAGTACACGACGCTCGGCGACACCGGCACGACCGTCTCGAAGATCTGTCTCGGCTGTATGAGCTTCGGGGACTCCGACTGGCGCGAGTGGGTCCTCGACGAGGAAGAAGGCAAAGAGCTGGTCGAACGCTCCATCGACCTCGGCGTGAACTTCTTCGACACCGCCAACATGTACTCGAACGGCGAGAGCGAGCGCGTCCTCGGCGAGGCGCTCGACGGGTACGACCGCGACGAGTTCGTCGTGGCCACGAAGGGGTACTTCCAGATGGACGAGTCGAACCCGAACTCGGGCGGCCTCTCCCGGAAGGCGATCGAACAGGAGCTGTCTAACAGCCTCGACCGACTGGGGATGGACACGATCGACCTCTATCAGATCCACCGCTGGGACTACGAGACCCCGGTCGAGGAGACGCTGGCGGCGCTCGACGACGCCGTGCGGCGCGGCGACGTGCGGTACGTCGGGGCCTCCTCGATGTGGGCCCACCAGTTCGCGGACGCCTTGCACACCAGCGAGCGCGAGGGGTACGAGCGGTTCGCCACGATGCAGAACCACTACAACCTCGCGTACCGCGAGGAGGAGCGCGAGATGCTCCCCCTCTGTCAGGAAGCGGGGATCGGCGTGATGCCGTGGAGCCCGCTCGCGCGCGGCTACCTGGCGCGCCCGCACGAGGAGGTGGACGCGACGCTCCGCGGCGAGACCGAAGACCACCTCTACGCGCACCCCTACCGCGAGGGGGGCGGGCCGGCGGTCAACGAGCGCGTCGGGGAACTCGCCGACGAGAAGGGCGTCAAGATGGCGCAGATCGCGCTCGCGTGGCTGTTCCACAAAGAGAGCGTCGACACGCCCATCGTCGGCACGACGAGCGTCGGACACCTCGAAGACGCGGTCGAGGCGCTCGACATCGACCTCTCGACGTCCGACCTCGAATGGCTCGAGGAACCGTACGAGCCGGTCCGCGTCTCCGGCCACGAGTGAGGGCGGCGCGCGCGGACGCCGCGCGCTCGTCGGCCTAAATCGTGTTTTAGGGATATGTCGACAACGTATTTTTATGAGAACCAGTAACACGCGTCTATGGCCGACGACGCAGACAGATCCTCCGTCCGATCGAGCACGGAGTACGCTCGCGCCCGGACGCGGTGTCCGAACTGCGGCGACCGCGTGCCCGCGGCCGGCCGGAACACGGAGGCGACGGAGTGCCCGAACTGCCACCGCATGGTTCGGACCTGACGCGGGCGGGCCGTCCGCGCCGCCGCTCGCCCCCGACTTATAAGCGCACCGTCGCGGACGCCACGGCAACCCTTTTCGGCCGCGCCGACGAACGCTCGCCCATGGCAGACGACGACGCGACCGACCCCGAGAACGGCGCGGCCGGCGAACAGGGCGACGCCCCCGAGGGCGACGACGGCGAGGAGAAGTCCTTCCGCGAGCGCGTCGAGGAGATCCGCGAGCGACGCGAGGAGGAGCGCGAGGAGGGCGACCGGCCCGACCCCGAGGAGATGATGGGCGGCGGCGGCCCGCCGGGGATGGGCGGTGGCGGCGGCGGGAACCCCTTCGCGCAGATGATGTCCGGCATGATGGGCGGCGGCGGCGGCCCCGGCGGCGCGGGCGGCCCCCCCGGCATGGGCGGCGGTCCCGGCGCGCAGGGCGAGCGCGGCGGCCGCGGCGACGACGGCGGCAACGAAGAGCTCGTCCGCGAAGTGCGCCAGCTCCGCGACGAGGTCCGCGACGCGACGCGACAGCTCCAGCGCATCGCGCAGGCGCTCGAAGACGACTGACCCGGTGCGGTAGCGGTTCCTCTTAGTTCTCGCCCCCAGAGAGCGTCGCGTTCGCCTCTAGACCGACGAAGCCGCCGCTGACGGAATCCGGCGTTCAATAAAAGGAACGGCGTCGTCGGCCGCTCGTTACCGCCCGCTCAACACTCCGACCAGCCGCACGACTCGCACGTCTTGCAGCCCTCGGAGTAGTAGAGGTTCATGCCGCCGCACTCGGGGCACTCGGGCGACTCGCCCGCCGCGATGAGCTCCTGCATCGCGTCGTCCGCGCCCGCCGCGTCGTCCGTCTCGGCCGCCTCGGGCGCGTCGAGTGCGCCCTTGTCGGCCGCCGCGTCGGCGGCCGCGCCGCCGTCGGTCTGGCCCGGTCGGCCGGCCGACTCGCTCACCGCGCTCCCCTCGACGTCGTCGAGGCTCTGCTGTTGGGGGATCCCCTTGTCGACGTCGTCGTCGAGGTAGCGGCGCAGGGCGGTGCCGATCGCGTCCGGGATCGACTGGATCTGCTCGCCTTTGTCCCACGCGACCTTCGGGCTCCGGGTGCCCTGTAGCTCGTCGACGATCTCCTCGGGGTCGACGCCCGAGCGGAGCGCCGTCGAGATCACCTTCGCGAGCGCCTCGGTGAAGGAGTTCGTGTAGCCGCCGGAGTGGCCGATGTTCGCGAACAGCTCGAAGGGGCGGCCGTTCTCGTCTTCGTTGATGGTGACGTACAGCTTGCCGTACCCGGTCTCGACGCGCTGGGTGACGCCCGACAGGGAGTCGGGGCGCGGGCTGCGTTCGCTGTAGTCGATCTGCGGCTGCTCCGTCGCTTCGAGCAGGTCCGCGATCTCCGTGTCGATGGCCGCCTGGACGTCCTCGTTGTCGAGGAACGCCTCGATACCGCCGAACACCTCGCCGATCTGTTCGACGATCGTCTCCGCGGCCTCGCTCTCGTCGGCGAACTCGGTGTTCTGTGCGCGCGTCGTGAGCACCTGCTTCGAGCGGGTGCCGTCGCGGTAGTAGGTGACGCCCTTCCCGCCGTTCTCGTAGATGTACTCGAAGACCTCCTTGGCGTCGCCGAGCGTGGAGTCGTTCGGCGCGTTGACGGTCTTCGAGATGGCGGAGTCGACGCCCTTCTGGCAGGCAACCTGAACCCCGGCGTGGTCCTTCGCCGAGAGGTCGCCGGTGACGACGAACAGCTCGCCGATGGCGTCCGGAACCGTCTCCAGCCCGTCGACGCCGTCGAACTCGTTTTCTGCCATCTGCGTCTGCGCCTCCTCCTTGACGGCCTCGACGTCGACGTCGTTGGCCTCCAGGGTGCGCAGGAAGTAGTCGTCGAACTCGACGAGCATCTCGTCGCCCTGAACGTCGTCGGAGACGTTCTTGTAGTAGGCGACGTTGTAGATGGGCTCACAGCCGCCCGTCGTGTTGCCGATCATCGACGTCGTCCCCGTGGGGGCGATCGTCGTCGTGTTGTGGTTGCGGATCGGGAAGCCGTCCGCCCACTCGTCGGCGTCGAGCCCGGTGTAGTGTTCGAACCAGTCGCCGTACTCCGTCGGGTTCGCGTACTTCGAGTCCTCCCAGTCGTTGAACGTCCCGCGCTCCTCGGCGAGCTCGTGGGAGGCCAGCTTCGACTCGTGGTTGATGTGGGTCATCAGCTGGCGGGCGATCTCGTTGCCCTCCTCGGAGCCGTAGCGGACGCCGAGCTGGATGTACAGCTGCGCCAGCCCCATGATGCCGAGTCCGATCTTCCGCATGTCGCGGACCTTCTCTTCGATCTCGTCGACCGGGAAGTCGGACATCGTGACGACGTTCTCTAAGAATCGCGTGCCGTACGCGATCCGGTCGTCGAACTCCTCGAAGTCGATTGCCTCCTCGAGGAAGGCGTCGATCGCGGCCGCCTCGGAGTCGTACTCGTCGGCGTGCTCGTCGGACCAGACGCGCCAGTCCGGCGCGTCGAGGTCCGCGAGCGTCGAGAGGTTGATGTGACCGAGGTTACAGGCCTCGTACTCCTCGAGGGGCTGCTCGCCGCAGGGGTTCGTCGCGAGGA
Source organism: Halorubrum ejinorense (assembly GCF_055389685.1). Taxonomy (NCBI): domain Archaea; kingdom Methanobacteriati; phylum Methanobacteriota; class Halobacteria; order Halobacteriales; family Haloferacaceae; genus Halorubrum; species Halorubrum ejinorense. Next base: position 878,154 of record NZ_AP043777.1, read on the forward strand.
TCCGGTGGTCCGGGTTCTCCTCGACGTCGAAGGAGTGCTCTTTGTTGATCCGCTCGAGGTAGACGACGCCCGGCTCGCCGTTCTCGTGGGCGCCCTCGATCATGTCGTCCCAGATCTCGGCGGCCGGGATCGAGAGCTCCTCGCCGACTTCGACGTGCTCGCCGAGCCCGAACATGTCGTAGAGCTCCTTCGTCTCCGGCGTCGCGACGTGGGCCTCTCCGGTGCGGGGGTTGGTGAAGGTGAACTCCTCGTCGTTCCGCAGGGCGTCCATGAAGTCGTCGGTGACGCCGACGCTGATGTTGAAGTTCGAGAGGTGGCCCTCGACGGCGTTCCGGAGGTGTTCCGGCACCTTGCCGTCGTCGTCGATAAGTTCGCGCGCCTCCTCTAAGGCGTCCGCGAAGGAGTTGTGCGTGAAGTCGTCGGGGTCGTTGAGCCGCAGCGAGTGGGCCAGCGAGACGTCTTTGTTCTTCGCGTGGATGAACTGGATGACGTCGGGGTGCGAGATGCGCATGACGCCCATCTGGGCGCCGCGGCGCGCGCCGCCCTGCGCGATCGTCTCGCACATCTGGTCGAACGTCCGCATGAACGTGATCGGCCCGGAGGCGATGCCGCCGGTGGAGCCGACCGCGTCGCCGTAGGGCCGAAGCTGCCAGAAGGCGTACCCCATGCCGCCGCCCGACTGGAACACCTCGGCCGCCTCCTTGGCGGTCTGGTGGATGTCGGTGATGTCGTCGCCCGGGGAGTCGACGAAGCAGGCGGAGAGCTGCTGGAGCTCGTCGCCCGCGTTCATCAGCGTGGGCGAGTTCGGCATGAAGGAGAGCGACTCCATCCCGTCGCGGAACGTCTCCGCGGTCGACTCGACGTGGTCGCGCACGTCGTCGGGCAGCTCGGGAACGACGGTGTCGTACGCGAACTTATTGACGTTGTCCTCCGTCAGCGTCGTCTCGACGTCGTCGCCGGCCGTGGTCCCCGTTCCGAACACTTCGGCCGCGAGCTCGTCGCGCCGGGGGTGGTCGGGCTTCAGCTGGTCGGGCGTGACCGTGACGTCGACGCCCTGCCGTCCGGCTTCGAAGACGGCCTCCGCGAGCGCGACGTTGCGCGCGACGCGGTCGAACAGCTCCTCTTGGTCCTCGTCCGGTTCGCCGTCGGCGTTCTTCCGGAGGTAGCGCGCGGGCAGGATGTTGTGATAGGCGTTGCCCGTGAGGCGCTCTTCCATCGTGTCGCCGGTGGTGCGTTTGATCGGCAGTTCGAGGTCGTCGGCGGTGACACCGTCGCTGCTCATTCGACGGTCACCCCGCTGGACTGGCGTGGGATCTGAATCATTTGTAGTGTTGGTGTACTGGCGAGGCGGGCCCTTGTAGGTTCGGATGTTCGGACCCGATCGGCGCGTATATGTCCGATTCGCTATGTAACGTCTGTGCCGCGCGTCTGACGCTAACTCCGGTACGTCACCAAGGGACGGGTTCCGGACACATAAGCGTAGCCAGACCGGAGTGAAACTGAACGGTACTCGGGGAAACCGCACGGAGGAAGGGGTCTCCCACCGGAAGAAAAGGGGGGTCGCCGCCGGCGTTTCCCGCGGTGTAGACGGACGTTGCCGTCGTCGTACCCGCCGTGTCGGCGCGTGTACGTCCGGATTTCCCGCAGATCTTGCCACGAACCTATCAGATTTCCATAACTGTCCCCGCGGTCCGGTCCCACAAGCTTATGCCCGGCGTCGCCGTGGGCCCGCACATGACCGCATCATCGCTCGCGCTCGCCGGGCTACTCGCGCCGGCACAGGCCGCGCTGCTCGGCAGTCAATTCGGCCAACTGCTCGTCGCGCTCGTCGCCGTCGCGCTCGTCATCGTCGTCGGAAAGTTCGTCCTGAAGCTGGCGTGGCGGCTCGTGACGATCGGGATCGTCGTCGTCGCCGCGTTCTACCTGCTGTCGGCGATCGGACTGATCTAAAAAACGCGGCCGCGAAGTCGGGAGCGCGCCTTACTGGAACGCCGCGCCCGGTTCGGCCTCGTCGCGGTTGACCTCCGACCGCTGGAACTGCTTTTCTATCTCCTCGTACCGCTCGCGCGTCTCGGGGGTGACGCTCGGGTTCACCTCGTTCAGCGCGTCCTCGAAGTGCGCCATCGTCACGCGGACGTTGCCGACGGACTCGCCGACCTCCTCCCGCGTGACGCTGCCGATGAACTCCCGGGAGGCGTTCATCGACGCCTCGCGAGCGACCGCCTCGATGTCGGCGCCGACGTACCCCTCTGTCTTGCGGGCCAGCGCGTCGAGGTCGACGTCGTCGGCCAGCGGCTTGCTGCGCGTGTGGACCTCGAAGATCCGGCGGCGCGCCTCCTCGTCGGGGACGGGCACGTGGACGTGCCGGTCCAAGCGACCGGGGCGCAGCAGCGCGGAGTCGATGAGGTCCGGACGGTTCGTCGTCGCGATGACGACCACGTCCTCCAGCGATTCGAGGCCGTCCAGCTCCGTCAGCAGCTGGGAGACGACGCGCTCGCCGACGCCGGAGTCGCCGGAGTTCTTGCCGCGCTCGGTCGCGATCGAGTCGATCTCGTCGAAGAACACGATGGTCGGCGCGTTCTCGCGGGCCTTGCTGAACACCTCGCGGACGCCCTTCTCGGACTCGCCCACGTACTTGTTCAACAGCTCGGGCCCCTTGATCGAGATGAAGTTCGACTCGCTCTCGTTGGCGACGGCCTTCGCGAGCAGGGTCTTCCCCGTGCCCGGCGGGCCGTACATGAGGACGCCCTTGGCGGCCTGCATGTCGAGCTCCTCGAACACCTCGGGGTACTCGAGCGGCCACTGGATCGTCTCGCGGAGCCGCTCTTTGGTGCCCTCGAGGCCACCGACCTGGTCCCAGCTGACGTCCGGAACCTCGACGAACACCTCGCGCAGCGCCGAGGGCTCGATGCCCTTTATCGCCTGCTTGAAGTCGTCCTCGGTGACCTGAATGCTGTTCAGCACGTCGGCGTCGATCTCGTCCGATTCGAGGTCGATCTCGGGGCGGATGCGCCGCAGCGCGTGCATCGCGGACTCCTTCGCGAGCGACTCGAGGTCGGCCCCGACGAAGCCGTGCGTGTTCTCAGCGTACTCGTCTAAGTCGATCCCGTCGGTCAGCGGCATGTTCCGCGTGTGGACCTGGAGGATCTCCTTGCGACCGTCGCGGTCGGGCACGCCGACCTCGATCTCGCGGTCGAAGCGACCGCCCCGTCGGAGCGCCTGGTCGATGGCGTCGACGCGGTTCGTCGCCCCGATGACGACGACCTCGCCGCGCTCCTCGAGCCCGTCCATCAGCGAGAGGAGCTGGGCCACGACGCGGCGTTCCACGTCGCCGCCGGCCTCCTCGCGTTTGGGCGCGATCGAGTCAAGCTCGTCCATGAAGATGATCGAGGGCGCCTCCTCAGCGGCCTCCTCGAACACGTCACGGAGCTGCTCTTCGCTCTCGCCGTAGTACTTCGACATGATCTCCGGGCCGGAGATGGTGTGGAAGTTGGCGTCGATCTCGTTGGCGACCGCCTTCGCGATCAGCGTCTTCCCGGTGCCCGGCGGCCCGTGGAGCAGGACGCCCTTCGGCGGGTCGATGCCGAGGCGCTTGAACAGCTCCGGGTGCCGCATCGGCAGCTCGATCATCTCGCGGACCTGTTCGAGCTCGTCGTCGAGCCCGCCGATGTCCTCGTAGGTGACGTCGGGCCCCTCGCCGGTCCCGCTCCCGGCCTCGCCGCGGTCGGCGATCTCCTCGGCGGAGATCTCGGAGATGCTGATCTCCGTCTCGTCGGTGATGACCACCGTGCCGCCCGGGCTCGTCTCGGCGATCTTCATCGGAACGGCCTGCGACTGGCCGCCCATCAGGCCGAAGCCCATCGACGTGCGGATCGTCTGTCCTTCGGTGACGGGCTGTCCGGAGAGCTTGTCGCGGATGAACGGAGCGATCTGGCCCCGCACCCGCAGCTGGCTGGGGAAGGCGATCGTGACCGCGTCCGCCCGCGAGACGTCGACGTCCTCGACGGTCACGCGGTCGTCGATCCCCACGTCGGCCTCCTGTCGGAGGCGGCCGTCGATGCGGATCACGCCGGTCCCGTCGTCCTCGGGGTAGCCGGGCCAGACGCGCGCGATCGCGGCGCCCTCGCCACCCTCGACGCGGACGATGTCCCCGCCGGAGAGCCCGAGCTCGTCGGCCGCGACGCGGTCGATCGCCGCGAGCCGTCGGCCGGCGTCCTTCTGTTTCAGGGGCTTGACGGTGAGCTTCATCGCTCGCCCTCCACGGTGAGCACCCCGTTCGTGACGCTCGCGGACGTGGCCGTCCCGGGCAGCTCGAACTCAGATTCGACCGGCTCGTCCGGTCCCTCAACGACGACGATCGCCGTCGTGCCGACGGTGTCGACGGTGACGGCCTCGTCGTCGACGCCGAGATCGGCGGCGACGATCCAGCCGTCGTCGTACTCGTACCGGCGGAGCAACGCGCCGTCGCCGGTCGATCGAGTTTGTATGTGATTCATCCTAACTACGAGTTAGTGGTGTAGATATTTAAAGCTGTCGCTCAAAACCGCAAGACGTGGCGCTATTCACTCGCTTCGGTAGTGTAGCGGTTCGGGGTCGAAATACGCCACACCCGGCCGCCGCCGGGGCGTTCGGTTCACCGATCTCGCTGCGGCCCCGGCTCCCTCCGGCGTTTATACCGCTCGGCGTCGAACCGTCTCGACATGGAACGGGTCACCCACGACGGTCGCGCGACGGCGTACCGCCGCTTCGACCGCGGCGGCGAGGGGCCGACGGTCTGTTTCGTTCACGGGAGCGGCGGCACGAAGGACGTCTGGAAGTCGCAGGCACGGCTCGCGGACCGATACCCCGGCGTCGCCGTCGATCTCTCCGGGCACGGCGACAGCGACGACGTCGGGACCGCGGCGGGCCCGGAGACGCTCGACGCGTACGCGGACGACGTCGTCGCGGTCATGGAGGCGACGGACGCGACCGCGCTCTGTGGCAACTCGCTCGGCGGCGCGGTCGCGCTCCGGATCGCTCTCGACCGCGACCTCGGGCTCGACGGGCTCGTCCTCGCCGGCACGGGCGCGAAGCTCGGCGTGGCCGACCCCCTCCGCGACGCGCTCGCGAACGACTTCGAGCGGGCCGTCTCGCTGCTTCACGCGCCGGGCCGACTGTTCCACGACGCGCCCGCCGAGTACGTCGACCTCTCCGAGGCGGCCATGCGTGCGTGCGGGCGAGAGGTCACGGAACGGGACTTCCTGACCTGCCACGCCTTCGACGTGCGGGACCGCCTCGACGGGATCGGCGTCCCGACGCTCGCGGTCGTCGGCGAACACGACGAACTGACCCCGCCGGCGTACCACGAGTACCTCGCCGACAACGTCCCCCGCGCCGAGTGGACGACGGTCCCGGACGCCGCGCACCTCGCGATGATCGAGCGTCCGGCCGCGTTCAACGACGCCCTGTCGGGCTTTCTCGACTCGCTTTGAGCGAGAGCGGCGCCGCTCTCGTACCGAGGCGCGCGAGCCCGCTCGTCAGTACCCTTTTGGCGCCCTCGCGCGTCCCGGCGACATATGGTCGACAGCGACGAGCGAGACCCCGACGCCGGTGAGGCGGAGCCGCAACCCCACGTCGACCACGGCCCCGCCGAACCCGACATCGACGACCTGCTCGCGAACCTCGACTCGCTCAGCGACACCGTCGACGACCCGCGCGAGCGCGAGAAGGTCAAACAGACCATCTCGCTCGTCGAGCGGATGCCCGGTCGCTCGGTGCTCACCGAGCGGATCACCAAGTACACCTCGCGGGACCTGGCCGAGTCGTTCGTGGGGGCGGTGCTGTTCGCGCTCCCCCTCCTCGTCGAGGGTGGCGTCTTCGAGATCGCGGCGTGGTTCGCCGCGACGACCGTCCGGGGGGTCCCCGTCCTCCTCTTCGTCCACGTCGGGTTCGTGCTCGCCGCCGTCGCCGGGCTCCTCTACTTCGCGGACTTCCGGCAGATCACGATCCGCCACCCGATATTCGGGCTCATTCCCCGTCGGTACGCCGGCGTTCTCCTCGTGTCGCTGACCACCTCGGCGGTGATGCTCCTGTTCTGGGGACGGCTCCACGAGGGCGACCCGACCGCGGCGGAGCGCGCGGGGCGGATCGCGGTCGTCTGGGCCGCCGCCGCGTTCGGCGCGGGGCTCGGCGACATCCTCCCCGGCGAATCGCAGGGCGAGGACCTCGGGAAGTTCGACCTCGACATCGGCGACGACGACTGACGACGACTGACGAGGGTCACAGGGGCCCTCGAGGCGGCCTGACGAACGCGCGGACGGCCGGCGGCGTCGCCATCGTCGGTGCGAGGTCACGCGGCCGGAACCCGCCCTTTCCACAGCTTTTTCGCCGCGGCGACCCTACCATCGTCCATGTCAGCGCTACGCGACGCGCTCCGGGACCTCCCGGACGCGGTGTTTGCGGATCTCCTCGAATCCGACGAGGGGTACGTGCTCGTCGTCGACCTCCCCGGCGCGACCGCCGAGACCACCGAGGTCCTCGTCGAGGACGGACGGATCGATATCGAGGGACGCCGCGACAAGGCCGTCCCCGACGGGTTCGAGTACGTCCGTGAGGACCGCCCGCTGTTCCTCGACGCCGAACTCCCCCTCCCCACCGACGCCGACGGCGCCGGAGCCGACGCCGAGATCGACCGGGGCGTCCTCGAGATCTCCCTCCCCAAGCGAGAGCGCGAGGTCTCTCGGAGCATCCCCGTCGACGACGCGGACGACGAGGGCGACGCCTGACGGGTGGTCACGCTGGTCAACCTTCGCGCGTACTGGCGGTTCGTCGTCGTTCTGCGGCAGTTCTCGCCGCTCATCATCACCTACTGGCGTGACAGTCGGCGGTACTTCCTGTTCGGCGGGAGCCGCGAGGTCGACGCCGAGACCCAGCGCGAGCGGGCCGCGGTCCTGCTCGACATCCTGCTCACGCTCGGCCCGACGTTCATCAAGCTCGGACAGATCCTCTCGACCCGGCCCGACATCCTGCCGCCGGCGTACATCGAGGTGTTAGAGGGGCTCCAAGACGACGTGCCGCCCGCCCCGTGGGAAGAGTCGAAGGTCGTCCTCGAAGACGAGTTCGGCCCCGTCGACGAGACGTTCGACGACTTCGACCGCGACCCGATAAGCGGCGCGAGCCTCGGACAGGTGTACACGGCTCAGTACGAGGGGAACTCGGTCGCCGTGAAGGTCCGCCGGCCCGGGATCGAGTCGCTCGTCGAGGCCGACCTCCGGACGATCCGCTGGTCGATCCCGCTGATCAAGCGGTTCACCGGCGCCGGCCGAGCGTTCTCGCTGGAGAACCTCGCGGACGAGTTCGCCAAGACGATCCGCGAGGAGATGGACTACGACCGCGAGCGGACGATGCTCGAAGAGATCCGCGGCAACTTCGCCGACAACGACCAGATCCGCATCCCGGAGACGTACGAGGCCGTCTCCGGGCCGCGGGTGCTCACGATGGAGTACGTCCCGGGCACGAAGATCAGCGACATCGACGGGCTCGACGAGGCGGGCCACGACCGGACGGCCATCGCGGAGACGCTCCAGGAGGTGTACCTCCAGATGATCATCGAAGACGGCGTGTTCCACGCCGACCCCCACCCCGGGAACCTCGCGGTCGCGGACGACGGCGCCGTGATCTTCTACGACTTCGGGATGGCGGGCCGCGTCGACCCGTTCATCCAGGAGAAGATCGTCGACTTCTACGTCGCGGTCGCCAGACAGGACATCGACGCCATCCTCGACACGCTGATCTCGATGGGCACGCTCTCGCCGGAGGCGGACCGCGAGGTGATGGGCAACGTGATGGAGCTGGCCATCGCCGACGCCAGCGGCGAGGACATCGAGCAGTACCAGGTGAACCAGATCATCGAACAGGTGGAGTCGACCATCTACGAGTTCCCGCTGCGGCTCCCGCCGAACCTCGCCTTGGTCCTCCGGGTCGCGACCGTCGTGGAGGGGGTCTGCGTCACGCTCGACCCCGACTTCGACTTCATCTCGACGGCGACCGACTACCTCCGCGACGAGGGGTACTACGAGCAGACCGCCCGCGACCTCGCCGAGGACGCCGGCAGGCAGGTCCAGCGGACCACCGAGGCGCTGTTCACGGTCCCGCCGAAGGCCGACGAGTTCCTCGACCGCGCCAACCGCGACGACCTGACCGTCAACGTCGTCTTGGAGGACGACACGAAGGTCTTAGAGAAGCTGGCGATGCGGATCGCCTACTCGGTGCTGCTCGCTGTCGGCGTCCTCTCGGCGACGATCCTCTACTCGTTCGCGGAGAACTGGCGGCTCGCGGCGGTCGTCCTCGCGCTGGCCGCACCGCTCGCGATCGCGCTGTACCGGTCGTTCCGGAGCAAGCGCGGCCTCCGCGCCACCCCGCAGTTCACCCGGCAGGGAATGAAGAAGCGCCGGGAGGACTGACTCACGCCTCCCCGTTCGGCTCTCTCGTCGGCCGACAGACCCACACGTCTCCCGCCTCCTCGACCGCGTAGCCCCGCGTCTCGAGCCACGTCAGGAGAGCCGCCGCGTCGGACTCCGCCGGCCCGGTCGCGGCTCGTGTCGACTCGTCGCCCGCCGGTTCGCCGTGGACTTCGACGACCACGAGCGGGCGACACGCCGCGATCGTCGCCGCCGCGCCCCGGAGCACCGCGGCCTCGCGGCCCTCCACGTCGACCTTGATCGCGTCCGGCCGCGGGACCGAGTCGAGTGGCTCGGCGCCCTCCGTATCGCCGGTGCTGCCCGGCTCGTCGGCCTCGTCGGCGCCGTCCGTCTCTTCACCCTCGCCCGCTCCGTCGCCGTCACCCACTCGCTCGACGAGGTCGTCGAGCCGGCGGATCGGCACTCGCTCGGTGCCCGCGACGCTCGCGCCCCACCTCGTCGCGAGGTCGCGGTCGAACGCGGAACACTTCGAGAACGTCGACCGATAGAAGGTCAGCGTCGCGTTCGCGTCCCCGAGGCCGGCCCGCCTGAGGTCGATCCGCTCCCCGAGCCCGTTCCGTTCGACGTTTCGAGCCAGCCGGTCAGCGCTCTCGCCGTTGGGCTCGAACGCGACCACGCGCCGGTCGGTACCGCGCGCTAGCGGGATGGCGTGCTCGCCGACGTGCGCGCCCACGTCGAGGATCACCGCGTCGTCGGGGAGTCGGTCGAGCGCCGCGAGCCCGGGGTCGTCGCCGTGCGGGTTCGTCGGCTCGTAGCTCCAGTACCCCCCGGCGACCGTGCGCTTCGGGGTGGCGACGCCGAGAGCGTACGTCAGGTCGGCGAGCCGGTACAGCGTCCGGAAGCCGAGCCGCTCGACGCCAGTTCGCAGCCGGGAGAGAACGGCGGTCACGGCGTCGATATCACCCGTTTCGCCGTCATGCGCCGACGACCTGGATCGGAACGAGGAGGAAACAGAGCGCGCCGACGGCGAACGTGGCGACACCGACCGCGAGCCGGGCGAGTCCCAGCCCTCCCTCGTCCGTCGGGTTCGCCGGACCGTTGAACGCGATCACCGCCGCGAACACGCCCCAGAACGCCCACAGCCCGACGGACTCGTTCAGCCCGAGGCCCCGCCAGAAGTGGAGGTACGCGGCGATCCCGAACAGGACGCCGGGGACGAGCGCCGCCACCGTCTCCTGCCGCGGGCCGACCATCGCCCGGACCATGTGGCCGCCGTCGAGCTGCCCGACCGGCAGGAGGTTCAGGAGGGTGAAGAACATCCCCACCCATCCGCCGATCACGACCGGATGCGCGGTGAGTTGCGGGTCCGCGTAGCTCGTCGGCCGGCCGAGGAGATCGGAGATGAGGCCCAAAAGCGGCGGGTTGTTGAACCGGATCATCGTCTCCGACGCGTTCGCGAGCTCCGCGGGCACCCGAATCGGGTCGAGCGACAGCCCGATCGCGGTCACCGTCACCGTCGCGACCAACCCCGCGATCGGCCCGGCCGCGCCGATGTCGAAGAGCACCTTCCGCGAGGGCATCCGTCCGCGGATACGGATGACGGCGCCGAGCGTCCCGAACGGGAAGACGAACGGGATGACGTACGGAAGCGAGACGGGGACGCCGTGATAGCGGCCGGCGGCGTAGTGGCCGAGCTCGTGCGTCATCAGCACCCCGAGGACGGCGGCGGTGAACGGCCACGCCTGAAGCAGGGTGAGCGGGTTCGATTGGATCTCCGCGAGCGGAACGTAGTACCAGCCGTACGCGCCCACGAACAGGGTCGACAGCACCGTGGCCGCGAACATGGCGAGGTTCACCCAGGGGATCCCGTCTCGCCCGCGGTCGAACGGCGTGGCGACGACGACGTGACCGCCCTCGACCGCCTCGACGTCGACCTCGTAGCCCGCCTCGCGGAAGTGGGGGGTCAGCTTCCGCAACAGCGTCCGCTCCGGGACGTACGACTCGCCGCGGTACCGCACGCGGCCGTCCTCCTGCCGGACCTCGTCGATCCGGAAGAACGTCCGGAGCGGTTCGGGACGCGGCGCGCCGTCAGCGGCCGTCGCCGCGTCCTCGTGTTCTGGCATCGTCACGTCGTAACTCGTCGGCGAGTATAAACCCCGCGTCGGCGGGTACGGGAACCGGAACCGGCCGGTCGAACCGGTCGGTGGCGGGGTCAAGCGGGCGGTCGGTCAGTCCGAAAAGCGCGTTACGGGGACCACGCCGCGGACCGAGCGCGGCGGGGATCAAGCGGGGTACGGTTCGTTCGCGGCCCGAGACCGATTCAGGCGGGCTCGACGCGCCACGTCGTCGCGCCCGTGTACGACCACTTCTCGACGGTGAGCTCCGTCGCGGAGTCGCGGAGCTTCACCATCAGGGCCCCGATCTCTTTCGGCGAGAGGTCGACATCCTCGGAGATGAACTTCCCTTTGAAGTACATCTCACCGTCCTGTGCGCGGTCGATCAGGTACCGCTTCAGCCGCTCTTCCTTACTGCGGTCATCGTTCGCGCTCGCGTTCGTGGAGGGGTTCGTCGTCGCGCTCATAGTACATCCCACGCTTGCCGCCGAAGGGTGTTATAAAGGTGACACCGTTGGGCGACGTTCAGGGGGTTTCACCGCGTTTCATCGAAACTCGCGGGCTAAAACGTGTCTGACGGACTCTTCAGAAACGTTTCAAAGCGCTTTAGAAATTTTATGCTCTGTTCTAAGGGCGTTTCCTCGAACGGAAACCAGACCACCGAGTCGCTCACCGATACCCCGCTCGCTCGCCAACTGCCAGCAAAAACAGCCGCATGCTGCTCCCTCCGAGGCGCCGACGCGGCCGCCGCGCGCTCGGTCGGGCGCTCCGACGCGGCCGGATCTGAAGCGACGGGTCGGGTGGGTCGGACCGATTAGCCCCTCCGTTCAGTCGCGGCGGTGTACCCAGAACGTCTCCGACTCCGTCGCCTCCTTCTTGAAGATCGGAACCTCGTCTTTCAGCCGGTCGATCCCGTCTTCGACCGTCCGGAACGCCTCACCCCGATGACCGGCGAGCACCACGACGAAGACGATGTCCTCGCCCGCCTCGATCACGCCGGTCCGGTGGTGCATCCGCACGTCGAAGACGCCGTCCCGGGCCGCGAGTTCGTCGGCGATGGCGTCCATCCGCTCTCCGGCGACCCCCTCGTACTTCTCGAACGCGAGGTGAGTCGTCCGGTCGTCGTCCGGGCCGTCGCGGGCGCGGACGCGCCCGGTGAACGTCGCGATCGCGCCCGATCGGTCGGCGTCCGCAGACGCCTCGACGCGCCGCACCAGCGCCTCCCGGGTGATCCACGGCTCCGCCTCGTCGAGGTCGGCGACGAGGGCGTCGAGGTCGACGTCGTCGGGTTCGGCCGCGGTCGCGAGGACCGTCCCCGGAACGCCCTCGGGGTCCGGGTTCGGACCGAGGAGGACCGCGGGCACGCGCAGCCGCGACGCGCCGACCGCGAGCAGGTAGTCGTGGTCGGGCGCGAGGCCGTCGAGGAGGTCGTCGAACCCCTCGACCGTCCCCCGACCGCTCCAGTTCCCGTCCCCGTCGAACGCGATCGCGGTGTCCGCTCCGGACGCGTCGTCGCTCGGCTCCGGTTCGGACCGGGGCGTCTCGTCCGGGTCGCCGTCGCGTTCCACGACCGCGACCCGCCCGTCGAGCCGCGCCGCCAGCCGCCGCGCCAGCGCCGACGCCCCGTCACCGACGATCGATATCGGTCGCATACCCGAGGGCGGGCCGCGACCGGCTTAGGCGTTTCCCGGTCGGCTCGACCGCTCCGAGAGTACCGCCCGTCCGCTTCCCGCCGCGTCCGGGCTTGACAATCCTTAAGACCGCGACAGGGGTAGTCGTCGCCAATGAGAGTCGTCGTTTCTATCGGCGGGAGCGTGCTCGCGCCGGACCTCGACCCCGAGCGCGTGGCCGCGTACGCCGAGGCGATCGAACGGCTGGTCACCGACGGCTGCGAGGTCGGGGTCGTCGTCGGCGGCGGGGGCGTCGCCCGCGAGTACATCGAAACGGCCCGCGACCTGGGCGCCAACGAGGTCGAACTCGACCGGCTCGGTATCGGCACGACCCGCCTCAACGCCCGGCTCCTGATCGCCGCCCTCGGTGACCGCGCGAACCTCGCGCCGGCGACCGACTACGAGGAGGCGGGCGCGGCGCTCCGCCGCGACGAGGTGGCGGTGATGGGCGGCGTCACGCCCGGGCAGACGACGGACGCGGTCGCCGCCGCGTTCGCCGAGTCGGTCGACGCCGACCTGCTCGTGTACGCCACGAGCGCCGACGGCGTGTACGACGCCGACCCCAACGCCGACCCGGACGCGACGCAGTTCGCGACCCTGTCGCCGGCCGAACTCGTCGAGGTGGTCCTCCCGATGAGCCGCGACGCGGGCGCGTCCGCCCCCGTGGACCTGCTCGCGGCGAAGCTGATCGACCGGGCGGGGATCCGCTCGGTCGTTCTCGACGGGACCGACCCGACCGCCGTCGTCGACGCGGTCCTCCGCGGTGACCACACCGGGACCGACGTCGTCCCGGTCGACGCCGACGAACCGAGCCGCTGGGCGGGGAACAGATGAGCGCGGACGACGCCGCTCCCCCCGAAGGCGACGACTCCCCACACATTCTCTCGGGGGGGTCCGCGCTCGACGACGGGGACTCCGCCGACGGAAGCGACGAGGCGTACCACGCCTTCTGGGCCGACGTGGTCGCCGACGAGGTCGAAGCGCGCGACCCCGACGAGCCGATCGTCATCAAAGGCGGCGTCTCGCCGTCCGGGGTCGCCCACCTCGGCAACTTCAACGAGATCATGCGCGGCTACTTCGTCGCCGAGGTGCTGCGCGACCGCGGCCACGAGGTCCGGCAGGTGTTCACCTCCGACGACAAGGACCCGCTGCGGAAGGTGCCGCGCAAGCTGGCGAACGCGGACGGCGACATCGTCGGGCTCGGCGAGGTCGACGCGGGCGCGCTCGGCCGCAACCTCGGGAAGCCGTACACCGCGATCCCGGACCCGTTCGGCGAGGCGGAGTCGTACGCGGCCCACTTCGCCGGGCTGCTCAAGGCCGACGCGGACCGGCTGAACGTCCCCGTCGAGATGCTCTCGAACACGGCGCTGTACGCCGAAGGCGACTTCGACGACGCGGTCCGAACCGTCCTCTCCGACGCGGACCGCGTCCGCGAGGTGCTCTCCCCGTACCAGGACAAGGTCGACGACGAGTACGTCCCGTTCAACCCGATCTGTGCGGAGTGCGGGAAGGTGACGGAGACGGTGACGGCGATCGATCTCGACCGCGAGACCGTCGAGTACGTCTGTACGGACATGGACGCCGGCGGCAACACCATCGAGGGCTGCGGCCACGAGGGCACCGCGACGTTCCGCGAGGGGAAGCTCCCGTGGCGGCTTGAGTGGCCCGCCCAGTGGGGGGTCCTCGGCGTCGACTTCGAGCCGTTCGGGAAGGACCACGCCGAGGGTTCGTGGCCCTCCGGCGTCGACGTGGCGCGAAACGTCTTCGGCGAGGAGCCGCCCGTGCCGATGGTGTACGAGTGGTTCACGCTCAACGGCGAGGCGTTCTCCTCTTCGGAGGGGAACGTCGTCACGGTACAGGAGCTGTTGGAGCTGCTCGAACCCGAGGTGCTGCGCTTCTTCTTCGCGCTCCACCCGAAGAAGGCCCGCGACCTCGACATCGGGCGGCTCGACCAACTCGTCGACCGCTTCGACCGGTTCGAACGCGCCTACTTCGGCGAGGTCGACGACGAGGACCTCACAGCGTTCGCCGAGCGCGCGTACCCGTTCGTCGTCGGTCGAGCGGACGACCCGCCGACGGAGAAACCCCTCAGGCTCCCGTACACGTTCGCGGCGGTCCTCGGGATGGTCGACGACCCCGACTTCCGCGAGCGCCTCGCCCGCGACGAGGGGCACGTCCCCCCCGACGCGGACGCCGACGCCGTCGACGCCGCGCTCGCCAGGGTCGAAAACGCGCGGAACTGGGCCGAGCGGACCGAAAACGAGTACGACTACCTACTCCAGACCGACCTCCCCGCGGTCGAGTTCGACGACGCGGTCGCGGCCGCGCTCGACGACCTCGCCGACTTCGTCGCCGCCGGCCACGACGGCGAGGAGATTCAGGCGGCGATGTACGAGACCGCTCGCGACCACGACGTCGAGGTCAGCGACTTCTTCGCGGCGGGGTACCGCCTGTTCTTCGACGACACGCAGGGCCCCCGGCTCGGCGAGTTCCTCGGCGAACTGGAGCGCGACTACGTCGTCGACCGCCTCCGGCGGGAGGCGTAGATGTCCGAGGACCGGTCGCTCGACGACTTCGCTCCGGACGCCGGCACCGAGGCCGGAGCCGACGGCTCGGAGGCTGCCGTTGACGACGGCTCGAACGCGGCCGTCGACGGCGACGTCGACCGCGTCGACCCCGCGAGCCCCACCTCGACGTGGCACGCCGACGGCGCGGACTGCGACCGGTGCGGCGAGCGGGTCGAACGATGCTGGCGCGACGGTGACGCCCTCGTCTGTGCGGACTGCGCGCCGTGGTGAACCCGGTCGCCGTCGCTGGCGGTCCGGGCGGGTCGCCGGTGAAAACTTAAGCCGTCGGCCGTCGAGATGTTTCCTGCGAAGAAAATCCACCGGGTGTAAAACTAAATATAAATGAAATATACCTCGGAACACCTCTTCGGGCGGTCGGCGACGGTTCTCACCGCCGTGTACCTCTGTGGCGGAGCGCTGTTCGCGCTCGCGGTCGACGTCGCGGTCGCGTCCGTGAGCGGGTCCGCGGTCGGGTGGACGCCCGCGCGCCTCGCGGGTGACTGGCTGCTGGTCGCCGGCTCGGGTGCGATCCTCTACGGTGCCGTCACCCACCATCGGCGGCGGGCGGAGGCCGCCAACCGGGAGCTCGAAACCTCGAACCAGCAGCTACAGGTTCTGAGTCGGGTCTTTCGGCACAACATCCGCAACGACCTCAACGTGATCCGCGGCTACACCGACCTGCTGGCGGACCGGATCGACGACGACCGGAGCCAGCAGTGTCTGGAGACGATCCGACAGACGACCGACGACGTCGTCGCCATCAGCGAGAAGCTCCGAGCGATCGAGGACGCGTCCCCCGACCACCCCGAGGGCCGCGTCGACCTCGTCGACGCGGTCGACGAGGCGGTCGGCGTCGTCGACGCCGGGAGCGCCTCGGTCAGCGTCGAGGCACCCTCCGAGGCGTGGATCCGCGCCGACGACTCCGTCGCGTACCCGATCCGCGAGGTGTTCGAGAACGCGGTGACGCACAACGACGGCGCGACGCGCCGCGTGGAGGCGACGGTCCGCGAGAACGGGACGACCACCTGCCTCGAAGTCACCGACAACGGGCCGGGGATCCCGCCGGACGAGCGCGCGGTGTTACAGGCCGAAGAGGAGACGCCCCTCTCGCACGCGAGCAGTATCGGACTGTGGCTCGTCAAGTGGCTGTGTGAGACGCAGGGCGGCACCGTCCGGTTCGCCGCGGACGACGACGGCACCACGGTCCGCCTCCGGTTCGAGTCGGCGTCCGAGCCCGCTAGTCCAACTCGGTGATCGTCACGGCGTACACCGCGCCGCAGTTCCCGCATTCGACGTGGACCCCGCGGCTGGTCTGACCCCGAGTGAACTCGGAGATCTCCTCCGAACACGAGCATTCGAACTCTACTTTCATTACCCGAAATACAGTCTACTCGTATTTAAAAGAAACCGATGCGGAATCAACGTTGAGACCGCCGACCACGACGCGGACGAGGCCGGCACCCCCTCGCGGTTAAGATCAGTCGTCGTCGACGATCACTTCGACGGGCCCGTCGTCGTCCCCGTCCGCGGACTCGTCGACGGCGGCCGCTCCGCCCGACTGTTGCTGCTGGTAGTAGAGCCCGCCGGCGACCGCGAGGACGATCCACGAGCGCCAGTTGGCGAGGTTCAGCGTGTACCCGATACCGAACGGCTTCTCGACGAGCATTCCCTTGTCGGGCTGCCAGTACGACGAGAGCAGCCGCCCGAGGCTCGGACGCTCGAAGTTGTACGGGATCCCGAGAACCTCTCCGGACGACGGTTTGTCTGCCATATCCGTACGTCTATCCGCCGGCACCATAAATCGTGGCGCCACCGATCGGCGATCGAACCGCGGACGTCCACACGACCGATCGGCCGATCCCCCGCCGTCAGCGGTAGCGACCACGGTTCGCCACGTCCCGAAGTCGGTCGAGGACTTCGCCGTCGCCGGTTGCCTCGTACCCGGCTTCGAACGCCGCGATCAGGGGCTCGGGATCCGTCGCCGTCGCGCGGACGGACCCCTCGAACACGTGGAGGTCCATCGCGTGGTCCTCGACGTGGCCGGTGTGGAAGCCGAGTCCGAAGTCGATGAGATACGTCCGCGACGCGGCGTCCGGCCTCGCGCTCGGTCCCGCGTCCGCGGCGTCGCTCGACTCGCCGTCCGTCTCCGCGTCCCCCGCGCCGCTCGACCCCACTCGCACGTTCCGGGTCGTCGGGTCGCCGTGGACGATGCCGGCGCCGTGAAGCCGTCCGAGGTGGCGGCCGACCGCCTCGGTCCATCGCTCGTCGAGCGCGGCCGCGAGGTCGCGCTCGCCGACGTGCTGAAGGGTCAGCGTTCCGGCCGGGAGATCGACCTCGTACACGAGCGGCGTCGGGACCCCCGCGCGGCGCGCTTCGCTCGTCAGCCGGGCCTCAGCGACGGTCCGGTCGCGTCTGAGCGTGCGGTCTAACTCGGGGTGCCGGTACGACTTCGGGACGCGGCGCTTGATCACGCGACTGTCGCCGCCGTCCCCGTCGACCGTGACGGTCGCCTCCGCGCCGCGGTGATCGGCCGTCGGCGCGCCTCCCGAGTTTGCTCCGGTATCCCCGGGGACCCGTGCGACCGACTCCCCCGACCGCCACGTCACCGGCACCTGGTCCGGTCGGAAGTTCGGGTCGACCGCGGACTCGGCGATCGGGAGCGTGTCGCCGGCCGCGGCCATCTTCGCGCCCAACACGGCGATCATCCCGGCGTTGTCGCGGAGGAATCTCGGCTCCGGCGCGTGGAAGTCGGCGTCGCGAGCGTCACACATCGCGGCCAGCATCTCCCGCAGCCGGTCGTTCTGGGCGACGCCGCCGCCCAAGACGAGTTCGTCGGCGCCGGTCAGCGACAGAGCGCGCTCCGCCACCTCGGTGAGCATCGCGAACACGTGCTCTTGGAGCGAAAAGCAGATCTCGCCGGTCGGGACGCCGGCGTCCGCGGCGTCGTTGGCGGCCGAGCTGATCCCGGAAAACGAGAAGTCCATCCCCTTGACGACGTAGGGCAGATCGAGGAGATCAGCTCCATCAGCGTCCGCTTCCGCCTCGGAGGTGTACTCCGCGGCCGCCGCCTCGACCTTCGGCCCGCCGGGGTGGCTCCAGCCGACGTGCCGGGTGAACTTGTCTATCGCGTTGCCGACGCCCGCGTCCATCGTCTCGCCGAGGACGCGGTACCGCCCGTCGTGGAAACCGAGCAGGTGCGCGTTCGCCCCCGAGGCGTTCAGACAGACGGGGTTATCGAAGCCGGAGCGGTGGCGACCGATCTCCAGGTGCGCCACCATGTGGTTGACCCCGACGAGCGGCACGTCGAGCGTCCCGGCGAGCGACCGCGCCGCGGTCCCGACGATCCGGAGACAGGGGCCCAGCCCGGGACCTCGCGAGAACGCGACCGCGTCGACGGCGTCCGGGCCGTGTTCCGCCTCGGCCGCGGTCAACACCCGGTCGACGACCTCGGGGATCGCCTCGGACATGTGTTCGGCGGCCTCGCGCGGGTGAATGCCGCCGCTGTCCGGTTCGTAGGGGTCGGATTCGATGAGAACTGAGTCGGTCTCGGCGTCGTACAGCGCGGCGCTCGCACACCACGCGGTACCTTCGATGCCGAGAACCCGCATCCGGCGGCGTTACGCTTCCTCGGCGTCCGCGTCCTCGTCGCCGATCTTGTTGCGTTCGAGCATGTGGTCCTGTTCGACGTCTAACGCGTCGGCCGCGGAGTCGTACACCTTCGCGTAGCCGACCGTCTTGCGCATGCCGAACTTCGTGTCGAGCTCGTGGACGACGACCTCCTCGGAGTCCTTGTCGAGCTTGGCCGCGAGCGAGTCGCGGACCGAGAGCCGCGAGGGAGTCGCTTCCTCGTGGGTCGTCTCGAAGCGGATATCGGTACGGTGCAGCATCGGATTCTCGTCCTCGGAGATGATATCGACGTCCATGGTTCAGTTAAGCGTATATCCCCTCGAAAGCTGTAAAAGGATTTCGAAGCGGGGGTGTCGCCGCCGAACTGCTCGCCGGCGGTCGACCGACCGTGCGGTTCGGCGTCAGGGTTTCACCGCTCCGGACCGTGATTCACGTTATCACACGGATGCCCGACGACGACACCCGATTCGATCCGGCCGACCGATCGCGATACGAACTCAAGCGGGCGGCGAACATCGTCGTCCCGATGTCCCCGATCCGGAAGGCACGGATCTGCGGCGGCCTCGCGCTGATCGCCGCGCTCGCAGCCCCGCTCGTCGCGACGCTGCCGGCGCCCGTCCGGGAGGCGGCCTTCACCGGCCCACCGGCGTCGACCTCGCTCGGCGTCGCGGCGGTCGCCCTGTTCGGCACGGTCGCGGCCGCCGGCGCCGGTCTCGGCCTCGTCACGCTCCAGCGCCGCCTCGCCCGCGGTCCGGAGCCGAGCGACGACGACATCTGGACCCTCCTCGCCGCGGAGGACGCGCTCACGGGCGTCGGCTTCGTCACCGGCGGCCTCGGCGTCGTCGGCGGCGTCTCGCTCTTGGCGAGCGGTCACTGGGGGCTCGAAGCGCTCGACGGCCTCCGGCGCAACGGGATCGAACCGTACCTCTCGCTCTCGGCGGCTCCCGTGACGCCGTGGCTGGTGAGCGCGGTCGGCCTCGTCGCCGGGCTGGCCGTCCTCGGCGCGAGCGTCGTCGTCGAGCGCGACTGAGGTCGCTCGACAGAACGAAATGGTTCGTCGCCGTCCCGGCCGCTAGGCCGACTCTCCTTCGTCGAACCCGCTCGGATCGACCCGGAGCGCGTCGCACGCGGCCGCCGTGTCGCCCGACAGCCCCTCGAACAGCTCCCGTGCCTCCCTCCGGGCCTCGGGCGTGATCGCGACGCGGACCATCCCCTCACCGGGCTGGCCGTAGACGACGGTCGATCCGACCGGCGCCGCGAGCATCGCCGGCAGCGCCGCCAGGTCCTCCTCGCCGGTCACCTCGATCGTCACCGGCTCCCCGGCCGCGAGCGCCTCGGCGAGCGCGTCGAGCAGCGCCGTCGACAGCCCGGCAGCCGGATTCTCGACCGCGATCCGTCGCTCCTCCGTGGCCGCGAGCGCGGTCTCTATCTCCGTGCGGACCGCCTCGCGCTCCGTCTTCCCGTCGACGAACGCCACGTCCGGAACGCGACCCGCCTCTCGGAGGTGGTAGGTGACCACGTCGCCGACCGCGATCAGCGGTGCGGGGTCTCCGGCGGTCGAGCCGTACCGCTCTCGGGTCTCGTCGACGGCGTCCAGAAGGGCGGCGACGTCGGTCGTCGCCGGCCCCAGCGGCTCCTTGAACGCGTCGCGAAGGGACTCGGGCAGCGTGAGAAGCGGCTCCGTCATCGGTCTCTTCCCCGAACGCGGACGGTTACCGGACCTTGAGCGCGTACGCGCCCGACTCGGTGACGTTCATCTCCTCGGCGATCTGGCTGTCGGCGGGCTTGGTAATGATGACGTATCCCGCCCAGTCCTCAGTCAACGACGACGACCCGCAGTGTTCGCAGGTCTGGGCGTCGGGGTCGTTGACGTGGTGGCACTCCCGACACGCCAGGCGGTCCTCTGCCATCAGTCGGCCTCCTCACCGGTCTGCTCGCGGTGAAGCCGTTGGCCCTCCAGCCACTCGTGTTTGCCGAGGCCGGGCTGTTTCGCCGTGAGCCCGATCTTCGAGTCGCGAGGGTTGCGCTCGTCGATGCTCTTCGTCACGACGCGGACGCGCACGGCGTCGTCGACGCCGAGCGTCTTGTCGGAGTCGGACGAGGCGAGCTGCTGGTTCGCGCCGTCGAACGTGAGGTACTCGTCGGTGATCTGCGAGACGTGGAGCAGGCCGTCCACCGGACCGATCCCGACGAACGCGCCGAACTCGACCGTCTCGACGACGGTACCGTCGGCGACCTCCTGCATGTCGGGGTCGTAGGTGAGCGCGTCGAACTCCGCCTCGTAGTAGACGCCCGGCCGGTTGTGTAACACCGCCCCGTCGCCGATGTCGTGAACCTCGATGACGCTCACGACGCTGCCGACGTCCTCGTCCATCCGTCCTTCCAGCTTGTCTTGGAGCAGAGCTTTCACCCGCTCGTCGGTGACGTCCGCCAGGTGCTTCGGCGGGACCTCGACCGTGTCCTTGAGTCGAACTCGTTTGTACATGTTGTTGGTTGTCCGCGGCCGCTAGGGTTCCGTTATCGCCAGTGTGTTCCGACCCCTTAAACCGATTACTGGTGCGTCCGCGGCCAGTACCCGGTTCGCGAGGGGTCGATCGTTGGTGACGACGGCGTCGACCCGGCCGGCCGCGGCCAGGGCGACGAGCGCGTCGTCGGCGTACGATTCGTCCGTCTCGACCGTCTCCGCCCGCTCGGCGAGGTCCGCACCGACGCTCGCTGCGGTCGCCTCCGCGCCGTTGCCGCTCTGGAGGTCGGCGAGTTCCGCGACCACCGGCGCCGGAACCACCGTCTCGTACCCCCCGAGGAGCCGATCGAGCTCCTCGAACAGCCGCAGGCCGGCCTCGACCGGCGCCATCAGGGCGCTCGCGTCGAGTGCGACGACCGGGACGCCGTCCGACTCGTCTCCGGCGAGGTCCTCGGCCCGGGCGTCGCCCGCGGCGGTCGACTCCGGACCGTCCGCGCGGGCGTCGTCGGCCACGCTACGCGAGCGTCCCGACGCCGATGAGCCGCCAGCGCGCGCCGACGCGTCGGTTGATCGCGATCTGTGCGCCCTCGTCGGCGCAGACGGGTCGCTTGAGGCTCACCTCGCACTCGCCGTCGCGCGCGCTCGTCACGGCGCCGACCGTCGTCGCCGTGCCGACCGTGAGCATCAACGGCTCGCCGGTGCTGATATCCTCGATGTCGCTCTCGCCGCTCTCGTCGTCCTCCTTCCCGACGACGCGGTCGAGCAGGTCGACCGTCATCTCGAACTCCTCGCGGGTCGGGGGGAGCGTCCCCGGCTCGCCCGCGACCTGCCCGGCGAGCGCGTCGCCCTTCGTCAGGCTCGGGTCGAGTCCCGTGCCGACGCCGAGGAGCCCGCCGGGGTGGGCGGTCTCGACGTCGCGGTTGCCGGCCTGTAGCGAACGGACGGTCGTCTCCAGCGGCCGCCACTCGGTCTGTCCCTCCTCGTCGACCTCGCGGCCGGGGCGGATCTCCAGCCCGTCGCCGACCGACAGCTCGCCGCTGACGAGCGACCCGCCCACGACGCCGCCCTTGAGGTCCTCTGCGGTCGCGCCCGGACGGTTGATGTCGAACGAGCGGGCCGCGTACATCCGGGCGCTCTCGCCCGGGTCGCGGTCCGGCGTCGGGATCTCCGTTTCGATCGCGTCGATGAGCAGGTCGAGGTTGACCTCCTGTTGGGCCGAGACGGGGACGATCGGCGCGTCCTCGGCGACCGTGCCCTCGACGAACTCCTGGATCTGCCGGTAGTTGTCGACGGCGCGGTCGCGGTCGACCAGGTCGACCTTGTTCTGTGCGATGACGATGTTCTCGATCCCGATGAGATCGAGCGCCATCAGGTGCTCTTCCGTCTGGGCCTGGGGGACGTCCTCGGTCGCGCTCACGACGAGGACCGCCCCGTCCATGATCGAGGCGCCAGAGAGCATCGTCGCCATCAGCGTCTCGTGGCCCGGCGCGTCGACGAACGAGACCGTTCGGATCGGCTCGCTCGCGGACCCGTCCTCGCACTCCTCGTCGACGGTGTAACACTCGGGCTCGTCGACGCCGGGACAGCGGCGGAACGTCGCGTCCGCGTACCCCAGCCGGATCGAGATACCGCGTTTCATCTCCTCGCTGTGCTGGTCGGTCCACGAGCCGGACAACGCCTGCACCAGCGTGGTCTTCCCGTGGTCGACGTGACCGACGAGACCGATGTTCACCTCCGGTTGTGTGTTGGCTTCAGTCACTGTTGGACCTCCTAACGGAGTAGTCTTACCCGAAATTCGCTTCGTGCGAGTGATAAAGTTGCTGTTATAGCGGCGAGAGACGCGCCGACGGCCCCGCCGACTCCCGGCGCGGCGACCGGTTCGACGCCACTTTACGGCCCACGGTCGTAGCTAGTCACGACATGGGATACGCGTGCCCCGTCTGTGACACCCCGCAGCGCGACGGCGAACACCTCGCGCACCACCTCGCGTTCACGGCGATGCTCCACGGCGACGACCACGAAGCGTGGCTCGACGAGCGCGTCACCGACTGGAGCGAGCGCGACCCGGCCGGACTCGCCGCCGACGTGACGCCGCACGCCGACGATGCCGAGTACAACGAGGTGTTCGAAGACACCGTCGCGCGCGGGCGCCCCGACGTCGGCATGGGATCGGGGGGAGCCGCCTCGGGCCACAACCACGGTCACGGCCACGCCCACGACGGCGATCCCTCTCCCGGAGCCGGTGTTCCGGACCCCGAATCGGTCGACGACCCCGCCGTCGCGGAGGCGATCCGCGAGGCGCGGGAGCTGACCCGAGAGGCGGACGACGCCGACCCCGCCGTCGCCGACACCGACGACGCGAACGACGAGGCCGCGGCCGACCGCGATCCGTAGCGGAACGCCCTTCCCGGACCCCGGCCAACCCCGAGTATGGAGACCAGAGGCACCTTCGCCCCCGAGACGCGTGCCGAGGCGCTCGAACGGTACGAGGAGGTCGGCCCCGTCGCGCAGGTGGTCGTCCGCGAGGCGACCAAGGCGATGTCATTCGGCGCCGACGAGTACGACGAGCGAGTCACCCCCGAGGTGATCCGGACCGCCCGAGACGCGACGTTCGCGGAGCTGCTCGCGGTTCACGTCGGGGACGCCGACGAGTTCGACGCCTGGCTCGCCGACAGCGGTTTCGACGAGGACGACGTCGTGCGGATCGGCTCCGAGAACGTCGACAACGTCGTCTGGCACCCGATCCCCTTCGCCGACACCGTTATCGCCGCGACGTATCAGGAGGAGCCGGACGCGGCCGCCAGCACCCTCCGGCGCAACGCGTTCGGGCGCGTGTACCGCGAGGAGTTCTACGAGTCCGGCCGGTAGCGGGTTTTTCTCGACCGCGACCGGCGACGAGTTCCACCGTTCAACTGCGAGCGTGACGGCTCGGCGTCTCACCCCCCCTCGCGAAGCCCGCCGCTGTTCGAGACGGCCGAACCGCAAAAAACCGGGACCGCAGGCGCCGCTCGGTTCGCCTCAGAGGCGACCGACGTTCTCGACCGCGACGGACTCGACGTTGTCGACCTGCGAGAACGCCTCCTCGACGGCCTCCGTGCCGCCCGCGCCGTCGGGGACGATGACGGTCGGCAGGAGCGCGACCAGGCCGAACGCGACGTCGTCGCGCTCGAAGCCGCGGATCTTCGCGCCCTCGGGCAGGACTTCTTCCAGACGGTCCTGAAGGTCGTCGAGGTCGACTTCGGGGCTGTTCGGCATGACCTTGATCTTCGCGGCAACGTCACCCATCTCAGGGCCCCCGGAAGCCGCAGTCGTGGCACTCGTAGAGGTTGCTCTGCTTCCGGCACTTCGAACACCGGTAGATGGTGGTGCCGCAGTCCGGGCAGGAGAACCGCGCGGCGTTCATGCCGGACACCTGAATCCCACAGGAGACGCACTGCGGAGTGCTCTGAGAGTCGCTCTGGCTCATACACCTACTCACCAGCGCGCGACTTTTAACCGTTGTTCTTTCCCCCAGCGGGCCGTGCGGCCCGGTACCGTGCCCCTCGCCGACCGAAGCCGAGGCGGTCCGTGCCCGTGCTCACCCGACGATCAGCGGCCCGATGAGCACGCCCATGAGGTGGACGCGCCGCGCGCCGACCCGCGGCGGGAACAGTCCCAACGCCCCGGCGACGAGGAGGACGCCGACCCCGAACCCCCCGGCGAACGCGTACGAGAGCAGCGCGAGCAGCCCCAACACGCCGACCGAGAGTCGAGTGTAGTCGGCGTTGCCGACGACGCGGAGGTACGGGTCCCCGACCAGAAGGACGAGCGCGAACCCGAAGCACGCGGCGGTCGCGGCCGCGACGATCAGGATCGGGAGCGCGAACGGCACGCCGGCCCGGTCGAGGGCGACGGTCACGCCCGTCCGCGGCGTTCCGAGTGCGACCAACGCGAACAGTGCGAAGACCGTGTTCGCGGTGTTCGCGCCGCTCGTCGCCACGACGAAGCCGCGGTCGGCCGACTCGCGCGGCACCGCGGGCATCGCGGCCACGGCGGCGATGGCGGCCGACACGCCCGGAATGTAGCCGACGACGGCGCCGGCGAGCGAGCCGGCGCCCGCGCTCGTTCCGAGGTCGCGCGCGTCCATCGCGATCCGGGGATCGGCCTGCGGCGGCACGCCCTCCCCGCCGAGCGCGTCGACGAGGACCGGCACGCCGAACAGCCCGGCGAACAGCGGCGCGAGAACGCCGCCGACCGACAGCGGCGCCGCGGGGTCGGCGTCGAGCGTCGCGAGTCCGAGCGCGGCGCTCGCGAGGAACGCGACCAGTCCGCCGACCGCGGCCCGGCGCGACGACTCCGTGAGCACGAGGACCGCGACGACGCCGGCGAGTAACACCGGCAGGTGCGCGCGCATCGGCGGGTACCACCGCAGCATGAGCCACGTGATCGGGACCGCAAGCGGCACCGCGAGCGCGACGGCCAGCCCGGACCCGACCGCGGAGAGTCGGACGGCCTCGCGCCCCCGGCCCGCGATCACAAGCCGGTGACCCGGGAGCGCTGCGACCGCGGTCGCGGCGTCGGGCACGCCCAGCGCGAGGGCGGGGACGATGTCGAGGAACGAGTGGACGACGCCGGCGCCGATCATCGCGACGCCGACGAACAGGGGATCGGCAGGCACGGACGGCGCGAACCCGGCCAGAAGCAGTGCGAAGTTGTTGGCGTGGAGCCCGGGGACCAACCCGCTCGCGGTGCCGAGCGCGACGCCGCCGAGCAGGAACCCGAGCGCGCCCGCAGCGAACGTCGGGTCGACCACCGGCCGCACGAGCGCGTCCATCGAGGCGGGATGGCCGCGGCTTCCGAGATAAGGGTCGGGGGCGTCCGGAAACCGGCGTCGGAGGTGTCCGGCAACCGGCGTCGGGGGCGTCGGTTAACCGGCGCTGGGGGCGACCGCGAGAGCCGTCGCTCGCCGGCGACAGAACGAATCGGTAGAGAACTCGTTTACGCGTGCTGTGCCGCCTGCGACTTCTTCTGCGTGACGTAGCCCGCGATTCGGTTGCGAACGCCCTTCGACTCGACGGTGGTCAGGGCCGTGACGCTCTCCTTGTTCGTCTCGAAGTCCGTGTTGAACGAGTCGGGATACCGCTCCAGCAGGGCGTTCCCGAGCTGCTTGATGTACTTGGGTTTGATGGCCATACCGAGCGGTACCGGCGGCCCGAACTAAAAGGGTTCGTTCCGCCGCGAGCGGCCGCGAGGCGCGGTCACCGCGGCGGCTCGGTCGCGGTTCTCGTCACGACCCGCGCTCGTCGGCGTCACTGCCGCCGACGCCCTCGTCGGCCGAGGCTCCGCCGGCGGGGCCCGAGTCCACCGTCCGCTCCCGCCAGCCGACCGCCTCGTCGATCCGGTCGAACGCCTCGCGCTCCGCCGGCCCCCCGCACCGCTCGACCACGTCGGCGAAGTACCGGAGCCGGTCGAGCAGCTCAGACGTGTCGAACGCCGGCACGTCGAGCCGCGAGGCGGCCACCGTGGCGTCGACGACCGCGCCGAACCCCCGGTTCACGGTCGGAACGCGCTCGGTCACCACCGCCGACTCGACGGGCTCCAGTTCCCACGTTCGGATCGTCGTGTCCCCCTCGGTCGTCGCGTCCGTCTCCTCGACCCGGACCTCCGCCCACGCGTCGGCGCTCGGGAGGACCGGGTCGTCGGCCTCTCTGACCGTCAGCGCGGCGTCGACGAACGTCCGCGGGTCGACCGTGAACTGGACCACGCCGCCGCCGCGCTCGGTGAAATTCCGCCACGTGCGGGTGCGCCCGTACGTCCTCGCCGTGACCGGATCCCCCGGTTCGACCGGCGCGTGGAGCCCCAGCGCCGCGACGTTCCACCGGTCGTTCGGCCCGCGCGTCGTCACGACGGACTCGGTGACGCCGCGGAGCGGAACCGGCCAGCCGTCGGGAACGACGCCCGCCGGACCGGCGTCGTCGCGGTCGCGGCCGTCCTCCGGGTCCGTCGTCACGGCGCCACCTCCGCGCCGCGCCGGAGCGCGACCAACAGCGCGGCGCAGGTGAGGTCCGCGGTCGTCCCCGGATTGATCCCCTCGGCGACGAACGCGTCGGCGAGCGACTCGGCGGCGTCGAGGTCGGCGCCGTGGACCGAGGCCGCGTCGACCCCCTCGACCCCGGGCCTCGTTCCGGCCCCGTCCGTCGGCTCCGTCCCGAGCAGCGCGGCCGCCCGCTCGCTCGCATCGCGGGCCGCCTCGGCCCCTCGGGTCGACGCGACGAGGGTGTCGGGCTCCGCGGCGAGCAGGCCGAGGAACGCCCGCGCGGCCCGGTCCGCGAGCGGGCCCTCGTCGGTCAGGAGCCACTCGGCCGCGCGGAACGTCCGCGGGAACCCCTCGGTCCACTCCGCGGCGTTCAGGTCGGGCACGCGGTCAGGATCCTCCGGGTCGGCGGACAGCGCCAGCACGTCCCGCAGCGTCGCCCCGCGTTCGCGAATCGCCGACTCGGCGTCGCTCCCGCGCCGCACGTCGAGGTCGTCCGCTCCCGGCGGCGGGTCGTCGACCGCGACGTCGACGGCCTCGAACGCCCGGTAGAAGGCGACGGCGTCGTCGACCGTCGTCGCCCGGCAGACGGCGTCGACGCCGTCCGGCGAGAGGCCGCGGCGGGGGTCGACGGCCGCCCGGACCAGCGGGACCAGTAGCAGCAGGCACCCGAACTGCGTGTTCGTGCCCGCACGCGTCGCCATTCCGGCGACGGCCCGCTCGAAGGCCTCGCCGACAGAGGCGGGTCCCTCCGGGACCGTCACGCCTGCGGCCCGCTCGAGTCCGGGACGAGCGCCGACGGCGCCGCCGAGGAACGACTCGAACCGGAGGTCGGCGAGGTCGCGGTGCCGGTCCACGTTCCCCGGCTTCGGCGTGCCGGCGACCTCCAGCAGGAGCGCGAGCGTCGCGTCGTCGACGACGCCGGCCCTCCGGGCTTCAGCGTCGGTCTCGGTGTCCGAAGGGATCACGGCCGCGCCTCCGGTCCGGACTCCGTCTCGGCGTCGCGCTCACGCAGCGTCCCGCGCCGCCACGCTTCGACCGCGTCCGCGACGCGCCCGAGGACCGGCGGGTCCTCCGTCGGCCGTCCCACGCTCACCGCGTCGGCGCCGCGGGCCGCGTACTCGGCCACCGTCTCCCGGCCGCGGACGCCGTTGTTGGCGACGAGCGTCAGGTCGGCGAGCGGGCCGTCGCCGGCCGGTGCTCCGCCCTGTGTCCTCGCCGAGAGGGCCGCTATCACCGGCACCGAGTCCATCGCGTCGACGTGGAGCCAGTCGGCGCCCGCCGCGGCCGCCGCCTCGGCGACGGCGACGAGGTCGACGCCGGAGACCCCCGCGCGGACCTTCACGCTCGTCGTCGCGCCCGTCTCCGCCGCGGCGGCGACGTACCGCGCGAGGCGGTCCGGCTCGCGCAGGAGCGACTCGCCGCAGCCGACCGCGCGCAGTTCCGGCTGCCGGCAGTGGGCGTTGATCTCACAGACCGCGCCCCGGCGGGCACAGACCGCCGCGACCTCGCGGACGGGCTCGACCGCCGCGCTCCGGACGTTGATCCCGGGTCGGACCGGAGCGTCCGCGAGCGCGTCGAACTGGTCCGCGACGAACGCCACGGGGTCGGCCGGGAGGAACTCCTCGCGCCCGCGGGCGACGAGGTCGCGGGCCGCGGCGCGGCTGGGCGGGTCGAGCGCGACGCCGCCGAGGAGGGCGACGTCGACGCAGTCGGCCGCCCGTTTCGCCCACTCGGCGTCCGCCGCACCGCTGAGGCTCGCGGCGACGAGGAAGGGGGTCACCCCGCGCCCTCCCGCGGCGTCGACGCGCCCGCCGCGTCGCCCTCGACCGCCTCTAACGCTCGCTCGCAGGCCCGGGCGACGCGCTCGGCGTCGTCGCCGTCGTCGATCCGCGTGTCGGTGCGCTCGACGTGGCGCGCGATGTCGGTCGGGTCCGCCTCGTCGAGGACGAACGCGTCCGCGAAGGGGTACGCCGCCGCCACGCCCGCGGTCGAGGGCTCGCGGCCGACGCCGGCCATCAGCGCCCCGGCCGGCCCGGAGAACACCTCGTCGCCGACGAACGGCGAGACGGCGACCACGGGGGTCTCCCGGAGCGCGCGCTCGAACCCGGGGAGCGCCAGCATCGGTCCGAGGCTCGTCACCGGGTTCGAGGGGCCGATAACGACCGGCTCGGCGAGCGCCTCGCGCACCGCCTCGGTCGGTTCGGCGTCCTCGGACCCGCGGAACTCCACGTCGGCGACCGCCGGCTCGGCGCGGCGCGCGACCCAGTACTCCTGGAAGTGGATCGTCTCGCCGTCCTCGGTGTGAATCAGCGTCGCGACCGGGTCGTCGGACATGGGGAGGAGGTCGACGTCGAGGTCGAACGCCGCGGCGAGCGCCCGCGTCGCGGCCGTGAGCGATTTCCCCTCGTCGAGCAGGCCCGTGCGAGTGACGTGGACCGCGCGGTCGCGGTCGCCGATCTCCATGAACTCGCCGACCCCCGAAAACCGCCGCCATCGGGCGATCTCGCGGCCCGCGGTCTGGGCCGCGTCGTCGAGGTAGCGCGGGGTCCCCGGGTCCCCGTCGATCGCGTCGCCGGCGGCCGACGCGAGCCGGGAGAGCTCTTCGTGGGTCGCGGTGGTGTCGCCGTCGATCCCCCACCACGTCTCCCGGTCTAAGACCCCGCCGCCCGCGAACAGCACGGTGTCGACGTCGGGACAGACGAGGTG
Source organism: Halorubrum ejinorense (assembly GCF_055389685.1). NCBI lineage: Archaea > Methanobacteriati > Methanobacteriota > Halobacteria > Halobacteriales > Haloferacaceae > Halorubrum > Halorubrum ejinorense. The sequence continues at coordinate 907,717 of NZ_AP043777.1, forward strand.
GCCGCCGATCTCGACGTCGTCGCCCGTGTTGGCGACGACCGCGGTATCGGCCGGGTCCCACACTCGGGCCGCGCCGTCGAGGAGCTTCGGCGTGCCCGTCCCCCCGGCGAGGAAAGTTACCATACCGGCGCAAGGCGGCGGGCGGATTTGTATCCTCGCCTCCGCTGGCGGCGCGGCCACCGTCGTCGGCCTCGATTCCACCGTCGTCGGCCTCGATTCCGTGCCGGATCTCAGCGCTCGGCCACGCTCGTCTGCATCCCCTCGGTGTTGAACGAACTTCCGGCCTCGTCGTCCCCGAGAACGATAACGCCCGCACCCGATCCGGTCTGCTCCTCGAACTCGTCGATCGCCCGCTCGGCCGCCGCCTGCGCGCCGAGGCCGTCTTCGAGGTGCCCCACGGCGCGCCGCGAGAGCGTCACGCGAGCGATGTCCTCGCCGGCGCCCGTCGCGCTCGCGCCGCCGGCCTCGGTACAGAAGAAGCCAGACCCGACCTGCGGCACGTCGCCGACGCGCCCGGCGAGCGCGAACGATCGGCCGCCCGTCGAGGTCACCGCGGCGAACGCGTCTCCGTCGGTCGCGACCGCGCCGACCGTGTCGTGGTCGGGGGCGTCGTCTTTGGACCGCTCTCCTGCCTGATCGTCGCCCGAGCCGAACCGCGAGGCGAGCCAGTCGAGGTGCTCGCGGGGGCCGCCGCAGGGCGGGTCCTCTTCCTCGTAGCGCTCGCGCGTCTCGTCGGTGAGCAGGTCGACGCCGGTCTCGACGCCGAACTCGTCGGCGAGTTCGACCGCGTGCTCGCCCGAGACGAAGACGTGCGGCGTCTCGTCGCGGACGACGCGAGCGACGCTCGCCGCGCGTTCGACCCCCGGCATCGAGCAGGCGGCCCCGACCTCGCGGTCCGAGGTCATCACGCCCGCGTCGGTCCGGACGACGCCGTCCGACTGGACCGCGCCGCCGACGCCCGCGTTGAACCGGGGATCAGACTCTAAGACGCCGACGGCCGACTCCACCGCGTCGAGCGGCGTCGCGGCGTCGGCGCCGCGCGCGGCCGCCTCGTCGAGGACCGCCTGTCTGGGCTCCGGGTCGTCCGGGGCGCCGCCGGCGCCGCCGTGAGCGATGATTCGCATATCGGTGGCTTCCGCGGCGGCCACATAAACGCCCGGAACCCGGCGACGGGGGCAAGTCCTCGCCGCCCCTCGCGGCCTCACACGACGCCGCAAGACCTATTCCCGCCGCTGGGCGACTCGGGACCACCGTGACGTCAGTCGATCCCTCGCGCGGCGACCTCGGTCCTCGCCCTCGCCTCCGGTTCGCGCTCCGCCGCCGGCTCGGGATCGACGCCCGCGCGCTCGCGTCGTTCCGGATCGCGCTCGGCGCCGTCCTCCTCGTCGACCTCGCGCTCCGCGCCCGCAACCTGACGGCCTTCTACACGGACGCGGGCGTCCTCCCGCGGTCGACGCTGGCGGAGACGTACCCCCTCGCGGCCCGGCTCTCGCTCCACGCCGTCTCCGGCGGGTCGTGGGCCGTCGCGGCGCTGTTCACCGTCGCCGCGATCGCCGCGCTCGCGCTCGCGCTCGGCCACCGAACCCGAGTCGCGACCGCGGCCTCGCTGATTCTGCTCGCGTCGCTTCAGGCACGCAATCCCTTCGTCCTCAACGCCGGCGACACGCTCCTCCTCCAACTGCTCGGCGCCGGCCTCCTGTGCCCCCTCGGCGCTCGCTGGTCGGTCGACGCGGTCCGGCGTCGCGGCTCGCGGGCGTCGGGTGCGCCCTCCGAGTCGGTCTCGGACCCGGGGAACGGGCGTTTCGTCGGTCCCGCCTCGGCGTTGCTCCTGACGAGCGTGGTCGTGGTGTACGTCTCCAACGCCGTCGTGAAGTCTCGCGGGACCGCGTGGCTCGAGGGCGAGGCGATAGCGCGCGTCTTCCGGCTCACCTACCTCCACGGGCCGCTCGGCGGGTTCGTCCCCGAGTGGTCGGCACTGCTCGCGGCCGCCACCTACGGCTGGGTCGCGCTGCTCGTCGCCTCGCCGCTGCTGGTCGCGGCCGCCGGACGGGTCCGGGCGGCGCTCGCGGGGACGCTCCTCGCGGCCCACCTCTCGATGGCGTTCACGCTTCAGATCGGCGTGTTCTCCGCGATCTCAGCCGCCGCACTGCTTCCCTTCCTCCCCCCGTTCGTCTGGGACCGGACCGAGCGGGCGGTCACCGACCCGGCCGACCGCCTCCGCCGATTCGCGGACCGTCGGTTCGTCTCGGCCAACCCCCCGTCGGCGTCGCTCGCGGCCCCCTCGCTCGCCGTCGCCGCGATCGGAACCCTTCGGGACCGGGTTGCGGCCGCCGCCCCAGCCGTCGCCGCGCTCCTCCTCGTCGCGCTCGTCGCGTGGAACGGGATGGCGCTCGGGCTCGTCGAGACGCCCGATCCGGTCGCCTCGGTGTCGGATCCGACCGAGAGCGGCTGGGACATGTTCGCGCCGAACCCGCCGGCGACCGACGCGCTCGCGTTCGCGACCGCGACGACGGCCGACGGCGGCCGGATCGACGCGCTGTACGGCGACCGCGTCGCGCGCGACCGCCCTCCGTCGGACGCCCGCGGATACCCGACCGCGCGCTGGCGGAAACTCCTCACGCTGCTCGCGGAGGACCCCGACCCGGACCGCGTCGAACCGGTTCTCGGGCACCTCTGTGACCGCGCTGCGGGATTCGCGGACGACGAAGGGCGGGTCGACTCGGTTTCACTCTCGGCGGTTCGGGTCAACGTCGAAGACGGAGAGACGCGGGTCGTCGAACTCGGGTCGCGCTCGTGTCCGGCGAGCTGAGGAATCACTCAACCGATGCCCGCGTTTATGTTTCGACCGCTCGAAGCGCCCGACGTGACCGCTTCGGAACCGTCCCGGGCCTCGACGCCCACGCCGGTCTCCGTGCTGCTCCCGACCGTTCGCTGGACGGACGCCTGCGAAGAGGTGGCGGACCGGCTTCGCGGCCCGGCGACCTTCGACGAGGGGAACGCCGAGACCGACCCCGCCAACGGGGACGCCGAGACCCACCCCGCCGACGAACTGCTCGTTATCTGCGACTCCCCGGACGACCCCGTCGCCGACCGTCGCGGGGACCTCCCGCCGCGGGTGCGGATCGTCGTCGCCGGCGAGCCGGAGGGGTGTTCGGGGAAGGCGAACGCGATAGCCGTCGGGATGGAGGCGGCCGCGAACGACCGGATCGCCTGGACCGACGACGACTTCCGCCACCCGCCGGAGTGGCTGGCGACGCTCGACGCCGACTACGACCGGCAGGGACCGACCACCGAGATACCGGTGTTCGTCGGGCGTGACCCCCTCGCCCGTCTGTTCGAGCCCGCGTACGTCATCGGCGGGACGCTCGCGGTGTTCGCGGCGGGGGTCGCGTGGGGCGGCGCGGTGATCTTCGAGCGCGACGACCTCCGAGACGGGGAGGCGGCGTTCCTGCGCGACCTGCGACGGACCGTCAGCGACGACGGGACGCTCACCGAACACCTCGACGTGACCCCGGCCGACCGCACGCGGCACGTCCGGGCGGGCGGCTCGCTCCGCGGGTCGCTGGAGCGGTTCGTCCGCTTCCTGACGATCACTCGGTACCACGCCCCGCTGGCGACCGCGTTCAACGTCCTCTTCGGCGTCGCCATGGCCGCGCTCTGTCTGCTCGCGCCGGTCGCGGGCGTGGCGCTCGTGACCGGGCTCGCGGGGGCCGCGTACGCCCGGTTCGGGATCCGGCGCGCGACGTTCCTGCTCGCGGCGCCCGGCGTCTTGATCGCGCCGCCGCTGATGGCGTACGCGTTCGCCCGCCGGACGTTCGTCTGGGGCGGGCGGCGCTACCGCTGGCGGTCGATGTTCGACGTCGAGGTCGAACCGGTCTGAGTCCGGCACGCCCCCGAGCACCCCGGAAATCGACCGGGAGGAGAACCGGCAAACGCTGCGAGCGCGACGCTCCCGCCGAAAACGGCAGGCACTTTAGGGGGGCACAGGAATCCACGAACGTTCATGAGCTACGATAAGGTCGACGTCCCCGAAGACGGCGAAGCGATCACGCTCGCCGACGAGGAGACAGGCGAGCTGAACGTTCCGTCGAACCCGATCATCCCGATCATCCACGGCGACGGGATCGGCACCGACGTCGGACCGGCCGCACAGCAGGTACTCGACGCCGCTGCGGAGGCCACGGGCCGCTCTATCGCGTGGATGCGCGTCTACGCCGGCGCCAGCGCCCGCGACAAGTACGACGAGAACCTCCCCGAGGACACCGTCTCCGCAATCCGCGACCACCGCGTCGCGATCAAGGGACCGCTGACGACCCCCGTCGGCGCCGGCTTCCGCTCGCTGAACGTCGCGCTCCGGAAGACGCTCGACCTCTACGCGAACGTCCGCCCGACCTACTACATCGAGGGCGTCCCGTCGCCCGTCAAGAACCCGGAGGAGATGGACATGGTCACCTTCCGGGAGAACACCGAGGACGTCTACGCCGGCATCGAGTGGGAGGCCGGCACCGACGAGTCAGAGCAGGTACGCGACTTCCTCGAACAGGAGATGGAAGTCGCCGACGTGATCCACGACGGCCCCGTCGGCATCGGCGTCAAACCCATCTCCGAGTTCGGCTCGAAGCGCCTCATCCGCGAGGCGGTCGACTACGCGCTCGCGAACGACCGCGACTCGGTCACGCTCGTCCACAAGGGGAACATCATGAAGTTCACCGAGGGCGCGTTCCGTGACTGGGGCTACGAGGTCGCAGAAGAGGAGTACGGCGACGACGTCATCACCGAGGACCAGCTCTGGGAGGAGCACGACGGCGAGCGGCCCGAGGGCACGCTCGTCGTTAAGGACCGCATCGCGGACAACATGCTCCAGCAGCTGTTGACCCGCACCGACGAGTACTCCGTCATCGCGACGATGAACCTCAACGGCGACTACATGTCCGACGCCGCCGGCGCGCAGATCGGCGGCCTCGGCATCGCGCCCGGGATCAACCGCGGCCACGGTCGCTGTCTCGCCGAGCCGGTCCACGGCTCCGCGCCCAAGTACGCCGGCGAGGACAAGGTGAACCCCACCGCGATGATCCTCTCGGGCCGCGAGATGCTCGAGTACCTCGGCTGGGGCGACGCCGCGGACCTCGTTCGCGACGCCGTCGAGGAGACCATCGCCTCCGGGAAGGTCACCTACGACCTCCACCGGCAGATCGAGGGCGGCGAGAAGCTCGCCACCAGCGAGTTCGCGGACGCCGTCGTCGACAAGATCGACGAACTCGCCTGAACGAGCGTTTCGCGCGCCCGGACGAAGATACGTCTCCGGGAACGCCGACGCGCCTTCGAGAACGCCGACGCGCTGGCGCGACGAGATGCGACGAGCGGTTCCGGCCGAGCTCGAAGCACACGCCGACTCGTCAAAAGAATGAAACGTTCAGGCGGTTCCCGTTCCGGCCGGTCGAAACCTCGTCGTCCGTCGGGGTGAATCTACTCGAACGACGTTTGAAGGGCTCTCTGTCGGTTTTTGAGGTGTTTCTGCGAACTCAGACGCTAACACACCACATGCTTAGTTATATATATCCGTAATCTAATTTCATAGCGTATGTCTTCACACCGTACACGACGCAGATTCGTCAAAGCGACGGGTGTCGCCGGCGTGGTCGCACTCGCTGGCTGTAGTGGAAACGGCGGCGACGGAAGCGACGGAAGCGACGGCGGCGACGGCGGCGACAGCAGCCGTCTGACCTGGCACGCCGGGGGAACCGGCGGGACCTACTTCCCGCTCTCGAACGAGTTCAAGACGGTCGTCGAGGCCAACACCGACTTCTCGCTGAACGTCCAGTCGACGGGCGCGAGCGTCGAGAACGTCGGCAGCCTCGCCGACGGGTCGGCCGACTTCGCGCTGATCCAGAACGACATCGCCTCGTTCGCGAAGAACGGAACGGGTATCGACGCGTTCCAGGACAACGCGATCGAGAACCTCCAAGGCGTCGCGACGCTGTATCCCGAGACGATCACCCTCGTCACGCTCGCGGGCAACGACATCTCCTCGGTCGACGACCTCAGCGGCGCGACGATCAACACCGGCGACCTCGGGTCGGGCACGCAGGTCAACGCCGTACAGATCCTGGAGTCGCTCGGCATCTCCGAGTACAGCGAGCAGAACGCCGGCTTCTCGCAGGCGTCCGAACAGCTCGCGAACGGCGACATCGACGCCGCCTTCGTCGTCGGCGGCTGGCCGGTCGGCGCGATCGAGGACCTCGCGAACACGAACGACCTCGAGATCGTCCCGATCGCGGGCGACAACCGCGAGGCGGTCAAGGAGGACGCCTCCTGGTTCGCCAACGACACCATCCCCGCCGGCACGTACACCGGCGTCGACGAGGCCGTCGAGACCGTCGCCGTGCAGGCGATGATCGCCACGAACGCCGAGGTGCCGGCGGACACCGTTCAGGCGGTCACCGCGGCCATCTTCGACAACCTCGGCGAACTCACGATCAAGACCGACTTCATCACCGTCGACAGCGCCCAGGACGGGATGTCGATCGAACTCCACGAGGGCGCGGCGGCGTACTTCGACGCCTGACCGCTCGCGTCCCGGTCGGTCCGCCCGGACCGTCCGTGTCTGACTCACCAACTATTTCACACCAGATCCCACGATAACCACCCGAAACCATGGGTAACCGTTCTCGCTTGGCGGCGGGCGCCGCGCTCCTCGTAGCCGTGGCGCTGGTCGGCGTCGCGGCGACGGCGCCCGTCGGGGCCGTCCTCGTCGTCGAGGACATCGAGACGGGCGAACGCTACCTCTCGGAGCCGGTCGACTCCGGGAGCACGGTGGCGCTCGAGTACACGCACAGCGTCGAGAAGTCACGCGTGTACGACGAGTACCGCGTCGACGGGCGGACGCTGGTGAACACGCGGATGGAGTTCGAGTCGTACGGCTGGGGGCTCCCCGCGCGAGTCAACGTCACGAACGTGAACGGGACCCTCGTGTACGAGCCATCGGAACCGATCACGGAACTCGAACGGCTCTCGGTCTCGCCGGGGCGAATCGCCGGCCACACCCTGATCGTCGACGGCCGAGAGCACGACCTCGTCGCGGTAACCGACGCCAACGACGTCACGCTTCACATCGAACGACGGTCGCTTCTCGAGATGATCCTATGACTACCACGCACCGAACCGACGGCGGCACCGACGATCCGAACGACGGCGGCCCGGGTAACCCCGGACCCGACGGGGGGCCGGACGGCCCCGGCGGAGGTACGCCGTCGGACGACGACGAGGCGATCTCCCGCGAGGAAGCCGACGAGCTGATACAGGAGATCGAGCGTCGGCGCTCGCTCCGCGGCGTCGCGGTGGTCGCGGTCGCGGCCATCGGCATCCTGTTTTCGACGTTCCAGATGTTCCTCGCGGCCCGCAGTTTCACTTTCACCGTGTGGCTGCCGACCGTCGAGCTCGCCGGGATCTCGCTTGCCCCGTTTCAGGTGTCGCTCCAGCTGCTCCAGGCGAACGCGATCCACGTCGTCTTCGCGCTCGTACTCACCTTCCTGATGTTCCCGGGGAGCACTGGAGACGGTATCGTCGCCGGGAACCTCGGGCGCGTCGTGCCGGCGCTCTCTCGACAGTTCGGCGAAGACAACCCGCTCACCCGAGTCGCCGCGGGCGTCCGGTCGGCGTTCCGGTGGGCGTTCCTCGATCCGGACCGCGAGCGGGTGACGCCGTTCGACCTCCTGTGTATCGCGGCGGCGGGCCTGGCGGCGCTGTACTTCCTGACCGAGTTCTCCGAGATCCAGAACATGCGCGTCTTCGGCATCGACTCGGGGCGGCCGATCACGGAGGTGTACGGGTTCTTGGACCTCTTCCTCGGCAGCGTTCCGTTCGTGAGCGAGTACTCCTACGCGATGGCGCTGGGCGCGATCGGCGTCCTGCTCGTGTTAGAGGCGACGCGTCGAACGCTCGGCCTCCCGCTGATGATCATCGTCGCCAGCTTCATCGTCTACGCGCGGTGGGGGTACCTCATCAGCGGGAGCACGCCCTTCATCGGGCTGCTCGCGATCCCGGAGCTCACCTGGCCGGACATCGTTCAGAACCTCTGGTACAACACCGAAAACGGCGTCTTCGGGATCCCGGTGACCGTCTCGGTGAGCTTCATCTACATCTTCATCCTGTTCGGTTCGTTCCTCGAGATGAGCGGCGCCGGTCAGTGGTTCATCGACCTCGCGTACGCGCTCACCGGCGGCCGAAAGGGCGGTCCGGCCAAGGCGAGCATCCTCGCCAGCGGATTCATGGGAACGATTTCCGGCTCGTCGATCGCCAACACGGTCACGACCGGCGCGTTCACCATTCCGCTGATGAAGCGGTCGGGCTACTCGCCCGAGTTCTCCGGGGCCGTCGAGTCGTCCGCCTCCTCCGGGGGGCAGATCCTCCCGCCGGTGATGGGCGCGGCCGCCTTCCTGATGGTGCAGTACACTGCGACGCCGTTCGCGGACATCATCATCCTCGCGACCATCCCGGCCATCGTCTTCTTCTTCGGCGTCTGGGTGATGGTCCATCTCAAAGCGGTCCAAGAGGGGATCGGCGGCGTCGAGGGCGAAGACACCGTGAGCCTCTGGAGCCACCTCAAGCGCGGTTGGTTCTACCTGGTGCCGATCGGACTGCTGTTGTACTACCTCATCATCGAGCGGCTCTCCGTCTCCCGCTCCGCGTGGTTCACGCTGGTCGCGCTGGTCGCACTGATCGCCTTCATCGCGGCGTACAGCGAGGAGACCCGGCTCCGACTCGCCGGGATCCTCGCGGCGATCGTGGGCGTCGAGGCGGCGAGCCACGTCGTCGCCGGCGTCCCGCTTACCGGTCTCGTGACCGGTTCTGGCGGGGCGGGGCTGCCGATCGCGGACGCGCTCACCGCCGTGACCGCCGGTCTCGAGTGGTACGTGATGCTCGCGGGCGTGTTGACGCTGCTGTCGAAGCCGGACCTCGACGCGTCCCTTTTGGAACTCAACCCCGCCATTCGGGACACGGCCGAGGACATCGGCGAGCGCACCGGCCGGGACCTCGGCGACAGCCAGCCGTTCAAGCTCGGGACGTTCGTCGTCAAATCGATGGACGAGGGGGCTCGGACCGCGGTCCCGGTCGTGATCGCGGTCGCGGCCGCGGGGATCATCCCGGGCGTCATCAGCGTCTCCGGGCTCGGCCCGAACCTCACCTCGCTGCTGTTGGCGCTCTCTGGCGGCTCGAAGGTGGTCATGCTGCTCGTGACCGCCTTCGCGAGCGTCGTCCTCGGCATGGGGATGCCGACGACGGTCACGTACATCATCCTCATCTCGATGCTGGCGTCGCCGCTCGTGGAGTTCGGCATTCCCCTGTTGGCCGCGCACCTGTACATCCTCTACTTCGGCGTGATCGCCGACATCACGCCGCCGGTCGCCGTGGCGGCGTACGCCGCGAGCGGCGTGGCGAAGTCCGACCCGTTCCAGACCGGGGTGAAGGCGTTCTCCCTGTCGCTGAACAAGGCGATCGTTCCGTTCGCGTTCGTGTTCGTGCCGGGGATCGTCCTGCTCAGAGAGAAGGCGAACGCGGCGGACCTCCCCATCCGCGAGCGGTACCGCGTGGTCGGCTTCTCCGACCTCGCCGAGCTGTCCTACTCGGTCCCCGAGATACTCATTCCCGTCGTCGGGGTGTTCCTCGGGGTGATCGCGCTCGGCGCCACCGTCATCGGGACGCTGTACACCCGGGTCGGCCGGCCCGCTCGGACGGCGTTCGCGTTCAGCGCCCTGCTGTTGATGGCGCCGGGGATGCTCTCGGACTCCGTCTTCGACCTGCTCGGGCTCGTCGACGTGACCGTTTCCGTCGACGCGCTCCTGCTGGACCTGACGCTGCGCGGGATCGGATTCGCGCTGTTCGCGCTGTTCGCCCTCCGGAACCGCCGGGCGTTCGACCGCGAGGACGGGCGAGCGACCGGGACCGACGCGACCCGCTCGGCCGACTCCGCCGCCGACTCCGAGTCGGCGTAAGCGACTCGCTCGGGCGGTTTCGGTTCTCGGCGGAGCCGGACCCAGACCGTCTCGTCCGGCGCGGTCTTCTCGTTCGGCCCGGTCAGCCCAGCCGCTCGTCGAGGATGAGCCGCGTCTTCGTCGACTTGACCTCGTCCATCTCGCGGGCCTGCGAGATCAGTTCGTTGACCGCGCGCGTGTCGACCGCGTCGACGACGAGGACGATGTCCTCCTCGCCGGAGACCTGCCAGACGAAGTCGACCTCCTCCCAGTCGACCATCCGCTCGCCGACGGCGGCGGTGTCGACGTTCATCTCCACCGATATCTCGATCATCGCTTTCACGTTGCCGGTGCGGGTCGTGACGGTGAACCGCTCGATGATCCCCTCGTCGGTCATCCGGTCGACGCGGTTGCGCACGGTCCCCTCGGAGGTCCCCACCCGGTCCGCGATCTCCGTGTACGGGGTCCGCGCGTCCCGTCGCAGGATCGAGAGGATGCGTCGATCGAGGTCGTCCATACTCGACTCTCTCGGTCCGGCGTCTTACCCGTTACGAATATCGTAACGCAACTTCGAACGACGCATTTATTACCTTTTGAGCGTACGTTTCTCGTAATGTCGGACGCCTACATCGCGCTGGCCGACGGACGCGTGCTCGAAGCGCGCGCCCGCTCGCCGGGGCGCACCCGTGGCGAACTGGTGTTCACGACCGCGTACACCGGCTACGAGGAGTCGCTCACCGACCCCTCCTACGCCGAACAGATCCTCACCTTCTCGTACCCGCTGATCGGGAACTACGGCGTCCGAAGCGAGCGATTCGAGTCCGACTCGGTCCAGCCGCGCGCCGCGATCGCCCGCGAGCTGACCGACGACGTCGCCGACTGGCTCGCCGACGAGGACGTGCCCGCCGTCGACCACGTCGACACCCGCGAGATCGTCACCACCGTCCGCGAGGAGGGGGCGATGGCCTGCGGGATCGCCGCCGGCCCGGACGCGACCCCCGAGGACGCGGTCGCGGAGATGGAGGCGTGTAAGCCGATGAGCGACCACGTCGACATCGGCGCGCAGGTCTCGGTGACCGAGCCGACCGTCCACGAGGGCGACGGGGACGCCACCGTCGCGCTGCTCGACTGCGGCGCGAAGGGCTCTATCATCTCCTCGCTCACCGAGCGCGGCGCGGACGTTCACGTCCTCCCGTACGACGCGACCCCCGAGGACGTGGCCGCCGTCGAACCCGACGTACTCTTCGTCTCGAACGGCCCGGGCGACCCCGAGAACTTCGTCGCGGCCCAGGAGGTCGTCGACGCGTTCGCGGGCGACCTCCCGCTTGCCGGCATCTGTCTCGGCCAGCAGGTGATCACGAGCGCGCTCGGCGGTTCGACCGAGAAGATGGCGTTCGGCCACCGCGGCGTCAACCAGCCGGTCAAGGACCTCCGCAGCGACAAGGTCGTGATGACCACCCAGAACCACGGCTACACGGTCGCGGACACCGGCCCGCTCGAGGTCACGCAGGTGAACGTCAACGACGACACCGTCGAGGGGCTCGACAGCGAGGAACTCGACGTCATCACGCGCCAGTACCACCCCGAGGCGAACCCCGGTCCGCACGACTCGCTCGGCTTCTTCGACGAGGTGCTGGCGATGGCGTCGTCCTCGCGTCGAATCGCCGCCGACTGACTCCTCGCCACGCCCGCCGTTCGGCCCCGCTCCCCGGTTCCCTCCGCTGACCAATCGGAGTACCACCCGGCCGACGTTCGCTGTCCTCGCGCCGCTCGCGTCCCTCGCCTCACCCGGCCCTCGACTCACCCGGCGGTCGCCGGAGACCGGCGACGTTTTCTCTCGTCCCCTCGCACGGTCGCGTATGCCAACCGAGATCCTGCTCACCAACGACGACGGGATCGACGCCGTCGGGATCCGGGCGCTCGCCGACGCGCTGTCGCGCGAGTACGACGTGACGGTCGTCGCGCCCGCGACGAACCAGTCGGGCGTCGGCGGCGCGCGCTCGTGGTGGGAGACGACGGTCGAGTACACCGAGACGGACCGCGGCTACGCGGTCGAGGGGACCCCCGCGGACTGCGTGGCGGTCGCGGACGTGGCGCTCGAACTCGACCCCGACGTCGTCGTCTCCGGCTGTAACCACGGGCCGAACATCGGCGCCCACATCCTCGGTCAGTCCGGGACCGTCGGCGCCGCGATGGAGGCCTCCTTCCTCGGAACGCCCGCCGTCGCGGTCTCGCTGTACGACCGCGGAAACCTCCCCGTGCCGCCGACGCTCGACACCGGGGACTTCGCGGTCGCCGGCGAGGTCGTCGGCGACCTGCTCGACCGGATCGACGACGGTCGACTCCCGTTCGGCGCCGACGTGTTGAACGTTAACGTCCCCGCGGCTGACGACGAGGCGGCGGTCGAGCCGACCTACCGACTGACCGAGCCGGCCCGGGGCTTCGACGTGATCGAGTTCCGCCCGGGCGAGGAGGGACCGGAAGACGAGAACGTCCCCGAGGGCTGGGAGTTCGGCGAGCGCCGCGGCGAGATGGGGATGGAGCTCCGCGACCGCTTCTGGCGGGAGTTCCTCCGCGGCGACGTCGCCGACGATCCGGGGTCGGACCGGCGCGCGGCGGTCGAGGGCGAGGTGAGCATCTCGCCGCTGTCGAGTTCGCGCGCGGTCGCCGGCGAGCGGGCGGGCGACCTCGTCGACTCGGTTCGCGGCGCCGAGACGGGCGCCGATTAGCTCCGACGAAACCCCACGGACCGGAGAAACGGGTCAGCGACGCCGTCGGGGTCGCCGCTGACCGCCGGCGAACTCGGCGGCGAGCCGCCCGAGGTACCACACCACCACCAGTCCGATACCGAACCCGACGCCCAGCGCGGCGAGCAACTGGAGCGGAGAGGGGTCCAACTGGAGGGCGAGCAGCGGCGGCGAGGCGGTGACGATCGCGAGCAGTACGAGCTTGATCTTCCGGTTCCCGGCGTCTCGCTCCGCTTCGGAGATGGGTCCTACCACCGCGACCCCCTCGACCGCGTTCCGACGACCGTCGACGCTACGCTCATGGCCGAACCACGACCCCGGCGACCATCAACCCGGCGAACCGGTTCGGCCCGTCGCGGTCGCGACCGACGAACCGCGCCGTTCGCCTCTTCGCGGTAATAAGTCTCGCGACCGTTCACGGTGGTATCGGAACATTACCGCCGTGAACGGTCTCGGCGGTTTAAGTCCGTCCGACGGTTTCCTCCGACTACCCCTACCCGCCGTCCCGGGCCGCCGGGCGGACGCGCCGAACCGAGCCGTGCGTCGGTCCGGGACACCCCTGACCGCCGTTTCGCGGCGTTTTTGACCCGACCCCGACAAGCCACGCCCATGGACGACGAACTCCGCGAGCGCGTCGCGGCGGCCGGCGAGGCCGCGGCGCTTTTCAACGCGCTCAAACACGGCAGCGACCCGGACGTGGGCGCGATCATGGGCCCGATCATGGGCGAGAACCCCGAGTTCCGCCCGCACGGCGACGAGATTCCGGGCGTCCTCGCGCCGATCGTCAACGAGGTCGGCGAGATGGACGAGGCCGAGCGCCGCGACCGGCTCGGCGAGCTCGCGCCCGAGCGGCTTGCGGAGCTGGAGGCGGACGACGAGGCGGACGACCGCGTCCTCCCCGACCTGCCGAACGCCGAGGACGGCGAGGTCGTGATGCGCGCCGCGCCGAACCCCAACGGCCCGTGGCACGTCGGTCACGCGCGGATGCCCGCCGTCATCGGGACGTACAAGGAGCGCTACGACGGCGAGTTCATCTGCCGGTTCGACGACACCGACCCGGAGACGAAGCGGCCCGACCTGGACGCGTACGACGCCATCTTGGAGGACATCGAGTACCTCGGCTTCGAGCCCGACCGCGTGCTGAAAGCGTCCGACCGGCTGGAGACGTACTACGATCACGCCCGCGAGCTGATCGACGCCGGCGGCGCCTACACCTGCTCGTGTTCCGGCGAGACGTTCTCCGCGCTCAAAAACGACGGCGAGGCCTGCCCGCACCGCGACAAGGACGCCGAGACGGTCCGCGAGGAGTTCGCGGCGATGGTCGCCGGGGAGTACGACTCCGGCGAGATGGTCCTCCGAGTCCGGACCGACATCGAACACAAGAACCCCGCGCTGCGCGACTGGGTCGCGTTCCGGATGATCGACACCCCGCACCCGCGCGAGGCGGCCGCCGACTACCGCTGTTGGCCCATGCTCGACTTCCAGTCGGGCGTCGACGATCACCTCACGGGCGTCACGCACATCATCCGCGGCATCGACCTGCAAGACTCCGCGAAGCGCCAGCGCTTCGTCTACGACTACTTCGGCTGGGAGTACCCCGAGGTGCTCCACTGGGGCCACGTCCAGGTCGACGAGTACGACGTGAAACTCTCCACGTCGACGATCAAGGAGCTCATCGAGCGCGGCGACCTGACTGGCTGGGACGACCCGCGCGCCCCGACGATCCAGTCCATGCGCCGCCGCGGCATTCAGGGGCAGGCGCTCGTCGACTCGATGACCGAACTCGGGATGTCCACCTCCGACGTCGACCTCGCGATGTCGTCGGTGTACGCGAACAACCGCGATCTCGTCGACGACGAGGCGAACCGCTACTTCCTCGTTCGCGACCGCGAGGACGATCCCGCCGTCGAACTCCCGATCGTCGACGGCGACGTGCCCGCGCCCGACGCGGGTCATCCGCGGTTCCACCCCGAACACCCTGAACGGGGCGAGCGCGAGGTCCCCGCCGGCCGGGTGGCGGTCGAGTCTTCGGACCTTCCGAGCGAGGGCGAGCGCGTCTGGCTCAAGGGGTACGGCTGCGTGCGGTACGACGGCGACGAGCTCGCGGCCCTCGACGCCGACATCGAGGTGGTCCGCGAGGGCGACGTGGACGTGATCCACTGGGCGCCCGTCGACGAGGGGCTCGACACGCTCCTCCGCACCGTCTCCGGCGACGTGCGTGGCGTCGCCGAACCCGCGGTCGCCGACGTCGATCCCGATACGGTCGTCCAGTTCGTGCGCGTCGGGTTCGCCCGGATCGACGGGTTCGACCCCGAGGCGACCGACGAGCCCGACGGGCCGAACGGCGAGGAGGACCTGCTGGCGTACTACGCGCACTCGTAGCGCGGTGTCTCGCCCTCCGACCGACCGAATTCGTTCGCCGCGGAGTTTAAACCCGCGACCGGCGAACGACGGGTAAGATGGCCATCGACTCGAACTTCGAAGCGAACCGCGAGCGGGTGGGCGAAGAGGACGGCGTCGCCGTGTGGGGGCCCGTCGAACCCCCGGAGAAGCAGGGCATTCGGGGCACCCACGTCGCGGTCGACTTCGACATCTGTCTCGCCGACGGCGCCTGTCTGGAAGACTGCCCGGTCGACGTCTTCGAGTGGGTCGACACGCCCGGCCACCCGGAGTCCGAGCGCAAGGCGAACCCGATAGACGAAGACCAGTGTATCGACTGTATGCTCTGTGTCGACGTCTGTCCGGTCGACGCCATCGACGTCGACCCCGGGCGCGAAAACCGGTTATAAATCGCCGTTGGCGGCGTGGTGTCGACTTCTCACGTCCGAGTTGTTCTTTTATAAAGAGTCGACCGCGGATCGACGGCCAACCCCGCCAAAGTCCCAGCAGCTCGGCTATACGGCTCTGACTGAGAACCGGCGGTGAACACCGCTGAAGCCCCAGCCGTGAGGACGGCGCACGCTCGTTGTCGCCCGAAAATCTTCGATTTTCGGGATGACGAGAGAGCTTCGCTCTCTCGAACCACGCGCTTCAGTGGCTCGCTCCGCTCTCCTTCCAGTGCTAACGTCGCCTGCGCCGTCCTCACGGCTGCCCCTTCGAGTCCCGCCCCGCACAGCACTGCCCCGCGCCTCACGCCTCCCCAGCCTCGTCGCCGGTGGCTACGCCGCCGGCGACGCCACCGCAGATCTATTCATAAGTAGTCGTCGCCGGTTCGCTCACTCATTCATAAATCGCTCCCGTTCCCCCCGCGCGAACTCGGTCCCGTAGCGCTCGACGAGCGGGACGTAGGCGTCGCCGAGCGCGCGCAGACACGCGCCCGTCGAGACGAATCCGAGGTCGGCGGCGACCGCCTCGGACGGGCGTCCCTGTAACACCTTCTCGACGAGCAGGCGCTCCTCGCGCTCGCTGAGGGGGTCGTCGTCGCCCTCGGGGCCCTCTATCAGCGCGGCGAGCGCGAGGTCGCGGAACGCGCCGGGCGCCGTGTCGTACATCCCCGGGCCGAAGGAGGCGCCGACCACCGAGCGCCACTCCGTTTCGGTGAGATCGACCGGGACGGGCGCGGGACACGCCCGGAGCGCTCCCCGGATCACGTCCGGGTCGACGCCGCGGTGCGCGTCGGAGAGGCCGTCGCGCTCGCGGTCGCGGAAGGCGACGGCGTGACGGTCGAGCAGGTCCCGTCCGGCCGCCGTCTCCGGGCGGAGCATGACCGCGGAGTGTTCGCCCGAGGCGTCGTTGCGCGTCGTCGAGAGGTGGACCGTCCCGTAGCCCGCGCGCCCCCAGAACCGGAGCAGTCGCGGCGTCGCGCCGTAGCCGACCGAGAAGTAGTCGACGGGATCGGTCTCGCCCCCCTCTGCCCCGAACTCCGCGTGGACCTCGTCGAGCAGCCGCGAGCCGAACCCCGCGTCCCGGAGCGCGTGGTGGGTCGCGATCCGGACCGTCCGCAGCCCGCGCGGCTCGGCGGCGCTCTCGTCGCGGAGCTGACTCGTGAGCACGTCGGGGACCATGTTCCCGCGGACGCGCTCGCCCTCGTACATCCGCCGTCTGGTCTCGGCGTCGAGCCCGCCCTCGCGAGCGAGCAGCGCGACCGCGACGACGCGCCCCTCGACGAGCAGCGCGCGCGCCACGAGGTTCGGGGCGTCGAGCAGCCGCGCGAGGTCGTTCGGCTCCGTGCGGTAGTGAGCGGCGACGAGCAGTCCGAACGCCTCGGAGAGCAGGGTCTCGTCCGCGAGCAGGTCCTCGGTCGGGAGCCGTCGGCACGTCGCCGCCTCGACCGTCGCGTCCGCGACCGCGGCGTCGACCGCGGGGCGGGCGTCCAACAGCAGTGCGCGCGCCGCCCACGCCTCAACCGGGTCGTCGCGTGCGTAGCGGATCGGCTCGTCGAGCCGCACGTCGCGGACCGCGAACGACGAGTCGAGGAGCCGCTCGTGGAACCGGACCGCGAACCCGCGGCCCGCGCCCTCGTAGCCGTGGACCGTCGTACAGAACGCGACGGCCGGGGCGTCGAGGAACGCCTCCAGCAGGCGAACCGGCAGCGCCGCGGCCTCGTCGACGATCACGGCGTCGACCTCGCCGGCGACGTCCGCGGCCGCCGCCGGGGTCAGGAACCGGACTCGGCCGCCCGCGGCGGTGCGAAGCTCGCGCCCGTCGTCCCCCCCGATTTCGTCGTCGCCCTCGTCGGCCTCGCTTTCGATCAGCTCTCGCGCTCGCGCGAACACCTCCGCGGCGTTCCGGAACGCGGGCGCGGTGACGAGCACGTCGTCGCCCCCGAGCGCGAGCGCGCCCGCCGCCAGCCCGGCCGCGCTCGACTTCCCGCGCCCCCGGTCGGACTCGACGACCACGGCGGAGCCGGGCTCGGTCAGCGTCTCGAAGGCCCGCAGCGCTCGCGCCTGATCGCCCGTGAGACACGACTCGTACGCGGTCGCGGGGAACGCCGCGTCCGGCGGCGCTCCGTGCGACGCGGCCGTGTCGGCGCCTCGGTTCTCCGCGTCCCCACCGTCGGCTCCGGTGAGCCCGTCGCGTTCGAGAACGTCCGCCGCGCCACCGTCGCCGAGCGCGACGATCCCGATCCCCGGGTGCGTCCGGAGCGTCTCGACGAGGCGCTCGCGGAACCGACCGGTCACGTCGTCGCGGCCGTACGGCGGGACCGCGAGCGACTCGTCGAAGCGGTCGCGGGTCGCCGGCCACTCGTCGAGCGCGGGCGTCAGGAGGATCAGGAGGCCGCCGCCGTCGACCGCGCCGACCGCGCGGCCGAGCGCGTTCGGGACGAACCGCTCGTGGCAGTCTAAGACGACCGCCTCGCGGGTGCGCCCCAGCAGTTCGTCGGCGTTCCGCGGGCGCGTTTCGTCGAACCGGAACCCCTCGCGCGTCGAGACGAGCGAGACCGCCTCGTCGTCGACCCCGAGCGACTCGACCGCGTCGTACGCCGCGTCGACGCCGCGGTCGCGGCCGCCGGCGAGCACGAGCACGCGCCGCTCGTTCGTCCGCCGGGCCTCGGCGCGTAGCTCCCGCGTGACCTCCGCGATCATCTCCCTCGTGGTTGCCGAGGGGCGGTCATGTGTCTTCCCCTCCGGGCGCGCCGCGCTCCGGACGACGACAGCCGGCTCGGTCAGTTTCCCCTGCCCGGTGGAGGCGGGAGGCTTACGGCCGCTCGGCGCGTCGCCTCGGACATGACGACGGTCACGCTCATCGGGACCCGGCTCGCCGACGTGGGCCGCGAGTTCGTTTACCAGGGCGAATCGACGGACTGCGAGGGGTGTCCCTACCGCGGGCAGTGTCTCAACCTCTCCGAGGGGACCCGCTACCGGGTGACCGGCATCCGCGAGAACGCGCAGACGCTCGACTGCGCGGTCCACGACGCCGGCGTCCGCGCGGTTGAGGTCGAACCCGCGTCGGTCCCGGTGAACGTCCCGTCGAAGCGCGCGTACGCCGGAAGTAAGGCCTCGCTCGCGGGCCCCTGCCCGCACACCGAGTGTCCGAGCCACGGGTACTGCGTCCCGGACGGGGCCGACTTCGACGAGGAGCGTGTCATCGACCAGGTGCTGGGCGAGCCGCCACACGAGACGTGCGCGCTCGACCGAGACCTGACGCTCGTGGAGTTCCGCGCCGAGGAGTAGCGGCCGTTCCGGTCGCGTCCGGGTCGGCTACAGCGACGCGACCGCGTTCAGCGTGATCCGGATCGCGCGTTCGACGTTGTCCTTCGCCTTCTCCGGCAGTTCGTCGTCGGAGTCCGCGCCCTTCTGCGAGCCCGCCACGAGGTTGCCGTCGACGGTACAGATAGCGCCCGCGGCGAGGCCCTTGCGCCGCGCGAGCGAGAAGACGGTCGCGGCCTCCATCTCGATCGCGAGCAGGTTCGCGTCGTTCCAGTCGTCGACGTACTCGTCGCTCTCGTTGTAGAAGGCGTCGTCCGAGACGATCGGCCCGACGTGGATCTCCTCGTCGTTGTCCTCCGCGGCCCCGACGAGTCCGGTGAGCACGTCGTAGTCCGGGACCGCGGGGTAGTTCGCGGACTCGTACCGCTTGCTCGTCCCCTCCTCCTTGGCCGCGCCCGTCGCGACGACCATGTCGCCGACCTCCATGTCGGCCTGCAGCGCCCCGCAGGTGCCACACCGGACGAACGTCTCGACGCCGACCCGCGAGAGCTCCTCGACGGCGATGGCGGCGGAGGGGCAGCCGATCCCGGTCGAGCAGATCGTGAGGTCGGTCCCCTCGTAGCTCGCGTTGACGACCTTGTACTCGCGGTTCTCCGCGACGACCTCGCTGTCGTCACAGAGGCCGGCGATCCGGTCGACGCGGCCGGGGTCCCCGGGGATGACCGCGATATCGTGGACGTCGCCTTCTTCGACCAGCAGGTGCGGCTGTTTCGCCATACGCGCGGCAACAGCCGCCGCGCGCAAAAACCGACCGGTCGGCGGGCGCGGTGAGGCTCACCAGCGCATTTTGATATCGCGGTATGAGATTTACGAGCGGTCCGAAACGGTGTCGTCAGCGCCCTCGTTTCGCCGGTCGGTCCCGTCGATCGACCGTTTTACCCGCCGACTCCGTCAGGTCTCGGTATGCCAGACGCCTCCGCAGACCTCGGCTCGACGCTTGCTGCCCTCACGGCGGCGTTCCTGCTCGTCACTGCCGCGGCCGGGACGCTGCTCGGCTTCAACTGGACGCAGGCGGTGTTGCTCGGCGGGATCGCTGCCGTCGTCGCGGCCGCGTCGGCGTGGCTGACGGCTCGGCGGGCGGACGCGGACTGAACCCGTCAGCCGCCCCGCGTTCCGGCCGCGGGTGAGCGAATATCGGGACTGAGAGTCCGACGGTGGCATTTATACCTACCCGCCGTCGACACCGCACAATGCGATTCAGTCGCGACCGTCGGGGCCAGTCGGTCGTGGTCGGGACGGTGATCCTGTTCGGGTTCCTGATCGTCGCGCTCTCGTTGTATCAGGTACAGATCGTTCCGCAGGAGAACGCGGAAGTCGAGTTCCAGCATTTCGAGGAGGTACGAAACGATCTGGTTGATCTGCGGGCCGGTATCCTGACTGCGGGTCAAGCTGATACCCCTCAATTCAAATCAGTCGAGTTGGGAACGAACTATCCAGTTCGTCTCTTCGCGATCAATCCGCCTCCACCGAGCGGAACGCTTCGAACTAGTGACTCGTACAACGTAACGATAACTAACGGATCCACCAATGTCTCAATTCCCTCTCGATTCGTTCGATACCAACCCGGATACAACGAGTTGTCACGCTCTCCGATACGGTACGATAATTCCGTTCTCTACCTCGACGCTCGCGAAAACGGTGGAAATATTGCCGTCATCGAAGAGCAAAGTATCGTCGATAACTCAACCGTTCGACTCACACTGCTACAAAATGAATTTCGACGCAGTGGCACACAGCAGGTAAATGTCGAACTCTACCCGACCGATACGCTATCTTCAGAGGACATTCCGGCCGGAGATCTCAATATAACGCTCCCTACCCGGATCAACGGTTCGGAGTACTGGGATGGGGCAATCGGTGATGAGCCAGTCTACACCGGCGTCAAGAACGACCACTACGACAGTGAGGTCCACGCGCTTACTCTCCAAGCAAACTCGAGCGAAGTCCGAGTGAATACAGTCGGTATACAGACGAAACCCAACGAAGGTGGGGCAAAAGCAAACATCCAGTCACCCACTGTCACAGACCCTAGTGAGCCTGACTCACAGATCTCAATGCGGGTTGACGACCTCAGCAACCGACGGGACAACAACCCCGAATTCTACGTCTCGTACGAGTTTAGTGGGCAAGCCGACACCGTTGAGATCTCTGCGTCTAGTACTTCTTCAACCGCAAGCGACTCCGTCA
Organism: Halorubrum ejinorense; assembly: GCF_055389685.1. Classification (NCBI taxonomy): domain Archaea; kingdom Methanobacteriati; phylum Methanobacteriota; class Halobacteria; order Halobacteriales; family Haloferacaceae; genus Halorubrum; species Halorubrum ejinorense. The sequence goes on from NZ_AP043777.1 coordinate 928,771, forward strand.
CCTCTCCGGACACCAGAGGTGGCGTCTCGCTTACTCCTAGCTTCGGCGACGACGAAGAATTCGCCGTAATCGTCAGAGCGATCGATGGAGGAAGCACAGTCGCTCAGCGAACCATATTCACATCTGCTGACACACAAAACCCGACAGAAAACGACGATCTATCGCGTTCGGGAAGCGCCACCATCGACGCCTTAGACATCGAGGACCGTTCGAATCCGAGTAGCAATAAAGTTCGTTACAGGTTTACATACGATGTCTCTCCCGGCGGGTCATTCTCCGAAATTAGGTTCGACGTGCTCAGTCGCGACGGTAGTGGTGCGTCCGGTTCGACGACTCGCACGCAGCGTAGTGCGAACAATATCGACGTTAATCCGGGCGACGGGACGAATAGTCCGTATAAGATCTCGGTCCTTGTATTAGACACAGATGGAGTTGTCGTCGACAGTCGCATCACTGACGACTCCGCTGACGATAACGACCCTCCCTGAATGTACCATCCACAGTTCGAATCAGGGGCGTTCTCGACCGTTTTCATGACTAATACGCCTCTGCCCGGAAATAACGCGTGAACCTGACCGAACAATCGAGAGAGAACGTCCAGCCACGACGACCGTCAAAGTCCGGTCGCAGCGACCGTACCGGTCGTAGAAACTCATGCTGGCGGCTTACTGACGAGGAGCGCGGACGAGGTAGTTCACCAGCTGACGGTCATTTTCGAGCGGTTGGTGTACCGTTCGATCCCGAACTCGCCTGACGGCCGGTCCCTCTCAACTTTCCACGATCGACGTAAACCACCATCGACAAAGCCATATGGCGGCCGTATGAACGACCGTGTATGACCGCAGTCGGGATCGACGGCATCGAGATCTGGACCGGGAAGCTCAAACTCGACCTGCCGGGCACGTTCGCGCCGGAGAAGGGCGACGACCCCGAGAAGTACACGAAGGGGCTCGGACTCACCAACTCCTCGTTCCCCGACGTGTACGAGGACATCGTCACGATGGGCGCGAACGCCGCGAAGCGGCTGATGGACCGCAAGGGGCTCGTTCCCGAGGACATCGGGCGGATCGACGTCGCCACCGAGTCGGCGTTCGACCATTCCAAGCCGGTGTCGACGTACATCGCCGGCTGCCTCGAACAGGTGTACGACGGCGACTTCACCCACGCCAACAAGGGCGAGCGGAAGTTCGCCTGTCTCGCCGGCACGCAGGCCATCGACGACGCGTACAACTGGATCCGCGCCGGCCGGAACCGCGACCGACCCGCGATCGTTATCACGACGGACACGGCGCTGTACGCCCGCGGTGACCCCGGCGAGGCGACGCAGGGCGCCGGCGCCGTCGCGATGTTGATCGACGAGGACCCCTCGATCGTCGAGCTGTCGACCGATCAGGGCTACGGGTCGAAAGACGAGACGGACTTCCTCAAGCCGAACCAGCAGTTCCCCAGCGTCGACGGGAAGCGGTCGGTTCAGGTGTACCTCTCCCGGATGCGCGAGGCCCTCGAAGACTACGAGTCGGTCACGGACGCCATCGAACTGGAGGACTTCGTGTACGCCCCGTTCCACACCCCGTTCCCCGGGATGGTTCGGAAGGCGGCGCTGTTAGCGTACCGGCACGTCATCCGCGACACCGCTCACGAGGACGCGCTCGCCGACGAGATCGGCCGACAGCCCCGAGAGGAGGAGTTCGACGACCGCGAGGCGTACGAGGATGCTATCCGCGGGTACATGGACGACCTGAAGACGACGGAACAGTACCAGACGTGGTACGACACGGCCGTCGAGCCGACCCTGGAACTCTCCCGTGAGGTCGGAAACTGGTACACGAGCTCCGTCCACATCGCCCGCGTCAGCGCGCTGCGCGACGCGCTCACCCGCGACCGGGAGTTCGTCGGGAACACCCTGCTCGTCGCCTCCTACGGCTCCGGCGCGCAGGCCGAGATCCACGCCGAGACGATCCGCGAGGGGTGGCGCGAGGAGATCGAGGGCCTCGACATCGACGACCAGCTCGACGACCGCTACGACCTCTCGTGGGACGAGTACGAGGACGTCCACGACGTCCACGAGTACGACATGGACGTGGAACGCGAAATCGAGGAGTTCACCCAGCCGGACGGGGAGTTCGTCTTCACCGGCTGGGGCCGGATGAACGAGCGGATGTACGACTACGTGGAGTAGTCGCCGCCGCGTCTCGCTGAGCGGTCTCGCCGCCCCTTCCGCGATCCGCGAGTCCCCCGCAGCGGCCCGCAACCCCGTGAAAACGGCTCACACGGTGTGTGGCCGATACGATGGTTTTAAACGACGCTGGCGTGAATCGACACCCAATGGTAACCATCTACGACGTGCCGGCGGACGACCTCATCGAGGCCGTCGCCGCGCGACTCGAGGACCGGATCGACGAGCCCGACTGGGTCGAGTTCACCAAGAGCGGCGCCGGCAAGGAGCTCCCGCCGGAACAAGAGGACTTCTGGTACGTCCGCTCCGCGAGCCTCCTCCGGAAGGTCGCCCAGAACGAGCCGGTCGGCATCGAGCGGCTCGCGACCGAGTACGGCTCGAAGAAGCGCGGCTCGAACCGCTACTCCGTCCGCCCCGGCGAACACGAGGGCGGCTCCCGAAAGCTCATCCGCTCGGCGCTTCAGGCGCTCGAAGACGACGGGCTCGTCACCATCGCGTCCGGCGAGGGTCGCCGCGTCTCCGACGAGGGCGAGGCGTTCCTCTCCGAGGTCGCGACCGAGGTCTTCGAGGATCTCGACCGCCCGGAACTCGAACGCTACGCGTAACGCGGTCTCTCCTCCGACGTTCGTTCTCCCGCTGAACCGACGGTTTATTGTTCGGTTTCTGCTGTCTCACCCGCTTAGCGACCGCTGTTCCTCGCTGCGGCGGTGATCGGCCGCTCTCACCTTGTACATTGAATATCGCTATATCAAATGCTGTCGGGGCGGCGATCTCGTCTGCGGACCGGACCGGTCGGAGCGTCGGGGTCGCTGCCGGTCGGCGTTCCGTCGCTCAGTGGACCGCACGCCGCGGCGTGGCCCGCCACCGGGGAGTCAGGTTCTTCGCGCTCCGACGCGTGTCGGCGTCCATGACGCAGGGGGAGCCACGGCGACGAACGGGAACCGAGTCGGCGCGGTCGAGCGCATCCACACCGCCTCGGGGACCGGCGGTGATCCGGAACCGAGGGAGGCCGTCGAAGCGGTCGCGGACCGCGGACTCCGGGGTGACAGCTACTTCGACGGCGACGGGATCTACAACGAACGGGAGGAGTTGAAGCCGAGCGACGTCACGCTGATCGAGGCGGAGGCGCTCGCGGCGGCGGCCGCGGAGTTCGATGTCGACCTCGGCGCGGGCGCCCATCGGCGCAACGTCACGACGCGCGGCGTCGCGCTCGACGAGCTCGTCGGCGAGCGGTTCCGGGTGGGTGAGGCCGTGCTCGAGGGAGTCGGCCGCTGTGAGCCCTGCGGGTACATGGCGTCGCTCGCGGACCAGTCGGACGCTGCGACCGCGCTCGACGGTCGCGGCGGGCTCGACGCCCGCATCGTCGAGTCGGGGACCGTGGCGGTCGACGACGACGTGATCCGGTAACGGGGGCCGTTTCGGGGTCGGCGCCGACGGCTGTCGTGACGCCGTGGAAGGCTACGCGGCCGACCTCGTTCGACCCCTACTATCCGGTGTTCTTCATTCCGGCGGCGATGCCGTTGACCGTGAGCCGCAGGGTTCGCTCCTCTTCGTCGGTGCGGTGCGTCCGGCCGAGCAGGTTCGCTTGCAGGAGGTTCAGCGGGTCGACGTAGGGGTTCCGCCGGTCGAGGCTCTCTTCGAGCCACTCGCGCCGGAGGAGCTGGTCGCGCCCGCTGATATCCAAGACGAGTTCGCGGCCGCGCTCGTACTCGCCGACGAGTTCGGGGAAGAAGCGCTCCCGGAGTTCCTCGTCGGCCAGGTCGGCGTACTCGGCGGCGATCTCGGGCTCGGTGCGCGCGAGCGCCAGCGAGGCGTTGTCGAGCGTGGTCCGGAAGAACGGCCACTCGTCGAACATCTCGCGGAGCGTCTCCATCCCCTCGTCCTCGCCGACCTCGTCGAGGTAGGCGTCGATGCCGGAGGCGATCGCGTACCACCCGGGGAGGATCAGCCGGGTCTGGGTCCACGAGAACACCCACGGGATGGCGCGGAGGTCCTCGACGCTGCGCTCGCCCGACCGCGAGGCCGGCCGCGAGCCGAGGTTGAGATCCTCGACGACCGAGATCGGGGTCGCCTGTTCGAAGTAGGAGACGAACCCGTCCGTGTTCAGCAGGTCGCGGTACGTCTCGCGGGCGGCGGGCGCCATGGTCTCCATCGCCTCGACCCAGCGGTCGGGGACGTTCTCGACCGGTTCCTCGTTCGCCTCCTTCCGGGCGCGGATCTGCGCGTCGAGCATCTGTTCCAGTTCGCGCTCGGCGATCCGCGGGTTGGCGTACTTCTCGGCGATCGCTTCGCCCTGCTCGGTGAACTTCACCTGTCCGGTGACGGTCTCGTTCGGGAGCGCGGTCAGCGCCTCGTTCATCGGGCCGCCGCCGCGCGAGATGGAACCGCCGCGGCCGTGGAACAGTCGGAGGGTCACCTCCTCTTCGCGACAGAACCGGGCGATCCGACGCTGGTTCTCGTAGAGGTCCCAGTTCGCCGCGAGGAAGCCGTTCTCCTTGTTGGAGTCGGAGTAGCCCAGCATCACTTCCTGGACCTCGCCGCGGGCCTCCAGCGCGGTCGCGTACGCCTCGTTCTCGAAGAGGGTGCCGAGGATGCGCTCGGCGCCGTTGAGCGCCGACTCGGTCTCGAGCAGCGGGACGACGTCGACCGCACAGTGGTCGGGCAGCGAGACGACGCCGACCTGGTCGGCCAAGAAGAGCACCTCGAGGACGTGGCTGGGCTCCTCCGTCATCGAGATGCAGTAAGTGTCTATCGCCTGCTGGCCGTACTCCTCTTGCCACTCCGCGAACGACGCGAACCGCCGGAGGACGCGCTCGGTCGTCTCCGAGACGTCGCCGGGCTCGTCCACGTCGACGACCGGCTCGTCCTGGAGGATCGCCTCCGTGAGGAAATCGACGCGCTCGGACTCGTCCATCTCCCCGTAGTCGACGCCCTCCGTGGCGACCGCCTCGGCGACGGCCTCGGTGTGGTTCTCGCGGTGGTCGCGCAGATCGAGCGACGCCAGCGTGAGCCCGAACGTGTCCACCTGCCGACGGAACGGCTCGACGAACGACTCCAGCACCGACTCCTGCCCGTCCTCGCGCAGCGACTCGGCGATGACGTCGAGGTCGTCGAGGAACGCGTCGCCGTCGGGGTACTCGCCCGGGCGCACGTCGTTGACGCGGTCGAGCCGCTCGCGCATCAGCCGGAGCTTCTGGCGGTACGGCTCGTCCGGGTAGCGCTCGCGGGCCTCCTCGACGACGGTCGGGAACCGCTCGGCGTCGGCCGCGAGCGACCGCGCCAGGGCGTCGCCCTTCGCGTACCGGTCGCCGTCCTGACTCAGGACGGCCGAGAGCCGCTTACACCGGTCGCGGTACTTCTCGACGGCGACCTCGCGCTGGCGTTCGAGCGTCTCGTCGGTCACCTCGGGCGTGACGAACGGGTTGCCGTCGCGGTCGGAGCCCGCCCACGAACGGAACTCGAAGAGCTTGGGGCAGTCGATGTCGTCGTACTCCTTCGAGATGGTCTCCTCGAACTCCTCGTAGGCGTCGCCGACGACATCGAACAGGGTGTTCTCGAGGTACCACTGGACGTTACGCGCCTCGTCTTCCGGCTCCGGGGGTCGCTGCCGGACCTGCCGGGTGCCCCACAGGCTGGTGACCTCGGCGGAGACGTCGCGCCAGACGGCGCGCCGCTCGCGTTCGGTGAGGTTGCGTTCGTCGAGCTCCTCGAGGTGGTTCGCGATGGAGCGGAGCTTGGACTTCACGGTCGACCGCCGCGCCTCGGTCGGGTGGGCGGTGAACGTCGGCTCGATGAGGACGTCCGCGAGCAGCTCCTCTAACTCGTCGGCCTCGACGCCCGCCTCGGCGAACTCGGCGATGGTCGCGTCGAAGGAGTCGTGGAGGGCGGAACCGTCGTCGGCGTTCCGGACCGCGCGGACCCGCTCGCGTTCCTCCGCGAGGTTGATGAGCTCGAAGTAGGTCGTGAACGCCCGGGCGACGACCTCCTCGCGGGTCGTCGAGAGGCCGTCGACAGTTTCGTGGAGGGCGTCGCGGTCCGAGGCGTCCCCGCGTCGGTACCCGATCGCTGCGTTGCGGAGCGCCTCGACGGTCTCGTACGCATCGGTCGAGGCCTGTGCGGCGAGAACATCCCCCACCAGCGCCCCGAGTTCTCGAACGTCCGTCCGCACGTTCCGATTGTGCAACTTCATACCACACGTCTCCGGGTGCCGGGGGTTAAAAACCGCGGTCTAGACGAATGTTTGCCTCGGCGCCGAGTAAATTCCGCACGAAAGTTCCTGTGGGTCGGTGACGCGCCGACCGTACGGCCGTCGGTGAACCCGGCCGCTACTTCGATGGGAGCGGTCGCGGCGCGTCGATTCCCGCCGCGATGGAGGGTTCGTCACCCTTTTTACCGATCCACCCTCAGTTCCGGCCATGAGTGCGTCCGACAAGTATCCGTCAGAGTCCGGCCGGCGCCGCTTCGTGAAGGGCGTCGTCGGCGGCGCGGCCCTCGCGGGGGTCGGCGCGATGGGGTCGGCGACCGTGAACACCCTGACGACCGCCGGCGGCGTCGGGGGCGGGTCGACGATCGCGACGACCATCGCGAAGACCGGCGGTCCCGCGCCCCGCGGCCTCCCGCAGATCCCGCTTCAGGTCAACGACGACGGGTTCATCGAAGGCATCTGGCCCGAGACGACGACCGTCACCCAAGAGGGACAGGAGATCGAGGTCGCCCAACAGGACCTCGGCGGCAAGACCTACGCCGGCGCGTGGTTCCAGTACTGCGGCGTCGAGTCTCAGGAGAACGTCCAGCCGAACTTCGAGTCCGATAACGTGTTCCGGTCCGCGAGCGGCCCGCCGTACGACTGGCAGTCGGAGACGTACTCGGCCGGCGACAAGATCCACGTCGACGACTTCGAGGACTACACCGAGTGGGGCAACGGGATCGGCAGCGACGGCGTCGGTAAGCCGGCCTCCGTCACGTGGCGCTCCGAGGACGCCGACACGAACCTCAACGCGGTCGTCATCCGCTCGCCGCAGATCGAGGAGGCGGCCAAGAACGACGAGTGGCTCCAGGCCTCGACCGATCAGGGATTCCTGGCGTACCTCAACGTCTGTACCCACTTCTGTTGCATCCCGGGCTACAAGGTGTTAGGCGAGTCCGCCCGCTACGACGCGGCCGACGGGACCTACTGCGTCTGTCACCAGTCGGTGTACGACCCGTTCACCTTGGAAGAGTCGCTGTTCATCGCCCGCCCCCGGCCGGAGGAGTAGCGCCGCGTCGCGCTCGCCGACCGGTCCGGTCCCCGCCCTTCTCTGCTCTTTCACCGTTCGAACCCGAGTTCGACCCCTGTACGGGCCTTCACTCGACTCGCCGTCGCCACGGCGCTTTTACCGCCGCCCGTCCGAGTCGCGGGTATGAGCGACGACACCTCCGGAGACGACGACGCCAGCGACGACGAGTTCGAGACGGAACTCGCCCGCGCCCGCGACCTCCTCGACGGCGACGGGATCGACGCGGTCCACGTCGGCGTCGTCCGCGACGGCGAGGTCGACACCACGTTCGCCCAGCGCACCGACGACGAGCCCGACGGCGCCGGGCTCAGGGCGCTGGCGCTGCTCGCCGCCCACGTCCGACTGGTCGCCGCCGAGGCCGGCGTCGAGCCCTCCACCGTCGCCGGCGACGCCGCGACGCTCGCCGGACAGGTGGAACAGATCCCCGCGGACACCGACCAGATCCCCGACGAATAGCCGCCGACCGCTTGCCGTGAGGGCTACTCGCCCGAGCCGCCGGACTCCGTCGCGCGGATCCGACGGAGCTGGTGGGCCACGCCCGCCAGCGCGACGAGCAGGACCGCGAGGTTGAACACCGCGAGCGCCGCGGACTGGTACGCCGAGTCGAACCAGATGCGGATCGCGTTCCCGGACTGGCTGTAGAACCCCCAGCCGGCGACCACCGCGAGCAGCGACAGCGCCGCGAGGCCGACCCGGTCGAGCAGTCCCCGGAGGCGGTCGGTCGAGAGGCGAGTGACCCCCGACGAGTCGGCGGCCTCTCGCTCTTCGTCGGTGTCGGTGCGGCCGGGGGCGGTCGCCGTGCGGTCGGTCGCGTCGGTGTCGTCCGTCATGTGTTGTGATGGGTCGCGGTCTCGACTGCGGTCGGTCGGTTCGCCGCTCGATCCGAGCGGGTCCTCGCTCGCGTTGTCCGCGGGCGGGTCGGCGGTCATCGTCGCCTCCGTGCGGTCAGCGCCGCCGCGAGGAGCGCGACGAGCGCGACGACGGGACCGAACCCGGGCGTCGAGTCGTCGCTGGCGTCCGGGCTCTGGTAGCCGTCGTCGCCGGCCCCGTCGTCTCCCGCCTCACCGTCCTCGCGCTCGAAGTCTTCCACGGAGAACTCGACGTCGCGGACCGTCTCGTCCGCGGTGATCGTCTCGCGGGGGTTCAGGTTCGCAACGCCCTGGGTCTCGTCGACGAGCACGTCGTCGTCGAACAGCGCGGCGTCGACGTAGTAGTTGTACCCGGCGGGGACCTCCACGGTCGCCGTCACGGTGTCGGTGCGCCCGGGGCGGACGGTGCCGACCGTCTCCGTCGCCTCCGCGGCGATCACGTTCGACTCCGACTGCCGGAGGAGCACGCGGAGGTCGACGTCCTCGGAGGCCTCGTCGCCCCGGTTCGTCACGGACACCGACGCCGACAGCGTCGCCGTCCGGTTGTCGGCCTCGACGACGCTCACCGCGACAGTGGGCCAGACCGTCCCATCTGTGAAGCCGACCTGCGTGTCCGCGTAGTCGGGGGTGAGCGCCGCGACGCCCGCGATGCGGGTCGTCTGCTCCTCCCGGCGCTGGCCGTCGGCGAAGACGACGGTCTCGATGCGGTAGCCGCCCTCGCGCTCGATGTCGACGGTGCCGTTGACGGTGCGTTCGCCCTCGTAGTCGACGTCGCCGACCGTGACGGTCGTCTCGTCGACGAGGAGCCCCGACTCGCTGCCGATCGCGCGGTGGCGGACGGTGACGTTCTCGACGGCTCCGCCCCGGTGCCGGAGGTCGGTCCCGAGCCGGAGCTCCGCGGTCTCGCCGCGTACCTCGCCGGGCGCGACCGTCGCGCCCGCGATGTCGATCCGTCCGGGAGGCTCGTCCGTCTCGCGCGGGTCGGTGAGCGCGTCGGGCGCCGCGACGGCGCCGACCGCCCCGAGGACGAGGAGGGCGACCGCGGCCGTCAGGAGGGCCGTGCGGGTGTCCATGTGCGACCCGTTACGAGCGTAATATAAGTGCTTTGTCCAGTCGCCGGTCCGGGCCCCGCGAAACCGGGCTTAGAGGGCGCGATACCGGCCGTTCGACTCGGTGAGCTCGCCGCGGCGCGCGAGGCGGGTCAGGATCTCGCGGGCCTTCTCCGCGGGGACCCCCGCCTCGCTCGCGCGGTCGACCACGGCCGCCTCGGTGGGCTCGTCGACCGCGTCGACCGCGTCGCGGACGACCTCGGTCCGGCTCCGCGAGTCGCCGCCGCCGCCCGCCGCCCGGTCGCCCGCCTCGTCGACCGCGTCGGCGTCGATGCCCGACGCCTCCAGGTACTCCCGGTCGTTGACGCCCGCGTCGTCGACGGCGGCCTCGAGGTCGGCGACGTGGTCGACCTCGGCGAACGCCGCGCTGTCGCCGCGCTTCTTCGCGAGCAGCGCCGACCGCGCCTCGCGGGCGGCCGCCCGGTCCTCGGACTCGAAGAAGCGCTTGAGCTTGGCGGTCCGGTGGGTCTTCCCGCACCGCGAGCACTTCGCCGTCTCGCTCGTCTCGGGGTCCGTGACCAGCCACATGTTGGCGCACTCGTTGCAGCCGACGACCGCGTACATACGCCCCGGTTCGCCGGCCCCGGATTTGAACCCTCGGCTCCGGAATACGACCGCTCCATTAACCACCCAACACCATGCCGCGGCGCGTGCCGACGAGCGCTCGAAGGGCGCGAGTCGCACGCGCGAGGGAGTCGGGCGCTCCGAGGGCGACCGAAGGGAGCCCGAAGGATGCGCCCGACGAGGTTGGGGAGGCGTGAGGCTGCGGTTGCGGTGCGGTCGGGCGGGACTCAAAGGGGTAGCCGCGTGGAGGGGGCACGCTCGCTGTCGTTCGAGACGCCTTCGGCGTCTCGTGATGACGAGAGAGCTCCGCTCTCTCGAACCACGCTCCTCAGTCGTTCGCTTCGCTCACTCCTTGCGGTGCTTACGTCGCCTGCCCCCCCTCCACGCGGCTGGGGCTTTGGAGGCGTTCTCCACCGATCCGCTGTCAGATATTTATAAACGAGCGGCTGGGGATTCGGAGGTCTTCACCGTCGACCGATCGCCAGCCTCGGCTTGGTTCCCATCGACACGAAGTCGACTCGCGACCGCCCCGAAAATCGCTTACGAGTCCGATTCGATCTCGTTCGCGGCCGCGAGCACCTCGTCGTGGAGGGTCCCGTTCGAGGCGACGAGCCCCGTCGAGTCGTGGCGCCAGCGGTCCCCCTCCAAGTCCGTCACGCGACCGCCCGCCTGCCGAATGACGAAGACCCCCGCAACCGTGTCCCACGGGTTCGCGCGGAGGTTCGTGAGCGTTCCCTCCAGCCCGCCGGCCGCGACGGTCGGGAGGACGACCTGCGCGGCGCCGAACCGACGCATGTCCGAGAAGCGGGTGACGATCGCCTCGCAGGCGGCCGCGTACTCGTCGCGGGCGTCGTAGTCCCACCAGATCGTCGGGTCGACGGTCGCGCGTCGCGGGTCAGCGGTGTCGCTGACGGAGATCGGCTCGTCGTTGCGGTACGCGCCCGTGGCGTCGGCGGTGTAGGTGTCACCGAGCGCGGGCGCGACGATTGCGGCCGCGACGGGCTCGCCGTCGACGACGGCCGCGACCGCGGTCGCCCACACGCGGATGTCGCGCACGTAGTTGTTCGTGCCGTCGATGGGGTCGATCACCCACGCGGCTCCCGCTTCGGGGACGGTCTTGCGCTCGTCCTCCTCCTCGCCGACGACCGCGTCGTCGGGGAACGACTCGCGGATCGACTCGATGACGGTGCGCTGGGCGGCGCGGTCGGCCTCCGTCACCACGTCGTCTTCGCCCTTCGTCTCCACCGCGATGTCGCTGCGGAAGCTCTCGCGGGCGACGGCCGCGCCCGCCTCCGCGGCGCGTCTCGCGACCGCGGCGCGCTCGGCGACGTCGTCCGCACGGTCCGCGACGGGCGGGGCCGCCTCGGCGTCCCGTCCGGCCGCGTCGGCGTCGGACTCGTCTGGATCGGTCATGCCCCCGGTCGGCTCTCCGACGGCGTATAAACGTCGATCCGCGACCGGGCGCGAGTCGGAATTAACTCAGTTCCGAATCCGAGTACCTATAAGTAGTTCCAACCTGATGAGACGTATATGGAACCTCAGGAAGCGGTCCGTCAGCTCGAGTACACCATCGACGCCTCGCTCGACGAGATCGGTCAGCGCGCCGCCGCGGGCTACCGGCCCACGTTCGAGCGCGTGGCCGAGCGCGCGGACGGAAGCGTCGTGTACGACCTCGCGGGCGAGCTCTCTCAGGAGGTCGTCGACGGCTCTTGCCCCACGCCCGCGGAAGCGAACGCGGTCGCCGAGCGCGTGCTCGACGACTGGGCGTACACCGACGGCGGGGAGTAGCGGCTTCCGGCCCCGCTAAACCGGTCTGAGGACCCAGTTTTTTCGAAATCGGGATCCCCGGTCATTGTTGCTCGAGCGTCGGCCGTCGCGCGACGTTCGTATCGACTGTCTTCGGTTCTCGCCAGTGTGACCCGCCTCACACCTCGATCCGCTCCCCGATCTCCGGCGCGCTCGCCGCGACCCCGTCCGCACGCAGGTCCGCGGCGAACGCTTCGCACCGGTCGCCGTGGTTCACGAGCACCCGCGCGTCGCGGTACTCCTCGAGGAACGACTCCAGTCCACCCCGGTCCGCGTGCGCGGAGAAGTCGTACGACCCGACCCGCGCGCTCACGGGCTGAACCCGCCCGTTCAACTCCAACTGACCGCGGTCCTGTAGCTCGCGTCCCGGCGTCCCCTCCACTTGGTACCCCGTCAGCGTCACCAGGTTCGTCGGGTTCGCGCGGATCTCGGGGAGATACGTGTGGACGGGGCCCCCGGCGAGCATCCCGGACGTGGTGACGATCAGCGCGTTCTCGGCCGCGATCCGCTTCCGCTGGCCGTCGCGTCCCGTGACGAACCGCGCTCGCCCCATCGCCTCGCGGAACGCCTCCGGGTCGCGCAGGAACGAGGGGTACCGCCGGAGCATCTTCGTCACGCCGACGCCCATCCCGTCGACGTACGGCGTGAGCCCGTTCGCGGCCGCGACGAGGAGGAGCTCCTGCGTCCGACCGATGGCGAACGCGGGCGCGACGACGGTCCCGCCCTCCCACGTCGTCCGCTCGACGCGGTCGCCCCACGACGACTCCACCGCGGCGCGGTCCTCGTGGGTCACGTCGGCGTAGGTGGACTCGCACACCACGACGTCGGCGTCGGGCCGCGCGGTCGTCCCCGCGACGAGGCGCTGGTCGTCGGTGTGGAAGTCGCCGGTGTACAGCAGCCGCGTCTCCCCGTCGTCGACGAGGACGTGTGCCGACCCGGGGATGTGACCCGCCGAGAACAGCGTCACCTCGTAGCCCCCGTCGTCGACCCCGCCGGCGACCGCGAACGGCTCGTCGTATCCGTGACGGCGTTCCACCTCGCCCAGCCGAGCGACGTGTTCGGCGCCGAACGGACACAGCGGGCTGTTGCCGTGGAGCTTTAGCGTGTCCTCGGCGAGGGTCCGCGCGAGCTCGCCGGTCGGCGGCGTCCAGTGGATCGCGGGCCGCCGGTCGCCCTTCAACAGCGCGGGGACGGCGCCGACGTGGTCGAGGTGCCCGTGCGAGACGACAACCGCCTCCGGCTCGGGGTCTCGGACGGGGTACTGCGGCGGCTCGGCGGTCATGAGTCCGTAGTCTACGAGTAGCGCGCCGTCGACCAGGAGGGCGCTCCGGCCGACCTCGCGGGCACCGCCGAGGAACTCCAACTCCATCGATCGCCCGTAGCCACCCGCGCGGTTAGTGTTCGTCGGTCGGGCCCTGTGACGCGCTCTGACGGGGCCGAACCGCCTCGACGACGGGCGCCGGTCCGACGACCCACACCCACGCGGCGAGCATGAGCGCGCCGGGCAGCTCCGGCAGCGCGAGCCCCGTCACCGGCCACCACCCGGCGGCGAACGTCGCCCAGACCGCGACGTGAGCGACGGCGAACGCGAGCGCGACGCGGCCGGTCGTCCGGTCTCGCCTGAGCCAGCCGTCGACCGCGAAAACCAGCGTGATGAGCCCGTAGAACCCGACCGCGGCCGGTCCGTGTAGCGGTTCGGTGAGATCGAAGACGCCGACCCCCGCCATCGCGACCATCGACAGCGCGAGGAGGAGCGTTCGGACCGCGCCGCCGACTCGCTCCATCGTCCCGTCGCCGCGGCCGCTCGTCTCGGCGAACGCGAGACCCGCCGCGTAGCACGCGCCGACGGCCCCGCCGCCGATCAGCCCTCGGTTGAACGCCGCGGCGCTCCGCTCGCGGACCCCCAGATCGGAGAGCGCGTCGGTCGTCCACGAGAAGGTCGGGTCGAGCGAGACAGCGAGCGCGATCCCGCCGAGCGCGAGGAGCGTCGCCGCGGCGCCCAGCAGGGCCGCGACGCGCTCGATTTCGCGGTCACCGGCGCTGCCGCCGGAGTCCGACCGATCACCGCCGAGAAGAGGCGGCATCGACCGCGCTCAGTCGATGCGCTCGGCCGCGTCGCGCTGGACGAGCGGGTCGGCGTTCTCGACCGGGAGCGACACGACGTCCTCGCTCGCGAGGTCGTACTCCCGCTCGTCGACGCCGAAGATGGCCCCGACGTCGCGGGTGATCCGCACGGTCGTCCGGTCGGTCGACGCGTCGGACCCGGCGCCCGGAGCGGCGCCCGCCGGTGATTCGGGCATCGAGCCACCGTCCGTGGTCGCTCCCGGGCCCTCTTCCGCGTCGTCCGCGGGAGCGTCGGCCGTCAGCCCGTCGGCCTCGCCGGTGTCGTCGGTCTCGTCGCCGACGCCGACCGCTCCCGGCGGTGCCGGTTCGGGGGGGACCGGCGTTTCCGCCTCCCCGTCCGAGGCCCCGTCCCGTGTCGTCTCCCGGGGGCCGGTTTCGGCGTCGTCCGGGTCCGGAGCGCTGGATACCGCGTCGCCGTCGGCCAGGTCTGTCGAGCCGTCGCCGCCGGTCGGGTCTCCTCCGTCGCCGCCCATCGCACCGGCGAGCGCGCCCGCGTCGGCGGACGCGCTCGCGTCGGCGGACGCGCCCTCTGCGTCAGCCGTCTGCGAGCCCGCACTCGTCGGCTGCCGGTCGGTCGACGCCGACTCCCGGGCGGCCGGTGTCGGCTCCGAACCCGCGCGGTCCGCCTCCGCCCCGCTCGCCTGCGCCGACTCCTCCGCGAGGGGCGGGGCGTCCGCCGTTCCGGGCTCGTCCGACACCGGGGTATCGTCCGGCACTGGAGTATCGTCCGACACCGGAGACTCGCCGGCGAGCACGTCGAGCACCTGCGATTTGTTCGCCGTGATGCGCTCGACGAGGTCGTCGAACAGCCGGCGTTCCTCGGCCGTCATCCCGTCCTCGTCGACCGACATGTCTGCCGCGGCGAAGGAGGCGAGCTTGACCACCTTCCCGACGCGCCGCTCGTAGAGCGCCTCGGCGACCTCTTCCGCGGTCTCGACCTCGTCCGAGAGCCGGCGGATGTCGTCGTCCTCGAAGGGGTTCTCCACCTGCTCGGCCCGGCGGTCGCGGGCGGCGCGCAGGTCCGCGACGTACGCGCCCACGTCGTCGTAAAACGAGTCTCGCAGGTGCTGGAGGCTGTCCTTCCGGCGTTCCTTCGCCTGCGCGGAGCGGAGTTCGTCGAGGTTCATTCGTCGGTCATGGTTCGGGGGCTTTCCGCGCCTCGCCGCGGGCCATCAGGAAGACCCCCGCGTACTCGGGCACGGTGTTTCTACCGGATTGGACTGTAACGCGCTCATCGTTTAATTCTACCGTCCGGTCGGCCTCGGTCTCGATCCGGATCTCGCGGCCGACGAACCGGTCCGGGACCGCGTCGCGCAGCGGCTCGAAGTCGTCGAGTTCCTCGCGGTCGAGCGGCGTGACGACGAGTCCCGAGCCGCCGTGAAGCGTTCCGGGCAGCCTGATGAGCCGACGGGTGTCGGTGGTGACCGGCTCGTCGATCGGTGCGGCGTCCTCCGCGGCGACGCGGGCGGCGAGCGCGGAGACGAGCCGGCGCACGCCCGGGCCGCCCGCCTCGACGTTGCCCTCGCGGACCGCGGTCGGGTTCCGTTCGAACGCGCCGCGGATCGTCTTCGCGCGCCCGTCGCCGATCCCGTCGAGCTCCGTCAGTCGCTCGCGCGCCTCCTCGTCGTCCATCTCGCGGAGGTCGTCCGCGTACTCGATCAGGGCGTCGTGGACGCGCGCGCCCCAGCCCCCCTCGGTCCGAAGCACGCGCTTCGTCGTCCCGCGGTCGGAGACGGTCCGGATCAGGCCGTCGGTGTCGAGGTCGATGGCGCGCACGTAGTCGACGATCTCGCGGCGCGCGTCGCTGTCCAACTCGCGGACGCTCTCGTCGCGGACGTGGACGTGGTATCCCCGGCCACCGGAGAAGACGACGGTCACGTCCTCGAACGCGAAGTCGTCGTCGATGAAGTCTAAAAGCCGCAGGAGGGCGTCCTTGCACGCCGCCAGCATCTCCGGGTAGGAGGTGGTCTCGGGGTCGACGCCCGGGAGGTGGTCGGCGTCCAAGTCGAAGACGAGGTCGGCGTTCCGCCACCCCTTCTGCCCCATCGTCGCCGCGCCGGGATCGTCGTAGCGCGCGGCCGAGAAGTAGGCGTGGCGGGGCGCGTTGTCCGCGAAGAACGTGTCGACGTCGCCGAGGTCGAACAGCGACTGGTGGCGGACCATCGTCGTTCCGGACCCGGGCGTCCACGGGATGTGGCCCCACTCGCGGAGGTTCGCGTCGGGCGGGAGCGACAGCGAGACCGACCGGTAGTAGTCGCCGAACCGCCCCCGGAGGTACTCGCGAGTCCGGTCGTTCATCGTCTCCCTTCGTACCCGCGGTCGACGTATCAACGTTACCGTTCGCGGGCGACCGTCGACGGTATTTTGCCCGCCGGGATCGTCCGCCTCACACGGCTGATCCCCATGCTCGACGAGATATTCGACGTGCTCATCGGCGAGGTAGCCAAGCTGGTCCCCGACGTCGTGTGGGGCGCCGTGTTCCTGATAACCGGCGCCCTGACGGCGATGATCGGCGTGGCGATGGTACTCGAAACGACGACGCTCGACGGGTCGGTGCGTCTCGGCGGCGTCCTGACCGCCGTCGGCGTATTGCTAACAGCCGGCGTGCTCGTCGCGTGGTACCGATAACTCTCAACCGCCCCGATCCCCTCGGCCACAACACTATCGGGGACGGCTCCGTATCACTTCACATGCGCTCCGAAGAGGAGATCAGAGAGCAGTACGAGTTCCTCCGCGAGCAGTTAGCGGACGAGGAAATGAATCACCGCGGCGTCGAGGAGCTGTTCACTCACTACAAGCGCGCGCTCGGCTGGGTGTTAGAAGAAGAACACATGTGAGCGGCGTACGACACGTTTATCACTCCCGACGGTGTATCGTCGGGTGACGCTTCGTCTGGAGGGCCGAAGCGTCAGCGGGGACCAATTGGCAGGCCCGACGCGGCTTTTTTCCGCGTCGGGCGTGCCTTCTTCCGATACTCGACCAGGTAGCGACGGCTTATCGCTCGTCGCGTCGTTCGACCGCGCGCCGCGCGCCTTCGGTGACCGGCCCCGACACACGCGTACTGACCGCCGACTCGACACACATATCTCAGTTGAGAGTAACAACCTCAGACCGCCGAAGACGGCCCCGCTCTCCCGTGACAGTTGCGGAGTTGACAGAACGAACCCGTCTGTTACGACGACGCACAACCCGCTGTTTGGTCGTACGGAGACTGATATAACGGTATATTTATTTATTCTCGAAAGGTATGTCTCGACAGTTGTATGTACGACCTCACAGGTTTCCAGCGTGACCTGCTCTACGTGATCGCGGGGCTCGACGAGCCGCACGGGCTCGCTATCAAAGAGGAACTCGAAGAGTACTACGAGAAGGAAATTCACCACGGCCGCCTCTACCCGAACCTCGACACGCTCGTCGAGAAGGGACTCGTCGAGAAGGGCCAACGCGACCGCCGCACCAACTACTACACGCTGACCCGTCGCGGCCGCCGCGAGATCGAGGCGCGCACCGACTGGGAAGCGGAGTACATCGAGCACTGACGCGGCCGGCCGCCACCCCCGCACCCAGCCGATAGCCGCCGGCTCGGCTGTCCCCCCTTCTCTGTTTCCCGTTCCCGCACCGTCGTCGCGTCCTCAAAGCGCCTCGCTCGACCGCTCCGTTTCGGCCGCGTCCGCCGAACCGACCGCGAACGGTTGGATTCAAGTCCGCCCCGGCGGAACCCGGTCGTATGCAACCGGGAGATCGCGTCCGCGTCGAGCGCGGGGGCGTCACCAACGAGGGCGTACTGCTCCCCTCCACGACGCGCGACCACCTCGTCGTCAAACTCGACGGCGGCTACAACGTCGGCGTCGACCGCGAGGCGGCCGACGTCGAGGTAGTCGAGTCCGGCGTCCGCGAGGTAGACCCCGCGGCGGAGACCGACGACGCGGGCGACGCGACCTCCGAGATCACCTTCGACGACGACCTGCCGACGGTCTCGCTCATCTCGACCGGCGGGACCATCGCCTCCACCGTCGACTACCGGACCGGCGCCGTCACGGCGCAGTTCGACGCCGAGGACGTCCTCCGGGCCGTCCCGGAGCTCGCCGGCCGCGCGAACTACCGCGGTCGAGTCGTCGCGAACATCCTCTCGGAGAACATGGATCCGTCCATCTGGCGCGAGCTCGCCGAGGCGGTCGCCGAGGAGGTCGAGGCGGGCGCCGACGGCGTCGTCGTGATGCACGGCACCGACACGATGCAGTACTCCGCGTCCGCGCTCTCCTTCATGCTCGACTCGCCGGTGCCGGTCGTGTTCACGGGGAGCCAGCGCTCCGCGGACCGCCCCTCCTCCGACAACGTGATGAACGCGGTCTGCGCGGTCGAGGCCGCGAAGGCCGACCACGCCGAGACGCTGGTCTGTATGCACGCGGCCCCCTCCGACGACGCCTGCGCGCTCCACCGCGGCACGCGCGTCCGCAAGAACCACACGTCCCGCCGGGACGCGTTCGAGACGGTCGGTGCCCGACCGCTCGGACTGGTCCACTACGAGGCCGCCGCCGAGGCGGGCGCCGACGGCGACGCCGCCGACGCCGCGATCGAGTGGCGCCGCGAGCCGCTCCCGCGGGGCGGAACCGACGGGAGCGACGAGGGCGCCGACACGGCCGACGCCGTCGGCGTCGCACCCGACCTCGACGGCGACGTCGAACTCGTCAAGTTCACGCCCGGGATGGACCCCGCCGCGTGGGACTACCTCGACGACAAGGACGGCGTCGTGATCGAGGGCACCGGGCTCGGCCACGTCCACACGGACCTGATCCCGCGGATCGAGGAACTCGTCGACGGCGGGACCGTCGTCGCGATGACGAGCCAGTGTCTCGAGGGGCGGGTCTGCGACCGCGTGTACGACACCGGCCGCGACCTGCTCGACGCCGGCGTCGTCGAGGCGGGCGACACCCTCCCGGGGACCGCGAAGGTGAAGCTGATGTGGGCGCTCGCGAACCGGTCGGACCCGGCCGACGCGATGCGCCGCGACCTCGCCGGCGAGCTGACGGCGGAGTCGCAGCCGTGGCGATGAGCGGGTCGGGCGAGGAGGGGAGCGACTCGGGCGACGAGGCCGCCGCGACCCCCGACGCCGCGCCCTCCGGTCGCGATGTCGGGGTCGTCGTCCGCGAGGCCCGCCCGGCGGACGCCGACGCGGTCGCGGCGTTCACCGGCGACACGTGGGGCGAGCGCCACGAGGACTACATCCCGCGCGTCTTCGCCGACTGGGCCGAGTCGGACGACCCCGACCGCGGCACGTTCGTCGCGACGCTCCCGGCCGAGGCGGTCGACGCCGCCGGCCTCGACGGACGAGAGGCGGACGACACCCTCGCCGAGGGCGACGGGACCGGCGCCGCCGCGGCCGGCGAGCCCGAGGCTGTCGTCGGCTGTATCCAGGCCGTCTCGCTCTCCGAGTGGGAGGCGTGGGGGCAGGGGATCCGCGTCGACCCCGCCGCCCGCGGCCACGGCGTCGGGACCGCGCTCTCGGAGGCCGCGCTCGACTGGGGCCGGGAGCGCGGGGCGACCGTCTGTCGCAACATGGTGTTCTCGTGGAACGTCATGGGGCTCGGGCAGTCGCGCGCGGTCGGCTTCGAGCCCGAGACGGAGTTCCGGTTCGCGGAGCCGGAACCGGACGCGGGCGTCGACGACACGGCAGGAGCGAGCGACGCCGACCCGACGCCAGTCGGCGACGCCGACCCGAACGCGGCGTGGGCGTTCTGGACCGACAGCGACGCCCGCGACCACCTGCGTGGGCTCGCGCTCGACCCGAACGAGTCGTGGGCCTGCTCTGAACTCACCCGCGAGCGGCTGGCGACCGCGGCCGCCGACGGGCGGCTGATCGGGGTCGCCGACGCGGACGCGTTCGTCGGCTTCGCGGTCCGCACCCGCGTGTCGGAGCGAGAGGCCGACGGGGAGACGGTCCGGACCGCGACCTACGGCGTCGCCGCGTGGCGCGACGTCGACGCCGCGGGAACGCTGTACGACGCGGTCGCGGCCGACGCCGGGAGCGTCGACGCCGACGACGCCCGCGTGCTCATCCCCGAGACGGTCGAGCACGTGAGCGACACCGGCGCGAACCGCGTCGCCGTCGCGGGCGAGCCCGACTTCGTGATGCGCGCGGACCTGACCGGCGGCGAGTGAGCCGCCTCCGGTCCCGATCGAAGGGCTCACGGCGGTAGAGCCGAACCCGACTGCCATGAGCCTCTTCGGCGTCGCGCTCCCGTGGTCGCTCCCGCTCACGCTCGTGGTCTACGGGATCGTCCTCGCCGTCGCCGTCTGGATCTACCGCGACGCCAAGGCCCGCGGCAGCCGACACGCGCTCGGGTGGGCGGTCGCGACCGTCGTCTTCGCCATCGTCCCCGTCCTCCTCTACATGTACCTCCACCGCGACGTCGGACCGGCGCGCTGAGCCGCCCGGGTCGCCGCCGTCGTCCCGCGGTCCCGACACCGAGAATTATACCGCGGGTCTCCGAATGAGGACCATGGCACCTGCGGCACCCGATCTCTCGGGATCGACGGCCTTTATCACCGGCACGACTCGCGGCATCGGAAAGCAGCTCGCGCTCGCGCTCGCCGACCACGGCTGTAACGTCGTCTCGACGGGGAAGACGACGGACGACGACGACTCCGAACTCGCGGGGTCGATCGAGCAGACGGCCCGCGAGGTCCGCGACCGCGGCCCCGAGGCGCTCGCGCTCGAACTCGACCTCCGCGACGAGGACCGCGTCGAGGCGGTCGTCGAGGAGGCGATCGATCACTTCGGCGAGGTGGACATCGTCATCAACAACGCGAGCGCCATCCAGCTGGCGAACGTCGCCGACCTGTCGGGCGACCGGTTCGACCTCCTCACCGACGTGAACGTCCGCGGGACCCACCTCGTCGCGCACGAGTTCGCCGATCACCTCGCCGACCTCGACGAGGCGTGGCTCCTGTCGAACTCCCCGCCGGTCGTGACCGACCGCTCGCCCGGCAAGGCGCCGTACGCGTGGTCGAAGCTCGGGATGTCGTTCATCACGCTCTCGCTCGCCGAGGAGCTGGCCGGCGAGGGCGTCGGCTGTAACACGTTCTGGCCGGTGACCGCCGTCGACACCCGCGCGACCCGTTACTTCGGCCTCGGGACCGAAGACGACTGGCGCACCCCGGAGATCGTCTCCGACGCGGTGCTCGAAATCCTCTCCCGCGATCCGGCGGCGTGTACGGGTAACAGCTTCTACGACGAGGACCTGCTCCGCGAGGCGGGCGTCACCGACTTCTCCGCGTACAACCTCACCGACGGCGACCCGGTGCCGATGTCGGCGCAGATGTTCGACCCCTCGTTCGAACGCGAGGCCTGACCCCTCGCGGCCGTCGCCGAGGCCTCTCGTTCGAAGCGGCCGAAAGCATTTGTCCCCGGCCGTCGCCACGTGTCGCCATGGCCAGTGACGGAGAGCCCTGGGTGTCCCGTTGGATCGTCGCCGCGACGGTCGCGACCGCGCTCTTCACCGCGGTCGGCTACGCCGTCGGCCTCCCGTACGTGAACCACGCCGCCGGCGTCGCCGCCGCGGGCGCGACGTACGTGCTGTACCGGTGGGGCCAGCACCGAGAGTCCCCCTCGGAGCGGAGCGAGGACTCCGACAGACGGCGCCGCGAACGGGAGACGGAGGCCGAGGCCGGGAGCTACGGCGGCGGCGGAGCCTGATTCACGGCAGTCACGAACCGCGAACGAGCTCTCGCGCCCGAATCCGGGCCCGCCCCCGCTCCGCTCAGTCGAAGGCGTACGCCGCAAGTCCGAGTCCCACGATCCCGGCGCCGACCCCGCCGACGCCGGCGAGGGTGCGGTAGGCGCCCAGCCGCGCGCCCCCGAGGAACTGGACGGTCACCGCGGCGACGGCGAGTGCGATAACGACGGCGACGACGAGGATCGCGACGACCGCGAGCCACCCGAGACCGGACCCTCTCCGCATACTCACGCGTCGGTCCGCGAGCGACAACTTTCTTTCCCCCCGTCGCCGGACGGCTCTCGAGGTTCCAGACCGCTTATGTGTAGCGACCCGGAACGACCGACGGATGCCCTCCGCCCGCTCGCCCGCTCGGCTGCGTGCGCTCGGTCGCGGCCTCGCTCGCGGTCGCCGGCCGCGCGCCCTCTCTGTGGCGCTCGCCACCCTGCTCCCGCTCGTCGGCGTCGTCTCGCTCGGCTGGAACGCCGCGGCGCTGATGACGCTCTACTGGTTCGAACTCGGGATCGCCTCCGGGTGGGCGCTCGTCCGCGCGCTGTTCGCCGGCCGCCCGTCCGAAATCGACCGTCAGGGGCTGGTCCTCGGTCCGCTCGCGCAGCGACGGGTCGGGCTGTCGGTCCCGTGGACCGGCGTCGAGGTCCGGCTCTCGTCGCTGCTCGTCCTCCCGGTCGCCGCGCCGATCCTCGCGGTCGTCTGGACGGTCGTCGGCACGCTCACGGTCGGCGTCGTCGCCGACGGCGGGCTGGCGCCCGAGGCGCTCGACACCGTGACGCTCGCGGTGATCGCCGTCTTCGTCGGAGAGGGGGTCACGACGCTCGTCGAGTACTTCGGTCGCGGCGAGTACCGCGACCACAGCGCCCAGACGGCGATTCAAGGGGTGTTCGCTCAGGGTGCGGCGATCTTCCTCGGCGCGCTGTTCACCGTCACGATCGTCGCCGCGGGAACGCTGGAGGACGACACGCCGATCTCCGCGCTCGACCCGGACGCGATCGGGCTCCCCCTCCTGCTCGGCATCGTCGCGGTGAAGTTCGCCTTCGACCTCGCGAGCCTGTACGGCGACCGGCTGGCCGCGTTCGACGAGTCGTCGGCACTCGATCTGGGGTTCTCCCACGAGCCGCCCGCCCCGCAGCCGGCCGACGGTTCGCTCGCGGGGGCGGTCCGGACCGTCCGCCAGCCCCGCCGCGCTCGCCTCGCGGGAGCGTTGACGACGCCGCTCGGTCACCCCGGACTGTGGTACTTAGCCGCCCTCCCCGCGCTCGGCGCCGCGCTGTTCGCGCTCGGCGGCGAGTGGGGAACCGTCGCCGCCCTCCTCGCCGTCGCGGTCGCGCTCCCGCTCGCCCTCGCCGCGCTCGACCACGAACTCCGGTACGGGCTGGTCACGTACCGCGTCGGCGACGACGCGCTCGTCGCCCGGGACCGGCCGTTCGGCGTCGACCTGTGGCGGGTCGAGCCGTGGGACGAGACGGGCCTCCGGGTGGAACGCGGTCGGCTCGACCGGCGGCTCGGAACCGAGACCGTCGTGATCGAACTCCGCGACGACGAGTACCGCATTCCGGGGCTCGCCG
Source organism: Halorubrum ejinorense (assembly GCF_055389685.1). Lineage (NCBI taxonomy): Archaea > Methanobacteriati > Methanobacteriota > Halobacteria > Halobacteriales > Haloferacaceae > Halorubrum > Halorubrum ejinorense. The sequence goes on from NZ_AP043777.1 coordinate 951,993, forward strand.
ACTCGGAACCGCTCCTCGACGTCTTCGAGCGGGCGCCGGACCGACCCGACGAGTGACCGCGATCAGTCGCGCGCGTCGTCCCGACCGTACAGGGGGTGCGTGTCTCCCGCGAGCCGCTTGAACGCGAGGATGATGCCGGCGTGGAAGGCGACGAGGACGGTCACGCTCGCGACGATGATCGCCACCTCGGCCGGCGTCGAGAGGAGCCCGAGCGACACGATGAGCGTCGTGGCACACGCCGGGGGGTGGACCGTCCCGGTCGCGATCATCGCCCAGCTGGTCGCCACGAGCGAGACGACCGCGCTCGCGGTCAGCCGGAGGCCCGCGGGGGAGAACGCGGTGAGCGTGGCCGTCAGCGCGGCCCCGTCCGCGACGACCGTCCACGCGACGATCCCCGCGAGCCCTCCGATGAGGTGGCTTCCGACCACGCGGACGGCCCGCTCGCGCTCGCTCCGCCGGTCGAACGCGAGGACGAACGCCGACGGGCCGAGGCTGGGAAAGACGAACGGCCGACCGGTCGCCCACGCGACGGTGCCGAGGACGGTGAACAACAGCCCCGCGTAGAGGCTCGTGCCGAGGCGACGGCGCATTGCGACCGGGTCGGCGGTCGACCCACAAAAGCCCCGGCGAACTAGCCGAGAAAATATCGATCGCGATACCCGAACCCGAACGCCTAATGCGGGCGCCGTCGGCCGTGGAGACATGTTCGCGACGCTGCCGGACGTCCTCCGACTGCTCGTCGTCCCCGTGTTCGCGTGGGCGGCGCTCCGGGACGTCCGGACCCGGCGCCTCCCGAACCGACTGTGGCCGCCGCTGTACCTGCTCGGTGCGGTCCTCCTCCTCGCCGAGGCCGTCTCGCTGTGGCCGTTCGCGGGGTTCGACGGGCGGATATTCCTCGTCCGGGCGGCGATCAGCCTCCTGTTCGTCGCGCCGCTCGGGTACGCCTTCTGGTACCTCGGCGCGTTCGGCGGCGCCGACGCCAAGGCGATGATCGCGCTCGCGGTGCTTTTCCCGACGTTCCCGACCTACGAAGTCGGCGGTCTCCTCTTCCCGCTCGTCGACACCGACATCGGCGTGTTCTCCCTGACGATCCTCACGAACACGGTGCTGATCGGCCTCGCCTACCCGGTCGGCCTCGCCGCGCTCAACCTCGTCCGCGGCGAGGTCTCGTCGAACATGTTCTTCGCGCGGCCGGTCGCGACCGACTCGCTGCCCGACCGACACGGTCGACTGTTCGAGGACCCGGACGGGCCGACCCGGAACGGCCTCGATCTGGACGCGCTCCGGATGTACCTCCGCTGGCGGGGCCTCGCGCTGGCGGACCTGCGAGGCGACCCCGACGGACTCTCCGACCCCGACTCGGTCGGCGAGACGTTCGATCCGACCGACGGCGGGACCCACGTCGGCCCGCGGACCGACGGCGGAACCGCGGTCGACGCCCGGACCGGCGGCGACGCGGACGGAAAGCCCGGCTCTCGTCGAGAGTTCGACGACCCCTGGGCGGCCGAGCGCTTCCTCGGCGACATCGACCACGGCGCCTACGGCACCGACGCCGCGACGCTCCGCGACGGCCTCGACGTCGTCGCCAGCGAGGACCGCGTGCTGGTCTCGCCGGGCATGCCGTTCGTCGTCCCGATGGCCGTCGGACTCGTCGTCTCCCTCTCGTACGGCGACGCGCTGTTCGCGCTGCTCGGCGCCGTCGGACTGGTCTGAGTAGCGGCGGGCCGCGGCGGTCGGGCTCGCCGCCCCGACTCAGTTTTCGGGCCCGATGTCCGCGGCGGCGAGGACGCGCGTTCCGACGGGCCGTTTCACGAACTCGCCGAGGTCGCGGCCGACCAGCCGCCCGACCCCGCGCTGGGCCGCCACGTCGAGCAGCCGCTGATCGACGGTCCCGTCGACGACGACCGCGTGCGGCGCGGTCCCGGCGCCGTCCAGCGCGTCGAACGCGTCCGCGGCGTCGACCTCGTCGAGGACCTCGAACTCGTCGCCGAGGAACCGAGCGCGTCCGGTCCCGCCGTCGACGACCTCGCGGACGTGCGCCCCGATCGATCGCGGCTCGTCGGCGTCGGCGGCTCCGTCGCCTTCGGACTCGCTACCCGGCGCCGCGCTCGATTCGTCGTTCGAGCCGGCGGAGTCCACGCTCGACCCGTCGTCTCCCGTCGTCGAGTCGCTCACCGCGCTCGATCCGGACTCGCCGTCGGTCGGTTCCGACTCCGATTCGTCGATCGGTTCCGGTTCGGGCTCGTCGGCCGACGGTGCCTCGGGGTCGGCTGATTCGGCGGGTTCGTCCGTCGAGTCGACGGCCGTCGACTCGGCCGCGGGACCCGGGGTCCCGCTCGGTTCGGTCGCCGAGGGATCGGTCGGAACCGCTCCCCCGTCGCCCACGCGGGCGACCGAGCCGCCCCGGCCGTCGTCGCCGGACTCGTCGTCGCCGTTCGCGTGCCCCGGGCGGACGCTCCCGTCGCCCGCGGTCGCGTCCCTCGCGTCCGTTCCGTCGTCGGCCTCCTCGTCGCTCGCGGCCGCTCGGAGGTCGGCGGCGTCCGCGAGGCTGGCGTACGGGACCTTCCCGCGGAGCGCCTCGAAGACGGCGTCGCGGCCGAGGTCCTCGACGGACTCGCCGGGCGGCGCGAACGCGACGTAGTCGACCTCGCCGACCTGCGAGAGCTCGCGGAGGATGAGCTCGCCGCCACGGTCGCCGTCGAGGAACGCGGTGACCGTCCGCGACTCGGTGAGGTCGGCGACCGCCTCGGGGACGTTCGTGCCCTCGACCGCGACGGCGTTTTTGATCCCGCAGTCGAGCAGCGTCAGCACGTCCGCACGGCCCTCGACGACGATCACGGCGTCGGAGTCGCCGACGCGCGGTCCCGCGGGGAGCCCCCGGTAGTCGACGATGCCCTCGACGCGCGCGGCGTCGCGGACCTCGTCTAACACGTCGCTGCTGGCGAGGCTGGTCTCGTCGAAGCCGCCGGCGACCAGCTCCTTGGCGCGCTCGACGACTTCGCGGCGCTTGGCCGCCCGCACGTCTTCGATGCTCGTTATCTCCACGGAGGCGTGACAGGGACCGATCCGGTCGATCGTCTCCAAGGCGGCCGCCAGAATGGCGGTCTCGACCTTGTCGAGGCTCGACGCGACGGTGACTTCGCCGAACGACTGGCCGTTCTCGGACTCGACCGAGACGTCGATCCGACCGACGCGCGAGGACTCCTGGAGGTCCCGGAGGTCCAGCTCGTCCCCGAGTAACCCCTCCGTTTGCCCGAACACCGCGCCGACGACGTCGCTGCGCTCAACGACGCCGTCGGCCGCGATGGTGGCGTGTATCAGGTATTTTTCTGTGTCTTTCATGATGGGTGAATGGTGATATCGGGCGGCAGAAGCCGCCCACGTTACGTTTCGTCCCTCGGGGAAAATAGCTATCGCCACGCCCTCCGTCGGCGTTCATTGAAGAAAAATATTCTCCAATTATGTCTATCGAATCTATTCGATACTGACTAGTGTCTATAGATATTCTACTACGTTACATGACGCGTTTACGGAGCGATCTCGTCTGGATACCGACGTTCGCAATACTGGTCGCGTTCGCCGTCCCGTGGCCGCTGTGGGGCGTCGACCGCGTCGTCGCGGGGCTGCCGGTGTGGATCTGGTGGCACGTGGCCTGGCTCGGCCTGTGTACGGTCCTGTTCGCGCTGTTCGTCCGGAGCGGCGCGTGGGAGCGCGGGATGGGCCAGCGCCCCGGTTCCGGCGCGACCGCCGACCTGGAGGGTGATCGGCCGTGACGCTCGGCCTCTCGCTCGGCATCGTCGTCGGCTACCTCGCCGTCGCGCTCGCGCTCGGCCTCGTCGCATACCGCGTCTCGGAGACGACCGCGGAGGACTACTACCTCGCGAGCCGGTCGATCGGCACGCTCGTGCTGTTGTTCACGACGTTCGCCACCCTGCTGTCCGCGTTCACGTTCTTCGGCGGGCCGAACCTGGCGTACCGGGCCGGTCCGGAGTGGCTGATCGTGATGGGCACCCTCGACGGCGTGCTGTTCGCCGTGCTGTGGTACGTGATCGGCTACAAGCAGTGGCTCATCGGCGCCCGCAACGGCTACGTGACGCTCGGCGAGATGCTCGGCGACCGGTTCGGCTCGACCGGGTTGCGCGCGCTGGTCGCGGGCGTGAGCCTCCTCTGGCTGTTCCCGTACGTGATGCTCCAGCAGATGGGCGCCGGCGAGGCGCTCGTGGGGCTCACCGACGGCGCGGTTCCCTACTGGGGCGGCGCGGCGCTGATCACCGGGTTCATGATCCTCTACGTCACGGTCGCCGGCCTCCGCGGCGTGGCGTGGACGGACACGCTCCAGGGGCTGTTCATGCTCTCCGTCGTCTGGATCGCCGCCGCGTGGGTCGTCTCGGCGCTCGGCGGCGTCGGCGCCGCGACCGAGGGGATGCTGGCCGCCCGGCCCGAGTTCGGGAGCTTCGGCGGCGGGGCGTACACGCCCGGGTTCATCATCTCGACCGCGATCACCATCGCGTTCGGCGTGACGATGTTCCCCCAGATCAACCAGCGGTTCTTCGTCGCGAAGTCGGCCGCGACGCTGAAGCGGTCGTTCGCGCTCTGGCCCGTCCTCGTCCTCCTGCTGTTCCTCCCCGCGTTCATGCTCGGCGCGTGGGCGGCCGGGACCCCCATCCAGGTGCCCGAGGGCGCCAACGTGCTGCCGGTCGTGCTGAACGAGTACGCGCCCGCGTGGTTCACCGCGCTCGTCATCGCCGGCGCGATGGCCGCGATGATGTCCTCGTCGGACTCGATGCTGCTCTCGGGGTCGTCGTACTTCACCCGCGACCTGTACCGGCCCGTGGTGAACGCCGACGCCTCCGATCGGCGCGAGGCGTGGGTCGCACGGGTCGGCGTGGCGGCGTTCGCGGCGCTCGCGTTCGTCGCGAGCCTGTTCCGCCCCGGGACGCTGATCGAGGTCGGTGGTACCGCCTTCGCCGGATTCGCGCTCCTCGCGCTCCCGGTGATATCCGCGCTCTACTGGCAGCGGACGACGCGCACGGGAATGATCGTCGGCGTCGCTGTCCCGCAGGTCGTGTACCTCGCCGTGGTGCTCTCGGCGGTCGTCGACGCCGTCCCGACGCTGCCCCGCACCGTCGCCGGCGGGTGGGACGTGGCGCTCGGGCTGATGGCGCTTTCGGCGCTCCTCACCGTCGGCGTCTCGCTGCTCACCGCGCCGTCCGAGGAGGGCGACGCCTCGCGGTTCGCGGTCGCGAGCGACTGAGTCCCGCCCCGGTATTGCTCGACTACCATCGGTAATCTGTACTTGATCCACATACGTCTATATTTTATACTTAGAACGCGTCATATGTTCAGGAATACTATGACACGCATTTCTCTCATCTTCGTCGCCGCCATCCTCCTCGTGAGCGCGCTGGCCGGCGGTGCGGTCGCCCAGACCGACGACGGCGACGACCTGTACGAATCGCTCGAAGAGATGGTCCCGGCGTACAACGCGAACGCGGACGCCGTCGACCTCGGACCGATCAACCTCGCCGGAACGACCAACGTCTACATTCAGGACGGCGACTCCGAGGCGGTGTACTCGCTCACCATGGACGATCGGAACCGCATCACCGCGCTCGAAGACAGCCGTAGCGAGGACGCCGTCCGGAAGATAACGACCGACCGCGCGACGCTGGCCGGTATCGCCGCGGCCGACAATCCCGCGGCCGCGTTCCGCGACGCCGTCGCCAACGACGACATCGTGATCAGCGGCGAGGACGGACAGGTCGTCGAGGGCGTCAAGTGGGCCGTGGTCAACTTCTTCAAGGGGTTCTTCCTCTGAGTTCGGTCCGCTGACAGCGACTGACGGGTTGCCGTCGACGGCTTCGATCAGCGCGGGCGATAACATCGATCAGCACGGTCGATGACATCGATCAGCACGGCTGACGATCCCTCTCCGTTACCGGTCAATCACCGCGAAATACTCGTCTCCGTCGTTCCGACCGCACGGGTATCGGCGAAAGCCAAAAGCCGGTCTATCCCCGACTCATCGTATGAACGAGCCAGGGACCGAGGGCGTGCTGTTGGACCAAGAGACGCTCCGCGGTCGGCTCGACGACGCGCCGGCGTGGCTCCGAGACCACTACCGGACCTTCCGCGAGTCGATGCTCGGCGAGCGCGACGGCTCGCCGTTCCCCTGTTACTTCGGCATCGAGGTCGAGCGCGAGGGCGACCTGCTGTACGCCGCCTGCGAGTCGACGACGGACCCGGCCGCGCTGTTGCGCCTGCGCGACACGCTCCTCGAGTACCTCGACACCTACGAGGACCACGCCGACCGCGCGCCGCTCGCCGTCTTCTTCAAGCCGCCCGAAGGCGACCGCGGCGAGGCGCACTACCACGAGCGCCTCTGGCACGTCTTGGAGTTCCTCCACGTCCACGACCCCGAGCCGTGGCCCGAGGACATTCCCACGGACCCGGACACGCCGCGCTGGGAGTTCTGTTTCGGCGGCGAACCGCTGTTCCCGACCTCGCGCGCTCCGTTCTACGACGACCGGAAGAGCCGATACTCGCCGGTCGGGCTAGAGATCACCTTCCAGCCGCGAGCGGTGTTCGAGGGGCTCACCGCCGACACCGACGCGGGCGAGCAGGCCCGCGAGACCATCCGCGGCCGGATGAGCGACTACGACGGCGTCTGCCCCCACGCCGACCTCGGCGACTGGGGCGCCGAGGGCGACCGCGAGTGGAAGCAGTACCTGTTCCGCGAGGACGCCGCCGCGAGCCCGGACGCCTGTCCGCTCGACCCGACCCGCGACCACCCGAAGGCGCCGGCTCCCCTGCTCGAACCGGGCGCGTGGCGCCGGTTCGCGAGCGACCCCGACGCGACCCACACCGAGGGGCTGGGCGATGACTGACGACGCCGTCCTCCTCCTGATCGACTTCCAGACCGGCTTCGACGAGCCGGGGTGGGGCGAGCGCAACAACCCCGGCGCCGAGGCGGTCGCCGCGGCGCTCCTCGACCGCTGGCGCGCCGACGGCCGACCGGTCGCGCACGTGCGACACGCCTCGACCGAACCGGACTCGCCGCTGCGCCCGGACGCCCCCGGCTTCGCGTGGAAACCGGCGACCGCGCCCCTCGACGGCGAGGCCACCTTCGAGAAGTCGGTCAACGGCGCGTTCCTCGACAGCGGGCTCGACGCGTGGCTCCGCGAGGCGGGCCACGAGTCGCTCGTCGTCTGCGGGCTCACCACCGATCACTGCGTCTCGACCACGACCCGCGAGGCCGAGAACCGCGGCTACGACGTGCGACTCGTCTCCGACGCGACCGCGACGCACGCCCGCGAGGCCCCCGACGGCGAGCGGATCGGCCCGGAGACCTCCCACCGCGTCGCGCTCGCCCACCTGAACGGCGAGTTCGCGACGGTCGTCGAGAGCGACGACCTGCTCGGCGAGCGCTGACCGCGAGTAGCCCTCCGCGATCCGGATCGCCCGGTCAGTCGCCGTCCGCCGCCTCCGCGGCTCCGCTCCCGCCTCCGCCGCCGCTCGCGCGCTCGGCGGCGTTCGCGAACATGCCGCGTCGCGTCGTGTACAGGAAGTACCCGCCCAGCCCGGCGAAGCCGGCGACGTTCGAGACCGCGACGGCCCAGAAGACGGCCTCGACGCCCCAGCCCAGCCCGGGCGCCACGGTGACGCCGAGCGCGCCGAACGTCGTCGCGACCGGGACGGCCGCGACCGCGACGGGGAACCGGATCGCCCAGTACTTGATCAGGTCGGCGACGAAGGAGGTCCGCGTTCGAGAGGCGCCGTTGAAGCCGGCAAGCAGCGTGTACGTGCCGCCGAGCGCCCAGTAGGTGGCGCCGAGAATTCGGAGGTACGTCACCGCGAGGTCCCGCCCGGTCGCGGAGAGGTCTGGCGCGAGCAGGTCGGCGATACCGCCGGCGAACAGGAACTGAACGGCGCCGAGCGCGAGGAAGCCGACGACCACCTGCGCGGTGCCGACGGTCGTCGTCCGCCGAGCGCGCGCGGGTGCGCCGGCGCCGAGGTTCTGCCCGATCATCGACTGGGCCGCCTGCTGGATCCCGAGCGCCGGGACGACGGCGAGCGTCGCGACTCGCGCGCCGACCGTGTACGCGGCGACGCCCGGCGCGCCGCCGGCGATAGCCACGAGACCGACGACGAACACCCGGACTAACTCGCTCACGCCGCGCTGCCCGCCGAGCGGGAGGCCGACCGAGACGACCTCGCGGACGGTGTCGGCGTCGAACGCGAGCGCGTCCCGCGTGAGTCGGAAGGTGTCGCGGCCGATCCCCGCCGCGTACCCGAGGATCCACAGGAGGCCCGCGACGCCGGCCAAAACGGTGCCGAGCGCGGCGCCGGCGACGCCGAGCTCCGGGGCGGGACCGACGCCGAAGATCAGCGTCGGGGCGGCGACGAGGTTGACGAGGACGCTGACGAGGCTCACGTGGAACACCGCCCGAGTGTCGCCGTACGCGGTGAAGCAGTTCTCGACGGTGTCCCCGACCGCGCCGACGGGGAGGACGGCGATCACGATCGCGAGGTACGTGGCGGTCGTGCCGGCGAGCGCGGGGTCGGCCCCGAGGAGCGCGACCAGCTCCTCGGCGTAGACGACCACAGGGAGCGCGACCGCCGCCGTCACCGCGAGCGCGACGAGGGCGCCGTTGACCGCCACGCGCCGCGCGCCCGCCTCGTCGTCCTCGCCGGCGCGCTGCGCGACGATGATCTGGGTGCCGACCGCGCCGACCACGACCGTCGCGCCGAGCAGTGACTGGATCGGGAGGCTGAGGCCGACGGCCGCGACCGCGTCCTCGCCGACCCGCCCGAGCCAGAACGTGTCGATCAGCGCGTTGGCGACGTACACGAGGTTCTGGGCCACGAGCGGCGCGGCGAGGACGAGCAACACTCGCCCGACGGGGCCGTCGGTGAGCGCCTCGCGGTCGACGTCGAACATCGAATCGTTCCGGTATTAGGCGGCGGTAATAAAAGCGTGCTGGTCGTGAACACAACTCCCGCGGTGAGCGCCCTCACTCGTCTCTCGGGACGCCCGCGTCCCGCGGTTCGCGCGGTGTCCGCGTCGAGCGTTCGGGGCGTGCTCCCGTCGCCCGCTTCCCACAGGACGCTGTCTTCCGGCCTCGTACGCGGCCGCCCGCCGCCCGCGAAGGGAAACCTCTTAATGGACTACCGCGGAGTTTGTGGTATATGAGCAACGGCGACGACGACCCGGCCGAGGCCGACGACGGGGCCGACGCCGCGGACGACGGCGGGGACGCCGGCGGGCAGGCGGAGACGGCCGCCCCGACGCTCCCCGAGGACGTGACCGAGGAATCCCTGAACGAGTACCTCGACGAGATCGCGGACCGGCTCGACGCGGCCGAGACGGAGGCCGACCTCGACGACGTGGAGGCGCTCTTAGACGACGCGGCGGACGCCATCGAGGAGGCCGACCTCCCCGAGCCCGACGAGGACGACGAGGACGCCGACGACCCCCGCGGCGACCTCGAAGCCCGCGTCGAGGAGCTCCGCGAGGGCGTCGACGAGGCCCGCGGCCCCTACGGCGACGACGTCGTGGACGCCGTCGAGACCGCCGCCGGAACGATCGGCGACACCGAGTGGACCGCGGCCGGCCACGACGACGTCGCCGACGCGGTCCGGGCCTTCCTCGACGCGGCCGCCGACGCGGTCGAGTCCGACGCCGCGGACGCCGCCGACCGCCTCGAAGACGCCGACGACGCGCTGGACGAGCCGGCGGACGACGAGTCCGAAACCGCGGAGTCGGCCGACGACGAGCCGGCCGCGGCGACCGAGGCCGTTCCGATCGATCGGCTCGTCTCGGCGCTCGACGCCGCCGCCGGCGCGGTCGCCGACGCCGACTTAGACGCGGACGCTGACGCCGACGTGATCGCCGCGCTGCTTGACGCGACCGACGACCTGGAGGCCGGCCTCGACGACGCCGAGGAGTGGGACGACCTCGAAACTCACGAACAGCTCCGAGCGCAGGGGTACTACGACGTGCTCGGCCACTACAAGGACTTCCCCGTCGAGTGGGCCGCCCTGAAGGAACACGAGGCGCGCGGCAACGTCGACATGATCCTCCTCGCGCTCGACTCGCTCCAGTCGGACTTCATGGAGCGCCACTGCCTGGAGGCGTTCGAGCGGATGGGCAAACGCGGGAAAACCGAGGCGTCGGTCGAGGAGATGCTCGGCCGCGCCGAGAAGCGCAGCCAGCCCGCGATCCGGATCCTCGGGAAGATGGCCGCCGCGGAGGCGACCGAGACGCTCGTCGAGTACGTGCCGGAGGACTCGAACCCGCAGCTCCAGAAGGTCGTGTTCAAGGCGCTCGGCGAGATCGGCGCCGCGGAGGCCGTCCAGCCCCTCGCCGACCAGCTCGACCCCGACGGCGACACCGAGGACCTGGTCCGGCCCCACGCCGCCCGCGCGCTCGGACTGATCGGCGACACTCGCGCCGTCGCGCCGCTCACCGACGCGCTCGAAGACGACCCGTCCGACGACGTCCGCGCCGCCGCCGGCTGGGCGCTCCGCCAGATCGGCACCCGCGAGGCGCTCGAGGCCGTCGCCGGCCACGCCGACGAACACTCCTTTATCGTCTCGACCGAGGGCGAGAAGGCGCAGCGCGCGCTCGACGAGGCCGAACCCGCGGCGACTGCCTGACCGGCGCTCTCCCTTCCCGACCGCGACGGATCTCCCTCCACGCCGACCGCGAACCCTTTTGTGCGATGTCGGAGCCACGCTCTCCGTGTCGTCCAGTCGTCCGCGTCGCTCGTCCGATGTCGCGGTCCGCCGTCCGTTCCGCACGGCGGTGCTCGTCCTGCTGATCGCGGCGGGAACCCTCGCCCTCCCTCCGATCGCGGTCGCCGGCGGCGGTTCGGTCGTGCCGACCGAGGCCCCGTCGACGGCCGGAGTGGCCTCGCCGAACGAATCGGTTCCGCCCGACGCCGCCGGCGAGCCGCGGATCGTCGAACTGTACCCGAACCCGACGACCGAGGAGAACCGCGGCGAGTACCTCGTCGTCTCCCTGCCCGAACGGGGGAACTGGTCGCTCTCCGACGGCTACTACGACGCCGCGATTCCGGCGAACGCGAGCGGCACGGTAGTTCTCTCGGCGGACCCGAACTGGACCAAGTCCATCCTCGCGTTCGCCGGGACGGGCGTCGGCGCGACCGACGCGCGCTCGGTCCGCCGCCTCGGCGACTACTTTCCGCTGTCGGCCTCCGGGGACCGAATCGAACTCCGACGGAACGGGAGCGTCGTCGACGTCGTCGCCTACGACCGGGCTTGGGAGGCGCACCGCTGGCGCGCCGACTGGGGCGAGTGGCGACCGCGCGGCTACCGACCGCGCTCGCCCCGGTCGACCGAGGACGCCGCCGTGACGCCGTTCGTCCTCCCCGACAGCCCCGGGGTTCCGATCGAACCCCTCCGGACCGCGGACGACCGCCTCTACGTCGCCGGCTACACGCTGACGTCGGAGCGGGTCGCGGCCGCGCTCGTCGTCGCCGCCGACCGCGGGGTCGACGTGCGCGTGCTGATTGAGGGGTCGCCGGTCGGCGGGTTCCCCGCCCCGAGCGCGCGGCTGCTCGACGGGCTGACGGCCGCCGGGGTCGACGTGCGGGTCCTCGACGGCGCCGCCGAGCGGTTCCGCTTCCACCACCCGAAGTACGCGGTGGCGGACGACCGCGCCGTCGTGCTCACCGAGAACTGGAAGCGGTCCGGCACGGGCGGCCGGAGCAACCGCGGCTGGGGCGTGCTCGTCGGGCCCGGCGGCGCCGAGCGGAACGCGACCGTCGCCGACGACCTCGCCGCGCTGTTCCGGAACGACTTCGCGGCGCACGACGCCCGCCCGTGGCGCGGGTTTCGCGCCGACACCGAGTTCCACGACGGCGGCCGGGCGAACGGCTCGTACCCGACGCGGTTCGCGGCGCCGACGGACCCGACGGCGGCGAACGTGACCGTGCTGACCGCGCCCGGCAACGCCGCCGACCGGATCGTCGCCCGTATCGACGCGGCCGACGAGCGGGTGTTGGCCATCGTGCCGCGCGTGGGCGGTCCGGACGACCGGATCGTCCGCGCGCTCCGTCGGGCGGCCGACCGCGGGGTCGACGTCCACCTGTTGCTCTCGGACGCGTGGTACGACTACGAGGCGAACCGTGCGCTGGCGGAGAACCTCTCCGCCGAACCGATCGCGGTCGACCTCGCCGCGCCGCGCGGCCGCTACGGGAAGGTCCACGCGAAGGGGCTCGTCGTCGACGACACGGCGGTCGTCGGGAGCCTCAACTGGAACCCGAGCGCGCGGACGGAGAACAGAGAGGTGTTACTCGCGGTCGAGAGCGAGTCCGTCGCCGACTTCTACGCTCGCGCGTACGCGGCCGACTGGCGCGGCGGCGGCGTTCACCTGCCGGTCGGACTCGTCGTCGGGTTCGCCGTCGCGCTCGCGGGAGCCGGAGTCGTCGCTCGGCGGGCGATCGCGTTCGAGTGAAAGCGAGCCGACCGGGCGGCGCGGTCAGTCGTCGAGCGCGATGGTCGACGAGAGCGCCTCGTCGATCTCGGCGCTCGCCATCTTCTCGACGAGCGCCTCGATGACCTCGCTCCGGCGGCCCTTCACGAACTTGATCGAGCCGACGACCAGGTGACCGCCGCCGGAGACGCCGGCCTCGGGCAGCTCGTCGTTCAGCTCGGTCACCATGTTCGGGATGTCGAGCCGCACGCCGTCGGACCGGAGCACGCAGAAGTCCGGACCGTAGCCGATGGTGATGACGGGGTCGCCCGTCTCCTTCACGCGGGCGTCGTGGAGCTCGCCGGTCGTCTTCCCCGGCGCGGGGTAGGTGAACCGGTGAGCGTACTCGTCTAAGTCGATCCGGTAGAGGTGCGCCCCGGAGGCGAGCCGCTCGTGTTCCACGTGGTCGTCGACGGCGTCGAGCTGGCGGTCCACGTCGCGCTCGGCGCGCTCGGAGAGGAACTCGACGAGCTCCTCGTGTCGCTGTTCGTCGTCACAGCCGACGTTCAGGGCGTCGTTGACCAGCGTCTTCCCCTCGGAGTAGCGGAGCCAGTGGGCGGCGTAGTCGAGCGCCTCGCCGATGTCGAGGAGGTCGGACTCGTCGTACCCGGCCCCCTCGGCCAGCGCGACGTAGTCGTCCATCGCCTCCGCCTTCGAGCGGTCGGACAGGCCGGCGACCGCCGGCACGTGTTCGAGCTCCTCGGTGAGCGACGGGTCGATGAGGCGGGCGAGCTCAACGCACATCATCCCGGTGGTGACCCGGTAGTCCTCGCCGTGGAGGTAGGGGTTGACGTGGGCGTCGAGCAGCGGCTCCACGGCCTCCGGATCGGGATGGTGGTGGTCGACGGCCGCGATGGGGATGTCGTAGTGCGCGAGGTTCTCGTAGGCCGGCACGTCCTCCTCGGTCGACCCGTTGTCTACCATTAGCAGGAAGGGGAGCTTCTGCCCGTGGCGGGCGCGCCCTTCCAGCGCGAAGTTCAGGTCGCGGGTCACGTCTTCCATCTCGTAGTAGGGCGCCTTGCTCGGGAGCCGCTTGAACAGGTGTCGCGGCGCGTCGGCGTCCTCGTGGACCTGCTCGACGAAGTTCTCGACGGCGAGCTGGACCGGAATCGCGGCGCACATGCCGTCGCCGTCCGCGTGGTGACGGACGCGCATCGGCCGGCCGGCGAGGACGGTCCGCCGGATCAGCCGCGCGAGTTCGCGGAGGTCCTCGTGGATCGGCTCGAACGCCTCCCACTCGACGAGCGGGTCGACGTCGGCCGGGGCGGCGCGCTCGTCGAGGGCGTCCTCGTAGCGCGACCGGGCCTCGGCGGCGCGCTCGTCGGGCAGCCGCGCCAGCGAGTCGACTTCCAGCTGGAGCGCGTTCTCGCGGCTCTCGATCGTTCCCGAGACGTGGACCATGTCGCCGACCTCGACCTCCGGGTACGCCCGGACGCCGGCCGACTCGAAGGCGGCACAGGAGAGGACGCCCGAGGCGTCCGCGACGGCGAATATCGTCGGCCCGCCGGTCTGTTTCGCCTGAACGACTTCGCCCTCGACGGTCACCTCGTCGCCCGGGGTGAGTCCGCGCACCCGGGAGACGGTCGGTTCGTGGGCGACGGTCTCGGTCCGGTAGTCGTCGGGGGTCACGTCGTCGAACGCCACGTCGCCGTTCTCTTTCACCTCGGTGAGGCGGACGACGAGCCGGTCGCCGACCGCGTACTCGCCGTCGAGGTTCGACTCGTGAACGAGACCGCTCACGGCGTCGGAGAGGTCCACGAAGACGCCGTAGTCGACGACGCCGTTGACCTCGGCGTGGTAGAGGGCGTCGACCTCGGCGTCTTCGAGCGTGCAGTCCGGTGCCAGATCGTAGACGACCTCGCCGGTCGCCCCCTCCGCCCCATTGGCGTCGAGTTCGGGGCTCGAATCGCCCCGCGTGCCGGAATCCCCGGCGGTGTTTTCGCTCATGGGAATATCATCCGCGAGGGGCGGAGTTAAGCCTGTTCTCTCGGCGCTCGGAGCGCCGACGCTCCCGCCGTCGGACCGCGGCCGCGGTCGGATTTCGCGGCGGTCGGCGCCGCCGCGTCTCACGGTCCGGAACCCCTATGAGGCGACGGCGACTTATCTCGTTCATGCGACTGTTCCGCTCGGACGAGCTCCTCGGTATCGCCCGAGAGGCCCTGGACTTCGTGCTCGAGGCGAGCGAGGAGACCCACCCCAACGAGTACATGGGCTTCCTCCGCGCGGACGACGCCCGGAAGCTGGACCTCGACCGGGACGGGCAGGTGATAACCGACGTGCTCGTCATCCCGGGGACGGAGTCGAGCCCGACGAGCGCCAGCGTCCGCACCCACATGAAGCCGAACGACATGCGCGCGGTCGGGTCCGTCCACTCGCACCCGAACGGCGCCCTCCGCCCGAGCGACGCCGACCTCGCCACCTTCGGGCAGGGGAAGGTCCACATCATCGTGGGCGCGCCCTACGGCTGGGGCGACTGGAAGGCGTTCGACAACGAGGGCCGGCAGACGACCCTCGACGTGCTCGACGTGGAGGTACCGGACGAGCACTTCTTCGATTTCACGCAGGAGGACATCGACCGAGAGCTCGCTGACCGCGACGACGGCGGCTTCCTCTCGTGGTTCCGATGACGCGGGTCGTCGCGCAGGGGACCTTCGACCTCTTGCACCCCGGCCACGTTCACTACCTGGAGGACGCGGCGACGTACGGCGACGAACTCCACGCCATCGTCGCGCGCCGGCCGAACGTCACGCACAAGCCCGCCCCGGTGCTCTGCGGCCGCCAGCGTCGCGACATGGTCGCGGCGCTCGACGCGGTCGACGAGGCCCACCTCGGCGACCCGGAGGACGTGTTCGTCCCCATCGAGCGGCTCGAACCGGACGTGATCGTGTTGGGCTTCGATCAGCACCACGACGAGGCCGACATCGCCGCGGCCCTCGACGCCCGCGGCATCGACTGTCGGGTCGAGCGCGCCTCCGGCCGAGAGCCGAAATACGAGGACGAACTGCTCTCCAGCGGCGACATCGTCGACCGGATCGTCCGGGAACGAGGCGGCGGTTCGGCCCCCGAGCGGGACTGACCGCTCCGGCCGGTTCGGCCCCGGTCCGTTCCCCCGAAGCGCGGAACCTATATGCATTCGTTCCGTATCCGACGCCACGTGACGCTCCCAGACAGATTCCCCGCGGTGTTGGCCGCGGCCGCGATGGGCGTGTACCTCCTCGTCGTCGTCGGGGCGACCACTTCCCTGACGGAGGCCGCGACCGCCTGCGGCGGCTGGCCGGCCTGCGGGAACGGCGCCGCCCTCCCGACGGCGACCGAGGGCTGGATCGCCCTCGGGCACCGCGTCGTCGCGGTCGTCGTCGGTGTCCTCGTCGCCCTCTCCGCCGCGCTCGCCTGGCGCGACGGCGCCGACCGCCGGGTCCGCGCGGCGCTCCTCGTCGCCCTCGTCGTCTACCCCGCGCAGGCCGGCGTCGGCGCGCTCGTCGCCCTCGGGGACCTCCCGGCCGCGCTCGGCTCGGCGCACCTCCTGCTCGGGATCGGCATCTTCGGAGCCGTCCTCGCCGCGCTCGCGTGGTGGCTGGAGGCCGAGACCGGCGACGCGGCCGACGCGCCGGACGACTTCGAGCCCGGGACCGACGACCTCCCGCCGATCGAGGACGCCCCGGAGCCCGATATCCCGTCCGCGACGCTCCCGCGCCTGAAGGCGACCGCGGCGGCGTACTTCCGGCTGATGAAGCCGCGACTGATGTGGCTCCTCTGTCTCGTCGCCGCGGCCGCGATGGCGCTAGCGGGCGGCGACGGCTTCACGCCCCGGGTTGTGGCGGCGACGCTCGCCGGCGGCGCGCTCTCGATCGGCGCCTCCGGGACCTTCAACCACGTCCTCGAACGCGACGTGGACAAGCGCATGCAGCGGACCAGCGACCGGCCGCTCGCCACCGACCTCGTCCCCGTCCGGAACGCCTTCGCGTTCGGCGGACTCCTCACGCTCGTCTCGCTCGGACTGTTCTGGACGGTGAACCCCCTGACGGCCGGGCTCGGCCTCGTCGCGATCGTGTTCTACAGCGTCGTGTACACGCTCGTTTTGAAGCCCAACACGGTCCAGAACACGGTCATCGGCGGCGCGGCCGGCGCGCTCCCGGCGCTCATCGGCTGGGCCGCGGTCACGGGCGAGGTCGGCGGCGGCGGCCTGCTGCTCGCAGCGGTGATCTTCCTGTGGACGCCCGCGCACTTCTACAACCTCGCGTTAGCGTACAAAGACGACTACGAGCGCGGCGGCTTCCCGATGATGCCCGTCGTCCGCGGCGAGACCGCGACCCGCCGACACATCCTCTGGTACCTCGGCGCCACGCTGGTCGCCGCGGTCGCGCTCGCGGCGGCGGCGGACCCCCTCGGCGCGCTGTACGCGGTCGTCGGCGTCGGCGTCGGAGCCGTCTTCCTCTGGGCGGTCGTCCGCCTCCACTACG
Source organism: Halorubrum ejinorense (assembly GCF_055389685.1). Taxonomy (NCBI): domain Archaea; kingdom Methanobacteriati; phylum Methanobacteriota; class Halobacteria; order Halobacteriales; family Haloferacaceae; genus Halorubrum; species Halorubrum ejinorense. The sequence goes on from NZ_AP043777.1 coordinate 968,952, forward strand.
AACAGACCGAGGACGCGGCGTTCCGCGCGTTCCACGCCTCGAACGCCTACCTCGGCCTACTCCTGTTCGCGGTCGTCTTCGACGCGCTGGTCGTCTGAGACCGTTCGCCGCGCGGTCCCGTGATATCACCGCTGACACCTCGAAGTGCGTGGTTTATATGGACTCGTGAACGAGTTCGCATAACTGAATGGACATAACGTCGAGTGCGGCCGGACGTAAGCTGTGGCCCGTTTGGGGGCTCAGCGTCGTACTCTCCGTCCTCCTCCTCGCCGAGGCCGCGATCGTCTCCGCCGGAGCCACTCCCGTCCCGGGTGGTTACTGGGTCGGGTTCGCCTCCTCGATAGTGGTCGTGCTCGGTGTGGGCTACGTCATTTACTGGGTCCCGCGGTCCGAACTCTCTACCCCTCGGTACCGGCGGATCAACCGCTGGTGGCTCGGGGGCGCGTCGGTGTACCTCCTCGTCAACGTCGGATTCATGGCGACGCTCCCGATCGAATCCGCGTTTCAGGTGTTCGGCTGGATCCGCTGGGCGATCGGCTTCGGCGGGGGTATCGGGCTGCTCATCGGGCTGTTCGAGGCGAGGGCGATCGAACGCGAGGTCACGGCGGAACGGAGCCGCGTCCGGGAGGCCGAACTCCGCCGCGAGCGGGACCGCCTCGAGGAGTTCGCGAGCGTCGTCTCACACGACCTCCGGAACCCCCTCAACGTCGCGCAGGGTCGGCTCGATCTCGCCAAGCGAGCGCACCCGGACGACGAACACCTGGCCGTGGTCGAGCCGGCTCTCGACCGGATGGACGAGATAGTCGAGGAGACGCTGACGCTCGCCCGCGAGGGGAAGATCGTCGACGACACCGACGACGTCGACCTCGACGACTGCGTCCGCGAGTGCTGGTCGCGCGTGGACACGGCGGACGCGACGCTCAGCGTAGACGGGCCGCTGACGGTGCGAGCCGACCGCGACCGGCTGTCGCACGTCCTCGAGAACCTCTTTCGGAACGCGATCGAACACGGCGGCAGCGACGTGACCGTCCGTGTGGGTCCGCTCGGCGAGGACGGGTTCTACGTCGAGGACGACGGCGTCGGCATCCCGGGGGAGGACTTCGAGCGAGTTCTTGAGACCGGATTCACTTCGTCGGCCGACGGGACCGGATTCGGCCTCGCGATCGTGGATCGGATCGTCGAGGCACACGGGTGGGAACTCCGGATCGGCGACGGACCGGACGGCGGCACGCGGTTCGAGATCAGCGGCGTCGACCGTCGGTCGTAGGGGTCAGCGAGCGTACGCGCTTCTATTTAAGTTCATTCGGCACGAACCGGGGGACGCATGACACGCGTCGAAATCGAGTACTGCGTCCCCTGCGGCATGTTGAACCGCGCGCAAGACGTCTCCGAGGCGATCCTCAAGCAGTTCGGCGAGGGCGTCGACGAGGTCGCGCTGGTGACCGGCGACGACGGCGTGTTCGTCGTCCGCGCCGACGGCGAGGTCGTCTTCGACAAGACGGAAGACGAGTACGACGTCGACGCCATCGTCCGCGCGATCAAGCCGTACGTCGGCGCAGCGGCGTAATACGCGGTCGTTTGTTTATAGCCGGTTGTCAACGGATCAGCGGTGAAGCCCGCCAAAGCTCCGGCCGCTAGCTCATAGATCGTCGGTGACGGATCGACGACGAACTACTCCAAAGCCCCACCCGACCGCACAGCACCGCATCTTTCACCTCCCCACCCGACCGCACAAGCACCGCACCTCTCACCTCCCCAGCCTCGTCGCTGGCGCCAACGGCGCCAGCGACTCCCTCGCGCGTGCGACTCGCAGCCTACCGGCCGCTCGTCGGCACGCGCCACCTTTCATTTCCGAACCGTCTAGTCCGCGGCGTCGCGCCTCAGTCGTCCCTATAGACGGCGCGCGCGGAGTTGGTCACCACCAGGAGGCTGCTTGACGCCATCGCGAGCGCGGCCAGCAGGGGGTTGAGCGCGCCGGTCAGCGCCAGCGGGATGGCGACCGCGTTGTAGCAGAACGCCCAGCCGAGGTTCTGTTTCAGCCGCCGGTTGGTGCCGCGCGTGACGGCGAACAGCTCCGGGACCGCCGAGAGCCGGTCCTCCAGCAGCACCGCGTCGGCGGCGTCGGCCGCGAGGTCGGTCCCGGAGGCGACGGAGACGCCGAGGTCGGCCGCGGCGAGCGCCGGCGCGTCGTTGCTCCCGTCGCCGACCATCGCGACCGACCCGTCGGCGCCGAGCCGGCGGACCGTCTCCGCCTTCGCTTCCGGCGGCACCTCGGCGAACACCTCGTCGATGGCGGGGTGGTCCGCGAACCCCCTCGCGGCCGCGGGCGCGTCGCCGGTGAGCACCACCACGCGCCGCCCGTCCGCGTCGAGGTCGGCGACGACCGACTCCCACCCCTCGCGCACCTCGTCGCCGACGGTGAGGACCCCGCGCGCCCGACCGCCCCAACCGACGTAGACGGGGACGTTCCCGCGGTCTCGGGCGGTCGCGGCGACCTCGCGGAGTCGGTCGGGGACCGTCCAGCCGCGCTCGTCGAACAGCGACCGGTGGCCGACGACGACCTCGTCGCCGTCGACGCGGCCGGCGACTCCCCGGTCGACGACGTCGACGTCGGTCGCGGCCGGGCCGGCGAGCGCGTCGGGCCCGCCTTCGGGGTCTTCCTCCGTCCCGCCGTCGACTTCCCCTCCGGCCTCCCCGACCGCTTCGCCGATCGAACCGCCGTCGGCCGCGGCGGCTCCGCCCTCCGTCCGTCCCTCCTCGCCTCGGCCCGTCTCGTCGCCCGACACGCCGGAAACGATCGCCTCGGCCACCGGGTGGACCGAGGCGCGCTCGACGGCGGCCGCGCGCTCGCGGACGCGGTCGACGGGCGTCTCCCCGTCGCCGGTCGCGTCGAGCAGTCGCATCTCGCCGTCGGTGAGCGTCCCGGTCTTGTCGAGGACGACCGTGTCGACCGCGGCGGCCTCCTCGAAGACGGCGTCCGAGACGATGACGATGCCGCGCTCGGCGGCGTCGCGGATTCCGGCGGCGACCGCGAGCGGGGTCGCGAGCCCGAGCGCGCACGGACACGAGACGATGAGCACCGTGAGCCCGACGAGCGCCGCGTCGACCGGCGCCGACCCGAGCGCGAGGGTGGCGACGGCCCCGACGACCGCGACCGCGAGCACCAGCGGGACGAACACCGTCGCCAGCCTGTCGACGAGCCGCTGGACGCCCGACCGGGAGCTCTGGATCTCCCACAGCAGCCGCACGAGGGTGTCGAGCGTGCTCGTCGCGTCCTCGCCCACCTCGACGACGACCGGCGCGTCGGTGACGACGGTGCCGCCGCGGACCGCGTCGCCCTCGCGCTTCGTCGCCGGCAGCGACTCGCCCGTGACGAGCGCCTCGTCGACCGCGGCGGTCCCCTCCGCGACGGTCCCGTCGAAGGGAACGCGCTCGCCCGGCCGCACGAGGAGCCGGTCGCCGGGGGCGACGGCGTCGGCGGCGACGGTCTCGCCCGCCTCCGTCCGCACGGTCCGATCCTCGGCCGTCGTCAGGTCGGAGAGTAATCCGGTCGCCCGGCGCTTGATGACCGACTCGTAGTGGTTGCCGGCGGTGACGACCAGTATCACGGCGATGGTCACGTCGAAGTAGAGGTCGGTCCGGCCGAGCAGGAGCGCGAGCGTGCTGTAGGCGTAGGAGCTCCCGGCCGCGAGCGACACCAACAGGTCCATGTTCGGCTGTCGCGCCCGCAGGCTGACGTACGCCCCGCGGAGGATCGGGTACCCGGTGTAAAACAGGACGATGGAGGTGAACACCCATATCTGCGCGAAGAGGTAGGTCCCGCTGACCCCGCCCAGATCGAGGATCGGGTCGTAGCCGAAGTAGGTGGGATACAGGAAGAGGACGTACCACAGCATCGCCATCATCCCGAAGAACCCGCCGCCGATCAGGAACCGCACGACCGCCACGTCGTCGGACTCCGGCTCGGGGTCGGCGCGGTCGCTCGCGGTGTAGCCGGCGACCGAGAGCCGGTCGGGGAGGTCCTCGGCGCTCACGGCGTCGGGGTCGTAGTCGACCCGGATCGTGTCGGTCGCGTAGCTCGCCTCCGCGGCCGCGACCCCCTCCTGTTCGCCCGCGGTCATCTCGAGGAACGACTCGCAGGTCGCGCAGTGCATCCCGTCGACGTGGAGGAACGTCGTCTCGCCGTCGAACTCGTCGTCGGGCGTCGCGTCCGGTCGTCGCTCGTCGAGCGCGTCGAGGTCGTCCACGTCGTCGAGCGAGCGCGCGACGGCGAGACACCCCCGACAGCAGAACTCGCCGTCGACGTCGGGGGCGACGTGCGGGTCGTCCCCGACCGGGAGATCACAGAGCGTACAGTGTGACATGTGTGGTTGCGTCCGGCGCCGCACTGGATGGTTCGCGGACCGAGTCCGGCGGTTTCTCGGCGCGTCCGCGTCGATTACGCCCGGTCCGGCTCCGCCTCGTCGCCGCTGATCCCCGGCACGCTGCCGCCGGTCGCGATTCGGAGGCTCACCCAGATGAGCAGGACGTTTATCAGCGTTACCGCCACGACGAACTCCGCCCTGTCGGCGATGAACACCAACGCGGGAACGAGCCCGCCGAGGACGAGGAGTACGGCCTGCTGTAACGAGAGCTTCATAGGCTCAGTACGCCTCGGGTCGTCATAGATAGGGGCAAAGTTCCCACGAGTTGGGAACAAATAGATCGTATATATCACGACGGTTGTAACCGCTGGTATGGCTCGAAGCGAGACCGCACACGCTGGTACCGACGACGTGGGCGGTGACGGAGAGGAGTTCGACCCGATCGGCACGCTCACGCTCATCGGAATCTACTTCGTGATCCTCGTACTCGCGTGGGTGTACATCTACTACGTGGAGTTTCTCGGACGGGATCTCGTCGTCGTGGGGTGATCAGACGTGCACATACACGCCTACGAGAAGCTCTGGCTCGCGCTTTCGATCGGGTTGATCCTCGCCCTCATCGGCACCGTGACGTACGGCGCGGTCGGCCCCGGCGTGGCGATGGTCGCCGACACGCAGCCGACCATCGACCCGACGGCGCTCGACGAGGACGAGCGGTTCTCGGAGCCTCGCGTCGAGCAGGTGGGCGAGAACGAGTACGAGGCGTACGTCGTCGCCCGCCAGTTCGGCTTCCAGCCCGATCCGATCGTCGTGCCGGCGAACAGCACCGTGACGTTCTATATCACCTCCGCCGACGTGATCCACGGGTTCGAGGTCGCCGGCACGAACGCGAACGCGATGGTCGTTCCCGGCGAGGTTTCCGAGATAACGGTCAAAGTCGAGGAGCCACAGGAGTACGGCCTCATCTGTAACGAGTACTGCGGGGCCGGACACCACGTCATGGAGGGCAAGATACACGTCGTCAGTCAGTCGGAGTTCGAGAACCGAGGGGGTGACTCGGCGTGAGCAACGCCATCGAGTCCGAGCCGACGTTCGTCGATAAGTTCCCCGACGAGGCCCGCGTCGTTCGCGCGGCCTTCCTGAGCGCCTTCTTCGCCCTGTTCCTCGGCGCCATCTTCGGGATCATCCAGACGCTCCACCGGACCGACGTCGCCCGGATCATCCCCTCGACGGACTACTACACCGTTCTCACTGCCCACGGCGTGTTCATGGTGATCAGCTTCACGATCTTCTTCCTCGTCGGGCTGTTCACTTGGGCGCTGACGCGCAGTCTGGACCGGCCGCTGTTGAACATCAAGATCACGTGGACGTGGTACGGACTGATGGCGGCCGGTATGACGCTCACCGGAGTCTCGATCCTCGCCGGGTTCGTCGACTCGATCGACATGAGCGCGGACGTGCTGTTCACCTTCTACGCGCCGCTTCAGGCGCATCCCCTGTTTTACACGGGACTCGTGGTGTTCATCGTCGGCACGTGGATCGCCGGTGCGGACTGGTTCCGGACGTTCCTCGCGTGGCGGAGCGACCACCCCGACGAACGGATCCCGCTCCAGACGTTCATGGTGTTGACGACGATGACGATGTGGTACATCGCCACGTCCGCCGTGGCGGCCTCCGTGCTGTTGTTCCTGCTCCCGTGGTCGCTCGGCCTGATCGACCAGGTGAACCCGACGCTCACTCGGACGCTGTTCTGGTTCTTCGGTCACCCGGTCGTCTACTTCTGGCTGATGCCGGCGTACATGCTCTGGTACACGGTGCTGCCGAAGATCGCCGGCGGTCGGCTGTTCAGCGACCCGCTGGCTCGGGTGGTGTTCGTGCTCTTCGTCCTGCTCTCGACGCCGGTCGGGATCCACCACCAGTACCTCGATCCGGGGATCGCGGAGGGGTTCAAGTTCATCTCGATGACGAACACGATGTTCCTCCTGTTGCCGAGCCTGCTCACCGCGTTCACCGTCGTCGCGAGCGTGGAGTACGGCGCCCGCAAGAACGGCGGCACCGGACTGCTGGGCTGGCTCACGAACCTCCCGTGGCGGAAGCCGGAGTTCACCGGCATGATGCTCGCCGGCCTGATGTTCGCCGCCGGCGGCTTCTCAGGCATGGTCAACGCGGGGATGAACATCAACTACCTGATCCACAACACGCTGTGGGTCCCCGGACACTTCCACCTCACCGTCGGGACCGCGGTCGCGCTGACGATGATGGCCGGGACCTACTGGATCTGGCCGCAGATCAGCAACAAGCCGATCTACAGCAGCCAGATCGGGCTGTTCCAGGTCGTGCTCTGGTTCATCGGCATGGCGCTGATGTCGAACGCGATGCACGCGCAGGGACTGCTCGGTGTCCCGCGGCGGACCGCCGAACCGGAGTACTCCGGGTTCGACTACCCGACGATGTTCGGCGGGTTCGAGGAGCTTAACATCCAGATCGCGATCGGCGGGACGCTGCTTTTCGTCTCGACGATCCTCTTCCTCGGGAACCTCGCGTTGACGATGGGGAACCCGAAGGTCTCCGGGCTCGCGGAGCCGCTTCCGAACCCGGTCTCCGGCGCGGAAGACGCCCCGAAGGTGCTCGATAACCTCCGGCTGTGGGTGAGTATCGCGGTCGTCTTAGTCGTCCTCGCGTACGCGCTCCCGATCGCGGCGATCGTCCAGCGCGGCGGACTGCTCGGCCCCGGCGTCGGCACGTATCCCGTGTGGCTCTCGCCGGTCCTCGACGCGCTCGCGAACGTCGCGACCGCGGCGTTCGGCACGGTCGCCGACGCCTCGGCCTCGGTCGTCGAGGTGATCCGATGAGCGTCGACATCAGCCGCGGCGGCCTGCTGGTGACGCTCGCGGTCTTCGGCGTGATCGTCTACGAGTTCCGGACGGTCCTCGACTTCCTCGGCGTCGAGCTGCCGCTGATCCCGTACATGGCGGCCGTCTTCGCGCTCGCCGGCGTCACGGTCTGGCTCATCACCCTGACGGGCGGCTGGCGGACCGACCCCGAGCGCGATAAGCCGGCGTAAGCCGCCTCCCGGCCTCGGTCCGCGCTCCTTCTGGCGACCGCGCTCCTTCTGGCGACCGCGACGGTTATGACTGTACAGCGCAAGACGGGGTATGGACGAGACGCGCGTCACGGTTCGGTGCCGCGACTGCCCGTTCGCGACGGCCCACGACAGGCTCCGCGACGCCCGAACCGCCGTCGACGAGCACGAGTCGACGACCGGACACGACGTCACGTGGGAGATCGAGTCCCTCGACGCGGGCGTCTCGCGGGCCGGCGCGGACGCCGGCGTCTGTGGCCGTCCCGAGTGCGTGAACGACGACTCCCCGCTCGTCGACCCCGACCCGCCGGAGCCGGAGTCGTAGCCCCGGTCGGCGTGTAGCCCCGGACAGCGGCGTTTCGCGCGATCGGCGACCGACGCGAGGATTTATACCCCGACGCGCCCAATAATGTATATGGAATCCAATACTGTGTCCGACGGCGCCGACACGGCCGGGCCCGCGGACGCGAACCGGTCGACGGCGCCGGGGCGACCGGTCTCGCTGGCCGACGAGGACGCCCTCGACGCCTTCGTCGACGACGCGCCGGTCGCGCTCGTGGAGTTCTACACCGACGGCTGCGGCATCTGCGCGAGCATGGAGCCGGTGCTCGGCAACGTCGCGCGCGGCGTCGCGGCCGACGTCGCGGTCGGCCTCGTTAACCCCCGCGACGACCCGCCGCTCGTCGAGCGGTTCGACGTCCGGAGCGTCCCGCTTTTCGTCCTCTTCGTCGACGGCGAGCCGGTTGCGCGGCGGGCCGACGGGTTCGTTCCGGGCGACGACCTCGCGGCGTGGATCGACGAGCACGCGCCCTGAGATCGCCGCGAGCCGCCGTCGAACGGACCGGTCCGTCCCTCTCGACGGAACCCTTTTGAGCCGGAACGGCGTACTCGGAACTAACATGGGACTGGGCTCGGACATGTACCGGCAGCAGATTCTCGACCACTACAAGAACCCGCGCAACTACGGGGAGCTCGAGGACCCGGACTACACCCACGTCGGTGAGAACCCCTCGTGCGGCGACACGATCCGGATGGACGTTCGACTCGACGACGACGAAGAGACCGTCGAGGCGGTCCGCTTCACCGGTGACGGCTGCGCCATCTCGATGGCCTCCGCGAGCATGCTCTCCGAGCGGCTCCACGGCATCTCCGTCGACGAACTGGACGACCTCGACACCGACGACGTCACGGAGATGCTCGGCGTCGACATCTCGCCGATGCGCGTGAAGTGCGCGGTGCTCGGCCGGCAGGTGGCACAGGACGGCGCGAAGATCCACCGCAGCGAACTCGATCCCGACGACCGCACGATCACCGAGGAGTAGCGCCTCCCGTTCGGCGGCCGTCGACTCCGGCCGCTCGTCCCGAGCCCACCGGACTTTTGCCCGCGAACCACGTTCACCCGCCCATGAGCGACGGCTTCGACAAGGAAGCGGAACGCGAGAAGCTCCGCGAAAAGCTCGCGGACGACGAAGAGAAGCGCGAACACACCCAACGGATGTCCGAGCTCCTGTTGAAGGGCGCGACGATGACGAACCGTCACTGCGAGGACTGCGGCGACCCGATATTCCGACACGACGGCCGCGAGTTCTGCCCCTCCTGTGGGAACGAGGCCGGGAACGCGGCACGCGCTGGCGGCGACGCCGCCCCCGCAACTGACGGCACCGCGACCGACGGAACTGCGACCGGCTCTGACGCGCCCCCGCGCGTCGATGCCGGGGCCGACGCGAACCCGTCCGAGGGCGCGGTCGACGCGGGCGCGGTCGACGCGGGCGCGACGACGCCGGCGGACACCGCCGGCGGGGGGCGAGCGGAGCCGAACCCCCCGGGCGCCGACCGCGGCGCGACCGGGACCCCGGAGGCGCCGTCGTCGACCGGAGCGTCGCCGCAGTCCGCGTCACGGGCCGCCGAGCCGCAGCGACCCGCGGAGTCGCGGCCGACGCCGTCGCGGTCCGGGAGCGACGTCGAGGGCGTCGCGGCCGCTCGCGCGTCGCTGACGCGCACCCTGAACAAGTTCGCTCGCGCCGCCGAGGAGACCGACGACCCTCGACGCGCCCGCGACCACCTCGAAGCCGCGCGCGAGGCGGCCGAGACGCTCGCGGCGCTCGACGGCTAACCGCCGACCACAACAGACGCGAAGGCTGCTTCCCGACGACTCGACGCCGGTTTACACTCGCACCGGCGAACCGGCCGGCTCCATCTTTTCCCACTTCGGCGCGTCGTCGGACAGCAGCGAGCCAACGATCCTGATCACGGCGTCGACGCCGTCTAATCCGTCGACCTCGCCGCGTTCGACGCGGTCGGCGAACCGTTCCAACTCCGCGACGGTCACGGTCCCGGCGGCCACGGCGCCGGTGACGGTCCGCGTGTCGCTTTCGAGGACGGTGAGTAGCTCCGTCGAGGCGGTCGTGCTGCAGGAGTCGGTGCGGGGTTCGACGTCGGGGGGTGTGGCGGCCATCTCGATTATTACTACACATCGAGTTAATATATTACTACCGGTACCCATACGAGATCTGTCATCACCGTTCGAGCGACGTAGACTCCTCTGGGAAGGCTCCCCGGAACGGCGGCGTCCATCGGCGTCGCTGCCGAACTTCTGTCTATCGCGCCGGCAGAAGGGGCGACCGCGTCCCGTCTATCGCCCGCTCTCGACGGCCACGCGCATGTCCGTCGCCAGCCGCTCCGCGCGCTCGGCGTCGGCCGACTCCGCGTAGATGCGGATCTTCGGCTCGGTGCCCGAGGGTCGGACGAGCACCCACGCGTCGCCGTAGTCGAGCCGGTAGCCGTCGGTCGTGTTCGGCTCGGCATCGGCGGTCTCGACGTGCGCCCGAGCCGCCGAGAGCATCTCGTCGCGCTCGTCGTCGTCCTCGTACTCGACGTTCGCCCGCACGAAGTGGTAGTCGGCGTACGGCGCGACGACCTCGCTGACGGGTGCGCCGTCGGCGGCCGCGAGCAGTTCGAGGAAGCGAGCGCCGATGTACGCCCCGTCGCGCGAGAGCCGGTACGGCGGGAAGAACACCCCGCCGTTCCCCTCGCCGGCGATGGGGACGTTCGTCCCCTCGTCGTGAAGCTCTCGGGTCCGAGTGATGATGTTCGTGGCGCCGATGGGGGTCAGCTCCAGGTCCGCGCCGTTGGCGGCGCAGACGTCGACGAGCCGCTGGGAGACGTTGACCGCGCTGACGACCGCGTCGCCGGGTTCGAGGCAGGCGTCCGCCATCGCGGCGAAGGAGGTGTCGCCGTCGACGAACGACCCGTCCTCGCCGACGAACACCGCTCGGTCCGCGTCGCCGTCGTGGGCGACCCCGACGTCTGCGTCCGAGGTCGCGACCAGCCGCGAGAGCGCTTCCAGGTTCTCCGGAACGGGCTCCGAGTCGCGGCCGGGGAAGTGGCCGTCCGGCGTCGCGTTCACGGTCAGCACCTCGCAGCCGAGTTCGCGGTAGATCCGGGGCGCGGCGACGGACGCGGCACCGTGGCCCGGGTCCACCGCGACGGTGAGGTCGGCGTCGGCGATCGACTCGCGGTCGACCGCGGCGATCAGCTGGTCGGCGTAGTCGTCGACGACTCCCTCTATCGGCGTCGTCTCGCCCGCGGCCCGCCAGTCCGCGTGGTCGTACTCGTCGTCGAGCACCCGCCGCTCGATCCGCTCTAACACGTCGACCGACAGCTCCACGCCGTCGTCGCCGACGAGCTTGATCCCGTTGAACTCCGGCGGGTTGTGGGAAGCGGTGACGAGGACGCAGGGCACGCCGGTCGCCTCGCAGTAGTTGCCGACCGCGGGCGTGGGGACGACGCCCAGCCGATCGACGTCGCAGCCGACCGCGGCGAGGCCGCTCGCGGCCGCGTTCGCGAACAGCTCGCCGGTGGTCCGGGTGTCGCGAGCGACGGCGACGCGGTCGGCGTCCCACACCGTCCCGGCCGCCTTCGCGATGTCGAGGACCAGCGCGGGCGTGAGGTACCGCAACGCGACCCCGCGGATGCCGCTGGATCCGAACAGCTCCATGGGGAGCCATGCGCCGGCCGACGGGAAAGCGGTTCCGAAGCGACCCCGGTGTGAGCGGGTCGGGCCGCGCCGACGCGTGCGGTTCATGCCGGTGGCGCCCGTTCCAATCGTATGGACCACACGCGACGCGACGCGCTCGCCGGGGCCGCGTTCACGCTCTCGGCCGCGACCGCCGGGTGTCTCGATTTCGCCGCTGGCGAGGGACCGCAGGGTCCCGAGGGAACGCCGGCGACGCTGACCTGTGACGACGACGGGTTCGTCCGCCTCGATCGACCGTTCGACGCGTCGGTCGCACAGACCGTCGTCGAGACGGACGAGACCAGCCTGGAGCTGTCCACGGAGGGACTGACGGAGACGTACGGCCAGTCGCTCCGGGTCGTCCTCCGGAACACGGGCGACGCCCCCGCGCCCACTCTCGGCGAGCTCGCATACTCCATCCAGCGCGAGACGGAGGCGGGGTGGCTCGACGTCCGCGGCTCGACGACCGGCGAGGCGGTCGAACTGCCCCGTACCGAGGAGTCGATCGACACGAGCTCGGCGTACTCCTGGAACCTCACGCTGACGGAAGCCGGGATCGCGGACGCGGTCGACGGCGTCGATCTGACCGTGTGTCCGGAGCTCGGGCCCGGAACCTACCGGTTCGTGTACTGGGGGATCGTCGACGCCCCGCCGATCGGCGCGGAGTTCGAACTGGTCGGGTGAGTCCGGCGGACGGTTCGCGGGCGGACGACCTGCGGGCGAACGACTCGCGGGCGGTGACTCGGTTAGAACGACTGCCAGTCGGAGGGCTGGCCGACGCGACCGCGGACGCGGAACTCACGCGAGTCGTCGTCGACCCGGGTCTCTAAGACGATCTCGAACGGCTCGTGGAGGGTGTGGACCACCTGCTCGTCGTGGGCGGTCGAGCCGACGACGCCGACGAACGGCCACCCCTCGCCGGAGGTCTGTGAGGTCATCACGCGGGTGAACCGATAGATTCGCTCGGGGTCCCAGTACATCAGCAGTTGGGACAGCGAGTAGATGCCGACCGCGCGGTCGCGGCCGGCGGAGGACTCGACGATGTCGGTGAACTTGATCCCGATGTCGGTGAGGTTCCCCGCGCTGCCGACGTACTTCGTCATCGGCGTGTCGTCGCGCTTGTCGCCCTGCTCGTGAGTGACGCAGTCGATGACGATCACGTCGTCGCCGTCCCGCCCCGTGAGCTCCTCGTAGTCGCCGCGGACCTTCTCGGCGGTCCGTCCCGTCGAGATCACGACCGGGCCGTCGGACCACGTCCCGAGCAACCGATTGAACAGGTCGTACTTCCCGCTCATCGGTGGACCGCTGATGAGGACGCTGTCGGCACCGCGGACAGCGTCGGGAAGCACGGTCATATGTCCAGTGTGAGAGAGTGTCGGGTAAAACCCTTCCGAGGGATCACTTTCGAAGCATGGAGGGGAGGTCTAGCGAAGACGGCGGACCCTCCCGCGGTCCGTCAGTAAGTGTCAGTTCGCGTATCGCACCGGGTAACGCGGCGGGAACGGGCACTTCACGCGGCGCCCCGACCCCGTCGACGAGCGAGGCCCACACCGCCTCGTCGTCTGGGTCGTCGCGCTCCGCTCTCGCCTCCAGCGCCTTCGTCCGCCCCTCGTCGTACGCCAACTCGACGATGCTCTGGTCGTACGCGCCCGGGAACGCCTCCAGCACCCGGTCCAGCTCCTGCGGGCGCGGGCTATCGACGCCGGCGGCGACCCCGAGCGCGAACGCGCGCTCGATGGCTTCCTCGCGGGAGAGGTCGTCCCACTCCGTCCCGAACGTGCGGTCGTACATCAGTGCGTCACCGTTACCGCCGAGCCGACACGGAGTCCGCTATCGGTGAACTCCACGTCCTGGATGTCGGTGTCGACGTCCGTGCCGCGCATCTTCAGCACCTGTACGCCGCGTCGCATCCCCTCGTCTTCGAGGTAGTTGTGCATGAAGACGACGCCGTGCGCGAGGTAGTGCTCCTCCGAGTAGGCGCTCGGGTCGGTCATCTCGGAGATGAGGAGCGTCGTCGCGTCGGTCCGCTTCAGCGACGAGAGCAGTTGGATCATCGTGTCCTCGTCGTCGTCGAGGAGGAACCGCAACAGCATCGTCGAGTCGAAGACGACCCGGTCGATGTCGCGGGAGTTGATGAACCCCGTGAGCCGGTTGGTGACGCCGGAGCGGTCGCGGCGGTCGCCGGGGAGCCCGAAGAACCGTCTCCCGTCCGACGAGAAGGAGTCGAGGAAGGTGACCCGGTCGGAGTCGAGCGCGCGGTCGAACCCGAAGTCGTAGCCGCTCATGTCCTCGCGGATCCCCTCTTTGGTCTCGTGCATGCTGATGTACAGCACGTCCTCGCCGTTCCGGGCGCCCTGTGCCGCGAACTGCGAGCAGAATGTCGTTTTGCCGCTCCCGGGCGGACCGCTGACCACGTACAGGCGGTCCTCGGGGAGGCCGCCGTCGACGAGGGCGTCGAACCCCGGGACGCCGCTTGAGACGCGCATACGTACGTAACCCATTAGACGGCTGATAAGCGTTGGCACCCGGTTCTCACGGGTGAGAACCGATCGCCCTGCGTCGAGCCGATGCCCCGCGCTGCCCTCGGACGGCGCGCCCGCCTACGCCTCCGCGGCCTCGACGTCCTCCAGCTCGGTCGCGAGCTCCTCGTCGACGTCCGGCGAGACCCACACGACGAACCGGTCGTCGGACTTGACGATGCCGCGAACGCCCTCGTCTTCGACGGTCGTGCTCTGGTCGACGTCCTCCGGAGAGACGTCGCGGACCTGGAACACCTCGTCGACCATCCAGCCGACCGTTCCGCCCTCGTCGATCTCGCCGTCGTCGAACACGACGATCCGCTCTCGCGGGCCCTCCTCGTCGATGTCGAACAGGGTCTTCGGGTCGACGATCGTCGTCGTCCGCCCGCGCAGGTCCATCACGCCCTCCACGTGGTCCGGCGAGTTCGGAATTCGCGTGAGCTCGCCCGCGTCGACGATCTCGTCGATGACGCCGATGTCCAGACAGTACGTCCCGTCGCCCAGGCCGAACTCCAACACCTTGGTCGGTTCGGCGTCCGCCTCTGTGGCTGCCATGTCGACACCTGCGGCGAACCGACAAATAATCGTGTCCCCTGAATTATCAGGGGTGATTACTGGGTCCGTGGATTTATGCTGATTCTGGGCCCGCTGTGGGATATGAGCAGGACGACGGATCGGCGCGGCGGTCGGGACGGGTCGCCGCGGGTGGTGGTCGTCGACGACTCCCCGTTCATGCGGGGGCTGATAAGCGATCTCTTAAGCGATGCCGGGGTCGCGGTCGTCGGCGAGGCGGGGGACGGAGAAGAGGCGCTCTCGGTGGTCGCCGAGACGCGCCCCGACGTCGTGACGATGGACGTCGAAATGCCCGGAATGGGCGGGCTCGAAGCCGTCGAGCGGTTGATGGACGAGACCCCGACACCGGTGTTGATGCTGTCGGCACACACCGACGAGGGCGCCGAGGTCACGTTCGAGGCGCTCGATCGCGGGGCGGTCGACTTCTTCGCGAAACCGGGCGGCGAGGTGTCGACCGGCGTCTCTCGAGAGTCCGATCGACTCGTCGAGGCCGTCCGATCGGTCGCGGACGCCGACCTCGACGCGGCGACCCGCGATCGCGACGATCCGGGTTCGACTCGGTCGCGCCCGACGGGGTCCGACTCCGACGCCGGTACCCCCCACCTCGACGGGCCGCTGACCGTTGTCATCGCCGCGTCCACCGGCGGTCCGAACGCGGTCGAGCGCGTGCTGTCGGCGTTACCGATGGGCGACTGTCGCGTGGTGATAGTCCAGCACATGCCCGAGGCGTTCACGTCGCGGTTCGCGGACCGGCTCGACGCCGCCTCCGCGTACGACGTGCGGGAGGCGAGCGACGGCGCGCGGATCGGGGCCGGCGAGGCGCTGGTCGCCCGCGGCGGGAGCCACACGCTGATCGACAGCTACCGCTCGGGGCGGCTCCGGGTCAAACTCGACGAGGACGACGACTCTCACACCGTCACCCCCGCGGCCGACGTGACGATGCGGTCGGCCGCCGAGGTGATCGACGACCCGCTCGTCGGCGTCGTGTTGACCGGAATGGGGTCGGACGCCGCGGACGGGATCCGCGCGATGGCCGACGCCGGGGCGCGCACCCTCGCACAGAGCGAGGACACCTGCGTCATCTACGGGATGCCCAAACGCGCCGTCGAGACGGGCGGCGTCGACGAGGTACACGACCTCGACGACGTCGCCGGCGCGATAGTCGGGGGTGAGGCCTGATGGACTCCCACCGCGCCGCGTTCGTCGCGGAGGCCGAAGACGGGATCACCGACCTCAACAACGCGCTGCTCGCCTTGGAGGCCGACCCGGAGGACGCCGAGGCGATGGACGACGTGTTCCGCGTCGCCCACACCCTGAAGGGCAACGCCGCGGCGATGGGGTACGAGGACGTCTCCGACTTCGGACACGCCCTGGAGGACCTGCTGGACGCGGTCCGGCAGGGCGACCGCGAAGTGAACCCCGAGCTGATGGACCTCCTCTTCGAGGGCGTCGACGCCGTCGAGGCGATGGTCTCGGAGATCGCCGACACCGGCGAGGTGTCGACCGACCCGTCGGACCTCGAATCGCGGCTACGCGAGATGGAGGAACACGGGACCGTCGGCGGCGACGAGGGCGACTCCGGAAGCGACGCGAGCGCGGCGTCGGAAAGCGGGAGCGAGGCGTCGGAACGCGACGACTCGACGGCCGCCGACGCGGCCGGCGCGGCCGAGGGCGAAGAGGGGGGCGCCGAGGACGACGAGGAGAGCGACGAGGGCGCGCCCGACATCTCGGTGCCGGAGCCGCCGGCGGCCGCCGGCGACCTTCCGGAGCCGGTCACGTACGCCGACGTGAACATCGGCGACGCGCAGATGGCGGGGGTCGACGCGGCGCTCGTCCTCCAGGCGCTCGACGAGCAGTTCGACGGCCACGAGACCGACCCGTCCCCCGAGGCGTTGGAGGACGGCGAGTACGACGAGCGGTTCGACGCCTTCGTCGGCGGCGCCGACCCCGACGTCGTCGGCGAGGGGCTCCGGGCGCTCACGCAGGTCGAGTCGGTGACGGCGGTCGCGGTCGGCGAGTCGAGCGACTCGAAAGCTGAATCGAGCGACTCAGAGGCCGAATCGAGCGACTCAGAGGCCGCAGGCGACGAAACCGCGGACGAGTTCGAGCCCGCCGACCCCGAGCCGTCCCCCGACGAGTCCGGGGATCCCGACCCGACGGACTCGACCGACGAGGCGGACTCCGAGCCCGAGGGGGCGGACTCCGGAACCGACGACTCCGGAACCGACGATTCCGGTTCGCCGTCCGGGGGATCCGACTCCAAGTCCGGCGACGAGATCAAATCGATCCGCGTCGACGTGGACCAGGTCGACGAGCTGTACGGGCTCGTCGAGCAGCTGGTGACGAGCCGGATCAAGCTCCGCCGCGAGATAGAGGGGACGGACGCGGAGTCCGACGCCTTAGACGAGCTCGACAAGCTCGCCTCCAGTCTCCAGGACACGGCGATGGACATGCGGCTCATCCCGTTCTCGCAGGTGTCCGACTCGTTCCCGCGGCTCGTGCGCGACATCTCGCGCGACCTCGACAAGCGGATCGACTTCGAGATCGAGGGCGACGACGTCGAGTTGGACCGCACGATCCTCACGGAGATGCGCGACCCGCTCGTCCACGTCCTGCGGAACGCGGTCGACCACGGTATCGAGTCGCCGGCGGAGCGCGAGGCGGCCGGCAAGGACCCGACCGGCCACGTGTCGCTCACGGCCGAGCGCGAGCGCGACCACGTCATCATCGAAGTCGCGGACGACGGCGCGGGGCTCGATCCCGACCAGCTCCGGGACAAGGCGGTCGCCGAGGACGTCAAGAGCCGCGAGGCGGTCGAGGCGATGGAGGACGACGAGGTGTACGACCTCGTCTTCCACCCCGGCTTCTCGACCGCGGAGGAGGTCACCGACGTCTCCGGCCGCGGCGTCGGGATGGACGTGGTCCGGACGACCGCTCGCGACCTCGACGGCTCGGTCTCGATCGACAGCGAGCCCGGTGAGGGGAGCACGGTCCGCTTCCGGCTCCCCGTCACCGTCGCCATCGTGAAGGTGATGTTCGTCGACGTGGGCGGCACCGAGTACGGAATCCCGATCAAGTCGATCGCGGAGGTCGCCCGCGCCGACGACATCGAGGAGGTCCACGGCGACGAGGTCGTCCGACACGAGGACGACCTCTACCCGGTCGTCAGGCTGAACGAGCGCCTCGGCGAGATCGACTCGACGGCGGCCGAAGCGTCCGCGGCCGAAGCGTCGGCGCCGGCAACGCACGCCCCCGACGGAGGAGTCACCGTCGAGGAGGGTGTCGACGCCGCTGGGGGCGGACCCGGCGCGGCCGAGGCCGGCGACGACGGTCTCGGCGGCGACGCCGGAGACGAGGGCGATCAGGGGATGCTGGTGCGGATCCGCGAGGAGACCAGACAGGTCGCGCTCCACTGCGACGCGGTCCTCGACCAGGAGGAAGTGGTGGTCAAACCGCTCGACGGCCCCCTCTCGGGGACGCCCGGCCTCAGCGGCACGGCCGTCCTCGGCGACGGGGACGTCGTGGCCGTCCTCGACGTGGTGAGCCTATGAGCCGATCGACGGACCGGAACGGCGAGGACGCCGCCTTCGAGGGCGTCCTCAGACAGATCGACGACACGGTCGCGTTCGAGCCGGGGTACTACAACGAGTCGTACCTCGACCGGCGGATCACGGCGCGGATGCGGCGGCGAGACACGGAGTCGCACGCCGAGTACGAGCGGATCCTCCGGGAGGACGCCGAGGAGCGGCAGGCGCTGATGGACGCGCTCACGATCAACGTGACGGAGTTCTTCCGCAACCCGGAGATGTGGGACGTCCTCCGCGACGTGTTGCGCGAGCGGACCGCGAACCAGCGGCGCGTTCGCGTCTGGTCGGCGCCGTCGGCGGACGGCCGCGAGCCGTACTCCGTCGCGATGCTGGCCTGTGACGACCCCGAGATCGACGAGTCTCGCCTCGAGGTGCTCGGCTCCGACATCAGCGAGGAGGCGCTCGACAGCGCCCGGAACGGCGAGTACCACACGACGCGGACGACCGACATCGCCGAGGAGCTCGAACCCCTCGCCGATCCCGACCGCTACGTCGAGCGCGACGAGGACACGTTTCAGGTCAGGCCGGCGGTCCAGCGGCTCGTCGACTTCGAGACCCACGACCTGATCAGCGACGGCGCGCGAGACCCCTTCGACGTGGTGTTGTGTCGGAACCTGCTGATATACATCGACGTCGACCACAAGGCCGCGCTGTTCGACACGCTGGAGGCGTCGCTCGCCGAGGACGGCGTCTTAGTGCTCGGAATGACCGAGAGCGTCCCCCCGAACCGGTCGGACCGCTACGAACCGATCGACAAGCGGCGGCGGGTGTTCCGGAGGCGCTGATGTCGCTGTACCAGCACGCTCGGGAGGGGAACACGGAGCGTCTCCGAGACGCGCTCGACAGCGACAGCGCGGCGGTCCGAAAGCGTGCCACGGAGTTCCTCGGCGACGTCGCCGACGGCGGCGAGCAGGCCACGGTCGACGGGCTGTTGCGCGCCGCCACGTCCGACGACGATCCGGAGGTCCGCGGGGCCGCGATCGACGCGCTCGACGAAGTCGGCGAGGGGGCGCTCGAACAGCTCCTCGAGGAGCTCACCGGTGGCGGCAGCGGCTCCGAGGCGGAGTGGGTCACCGCTCGCAAGTTCGCGCGGGCGCTGGAGGCCGACCGACCGGAACTCCGCATGGCCGCGGCGAACGCGCTCGGCCGGCTCGACGACGCGAGCGGACTTCAGGCGCTCGTCAAGGCGCTCGAGGACGACGACCCGCGAGTCCGCCTGCGCGCGGCTCAGGCCTGCGGGACCTTCGCCGACCCGCGGGCGATCCCCGGACTGCGGGACCGGCTCGACGACGACCCGCGGGTCCGCCGCGCGGCGGCGAACGCGCTCGGAACCATCGGGACAGACGAGGCCCTCTCGCCGCTTCTGGACCTGCTCGACGACGGCGACGAGTCGATCCGACGCATCGCGGCCGGCGCGCTCGGGAAGGCGAGTAACCCGGAACCGGTCGAACCGCTGGCGCGGGCGCTCGGCGACGAGAGCGCCGTCGTTCGCAACGCGGCGGTGTACTCCGTCATCGAACTGCTCTCGAACGTCCCGACCCAGCAGAGCCACGCGGTCCGCGACCAGGTCGTCTCGGAGCTGAAGGCGGCCGACGACGCCACCGTCGTCGAGCCGCTCGTCGAGATCCTCACCGACGGGCAACAGAGCCGCCAGCGCCGGAACGCGGCGTGGATCCTCGGTCGGGTCGCGGACCCGGACGCGTCGCTTGCGGTCGAGGCCCTCGCGGACGCGCTCGCCGACGACGACCCGCAGACCGCCCAGTTCGCGGCCACGAGCCTGAAGAGCCTCGGCGGCCCGGTCGTCGAGGACCGACTGCTGGACAAGCTCGGTCCGCAACACCCCGAGGAGGCCCGCGCGAAAGCGGTGTTCGTCCTCGGGCAGATCGGCGGACAGGAGACGCTCAACCGACTCGAAGAGTACGCCGACGACGACAGTCAGGCCGTCAGAAAGCGCGTGTTCTCGGCCGTCTCGAAGCTGCGCGCGGGGGGCCGGTAAATGGCTCAGAAGGACAGCGAGTACAAGATCACCGACACGCAGGCCAAGTTCGCGGTCGCGGTCCGCGAAGGCCGCAAGGTGAGCGACGTCTCGTGGACTCCGGGGCGCGTGCTGCTGTCGAACCGGCGACTCATCCTCGCCGGCAACGACGGTAAGCGCACCGTCCCGCTGTCGAAGCTCGAACGGCTCGGCGGTCGCCACGACGCGAACCAGTCGGTCGCGCGCGTCTCCAACTACGTGAGTTTCGACCTGGGCGAGCAGGTGTTACTCGTCGCCGCCTCCGACCACGAGCCGTTCGAGCGCGACGTCTACCGCGCGCTGCTCGACCAGAAGACGGTGATGGCGAAACACCCGGCCATCGAGGGCGGGGTCGTTCAGGACACCGAGTGGGAGCAGGCCCGCGTGAAGATCGACGAGAACGGGCTCAACGCCGCCTTGGAGCGCGGCGCCTTCGTGAAGTTCGACCTCGACGACATCAGCGGCCTCGACGCCGCGAAACGCACCGTGAACGGCGAGAAAAAGCCCGTCATCGAGGTGTCACACACCGACGACGAGGGGACGAGCATCGAGACCCACGTCGCCGGCGACCCGAACCGGATGCGGTTCGTCGAGTCGTGGCTCCGCAAGGGCGAAGAGCGGAGCTCGACGAACGTCGACCTCTCCAGCCGCGACCGCGAGGTGTTGATGGCGCTGTACTCCGGCGTCTCGCCGTTCGAGATTCCCGCCTTCCTCGGCATGGACGTCGACGACGTCGAGGAGACGTTCGAGCGGCTCGTCGACCTCGAAGTCGTCGAGGAGGTCCGGATCCGCCGGGAGGTCGCGCTGAACTCCCGCGGACGCAACATCGCCAGCGAAGCGATGAACGAGCAGTAGCGGGTCCGGCGGGTACGAGGCCTGCGGGTGGTCCCCGAACGGGCCGTTCCGTGCTGGTTCGCGGCCGCGTCGAACCACGCTTAAGTCGGTGCCGCGCGGAGTCCGGCCATGAGCTACGAGGCGGTGTGTTTCGACCTCGACAACACGCTGTATCCGTACGCCCCCTGTAACGAGGCGGGCAAGCGGGCCGCGCTCGCCGCGCTCCGCGAGCGGGGGTACGATCTGGACCGCGAGTCGTTCGACGACCTGTACGCGACCGGGCGACGGGCGGCGAAACGGGAGACGCGAACCACCGCCGCCTCCCACGACCGTCACATCTACTTCAAGCGGGGGTTGCGCCGCCACGCCGGCGAGCGCGACGCCGCGACCGCGCTGGCGGCCGGCGACGCCTACTGGGACGGCTACGTCGCGGCCATGTCGCTGTGTGACGGCGTCGAGGCCGCGTTCGACCGGCTCGCCGCCGAGGGCGTCGCGGTCGCCGTGGTGACGAACCTCACGACGCGGGTCCAACTGCGCAAGCTGGCGAGCCTGGGGATCGACGACCGGGTGGACCTCCTCGTCACCTCCGAGGAGGTGGGCCGCGAGAAGCCGAGCGCGCTCCCGTTCACGACCGCGCTGTCGACGCTCGACCGCCGGCCCAGCGAGACGCTGATGGTCGGCGACAACGTCGACGCCGACGTGGTCGGCGGGAACGCGGTCGGGATGGACACGGCGCTTTTCGTCGCCGACGGCGACGCCCCGCCCGCGGCGGCCCTCGACGGCGACCGCTCCCCTGACCACCGGCTCGACGCCCTCGCCGACGTGACGGAGGTGGCGACGTGACCCGCGACGGCGCCGACGCCGACCCGGGCGCGAACTCGGACCTCCTGCGCGAGGCACGCGAGGCGGTCGTCGAGTACGCACCCGCGCTGGCGGACCTGACGCCGGCCCGGACCGGAAACCTGAGCGTCCGCGACGGCGACCGCGTCGCGGTCACGCCCACCGGCGTGCCCTACGACTCCTTCGACGCCGCCGACGTGCCGGTCGTCTCGCTCGACGGCGAGCGGCTGGCCGGGCGGATGGCGCCCTCCAGCGAGGTGCCGATGCACACGGGCATCTACAAACACGACCGACCGGGCGCCATCGTCCACACCCACTCGCCGTGGGCGACGACGATGGCGACGCTCGGCCGGAAGCTCCCGCCGGTCCACTACATGATCGCGGCCGTGGGGCGAGAGGTCCCGCTGGCCGACTACGCGCCGTACGGCACCGAGGAGCTGGCCGCGAACGTCGTCGCTGCGATGGCCGAGGCGGACTCCGACGCAGCCATCCTCGCGAGCCACGGGCTCGTCGTCACCGGCCCCGATGTCGGGACGGCCGTCGAGAACACCCGCCACGTCGAGGACCTCTGTCGGCTCTACCTGCGCGCGTCCGCCGTCGGCGAGCCGACCGTCCTCACCGACGAGCAGCTGGCGACCGTCGAGGAGCGGTTCGAGAGCTACGGCCAACAGCCGGGCGACGACGACTGATCCCGGCGGTCCGCCACCGCTCACGCCGACGCGCCTCGCCTCCCGGACGCGGAGCCGGTTTTATAAATACCGGGCGGGTCACGGGATCGGTATGACAGACACCGATCCGGCGCCGGCGGTCGGCGAGACCGCGGAGTCGATCGCGACGATGGAGATCCGAGGCGCGGCTACCATCGCCTCCGCGGCCGCCGAGGCCCTGGCGGACCAGGCCGAGGCGGCGGCCGACGCGGAGCCGACCGCGAGCGACCCCGAGGCGTTCCGCGCGTCGCTGCGCGCTGCCGGTCGGACGCTCCGCGAGACGCGGCCGACGGCCGTCTCGCTGCCGAACGCGCTCCGGTACGTCCTCCAGCGGATGGAGGGGGACTCGGTCGACGCGCTCCGCGACAGCGTCGTCGACGCGAGCGAGGCGTTCGTCCGCCAGCTCGACCGCGCGCAGGAGGACCTCGGACAGGTGGGCGCGAACCGCCTCGCCGACGGCGACACGGTGATGACCCACTGTCACTCGACGGACGCGCTCGCGTGTATCGAGGCGGCCGTCGAGCAGGGGAAGTCGATCTCGGCGGTCGTCAAGGAGACGCGCCCGCGCCAGCAGGGGCACATCACCGCCGAACAGCTCCGCGACATCGGCGTCCCGGTGACGCTGATCGTCGACTCCGCGGCGCGGCGCTACCTCGACGAGGTCGACCACGTCGTCGTCGGCGCCGACTCGATCGCCGCGGACGGCGGCGTCATCAACAAGATCGGCACGTCGGGACTCGCCGTCAACGCCCGCGAGCGCGGGGTCCCCATCATGACCGCGGCCCAGACGATCAAGCTCCACCCGGAGACGCTGACGGGCCACACCGTCGAGATCGAGATGCGCTCGGAAGCGGAGGTGATCGAGTCGGAGGAACGCGAGGCGATCGGCGAGATCACCGTCGAGAACCCGGCCTTCGACGTGACGCCGCCGCGGTACATGGACGCGATCGTCACCGAGCAGGGGCAGTTCCCGCCCGAGAGCATCGTGACGCTGATGCGGGAGCTGTTCGGCGAGGGCGCCGCCGAGCCCTGGGCGGAACCATGAGCGGACGCGACGACGCGTCCGAGCCCGACGACGGCGGCGTCGACGACTGGGACGAGACGGTCGCCGAGTGGGACCGCGAGGTCGACGACTGGGAGGGCGACGCCCCGAGCGACGGGCGCGACTCGGAGGCCGCCTCGGCCGACGACGCGAGCGATTCCGACCCTGCGGACCCCCGTTCGGAGGCTACCGACTCTGAATCCGCCGACCGGGACGGCGGCACTCGCGACGGCGATGCCGGAGGCGTCGACCCGGCGGTCGACCGCGACCCGGACCTGACGCCGGGCGACTCCGACCGCGTTCCGAAGGTGATCGCCGCGGGCCACATCAACTGGGACGTCACGATCCACGTCGATCAGCTCCCGGAGGCCGACGGCGAGACCCGGATCGAGCGGCTCGAACAGTCCGGCGGCGGCAGCGCCGCGAACGTCGCGGTCGGGCTGGTCGATCTGGGCGGGCAGTCGGTCGTCTACGGCAGCGTCGGCGGCGACGAGTCGGGCGCGCTGGCGCTGCGCGAGCTGTCGAAGGCCGGCGTCGACCCCGGGCAGGTGCTCGTCGACGCCGCCGAGCCCACCTCGGTGAAGTACGTGATCGTCGACGGGGACGGGGAACTGCTCATGCTCGCCAACGACGGCGCAAACGAGTCCTTCTCGGCCGCCGGGCTCGACCGAGACACGCTGGCGGCCGCCGACCACCTCCACCTCACCGGCCAGCAGCCGGCGACCGCGGCGGCGCTCGCGACCGCAGCGGGCGAGGTCGATGCCACCCGGAGCTTCGACCCCGGTCGCCGCGTCGCCGACCGCGAGTTCGACGCGGCGCTCCACGCCACCGACGTGCTGTTCCTCAACGACCGCGAGGCCGAGGCGCTCGCGAACGCCACCGACATCGACCCGTGGGAGCCCGACGACCGCGTGGTCGCGATCAAGCTCGGCGACGAGGGCGCGACGGTCCGGACGCCGCACGGCAGCGTCTCGCACCCGGGGTTCGACGTCGAGCCGGTCGACACGACCGGCGCCGGCGACGCCTTCGCCGCCGGGTTCCTCGCGGCCGCGCTGCGGGAGCCGGAGATCACCGGTGACGGCTTCTCACACGACCCCCGCGACTATCAGGTACCGCTTCTCGTCGGCAACGCCTGCGGGGCCGTCGCGACCGAGTCGGTGACCGCGCGCACCGACCTCTCGTGGGACCGCGTCCGCGAGACGATGGGCGAGTCGCCGGAGACCGACCTGCTGATCGAAGTACGGGCCTGACGCGACCGCCGCACTGCCGCGCCCCGAACGCCCGGCCTTACCCCTCGTAGTCGAACGCCACCGCGAGGTCGTCGGCGCCGAAGAAGACGAACCGATACCGACCGGGAACGAGGTCCGGACAGACCCGGAAGGCGTCCGCGCGCGGGCCGTCCTCGACGAGTCCAGTCTCGGTCATCTCGAACTCCCACTCCAGCGTCCCGCCCGGCGGAACGGCGATCGCCAGGTCGTTGTACCCGACGCCGGGGTCGCCGTCGGTGCCGCGGAGCTCGGTCCAGCCGCCTTCTGTCCGGAGCTCTAGGTTGTACTTCGCCCGACTGCCGACGGACGCCGCGTCGCCCGAGACGTTCGTCAGTTCGATCCGGAACCGGTCCCCGCGGGCGACGGTGAGGTCGTCCGCGTCGCCGTCGCCTCCGCTCCCGGCGGCGTCCGTCGGCTCGTCTCCGGTGGCGTCGCCGAAGTCGGTCACGACCCGGAGCGCGAGTGAGCCGTCGTCTCCGTCGCCGTCCGAACCGATTCCCCCGCCGCTACCCCAGTTGACGCCGCCCTCGTACAGCTGCGGATGTCGCTCGAAACCGTCGGCGTCGCAGTCGAACGACGCCGGCAGACTCGACGGCTCCCCGTCGGGGCGAATCCCGCCGCGGAGTCGCTCGGGGTCGAGAATACCGTCGTCGCTTCGGAGCGTGCCAGTCTCACCCCAGCCGTCGGTGATCGAGAGCCGCGCCGCGTCGGGGAGCGGCCCGCCGGTGACCCGGACGAACGCACCCGAGTACGTGATCGCTTCGCCGCAGGCCACGTCGTCGTCGCCGGGTCCCAGCACCGTCGCGTCCGCGACGAAGGTCCCGTCCTCGACGCCGGCCCCGTCGAACGTGATCTCGTCGTAGCAGGTGTTCGGCCCGACCGACTCGACGTAACAGAGCACCGACTCCGCGAAGTCGGTCTCGGCGACGAACTCCTCCGCTTCCTCGGGCGCCTCGGCGAGCAGCCACGAGGGATCGTCGTCCGCGGTGAAAAGCGCACAGAACCCCAGCCGTTCCGTCCGTTTCCAACTGGCCCCCGAGAGGGCCGCACCGGTCTGCTGGACGACGAACGAGTGCTCGTCGCCGCCGTCGTCATCGTCGTCGCCGTCGCCGCCGTCGGTTCCGTTTCCGTCGGTGCCGCTCCCGTCGGTGCCGTCGCTCCCGTCTCTGCCCGTGGCCGGCCCCCCGGCCTCGGTACACCCGGCGAGCGCGACGACGCTTCCGGTGCCGATCCCGTAGCAGGCCGCTCGTCGCGTGAGGTCGCTCATGCTTCCGGGCACGCGGTCGACGCATAAGGCCCTCGTGTAAACGAAAACGCGCGTCTCACCCATCGCGATCGCCGACGAAATCGGGGGTGTCCCCGGCCCTCACGCCGGCGGCGCGAACAGCGCCTCGATCCCGTCTCGGTCGAGGTCGGCTGCGAGGCCGAGCGCGAGCGCGACGCGCGCCTTCGCGGCCGGCAGGTCGCCCGCGAACGTCACCCCGTGGTCCGCGAGCGTGACGGCGCCGCCCGGGGTCCCGTACACCGGCTCCGTCGGCCCGGCGGGCGGGCGGCCGGCGACGACGACCGGAACGGACTCGACCGCCTCGCCGAGCGCGTCTCCGAGCGCGCCGGTGACGTTTCCGAGGCCGGTCCCCTCGACGACGACCCCACCGACATCCGCGTCGAGCGCGCGTTCGAACGCGCCCGCGCCGACGCCGGTCCCCGAGTGGATAACGGGGACCTCCGGCACGTCCGCCGGGCCCTCGATCGCGTCCGTGAGGGGCTCGACCGAGACGCCGCGTTCGGGTGCGCGGAGGACCCTCGACGCGGCCCGGGTGAACGTCGCGACCGGCCCCGACCCCGGCGAGGTCATCGTCGACAGCGCGTTGCTGTGGCCCTTCACGGCGTCGCGGGCGGCGTGCAGTTCGTCGTCGAACGCGACGTGGACGCCCGCCGCGAACCGGTCGTCCGCGGCCGCCCGCACGGCGAGCGCGAGGTTCGCCGGCACGTCGCTGGACGGCTCGTCGAGCCGTCGCTGCGCCCCCGTCACGACGACCGGCGCGTCGAGGTCCGTGAGGAGGTCGAGCGCGAACGCGGTGTCCGCGAGGGTGTCCGTCCCGTGGGTGACGACGACCCCGTCCGCGTCGCCCGATCCCTCCGCCGTCCCGCCGCTGTCGCCTCCGACCTCCCCTTCGCCGACCGCGTCGCGAACGGCGTCGGCGGTCGCGAGCACGTCGCCCCACCGGACGTCGAACCCGGGCTGTGAACACACCTCTCTGGTCGTCACCCGCGCGTGGTCGGCCGCGGCCGGCACCGCCTCGACGAGGTCGGCGCCGGTCTTCTCGGGCGCCGCGCCGCCGTCGCTCGGCTCGGAGGCGATGGTGCCGCCGCAGGCGACGACGGCCACCGTCGGCCGGCCGCCGTCGGTGCGCGCCGCCGAACGGTCGCCGTCTCTCCGGTCGTCGCGTCGGTCGGATCGAGCGGTCTCGGTCATACCCTCACTTCGCCCCCGGACGGACAAAGCGGTTGGTGACGCGGCAGTCGGTCGGCCTCGGGTTCGTCGGTCCGAAGCGATCGAACCGGTCCGGAGCGGGCGGATCGGTCCTGGCGGGGGCGATCGGTGTCGATCGCGAAACAAAGGGTTAGAGAACGCGATAAACGATTAGAGTTGCTCTGAATCGGTTTTAAAACGTCTCGATCGAACGAGAAACGAGGTGAAATTCGGCGAACCCTCGTCGGGGTATATGTGGGGTCCCGTCGTACGGAGAAGCGTCCATGTCAACCCCCGCTCCGACGCAGATCGCCTCCGGCGAACGACTCGCCGGACTGATGACCGGCACCGTCAAGGCCGCCGCCTTCTGGGCGGCGATCGCCATCCCGGCCACCTACCCCGTCCTGCTGTACTCCGGTCTCGACGACGGTACCGGGCGGCTGTTCGTCGCCCTGCTGTTCGCGAACGCCCTCGCGCTCGCGCTCGGTCACGACCACAAGCGCTGACGGTCCGAACGCCGAATCGCTCGTCCGAACGCCGACGCGTCGCTCGGACACCGGCGCGACGCCCTCCCGCCCTCCTGCGTCCGTTCTCTCCGCCCGTCTCCTCCGGCTTCGATCCCCTAGTGCTCGCTCCGCGCCTTCCGCTCTCGAAGCGCTTACCCACGCCCCGGTCCGACTGCGGGTATGAGCGACGAGACCCGCGTCGAGTGGCGCGACTGGGGCCCAGAGGCGTTCGCCGAGGCCGACGAGCGCGACTGCCCGGTGCTGCTCTCGCTGTCGGCCACGTGGTGCGAGGGCTGTCACGAGATGGACGCGATCACCTACGCGGAGCCGCGCATCGCCGCCAACGTCAACGAGGGGTTCGTCCCCGTCCGCGTCGACGTGGACCGCCACCCGCGGGTCCGCGAGCGGTACAACATGGGCGGGTTCCCGACGACCGCCTTCCTGACTCCCGAGGGAGAACTGCTCACGGGCGCGGGCTACCTCGACGTCGACGGGATGCGACAGGTCCTCGAGTCCGTCCGGTCGATGTGGACCGAGAAGGGCCGCGACGCCGGGCGCGTCCCGCGCGCGCTCAACGCCGACCTGCCGCCCCGCGGCGAGTTGACCGACGAGATAGAGAGCCACCTGGCGGGTCAGGTGGAGGTGAAGTACGACGACGACTACGCCGGCTGGGGGACCGACGCGAAGTTCCCGCTGCCCCGCACCGTCGAGTTCGCGCTGAAGCGGGACCGGAACCGCGCGCTCCGGACGCTCGACGCGGTCCGCGACCACCTCACCGACGACGTCGACGGCGGCTTCTTCCGGTACGCCGGCACGAGCGACTGGGGCGACGTGGCCTACGAGAAGCCGCTCGACACGAACGCCGCGGTGACGCGGGCGTTCGCGAACGCGTTCCTCCACACCGGCGACGAGGCGTACCTCGACCCCGCGCTCGACGCCGTCGAGTTCCTCACCGACGACCTCTGGACCGGCTACGGCGTCGGCGGGAGCCTCGGGCCCGGACTCGGTCGCGCGTACTACGCGGCGCCCGCCGAGGAGCGCGCCGACTTGGACGAGCCGCGCCGCGACCTGACGGTCTTCGCCGGCGGCAACGCGCTCGCCGCGGACGCCCTGCTCGCGGTGACCGCCTACACCGACGACGAGCGCGCCCGGGGGTACGCCGACCGGATACTCGACGGGCTCGAACGCGACCTGATCGACGCCGACAGCGGCGAGGTGACGCACTATCGCGGCAGCGACGAGGCCGGCGAGTCCGACCTGCTGGAGGACGCCGCCCGCGTGGTCGAGGCGTACGTCCGCGCCGCCGGGGTCCGCGGCGAGGGGATCGATGTCGCCCGCGCCGTCGCCGACCGAGCGATCGGTCGGCTCCGCGTCGACGGGTCGTTCGTCGACGGGCCGCGCTCGGGGCCGGGACTGCTCGACCGGTCGTTCCGCCCGCTCGACGCCAACGTCGAGATGGCGACGGCGCTCGCCGACCTGGCCGCGTTCACCGGCGAGGACCGCTACCGCGAGGTCGCGCGGGAGACGGCCGAGGCGTTCGCCGGCGCCACCGAGCGGCTGGGCGTCCAGGTGGCCGGCTACGGGAGCCTCGTCGGTCGGCTGCGCCGCGGCACGACCGTCATCGGGGTCGGCGCCGACCCCGGAAGCGACCTCCACCGCGCCGCGTGGCGGGTCGCCGACCACGAGAAGGTGGTCGTCCCGAACGCCGACGACGCCGACGGCTCTCTCCCCCGGTCGGTCCCGTCGGGAACCGCGGTCGTCTTCGCCGGCGACGACGCCTCCGAACCGGCGGAAACCCCCGACGAGTTGATGGATCAGGTCGGCGAGGTGCTGAGCTAACGCCTGCCGTCGGGTTGATCGGGCGCGTTACCGGGACTGCGTCGAATCCACCGCGGGATCGCCGAAACGACCCAGCGCGGTGTCCGGCGCGCTCCCGCGCTCCGGTCCGGATCGTAAACGGGCGACGTGTTTATACGGATGCCGCGGCATCCCCGGGTATGGCATCTCTCCGCGATCTGGGGCTCTCCGAGTACGAGGCCCGAGCGTACCGCGCGCTCCTCAGGACGGGGCCGACCACGGCGAAGGACCTGTCTCGGGCCAGCGAGGTTCCGATGGGGCGCATCTACGACGTGCTCAACAGCTTGGAACAGCACAACCTCGTGCGCAGTCAGGCCGCCAGCCGGCCGAAGAAGTACGTCGCGGTCGAACCGGACGCCGCGCTCGAGCGCCTCCTCGACGAGAAGAAGCGAGAGCTCCAGACGCAGGCCGAGCAGTACGAGTCGGTGGTCGACGACCTCTCGTCGGAGCTCGACGCCGGCGAGCCGGTCGACGGGCAGTTCTGGACCGCGGCCGTCGGCGCGGAGGAGGCGACCGACCTCCTCTTAGAGCGGATCTCCGCGGCCGAGCGACGGGTCGTCGTGGTTGCGGGCGCCCCCGCGACAGGCTTCGACCTCGGCACGATCGGCGAGCGCGTGACCGCGGAACTGGAGTCCGCGCTCGAACGCGGCGTCGAGATACGAGTGTTGCTGTCGCCGACGACGGTCGACGAGCTCCCGCGGAGCGTCGGCCGCCGGTACACGTCGGAGCTGACCGACATGGACGGCTTCGAGGTCAGGACGGCCCCCGGCGTCGAGGGGACGTTCAACGTGTTCGACGAGATCGAGGTGTGCATCGAGGTCCCGCACCCGCTGTCGGCGGACGAGCCGTTCGCCATGATCGACGTGAAAGACGTCGAGTTCGCGACGAGCGTGAAACAGCAGTTCGAGCCGCGGTGGTCGGAGTCGGAGCCGCTCGCGTTCGACTGACGCGACCGGACGGCGACCGAAGCGACCGGCGACCGAAGCGACCGGCGACCGAAGCGACCGCGACCAGAAGGGGTGCGACGCGAGTCGGACCGACCAGCCACCTAGCGACCGAGCTCGCCGCGGAGGTCGCCCATGGTGACCTCGCGCTCGGCGTGGGCGTTGTGCTGGTGGATCGACTCGTCGTTCGACTGTTTCATGTGGATCACGGCGTCGTCCGGGAGGTGACCGAACTCGTCGACGGTCCCCTCCGCGAGCGCCCGGACGCAGTCCTCGACGAACTTCGCGTCCGCGTGGGCCTCGTAGGTCATGTGGTCCTCGTCGGGCCGCTTCGCCATGTTGTAGATGCGCGCGCTCATCGAGTCGCGGGCGATGTCGATCACGTCCCGGAGGTCGACGTCCGGGTGACCGTCGGTCGTGATCGTCAGCGTCGCGTGGCCGCGCTGGGAGTGGCCCGGCTGCGGGACGGCGTCTAAGAACTCCTCGGTCGTCTCCTCGTCGACGCCGAGCTCGGCGAGCTTGTCTCGGGCCCGCGACTCGCTCATGCCCTGCGAGCAGGGACACACCGTCATCCCCGTCACCTCGGCGCCGATCTCCTCGCGCGTGCCGTTCTCGGTGGCGGTGGCGCTGGCGACGATCGTCGCCGTGCTCTGGGTCTCGATATCGGACGCCGGCGTGTTCTCGCGAGTGACGAGCTCGGC
This sequence comes from Halorubrum ejinorense, assembly GCF_055389685.1. Lineage (NCBI taxonomy): Archaea > Methanobacteriati > Methanobacteriota > Halobacteria > Halobacteriales > Haloferacaceae > Halorubrum > Halorubrum ejinorense. The sequence goes on from NZ_AP043777.1 coordinate 1,000,278, forward strand.
CGACATCGACACCTCGGCGGTGGTCGTGTACTCGTGTTTCTCTAAGAGTCGCTCCGCCGCGTCGCCGCAGACGTCCTCGACGCGGTACGCCTCGTCGCGAGTGATGTCTTCGAGAATCTCGTCGACGGTCGCGAGGTTCCGCGACATGTCGATCCCCTTCCGGCCGCTCGGGAGGTCGACGAACACCTCGAACTCCGCCATGAGAACGATCGGTCGCTTGTCGCCGCGCGCCAGTTTGACGAGTTTCTCCACGCCGGTAACGCCGACCTGCGAGAGCCCGACGGTGACGTCGGGGGCCGACGCCTGTACGTCCGGCAGCTGATGGCTCATTACGAATACGTTAGGGAGTTCGCAGGATTAGCCCTTTCGGAAGGGGGAGGTGCGTCTGGTAGTCGCACGCGCCGGCCGAGCGCGCGCGAGCCCTGCCCGATGTCCCCATCCGCTCGCGTTCCCATCCCCTCGCGTTCTCGCCCGCTGCGCGTGTGTGACGGAGCCACGCGCAGCGGGTCGTAACGCACGATTTATAACGGCGGCTGCGGAACGTATCCCAAGACCATGCCGAGTTCCAATGGGCCTCAGAAGGCGACCCGCGACAAGCTCTCGAACAAACCCCGCGACCGCGGTACCTCGCCGCCGCAGCGAGCGATCCAGGAGTTCGACGAGGGGTCGCAGGTCCACCTCAAGATCGACCCGAGCGTCCCGAAGGGCCGCTTCCACCCCCGCTTCGACGGCCGAACCGGCACCGTCGTCGGCAAACAGGGATCGGCGTTCAAAGTCGAGATCTCGGACGGCGGCAAGACGAAGACGCTCATCGTCACCGCCGCCCACATGCGGGCGCAGCAGAACTGAGATGACGATCTTCAAAGAGAAGCTCGACGAGGAGTACGTCACCACCTCCGAGGCGAAGGAGATCCTCGTGGAGATCGAAGACGAGCGCGCGGCCGACGAGGAGCGCGACCTCCGCTACGAGCTGGCGCGAGCGATCGAGCACGTCAACCGGTTCGCGAAGCTCGACGCCGACGAGTCGCGAGAGCTCGTCGAGGAGCTCACCGAACTGGAGCAGATCGACCTGCCGACCGCGGTGAAGATCACGGACCTCCTCCCCGAGGACCGCACGGAGCTCCGCTCGGTGTTCGCCCAGGAGCGCTACTCGCTCGACGGCGAGGAGCTCGACGAGATTCTCGACGTCGTCGCGAAGTACGCCTGAACGCGGCCCGACGGCGCCTTCCTCACGTTCCGCTTTCCACCATTCCCGTCCGGCCGGCGGCCCGCCGGCTCAGGAGTCGCGTCCCGCCTCGATGACGATGGTCCCGAACAGCCGGCGCTGTCCCTCGCGGACGGTCGTGGCGTCGTCGAGCGCGCGCCGCGCGGCGGCGGTCCGCTCGGCCAACAGCGCCAGCGGGTCGCCCGTTCGCGCGTCGAAGAGCCGGCCGTTCAGTCGAACGAACGCCCGAAGCGCCGCGTTCGCCGGGCGGCTCCCCTCGGGCGCGAAGGCGGCGACGACGACGGCGTCGGCGAGGGCGCACCAGCGGCGCACGACCGCGTACGAGTCGGGGAACAGCGACGTGACGAAGGTCGCGAGGACGCCGTCGGCGGCCGCGACCGGCGGGCGCTCGGCGTCGCCCTCGACGAGCGAGACGTTCTCCCACCCGCGGCGCTCGACGAGGGCCGCCGCCCGGTCGAGCATCCGGGTGGAGACGTCGACGCCGACGACCCGCCCCGTCGGACCGACGGCCTCCCGCAGCGCGGGGAGGTTGACGCCGGGACCGCAGCCGAACTCGACGACGGTGTCGCCGGGCGCGAGGTCCAGCCCGCGGACGCAGGCGGCCCGGACGCCGCCGACGGACGCCGTGGCCCGCGCGAACCAGTCGTAGACTCGCGCCCAAGCGTCGTAGCTGCGGCGGACTCGCCGCAGGCGCTCCGGGTCGCAGGCCGCCGTTCCGTCGTCGGTCACCGGTCGGCGCCCACGGCCGCGGGCGGGGTCTTCGGCCACCACTGCTCCGGGCCGTCCCGAGCGACCGTCGACTGACACTGCTCCGTGCCAGGACAGCCGCGCGGCCGCTGGTAGGCGATACCCCGTTCCGCGAGGTACGACACGTACCCGTCGTCGACGCGGTCGAGCTTCTCGTGGCACACCCATCGATCGCCGCGGGTCCCGGCCGCGACGTTCCGGTACGGACAGGTGAACGTCGTGCGCTCGACGCCCGCCTCGGAGGCCGTGTCGTCGATGTCCACCCCGACGAGCCGGTACGCGAGCCGCAGCCGGCGGACGACCGCCCCCGGCGAGGACGCCCCGAGGAACAGCCCGTACGCCAGCGCGTACCCGAAGTCGTGGAGCAGTCGCTCGCCCCGCGTCAGCGACGCCCGGTCGCCCTCCAGCCGCGACCGCAGGGTTCCGTACCACTCCGCGATCTCGCGGACGTCGTCGCGCAGCGCCGCGGCCTCCGCGAGCGCCTCGCGCCGCTCGGTCAGGATCGTCGGCCCGTCCGAGAGCCGGAACGACGGGACCGCCTCGACGTGTTCGAGCACCCGCTCGCGGAGGCAGTCGCCGTCCGCGTGCGCCGCGACGCGCCGACGGAGCTCGGGGAGCCACTCTCGCGTCAGCGCACCGTACGCGCCGTCGAGCAGGTCGTCGACCCGCGCGGCGTCGCTCGCGTCGGTCCGTCCGTCGGCCGTCCGACCGCCCGCGTCCCCGCGCTCCGCGTCCGCCGTCGCCAGCGGCCCCGCGTCCGCCTCGGGGGCGCCCCCCGGGAACGCCTCGACGAGTCGAACCAGCTCCTCCGGGTCGGGTTCTGCCATGGTATCACGTGGCACTCAACGCTCTTGAATCCGGGCGTCGCCGGTCGCGGGCGTGGTCCGTCCCGGCAGCGGTTTTTTCACCGCTCGGAGCGTTAAACGATACATGAGCCACGCCGACGGCGACGAGACGCCGGGCAACGACCGAGACGGGGGTGAGGGCGCCGCGGACGCCGGAGCGAACGGGGTCGACGACGCCGGTCCCACCGCCGTCCTGCTCGACGTGCTGCCGAACGGGCGGCCCGACGACGATCGCCCGCAGTCACGCAAGTCGCCGGTGGCGTACGGGCTCGGGGACGCCTCGTTCGCGCTGTACGAGCTCGCCCTCGACGACGACTCCGACGCATCGGTCGGCGACCGGATCGCGCTCGACGGCCCCGCGGTCGGTCGCTACCGCGAGGTGTCGTTCGACGACCTCACGCGGAACGCGGCGGCGGAGGTCGAGTACGCCGTCGAGGACGTCGTCGCTGCCGACGAGGGGCGGTTCGTCGAATTCTACAACGAGGCCGGGCCGATCACGCTCCGGCTCCACCAGCTGAACCTGCTGCCGGGGATCGGCAAGAAGCTCCGGAACGACCTGTTAGACGAGCGGAAGCGCGGGCCCTTCGAGAGCTTCGACGACGTTGAAGAGCGCATCGCCGGACTCCACCGACCGCGGGAAGTGATACTCGAACGGATCGTCGAGGAGATCCGCGAGGACGACCTGAAGTACCGGACGTTCGTCGGTCGCGAGGAGTGAGTCGACCGGATCGGCGGCGGATCGACCCCGAAACGAGACTTTTACCCGAACACCGCGTGTACCCCGGCCATGACCGACTCATCGACGGGTGAGGGCGCCGCGTACGGGCGGCGCGACCCCGACGCGCTCGCCAGGCGGGCCGGCACGCGCGCGGACCCCGACCGCGACCAGCACTTCCTCGTCGACGACCGGGTCCTCGACCGCATCCCCGGCTACCTCCCGGACGACGCCGACGCCGGTCACCTGCTGGAGATCGGCGGCGGCGCGGGCGCCCTCACTGACCGCCTGCTGGCGGCGGTAACCGCCGACGCGGGGCCCGATCCCGGCCGCGTCACCGTCGTCGAGCGCGACCGCGACTTCGCCGACTTCCTCCGCGAGGAGTTCGCGACGGCGCTGGACGCGGGGCTCCTCGACGTGGTCGAGGGCGACGCGCTCGACGTCGACCTCCCGCCGTTCACCGCCTGCGTCGCCAACCTCCCGTACGGCGTCTCCTCCGAGATCGCGTTCCGACTGCTCCCCGAGAAGAAGCCGCTCGTGTTGATGTTCCAGGCCGAGTTCGCCGAGCGCATGGTCGCGTCGGCCGGCGAATCGGAGTACGGCCGGCTCTCGGTGTCGGCGCAACACTACGCCGACGTGGAGATCGTCGAGCGCGTCCCGAAGGAGGCGTTCGACCCCCAGCCGGCGGTCGAGAGCGCGGTGGTGCGGTGTACCCCCCGCGACCCCGACTACGTCGTCGGCGACGAGGCGTTCTTCCTCCGGTTCGTGAAGGCGCTTTTCACCCAGCGTCGCAAGACGGTCCGGAACGCGGTGCGGAACACCGGACACATCTCCGGCCTCGACGAGCCTGAGGCGGTCGTCGACGCGGCCGACGAGGACCTACTCGGGCGTCGCCCCGGAACGCTAGACCCCCCGGCGTTCGCCGCGCTGGCAGAGTTGGCCCGCGAGCACGGGTCGCCGACGGAGGTGTGAGATGACCGGCTGGATCGGCCTCGTGACGGAGCTCCAGCGCGCCCTCACGAGCAACCTCCAGCGGTTCGCCGCCTCGGTGGCCGTCGTCGTCACCGTGCTGGCGGTGCGATACCTCACCCGGTGGCTGAAGCGACGCGACGATGACCTCTCCTCCACGCAGCGGTTGCTCCTGTCGGCGGCCGTCGGGGTCGCCACCGCGCTCGGCGCGATCGCGCTGATCGCGGTGTGGGACCGGAGCGGCGCCCTCCTCGAGACCGCCCAGTCGGCGTTGAGCGCCGACCAGCTGTCGAACGTCGTGTTGAGCGTGATCCTCCTCGCGACCGCCTACGCGCTCACCGACTTCCTCGGCGGTCTCATCCGCGAGATCGGCGCGGAGAGCGCGTCGATCTCCGACCACCAGCAGGAGGTCATCCTCCGGCTCACGCAGCTGACGGTGTACACGTCGGCGCTGATCGCGGTCGTCGGGCTGTTCACCGACAACGTCGGGAGCCTCCTCGTCGGCGCGGGGTTCCTCGGGATCGTGGTCGGCATGGCGGCGAGACAGACGCTCGGCGCGGTGTTGGCCGGCTTCGTGCTGATGTTCTCCCGACCGTTCGAGGTCGGCGACTGGGTCGAGATCGGCGACCACGAGGGAACGGTCACCGAGATATCGATCATGAGTACACGGCTCCGCTCGTTCGACGGCGAGGTGATCACGATGCCGAACGACACCGTCCGTTCGGGCTCGATCGTCGACCGCTCCCGGCGGAACCGCCTGCGGATCGAAGTCGAGGTCGGGATCGACTACGAGACCGACGTCGACCGCGCGATCGCGGTCGTCGAGGAGGCGGTCGCCGGCCTCGACGACGTGGGCGAGATGCCCGAGCCGAACGCCGTGACGAAGCGCTTCGACGATTCGGCGGTCGTGTTGGGGCTCCGCTACTGGATCCGCAACCCCAGCATGCGCAAGCGCTGGCGGACCCAGACGGCCGCGATGAGCGCCATGAAGCGCGCGCTCGAAGACGACGGGATCGTCATCCCGTTCCCGCAGCAGACGCTCTCCGCCCGCACGGACGACGCCTCCGGGCCGCGGCTCGACGCCTCCGTGGAGGACCGGGCCGCGAAGCGTGGCGGTTCCCGCGGTGACGGGGAGGGACAGGACGCGACCGGCGAGTCGGGGGCGGAGTCCGGTTCGACCGCGGACGACGCCGAGGGGTCGGACCGATGAACGACGCCGAGCCGGACGACGGGGAGTCTGACGACGGGGAGTCGGCGGACGGCCTCGCGGAGCGACGCGGCCTCGACGACGCCGTCGTCTACCAGCCCGCCGAGGACTCCGGTCTGCTCGCCGAGGCGGCCGTCGCGGAGGCGCACGGTCGCGTGCTGGAGGTCGGCACGGGTTCGGGATGGGTCGCCCGACGGATCGCCGACGAGCGGGGGCTCGACACCGTCGGCAGCGACCTCAACCCGCACGCGGCGCGCCAGGCCCGCGAGCGCGGCGTCGAGGGGATCGTCGCGGACCTGCTCTCCCCGTTCCGAGCGGACGCGTTCGACACGGTGTGTTTCAACCCGCCGTACCTCCCGACGGACCCGGACAACGAGTGGGACGACTGGATGGAGCACGCGCTCTCGGGCGGCGAGTCCGGCCGCGAACTCATCGATCCGTTCCTCGACGACGTCGGGCGCGTCCTGGCGCCCGACGGGGTCGTCCTCCTGCTCGTCTCCTCGCTCACCGGGTACGACGAGGTGCTGGAGCTGGTGGCGGACGCCGGATTCGCGGCCGAGCCGGTCGTCGAGGAGTCGTTCCCCTTCGAGACGCTCACCGTGCTGGCGCTGCGGCGGGCGTAGCCCGGACCGCAGCCGAATTACCTCCGGACATAATCCGCATTAGCAAATATTATACGGCGGTATATCGAACCACGGGTAATGACCGAACGAGTCGCGGCCACGCCGGGGTTGTACCCGCTCCCGGACGGAGCGAAAGAGACGCTCTCCGACCTGAAGGGCCACCAGAAGGGTGACCTCCTGAGCGGCGACGAGAGCGCGGCGATCGTCGCGGAGTACGACGAGGTGCGCGAGGCGTACGTCGGCCACCAACTCGACGCCGGCCTCGACCTGATATCCGAGGGGCAGGGTCGCTGGGACGACATGATCGCACACCCCTTAACCGTCAGCGACGCCGTCGAGACCGGTGGAATCGTCCGATACTACGATAACAACAACTTCTACCGCGACCCGCGCGTCGTCGACGACCTCGGCTTCTCGGGCGACGTGGCCGGTGAACTGTCCGACGCGGCCGACCTGCTCGCGGACGCCGACGGCGCCGCGGACGCGTCGCTCGCGGCGACGCTCCCCGGCCCGTACTCGCTCGCCGACCTCGCGACGGACGACCACTACGGCGACGCGGCCGAGTTCCAGGCGGCGGTCGCGGAGTTCCTCGCCGGCGAGGTCGAGGCGTTCCCGTCCCACGAGACGCTGTTCCTCTTGGAGCCCTCGCTCGTCACGAACCCGCCCGCCGAGGGCGACGAGTCGACCGCGACGGACGCCATCGCGACGGTCGCCGACGCCACCGACGCCGACGTGGTCGTCCAGACGTTCTACGGCGCGCTCGGCGAGAAGCTGTACGCCCACCTCGTCGACGAGGCCGGAGCGGACGCGCTCGGCCTCGACCTGGTCGCCGGCGACCGCGACGACACCGTCTACAACGTTCAGGAGTTCGGCTCGACCGACTCGCTCTCGCTCGGTCTCGTCGACGGACAGAACACGCTCGTCGAGGAGCCGGAGACGGTCGCCGAGCGCGTCGAGTGGTTCGAGTCGCAGATCCCGTTGGAGGGCTTCGACCGGACCTACCTCACGCCGAACACCGAGCTGTTCTACCTGCCCGAAAACAAGTACCGCGCGAAGCTGAACGCGCTCGCCGCCGCCGCGGAGGTGCTCGACTGATGGTCCGAAACCCAGACGCGAACCGCGACCAGTTCCGCCCGCACGACCACCCGAACGACGCGTTCCTGCTGACGACCGTCGTCGGCTCGTACCCGAAGCCGAAGTGGCTGAACCGCGCGGACGAGCTCGTCGACGACCCCGACTCGAAGTTCGACGAGTCGGACCTCGAAGAGGCCCACGACGACGCCTGTCGGCTCATCACCCACGAACACGAGCGCGCCGGGCTCGACACGGTCGTCGACGGCGAGATGCGCCGCAACGAGATGGTGGAGTTCTTCGCCGACCGCATCGACGGCTACGAGTTCAACGGGCCCGTGAAGGTGTGGGGCCACAACTACTTCGACAAGCCGAGCGTGGTCGAGGAGGTCGAGTACGACGAACCGTGGCTCGTCGACGAGTTCGAATTCACCTCGTCGGTCGCCGAGCGCCCGGTGAAGGTCCCGATCACGGGGCCGTACACCCTCGGCTTCTGGGCGTTCAACGAGGCGTACCCCTCCACCGAGGAGCTCGTCTACGACCTCGCGGACCTGGTCAACGAGGAGGTCGAGAAGCTGGTCGAGGCCGGCGCGCGCTACATCCAGATCGACGAGCCCGCGCTGGCGACGACGCCGGAGGACCACGCCATCGTCGGCGAGGCGCTCGAACGCATCGTCTCGGGCATCGACGAGGACGTCCGGATCGGCCTCCACGTCTGTTACGGCGATTATTCGCGGGTGTACCCCGAGATCAACGACTACCCCATCGACGAGTTCGACGTGGAGCTCTCGAACGGCGACTTCGAGCAGATACCCACGTTCACCGACCCCGAGTTCGAGCCCGACCTCGCGCTCGGCGTCGTCGACGCGCACACCGCGGAGATCGAGCCCGTCGAGGATATCAAAGAGAACATCCGACAGGGCCTGCGCGTCGTCCCGCCGGAGAAGCTCACGATCTCGCCCGACTGCGGGCTGAAGCTGCTCCCCCGCGACATCGCGTACGGGAAGATGGAGAACATGGTGACCGCGGTCCGCGAGGTCGAAGCCGAGATCGACGCCGGCGAGATCGACCTCGATAACCCGCTCGCCGACGACTGAGGCGGCGACGCCATTTATAAGCGCGCGCCGACCGCACTGCCGACATGGACCTCGGCCTCACGGTCGGCGACGACCTCGACCGCTTAGCGGCGTCGTCGACGCGGTTCGACTTCTGTGAACTCGGCGTCGGCGAGCCGACGCTCGTCCCGGGCGAGATCGATCCCCGACGACTGACCGACGCGCTCGCCGGCCGCGACCTGCTCGTCCACCTCCCGTACAGCCAGCGGCTGGCGACATACGTCCCCGAGGTGAACGACGCCATCGTCGACTACCAGCGCCGGCTCCTGGAAGCGGCCGGGGACCTCGGCGCGGAGAAGGCGGTCCTCCACGCCACCTCCGCCGACCGCGACGACGTGGACTTCCGGGAGACGGCGGCCGACCAGCTTCGACGCGTCGCCGACGCCGGCCGCGAAGCCGGGGTCGAGGTCGTCGTCGAGAACGTCGGCCACCAACACGCCGGGCTCCAGCTCTCCGTCCTCGGCGAGATGGCGCGCGAGACCGACACGCCGGTCTGTTTCGACGTCGGCCACGCGTACATGGAGGGCGGCAACAAGGCGATCGGGCGGTTCCTCCGGGACCACGGCGACCGCGTCTCGCACCTCCACTGTCACGACGTGCGGCGCCGCGGCGACACGCACGTTCCGATCGGGGCCGGCGAGGTCGACTACGACCTCGTCGCGTCCGAACTCGCCGACTTCGACGGCACCGTCGCGCTGGAAGTCTTCACCGACGACGCGACGCTGCTCCGCGACTCCGCCGAGCGCGTCTCCGACCGCTTCGGCGCGTCCTTCTGACGCCGCCGATCAGTTCGCCGGGTCGTCGCGGTGTTCGTCGTCGGCGTGGTCCGTGTCGTCCGAACTGTCCGCTTCGGTGTCGTCCGTGCCGTCCTGACTGGCCGCAGTCGCGTCCTCGTCCGCTGCCGGATCGGCGTCTGCCGGCGCCTCCTCCGCCGCGTCCGCCGCGTCCGCGGCCGCCGTCCGGTCGTCGTCCATCTGTTTCTTTATCGACTCCAACTCGGACTCGACGTCGACCTCCGGGGCGTCGGTCTCGGCGTCGCCGTCGGCGTCCGGCGACTCCGCGTCGGCGTCCTCGCCGGGTTCGGTCACGTCGATCCGGACCGGGCTCGCGCCGTCCTCGGTCGACTGCGCCGCGTCTCGTCGCTTTCCGCCGTCCCGGTCCGCGCTCCGCTCCGTCCCCGAGCGGCGGTCTCGCGCCGCGTCCGCCTCTCGACGCCCCTCGTCGATGCGGGACTCGATCTCCGCGGTGAGGTCGCGGGCGTCGGCGATGATCGAGCGCGAGGCGGCCTCCTCGGGGAGGTCGGCCTCCGACAGCGCGGTCCGGAGCTCCGAGAGCGATCGCGAGAGGCCGGCGGTCGCACCGTCCCGGACCTCAGAGAGGCGGTCCCCCGCGCCCTCTGCCCCCTCGGCGACGCTCCGGCCGGGGTCGGCGAGCCGGAGGGTCCCCCGAAGCAGTTCGAGGGACTTGATCGTCGTCTCCAGCAGGGCGATGATCGTCGGGATCGTGTACTGTTCGGTGAACCGGACCAGCTCCGAGAGACGGGGCGGCCGCGGGGGACCGCGGCGGTCGCGTTCGGTCTCTCGGAGGTCGGCGCGAAGCTCGCCGAGCACGTCCTCGAGCTCGTCGAGCCGCTCCTCGAGGTCGTCGTCGCGTCGGTCGCGGGAACTCATACCGCCCGCTACGGCGCGAGCGCGTAAAAAGCCCGGCAGCGCCCCGCCTCCGACCGACCGCCGCCTCCCGGCGACCGCTCAGAACCCTTCTCGGAGGAACGTCCGCCGCGGCGGGAAGAGGGCCGCGAGGTCGGCCGCGAGCGTCTCGGCGGCCGCGGCGTCGACGTCGAGCGCGGCGTTCGCGCGGAGCTCGCCGACGCTTCGATACCCGGCGTACAGCTGCGAGAGCGCGTCGATGTCCGCGGTCACGTCGGCGTCGGTGGGGTCCTGCCGTTCGTCGCCGCCGGTGTCGGCGTCGGCAGCGTCCACGCGCTCGGCGTCGACCTCGCCGTCCGCGACCTCGACCCGGATCGGTCGGTCGTGCCAGTCGACGAGCGGGTCCTCGACCGCGAGCGTGAACGCGGCGTCGAGATCGGGGTCGGGCGCCAACTCGGCGAGCGCGTCGGCGGCGTCCACGAGCCGGAACATGGGGCCGGCTCGGACCTCCTCGGTCACCGCGCGCGGGTCCTCGACGCGGTCGAGGACGCTCACGTCGACGGGGAGTCGGAGCCGGACGCGTTCGACCTGCGAGTCGTGGTCCCGGCAGAAACGGAAGATCTGGTCCCACTCGGCGGGGTCGGCGACCGCGGCGTCGGAGACGACCATCTCCGTCCCGTCGCCGTCGTCGCGCTCCTCGAACGTGTACGACAGCAGCGCGCGGAGCACGCCGTCGCGCTCGAAGCCGTAGACGAACGGGTCGGTCTTCCACCCGCGGAGGGTCCGCTCGCGCCACCACGCCTCGGTCCGCGCCATCGTGAAGTCGTAGCGCTCGGCGGTCGCGGCCAGCAGTTCGGCGGCCGCGTCGTGGTCGTCGGCGTCGAGCCGTCGGAAGTGGCCCGCCTCACCGGAATTACCGCCCGGAGCGTCCGCTCCGGCGGCCGCGAACGCCAACTGCTCGGGCGGCGCCTTCAGCCACCGGAACCGGCTCACGGTCCCCCAGCCGTACCGTCGGTAGAAGGCGTGTTCGAAGGGCCACAGCACCGAGAGGGACACCCCGTCTTCCCGGTACTCGGTCAGCGACTCGCTGAGGAGACGAGCGATGTGCCCCTGCCGCCGGTGTTCGGGCGGGGAGGCGACCGCCGAGAGGCCGGCCGCGTCGCGGTCGCGGCCCCGAACGCGGAGCGTGAAGTCGTGGTGCCCACACACCGCGACGGGGTCGTCCCCGTCGAAGAGCCCGCGGTACTCGGCGAGGTGTTCGCGGTCGTCGTCGTCGGCTTCGGGGTCGTAGGGCCCGTCCTCGGGCGAGAAGGCGTACCGCATGAACGCGCTGAACTCGTCGTCGCGCTCCTCCGGGAAGGGTCGGTAGTCGAGACCGTCCATACGCGGTCGCCACCGGCGAGCCCGATAAGTCTTCCCGGCGCCTGCGTGGGGTTCTCACGCGGTCGGGGCGACGGCGGACGGGATGACCGAGCCGTTCACTCGAACTGCCCGCGGCGGTACTGGACGGGCCACTCGACGTCCGCGTCGAGCTCGTGGGCGGCCTCCAGCGGCCAGTGGGGGTGCCGGAGCATCTCTCGACCGAGCGCGACGAGGTCGGCGCGCTCGTTCCTGACGAGGGCGTCGGCGTGGGTCGGCTCCGTGATTCCGCCGACGGCGGCGACGGGCACGTCGGCCCCCTCGCGAATCGCCTCGGCGTACGGCACCTGGTAGCCCGGGCCGGCGCTCGGGAGCTGCTGGTCGGGGTGGATCCCGCCGCCGGAGACGTCGATCAGGTCGGCGCCGGCCTCGGCGAGGAGCGGGGCCAGCCGCACCGAGTCGTCGACGTCCCACGAGTCGCGGTCGGGGAGCCAGTCCGTCGCGGAGATGCGGACGAAGACGGGCTTGCCGTCGGGCCAGACCTCGCGGACGGCCTCGACGACCTCCCGCAGGAGACGGGCGCGGTTCTCGAAGTTCCCGCCGTAGGCGTCGTCGCGGTCGTTGGTGACCGGCGAGAGAAACTGGTGGAGCAGGTAGCCGTGGGCGGCGTGGACCTCCGCGACCTCGAAGCCGACGTCGCGTGCGCGCTCCGCGGCGGCCGCGAACGCGGCGATCACCTCGTCGATCCCCTCGGCGTCCAGTCGACGGGTCGCGGCCGGATCCCCCGACTCGCTCCGGTCGCCGCTCGGGTACGGTTCGTCGGTCGCGGAGACGGTCTCCCAGCCCCGCTTGCGGTCCGCCGGAATCGGACCGCTGCCCTCGGCCGGCGGGTGGTGGGACGCCTTCCGCCCGGCGTGAGCCAGCTGGATCCCCGGCGTCGCGCCCTGCGACGCGACGAAGTCGACGACCGGCTCGAGCGCCTCGGCGTGCTCGTCGGACCAGATACCGAGACAGTCGGGCGTGATCCGGCCGCGGGGCTCGACGGCGGTCGCTTCCGTGATGACGACGCCGGCGCCTCCCGCGGCCCGAGCGCCGAGGTGGACCTGATGCCAGTCGTTCGCCAGCCCGTCGTCCGCGGAGTACTGGCACATGGGCGAGAGCATTACGCGGTTTCGGAACTCCGTGTCGCGCAGCGTAAGCGGCGTGAACAGTGTATCGGTCACGGCTCGCCGAACGACCGCCGCGACGTAAGGCCCTCCGATCCCCTGCCCGGATCGCCGCCGCTGGTTTAGGCCGACCGAAATCTATAACACCACCGGCCCCTGACGGACCGGTAATGACAACGGGAGACCGGATCGAGCGGGACGCCGAACCGGCGGCCGACGAACGGCCGACCGTCGCCGCGACCCGCTGTTCTCAAGAGCGGACCGTCTTCGCGGAACAGGGCAACACCGACGCGTGGATCGCGACCGACCTCACGGTCGACCTCGAACGGTAACTCGCCGACCGGGCCACGACTGACCCCTCTGCCGTCACTCTCCGAGCGACGCGTAGCCTTCGCGGCTCCGCGCGCCGTGTCGCCTTCGCGGCTCCGCGCGCCGTCCCGTCGTCACTCCTCCGAACGGAGCGCCGCTCCCGTCCTTCCGAGCGCGTCGGGCCGCGCGGCGACCTCCGACCTCGGGCGCCGATCGCGGACCCCGCGCTCCTCGACGAGCGACCGCACGCGATCGAGCAGCGCGACGTAGCGCCCGCGCCCGGCGCCCTTCTCGAAGTACGCGTCCGCCCCGGCCTCGAAGGCCGCCGCCTCCGCGTCGTCGCTCGGACACGTCGTGTGGAACACGACCGGGACGTCGTCGCCCCGCTCTCGGAGCCGCGCCGCGAGCTCGACGCCCGACCCCTGCTGGAGCCGGTGTTCGGCGACGACGCAGTCGACCGCGACCCACTCGTCGCCTCGCTCGACACCGGCCGCGACCGCGTCGAGCGCGTCCGGCAGCCGCTCGACTGCGTTCACCCGAAACCGTCCGTCGGCCCGCGCCGCGAACGCCGCGAAGAGCTCGGCACAGCCGGGGTTGGGCTCGACGAGGAGCACGGTGATCGGCTCCTCGTCGGGCGTCTCGGAGCGGTCGGCTGCGGTGTCGTCGGGGGCTGGGTCAGGCCGTTGGGTTGAATCGGTCATTCGTGGCGTACAGCGGCGACGGCTCGACGAGAGACGACGGGCGACAGGCGCTGTGATTATTCTTCGTCCGTTATTTGCGCGGGCCGAACATAATAATTCCGCGATCACCGTTCTCACGCCTCAAGACGACGATTGTCGGGTAATACTACCGAGCGATCGCAAGACGTGAATCGGATATTTTTGCGACGGCGCGCATCGGCCTCGCGCGGACGCCGCGAGGCCGCCTACGCGAACAGGTCGCGCGCTTCGCGGACGGCGTCGACGAGCGCGTCGACCTCCTCGACGGTGTTGTAGACGTAAAACGAGGCCCGCGCGGAGGCGGCGATACCCAGTTCGTCGTGGAGCGGCTGCGTACAGTGGTCGCCGGCGCGGATCGCGACGCCGTAGTCGTTGAGGATGCTGGAGAGGTCGTGCGCGTGGACGCCGTCGACGTTGAACGCGACGAGCCCGCCGCGGTCGTCGCCCGGCGGCCCGTAGATCTCGACCCCGCCGAGCGCCTCGAGCTCGTCGTAGGCGTACGCCGTCAGCAGGTCCTCGTGCGCTTCGACCCGGTCCATGCCGATCTCCTCGAGGTACTCGACCGCGGCCGCGAAGGCGATCCCCTGTGCGATCGAGGGCGTTCCGGCCTCGAACTTCCACGGGAGGTCCTCCCACGTGGAGTCCTCGAAGGAGACCCGCCGGATCATGTCGCCGCCGTAGAGGTACGGCTGCATGTCGTCTAAGACCTCCTCTCGGCCGTACAGGGCGCCGATCCCGGTCGGCCCGCACATCTTGTGGCCGGAGAAGGCGAGGAAGTCGACGCCGAGGTCCTCGACGTCGACCGGTCGCGTCGGGACCGACTGCGCGGCGTCGGCGAAGATCAGCGCGTCGCGGTCGTGCGCCATGTCGGCCAGTTCGCCGATCGGGTTCACAGTGCCGAGCGTGTTCGAGACGTGGACGACCGACACCATCTCCGTGTCGTCGTCGATGAGCGTCGCGGCGTCGTCCATGTCGAGTCGCCCCTCGTCGGTGACGTCGATGAAGCGCACGTCGGCGCCCGTCCGCTTGCCGATCTGCTGCCAGGTGACGAGCGACGCGTGGTGTTCCATCTCCGAGAGGACGACGTTGTCGCCGGGGCCGAGCTCTTCGAGCCCCCAGGCGTAGGCCACGAGGTTCATCGCCTCCGTCGTGTTCTTCGTGAAGACGATCTCCTCGCGCCCCTCGGCGCCGATGAAGTCGGCGACCGTGTCGTGGGCCTCCTCGTAGGCGACCGACGCCTCCTGGCTCAGCTGGTGGATCCCGCGGTGAACGTTGGCGTTGTAACCGCGGTAGTAGTCCGAAATCGCGTCGACGACCGGGTCGGGCGTGTGCGAGGTCGCGGCGTTGTCGAGGTAGACGAGCGGCGTGTCGTCGTCCGCGCCTTCGCCCGGCGTCTCCGGGTCCCCGCCGACCTTCCGATCGAGGATCGGGAAGTCGGCGCGGAGCGCTTCCACGTCGAACGGGTACTGTTCTTGGACTCCCATTACAGGCTATCGGGCCCCGAGCACTAACACACCTTCGGTCCGGTACGTCTTGCCCGTGTCGCGGACGGACGCGGCCCGCGACGACGGTTCCTCGATCGCCCCGCTCGCACCTTCGGTTCGGGTCCGGCCGCCCCGCTACTCCTGCCAGTCCGGGTTCGCCCGCGGCGGCGAGAAGATGTCGTAGCCGACGGCCGTCTCGTCGCCGCGGTTCGCCGCCGCGTGGGGCTCGTCGCCCGGGATCACGTAGGTGTCGCCCGCCTCGACGACCCGCTCTTCGCCGTCGACGACGAACGTCACCGCGCCTTCGGTGATGGTCCCGATCTGCTCGTGCGGGTGGTCGTGTTCGGGCACCGTCTCGCCCGGTTCGATCTCGAACCGCTGGATGCTCGTCTCCTCGCCGACGGCCCCCTGCGTGAGGAACACGCCGTCGACCGCCTCGGCCGACTCCGCGTCCGCGTCCGGTACGACGTCCATACGACCTCCGCCGACCCGGAGACACCTAAATCCGCGGGAGCGGGCAGTCCGGAACGTGGACGCGGCGTTGCGAGGTCTCCCCGCTCGGACCCGCCCGACTCAGGGGAACGGGTGGTACGGCCGGTCGAGCGCGGGCTCGAACCCCATCGACCGCGGCACCTCGCTGGCGCGGTCGCCGAAGAACGGGTCGCCGGTGAAAAGCGGCTGTGCGCCGGGCACGAGCACGCGCACCGCCTCGAAGCCCAGCGTCGCGAGGTCGCGCGTGGTCACTCGCGCGACGTACGGGTCGAGGCCGACGCGCTCGACGCGGTCGACGACGGCGTCGAGCTCCGCCTCCCCGGACAGGTCCGGCTCGCCGACCCCCTCCGTCGAGACGGTCGCGTCCGGGTCGAAGAACGCCGCCGTCTCGCTCGGCCGGTCCGCGTGGTGGCCGATCGCCGCGCCCTGCTCGTCGGCCGTCTCTCGGCCCATCGAGCGGAGTTCGGTCCAGTTCTGGAGCGCCTCGGCGAGGGCGCTCCGGGCCGCGGCCGCCGGGTCGAGGTCGGCGCCCGACCCCGCGGCGAACCGCGGCCAGTCCCCCTCGCGCTCGACCGCGACCGCGACGACGGGCACGTCCACGTCGGTCGTGACGAGCAGCGGCGTCACCGACAGCGACTCCGCCCGCGCCCGCTTCTCCAACTCGGCGAACCCCGGGTCGTCGACGTCCAGGCCGAGCGGCTCCGTCGTGGAGTACCAGCTCGTCATCGTCGCGTCGCGCTCGACGGTCTCGTACAGCCCCGAGAGCGCGGCGTCGGGCCCGGAGCTCCCGAGCCCGAGCCCGGTGGTGATCGGCGGCCGGTACCGGCGCTCCGGCGGCGGGAAGTGGACGAACTCCGCCGGGAGGCTCGCCGGCTCGCCCGTCGCGAGGCGCTCGCCGCGGACCCACGGCAGCCGGTCGTCGCGGTCGTACGCCTCGGCGCCGTCGGGGCGGACGAACGCCTCCGGCGTCACCGGGCTCGGGACGTTCGACGCCGGTGCGCGCGTGAACGACGCCGCCCGGTAGACGCCGGCGGCGTACCGCTCTAACCCCTCGCCGAGCGCCTTCATGAACGCGGCGTCCCAGCCCGCGGCGGCGCCCCCGCCGAAGTCGGCCGCGTCGGCGTCCGAGAACGGCGTCGTGTCCGCGATCCGAGCCACGTAGTACGGCACCGGGAACGACTCCTGTTCGCCGACCTCGCTCAGCGCGCCGAGACGGGGGTCGACGGCGCGCTCCGCGCGGCCGATCGCGTCGTCGAGCCCTCGCTCGACGTGCTCGCGCGGGAGCGCGTCGCCCGGATCCGCACCGCAGCCGCACCCCGGCACGGGCAGCAGCGTCCGCTCTCCGCCCGGCACCTCGACGACGGTGTCCGCCACCGCGTCGCCGGCGAGGAGCCGGATCGCCCGTCGCCCGGCCAGCGCGCCGGCGTAGCGCACCGCCGACCGGCGCCCCGTCGGCGCGTCGACCGGATCGGGGTCGCCGCTCTCGACGCGAGCGCGCAGGCAGTCGTGACAGGCGTCGTCGAACACCGTCACCGCGGCGTCGAGGTCCTCGAGGGGGACGCCGCCGAGTCCGCCGACCTCGACGGCGACCCACCGGTCGAGCAGCTCGTTCGCGGTCGCGAACGCCGCCGACCCGGCGGTGTCGACGACCACCGCCAGGTCGAACCCGTCGAGGAGGTCGGCCTCGACTGGCATCGCGTTCACCTCGACGTCGTCGAGCGCCGCCGCGGCCGCCTCGACCGCGGGGCCGTCGCCGACAAGTCCG
This sequence comes from Halorubrum ejinorense, assembly GCF_055389685.1. Taxonomy (NCBI): domain Archaea; kingdom Methanobacteriati; phylum Methanobacteriota; class Halobacteria; order Halobacteriales; family Haloferacaceae; genus Halorubrum; species Halorubrum ejinorense. The sequence continues at coordinate 1,017,735 of NZ_AP043777.1, forward strand.
ATGTCCATGCCACAGTCGACGCGAGGCGCTGAAAAAAAGCCGCGGGTCCGCGACGCGCGCAGACGCCTCCGGTCTGGCCGCGGCGGGCGAAACGCGGCGGTCACGACCGACGGGAACGCGGCGACCGCGAGGAAGCGAACAACGGAGAGAGCAGTGAGAGAGAGCGGGCGGCGGCAGACGCGGCGGCGCAGCGCGAACGACGGGGCGGATTCAGGCGGGCCGCGGAGTCAGCCGGCCGCGGGGTCAGGCCGGGGTCGCGGCCATCATCTCGGCGGCCGCGGCGGCCAGTTCCTCGGCGTCGACGCCGCGGAGGCGCTCGTCGCCCAGCTTCAGGCGGAGCCGCGGGCGGCCGACGTCGATGGGGACCTTCTCGGTGTCGATGATCCCGAGGTCTTCGAGGCGCGTCTTGGTCCGCGAGAACGTCGCCTTCGACGCGATGCCGACGTCTTCGCCCCACTTCGAGATGTCGTAGAGGAGCACGTCGTTCTTCGCGGCGACGAGCAGGGAGACGGTCACCTCGTCGAGGTCGACGCCGTCGTCGCGGCCCCGCTCGACCGCCTCGAGGACGGCGTCGAAGTCAGCGCGTGCCTCGTCGCCGATCTCGGCCTCCATCGTCTCGCGGACCCGGCTGATAGCCGGCGTGCGGAGCGCGTACGGCTCCGCGTCGTCGAACGCGCTCCGGTGGTTGTCGTACACCTCGTCGACGAAGTCGCCGTCGTCGGTCGAGAGCGCGGCGACGCCGTCCCCGGCGCTCACGAGCGCGACGACGCGGGACGGCGAGACGAACAGCGCGTTGTCCACGGCGCCGTCGAGCACTCGGAGGTCCAGGTCGCCGTCGGCGATGAGGTCGGCGGCGCGGGACGCGACGACGAAGTCGTCTAACACGTCCTTGAGGGTGCGTTCGTCGGCGAGCATCGACAGCGCCGGCAGCTCGTCGCGCCCGACCGCGGTCTCGACCAGCGATACGATCGTCTCCGCCGAGGGGTCGACGACGAGGAGCTCGTCGTCGTCCCCGGCGAACGCCGCTTCGAGCGCCGCCTCGACGTCGGCCGCGAGTAAATTCGACACCATATGTCTCTCGGTATAAAAGCCAGTTGCGTATTTAATATTAACGGGATTTGAAGATCCAACAACTTACGTAGGGGGCCTCACGACGCCGAAAACCGGAGATCAGACTCATCTCCGATTGATCGGATCGCGGGCGCTCCGATTCGGGGACCGCGAGGGCGGCCTGACCGCCGGTTCCCCGGTCACGGCGGCGGCTCGAACGAGCGCGGCGAATCCCGCTCTCGACCGCGACGGAAGGATTAATGCGCGATCGCACCCGCGTTCATACATGGACAACGAGCACGTCCGGGAGGTCGACCCGGCGGTCGCCGACGCGCTGGCCGGCGAACGCGACAGACAGGAGGAGACGCTGGCGATGATCGCGAGCGAGAACCACGTGAGCGAGGCGGTACTGGAGGCGCAGGGGAGCGTCCTCACCAACAAGTACGCCGAGGGCTATCCGGGGTCCCGCTACTACGCCGGCTGCGAGTACGCCGACGAGGTCGAGGAGCTGGCCATCGAGCGGGCGAAGGAGCTGTGGGGCGCGGACCACGTCAACGTCCAGCCGCACTCGGGCACGCAGGCGAACCAGGCCGTGTACTACTCGGTGTTAGAGCCCGGCGACAAGATCCTCTCGCTGGAGCTGAACCACGGCGGGCACCTCTCGCACGGCCACCCCGCGAATTTCACCGGGCAGATGTACGAGGTCGAGCAGTACGAGGTCGACACCGAGACCGGCTACATCGACTACGAGGGGCTCCACGAGGCGGCCGAGTCGTTCGATCCCGACATCATCGTCTCGGGCTACTCCGCGTACCCGCGCACCGTCGAGTGGGAGCGCATTCAGGCCGCGGCCGACGCCGTCGACGCGTACCACCTCGCGGACATCGCCCACATCACCGGGCTCGTCGCCGCCGGCGTCCACCCCTCGCCGGTCGGCGTCGCCGACTTCGTCACCGGCTCGACCCACAAGACGATCCGCGCCGGCCGCGGCGGGATCGTGATGTGCGACGAGGAGTTCGCCGACGACATCGACAGCGCCGTCTTCCCCGGCGGGCAGGGCGGGCCGCTGATGCACAACGTCGCCGGCAAGGCCGTCGGCTTCAAGGAGGCGCTCGACCCCGCGTTCGACGAGTACGCCCAGCAGGTCGTCGACAACGCCGAGGTGCTCGCCGAGACGCTCAAGGGCCACGGGCTCTCCTTAGTCTCCGGGGGGACCGACAACCACCTCGTGCTCGCCGACCTGCGCGACTCGCACCCCGACCTCTCGGGCGGGGACGCCGAGGACGCGCTCGCGGCCGCGAACATCGTCCTCAACGGGAACACGGTGCCGGGCGAGACGCGGTCGCCGTTCGACCCCTCGGGGATCCGCGCCGGGACCGCCGCGCTCACCACGCGCGGATTCGGCGCCGACGACATCGAGGAGGTCGGCGACCTGATCTTCCGCGTCGTCGACGACGTCGACAGCGAGGACGTCATCTACGAGGTCGGCGAGCGCGTCGTCGAACTCTGCGAGGCGAACCCGCTGTACGAGTGACCGCCTGACGGGGCCCTGCTCTCGCCGGCCGCGATCGACACCCCTGCCGTGCCGCGGGACAGATCCGTGCGTAAAAGTGGGGGCGGGTCCCACGGGTCGGTATGGACGCTCCGTCGTTTCTCGCTAACCGCCTCGACCGCGGCGCCGTCCCGCTGGTCGTCGGCGACCTGATCGCGTTGGTGGTCCTCCTGACCGTCGGGACGCTCAACCATCAGACCGTCGAGTTCCTGACCGCCAATCCGCTGTACCTCCCCGGCGTGTTCGCGCCCTTCCTGATCGCGTGGGTCGCCGTCGCGCCGCTCGTCGGCGCCTACTCCGCGGGCGCGGTCGAGACCGCCAAGTCGTCGGTGCCGCTCGTCGTTCGGTCGTGGATCCCAGCCGCGCTCGTCGGGCTCGGGCTCCGCGCGTTCGTCTTCCGCGGCGGCGCGGAGCTGGCCTTCGCGGCCGTCATGCTCGTGTTGGGATCGGTCGCGCTCGGCGGCTGGCGGGCCCTGTACTTCCGCGTCCGGTAGCGCTTCGCGTTCTCGTTCCCGTTTCGAAGCCGCGCCGTCTTTCCTCCGCCACTCGCTCGACCGCTCCACTCCGTTCGCGTCCGCTCCGCTCGACCGTCTCCGGGGACGGTGATCCGCTCATAAGTTATGGGTACTATTGCTGTCCTATCGCAAGTGATCACGCCGAACCCAGAGAAAGATTTAATATCGAATTTCCACTAGTATTCAACGCACACATGACTGGATACTACGACTACGTCCTCGGGCTCATCCCGGCGGCGCTGATCGGTGTGACCGGCCTCCTCACCCTGATCGGACTGTCGCCGTCCGCGGCGCTTCCCGTCGGCGCCGTCGCCGCGGCCGCGGTGACGGCTCACGCGATGTTCGTCCGAACTCCAGTCACCGACGGCGCGCCCGCGGAGCGGTCGGGCGGAAGCGCCGCCGACTGACGATCGGGTCGCGCGACGGGCCGGCGCGGTGTCTCCCGCACCGACCGCCGCGTCCTGTACCGTTTAGTCCCCGCGCCCCGAGGGGCCGGGTATGACCGACGCCCTGTTCCTATCGAGCGCCGACGTCGACGACCTCGCGGTGCCGGCGGACTACGTAGCCGCCGTGCGCGACGCCTACCGCCAGATCGGCGAGGGCGCGCCCGCCGAGCCGCGGACGAAGCTGCTCAACCGCGACCCGCCGGGGATGTTCACCAACTACGCCGCCGTCCTCCCGGAGACGGGCGCGATGGGCGGGTACGCCTACTCGGCCGGCTTCGGCGCGGAGGACGCGTGGTTCATGACGCCGCTTTTCGACGCCGACTCCGGCGAACCGCTCGCGCTGCTCGACGGCGCGTCGATGAACCCGTTCAAGACGGGCGCCGCGGGCGCGGTCGCGGTGGATGCGCTCGCCCGCGACGACGCGACCGAACTCGCCGTGATCGGCAGCGGCGCGCAGGCGCGCGGCCAGTTGGCGACGACCGCGACCGTCCGCGAGTTCGAGTCGGTCCGCGTCTTCTCGCCGACCGCCGAGAACCGCGAGGCGTTCGCGGCGTCGTTCGACGGCCGGCTCGCGGCCGACGTGTCGGCGGTCGCGAGCGCGACTGACGCCCTCGACGACGCGGACGTGGTTATCACGGCGACGACCGCGAGCGACCCCGTGATCGCCGACGCCGACGTCGGGCCCGGGACGCACGTCACCGCGATGGGGCAGTACGATCCGACGAAGAACGAATTGCCTCCGGAGCTCGTCGCGCGGGCCACGTACGTCCCCGACCTCCGGGCGCGGGCGACGCAGGACGCCGGCTCGTTCATCGCCGCGGTCGACGCGGGCCTCGTCGACGAGGAGACGGGCATAACGGCCGATCTGGGGGAGGTCGTCGCGGGCGACCACCCCGGTCGGACGGGCGACGACGAGGTGACCGTCTTCGACTCCGGGGGGACGGGGATCGAGACGGTCGCGGCCGCGCACATGCTCTACGAGCGCGCCGCCGACGCGGGCCGGGGGAAAACCATCGACTTCGCCCCCGCGAGCGAGGCGCTGACCGGGGAGTAGGCGGCGGGCCGCGCGCCACGCGCCTCCGAGCGCAGGTTGAAGTGGCCCGCTCCCGTCCCGACGGGTATGCTGATCGGCATCGTCTCCGACACCCACGACGACCTGGCCGCCGTCGAGGCTGCCGTCTCGCTGTTCGAGCGCGAGGGCGTCGACGCCGTCGTCCACTGCGGCGACTTCGTCGCGCCCTTCTCCGTGACGCCGTTCGACGCCGGCTTCGCGTTCCACGCCGTCCGCGGGAACAACGACGGCGAGTGGGCGGTCGAGTCGACCGTCGACTCGTTCGGCACCTACCACGGGGAGGCCGGTCACCTCTCGTTCGACGGCGTGGCGGGGAGCGAGGCGACCGGGACCGACAGGGTCGACGTCGCGGTCACGCACGGGACGAGCGAGATGCTCGTCGACGCGCTCGTCGACTGCGGCGACTACGACTACGTGTTCCACGGCCACACCCACGCCCACGGCGTCGAGGCGCGCGACGGGACCGTCCGCGTGAACCCGGGCGGGCTCCCGATCCCGGTCGAGGGCGCCGACGACTCCTTCCGGGTCGCGACGCTCGACACCGCCGCGTCCGGGGCCGAGGCGGTGACACACCACCTCCTCGACGGCTGAACGCGGTTCGACCCGGGGCCGCCTCGTAGACCGGGTCGAACGTTTCACGAGCGGCGTACCGCGCGGCGGCGCGTCATAACTTATTCATATTATTACGGTCGCATCGGTGTGCTTATTCCTACTACCGGTGATTACCGACCATGGCTATCGGTCTCGTCCTTTTTGCGGGCGTCGCAGCGTCGTTGTTCGTCGGATTCAATATCGGCGGGTCGTCGACCGGCATCGCGTGGGGACCGGCGGTCGGCGCGCGCATCCTCTCGAAGACCGCGGCCGCCGCGTTGATGACGTTCTTCGTGTTTCTCGGCGGGATCACGGTCGGACGAAACGTCATGGACACGCTCGCGGGAGACATCATCACGATCCCGATAACGCTCGAAGCCGGGGTCGGCGTGCTGTTTTTCATCGGTCTCGGCATCCTCATCGCGAACGTCTTCGGCGTCCCCGTCCCGACCTCGATGACGACGGTCGCGTCTATCGCCGGACTCGGGCTCGCAACCGAAACGCTCAATTACGAAACCATCGGCTCGATCGTCTCGTGGTGGATCGTCACCCCGATCATCGGACTATGGATCGGCGCGGTGATCGGGCGCTACGTCTATCCCGAGCTCGACCGACGGTATTCGATCAGAGTCTCCGACGGACCGCTTCTGGTCCTCGACCGAAGCGGTCCGGTCCCGCGTCCCGCGTACGGACCGAACACGGACCGACGGGAGTTCGCCACTACGGCGCTCGTGTTGACCATCGGCTGTTATATGGCGTTCAGTGCCGGCGCGAGCAACGTTCCGAACGCGGTCGCACCGCTCGTGAGCAGCGGCGCGGTCGGCGAAGTGAACGCGATCGCTCTCGCGACCGTCGCGATCGGAGTCGGCGGGTTCACGATCGCGCGTCGGACGATGGAGTCGGTCGGAACGGAACTGAGCGACATTCCGCTGTTGGCCGCGCTCATCGTGATGACGACCGCCGCCACGATCACGACCGCGCTCTCGTACGCGGGAATCCCGATAAGCCTCGTGATGGCGATGGTGATGACGATCGTCGGGCTCGGATGGGGGCGGGCCACGCGTCCCGTCAGGGTCAGCGACGTGGTGACGGGCCGCTCGGACGCGGAGATATCGACGGGCGCGATCACCGCCTCGAACGGCGACACGACGAATCCCATCGGCCAACCGGAGTCGGAAGCGGCGCTCAACGCCGGTAACCTGTTCAACCCGCGAGCGATCCTGAAGTACGTCTCGATGTGGATAATCGGCCCGTCGGTGGCCTTGCTGCTCTCGTACGGGTTCTTCCTCTTCGTGCCGTTCGTCGGTTGATTCTCGTCGCCGACATCCCTACGCTACCATCTCGGAACGTGCTCGGGACACCACAGAATCACCGACCACCTGGTTTCATACTCGCCTGACGCGTAGATATCGTATGATCTCTAGCGTGCTGGTCCCGATGGACGGCTCGGAGATGGCGGAGCGGGCGCTCCGGTACGCGCTCGAGGTACACCGGGACGCCGCGATCACCGTACTCCACGTCGTCGGTGAGCCGTCATCGATGATGGGTCGTGCGACCGGGATCGCGCTCGCCGACGATCCGCAAGCCGCCGCGCAAGAAGCGGCGAGCGACCTGTTCGACCGCGCTCGCGAGATCGCGGCCGAGTCCGACCGCGAGATCGAGACGGTCGTTCGGGTCGGTCACCCCGCCCGAGCGGTGCTGAACATGACCGACGACTTCGACGCGGTCGTCGTCGGAAGCCACGGCGGCAGCCTCGCCGACCGGCTGCTCGTCGGCAACGTCGCGGAGAAGATCGTTCGGCGATCGGCGGCGCCGGTGACGGTGGTCAGGTAGGCCGCCGTCGCCCGCGGCCACGTCGACCGCGATCTCACCCCGAGTTTTATCGCCGCGCGCTCGCTCCGTACGCCCATGAGACACGCACAGGGGCCGCTCCTCACGATCGACCTGACGGAGCGGACCGCGTCGACGACGCCGATCGGCGACCGGCTCGCGTCGTTCCTCGGCGGTCGCGGGCTCAACACGTCGCTCGCGTACGACCGGATCCCGTTCGACGCCGACCCGCTCGGCCCGGAGAACCGGCTCTACCTCTCGACCGGGCCGATGCAGTACTCGGCGACCTCCTACACCGGTCGGATGGCCGCCACGGGCCTCTCGCCGCTCACGAACGGCCTGCTGTCGTCGAACGCGGGCGGGTTCCTCTCGCGGAACTTCACGGGCGCGGGGTACGCCGCGGTCGAGCTGGTCGGCGCGAGCGACGAGCTGCTCGCGGTCCACGTCCGCGAGGTCGGTCAGGACGGCGAGCCCGACGTGACCTTCGAGGAGGTGCCCGACCTCGAACAGGCCGAGGTGTCGGCCGTCTCCGACCGCTTCGCCGAGAGCCACGACCTCGAACCGGAACACGTCGCCTGCGTCGGTCCCGCGGGCGAGAACGAGGTGCGGTTCGCGTCGGTCATGACCTCCGACACGCGGGCGTTCGGGCGCGGCGGGCTGGGCGCCGTCCTCGGGTCGAAGGGCGTGAAGGCGCTGACCTTCGACGGCGAGGCGGACGCCGGTGTCGACGTCGACTGGCCCGACGAGGCGGGCGAGGTCCACCGCGAGGCAGCCACCTCCGACTCGATAATGAAACGGCAGGGGACGACGAGCGTGACGGAGCTCGCCAACGAGGTGGACGCGCTCCCGTCGTACTACTTCGCCGAGACCTCCTTCGAGGGCGTCGAGGGCATCTCCGGCGACCGGGTCGAGGAGAAGAAGTACAAGAAGGGGACCTGTTCGAGCTGCGCGTTCGCCTGTAAGCTCCCGACCCGCGACGAGGAGACGGGCGTCGAGACGGAGGGGCCGGAGTTCGAGACGGTGATGGCGTTCGGCTCGAACGCGGGCGTCGACGACGTGGTCGACGTGATGCGCGCGAACGAGCTGTGCGACGAGCTCGGGATGGACACCATCTCCTGTGGCGACGTCGTCTCGATGTTCCTAGAGAGCGAAGACGAGTTCGGCAACGCGGGGCTCGTCCGCTCGCTCGTCGAGCAGATCGCCTACCGCGAGGGGGTCGGCGACAAGCTCGCGGAGGGCGTTCACCGCGCCAGCGAGGAGTTCGGCGCCGAGGACTGGACGGTGAAGGGGATGGAGTTCTCCGGCCACGACGGCCGCGCGCTCAACGGCCAGGGCCTCGCGTTCGCGACCGCGAACCGCGGCGCGGACCACATGTACGGGGAGTTTTACCCCTACGAGTACCCGCTCGTCGACCCCGACGACGCCCTCGACCCGACGGGACTCGACGGGAAGCCGCCGAAGCTGGTCGAAAAGGAGAACCGCAACGCGGTCCTCGACTCGGCGGTCGTCTGCAAGTTCTCGCGGGGGACCGTCACCGACGACCGCCTCGCCGCCCTCCTCGACGCCCATTACGACGACCTCCAGTCGCTCGGCGCCCGGATCGTCGAGTTGGAGCGCGCGTTCAACAACGCCCGCGGCTTCGACCGCTCGGACGACACCCTCCCGTACGCGGAGGCGATCGAGGGGTTCGACGCGGCGCTCTCGGAGTACTACGCGATCCGCGGCTGGAACGACGACGGCACCGTCCCCGACCACGGCGACGGTCTCGACGCGGCGGGGCAGGCGACGGCCGACGACTGACCGCCCGCCGGGGACGCGCCGATCGCCCGCCCGCCGGGGACGCGCCGATCGCCTACTCGTCTCGTTCGGAACCGCTCGACTCGATGTCGGCGCCGCGGAACTCGAACCGGGCGCCGCCGCTCTCGCTTTCGGTGAGTTCGATCGTCCAGCCGTGCGCCTCGGCGACCTCGGCGACGATCTTCAGCCCGAAGCCGGTCCCCTCCGGGTCCGACGTCATGCCCGCCTCGAACACCTCCTCGCGGTCCGCGGGGTCGATCCCGGGGCCGTCGTCCGCGACGTAGAAGCCGTCGCCGTCCGGGAGCGCGCCGACCGTGACGGCGACGTCCGGGCCCGCGTGGGTGACCGCGTTGACGAAGAGGTTCTCCAGCGCCTGCCGCAGCCGGCTCCGGTCCGCGGCGACCACGGCGTCCGTCTCGACCGCGATCGTCGCGTCGGCGGTGTCGACGGTCCCCCAGCACTCCGCGGCGAGGTCGGCCAGCGGGACCGACTCGGTCTCGTCGATGCCGGCGCCCTGTCGCGCCAGCGCCAGCAGGTCCTCGATGAGCGCGTCCATTCGGTCGAGCGAGCGCTCGACGGCGTCGAGTTCGTCGACGTCGACCGACTGCTGTGCGAGCCGAGCCGTGACGATCTCGAGGTTCCCGGCGGCGACGTTGAGCGGGCTCCGCAGGTCGTGGCTCACGAGGCTGGCGAACTCCTCTAAGCGGTCGCGCTCGCGGGCCACCTCCGCCTCGCGCCGCCGGAGCTGTCGCTCCCGCTCGATGCGGACGAACACCATCGTCACCGTCGCCGCCCAGATGCGCGCCACGGCCAGATCGGAGTCGTCGAAGGCGTCGGGCTCCGTCGAGCCGACGTTCAACACTCCGTACCGACCGAGCGGGACGACGAGCTCGCTCCGGATCGTCGCGTCGTCTTTGTAGTGGTCGGGGTCGGCGCTGACGTCCGGCACGTAGGTCGGCTCCCCGCTCTCGAACACGTCCCACGTGATGCTCTGGTCGTCGGCGTCGAAGGTCGGGTGGTCGCCGACGACCGCCTCGGCGGTGTCGGTCCAGACGGCCGGTTCGAGCGCGTCGGTCTCCTCGTCGTACAGCCAGATCGCGACGATCGGATGGCCGAGCACGTCGTCGACGTACGTCACCGCCGCCTCGGCCGCCGCCTCTCTCTCGGTCGTCTTCAGCAGCTCCCGCGTCGCCTCGTGGAGGGATTCGAGCGTCTCAGTGCGGCGCTGGAGCGCCAACTGCCGCGTCCACTCGTTCGAGACGTCGATGGCGGTGACGACCGCGTACGCGTCGCCGTCGAGCTCGAAGGGCCCCACGCTGACTCGAACCGGCACCAACACGCCGTCGCCGCGGCGCACGGCGAGTTCGAACCCGTCGGCCAGCGACCGCGCCTCGCCGGCGCGCACGGCGTCGATCAGCGCCGCCACGTCGTGACGGGAGTCGTCGACCGCCGTCTCGTCGCTGCCGAAGTCGTCTTCGACCGCCACGTCGCTCTCGTCGCCGTCGGGCTGGAACGGCGTCACCGACGCGGCTTCCTCCCACTCCAACTCGTCCGGGTCGTGAAACACGTCTGCGACCGCGGTGCCGGTGAGCTCGTCCGGATCGAGTTCGAACACCGACTCGACGCTCGGCGTTCCGGCCCGCACGACGCCCTCGCTGTCGACGACGAGGGTCGGGTCCGGCGTCGCGTCGAGCGCCTTGGGAAACTGGTCCACGGTCACTCTTCTGCCGGGCTGTGAACGTGCCCGCACTCGGGACACCGGACCTCCTCCCCGCGGAGGTCGGCCGACGAAGCGCGCACGTCGCGCATCACCTCGCTGATCTTGTCTTCGGCCTCCAACTCGTCGGCGACCGCGAGGTCGACGCCCTCGACTTCGAGGAGGAACTTCGCGACCTCCGTCACCTCGTACATCATCTCGTCTAAGTCCTCGGCGGTGAAGAAGCCGGACATCGCGCCGTAGAGGAACGTCGCGCCCGCCTTCGTCACCTTCTCCTCGAAGGAGTAGCGGGCCTGGTTGACCGCCTGCGGCGTGTACGTGTCCGTCATGAACGGGACCAGTTCGGGGAGGTTCTCGCCGATCTTCGTCATCTCGACGCCCGTCTCCGTCCGGAAATCGGCACAGAGTCGAGCGATGGCCCACTCGCGGGCCGTGATGTACGTCCGGTCGCGGAGGAACTCGTTGACGCGCTCGTAGCGCGCCCCGTCCATCTTCGTGAACCGCTCGTACTTGCGGACGTCTCGCGGCACGTCCCCGTCGCCCTCGCCGGTCGCTTCGCCCGCCTCCGTGTCGTCGGCCGACGCGTCTCGATCCGCGGCAGCCGGCGTCTCGTTCGGTTCGTCCTGTTCGTCCGTCTCGCCCGGTCCGTCCGTCTCGCCCGGTCCGTCCGTCTCGCCCGGTCCGTCCGTCTCGCCCTCCGGCCGGCCCCCGGACCCCTCGTCGCCCTCCGCGTCGCCGCTCTCCGGAGGCGACCGGTCCGCGGCGGAGTCGCCGGTTTCGCCGGCCTCGTCGGTCGACGGACCGGTGTGATCGCTCATACGTCAGCGACTCCCGGGCGGGCAAAAGTGTTGTCGGTGGTGGCCGGCGGGTCGCGTTAAGTTTGGCGTGAATTGTGGTAGACGGCGAAGGCTTCGAGCCAGTTTTGAGCTGTCTCTAACGCGACATTGCTGAAACTATTCGCAAACGATGATGTTCGGCGTTCTATTTCCCAAAAGACACGTTCGATGACATTCCGATTTCCATGTTGAATGACTTGAAATCGATAGCCGTCTTCAGCGAGAACTGATCCGAGATAGTCTGCGTCATCGACGAGAAATTCCACGCTATCGAGCTGATAGCGCCGGTGGAGCTCGGTGAGAAACCATCGCGTCGTCTGTTTATTTGCGGTCGGATAGAGACTCACGTGAAGGATCGCGTTCGTCTGCGGATCAACCGCGCCGTACAGCCAGAACTGCTGGCCGTGGAGGCGGATCATCTTTTCGTCAACCGCGAGTTGATCCTCGGAGACGGTCGAGATCGGCTGTAGTTCGGCCTTATGAACCCAGTTATGGATCGCGACGTGACTCCGCTTGATCCCAAACAGTTCAAGATGCTTACTTACCTCTCGCAGTGACATACCGGCCAAGTGACAGCGGATCCCTACTTCAATCGCCCATCGCGGCGTTCGATCTCGCTCCACAAACGACAAGTCTATCCACGCGATACGTTCGCTGAGGCGCTCGGTTTCGGCCATAGACACTCTGAAGTCGAGCGCCTCATCCTCTAACTTAACGCGACGGGCCGGCGCGGAGATCAACTTTTGTACCGTCGCGTGGACGGGTGTGGCATGAAGGTGCTCTGCGGGATCGGCGGCAGCGACGACTCGTTCCGCGCGCTCGACCGGACGGTGGAGCGCGCGGCGGTCGCGAACGACGACGTGACGATCGCCGTGGTGGACAACGAGGACTCCTCGGTGTCGCCGGCGGCGGTCGTCGAGCGCGCCGAGGACGCGGCCGCGGAGGCTGGGATCGACGCCGAGGTGCGACGGGTCGAGGGCGACCCCGGCAGCCGGCTGATCGAGATCGCGGAGACCGAGGACTTCGAGGAGATCGTCCTCGGCGGCGGTCACACGAGCCCGATGGGGAAGATCACCATCGGGCCGATCGCGGAGTTCGTCCTGTTGAACGCCAAGACCTCGGTCACGCTGGTCAGATGAACGACCGAAGGTACCCGGACGTGGTGGCCGACGAGTTCCCGCCGCCGCCGACCGCGTTCACCGACCGCGAGGACCGCGAGATCGAGATCCGACCGTACGAGGGGTCCGAGGAGGCTCACGAGGCGCTCGTCGGGATGTACGACGACTTCGATCCGGCCGACCGCGCACAGGGTATCCCGCCCGGCGGCGAAGACCGGATCCGGGAGTGGCTGGACGCGATCCTCGAAGCCGACTGCTACAACGTGGTCGCGTGGTGCGGCGAGGAGGCGGCCGGCCACGCGACGCTCGTCCCCGACGGCGACGCCTACGAGCTAGCGATCTTCGTCCATCAGACGTACCAGCGCGCCGGGATCGGCACGCGCCTCATCCGCGGCCTGCTCGGACACGGGCAGGCGAACGGCGTCGCGAAGGTGTGGCTCACGGTCGAGCGCTGGAACCGCGCGGCCGTCTCGCTGTACAAGAAGATCGGCTTCGAGACCTCCGACGCCGAGAGCTTCGAACTGGAGATGGGCCTGCGGCTCCGCTCCGACGACGAGGCGGCGGGCGACGACGACGGCGAATAGTTCGCGAACGCCGCCGCCGACGGACCGGCTGCGGACGGCGAGTAGCGCTCGCCGGAATCTTCAAGACTTTACGCGCGGCGGGCGACCGCTCCGGTATGAGTCATCGAATTCTACTCCTCGGGGCGCCCGGCGCCGGCAAGGGCACACAGAGCAAGAAACTCGCCGCCGAGTACGGGATCGAACACGTCACGACCGGCGACGCGCTCCGCGCCAACAAGGAGATGGAGACGGAGTACGGGACGCCCAAGTCGTTCATGGACGCGGGCGAACTCGTGCCCGACCCGGTCGTCAACGAGATCGTCGAGGCCGCGCTGGCCGACGCCGACGGATTCGTCCTCGACGGCTATCCGCGCAACATCGAGCAGGCCGAGTACCTCTCGGAGATCACGGACCTCGACGCCGTGATCCTCCTCGACGTCGACGAGGAGGTCCTCGTCGACCGACTCACCGGCCGCCGCGTCTGTGACGACTGCGGCGCGAACTTCCACGTCGACTTCCAGCCGCCCGAAGAAGAGGGCGTCTGCGACGAGTGCGGCGGCGAACTGGTCCAGCGCGAGGACGACACCGAGGAGACCGCCCGCGAGCGCCTCGAAGTGTTCTACGACAACACCGAACCCGTCATCGACCACTTCCGCGACGAGGGCGTGCTCGTCGAGGTCGACGGCGAGGCGACCCCCGACGCGGTGTTCGACCGCATCGGCGACGTCGTCGAGAACTGAGGCGGAAACGCGGCGCCGCCGAACCGAGCGGTCCGCCGAACCGAGCGGTCGCCCCCCGACCGCACCCGGCCGGCGATCCTACAAGGTTCTTAACCGTCGACCGCCAATCGACCGCTAATGAGCAAAGTCGAACGGCGAGTCCGCTCGCTCGTCCGCGAGGACGGCGAGATGCGGGACGCCATCGAAGTCGTTCTCGATAACGCCAGCGACGGCGAGGTGCGCTGGGTCGACGTTCGCGACGAGATCACGAGCGGCCAGTGGGGCCGCCTCATCGAGAAGGAGATCCTCGTCGACGGCGAGGAGGGCTTCGCGCTGGCCGATCGAGACGAGATAGAGGCCGGTCTCGAAGACGACTCCGACGGGAGCGACGTCGAGACGCCCGAGACGACCAGCTGGTCGAAGTGGGACAAACTCGCCGGCGTGGCGACGCTCGGCGCCTTCGTCGGCTACGCGGTCACCCCGGTCCGGAACGCGATCGCCGGTGGCATCGACGTGGTCCTCGGACCGCTCCTGAACGTGGTGCCCTTCTACGTGGTGATCATGGTCATCGCGCTCGGAACGGGCCTGTACTCGACGCTGCTGCGCGCCGGGCTCATGGACATGGAGAAGATGAGCATGTACCAAGACCGGATGAAAGACATTCAGGAGCGCCGCAAGGAGGCCGAGAAGAACGACGACGACGAGGCGCTCGACGAGATCCAAGAAGAGCAGATGGAGGCGATGGGCGATCAGCTCGGCATGTTCAAAGAGCAGTTCCGCCCGATGGTCTGGATCATGTTCCTCACCATCCCGGCGTTCCTCTGGATGTTCTGGGTGATCGGCTACCGCGGGTCCGACGCGGCGTACCCCGCCGTCGCCGCCCAGGAACTCGTCGTGCCGCTCGCCGGCAGCGTCACGTGGGACACGGGGATCGTGGGCCCGATCCAGATGTGGATCCTCTGGTACTTCCTGTGCTCGATGGCGTTCACGCAGCTGGTCCAGAAGAGCCTCAACATCGAGATGTCGCCGTCGAGTTCGTAGACGCCGACGCGCCTTTTCTCGCCGTCAGTCCCGCTGTACGCTGACCGTACCGGGCCGACCGTCGTAGAGACGCCGCCAGCGCCCGGGCCAGTCGGACGGAGAAACCGCTCGGGCCGGTCGGACGGAGAGAACCGCTCTGAAACGCCTTACGCGGCCGGGTCGTCGCCGTCGTCCGCGGCGTCGACCTCCGCGGCGACCGCCTCGAACGCCGCGAGGATGACGCGTTTACACGCCTCTCCCTCGGTGCTCCAGTGGTGGGCGTAATCGAGCATGTCGTCGTAGATGTCGGGCTTACAGCCCGCCGCCTGGGGGTGGCCGCCGCCGTTCACCTTCCCGGCGACCTCGTGGGCGTGCCGGAAGTCGTCGGACCCGCGGATCGACGCGGAGCCGGCGGGCTTGACGATCACGGCGGCGTCGGCGCCCGCCTCGCGGAGCCCCTCCGCGACCTCGTTCTGCGAGCAGCGGCCGTAGGTGACCGCGACGCGCCAGTCGCCGACCTCGTGGGTCACCGCGCGGTCGATCGCCAGGTCGATGCGCGCCTCCTTCTCGACGCGGCGCTCGTCGACGAATGACCGCACCGCTTCCGGGAGGTCGACGCCGTACGCGCCGATCACGGCCGCGTACTCCTCTGCGCCGGCCCAGTAGGAGTAGTCCGCGAGGTCCTCAGAGCGCGGGTCCTCCTTGATCCAGAGGTCGTGGTCGCGCGTGACCGCGGCCAGTTCGGTCCAGCGGTCGTCGAAGTCGTGGTCGAGCGAGCGGAGCGTCACGTCGGCGGTACACTCCTCGTCGGAGTCGCCCACGACGAGGTCCACGCCCGCGTCGCGGACCGCGGCGGCGGTCTCGTCGTCCCACTGGTGGTGGTCGAACCACCGGATCGCCGCCGTCGACTCCGCGAGCGCCTCCAGCGGCTCCGCGATCCACTCGTAGTCGTCGGGACAGAGGTCACAGACGAAGAGATCGATCCCGTCGTCGGCGTAGGCGGCGACGCGTTCGAGCGCGGTGTCGATGGAGTACGGGCCCGCGGAGAGCAGTCCGACCGGCGACTCCGCGTGGGCGTCGGCGGTCGGGTCAGCGCCGTCATCGTCGTCGCCCTCCTCGTTCCCCTCGGCCGCGTCGTCCCCGTCCGCGGCGAGCCGCGCCGCGATGGCGTCCTCGAAGGGCTCGACGTCGAGCGCGGCGTCGTACGCCTCGCGGATCATCGCCGCGCAGGCGAGCCCGTCCGCGTCGCCGTCGGCGATCACGACCGCCTCGCTGCCCTCGACCGTCTCCTCGGCCCGGCGCTCCGCGCGCTCGTCGTCTAACGAGTCGGGGTAGAAGAAGCCCTTCCCCGGCAGTTTCGTGTACCGCGATCGGGGGGCGTCCCCCGCGTCGATGAGGTCGTCGTCCATACCGTCGACCCGTCCGGCAGCCGGAAAACTCCGCCGTTCCCGCGCGGTGTCGGCGAGCGGCGTGCGGGTGCCGGGTCGCTCGCGCCGGCGTCGACCGCACCCCTCAGACCGTCGTCCGCCGCGGGTCCTCGTCGGTCAGCTGTCGCACGGTCAACACCGGGACCGGGCAGGTCCGGACGACGCGCTCGGCGACCGAGCCGATGAGGAAGCGGTTCTCGCCGTGGCGGCCGCGGGTGCCCATGGCGACCAAGTCGGCGTCGACCGACCGGGCGTAGGCGTCTATCTCCGAGGCCGGCCGCCCCTCGCGGACCTCGACGGTGACGTCGAGGGCCGCGTCGCGCTCGCGTGCCGCGTCGCTCACGCGGTCGAGCGCGTCCTGCCCCTCGTCGTCCAAGGCGTCGCGGAGGTCGTCGCGGACCGTGTCCGGCGACGACTCGACCTCGCCGGCGTCGACGACGTACACCGCGTGGACCTCGGCCTCGAACCGCGCCGCGACGTCGACCGCGGCCGAGACGGCCCGCTGAACGCTGTCGGAGCCGTCGGTCGCGACCACGATGGTGTCGAACATGGCCACCCGTTCGCCGCAACGACACCTAAAACCCGGCGGTCGGGAGGAGACCGCGGGGCGGCGCCCCGACCTACGCCAGGAACACGTGTCGCGGCCGGTCGGCGAGCACGTCGCGGCCCCACTGGACGGTCTCGGAGAACTCGTCGGACCGGAAGAAGCCCATCGCGTCCTCCTTGGCGTTCCACTGGCTCGCGATGAACATGTCGTTCTCGTCTTCGGTGTTCACCATCAGGTCCGTCTCGACGTGGCCGTCCATCTCAGCGAGCAGGTCGCCGACATCGTCGAACGTGTCGACGAACTCGGTCTGGTAGTCCGGCTTGACGGTATAGAACATCCCCATCGTGCCGAACCCGGACTCCTCGCCGGCGCGCGCGACGATGTCCGGCAGCTCAGAGAGGAAGCCCCCGGCCGTCTCGGCCGCCGAGGCGGTGTCCCAGATGGAGACGACGGCGGCGCGGTCGGTGTGGCGCCCCTCGTACACCGCGGTCTTGACGTGAGTGCCGTAGTGGTCGAAGTTCGCGCGGAGCCCCTGCACCTCGTCGAATAGCTCGTCGACGTCGGCCTCGCTGTACAGCACCGTGGCGTACACGTCCTCGCCGTGGGGCTTCCCGGCGTAGATGTCGAGGTCGGCCAGCTCGCCGCGGATGTCCTCGTCGCGGCCGCCCGCGTCGTCGCCGTCGTCCTCGCCGTGGGGGTGGTCGCCCTCGCCGCCGGCCTCTTCGCCGTGGGGGTGGTCGCCGTGTGCGGGGCCGCCGCCCGCGCCCGCGTGTCCCTCGCCCTCGCCGTGGCCGTGTCCGTCGTCGCCGTGATGGCCGCCCTCGCCGTGGTGGCCGCCCTCGCCGCGGGGGTGACCGGCGCTGTCGGTCTCGGGGACGCGGCCGGTCGGGACCGTCTCGCCGCCGAGGAACGCGTCGAGGTCGCTCGGGGGGAACCGGCGCCCGACGTAGAAGTCGCCGAACTCGCCGTACCGGGAGGAGGCGGGATCGAACCGCATCTCGTAGACGATGTCCTTGATGTCGGTCGGGTCCGCGCCGAACAGCGTGACCCCCCACTCGTGGTCGTCGAAGCCGACGGAGGAGGCGATCACCTGCTTGATCTTCCCGGCGTACTCCTTGCCGACCTCGCCGTGGCCCGCCATCAGGTCGGCGCGCTCCTCGAAGTCGAGGTCGTACCAGTTGTGTTCCTCGCCGCGGCGCTTGCTCATCGGGTAGAAGCTGACGTACTCGTCGTCGGGAATCTCGGGTTTCAGCTTCCCCTCGATGTACCGACGCAGCCCCTCGTCGACGGCGTCCGCGCCCTCCTCGAAGTAGTCGTCCGAGACGTATCCCGACACCTCGGTGACGGAGACGTAGGAGGTCTCGCGTTCGGTGAACTTCGCGAGCGCGGTGTCCTCGAAGCGGCGCTCGATGCCGGAGAGGTCGTCGAGCGACGGCCGGAAGTGCAAAAAGAGGAGGTCGGCCTTGTGACCGAGCACCGAGAACAGCGCGGACTCGCCCGCGTCGGCGTCGGCGACCAGTTCGCGGTGTTTCAGGAAGGCCTCGCCCTCCTCGATCGCTCGCCGTCGCTCGCGTTCCGGCGCCTCGCGCCACGCGTCCCAGTCTATCGAGCGGAAGTCGTGTAGCGAGAACCACCCTTCGGCGGTCTGTGGAGCCTCGACCATACGCCGAGTTGGGGCCCCGCGACTTAGGGGCTTGCGGGTCGTCCCGACGAGCGGAAACCCGCCGCGTCCGGTCCCTGCGCGCCGGGCGTGCGGTCCGGACGTTCCGCTCGCACAGAGTTTTGTACGGGCCTCCCGTCACGGGCGGTATGCCCGCCGAAGGCCCTCCCAACCGCGACACCTCGGCGCCGGCCGACGACGCGACCGGACCGACGGACGACCGACCGGTTGCGGTTCGGACGACCGGACTGACGAAACGCTACGGCGACGACGTGCTCGCGGTCGACGACCTCGATCTGACCGTGTACGCCGGCGAGATATTCGGCTTCCTCGGTCCGAACGGCGCCGGGAAGTCCACGACGATCGACGTGATCATGGACTACGTCCGCCCGTCCGCCGGGAGCGCGAGCGTCCTCGGCCGCGACGCGCAGGAGGAGACGCGCGCGGTCCACGAGCGGGTCGGCATCCTCCCGGACGGGTACGGGCTCTACGAGCGGCTCACCGGGCGCAAGAACCTGGAGTACGCGATCGCGTTGAAGGGCGCGGACGACGACGTCGACGACCTGCTCGACCGCGTCGGCCTCGAGGTCGCGGCCGCCGACCGCCCCGTCGACGGCTACTCCAAGGGGATGACCCAGCGGCTGGCGCTCGCGATCGCCCTCGTCGGCGACCCCGACGTGCTGATCCTCGACGAGCCGTCGTCTGGACTCGACCCGAACGGCGTCCGCCTCGTTCGGGAGATCGCTCGCGGTCACGCCGACCGGGGGAAGACGGTGTTCTTCTCCAGTCACATCCTCAGTCAGGTCGAGGCCGTCTGCGACCGCGTGGCGATCCTCGACCGCGGCCGGCTCGTCGCCGTCGACACCATCGCGGGGCTCCGCGAGGCGCTCGACACCGGATCGACGGTGACGCTCACGGTCGACGCCGTCCCCGACCGGCTGACGCTCGGCGAGCTCGCCGGCGTCGAGGACGTCGCGGTCGACGGCCGAACGGTCCGGGTCCGGGTCGGCGACGCCGCGGCGAAGGTCGACGTCATCGACCGTGTCCGGGACGACGGGGCCGCGGTCCTCGACGTGGCGATCGAGGAGTCCTCGTTGGAGGACCTGTTCAGCGCCTATACCGGGGGATCGTCGACGGGTCGGAACGCGCGGAGCGCCGAGAGCTCCGGCGCTGGCGCGTCGCGTGCCGACGAAGCGGACGCCGAAGAAGCGGACGCCGAGGCCGCGGAGGAGCAGCGATGACGCCGAGCGGGATCCGGCTGACGATCGCGCGCAAGGAGTTCGGCGACGCGCTCCGGTCGCGGGTGGTCTGGGGGATCGTCGCGGTCATCGCCGTGATGACGTCGCTGTCGGCGGCGCTCCCGCTGCTCGTCCCAGCGGCGGGCGTGAGCGGGGGGCCGGAGGCGGCCATCGGCGGCGCGTCGCAGTTCGCCGGGCTCCTCGTGCCGATCATGGCGCTGATCGCGGCGTACCTCTCGATCGCCGGCGAGCGGGAGTCCGGCAGCCTGAAAGTGCTGCTCGGGCTCCCGCCGTCGCGGGGCGAGGTGCTCGTCGGGAAGTTCCTCGGGCGGGGCGCCGCGGTCGCCGCCGGGATCGCGTCCGGGTTCGCGATCTCGGGAGCGATCACGGCGGTTCTCTACGGCCGACTCCCGCTCGTCGCGTTCCTCGTGACGACGGCGCTGACGGTGCTGCTCGCGGTCTCGTTCCTCGGCATCGCGGTCGGGATCTCGGCCCTCTCGGAGACCCGCGCCCGGGCGATGACGCTCGCGATCACGGCGTATCTCGGCCTGACGCTCCTCTGGGACCTGGCTCCGAACGGCGTCCACCTGCTGGTCACCGGTCGGCTCCCCGATGCCGGCGTCCCCGCTTGGTTCCTGCTCGTGCGGGGTCTCAGCCCCACCGGAGCCTACAACGCGCTCGTCCAGCGGGCGCTGCTGGGCGACGGCGGCGCGGGGACGGCGGTCGGCGGCCCGTCGCCGGCGTACCTCTCTCCGGTCACGTTCCTCGCCGTCATGGTCGCGTGGGCAGCGGTGCCGCTCCTCGTGGGGTACCTCGGATTCCGACGCGCGGACCTGAGCTGACCGGCTGCGACCGCCGGCGACCGCACCGCCCGGTCGCCGTGACCGAAACGCTTTCACTGCGACCCCGAAAGGTGGAGACGATGCGGAAAAGCGGCCCGCCGAAAGGACTGATCTCGTACCTCGTGTTGGAGCTGCTGGACGAGCGCCCCCGGTACGGGTACGAGCTGCTCGGCGAGATAACCGAGATAAGCGGCGGGCACTGGGAGCCATCCTACGGCTCCGTCTACCCGATCCTCTACAAGTTCGAGGAAGAGGGCGTCGCCGAGCGCGTCGAGCGCGCCGAGGAGCCCGACCGGAAGTACTTCGCGCTCACCGACGCGGGCCGCGAGGAACTGGCCGAGAAGCGCGCCGAGATCGGCGGCGAGGCGCGGGACTTCGGCGACGTCGTCCTCGGCTTCTATCACCTGTACGCCGCGATCGCCACCGACGACCGGTTCGAGGTCGTCGACGCCGACGCCGACTGGGCGTACTCGGAGCGGTACAGCGCGTGGGTGGTCGAACAGATCATCCGCCACCACGAGCGCGACTTCGGCGAGTTCGAGCGGATCGACGCCTCGCCCGAGGAGTTCCACGCGGCGGACGGGACCGACCCCGACCCGCCCGAGACGGAGGTCGCGGACGACGCCGAGGAGTCCGAGGAGCCGTCCTCCGGCGCGGCGGACGACTGACCACGGACGCGGAGCCCTCAGGCCGAGCCCCCGCGACGAGCGGTCGCGAGGCCGGCCCCGTTTCTCACCGATGGAGCAGCCGCCACAGGAGTCCGCCGGGGAGTCCGGCGCGGACGAGCCGGTCGTACAGTCGGTCCGGGAGCAGCCGCGCGAGCCGCGGCAGCCACCGCGCCCGGCGGCTCACCCGGTAGCGCGTTCGCGGCCGCTCCGCGGTCGTCGCCGTCACCACCCGCTCGACGACCGTCTCTAGGTCGGTGGCCGCCGGCGAGTAGCCCTCGAACGCGCGGTATGCGTCCGCGTAGGGGCCGTCCGACTCGTCCGGGCGGGCGGCCGCGGCGGCCCGCTCGTTGAAGCCGGTCTGGACGGGGCCGGGCTCGATCAGCGCCACGTCGACTCCGCGGGGGCCGACCTCCCTGCGGAGCGCGTCGACGTACCCGTCCAGTCCGGCCTTCGCCGCGCTGTACGCGCCGTGGTACGGCAGCGCCACCGACCCGACCATCGAGCCGACGACGACCACCCGGCCGCCGCGCTCGCGCAGCGTCGGGAGCGCCGCGGCGACCGTCACGTGGACCGCGGTCAGGTTCGTCTCCAGCTGCCGCCGGAACGCGTCGGCCGAGGTGTCCTCGACCGCCGCGATCTCGTAGCCGCCGACGCAGGAGACGACCGCGTCGAGGGGCCGGTCGGCCAGCAGCGCTCGGACGGCGGCCTCGTCACGGAGGTCGATCGCGGCGGTCTCGACCGCTTCCGGTAGGGCGGCGAGCCCGTCCGCGTCCCGGTCGACGCCGAGAACGTCGTGGCCGGCGGCCGCGAGCGAGCGCGCGACGCCCCCGCCGATCCCGCCCGCCGCCCCCGTCACGAGAACGCGCATACCGGAGATTCCCCGCGAAGCTAGTAGACGGTGGCGGTTCGGGGCGTCGCCGGACGGTGGCGGTTCGGGGCGCCCACGAACGATGGGGCCGCGCTCCCGACCGAACGCGTTCGGTCGTCACGGCGCGCCCGCATCGAAGGTCGCGTTAAGTTTGGCGTGAATTGTGGTAGACGGCGAAGGCTTCGAGCCAGTTTTGAGCTGTCTCTAACGCGACATTGCTGAAACTATTCGCAAACGATGATGTTCGGCGTTCTATTTCCCAAAAGACACGTTCGATGACATTCCGATTTCCATGTTGAATGACTTGAAATCGATAGCCGTCTTCAGCGAGAACTGATCCGAGATAGTCTGCGTCATCGACGAGAAATTCCACGCTATCGAGCTGATAGCGCCGGTGGAGCTCGGTGAGAAACCATCGCGTCGTCTGTTTATTTGCGGTCGGATAGAGACTCACGTGAAGGATCGCGTTCGTCTGCGGATCAACCGCGCCGTACAGCCAGAACTGCTGGCCGTGGAGGCGGATCATCTTTTCGTCAACCGCGAGTTGATCCTCGGAGACGGTCGAGATCGGCTGTAGTTCGGCCTTATGAACCCAGTTATGGATCGCGACGTGACTCCGCTTGATCCCAAACAGTTCAAGATGCTTACTTACCTCTCGCAGTGACATACCGGCCAAGTGACAGCGGATCCCTACTTCAATCGCCCATCGCGGCGTTCGATCTCGCTCCACAAACGACAAGTCTATCCACGCGATACGTTCGCTGAGGCGCTCGGTTTCGGCCATAGACACTCTGAAGTCGAGCGCCTCATCCTCTAACTTAACGCGACGGCATCGAACGCCCGAAGGCATATATCCGCCACGGGCGATCGTCGGGGTAATGTCTACCGACGAGCCGTCCGTCCCGATTGTGTGCGCCGAGTGCGAGACGGAGACCCGGGTGCCCCTCGACGACCTCGCGGACGCGCTCGAGAAACACAACGAGACGAAACACGACGGTGAGTCGGTCGCGGAGGTCGATCCGGCGATCAAAGACCGCCTCGCCGACCTCGTCGCCGAGGACTTGGGGCTGTTCGACGAGGACGCGACCGAACAGCCGTAACCCGAGGGGAGCGACCGCGCAGCCGTGACCCGGCGCGGACGACCGACCGCTCCGCAGGGTCTCGCTCGGAAGGACCTAACAGCAATATTTGCGTCGTTCGGTGACAGCACCGAACTGAGTAAGGGCCGAAATGGGGCGTTTTACGTGCTTTCGCGGCAATATAGTCTCTTTCCGCCGTCATCGGAAGCCGCTTCGGTTGCTGGTGACGAGGGGGTGTTGCCCGTCGCGTCCGTGTTCACGCTATGTACGAACCTACGCGGACAGCGTCGCGGCGGTCGTTCCTCGCGGCTGCGGGCGGTACGGCGACGGTCGGACTCGCGGGCTGTATTGGCGGCGGCAGCGGCGGTGAAATCGACGAAGTGACGGTCGCGCACATGCCGATCTACCCCGACCTCCAGTGGTACGTGATGGAGGGCGAGGGCTATTTCTCCGAGATCGACGCCGAGATAACCGGCCAGGAGTTCGGCAACGGGCCGGCGATCGTTCAGGCGCTCGGCGGCGGCGACATCGACGTCGCGATGTTCGGGATCGTCCCCGCGATGATCGCGATCGACCGCGGTATCTCGGCGCAGGTGACCGCCGCGAACATCCGCGAGCCGATGGGGATCATGGCCGAGGAGTCGTTCCACGAGACGTTCGAACAGCAGGGCGGCGACGCGTTCGCGGCGTGGGCGGACGAGCGGGGCGAGCCGTTCACCTTCGGTACGTTCCCGCAGGGGAGCGTCCCGGACGTGTTGCTCCGCTACTGGCTGCGCGACGTCGGCGTCGACCCCGCCGCGAACGACAGCGTCGAGATCATCGAGATCAACGGCGCGAGCTCCGTCTGGCAGGCGATCGCCAACGGCGAGATCGACGGCACCTCGATCATGGAGCCGGTTCCGACCATCGCGCAGGCGGAGAACTCGTCCGTGACGATGCTCCGGACCGCCGCCGACGTGCTCCCCGGCCAGCCGGCCGCGGTCACGCTGATGAGCGACGCGGTCCGCGACTCGCCGATAGCGTCGCAGTTCCTCGAACAGCACGTCCGCGCGACCGAGTTCATCGACGAGAACCCGGACGCGACCGCGGGCCACGTCGAGGAGGGGATCGGGATGCCGGTCGACCGCGCGCGGAAGGCGCTCGACTCCCCGCTGTCGAACTTCATCACTGACCCCAGCCAGATCACGGACGCGACGCAGGTGTTCTCCGAGTTCGCGGCCGGTAACGGTCAGATCGACGAACAGCTGTCGACCGACCAGATATTCGACCTGGCGGTGTACGACTCGCTCTGATGGCGACCGAAACCGGATCGCGCGTCGACGGGGAAGCGGCGTTCGCCGGCGTCGGCCTCGGCGACAGGCGACGGCTGGCTCGCGGGGTGGCGGGGATCGCCGGCTTCCTCCTCGTCTGGCACGCCGTCTCGCTCACGCAGGACCCGTTCGTCCTCCCCTCGCCGGTCGCGGTCGCCGGGGCGTTCGCGAGCGAGTTCGCCTCCGGCGACATGACGACGGCGCTGTCCCAGAGCGTCCGCCACTGGATCCCGGGCACCCTCGCGGGGACCGGCCTCGGCGTGGCCGCGGGCGTCGCCTTCGGGTGGAGCGGACTCCTCGACGACGTGACCGCCCCGCTCGTCCGGACGCTGCGGCCGGTCCCGCCGCTCGCGCTCATCGGCTTCGCCATCGCGTGGTTCGGGATCAACGACTGGGGGGCGGCGTTCATCATCGCGGTCGGCGCCTTCTGGATCAACTTCTACGCGGCCTACGGCGCGGTCGAGGGCGTCTCCGAGGACCTCCTCGACGTGGGGCGGACGCTCGGCGTCCGCGGCGACCTCGACGCGGTCCGGTCGATCGTGTTGCCGGCGTCCATGCCGGGGATCATGACCGGGATCCGGACCGGGCTCGGTCGCTGTTGGATGCTCGTCGTCGCCTCCGAGATATTCGGCGTCCCCGGCGTGGGTCGCGAGATCATCCGCGCCAGCAACAACCTGCGCGTCGACCGGGCGATCGCGTACATCCTCGTGTTGAGCCTGATGTACCTGCTCGTCGACGTCGCGTTCCGCGCGGTCGAAGGGAGGGTGTTGGCGTGGCGGGCGTGAACGGCGACGCCGGCGGAGCGGACGACGCGCCCGCGCCCGCCGAGGCGAGCGTCGCCCTCGACGGGGTCGGGAAGACGTACGGCGGCGACGGCGAGGAGGGCTCGGTGCGCGCGCTCGACGACGTGTCCTTCTCGGTCGCGGACGGCGAGTTCGTCTGTCTCGTCGGCCCCTCGGGCTGTGGGAAGACGACGCTGTTCCGGATCGTCGCCGGGCTGATCGAGGCGACCGACGGCCGGGTGCTACTCGACGGGACGCCGGTGACGGGCCCGACGACGGAGATGGGCGTGGTGTTTCAGGAGTACCACCTGTTCCCGTGGCTGACCGTCGAGGAGAACGTCGGGTTCGGGCTCGAACGGAGCGACCGCTCGCCGGTGGAGCGAGAGCGCCGAGTCGACGAGATGCTCGATCTCGTCGGGCTGACGGAGTTCCGCGACGCCTACCCGAAGTCGCTGTCGGGCGGCATGAAACAGCGGGTCGCCATCGCGCGGTCGCTCGCCGTCGACCCGAACCTGCTCCTGATGGACGAGCCGTTCGGCGCGGTCGACGCCCAGACGCGAGAGATGCTCCAGCGGGAGCTACTCGACGTGTGGGCTTCGACCGGAAAGACCGTCCTCTTCGTCACGCACGACGTCGCCGAGGCGGTGACGCTCGCCGACCGGATCGTCGTGATGGCCGCCGAGCCCGGCCGGGTCCGCGAGATCGTCGACGTCGACGCCGAACGTCCCCGCGAGCGCGGCGACCCCACCTTCGCGGAGTACGTCGGTCGCGTGCGGGAGCTGATCGGCGCCGGCCCGTAGTCGGTCGGTCGGCGCGTTCCGGCTACTCGGGTCCGTCCGTCTCGTCCGTCTCTTCGACGCCTGCCGACAGTTCGTCGATGTGCGTGCGCAACATCGCCAGCGTCGCGTCCGCGTCGGCGTACCCCTGGTCGTAGTCGTCGAACGCGGCCGCCGCTCGGTCGAGGAATCGTTCCACTGCCGCGTCGGTCGGCTCGTCGGACATGTACGCCGGTCCCGCCGCGAGCGGTTTATGTCTCTCGGCGCCGGCCCTCGTGACTCGTCGGTGGCCTCACTCCTCGGGTCGACGCGTCGTCAGCGGCGGCGAAGGGCGTACGTCGTGTAGCCGACTGCGACGACGAGCCCGGCGGAAAGCAGGGTGCCGAAGACGGCGGGCGAGGCCGTGACGTACTCGCCGAACGGGTCCGTCAGCGCGAACACGGCGACGATGAGTGCGAGGGAGATGGCGATTCCGACCGCGCCGAACGCTTTGAACGCCGTGTCGAGGTCGAAGCGTGGCGATCCCGATTGGTGGCTCATACCCCGTCGTACGGGCTCCGAACATAAACCCACCTGAGCGGATTCTCACGCCGGTGGAACGGCGGCGTCCCGGGCCCGTGACGACGAACTTCCGAGTTCAGTATTGGTGTTGATAATTTGCTCCGAGCGCTTTTATCTCCCTCAGGCCGACGCCGATGAGATGACAAACACGCGGACGCAGGCGCTTTCTCGCCGTCGGGTCGCCGTCGGTCTCGGCGGTGCGCTCACGGGCGCAACGGCAGGCTGTCTCGGCGGTGATAACTCCGGGGCGGCGTCGATCGACGCGAACGACACGGCGACCGAAGAGACGGACGGCATCTCGGACGCGGCCGACGCCAGCGCGACGGTCGGCATGATATACGCGCTCGGTGGGCTCGACGACCGCTCGTTCAACGACGCCGCGAACAGGGGTATCCAGCGCGCTCGGCTCGACTACGACGTGGCGTTCTCGAACGAGGAACCGGCGTCGATGCCGGACTTCGAGACCACGCAGGCGACGCTGTCGGCCTCCGAGTCCCCCGACTACGATCTGATCTGCTGTATCGGCTTCCTCCAGGGGGACGCGCTCTCGACGGTCGCGGGCGAGTACCCGGACCAGCAGTACGCCATCGTCGACTCGGTCGTCGACCGCGACAACGTGGCGAACTACGTGTTCCGAGAACACGAGGGGTCGTTCCAAGCGGGCCATCTCGCCGGGCTGGTGACGGGCCGCGACCTCTCCGTGGGTGCCGGCTCGACGCGCCCGGACGAGCGGGCCGTCGGCTTCGTCGGCGGCGTCGACTCGGGGCTCATCCGCCGGTTCGAGGCCGGGTACCGCGCGGGGGTCGACCACGCGCCGACCGACGCGTCGGTGCGCTCCACGTACGTCGGCGCCTTCGACGACCCCGAGGCCGGCTACGCCGCCGCCGCGGAGATGTACGAAGGCGGGGCCGACGTGGTGTATCACGCGGCGGGCGGCAGCGGACTCGGCGTGTTCCAAGCCGCACAGGAGTACGGCCGGTACGCGATCGGCGTCGACTCGGACCAGTCGCGGAGCAACCCGCGCTACGCCGACGTAATCTTAGCCTCGATGGTGAAACGCGTCGGGACCGCCGTCTACGACGCCACCGAGCGGACGATCAACGACTCCCTCGAGACCGGATCGACGACGGCGCTCGGGCTCGCCGAGGACGGCGTCGCACTCGTCTACGGCACGTCGCTCGGTCCGGTCATCCCCGACGACGTGCGCGCGGCCGTCGCGGAGTCCGGCGAGCGGATCACCGGCGGCGACCTGACCGTTCCGTCCGAACTGGAGGAGTCCGACCGATGACTGACGGGCCGACCGACCGACTGGCGCGGGCCGTCGGCGGACTCCTCCCGGACGCGGTCCGTCGCCGGTACGCCGCCAAGTTCGCGCTCGCGTTCCTCGTCGTCGCCGCGGTCGTCGTCGCCGGCGGCGCGTTCACGTACCTCCAGACCGAACAGACCGTCGAGTCGGACGCGA
This sequence comes from Halorubrum ejinorense, assembly GCF_055389685.1. Classification (NCBI taxonomy): domain Archaea; kingdom Methanobacteriati; phylum Methanobacteriota; class Halobacteria; order Halobacteriales; family Haloferacaceae; genus Halorubrum; species Halorubrum ejinorense. The sequence goes on from NZ_AP043777.1 coordinate 1,045,781, forward strand.
CGGCCCAACTGGCCGAGACCAGCGGCCTCCAGGCCGACGCCATCGGCTCGTGGACCGAGCGAATGAGCACGGAAACGCGGTCGATGTCGGCGGCCGACGCCCTGCGCTCCGACCGGCGGGCGCCGGCGTACGTGCTGTTGAAAGACCAGCTCCTCTCGGACGACATCGTCAGCATCCACCTCGTCGACGCCAGCCAGGACCGAGTGGTGGCCAGTACGGAACGGCCGCTCGAGGGGCGCGCCCCGAGCGAGTTGGACGCCCCGTGGAGCGACGCCGACGTGCCGGAAGGGGTCGGCGAGGACGACCGCGTCTGGCGGTCGGAGCGGTCCTATCGGTCGCCCGTGCTCAACGACCGTCCCGTGATGGCGTTCGCCAGCTCCGTGCCGCGGGCGGACGGCCGGTACCTCGTCGTCGTGACCCGGATCCAGCCGCAGCTCGAACGGATCCAGAACACTGACACCGGCGAGGAGACGACGATCCTCAACGCCGCGGGACAGACCGTCCTCGACATCGACCGGACCGTCGACGAGGAGCGACACGCCGACGAAGTCGCGGCGATCCGGCAGGGCAACGCGACGACGGCGAGTCGGATCGGCGACGACCGGGTGTTCGCGTACGCGTCCGTCCCCGACACCGACTGGGTGGCGGTGACGAGCGTCGACCAGTCGACGGCGTTCGCGGTCCGGAACGACGTCGGCGACTCCGTGTTACTCCTCATCTTGCTCACCCTCGCGTCGCTGGGCGCCGTCGGCGTCGTGTTGGGGAGCCGGACCGTCGTGCCGCTCGCCCGGCTCCGCGACCGCGCGGAGCGGATCGAGTCGGGAGAGCTCGACGTCGACCTCTCGACCGGTCGGATCGACGAGATCGGCCGCCTGTTCACGAGCTTCGGCGCGATGCGCGACGCGCTCCGCGAGCGGATCGCCGAGGCCGAGACCGCCGCCAACGAGGCCGAGGAAGCGCGGCGGGAGGCCGAGGCCGTCACCCGCGACATGGAGGCCCGCGCGGCCGACTACAGCGAGGTGATGGGCGCGGTCGCGGACGGCGACCTCACCCAGCGGATGGACCCCGACGCTGACCGGGAGGCGATGCGCGAGATCGCCTCGGAGTTCAACGGCATGGTGGCACAGCTCGAACGGACGACCGCGCGGGTCGCCGCCTTCGCCGGCGAGGTCGACTCGGCGAGCGCGGACCTCGCGGCCGGCGCCGACGAGGTCGAGACCGCGAGCGGGACCGTCAGCGAGCAGATCCAGGAGATCGCGGACGGAGCGATCAGCCAAGACGAGCGGCTCGACGAGGTGAGCAGCGAGATGAGCGACCTCTCCGCCAGCATCGAGGAGGTCGCGTCGTCGGCCGCGTCCGTCGCCGAGACGGCCGAGGCCGCCTCGGAGCGCGGCGTCGGCGGCCGCGAGGCCGCGACCGAGGCGCTCGACGAGATGGACGCGATCGAGGAGCGCTCCGCGGCCGCGGTCGAGCAGATGGAGTCGCTCGACGAGCGGATGGACGAGATCGACGAGGTCGTCGAGTTCATCACCGACGTGGCCGAGCAGACGAACATCCTCGCGCTGAACGCCTCCATCGAGGCCGCTCGCGCCGGCGAGGCGGGCGAGGGCTTCGCGGTCGTCGCCGACGAGGTCAAAGAGCTCGCCGAGGAGACGCAGGAGGCCGCCGCCGAGATCGAATCGCAGATCGAGGCCGTCCGCGAGGAGGCCGACGAGACCGTCGACGACATCCGCGAGACGAACGCGCGGATCGACGAGGGCTCCGACACCGTCCGGAAGGCGTCGTCGTCGCTCGAAGCCGTCGTCGACGCCGTCGAGGAGACGAACCACGGCGTTCAGGAGATCAGCGAGGCGGCCGAGGACCAGGCCCGGTCGACCCAGCGCGCGGTCGAGGGGGTCGAGGACGTCGCCGAGGTGAGCGGCGAGGTCGCCTCCGGGTCCGAACAGGTGTCCGCGGCCGCCGAGGAGCAGACGGCGACCGTCACCACCATCGCGGAGAACGCCGACCGACTCCGGGGACAGGCCGAGGCGCTCTCTGCGTCCGTCTCCGCCTTCGAGGTCGACGTGGACCCGGACGAGATCGAGGACGCCGACCCCGGCGACGACCCGAGCCGGCCGGACGCCGGCGACGCCGACGACTCGTCGACGGGCGACGGTCTCGCCGCCGACGGCGACGGTCGAAACGCGTCGCCGGACGACCGCTAGTCCCCGCTTTCGGGGTGTCCCTCGACGATGGCGACGCCGGAGGAGGCGCCGATCCGGACCGCGCCCGCGTCGAGCATGTCGACCGCTTCCTCGTAGGAGCCGACGCCGCCGGACGCCTTCACCGGGAGGTACTCGCTCATCAGTTCGACGTCCGGGAGCGTCGCGCCGCCGTCTGCGAAGCCGGTCGAGGTCTTCACCATGTCCGCGTCGGCGGCGACCGCGGCCTCGCAGGCGCGGCGCTTCTCGGCGTCGTCGAGGAGGGCGGTCTCGATGATCACCTTCACCGGGACCGGAACGGCCGCGACCACGTCCGAGAGCTCGTCGGCGACGGCCCCGTCGGCGCCCGCCTTCAGCCGGCCGACGTTGATCACGACGTCTATCTCGTCCGCGCCGGCCTCCCACGCCCCGACCGCCTCGTCGCGTTTGGCCTCGGGCGCGTGCTGACCGTGCGGGAACCCGACCACGGTGGCGATCGTCTCCGGCGCGCTCTCGTAGCTCGCGGCCTCTTCGACGTAGCAGGGCGGGATACAGGCGTTCATCCCGTGAGATGCGGCCTCGTCGAGAACGGCCCGCGTGTCGGCCCAGGTCGTCTCGGGGCCGAGGACGGTGTGGTCGATGCTGGCGGCGAGCTCCTCGCGGTTCATGCCTCTCCGGTGGCGGCCGAGCGTGAAAGTCGTGCTGGGTCGAACCGCGCCCGGACGGGGACGCGAGAGCACTCGCTCGGGCCAGGAGGCGCTCGCTCGGGCCAGGAGGCGCTCGCTCGGGCCAGGAGGCGATCGCTCGGCCGTGGAATCCGACGACTACGCCGGAACCACCGGCCTCCGGTTCCGGGGGAAGGAGTTCGACCGACACAGGAATTAACCTGGCCCGCCGACAAGCGAGCCCACCGATGACGAACCTCGCGCTCCTCACGGTCGGGGTGGCGTTCCTGGCCTGGGGCGCGCTCAACGTCGCCTTCCCGGGGAACGAAACGGTCCGTAACTTCGTCGGGCCGAGCGAGTGGCAGCGAGACCCGGACCGAGCCGCGCGAAAACAACGGCGGTACACCAAGTACGTCGGATACGGGTTCGTCCTGTTCGGGGTGTGCCTCGTGTACGTCGGCGCGTGACGGGCCCGACGCCGTCCGGCAACGAAATCGCACGCGCCGACCCGAAGTTGGAGAAATATCCAATCTCTCCGCGATCGCCCTGAACTTATTTTACCCGCGTGCCACCGGAACCCATGGATCGCGACACCGCTACGCCTGCGGTCGACGACCTCCCGGGCGAACGCGCCCGCGAGTGGGTCGAGTACCACCACGAGTCGGCCGCGCCGAGCACCTACGTCTACGAGTTCGTCTGGGACCGCACCGCCCCCGCAGAAGGTCCGTTCTGTACCGACGTGGACGGCAACGTCCTCATGGACTTCACCAGCCACGTCGCCGCCGCGCCGCTCGGGTACAACAACCCGCTGATAATGGACCGGCTCGCGGAGTTCGACCTGGTCGACCCGCTGAAGATCGCCGGGCAGGACTTCTACGCCGCGGGCGGCCCCACGCCGGACGACGGGGTCCCCGGCGCCTCCGGGCTGATGGACCGCCTGACGGACCTCACGGAGCACTACGGCATGAACACCGTCTTCCTCTCGAACTCCGGCGCGGAGGCGGTCGAGAACGCCATCAAGATCGCCTACGACGAGTCGGACGGCGCCAAGTACGCGATCACCTTCGACGGGGCGTTCCACGGACGGACGCTGGGCGCGCTCTCGCTCAACCGCTCGAAGGCGGTGTACCGCCGCGACTTCCCGGAGGTCAGCGGCGTGATGGAGATGCCCTACTGCGACGACCGGACCTGCTCGCCCGAGACCTGCTCGTGCGGCTTCTTCGCGGACGGCGTCTCCCGGCTCCGGAAGAAGCTCGACCCGAAGCGGGGGAACGTCCACCCGGACGACATCGCCTACCTGATCATGGAACCGATCCAGGGCGAGGGCGGCTACCGGTTCCCCTCCGAGGCGTTCACGGACGAGATCGCGGCGCTCACCGACGAACACGACGTCACGCTGATCGCCGACGAGATCCAGTCGGGCGTCGGCCGGACCGGCGAGATGTGGGGCTCCGACCACTACGCCTACGAGCCCGACGTGATAGCGAGCGCGAAGGGCCTCCGCGTCGGGGCGACGGTCTCGCGCGACGACGTGTTCCCCGAGGAGACCGGCCGCCTCTCCTCGACGTGGGGCGCCGGCGACCTGATCGCCTCCGCGCAGGGCGCGCTCACGCTCGACGCCATCGAGGAGGCCGACCTCATGGAGAACGCCGTCGTCCGCGGCCGGCAGTTCAAAGAGACGCTTCGCGACGCCGACCTCGACCCGGTCGACGACGTTCGCGGGAAGGGGCTGTTGCTCGCCGTCGAGTTCGACACGAACGAGCGTCGGGACGCCGTCGTGAAGAACGCCTTCTCTCGCGGACTCCTGACGCTCGCGTGCGGCCACAAGGTGCTCCGTATCCTCCCGCCGCTCGACGTCACCGAACGCGAGATCGACCTCGGCGCCGACCTCCTGACCGCGGCCGTCGCCGACGCGGTCTGAGCCGTCGGCCGCGATCCGCGGTCGCCGTCCTCAGCGGTCCGCGTACCACTCTGCGAACTTCTCTAACGCCCGGCCGCGGTGTGAAACCGCGTTCTTGCGGTCCGTGTCCATCTCCGCGAACGTCTCGCCGTCGTGTTCGAAGATCGGGTCGTACCCGAATCCGCCGTCGCCCCGCGGCGCGACGATGCGGCCCGGGACGTACCCCTCGAACAGCTTGACCGGGAGCGGGTCCGCGTCGGCGTCGGCCGCCTCGTCTTCGTCGCCGCCTCCGTCGGCGTCGGACTCGCCCGCGTCCGGCCCCGCCGCGGCGGCGGTGTCGCGGTCCGCGCGGTCGACGGGGTCGGGGCTCGCGGCGAACCCCTCGCCGTCGCAGTAGCCGAGCGTACACCGGAACGCCGCTCGGCGGTCGTCGAGTTCGCTCGCGATTTCCTGGACGCGCTCGACCCCGAGCGTCTCGTGGACGTACGACGAGTACGGGCCCGGGAAGCCGTCCAGCCCCTCGACGAACAGCCCCGCGTCGTCGACGAGGACCGGGCCGTCGGCGTGGCGGTACGCCTCGCGGGCGCCCCGCGCCGCGATCGGGCCGAGCTCGTCGGCCTGTATCTCCGTGTAGTCGAAGTCGAGCCGCTCCACCGATCCGTCCGGGAGGTACCGCTCCGCCTCGCGCACCTTCCCCGGGTTCGTCGTCACGTACCTGAGCACGGATCGGCGTGGGTGCGCGCGCGACGAATAGCCGTCGGTCGCGGGCGGTCCTCGCCGTCCGGGTGACGCGCCGAGCGGACCGACCGCAACAGTACGTTTTTGTCGACGAGATAACATCGGTGACGTATGGCCCTCCCAACGTTCGAGAAGAAACGGCTCATCGCACTCATCGGGGTCCTCACGTTCGGGCTTACGGCGCTTCTCGCCGTCCTCCTTCCGACCGTTCTCGGACCGCTGATCCCCGCCACGTTCATCACCGGGTTCTTCATCCTGATCCCGCTCGTCGGCCTGCTCGGCGATCGGTTCCCGCTCGTCGCGTCCGACGACGAACCGGCCGACGGGGCGGTAGCCGTCGGCGCGAGCGCGGACCGCCCCGTCGCGACGCTGCGCGACCGCTACGCGACCGGTGAGATCGACGAGGCGGAGTTCGAACGGAAGCTCGACCGCCTGCTGGCGACCGAGGACGTCGACGAGCGCTTCGACGAGGTCGGCTCCGACGGGTCGCGGATCGCGGAGTCGACCGGGAACCGGGAGCGCGAGTTCGACCTGGAGTGACCGTCCGCGCCGGGGCGACAGGCCTGCCTCAGGGATCGACGCGAACGATCCACGCCTCGGGGTCGTCGATCTCCGCTGCGGTCGGCAGGTGCTCCGGGTCCGCCCAGACGGCCCCGGCGGCCTCGATGCCGCGCTCGTCGGCGACGTGCCGGAAGAAGGCGGCGCCGCGCTCGTACTGCTGCCGCTTGAGCCCGAGCCCGAGGAGGCGCTGTGCGAGCCGGCGCACGGGACCGCCGCCGCCGCGCCGGTCGTCGAGCTTTCGCCTGAGGTCGTCGTACTCCTCGTCGAACGCGCGGTCCATCAGCACCTCGGCGTACCCCTCGACCGCCGTCATCGCGGCCTGAAGCTCCGCGAAGGCGTCGGGGTCGAGCCCGCCGGCCGCGCCGCCCCCGCCGCCGACCATCCCCTCGACGCCGCGTTCGACGCGCGATTCGAGGTACTCGGGCAGCCACGGCGCCGCGCCGAACTCGGCCGCGTGGGTGACCTCGTGGAACGCGATCCAGCGACGGAACCGGGGGTAGTCCACGTCGAGCGCCGCGGCGACCGCGACGATGTTCGGGTGGACGAAGTAGAGGCCGTGGTCGGCGTCCGGCTCGTTCGCCAGGAGGAGCGGGTCGTACTGGCCGAGGACGTTGCGCGCGAGGAAGCCGAGCGCGAACGCCATCGAGCCCGTGTTGGCGATCCGAGAGAGGTCCTGTGCGATCGCCGCCCCCGGCGCGGGCCCGAGCGGTCCGGACGCGGGGTCCGGCATCACGTCGAGCGAGTCGCTTCCGGCGCCGGCGTCGACGGGGTCGACGGAGCCTCCGCCGAGGTCGCCGCCGGCGTCCCCGACCGCGGCCGCCTCGATCGGCTCCATCACGCGGCGGAACGTGTCGACGCTCGCGTCGATCCAGTGGTGGCGGTTCTGAACCTCGATGCTGTCGGGCACGTCGAACTCGATCCCGGCGACCTCGGCCAGCCGAGCCCGGGCGTCCCGGACGTCCGCGGCGTAGCCGGCGCGTTCCGCGTCGGTGAGCGCGAGCGATCCGGGGTCGGTCCCCGCCTTCGCGGCCGCCGCGGCCCGGTCCCAGTCGACGACGCCCGGTCCGTCGGCCTCGGCGACGGCGCGGACGCTTCGGAGGATGTCCATACGGATCGGACGGCCGGACGCCTCAAAGCGCTTGTGTCGGGTGCTCCCGCGAGCGCCGCTCTCTCCCGCCGACTCCGACCGCGGTCGACACCGGTGTCTTCTTGCCCGGCCCGAGATTCCCCGAGATATGGACGACGCGCACCGAGCGTTCCTCGACGACCTCCTCTCGACCGCGAGCCCCTCGGGCTTCGAGACCGCCGCGCAGCGGGTCTGGACCGACTACGTCAGCGAGTTCGCGGACCGCGTGGAGACCGACGCCTACGGCAACGCCGTCGCGGTCCACGAGGGCGACCCCGACGCGCCGACGGTCGCCGTCACCGGCCACGCCGACGAGATCGGGTTCATGGTCCGCGACGTGCTCGACGAGGGGTTCCTCCGGATCTCGCGGGTCGGCGGCGCCGACCGCACCGTCTCGAAGGGCCAGCACGTCACGGTCCACGCCGACGAGCCGGTCCAGGGCGTCGTCGGGCAGACCGCGATCCACCTACGCGACGGCGACGAGGAGTACGAGGACGTCGCCGGGCAGTTCGTCGACATCGGCGCGGCCGACGCGGCCGAGGCGCGCGACCACGTCGAGGTCGGCGACCCGGTCACCTTCTCCACCGGCGTCCGCGAGCTGGTCGGCGACCGCATCGCGGCTCGGGGGGTCGACAACCGGGCCGGCGTGTGGGCGGCCGCGGAGGGGCTCCGCCGCGCGACCGAGGCAGGCGTCGACGCCACGGTCTACGCGGTCTCGACGGTCCAAGAAGAGGTCGGCCTTCAGGGGGCGCGGATGGTCGGCGCCGACCTCGACGCCGTCGACGCGTTCGTCGCGGTCGACGTGACGCACGCGACCGACAACCCCGACGTGGACCGCGAGCGCCGCGGGCCGGTCGAACTCGGCGGCGGACCGGTGATCGGCCGCGGCAGCGCGAACCACCCGGTCCTCGTCGACCTCGCGCGCGACGCGGCCGCCGACGCCGAGGTCGACGTACAGATCCAGGCGGCCGGGACGCGCACCGGCACCGACGCGGACGCGTTCTACACGGCCCGGAGCGGCGTCCCCGCGCTCACCGTCTCGATCCCGAACCGGTACATGCACACGCCGGTCGAAGTGATCGACACCGGGGACCTCGACGCGGTCGCGGACCTCCTCGCCGCGGTCGTCTCGGCGGCGGGCGACGCCGGAGGCGGGGCGGAGCCGTTCGCCGTCGAGGTCTGACGCTCACCGCCGAAACCCGCCCGAGCGCCGTCGACGCCACACCTGCGTTCCCGCCCGCGTTCGGCCCGCTCACCACGACAAACCGGGGCACGGCGGCGTCGAAACGGAACTGTTTTACAATCTCCTTTCATACCCTAAATCGCGTCGAACGGACGTGCGCTCTGGTGGTGTAGTCCGGCCAATCATATCACCCTCTCACGGTGATGACCTGGGTTCGAATCCCAGCCGGAGCATCCTTTTGCCGCCGCAGTCTCACGGTCCCAGCCCCGGCCACGACCGGTGATATACCAGGTCGAAAACGGGGTGAAAGCGACGCGACGAGGCGAAGCGACGGCGGGAGCGCCGTCCGCGACGGCCCGATCACTCGTTCGCGACCAACCCGATATACGGACGGCCGACGGGACGGGTCACGGGGAGCCACGCGACCGATCGGTCGCCGATCGAGGCCGTGCCGAGCGTCTCCAAGGCGTGGTCGGCGCCGCGTTCGTACCCGATGAGGTACGCGGCGGGCGACGCGCCGGTCCGGGAGACGCGCTCGGCGAGCCAGCCGTCGCCGGTGGGTTCCGCGAGCGTCACCGGCAGGTCGGGGAACGAGGCGACGGCGGCGCGGAGGTCAGCGCACGCCGTTCGCGTCGGCTCTCGGGCGTCGAAGGCGGTCGCGAACGCGTCGGCTGCGGTCGCGAGGTCCGGGACCCCGACGACGACGGCCTCGACCCCTCGCAGCGGGGACGCGGCCGGATCGACTGTTGGCCGTACCCGCCGTTCCCGCGGGGTGCGATCCGCGATCAGGAACGGGAGGCGAGTCCCGGGGTCACCGCCCTCGAGCGACGTGAGGTCCCATTCGACGAGCGTTCCGTCGTCGCGTTCCCGCTCGTAGGCCGTGGGGCCGTCGACGGTCACGCCGCGGTCGCGAAGCGTCGCGGTCGCCGTCTCGACGTCGTCGACGCCGACGGCCCACGCACACGGACCGGCGTCGCCGTCGATCGCCGCCTCCCACCACGGCGAGGTCGCGTCGGGTGCGTGCTTCGAGATGAGTTCGACGTAGCTCCCGTCGGGGAAGCCGACGATCGCCATGTGAGTGACACCGTTCGAGTGGCGACCACCGTACTCGACGGGGAGTCCGGCCGCCGAGAACGCCTCCGCGAGGCGGTCGAGATCACGCCCCGCGACGGTGACGTGATCGATCCTGTGGTCCATGCCGAAGAGCGCGCGCCGACGATCAAAGCGGTTTCGGGGGCGTCGTGACCGGCGTTCAAGTGGATAGAGCGCAACTCCGACCCGTGACCGACGACCCGTCCGCCCCCGACGACTCCGGCGTTCCGACCGTCTCGTGTACCCGTTGCGGCCGCGACTGGGACCTCGATCACGAGTTAGACGACCTCCGCGCCGGCAACCGCGCGGTCGAACAGTTCGCGCTCGATCACGAGCGACACACCGGCCACTTCCCGGACGACGTGACGCCGTGGATCGTTCGGTGCCGGCGCTGTCCCGACGGCGAGCAGTTCCTGTCGGAACGCCCCGCGCGGCGGTGGGCGACCGCTCACGCGCGCCACACGCACCATCCCGTCCACCTCGAAGCCCCGGACGACACGACGGACACCGTCTCCCCCGACACCGACGGGTCACGGGCGTAACCACCGGGAACCGCGATCGCACCGGGCCGGCCGTCGTCGCGGGCGCACGCCACCGCGGCTCGGAACGTCTCTCGTCGCCCTCAATACGACACCCTTTCCGTGTGGCACTCATCGGGCCCGTATGTCGATTGAAACCGGCGACTCCGTGACCTTTGCGTACACCGGACGACTGGACGACGACACCGTGTTCGACACCTCTCGGCAGTCCGTCGCCGAGGAGACCGGGCTGGCGGAGGCGCAGCCCGACCGAGAGTACGCGCCGCTGACGGTCGAGATCGGCGACGAAGAGATCATCGAGGGGCTCGACGAGGGCCTCGTCGGCCTCGAGGAGGGCGCGACTGAAACCCTGACCATCCCCCCGGAGAAGGCGTACGGCGAACCCAGCGAGGAGCACGTCCAGGAGTTCGACACCGAGGAGCTCGAAGCGATGCTCGACGGCCAGCGGCCGGAAGTGGGGTCGTACCTCGAGGCCCAGGGCGGCGGGCAAGGCGAGGTCGTCCACGTCGACGACGAGACCGTTCGCGTGGATTTCAACCCCCGACTCGCCGGGGAGACGCTGACGTTCGACGTCGAGATCATCGAGGTCAACTGAGCTCGGCGACGCGGCCCGCCGAACGGCCGCACGGCGCCCGGCGGGGTGCGACCGACCGATCCTCGATGCGCGTCACAGCCGTCCACCTCGAAGGGCCGGACGACACGACGGATACCGTCTCGCTCGACACTAGCCAGCCACCGGTGTAGCCACCGGCGAACCGGCCGTTCGCTCCGCGACTAACGCCTCCGCGACCCCTGTCGCTGGCTGTTTTAATTCGATCGTCGCATCGATCGCAGAACGTCGCCGACCGAGGTCGGACACCTCGAACTGCGTGTCTGCCGCTGCCGTCCGGTACGAACAATGAACCGGTAGTGTCGGATGCCCCCCAACTGAGCAAACACCGACAGAAGCGTCTCGGGCATTCGACCTCGAAACGGACAAAACCTGTGCGGTAACTCCGAGGACCTGTCGCCGTCATTTCGCATCGCCCGCTGTGCGATACGTATCGGTATCCGTGAGCGCGTACCGATGCTGATCGCAACTGCGTATTTGACTCCCGATGTCGACTGTATCCCCACGACAATTGTCATGGAAACTGTACGAACACTTGGCCGGGAGTACAGCATGGCGATCCTCGGGGCGACCGAGACGCCGGCGTCGGTAGCCAGCCTCAGCGAGTCGCTGGACATCCCGATCGCGACGTGCTACCGCCGCGTCAGCGAACTCACCACAGTCGGCCTGTTAGATGAGCACCGGAGCGATAACGAAAGCAGCTCAAAGGCGACCCGGTACCAGCGGACGACCAGCGCCGTGGCAATCCGGTTCGGTCCGGCACCGTCGCTCTGGGCCCGGGCGTTCGTACTCGTGGCCGACGACGCTAACGAGTCGCCTCTCGCGATGTCCCCGAACAATGAGAGACGGAGCCAAGTCCGCTCTGCGCGGGTTTCTGTGCCCATTAGGGGATCTGAGGCTGCTAAAGAGCGACCGAAGCCCGCGACAAATGATTAGCAGACGAACAATTCAAACGTGTTCAAAACAATAGTACGTCATGACTGAGTCTCAGACCTCCTACGGACCTCCGGGACGCCTTCTCTCTCTATCAGCGAGACTCAGCGACGCCGAATCGGTAGCGACTGCGGTCACGCACGCGATTGAGTTAGTGGACACGGTGTGCGATCAGCCGGTCGCGAGTGTCTGTACGTACGACCCGGAAACGGGCACAGTCTCCACTATCGGGTCCGGTGCTCCGTCTTCGATCGGAGTCACGAGCGCTCCAAAACGGATTTTTGAGTCGCTTCTTAATACAGAAGGCGGAGACGACGAACCGACTGACGGCACTGTCGAAGCGACAGTCAATACCGATATTCGAGGACCGATCCGGGCCGAGACTCTCGTTCCCGTCGGAGGTGGCCGCGTGCTGCGCGTCGGTATCACGGAACCGGAGGGGTTCGACGACGCCGAGACCGCCACCATCGAAGGAATTGCGGCGAACCTCCGAACGGCGCTTGCTCGGATCGAGGGCCGCCGGTCGACGAGCGATAGTTGCGATCTCGCTCGTGCGCTGTTCGATCAGTCGAACGAGCCCGCGTTCGTCAGCGACACCGACGGAACGCTGGTGGCAGTCAACCGAGCCGCAGTCGAGTTGACGGGTCGAGACCGAGACGCGCTCCTGACGAACGGGCTCCCCGACATCGCCGTGGAGACGGCGACTGGTCCCGTCCGTGAACATCTCGAGCGTACCGTCTCCGGAACGCCCAAAACCATCGTGACGAGCCTTGAGCACGCACGCGGCGGAGCCTTTCGGGTCGAACTCACGAGCCGGCCAATCGATGTTGACGGGAGTACCTACGTTCGCACGACAGCCCACGGCCCCTCGTCAAAGCCACAACTCAGCCGAGAGCGACCCGCGGATCCGATCGGGCACGACACGGCTGCCCTCCGTCAGTTGAACGAACTCACCGTCAATGCCGGTGAATTCGACGAGACCATCGGTCGATTGCTGTCTCTCGGCTGTGAGACCTTCGGTCTGGACACGGGTATTCTCTCACGAGTCGACGGAGGCGACTACGAGGTCGATGTCGTGGTCGACGAGACCGGGTCACACGAGGCGGGCACCGTGTACGACCTCACGGACACGATGTGCGACGCGACGCTCGCCGGCGAGGTAACCGGAACGCTCGCGTTTGCCGATGTCGCGGACAGCGACCACCAAGACAATCCGGCGGCCGGAAGCGTCAGCGCATACATCGCAGCGCCCGTCGTCGCCAACGGTGACACCTACGGTACGGTCAACTTCTCGATGGGGAAACCGCGTTCAGCGGCGTTTCGCCCTGAAGAGAGAGAGTTCGTCAAACTCATCGCACAGCACATCGGCACTGAGATCGAACGCCGCCGCCGATTTGCGGAACTAGAACGGTACGAGACGATTCTCGAAGCCGTCGACGACCCGGTGTACGCGCTGGACACGGACGGACGGTTCACGTTCGTCAACACGGCGGCAGAACGCGAGTTCGGGTACGACGAGGACGTCATCGGCAACCACCCCACAGTCGGGATGGATGACTCGGATGTCGAACGAATGGAAGCACAGATTGAGAGCCTACTCACCACGGGCGACCGATCGGCGACAACTGAGTTCGAGCTCGAAACGGCCGACGGAGACCACAAGACCGTCGAGAATCGACTCGCGCTTATCGGCGACGAGGAGTTCCGTGGCACGGCCGGTGTTCTCAGAGATATTACCGATCGCAAGGAGCGACGACGACAACTCGAGTCGTTCCAGCGAGCGATCGACGAAGCGGCCGACGGAATCGCGATTCTCGACGGCAGCGAGTACACGTACGTCGACCAAACCCACGTGGAGATGTACGGGTTCGAAGCCAAAGACCAACTCCTCGGTAACACGTGGCGAAAGCTGTACGCCGCTGACGAGGTCGAACGACTAGAGGCCGAAGCCTTCCCGGCGCTCGAAGCCGACGGCTACTGGCGCGGGATGGTCACTGGCAGCCGGCCGGACGGGTCGACCTTCCCGGCGGAGCTATCTCTGACAATCATCGGAGACGGTCGCCTCGTCTGTACGGTGCGCGACGAGACCGAGCGCCGAGCCCGGGAGCGCGAACTCGAATCGTTCCAGCAGGCGGTCGAGTCGGCCAGGGACGGCGTCGCGATTCTCGACGGCGGGGAGTACACGTACGTCGACCGAACCCACGTGGAGATGTACGGGTTCGAGAGCAAAGAGCGACTGATCGGGCAGACCTGGCGGGAGCTGTACGACGACGACGAGGTAGAGCGACTGGAGGCCGAAGCCTTCCCGGCGCTCGAAGCCGACGGCTACTGGCGCGGGATGGTTACGGGCTGTCGCCCTGACGGCAGCAGATTCCCGGCGGAGCTCTCTCTGACGGCCATCGACGACGGCCGCCTCGTCTGTACGGTGCGCGACGAGACCGAGCAGCAGGCGAGAAAGCGAGAGCTTGAGGGGCGCTCGGCCGCTATCGAGGCCGCGAAAGACGGCGTCGCGATCCTCAACGAGGACGCGGAGTACACGTACGCGAACCGAGCGCACGCCGACATGTACGGGTACGACGGTTCGGCGGCGTTCGTCGGCGACAGCTGGGAGAAGTGCTATGAAGGCCCCGAGTGCGACCGGCTGACGTCGGAGGCACTCTCGTCGCTCACCGAAACCGGCGGGTGGCGCGGTGAGGCGGTCGGCCTCAGGAAGGATGGGACAACGTTTCCCCAGGACCTGTCACTCGCGCGGCTCGACGACGGGCGTATCGTCTGCGTCGTCCGGGACGTGACGGAGCGCAGAGCCCGGGAGCGCGAACTCAAACTGAAGGAGCGCGCGATGGACGAGGCCACCGTCGGCATCCAAATCACCGATGCGACGCAGGACGGCAACCCCCTGGTGTACGTCAACGACGGGTTCGAGCGCATGACCGGCTACGGGAGAGCGGACGCGATCGGCCGGAATCCGCGATTCCTCCAGGGGGAGGACAGCGATCCAGAACAAGTGGCACGGCTTCGGGAGGCGATCAATTCCGAAGAGCCGATCTCCCTCGAGCTCCAGAACTACCGGGAGGACGGAACGCCGTACTGGACGCGGGTTTCCGTGGCGCCCGTGACGGACGAAGACGGAGTGGTGACGAACTACGTCGGTATCCAGCAGGACGTGACCGACCGGAAGGAGCACACCCGGTGGTTGCGACAGTTCCTGAACGAGGGGCCACTCCTGTTCGTCGAGACCCGAGAGGTCGACGGAAAAGCGGTGATCGATTCGTGTAACGACCAGCTGCTAAACCGGCTCGGATACGACCGCGAGGAGGTCGAGGGGAGCCCGCTCGCGAGTATCTACACTTCCGATTCCGCGTCGAAACTGCGCGAGGAGGGATACGGACGTGCGCTCGACGGCGAGTTCGGAGTGAGCGAACGCGAACTCGTCGGTTCGGACGGTAAGTCCGTGTACGCGCTCTTGCGTGCGGTCCCTCGCCGAGACGAGACGAGCGGGACGAATGCCCTGTTCGTGGATATATCGAAACGACGAGAGCGCGAGAGACAGACCGAAACGCGGGTGGACTTGCTCGAACGCATCTACGAGGTGACGACCGACCCGCAGACGAGTTTCGAGGAGAAGATCGACGGGCTACTGAACGCGGGGCAGGACCATTTGGACCTGCCGTACGGCTTCCTGACACGGATAGACACGGGCGAGGAGTCGACCGCTTCAACCCAGCGGATAGTCGAGGGGGTCGGTCCCCACGAACTCCTTCAGTCGGGCGAGTCGAGGCCACTCTCGGAATCATACTGTCGGCTGACGATCGAGAACGACGGTGCGACGGGACTCGTGAATGCCGCCGAGAGCGAACTCGTCGACGACGCCGCGTACGATACGTTCGGGCTCGAAACGTACGTCGGTGGGAAGGTCAAGGTCAACGATCGCGTGTACGGGACGCTGTGTTTCGCCTCGAGCGAGCAGCGAGAGCGCCCCTTCGACGAGTTCGAACGGTCGCTCGTCAGTCTCCTCGGACAGTGGGCCGGCTACGAGATCGAACGGAGGGACGCTCGCGAGGAACTGCGTCAACAGCAGGAACGGCTGGAGCTGACTCTGTCGGGAACGCAGACCGGTATCGCCGACTGGGACCTGACGGACGGCACGGTCCAGTGGAACGAGACCCTAGTCGACATGATCGGTCAGGATATCGAGACGTTCGAGGAGTTCGAAGCGCTCGTCCACCCCGAAGACAGGCAACGCGTGGAACGGGAACTGGAACGGATGCTCGAAACGGGCGAGCCGTGGATTGGCGACCTGCGATTGCGGCGGACCGATGACACGTATCTCTGGCAGGGAGTCCGGGCCGTTCCGCGATACGACGACGCGGGGAACCCAGTTCGCGTCCTCACCGTGGCGACCGATATCACCGATCGGAAAGAGCGTCAACAGCAACTCGAGCGCGAACGGGAACAGTTCAAGCTGTTAGTCGAAAGTATCGACGAGTACGCCTTCGTCATCGTCGACGGAGACGGCGTCATCCAGACGTGGAACACCGGTGCCAGCGGCCTCTTCGGATACGATAGCGAGACCGCCGTGGGGATGTCGATGGGGCGACTGTACCCGGAGAGTGACCGTGACTCGGAACTCCCCGACCGGTTGCTCCAGCAGGCCCGTATCGCCGGTGAGAGCGCTCACGAAGGGTGGCAGGCTCGCGCCGACGGCTCGGAGTTCTACGCCGACGTCCGGTACGCACCGCTGGAAACCGACGACGGTGGGTTCCACGGGTACGCGATGGTCGTGCATGATATGACCGATCCACGCCGCCAGCAACGCCGAACCGAGCGGTTCGTCGAAGAGTCCACCGACGTGGTGACGATCGTCGACACCGACGGAACGGTCGAATACGCGAGCGGCTCCGCCGACCGCGTTCTCGGATACGACCGGGACGACCTCGTCGGAACGAACCTGTTCGACTACCTTCACCCAGAAAGTCGCGAAGACGCGATGGAGACGTTCTTCGACGGCGTCGACGACCCCGGCGCGGACATCCAAGCGGAGTGGCGTATCGAGTCGGGCGACGGCGCGTGGCTCAACGTCGAATCGCAGTGTCGAAACATGTTGGAGGATGACGCCATCGGCGGAATGTTGCTGTACCTTCGAGACGTGACCGAGAACAGGAAGCGCGCTCGGCGGTACGAGAGCATCTTCAACCAGACTTTCCAGTTCACCGGGCTGCTGGAGCCCGACGGGACGATCGTCGAAGCAAACGACGCCGCCTTAGCGTTCGGGGAGTTCGACCGTAGTGATATCGTCGGAACTCCGTTCCAAGAGGTAGATTGGTGGAGCCACTCCGACACTGTCCGCACGCGGGTTCGAGACGCGATCCGACGGGCCGCAAGTGGGGAATTCGTCAGGTACGAGACCGACGTACGCGGCGGTAACGGCCTCGCAACGATCGACTTCTCGGTAAAGCCCGTGACCAACGAGGACGGTGAGGTGTCTCTGCTCGTCGTCGAAGGTCGCGACGTGACGGCACGGAACCAACACAAACGCCACCTCGAAGTCATGCAGCGGGTGATGCGTCACAACATGCGAAACGACCTGACCAAGCTGCGCGGCTGGACAGAGCTGATAGCTGAAGAGACCGACGCGGACAAACGAGCCGAACAGTTCGAGATCACAGAACGGATCCTCGACAAGTGGGTCGCGATGACCGAGAAAATGAAGCAGATACGGTCCGTCCTCGATTCACGCCAGGGACGGGAGCCAAAACGAGAGGTTGGGGCACTGGTCGAAGCCGCCGTCGCTCCAGTCCGCGAGGAGTACGCCGCCGCGACGGTCGCGACTGACGTTCCGGACGACGGGCCACCAGTCCCTGTGGAGCTCCTCGACGCGGTTCGCGAACTCGTCGAAAACGCTGCCAAGGCGTCATCAGAGGCTGCCATAGAGGTCAGAGTCGACCACTCGGCGGACGGCTGGACCGAGGTTCTCGTGAGAGACGACGGCCCGGGGATGCCGGACATGGAAGCGAGCGTTCTGGAGACCGGCGAAGAATCCCAACTCAATCACGGGCAAGGGCTCGGCCTGTGGATGGTACGAATGATTGTTACTCAAGCTGGCGGTGACGCATCCGTCGAGTCGACTCGCGACGGGACAGAGGTGTGCCTCCGTTTGCCGGAGAGACAGACGATGGAAAGCGAACGGTCTGGCAGGACCGTAGAGTAATGACTGAACAGCCGACCCCCGCCGGTGTCCTCGTCGTCGAAGACGACCGGAACACGGCCGAGCTGTATGCCAAATGGCTCGGGGAGACCTACGACGTCGAAACGGCCTACGACGGAACTGAAGCTCTCGAACGCCTGGACGAGACCGTGGACGTGGTGTTGCTCGACCGGATGATGCCCGGTCTCTCCGGAGGAGACGTCCTCGAGGCGATCCGGAACGCCGACGTCGACCCTCGCGTCGCGATGGTTTCGGCGGTCACCCCCGGCCTCGATGTCGTCAAGATGGGATTCGACGCGTACCTGGAAAAACCGGTCAAGGCCACAGCGTTACACGAGGTGATCGACCGGATGTTGACCCGGGCCGAGTACGACGAGAAGCTCCAAGAACTGTTCTCCCTGATCGAGCGGCAGGACACCCTCGAAGCGACAGAGAAGCCCGAGGTCCTCGAAGCCAGCGAGGAGTACCGCTCGCTCACTGACCGCCTCGCGAGGGTACAGACGGACGTTGAGTCACTGCTCACCGACCTCCCAGACGAGGACTTTCGCGTCGCCGCCGAACACATCCAGCGGACGGCCGCCGAACGGACGAGCGAGCAGCGGTACGAGTCGCTCACCGAGGACGTGCTCGACAGCTCACGGGAGGCGATGGTCGTGGTGGACGCGGCCGGCACCGTCGTGTGGGCCAACGAGGCGACCGAGGCGTTGCTCGGCGTTGACCGGAGCAACCTCCGAGGGCGCGAGTACGCGAACGCCGCCACGGATCACTTCGAGGGAATCGACGCCGGCGAAGAGTCGCTCGCGTCGCTGATACGAACCGGGCTGGCGAGCCACGGAGACGAACTCGATGCCACCGTTCACTTCCCTGAGGGCGAGACCGGGACGGAGCGGTGGCTCGAGTACTGGAGCGCACCGATCGAGACCGGGCTGTACGCTGGCGGGCGGATCGACCACTATCACGATATCACCGGCCGGTACAGGCGCGAACGGTATCTTCAGACCCTCCACCGTGAAACGCGCCACCTGATGAGTACCGAGCGGGACGAGGCCGTCACCACCCATGCGGTCACGACTGCGACGGGGGCCCTCGACTTCCAGTACGCTGCGGTGTTTACCAGAGAAGAATCGACCGGCGATCTCGTTCCGGCGGCCAGCGCAGCAGCCACTCCCGGAGTCGATCCGACGTTACCGACGCTCTCCGGCGGTACGGATCCAGTCTGGACGGCTTTCGCCGACCAGACGGACCGTCTGAAAGCGGAGGGGCATCGAGAACGTACCGGATCCGCGGACTGGCTTGAGGACGCATTTAGCGACTGGATGGCCTGCCCACTCGGCCAACGGGGGGTGTTCCTCGCGGCCACAACAGACGGACACTCTCTTTCGCCGACGCAACGGACTCTCGCAGAGACGTGGGCTGCGAACACCAGACAGGCGCTCGAGCAACTGGCTCGAACTCGGAGCCTTCGAGAGCGTGACCAGAAGTTGGAACAACAGAACGAACGACTGTCACGCCTCGACAGGATCAACCGCCTGATTCGGTCCATTGGCCCGGCGGTGGTGAGCGCAGATACCCGCGCAGAGATCGAGAAAGAGGTGTGTCGCCGCCTGCTACAGATGGATTCGGTTACCGGTGCGTGGATCGCAGACGTCGACCTTTCGACCGACGGGACTGTCCGTAGGACTCAAGCGGGTGACCTCGACAGCTACCTTTCAGACATCCCTAGAGCGACATCGAATGCGAGCAAGATAGAACCGGTCGAGGCGGCGCCGACGTCCCCCGCGAGACAGGCCTACGAGACAGGGTCCTCGGTGTCTGTGGCGGACCTCGTGACGATCGAATCCGACGTGTGGTGGCGTGGCCGAGGCCTGAAGCGCGGAACCAACACGATCGTCGCGGTACCGGTCGTCCACAACACCACACGCTTCGGCGCGATAGAGGTACACCTCAACCGTCCGACCGGGATGGCAGAAGAGGAGGTCGAGGCCCTGGCGGAACTCGGTGTGACCATCGGCCACGCTATCGGTGCGATCCGACAGCGAGACGCCCTCCTGTCGGGCGGTGGGGCAGATCTCACATTCCACGTCGACTCGGATTCTGCGTTGTCCCGGCTCTTGACGACCGTCGACGCTCCCCTCGAGATATCTGATGTCTCGCACCGAAACAGCGGAACATGTATCGTATTCGTCGCGGTTACGATTACTGCCGGCCACGACCGTGACCGGATCGAAACACGACTCAGCGACACGTCCGGCGTGTCGGTGCTCCGCGCCGACACGACCGGAATGACTTGTGTCGTGACATTACGTCCGGAGTCGCCGATTCAGCAGCTGGTCCGACAGGGTGCCGCACTCCAACAGGTGAAGATACGTCCCGATTCAGCCCAGTTGGCCGTGACGGTACAGTTACCGTACGAAACCGATGTCCGAGAGTACGTAAATACCGTCACCGCCGCTTTGGACTGCGTCGAACTCGTCGCAAAGAATCGTCGATCCGCTGATTGGGAATCGAGCTCGACCGTCGCTAAAGCCGTAGACGACCAGCTGACTGACCGACAGCGCGAGGTACTCCGGATGGCTTTCCACGCGGGCTACTTCGACCAGCCGCGGGCCGCCGACGCTGACACCGTCGCCGCGGAGGTCGGTATCGCGCAGTCCACCCTTAGCCAACATCTCCGAACGGCAGAGCGCAAAATCCTCGCAGAGCTGTTCTCGTGACATATCCCCGCGGGTATCCTCGAATCTCACCGATACACATCGGTGTTCTTACCGCCGACTCGATGCTCATCGGCAGAGGTACTGTATTCCGGTACACCACTCTGTTAGTATGAGCGGTCACAGCGATCCGAACTCGGTGCCACATGCGAAAAGCCAGCTAGAGGCGAGCGCCCACCGCACGCCGGGATGGACAACCGACACGCAACTGGTACGGGAGTTCGATCGGCCGTTCCACGTGGGAGACGCCGTCCGTTCGGCGGTCACGGACGCCATCGAACAGTGGTCGGAGCTCTCCGAAACGCCACCGCTGTACAATTTTGTCGACACCGACCGACTAAACGGGCTGTTCAAGACGAAGGCGACAGACGACAGCGGATGGCTTCCGTCGGCAGAGTTTCAGTTTCAGACCTGTCGGGTGACGGTTCTGTACGGCCCAGTAATTCGCGTGATTATTGAACACGACCCGTAACGGCGACACACTGACTCGTCTGTCAGAACCGTGAGTACGAACCGAATGCGGATTACAATGTGAGACGGAGCGTCGATCGCGAGATTCTCGACCGATCCACTCGCGAGGGACACCTTCTGGTGAAAGCGAATCTGTCGTGTACCGGTGTTACGGCGACTGTACTTGACTTCTGGGTGTAGCTCCCCCGTTAGTATGGCGCTGAGAGGAGTTCCCACTGACAAGCCCACGGCTTCCGTTGCGGATTACTGATAATGGGACGGGTTTCCAGTGGCCGGTCTTGACCGCGCGACGGGAGAACGCTACCCCGGCGGCCGCACCGAGCATCGTAGCGCCGACACGCAAGACCACCGGCGTGCCCGGCGTATCGGACGGGGTGTTGACCGCTGGCCAGGCCTCCGAACGGAACGAGAACAGCAGCGCCGGAGGACCCTTGCGAGCGTCATTGAGGTCGGTGACGGCCGTGAGGGGACGTGTCTGCCAGCGTTCTTGCGTCCGCTCGGCGGTCGCACGGAGCGTGGCCGTCTCCGACGCACGTTCACGGGCTGCGAGCGCGGCGAGTCACCTAGTGCGAACGACCCGCTTTCACCGCCGAGTTCCGGGTTCGGCTCACCGTCTCAGTCGCCAGCGGATCACCGCGGCGGCGACGAGGACGGTCGCGAACGTGACGGCGCCGGACACGAGCGCGCCGCGGACGCTCGTCGCCCCGGTCGCGAACGCGCTCGCCGAGGCGGAGCCGCCGATCACCGCCGCCCCGCCCGCCACGCCGCCGAAGCCGATACAACAGAGGCTCAGCAGGCCGACCGCGGACAGCGACCCGAGGATCCCGTCGTCGCTCATCTCCTCTTCCCGTTTCGACCCGGAGTATCAATAGGTGTCGCCGGCGCCCACCAAGCGAGGGTTTAATTCCGCCAGCGCGCGAGGGCGTCGTGTGGACCCGAGCCGGATCCCCGACGAGTTCCCCGCGCCGAGCTACCGCGGGGCACAGAAGCAGGCCCTCGCCGACATCCGCGACGCGTTCGCGGCGGGGAATCGGGTCGTGTTGGTGCGCGCGCCGACGGGCAGCGGCAAGTCGCTGCTCGCCCGGGCGATCATGGGCGCGGCCGAGACCGCCGGCGAGGCGGCGCCCAGCGAGGCGACGGGCGCCTACTACACGACCCCGCAGGTGTCGCAGATCGACGACGTGGAGGCCGACGACCTGCTCGACGACCTGGCCGTGATCCGCGGGAAGTCGAACTACGACTGCGTGCTGCCCGGCGAGCACGACACGCCCGTGAACCGCGCCCCCTGCGCGCGCCAGCAGGGGTTCGACTGCTCGATCCGGCACCGCTGTCCGTACTTCTCCGACCGCGCCATCGCCTCCGGCAACCGCTTCGCGGCGATGACGCTGGCGTACTTCATGCGCACCGCCGGCTCCGAGGTGTTCCGCAAGCGCGACGTGGCCGTGATAGACGAGGCCCACGGGCTCGCGGAGTGGGCCGAGATGTACGCCACCATCGAGTGTTCCCCCGAGCGCGTCCCGGTCTGGGACGACGTGGGCGTCCCCGACGTGGCGGCCGACGCCGGCCCCGAGGAGGACGCGCTCGACCGGACCGCGCGGTTCGTCGAGACCCTCCGCGACGTGGCGATCCGCGCGAAAGACGAACTGGTCGGGCGACCCGAACTCGACCGCGAGGAGGTCGCCCGCCGCGACCGGCTCCAGGAGCTGATAAGCGAACTCGGCTGGTTCCTAGAGGACTACCGCGACCCGGAGTCGCCGACGACGTGGGTCGTCGACCAGCCGGGCGGCGAGGGGTCGGCGATCGACATCAAGCCGCTCGACCCGGCGCGGTACCTCAAACACACCGTCTGGGACCGCGGGAACCGGTTCGCGCTGCTGTCGGCGACCATCCTCTCGAAGGAGGCGTTCTGCCGCGGCGTCGGCCTCAACCCCGCCGACGTGGCCCTCGTCGACGTCGAGCACACGTTCCCGCTCGCGAACCGCCCGCTGTACGACGTGACGCAGGGGTCGATGACCTACGAGCACCGCGACGAGACCGTCCCGAAGATCGCCCGCCTGATCGTCCGGCTGATGGCCGAACACCCCGACGAGAAGGGGCTCATCCACGCGCACTCGTACGACATCGCCGACCGGATCACCGAGCGGCTCGGCGAGTTCGGCGTCGCCGCGCGGGTCAGGCGACACTCGCGCGGGAACCGCGACGCCGAACTGGAGTCGTGGAAGGCGAGTTCGGACCCGGAGGTGTTCGTCTCGGTGAAAATGGAGGAGGCGTTAGACCTCAAGGGCGACCTCTGTCGCTGGCAGGTGGTGTGTAAGGCGCCGTACCGGAACACCAACGACTCGCGGGTCGCCCGGCGGCTCGAGGACGGCCAGTGGGCGTGGTACCACCGCACGGCGCTCCGGACCGTCATCCAGGCCTGCGGGCGGGTCGTCCGCGCGCCCGACGACTACGGCGCGACGTACCTGGCGGACGACTCGCTGCTCGACCTGTTCGAGCGCGCCGAGGCCGACACGCCCTCGTGGTTCCGCGAGCAGGTCGACGCGATGACGACCCCGTCGCTGCCGTCGTTCGACCCCGAGGCCGCGCTCGCCGGGATCGACGCGACGCCGCCGCGGAACGCCGGCGACCCGGGCGCGGGACGGCGCAACGGCCGGGCCGACCGCTCGGAGGGAGCGCGCGGTTCCTCGACTCGCGAGGGCGGGACCGACGACGCGCCGGCCGAGCCCGGGGGATCAGACGACTCGGTCCGGACGCGTTCGGAGGCGGACGCGGAGCGGCGGGAGAACCACCCGCTCTCTGACGTCTGGGGCGACGGCTGAGCCGACCGACCGGGCGCCCGAGCGGCTACAGCAGCGAGACGCCGTAGGCGACCATCGAGCTCACCATGAGGAACGCGAAGAACAGCGCGAAGATCTGTTGTCTGTCCATGCCCGCGTTTGGACCGCAGAGCGGTATAACTCCTGCGGGCGACGGTAGCGCGGCTGAGCGCCCTCGCTCGCCTCGCCGACGCGACCGCGGGCCCGGCGACCGTGGATTCGTGTATTATGGTCACGACGCCGACCGATCGTCAATATATATCGTATAAGGTGTATCATGGCCCTCAATGAAGTAGTAACCTTCATAAACCTTCACGCGTCCAGTAGGTGTATGGCAACGAACGGGCTGTCGAGTGCGCTGACGCTGTACGGTGCGCGAACGCTGACGCTGTCGCAGGCAGCGGCACAGGCAGGGCTCAGCGAGGCCGAATTCATCGAGCAACTCGAACGCCGCGGCATCGAGGTAACCGAGTCCGAACGCGCCGCAGCGCTCGGCCGCGAGCAGCCCGCCCGCGCCGACTGAACGGTCTCCGAAGTTTCGGCCCACCCCCGTCGGATCGGTCCGTTTTCACGAGTAGTCCCACGAACGATCAGATCCGACGCCGCCATTTCCCTTCTATCCCCCCGGCCGGCGGCGAGCGCCCTACTCCTGACTCGGCGCCTCGGTCGCCCGCGGCCCGGCGTCTTCCTCCGGCACGAGGTGAATCTCCCCGTCGTGTTCGAACGCCAGCACCGCGTCCGCGTCGTCGTCGACGAACGTCGGGTTCGGGACCGTCTTCGCCTCGTAGGTGACGGGGTCGAGCACCTGAATCGCGTTCTCGTCCTCGACGGTCACCACGGTCGTCTCGGCGGCGTCGTCGCGGGTGCCGAGCCGGGTCGCCTCCGGGGCCTCCGCCTCGGCGTACTCGGAGGTGTACCCCTCGCCGCTCGCGAGTCGGACGCCCCGAAGGCGGCCCGAGACGCTCGTGACGAGGACGGGGCCGTCGCCGTCCTCGGGGTCGACGATCTCGCCGACCGCGTACTTCGGGAGCCGGACCGCGAAGGTGACGCGGTACACCTCGTTGCCGTCGCCGTCCTCGGTGACGAGCGTCGGGTACGACTCGAAGCTCCCGCCGAGCGCATCCGTGATCCGCGTCGCGACGTTCTGCGCGAGCCGGTTAGAGGAGAGTTTGACGTTGGGCCCGTCGTCGGTCTCCACCACCTCGGTGATGAACGCCTCGCGGTCGCCGTCGGCCTCTTGGTCGGCGACGTACGTCTCCGCGATCGACAGCGCCTCGGCGCGCTCCGCGGGGGTCAGGTCGCGCTCGTCGGCGCGGACCTGAACGATCCCGGCGTAGTACCCGCCGGCGATGCGCCCGCAGCGGTCGCAGGTCCCGCGCGATATCTTCACGGGGACCGTCACCTCCGCGGAGCGGAGCGTCCCGCGTACCACGCCGGAGAACCGGCAGTGCATCCGGACGGTGTTCTCGCCGACCTGCTCCGGCTCGACGCCCCACTCGACGTCCGCGGCGTCGACGTGGACGCCGAGCGCCTCCGCGACCTCGTCGACGGCGACGTCGGTGTAGTCGCGCGCGCCCACGTCGCGCCACGACTCGCCGCGCCTGACCGCGCCGCAGCCGGAACAGACCAGCACCTCGATCCGGTCGGGCGCGTCGACCAGGTCGAAGTCCTCGAAGTAACAGTCGTCACAGAGCAGCGCGTCTCGCCCGCGCGGCTCGCCCGGGAGGGGGTCGCGCCGCTCGGGGACCGAATCGCCACAGCGCGGACAGAACTCCCGCGACTCGCTCATTGGGCGCGGATACGCCGAGGACCCGTTTAAACGGCGCGGACTGACGCGGACCGACGCGGCCGCCGCTCCCCGGCGACGGCGAGTTCGGGCGCGCCGCGTCGGGTCGCGACCTCCGAAATGGTTTTTCGCACGGACCGAGAACGGGCACGTATGAGCGGGAACCCCGACGACGAACGGCTCGAAGAGCTACGCGAAAAGAAGATGGAGGAGCTCCGCGAGCGCCAAGGCGGCGAAGGCGACGCCGCCGAGGCCCAACAGGAGGCCCAGGAGCGCGCCGAGGCCCAGCAGGAAGCGGTGTTGAAACAGCACCTGACCGACGGCGCGCGCCAGCGGCTCAACGCGGTCGAGATGTCGAAGCCCCAGTTCGGCGAGAAGGTGAAACAGCAGGTCGCCGCGCTGGCACAGAGCGGGCGCGTTCAGGGACGCATCGACGAAGATCAGATGCGCGAGCTCCTCAAGGAGCTCCAGCCCGACCAGAAGAGCTTCGACATCCGGCGGCGGTAGATGGAGCTCGCGCTGCTGTACAGCGGCGGGAAAGACTCCTCCCTCGCCGCCCACCTGCTCGACCGGTTCTACGACGTTCGGTGTGTCACCGGGAGCTTCGGGCTCACGGACGACTGGGAGCACGCCGAGCGAGCGGCCGCCGAGCTCGGCTTCCCGTTCGAGCGCGTCGACCTCGACCGGGAGGTGGCAGAGAGCGCCGTCGAGACGATGGTCGCGGACGGCTACCCCCGCAACGGAATCCAGCGCGTCCACGAGCACGCCTTAGAGACCATCGCGGCGCTCGACGTGGACGCCATCGCGGACGGGACGCGCCGCGACGACCGCGTCCCCACGGTGTCGCGGGCGCAGGCGCAGAGCCTCGAAGACCGCAACGGGATCGACTACATCTCGCCGCTCTCCGGGTTCGGCCGACACGCCGTCGACCAGCTCGTCGACGCCACCTTCGACGTCCAACAGGGGCCGAGCGAGGAGGTGCCCAAGGCCGACTACGAGGACGAGCTTCGCGCGCTCATCGCCGACACGCACGGCGAGGAGACGGTCGGTGACGTGTTCCCGGACCACGACCAGACCTACGTCCACGGTCGGAACGACTGACCGGCCCGCTCGTCGATACCGGACGCGACCGACCGGTTCCCGTCGGCCCGGGAGCGTCGGAACGACTTTTGACCCCGCGCTCGTAGCGGCACGTATGTCATCTGAACGAGTGGTCGAGCTGCTCCGAGAGGCGTACGCCGACGAGATCGAGACCGTGATGAACTACCAGACGAACGCCATCGTCCTCGACGGCGTCCGCGCCGAGGAGATCAAAGAGAGCCTCAAACAGGACGTTCAGGAGGAGCTCGGCCACGCCGAACAGATCGGACAGCGGCTCAAACAGCTCGACGCGCGCCCGCCGGGGTCGGCGGAGTTCACCGCCAGCCAGGACTCCCTCCAGCCGCCCGCGGACTCGACCGACGTGCTCTCGGTGATAAACGGCGTGCTCGACGCCGAGGAGGGCGCCATCGCGACGTACCGCGACCTGATCGACGCCGCCGAGGACGCGGACGACCCGGTCACCGAGGACCTCGCCGTGACGCTCCTCTCCGACGAGGAGGCCCACCGGACGGAGTTCCGCGGGTTCCAGAAGGAGTACCAGCGCGACTAGGCGAGACGGCTCTCCGACGGCGCCCGCAGGCCGGGCGCCCTCTCGCGCGGGCCGCCCCCGAAGGGATGCTTTCAAGCGGGCGCTCGCCGAACCGGGGTTCATGTACGACGGCCTCAAGGGATTCCGCGATTTCTACCCCGGCGAGCAGTCCGCCCGCCGCGAGGTGACCGACGCGGTCGAGGGCGCGGCCGCCAGACACGGCTTCCGCGAGATCGCCACCCCCGCCTTAGAACGGACGGAGATGTACGTCGACAAGTCCGGCGAGGAGATCGTCGAGGAGCTGTACGCCTTCGACGACAAGGGGGGCCGCGGCGTCTCCCTGACCCCGGAGCTCACGCCGACCGTCGCCCGGATGGTCGTCGCGAAGGGCCAGGAGCTGTCGAAGCCGATCAAGTGGATGTCCACGCGGCCGTTCTGGCGCTACGAGCAGGTCCAGCAGGGGCGGTTCCGCGAGTTCTATCAGACGAACATCGACGTGTTCGGCTCCTCGGCCCCCGAGGCCGACGCCGAGGTGCTCGCGGTCGCCGCCGACGCCCTCACGGACTTGGGGCTCACCGGCGACGACTTCGAGTTCCGGGTCTCTCACCGCGACATCCTCGGCGGCCTCGTCCGCTCGCTCGCCGAGGACCCCGAGGCGGTCGACACCGCGGCCGCGATCCGCGCGGTCGACAAGCGCGCGAAGACAGACGACGCCGAGTACGTCGGGCTGCTCTCGGACGCCGGACTCGCCCGCGACACCGCGCGCGACTTCGACGATCTCATCGCCGGCGTGGAGACGGTCGACGACCTCGACGCGGTCGCGGAAGCGGGCGGCGAGGAAGTCGAGGCCGCGGTCGAGAACCTCCGGAACGTCCTCGCCGCGGCCGACGACTTCGGCGCGGGCGAGTTCTGTGACGTGTCGCTGACGACTGCCCGCGGGCTCGACTACTACACCGGGGTCGTCTTCGAGTGCTTCGACTCGACCGGCGAGGTGTCGCGCTCCGTCTTCGGCGGCGGGCGCTACGACGACCTCATCGAGAGTTTCGGCGGCCAGCCGACGCCCGCGGTCGGCGTCGCGCCCGGCCACGCGACGCTCAAGCTCCTCTGCCAGCGCGCCGGCGTCTGGCCCGACGAGGAGCTGACGACCGATTACTACGTCCTCAGCGTGGGCGACACCCGGAGCGAGGCGGCCGCGCTCGCCCGCGACCTCCGCGCGCTCGGCGACGACGTGGTCGTCGAGCAGGACGTCTCGGGCCGCTCGTTCGGCGCCCAACTCGGCTACGCCGACTCGATCAACGCCGAGACGGTCGTGGTCGTCGGCGAGCGCGACTTAGAGAACGGCGAGTACACGGTGAAAGACATGGAAAGCGGCGACGAGACGACCGTACCGGTCGAGGAGTTCCCCCCGGACGAGGGGCTGCCGACGTACGAGGACTACGAGTAACGCGGCTGCGCGCCAGCGGCTCATCGGCGGGGGCGACGCGATCCCTGAACGCTTTTCAATCACGCGTCGGGACGGTGGGGACGATGATCCCGCTCGCAACGGCGATGCCTCCCACCGAGGTCGCCCTCCGCGTGGCCGCGGGGGTCGCGCTCATCCTGATCAACGCGTACTTCGTGGCGATCGAGTTCGGGCTGACCCGACTGCGGCAGTACCCCGAATCGGAGATGGACACCCCCGGACTGCGTCGCGCGTGGGAGATGACCGACGACCTGGAGTTCTACCTCACGACCTGTCAGGTGTGGATCTCCGGGACGTCTATCGCGCTCGGTATCGTCGCCGAGCCGGGGCTGGCGGCGCTTTTCGCCCCGATCTTCGAGAACACGGCGCTCGCGTCAGCCGGCGCGGGCTCCCTGTTGGGATTCTTTCTCATCAACATGGTCCACCTGACGCACGGCGAGCAGACGCCGACGTACCTCGGCGTCGAGCGCTCGAAGCAGGTCGCCGAGTACGGCGCCCGACCCCTCTACTGGTTCGCGTGGCTCATCTCGCCGCTGATCAAGTTCGGCGACTGGGTCGCGAAGGCCACGCTCGGGCTGTTCGGCGTCGAGATGACCGGCTCGTGGACCGAGGCCGAAGAGGAGGTGTTGGAGACGCGCGCCGAGCTCCGCAACCGCCTCGGCTCGATGATGGAGGAGGTCGAAATTTCCGAGGAGCGCCGCGAGGAGGTCCTCAACGCGCTCGACGTGGACCGCGTCACCGTCGCGGACGTGATGACCGCTCCTGACGAGGTCGTCTCCCTGACGACGACGGCGTCGGTCGCGGAGAACCTCGATCGGATCCGGGACACGCCGCACACCCGCTTCCCGCTCGTCGGCGACGACCTGAACGACTTCGAGGGTATCGTGTACGCCCCCTCCATCGTGAGCCGCTACGACGGGCTCCGGGACGGCGACCTGACGTTCGGTGACGTCGCGGCGCCGCCGATGACGGTCTCCGCGGACGCGAGCGTCAGCAGCGCCTACGACCGGTTTCAGGCCGAGTCGCAGGAGCTCGCCTTGGTCGTCGAGGACGGCGAGGTCGTCGGGCTGCTCACCGCGACCGACGCGATGGAGGCGGTGATGGGGCAGTTAGAGGACCCGCTCGACGCCGGCGATGTATACTGAACGACGCGGTGGCGCGTACCGATTGGCGCCGCACCGCGGCGCGAATCGCACGCGCGAGGGACGCGGTGAGAGGGCGACCGTAGGGAGCCCCGAACGAACCGCGAGGCTGGGGAGGTGTGAGGCCGCGGTTGCGGTGCGGGGTGGGACTCAAAGGGGCGGTCGCGAGGACGACGCACACTCGTTGTGCTCCTCGCTCGTTCGCGTTGCTCACTCGCTGCGGTGCTTACGTCGTCTGCGTCGTCCTCGCGACTGGGGCTTTGAAGCTGTTCGCCGTCGAGAGCGCCAGCAACGAGTTACAGACAAACGCCCGTAGCTTCGGAACGGTTCCCCGCTTCTTCGCTCACTTCTTATACGCCTCGCGCAGGAACACCAAGGCCCCGCCGAGCATCGCGAGGTTGCCGAAGAAGGCGAGCCGCTCGCCGCCCTTGTCGTCCTCGTCGGCGTTCCAGAAGTCGTGCATCGTCGCGGTCACGACCGTCAGGAACCCGACGGCCGCGCCGGTCGCGATCCGGGGGAGCCGCCAGAGCGCGATGCCGAGGCCGGCCACGACCATCATCCCGGAGGCGAACGGCGCCGCCAACTCCGGCATCGGGACGTCGGCCGACTCGGCGTACTCGATGGTGTCGTCCATGTCGCGGAAGTCCTCGGAGGCCTGCGCGGCGAGGCCGACGCCGAGCAGGACGCGGCCGATCCGCGAGGGCGCGCCGCGACCGTCGCTCTCCGCGGTCGTCTCAGTGGTGTCATCGCTCATACCTGTAAAGACGGGAGCGCACGGTATAAATCGCGGTGCCGGATCGAGCCGCGGGCCCCGTCACCGCTCGGCCGACCCGTCTCACACCGATCGTCAGGCCGGGTCGATCCGTTCCAGCAGGCGGGCGGTCGCCGCCGCGTCGAAGGCCATCGGGCGTCGCCACCACGGCCCTTTTCCGGAGTCGCTCGACAGCTCGGTCACCAGCGCGTTCGCCTCGGCGCCGGCCTCGGGCGCGCTCAGCGGGACGACGCGGTCGAAGAGCCCGGACGCGTCCGCGTCGCCCGTGACGACGACGCGGGCGTCGAACGGGTCGCGTTTCAGGTGCGCGTTGGTCGGCGCGCGGGCAGCCGCCGCCTCACGGTCGACGGTCTCGGAGCCGCCCGCCGCCAGCACCCGCTCGATCCGGATCCCCGCGAAGAGGTACGCGCCCCACTCCGGAGCCAAGTCGTCGTCGGCTCGCACGCCCCCGGGCTCCTCGACCGACCCCTCGCCCGGACCGGCCCAGCCGTGCGGTCGCAGCGACAGCGTCGCGTAGAAGAACAGCCAGTCGCCCGGTTCGAGGCCGGCGATCCGGCTGGCTTTCACGCCGTGCGGGTCACCGTAGCTCGCGCGCCCGCGACCGTGGACACCGGGGAACTCCGGGTCCGCGTGAACCGGCGTCTCGCGCAGGTCGGTCGGCACCGCGAAGGGGAGGTCCAGGCCGCCGTAGGTCGGGAGCGGCTCGTCGACCGGGAACCCCTCGCGCGGGAGCGTCGCCGCCGACTCCGGGATCGGGACGTACGCGAACGACCCGTCCGGGTAGACCGGGCCGCGAAAGCCGGGCTCGTTCGTGTTGGCGGCGACGTTGACGGCGACGGCTCGTGGGTCAGTCATGAAAAACGGGAAGTCGGTCGGGGATCAGTCCGCCGTGGCGGCGGGCGCGCCGTGCTCGATTTCGGTCCCGAGCAGGTCGAGGAACTGCGCGATCCACTCCGGGTGGTCGGGCCACGCCTGGCCGGTCACGAGGTTCCCGTCGGTCGTCACGCCGTCGACCCACGAGCAGCCCGCGGCCTCGACCTCCGCCTTGACGGCCGGGTACGCCGTCATCTCGTAGCCGTCGAGGACGCCCGCGGCCGCGAGGATCTGCGGGCCGTGGCAGATCGACGCGACGGGCTTGTCCGCCTCGAAGAAGTGTCGCACCGCGTCGAGCACCTCCTCGTAGCCGCGGAGGTACTCGGGGGCGCGCCCGCCGGGGACGACCAGCGCGTCGTAGTCAGCGGGGTCGACCTCGCCGAACCCGTGCGTGAGTTCGAAGTTGTGCCCGCGCGTCTCCAGGTACGTCTGGTCGCCCCGGAAGTCGTGGATCGCGGTCTTGATCGACTCGCCGCCCTCCCTGTCCGGACAGACGGCGTGGACCTCGTGGCCCACCGCCTGAAGCGCTTGATACGGCACCATGATCTCGTAGTCCTCCCCGAAGTCGCCCACGATCATCAGTATCTGTTGTCCTGTCATGTGCGTAACACCATGTGGCCGTACGTGTCGCAATCTCATAACGATACTGGCGAGCGGTAGCACACCGCGGACTGATGTCAAAAACTGGTCGCGACGACCGACCGCGACCGCGGTTCGCGGTGGCGCGTGCCTGCGAGCGGTCGCCGGGGGCGACCGCGAGAAGCACGCGCGAGGGAGTCGGCGCTACGCGCCGGCTGCCAGAGGGACCTTCGGTCCCTCGCTGGAGTCGGCGTCGACCATCGGGAGCTGCCGACGAGGCTGGGGAGGCGTGAGGCTGCGGTGCGGGGCCGTGGGTGGGACCCGAAGGGGCAGCTGCGAGGCGGTCGTGTCCTCGGAGAGAGTCGCGTCGCAGTAAGCGGCTGGGGCTTCGGCGGTGATCGTCACCGATTCTGAGTCATACTCAGAAACTATCGTCTGACAGTCGCTACGAGACGCCGCTGAAACTCGTTTCGGCGCCTCAACGCTCCGGCGAGGTCGGCGGCGAGGGGTTCTCCACGTCCGGCGGCTGTAGGTCCCGCCCGAACTCGTCGAACTGATCGAGGTCGTCCGGGAGTTCGTACTCGATCTCGCGTTCGTCCTGGTTGTCGGGGAGGCGGCCGTCCTCCAACTCCTCGGCGGCGGACTCCCAGCCGGGCTTGACGCGGACGCTGCGGGCGGGCGACCCCACGACGACGTGGTGGTCCGGCACGTCTCCCTGGACCACGGAACGCGCGCCGACGACGCTGTTCTCGCCCACTCGACAGCCCGCTCTGACCATCGCGTCGTAGGTGACGCGGGCGTCCGCCTCGACGATCGTGTGGAAGTTTCGAACCTCGGTCTGGTCGACGATGTCGTGGTCGTGACTGTAGAGGTGGACGCCGTCGGAGATGGACGCGCGGTCGCCGATGGTCAGCTTGCCGCGGTCGTCGAGGTGGACCCCGTCGTGGACGACCACGTTGTCGCCGACCTCGATGTTGTGGCCGTAGGTGACGGAGATGCCCTTGAAAAAGCGGCAGTTGTCCCCGCACTCGGCGAACAGGTGGTCGCCGAGCATCTGGCGGAACCGGAGCGCGAACTCGACGTTGTCCGCCATCGGCGTGGCGTCGAACTGGCGCCAGAGCCACTGGAGGTGCTTCGAGCGCTGGAAGCGGTCCTCGTCTTTCTCGGCGTAGTACTCGGACTCCAGCGTCGCGTTACACGGGTCGTACCCCTGAAGGCGGACGCGCTCGGCGCGCGACACCGACTCGCCGTCCTGCCACGCCTCCCACGCCTCGCGATCGCCGTGGAGGTCGACCAGCACGTCGCGGACGACCTCGCAGGTGTCCTCGTCCGAGGAGAGCCGCTCGTCCACCTCGTCGATGAACCCTCGGACCCCGGCCTCGGCGCCGTCGGGCAGGGACACGTGTCGCTTTGTCATCGGCCCTCCTTCGTCGCCGTGGTTGATATGGATTCGGTTGTGTGGTCCCGCGAGCGCCCGTCGGCTAGGATCGCATGGCGTTGGCGAACAGTCCGACGACGACGCCGACGAACGACACGCCGAAGGCCATGAGGACGGCCGTGACGATCCCGGCTCTCCCGTGTGACAACAACAGGTCGGTGACGGATGCGACGGCGACGACCGCGAGGAAGGCGACGACGGCGTCGAGCCGCCGGCGGAGGGGCTTCTCCATACGCGTTCCGAACGCGACCGACCGTGTAAACTCCAACGGTGCGCTCGCGGGCGGACCGGCCGTCACCGGACCGTTCCGCATCCGTGGGAGCGACCGCGCCCGATAAGTGTCCCGACCGCCAATCGACGGGTATGCAACACCGCGAACTGGGGAACTCCGGCGTCGAGGTCTCCGAGATCGGCTTCGGGGCGTGGGTCGTCGGCACCGACTGGTGGGGCGACCGCTCGGACGAGCAGGCGGTCGAGATGGTCGAGGAGGCGCTCGACGCGGGCGTCACCTACGTCGACACCGGCGACGTGTACGGCCACGGCGACAGCGAGTCGATCATCGGCGAAGCGATCGACGGCCGCCGCGACGAGGTGACGCTGTCGACGAAGATCGGCTACGACTTCTACGACAACCCGCAGGCCGGCCACGGCGAGCTGCCGAAGGAGCTGAACGAGGAGTACCTCACCGAGGCGTTCGAGGCCTCCTTAGACCGCCTCGACACCGACTACGTCGACGTGCTCCAACTGCACAACGCGAACGTCGACGAGGTGACGCCCGAGGTTCGCGACCTCCTCCGCGAGTGGAAGGCGGACGGTCGCGTCCGCGCGCTCGGCTGGGCGCTCGGCCCCTCGATCGGCTGGCTCGCCGAGGGCGACGCCGCCGTCGAGTACGAGGAGTTCGACGCGGTCCAGACCGTCTTCAACCTCTTCGAGCAGGAGCCCGGCCGCCACTTCGTCGACACGATCCGCGAGTCGGACTCCGACACGTCCGTCATCGCCCGCGTTCCGCACTCCTCCGGCCTCCTCAACGAGCAGGTGACGCCCGACACCGTCCTCGAAGACGGCGACCACCGCTCGCACCGACCGAAGGAGTGGTACGAGACCGGCTGGGAGAAGGTCGACGCGATCCGGTTCCTCGAAACGCCCGACCACGGCGAGGGGACGCGAACGATGGCGCAGGCCGCGATCCGCTGGCTGCTGGCCCACGACGAGGTCGCCTCCGTCACGCCGACGTTCCGCGACGGCGACGACATCGCCGAGTGGAGCGCCGCGAGCGACGTGCCGCCCATCTCCGACGCCGAGTACGACCGCCTCGAAGCGCTGTACGCCCGCAACTTCGACATCGACGGCGACGACGGGATGGACGTGCTCCGCACCTCGGTCGACGGCGACGACATCGAGGCCGCCGGCCTCGACAAGCGAGCCGCCTCGTACTGAGCCGCGGAACGGGGTCACGACCCCGCACCGCGGTCGCCGACCCCACCCGCTTCTTTCGCATCGAAATCACCCGACAGCGAACGGCCGACACCGATTCTAACCACTTTCACTGTGACCCGTTCGGAGCCGTCAGTTCGGGATCGGTAGCACTCCCCAGATCCGCGAAGCGGCCGCATCGCTGGCGGTCGTGGGAACGGTGGCTCGGTGGAAACCCGTCGTCACAAGGGGCTCAGTGGGGGTAACCGACTCGTCATCGCCACCACGACCCGATATACTCGCTCGTAGTTATAAACTGATTGCGATGGGCCCCGGTGACTCTCGAACCACCCTGTCGGACCGGGGAGTTCCGCTCTGATCCCGATCGGGGTCTGGAGCGGACGCGCCGAGCGGTCGGTTCAGTCGTCGCCGCTACAGACGAGGACGGGCCGTTCGGTGTCGAGGATGACGCTCTGGGTGACGCTGCCGAACAGGACCTTTCCGGTCGGCGTGCGTTTCCGGCCGGCGACGACGATCTGGTCGGCGTCGTAGTCGTCGGCGACGTTGAGGATCGCTTTGGCGGCGTCGCCGCCGTACCCCTCCGGCGTCACTTCGATCCCGGCGTCTTCGAGTCGAGACTGCGCGACCCGAACGGACTTGACCTGTTCGACGGTGCCGCCCTCCCGGTTCTCGGCGAACGAGTGAACGAGCACCGCCGTCACCTCGTCCGCCTCCAGCGGCATCGACGCGATGGTCTCCGCCTGCGTCTCGGCCCGCCCCACGTCGGTGTCGATACCCACGACAAACGTAAACATGGACCAGTCGTCTCGGCACTCGCATTTGGTTGTTTCGGCGAATCGACGGCTTCACTCGCCGTTCGCGAGCGCGCGGGCACCGAGTAACTGCCCGCAGAGAGCTGAATCTATCCCTAATGATTATGTAGTATGTCACTCACGGTAGTAGGTAGAAACTCATGACAAACGATAACACAGTGGATTCGTCGAGGCTGTACCGGCGGCGGAACGTCCTGAAGAGCGGCACCGCGGGAGCGGCGACGCTGGCGCTCGCCGGGTGTATCGGCGGCGGCGACGGGGGCGACGGCGGGAGCGGCGACGGGGGCGACGGGAGCATGCCCGACTCGGTCACGGTACCCGGCATCTACGACGAGAGCGGGGCGACGTCCGACGTGGGGCGACCGACGGCCATCGGCTCTCGGGACACGATCGCGTACATCAACGAGAACGACCTGTTCGACGTGAGCATCGACCACCCGAACAACGACTACGCCTACGAGGTGCCGCAGGCACAGCAGTACTATCAACAGTACACCTCCGAGTCGTCGCCGCCGCTGATCATCGGCTGGGGCACCGCCGACACCGAGGCGCTGGCGGGCACCGTTGCGGAAGACGAGATCGTCTACGTCTCCGCGTCCTACTCCGCGAACCTCGTCACCGAGGAGTTCCCGTACAACTTCTTCGGCAACCTCGATTACACCAGCCAGGCCCGGGCGCATCTGAAGTGGATCGCGGACAACGACCCCGAGGCGACGGTCGGGTTCATCTTCTCGAACACGGCGTTCGGCCGGTCGCCCGTGGAGGGCGGCAAGCAGTACGCCGAGGAACTCGGACTCGACGTGGCCCCGGACATCAACCTCCCGCTGACCGCCAACTCCGCGACGACGCAGCTCCGACAGGCCAGAGACCAGGACATCGACTACCTCATCCACCAGAACACGTCCGCGCCGATGCGGGTGCTCTTAGAGGACCGACAGGACATCTACCCCGACCTGACGGTGTGCGGCCTGACCTACACCGTCGACGAGCGCGTGGTCCAGCAGTCGCCCGACATCTTCGAGGGCGTGCGGTACGTCAACGCGTTCCGCACCTTTCAGGGCGCGCTCGACAGCGGCGGCCGGGGCGCGGAGATCATCGAGGCGAACTTCGAGCGCGAGGGGCGCAGCATGGACGACCCCGAGGTCGCCCAGCTCAACTACGTGCGCGGCGTGATCCACGCCCTGCTCGCGCTGAAGGGCATGCAAAACGCCGCCGAGGCCGGGAACGACGTCACGACCGGCCCGAACGTCAGGCAGGGGATGTTCGGCATCGAGGACGACGACATGTTCGGCCTCGCCGAGCCGTTCAGCTACGCGGAGGGCGACCGCCGCCCGACGATGAACGGGCGGCTGTTCGAGGTCACCGACGGGAGCCTGAGCTTCGACACCAGCGTCGAACTGCCCCGCCGAGACTCCTGGATCGGACTGTAATGGCGACCAACGAGCAAGCGACCGCGACCGCGGCGGACGACGGCGACCCGCCGGTCGTCGAACTCGACAACGTCGAGATCGTCTACGACCGGCACTTCCTCGCGGTACAGGGCGTCTCGATGTCGGCCAGCGAGGGCGACATCGTCGCGCTGCTCGGCCCGAACGGCGCCGGGAAATCGACGATACTGAAGATGATAAGCGGTATCGGCCGGAGCGAGCGCGGCGAGGTCACGCGGGGCCGCGTGTTCCTGCGCGGCGAGGACGTGACCAACTACGGCGCCAACGAGATGGTCCAGCGCGGCATCACGCACATCCTCGAAGGGAGGCGGGTGTTCGAGGACCTCACCGTTGAGGAGAACCTCCGGTGCGGGCTCTACCGTCAGGGCCGCCGGTTCCAATTCGACGAGGACGACTACCAGATCGCCTTCGAGTACTTCCCGCAACTGGAGGACATCTTAGACCTCAAGGCCGGCTA
This sequence comes from Halorubrum ejinorense, assembly GCF_055389685.1. Taxonomy (NCBI): domain Archaea; kingdom Methanobacteriati; phylum Methanobacteriota; class Halobacteria; order Halobacteriales; family Haloferacaceae; genus Halorubrum; species Halorubrum ejinorense. The sequence continues at coordinate 1,083,344 of NZ_AP043777.1, forward strand.
CGCCAGCGGCGGGCAACAGCAGATGCTCGTCATCGCTCGCGCGCTCATCCACCGGCCGAACCTGCTCCTGTTGGACGAGCCCTCGCTCGGTCTCGCGCCGAAGCTGGTTCGCGACATCTTCGAGACGCTCGTAGAGATCAACGAACGGGAGGACATCACGATGCTCATCGCGGACCAGAACGCAAAGCGCACGCTCGAGATCGCCGACTACGGCTACGTCATGGAGAACGGCCAGATCGAGCTCCACGACCCGGCCGACGAACTCGTCGAGCGCGAGGAGATAAAGGAGTTCTACCTCGGGACGTCCAGCGAGGACTCCCGGTACACCGACATCAGGCACTACAAGATCCGCAAGAGGTGGACCTGATGAGCGCCGATCAGGGGGTCGAGGCGCGCGCGGCGTCGCTCAGAAGCGGCGCGCACGTGCCTCCCGAGGAGGCCGCGATCGGCTGCCGGAACGTGACCAAGACGTTCGGCTCGATCACCGCCGTCGACGACGTGGACCTCGGTATCGCCGACGGCGAGTGGGTGTCCATCGTCGGCCCGAACGGTGCCGGCAAGACCACGCTGTTGAACATCCTCAACGGCTTCTACACGCCCGACGCCGGGAGCGAAGTGTTCCTGAACGGCGAGGAGGTCAGCGGCAGGCCGGAACACTACCGCGCCCGACACGGCCTCGGTCGGACGTTTCAGGGGTTAGAGCTCTTCGAGAGCGAGGACGTCTTAGAGAACGTGATGACGACCCGGGCGGTCGCCAAACGCCCGAACGTGCTCTCGGCGATGCTGTACTACGGCACCGGGCGGAAGACGGAGGCCGAGAACATGCGGTTCGTCGAGGAGATCCTCGACTACCTCGAACTCTGGGAGTACCGCCACACGACGGTCTCGACGCTGCCGCTGGGCGTCCAGCGGCGGGTCGACCTCGCCCGCTCGCTCGCGCTCGAGCCGGACGTGCTCCTGCTCGACGAGGCGATGAGCGGGCTCACCTTCGACGAGAAGTACGACATGATCCGGTTCCTGACCGACCTCCACGAGGAGGAGGGGCTGACGCTCGTGATGATCGAACACGACCTCGAAGTCGTCACCGCGGTCTCAGAGCGGATGATCGTCATGCAGAAGGGCGGCGTCATCGCTCGCGGGCCGCCCGAGGAGGTGACGGACGACCCCGAGGTCGCCCGCGTCTACACGGGGGTCGAGTAGATGGCGGCCGAAAACGCCGAGAGCGAGGGCGTCGGGTCGGGCGACTCAGCCGACTCGGGGCTGTCCGTCGAGCGCGTCCTGACCGCGCCGGAGGGCGAGTCGGTGCCCATCGTCTCCGACCGGGCGCTCCCCGAGATCCTCATCGATCACGCCGCCGAGCACCCGGACGACATCGCCCTGCGCTGGAAGCAGTACGGCGTCTGGCAGGAGTTCACCTGGGAGGAGTACTACGACCGCGTGGAGCGGTTCGCGCTCGGCTTAGAGGAGTACGGGTTCGGCGACGAGGACGTGCTGTTCACCATCGGGTACAACCGTCCCCACCAGCTGTGGGCGTGGATCGCCGCGCAGTCCCTCGGCGGGATGGCGGCCCCGAACTACGAGGACATGCTGCCGGAGGACATCGAGAAACAGCTCCGGCTGCTCGAACCCGAGGTGGTGTACGCCGAAGATCAGGAGATGGTGGACAAACTCCTCCTCGTCTCGGACGGCGTGCCGTCGCTGTCGACGATCATCTACCGGGACGACAAGGGCATGTTCCGGTACGAGAACGGCGAGAAGACCGAGCCGGGCGACCCCGACATCGTCGCCTACGAGGACGTCGAGGAGCGCGGCCGCGAGCGCCGCGAGTCCGGCGACGTGGGCGACGACTACCTCGCGTCCGAGATCCAGGCCGTGCCCGCGGAGGCGACCGCGATGCTCGCGCCCACGTCGGGGACGACGGGGATGCCGAAACGCGTCCGGCTCTCGCATTTCAACCTCGTGAACCTCGCAAACGCGGCCATCGACATCGACCCGCTGCCGAAGGAGTCGGACTACTTCTCGTACCTCCCGATGGCGTGGGTGGGCGAGCAGATGATCCTGCTCGCGGCCGCGTTCGTCGCCGGGTGGACAGCGAACTTCCCGGAACAGCCCGAAACCGAGGAGGAGGACCTCCGGGAGATCGGTCCGGAGATCATCTTCTCGTCGCCGAAGCGGTACGAGGCGTGGGTCGCGGACGTCAAGGCGAAAATCGAGAACACCTCGCGGTTCAAAGGCTGGGTGTACGACAAGGCGATGAGCGTCGGCGAGAAGTACGCCGAGTACGTCATCGGCGACAGGAACGACGAGGAGCCGCCGGCGTGGCTGCGCGGGGCCCACTGGCTGTCCTACTGGGCGGCCTACCGGCCGATACTCGACAAGATCGGACTGAAGCGCGCGAAGAACGTCTACACCGGCGGCGGTCCCCTCGGCGAGGACCACTTCGAGTACTATCACGCGATGGGCGTCCCGCTCAAGCAGATCTGGGGGCAGTCCGAGGTCTGCGGGTTCGTGACGATGCACCGCGACGACGACGTGCAAGTGGAGACGGTCGGCGAGGTGTTCCCGAACGTCGAGGTGGGGATCACGCCGGGCGGCGAACTGCTCGTGCGCGGCCCGGTCGTCACCTCCGGCTACTACGGGATGCCGGAGAAGACCGAGTCGGCGTTCGAGGACGGCTGGCTCCACACCGACGACTTCGGCGCGCTCACCGACGACGACCACGTGCGGATCTTCGACCGGATGGACGACGTCTTAGAGATGACCGACGGCACCGCCGTCGCGCCGATCAGCGTCGAGACGAAGCTGAAGTTCAACCCCTACGTGAAGGAGGCGATGGTCGTCGGCGACGACCGCGCGGAGCTCACCGCGGTCCTGAACATCCGGTACGACAACGTCGCGGAGTGGGCCGACCAGCGCGACATCCAGTACGCGGGCTACCGCGATCTGACGCGGAAAGAACCGGTCTTAGAGCTGCTTCGCGGCGTGGTCGCGGAGACCAACGAGGACCTCGATAACCCGATCCAGCGGTTCGTGCTCCTGTTCAAGGAGTTCGACGCCGACGACGGGGAGCTCACGCGCACCGGGAAGCTCCGCCGCGAGGTCGTCGTGGACCGATACGGCGACCTCGTGACGGCCCTGTACGACGGCAGCACCGAGATAGCGATGGAACTCACGATCACGTACCAAGACGGCAGAGAGTCCGAGGAACGCGGCGTCATGCGCATCGTCGACGTGGACCAACCGGTCCTCGACGACGAACGCGAACTGGAGGTGAGCTAGATGGTCAACTGGGTCACGCTCATCGACATCTCGCTGAGCGGTCTCGGACTGGGCGCGCTGTACGCGCTCGTGGCGATGGGCTTTTCGCTCATCTACAAGGTGACCGGCGTCCTGAACTTCGCGCAGGGCCAGATCGCGATGGTCGGCGCGTACGGGGTCGTCATCTTCGGCACGGCCACCGTGCTCCCGGCGGCGATACCGGCGTGGGCGGCGGTGCTCGTGACGGTCCTGCTCGGCCTCGTGCTCGGGCTGGCGCTCGAACGTATCGTGTTCCGACAGTTCATCGGCGAGCCGGTGTTGTCGGTCATCATCGTGACCCTGGCGCTCGGCAGCATCCTCGAGGGGGTCATCTTCTTCCTGTACGGCCAGAACGCGCAGGCGTACCCCGAGGCGCTGACGTTCGGCGGCCAGCTCAGTCTCCCCCTCGGCACGTCGATACAGGCGGCGTACGCCGTCGCGGTCGCCATCGCGCTGGTCGTCGTCGCCGTCCTGATGCTGTTCTTCCGCGAAACCGTCACCGGGTCGATCCTCCGGGCGTCGGCCAGCGACGAGCAGGCCGCGATGGTCCTCGGCGTCTCCATCGAGCGCACCATCGCGCTCGCGTGGACGCTCTCTATCGCCATCACCGCCATCGGCGGCATCCTGCTGGCGACGTCCAGCGGAGGGGCGGCGGTCTCCATCGAGAACACGGGGATCATCATCTTCGCCGCCGTCGTGTTGGGCGGACTGGACAGCATCCCGGGGGCGTTCATCGGCTCCATCGTCGTGGGCGTCCTCCAGGAACTGGGGTCGTACTACCTCGTGGGCGGCACCGCGGTGTACGTCCCGTTCACGAACATCCAGGCCAACTTCGGCGCGGGCTTCGGCGAGATTCTCCCGCTCGTGCTCCTGCTCGTCGTCATTCTGGTGAAGCCGTACGGCCTGTTCGGGACCGAGCGGATCGAGAGGCTCTGACCATGAAGGGACACAGTTCGCGCGCTACGGGGCGCTCCGACGGTGCACCGACGACTCGAACGGCCGCGGCCGACGGGAGGTGGTCGCATGCCCTGCGGTGAGTACTTCACCGACTACGAGTCGCGAATGGGGCTGGTCCGGTGGCGGACACAGAAGATAGCCCTCGCTTTGGGGCTGCCGATCCCCTTCATCGCGCCGTTCCTCCTCGGCGGCGGCACGGTGACGCTGCTGACGCAGGCGTACATCTTCGCCATCGCGGTGTTGGGGCTGAACGTCATCCTCGGCTACGCCGGCGAGATCGTGCTCGCGCAGGGCGCGTTCATGGCCATCGGCGCGTACAGCGCGAGCAGACTGCTCGCCGTCGGAGCGGGACTCCTCCCGGCGCTCGCCGTCGGCGGCCTCCTCGCCGCGCTGGTCGCGGTCGGCTTCGGTCTGCCGTCGTTCCGGGTCAAGGGGTTCTACATCGCCATCTCGACGCTGGCGCTCCAGTTCATCGCCGAGGAGTGGTTCTTCGTGAACTCACAGCTCGCCTTCATCCACGGCGGGACGACCCAGTCGCTGCCCTCGAACGTGGGGCTCGTCGGGCCCGTCGGCGCGCTCGGCACGACCATCGACAAGTACCTGCTCGCTTTGGTGCTACTCTTGGTGTTCGCGATGCTGTCGCTGAACCTCTCCCGGACCGGCGTCGGGAAGACGTTCCGCGCCATCCACGAGAACGACCTCTCCGCGTCCGTCCTCGGCGTGAACGTCTTCAAGAACAAGCTGCTCGCGTTCGCCATCGGCGGGTTCATGATCGGCGTCGCGGGCGGGTTGTTCGGGTTCCAGATCGGCTTCATCAACGCGGAGTACTTCACGATCGGGCTCACCCTCGAACACTACGTCATGCTGCTTTTCGGTGGCCTCGGACGCGTCTGGGGGGCGCTGCTCGGCGTGGGCGTCGTCACGCTCGTTCAAGACTACCTCAACGACGGGCTGAATTTCCTCGCCGACCTCACGGGCACCAACGCGACCGCGCTGTTGCCGGTGTTCTTCGGCGCGATCATCATCGTCGTGCTCGCCGTCGAGCCGAAGGGGGTGTTGGCCGGGCTCGGCAAGATCAAGGAGTACTTGCGCACGTGGCCGTTCGCGTACTGAACGCGACGGCCCGCGGTCCACGACCCGGTCGTCTCGACCCTTCTGACAGCACGCGCGTTTCCGTTCCGACCCTTCCGACCGCACGCGCGTTTCCGCTCCGACGCCGCGCCGCACAGGCGTCGCCCGTCCCGCCACCACACCGGTGACGGAGGTTTATGTGGCAGTTTGTCGTGTGTTAACGCGATGTACGACGACAGTACACTCGCGGCGGTGGGGGAGCAGCTGGAGCGGGTCGCCGACCGCGACTTCTACGCCGAGAAGTTCGCGGACGCGGGCGTCGACCCGACGGCGGTCGACTCGTGGGCCGACTTCCGAGCCCTCCCGTTCACGACGGCCGCTGAGCTCGAGGCCGACTTCGAGGACGCGCCGCCGAGGGGGTCGCTGTACGACGGCGCGGCGATGGTCACGTTCTCGCCGATGGGCGAGCAGCTCCGGCCGGTCTTCGACACGGCCGACGACCTCGACGGTCAGGCGGCCGCCAACGCGGACGTGCTCGAACGCGCCGGCATCGAGCCGGGCGACCGCGTCGTCAACACGTTCGGCTACGAGCTGTTCGGCACCGGGTACGTGCTCCATCGGGCGCTCGAACGCCTCGGCGCGGAGGTGTTCCCGCTCGGCCCCGGCGACTCCGAGCAGGCCGCCGCGACCATCGAGTCGTACGACGTGGACGCCGTCGTGGGCAACCCGAGCTTCGCGCTGAAGATCGGCGCGGCGGGCGGCTCGGTCGACACGTTCGTCGGCGCCGGCGAGCCGTTCACCTCGATCCCCGGCCGTCGCGAGGCGGTCAAAGACGCGCTCGACGCGTCCACGGCCGTGGACTACTTCGGCACGCGACACATCATGCCCGTGGCCGCCGAGACCGCGGCCGAGGACGGCCTCCGCGTCGTCGACGACTACGCCGTCGTGGAGGCCGTCGACCCGGACACCGGCGAGGTCTTAGACGCCGGCGAGCGCGGGGAGGTCGTCGTGACGCACCTCCGGAAGGCGGGCATCCCGCTGGTGCGCTACCGGACCGGGGACCTCGCCGAACTGGCGGTTCGGGACGGGACCGTCGTGTTGCCCGACGGCGTCATCGGCCGCACGGACGAGCGGCTGAAGGTCAAGGGCGTGAAGGTGTACCCGGAGAGCATCGAGACGGTGCTCGCCGGCTTCGAGGGGTTGACCGGCGAGTACCGCGTCGAGGTGTCACAGCCGGAGACCACCGACCGCCTCGTCGTGGTCTGCGAGGGCGAGGCCGACGTCGACGAGCTGCGCGCGGCGCTCGGCGACCGCCTCATCGTGACGCCCGACGCCGTCGAACTGGTCGCGGACCTCGACGAGACCGGCGTCGTCGACGAGCGGTACTGAGCCCCCGACCGGCGCGGGCGCTCATCGCCGCCGAGGGAGCGGCGTCGCCGCTCAGTCGCCGCCGAGGAAGCGGCGCGCGGTCCGAGAGAAGACGTCGCGTTGCGCCTCTATCGGGAGGTCCCGCGAGAGCAGGTGTTCCCGCTCCCGGGCGTAGGGGTACGGAATGTTCGGGTAGTCCGAGCCGTACATGACCGACTCGGAGAGCTCGATCAGCGTGTCGTCGTCGACGGTCGCCGGGTCGAAATCCATGTACGTCTCGGCGACGCTCGACATGGCGAAGGTTGTGTCGAGAAAGACGTTGTCGTTGTCGCGGGCGAGGTCGACGAACGCGTCGACCTCGTACGCGCCCATGTGTGCCGCGCACACCCGCACGTCGGGGTAGGAGGCGAGGAACGACTCGAAGCGCTCGACGCCGACGTGCGGACTGTCCTCGAACATCGGCGCCGTCCCGGCGTGGAGCACGACCGGTGCGTCGCGTGCGGCGACGACCTCGTAGGCCGGGTCGAGCCGCGGGTCGTCTGCCGAAAACCCCTGGACCGGGAGCTGGAGCTTCAGGCCGCGCGCCCCGGCGTCGAAGGCGTCGGCGACGACGGTCCCCGGGTCGTCGTCGGCGGCGTGGACCGTGGCGAACGGGACCGCGCGGTCGGACGCCGCGGCGGCCTCGATCACCCACTCGTTGAGGTCGGCCGCCGCGCCCGGACGCGCGACGTACGGGAGCGCGACGTACCGCTCGACGCCGGCGGCGGCCAGCGTCGCCTCCATCCGCTCGCGGTCGGTCGGGTGGTCGAACTCCCAGCCGGCGGCGTCGCCGAGCGCCTCTCGGATGGCGGCCATCAGGCGCCCGGGCATGAGGTGGACGTGGGCGTCCACGACGCCCTCGACGGGGAACTCAGTCATCGGTGAGCTTGTAGACGCCCGTGCCGGTCGCGCAGACGGCGTCCCCGGACTCGACTTCGATGCTCGCAACGCCGATGTCGGCCCCGCGGCGGTCCACCGTGGCGGTCGCGTACAGCGGCTCCCGACCGGCGGCCTCGAGGTAGTTCACGCGGAGGTCGATGGTCGGGGTGTACGCCTCGCGGCCGCCGACGAAGACGGCGGCGCCGGCGAGGTCGACGAGCGCGCTGACGACGCCGCCGTGGAGGACCCCGAGGTCGGGGTTGCCCACGAGTCCGGGGTCGAACGGCAGCTTGACGCTGGCGCGGTCGGGAGTCACGGAGAGCACCTCCAGGCCGTGTCGCTGATGGAAGGGGATGTCGCCGTACAGTCGCTCGACGACCGCCGTTCGGTCGGCCTCACCCGAACTCGTCGCCCGCCGCCGGTCGCCCTCGCCGGTGTCACTCGGGTCGGCCATGTGTGTGTGCCAACGCACAGCACGACCTCGCATAAATCAACCGCCCCGAGTCAGCGAGACCGTCCGAGTCGACCGAGAGCGGCGCAACGGCGGGCGGTCCGGGGGAACGGCTTTGTGGTCGCGGCGCGCGTCTGCTGGTATGAACGAGGACGCGATGCGGCGGTTCCCCGTGCCGGACTACGAGGACCTCCCCGAGGATCTGCGCGAGCGCATCGACGAGGAGACCGAGGACGCCGGGTTCACGCCGAACGTGTTCTCGGCGTTCGCGTACAAGCCCAGCCACTTCCGGGCCTTCTTCGCGTACCACGACGCGCTCGTGGCGGACACGCCGCTCGCCCGCGAAGAGGTCGAGATGATCGTCGTCGCGGTGTCGGGCGCGAACGACTGCCTCTACTGCGTGGTCGGCCACGGCGCGCTCTGTCGCATCTACGCCGGCGCGCCGAAACTCGCCGACCAGCTCGCCACGAACCACCGACAGGCCGACGTCTCCGACCACCACATGGCGATGCTGGACTTCGCCGTCAAACTCACCGAATCGCCCGAGTCCGTGACGGACGAGGACGTCCAGCGGCTCCGAGACGCCGGCTTCTCACCGGAGGAAGTGTGGGACGTGGCCTCGGTCGCGGCCTTCTTCAACCTCTCCAACCGCATGGCGACCGTCGCGGACATGCGCCCGAACGACGAGTTCTACGCGATGGGCCGCGGCGACTGACCGCTCTCGCGAGGAGCCCCCGTCTCGGTGTCGCCGCGGCGGCGGCGCGCGGTCTCCCGCGTAAGGAGGATCGCGCCGGTCCGGAACCCGTTTGAACCTCGGCCGCCTCAGCCTTCTCCATGCGGGAAGTGACGTTCCGGATCTACCACGCGGGGGAGCCGGAATGCGAGGTGAGCGCGCGCCACCCGGAGGTGCGGTACCGCTCGGTCTCGTCGATGACCGGGAGCGGGCCCGAGCGCAAGCGGATCGCCGAACTCACCGGACCGCCGGCCGAGATCGAGGCGTTCGTCGAGGAGTTCCGCGAGTTCGACCTGATCGTGTCCGCCGAACCGCTCGCGCCCATCGAGGGGACGCACGCGTACGTCGCCCTGACGATCGACGTCGCGGCCGCCGACTGGGAGGGCATCGGCGAGCGGTTCTCGCGGATGGGGATCCACTACCGGACGGGGACGACCATCTCCGGCGGCGTCGAGCGGTGGACGGCGTACCTCGGGGACGACGACGACCTCTCTGCGGTCATCCGCGAGTTGGAACGCGGCGGCAACGAGGTAGAGCTGGCGCGGAACGTGGAGCTGGCGTCGATCGAGCGCTCGCCCCAACTCCCCGCGTCGGGGCTCCTCGACGATCTCACCGACAGACAACGGGAAGTCCTCGCGACCGCGATCGCCGCGGGCTACTACGACCACGGCGGCGGGGTGGGCGTCGAGGAGGTCGCGACCGAACTCGGGCTGGGCTCGACGACCGTCTGGGAACACCTCTCTCGCGCCGAGGCGGCGGTGATGAACGCGCTCTTCGACCGGTTCGCCGAGGGTGAACCGATCGGGGCCGTCCGCGACGGCGAGCGGGCGGACTCGCCGTGAACGCGGGTCCGAACAACGCTTTTGTAGCTTCGGGACGGAGCGCCGCGTATGGACGAGGGAATGGTGTCCGTGCCGGACGAGCAGTACGAGCGGCTCGCGGCGCTCGCCGCCGCCCGCGGCGTGAGCCCCGAGACGCAGCTTGTCCGGCTCATCGACGACGCATACGCCGGTCTCGACGGCGACGGCGACGCCCCCGACTCGCTCCCGCTCGGCGTCTGCGACGGCTCCGACGAGGAGTGATCGCCGTCTCGACGAGTCGAGACGGCCCTGAGCCGCCGCGCGACGTTCGGTCCCCTCCGCGTCCTCGCGCGACGTTCGGTCCCTTTCGCCTCCCCGCTCAGTCGCCGTAGGGCCACCGCCCGCCCGTCTTCAGCTCCTCGACGTACCCCTCGTCGATAGCGTCTCGGATCGCCTCGCGCGACCGGTGGGTGGCCTCGACCTCGCCCGTCGCGAAGCGGTAGACGGACGCGGCGACGAGCGTCGCCACCTCGCCGAGGTCTCGAGAGTCGAGTTTGTCGAGGGTATCGGCGTGAGTGTGCCCCCAGCCGCGCCCGGACTGGTCGCTCGTCGTCGACACCATCACCGCCGGGATCCCCTCCTGAACGAACGCCCACTGGTCGCCGTGCGGGGAGATGGTCTCGCCGGTCGCGAGCGGCGCGTCGAACGCGTCCGTGACCGACTCGAACACCGACGCCATCCCGTCGAACCCGTTCGTTCCCACGCGGAGGTTCCGGGAGCTACAGGCGCCGTCGAGGTTGACCACGCAGGCGATCTCCGCTCGCGGCGTGGTCTCGGCGGCGTGGTACGCGCCCCATAGCCCGATCTCTTCCGAGCCGAAGGTCACGAGCCGGACCCGCGTGTCGAGGTCGCCTTCGACGCTCGCGAGCAGGCGCCCGACCTCGGCGACGAGCGCGGAGCCCGCGCCGTTGTCGTTGGCGCCGTCGCTCACGTCGTGGGCGTCCACGTGGGCGGTGAGATACACCGCCTCCTCGGTGTCCGGGCCGACCTCCGCGACGGCGTTCACCGAGGTCGTCGGCTCGTTCCGGCAGTCGACGTCGAGGGAGACGGTCGGCCGCTCGTCGCCGTGGTCGTCGCCGACACCGCCGTCCGCGTCGTCGCTCTCGTCGGCGGCCTCGGCGAGCCGCGAGAGCCGGTCGCCGACCTCCTTCGAGACGCCGACCGCTGGGATCGGCCCGGGGCGGTTGTGGTAGCCGATCTCGCCGGTCGGCGGCAGCGCCCCCTCGATGTGGTTCCGGAAGACGAACCCGACCGCGCCGCGCTCGGCCGCCGCGACGTACTTCTCCATCCGGTGGATCCACCGGTCGTGGCTCTCCGGCGTGCGCGAGGAGGCCATCGCGACCGCGCCCTCCAGCCTCTCGCCCGCGGCCGCGAACGCCTCGTCGGTGCCGTCGCCGACGTCGACCAGCGGCGCGGTCACCTCGCCGCTCGGGGTCCCCGGCAGCGCGATCACCTCGTGGGAGTTCTCGTGGCGTCGCTCGACCGGTCCCGACACCGACAGCGACGACTCCCCGCGCCACCAGCCGGGGATCTCGAACTCGTCGAGCCCGGCGTTCCGCAGGCCGGCCGCCTCGAACGCCTCGACGACGCGCTCGGCGCCGCGGCGCTCGCCCGTCGACCCCGCCATTCGGTTCCCGATGTCGGTCAGGTCCGTGAGGAGGTCCCACCCGAAGTCGCTCGTCCGCGCGTCGCCCACGACGCGGTCCGGTAGCTCGGCCATACGATCCGGTTGGGCCGCGGGCGAAAAGGGGTTGCGGGAGGCGACGGGGGGGGACGCGGTCGGATCGCCCGCCGGAAGCGGAGCCGCGAGCGGCTCACTTCCACTCGTCGGTGTCCTCGGCCGCCTGCATCTCGCCTTTTGCCCGCCTCGGGGCCCGCCGCAGGGTCAGCGCCAGTACGAGGCCGTAGAACCCAGCGACGAGCGCGATCACCAGCGCGCCCGGGAGCGCGCCGACCGAAGCGGTCGCGACGACGCCGGTCTCCGGGGGCGTGAACACGGTGAGCCTGACGACCCACGCGGCGACGAGGACCGAGACGAGCGGCGCGTACACCCGCCGGAGGCGCCGCGACACCGCCTCGACGGCCGGCATCTTGATCGTCGGCTCGCGGAGGTCCTCGCTCAGCAGTTTCCGCCAGTTCGACTGCTCGACGCCCTCCGGGTCGAGCGCGTTCGCGAACACGTTCTCCTCTAAGAGCCGCACGCGCGAGCGCCAGACGTCGAACATCCGGTACCGGCGGGTCTCGATCCCGAGGAAGACGCTGAGCATGACGAGCCCGATGAGCAGCACGTAGTGCGGCCGCGACTCGCTGGAGAAGGTCCAGGTGAGCAGCGACGCGGTCACCACCACCGCCCAGTTCGTCGTCCGGTCGATGCGGGTCCGCCACGAGCCCGTCCGGCCGAGCTCGCCGCGGTACGTGTGGGCCATCAGCGAGAGGAAGTCGGACCGGTCGCCCGCGGCCTCGGCGGCGACCTCGCGCTCCTCTCGCGACCTCGGGTCGAAGTCCTCCGCTGGGTCGGACATACGGCCTCGTACCGGGGCGACACGGGTAAAAGAGGGGTCGGCCGCCGACGCGACCGGTGTTCGGCGCCAGGTCTCAGGCCGGGCCCGCCGCGGAGACCTCGACCTCGACGTCGTCGGGGTCGACCCCGATCCTGGCGAACTGCGTCCGGACGTGCTCGCGGGCCGCCTCGACCGCCTGATCGCGGGTGTCGAACCCGCGCGGCATCGGCTCCTCGAAGGCGACGCGGATCTCCTCGCCGTCGACGACGAGGGGTGACCCACCGCTCTCGACCTCGTAGAAGGCGTCGCAGACCCACACGTACGGCGCGTCCTCGTTCGGAGCGCCCTTGTACGCCGGCGGCTCCTCGCCGCGCTCGAACACCGTGCCGGTGAGGTCCGTCCCGCCGCCGCTGCCGCGAACGAGTATCATGCCACGGATACGAGGGCGAGCGGGATAAGCGCCCCGTGACCGGGAACGAAGGACGCCCGCTCCGCGCTCCGAGGGCAAACGCTTTCGGCCCGGCGACCGGTGAGTACGCCATGACGCTGGAGGACTTCACCGAGTACACCGGTGACGGCGACGGTGACCCGCCGAGCGACGCCGACTCCGCGGCCGACGGCGAGAGCGGGGCAGACTCCGCGGCCGACGGCGGGAGTGCGACCGACGCGGCGGGCGGCGCGTCCCGAACCGACGACGCTCCGGCCACCGACGCGCCTGCCGACGACGCCCCGGCGAACGCGCCGCCGTCGGACGGAACTGGCCCCGACGCGGGCGACCAGCCCGCGGACGAGGCGTTCGCCGCGTACGACGCCACGCCGGCGGGGAGCGACGCGGGGCTCGGGGTCGTCTCCGTCTCGCAGGGGCTGCGCGTCGCCGAGGAGGAGGACGAGACGTCGCTGAAGGCGTTCGTCACGACCGGCAACCGCGAGTCCGTGCGACTCGGGAAGTACCTCCTGATCCCGTACCCGGACGGGGAGCGCCTCTTCTGTCGGATAACGGGGTTGGAGTACGCCCAGGAGTTCCAGTCGGACGACGCGACGGAGATCCACGCCCGTCGGCAGATGCGCCGCGACGACTTCGCCGAGCGCGACTACAAGTTCGTCGCCGACTTGGAGCCGATGTCGGTGGTGTACGGCGAGGGCGACGAGATGAAACGCCGAATGACGGACCGGGTGCCGAAACCCGGCGCCGTCGTCGAGGAGGCGGCCGACGACGCCGAGATCAAGACGGGGCTGAAGATCCCCGACGACGGCGTCTTTCTCGGTCACCTCTCGGTCGGCGGCGAGAAGGTCCGGACCGCGGCCGAACCCCCCACGGTCGACTACCGGGTGAAGGACGACTACGCCGACGGCGACCCGCTGACCTTCCGCCACACGCTCGTCGCCGGCGGCACCGGGTCGGGGAAGACCCACGCCTCGAAGAACGTTCTCCGGCAGTACCTCGATTCGGACCGGACCTACCCCATGGGCGACGGCCGCGAGTCGCGCATGGCGGTCGTCCAGTTCGACCCGCAGGACGAGTACGCGCAGATGCACGACGACAACCCGGACCTCGACGACGCGTTCGCCCGGCGCTTGGAGCGCGAGGGGATCGCCCACGGGGGCCACGACGACACCGTCGCGCTCGTGCCGCGGGTCGCGAACGCGACGTATCCCGGCGAGGGCCACCGCGCCGAGCGCGTGGAGTTCACGATCCCCTTCTCGCTGGCGGACGACATGCCGTGGCTCGTCGCCGGGTCGGGGCTCAACGACAACCAGTACCCCGCGCTCCTGACGCTTCTGAACAGGTTCTTCGACGACTACGGCGACGAGGGGACCTACAGTCAGTTCCTCTCGTACCTCGACGACCCGGCGCTCAAAGAGGAGCTCCACGAGAGCGGGCGGATCCACGAGGCGACGTTCGACGCCGTCAAGCGGCGGGTCCGCGGGGTCCCGAGCGGCGTCTTCGACCAGGACGCGAAGCCGATCACGGAGCTCGATCACACCCTCGTGCGTCCCGGTGGGCTCTCCGTCGTTCCCACCTACCACCTGCCCACGTCGCGGCAGAAGGAGATCGTCGTCCTCGCGGTCGCGGGGCTGCTGGTCGACGACAAACTGTCGAACGACCCGGCGAGCGACCGGATCAAGGAGACGCCGCTGCTGGTCGGGATGGACGAGGCGCACAACTTCCTCGCCGACGCCGACAACGTCCAGGCACAGAAGGTGGTTCAGAAGTTCACGGAGGCGGCGAAGCAGGGCCGCAAGGAGCGGCTGGGCCTGTTCCTCATCACGCAGGACCCTCAAGACGTGGCCGACTCCGTGTTCAAGCAGGTGAACACGAAGGTCGTCTTGAACCTCGGCGACGAGGACGCGATACACAGCGTCAACATCCCCTCGAACCTCGCCGGGAAGGTGCCGTACATGGAGAAGGGGCAGATGGTCGTCTACTCGCCGGACAACTCCGAGCCCGTCGAGCTGATCGGCCTCTCCGAGTGCGTGACGCGACACGACTGAGGCGCCCGCTCGGCCCCCAGCCCCGTACCGCAGGTGCCCGCTTCGAGCAGTCGGCTCAGACTCGCACGACCAGCGTCCCCGCGAACCGATCGCCGAGCCGCTGGTTCTCACGCGAGTCGGCGATGGACACGACGCCCGCGAGGATCAACAGGAGCGAGGCCCCGCCGATGATCTTGGTGACGTTCCGCAAGACGGCGGCGCGGGCGCCGATCTCGTCCCCGTCCTCGTCGACGACCCTGATACCGGCGAACGCCTTCCCCGGTGTCCGGCCCCAGACGGCCTCCGAGACGACGTACCACCCCACGAAGACGAGAAGGAAGGCGAGACCGGCGAGTCCGTCCGAGGCAACGCCGACCACCCCGGAAACCGCGGTGGCGGCGACGAGGCTCGCCACGATGTCGACGAGCCACGCGCCGCCGCGGGCGGTGACCGACGCCAGCTGCGACCGCGCGAAGGAGGTCATACCGATGCTCGCGGCCCCGGAGTCAAGTGTTTTCTGACCCCGCGTGATCCCATCTCCCCCGTTTTCCGAGTCGGATTGCCGTCGCTTCGGAGTCGCCGCCGCCCTTTTTATCCGGAGCGGGCGAACCGCCGCGTATGGCCAAACGCATTCTCGTCGCGGTCGACGGATCGGAGGAGGCCGCCGAAGCCCTCTCGTTCGCCGCCACGGAGTGGCCCGACGCCGACCTGACGGCCCTGTACGTGGTCAACCCGGCGGACTCGGCGACCGGCGCGGAGGGCGGGTTCCCCGGCGCGGGCGACCAGTGGTACGAGAGCGCCACCGCCCGCGGCGAGCGCGTCCTTCGGCAGGCGGCCGAGTCGGCCGGCCGTGACATCGACACCAGAATGGAGGTCGGTCGCCCCACGTCGACCATCCTCTCCGTCGCCGCGGGCGAGGCGGAGCCGACTGCCGACGACGAGGCTGACGCCGACCCGAACCCGTTCGATCACGTCGTCGTCGGGAGCCGCGGCCGGACGGGGCTCTCTCGGGTCCTCCTCGGTAGCGTCGCGGAGGGGGTCGTCCGCCGAGCCGAGATGCCGGTGACGGTCGTTCGCTGACCCGAACTCCGGCCGCGAGCGCGCCGTTACTCCTCGACCCGCTCGGCCGCGATCACCTCGGCGACCATCGACCACCCCTCCTCGTCGGGACCGGACCGGCCGAGCAGGATCCGCTCGTAGTCCTCCGAGCTGATCAGTCGGAAGTCGGCGTCGCCGTCGGCGTCGGTCCGGACGCCCTCGCCGCGGAACTCCCGCTGGAAGAACTCCGTCGACGAGAACTCGAAGACTCCGGTCTCGCCGGAGTCGAGTTCGAGCCGCACCGGCCGGGGCTGAACGTTGTGGATCCGCTTGGCGACGGGGTTGAGGTCGGGCATATCCACGTATCGATTCGGTTCAGACATAAGTGGCCGGCTCCGCCCGCGGGAAGGTCCGACGCCGCCCGTCGGTTCGTCTGGAGCCACTCGCGGCTCTCACTGCATCGCTCGCCGTACTAGTTTAATAGCTCACGACGCGTCAGTACATGGGATACACCATGATAGAAGCGTCTCTCAACTACCTGCGCGACGGCGACGACGCCCTCGTCACCGTCCTGATCGGCGGCGTCCTACTCCTCGCGAGCCCGCTGTTGATCCCGGCGTTCGCCGTGCTCGGCTACGTCGTTCGCGTCCTCCGACGGACCGCCGACGGCGACGACGAGCCGCCGGTCTTCGACGCGTGGGGGGAGCTCCTCGTCGACGGGCTGAAGGCGTTCGCCGTCACGTTCGTCTACTCGCTTCTGCCCCTGGCGATCGTCGTCGGCGCCGGGGCGCTCAGTCTCGGCGCGTTCGTCGTGGTGCCGGGCGGCGAGTCCGTCGGCGCCGGGACGGTCGCGGTCGGACTGATCGTCCTCGTCGGCGGGCTCCTCGCTCTCCTCGTCTCGCTCGTCGGGCTCTACGTCACGCCCGCGGCGATCGCGGCGGTCGCCGATTCCGGAAAAGTCGGCGACGGCTTCGCGCTCGGCACGCTCTGGGGCGTCGTCTCGAAGCGGGCGTACGCGACCGGCTGGCTGACGGCCGCCGTCGTCACCCTCGCCGGCGCGCTCGCGGTGGGCGTGCTCTCGGTCGTCCCGGTCCTCGGAACGATCGCGGGCGTGTTCGTCCAGTTCTACGCGCTCGTCGCCGCGGCCGCGATCCTCGGCTGGACGTGGGCCGACGTGCGACCGGTCACGGAGCGGACGTCCGAGTCGGAGCCGTCCGAACGCCCGGCCGTGTGACCGGCGGAACCGAAGCTGCCGGCTCTCGTTGAACTCCGTTTTTCTCATACACACTCGAACGCCGGTTTCTCACCGGAGGACCCGCTGTTGCCGCTCGCGATGACACGATAGACCTGTCCCGACCGAAACCGCGTCTGACGTAGCTCTACCGACGAATACCAACGCAAAACCGCCGAAAGACGCGAAAAGGGACGTTACTCGTCGAGAACGTCGTCGTACTCGCCGGCGTCGACGCGGTCGTCGAACGTCCGGGCGTCCTCGCCCTCGATGGTGACGCCGAGGGAGGCGCAGGTGCCGCCGACCTCCTTGGCGGCGGCCTTCGTGTCGTACGCGAGCAGGTCGCTCGACTTCTGCTCGGCGACCTTCCGCACCTGCTCGATGGACATGTCGGCGACGAAGTCCTCCTGGGGCTCGCCGGAGCCGGTGTCGAACCCGGCCTCGTCCTTGATGAGCTCCGCGGTGGGCGGCACGCCGACCTCGATGGTGAAGGAGCCGTCGTCGTCGTACTCGACGGTGACGGGCACCTCCATGCCGTCGAAGGCGGCGGTCTCGTCGTTGATCTCCGCGACGACGTCCTGAACGTCTACCGGCGTCGGCCCGAGCTCGGGACCGAGCGGCGGGCCAGGGTTGGCCTGCCCGCCGGGGACGAGCGCTTCGATAGTTCCAGCCATGTCCGTACGAACCCGGCGGCGACTTTTAACCGTTGTTCTTTCGGGCAGCGGGAGTCAGCGGTTCGCACACCTTACGAGTGGCTTACATGCCGGTGAACCACTCGTTCGACGCGGCGCGTCTGTTCAGTGTGTGTTTAGAAATGACCGTGCGATATCGCGTGGAACGCTAGCGAACCACCAACCGCTCGATTGTAAACGACTTATCGCTGATCGGCGGCGAACACCGCCAAAGCCCCAGCCGCTCATTTATAAATGACTGACTGCGGATCGGCGGCGAACACCGCCAAAGCCCCAGCCGCGACGGCTCGCGCGGCTTGCTGCGTTCCTCGCTCGGTCACTGTCGCTCCCTCGCTGCGGTACTTACGGAAAATTCGAGGCGAAAGCCTCGCTCTTCACAGTAGTTGCCGAACCTGACTGAGGCTCTTCACGCTGGGCTGTGTTGGTCAACAGATGATCCAGACAGCTGAGGCGAAACAGGTTTGCCGTGCTGCGTCGACGGTGCTGTTTCCAGAGCTCGAACTCGGCGTGAAACCGTGTGGGAAGTACACGAGAGAGGATTTCCAGGAAATCCTCTCTCGGATCGCTTTTGATCAGGAGTTCGCAAATACGGGTGGGAAAACGCTCCAACTTGATCGTGACGAGCACGTCGATATCACCGCTACGGCTCGAAATTCACTCGCTAAATCGCTGCTGTATCACTTGCGTAATCTCTCACCAGACGCCATCACCGGCCAGTTCGATGGCGTCCGAGATCGAGTGTTCGAAGTCCTCCGGTCTCAGCGCCGACTTCCTGCGTTCGTCGATGTTGCCATCGATCTCCACGAGTGGCGCTTCTATGGCTCTGCCGACACAGACCACGTCCTAACCACGTATCCCGATCTCGGAACGAACAAAGTGTTTTGCTTCGCAACACTGTGTATCGTCGCTCCTCGCACGCGATTTACGCTTGCGGTGGTCCCGATGGACGCGAACGGCTTTCGCGCCAAGCGCGAAGCCGTTCGCTCCTTGCTCGAGACAGCCAAACAGTACGTCTCCATTCGACACGTCTACCTCGATCGTGGATTCTACCAAGTTCACGTCGTCGCGGAGTTAGAACAGCAGGATGTCGATTATATCGTGCGTGCGCGGCCGAGTAGTGGAATGAGAGACCGTCTCAGCGCCGGCGCTGAGACGGTTGCTGACGAGTATACGATGCAGCGAAAGCGCAAACCAACAGCGTCGGTAGATGTTACAGTCTTCGCGGTTCCGCACCGCACAAGCGAAGACGAGCACGTCTGGTTCGTGACGAGTTTGGACGTAGATCAGTCGACAGCAAAAGCGTACGCGGCGGCGTTTCGCCGCCGCTGGGGAATCGAAACGTCATATCGGCAGATCGGTGATTTTCTTCCGAGAACGTCGTCGCCGACATTCTCAGTGAGGTTGTTCTACTTTCTGTTCGCGGTGTCACTGTACAATCTCTGGGTGTTAGCCAACGTCTTAGCCGCACCGAGAACAGGTCCACAGACACCGCAGATCTCAACACGAATCTTTCGTAGACTCATTTTCTCGACAGATTATGGCTGAGTCACGCTCGGATTCGACCGGGATGACCGGTGAGTACGCCTCATCGCGGAGAGGCATCGCTCGGGAACGCCGCTGATGCGGCGTTCCCTCGCTCTCTCAATGAGTCTGTCACAGCGAAATTCACCGCGATCTTGAGATTCACTGAGCTCAACAGCTTGGTTGGTACGGATCGGATTTGATTCGGCAACTACTGTTTAGCGCGGGGAGGATGTCAATGCGCCGTGCTTCGCCCTCGCGGCTGCCCCTTTGAGTCCCGCCCCGCACAGCAACTGCGCCTCACGCCTCCCCAGCCTCGTCGGCCTCCCTTCGGTCGGCCGACTCCCTCGCGCGTGCTGGCTTCGCGGCCGCCGGGGGCGGCCGCTCGCAGGCACGCGCCATCGCCTATTTCGTTTATAAAACGTGGCGACGTGCGGTCGGAAGGTACCGCCGACTACGAATCGACCACGCTCGACGGGTCACTTGAGCCCGCCCCGTCCGCGACGCGGCCGGGGAGGAACGTCCCGGTCTCCCGGCGGACGCCGAGGAGGAGGACGCAGCCGGCCAGCAGCGGCAGGGCAGCGCAGGCGGCGTAGATCGGGGTGAACCCGACCGCCTCGATCAGCGGGAGCGACACCATCGGGCCGAGCCCGCCGCCCACGTCGCCGAGGACGTTGTTCGTCCCCGAGGCGCGGCCCATCCGCTCGTCGGGCGTCAGGTCCGCGAGGAGGGCCATCATCGGGCCGCTCGTCCCGCCCTGTCCCGCGCCGATGAAGACGCAGGCGAGGCCGAGCGAGACGACTGACCCGGCCCGAGCGAGGAGGAGGAACCCGACGAACGAGACCACGAGGAAGGTTAGCAGTATCGGCGTTCGCGAGTTCCGGGTGTCGGAGATCCGCCCGCCGACGAGCATGAAGAACGCGGCCGAGAGCACCGTGCCGGCCATGAACAGCCCCGAAGTGCCCTGCGGCGCGAGATCGAACAGCGAGATGTCGTTCGCCCCGAGGAATAAGACGAGCGTGGAGAACAGCGCGCCGATGTACGCGAACATCAGCCCGAAGTTGACCAGCCCGACCGTCACGGCGGGGACGGCGGTGTCTATCTCCCACGGCTTGATCGACTCCCCGGAGCGGTCGGTCGTGACGTGCGTCTCCGGGACGAACCGGTAGGCCACGACGCTCGCGGTGAGCGCGAACGCGGCGGCGACGACGAACGCCGCGACGTTGCCCGCGACCGCCGAGACGACCCCGCCGAGGACGAGGCCAGCCGGGAACCCCATCGTGATCCCGCCGCGGACGATCCCCATGTTCGTCCCGCGGTCACCGCTGTCGGAGAGGTCGGCGGCGATCGTGTAGGCGGTCGCGAACACCGCGGCGGAGCCGAAGCCCCAGAGGACCCGCGCGAGGAGGAACCACGTCTCGGGCGCGACCGCCACCGCGAGCGGGGTGAACCACGTCTCCGTACCGACGACCACCGGACCGACGGTCAGCGTCGGCAGTGCGGCCGCGACCGGACGAAGCGTCTCGGCGGGCGGCATCACGAGCGCGACCACGTAGCCGAGCGTGGCGACCCCCTCGACGAACAGGCCGACGACGAACGGCGTGCGCGTTCCGTATCGGTCGACGAGCGCGCCGGCGGGCGCGTTCGCGACGAGCCGCACCCACCGGTTCGCGGAGAGGATCACGCCGACCATGAACGCCGAGATGCCGAGGACCGCGCCCAGGTTCGGGAGGATCGGGAAGACGACGCCGCCGCCGAAACCGACGAAGAAGGTGCTCGCGATCACCGCGAGCAACACCGGCGGCGGCCGCTCGAACCCGAGGCGGCTCATTCGCCGCCGTCGGCGTCCGACGTGTCGTGTTCGCGCCGGAGCGCCTCTATCGCGGCGTCGAGCGGCGGCAGCTCGGCCTTCTCGGTGAGCAGCGGCCCGACGATCCGACGGAGGGCGGCCTCGGCGACTTCTCGGGTGTACCCCTCGCTATCGCCGTCCCGCTCGGCGCCGGCGAGTGTGATCTGGCGGGTCCTCGCGCCGTCGAGGGTCGCCACCAGCAGCGCCGCCGTCTCCTCCACGTCGACGTCGCGGAAGACGCCGGCCTCGATGCCGTCGGCGAGGATGTCGGCGACGGTCCCCCGGAGCAGTCGGTCGCTGCGCGCCAGCTGCTCGCGGATGCGCCCGTTGAACGGCCCCTGCGTGCGCAGTTCCAACAGCGCGATGTGGAACGCCTCGCGGTCGGGCTCGTCGGGCGCGAACACGAACCACCCGACGAACTGGACCAGCCGCTCGACCGGCGGGTCGTCGGCGCGGGCCGCGATCCGCTCTTCCGAGTCGGAGATGATGTGATCGAGGAAGGCGACGAGCAGGTCCTCCTTCGTGTCGTAGTGGTAGTGGAGCAGCGACTTGCTCTTCGAACACTCGTCGGCGATGTCCTGCATCGTCAGGTCGGCGTAGCCGTGGGCGCGGAGCGCGCTGTAGACCCCGTCCATGATCTCCGCTGCCGCGCTCGGCGAGTCGCTCATTGACTGACCGGTCAGTCAACCGGCGGTAAATCCCTATCGGTCGGGAGCGATCGCGGCCGGCGCGGGCCGCCGTCGGACGGCGGAACGCGCTTCGGAGCGGTCGCTCACGAGAGCAGAAACAGTGAAAAGCCGATTCGCCTCGGGTGTTGTCGTCGACTTACAGACGGGTGACGTTCGACGCGCGGGGGCCCTTGTCGGCCTCCTCGATGTCGAACTCGACTTCCTGCCCCTCCTCGAGGTCCGGACCGCCGACGTCTTCCATGTGGAAGAAGACGTCCTCGTCCGCGTCGTCAGTCGAAATGAAACCGTAGCCGCCAGTGTCGTTGAAGAAATCGACTTCGCCTTTCGCCATTGCGTCCGAAAGAGCGGGGCTGTGACATATAAGGCTTCCGCGACCGTCCGGGGCGTGCGGCTCCGTATCACGGGTGAGGCGGAGTTGAGATCGAGGACAGACCGGGGCGAAACCGACCGGAGACTGAGTAGAGACCGACGCGAAAGAGCCGCGTGGTATCGGCCGTACCGTCGGCCGTGGCCTCGGCGGTGCGATACCCGCGAGTTCCCGTCCGTGGGAGCGAGGGCCGCCGTGTTAGTAACTACTATACGACCCCGGTTCAGAACCGTTAGGTATGAGTCAGTCGTACAATCGAGGCCTCATCGAGGACTTCGGCCGTTGGCGGGAGTTCGAGGCGGGGATGTGGGCCTGGATCTTCCACAAGTTCACGGGATGGGTGCTCATCGGGTACCTGTTCACGCACATCGCGGTATTGAGTACGGGGATTCCGGCGGCCGGTGCCGGCGAAGCGGCGATCGCCGCGGGCAACGACGTGTACACCCAGACGATCGTCTCGCTGGAGGGGCTGCTTCTCGTTCGGATCTTGGAGGTCGGGCTGCTGGCCGTCGCCGTCTTCCACATGCTCAACGGGACCCGACTCCTGCTCACCGACCTCGGCGTCGGGCTGGACGCACAGGACAAGAGCTTCTACGCGTCGCTGATCCTCACCGGAGCGATCACGGTCGCGTCCGTCCCGACGTTCCTCGCGGGGGCGTTCTGAGATGGCCGAACGCTACTCCTCGTTCCAGCAGGGCGGCCGGATGTGGTTCCTTCAGCGGGTCACGGCGGCGTTCCTGCTTGTCGTGCTGGCGTTCCACTTCTTCCTGCTCCACTTCGTCCACCACGCGGACGAGGTGTCGTTCCTCGCCAGCTCCGGCCGCATGGAGAACCTGAGCTACTACTCGCTGATGATCCTCTTCCTCGTGACGGCGACGTTCCACGGGGTCAACGGCGTCTACAACGCCCTGGTGAACCAGGGGCTCACCGGCACGAAACGCACCGTGATCAAGTGGACGCTCGTCGCCGCGAGCGTCGTCTTGGTCGTCCAGGGAATCCGCACCGCGAACGCGTGGGCGGGTATCGGACTCTACTGAACCGACAATGAGCACGCAAATTCCGAAGCAGACCGAAGAATCGACCGAGGCGGAGACGGAGACGGAGCCCGCCTCGAAGGGCGACGAGCGCCGCGCCGAGAAGCGACGCCGCGCGGCCGACCGCCGCGAACAGCGGCAACAGGAGGAGGCCGAGAAGGCGGCCGCCGACGAGAGCACGGTCGAGCTGAAGGTGTTCCGCTACGACCCGCAGGTCGAGGGGAAACAGGAGCCGCGCTTCGACACCTTCCACGTCCCGTTCACGAAGGGAATGACCGTCCTCGACGCGCTGATGTACGCGCGGGACACGTACGACTCCTCGCTCACGTTCCGCCACTCCTGCCGGCAGGCGGTGTGCGGGTCCGACGCGATGTTCGTCAACGGCGGGCAGAAGCTGGCGTGTAAGACGCAGATCTCGGAGCTGGAACACCCGGTCCGCGTCGAGCCGCTCCCCCACGCCGAAGTGACGAAGGACCTCGTCGTCGACATGGAGCACTTCTACGAGCAGATGGAGGCCGTCGAGCCGTACTTCCAGACCAACGAGTACCCGGACGGCGAACTCGAAGAGCAGCGCCAGGACCGCGAGAACCGCGAGAAGATCAAGATGTCCACGCGGTGTATCTGGTGTGGCGCGTGTATGTCCTCGTGTAACATCGCCGCCGGCGACAACGAGTACCTCGGCCCCGCCGCGATCAACAAGGCGTACCGGTTCGCCATGGACGAGCGCGAGGGCGAGGACATCAAGCAGAAGCGGCTGGAGATAATCGAGCAGGAACACGGCGTCTGGCGGTGCCAGACGCAGTTCTCCTGTACGGAGGTGTGTCCGAAGGACATCCCCCTCACCGAGCACATCCAGGAGCTGAAACGCGAAGCGGTCAAGAACAACCTGAAATTCTGGTAATCCCGACAGACAGTATCAAGGGACTCCAGAACCTACGAAATTACATACCAACAATGTACGAACACGACGTCGTCGTCGTCGGGGCCGGCGGGGCGGGACTCCGGGCGGCGATCGCGGCACAAGAAGCGGGCGCGGACGTGGCGATGGTCTCGAAGCTCCATCCCGTCCGCTCGCACACGGGCGCGGCAGAGGGCGGTATCAACGCGGCGCTGCGCGACGCCGACTCCTGGCAGGACCACGCGTACGACACGATGAAGGGGTCCGACTACCTCGGCGACGCCCCGGCCGTCGAGGCCCTCTGTAAGGAGAGCCCCGAGGAGGTCATCCGCCTCGAACACTGGGGGATGCCGTTCTCCCGCGAGGACGACGGTCGCGTCTCTCAGCGGCCGTTCGGCGGCCTCTCGTTCCCGCGCACGACGTACGCCGGCGCGGAGACCGGCCACCAGATGCTCCACACGATGTACGAGCAGGTGGTCAAACGAGGGATCACGGTGTACGACGAGTGGCACGTGATGGATCTGGCCGTCACCGACGAGGACGACCCCGCCGAGCGGACCTGTCACGGCGTCGTCGCCTACGACATCCAGAGCGGCGAGATAAGCGGCTTCCGCGCCGAGAACGGCGTCATCCTCGCGACGGGCGGGATGGGGCAGGTGTTCGACCACACCACGAACGCGGTGGCGAACACCGGCGACGGGGTCGCGATGGCGTACCGCGCCGGCGTCCCGATGGAGGACATGGAGTTCATCCAGTTCCACCCGACGACGCTCCCGTCGACGGGGGTCCTCATCTCGGAGGGCGTCCGCGGCGAGGGCGGTATCCTCTACAACAAGGACGGCGAGCGGTTCATGTTCGAGCACGGCTACGCGAACAACGACGGCGAGCTCGCCTCCCGCGACGTCGTCTCCCGCGCCGAGCTGACGGAAGTCAACGAGGGCCGCGGCATCGAGGACGAGTACGTCCACCTCGACATGCGCCACCTCGGCGAGGAGCGCATCCTCGACCGCTTGGAGAACATTCTCCACCTCGCGGAGGACTTCGAGGGCGCCGACGGGCTCACGGAGCCGATGCCGGTCAAGCCCGGCCAGCACTACGCGATGGGCGGCATCGAGACGAACGAGCACGGGGAGACCGCCATCGACGGGCTGTACGCGGCCGGCGAGTGCGCCTGCGCGTCCGTCCACGGCGCGAACCGCCTCGGGGGCAACGCGCTGCCCGAACTCATCGTCTTCGGCAAGCGCGCCGGTCGCCACGCGGCCGGCGAGGACATGGGCGAGGCCGAGGTCACGACCGGCCGGTCGGGCGACTGGCAGCCGGCCGACTACGAGTTCGGCGTCGAGGTCGGCGAGACCGGCGGGTCTGGTCCCGCGGCGGCCGACGGCGGCGCGGTGGCGACCGACGCCGAGAGCGTCGTCGGTGGCGCGGTCGACCGCGCACAGGAGCGCGTCGACGAGCTGCTCTCCCGGAAGGGGCGCAACCACGCCGAGATCCGCTCCGCGGTCCAGGAGACGATGACGGACAACGTCAACGTGTTCCGCGAGGAGGGCCGGCTGGAGGAGACGCTCGCGGACCTGCGTGACGCCCGCGAGGCGTACAAAGACGTCGCGGTGTCTGACCCCTCGCGCACGTTCAACACCGACCTGATCCACACGATGGAGACGCGGAACATCCTCGACATCGCCGAGGCGCTGACGATGGGCGCGCTCGCTCGCGAGGAGTTCCGCGGCGCCCACTGGCGCAAGGAACACCAGGAGCGGAAAGACGAGAGCTGGCTGAAACACACGCTCATCTCGTGGAACGACGGCGAGCCGGAGCTGTGGTACAAGCCGGTCGTCCTCGAGGGCGAAAACAAGACGTACGAGCCGAAGAGCCGCTCGTACTGACCCGCCGTCGCGGGCCGTCCGTGCGCGTGCGGTCCTCCGAATCGAGGGCCCGCGGTTTCGCCTGAACGATCCGGATCGTTCACGGTTTCCTATCCGTCGACAGTCGACATTCGGCGTCGGTATTCGTCGACTCGCGCTTCGTCGATTGACGATTTATCTGCGCATTGCCGTATTTCTGGCGTATCTGGGGCTCTCAATCGACTCTCCTGTATTTCGACGAACGTTGAATAGGGGGTTTATTATCGTCGAACTCAACGGATCAGACAAGATGATCGAGACGAAGACCGCGTCCGCGGCGGCCCCGGCGCTGCCCGCGGAGCTTCAGTCGCCCCGTGCGAAGCTGGTGTACCTCTACCTGACCACGAACGGCGACGCCACGGTCTCCGAGATGGGCGAGTCGCTCGGCATGAAGAAGCTCTCCTTATACAGCATCCTGAAGACCCTCCGGAAGGAGGGGCTCGTCGACTGCGACGGCGACTCGTACGTCCCCAACTGACTCGTCTCGACGCGCTTTTTCCCGCCGCCACCCTCGACGCCGGATCGTTTAGGGGCGCGCGGCGCTCACGTCGACCGTGGACGCGAAACAGACGGAGTTCGAGAACCCGTTCGGGATGGACCCCGACTGCGAGAACTGCGACGAGCTGTGCGCCGCCCGCGACCGCGTCGTCCACGGCTACGGCGACGTCGGCGCGGAGTTCCTCGTGGTCGGGACGGCGCCGACCGCGGCCGCAGAGCGCAACGGCGTCCCCTTCACCGGTCCGGGCGGCGGCGAGCGCGTCCAGTCGATCTTCGGCGACCTCGGCTTCGTCCGCTCGGAGCCGGACGCCGCGGAGCCGGACGTACAGAACGTCTTCTTCACGAACCTGACGCGGTGTCGGCATCCCGACCGCGGGCCGACGGACTGGGAGGCCGAGACCTGCGAGCCGTTCCTCAACGCCGAGATCCGGATGATAAACCCCCAGATCATCGTGCCGGTCGGGGAGCGACCCCTCCGCGAGCTGGCGGTCGAGTACACGACGCGGCGGCCCGACTCCTTCGAAGTCGACGCCGAACACGCGACGACGATCCGCGGCCGCGGGTTCGAGCTGGTGCCGATGCGGGAGCCGGCCGAGATGAGCGACGACGAGGCCGACGCCTTCCGCGACCACATGCGCGAGAACGTGTTGAGCCGGGACTACCGCCAGACGAAGGGCCGACAGAGCCGCTGAGAACGGCTCGGTCGGGACCGTCGCGCCTGCCACGGGAGCGATCCCTCGCGGGGCTCAGTCGTCGTCGAGGTCGACGTCTTCGAGGATCCCCTCGGTCGCGTCCTTGCTGTCCGCGCCGAACGCGCAGTCGACGAGGATGTGCCCGCCGAGCGTCGAGGGCGATATCACCTGGTCGGCGCCGGCGCGACGGAGCTTGTCGACGTTCTCCCGCTGTGTCACGGCCGCGACGATCCGAACCTCCGGGTTGAGCTGTCGAGCGGTGAGGATGGCCAGCGCGTCCCGCGCGTCGTCGTCGGTCGCGGCGACCACCGCGCGGGCGCCGGCGAGGTTGACCCGTTCCAGCGGTTCCACGTCGCTGGGGTCTGCGGTATGAACCGGAACGTCGTGGTCCGCGAGCCGTCTGGCGGCGGTCTCGTCGGTCGTCACCACCGCGTACTCGACGCCGTCGCGGGCGGCGAGTTCTTCGAGTATCGGTTCCGTCAGGTCCCCGTAGCCTAAGACGAGGACGTGGTCGTCGAGGAGGTCTATCTGTCTGTCTGTCATCTTCCCGAGTGCTTTGGAGAGCTGCGCCTCGATGGCCGGAGTCAGCAGGACACCGAGCGCCACCGCGAAGGCGGCGACGTTCATCACGAGCGAGGAGAGCGCGAACAGCTGGGCGATGTCGGTCGCCGGGCTGATGTCGCCGTAGCCGACCGTGGAGGCGGTGACCACGGTGAAGTAGAACGCGTCGACGATGGTCTCGACGCCGTTGAACTGGTCGCGGAGCGCGAACGCGCCGACCGTCCCGTAGGAGATGGCCGTCACCAGCGCGGCGGCCGCCGCGAGCTGCGTCGGCGACGGCGAGTAGCTCCTGTCGAACCGCCCCCGGTTGATCACGAGCGTCGGCACGGAGAGGACCGACAGCGCCACCAGGGGGAAAGACAGCACCGACGCCTGCATCAGTCCCTGAAGCGCCGTCAGCGGTAGCAGGACCGCGGTGGAGTACCACCCGACCCGGTAGCCGTTCCGGAGCGCGAACCCGCTTCCGAACATCGCGAAGCCCGTTATCGTCCCGGTGAACCCGACGGTCTGGCGAACGACCTCCGGCACGTACGGAGCGAGGGGGCCGCCGACACCGAGACCGCCGATCTGCGCGAGCCCGGCGAGGATCGACAGCACCGCGACCGCGAACGTCAGCGCGACCGACGCCCGCACGGTCACCCAGTCCCGGGTCAGCTCCATATCCCCGCGTCGCCGAGACCGAACTTAAACCCCGCGAGGCGGGCTCGGTCCTCGTCACGGGGCCTCTCGATGCGGGCCGGGACCCCGCTTCCGTTCCCGGTACACGTTTAACCGCGCCGCCGGTTGAGGGGCGTATGTCGCTGCCCGTCGAGATCGTCTTCGGCGTCTACCTCGGGGTCATCACCGGCATCGTTCCCGCGCTGGTGGCCGGGACCCTCGGGTTCGTGTTCAAGTACGTCACCGACGTGACGATCCCCGGGCTCGGGGTGGTCGTCCTGTCGCTCGCGATCGCGGGTGTCAACGGGGGGTTACTCGCGCTCAACGACGAGACGATCCGCTCGTCGGAGCGCGCTCCGGCGATCCTCACGGCGATCGTCGTGGTGTTGATGCTCTCGATGTACGCTCACGCGCAGGGGGACCGGCTCGGCGCCAGCGTCCCCAAGCGCATCTCGCTCAAACAGCTCCGCGACCGGACGCTCTCGACGGACGTGATCGAACTCGTCGGCGGCCGCGGCCGTGTCTCGGTCGAGGTGGCCGGCGAGGTGAACGACATGGAGGGGTACCCGCCGCTCCCGGCCGACACGCGCCGCGCGATCCTCGACGGCGAGTGGACGTTCCCGGCCGATATCCCGCTCGCGGAGCTGGAAGACCGGTTCGCGGAGCGACTTCGGACGGAGCTCGACCTGGCCGACGTGGCGGTCCGAATCGACGAGCAGGCGCGCGCGACGGTGTCCGCCGCGCCGCCCACGGGTGCGCTCTCGAAGCGGGTGCCGGCCGGGAAGCGTGCGGTGTCGGTGTCGGCGCTGGTCCCAACCGGGATCGCCCGGGGCGACGTGGTCCGCGTGATCACCCCGGACCTCGACGTCGAGGGAGCGGTCCTCGCCGCTCGGTCGAGCGGAAAGCCCGGGCCCGGAGTCGCCGCGGTGCCGGAGTCCGGTGCGGCCGGCGGGGACGACCCCAACCCGGACGACGCGCGGACTGACGGGGGGTCGCCCGCCGTCGCCTCCCCTCCGGACGCGACCGCGCCCACGACGACCGGCGGCGAAGGCCGGATCACCCTCGCGGTCGACCGCTCGGACGCGACGGCGCTGCTCGGCGTCGACCGCGGCCGCGTGCTGGTCCTGTCGCGCGGCACCCGTCGCGAGTACGAACTCACGGCCCTGCTGCGGCGGACCGGGAAGCGCTTCCGGAAGGTCTCGGTGGCCGCCGGCGGCCCACTCGACGGGCACACTATCGGCGAGGCCGAGGTCCGGGAGGCGTACGACGTGGCCGTCCTCGCCGCGCGGCACGAGTCGTGGACGATCGCACCGGGAGGGGAGCAGTCCCTGTCGGCCGGCGACGACCTGTTCGTCGTCGGGAGTCGCGACGCGCTGGACCGGTTCGCGGAGGTCGCGGCGTGATCCCCCCACTCACCACCCTCATCGGTGGCGAGGCGGGCGCGGGCGTCGCCGTCGCGGCCGCGGCCGCCGTCGAGGTCGGCTTCGCCCGGCCGCGACAGGCGGCGGTCACCCTCGTCACGTTCGCCGTCGTCGCCGCGGTCGTCGCGGGGAGCGCGGCGCTGACCTACCGCTGGTACTTCCGGTCGGAGATCCCAGAGGGCGTGACCGGACTACTCGGCATCTCCGTCGTCGCCTTGTACCTCAACACGACCTCGCTGGGGTCGGTCGCGGTGGGCGACAACCCGGCACTCCTGGCGCCCGAGAGCGTGCTGTTCAACCTCGTCTCTCTCGGCGTGGCGGTGGTGATGGCTCCGGTCGGGCGATACGCGGGCGACCGGCTCGCGGTCGACGTGTTCGCCCTCTCGGGTGCCAAACAGCTCGAAGGCGAACTCAGCGGCGTCTTGCGCGCGGTCGGCCGCTTCACCGCGGTGACGCTCCCGTCGGCCGACGAGATCGAGGACATGGACACGTACGACCCGGTTTCACCGGATAACAAGACCGAACTCGCCGACACGACCATGCTCTTCTCGCGGAAGCTGTCGCCGGCGGAGCTCCGCGAGCGCCTCGTCTCGCGGATCAAAGAGGAGTACGGCATCGGCTACGTCGACGTGGACCTCGACGCCGACGGCGCGATCGAGTACTTCGCGGTCGGCTCCCGCGCCGCCGGCCTCGGCCCGACGCTCGCGCCCGGATCCGCGGCGGTCGCGGTGACGGCCGACCCGCCGAACAACGCGACCGCCGGGGACACGGTCCAACTGTGGCGCGACGACCCGGAGCCGAAGCGGGTCGCCACCGGCGAACTCCGCGGCGTCGCGGACGACGCCGTCACCGTCGCGCTCGACGAGTCCGACGCCGAACGGCTGACCGAAGAGGGCGGCTACCGGCTCGTGACCCTCCCGGCGGAGCCGCAGGCCGACCGCGAGTTCGCCTCGCTGCTGCGGAACGCGGACGAGACGATGGCCTCGCTCACCGTCGAGGCGGGCAGCGACCTCGAAGGGAGCACCGTCGGCGAGGTCGACACCGTCGTCGCCGCGGTCCGCCCGGTCGACGGGCCCGTCCAGCCGATCCCGCGGCGCGCGTACGCCTTCGCCGCCGGCGACCTCGTGTACCTCGTCGGCCGCCCGGACGCGATCCGGCGGTTCGAGGCCGCCTCCGCCGGGGTCACCGAAGACGGGGACGAAGAGACCGACGCCGGCGACCTCGGCGACTTGGACGAGGTCGCCGACCTCGACGGTCTCGCCGACTCCGGTGGTGGCCTCGGAGACGGCGACTCCGCGTCCGGCGACCACGCAGACGGCCCGGTCGAGTCCGCGGCCGACTCCGACGGGACGCAACGCTCTTGAGCCGTCCCCGCCGGGATCGGCCATGGAGTGGAAGCTGTTCGCGGACCTCGCGGAGATCGCGGGCGACCGCGTGGTGACGGTCGACGCGGCGCCGGGAGACACCGTCGGTGACGCCCTCGACGCGCTGTTAGACGCGCACCCGGCCCTCCGGGACCGCGTCATCGAGGACGGGACCGTCGCGGACCACATCAACGTCCTCCGGAACGGGCGGAGCGTCCGCCACGACGAGGGGTTAGACGCGACGCTGGAGGCGGGCGACGAACTGGCGCTGTTCCCGCCGGTGAGCGGGGGCGCCGTCGGGCGATAGATCGGGCGTTTCAAACGGTCGCGCGTCGCACCTCCGGGCATGAGCGATAGCGACGACGCCCCCGAGGACCGCGAGTCCGACGCCGAAGACGGCCACGATCCGCACCGCGAGGAGTTCCACGAGGACCCGGTGGGTCACACCCGCGCGCCCGGCGGCATGAGCGTCGGCGAACTCGTCGACGCCTACGGCGACGCCGGGATCGGCGCCGCCGCGGTAAACGAGGCCGGCGACGTGCTGGCCGAGATGCTCGGCGACGACGACTGTACCGTGTTCCTCTCGCTCGCCGGCGCGATGGTACCGGCCGGGATGCGCCGGATCGTCGCCGACCTGATCCGCGACGGCTACGTCGACGCCCTGGTGACCACCGGCGCGAACCTCACGCACGACGCCATCGAGGCCATCGGCGGGAAACACCATCACGGCCGCACCCACGACCCGGAGAAGAGCCTCCGCGAACACGACGAGGGACTGCGCGACGAGGGCGTCGACCGCATCTACAACGTCTACCTCCCGCAGGAGCACTTCGCCGAGTTCGAAGGGCACCTCCGCGAGGAGGTGTTCCCGGCGCTGGAGGCCGACCCCGACGACGACCCGGCCGACCGCGCGGTCTCCATCGCTGACCTCACGCGCGAACTCGGCCGCGCGAACGCCGAGGTCAACGACCGCGACGACGTCCCGGAGGGGCCGGGCGTCGCGGCCGCGGCCTACGAGTGCGACGTGCCGATCTACTGTCCCGCCGTCCAAGACTCCGTGCTGGGCCTTCAGGCGTGGATGTACGCACAGACCGCGGAGTTCACACTCGACGCCTTAGCCGACATGACGGAGCTGACCGACCTCGCGTTCGAGGCCGACGACGCGGGCTGCCTGCTCGTCGGCGGCGGCGTCCCGAAGAACTTCACGCTCCAGACGATGCTCGTCACGCCGCGCGCGTACGACTACGCCGTCCAGATCACGATGGACCCGGAGGCGACGGGCGGCCTCTCCGGCGCAACGTTAGAGGAGGCGCGCTCGTGGGGGAAGTTGGAGAAGGACGCGCGCAACGCCTCCGTCTACGGGGACGCGACCGTGATGCTCCCGATGCTGGTGGCGGCCGCCCGCGAGCGCATCGAGTAGCGCAGGAAAAACGGACTCCGCGGCGGTCCGGACGGACCGGTCCGGTCGCCGACGCCGCTCGCGACCGTCCCGGCCGTAATTACATGTAATTAGATTTTTCATCCCGGAGCCATCAACAGGGGGTAATGAGCGACTACACGACGATATCGCTGCGCAAGGAGTTCGTCGCGGACGTCGAGGCGTACATCGAAGACGAGCCGTTCGGGTCGGTCAAGGAGTTCGTGAAACACGTCGTCGTTCAGGAGATGGAGTCGGACGACGAGATCAGCGAGGCCGAGGCCCGCCGGATCGGACGGCGGCTTCGGGACTTGGGGTACGTGGAGTGACGCCATGGCGGTCGAACCCGACGCCGCGCCGATTCCGCGACTCGCCCGCGCGGACCTGTTGCTCTTAGCTTTCCCGCTCCTCTTCGCCGGAGTCTACGGCGCGCTGGCGGTGAACTCGGGAGACGGGATCCCGCCGCTGGCCGGCGCTTCGGTGGCCTGTTGTCTGCTGATCGTCGACGGCGTCTTCCTCAATCCGCCCGTCGACGACTGACCGGACCGGGCTGTCCCGGTCACGCCCGGGGCTCGATCCCGACGGCCTCCGCGAGGAGCGCGTGCGAGTCGAGCGCGTCCTCGCGGGACGGCACCGTGTGCTGGATCATCACCTCCTCGACGCCGACCCGGTCCGCCAACTGGTTCAACAGGCCGGACATCGTCTCCGGACTCCCGGAGATCGCTCGCGGCCACTCGTCGTCGTCGAGCGCCGCGGGCGTCGGGTCCGGCGCGCCGCCGAGTTCCGCCACCGCCTCCTCGACGGTCGGCAGGTCGTCGCCCAACTCGCCGCGCCGCATCCGTCGGAACGTCGCCTCCGCGGGAGCGCGCCGCCGGGCGGCGGCTTCGTCGGTCTCCGCCGCGACCGCGTTGACCGCGACCATCCCCCGCGGTTCGTCGAGGCCGCCGGGGATCGCGTCCGGGTCGAACGCGTCGCGGTACTCGGCGAACGCCCGCTCGGCGAACCCGGGCCGAATGAACCCGGCGAAGCAGTACCGGAGGCCGAGTTCGCCGGCGATCGCGCCACTGGCCGGGCTGGAGCCGAGCACCCACGGGACCGGCGGCCCCTCGTCGGAGCCCGGCACCGACAGGTCGGCGTACTCGTGGCCCGCGGGGTACGCGTCGCGCAGGTGGTTCACGACCGCGGTGATGCGCTCGCGGTGGTCCTCGTTCGGGTCCTCGACCCGTCTATCGGTGCCGAGCGCGCGGTCCGACGCGGGCGAGCCGTTCGCCCGTCCCATCCCGACGTCGACCCGGCCCGGGGCGAGTCCGTCGAGGACGCCGAACGACTCGGCCACCTTGTACGGGCTGTAGTGGTTGAGCAGCACGGCGCCCGAACCGATCCGGATCGAGTCCGTCGCCCCCGCGAGCCGTCCGAGGAGCACCTCGGGCGTGGTGCCCGCGAGCCGGTCGCCCATCCCGTGGTGTTCGGCGACCCAGAACCGTTCGTAGCCGAGCCGCTCGGCGTGGCGAGCGGCGTCGACCGTGTTCGCGAACGCGTCCGCCGCGGTCCCGCCGCGGGGAACCGGCGAGAGGTCGACGACTGAGAGATCCATACCGCCGGTCGGCGACGGTTCGGGGAAACGGTTGGGGTCCCGGCGGCGTCGTGGCGGACCGTAACCACGGGCCCTGTCCGGTGGCGCGTGCCGGTGAGCGCCGCCCCGCGACGCGACTGGGGCTTTGGCGGCCTTCGC
Source organism: Halorubrum ejinorense (assembly GCF_055389685.1). Classification (NCBI taxonomy): domain Archaea; kingdom Methanobacteriati; phylum Methanobacteriota; class Halobacteria; order Halobacteriales; family Haloferacaceae; genus Halorubrum; species Halorubrum ejinorense. The sequence goes on from NZ_AP043777.1 coordinate 1,117,537, forward strand.
CGCTCTTCCGTCAGCAGGCGTTTATGAGCAAGCGGCTGGGTCTTGGAGGTGTTCGCGGGCTCTCGATTCTCTAATTATAAACGCACAGCTACGCGAGTAAAAGCGAAAAGAACGCCAAGAGATAGCCGATCAGTTGTCGCCGTTCTTCGACTGCCAGGCGTAGTCGCGACGTTTGGCGGACTTGCCGAAGCCACAGGAGGAGCACCGCTCCTTCTTGACGTGGTAGGACTTTTCGCCGCAGCGTCGACACTTCACGTGGACCGTCTTGTTCTTTTTCCCCTGAGAGGGCGTACCTGCTCCGGTCATGCTTTGATGGTGACGACGTTATCGCCGCGTATAATCGTTGTGTCTTCGATTGCGACCGCGAAGTCGCCGTCGAGGTCGCCGTCGACGCGGTCGTCGACGGCCTCCTCAGGTTCGATGACGACGTTCATGTGCTGGTCGTATCCGCCGAGCACGCCGTAGTACGTCGTGCCGTCCTTCAGGTGTACCGTTACCGGCTCCTCGAGCGACGCTTCGAGCACGTCGAGGGGTCGTCCACTCATTGTGCGTACCGCCGCCCGTCGCGGTAATAAAAATACCGGGACGGAGCCTCCGAGGCCGGTCAGTTTGACACGAACGCCCTCTCAACCGTCGCCGGACCGGCCCTCACCCCGACCGTCGCCGGACCGGCCCTCACGCGAGCCGCTCGCGAACGAACTCGCTCGCCGCCGGCACCGCCCCGGCGTACAGGGCGACGTACTCAAGGGTCGCCTGCGTCCGCCGCGCCGAGCTGTACCCCTCCTCGACGCGGTCGGCGACGTACTCGAAGCCGTCCAGCCCGGGCCGGACGAGCCGCGTCGCCAGCGGGTCATCGCCGGCGACGGCTTCCTCGACCGACGTCCGCGCCCGCTCCGCGGCCGCCCGCACGGACGCCTCCGTGGCGCCCCCCCGGTGCTCCCCGTCGCGGATCTCGTCGACGGCCGCCCGAAACGCATCGATCTCGGTCAACGCGACGCCGGACCCGACCACGGCCGTGGCGCAGTTTCCGGCGTCGACCGCCCGCTCGATGTCCTCGACGGCCGACTCGGTCCGGAGGTCGCCCGTGGCCACTAGCTCCTGTGCGACCGTCCCGCTCAGGTCCTCGCCGCGGAGCGGTTCGTCGCCGCCGGCGCGCTCTCGGACGGTCGAGCGGGTCCGACTCACGGAGGCCCGCAGCCCGTCGGCGACCGCGATCAGCGACGCCCACCGCGCTGGCGGTCCGTCGCGCCCGTCGAGGTACGCGCTCCGGAGTCCCTCGGCGTCGTCCGCGGCCGCCTCGGCACGCTCGACCCGAGCCGTCGCCTCGCCGGCTCGGAACGGTTCGGCGACCGGATCGGCGGGGTACGTCACCTCCGGCCGGACGTGCCGCTCGCACTCCGCGAGCAGCAACTCGACCGGCTCGTACGCCAGCGCCGCCGCGACCGGCGACTCGGCTCGGTACTCCACCTCGCTGGCGAGCGCAGCCCGAGCGTCTCGGACCGCGCTCCGCCGAGCGGCCAGATCCGCACCGTCGTCGACGCCGGTGGCCGCGCGGTACGCGCCGCGCACCGCGGCGGCGTCCCTCCGGCGTCGCCGCCACGCGGAGAGGGCGTCTACCGGCCAGTCGGCGGCCACCTCGCTGTCCGTGCGCTTCCGCGCTCGCTCGCGGTCGGCACCGATCTCAGCCGCCATCTCGGCGTTCGGTACCTCCGGCTCGGCCGGCACGTCGTCGAGCAGGCTCCGGGTCCGCGACTCGTGGGCGTCCGCGAGCGATCCGGGTACGGCCGCCGGAAACGGCGACGCCGGCCAGTCGACCGAGCCCACGGCGTCGGACGGGAGCGACACGGCGGAACCGCTGCGCTCCCCGTCGCCGCCGAACGGAAGTCCGGAACAGCCGGCGACCGCCGCCGCCCCGACTGCCGCGGCGCCGGCGAGGAACCGGCGGCGCGAACTCGACCCGCCGCCCGACTCGCGGCTCACGACCCGTCACCTCCCGCGTCAGACGCCGCAGACGAGTTGAACACGGCCGGAGGATCTCCCCTCCGGCAGGAACCGCTCATGCCGCGCCCGCTCCCGGTCGAGTGGCTGGCCGCGACCGGCATCCGGATCGCGAACCCGGCGGTGTGGATTTCGTCGGGACCACACTCCACGTCCGCCGGACGGTACGCCTCACAGAAGTCGGCGTTGGGGTGGAGGTCGCCCTCGGCGAGTTCGTCCCGGTCGACGGTTACCGATTCGAGCAGGATCTCCCGACAGGCCCTCACGGGCATCGCGATCAGGTACACCGACGCGGCGTCGAAGTCGGTCGCGTCACAGAACGACCGGAGCGCCTCGCCCGGCTCAGTCTCGGCGAAGGTGAGCGCCGCCGCCTCGTCGTCCGCGACCAACACTCGGTGCGCCCTTCGGTGCTGTCGCGCCGGTCCGTCGGCGGACGGCGACGGGAGCGTCTCGCCCTCGGCGAACAGCGCGCTGCCGCGCTCGTCGCGTGCCGTTTCGAGTTCGTACTCCTCGACCGGACGCTGTCTGGTCAGAGCGCTGTTCGACGCGGACTCGCTGCCGGCGCAACCGGCCAGCGCGGCGATGCCTGACGCGGCCGCGAGGAGGGCTCGCCGGCGGGGGACCTCGGACATCGGCGGCGGTTCGACCGAGAGCCTGAAACGCTTTGTGGGACGCGCTCGGACCCGAGCCGACGCCGCGGGCCGAACCCGGGTGTTTTTAACGCGGGCGAGAGTACGCCAAGATACCACACTCCCGCGGGACACGGTGAGTCGACGGCGGCTCGGCCGTAGCGGGGCCTCAACGACGCGCGGTACGACGAAGCGCTGACGGCTCCTTGCGGGGTTTCAGTGATCGACGCCGATCACGGCGTTCGACACGACAACACCATGGAAATAGAAATTGCGACACTCGGCGGTTACGAAGAGGTCGGTCGACAGATGACGGCGGTTCGAGCGGGCGAGGACATCGTCATCTTCGACATGGGCCTGAACCTCAGTAAGGTCCTCATCCACGACAACGTGGAGACCGAGAGCATGCACAGCCTCGACCTGATCGACATGGGCGCCATCCCGGACGACCGGGTCATGAGCGAGCTCGAGGGCGACGTGAAAGCGATCGTCCCCACCCACGGGCACCTCGATCACATCGCGGGCATCCCGAAGCTCGCCCACCGCTACGACGCCCCGATCGTCTCCGCCCCCTACACGATCGAGCTGGTGCGCCAGCAGATCGAAGACGAGGGCAAGTTCCAGGTCGATAACGACCTCGTGAAGATGAAGCCGGGCGCCACGATGGCGATCGGCGACTCCGAGCAGGTCGAACTCGAGTTCGTCAACGTCACCCACTCGATCATCGACGCGATCAACCCGGTCGTCCACACGCCCGAGGGCGCTATCGTCTACGGGCTCGACAAGCGACTGGACCACGACCCCGTCATCGGCGACCCGATCGACATGGACCGGTTCCGGGAGATCGGCCGCCAGGACGAGGGCGTCCTCTGTTACATCGAGGACTGTACGAACGCCGGCCGCAAGGGCCGGACCCCCTCCGAGTCGTACGCGAAGAAACACGTCGAGGACACGCTGAAATCGATGGAGGACTACTCCGGCGGCATCGTCGCCACGACGTTCTCCTCACACATCGCCCGCGTGAAGACCCTCGTCGAGTACGCCCGCGAGATCGGCCGACAGCCGGTCCTGCTCGGGCGCTCGATGGAGAAGTACTCGGGCACCGCGGAGCGGCTCGACTTCGTCGACTTCCAGGGCGACGTCGGCATGTACGGCCACCGCAAGTCCGTCGACCGCGCGTTCAAGCGCATCATGAAGGAGGGGAAGGGGAACTTCCTCCCCATCGTGACGGGCCACCAGGGCGAGCCGCGCGCGATGTTGACCCGCATGGGTCGCGGCGAGACCCCGTACGAAATCGACGACGGCGACAAGGTCGTCTTCAGTGCGAGCGTCATTCCGGAGCCCACCAACGAGGGCCAGCGATACCAGTCCGAACAGCTGCTCCGGATGCAGGGCGCGCGGCTCTACGACGACATCCACGTCTCCGGCCACCTCCGCGAGGAGGGCCACTACGAGATGCTTCAGGCGCTCCAGCCGCAGCACCTCATCCCGGGCCACCAGACGCTGGAGGGTCGCTCGCCGTACGTGAACCTCGCGACGTCGCAGGGGTACAAGCTCGGACGTGACGTTCACGTCACGCAGAACGGGTCCACCATCCAGCTCGTCGAATGACGAGCGAGACGAAGGAGGCGCGGGTGCTCGACGCCATCCGCGAGCGGCGCGAGCTGGTCAACGCCGCTATCGACGAAGAGCTGCCGGTACAGGAGCCCGAACGGCTGTACGAGGCGACCCGGTACATCCTCGAAGCCGGCGGCAAGCGGCTCCGGCCGACCGTGACGACGCTGGCGGCGGAGGCGGTCACCGGCACCGAGCCGATGGGCGCCGACTTCCGCGCGTTCCCGTCGCTCGACGGCGACGACGTCGACGTGATGCGGGCCGCGGTCGCCATCGAGGTGATCCAGTCGTTCACGCTGATCCACGACGACATCATGGACGAGGACGAACTCCGGCGCGGCGTCCCCGCGGTCCACGAGGCGTACGACGTCTCGACGGCGATCCTCGCCGGTGACACCCTCTACTCGAAGGCGTTCGAGTTCATGACCGAGACGGGCGCGGACCCGCAGAACGGGCTCGAAGCAATGCGGATGCTCGCGTCGACCTGTACCGAGATCTGCGAGGGACAGGCGCTCGACGTCGCCTTCGAGAGCCGCGACGACATCCTCCCCGACGAGTACTTAGAGATGGTGGAGCTGAAGACAGCGGTGTTATACGGGGCGTCGGCGGCGACGCCGGCCCTCCTGCTCGGCGCGGACGAGGAGACCGTCGACGCGCTGTACCAGTACGGGATCGACTCCGGTCGCGCGTTCCAGATCCAAGACGACGTGCTCGACCTGACGGTCCCCTCCGACGAGCTCGGGAAACAGCGCGGCTCCGACCTCGTGGAGGGCAAGGAGACGCTCATCACCCTCCACGCCCGCCAACAGGGGATCGACGTCGACGACCTCGTCGACGCCGACACCCCGGCCGAGGTGACGGAGGCGGCCATCGACGACGCGGTGGCGGCGCTCGAAGACGCCGGCTCCATCGAGTACGCCCGCGAGACCGCCGAGGACCTCACCGCGCGGTCGAAAGAACACCTCGAACTGCTGCCCGAGAGCGGCTCGCGAAGCCTGCTCGAAGACCTCGCGGACTACCTCATCGTCCGCGGTTACTGAACGGGACGACGGGCGCGTCCCCGGTCGGTGAGCGGGCAGCGGCGGTTCGGGCCGCGACGGACACCGCTTTACCCGCGGCGCGCGTTCGCTCACCCGTGTCACGGTATCGAGACGTCGCGCTGTTCTTCCTCCTCGCGCTGTTGTGGGGCGGATCGTTCGTCGCCATCGAGGTCGGTCTCGACTACTACCCGCCGGTGTTGTACGCCGCGTACCGGTTCGACGTGGCCGCGCTGGCGCTGATATCGTACGTGTTGCTCACCGAGTCCGGTCCGTTCCCGCGGAGCCGCGGCGACCTGGCCGCGATCGGGTTCAGCGGCGGGCTCTCCGTGGCCGCGAACAACGCCCTGCTGTTCGTCGGCCAGCAGTACACCACCAGCGGCATCGCCTCGATCACGTACAGCCTCGTTCCCATCGCGACCGCCGCGGTCGCGGCCCTCTGGATCGGCGGAACGGACCTCGACGCGCGCGGCGCGATCGGCGTGGTCTTGGCCTTCCTCGGCGTGGGGCTCGTCGCGCAGCCGGACCCCGCGAACCTCGGCGGTGGGGTCGCGGTCGGCGTGGGCCTCATCTCGGTCGGCGTCATCGCGGTCGCGGTCGGCAGCGTCGGCCTCCGGACCGTGGAGACGACGTTCTCCAGCGTCGCGCTCACCGGGTGGGCGATGGGGTTCGGCGCCCTCGCCATCCACGCGCTCAGCCTCGGGTTGGGCGAGAGCCAGCGGCTTCCGGCGACGGCGCCGAGAGCGCTCGTCCCGCTGGCGTTCCTCGGCCTCTTCTCGTCGGCGGTGGCGTACACGATCTACTTCACGCTGCTTGACCGGCTCGGCCCCTTCGAGATCAACCTCGTCTCCTACGTCGTCCCGGTCGTCGCGACGGTCGCGGGGGCGCTGCTGCTCGCCGAGCCGGTGACGCGGTTCACCGTCGCCGGTTTCGCGGTCATCGTCCTCGGGTTCGGGCTGTTGAAGCGCCGCGAGATCGCGGCGGCGGCGGCCGACGTCCGGTTCCCGGCATAAAGAGCGACCGCCGCGACTCCCGACCGGCGCTCGCGTGTCGGTGTCGCTGACGCGCTAGGGCCGTCGTCGCTGACACGTCGTCACCGTTCACGCGCCGACCACTTCGACCCGATCGCCCACGCTCGCTCCGAACAGGGAGGCGTGGGACGCGAAGAGGTCGTCGTCGGCCGCGGCGTCGACGATCACGGTGCGGCCGTGGCGGGTGACGCTCGCGTCCGAAAGCGAGGTCTCTCCCTCCCGGGCCGCCCGCGCGATCGCCTCGGCCGTCTCCCTGTCGAGGCGCCGCGGGTCCGCGACCGCGCCGTACCGCAGGGCGACGCTCGGCTCGTCGGGGTCGTCGCCGGCGTCTCCCGCGCCATCCGCGGTCTCGCCGTCGCCCGCGCCCGTCGACTCCGTGACTCGGAGCGACGCCCCGACCGCGCCGGACGCGTCCACCGCGGTCCGGAGTTCGTCGGGCGCGTCGGCGAGGGCCCGCCGCAGGTGGTCGCGGGCGTCCGGCCCGAGGTCGACGCACACCGTCGCGTCGCCCCCGAGCAGGGAGGGCAGCGGGCCGTAGCTCGCCGTCTTTCCCGTCCGCCGTCGGTCGCGACCGACGCCGGCGTCGCGGTGTTCCGCGGCGGCGGCGGGCGTCGGGGCGTACGCGGCGACGAGTTCGTCCGAAGCGACGGCGACCGCCGATCCGATCGACCGAGCGCGGAACCGGGCGAAGCCCGAGCCGTCGTCCGCCTCTCGGACCACGTCCGGGTCCGCTTCGAGCTCCGCGGCGAGCGCGCTCGCGTCGACGTCGCCGACCGCGACTCCGCACCCCTCGGGTCCGTCCGCGGTCAACGCGGCGCCGCCGGTGGCCTGTCTGAGCCGGCCGAGCGACACGCTCTCGTACCGGTCGAGGAGCCGGCGGAATCGATCGCCGAACCCGCTCGGTAGTCCCGTCTCGGTCAGTACCGCCGGGTCGATCCGTCCCGTCACCGCCGTATCCACTGCGCCGGACGCGGTCGCGGCCGGGTCGTAGGTCCCCGCGGCGACCGCGGAACGCGTCCGGCTCGACCCCGCGTCGGCGCGGTCGCTCGTCGTCTCGGCGTCGGCCCAACCGGCTTCGGTCGCGGCCGGGTCGACCGCGAGACCGGCGTCGGGCGGCGGCTCGGCGGTGAGGGTACCGATCGGTTCACCGACTCCCAGCCCGGTCGCTGCGAGCGCGGCTAGGCGCTTCGCGAACGCTCGTTTGGAGGGCATCGTTTCAGTTGTCTCGAGTCGTGTAATAATACTATCGGGTGGCAGCTACGGGTGATACCCGCACCGTCGGACCGTGCCGGATCAGCCGTCGAGCGCGGCGATGTCGTCGAGTATCTCGACGGCGTGGTCCTCCGGGGAGACCCCCTCGTAGGCTAAGACGACGGTGCCCTCGTCGTCCAGCACGTACGTGTTCCGGAACACGCCGTCGAAGGTGTTCCCGAACATCTGCTTTTCGCCGTAGGAGTCGTACGCGCCCGCGACCGCGCCGTCCGGGTCCGAGAGCAGCGCGAAGGGGAGGTCGTACTCGGCGGCGAACGGTTCGAGGTCCTCGACGGGGTCGTCGCTGATCCCGACGACCGCGACGTCCGCGTCCTCGAACGCGTCCCACTCGTCGCGGAAGCCACAGGCCTCGGCGGTACAGCCGGGCGTGTCTGCTCGCGGGTAGAAGTACACCACCGTGTGACCGGCTGCGGCCGGGTCGACGGTGACCGTCTCGCCGCGGTGGTCGGTGAGCGTGATGTCCGGCGCCGAGTCGCCCGGTTCGAGCATACGGATCGGCTCTCCTCGAACCTGTTAGGGGATTCGGTCCATTTTTACGGGCTACTCGCATCCTACCCGTATCGATGGCGTGGCAACCGACGCCGTACACGGCTCCGCTGCTCGTCGCGGCCGTCGCGTCCTTTGCTTTCGCCGCCTACGCGGTCATCAACCGATCACGGGGCGGACACGCCCTCCTGTGGAGTTTCGTCGGCGTCGCGGGCACGGCCGGCGTCTGGTCGCTGGCGTACGCGGCACAGCTGTCGGCGACCTCCCTTTCGGCCACGCTGTTTTACAACCGCTTCGTCTGGCTCGGCTCCGCCGGGCTGGCGGTCGCGTGGCCGGTCTTCGTGCTGTCGTACGTCGACAGGGGACCGTGGCTCCGTCGGCGTCGCCTCGCGCTCTTCTGTCTCGTTCCCGTCGTCGTCACCGTCGCCGTCTGGGCCGCCGGCGTCGACCCGCTGTTCTACGTCGACCCCGCCCTCGTCGACGCCGGGGGATTCCGCGTCCTCGACTACGCGCCGACTCCCGCGCTGCTCGGGTTCGTCGGGTACACGTACGCAGTCAACCTGTTCACCTTCGTCGTCCTCGGCTACGCCGCCGCCACCCGCGACGGCGTGTTCCGCCGTCAGGCCGCGCTCCTCTTCGTCGCCGGCGTCGCGCCGCTCGCGCTCGGGACGGCCGGTATCGCCGGGGTCGTCGGCCCCGAGAACGGCCTCGTCGACTTCACGCCGATCGCGTTCAGCGGGACCTCGGCGCTTCTGGCGTGGGTCGTGTTCCGGTACCGGCTGCTCGACGTCTCGCCCATCGCCCGCGACGCGGTGTTCGCGAACCTCTCCGACGCCGTCGTCGTCTGCGACGCCGACGGTCGGCTGGTCGACCGCAACGACCCCGCCTGCTCCCTGTTCCCCGACGCCGAACTCGGCGCGCGTGCCGAGGAGGCGTTCGACGACCTCCCGGCGGTCGCCGACGCGGCGGCCGACGGGCCGGCGGACGACGAACTCCGCGTCACGATCGACGACGAGGCCGCGCCCCGGTTCCTGACCGTCGACGTCCACGGGATCACCGGTCCGGGGACGGCGCGCGGCGGCACCGTCCTCCTGTTCCGCGACGTGACCGAGCAGGAGACGCTCCAGCGCCGGTACCGCGCGCTCATCGAGAAGTCGCCGAACGTGATCGCGGTCTGTGGCGACGACGGTCTGCTCCGGTACGTGAGCCCGTCGATAGAGCGGCTGCTCGGCCACGAGACGAACGAGGTCGAGGGGCGGCCCGTCATCGACCTGGTTCACCCCGAGGACCGACGGGACGCCCAGCAGGCGTTCGAGCGCGCCTTCGAAGACGGGGAGGCCCAGTCGATCACCCACCGGATCGCGCGCGCCGACGGCAGTTGGCGTCGCTTCGAGACGGTGATCGAACGGCTGTTCGAGGACACCAACGAGGTCGTCATCACCGCCACCGACGTCACCGAGGCCCGTCGGTACGAACAGCGGCTTCAGGTGCTGAACCGCGTGCTGCGACACGACCTGAAGAACGACACCAACGTCATCGGTGGGTACGCGGACCTCCTGCGCGGCCACGTCGACGAGGAGGGTGGCTCGTACCTCGACATCATCGATCGGAAGGTCCGAACGCTGACTCATCTCAGCGACCAGGCCCGCGAGATCGACGTCGCGCTTCACAGCGACGCGGGTCGGGCCGAGATCGACTTGGCCCGACTCGTCGACCGGCTCTGTGAGTCGCTGGAGTCGTCGTTCCCCCGAGCGACGGTGACCGCGAGCGTCCCGGAGTCCGCTGTCGTCTCCGCGGACGAGCTGTTGGAGTCGGCGATCCGGAACGTGCTGGAGAACGCCGTCGTCCACAACGACGGCGACGACCCGCACGTCGACGCGAGCGTCGTCGCGGACGGCGACTGGTTCCGAGTCGAGGTCGCGGACGACGGACCGGGGATCCCGCCGGTCGAGCGGACGGTGTTCTCCGAGGCCCGGGAGACGGCGCTCGAACACGCGAGCGGGCTCGGCCTCTGGCTCGTCCACTGGATCGTCACGGAGTCCGGCGGCGACATCGAGATCGAGACCCGCGAGCCGACCGGCACGGTCGTTCGGATGTGGCTCCCGCGAGCGACCGCGGACGCCGACTGACTCGCACAGTCGAGGCTCGGCGGTTGGCTCATACGTGGACGCGGACGACGTGGCCGCCGCAGCCGCACTGTTCGACGTACTCCCAGTCGACGCCGTCGTCGAACGCCGCTTCGAGCGCGTCGAAGAGGTACTCCTCCGGGTGGCCGTGCGCGCCGTGGGTGACGAGGTTGACGCGGTTGCCGGCCGCCGTGTGCTCGACCGCGTCGATCGCCTGCGAGACGAGGCGGTCGCGGTCGTCGGCGTGGTCCGGGCCCTCGAGGTTCGCGGACCACGAGGTCTCGTGTACGCGGTCCGTCACCGGGTCGGAGCCGTGGTCGTGGTCGTCGGGTGTGGTCGCCATTGCGGCTACTCTTCCGTTTCCGCGACGGATACCCATTGGAGCGAACATGTTCGACGAGAGGATTACCACGCCTCGCTCCGGCGATCCGCCCATGCGTTCTCGCATCCCTTCGACGAGGCAGACGAGCGACTGGACGCCCGCGAGACCGACGGCGAGCCGTTCGGCGACATCGTGGCCGCGCTCGACGGCGAGGAGTCGCTCTGTCTGGTGAACCGCTTCGAGCCGGAGCCGCTGTACGACGTGTCGGAGACGCGAGGGTTCGCCTACGGGACCGCGAACCCGGCCGACGACGAGTGGTACGTCGAGATCACGCCGGCCTGAACGCGCGCCGAGCGGGTCGGTTCGGGCCCGGCGGATCCGTCGGCCGCGACCGCTCTCCGCAACCTCTTTGCGCGCGGTCGCCGAACCCGGACCCATGAGTCACGGACCTCTGGACGAGGACGCGGTCGAGAGCTACCGCGAGGCCGGCGCGGTGCTGGTCGAGGCGATGAACGAGGCCCGCGAGATGGTCGAACCGGGCCGGACCCACCTCGAAGTCGCCGAGTGGACGGAGGACTTCGTCCGCGAGCAGGGGGCCGGCCTCGCGTTCCCGGTCAACATCAGCGTGGACCCCGAGGCGTCCCACGCGACGCCCGGCCGCGGCGACGAGACGACCTTCGGCGAGGAGATGGTGTGTTTAGACGTGGGCGTCCACGTCGACGGCTACATCGCCGACGCGGCGGTGACCGTCGACCACTCCGGCACGCCGGAGCTGGCCGAGGCCGCCGAGATGGCGCTCGAGGCCGCGCTCGACGAGGCGGGCCCGGGCGTCGAGGTCGGCGTCGTCGGCGAGGCGATAGAGGACGTGATCCGCGGGTACGGCTACACCCCCGTCCTCAACCTCTCCGGTCACGGCGTCGAGCGGTACGACGCGCACACGGGCCCCACGGTGCCGAACCGCGGGGTCGAGCGCTCGGTCGAGCTGGAGCCCGGACAGGCGGTCGCGATCGAGCCGTTCGCGACCGACGGCCGCGGGAAGGTCGGCGAGGGGACGGAAGAGGAGATCTTCGAACAGCAGGGCTCCGCGAGCGTGCGCGACCGCCGCGCCCGGCAGGCGCTCGATGAGATCGAGGCGTTCGACGACCTGCCGTTCGCCGCCCGCTGGCTGGAGACCGACCGCGCCGAGATGGCGCTCCGCCGGCTGAAGCAGGCGAACGCGATCAAGGGGTACCCCGTCCTGAAGGAGGACGAGGACGCCCTGGTGAGCCAGGCGGAACACACCCTCTTGGTCACCGAGGACGGCGTCGAGGTGACGACCGCGGGGATCCACGGCTTCGACTGATGGACCGGATCTTCGCGCCGTGGCGGATCGAGTGGGTCGAACGCGACGCGGACCCGATCGACGGCTGCCCGTTCTGCGTGCTGCCCGAGCGCGAGGACGCCCGCGAGGCGCGCGTGGTCGCCCGCAGCGACCGCAACTACGTCCTGCTCAACAACGCGCCGTACAACCCCGGCCACGCGATGGTGATCCCGCGCAAGCACCGCGAGGACGTCAGCGACCTCGACGACGCGACGCTGTTCGACCACGCGAAGCTGACGAGCGCCACGGTGGCGGCGCTGCGCCTCGACATGGACCCCGACGGCGTCAACACCGGCCAGAACCTCGGCGGCGCGGCCGCCGGCGGCTCGATCGACCACCTCCACACGCACGTCGTCCCGCGGTGGAACGGCGACACGAACTTCATGCCCGTCACCGGCGACACGAAGGTGATCGTAGAAGCGATCGAGCGCACCTACGACCACCTCCACGCCGGGTTCGCGGCCGACGAGAACGCGGTCGACCCCGGCGACCCCGACGCGGGCGACGCGGTCCGGCTCTCCTTCGATCTCGCCGTCGACGACTGACGCCGCTCGACCGGCGTCGGCTCCCTCGCGGCGTCGGCTCTCCTTCGGCGTCAGTACACGAGTTCGCCCGAGATGAACTTCCGGGTGCGCTCGTCGGTCGGGTCCTCGAAGATGGCCTCGGTCGGCCCGACCTCCGTGATCCCGTCGTCGAGCAGCACGGCGACGCGGTCTGCGATCCGCTCGGCCTGGTGCATGTCGTGGGTCGCGACCGCGACGCCGATACCCCGGTCTCGCGCCTCGGCCGTCGCCTCCTCGATCACCGCGGTGTTGCGCGGGTCGAGGTCCGAGGTCGGCTCGTCGAGCAGCAGGGCGTCCGGCTCGTACGCCAGCGCCCGGGCGAACGACACGCGCTGGGCCTCGCCGCCGGACAGCGAGTCGGCGTGCCGGCGCGTCTCGTCCGCCAGTCCGACGACGTCGAGCGCCTCATGGACCGCTTCCGGGACGCCGCGCCCGAACAGCGAGCCGATCCGATCGGTCCACGACCGACGGACTCGCAGCCCGTACTCGACGTTGCGCGCGACGGTGGCGTCGAAGAGGTTCGCCTCCTGAAACACCAGTCCGACCCGACGGCGCAGGGCGAGCCGCTCGGTCGCGTCGCCGGCCCACGCCTCGGTGCCGTCCAGCGAGACCGACCCGTCGTCCGGTTCGAGCGACAGCGCGAGCAGGCGGAGCAGCGTCGTCTTGCCGACCCCGGAGGGACCGATGACGGCGAGCACCTCGCCGGCGTCGACCTCGATCGACAGGTCCCGGAACACGACCCCGTCGCCGTACGACACCGAGGCGTCGGTCGCCCGGAGCATCAGCCCTGGGCCCCCCGGTCGCCGAAGCGGACGACGACCGCGTTGACGGTCAACACGAGCGCGACGAGCACCGCGCCGAGCACCAGCGCGGTCTCGTACTGGCCCTGTCTGGCCTCCAGTTGGATGGCGGTCGTCAGCGTCCGCGTCTTCGAGATGCCGTCCGCGCCCGTGATGTTCCCGCCGACGATGAGGACGGACCCGACCTCGCTGATCGCGCGGCCGAACCCGGCCAACACCGCCGTGGCGATCCCGTAACGCGCCTCCTTGACGACCACGAGCGCCGCGTCGAGCCGCGTCCCGCCGAGCGCGCGCGCCGCGTCGCGGACGCCGTCGTCGACGCCGTCGACGGCCGCGAGGGTGATCGCCGTGATCGGCGGCGTCGCGAGCACGAACTGCGACATGATCATCGCCTCGCGGGTGAAGATGAGCTCTAACGACCCCAGCGGTCCCTGGTTCGAGACGGCGAACAGGACGACCAGTCCCACCACGACGCTCGGAAACCCCATCCCCGTGTTGACGACCGACTTCACGAACCCCTTTCCGGGGAAGTCGGCGAACCCGATCGCGACGGCGACCGGCACGCTGAACAGCGTGCTCAGCGCCACGGCGGTGACGCTCACGTACAGCGAGACGAAGATGATGCTCCGGACGTACCCGTCCCTGAACGGGAGATCGAAGAGCGCCGGGGCCGACTGGACGACCGGTTCGATCGGCACGCTTACGCGTCGTCGTCGTCGCTACTCCAGCCTTCCGGAACGTACTGCTGGAAGTCCGGGTTCTCGGAGACCGCCTCGGGGAAGAACAGCTGCTCGCCGTTCACCTGGTACTCCGAGATGGCCTCCTGAACGCCCGGACTGGTGATCCAGCCGATGTACGCCATCGCGAGGTCGTAGTTGGCGTTCTCGTGGACGCCGGGGTTCACCGCCATGACGCCGTACGGGTTCGCGAGGATCTCCGGACCGTCCTCGATCGGGCCCTGGACGAGGATCGCGAGGTCGATCTCGGCGCGCTGCGAGATGAAGGTCCCGCGGTCCGAGAGCGTGTACGCGCCCTGCTGGTTGGCGACGTTCAGCGCCTCGCCCATCCCGGTGCCGGTCTCCTGGTACCAGTCGCCGCCCGGCTCCGTGCCGGCCGCCTCCCAGAGGTTTAGCTCCTTCGTGTGCGTGCCGGAGTTGTCGCCGCGCGAGACGAACGTCGCCTCCGCGTCGGCGACGGACGTGAGCGCCTCCGTCGCCGAGCTCATCCCTTGGATGCCGGCCGGGTCTGCCTCGGGCCCGACGATCACGAAGTCGTTGAACATCAGGTCGCGGCGGTTGATCCCGTACCCGTTCCGCATGAACTCGTCTTCGAGCCCGCGGGCGTGAACCATCACGATGTCCGAGTCGCCGTTCCGGGCGGTCTCCAGCGCCGCGCCGGTGCCCTGGGCGACGGCGTCGACCTCGACGCCGTACATCTCCTCGAAGCCGGAGTGGATCTCGTCGAGCAGTCCGGTGTCGTAGGTGCTCGTCGTCGTCGTGAGCGTCAGCGTCTCCCCGGCGACCCCGATCGACTCACTTGCGCTCCCGCCCCCGTCGGTCCCGTTGGCGTCGGTTCCGTCGCCGCCGCTTCCGTCTCCGCCGCCGTCGCCCGCTGACGAACAGCCCGCCGTGCTCGCGATCGCTCCGGCGCCCAGCGCGGCCACGAACCGCCTCCGTTGTATCGCCATAGATACAACGGTGGGTCGGTGCCACATATAACTTCCGTGCCGCGACAAGCGACGGGACGCGACCGGGCGAAAACGCCATGACGGGCCGGCCGCATCCTCCGGACATGGGAGAGCCGACCGAAGCCGGTCCGGACGCGGCCGCGGGCCGCGGCCGCGCCGCGCTCATCGAGAACGGCGTCGAGTTCGACGGCCGGGACGCCGCGTTGCTGCGTGCGGTCGATGCGACGGGATCGGTCGCGGGCGCGGCGTCCGAGCTCGGTCGCTCGCGGGCCCGCGCCCTCTCGCGGATCGAGGCCTTGGAGGACGCGTACGGGACGCTCGTCGAGCGCCGCCGCGGCGGCGAGGGCGGCGGCGGGAGCCGGCTCGCCGCGTCCGGCCGCGCGCTCCTCGACCGCTACGACCGGCTCCAGGCCGTCCTCGCGGCGACCGCGGCGGTGCCGGAGACGGTCCTCGACGGCACCGTGACCGCCGTCGACGGCGAGCTCGCGGTCGTCGACACCCCGGTCGGCGAGCTGTCCGGGCTCCACGGCGGTGCCGGGACGGGCGACAGCGACGGCGACGGAGGCGGCGAGCCCAGCGACGACGCCGCCGTCACGGTCGGGGACGCGGTTCAGGTCCGCGTCGGCGCCGACGCCGTCACGGTCAACGACGCGGCCAACGCGGTCGACCCGGACGCGACGAGCGCCCGGAACCGTCTCGCGGGCCGCGTCTCCCGCGTCGATCCCGGCGAGACGGTGTCGACGGTCCGGATCGGCGTCGAAGCGGCCGGCGGAGGCGACGAGGGCGATGCGGGCCGCACGGGCCATGAGGGCGACACCGACCTCGAGGTCGAGGCGCTGATCACCGCCGAGAGCATCGATCGGCTCGGTCTCGCTCCCGGTGACCGGGTGTCGATCCGGTGGAAGGCGACCGCGACGCGGCTGGTGCCGCAGGCGGAGTGACGCCGCCCTCGCGGGGTCGCGTCTGACCGCCGTCCCGTGCCAACCGCTCTCTCGCAAGCGAACGGTTTTTGCGTCGACCGACGGGAGAGAGGGTATGGACGAGGGCACCCCCCGGACCGACGGCGGGACCGAGCGCGCGGACGAGCCGACCGAGGACGTCGCGCTCGACCCGTGGGGGTCGGCGTCGGTGGGCGACTACGCGGACCTCTTCGCGGAGTTCGGCATCGAGGCGTTCGACGAGGTCGACGACGACGTGCCGGACCCGCACTACCTGATGCGCCGCGGCGTCATCTTCGGCCACCGCGAGTACGACGCGGTCGCCGAGGCGATGGCGAACGACGAGCCGTTCGCGGCGCTGTCCGGGTTCATGCCGACCGGCGACCCGCACATCGGCCACAAGCTCGTGTTCGACGAGATCATCTGGCACCAACAGATGGGCGGCGACGCCTTCGGACTGATCGCCGATCTCGAGGCCCACTCGGCGCGCGGGATGTCGTGGGACGAAATCGACGAGCACGCCCGCAACTACCTCCTCTCGCTGCTCGCGCTCGGCTTCGACGCCGAGGACGGCGAGCTGTACCGCCAGTCCGACAACCGCGCGGTTCAGGACCTCGGGTTCGAGCTCGGTTCGAAGGCGAATTTCTCCGAGTTCGAGGCGATCTACGGCTTCGACGGCGAAACGAACATCTCGCACATGCAAAGCGTCGTCACCCAGACCGCGGACATCCTCTATCCCCAGCTCGTCGACGAGCCCAAGCCCACGGTCATTCCGGTCGGCCCCGACCAGGACCCGCACGTCCGACTGACTCGAGACCTGGCTACCCGAGTGCGCTACTTCAAGGTGACCGAGGCGTTCGCCTCCTTCGAGCTCGACGACGACGAGCGCCGGCTGGTGCGGGCCGCCTACGACGCGCTCGCGGCGGACGCCGCGGAGGGCGGGACCGACAGCGACGACGAGACCGACGTGCGCTGTGAGGACGCCGCCGACTGGCTCGACGACTACGAACCGCCGGAGAGCGACCGCGAGAGCGTCGACCTCGACGCGGCGAAGGCGACCGCGCTGGAGAAGCTCCGCGCCGGCGGGAAGGAACCGCTCCGCCCCCGCGTGCGCTTCTTCGACAGGAACGCGACCGACGAGGCGTTCGAGGCGCTCATCGAGGCCGTCGACGGCGAGAAGCGCGTCTTCGACGGTCACGTCGACGCCTTCGACCTCACGCGCGACGACGCCGAGTCGGTCGCGCGGGAGGTCGAGATCGACCACGACGGGTTCGGCTTCCGGCAGCCCTCCTCGATCTACCACCGCTTCATGACCGGGCTCACCGGCGGGAAGATGTCCTCCTCTATCCCGGCGAGCCACATCTCGCTGCTGGACGACCCGGAGGACGGCTACGACAAGGTGAAGTCGGCGACGACCGGCGGCCGCGACACCGCCGAGGAGCAGCGGGAACTCGGCGGCGAGGCCGACGAGTGCCCGGTGTACGAGCTGTACGCCTACCTGCTCGCGGGCGACGACGATGAACTCACGAAGACCGTCTACTCCGAGTGCGTCAACGGAGAGCGCCTCTGTGGCGGCTGTAAGGAGCAGGCGGCCGAACTCATGCGCGAGTTCCTCGAAGACCACCAAGAGAAACGCGAGGAGGCCGAGGAGCTGCTCGACGACCTCGACATCGATCTGGACTCCGACCGGCGCGGCACCGGCGGCGAACACTGAATGCCCGGCCTCCGCGGGGGGCCCCGGCGGCCCGTTCGCGCCCTACAGCTCCCGCTTCGCGTACGCCCCGATGACGCCCCCGATCGCGCTGAGCGCCATCGTGTAGGCGAACACGAGCGCGATGATCAGGAGGGCGATCAGCCCGCCGCCGATCACGACGCCGGGCTCCGGGGCGACCGGGACGAGGAACAGGACCAGAAGGAGGATGCCGAACGCCGGCAGCGACGCGATGGCGCCCGAGATCGCGCCGACCGTGAGCCCGTCTCGCGTTTCGCCGCCTTCGAGGTACCCCGCTAGGGCGCCGCCGAGGATGGGAGAGATGCCGGTAAACGAGAGCAGGAGCGTCGCGATCGCGCCGAGGATCGCGTTGACGTAGGTGTTTTCGGTGTCCATGCGTCAGCGATCTCTCGGCACCCGGATACCTCTTTGGGCGAGGCGCCGCCGCGGCTCACAGCTCTCCGTTCGCGTACGCTCCGATCAGCCCGCCGAGCGCGCTCAACCCGACGGTGTACGCGACGCCGCCGATCACGATGACCGCCCCGAACACGACGACGCTGCCGGCCGCAATGCCGGCTTCCAGCGGGAACCCGAAGAGGCCGAGGAACGGCAGGAAAAACAGCACGAGCAGCAGGAGGCCGACGACCGGGATCGACGCGATCGCGCCGGAGATCGCGCCGACTCGAAGCCCGTCCCCGGTGTCGCTGCCCTGTAGGTAGCCGGCGAGCGCGCCGCCGAGGAGCGGAGAGATTCCGGTGAACGAGAGCACCGCGGTCGCGACCGCGCCGACGACCGCGTTGAGGAGGGTGTTGTCCGTGTCCATACCCGCCCGCAGTCTCAGCGGCGGTAAACCTCTTGTGGACGAGGACGCGCCGCCTCCGTCCGCGTCCGGCCGCGGTCGGCCGCCGTGCGGTTCGAGCCGATGGTTTATGAGGCGGGCGGTACCTGTCACGGGTATGAGCGAGGAGGAGGCCATCCACGTCGCGGACGTCAGCGAGGGGATCGGCGGCGACGCGACGGCGGAACCGGGCACGCCGGTCGAGCTCCCGGTGGTCGACGTGCTCACCGGCCGGTCGTTTATCACCGGCAAGAGCGGCTCCGGAAAGAGCAACACCGCGAGCGTCGTCATCGAGAACCTCCTCGACAACGGGTTCCCCGTGATGATCGTCGACACGGACGGGGAGTACTACGGGCTGAAAGAGGAGTACGAGATCCTCCACGCCGGCGCCGACGACGAGTGCGACATCGTCGTCTCGCCGGAACACGCCGAGAAGCTGGCGAACCTGGCCTTAGAGCAGAACGTCCCGATCATCTTAGACGTCTCCGGCTACCTCGAAGAGGAGACGGCCAACGAACTCCTCTTAGAGGTCGTCAAACAGCTGTTCGCGAAGGAGAAACGGCTGAAGAAGCCGTTCCTGCTCGTCGTCGAGGAGTGCCACGAGTACATCCCCGAGGGCGGCGGGATGGACGAGACGGGGAAGATGCTGATCAAGGTCGGCAAGCGCGGCCGGAAACACGGCCTCGGCATCGTCGGCATCAGCCAGCGCCCGGCCGACGTCAAAAAGGACTTCATCACCCAGTGCGACTGGCTCTGCTGGCACCGCCTCACCTGGGACAACGACACGAAGGTGGTGGGACGGATCCTCGGGTCGAAGTACGCCAGCGCGGTCGAGGACTTAGGCGACGGCGAGGCGTTCCTGATGTCCGACTGGGACGAGACGATCCGCCGGATCCAGTTCCACCGCAAGGAGACGTTCGACGCGGGCGCGACCCCCGGCCTCGAGGACTTCGAACGCCCGGAGCTCAAGTCCGTCTCGAGCGACCTCGTCGGCGAACTCCAGTCCATCTCCGACGAGCAGGAGCGCCGCGAGTCCGAACTCGCCGACCTCAGACAGGAGCTCGACAAGAAGGACCAGCGCATCCAGGAGCTCGAACACGAACTGGAGGAGGCCCGGGACCTGAGCAACATGGCCGACCAGTTCGCGCAGGCGCTCCTCGGGAAGGCCGAGGCTCCGTACCGGAGCGGCGGTGGCCGACCCGCCATGGGCGCTGAGCGGACTCCTCCCGCCGACGGCGGCGACGAGGGCGCGGACCAGTCGGTGCTCAAGTCGTACGACGAGGCGGTCGCCGCGACCGAGGGGGACGACGGAACCGCGTCGGCGGACGACGAGGCCGCGACGGCGGGCGACGCCGAGACGGGGACCGCCCCGACCGATGAAGCCGCGACGGCGAGCGAGACCGCCGAGGACACCGGAGGCGCTCGAGCCGACCTCGACCCCGGCGCGAACGAGGGAGACGTGCCTCCGGAAGCGGGAGCGGACCCCGAAGTGGGCGACGCGCCGGACGACGCCCCGCCGGTCGACGACGTCGATCCGGTGACCCGCGACGACGTGGCGGAGAGCGCCCTCCGGTTCGACGACGCGATCGAACTCGGAACCCGTGAGGCCGTCATCGAGGAGCTGCGCTCCCGGATCGAGGCGCTCCCGGAACTCTCGCGCGGGATGCTCCGCCACTACCGTCGCGAGGGCGCGAGCGACCCCGTCGCCGCCCACATCGACGCGGGCGGCGACGGCGACTCCGGGCACGCGTACAGCCGCCACCGACCGATCCGGCGCTCGGGGCTCATCCGCCACGCCGGTCGCGGGCACTACGCCTACGCGGTCCCGGACCTGGTCCGCGAGGCGTACGCCGACCGGCTCGACGACGCCCAGATCGACGAGATCGTCCGGGCCGTCGAGACCGTCTTCGTCCCGCCCGCAGAGCTGAGCTATCCGCCGGACGCCGACCCGTCAGCGGTGACCGAACCGACGAGCGAGGCCGCAGCCCCGTTCGGCTCGCGCGACGACGGCCGACCGAGGGCCGAAGGGGACGACGCGATCGCCGACGGCGACGCGGTCCTCGACGAGGGCGCGGTCGACTCGGGCGACGACGGGTCCGACGAGACCGAAGCCCGGACCGACGACGGTCTGAGCGACGCCGCTCGCCGGTTCGCCGAGCGGTCCGACCGCTAGCGGCGATAGCGGCGGGGTAGCCGGTCGCAGCGCCATGGGCGCCCGACCGACCGAGCTCGGACGGTTCTCACCGACACGGCGTGTCAGAACGGCACAGAGACGTAATCGCTCGGCACCGCGTTCCGCGCCGTCACCTGCGGATCGACCACCTGACTGATCTCCAGCCCGCCGACGAGACTCGACAGGAGGTACGCCT
The DNA here is from genome assembly GCF_055389685.1 of Halorubrum ejinorense. NCBI lineage: Archaea > Methanobacteriati > Methanobacteriota > Halobacteria > Halobacteriales > Haloferacaceae > Halorubrum > Halorubrum ejinorense. Next base: position 1,138,318 of record NZ_AP043777.1, read on the forward strand.
CGGTGCGCGTGACGCCGTGGTGGTGCGCTAACAGCGTCACCATGTCGCTGTTCGCCTGTTCGACGGCGTCGTCGAGCGTCTCGGCGCTCGCGAGCGTCTTCACCGCGTCGCCGGTGTCGAGCAGGGGGCGTTCGAGCGCGACCTCCGGGTCCTCGATCACGGAGAGCGTCACGTCTATCTCGGTGCCGATCTCGGCACCGGTCCCGCACATCTCCCCGTCGGCCATCGCGGCCTTCGAGTCGCCCATCGCCAGCATCGCGCCCTCCTGAAACACCGGGAAGTAGAGGGTCGTGCCGGCGGTCACGTCGGTCGTGTCGAGGTTGCCGCCGTGCTCGGCCGGCGAGAGCGTCGAGATAGTCCCCGCGGCGGTCGCGACGCCGATCGTCCCGATCACGGGCTCGACGGGCACGTCGAGTCCGTCGAAGTCGACGGTCTCACCCTCGGCGTCGACCTCGGTGATCCGCGTCGCGGGGTGGTCGATCTCGGGGTCGTCTCGGAGGAGTCCGAACCCGGGAGTGGTGACGACGCGGCCGTGCTCCTCGGTGACGCGAACGGCTTCGATTTCGACCGCGAGGACGTCGCCCGGGCTCGCGCCGCCCACCGCAATCGGACCGGTCGCGGCGTTGACCTCCTCCGGGATCGCGTCGAGCAGGTCGCCTTCCTCCTGAATCTCACCGTTCAGGCTGTCGATCGTCTCGATCGTCAGCGATTCGCCGTCCGCGGCCTCGTAGACCGGGTCCATCTCGGGAGCGAACTCGTACACGTGGCCGTCGCGGTGTGTGACGACTTCTCGTGGCATCGGTTCGCGTTCGGTCCCCGGGCGACAAAAGTCCCCGCCGTGACCTGTCCGGCCGAGCCCGATAGCCCGTTCGGGGCCCTCGAACGTTTGAGAAACTCGAACAACGCGCGAGCCGATCGCGGACGACTCTCTCCTCGGAGGGACACGGAGAGCGGTGCGTGCCCGGTTCCCGACTCAGTTCTCGACGGCGGCGCGCTCGGTGCGGTCGTACTTCTCCTCGAACTCGCCGATGAGCTGGCCCATCTTCGCGTACCAGTCGTTGAGCATCCGCTGCATGTCGTCGGCGATCTGCGACGGGTCGGTCGGCCTGTACACGTGGTAGTAGCCCCCCTGGTCGTAGTTGATCTGTTCTTTCTGGATGAACCCGGCGCTCAACAGTCGCTGAACCGCGCGGTAGGCGGTCGAGCGTTCGCGGTCGACGCGCTCGGCGATCTCGTCGATCGTGAGCGGCTCCTCGACCGACACCAGCGTCTGGTAACAGTCCTTGTCCAACTGCTTGAGACCGTGGAAACACTCCAGTAACCCCTCACACTCCATGTCCCGTTGGAGCTGTTCGGACATCGAATCGGGCATTTAACGCGTCGTTAGAGGGTTTCGCCCGTCAAAAGCATTGTGTGTACCGCACAATCACAGGCGACCGTTTCGGCCGCGGACCTGACGGAGCCCACGGACGGCCGCCGATCGCTTTTTACTCCTCGTCGTCGGACTCGGCGTCCGCGTCGTCCTCGTCGTCGTCGCCGACGCCGGCGGCCTCGAACGCCGTCGTGACCTCGTCGACAGGGACCGTTCGGAAGCCGTCGTCCTCGGTGACGGTCGCGACCGCGAGGTCCGAGGGCTCGAACTCGTCGTCGTGTTCGGCGAGCGCGGCGACGGCGAGTTCGATGCCGTCCGCCAACGAGAGGTCGTCGGTCCACTCCTCTTCGAGATGGCCCTGGATCTCCTGACGGCCGCCGCCGATGACGGTCGCCTTCCACTCGTTGGGGGTCCCCGAGGGGTCGGCGGCGAACAGGCGCGGCTCGCCGTCGTCGATGCCGCCGATGAGGAGCGCGGCGCCGTACGGTCGCGTTCCGCCGCGCTGGGTGTTCTCCTGGATGTGGTCGGTGATGAACTTCGTCAGCGTCTCGACGCCGACCGGCTCGCCGTAGCGGAGGCGGTTCCCCTGCGACTGGCGGCGCGCGAGGTCGATGAGCTGGCGGGCGTCGGCGACGTGGCCCGCGCTCGCGGTCCCGACGTGGTCGTCGAGCTTGTGGAGCTTCTCGATGCTCTCGGCCTCCATCAGCGACGAGGAGGGACGGGACATCGCGACGAAGACGACGCCGTCGGTCGTCCGAACGCCGACGCTCGGCGCGCCGCGCGAGACCGCCTCGCGTGCGTACTCGACCTGATAGATTCGCCCGTCCGGCGAGAACAGCGACGTACCGCGGTCGTACGCCTGCTGATCGTTGCCGCCCATCATCGCCGATCACCCGCTCGCGCGGTGTCACGTTCGCTCATTACCCTTCCTTACGCCGCGCCGTTGAAAAAGCATCCGTAACCGGTACATCCCTGACCCCACCGCAACCGACGCCCCGGATCCGACGGTCGCGTCTCCGTCGCCGACTCCTCGCGCCGACTCTCTCTCCCGCCCGCGACGCTGATTCCCCCGTCTGGCTCCCGCCGCTGGCCGATTCGCTTCCCCCGCCGACGGATATAACCACGCAGGTCGCCTAGTGAATATGACATTGACGCACACACGAATTACGGCCCTCTCGCTGGCCGTGCTGGCTGTGTTGGCGACCGTTGGCGGGGCGTTCGCGGCCGGCGGCGCGGCGGCGGTGCCGGACGCGCGGATCACCGTCGAGACGGTCGACGTGGCCTCGGGCGAACCCACCGTCGGCGAGCGGACGGCGGTGAACGTCACCGTCACGAACTCCGGCGGCAGCGCCGCGGCGGCGAACGTCACCGAGGTCCGCGTCCGTAACGCCGACGGCGACGTGCTCGACAGCGTCTCGGGCGTCGGCGCGCTCTCGGCCGGCGACTCGCTGGACGCGACGCTCTGGACGACCTTCGAGGAGCCGGGCGAAAAGCGGCTCACCGTCCAGGCCGTCGCGAACCAGTCGACCAGCGGCGAGTTCGTGACCGTCAGCCGCGACACCGTCATCGAGGTGCGCCCGACCGAGGTCGCGCTCGACCTCCGGACCCGTGCGCTCGACCCCGAGGACCTCCGGACCGACGACGGGAACGAGAACCCCGCCGGTGACCTCGGCATCGGCGGTATTCAGGGCATCTTCGGCGGTGGCGGCGGACTCGACACGGGCGACGGCGACCAAGACGGGGCGGCGCCCCTCGCAACCGACTCGCCCGTCGAGGTGACCGTCGTCAACACCGGGACGACGACGGCCGACCGCGTGAGCCTCCGCGCCGTCGGAACCGCGGTCGACGGCGCAGCGGACGGAGACGACGCGGAACGGACCGTCTCAGTCGGGCCGTTCGTCGTCGAGGACGTGGCGCCCGGGGAGGAGCGGCGCGTCATCGTCGATCTGGGCCCGCTCGACCGGCGCTCGGCGGTGACGGTCACGGCCGCGTTCCGGGCCGACACGGACGTGCGGAACGACCGCGGGGCCGACCGCACCGCGGAGTCGACGGTGACGTACCCGGTCCGCGAGTCGACGCCGACCGTGACGGACGCGACGGTCCGCGAGACCGGCGACGGGGCGGTCGTCGTCGACGCCAACCTCGGGAACGCCGGCGAGGGCGAGATGACGGGCGCGGTCGTCTCCGTCGGCGACGCGCCCGGCGTCGAGCCGACGCCGACGGGGAGCGAGTACTTCGTCGGGACGCTCGGCGCCAGCGACTTCGTCGGCTTCGAACTCGAAACGACGGTGAACGCCTCGGTGGCCGATGAGATTCCGATCCGGGTCACCTACACCGAGCGCGGCGTGCGGTACACCGAGACGCTGGCGGTGGCGGCGCCGGAGTCGGACGACGAGAGCGACGCCGGCGGCACGCTCGGCCGGATCGGCGTCGGCGGCGTGGGCGCCGCGGGCGCGGCGGCCAGCGGGCTCGCGCTCGTGGGCCTCGCCGGGGCGGTCGGCGTCGCGGTCAGGACCGGGCGTATCGGCGGGTCGACCGGACGGCGACGCGACGGGTCGGCGCCGTGACCGGGGACGCCGTCTCGGACGCGAAAGCCGCAGCCGACCGCGCGGTCGACGCCGAAGCCGGCGGCGAGTACGCCGTCGAGCTCCGGGACGTCGTCAAGCGCTACCCGAGCGGCGGCGCCGAGCCGGTCGTCGCGCTCGACCACGTCGACTTCGCGGTCCGGCCCGGGGAGTTCGTCGCCGTGGTGGGACCCAGCGGCTCCGGGAAGTCGACGCTGCTCAACGTTCTCGGGCTGCTCGACGACCCCACCGCGGGCCGGCGCCTGCTCGACGGGACCGACGTGACGAACCTCTCGGTGGCCGAGCGGACGCGAGCGCGCAAGGAGTCGATCGGGTTCGTCTTTCAGGACTTCCACCTGCTGCCGACGCTGACGGCCGTCGAGAACGTCGCGATGCCGACCGCGTTCGATCCCGGCGACGCGACCGACCGGGCCGCCGACCTGCTCGCGCGGTTCGGGCTCGGCGACCGGCTCGACCACGAGCCGAGCGAGCTCTCCGGCGGCCAGAAGCAGCGCGTCGCCATCGCTCGCGCGCTGATCAACGAGCCGGGCGTGCTGCTCGCGGACGAGCCGACCGGGAACCTCGACACGGAGACGGGCGAGTCGATCCTCGCGGAGTTCGAGCGCGTGAAGTCGGAGGGCGTCGCCGTCATCGCGGTCACGCACGACCCGCTGGTCGAGGAGTACGCCGACCGCGTCGTCGACCTCACCGACGGCGTGTTGACCGGCGGGATCCCGACGGACGAGGGGGGCGACGGCCTCGGTCCGGACCGCGTCCCCGGCGACGAGACTCGGCGCGGTGGCCGGACCCGCCGCGGCGGCCAGCGGCCGGCGCCCACGGACGTGGACGGTGAGAGATGACGGGGGGTGACGGATGAGTCGGGAGCGGTCGACGCCGCGGCGCGACGGTCTCGCCGGCTGGCTGCGGGGCTGGCGCCCCGCGGTGTCGATGGCGTCGCGGAACCTGCGGCGGAACCGCGTGCGGACGGTGTTAGCCGTTCTCGGCGTCTGTATCGGCGTGCTCGCGGTCGCGGCGCTCGGCATCTTCGGGAACGTGCTGGCGCTCGGCGCCGACGACGCCATCGGCGACATCGGCACGCAGGTCGTCGTCTCGCCGAACGCCGACGCCGGCGTGGAGTCGCTGTCGAACGCGGACGTGGCGGCGATCCGGCGCGCGGTCGGCGAGCCCGCGGTCGTCCCGCTGTACTCCGACAGCGCCACGGTCGCGCGGCAGGGCGACCAGACGTTCGCGACGGTGTACGGGATCGAGGAGCCGGCGCTGGCGTACGAGGCCGCCGAGGGGCGGCTCCCCGAGCGCCACAGACAGGGGGCCATCCTCGGCGCGGGCATCGCCGAGGACCTCGACGCCGGCGCGGGCGACACCGTCCGGATCGCGGGGGCGCAGGTGCGGGTGGTCGCCGTGTTAGTCGAGAGCCAGACGTTCAGCCCGGTGGCGCCCGACGACGCCGTCTTCCTCCCGGAGTCGGCGTTCTCGGCCGACGGGTACGCGCAGGTCCTCGTCATCTCCGACTCGGGCGAGGAGGCGCGTATCGCCGCCGACGCGATCCGCGAGGAGGTGAACGCGCGAGAAGACCGGGTCGACCTGTTCGAGCTGGCCGCCTTGGTCGACGAGATCAACGAGTTCTTCGGACTGCTCTCGACGTTCCTGCTCGGCCTCGGCGCCATCTCCCTCGTCGTCGCCGGCGTCTCGATCCTCAACGTCATGCTGATGAGCACCGTCGAGCGCAGACAGGAAATCGGCGTGATGCGCGCCGTCGGCGTCACCCGCCGCGACGTGTTGCGCGTCCTGCTCGCGGAGGCCGGGCTCATCGGCGCCGTCGGCGCCGCCGCGGGCACCCTGCTCACCGTCCTGCTGGTCGCCGGGCTCGTGGTCGGCGCCGAGGAGGTCGACGCCGCGCTCGCGCTCGACCCGACGAACGGCTACTACCTCCTCTTGGCGCTCGTCTTCGGCGTCGGCGTGGGGATCGTCAGCGGCGCCTACCCGGCGTGGAAGGCGGCCAACGAGCGCCCGGTCGAGGCGCTGCGGAGCTGATTCCCCGAGGTGGCCGACAATCCGAAGCACCTCGTACTATCTAAACACCGAACGGCGCGCCGGCGAGCGCCCGGCGGGCGCGAGCCGACCGCGAGGTCCCCGTGAGCGGAGCGAACGGGGGCTCGGAAATCCTCGATTTCCGGTGGCGGCGGCGGTCCGGCGCGGCTCCGCCCGGGCCGGGCCGTCCGCCGAGGCTGGGGAGGCGTGAGGTGTGGTCGCTGGGCGGGGCTTTGGCGGTATTCACCGTCGATCTTCGGTCAGGTGAGTGTAGCCGAGCGGCTCCTGAATCCCCAAAACGGCTTTTGAGCGTGACGACGCACCTGCCGGGCATGGTCCTCGAAAATGTGCGCTCCTCGCCGCACGTCGTCGGCGCCTCCCCAGCGAGGGGGTTACTCGTGCTGGCGGTGGTGGGCCTCCTCCTGCTCGCCTCCGTCGGGTTCGCCGTCGGACTGAACGTCGGACTCTCCCTGTGGTGGATCGCGCTGGCGCTCGGGATCGCCGTCGCGGCGGGGTTCGCGGGTGCGGGCCTCGTCCCGACCGTCGGCTCGCTGTGGCTCGTCGGTTGCTGGTGGTTCGCGTTCCCGCCGCTCGCCGGCTATCTCACGGGTAACTGGACGGGCGCGGGCCGGTACTCGTATCCGCGAATGATGGGATATGGGTACCAATCAGCGCGTGGGGAGCTGCTCGGCGGGATCGAAATCGGTGTCAGACTCGGGCTACAGTTCGCTGTCGTCGCCGGGCTCGCCGGGTACGCGGCAGGGGTGGCTCTTAATCGAGTGTCGACGCATACGAACGAGTCCTAATAATCGCGATCGAGTGCTTACGATCAGTCGACCGCAGATCGGCGGGAACGCCTCCAAAGCCCCAGTCGCGAGACCGCAGTACGCTCGTTGCGCTCCTCGCTCGTTGCGCTCCTCGCTCGTTGCGCTCCTCGCTCGCTGCGCTCGCTGCGCTGCTTGCGTCGCCTACTGCGGTCTCGCGACTGCCCCTTTGAGTGCCGCCCCGCAACCCCACCTCACGCCTCCCCAGCCTCGTCGCTCACGCCCTCCGGGCGTTCGCGACTCCCTCGCGCGTGCTCCTCGCGGCCGCCGGTGGCGTCCGCTCGCAGGCACGCGCCACCACAGTTCAACTGAGAAAAACCGCTATGTAGTCGGAACGTCCGTCTAAACGCCGCGGCCCTGAAGCTGCTCTTCTTCCTTCATGTCCTCGTTGGACTGCCCTTTCATCCCCTTGCCCGTGCCGCTGGCGATGCGGGCGAGCTCCTCGGGGTCGTCCCAGTTGTTGACGGCCTCGACGACCGCGTTGCCCATCGCCGCGGGGTCCTCTGCGCCGAAGATGCCCGAGCCGACGAAGATGCCGTCACAGCCGTGGTACATCATCAGCGCGGCGTCGGCGGGCGTCGCGATGCCGCCGGCCGCGAAGTTGACGACCGGGAGCCGCCCCGCTTCGGCGGTCTCGTGGGCGAGGTCGCGGGGGGCGCCGTGTTCGCGGGCCCACTTCTCGCGCTCCTCGTAGTTGAGACCGGTGAGGGTACGGATCTGGTTTTTGATCGTGCGCTGGTGTTTGACGGCCTGGTTCACGTCCCCCGTGCCGGCCTCGCCTTTCGTCCGGATCATCGCCGCGCCCTCGTGGATGCGGCGGAGCGCCTCGGGGAGGTTTCGGGCGCCGCAGACGAACGGCGAGGTGAAGTCGCGCTTGTCCGTGTGGTACTCGTCGTCGGCGGGTGTGAGCACCTCGGACTCGTCGATCATGTCGACGCCGAGCGCCTCCAGGATCTCCGCCTCCTTGCGGTGGCCGATCCGGGACTTGCCCATCACCGGGATCGACACCTCGTCGATGATCTCGGGGACCCGTTCCGGGTCGGGCATCCGCGCGACGCCGCCGCGCTTCCGGATGTCCGCCGGCACGTGTTCCAACACCATCACCGCGACCGCTCCCGCGTCCTCGGCGATGCGTGCCTGTTCGCGGTTGACGACGTCCATGATGACGCCGCCTTTCTGCATCTGTGCGAAGCCGCGCTTGACCAGCTCAGTCCCTCGCTTCAGCTCCTCCAGATCCGTTGCCTCTGGCATAGTAATGGGTTAGGTCGCCGGCCACTTAACGGGTCGCTTTCGGCGGGATAGCCCGGCGAGCGGGCGGTTCACGCGTCCGAGCTGAACCGCCGACTCGCGGGCCGGCCCGCCCCGGTCGGCGACACCGCAACCGCGAAGTCCCTCCCGGTCCGAACGTCTGCCGTGACCACCGGAGCCATCCTCGCCGGCGGGCGCTCGACGCGCTTCGGCGACGCCGACAAGGCGGTCGCGCCGGTCGCCGGCGTGCCCATGATACGCCGCGTGGCGAACCGGCTCGCGGGGACCGACGATCCCGTTCCGCCCGGCGCCGACCGCGCTGCCGGCGGGAACCCGGTCGTCGACGAACTGGCCGTCAGCTGTCGACCAGACCAGCGCGAGGCGATCGCCGAGGCGCTCTCCGGCGTCCCGCTGCCCGTCCGCTGGGCGACGGACGACGAGCCGGACTTGGGACCGCTCGCGGGGATCGGGAACGCCTGTCGGGCCGCGACGGAGCCGTACGCCTCCGTCGTCGCCTGCGACATGCCGTTCGTCGACCCCTCCTTCGCGGCCGCGCTTCGCGAGGCGGCCGCGACGGCCGAGGCCGCGGTCCCACGACTCGACGGCCGTTGGTACCAGACGACGCAGGCGGTGTACGCGACGGAGCCGGCAGCGGAGGCCTGCGAGCGCGCGCTCGACCGCGGCGACCGGAAGATCCTCGCGATGGTCGACCAGCTGGACGCGGCCGTCCTCGACGACGAGGCGGTCCGGTCGCTGACGACCGAGCGCACCTTCACGAACGTCAACACGCAGTCGGAGCTCGCGGCGGCCGAACGAGCGATCGCCGCCGCGCTCGACGCGGACTGAGCGCGGCCCCCGACCGCGTTCGAGTTCCGTCTCAGTCCGTCAGAACCTCGTACGCCTCGTTGAGCCGCTTGAACCCCTCCTCGTCGCCGTCTTCGCCGTCCGGGTGAATCCGCTTCGCGCGCTCTCGGTAGCGGCGGCGGACCGTCTCGCTGTCGGCCGTGCGGTCGAGTCCGAGCGTCTCGTACGCCTCCCGCTCGGTCATCGCGTCGGCCGCGGGCGCCCGGTCGCGGGGGTCGCGGCCGCCCGCACCCCCCGGACCGCGGGCGCCGCGTCGCCGACCGCTCGCGCCGCGCCCGCCGTCGGTGGTGCCGGCGGCGCGGTACGCGCGCTCTCGGTTGGCCTCGGCGCGGGCGCGCTGTCTGGCGCGCTCGCGCTCCGTCGGCCCCGCCTGCGCCGCCGACCGCCGGGCCTGGTCGTGGAGGCGCCCGCTGGCGTGGTACCAGAGGAAGTACGACACGGCGCCGAACGGCACCGCGAGCGCTAACGCGATCGGGTGGAGGACGATCCCGCCGATCACGAGCAGCGCCGTCATGCCGACGAACGTCCCGGCGAGCCCGACGACGATCGTTCGGTTCGTCACGGGCGTAATGGGGGTCGAAGGACCGTAAGACTCTCGCCGCCGCCGGGGCGGAACGCCGTCGGCTCCGCACCGTTTATGCCCGCGGCCGCCCGGATACGGGGTATGCAACCGGCGGACAGAGAGACGGTGACGGGGCTGCCGCCCGGGATCGCCGCCGCCCGCGATACGCTCACGCCGATGCTCTCGCAGTACGCCGACCTGTGTGCCGCCCACGAGGACGCACTCGTGTTGTTCCAGGTCGGCGACTTCTACGAGGCGTTCTGCGAGGCGGCCGAGACGGTGGCACGCGTCTGTGAGGTGACGCTGACGGAGCGGTCCGACTCCACCGGCGACTACCCGATGGCGGGGGTTCCCATCGACAACGCCGCGCCGTACCTGGAGTCGCTGCTCGACGCCGGCTACCGCGTCGCCCTCGGCGACCAGGTCGAGGACGCCGAACAGGCATCCGGGCTCGTCGACCGCGCCGTCACCGAGGTGATCACGCCCGGTACCGTCGTCGAGGACGACCTCCTCGAATCGGGGACGACGAACTACGTGGCGGCGGTGGCGGCCGACGACGCCGCCGGAGAGAGCGGTTCTGCGGCCCGCGTCGGACTCGCCGCCGTCGACGTCTCGACGGGCGAGTGCCTCGTCACGTCGGGCGACGCGGACGCGGTCGCGGGCGAACTCGACCGGATCGCGCCGGCGGAGCTCATTTCGGGGCCGGACGCTCCGGACTTCGCGCCGAGCGACGCGGCCCGCGGCTGGACGCCCCACGAGTACGACGACGGCGCGTTCGACCGCCGGCAGGCGGCCGAGCGGCTGGAGCCGTACCTCTCCGCGCCCGACCGACGCTTCGCGTCCGACGCGGAGCTGCGGGCCGCCGGCGCGGTGCTCGCGTACGCCGAGTACACGCAGGGCGACGACGGGCCGCTCTCGTACGTGACGCGAATCCGCCGGTACGACCCTCACGACCGGCTCCGGCTCGACGCCGCGGCCCAGCGGAGCCTCGAACTGTTCGAGAACCGCGGGCTCGGCGCGAGCGACACGCTGTTCGACGCGCTCGACGAGACGAACTGCGCGCTCGGTCGGCGGTGTCTCGAACGCTGGCTCCGGCGCCCGCTCGTCGACGCCGACGCGATCCGGAGCCGCCACGACGCGGTCGGCGAACTCGCCGACCGGAGCCTCGCGCGCGAGGGAGTCGCCGACGCGCTCGCGACCGCCTACGACCTCGAGCGGCTGGTGAGTCGCGTCTCTCGCGGGCGAGCGGACGCCCGCGACCTGCGCTCGCTCTGCCGGACGCTCGCGGTGGTCCCGGAGCTGAAGGCGACCCTCGCCGACGCGTCGGGCGACGCCGGGGGAACGGACGCCGTCGCCGAGGAAGCGGGCTCAGACGCCGAGTTCCCGCGGACCGACCACCTCCGCGACCTCCGCGAGCGGCTCGACGCGCTGGCCGAGGTCCGCGAGCTGATCGACACGGCGATCGCGACCGACCCGCCACAGGAGATCACGGAGGGCGGCGTGATCCGCGAGGGGTTCGACGACGACCTCGACGACCTGCGCGCCACGGAGCGCGAGGGCCGCGAGTGGGTCGCGGACCTCGAGACCGCGGAGCGCGAACGGACCGGCATCGACTCGCTGTCGGTGGGACACAATCAGGTCCACGGCTACTACATCGAGGTGACCGACGCCAACCTCGACCGGGTGCCGGACGACTATCGCCGGCGCCAGACGCTGAAGAACAGCGAGCGCTACGTCACGCCGGAGCTGAAAGAGCGGGAGGAGTCGATCGTCGGCGCCGCGGAGCGCGCGGACGCCGTGGAGTACGAACTGTTCGTCGACGTCCGCGACCGCGTCGCGAGCGAGACCGAGCGAATTCAGGGACTCGCCGACGCGCTCGCCGAACTCGACGCGCTGACCTCGCTCGCGGCCGTCGCGGTCGAGCGCGACTACGTCCGCCCCGAACTGCGCGCCGAGGCCGAGGGGAGCGTCGAGAGCGACGCGGGGATCGCGATCGAGGGCGGACGACACCCGGTCGTCGAGCGGACCGAGACCTCCTTCGTCCCGAACGACGCCGACCTCCCCCGCGGGTCGGTCGCCGTGATCACGGGGCCGAACATGAGCGGGAAGTCGACGTACATGCGGTCGGTCGCGCTCGCGGTCGTACTCGCGCAGACTGGGTCGTTCGTCCCCGCGCAGGCGGCGACGCTCCCCGTCTTCGACCGCGTGTTCACCCGGGTGGGGGCCTCGGACGACATCGCGGGCGGGCAGTCGACGTTCATGCGCGAGATGAGCGAGCTGACAGAGATCCTCCACGACGCCGGCCCCGACTCGCTCGTCCTCCTCGACGAGGTGGGGCGGGGAACGGCGACGACGGACGGGCGCGCCATCGCCCGCGCGGCCGCGGAGTTCCTCCACGACGAGCTCGGCGCCACCGCGCTGTTCGCGACCCACTACCACGGGCTCACCGACCTCGCAGACGAGCGCGAGCGCGTCTTCAACCTCCATTTCACCGCCACCCGCGAGGACGGTGACGTGACGTTCCTCCACCGAGTCGTGCCCGGCGCGTCCTCGTCGTCGTACGGCGTCGAGGTCGCCGAGTTGGCCGGCGTCCCCCGTTCCGTCGTCGACCGCGCCCGCGACCTCGTCGCCGCCGACGAGGCGGACCGCGATCGCCGGACGAACGGGACCGACGCCGGCGCGCGCGTCGACGACGGAGCGGCGAGCGGCGAGGAACTGTCGGGCGATAAGGACCGTGACGGCGACGCGTCGCTCCGCGAGTTCCTCGCGGAGGAGGCCTCCGACGAGCGCGGCGCGAGCGGCTCGGACTCGGGCGACGTTCCCGGCGCTCCGGCCGAGAGCGGCGACGCCGGGAACCGCTCGCCCGACGGCGACGCGGAGGTCCCGGCCGGGGGCGGGACCGACCTCGCCGCGGCCCTTCGCGACCTCGATCTCGCTCGCATGACGCCGATCGAGGCGCTGAACGCACTCTACGACCTCCAGTCGCGAATCGACGATGACGGGTGACGGAGACGAGGGTCGGGGCGCGCCCGGAGCCGAAGACCGGAGAGGGAACGCCGGCCGCGTGCGCCGGCTCGACGCCGAGACTGTCGACCGGATCGCGGCCGGCGAGATGGTGACGCGGCCGGCCAGGGTCGTCGGCGAACTGGTCGAAAACGCGCTCGACGCGGGGGCCTCCCGGGTCGAAATCGCGGTCGACGGCGACGGGACCGATCGAATTCGCGTCGCGGACGACGGCCGCGGGATGGCTCGGGCGGACGCGACCCGGGCGGTCGAGCGTCACGCCACGAGCAAGCTGGCACCGGACGGCGATCCGGTCGGAGTCGAATCGCTCGGGTTCCGCGGCGAGGCGCTCGCGGCTATCGCCGAGGCCGCCCGGCTCGAACTCGTGACCAGCCCCGGCGACGGCGTCGGGACGCGGGTCGTCGTCGACGGGACCGCGAGCGAGGGCGGTGGCGTAAGCCGCTCGGCGGACGACGCCGAGTCGGGCGCGGCGGTCGAACCGGCGGGGCGAGGCCGGGGGACCACGGTCGTCGTCGAGGACTTGTTCGCGACCCGGCCGGCCCGACGCGAGTCGCTCGCGGGCGCGAACGCGGAGTTCTCGCGGATCTCCGGGCTCGTCGCCGACTACGCCCTGGCGAACCCGTCGGTAGCGTTCGCGCTCGAACACGACGGGTCGACGACGCTCTCGACGCCGGGAACCGACCGGACAGACGCGCTGCTCGGGGTGTACGACCGCGACACCGCGAGCCGGGCGACGACCCTCTCCGCGAGCGTCGACCTGGACGCGGGCGGGTCGTCGCCGGTCTCGCTGACCGTCTCCGGCGTGCTGGCGTACCCGTCCGTCACCCGAGCCACTCGCGACCACGTCCGCGTGTCGGTGAACGGGCGGCCGGTCCGCAACGACCGGCTCGCGGCCGCGGTCCGCGACGGCTACGGCCGGCTCCTCCCCGACGGCCGTGAGCCGGTCGCCGCGGTCGACGCGTCGCTGCCGCCGGCCCGGGTCGACCCCAACGTTCACCCGGCCAAGCGGGAGGTCGGACTCCGCGACTCGGACGCCGTCGCCGACGCGGTCGAGTCGGTGGTCGCGGACGCGCTCACCGGCGCGGACCTCCGACGCTCCGCCGACGTCGACACCGACCTCGAATCGGCGCTCGACGCGGTCGGCGACGAGGACGGCTCGCGGGCCGGGGCGTTCGCGGACGCGGACCCGATCGGGGTGTTCCGCGACCTGTACGTCCTCGTCGAGGCCGGCGACGAACTGCTCGTGATCGACGGCCACGCCGCCCACGAGCGCGTGAACTACGAGCGCCTCGCGCGGGCGTTCGACGGCGACCCGCTACCGACCGCGACGCTCGACCCGCCCGCGACGGTCTCGCTGTCGACGGACGAGGCGGCGGCCGCGAAGGCGCACGCGGAGGAGCTGGCCGCGCTCGGGTTCGAGACCGAGCCGTTCGGCGGCGGGACCCGCCGGCTGCGGACCGTGCCCGCCCCCTTCGGGCGGACCGCGGACGCGGACGCCTTCCGCGACGCGCTCGGCGCGATCTCCGGACCAGACGGCGGCCGCGGCGCCTCGGCGGACGTGCGCGACGACCTGCTCGCGGACCTCGCGTGTCATCCCTCCCTGAAGCGGGGCGAGTTCGACGACCTCGGGGACGAGAAACTCCGACACCTGCTCGACCGCCTCGGCGAGTGCGACCGTCCCTTCGCCTGTCCGCACGGCCGTCCGACCGTCCTCTCGGTCGACGAGGGGACGTTCGCGGCCGGGTTCGGTCGCGATCGATGAGCGGGGGCCGCGCGCGGCGAGCGCCGACCGAACGGGCGTAACTGACCGGTATCTATTAACGCGAAGAACCCGGGGGTGATCGTATGGGAGAGGAGCCGAACGTGACTCGGGGCTCGCTACCGCAGGAGCGGTCCGCCGGCCGGTTCTCCGGCCCGGACGGCTTCCGCGACCTCGTCGAGCGGCTTCTCGCGTGGCTTCGAAACCGACGAGAGTCGGCCTTGGAGAGCGTCTCGACCGCGACGACGATGCGGAACGTCGTCGACGCGGACGCGATCGCCGACCGGACTCCCCCGAAGTGGAGCGTCCTCCACGACGTGGTCACCTACGGGACGGACTCGCTCACGGACGTGCTCGTCTTCAGGCACGGTCCCACCAGACAGGACCTGGTGGTGATGCCGGAGCGGAACACCGAGCCGGAAGGGGAGATCAGCTTCTATCACGCCGACCGCACGAAGGGCGCGCGGCACCTGCTGTCGATCGGTGCGGACTCGCTCACGGCGGCGCTCAGCTACGTGTTAGAGCGCATCGACCAGTTCGAACGGTTGTTCACCGGACGCGGCTCGCAGCTGCCGAGCGGCTACACCGGGCCGTCGGACCGGTAGCTCCGCGGAGAGGCAGGCGACGTATCTTCGACCGCGTAGCGACGGGACCGGAGTCGCTGGGCTCGTCGACCGTTCCTCCGAACGCATCCGAAGGGAGCCGCAGAGAGCAGTGCGGTCCGAGACGACCCCGACGGGGCGGTCTCAGACCGAGGAGTCCACCGGGCGCCCCTCGCCGTCGACCCGCTCGACGCTCTCCTCGCCGCCCGACGTCTCGGGCGGGTGCGAGACCGTCCGCTGCGGGTACGGGATCGAGATGCCGGCGTTGGCGAAGCGGTCCTGTATCTCCTCGACCGCGGTCGCCTTCGAGCGCCACCGCGCCTGCGGAGTCGGGGGGTCGATCCAGAAGCGGAGGTCGAGCAGGATCGCCGAGTCGCCGAAGCCGGACGGGATCGCGTACGGCTGGGGGTTGTTCGCGATCGTCGCGATCTCGGTGAGGACTTCCTCGGCGATCTCGGCCGCCTCCTCGGGGTCGTCGTCGTACCCGATCCCGACCTCCATGTGGATCCGGAGGCGACCCTCGCGGCTCCGGTTCGTGATCGCCTGGTTGGCGACGATGTCGTTGGGCACCACGACGAACTCCCCGTCGAAGTTGCGCATGTGGGTGTTCATGATCGTGATATCCGTGACGAACCCCTCCTCGTTGCCGATCTCGACCCAGTCGCCGATCTCGAACGGACGGGCGAACATCAGCACGAAGCCGGCGATGAGCGATCCCAGCGTCTGTCGGGCCGCCATCCCCAAGACGATCCCGAGGAAGCCCGCCCCGACCAGCAGGCCGCCGAGGTTCACGCCCCAGATGCCGAGGACCGTGATCAGCGCGAGCACGAGCAGCCCGACCTGTGCGAGCCGCGTGAGCAGCTGTTCCTGGTGGGCGGTGATCCGGTCGCTGTCGGCCGACAGGTCGGCGACGTACGTCTCCAGGGCGTCGCTGACCACGTAGGCGCCCCCGAGCAGCATGACCGAGACGATGACCTGCCCGCCGACCCGCACGGCGTTCTCGGCGACGGGCAGCACCGCGACCACGTACTGGAACTGCCCCCACACCGTCAGGACGGCGACGCCGGCGAGCGCGAACAGCGCGAGCTGCGAGAGCCCGACCGCCACCCGCAGGAGGAAAGAGGCCGGGACGCCCCCGCGGAGCGTCTCGATGGCTCCCTCCCCCGACTCGTCCGTCCGGTCGTCGATGACCTGGTCGATCCATCCAGAGACGGCCTGCTCCCCGGTACGAACGGCCTTCGGAAGCAGTAGCCACCCCACGGCGAGCGTGACGAGCGCGATGCCCGCGGTGGCCGCCAGTCGCCCCTCCGTGCTGGCGACGTCGCTCAACACCGCACCGGCGCGAGTTCCGAGTCCCCCGATCACGGTAGGTGGTTCGTCGCCGGCCGGATAACGGATCCGACGCGAGTCTCACCTGAGAGAATTAGCTCGGCGGAGCGACTCTACCCGAGCCGCGGACCGCCTCGCCGTCACCGGCCTCTGCGGAGCTCTTCGATCAGCTGTTCGATGAGCGCCGACTGTCGGTCCAAGCGCTCGGACTGCGTCTCGACGGTGCGCCGCAGCGCGGCGACCTCGCTCGCGAGGTCGGCGTCCTCGACCCCCGCGCTCTCGAACGGCGAGCCGTCGAACGCGTCGTCCGACGGGACGGCGGCGTCCGCGTCCTCCTCCCCGACGGGGCCGACATCGGTCTCGACGGGTTCCCCTGCCGTCGGATCCGCGGTCGCGGCGTCGGCGACCGCCGACTCCGCCGCGACCGATTCGGCGTCGTTCGGCGCCGCAGGCTCCGCCTCGGGCTCTCCGTCCAGCCGGTCGGCAGCGGACTCGGTCCCCGTCGCGTCGGCGTCGAGCGCGGTCGGGTCGTCGACGGTCGCCTCGTCGACGGCCGCGTCGGCGTCGAGCGGGTCCCCGTCGAAGGACTCCTCGCCGAGCGGATCGGCGGCGTCGCTTCCGTCCGACCCGACGACGGTCTCCGGTTCGGTGGAACCGGCGCCGGCCGTGTCGGTCGCGGCGCTGCCGCCCAGACCCGTCGTAGGGGCGGACTCGTCAGAGTCGGTTCCGGCGGCGTCTGCCTCCGCATCGGCTTCCGCGTCGGCGACCGGCGACGCCGAGAGCGGGTCCGGCCCCTCGCCGAAGTCGGTCGCCCCGCCGCCCGTCTCGGCGTCGACCGCCGACTCGTCCGACTCCGCGGCGACGACCCGGAACTCCTCTAAGCTGTCGACCTCGTGGAACGAACACACCGCGTCGGCGAGCGTCTCTCGGAGCGCCCGGGCGGACTCGTTCGGCGCCTTGAAGCGCTCCGAGCGGCCGTCGTGGACGAGGACGACCGCGGTGGCGACGGTTCCGTCCTCGAAGTCGAGGCCGGTGAGGTCAGCGTAGTGGAACTCCTCGAAGTCGGGGTCCCAGACGGCCGACCCGACGTGTTTGACCAGCCGCTCGCTGGTGACGACCAGGGTGAGCTCAGAGAAGCGGAAGGTTCGCAGCACGGTCTCGCCGGTGCCGGTGACGCCGCTCGCGGAGAGGACGCCGGCGAGGAGCGGATGGAGTACGTCGTCGACGCGCTTGCTAGGGACCGAGAGCGTCTCGTCGCCGTCGAGGCCGTACCCGAGGGTGATCTTGGCCTTGCGGCGGCCCGTCGAGACCTCGATGCGCTCGACGTCGTGGCCGTACTCGTCGACGGACTCGTCGGACAGGAGTCCGTCGCCGCGGTAGACGAGGGTCCGGCTGGGCGTGACCGCGAGCTGATCGCCGCCGCCCAGCGGCACCTCGGCGACGACGTCCTCGTCTCCGACCGTCGCCGCGAGCAGTTCGGGAAGGCTCATACGCCTCGGATACGCCGCGCCCGGCATAAATCCGCTGGGTCGACCGCGAGCACGGGCCGATCGCGGATCCTCGACCCTCGAGAGCGACCGCCCGCGGCGCTCTGCGATCGGTTCACACGCTTCCGACGGATGGGAAGGTTAAAGAGTCTCATCGCGGTACGAAACAGTGAGGCCGGGTGGCTTAGCTGGACATAGCGCCGCACTCATAGGGTTCGGAGATTCGGTGCGGTGACGCCTTGGAAGCGTCCGCGTCCTTCCCGTGGCTCCGCCGAGCCTCGGACCTGGGACATGCGGAGATCGTGGGTTCGGAGCCCACCCCGGCCACTCTCACAGTCTGTTTACTCTGCGAGCGATGGCGCTTTTCAACTGTGGTCGTTCTCGGGGCACGTCGTGGGACCGCTCGGCGATATCGAACCCCAGCCGACGGTTCCTACAGCGCGACCGCCGTCCCCGCGACGAGCGCGACCGTGACGGCGACGCCGCCCAGACCGAGCAGCGCGTAGTTGGCGACCGGATTCGCCGCGGTGAACAGATCCAGCGTGTACTCGGTGTCTCGCACGGGCGCATACGGCCGGATCCCCATCGGCGTGAGCGCGTCGGCGAGGAGGTGCGAGACGATCGTCACGGCGCCGAACAGGAACCCGGCGCCGCCGAAGAGGAGCGCCGCGGCGACGCCGCTCCCGAGGCCGAGTCCCGCCCCGACGACGCCGAAGACGGCGCCGACGAGCAGCGCGAACCAGACGGTGTGCGTGATCCCCCGGTGTTTGACCAAGGGGACGCGCGTATCGAGGTCCGGCACCATCGCGGTCGAGGCGATGCCGACGGCGCCGGCGGCCCCGAGCTCCAGCGAGGTGAGGGCCGTGAGGACGAACCCGAACGGTGCGTACACCGCGAGCGACGCCCCGACGTGGCCGTTACGGTACACGCGATAGGCTGCGTTCCCGGCGCGTAAGTCCGTTGCGTCGACTCGCCGGGCGCTCCGACCTCGGGCGGACCGCGGTGCGGGCTCATCGCTCTCGTTCCGCGGCCGGGCGAAACGCCTACCACGGCCGGCCGTGACGGTCCGGTATGACGCTCACCGCCCGCGACCTGATGGAACCGGACGTGAAGACGGTCTCGCCGGACGACGACGTCACCGACGTGTTCAAGAAGTTCGCTCGGTACGAGTTCAGTGGCTTCCCCGTCGTCGACGAGGCGGAGCGACTGGTCGGTGTCATCACCGAGTCGGACCTCGTCGACCTGTTCGAGCCGGAAGACGAGACGCTGTGGATTCCGATCGGGCTCCCCCCGTTCGTGGACACCCTCAGCTACCAGGTGAAGCGACCGTGGGCCGACCTCGACCTCGGCATCGACCTGATCCGCAACGCCGACCGCCCCGTCTCCGAGGTGATGAGCACCGACGTGGCGACGGTGACGCCCGACACGGACGTCGACACCGTGCTGGACCTGCTCGTCGGCGACGACCCCGACATCAACCGCGTCCCCGTGGTGGACGACGACGAGCGGGTCGTCGGGATCATCGCGCGCCAAGACGTGGTCCGCGCGTTCCGCGACCGCCGACTAGAGTAATTCGACGCGAACAGTCCTGACGGCTCTGTTGAAATCCTCTTGTTCGGATAGGTTCTTACCTGAAACAACTGGTCGCTGAAAGGGTGCGTATGTGTTATATCAAGCAGTAAATTTTAGATGATCCAAATTATAAATCATAATCCGAGAAGTACAAATCTAATACCATAGAACACGATAACAACACCCGCGATCCGGCCGACAGTAATCGATAGTTGAGTCATTCCGATATCAGCCGCAGTCTGTTTTGTCCCCCATGATTGCGCGATGCGATAGTATTTATCCATAATAGGGGGATGTACTGCGAACATCCCGCCTATAAATATAGATATAATTCCAAATCCTATCAGCGGAAGACTGATCATAAGATATTGTGGCAGGTACCGAAGAAAATGTCTTGTCCCTCCTGTTCGGTCATAGGTTCATCTTGATACGCACTTGTCCTGTGCTGAGCGATTGGGGTGGAAAACTATCAGTTACTGAGGATTTCCACAGAGCCAGTACAGGATATCTTTGGAACAGTTCCCAGAGTTTACTCGGTGGAAGAGTCGTTCTATTTTTTCTCAGCTACAGGCGATTGGGTCGGGGGAAATCGCCGTAACACAAACGCAACAGTAGATGATACAGTCCCTATTGGGACGCCATACAAAATTGCTGTCCCCACGCCCGTTAAAACTCCATAGTTAGGTTGGGGGTGAGTAAGAGCGGTGACACCGTACAGGGAATAGCCGCTCATGATGATCACGGCGACGGCGATACTCAGCAGTATTCCGTCGTTGCGATATGTGTGTCTCCCTACCAGAATAATCGCTGATACTGTAACCCCAAGTGGACTCATAAGCAAACCAGATGAGTTTCCCATCTCGGAATTTCCAACAAGATAGAGTTGACCGAAGAACAAGGCCATGAGAATGACGGAGTACCCGAGATACCGAAGCGATAGGTTCAACGACTTCCCGAGAAGGAACGATTCTAACCGCGAATCCATACATGTCGATGGGTCACTGGTTGTATAAGCTTTTCATCAAGAAAGCTCTCCGGAAATCAGACATATAGATAGTAGGGGCTCTGTTGAAATACTCCGTAAAGAGTTTTCAGCGACCGGCCGTTTCAGGCGAGAATCTTCCTAAAGAATAGGGTTTCAACAGAACCGTCTTGACGGACATTTTAAAAATAGTCGATCACGCATCGGCGGTGAATGGCTCTAAAGCCCCAGCCGCGAGGACGGCGCACGCTCGCTGCGCTTCTCGGTCGCTCACTTCGTTCGCTCCCTGCGGTGCTTGCGTCGCCTGCGCCGTCCTCGCGGCTGCCCCTTTGAGTCCCACCCGACCACAACCGCACAGCGCCTCACGCCTCCCCAGCCTCGTCAGTCGCCGTCGCTCCGCTCGCCGACTGACTCCCTCGCACGCGCTCCTCGCGGCCGCCTTCGGCGGCCACTCGGAGGCGCGCGCCGACCGCACAGATGCTACGCTGGTCGTTCGCTGATACCGGACGGACGAGATCGCCCGAGGCACCGAGGGACAGCCTCTTACCGGCCGACCGTCAGAAACGGACGGACATGCTGATCGCCGGAACAGTCGTCGCCGATCCAGAAACCGTCATCCCCGACGGCGCCGTCGTCGTCGAGGGAGAAACGATCGCCGCGGTCGGCAACGAGGCCGCCCTCCGAGAGCGCTACCCCGACCACGAGCGGCGCGCATTCGACGTCGTCGCGCCCGGCCTCGTCGGCGGCCACGTTCACTCGGTCCAGTCGCTGGGCCGGGGGATCGCCGACGACGCCGCGCTGCTGGACTGGCTGTTCGACGCCGTGCTCCCGATGGAGGCCGCGATGGACGCCGCGGCCACTCGGGCGGCCGCCGAACTCGGCTACCTAGAGTGTCTCGAATCGGGGACGACGACCGTCGTCGACCACCTCTCGGTCAACCACGCCGCGGAGGCGTTCGAGGCCGCGGTCGAGACCGGGATCCGCGCGCGACTCGGCAAAGTCCTGATGGACAAGGAGTCGCCCGAGGGGCTGCTGGAGGACACCGACGCCGCGCTGGCGGAGAGCGAGGCGCTCATCGAGGAGTACCACGGCGCCGCCGACGGGCGCGTCCGGTACGCGGTGACGCCGCGGTTCGCGGTCACCTGTACGGAGGCGTGTCTCCGCGGCTGCCGCGACCTCGCCGACCGATACGACGGCGTGACGATCCACACGCACGCCAGCGAGAACGAAGACGAGATCGAGACCGTCGAGGCCGACACCGGGCGCCGGAACGTGCTCTGGCTCGACGAGGTCGGGCTCACGGGGCCGGACGTGACGCTCGCGCACTGCGTCCACACGGACGAGCGCGAGCGCGAGGTGCTCGCCGAGACGGACACGGTCGTCACCCACTGTCCCTCCTCGAACATGAAACTCGCCTCGGGGATCGCGCCGGTGCAGGACTACCTCGACCGCGGGATCACGGTCGCGCTCGGCAACGACGGGCCGCCGTGTAACAACACGCTCGACCCCTTCACCGAGATGCGGCAGGCGAGCCTCCTCGGCAAGGTCGACGCCCGCGACCCGACGCGGCTCCCGTCGGGGACGATACTGGAGATGGCGACGACGAACGGCGCCCGCGCCGCCGGCTTCGACCGCCTCGGTACCCTCGAAGCGGGCCAGCGCGCCGACGTGATCGGGATCACGACCGACCGGACGCGGGCGACGCCGCTCCACGACCCGCTCTCGCACCTGGTGTACGCCGCCCACGGCGACGACGTGGTCTTCACGATGGTCGACGGCACGGTCCGCTACGCCGACGGCGAACACGTCGGCGTCGACGCCGCCGCGGTCCGCGAGCGCGCGACGCGCCACGCGGCCCGCGTCGTCGAGGAGGCCGGGATCGAGATCGGCGCGCCCTGATCGATCGAACGAGACCGGTTTTCGACGATAACCCGGAGCGAAGGCGCAAAACGGCGTTGAGTCGGACAAATTCGGACTGAAGACCTCGATTTTATATGCGTGTCGCGCCCCTCGGAGCAGACACCATGACGGACCGATCGCGGACGACGAACGACGACCGCACTCACGACGACCCCGCCGACCGATTCGGACGACGAGAGTTCGTGGCACTCGGCGCCGGCGCGAGCGCGACGATGCTCGCCGGCTGTGCCGGCGGCGGGAGCTCCGGCTCGCCGGACGGCTCGGACGGCTCGGGCGGGTCCGACGGGACCGACGACGCCGACGTGACCACCGGGAGCTTCCGACTGCTCATCAGCGACGCCCCGGCGGACATCGCCGACTTCGACCGGCTCGACGTCACCCTCGACGAGGCCCGCGTGTTCCAGTCCGGGGGCGAAGGGGAGGACGAGGACAGCGAGGCCGACGAGGACACTGAGAGCCCTGACGACGACGAGTCGGACGCCGCGGGCAACGAGACCGACACGGAGGACGACCCCACGGGCAACGAGACCGACACGGAGGACGACGCAGAAGAGGAGGTCGAAAGCGAAGACGACGACTCGGAGACCGAAGAGGAAGACGACGCGGAGGGCAGCCGCGGCTACACCGTCGTCGACCTCGAAGACGCCACCGTCGACCTGACACAGGTGATCGAAGACGACGCGATCGCCGTGTTCGACGGCGAGATCCCGGCGGGCAGCTACGAGAAGATCGAACTCGAGGTCTCCGCCGTTCAGGGTATCGTCGACGGCGGCGAGGTCGACGTGAAACTCCCCAGCGAGAAGCTCCAGATCACGAACGGGTTCGAGGTCACCCCCGACGGATCTGTCAGCTTCGTCTTCGACATCAACGTCGTCAAGCGCGGCCCGAACAACGGCTACATCCTCAAGCCCGTGATCTCCGGGAGCGGGGTCGCCGGGCGCGACGTCGAGGTCAACGAGATCGACGACGATGACGAGGACGACGAAGCGGCGGAGACCGATGGCGACGAGTCGAGCGACGACGGCGACGACACCGATGAGAGTGGGTCGGACGACGATGACGCCGGCAACGAGACCGCCGAGACCGACGGGGACGGCAGTTAGCGACGCCGACGCTCCGACGGACCCGTCGGTCCGCGTCGCGCGGTACTATCGAGAACGTCCGTCCGAGCCCGCCGCGGTCACAGCGTGGATTCGACCGACGGCGCCGAACCGGGCTCGCCGGACGACGCCCACGTCGCGGCGGTGGACGGGTCGTTGAACGCCTCTACCTCGATATCCTCGACGTCTATCGTCCGTTTGAGAAATCGCCGCTTCGAACGCTCGCCGACGACGGCGAAGCGCTCGACGCCGCGGGCCACGGCGATCTGCGCCGACTCCCGGAGCGCCCGCCGGCCGGCGTCCGAACACGGCCGACTCGTCCGCACGATAATCACGACGGCGTCGACCTGGTCGGGGGTGGCCACGTTCCGCCACCGATCGAGCAGCGCCTCGCTGGCGGCGGGACTCAGCCCGGTTCCGTGCGGGAACTCGACGAGAAGGACGTCCCCCTCGACCCGCAGCAGCCAGCGCTCGCTCGGTTCCATGCCACCAGCTATCATATTCTCGATTATAAATCCGCGGCCCAAAATATCAGAGTTAGTAACTGGTCGCGGCGTCAGAGCGACGGGCACCCGTCGCCGAGAGGCGGACGAACGCGTTCACGGGCCGAACGGAGCGAGGAACCACTCCGTTTCTCGTCGAGAGAACCGCCGGCGGCGTCCGCGCCGTCTTACTTACCTCTCCGCTGATGGGTCTGATCCCGACGACGGCGCGGGCGAAGTGCGCCGCGTCCCGTCGTCGACGCGTCACTCCTCGTCTGCGTCGAGCGTCTCCGCGGTCTCGACGTCGAGCGCCTCGACGACCGCGGTCGCGAGCGCCTCGAAGGACGCTTCGTCCGGGACGACGTCGACTTCGATCCCCCTGTCGGCGGCCGTCTCGGCCGTCGGCGGTCCGATGACTCCGACGACCGCGTCCGCCAGTCCCGCTCGCGCCTCGTCGCGAACCCCGCGGTCGGCGGCCGCCGCGAGGAAGTTCTCGACGGTCAGCGAGGAGGTGAACGCGACCGCGGCGAGGTCGCCGGCCGCGGCCAACTCCGCCGAGTCGCCCGCGTCGGTCGGCCGCGAGAGCCGGTACAGCACCGTCTCGGTCACGTCGGCGCCGGCGTCGCGGAGCCCGTCGAGCAGGACGTCGCTGCCGTGGTCGGAGCGGGCGACGACGACGCGCGTGCCCGCGACGCGGTCCGCGAGCGCCGCGACGAGGCCCTCGGAGGTGTACTCGTCGGGGACGACGTCGACGGTCCAGCCGACCTCACTGGCCGCGGCGGCGGTCGCCGGGCCGATGGCGGCGAGGTCCGCGTCGCCGGGCTTCCAGCCCGCCTCGGCCGCCAGCTCGACCCCCGTCTTGCTCGTGAGGACGACGAGGGGCGCGTCGTCGGGGACGGCGCCGGTCGGCTCGACTTCGAGCATCGGGTCGGGCACCGGCTCCGCGCCGAGCGAGCGAAGCAGATCGACCGCCGCCTCGATCCGCTCGTCGTCGGGGCGGAAGACGGCCACTCTCGGGGGGCCGCCGTCGCTCACGCGCCGTCACCTCGACGGTCGTCTCCGTCCCCGTCGGCCTCTCCTCCCTCGTTCGCGGACTGGACGGGCGCCGAGCCGGCGTTCTCGAGGAAGGTCACGACGCGATCGCGGGTCGCGGCCACGTCGCCGATCACCGTGATCGCGGGCGGTTCGATCTCCGCCTCGTCGCGCGCGTCGACGATGGTGTCGAGCGTGCCGGTCGCGACGCGCATGTCGGGCCAGGTGGCGCGTTCGACCAGGGCGACCGGGGTGTCGCCGTCGAGCCCCGCGTCGCGGAGTTCGGCGGTGTACGCCGGGAGCTTTCCGACGCCCATCAGCACGACGATCGTTCCGCCGGTCGCCGCGAGCGCGTCCCAATTCACGGCGGACTCGTCTTTCGTCGGGTCCTCGTGGCCGGTGACGAACGAGACCGACGAGGCGTGGTCGCGGTGGGTCACCGGGATGCCGGCGACCGCAGGCCCGGCGATCGCCGAGGTGACGCCGGGCACGACCTCGAACGGGACCCCCGCCTCGGCGAGGTGTTCCGCCTCCTCGCCGCCGCGGCCGAAGACGAACGGGTCACCGCCCTTCAGCCGGACGACGCGGTTGCCGTCCTCCGCCAGCTCGACCATGCGCCGGTTGGTGTACTCCTGTGGCGTCCACTCGCCGCCGGCGCGTTTCCCCACGTCCTCGCGTTTCGCCTCGGGGATCTCGCCGAGGATCTCCGGGCCAGGAAGCTTGTCGTGGAGGACAACGTCGGCCGACTCGATCAGGCGCTTCGCCTTGATCGTGAGGAGGTCCGGGTCGCCCGGCCCGGAGCCGACGAGAAAGACGGTGCCGACGCCGTCGTCGCGTCGGCGGGTCGGCGGCTCGTCCGCGCCGGCTCCCGGGCCGGCACCCGTCCCGCCCTCAGTCATCGGCCCCCGCCTCCGATTCCGACTCCTCGCGGGCCTCGGCGATCAGGTCGGCGGCGCCGCGGTCAGCGAGATCCGCGGCGAACTCCGCGGCCGCCGTCGCGTGCGACCGGATCGGCAGGTCGCGGGTGTCGGCCACCTCCTCGGTCCCGTCCGTCGACAGCACCCGCGCCCGGACGTGGACGTGTTCGCCCTTGACGAGCGCGGAGACGCCGATCGGCGCGATACAGCCGCCGTTGAGTTCGCTCAGCACCGTTCGCTCGGCCGTGACGGCAACGCGGGTCCGCGGGTGGTCGACCGCCTCGCGGACCGTCTCGATCACGTCGGGGTCGCTCGCGGTGACGGCGATGGCTCCCTGCCCCGCCGCGGGGACGAACTCCTCGCGCGGGAGTCGCGTGGTCTCGACCTCGTGGAACAGGTTCGAACGCCGGAGCCCCGCTTCCGCGAGGACGACCGCGTCGTACTCGGTCTCGACTCTCCGCTCCATCGCGGCGCGTTCGAGGTCCGACAGCGAGTCGAACCACTCCTCGACGCTCTCGTCGAACTCCTCGTCGACTTCCTCGCCCTCGTCTTCGTCCGCGTCGGTCTCGGCGTCGTCGGCATCGTCCCCGTCACCCTCCGCGGTCAGCGCGCCGGCCTCGCCGGAGGCGATCAGCCGCCGCTCGTGTTCCGCCTGGAGCCCGGGGGCGAGCAGCTTCTCCAGCCGCGTGTCGACGTTTCCGCGGATCGGCTCGACGGTGAGGTCGGGCCTCGCGGCTCGGATCTGCGCGCCGCGGCGGAGCGAGCCGGTCCCGACGACGGCGCCGGACGGGAGGTCGTCGATGCCGAGCCCGTCCGGGTGAACGACCACGTCTCCCGAGGGGGCGCGCTCGGGGACGCCCGCGACGACGAGGTCGTCCATCTCCTCGGTCGGGAGGTCCTTCAGCGAGTGGACCGCGAGGTCGGCGTCGCCGGCGAGTACCTCTTCGTCGAGGGCGCGCACGAACGCGCCGGTCTTTCCGAGGCGGTGGATCAGTTCGTCGGGGATCTGGTCGCCGCGCGTCTCCACCTGCCGGAGTTCCACGTCGCGGCGCCGGCTCGACAGCGCGTCGCGGACGGTCTCGGCCTGTCGGAGGGCCAGGTCCGACCCGCGGGTAGCGAGCCTGAGCGTTTCGGTCATACGCGGACTCAGGCCCCCGCGTTCAAAAGCGCACCAGTTCGGTCGCCTCGGCCACCGCTACGGCGACGTGCTCGTCCGACCCTGTGCGCCGGGCCTACGGCTTCCGAGGCAACTCCCGCCACGGTCACGCCCCCTTTATCACTCCGCCCCGAAGCGACGGGCGAGATGACACGCGCGAGCGCCGGGGCGCGGCTCCACTTCGGCTTCTGTAACCTCAGCCTCTCGCACGAGCGCCTCTACGGCGCCCTCGGGGTCAGTCTCGCGGACCCGCGGGTCGTCGTCGACGCTGAGCCGGCCGACGGCGTGACGGTCTCGGTCGCGGACGTCGCGGGCGGCGCGGGCGGCCGGGGAGGCTCGGAGCGTGGCGCCCCGGACGGCTCCGGCGACTCGGACGCGGCCACGATCGCCGCCGACGCGCGCGAGTACGCCCGGTTCGCGGTCGAGGCGCTCGGGGTCGACGGCGCCCGCGTCACGGTCCGCGAGTCGCTCCCGCGACACGCCGGGCTCGGCAGCGGGACCCAGCTCGCGGCGGCGACGCTCGCGGCGGTCGCGAGCGCCCACGGCGAACCGGCTCGGGTCAGGGAGCGGGCGCCGACGATGGGGCGCGGCGGCCGCTCGGGGATCGGCGTCGCGACGTTCGAGGCGGGCGGGTTCGTCCTCGACGCCGGCCACCCGACCGCGCGGTTCACCACCGACAGACCGGCCGACGGCGAGTGGACGGTTCCGCCGGTCGCCGCGCGCCACGCGGTGCCGGACGACTGGCGGTTCCTCCTCGTCGAACCGGCCGCGGAGCCGGGGCGGAGCGGGGCCGCCGAGGACGACGCGATGCGGACCGCGGTCGAGCGCGCGGACCCCGGGCTCGCCGATCGGATCGGCGGGATCGTCACCCGACGTGTCCTCCCGGCCGTCGCGACCGGGAACGCCGAGGCGTTCGGCGCTGCGGTCGCCGAGATCGGTCGGCTCAACGGCGCATGGTACGCCGACGAGCAGGGCGGCGTGTACCGCCCGCCGGTCGGCGACGTGGTGGCCTCGCTGTCGGAGCAGTCGGCGGTGTTCGGCGCGGGTCAGTCCTCGTGGGGACCGACGGTCTACGGCGTCACCGACGCCGCGAACGCGGACGCGGCGGCCGCGGCCGGGGAGCGAGCCCTCGACGAGGCGGGCGTCGCCGGGTCGGTCTCGGTGGTCCGAGCGGCGAACGGGGGAGCGCGGGTGACGACGGGCGGCGACGAGGGGTAACACTAAGCCCCGCCACCACCCGGTGTGTGACATGTCGAGTCTACCGTTCGGAGTCGCGCGCCTCGACTCGATCCTCGGGGGCGGGGCGCCGCCGGGCAGCGTCGTGCTGCTCGCGGGCGAGTCCGGCGCGGGCGCCCGAGAGTTCTGTTACACCAGTGCGGCGATGAACGCGTTGGCGCGCGCCGACGAGGAGCTGTTCGACCTCTACTACGGCGACATCGACCCCGGCGCCGAGCTTCCGGAGTCGGTCCACTACATCTCTTTCACCGCCGACACCGGCGCTATCACTCGGGAGATGGAGTACACGATGGCCGACGAGATAGT
The DNA here is from genome assembly GCF_055389685.1 of Halorubrum ejinorense. NCBI lineage: Archaea > Methanobacteriati > Methanobacteriota > Halobacteria > Halobacteriales > Haloferacaceae > Halorubrum > Halorubrum ejinorense. The sequence goes on from NZ_AP043777.1 coordinate 1,166,705, forward strand.
CGACGCCGCGGTCGACGAGATATCGTTTCGTGACCTCTCGCCCGAGTACTTCCAGCTGTCGCCGGTGCCGCGAGACTGGTACGAGACCGAGACGACCTCGATAACGGAGCTCGGCGACCGCGGCGAGTACGAGGACGTACTCACCGCCTTCGGAGACTACCTCTCCGAGCACGGACGAGGCAGCCTCGTCTGTATCGACTCGGTGACCGACCTCGTCTCGATGGTTTCGGACGACACCGAGTGGAGCGACGTCGCCATGGTGATGAAGGGGCTGAAGAAGGCCGCCTACGAGTGGGACGCGCTCGTGCTCGTGCTGGTGAACGTCGACTCCATCAGCGACCGCGAGTTCGGCACCCTGATGGACGCGGCCGGCGGGACCTTCCAATTCAGCTGGGAGAGCGGCGGCTCACAGCGGGCCCGGACGATGTTCGTTCGCGAGTTCCGCGGCGTCCTCTCCCGGCTGGAGGCGGAGAACATCGTTCGCTTCGAGACCGAGATCCACGAGGGCGGATTCGACATCAGCGACGTTCGCAAGATCCGGTAGCGGGCGCTCCGGGCTCCGGTCGGGTCGCCGCCGAGTATCGATTCGGAGAACGGCGCGACAGGTTACTTAACCCTCGCCACTTAACGTCGCACAGATGACGGAGGAACCGCGATGAGTGACCTCGACCCGGTGGCCTCTCTCGACGCGGCCGCCGATGAGGCCGGCGTGACCCGTGAGGAACTCCTCAAGCGCGCTATCGTCGCGCTCGCGGAGTCCGAGGGGGTCGACGTCCCCGACGCCGATGAGGTCGCGGCCATCGAATCGCGGCTCGACGACCTCGACGAGGAGCTAGACGAGAAGGTCGGCGACCTCCGCGAGCGGTTCATCGACCTCTACCGCGAGGTCGAGTCGCTCGAATCGGCCGACGCGGGCGCGGCGAGCGAAACCGCGGACGAGACCGCGGCTCGTCTCGACGAACTCGCCGACGAACTCGAGGGGGTCTCGTCCCGTCTGGACCGCCTCGACGCGACGGCGGCCGACGCCGCGTCCGCGGACCGCGTCGACGACCTCGGCGATCGGATCGAGGCGATCGACGCGCGCCTCGACGGACTGGACGTGGTCGGCGACCGGCTCGACGGCGTCGACGAGCGCGTCGACGCAGTCGGCGGCCGAGTCGACGAGATGGACCGGCGAGTCGCGAGCGTCGAGTCCGACCTCGACGAGATATCCACGGAGGGGCTGACCGAGGTCGACGACAAGCTCTCGCGGGTCGCGAACGCGGTCGTCAAGGTCAAACGCCGGCTCGAAGCGGCCGAGCGCGACCGCGCGGACCGGGAGCGCGTGGACGCGCTGACCCGCACCGCGAACCGGCACGGCGTGCGGAGCGCGGACTGCGACCACTGCGGCGGCGGCGTCGAACTGGGGCTGCTGTCGACGCCGGAGTGCCCCCACTGCGGACACCGGTTCGAAGATCTAGAGCCGAACACGGGCTTTCTCGGCACGTCGCGACTGCTCGTCGGGGACCGCCCGGCGATCGACGGCGACGTCTCCGATGACGGCGCGGAGGCCCGAGACCCGACCGACACGAACAACGCCGCCGCGAGCGACGGCGGCGCGGACGGCGACCGCCGATGAGCGACGACGAGCCGGACGACGAGTTCGAAGCGCCCGACTCGGACGAGGTCGACGACCCCTTCGCGGCGCTCGGCGACGGGGTCGACGACGGCGATCTAGGTGACGAAACCGGCCTCGAGGAAACCGGCTTCGACGATGGCGACGACTCGGACGACCTCGGCCTCGGCCGATCGACGGACGCCGCCGATCGGGCGGACCCGGCGCCGGCCGCGACCGACGAGGACCCGTTCGCCGAACTGGACGCCGACGCCGGCGACGCGGACGGAGGCGATCCCTTCGAGTCGATGGAGGTCGGCGACGTGGGCGATGAGGACGTGTGGGACGCGCTCGACGAGGAGGGCTCGGTCGGCGCCGACGCGGGGACGTTCGACGACCACGAGGCCGGCGCGGCCGCCGACGCGTCGACTCGGTTCCCCGGGGCGGCGGGGCCCCCGGAGGCCGGCGACGAACGCGTGATCGACAAGCGGAGCTACTGCCAGCAGTGCCCGCACTTCGCGGAGCCGCCGGAGACGGCGTGTACCCACGAGGGGACCGATATCGTCGAGTCGGTCGACTTCTCGCGGTTCCGGGTCCGGAACTGTCCGATCGTCGAGGCCAACGACCCCGCGTTCGACGGCGAGTAACCGGAAGCGGTTTCTCGCAAGCGTTCCCGTAGGTCCGAGCGATTGCTGAACACGTTCAAGCGCGCTCGGACGAAAGGGCGCGCGTCTCGTGATACGGCCCGCATCGAAGGGGAGTCGGTCGGTCGAGTTCGGGTCGGGAGCCGTCACCGGCGCGGTAGGGGATTCGATTACGGTCGTCCCGCTCGTCGTCGCGCTGGCGCTGCTGACGGACGTGTCGCTGCCGCACGCGCTCGCCGCGTTCGGCGCGTTCCAGATCGTCTGGGGAGTTCGGTACGGACTGCCGGTGTCCGTCGAGCCGATGAAGGCGCTGGCCGCGCTCGCCATCGCGGGCGCGCTCACCTACGCCGAACTCGCGCTCGCCGGCGTGATCCTCGGTGTCGCCCTTCTCGCGATCGGACTGACGGGGACGCTCGCGCGCGTCGAGCGCTGGATCGGCGAGCCGGTCGTCCGCGGGGTCCAGTTTGCGGTGGGGCTCGTCCTCTTCGAGACCGGGGTCGGACTCGCGGTCGACGACCCGGCGGTGGCGCTCGTCGGCGTCGCAATCGCCGCCGCGCTCGCGCTCGCGGGGCACGGGAAAGCGAGCGCGCTGGTCGTCGCCGCCGTCGGGGTCGCGAGCGCGCTGGTCGTCGCCGGGTTGCCGACGCCGCGACTGCCCGGCACGCCGCCGACGCCGGCGTTCGGGTCGGCCCCCACGCGCGCCACGCTCGACGGCGTCGTCGCGCAGTTGGCGATGACCATCGGGAACGCCGCGCTGGCGACCGCGCTCCTCTTCTCGGACCTGCTCGACGCCGAGGTCACGCCCGACGAACTGTCGACGAGCATGGGCGTGACGAACCTGATCGCGGTGCCGCTCGGCGGGATTCCCATGTGTCACGGCTGCGACGGCGTGGCCGGCAAGCACGCGTTCGGCGCGCGCACCGGCGGCGCGAACGTCGTGTTGGGCGTCGGCTACCTCGCGGCCGCCATGTTCGCCACGCCCGCGGTGATCGCGGCGTTCCCGCTGGCGATGCTCGGCGCGCTGCTCGCGGTCGTCGCCGTCTCGCTCGCGCGCAACGTCACCGACTCCGGGAACCGCGCGCTCTCGGTCGGGATCGGGCTGCTCGCGCTGGCGACGAACCTCGGCGTCGCGTTCCTCGTCGGGATCGCCGCACACCTCGCGTGGGAGCGGATCGGCGGATAACGGGTCAGTGGGAGGAGACCAGTTATAAACAGGATGCGGTGGCGTGTGCCTGCGAGCGGCCGCTAGGCCGCGAGCCAGCACGCGCGAGGGAGTCGGCCGACCGAAGGGAGGCCGACGAGGCTGGGGAGGCGTGAGGTGCGGTGCTGTGCGGGGCGGCCCTCGCGGCTGGGGCTTTGGAGGAGTTCTCCGCCGATCTACTGACACCCATTCATAAGCAATCGGCTGGGGCTTTGGCGGTGTTCGCCGGCGATTACCCGACGACACCGAGATCTCGGGATACGAATCCATCACCTCACGCGACGTATTCGACCGTACCCGCCGAACCTAAACCGCTCAACCACGTACCGAACGAGTATATGCAGTTCTGTGACGACTGCGGCTCGATGATGGTCTCTCGCGACGGAGAGATGGTGTGCCAAAACGACGACTGCGGCGCCACGACCGAGCGCGACGAGACGCTCGCCGCCGCCTTCGAGTCGACGACGGAACAGACCGGCGACGAGGTGATCGAGACGGAGGAGGGGGCCAACTTCGAGGGGAAACCGACCGCCACCGACGTCGTCTGCGACGAGTGCGGTCACGGCGAGGCGTGGTACACGATCAAACAGACCGGCGCCGCCGACGAGCCGCCGACCCGCTTTTTCAAGTGTAAGGAGTGCGGCCGCCGCTGGCGGGGGTACAACTGACGCCGATGGCCGGCAACGGGCGCACGAGCCGGACGCCGCAGGCCCTCCTCACACTCGCGGTGACGCTTCCGGCCGCGTTCCTCCTCGGCCGCGCGCTGGGGTTCTGGCGGCTCCGGCTCGCCGTCGGCAAACTGCTCGCGCTGCTGCCGGACGAGGGGGCCCCGGACCACGTCCGGGTGTTACCGCCGCCGGCCGACGAGTACGCCGGGACGCTCCCGACGACGCCGGCCGAGACCCGCGACCGGCTCCCCGAACACGGCTTCTCGGAGCTGGTCCGAGCGTACTTCCACGCGTACGAGCGCGACGGCGACCTGATTCACGAGGTCGGCAGCTTCGTCCACCGCCCGGAGGGGCTCACCGGCGACTGGCAGGTCCACGTCCGGCTGTTCCCCGCCCCTGACGGCTCGACCGAGGTGTGGGCCCACTGGGAGCGGAACCCGTACGTGGCGCCGCTGGCGCATCTCAGGATGGAGGGGTACGACCCGGCCCGCGGCGAGCGGATGGCGGCGGAGCTGATCGACGACCTCCGGTGAGCGCCCCCGCCCCAGTTCGAGCATCTCCGAGCCCCTCCGACTCCCTGATGAACCCCTCTCATTCCTCTTTTTCGACCGCACCGAGAGCAGCGCAAAGATAGTCGAATGTGACGTAGCGGTCCGGTGCGCGCGACGCCATCGCCCGGGTCGAACCCGAAGTCGCCCCCGATCGAGTCATTCGGTGTCAGTGTGAATGTCAACTATCACCATAGCAGTTCCGTCAGCCGATTTATCTGAATCGGTCGAGATTAAGGGCGTAAATCCGGCCCAAACACGACTGAATTCCGCTGTAGCGTTTGGCCGGTTCATAGGGCTCGACGAGAGAGGTCGGGGCACGATGAACACCGAACGCATCGCACTGGTCGCGGTCACGCTGGCGCTCGTCGTCGGCGGGGTCGCGACGCTGCTCGCACCGACCGTCGTCTCCGGCCCCGGGGGCGCCCCCGGGCAGGCGTCGGCGACCACCGTCGTCACCGACGGCGGACTCGGATCGCTGTTCGGGGTCGCGCTCTGGGGCGTGACGCTCCTGTTCGGCGCGACGGCGCTCGTCTGGTTCGTGCTCACGACCGTCGTGGGCGCGGGCCACGAGACGCCGCCGAACGAGTACGGCCTCGACGAGGTACAGGTCCGGATCATGACCGTCGACGCCGCCGAGGTCGTTCAGGAGACGGTCGACTCGCTCCCCGACGGGCTCGACGACGTTCACGTGATCGCGGAGTCACCCATCGACGCGCGCGGGGCGACGGTTCACGCCGTCCCGGACGAGTTCTCGTGTCACGCGGTCCGGAAGGGCCGCGCACAGGAGTGGGCGCGGCAGGCGCTGGACTGTCGGAAGGAGTTCGTCCTCTACCTCGACGAGGACAGCGTCGTCGAGTCGTTCGACGGCCTTCCTGACGCTGACATCGTCCAGCTGCGCGAGAAGCCGCGTCGCACGGACTCGAACCTCAGCTACCTCGCCGACGTCTACCGGATGGGCGTCCAGCTCGAACAGCGCGCGTTCGCGCGGCTCTCGATCCCGCTTTTCGCCTGGGGCGGCGGCATCGCCGTCCGCACCGAGGTCGAAGAGCGGACGACGTGGGACCGCGAGACGCTGGTCGAGGACACCGCCTTCGTCTGGGCGGCCTTCCGTGAGCTCGACGTGACGTTCGCGCTGTCGGACGCGGTCTGTCGCAACGAGGCGCCCCCCTCGCTGTACGAGATCCTCCAGCAGCGCCGCCGCTGGGCGGCCGGAAACGTTCAGGCGTCGGCGATGCTGCCGCTGCGCTACGAGCTGTTGACGCGGGTCCGCAACTACGCGTGGGCGCTCTCGCCGATCGTCACCCTGCTCGTCGTCCCGCTGTCGCTGCTCAGCGTGACCATCGTCTACAGCGGCCTCTTCTTCGCCGCGTCGATGGGACTGGCGCTGTGTACCCTCGGGTGGTTCCTGCTCGGCGTCCACTACTACGGCGACGACCACCGTCACTGGGCGCTCGCGGTCCCGCTCGCGCCGCTCATCACCGTCGTTCACTCGATGGGGACGGTCGCGGGCATCCTCAACCCGCCGGAGACGTTCCGGGTGACGACGAAGGTCGGGAGCGACTGATCCCGCCGCGAGGCGGCCCTGATCCGCGTTCGCGGACCGAACTCACGAGTCGCCGCGCAGTCGCGGGGCGAAGAACTCGGCGACCGCTTCTCCCGCGCGCCCCGCTCGGCCGACGAAGAAGTGGTCCGACTCGAACGCGACCGTCTCGACGCCCAGTTCGGTCGCCCGCTCGACGACGGGCTCCCAGTCGGCGGTCGAGTCGCGGGTCGCGTACAGCACGCGAACCGGCACCCCGTGGTCGACGACCTCGCCGAGCGCTTCGACCGCGTCGACGTCGGGGTTCAGCCGCGCGGTCGGGGCGAGCGCGCAGACGCCTGCGAGACCGGGTCGCGACGCGGCCGTAACGAGCGCGACCGTCCCCCCGAACGAGAAGCCGAACAGCCCGACGCGGTCGTAGCGGTCGCGCGCCCACCTCACCGCCTCGTCCGCGTCGGTGGTCTCCCCGTAGCCCTCGTCCCAGTCCCCGTAGTCGAACCGGAGGCAGTCGATCCCGCGGTCGGTCAGGGCGTCGCTCACGGCCGTGAGGCGCTCGTCGCCGCGGTGGCCCCGCTGTTGCGGGTGCGGCGGACAGGCGACGACGACCGCGTCGGCGCGGGAGCCGTTCCCGGTGGCGTCGCCACCGCCGTCGCTCGCGGCGGTGTCGAGGGTGGCGCGCACGTCGCGGCCGCCGGGAATCAGGACGGTGTCGCTCACGGGTGTGGTGGCGTCTCGTCCGGCCCGCTCAGGGCACCTGCGTCACGCGGTCGACGTTGCCGAGGGCCGCGAGGTCGTCCGCGAGCGCCTCTTGATCGACGTCCGCCTCGTAATAGAACACGAGGTCGAAGGCGCCGTCGCGGAGCAGCTGCTGGCACTCCCAGACGAACGACTCGTCGTCGAGGGTCAGCCCTTGGAACTGGTTCGACGCGAACTCCGTGTCGTCGTTGCCCGCTTCGATGTACGTCTCGCCCTTCTCCGCGTGGTCGGCGATGACCTCGTTGGCGGCGACCGTCAGCTCGTGCATCTCGAGGTCCTGTTGGCCGTCGAGGTCCGTGTGGACGATACAGCCCGCCAGCTCGATGTCGCCGGGCTCAAGCAGGGCTTTGGTGCGGGCGTACAGGTCCGCGTCGACGGTCTCGCTCATACCCGATCTTTCCCGCTCCCGTAATAAACGGGTGACGGTTCCCGCGGCGGGCCGGAACGAGGTCCCGCAAACACGGAGCGCGAATTCACGGTCCACTTCGTCCGATTCGGTGACCGCCTGCTTCACCGGCGCAGTACGAGCGGGAGAGACCGACTCCTACTCTCTGCGGCGTCGTGGACCACCGAGACGAAACGCTCCGTGTCCAGTGCACTCATGGCGACCCACACTGTAGTCCGTTCGTATGCCTGACAGCGTTCTCGTCGCGTTCGACGGATCTCCTCCCTCCGAGCGTGCCCTCACATACGCTGTCGAGAACTTCCTGAACGCGACCATCGTCGCGACGTACGTCATCAACCCGATTGACTCGATAGCGGACGTCGAGTCCGGCGGTCTCCCCGTCGCCGAAGGGTGGTACGACGACGCCCAAGAGCGAGCAACTGCCATCCAGACGACTGCCAGAACTCTCGCAGCAGATCACGATATCGAACTCGAGACTGTCACCGGAGTCGGGAAACCGGCACGAGAGATCGTCAGATACGCTGAGGAACACGACATCGATCAGATCGTCATGGGAAGCCACGGCCGATCAGGCGTCGGCCGTGCGATCCTCGGGAGCGTCGCCGAGGCCGTTACCCGCCGAGCACGGATTCCGGTGACGATCGTCCGATGACCCGTTTCGACCGGCGAAGCGGTATCAACACAACAGGTGCGCTGTCGATGAAAATACCGGTCCATAGACGACCAGACAACGACTTGTCGCCGTACAGCCCTCGTGAGACACGCGCTACCCGTCGGGAGGGAACGCGTGACAGTAACTGAACCGGCCCCGCCGTCGACGTGTACGATCCGGATCGAGCGTCGAGGCGGTCGGGGTGAAGCCGGCGCACGGGCCCTCGAACGACGGCTCCGGACCGCTCCCGGCGTCCGCGACGTCGAGGTTTCGTTTCGGACGGGAAGCGTCCGGATCACCTACGACGAGAGCGCCACCTCGGAGAAAACGCTCAGACAAGCGGTCCGTGATCGTAACGTCGCGGTCCGAGCGGACGCCGAGCCAGCAACCGACGACGGGAGCTCCCGATCGGAACTCAGGCGGGAGGCAGTGTTCGTCAGCCTGACTCTCGTCGGCATGGTGACCGGCCTAGCGACGGAGTGGCTCAACGGACCGACACCGCTGTTGTGGGCCGGCTACGGCGTCGCATACGTCTTCGGCGGCTGGTACGGACTCAGGGGCGCAATCGAGACGCTCCGCCACCGCGCCGTCGACATCGACCTGTTGATGATCATCGCCGCGCTCGGTGCGCTCTCGATAGGAGCGCCGTTCGAGGGCGCGATGCTCCTCTTCCTGTTCTCGCTGTCGAACACGCTACAGCATTACGCGATCGGGCGCTCGCGGCGGGCGATCAAGTCCCTCGTCGAGATGCGACCGGACGAGGCGCAGGTACTACGCGATGGGCAGGAAGTCACCGTCCCCATCGATGAGGTCACGGTCGGCGACGTGTTCGTCGTCCGCCCCGGCGACCGAATCCCGCTCGACGGTACCGTCACGTCCGGCGAGGGGACAGTCGATCAGGCTTCGCTCACCGGCGAGTCGGTGCCCGTACCGAAGGTACGTGGCGACGAGGTGTTCGGCGGGACGATCAACGAAAGCGGGAGCCTCGAAATCGAAGTCACGCGGCAGGCCCACGAGTCGGCGATCACGCGTCTCATCGACATGGTCGAACGCGCCCAAAGCGAGAAGGCCCCGACCCAGCGCCTCATCGACCGCCTCGAACAACCGTACGTCCTCGGCGTGTTCGCGCTCACGATCGCGGCGATCGCGATTCCGCTCGCGCTCGGCGGCGAGTTCACCGGCACGTTCTACCGTGCGATGACGCTGATGGTCGCCGCCTCGCCGTGTGCGGTCATCATTTCGACGCCGGCGGCGGTCCTTTCGGCGATCGCCTCCGGCGGCAGACAGGGTGTCCTCTTCAAGGGCGGCGAACACGTCGAGGCGGCCGCGAACATCGACGCCGTCGCGTTCGACAAGACGGGGACGCTCACGCGGGGCGACACGCAGTTGACCGACGTGTTCGTCCGTGAAGGCGCGGCCGGCGGGGTCTCGACCGACGACGACCTGCTCTCGCTCGCGGCCGCGGTACAAGCCCGGTCGGAGCACCATCTCGCTCACGCGACCGTGACGGCGGCGGAAGCGCAGTCCCTGGAGGTGCCGAGCGCACAGCGGTTCCAGTCGGTCGCCGGAAAGGGGGTTCGAGCCGACGTCGGAGACGGAACCGTCCACATCGGGAATCGCAGTTACTTCGAGACCGTGCTCGGAGACGCGTCGATCGACGGTATCGAACCGGGTCTCGACCGACTCCGAACACTGGAGGCGGAGGGAAAAACGAGCGTCCTCGTCGCCCGGGCGCGCGGCGGCGACACCACGGTGTTGGGCTGGCTCGCGTTCACTGACACGGTTCGACCGGGCGCCGCCGAGATGATCGACGACCTCCGCTCGCTCGGGGTCGAGCACATCGTCATGTTGACCGGTGACAACGAGCGCGTCGCACGGCAGATCGCCGACGAGGTCGGCATCGACGAAGTACAGGCCGAACTGCTGCCGGAAGAGAAGGTAGCGACCATCGAAGCGCTGGTCAGGAGACACGAGCACGTGGCGATGGTCGGCGACGGCGTCAACGACGCGCCGGCGCTGGCCACGGCGACGCTCGGCGTTGCGATGGGTGGAGCAGGGACGGACGTCGCGCTCGAAACCGCCGACGTGGTGCTGATGGGCGACGACCTCAGCAAGATCTCGTACGTCCTCGGATTAGGGCGGAAGGCTCGTCGGACGCTCACGGTCAACCTCGCCGTCGCGTTCGGCGCTATCGCGCTCATGGTCGGCGCGATCCTCCTCAGGGGAATTCCGCTCCCGCTCGCAGTCGTCGGCCACGAGGGATCGACGGTCCTCGTCTCGCTGAACGGGCTTCGGTTGCTCGGGTACCGGAAGTGAGCTACCGGAGTCGGGCGGTCGTCTGATCGTCCCGGCTCTCGACTCGGACGAGGCCGTCCGCAGAAAGGTCCGAGAGGAGCCCCCGAAGCCACTCACGGCCGTGTTCGCCGTCGGGGGCGTAGTCCACCCGGATTCGATGGCCGAGCGCGTCGAGGGCCATCTCCTCGTGCTCGCCGAGCAGTCGGACGATCCGCCCGCGGAACTGGCGGCGACTCCCCTCGAAGCTCGGCTGCTCCGGCACGTCGGGCGCGGTGAAGTCGCCCGTCTGGTAGGCGTGACACCACTCGCGCCACGGGCACCCCGCCTCGTCGCACTTCGGGGACTTCCCGCAGGCGACGCCGCCGAGTTCCATGATCGCGTTGTTCCAGACCCGGGACTCGCCGTCCGGCATGAGCGCCGAGGCGACCCGGGCGAACGCGTCGTCGTCGTCCGGCACGTCGAACGCGCGGTGGAGGACGCGTTTCACGTTGGTGTCGACGACGGCGTCCCCGTCGTTGAACGCGAACGACGCCACCGCGTTGGCGGTGTACGGCCCCACCCCCATCAGTTCCTGTAGTTCGTCGGGCGTCCGGGGGAACGCGCCGCCGTACTCGGACTCGACCTGTCCGGCCGCCTCGTGGAGGTACTTCGCGCGGTTGTTGTACCCCAGCGAGTGGTCCGACCAGAAGGCGACCACGTCGGCCCGGTCGGCCCCCGCGAGCGCCGCGGTCGTCGGCCACTCGTCGACGAAGTCCTCCCAGGCGGACACCACCCGGTCGAGCTGCGTCTGCTGGCTCATCACCTCGCTGACGAGGATCTCGTAGGGGTCGTCGGTGCGACGCCACGGGAACGCCCGGTGGTCGGCCTCGTACCACGCCACGAGCGCCTCGCGGACCGCGTCGACGTCGTCCGGGAGCTCCGGTTCGTCGGGGGGCGACCCGCCGCCGGCGTCGCCCTCGCTGGGGGCGCCGTCGGCGTCGGCATCCGAGGAGGACCCGTCCGGCTCGGTCATGTTCGTCGGTCGGGCCGGCGACGGTTTATCGGTGCTGTTCCTCGTCGGTGCGGACCGGCGCCATGGTCCGCGGGTCGCGGTCGGGGCCGGGGTACTCGCCGCCGACCGCGTCCGGGTAGAGCTTTGCGGGGTCGAACACCGCGGCGAACGCGCGCGGCTCCCGAACGCTCACGGGCAGACGCTCGCGCAGCCCGGCGGCGGCCCCCGGCCCGGTCAGCGAGGGGTCGAGGCTCACGATCTGCATCGCGCCGCCCCGGTACGCGGACGCCAGCGCGGGATGGTCGCCCGGCGGCTGTGCGACCGGCTCCCGCCACGCCTCGGCCGCGTCGCGCCAGTCGGCCGCCAGTTCCGGGTCCGAGAGCGCCGCGATCACCGCCTCCGCGTCGTCGAGGAGCCGGTCGCTCGCGAGCAGCGTCGTCCACGCGTGCGAGCGCAGCGCGTCGAGCCCCTCGCGGGCGGCCCCGCCGACGAGGAGGTCGGCCGCGAGGGCGTCGGCGTCGGCGACCACGCGAGCCGGACTGGGGTCTGGGGGGTCGGCGGCGAGGTCGCCGGTCGGCTCGTCGTCCTCGGTCGGGTCGTCGTCATCGGTCGGTTCGTCGTCCTCGGTCGGCGCCGACCGCACCTCGTCGAGCGCGCGTCGCACGGCCGCCTCGTCGGGATCGCCGGCGCTCGCGGCCGCGCGGTCGAACAGGTCGCCGAAGGTCATGCTCGTCGGTCGTCGCCGCGGGCGTATCGTCCTTGCGGCCCGAACCACCGCGATGACGCCCGTTTTTACCGCTCCGGCCACAGGTGCTGGTATGAGCTCTCGTGACGAATCCCTGCTGGAACGGCTCAAGCGACCGGAGTACACCGGCGAGAACCGATGCGTGCCGTGTACCGTGCTCAACGTCGCCATCGCCGGGGTGTTGACGCTCGTCGCCGCCGTCCTCGGACCGATCTCGGCGCTCGCGGTGTTCACCGCCTCGATGGTGAGCATCTACTACCGCGGGTACCTGATTCCCGGAACGCCGGAGTTCACGCAGCGGTACCTCCCGGAGCCGGTGCTCGCGGCGTTCGGCAAGACGCCGGACGGCCCCCGCGACGGCTGGGAAGGCGGCGAGCCGACGGTCGTCACCGAGGAGACCGCGGTCGGCGACGACGAGGCCCCCGGTTCGACCGGCGAGTCGGAGCGTTCCGCCGCGGGCGACGATGAGGGCGCAGACGCCGGAACCGACGACGACGAGTACGAGTTCCAGACCGTCGAGCGGATCGAGAACCGCCGTGAGAACGCGGTGGACCCGGTCTCGTTCCTCCTCGACGTCGGCGTCGTCGAGGAGACGGACGGGCCGGAGCAGCTGGCGTTCGAGCCCGCGTTCGCGGACCGCGTCGCCGAGACGGTCGCAGACATCGACCGCGACGCGGTCGACCGCGAGACGCTGGCGGCCATGTTCGGCGTCGAGCCCGACGAAGTGACCTTCGAGGGGCGCTCGTACCCCGCGATCACGGTCCGGCGGCGCATCCGGAAGTGGCCCGGCGACGCCGCGTTCCTCTCCGACGTCGCCTCTCACCTCGCGCTCGCGGACCGCACCGACCGGTGGCTCGACGTGCCGTCCGCACAGCGGCTCTCCATCCTCCAGTCGCTCCGGTCGTTCCACGAGACCTGTCCGGCCTGTGGCGGCGAACTGGTGTCGACGGCCGACACCGTCGAGTCCTGCTGTCTGGCTCACGAGGTCGTCGCGATCCGGTGTGACGACTGCGGCGAACACGTCCTCGAACTGGACCCGAAGGAAGTGAGCCGCGACGCCGAATCGACCGGTATCACGCCCTGAGTCCTGGTTCTTTCTGTTCTCGTCGAGCTCGCGGGACCTATCCGATGTCGACCCGCGGATCGAGGTACCCGTACGCGAGGTCCTGGACGACGTTCCCGATCACGCCGACCCAGATGATGACCACGGTACCGCCGAGCAAGACGGGGAGGTCGCGGTTCTCGACCGCGTCCAGAAGCAGCAGGCCGAACCCCTCGATCCCGAACAGCACCTCGATCACGAACGTCGCGAGCACCAAGAGCCCGAGCGCCTCGGTGAACAGCATCGAGAAGAACGGGATCGCCGCGTTCCGGAGGACGTGAGCGGCCACGCGGCGGTCCGAGGCGCCCTTGGCCCGGACGAGCGAGACGAAGTCGGCGCTCGCGTACTCACGCGAGTGCGCCCGCGAGTAGCTGACGTACCCGCCGAGCAGCGTCGCGGCGGCGAACGCGATCGGGAGCAGGTGGTCGTACAGCAGCGGCGACGCGGCGGTCGAGTCGCCGAGCGTCCGCGAGTAGAGCAGTCCGCCGATCCAGAAGTTCGGGAGCGCGAACAGCAGGTACGCCGCGCCGATTCCGCCCGACGCGAGCCGCCCGTCGGGGTTCAACGCCGCGTACGTCCCGACCCCGACGCCGACGGCGACGGCGATCACGAGGGCCGGGAGGACGTACGTCGCGGTCCGGACGACCGCGTCGGTGACCAGCGGGAAGACGGCGTCACCGCCCAGCGACGTTCCCCACTCGAGCGTGACCATCCTGCCCAGATAGTCGGCGTACACCTCCGTGAGCGGGCGGTCCAACCCGCGAGCGGCGAAGTACTCCGCGCGGATCTCCGCGAGCACTTCGGGGTCGTTCTCCCCGGCGAACCGGGCGGCCCCGATCTGCCCTTGGAGCACCCAGTCCTGCGTGAGGGTGAACAGTCCGAACACCGCCGTGAGGACGACCCACGCGGTGGCGACCCCCATGAGCGCGCGCTTCGCGAGGATCCGGAGCGGGTTCATCCCCGCTGACCTCGTCGTCGACGGGAGGTCGGCTGGTTCGGCGCGGGGCGGCTCGTTTCGACGACCGAAATCGACCGTTTCGGAGGGCATCGGAGCGGCATGGGGCGGACCGACACGGGGAAACAACCCGTCCGAATCCACATCAAGCCACCGGACGGGTTCGAGCCATCGGACGCGTCTCCCCGGAGGCGACCGTTCTCGGGACCCTCGGGGGTCGACGCCGGCCGCCGCGGCGGGTGGTTTTAACTTGTCGTCGGCGAATGAGAACGTAGTTCCCCCGCTCTATGCGATCGGACGATTCCCCTCCCCGATTCGAAGACGTCGACTGGGACAACGTCGAACGGTCTCGCACGGTCGCGACAACCGAGCGAGCGACGCTGCTCCTCGGCGCCGCCCTCGTCGGCGGACTGTACGCGTACAACCGAACGTCGGCCGACCCGTTCCTCGTCGGCCGCTGGCAGCCGGCCGCGATCGACTGGCTGTTCGCGGCCGCCTCGGTCCTGATCGCCGCGTACGGCCTCGTCCCGCTCGCGCGACGCGTCGACTCCCCGGACTCGTGGCTCTCGCTCCTCCGGTCGCGCCCGGCCCCGACGGCGGCCGCGGCGTTCCTGCTCGCGCTGCTCGCGGTCGGGATAGTCGGACCGCTCGCCGGCGCCTCTTCCATCCGGTTTCAACACGCCTTCCATCCGCCGGTCGGGTTCGCGAGCACGGTCCCGCCACAGGAGTGTCTGGGCACCGTGACCGGCGGCCCCTTCGACAGCGTCTGTCACGGATCGTGGGAGTACCCCCTCGGTACGAACGAACGGGGACACCCGCTCGGGTTCCTCCTCGTCGAGGGCGCTCGCGTGGCGGCGTACCTCCTCGTGATCGCCGCCGCGTTCGTCGTCCCGCTCGCGGCGGCGGTCGGCGTCGTCGCCGGGTTCCGCGGCGGGCGCGTCGACGACCTGCTGTCGGCGTACGTCGACGTCCAGTTGAGTCTCCCCGCGGTGTTGCTGTACTTCGTCGGCTACACGTACTACGGGCCGTCGCTCCTGTTGTTACTCGCCACCTTCGGCCTCCTGAGCTGGGGCGGGATCGCGCGACTGGTCCGCAGCGAGGTGATCCAGCGCCGCGAGGACGGCTACGTGTTGGTCGCGCGGAGCCTCGGCGCCTCCGAGTGGGACGTGGCACGCCGCCACGTTCTCCCGAACAGCACGAACACGCTCGTTCCGGCCGCCTTCCAGCTACTGGCGCTTTTCGTCCTGATCGAGGCGGGGATCGCCTTCCTCGGATTCCACGAACTCGGCACCTACTCGTGGGGGTCGACGATAAGCGAGGCGACAAACGCCGCGGTCGCCGGCCAGCTACAGAGCCGCGCCGACGTGCCCGCCGCCGACGTCTGGTGGGTCTCGACGCTGCCGGCGCTGGCGCTGACCGCGACCCTGTTCTCGCTCAAGACGCTGGGAGACGGGATCCGCGACGCGCTCGACCCGCGGGGTGACCGCTGATGGCCCGGCACCCAGAGCCGGACGAAGGGCGGGCGAACGCCGCTTCCGACGAGCCCACCGAAGAGGACCCGCTCCTCTCGGTGCGGGACCTCCGGACGCGGATCGACACCGACGACGGTCCGCTGTTCGCGGTCGACGGCGTGAGCTTCGACGTCGACAGCGGCGAGACCGTCTGTCTCGTCGGCGAGTCCGGCAGCGGCAAGAGCGTCACCTGCGAGTCGCTCACCGGCATCGTTCCCCAACCGCCGGCGGAAATCGTCGGCGGATCGGTTGCCTTCGACGGCCGCGACCTCTCTTCGGTTCCCGACAGCGAACTTCGCGCGGTTCGGGGACGGCGGATCGGACACGTGTTCCAGAACCCGTCGCGCGCCCTCGATCCGGTGTACACCGTCGGCGAGCAGGTCGCCGAGCCGATAGCAATCCACGAGGACGTCTCGCGGGCCGACGCCCGCGAGCGCGCCGTCGACCTCCTCCGCCGCGTGGGGATCCCGCGGGCCGACCGCCGGGCCGACGACTACCCCCACGAGTTCTCCGGCGGGATGCAACAGCGCGTCGCCATCGCGACCGCGCTGGCGGCCGATCCGGACCTCGTCATCGCCGACGAGCCGACGACGGCCGTCGACGTGACGGTCCAGGCGCGGCTGCTCGACCTATTCCGCGAACTCGGCGACGGCGGAACCGGGTTACTGCTCGTCACCCACGACCTCAGAGTGGTCGCCGCCGCGGCCGACCGCGTGGTCGTGATGTACGGCGGGACGGTCGTCGAGCGCGGCCCGGTCGAGTCGGTGTTCGCCGACCCCGCGCACCCGTACACGCAGGCGCTGTTCGACAGTCACGGGACGGACCGCCGCGTCGGGGGTCCCGCGAGGGCTCGGAGCGCGGACGATCACGTCGTCCGCGGAAACAGTCCGACGGACAACGGCCGCGGAAACGCTCCGGCCGACGAGTCCGTCGCCCGTGGAAACGCTCCGGCCGACGAGCCCGTCGCCCGTGGAAACACTCCGGCCGACGAATCCGTCGCCCGCGGAAACGCTCCCGCCGACGAGTCCGTCGCCCGCGGCGACGTTCCGACTGACGGCTGTCGCTTCCGGAAGGAGTGTCCGTACGCCGTCGAGGCGTGTGCCGGCGGCGAACAGCCCTCGTTCAGGGCGGTGGCCGCCGAGGCCGACCGTCACGTCGCCTCCTGCGTCCACTACGCGCCAGACGGCGACGCGAGCGAGATCCGAGCACACGCCGCGTCGCTCGCGGCGAGCGACCGCCGGGACCGGAACGGACGGGGGAGAGACGCCGACCGCGACACCGCAGAGCGAGGTGACCGCCGATGAGCCGCCAGTCGGACCCGCTCTGTGTCGTGCGCGACCTCGAGAAGCACTACCCGATCACCCGGGGCTGGCTCCGTCGCGAGGTCGGCCGCGTCCGCGCCGTCGACGGCGTGAGCTTCGCGCTCGAACGGGGAGAGGCCCTCGGGCTGGTCGGCGAGTCCGGTAGCGGGAAGACGACGGTCGCACACACGCTGCTGGGACTGGAGACGCCGACGGGCGGCACCGTCGAGTTCGACGGAGACCTGGTCTCGGAGCTGTC
Organism: Halorubrum ejinorense; assembly: GCF_055389685.1. NCBI lineage: Archaea > Methanobacteriati > Methanobacteriota > Halobacteria > Halobacteriales > Haloferacaceae > Halorubrum > Halorubrum ejinorense. The sequence goes on from NZ_AP043777.1 coordinate 1,183,876, forward strand.
CGGCGACGCCGAACGCTCGTTCCGGCGGCGCACGCAGCTCGTCGTTCAGGACCCGGACGACGCGCTCGACCCGCGGATGCGCGTCGGCGAGAGCGTCGCGGAGCCGCTCCGGGTCCACGGGATCAACCGGGTCCGCCGCGAGGCGATCGTCGCCGACGTGCTGGAGCGAGTGGGACTCGGCGAGGACGACGCCGACCGCTACCCGCACGAGTTCTCGGGCGGGGAGAAGCAGCGCATCTCGATCGCCCGCGCGCTGGTGACTAACCCCGACCTGATCGTCGCCGACGAGCCGACGAGCGCGCTCGACGCGCGGGTGCGGTCGGACATCCTCGCCCTCCTCGACCGGATCCGGCGCGAGTTCGACGTTGCGATCCTGTTCGTCAGTCACGACCTCGGCGTCGTCGAGCGGTTCTGTGACCGGGTCGCGGTGATGTACCTCGGAGAACTCGTCGAGCGGGGGAGGGCACGCGACGTGCTCTCTGACCCGGACCATCCGTACACGCGGGTGCTCCGGTCGTCGATCCCCTCGCTCGACCCGACCGACCGGCGGCTCGGACGGCCGCTGACCGACACCGTTCCGGAGCCGAGCGACCCGCCCTCCGGCTGTCGCTTCCACCCTCGGTGTCCGGCCGTGATCCCGGCGGTCGACCTCGACCTCTCTCACGAGACGTGGCGCGATGTCGCCGCGTTCCGCTTCGCGGTCCGCGCGGACGAACTGCCGCCCGAGGCCGTGGGTGACGGGCCGGGGACGACGGACGCCGACGCGGTGGCCCCGACCGACGTTCGACGGGCCGTAGGCCTCGAGGGCGAACTGGCGGACCCCGACGCCGAGCGGGCGGTCGTGGAGGCTGCCGCGTCGCTCGCGGCCGGCGACGCCGAGGCCGCCGCGGCGACGCTCGACGAGGCGTTCCCGACGCGCTGTGAGCGGGAGTCGCCGACCGCGGTCGAACGCGAGACGGGCGGCACCGTCGCGTGCCTGCGACACGATCCGACGACGGAAGCGCCGCCGGTCGCGGACGGCGGGACGGACCGCGAGAGATAGTCGCCGCGAAGCAGGCCCGACCGCGCGTCAGCGAACGATCCGGACGGTCGTCTCCGCAGAGAGCCCCTTCGCCTCGGCGTCGCCGGTGTTGATCGCGGCGCCGATGGTGTACTCGCCGGGCGTGGCGGGCTCCCACTCCGCGTCGGCCACGCGGAACATCTGGTCCCAGCGCTTGCGGAACTCCTTGCGCTCCCCGCGGTCGAACCTGAACTCTCCGGGCTCGTCCGGCGGGTCCCGCAGCGGGACGCTCGACGCCTCGACGTCGCCGTCGACGGACCACTCCCACAACAGCGGGGACTCCGTCGCCAGCGAAACCGGGATCGGGAGGCGGTTGCGCATCGTCACGGTGAACGGGATCAGGTCTCCGGCTTCGTACTCCTCGCTCGGCGTCGACACCTCGACCGAAATGAAGCGGTGCCGGAGACTCGCGGGCAGGAAGAGGTCACTCAGCGACCCCGAGGGAACCGATCGCAGCGACTGGAGCGCCGTCTCCCGATCCCGTTCGGTCGGGGCGTGCGACTCGTCGTCATCGCGATGGAGCGCGTCCGATTCGTAGATGCGACGCATTACCCTCCGTACGCGAGGGCGCCGATAAAGTGTTATGCCCGGGGAGAGCCGTCACCGAAGTCGGATCGGCCGGGCGGGCGCCGCCCGGCGAGTGACACCGCCGATCAGTCGTCCGCCCGGCCGCGGTCGGCCTCGCCGTCGGCCGGCGGGGCGTCGGCGTGGAACGCGTTCGCCTCCTCGTCGAAGCCCTCGTCGAAGCGGAGGCACGCGATCTCGTGCCCGTCTCCGACGGTGTAACCCGTCGGGTGATGTTGGGAACACGGCGAGGTGAACGCCTCTTCGAGCGCGCTCCCGGCCGCGTCGATCCGGCCCTCCTGGAGCGTGCCGATCGCCTCGGTGACGACGGACTCCGCCGCCGGGTCCGACAGCTCCTCCGGCAGGTCGAACTCCTTGCGGACCATGCGGTCGAAGACGTCTATCGACGCCTCGGCGGGATCCGATCGGTCCCCGTCGATCTCCGAGTCGAGCTCCGCGGTGACCGACTCCACCGAGTCCGCCTGCCGCGTGCGGAGCTTCATGTCCATCACCGAGCGCCAGACCTCCTGTGAGAGGTCGTACTCCTCGTCGGGGATGACCTGCGGACACCGCGTGTGGAACCGACAGCCGGACGGCGGATTAATCGGCGAGGGAACCGTCCCCGAGAGGAAGATCTGCTCGCTGTCCCACAGGGGGTCCGGCTCCGGAATCGCCGAGAGCAGTGCCTCCGAGTAGGGGTGATACGGCGGCTCGAACACGTCCCCAGTCGCGCCGACCTCGGCGACCTCGCCGAGGTACATCACCGCGATGCGGTCGGAGATGTGTTCGACGACGCTGAGGTCGTGTGCGATGAACACGTACGAGAGCCCGAACTCGTCTTGGAGGTCCTCCAAGAGGTTGAGGATCTGCGCTTGGACGCTCACGTCGAGCGCCGACACGGGCTCGTCGCAGACGATCACTTCCGGATCGACCGCGAGCGCACGGGCGATGCCGATCCGCTGGCGCTGACCGCCGGAGAACTCGTGCGGGTAGCGGTTCGCGTGGCTGGGGTTCAGCCCGACGGTCTCTAACAGCTCGTAGATCTGCTCGGTCCGCTCTTTGCCCTCCGCGATGCCGTGGATGTCCAGGGGCTCGCCGATGATGTCACCGACGGTCAGCCGCGGGTTCAGGCTGGAGAACGGGTCCTGAAAGATGTACTGGATGTCAGTGCGCAGCGACCGCAGATCCGAGCTCGACAGCTCCGTCAGGTCCTGTCCCTTGTAGTAGACGGACCCGCCGGTGGGCTCGATCAGTCGGAGCATGCTCCGACCGAGCGTCGTCTTCCCGCAGCCGGACTCCCCGACGACGCCGAGCGTCTCGCCCTCGTGGAGCGTCAGGTCGACGCCGTCGACGGCCTTCACCGGCTGCGAGCGGCCGAGCAGGGTGTCGACGAATCCGCTGCTTGACTCGTAGTACTTCTCTAACCCCTCGACGCGGAGGATGGGCTCGGACTCACTCACCGGCCCCACCCCCGGTGTACCGCTCGACGGTGTCGTTCGTCGGCCCGTCGACGTCGACGGAGTAGGTGAGCCCCTGCGAGAGCCCCTCCGTGTACTCCAGACACGCCGCGGCGTGCTCGGTGTCGAGCGTGGCCTCGGTACCGGTCTCGACGTCCGTCAGCGCCGGTTCGCTACGGGTACACGCCTCCTCCGCGAACGGACACCGCGGGTGGAAGCTACACCCCGAGGGGAGTTCGACGAGGTCCGGCATCGTGCCGGGAATCGTCTGGAGACGGTCCCGCTCGTCGCCCACACGCGGGATCGAACTCATCAGTCCGACCGTGTACGGGTGTTTCGGGTCGTAGTAGAGCTCCTCGGCCGAGGCCTTCTCGACCGCCTTGCCGGCGTACATCACCATCACGCGGTCACAGACCTCGGCGATGACGCCGAGGTCGTGCGTGATGAGCTGGACGGCCGTGTCGAACTCGTCGGCGAGCTCGCGCAGTTCGTCGAGGATCTGGGCCTCGATCGTGACGTCGAGCGCGGTCGTCGGCTCGTCGGCGACGATCAGGTCCGGGTCACACGACAGCGCCATCGCGATGATCGCCCGCTGTTGCATCCCGCCGGAGAACTCGTGCGGATAGTCCGAAAAGCGCGTCTCCGCCTCCGGGATCCCGACGCGGTCGAGCAGCTGGATCGTCCGCTCGCGCGCCTCCTCGGAGGAGTAGTCCAGATGGTGTTCGATCGCTTCGGATATCTGCCCTCCCACGGTGTACACCGGGTTGAGGGCGGTCTGTGCGTCCTGGAAGATCATCGCGATCTCGTTGCCCCGGATCGAGCGGATCTCCGATTCGGACATCTCGAGGAGGTCCTCGCCTTTGAAGAGGATCTCCCCGCTCTCGATCTGACCGGGGCTCTCGATGAGCCGGAGCACAGAGAGCGCGGTGACGCTCTTTCCGGCTCCGCTCTCGCCGACGACTCCGAATTTCTCGCCGCTCTCGATACGGTACGAGAGGTTGTCGACGGCGGTGACGACGCCTTCCTGCGTGTAGAATCTAACCGTCAGATCGTTGATTTCGAGAAGTGCCATTACTCTTCACCTCCGCGACCGACGCCGGTCTGCTGGGCGTCGAGCGCGTCGTTGATCCCGTCGCCGATCATGTTCATCGCCATCACGAAGATGAAGATGGCGGCGCCGGGGTACACCGTCGCCCACCAGGGGATCCGTCCGCCGGGACCCTGGATGAGCGTCTCGCGAGTCGCGTCGAGCATCGTTCCCCACTCGGCCGTGCTCGGCGCCAGACCGAGCCCGAGGAACCCGAGCGCCGCGACGCCGATCACGACGCTACCGATGTTGAGCGAGGCCAACACGACGAGCGGCGGCATCGCGTTCGGCGCGATGTGTCTGAACACGACCGATCGGTCGCGCGCGCCGAGCGCCTTCGCCGCCAACACGTACTCGTTCTCCTTGATCTGTAGCACCTCACCGCGGACGAGCCGGCCGTAGCCGGCCCAGCCGAACAGGCTGAACGCCAGCACGAGCTGCCAGTAGCCGCCGCCGAGGATGGCGACGATGATGAGCGCCAACACGAGACCGGGGAACGCGTAGATCGTGTCGACGATCCGCATCATCAGTTCGTCGACGTTACCCCCGTAGTAGCCGGAGACGGCGCCGTAGATGAGGCCGAACGAGGCCGTCAGTCCGACCACGATGAACCCGATCGAAATGCTGTACCGGCCGCCGACGAGCATGCGGGAGAACAGGTCCCGGCCCGAGCCGTCGATCCCCATCGGGTAGTCCCACGACGGCGGGCCGTAGACGTCCACGCTCGGGTCCTGGAGATAGAGGATCGTCGTCGGGTCGTACGGCGCCAGCGAGAACGGCTGGACGACGACCCCGGCGACTTCGATGGGACGCGCGAAGAACGCGGCGAGCGCCATCAGGACGACGATCACCAGCGCCCCCATCGCCGATCGGTTCCGGGTGAACCGACGGAGACCGCGCCGCCACCGCCCGACGGTCTCGCCGCCCGTGTCGTCGGTCCAGTTGGAGAGCGGTTCGCGTTCCGTGACGCGCTCGGAGTCGAACCCGGAGACCCGGATGCGACCGCGATCGCTGTGATGTTGTCGTTCGTCAGTCATATCGAATCCGTGGGTCGAGCGCCGCGTACACGATGTCCGCGACGAAGTTCGCGAGGATCACGAAGAAGCCGGTGAACAACGTGATCGCCATCACCACGTTGATCTCGCGTGCGTTGATCGCGTTAATGAACTCACGGCCGAGTCCCGGCCAGTTGAAGACGACCTCGACGACGACCGAGCCCGCGACGATGGACGCGGTGAGCGTCGCCGCCAAGGTGACGACCGAGATGAGCGAGTTCCGCAGTACGTGTTTCAAGATCACGGTCCGCTCCGGTAGCCCCTTCGCGCGGGCCGCGGTCACGTACTCTTTGTTCAGCTCTTCGGTCATCGAGGTCCGCATGACGCGCATGATGCTCGCGGCAGATGCGGTCCCGATCGTGATGCCCGGCAAGATCAGGTACCAGAGCATACTCGGGTGGTACAGCGGGACGCCCGAGGGGGCCAACACCGGGAACAGTCCGAGGTACAGGGAGAATATCAGGATCAGCATCAGCCCGAGCCAGAAGTTCGGGATCGAAATCCCCGAGAGCGCGAGGAAGCGGCTGATCGTGTCGCCGATCTGGTCTTTGTTGACCGCGGCGTAGATACCGGCCGGGATCGCGATGATCAGCGCGAACGCCCAGCCGAACAGACCGAGTGCGATGGTTTCGGGAAGTCGCCGCCAGACGATGTCCGAGACTGCGCGACCGGTCCGCAGCTCCTGCCCGAAGTCGCCGACGAGGACGTTGGTGATCCAGTCGTAGTACTGGACCCAGACGGGGCCGTCGAGGCCCCAGCGCGCCCGGAGTGCCGCCTTCTCGGCGGCTGTGACGTCCGGGTTCAAGGCGACCAGCCGCGTGACCGGGTCACCGGGCGTGAGGTGGAACAGCCCGAAAGTGATCACCGAGACCCCGAACATAATCGGGATTATCGACAGTGCGCGTTTCACTATGAAACGTTGGAGGCTCATCGTCGCTGAGGTACCGTGATAGTCATCAGTTGTGAGTAGTGGTGTGTGCGTGTGGGAACGAAACCCGGTCCGGAGGGACCGTTACTGCTCGGCGGCGACTTCTTCGAGCAGCTCGACGGCGCGTTCGGGGTCGTACTCGTTGGTCGGCTTCACTTCGCTCAGGAGTTCCTCGTAGTCCGCCGTTCCCGAACCGCGGGCGAGCTGCGGGATGTCGGTGAACGCCGGGCTCCCGAAGCCGCTCAGGACGTTCTCGACGATGCGTTCCCGCGGGACCAAGTGGTTGATCGCTTGGCGGACGCGCTTGTCGTCGAACGGCTCGATGTTGACCGGGTACTGGATGTACGTGTACCCGCCGGCCTCGACGGAGTCCAGCAGGAAGTCCTCGGACTCGTCGAAGTCTGCGAGCGTCCCCGAGTTGAGACCGTAGGTCATGTCGATTTCGCCGTTCTGGAGCGCGGCGGAGCGCGTGGAGTTGTCCGAGACGATCTGGAGCTCGAACGCGTCGATGACGGGACCGTCGGGGAACTCCGAGGGACCGTCGAACCAGCTGAACGCCTCGCTGACGCCGACGTTCTCGAGCCAGTAGTTACCGAACTTGTTGACCTCGTAGTACTGCTCGTCTTCGAACTCGGTGAACTCGTACGGGCCCGTCCCGACGGGCTGGTTGCCCTCGCGGGGGTCGAGGCTGCCCTTGTCGACGTCGGATATCTGGTTCTCGTTGAGAATCAACAGACTGGGCAGGAGGCGCTCGGCCTCCGCGTCGGCGATCTGCGCGTAGATGTCGACCGTGTACTCGTCGACTTCGACGACGGCGAGGACGGAGTCGAACGTCTGCGGGGCGACCACGGAGTTCTCGGCGTACTCGTAGGTCGCGACGACGTCCGACGCCGTGAGCTCGTCGCCGTTGTGGAACTCGACGCCCTCACGCAGGTTGTACCGGTACTGCATCCCGTAGGTGCCGTCCTGCGCCGCCTCGACGGCGTCGTCGGGGAGCAGCACGCGGACCTCGTCGTCCTCGGCCGGGTTGTCCTCGGGGTGCTGGATGATGACCTGCTCTTCGGTGTCGACGGCGCCCTCCTCGGTGGTGCCGGCCGTGCTCATGTAGTCGGCGTACGCGGTCACGTCCACGTCGGTCGCGTCGAGCAGCTCGTAGCTCTCGGCGAGCCACGGGTAGACGTTCCCCTCCTCGTCGCTCGTGGTGAGGCCCTCGAAGATGAAGTTCTGCGCGATCGTCGAGGTCGTGTCGCTGCTGTGCGGCGGGTCGAACGACTCGGGGTTCGCGGAGAGGGCGCCGGCGAGCGTACCCCCTTCGACGAGGTCACCGAGCTCGCTGTCGCCGGCCGCAGTGTTCTCGCGGTCGATCCACATGACCTGCTCGTCCTGCGGGGCGTACATCGCGTAGCTGAACGTCCCCTCGGTGAACGGGAAGATGGAGTAGCCGTGGATGTCGGTGCTGGTCACCGCGCTGTTGAGCCCGAAGTGCGTGATGGAGCTGTATCGCTCCTCGGCGAGGTAGTTCCAGACCTCGTCGTAGCGCTCGCCGCGGAGCTCGGAGTCGCCGGCGACCTCCGGCCCGTACCGCGCGGCGTCGATCATCTCGTCGAGCTCGGGGTCGTCGATCCCGTTGAGGTTACAACAGGCGCCCTGGTTCTCGGAGTAGTGGAGCGCGTTACAGAAGCTCCCCGGATTGAACGTGCCGGACAGGCCGATACACGGAACGTAGCCGTTGTTCTGATACTCGGGGTCGAGGACGCGGCCGACGTACGTGTTCCACTCGAACGTCTCGATGGAGGTGTTGAAGTACTCCGTCTGGCTCATCGACTCGGCGATGAGTTCGAGGAGCTGGACGCGGTCGTCGTTGCCCGCGTTCGTCTCCAGCCGGACGTCGAGCGGGAAGAGGCCGTCGGAGCCGTCTCCGCCGTCTCCGCCGTCGCCGCCGTCGCCGCCATCTCCGCCGTCTCCGCCGTTACCGCTACACCCCGCGAGACCGGCGCTTCCTGCCGCGCCGATCGTCACGAGAACGTTCCGGCGATTGAGCTGACTGCCTGCGTCGGATGGTTCGTGCCTGCTTGGCATACTAGACATCCAACAACCAAACACTATAATAACTTACGAAACCCCCGGTCGTCAAGTCCGTATCAGATTTTCAAACGTTTGTCTGGGAAGAACGGTTCTTTTCATCCTTATAGCGTATGTCACCGGCGCACGGGCAAATGTTACCACACAAACTATCATGAATCCACACAAACGGCGTGAGCGATTCTACGCCGCGAGCCGTCGCACCGTTCGTTTTATTCATGGAGCGTGATGCTGTATCCGTGTCCGATCTCTCCCCCGTCAACCCGACCGTCGCGGTCCCCCAGATCTCCGTCGACGATCTCCACGTTCGATCGAACGTCGAGCGCCTCCGGAGGAGGGCTGCCGAGCTGCCGGCCGCGGTGGACCTCGCGGTCTTCCCCGAGTACGCGCTCACGGGCTTCGCGCCGGATGACAGAATCCGCGACGCCGCGCTATCGCGCGACGAAGCGCGGGATTACCTCGACGAGATCGCGGACGTAGCGAGCGCCGCGGTGGTCGCCGGCTACGCCGAGCGCGACGGCGACGCGGTGTACAACGCGAGCGCGTACGTTCCGCCGCCGAACCACGCACCTCACGACGGCGTTTCGACCGACGGCGTCGGCGGAGGCGCGACCGACGCGCGGACCCCCGACGCGAACGGCCCGAACACCGGTTTCTCCGTCTACCGCAAGCGACACCTGTGGGACGCGGAGGGTGAGCTGCTGACGCCCGGCAGCGACCGCGTCGTCGTCGAGGCGCCCGTCGGCTCGGCCGGACTCCTGACCTGCTACGACCTCAACTTCGTCGCGGAGAGCGCGTGGTTCGCCGACCGCGCCGTCGACGCCCTCGTCGTGGTCGGGGCGTGGCCCGCCGACCACGCCGCGAACTGGCGGCTCCTGTGCCGCGCTCGCGCGCTCGACGGCGTCAGGTGGGTCGTCGGCGCCGGCCGCACCGGGACCGCGGGCGGCGAGCGCGCGGCCGACGAGGCGACGTACGCCGGCGGATCCCTCGTCGCACGACCGGACGGCGCGGTCGCGACCGAACTCGACCGGGAGGCGACGACCCTGACCGCGACGCTCGACCGCGACACGCTGGCCGCACAGCGCGACCTCGTCGGGGTCGTCGACGAATAGCAGAAAATAATTTTGCTAATGTGAAAGAGTAGTTTTCTCAGTGGGAAGCATTAAGTAGGTCGCGCGCGTATGTACAATTGAAATGAGTACCCAGAAGCAGGCCCGTCAGCGATACGGCGACGTCCACGAGAGCGAAGCGCTCCGCGTCCCCGAGGAGAAGGCGGAACAGCTCGTCGACGCGCTCAACAGCGACCTCGCGGCGACGTACGTCCTCTACCACCAGGTCAAGAAGCACCACTGGCTCGTCGAGGGCGCCGAGTTCCTCGGCATCCACGAGTACCTCGGCGAGGTCGCCGGTGACCTCGAAGAGGGGGCGGACGTGCTCGCGGAGCGAGCGCAGGCGCTCGGCGGCGTGCCGCTCTCCGGCGGCGCGAACTACGAGGAACACGCCCCCGTGACTCCCGAGGACGCCGACGCCTACGACATCCGGACGTCGCTGGAACACGACCTCGAGATGTTCGGCGACATCACAGAGCAGCTCCGCGAGCACATCCAGCTCGCGAACAACCTCGGCGACTACAACACCGAAGAGCAGCTCCGCGACATCCTCGAAGACGTCGAGGAACACGGCCACCACCTCGAGCACTACCTCGAGGACGACACGCTCGTCACGAGCGAGACGCTCGAGTAAGCCGACCGCGACGGACCGCTTTCGGGACGCCCAGCGTCCGAGTCCGACTTCTTTCGAACCGCACCCGCACAGCGATCGCTCTCCGGCGTCCGCTTCCCCTAGCCTCAGATCAGTCGAGCGACGGTGCCCGCTCTCCGGCCGGAATCGCGATTTCCAGCCAGTTCTCCTCGGGCGGCAGCGGACAGGAGAACGTCTCGCTGTACGCGCAGAAGGGGTTGTACGCGAGGTTGAAGTCGACGGTGACCTCGTCGCCGTCGCCGAGATCTCGGTCGGGCGCCAGCTCCATGTACCGGCCCTGACGGTACGACTGCTGGCCGGTCGTCTTGTCGCGGAAGGGGACGAACAGCGCGCCGTCGTCGCCCTCCTGTCGGTACCCCGCGAGCGCGTGTTCCTCGCCGCCGATCTCGAACGCGAAGGTGACGGCCCGGAGGTACCGCACCGGGTTGCTCGCGGTCGTCTCCATCTCGACCGGGTCGGGCTCGTCGTGGACGGTGACGGTCGCGTCGACGCGGTAGTCCGGGTTCGGCGGGAAGTAGTCGAGCCCCTCGAACGCGTCGCGCTGCTCCGGCGGGATCGGCGACTGCTGGTGTTCGGCGAAGAACTCGTCCTTCTCTCGGCGGTTCGCGCGGAGCCGCTCGGCGTAGTCGTCGGTCATGGGCCACTCGACGGCCGCCGGCCGTTTCAGGCTCGCGGTTCGGCCGGCCGACCGCAGCCGACTGGCGGCGTCGGCCGGCCGCTCACAGCGCCTGGAGGTCCGCGAGGCAGTCGTCGAGGTCACGGTTCGACGTGGCCAGCGAGACGCCGTCGACGCGTGCGAGGTCGGCCGCGTGGTCCCACAGGGCGCCGTCCTCGATGCCGTGGAGCACGACCGCGTTCGGGGTCGGGCTCACGACCCGCAGCGCCACGAGCGGGGACTCGCCGCGGGTGACCCGCGTGAACACGAGCGCGCGGTTCGTCGACTGTCCGTACAGGCGGTAGAACTCCTCGCTCGACAGCCGCGTGATCGCCTGTATCGAGTCGATCACCGTGTGACCGTTGACGTGGTCGTGGTCGCCGCGCACGATCTCCGTCGCGCCCATCGCCTCGTAGAACTCCTCTAGGGGGACCGCCGTCGAGTACTCGCGGAGGTCGTGGACGATGTCGCTCTCGAACCCGGCCGAGAGCACCCGGGCGTGCTGGCGGAGGCGACCGCCGCCGCGCCGCTCGTCGATGTCGAGGAGCCCCTCGACGGTACGGCGGACGACGCCGATACCCGGGCTCTCGCGGCGACCGCTCTCGTAGTCGGAGACGACCGAGGAGGAGACGCCGAGCTGGTCGGCGAGCTCCGTCTGGGAGACGTCGAAGTCGGTCCGCCACTTCCGGAGCGTCGCGCCCGGGTCGTCGCTCAGCGTTATCTCGCCGGCGATCCGGCGGGAGAGCTCCTCTCGTGCGTCGCTCATACCCCGAATCGAGGACCGAGCGCCGCAAAAGGGTACCGTTCGTCACTTGTCGACATCGACCGGGTCATCGGACGCCGGTCGCGGCCCGTCTTCGAATCGAGCGTCACTCCAGGTACAGCGAGTAGACGATGACGGCGAAGCCGACGGCCGTGAGGAGCCCGTCGATGGCGATACCGACCGCGAGGTCGGCGCCGATGATCTGGTGGGAGACGCCGCCCAGCAGCGCGCCGACGGTGACGACGCCGAAGCCGACGCCGAGCTCTCGGAGCGACCGGTCTCCGGTCCGGTCGTACGCGCGGAGCGCGTAGTAGGTGATGCTGCCACCGAGCACCAGGATGGCGGTCTTTGCGACGATGATCGTCAGGTCGATGTACGGGTTCATGTTTCCTCTCGTAGCTCCGACCACAGGTCGGCCAGTCGCTCGTCTCGCGTCCGATCCGGTCGGGAGAACTCCACGTCGAACTCGCGGCGGTCCTCGTCGCCGTCGGCGCCGTCGTCGACCGAGACGGTGACGGCGTCGAACGACACCGAATACCGCGTCGTGTGTTGCCCGTCCCTGCGGATGTCGGTCGACTCAGAGAGCAGGGAGGCGTCGGTGAGCTTCTCCAGCTTCCGGTAGGTCGTCGACAGGGGGATGTCGCACTCCTCGGAGAGCTCGCTCGCGGTCATCGGCTCGGTGAGCGCCGCGACGATCCGACGGGCCGCGTCGTCGGCCAGCGCGTCGAGCACCTCGTCGACCGACGGCGGATCCGGGTCTCGCGACGGGTCCCGCACCATGCGTGACCGTTCGGCCCCCGGGACTTAAACCATCGAACTTCGGCCCGAGACCCGGCCGCTCCGATCGTCCGACTGTCGAGCGCCGGACTCGGTGCGTGTTAGCACTGCGAGTCCACCCGTTTTTGTGTGGCGCCGGCGTACCGGCGGTCAATGGACACGTGGAAGCGTCGCGTCGGCGGATACGTCGGGTTCGTCGCCGTCGTGCTCGTGTTCACCGCGCTCGCCTATCGGTGGGGGATGCGGGTGTACGAGAACGACCCGCGAACCCTGATCGAGTCGTTCCAGTTCGCGATCGAGATGTTCACCACGACCGGCTTCGGGGGGGACTCGGCCGACTGGCAGAGCCAACAGATGCACGCGTTCATCGCCGTTATGGACCTGGTCGGCATGATGCTGCTGATCGGCGCGCTCCCGGTCGTCGCCACGCCGCTCCTCGAGTCCGCCTTTGCGACGACCGTCCCGCGAGCGCTCGAAACGGAACTGGAGGACCACGTCGTGGTCTGTTCCGACACCACGCGCTCCGACGCGCTCCTCACCGAGTTCGCGTCGGAGTCGGTCCCGTACGTGGTGGTCGAGCCCGACCCGGACCGGGCGCTGGCGCTGTACGAGGCGGGTCACGAGGTGGTCCGCGCCGACCCGGAGACGACCGCAGGGCTCGAAAGCGCGCGGCTCGGCGCCGCCCGCGCCCTCGTGACCGACGTCTCCGACCGCGTCGACGCCAGCATCATCCTCGCGGCCAAGGAGCTCTCGCTCGACGTCAAGGCGATAAGCATCGTCGAGGACCCGGAGCGCGAGCGGTACCACCGTCTCGCCGGGGCCGACGAGGTGCTCTCGCCGCGGTCGCTGTTGGGCGAGAGCCTCGCCTCGAAGGTGACGACGGCGGTGCGGACCGACCTCGACGAGGCGGTCGCGATCGGCGACACCCACCGGATCGCGGAGGTGTCGGTCCACCACGGGAGCGGGCTCGCCGGGTCGACGCTCGCGGGCAGTCGGATCGGCGAACGGACCGGCGTCGACGTGATCGGCGCGTGGTTCAACGGGTCGTTCGAGGCGGCGCCGCCGCCGGACGCGACGCTGTCGGCCGGCACCGTCCTGCTCGTCTCGGGAACGGAGGACCAGGTGGAGCGGCTCGTCGACATGACCAACTCGGCGGCCCGTCGGTTCGGCGCGGGCGAGACGGTCGTCGTCGGCCACGGACAGGTCGGGAAGACCGTCGCGGACGCCCTCGAGGGCGCGGATCTCCCCGTGACCGTCGTCGACCGGGAGGACGACGAGGCCGTCGACGTGGTCGGTGACGCGACCGATCCGGAGACGCTGCGGGAGGCCGGCGTCGCCGACGCCCGGACCGTCGTCCTCGCCCTGCCCGACGACGCGACCGCCGAGTACGCGACGCTCGTGGTCCGCGACCAGGCGCCGAACGTCGAACTGCTCGCGCGGGTCGAAGAGCCCGAGAGCGTGCCGAAGATGCACCGAGCGGGCGCGGACTACGTCCTATCGCTCTCCCTGGTGACCGGCCGGATGTCCGCGTCGGCGGTCCTCACGGACCGGGACGTGCTCTCGCTCGATACGCACGTCGAGGTCGTCAGGAGCGAGACGCCGACGCTGGTCGGCCGGACAGTCGGGGAGGCGGCCGTCCGCGAGACCACCGGCTGTACCGTCATCGCCATCGAGCGCGGCGACGAGGTCATCACCGACGTGGGGCCGGAGACGCGGATCGAGCGGGGTGACGAACTCATCGTCGCCGGCACCGACGAGGGCGTCCGCGCGTTCGAGCGCGCGTTCGCCTGAGCTCCGTCGAGACCCGCTCGTCCCGCCGAGCCCGCCGCGACGAGTCGAACGCTTCAAGTATTCGCTGGCTGTTCGTACCCGTATGAAAGATCAGGGACGCTCCGCACGCAAGCGCACCGGCGGCCGACTCAAGCACGCCTCGAACAAGAAGCGCCATCAGCTCGGTCGCGAGCCCGCAGAGACGACGGTCGGCGAGACGCGACTCCAGTACATCGACTCCCGCGGCACGGAGAAGAAGGTCCGCGCGCTCTCGACGAACGTCGCGCAGGTCGCCGCCGACGGCGACATCAGCGAAGCCGAGATCGAGAACGTCATCGACAACCCGGCGAACGTCAACTACGTCCGCCGAAACATCATCACGAAGGGCGCTATCATCGAGACGTCGGCCGGCCGCGCGCGCGTCACTTCCCGACCCGGCCAGACCGGTCAGGTCAACGCGGTCCTGCTCGACTGAGTTCGCCGCAGCCTTTCTGAAGGTATTTCTCCCCGCCGCCCCACCACCGACGCGTGTACCTCGGCGTCGACGAAGCCGGCAAAGGCCCCGCGCTCGGACCGATGGTCGCGGCGGCGGTGCTCGCCGATCCGACGAGCCTCCCGGCCGACGTGGACGACTCGAAACGGGTCGCGCCGGACAGACGCGAGTCGATGGCGGCGGCGTTCGACGAGGACGCCCGCGTGGCGGTCGGCGTCGCGTTCGTCGAGCCGGCCGAGATCGACCGCCCGGACACCGACATGAACACGCTGACCGTTCGCGGACAGGCCCGGGCGGTCCGGGCCGCGCTCGCCGACGCGCTCGCGGCGGGGGTCGACGAGCCGATCCGCGTCGTCGCCGACGCCGGCGACACCAGCGAGGAGCGGTTCGCGCGGCGACTCGGCGAGTTCGTCGCCGCGGGCGAGGCGTCCGCGGAGGACGCCGACCCACTCCCGCCCGTCGACGTGACGGCCGCACACGGCGCCGACGGGGACGATCCGGTCGTCGGGGCTGCCAGCGTCGTCGCCAAGGCGGCCCGCGACGATCGGATGGCCGGCGTCGACGCCGCGTACCCCGACTACGACGACCTCGGCAGCGGCTACCCCAGCGACCCGTCCACCCGGCGGTTCCTCGCCGCGTACGTCGCCGACCACGGGACGCTCCCGGACTGTGCGCGAACGTCGTGGGCCACCTGCGAAGACGTGCTCGCGGCCGCCGAACAGTCGGCGCTCGACGAGTTCTGACCCGTTAGACCAGTCCGGCGACGAGGCCGCCGACCGCGCCGACCAGCGTCTCCCAGACGGAGAACCCGGTCGTGATCGCGAGGACGGTGTCCGCGCCGAAGAAGGCGAAAAGCAGCGCCGAGCCGAGGTGGGCGAGCCGCATGTCGACTCGCCCGGCGAACTTGTGGAAGAAGTAGGCGTTCGCGATGCTCACCGGGATGATCGCGAGCATCTCGCCGGCCCAGATCGCGGAGGTCGCGCCGTACTGGGCCGCCAAGCCGATCGTGACGAGCTGTGTCTTGTCACCGAACTCCCCGGTCGCGGTGAGCGCGAAGATGGGCAGGAAGCCGCCGAGCGACCCCGAGTACCGCGAGAGCGGACCGGGAAGCGAGAGGTCGTCGAACCGGGCCGTCCCGCCGTCGGTACGCTCCGCCTCCATGCTCGTCCCCCGCTCCGGCGCGGAACGGTACAGCAACACCGCGAAGGTGAAGAACAACACCGCGGTGACCGCGTTTAACGCGAGCGGGGGGAGCGCCGACTGGAGGGCCTCTCCCACCGCGATCTCGACCGCTGTCCAGCCCGCGAACGCGGTCCCGGCGGCGGCGACGACGATCTTCGGGTCGTACTTCGTCGAGAGCCCGGCGATCATCAACTGGACCTTCTCGCCCGGTAACACCGTCAGCTGTGCGATGAACGCGACGACGACGATCTCGAAGTAGCCCGTCATGCGTCACTCGCCTCCTGCTCGTCGGTCGGTCCCACCGAGTCCGCCCCGCGGCGCACGTACACGCGGTCGGCGACCGCCTCGGGCAGACCGTGTTCCGCTCCGTCGTCCGTTCTGACGGTGACCAGCCCGAACGACGTGACGTCGACGACTTCGACGGTCGTCCCCGGCGTGATGCCCGCGTCGACGAGGAACTCCAACACGTCCGGGTCGCGGTCGCTGACGCGAATGACCGTCCCGTGCTCGCCGGGCTCTAACGCCGCGACGAGGGTCGTCCCGGTGCTCTCGGGCGTCGACAGGTCCGCCGGCGGAATCGGATCGCCGTGCGGGTCGGCGGCGGGGTAGTCGAGGACCCGCTCGACCCGGCGGGTGAACTCCTCGCTGACGTGGTGTTCGAGCGCGTCGGCCTCGTCGTGGACCTCGGTCGCCTCGTAGTCCAACTGCTCGGCGAGGAACGCCTCGATGAGCCGGTGCCGCCGCACGACCTCCAGCGCTGCGACCTCGCCCGCGGGCGTGAGTTCGACGCCCTTGTACTTCTCCCTGGAGAGCAGCCCGCGGTCGGAGAGCGTCTCGATCATGCTGGTGACGGTGGCGGGAGTCTTATCGAGCGCCTCCGCGATCTGCGAGGTCGAAACGGGGGGCCCGCCCCGCGAT
Organism: Halorubrum ejinorense; assembly: GCF_055389685.1. Classification (NCBI taxonomy): domain Archaea; kingdom Methanobacteriati; phylum Methanobacteriota; class Halobacteria; order Halobacteriales; family Haloferacaceae; genus Halorubrum; species Halorubrum ejinorense. The sequence goes on from NZ_AP043777.1 coordinate 1,200,428, forward strand.
TCGATCCGGTAGATCGCCTTGAGATAATCTTCGACTGCGTCGGTGGGCATACCCGCTTTTGACCGGTCTAAAGTAATAGTTTGACGGATTGATAGCTAAACCGAGACGGAGCGCGCTCACCGGGTCGGTCGATCGAACGAACGGTCATTTCCGCGCCCGTCAGGCGAGATTCCTGATCGATATCGGTGTAGCGGCGGCGTGACCCTCGATCGGCGGCGCGAACCGCCGGCCCGTCAGTCGGCGGTTCGGATCACCGAACCGTCAGCAGCCGCCGCAGGATGTCCCCGTACGCCGGCCGAGTGATCAACACGCCGACCAGCACGCCGAGGATCGTGAAGATGGCGAACCCGGAGAGGTCGCCGAGCGAGAGCACCATCAGCGGCGACATCGCGATGATCGTCGTGGCCGCGGCCGCGCCGATGACCCAGAACGCCTGGCGGAACCGCGAGTCGAACACCGTCTGGGAGTTCACGTCGCCCTCGCTCATCACCTGGTCGGCGATGATGACGAGGTCGTCGACGCCGGTCCCGACGACCGCGATGAAACCGGCTATCACCGCGAGTTCGAGCGGGTACCCTAACAGCGCCGCGAATCCGAGCAGCGCGTACACCTCCGCCAGCGCCGTGAGGATCATCGGCAGCGCGACGCGCGGTTCGCGGTAGCGGAGGAACACCATCCCCGCGACGGCGAACACGGAGAGCACTCCGATGATGAGCGAGTACGTCCGGAAGTTCTCGCCCTGCGCGGCCGAGATGGACGAGGACGTTCCCTCGCCGCTGATGTCGAGGTCGGCCGGGAGCGCGCCGGCGCGGAGGTTCAGCGAGATGGTCTGCGCCTCGGAGAACTCGCCGGTCGTGAGCCGGAAGTTACCGGTGTCCGCCCACGAGCCGCCCGCCATGCTGTCCGCGAGCCCCGGGTCCATTCCGAAGGAGTTGACGACCTCGCCGTCCACGACGAGCAGGAGGCACGGGTTCGAGTTCTCGATCTCGCCGGTCTCCGCGTTGTACCCGCAGCGGTCGGCCTGCGTCTCGTACGCGTCCTGGAAGCCGCGCTGTGCGACGGCGTCTTGGAAGGAGTGAGCCGGCGACTGGCCGTTTTCGGCGGTGTTACGAACGGTGACCGGGACGTACGCCCCGGTGCCTCGCTCCCGCTGGCTCGCGGTCCCGATCTGCTCGAAGTCGTCCTGGATCAACGCGCCCTCTTGGACCGCGGTTCCGTTCCCGTCGGGGTACGCGATGTCGATCCGGACGGTCCCGCGCTCTTCGAGGAGGTCGATCACGTTCTGGCGACCCTCGCCCGGCACCTCGACGAGGATGAAGTACTCGCCGCTGAGCGACTCGACCTGTTGGACGCTCCCGCCCGAGAGGCCGGCCTCGTTGATCTTCCCTTGGATGATGTTCATCGTCGCGTCGCGCGTCTGCTGGGTGACGCCCGACCGAATCTCTTCGTACTCGTAGCCGGAGGCGTCCATCGCCTGCCGGAACTGCGCCTCGGTCACGGACGGCTCCGTGACCTCCACCGCGCTCTCCTCCGGGACGACCCCGACGTCACGCGTCGAGGCGTTGTCGAGTTCGGCCGCGACCGCCTCCGCGACCGCCCCGGGTTGGTCCCCGCCCAACGCGACTTCAGTGGCGGTGTACCCCGACAGCGGCGCTCGGACGCGCGTCCCGCCGGCCAGATCGAGGCCGTACTGGAGGTTCGTGATCCCCTGTTGGGCCTCGCTCGCGTTCTCGCCCGGCGCCGGCTCCGGGCCGAACCCGGGCGCGAACAGCGCCACCGACGACCCGATCACGACGACGACGAGCAGCAGGATCCGCCAGTTGTTCTTGATCGGTTCGAGCATTACCGGTTCACCCCCTCGAACTTGTACCAGCGAAGCAGTGAGACGTTCATTAGATACGTGTTCATGAGGTCGGCACACAGTCCGACGGAGAGGATGATCCCGATGTCACGGAGCAGTCCGAGCCCGAACACCGAGGCGACGACCGCCATCACGACCATGGCCGCGATGGAGGTGAGCGTCATCGTCACGCCGGTCCGCATCGCGCGGCTCACCGACTCGTAGAACCCGCCGGTACGGCGCAGCACCGAGTCGTTCAGCAGGATGTCCGAGTCGACGCTGTACCCGATGATCATCAGAAGCGCCGCGACCGTTCCGAGCGTCATCTGGATACCGAGTAGATTCATCGCTGCGACCGGTATCAGTAGGTCGGAGAACGCGGACGCGACGACCGCCAACGACGGAATGAACGTCCGGAACAGTGCGAACACGAGGACGCTCATGCCGAGGAACGCGAGCAACACGCCGAACACCGCGGTCCGTGCGGTGTCGCTCGCGAAGCTCGGCGACACCTGGTCGACCGCGGTCGTCGTCAACCCCGCCTCGTCCGCTTGGTCCTGTAAGTCGTTCGCCAGTCCCTCGGGATCGTCATTGGCCGCCCGGAACGTCACCACGACGACGTCGTCGCCGGGGATCGTCTGGATCGAGTCAGGCTCCCGGTCGAACGCCGCCCGGATGCGTTGTTCGACGTCCTCGTTCGTGTCGTCCGCGACGCGCAGTTCGACCCCGCCCGTGAACTCCAGCCCGGGATTCGCCGGCGCACCGGTGGCCACGAACCAGCCGCCGATGATCGCCAACGCGAGGACCAGAAACGCGAGCGGCACCGCCGCAAGCTGCCGGTTCGAGTAGTCGGTGTAGTTGACCTCCGGCACCTCGATCGATACCATAAATACCGGTTCCTCCGCGGGCGCGAATAAGCCTTCTTATCTGGCGAGATTCCGCGTCTCGCCGGACTGCGGGAGGACCCGTGACCCCGACGCGAACGCCGACCTCACGGGAGGTACCGCACGGCGACGACCCCCGGCTCGGAGCGTATCTCGACGCGGTTCACGCCGAGTCGAGCCGCGCGGGAAAGCGTCCCTTCGCGGTCGTCGATCACGTCGGCGACGGCGTCCTCGGTCTCCGACTCCGGCGGCGTCAGCACGTGGACCTCGCCGACGCCCGCGCGCGGCTCCCGCGCCAGCTCCCCGGTCGCCGTCTCCGCGGCGAGTTCGCGCTCGTGGACGGTCGGCGGCTCCGGGCTCTCCTCTATCGACAGCGAGCGACGGTCCTCGACCTCGATCACCTGATAGGTGACCTCCATCGGCGGGTCGGGGGCGACGGTCGCCTCGACGGCGTCGTCGACGTCGAGTCCGGGGTTCGAGCTGAGCGTGTGGACCTGGCCGTCGTGGACGTCTTTCAGCACGGCGGAGTCGGCCTCGACGTGCGTGACGAGGAACGTGCTCTCTTTCTCGTCGGTCATTACCACCGAGGACGCGCTCGGGCGACTTCGGGCTTTCGAGCCGCGGACGGTCCGACGGCCCCCTCAGGACGCGTCGCCGTCGGAGCCACCGCGGAGCCGGAAGTGCGTCGCGAAGACGGCCAACGCGGCCGCGACGGGCGGCACGAACCCCGCCAGCTGCGGCAGCATGTACAGCGCGTTGAGCACCGCGGAGCCGCTCGGGTCGCGGAGGTCCGCGGGCGCCGAGATGATCATCCCGAGGTACAGCGACACGAGGAACAGGAACCCGGCGACCCCCATCCACCGGTCGTACGTGCTCGCGACCGGGTCACCGCGGCGGTGCCGGCGCGCGACGAACAGGATCGGTGCGAGCAGCGGCCCGACCGCACCGAGGCCGGCGACCACGAACAGCGACCGCGAGAAGAGGAACGTGCCGCCCTGCGCCGACACGGTCTCGCCCATCCAGACGACCAAGGCGAGCGTGACGACGAGCGCGACGAATCCGGCGGCCAGCGCCCCGAGCGCGGCGTACGCTCGCATCGTCCACGACTCGGTGGCGCGGAAGGCGTAGGGGATCGCACCGAACACCCCGCGGTAGCTGTCTGCCATCGGCCGTCGTAGGGGCGTCGGCGAATTAAACCCCTCGTCGGCGGGAAGCCATTTATACGTCCGACCGGATCCACGTGACGTGGGTCTCTACGACGCGTACCTCGCGACTCGCCATCGGCTCCACGACGCGGAGCCGCCGGCACACGTCGCGCTCGTGGTCACGGAGCGCGACCTCCTCGCCGACGGAGCGTTCGACACGCTCGCGTCGGCGATCGGCTGGGCGTTCGAGTACGGGGCGGAACGCGTCACCGTCTCGGTCTCCGTGCTCGACAGGGCGGTCGCGCCGACGCTGATCCGGGAGCTGCGGCGTCTCGACGTTCCCGCAGAGACCGTCGTCCGCGGCCCGGACGCCGACGCGTCGACGGAGAGGAACGCCGACTCGAAACCAGGTCCGGACCCGGACCCGAACGCCGACGCCCCGGTTCGGATCCTCGTGGGTCTCGGCGGCAAAGCGGAGTTCGCGGCCGCGGTCCGGGAGCTAGCGACCGACGTCGACGCCGGCGAACTGCGCCCCGAAGCGATCGACGAGACCGACGTCGCGGACCGACTGCTGTTCCCCGAGGAACCCGACCTCGTCATCAAGACCGGGGCCGAGCGGCTCTCCGACTTCGCCATCTGGCAGTCGGTGTACGCCGAGCTTTATTTCACCGACGTGAACTGGCGGGACTTCCGCAGGCGCGAGTACCTCCGCGCCGTGTTGGACTTCCAGGACCGCCACCGCCGGTTCGGCCGGTAACCGACGCGGGCGCTCGGGGGACCGGTCTACCAGAAGAACGCGAAGAGCGCGCTGAACGTCACCAGCGCGCCGACCGTCGAGAGGATCGGCACGACGTTTTGCATCAGCACCACGCGCGCGCTCGTCCCCGGGTTGAACAGGTCCGACGCCGAGGGAATGTCGCTCGCGTCGCCCTCCCCGATCTCCGGCATCTCGTCGGCCGTCAGCGCGCCGACGGAGACCGTCGGTTCCTTCTCGCCTTTTATCCCCTGTCGCATCGTCACCGTGCGGGTCGCGCGCCCCCAGCCGAGGCCGACGATCGACATCGTCGCGATGATCACGAACGACGCCGGGATCCCGACCGCGGAGAGGCTGATGACGATCCCCGAGGAGACGATCGCGACGACGATCGCGGCCGTCAGCGGGAGGTCGGTGATGTCGTTTCCGAGCGTGTCGAGCGTCCGCCGGGCGATGGTGAACGCGCCCACGGCGACCGCACCACAGCCGAGGAGGATCATCGGCTGTATCTCCACGCCCGCGCCCACCAACGGCGCGATGGCGTTCGCGATGTTCGAGGTTCCGGAGGCGAACGCCATCAGACAGCCGATGGCGATCACGATGAAGCCGCCGAACAGCTCGCGGCGGGTCGTGTTCGGTCCGAGGACCGGCTTCGGGAGCGTCCCCGACAGGTCGAACTCGAACAGCGCGCCCTCGGTGCTGTCTATCGCGACCCAGTCGTCGATAGCCGAGTAGAAGTAGCGGCCGACGATGCCGGAGACCCAGAACCCGATGATCGGGGCGACGAGCCACCAGATCGCGATCTCGCCCATCTCGGCCCAGTTGAGCGTGTCCGTCGCCAGTCCCAGGCCGGCGATGGCGCCGACGGCGGTCATCGACGTCGACGCCGGGACGCCGGCGAAGTTACCGACGAACAGCGCGCCGCCGATGAAAAACAGCACGACGATACTCGTCTCGAGGGTGAACACGTTCGCGCCCGAGACGAGGTCCTCGCCCAGCGTCGTGACGACGCGCTGTCCCAGCGTCCCCGCGCCGACGAAAAAGAAGACCGCCATCAGCGCTGCCGCACCCGACTTCGACAACACGTCCGCGCCGACGGCCGGCCCGAACGCCGGTCCCGTCGTCGCGCCGCCGATGTTGTATCCGACGAACGCCGCTACCGCGACTCCCACGAGAAGAAGAATCTCGACCATATACGATATCAGAGTACGCACGCGCTGTTAAACGGAGGGGTTACGCCGCCGGACCGCCGGCCGCGAGACCCCTCCAAGCCGGAATGAACGCACTGGAGATTCACCGAAAGGGGTCGCCGGTGCTCGCTCGCTTCACTCGACCGTTCGCGACTCAGACGCCGCTCGGCGATTTCGCTCACTTCGTTCGAGAAGATGTACCGGCCTGACTGAAAGGAGTTTGTCGAACGAAGTGAGACAAACGTCGACTGACGGAGTCCGTCGGAAGTGCACCGGCCGAGATTTGAACTCAGAATCAGACGTGCTCGCTTCGCTCGCGGTTCGCTGCGCGCGGCTGATAGCGTTCAGATCTCTCTCGGCTTCGCTCACTTGGTTCGCAAAATGCACCGGCCGAGATTTGAACTCGGGTTGCAACCATGGCAAGGTTGCGTGATACCACTACACTACCGGTGCGTGCTTCGCATCTCGTGGTTGGTCGGAGAATCACTTAAACCTGTCACATCGGGACGGCGCGGCGATCGAACCGCCGCCGGCCCGCCGCCCGATCACTCCTCTCTTTCGCGTGCGATGGCGTCGGCGTGCGCCTCGTGGAGTTCGGCGAACGCGGTCGCTTCCGCGCGCTCTCGGACCTCGTCGTCGCGTCGGTCGCGGAGCCGACGCTTGATCGTCGCGAGCGCGTCCGGCGCGCCGGACGCGACCTCGTCGGCCACGGACCGCGGATCGTCTACGACCCGCGACACGAGTCCGGCGCGCAGCGCGGCCTCCGCGTCGAGCACCCGGCCCGAGAGCGCGAAGTCGAGCGCGTCGCCCTCGCGCATGACGCGAGGGAGCCTGACGGTCCCGCCCCAGGCGCCGAACAGGCCGAAGGAGACGCCCGGCTCGGCGAACGTCGCCCGCGGCGTCGCCACGCGAACGTCGGCCGCGAGGGCCAACTCGACGCCGCCGCCGCGGACCGAGCCGTCGACCCCGCAGACGACCGCCGTCGGCGACTCCTCGATGGCGGTCGCCACGCGTTGCCCCCGCCGCGCGAACGCCTCGGGGTCGTCGAGGTCGGTGACCGCGTCGAGGTCCGCCCCGGCACAGAAGGCGTCGCCCGCGCCCCGGAGGTAGGTCACCGACGGCTCCGGCGCTTCGGCGTCTCGCCCCTCCGCGCCGTCTTCGTCTTCCGGCCCCTCGAAGGCCTCGCGCAGGGCCGTCAGGTCCGCGGGCCGGAGCGCGTTGCGCGCCTCCGGGCGATCGATCGTGACGACGCGGACGCCGTCGTCGACTCGGGTTCGAATCACGGGACGGAATTCCGTTCGTTTCCAAAGGTCTTTGCCCTTCGCTTGCCTATCGGTTGGTAATGGACGATGCCGCGCGAGCGCGTGACGCCGCGCGTGAGGCGCTCGCGGACGTGGAACCCGAACAGCTCCGCGAGGCCCTCGACGCCCGACTCGCAGACGCGGCGGTGACCCCCGGCGTGCTGTCGCTGGTCACCGCTCGCGCGCTCGATCCCGAGGTCGACCTGAGCGGAGTGGTCGACCGCGCAGCGGGCGTACAGCTCATCTACGAGGGGCTGCGGCTCACCCGGACGGTCGCCCGCGAGGAGCCGTGGGTGACCGCGCCGTCCGCCGCCGACATCGACGCCGACATGGACATCCTCGCGGCCGACGTGCTCGTCTCCCGCGGCTTCTCGCTTTTAGCCTGTACCGACGCCGCCCGCCCGGCGGTCGACGTGGTGCGCGCGTTCGGCCGCGACCAGACGCTGCGCGACCGCGACGGAACGGACGCCGAGACGGCGGCCGCGCTCGACCGCAACCTGGAGGTGGACGCCCTCGAACTCGCCGTCGTCGCCGGCACCACCGCCGTCGGCGGCGACCCGCCCGAGGAACTGCTCGCGTACGCCCGCGACCTCGCCGCTGACTGCGACGGCGAGTTCCCGCCCGCCGGCCGCGCGCTGCCGGACGCGACCGCCGACCGCATCGCCGACATCTCGGACCGCGCCGTCAGCGCGACGGACCGGTGAGCGGCGCGGGGCGGATCGGGGCGGCTCCGCGATCCCCCGACGCCGCGCCGTCGAATCGAAACCCCTAAAGTCGATTCCGCGCAACGATGAATCGCGCCTGGGTAGCTTAGCGGTAAAGCGCGTCCTTGGTAAGGACGAGACCCCGAGTTCAAATCTCGGCCTAGGCTTTCTCGGCGTTCGCTTTCCTTGCGCCTCCCGTCGTTCAACTCATTTTACCGAGACACGTCTCCTCGCCGTGGCGCGACCCACCGGACTACGGCGAACCGCTCCGGAACAGCCCGTACAAAAAGATACGCGTCGGGGATTTCCGGCTCTCCGTGAGCTTCCGGCAGGACGACGAGCGGCTCGTCGTCTACGTGTCAAGCGTCGAGGCGGGCCGTACACCGCTGACGACGACTGAGTGAGTTCATCCTCTCAGATCGTCACTCGTTCCAGAAGGCATTGATCCTGTCATCGAGATCGGTTAGGACAGTTGTGAGTACGTTCCGCCAGTCATCAGCATAGTCGGCATCCGCTCCGGGAGTCGACGCATCTGGGGGCGAGTGGAAGTGCTCGCGGGTATTATGATCATTCGGGTGGCAGTCCCATCGGCACTCCCACTCGTTGCCGGTCTGGTACTGCTCCGAATAGTGGATGCTGAAGTCGTCGGTCTCGAACCATCGGACCCGTAGATACGCACGGGTGACGCCGCCTGGAAAGTATCCAAGATCGTAGTCAGCGACGACTGCGTTCGGCGCGTATTCCGGTCGTGTCTGGATGTCGTCGAACCGATCGCTACGAGCGAGGTGTGTAGCAATCCGGTCGAGGATTTCCGTATCGATGGGACCGCGACTGGGTGGGTCAGCCGTATCCTCAGGCATCGACTGGACCGGGCTTGCTACCAGCGACTGGATTGTTTCGGCGTGCTGCGTCGAGGAGTGCGGCTCGTTGTTCGAGCGTCTCCCACTCAGAGAGCGCTTCCCAGGCTACTTCGGTGGACAAATTCTGCTCCTGAGTCGCGTCGACGAGGGACACCTCGTCCGGGTGCGTTGCATCGAACTGCGCTCTGTAATCCTCGATCTGGTTGAGCGTATCGTCGAGTGCGTCAACGATCTCTTGCTCAGAGTATTCTTCTCGGATCTGGTCGATGCGCCGCCACTGGAAGTACGCGTCGTTGCGCTCATAGCGGACCGGGCGACCGTTGTGCCGGTGAACCATCCCCATCTCGTCGAACCACGCTAAGTAGTCGCGTGCCGTTTCAGTGCCGCAATCGGCACGCTTGGCGATCGTCGAGACCTTCGTCGGCGTGCGAACTCCGACGACAACGTCGAGAAGCCGTTCTCGGATTGGTCCGTCCCTGAGCAGTGTGTCAAGGGAGTCCAGATCGTCGAGATTAGGTGGGGACTCCTCACCGTCGTATGCATCGTCGGGGATGTCTGTGGGGTCCATGCGTGAGAGTCTCCGTACAGCAGCCTACTGGGTCTAACGATTTATATCTGTGGCACACTGAATTATTTCTGCTTAGACGGTGTTCACGCGCAATCCCGGCCTAAGCTCTTCCTGCGACGTCGCGCTTCACTCCCGATCCTGCGTCGCGAACGTCGCCGCCCGCCGGATCAGCGCGTCGTGTGGGTCGATTTCCGACCGCCGCGCGGACACCTGCTCGAACGCCCCGTCGAGGTCCCGGTCCGTCAGGCGCGTCATCGCCGCCGCGGCGACCGCCGGGCTGCGCGAGGAGCCGGCCGAACAGTGGACGAGGACGCGCTGACCGGCTTCGCGCCGCTCCACGACCGCCTTCGCGGCGTCGGCGAACGCCGAATACGCGTTCCGCGGTCCGTCCAACATCGGGACATCGACGCGGTCGACGGCCCCGGTGTTCGGATCGTCGTGGGTGAGCGAGACGACGACGTCGACGCCGCGGTCCCGAAGGAGCGACCCGCTTTCGGCGTGCGATTGGGTCCCAACGAACATCCCGTCGGCGACCTCATCCATTTCGAGACACCCTGTCGAACGGTCGTACGGTGTCGCCCGGCGTAAATTCCCTTGGTCGTCGCGTCTCTCGGCGAAGGGGGCGTTCCCAGCGGTAGGCGCCTTTTTATCCCCGACTCTCCGACCGACACACCACATGGGCAAACACGAGCGCGGCTGGGTCGAGGCCACGGAGAAGCTGACGGCGCGGCTCGCGAACGGCGAGGAACCGGACGAGGACCTCGAAGAACGGGGCCGCCCCGATCTCGCCGAGGCCCTCGCCGAGCGGATCGAGGCCGACTTCCCGGATCGGACCGCGGTACGCCACGCCGGCAACTCCTACGACTCGCTGGGCGACCTCATCGTGGAGTCGAACGGCGGGGAGACGTTCCTCGAAGCCAAGTTCGTCGCCAGCGGGGGCACGCGGGCGAACCTCGGCCAGGACACGCTGACGGAGTTCGGGCTCTTCAGGGACGCGACGGCGTGGAGCGACTTCCGCGAGGAGATCGGATTCCCCGAGGACCGGCAGGCGCTGCTCCAGCGGTTCGACGACTACCCGGACGACGTCCGCGACTGGTCGTACAAGTCGGCGGTGTACGACCGCGCGAAACACCTGAAGAACGTCCTCGACGTGTCGCGGGGGCAGAACACCGGGTCGCGGGCCGACGAGGTCCTCGCCGATCCGGAGTCGACCGAGGCGGAGCGGGAGGCGGCGCGGATCGTCAACGAGATACTCGAACTCGACAGGGACGAGAAGCTGGCGTACTTCGATCACCTCCGAGCGGCGGAGCAGGACCCGCGCGCCGTCGAGACGTTCGCCCACCTGATCGTCTGCGGCTACCACACCGCCGACGCGCTTCGCGAGCACTTCGACGCGGACCTCAACGAGATCAAGCGCCTGCTCGAAACCGACTCCTACCGGCTCTACGAGGTGAACAGGAACAGCGGGACGGTGTCGGTCGAGAACCCCTCGGAGCTGCTCGCGGGCTTCGAGTGGCAGGACACGCGGGTCGAAATCCCGGAGGACGGCACCTCGGTCAGCGTGGTGACGGGACCGCCGGGGAACCGCCGGCGCGTCCTGAACATCGCGTACAACTGGAAGAACAAGTTCCAAGGGATCCAGACGCCGTCGATGAACGTCTTCGTCCCGGAGGCGTAGGGTCGTCGGGAGGAGTGGCGTCCGCGGCGCGACCTCCACGACCCGCATCCTTTTGCGCTCGGACGCTAACGGTCGTGTATGCAACGCGGCCGCCGGAAGCCGGACTGGCTGAAGTCGCGCCCGCCGTCCGGGAGTCGGTTCACCGAGATCAAGTCCACCCTCCGCGACCACGACCTCCACACGGTCTGTGAGGAGGCGAACTGCCCGAACATGGGCGAGTGCTGGTCGGGGAACGACGGCCCGGGCACGGCGACGTTCATGCTCATGGGCGACCGCTGCTCGCGCGGGTGTAACTTCTGTGACGTCGAGACGGGCGGCATGGAGGCGCTCGACCCCGACGAGCCGGCGAACGTCGCGGACGCGGTCGCGGAGATCGGGCTGGACTACGTCGTCCTCACGTCCGTCGACCGCGACGACCTCGCGGACGGCGGGTCGGCCCACTTCGCCGAGACGATCCGCGCGATCAAGCGCCGGGACCCCGAGATCCTCGTCGAGACGCTCATCCCGGACTTCGGGGGCGACCCCGAGGCGGTCCGCCGGATAATCGACGCCGAGCCGGACGTGATCGCGCACAACGTCGAGACCGTCGAGCGGCTCCAGTGGCCGGTGCGCGACCGCCGCGCGAACTACGAGCAGTCGCTGGCGGTGCTCGATCAGGTCGACCGCGAGTCCGACATCCACACCAAGACGAGCCTCATGCTCGGCGTCGGCGAGTACGACCACGAGGTGTACCAGACCCTCGGCGACCTCCGCGAGGTCGGCGTCGACGTGGTCACCTTCGGCCAGTACCTCCAGCCGTCCCGGTCGCACCTCGACGTGTTCGAGTACGTCCACCCCGACGTCTTCGAGACGTGGCGGCGGGTCGCCGAGGAGGAGTTCGAGTTCCTCTACTGCGCGTCGGGCGCCATGGTCCGCTCGTCGTACAAGGCCGGCGAACTGTTCGTGGAGGCGCTGTTGCGCGACGACCGCTCGCCCGAGGACGCGAGACGACGCGCCAGAGCCGCCGGCGGCGACTGAGGGTCCGGTCCTCGCGGACCCCGGTCGCCGGTCTCTCACCGCTCCCTCGCGGAGCCTGACCCGCCGACGAACCGAGAGCCCGCGGCGGCCGCCTCGAAACCCGCGCCCCTTAGCCAGTTGTCAGGCCATTTCGCCGCCGACGTTTGTCCGAACAGCGAGTTATTTACCTCTCGGTGACTCACCCTGCGTCAGTGAGACGTACACATGGGTACAACTGACTCGTCGTTCGTCGACTCGGCGCGGGCCCGGCCGGGGCTTCTCTTCGTCGCTCTCCTCGGCGGCCTGTTGCTCGTCGACCTCGCGGCGAAACTCGCGGGTGTCGGCCTCGGGCCGATCGGGGGGTCGATCTCGGTCGCTCGGTTCGGCTCGAACCTCTGGAACGGAATCGTGATCGGCCTCGTGATCGGGCTCGCCGGCATCGGGCTCTCGATGACGTACAGCATCCTCTCGTTCGCCAACTTCTCGCACGGTGACCTCGTCAGCGTGGGCGCGTTCACCGGGTGGGGCGTCGCCTTCCTGATCGCCGGGTTCGGCGAGGCGTCGGTCCGGGCGCTGGTGACCGTCCGCGACGCGGGCAGCGCCTCCCCGGGCGACATCGGAGCGCACATCCTCACCACGCCCGGCGCGATCCTCGTCGGTCTGGTGACGGCGTTCGTCATCACCGCGTTGCTCGCGGTGGGGCTCGACCGCGCCTTCTACAAGCCGATGCGGGACCGCGACGGCATCTCGCTGCTCATCGCCTCCATCGGCGCGGCGCTCATCGTGCGGTACCTGCTCCAGTTCGGCTACGGCTCCGGCCGTCGCGGCGTGACCGCGAGCGTCGAGCAGTCGAACCTCGCGTTCGGACCGCTCGGCCTCTCGGTGAACGCGCACGAACTCACCATCCTCGTGGCCGCGGTGGGGCTGATGCTCGCGATGCACGCCATGCTCCAGCACACGAAGCTCGGGACCGCGATGCGGGCGATGGCCGACAACAAGGACCTGGCGCTCATCACCGGAATCCCGGCCGAGCGCGTCGTCACCGCCACGTGGATCATCGGCGGCGGGCTCGCCGGCGCCTCCGGCTACCTCTACGTCCTGCTCCGCGGGACGATCCAGTTCGACTTCGGGTGGCTGCTGCTCCTGCTCATCTTCGCGGCCGTAATCTTAGGCGGGATCGGTTCCGTCTACGGGGCCATCGTCGGCGGCCTCGTCATCGGGGTCGTGTTCACCACCTCGACGATCTGGATCCCGTCCGACTTCAACCAGGCCGCGGCGTTCGCGGTGATGATCACGATGCTCCTGTTACGCCCGGAGGGGCTGTTCGGAGGTGTTTCGACCGCATGAGCGGCGCGGACACCGCCGACGACGCGCCCGAGAGCGCCACGGCGGCGCTCGTCGACGCCGCTCGCGAGAGCGACTTCGGACTCGTCGTCGGGACGCTGCTCGTGGTCTACGCGGCCGCGACCGTCCTCACGTTCACCGACGGGCTCAACAGCGTCGTCGGCCTGCTGGAGACGCTGACGTTCCTCGGGTTCGTCTACGCGCTCACCGCACTCGCCCTGAACCTCCAGTGGGGGTACACGGGGCTGTTCAACATCGGCGTCGCGGGCTTCATGGCCGTCGGCGTCTACACGATGGGGATGGTCGTCCGGTCGCCCGACCCCGCCTTCGGTCCCCCCGGACTGGGGCTCCCCCTCCCGGTGGGAATCGTCGCCGGCATGGGGATGGCGGCGCTCCTCGGCGCCGTCGCCGCGCTCCCGGCGCTGCGGCTCAAGGCCGACTACCTCGCCATCGTGACGCTCGGGCTCTCGGAGATCATCCGCCTGTCGCTCCAGTCGAGCGCCTTCGACAACTTCCTGCGCGACACGATCGGCGCCGGGACCGGCGGCGGCCGCGGGATGGGGATGCCGGACAACCCGGTCCGGGACCTGTTCTTAGTCGACGGCCAGGCGGGGACGCCGACCGCGTTCGGCGAGCTCGTCTTCGGCGTCTTCGGCACCGAGGGCCTCGGCATCGCGCACCCGATCCTCATCGGCTGGGGGTACATCGCCGTCCTCGCCGCCTTTCTGGTCGGCTTTTACTTCCTGCTCGAACGCCTCGGTCGCTCGCCGTTCGGTCGCGTAATGAAGGCGATCCGCGAGGACGAACTCGTCGCCGACTCGCTCGGGAAGAACGTGAACCTCGTGAAGATCAAGGTGTTCGTCATCGGCTGTGCGCTGATGGGACTCGCCGGCATCCTCTGGTTCGGCAGTCAGGGCAACATCTCCCCGACCCCGCAGTTCCGACCCCTCTTGACCTTCTACGTCTTCATCGCGGTGATCATCGGCGGCTCCGGGTCGAACACGGGATCCGTCCTCGGCGGCATCGTCTTCGCCGCGGCGCTGTTCGAGGGACCGCGCCGCATCGGCGGGACGGTCCGGGGACTCATCGACGCGCAGACCCCGCCCTCGTTCGCCGACGCGGTGATCTCGCTCGATCCGGTGGCGTTCCTCGCGTACGCGACTGACAACGTCGCGCCGCTCCAGTTCGTCTTCCTCGGGATCGTCTTGGTGTTCATCATCCACCGGCGGCCGGAGGGCATCCTCGGCGACCGGATCGAGACGGCCGCGGCCGTCGACCTCTCCGAGCGGCCCGCCGGAGGTGACGCCGATGAGTAGCGACATCCCCGACGCGGCCGACGCGGCCGACGTGGCCGACACGGTGGACGCGGGCGACGCGGCCGTCGACGAGCCGGAAGCGAACGACAGCGAGGTCGAGGAGGCGGCGAAACACACCCCGTCCGGGGCGCCGCCGCTCCGCGTCGAGGGCCTCGTCAAGCGGTTCGGCGGCGTCACCGCGGTCGACGGCGCCTCCTTCGAAGTCGAGGCCGGGTCGTTGACCGGGCTCATCGGCCCCAACGGCGCGGGCAAGTCGACGACGTTCAACTGTATCACCGGCGTCAACGAGCCGACCGCCGGACGCGTGTACTTCGACGGCGAGGACATCACCGGGCTCAAACCGCACCAGATCGCCCGAAGGGGGCTGGTTCGAACGTTCCAGATCGCCCGGGAACTCTCCGAGATGACCGTCTTAGAGAACCTCATGCTCGCGCCCCAAGGGCAGATCGGCGAGTCCGCGGTCCGCGCGGTCACGCCCGGGCTTCGCGGGTCGGTCGTCGAGGAGGAGACGGAGATCCGCGAGCGCGCCTGGGAGACGCTGGAGTTCTTCGAGATCGACCACCTCGCGCACGAACACGCGGGGAACCTCTCCGGCGGCCAGCGGAAGCTGCTGGAGATGGCTCGCGTGCTGATGACCGACCCGGAAATGGTGCTGCTCGACGAGCCGCTCGCCGGGGTCAACCCGACCTTGGAGGAGAAACTCCTCGACCGCATCCACGACCTGCGCGCGGACGGCTACACCTTCCTGCTCGTCGAACACGACATGGACATCATCATGGAGAACTGCGAACACGTCATCGTCATGCATCAGGGCAGCGTTCTCGCCGAGGGCACCGGCGACGAGATACGGAACGACGAGCGGGTCATCGAGGCGTACTTGGGTGAGGACCTATGACCGCTGACGGCGCGGTCGACGCCGACGCCGAGTCCGCCGCCGACGGAGACGACGGCCCGGTCGATCCCGCTACGGACGCCGCCACGGCCGCGGACGACACGTCCGAGGGGGACGGTGTAACCGCCACGGAGGCCGAGCCCGCCGACACCGCCGCGGACGCCACCGCCGGCACCGCCCACGCGATCGACGGCGACGCGATCTTGCGGATCCGCGACCTCGACGCCGGCTACGGCGACCTCCAGATCCTCTCGGAGGTGACCCTCGACGTCGCCGACGAGGAGTACGTGACCATCGTCGGGCCCAACGGGGCCGGCAAGTCGACCGTGATGAAGACCGTCTTCGGACTCACGACCCACATGGGCGGCACCGTCGAGTTCGAGGGCGCGCCGATCCACGGGCTCGCCCCAGAGCAGATCATCCGCGAGGGGATCGGGTTCGTCCCGCAGAACGACAACGTGTTCCCCGGTCTCAGCGTCCGCGAGAACCTCGAAATGGGCGCGTACATCCTCGACGAGGTTCCCGAAGACCAGATCGAGACGATCTACGACCGGTTCCCGATCCTCCGCGAGCGCAGCGAGCAGAAGGCGGGGACGCTCTCGGGCGGCCAGCGCCAGATGGTCGCGATGGGCCGTGCGCTCATGCTCGACCCCGACCTCCTGTTGCTCGACGAGCCCTCGGCCGGGCTCGCCCCCGACCTCGTCTCCGACATGTTCGACCGGATCGACCGGATCAACGAGGGCGGGACGGCGGTCCTGATGGTCGAACAGAACGCGAAGGAGGCCCTGCGCCGCTGTGACCGCGGCTACGTGCTGGTAAACGGCGGGAACCGGTACACGGACCGCGGCGAGGTGCTGCTCGGCGACGAGGACGTCCGGCGCGACTTCCTCGGCGGATAATCGAACTACCGTCGGGGACCGGTCATCTACGAATCGGTCCCGGGCATCGCTGTCGGTCATTCGTCCGACAGTAGGGATGGACCGACGACGAACGGCACCAAAGCCCCAGTCGCTCGGCCGTACGTCGACAACTTCTGACTGACAACGAACGGCACCAAAGCCCCAGTCGCGAGGCGACCGCACGCTCGCTGTGCGCCTCGCTCGTTCGCTCCGCTCACTCGCCTCGGTGCTTACTTCGCCTGCGGTCGCCTCGCGACTGCCCCGTTGAGTCCCGCCCAACGCCGCACCACCGGAAGACGGTCCTGCTCGCTCACTGCGTTCGCTGCGCGGGCTGCGACTTCCGTACTCCCGCTCGCTCCTTCCGGTCGCTCGCGGGACCGCACCTCACCCCTCCCCAGCCTCGTCGCTCACGCCCTCCGGGCGTTCGCGACTCCCTCGCGCGTGCTCCTCGCGGCCGCCGGTGGCGGCCGCTCGCAGGCACGCGCCACCGCATCGTCTGATAGACCGCTCCGCAGGTGTCTCTCGTCGCGGCGAACCGCATCGGACGGACCCGCGGCTCACGCGGGTCGAAAAATCGGAGAAGGTCGGTCGAACCCCTACTCGTTCAGGACGCTCGACCACTGACTGGTGTACGTCGCCTGGTTCGGCTCGAAGGAGACGCGCTGGTCGATGGTGCCGTCGCGCTCTTCGAAGGCGTTCACGTACGACTCTTCGAGCGACTGCCCGTAGGCGTCGTTGAGATACAGCGTGCCGGACGTCGACGCGCCGACCGTGTCGCTGACCGCGAGGTCGGCCATCGCCGGACCCTGAAGCAGGTCCGAGGGCGCGGTCCGGAAGATGTAGCCGTTGTCTTCGAGGTCCGTGACGTTCGGGTCGGTCGACGACGGCGAGATGCCGACGACGCCGTTGGGGATGAACACCTGGTCGGAGACCTGAAGGTTGACGTTCGAGGACGCCGGGCCGACGACGGCCCCGAAGCCGGCGTTGACGAGGGCGTTCGCGCCCGAGATACCTGCCTGGGGGTCCGTCTGCGTGTCCTCGACACGAGTCTCTACGTCGACGTTGATGCCGGCGTCGTTCACCTGCGTCGCCGCGAGGAGCGCGCCGTCGCGGATCGGTCCGCCGAGCGGACCGAGGTCACCGGTCTCCGGCATCAACACGCCGATGCGAGCCGTGAACGAGTCGACGCCGACGGGGTCAGCCGCGGTGGCGTTTTGATCCTCCTCGCTGAGCTCGTTGCCGAACTCGACGGTGTCGAGGGTGACCAGTTCGCCGTCCTGGAAGTCGACGATGTCGTAGGCGGCGGTCGACATGTCGCCGTTGACGTCGAAGTTGACGCTCGACGACGCCCCCACGTAGTGGACCGGGTCGCCCGCGGCGACCGTCTCGACAGCCTCCGGCAGGTCGGCGGGCCCGAACTCGTCGCCGCCGGGGTTCGCGACGGTGCGGACGCGGTCCCGGATCGCCTCGCCGCTGTTCTCGCCCGCGGCCGTCGCCGCGAGGATCTCGACCGCCATCGCGTCGTACGCCTGCGAGGTGAACACGCCCGGCTCCTCGCCGTACTCCTCTTGGTACGACTCCGCGAAGAAATCGGCGCCCGGGCCGCCCGCGGAGGGCGCGGTCCCGATGACGTTGTTCATGTCGTTGTCGACCTCGGCCGGGAGGTCGGCGTCGATCAGTCCGTCGGGGACGATGATGTCGAGATCGGGGGCACTGTCGGCGAAGTCCGAGTAGAAGTCGCGGAACAGCTGAATGCCCGACTGCGGGAAGCCGACGACCATCACGGCGTCGGGGATGGCGTTCTGACCGTCGCCACCGTCGCCGCCGTCGGAGCCGTCGGACCCGTCGGACCCGTCGCTGCCGTCCATCCCGTCGCCGCCGTCCGAACCGTCGCCGCTCTCGGTCGAACAGCCGGCGATTCCGGCGATTCCGACCGCACCGGCGCCTTTGAGTACGTCGCGTCGCTGGATTCTTCTCGTCATCCTGTGATCGGATACCACAGGAACGTTTATAAGTGTATCCACGCCCACAAATACGACGGCACTGCCGCCGTCGACGGCGAGACGGAGACTGATCGGGATAGATGCGCTCTACGGGTCGTTCGCGGTTCTCCGATCGCGGTCGCCAGGAAAATCGTCGCGGACTTCTGACAGAACGACCCTCGGGTCGAGTGTGGTCCTGTGAGTCGACGCCGCCGACGCGGCGTCAGTACCCCTGCGCGTTCCCGTCCTTCCGGGGCTCCGTGGCGGCGGAGAGGACGCCGTCGCGGCTGCGGGCGATCTGTGCGCCGCCGAACATCACCGGCGAGAGCGTCCTGACGTCGTGGTCCTTCCGGACCAGCTTGGCGGCCGCGTCGTCGTCGAAGTGGGGTTCGAGCGCCAACTCGCCGCTCTCGCGGTACCGCCACCGCGGCTCGTCGAGCGCGCGCTGGAGCGGCATCCCGTAGTCGACGATGTTCGAGATCATCTGGACGTGGCCCTGCGGCTGCATGTACCCGCCCATCACGCCGAACGCCGCCCAGTCGTCCTCGTCGAACCGGACGACGCCCGGGATGAGCGTGTGGAAGGGCCGCTTGCCGGGCTCGAGCGCGTTGGGATGCTCCGGGTCGAGCGAGAAGGACGCGCCGCGGTTCTGGAGGGCGATGCCGGTCTCGCCCGCGACGAGTCCGGAGCCGAAGCCGGCGAACCGCGAGTTGATGTACGAGACGACGTTGCCCTCGTCGTCGGCGACGGTGAGGAGGACGGTGTCGGCGTCCTCGGCGTTCGCGTCCGGCACGCCGAAGGACACGTCGTGCGAGGCGGTCTCACCGATACCCGCGGCGCGCTTCGCGGCCCACTCGTTCGACGCGAGCGGCGGGATATCCTCGTACTCCGGATCGGTGATGTAGCGGTGGCCGTCGTGGAAGGCCCGCTTCAACGCCTCGGCGAAGTAGTGGACGCGCTCCGGCGAGTCGTAGTCGTACTCGCCCGCGCCGAGCTCGGACGCGACGTTGAGCGCCTCCAGCGCGATGAGTCCCTGGTTGTTCGGCGGGAGCTCGTACACCTCGGCGCCGTTGTAGGTGGTCGACACCGGCTCCGGCCACTCGACCTCGAAGTCGGCGAGGTCGTCGACGGTCATGAACCCGCCCTGCGACTGGACCTCGTCGGCGATGGCCTCGGCTATCTCGCCCTCGTAGACCACGTCGGCGCCCTCCTCGGCGATCTTTCGCATCGACTCGCCCAGGCGCGGCATCGTCACCGTCTGCCCGACGCTCGGCGGCTCGTCGTCGAACAGGAACGCCTCGCGGGCGTGGTCGTCGCTGAACAGCGCGTCGGCGCTCGCCCAGTAGGAGGCGATGACCTCCGACACCGGGTAGCCCTCGGTCGCGTAGCGGATGGCCGGCGCGAGCGCGTCGCCGAGCGTCAGCCGTCCCAGCTCCTCAACGGTCGCCTCCCAGCCGCGCGCCGTCCCGGGAACCGTGACCGCGTGCGGGCCGTAAAAGGGCATCCCCGCCTCGCCCGCGTCGTCGACCGCGTAGCCGCCGTCGTCGGGGTAGTAGGATTCGGCGTCGTCGTCCTCGGCCAGCGCGTCCCGTACGTTCGCTATCGTCGCGTCGGCCGGCGCGCCGCCGCACGAGCGCATCGCGCCGACCTCCCCGTCCGCGGTCCGGTAGAGCGCGAACACGTCGCCACCGAGCCCCGTCGAGGTGGGCTCGACGACGTTGAGCGCGGCCGCGGTCGCGACCGCGGCGTCGAACGCGTTGCCGCCCTCGCGTAGCGCTTCGATCCCCGCCTCGCTCGCGAGGGGTTGACTGGTCGCCACCACGCCGCGCTGGCCGTACACCGTCGACCGGCGCGACGTGAATCGGTCTAAGTCCGGGTCCATACACACTCGTCCGGGAGCCGGGAGAATAAAGCCACGACCGGATGAGTCCGGTGTCGGCCTCGTCGGTCCGGCGGGCCGGCCGCGACTCCGGACCGCGTGGCGTCGAGGACCGAGGGCCGATCCCGGACGGTCGGCCGTTCAGGAGTGTTTTGCCGCGAGGACCTCGATCTCGTCGATCTGCGGGTCTTCCGCGAACAGCTCGTCGGCCCGCTCCATCAGCTCCGCCGCGATCTCGCCGTCGAGGTGCGCCTGCCGGCCCTCCTCGTCGGGGAACGTATCGAAGATGCCGAACGTGGTCTCGTCGAGCCGGAGCGCGAACCACGTCGTCGTCTCCGGTTCGGCCTCGGCCGCCGGGAGGGCCGACTCGAGGAACTCGGCCACCTCGTCGGCCTTCTCCGGCTTCGCTTCGAGCCGCGCCTGGAGCGCGTATTCAGAGTCGGACATTCCAGTAGATCGGAGGGCTCTGACGCGTAAAACACCCGTGACACCGGGTATCCGGACGACCGGACCGGTGGCCGCGACGGCCCGGAACCGGGGCAGTAGCGACGAGGCTCACCGGCGCGTCGTCACTCCTCGAACTCGGCGTAGTGGCGAACGAGTCCGCACTCGGGACACGTCACCGTCGTCAGGCCCTTCCGCTCGTTCATTCCGAGTCTACCGAGCAGCCCCGACCGCTTCTCGCCGGTCGTGATGTGCGCGTTCCACGCGTCGCCCATGTTGAACTCGACTTCCTCCATCGTGACGCCGCAGTCCGGACAGCGGTGGTCCGTGGGCGCGGACTCGCGGGGCGACCTGAAAACAGTTGGTTCGCTCGCCCCTTCGGACGAGGAGACGGGGGACACTCTCCGATCGAAGTTTGAACAAGCGCTATAGGTCCCTGTACCGTGTTTGTGACTATGCAACGAAGACGGTTCCTGGCGCTCGCCGGCACCGGCGCGGCCGGTTCGCTCGCGGGGTGTGGCGGCAGCGGTGGCGAGGCCGGCCGGTCGCTCCGAGAGCACCCGGCCGCCGCGGGATTGGACGGGCTCCCGCGACAGGGCCCGCTGGACGGACACGCTGTCCTCACCTTCGAGGATCCCTCTTGTCCGCGGTGTCGCGCCTTCCACGAGGACGTCGTGCCCGCGATCCGGTCGAACGTCGTCGACCCCGGCGAAGGGGCGTACGTCCTCCGGACATACCCGGTCGTCTACCCGTGGGGCGAGCCGGCGACGCAGGCGCTCGCGTCGACGCACGCTCGGAGCGACGCCGCCTTCTGGTCGCTGCTCGACCACTACTTCTCGAACCAAGACCAGTTCGACGCGGACAACGTCCTCGACCGGACCGAGACGTTCCTCGACTCCCGGACCGACCTCGACGGCGCCGCGGTCGTCGCCGACGCCGAGAACGAGGCGCACGACGAGGCGGTTCAGGGCAACCTCGACGCGGCGGAGGCCGCCGACCTCGGCAGGACCACGCCCACGGTCCTGCTGTTCCGCGACGGACAGTACGTCACCTCGGCCAACGGGAGCGTGAGCTACGACCTCATCGCGGAGACGCTGGGGGTCGACGGCTGATGGAGGTCCTCGGCCGCGGCGTCCGGCTACCGACGGGGCGTGACGACCTGCGGCTGATGGGTCGGACCGCGCGGCTGGTCCTGACGCTGCCGGTCTACGCCGCCGTCTCGGTCCTCGCGGCCGTCCTCTCGCTGACGGCGTTCGTGGTGTCCCTGAACGTTCAGTTCGTGCTGGACGTGGTCGTCGGCGGCTCGCTCCCGCCGGCGAGTCGGCTGACGATCCTCGCCGAACTCTACCCCTTCGTGGGCACCTCCTTCGGCCCCGCACAGGGGGTCTTGCTCGTCGTCGTGGCGCTTTTGACCGGCCTCGACGTCGCGATGGCGACGTACCACTTCCGCGAGCACGGCCTGGACCTCCAGCAGGGCGGTGCCGGTGCCGCGGGCCTGATCCTCGGCACGCTGGGGGCGGGCTGTGCGGCCTGCGGCTCGGCGGTGTTGCTCGGACTGCTCTCGCTCCTCGGCATCTCGACCTCGCTCCTCTTCCTCCCGCTGGACGGCTTGGAGTTCGCGCTGGGCGCGCTCGTCGTGTTGACGCTCTCGATTTACTGGCTCGCCGACGGGATGCGCGGCGGAGAGATCAACGGTTGCCCGGTCGACGTGTAGCCGACTTCGGTACCCGCGGCAGTTCGCGAGACGCGGGCTCGCTTCGGTGAGGACTCGACTTCTCCCGTCCGAACCCGCGATACGCCGCTGGCCGCGACCCGTATCTGGTCGGTCTCTCGCGTCGGAGTCTCGCTCGTTTGCCTCCGAGAGCCGGCTTCCGGGCCTTCGTGAACCGGCCTCTCGGCCCTTCGTGAGGCCGTCCCGCCCGACGGCTCCTCGAAACAGAGTGGAATTAGACTAGTCTAAAAATCTAGTTAGACCAAAACAATCATATGCGCCGACGTCTCTAATCTTCACTAAGATGGAAGAAGTACGGGATCAGACCGAGATGACACGCAGACGGGCACTTCTCGCGGGATCGGGCGTTCTGACCGCAGGAGTGGCCGGCTGTACGGGGAGCGCCGATCCGGGTGCGGGTTCGAACGGGTCCGGTAACGGCGACGGTCCCGTCGTCGTCGCGTCTTTCTTCAGTTTCTTCGACTTCGCTCGGGAGGTCGCCGCGGACACGCCGGTGACGGTCAAGAACCTGGTCCCGACGGGTCTGCACGGTCACGGCTGGGAACCGAACGCGAGCGTCACCAAAGAGATCATCCAGGCGGACGCGTTCATCCACGTCGGGCAGGACTTCCAGCCGTGGGCCGACCGCGCGATCCAGACCCTCGAAGACGACGACATCGACACCGACCTCATCAACGCTCGCGAGGGCGTCGAACTGGAGTCTCTGGCGGCGACGCTGGACAGAGAGGAGGAAGGCGTCGGCGAGGGGCGCGGGATGGATCCCCACTTCTGGCTGGATCCGCTGCGAGCGAAGCAGTCCGTCGACAACATCACCGAGGGCCTCGTCGAACTCGCCCCGGACTACGAAGCGA
The DNA here is from genome assembly GCF_055389685.1 of Halorubrum ejinorense. Taxonomy (NCBI): domain Archaea; kingdom Methanobacteriati; phylum Methanobacteriota; class Halobacteria; order Halobacteriales; family Haloferacaceae; genus Halorubrum; species Halorubrum ejinorense. The sequence goes on from NZ_AP043777.1 coordinate 1,223,687, forward strand.
CCTTTCGCGATAACGCCGAGGCGTACAACGCCGAGGTGCTCCAACGCATCGACGAGGACTACGCGGACATCTTCGACCGCGCCGATCGGAAGGTCGTTCAGTTGGCCGCCCACAACGCGTTTCAGTACATCGGCGTCCGCTACGGGGTCGAGATGCGCCCGCTGGTCGTCAACCTCGCCGCCAGCGGCGACGTGAAACCCTCCGACATCACGGAGGCGAAGCGGGTCATCGAGGAGAACGACATCAACTACATCGCCAGCGGGGTCTTCGAGTCCCGCAAGCCCGCGAAACAGCTCCTCGCCGAAACGCAGGTCCAGGCGTACTTTCCCGTCACCCCCTACGCCGGCGTTCGTGAGAAGTGGGTCCAGAACGACTGGGGGTACGAGGAGATCGCCTACAACATCAACATGCCCACCTTCGAAGTCGTCCTCGGCAACAAGGACCCGGAGGAGGCCGGCCCGGAGGGCTGGCACGAAGAGTGGAGGAACTTCGAATGACGCGTTCCATCTGGGGAAACGACGCCGCGAACGCGGCCGACGTGAGCGCCGGAGACACCCTCATCGACCTGTCCGACGTCGCCTTCGGGTACACCGCTGCGAACGTCGTCGAGGACGTCTCGCTTTCCGTCGACGCCGGCGAGTACGTCGCCGTCGTCGGCCCGAACGGGTCGGGGAAGTCGACGTTGATGAAGCTCATGTTGGGCCTCCTCCGCCCCGACACCGGTGAGGCACGACTGTTCGGCGAGCCGTCGCACGCCTTCGACGACGGCTCGCGAATCGGCTACGTCGCCCAGCACGCCAGCGCCTCCAAGGAGATGCCCATCACCGTCCGCGAGGTCGTCAAAATGGGCCGATTCCCCCACGTCGGCTTCGGTTTCCTCTCCGGCGCGGACTGGGATATCGTCGACCGCTCGCTCGACACCGTCGGAATGTCGGCCTTCGCCGACCGCCGAGTGACCAAGCTCTCGGGCGGCCAGCGCCAGCGAGCGTTCATCGCCCGCGCCCTCGCCGGCGAGGCCGATCTGCTCGTCCTCGACGAGCCGACGGTCGGCGTCGACGCCGAGTCGGTCGACGCCTTCTATGACCTGCTCGAAACGCTCAACGACGCCGGCATCACGATCGTCCTCATCGAGCACGACCTCGGTGCCGTAATCGACCACGCGGAACGCGTCGTCTGTCTCAACAAAGCGGTCTACTTCGACGGCCCGACGGCGGAGTTCGCCGAGAGCGACGCTCTTAGCAGAGCCTTCGGAGCCGCCACGGGCGTCTTGCGTGAGAGCCAATGATCCTCTCGATGGCGCCGCTACTCCAGACGGGTCCGATTGATCTCCTCTTGGCCCCGCTGTACGTGTTCCTCGAACGCTGGTCGGATCTCATGTTCCTCTTGGCAGAGATCACCGGACTGGAACTGCTGGCGTTCCAGTTCATGCACCGTGCCATCCTCGTCGGTATGTGCATCGGCGTGATGGCTCCGCTCATCGGAACGTTCCTCGTTCACCGGCAGCTCGCCCTCATCGGTGACGCACTCGCGCACACGGCGTTCGCCGGCGTCGCAGTCGGCTTGTTCCTCAACGCCGTCCTCGAGTTCAGCGTCTCGCCGTACCTGACCGCGGTCGTCGTCGCGATGCTCGCGGCGCTGCTCATCGAGGTCATCTCCGAGGCGACCGACGCGTACAACGACGTCTCGATGGCGATCGTCCTCTCGACGGGCTTCGCACTCGGGACGGTGCTCATCAGTCTCAACGCCGGCGGGCTCTCGGTCAGCGTCAATCAGTACCTCTTCGGAAACCTGTCGACGGTGTCGGAGGAAAACGCCGCCATCCTGCTCGTGCTGTTCGCGATCATCGTCGCGGTCATCGGACTCACTCGAAACCAGCTGCTCTACGTCACCTTCGATGAGACTGCCGCCCGGGTCTCCGGACTCTCGGTCACCTGGTACAACCGGGTCACGGTCATGCTCACCGCGTTGGTCGTCGTCGGGGCGATGCAGATCATGGGCGTCATCCTCGTGGCGGCCATGCTGGTCGTCCCCGTCGCGGGAGCGACCCAGGTGTCGAAGAGTTTCACCCAGTCCATCCTCGTCTCGATCGTCATCGCGGAACTCGCAGTCCTCCTCGGCATCGGGGCGGCCTACTACGGCGAGGCGACGGCCGGCGGCGTCATCGTCCTGTTCGCGGTCGGCATCTACGTCGCCGCCGTTCTGATCGGGAAGGTGCGGACGAACGCCGGCGAGACGGCGTCTCCCGAACTCGGTGCGATCGACACGAGCGACAGCGACCCCGATTCGAACTGAGGGCGGCTCCGACGACGGGTGCGGCCCAACAGTTTCCCGTCGGTACGGCCTCGACGCCCTCACGCCCTCGTTCCCGTCGCCTGATCCTCGTCGGACTGCGTGTTCGGCGACCTCTGTTCGGTCGATTTCGGCCGTGAACGGCCACTTGCTAGCCAATTTCGAATATGTAGGATATATGTCTTATAACCCCCTACAAGACAGATGTTAATTATTTCTAACAACATTTTTAATGAAAGAAGGTGGCGACGAACCCGCGCGGCGGCGCCGGCCGTCGCCTCCCCACAGACAATGACGGACGACAATCGCCCTTCGATCGACGTACCGAGTTCGGACATGACCAGGCGGAGTTGGCTCAAGGGACTGATCGCGAGCGGCGTCCTCGCGGGCGGCGGAACCGTCACCGCCGGCGCGGCCGCCACCGACATCGAGCGGGTCGGGGCGGGCAGCATCGCGCGGGTCCAGCCGACGGCGGCGGGCGCACCGCCCCGAACGATCTACGCCACGGACGACCTCTCGGCGCCGTACCCCTCGAACGACTGGTGGACGACGCTGCTGTGGCGCCCGCTCTCGGAGAACCTCTGGGTCCACCCCTTGGCCGCGCGCGTCACCGAGACGGGCCTCGCCGTCACCTACCCGGACGAGTGGCGGGTCGGCGACGCGCCGTTCACGTGGGGCGGCCGGACGAACGACTTCGCGGAGCTGACGGCGTCGCCGGACGCCAGCACCGAGCCGATCGATCCGGACCTGACCGTCTCCCACCCGGACGTCGACGGCGACGCCCCGGCCGAGGTCGCCGACTACGGCGACTGGTCGGTCACCTACCGGCGGACGGACGGCGAGGCGAGCCTCGAGGCGACGCTCGCGCAGGGCTCGCCGTTCGTCTACTTCGAGACGACGGCGGGCGGCGTCGACGTATCGTTCGACGGCGAGGTCTCCGTCTGGCACGAGCGCAATCACGTGCTGGGCGTGACGGTCGGAGACAGCCACTACGGGCTGTTCGCCCCGCCGGGCGCCTCGTGGGACGGCGTCGAGAGCGACGCCGTCTCGTCGGCCCTCGACGGCGCGGGGTACGCCTCCGTCGCTCTCCTGCCGGAGGCGACGCCGGACGTCCTGAACGCCTTCCGCCGGCGCGCGTACGCCTTCGTCACCGACACGACGGTCACGTGGGAGTACGACGCGGAGCGTTCGGCGGTCGTCACCGACTACGAGTTCGACCTCGACGCGAAACGCGGCGGGGCCGACGAGACGCTGACGGCGCTGTATCCGCATCAGGCGAAGCGAACGGGAGCCGACCTGCGCGACTGGTCGTACGTCTCTCCGCGCGGCGAGATGCCCGTCCACGCCGGGTCGTCGTTCGCGACCGAACTCCCGTACCGCGGTGTCCTCCCGTTCCTCCCGGACGCGACGGACGTGCCCGACCTCTCGGAGCACGTCGACAGCGCCGCGGCGGCCGACCCGCTGATCCGGGACGACCTCGGCGACGGCACCTACTGGACGGGCAAGAACTTCGAGCGGCTCCTCCAGTTGGCGCCGCTCGCCGAGCAGGTCGACGACGAGGCCGCCGCGGGGCGGTTCCAAGATGCGATCCGCGAGGAGTTGGAGACGTGGTTCACCGCGGACGCCGACGGCGACGTGGCCGAGGAGTTCCTCTTCTGGTACGACGACGCCTGGGGAACGCTGAACGGCGCCCCGATGGGCTTCGGCGCCGACGCGGACCTGAACGACCACCACTTCCACTACGGCTACTGGGTGAAGGCGGCGGCGGAGATGGCGCGGAGCGACCCGGAGTGGGCGCGCGAGGACGCGTACGGCGGCGTCGTCGACCTCCTCGTCCGCGACTACGCGAGTCCCGACCGCGACGACCCTCGCTTCCCGTTCCTTCGGAACTTCAGCCCGTACGCCGGGCACTCGTGGGCGTCCGGCAGCGGCGAACTCCCGGCCGGGTGTAACCAGGAGTCGTCGTCGGAGGCGATCAACGCCTACGCCGCGATGGTGCTGTGGGGCGAACTGACCGGCGACGAGGCGATCCGCGACGCGGGGATCTACCTCTACACCCACGAGGTCCACGCCGCCCTGGAGTACTGGTTCGACGTCGCCGACGAGAACCTGCCCGACGAGTGGCCGTACGACTACGCCGGGATGGTCTGGGGCCGCGGGTACAAGTACGCCACGTGGTTCAACCAGGACCCGGAATCGATCCACGCGATCAACTACCTGCCGGTCGGCGGGCACTCGCTGTACCTCGGCTGGAACCGCGACGCCGCGGCAGCGAACTGGGCGACGCTCCTCGAGAACGACGGGGGCGGCGAGACGTTCGACCTCGGGTGGTACACGGACATCCTCTGGGAGTTCCGGGCGCTCTCGGCTCCGGCCGCGGCGCGGTCCTGGTACGAGAGCGACTACGCCCCCGGCGACTTCGCGGAGTCGCGCGCCCACACTGCCCACTGGGTACACACCCTCGACGCCGTCGGCGTGCCCGACGCGACGGTGACGGCCGACACGGCGTTCTACTCGGTCTTCAGGGACGGCACCACGCGGACGTACGTCGCCTACAACGCCGACGACGAGGCGTCGACGGTGTCCTTTTCCGACGGCACGGAACTCGCCGTCGAACCGCGGGCGACGGCGACGACGACCCGCGCGTTCGAGTCGCTGCCCGAACTCTCCGGGTCGTTCCCGCGCGTCGAGGGTGCGGGCGCCGACGAGGAACCGGACGGAAACGGCGGGAACCGCGGTCGGGGAGCGGCTGGCCGGGGGAGCCGCGACCGTGGAGAGTCCGGGTCGGGACAGCACGGGAAGTAGCCCTCACTCCGTCAGCGGACCGCTCCGAGGCGACCGCGCCGGCGGTCCGCGACGGCGACGCCGCTTCAAGCGGTCGTTACGAGCGAAAATCGGTGGCCTCGGCACTCACGACTCACAATCTATCCATAGTGAATCTGTTTAGAGCAGTTATAGACGCTGTTCAATCCATAATCCGTTCACTCTATTATACTACTCTTTGAGTAGTGTGCCCAACAAAGAAACGTAGACTCGTACGAGTAGGAGCCTTGACTACTGAAGACCCATTATGTCCGGATCGGCTCCGAACAGGGCATCTCCGATTGTAGTTGCTTCACCATCATCTACAGAACTGAAATGTGCTAGAAATTCACCGTCAGCAAGCATGTAATACGCACCTGAACTGTAGCGACTGCTTCCAGGTGATGCGCGTCGGAATCCTAGCACTCGGTAATCAGCCCCATTTGGCTGTGCGACCTGTAACCGCTTTCTTCCCGTCTCTTGATCTCCGATTTCAGCAATAGTCTTCGTGTCCCCTTCAGTCATATCGTGCTCGTTCGCAAGCTCATTTAGTGGCTCAAAGACTCCGCTCTGTAGCGCCTTCCGAATTTTTGGATGACGACTCTCCAAATCCTCAAGAAGTGCTTCTAGCTCGCCCTGCGAAATATAGAAATCACTAATCCCATCATTTTCCGGCAAGCTATGGAAATGAGCAGCGTATTCTGGACTTGCTGACTCAGATTCCGATGTTACTACATTCATTTCGGGCTGGAAGCGCAATGATATAAATTTCTCACCGCTGCTGTATTGTGATTCTGATTCGCTCAGCTTCAGACCATGCATTTCGAGATACTGCTTGAACTGAGAAGCGAGAAAATCAGATCGGTCCGATGGGCCTTCCTCATCGGTGTTCTGGAATTCAAGCATCTCGTCAATGTTACTGTGGATATTCTCCCAAGAAACAGTCCCGTAATGCTCCTCTTCCACTTGAAGCAGTGATTTGTAGTCCCCCATCTCATCTACTGTAAGCTCTTGAACCTGGAATTTACTCTCCTGAACAATTACATACTCATCGCCAACGTGGATGACCCCATCTACTCTTTTTTCACTCTCTCCCGGGTTTTCATCGGTTGGATGATATTCTTCGTCTTCTAATGGGTTGTGACCTGTTCCGGACACACCCACCAGTAAAACAGTTCGTCCTGTGGTGTCGATATCACGAATTTGGACCTGTGTACTAGTAGAGACGTTCTCAGAAGTCGCTACATCCAGTAAATCAGAACCAATGGCTAGATCTTTTGTTATAGCGCTGAGGACTGCTTCGACTAGTTCCTCATCACCGAAATCAATCAGATGGAGTTGTGCTTTGGTCGTGTTATCTTCAAGTTGTTTTCCGGGGTCTGCGGCGTCATCTCGTTCACTCGGTCCTCGAAACGAGACGAATATGTTCCTGTATCGTCCTTCCATATCAATCCTGACTCTGAATTTATATAAAAACCCAATCCTCACAGTTTCACTTCTGGTAATGGTCGCGATTCAGTCGTCACATCCATCGTTACTATCCATACGCCTAGGTTCATCCGGTCGTAATTGTCTATTGTGAGACACGAATGAGCAACGACGAGCCACAGCAGACGGAATGGGAGAGTGAAGTCGGACTATCCGAAGAGACGACCTACGTCGCGCTGTATCCGAATCGTAAGCACGCTGAAGAGTGGATGACGGAGGCCGAAGAGCAAGGCTACGGGAGTCGATCGAAGTACCTCTATGAACTGATACAAGAAGCTCGTGCTGCGCGTCAAGAGGGGTTCCTCGCGTACAGTCAGAACGAATCGAAGGTGGAAGAACTACAACTACAAGTCGAGCAGTTACAGGACGAGCTCGAAAACGCGCAGAACTCGGAACCCGGCGAGATCGAAATCGCTCACGAGGAGTTCGTGACGACGTTCCTCACTGAGAACTACCAACCCCTGAATAAGGTACTCCACCAAGTCACAGATAGCGGTGTTCTGACAGGCATCGTGAAAGACGCGGTTGAGGATCAGCTGTTCGACCTCGCGGAAGAGAACAAGGTCGAATACAAGCAGGGGTACGGTTGGCGACTCGCCCACAACAATGCTGACGAGGAGGTGGTCGAGGCATGACGGGCGAGACTCGCGAGAAGATTTACGAGAACGAGCACGACGCGGTCAACGACTTCATCGAGCGTAAGGAGGCAATGGGTCGCAGTCGTCGGACGCTCAACGCCTACTCTCGAACGCTGAAGTCGTTCTTCCACGAGGAATTTCCCGATCTCGCCCCTCAAGATGTCGAGGTGCGCCATATCGAGGACTACGTCGGCGCACTCGCTGCCCGCGATCTCTCGCAAAACACGAAGCGGAGATACCTCGAATCGCTGTCCTCGTTCTTCGGGTGGGCGATGAAGCGCCCTCGGTTCGAGAATATCACCGGTAACCCCGCAGCAGTCGTCCTCGAAGAGATCCCACAGAAGTACCGCGAGCGTCCCGACTGTGCGACGTGGGAGAGCGCAAAGAAAATCATCCATAATATCGCTGAACCACGAAACAAGGCGATCGCCGTCATTCTCGCAAAAACTGGATGCCGGATTCGGGAGGCGCTCGAAATCGAACACGACGACCTGATGCTCGACGAGGGATTCATTCGCCTCCGTGAGCGGAAAGGTGGCAGTCAGACCGTCGTTCCTGTTGATAACGAGGTCGAGCACGCCATCAAGCGGTATCAACTCATCCGACCAGACGACGACTCAAACTATCTGTTTCTGAGTGTCCGTGGCAATCGAGTGAACACGACGCAGGTCCAGCGGGCTGTCCGAGACGCTGCGGTCAAAGCAGGCGTGATGGACGAGGGCGAGACGCGCTTTCACCGCAAGTTCACGCCTCACACGTTTCGGACGGTGTTCACGACGCTGATGCGGAATCAGGGGATGAAGGACCACATCCTCCAGCACATCCGCGGTGACGCCAATAACCGAACAATGGACGTTTACACCCGGGTCGATCGGAACGACGCTCGACAAGAATATCTCGAGTGTATCAAGTCACTCGACTTGTAGACCTCTTCTCGTAGAGCATTTTGCGGAGACGACAGAGACAGGGTCGTGAAGACAGTCGATGGGCAAGGTGCCTGTGTTCTATCGGAAGTACATTGAACCACGGAGACAACCAAGCGTCTTCGATCTCAGGGGAACGGTGTAGTGACGAATCTCCTACAAAATTCTGTGTGAAGTCCTGCTCAACGAGATTTAGATCGTGACTCCACTGTCGCCGGCACGTCTGCTTTCGCGTCTCGTCAAAGAGACCGCACGCTGTCCCTGTTCGTGATACCGGTGCCTACGATGTGACAGATATCTCCTGTAATGCGAGAGCGACGAGTCTGCTGTCGTCTCTGCGATCGGGATTATTCGGTCTTGTGGAACCCAAGAACGTTGTCAACGATATGTAGGAGTCCCCATAACGGTAGACCAACGACAAGTATCCCGAACCAGAAGACGAACATGGCGATGGGTAGTGGGTGAGGGAGCACGGTGATCGGCAGACCAACCGCGTTGAGACCGATGGCGACGAGCATCGAGACGAACCCGATCATGTTCAGTGTGCCGAGCGCCCGTCGTGGTGACTGGAACGGTCCTCTGGGACTTGACCACTCCCACGAGTCGTTGTCTGTCGAAGTTTCCTTGTCGATCGTCTCGTAGTCGGTTGCGGTTCCACACTCGGGACAGTACGAAGCGTCGTCAGCAAGCTCTGAACCACACCGTTGGCAGTAGTTAGGCATGCCGTGGCGCTCGGAAAAGATGCTAATGACTTTTTTGATAGCGTTTCTATTCCGGAAATTGTGAAAATACAGAGATAGACATTCTCCTTTGTTCTGTCGAAGCGGTCTTAGCAAAATCGCGTTTTTGTCGTCTCTCTGTTATTGGTGACCTTAGCAGAATAGTCCGTCTGACGATCGAGCATATCGGGCTTTATGATCTATTAGTGGAGATGATCCGTTGTTTAGGAGTTAGTTGTTTTCGTTAGAACAGATTTGAGCTATTTAATAATGAGTGTGAAGATAGGTGTTTGAGAGATATCGAGTAAGAGAATTTGATCTAAACATTGCTGAACTCTTCTAGTTGATTCAGCTGATCTTACTCTACTAGTACAGCATACAGCTAAAAAGCTAGCTAAAGCTAGTAAAAAACTCAGTTTGTTCGGTGTTGATGTATCCGAAGAGAGTCATGCTAAAAGCTACCATGTTAACTCTTCTTCCTAAATATGGGCCTATTTTAGCTCGTGTAATTGATAATAGGTAGTCTCTGACCCTCGGGGGTGGAGCCACGAAATTCAGTTGGACTGTGGTCAGTTCGCCGGAAGGCTTCACCGAGGACATAACATATGTCTAAAACGCAATCAGAAGACGAACGAAACGCACAACGAACAGACTCCAACTCGGGGTCTCCGTCCGAGGCTGATCATCGAGAGCAGCCCGATAATCTCTCATCGAATTTCTCAGAGTACTCCGACGAGAAACTCGCGGAGATGTCCGAGTCGGCACTGAAGACGGGCTCTATCGAAGAACTTGAGCAGGCTCGAAAACGGTCACTACAACGAGCAAAAGTTGCTAGACTCGCCAGGCAGTATGAGTCGATACAGTCAACAGGTTCGGTTAAGCAACTCAAGCAGGCCCGCCAGCGGTCACTCCGAGGTTATACTGACGAGGAGTTCGCTCGCCGGTGCAGACGAGCGAGGGGTGAGTCAGTAAACTCGGAGAGGGTGAGTCCGGTCACAGCAACCGATGAGCAGCCGGCACCTCCGGCCCTCGCAGACTACGAGTTGAAGCAGGTCATCTGCGAGGAGTTCGGCAAGGAGGGCTGGTCGGTAATGAAGCCGCTCCTGGCGACCCACGCAACGCTCCTACTCGACGACATCGAATCGTCCCGAGCGATGATGGTCGAGGGCCAGTCGGGCGTCGGCAAGACGATGCTGCTCAAGACGTTCGGAGATCTCAACGAACAGTTCTGTCGTCGTTCAGATGTCACTCCCGCCTCCTTCGTGAGCGCGGGGGGTTCAAATTCCGACAACGACTCGACGAACAATGACCTGCTTCCGCTGCTTGAAGGCCGCACGCTCGCGGTAGGAGATGCGCAAACTTTGTTCGCCGGCAGCGAGCGGACTGTCGAGAGCACATGGCGAAAGTTGGCGCGGATAATGGACGGTGACGGTTACTACCGTCAGACCGCAACCGGTGGCAAAGTCGGGTACGATGACATACGGTTCAATTTCATCGGTGCGACAACGCCCCTGAGCCCGCGGGCGTGGAAGATGATGGGTAACGTCGGGCAGCGTCTTCTGCTCGTCCAGTGGCCTGACGAGGACTACGACGGCGACTGGTTGTGCTCGGTTGTTGAGGGGGGTGAACACCAGCCCATCGAGCGTGGACGTGACGCCGTTCAGGAGTTCCTACAAGACCTATGGAACTACCACGGCGGCACTGAGAGTGTTACGTGGACTGACGACTCAATAAGAAAAAACGTTAGAGTACCCATCCAGCGCCTCGCAAGAGTTGTTGCCCACGCCCGTGGTTCGGTTCATGACGGTGCAGTACAAATCGAGGCCCCGAAACGAATCGGAAAGTTGCTCCACGACCTCGCCCGTGGTCACGCGCTAATCCACGGTCGCACCCACCTCGAACTCGAAGACGTCGAGGCGTGTGGCAGGGTCGCCCTGAGTACGATGCCGGCGAAACGTCGGGGCATTGTCCGGGCGCTCCTTGACCCGAACAGGGACGACCCTCTTACCGCCGGCGACGTAGAGATGATACTGGACGTGAGTCGGCCGACTGCCCGCAACCGTATCGACGAGATGGTGGCTCTCGGTATCGGGGATGTCGTTGAGGAGACCGGACGGGGAGGGACTACGAAGGCGGTCGTGGTGAACGCGGAGTTCCGCTGGCCCGATGGGATAGCGTTCCCCGACTTCTAGCGTCTCACGGCGTCGCTTCTTTTTCGATGTCCGCTTCGTGAAGCTGTAAATATCTTCGAGGTACCCCCGTACGTCGTTCGTAGCCCATCAATAGGCCCCGTTGCGACGTTAGACACGGGGTTTCAATAACACGAGCGAGTGTTTTTCGAGATCTCTTTCAGCTTCGACCGAATCGCTGGTGGCGACTAATCATAACAGAATTTATAATATATCGACTACGTTAAAATACGCTAATAAGCCGTTTATAATCAACTAAGAGAAAATGTACTACAAAAGTATCAAATATATGAGTTAATTATTTCCGTGCTGGTCACGTGTTCCGATACGCAATGAGTCTGGAACTGTACGAGCGGTTTGAGCGGCAGACATCGATCGACTCTAGTAGAGAAGAGGGTAATGCCATAGGGACATTCCGCCCCATGATTATCGACTGCCTCCTTAGGCACCTGGAGCGGGTTGCTGACCAAGGTAATATCGACGGGTGGATGGATTACGTCGACCCAAAACTCACGTACTGGGAAAACAGAGCACATCTGAAAGAGAAAGCGGGTGCGACGGGGTTTGATTCGCCGTTCAAGCCGGAGAGGGAGAGATGGGTTTCAGATATGCTAGACAAACAGGAAGAGTATGAAGAACAACACGAGAACGAAGAACCCAATGTGCCGAAGCGTTCCGCCGGTAGTACAGGGGGCCGCACGGAACCGGAAAGTGAGCTGGGGAAATGGGCGAGAGAGCATGCCGAGGATCGGCCACGACCGGGTGATGGCGGAGAAGAAATCCTACTCAAAAGAGAGCGCGAACGAACGTGGCAAGAACAGCAAAGAGATTGGCAACACTGACGACATCAATCTCAAAACTGTCGTCGTCGTCGATTCTAAATCGTATGATTTCGCGCTTTGAGTAGAACATCACCGTCTCTACGGCTTTCACTTGATCTAATGTATCCCTCATGGTATCCTGCTGCTCCCGCTTCTCGTGCGAGTCTCTACGGTTCACGACGAGAGACAATCGTGTATCAATCCGATTCGTCGGATTCGAGTTCTTCGGCATCGACCTCGCCCGCGAGGAATCGTTCCCCGAGGTCAGTAACGCGGTAGTTCGAGGCGTCGACGCGTTGTAACAGTCCTGCGTCAGTCAGCTTTCGGCAACGACGAGAGAGGTATTCCTGTGTGTAGTCGATATTCGCTGCAATGACGCTTGGAGAAGCGACGATCTCCTTGTCATGTAGAAACTCGAGCACCCGTTCATCAGCCTGTGTCATCCAGTCAACCCGTGGTCGCATCTAACGACGAGATACAGGTTTTAGCTGTTTCAGAAGGCGTTAAAACGTGCCTAGAGACAGTAAAAAGCAGTTCTACAAACACAGAATTTTGTGGTTAATGCTAAGTTGATAGAGATGTATCGTCGACCCAATGGAATTAGGCCGGCGTGTACTCAAACAGCAGGAAGCCGCCTACGAGAAAGAAGAGGATCAGTATGCCGAAGAGATGGAGCGACTCGAAACGCTACCGAAGGCGTTCGAGGAAGATACGTGGACGTGGGAAGATCTAGAGTGGATTGTGCGCTGGAAGATGACCGGCTCACCATTTGTCGGAAAGGTTCTCGATGATTTCAATTCAAACGACGAGACGTTTGTCACCTCCCAAATTGAGAAATCGGTCGCTGCCTCTTCACCAGGTGAAAAACTCTCATATCTGATCGAGATCTCCGGTGTCGCTGAACGGATGGGTTCTGCATTTCTCTTGTTTATGAACCCCGATCGCTTCACCGTGCTCGACTGGAAGGCATGGAGTGTCCTACACGAGAGCGGATACTTGCCCGACGAGATGCCTGATGACCCCTCTGTCGACGATTACTTAGTGTATCTTGGATCGTGTTGGGCGATAGCGAACGAGTACGATGTTAGTCTCCGAACGCTCGATATGGCACTGTGGGCGCTCGGAGGCGATGAGTGAACTGCCACCCGCAACTAAATCCGTTCAGGAACGATACACTATCATGGACGACTCAAACCAACCAGAACGCCCGCCCCCTGATGCTGACGCTGCCGAGATCGCGCAATGGATGGAAGAGGACTTTGGGCGGGCGATCGCCGAGGCGGCAGAAGAGCACGCGAGCAACAAAGCGCACGAGGTCGTAGAGGTCAAGATAATCAATCACGAACAGGATGAGGTCGTCGGGACGATAGATACAGACGGGAACCTAAACACGGAGAGCGAGGCACTCAGACGTGTCTCACAGGAATATCTGGATGAGGGGGTTCCTGTGCTCGTCCCCACCACATATGAGAACGAGGACGGTGAGACGGTTCACGCAGATTGTGAGGTTATTGTCGAGCCGGGAAGCAGGGGATTCGTGCGGGCCTTCGTTGACGAACTGCCGAGTCCTTTCGACTGTGGTCCTGATGTACTGATCAACCTCCCCGCTCACGACTTAGAGCAGGATTGAGAATACGCCGAACGTCTCACCCTACTATTCCGGAATTTTGGATTAGAGCATTCCGGAGTTTTGCGTTTTCAGAGCGACACCTATTCTGTGACTAGTTTTTCGTCTCGTCAAGAGACGGGGGGCTCTGCGAGTCGAGGTGTAATCCGATGTATCACTCAGCCCCTCGCCAAAGGACCACGTCTCGTCGAAGTCTCTCGGTCTGTCCCTTAGCTGACGACAAGTAAATCCGTCACTTCATCCTGTAACGCGGCAAACGTCTGCTCTGATACATCGAGGTTCGGATGGCCCGAGGAGGGTAATTTCGCCTCAGCCATGCGACTGCTCGTTTCGAGATATGTCACAGGCGTCACGAGAGATATCAGGATTTCACACGCAGAGGACACACCCAATCCGAAGTACTGGTGTTTCACAATTCGTTATTTCGTCGTGACGCCTTTGACGGAGCAACGTATCGAGTACATTGGCATCAACGAAGCCAAAGTAAAGGCACTGTTGACGAGAATGAGAGAATGATGGGGTCGAATAATCAGGTAACCGCATACCATTTTTATCTCGGCATCTAACTATCTATCAGAGCGCCTGTGATGTCTTCCATCAATGAGATGCTGAACGAGTCCGCTAACTGTGATGATTTACTCTTGTGTCTCTACGACCTCAAAGAATTAGACGTAGATATTTTTGAAATACTTGTAGAAGAGAAGACTCCTATGACTGTTGACGAAATCGCAGAACGAATCGACCGAGACCGCGGTCACACTTTTCGTTCTTTACAGCGTCTTGTTCACTGTGAATTTGTTCAAAAAGAACAAGTGAATCATGAGTCGGGAGGATACCACCATGTCTATTTTATCATCAATCCAAACGAGAAAGCGTCTCAAATGCAGAAGAAATTGAATTCCATGTATAGAAATGTGGACAAAAAGATCGAAGAATTCCGTAATAAGTATAGTTGAGGCGAGATGCCTTACAGGCCCTTAGGAAACCTTTTCAGATTGTAATTACCTCCTTTGGGTATGGGACTCATTTACCAGTCAAATGAAGAGGAATATTGGCGCCATGTGTCACCGCAAGATAAACTACCACTTGCCGGAGAAGTGAGTACGTCCGGTATTGCGAAACTCAACGAACTTCTTGCTGATTTAAATTCCACGATGGGGTCAGAGTCAAAGGAAAAATTAACTGACTATGCCGAGGACTCGGATAATAAGGACGAGACAGATAAAATGCGCGAGTGGGTGGAACGGCGTCTCATCGAGGAACCATCGACTGTTGATCACCTACGTAAACTCGTGGGAATAAAAGACAAGCGTCTTTATCTTGATCTCAGTTACGATTTCAGAGCGACACCCCATCCGAACAAGGATACGGGACTGTGTGGTTGCCCAAAGGATGACTTCATTGCTCATCAGACTAGTGTACTAAAGAACAAACTAGGTAGTAGCGACCCCGAAGTAAGACAACGGTCATCAGAAGTGTTCGCCGATTATTTCGTTGAAAGAGGCGTATTAGACGTATTAGAGATCTTCAGAGAATTAGATGACCCGCAAGTCGAGACCGTAATCGAGAATGTGATAATGCCTCACGACCTTCAGATGGAGGAAGCAAAACGGCGCGGACATGGGGCAGAAGGAGTTATCGCATCACTGTTGGATAACTTTGGTGAGGTGGAAGTTCTCCCCGGAGACAAGGCCGCAAACCCAATGTCCTCGGATGTTCGTCTTTCTGAAGACGATTACAGTATATCAGATAAAAAAGCAAGCGAGACAGATAGTTACGACCTCTTAATCCGAGATGAGGACGAAAACAAACACGTTCTGGGGGTTTTGGGCCTCGTTCATTCGTCTGACCCGGGAGAGTACGGTGTCGGGAAAACTGGACGAACAGAAGAGTACCAATCACGGATTGAAGAGTATAACGAGAATCACGACGCAGATATGGAACTGTGGGCCCTAGTTGATGGTTGTGGCTTCGGCGATAACAAGGGAACGCTTCGGGCAGTGCTCAATCACGTTGATGAGTTCGTTCAAATGAATACCGCCTACAAATTTCTTGTCCACCTCCATGACAAGGATATCATCGATATACATGGGATCGAGTTCGATAGGAAGTTCTATGACAGTGATGAGATAGATGAATTAACCGATTGGGCGGAAGCCCGCGGAGTAAAAACAGGAGTCAATACCGACTCGTTTGACGAAGTCGAAGCCGGAAAGGCGAAGATATACGTTTAGTTGAAATCAGACAGAGAGCTGTCCTGTCCTTCGCGTCGCTCTTCTCGTGTATCGACCGGGTCAATCTTATCGGGGTCGTGTAGGAGGTCGAACTCCTCCCAGGCAGGAAACTTGAAATCTTCTTTGATTCTTTCCTCAATGAGGTCAATATAATCCGGATTGAGTTCGATTCCGAAACCATTCCTGTCTGTGTGACGCGCAATTTTCAGCGTTGTACCAGAACCAAGGAACGGGTCGAGAATTTTGTCCCCCGGATTTGAGTAGGTATATGTCAGCGCGTATGCCAATCGGTCAGGGAAAGCGGCGATATGATAGTTGCCTTCACTGATTTTCGGGGGCTTGTAGGAAGGACATCGGATAATGTTCGGGATACCACGCCCTTTTTTGTCCTTATTATCGCGAGGGTCGACATCCTTGTACTTCTGCTCGACTCGAATTTTATTGAACGTATACTCGTAATTGTGGTTTTTAGCGAATATGAGAATTTCTTCTTTCTTATCATCGTAGAGAGAATCCTTATACCAGTGAGAGATTGGCATAGCGTTTGGTTTGAACCACGTCATCTTCTCAATCAAATTCCAATTGCCAGCATTTCTCGATATATCCGCGGGAATATCGTAGAACTTCTTGTTTCGTCGCCTTGAATTAACAATGATGATTAGAAGAGCATCTTCAGAGGTGTTCTCATAACAATTCTCCCAAATAGTTTCCATCCGATCGAGATACTCTTCATATGATTCTTGTCCAATTTGGTTCTCGTTATTGTAGTCCTTAAGATCCCAGTACGGAGGGCTCGTCAGTACCAAGTCAATATCTGACGGAAGGGTCTTAGGAAATTGTTCAGCAGACTGATTGTAAACGGTTTGTCCGTCAATTTCGATTTCGTCTGTTTCTAAGGACATAGTTAGTGAGTTGCGTGGTAGGGCTGTTGTGTAGACGATTCAGTGGCATCCATTTCATTATGCCGCATCGTAGTTGGCAGTGAGGTTATCACGTGTTGTCTAACACCCTGTTATTGATCCCGCAGTGGAAAGCAGTAAGTCTGGGTGAGTGATTTCATCGGACTAGACATTCTCCAAATATGCCACAATCATCTGAACACTCACGACCTTATCGGACGTTTGGTGCGTGAGTACCCTCTATTCCGGAAATTAGAGCATGAGAGAATAGAGATAATCGTTTCTCTCGGTGAGACCCATATCTCAACTAGTGGAACCGACACCTCATGAGATGTGAAAGAATCTATGTAACCTCTCAGAGTGTACTCTATTCTCCTCTCGATGCCAACTGTCCTCTCTCAGAGGGTAGCAGACGCGATTCTATGACGTTCGTACACTTCTTCTCGCAAATGTGTGGATAGAAAGCTGGCCTCGGCACTCATAGGGCTCGTCGTCGCCGGGTGCCGAGTCCGGCTCGGAGCGGTGGTTCGTCATCGGCCGCTCGTCGGTAGCCGCTCCGGCGAATAAAGTGATCCGGCCGCGCCGTCAGTGCGACGAGCCGGCGTACGCGTTCCAGCGGTCGGTCCCGTTCGGGATCCGACTCGTGCCCGACGGGTCGAACATCGCGGCCGATCGCGCGACCGCCTCGGCGGCGGTCGGCAAGTCGTCTGGACCCTCTTTCGCGTCGTCCCCGTCCGGGGTCGCGGACGGAGTCGACCGATCGATGCCTCGCTCGCTCCGCGTCGCCTCGCGCGTGCCCGGACCGCCGGGGCCGGTCGTCGTCCCCGACGTCGAGCGTGCGTCAGTCGTGTACTACGGGCGGCACGTCTCACGTAACGGGCGTATTCTTAATAATTGTTTATGTTGGTATGAGGATCGCCGGGCAGTCGGACGCGTCCGGTGAACCGGCGATAGAACGGGGTTTCCGGTAGATCGACCGGGGAGAGCGGCCGCGTTGGCTACTAGCCGACCAAGCGGTGACTACCAGGCCGACCAAGCGGTGACTACCAGGCCGACCAAGCGGTGACTACCAGGCCGACCAAGCGGTGAGCGTCTCGTCGCGGGCGTACACCCGCTTGAGGTCCTTCGCGTAGGCGAGGTCGCCGGGGTGATCGAGCTTCTCGTGGCGGTACTCCGGCGCGTCCTCGCGGATCTGGAGCCCCTCCACGGTGAACTGCTCCTCGCCGAACTCCACCGTCTCGTCGACGGTGAACTCGTAGTCGCCGGGGACGTTCACGCGCAGCGAGCGCGTCTGGTCCGCGTCGCCGTCCTTCGGGTGGAGCGTGACGGGGACCGCGACGTTGTCGACCGCGCGCGTCCAGAGCGTCTCCACGTCGGTGATGTCGGCCTCCTCGACGCGCTCTTCGGGACCGAGTTCGATGTCCGTGATCCGCACCTGCATCAGGGCGTCGTCGGTGTCGACGACGAACTCCTCGCCGGTGCCGACGTCGCCGTCCGCGGGAACGTCCATCCGCGTCGTGAAGGAGTCGCCGTCCTGTGAGACGACGATGGTCACGGAGACGGTCTCTTCCTCGGGAATCTCGCTTTTGTGCGTGTGGTCGCACTCGGTACAGCGCACGGTGGCCTGCCCGCCGGGGCTGAGGACCTCGTGGACGGTCGGCTCGGAGGGCGAACACGACGGGCAGGGGAGCCCGACGCGCGCGCCGGCTTCGGTATCGCTCATTGGGCGCTCGTACCCGCCGCGCCCGTAAATATCCGCCCCTGTGGGGCCGGTGTGGGTCGCGCTCGCGTGGCGCGCGGTCGGACCGCGCGGTAAGGAAACTGGTTTACCGGAGTCCGCGGAACGGACGCCCATGATCGTACCCGGGTCCAGCTCGCAGCAGCTCGCGGCCGCGCTCGCCGAGGAGACGGGCCGGTCGCTCGCGACGCCGACCTACGACCGGTTCCCGGACGGGGAGGGGCTCGCCGCGGTGCCCGACTTCGACGCGGACGAGGCCGTGATCGTCGCCGCGACCGACTCCGACGAGGCGTGGGTCGAACTGCTCCAGCTACAGGACGCCGTCCGCGAGGCCGGCGCGACCGACGTGACCACCGTGATCCCGTACATGGGCTACGCGCGCCAGGACGCCTCCTTCGGCGACGGCGAGCCGGTCTCCGCCCGCGCGATGGCGACGGCGGTATCGACGAGCACCGACCGCGTGCTCCTCGTCAACCCCCACGAGGCGGCCGTCGCCGACTTCTTCGACGTCCCCGTCGAGACGGCCGACGCCGCGGGCGCCCTCGCGGAGCCGCTGACGGCCGACCTCGACGACCCCCTCTTCCTCGCGCCGGACGAGGGGGCGACCGACGTGGCCGCCACCGTCCGCGACGCCTACGGCGACGGCGAGACCGATTACTTCGAGAAGCACCGCGACCGCGAGACGGGCGCCGTCACGGTGTCGCCCTCCGACGCGACCGTTACCGACCGGGACGTGGTCGTCGTCGACGACATCATCGCGACGGGGTCGACGATGAGCGAGTCGGTCGCCGTCCTCACCGACCGCGGCGCCGCGCGGGTGCTGACGGCCTGCGTCCACCCGGTACTGGTCGCCAACGCCGTGACGAAGCTCAGCGCCGCCGGCGTCGACCGGATAGTCGCCACCGACACCGTCGAGCGCGGCTGTAGCGTCGTCAGCGCCGCGCCCGCGGTGGCCGACGCGCTCGACTCCCCGTAAGGGTCACTCGTCGTCGTCGATTTCTCGGATCACCTCGGCGGGGTTCCCCCCGACGACCGCCCGCGCCGGCACGTCGTCGACCACCACCGCGCCCGCGGCGACGACCGCGCCGTCGCCGATCTCGACGCCGGGCGTGATCACCGCCCGGCCGCCGATCCAGACGTCGTCGCCGACCGTGACGGGGTCGCCGAACTCCAGCCCGGCCGCGCGCTCCTCGGGGTCGAGCGGATGCGTCGCGGCGTACACGTGGACGCCCGGCCCGAGCAGACAGTTCTCGCCGAAGCCGATCGGCGCCACGTCTAAGAAGACGCAGCCGTAGTTCGCGAAGAAGCCGTCGCCGACGCCGACGTTGTAGCCGTAATCACACCGGAACGGCGGGACGACGGTCGCGTCGCCGCGGACCTCGCCGAACAGCTCGCGGAGCAGTCGCTCGCGGCGGTCGGTCTGCGTCTGCGCGGTCGCGTTGTACCGGCGACAGCGGTCCTGCGCGCGCCGCCGGTCGGCGACCAGTTCGGGGACCGACGGGTCGTACGCCTCGCCGGCGAGCATCCGCTCCTTCTCGCGTCCCATACGCTGCCCGACACGGCGAGGGACAAAGGTGTGTCCGTGTCGGGGCCGTCGACCGTGGCGGACCGGAGGCGGGCGCGCGAGGGGCGCGCCTCAAACGATCTTCATCATCCGCGTCTCGAACTTCCCGACGCGGACCCGGACCCACCCCGAGAGGTCGTCGTCGAGGTCGGGGTCGTCGGTGTCGACGCGGAGCGCCCGCACGTCGTCGAGTTTCGCCCGCGAGGCGACGATCCGGAGGTCACACCGCCGGATCACGGCCGGCGATACCTGGGGGTTGCCGCGGCCGAAGACGAACCCCTGCCCGCCGATGGGCGAGACGACGATCACGTTCTCCTCGCCGAGCGCGTCGAGTATCTCCGCCTCGGCGGCGTCGCGGACGACCACCTCGCCGTCGCGCCAGACGTCGACGCCGATCGGCGACGGCTCGAAGCCGAGTTCGTCCTTGATCGCGCCGACGGTCGACCCCGGCCCGAGCACGAAGGTGACTCCCTCGCCGTCGCGCTCGCGGATGTCGGCCGCGACGCCCTCGGCGAGCGACTCGACGGTCCCGCTCGCGGTCTGTTTCGACGACTGGAGGTCGTCGGCGACGGGGACGTGCGCGACCCCCCGAAGCTCCGGGTGGACCTCCCCCTCGCGGTAGGCGTCCTCGTCGATGTCCATCACCTCGCGGCGCTCGGTCCGCGAGAACGACGCGGCGACCTCGGCGGCGTCCTCCGGTGACACCGCGAACACCGACGAGTACACCTTCACGCCGGCCGGGACGCCGAGCATCGGCACCTCGGTCCCCTCCAGCGCGCCCGCCACGTCCGCCGCCGTCCCGTCGCCGCCGACGAACAACACGAGGTCGACGGCGTCGGCGGGCCTCTCATCGTCCGGACCGTCCCCCTCTAGACCCGCGAACGCCCGCACGACCGCGGCGGTGTGCGCGGCGGTCGTCTCCGTCGGGTCCGGGGCGCCGCCCGACGCAGACGCTTCACCTTCGAACGGGTCGACGACGCGGGCCGGGTCGAACCCGGCCTCGCGGACGGTCGACTCGCCCATCGGGTCCGCGGCCGCGACGACGCTCGTCTCGGGGGCCACGGCGGCCAGTCGGTCGAGCATCCGTCGCGCTCGGGCCGGCGCCCGCGGCTCCGCGCCGCGTTCGATCGCCTCGGCGACTTTGCCGTCGGTCCCCTTCAGGCCGACGCGGCCGCCCATGCCGGCGACCGGATTCACCACGATCCCCACGTCCATACGCGACGTTCCCGCGCCGGCCCCTTAAGGAAGACGCGTCCGACCGCGACTCGTCGGCGGCTCGCCGCGGCGGCTGATAAAAGGCCTCAACACCGAGCCACGACCACCAACTATCGTCCACCCATAGTAACAGTCGCCGGTGGACGAGCCCGCCATCGGTGTCAGAGAACCCCTCTCTCGTCGGGACTGGATCCCTCGTGGGAGCTGCCACACGCCCATGCCGCCCAGTTCCGTTTTCCTCGCCGCGACGACGGAGGGCGCCGCGACCCGCTCCGTCCGAGTCGGTTCCGCCGGGCGTCCGTACTACGGTACCTCCTAATCCGTCCGAAGCGGCGGTCGTGCGGCCGTCAGTCCGGCGTCGGCGGTCGCTTCCACCGAGAATGAATACTTAAGACGCCCCCAAAACAACGCCGAGTTATGATCCTCGAAGCCGCCGTGACCGAGCCGCTGCCGATCAGCGCGACCGCGGGCGCCGTCCTGCTCGCGAGCCTCGCACTCGTCTTCGTGTGGGTGGCCTACCTGTACCGCTAGGTCGATCCGTCGCCGCACCGCGCGGCTCACGGCGCCTCGTCTCCGATCGACCTCCGTCCGTTCTCGCCGATCGACCTCCGTCCGTTCTCACCGATCGACTCGTTCGGTCCGCCCCTCGTGGCTCAGACCGCGTCGGCGTGTTCGCGGACCCACGCCGCCGCCCGCTCGGCCTCGTCCGAGCTCTCGGCGGTGATCTTCACCGTCACGACCTCGCCCGGGTACGAGCCGACCCGCACATCGAACCGCTCGCGCAGCGACGCGAACCGGTCGAGGAGTGCGCTCTCCGGCTCGTCCACGTCGACCGTGAGGACGTGGGTCACCGTCCCGGCGAACTCGTCCGCGATCAGGTCGAACATCGCCTCCATCTCTCCCGGGACGCCCGGAAGGACGTAGGTCGACTCGACGACGGCGCCGGGCGCGACCCCGGCCTCGTTCGGGAGCGGTCGACAGTCCGCGGGGAGGTGGGTCGTCTCCGCCGCGAGGTCGTCGCCGCTGTACCCCCGCTCGGCGAGCCACGCGGCCGCCTCCGCGTTCTCGACGAGCGCGCGGCCGAACGCGGCCGCGACCGCCTCCATCGTCACGTCGTCGTGCGTCGGTCCGAGGCCGCCGGTGACGATCACCGCGTCGTACTCGGCGTGATACTCGTTGACGACGCGCGCGATTTCGGGGACCTCGTCCGGGACGACCGTCACCCGGCGCACGGTGACGCCGCGGGCGTCGAGGCGGTCGCAGAGCCAGGTGGCGTTCGTGTTCTCGGTGTCGCCGACGAGGAGCTCGTCCCCGACGGTGACGACGGCGGCGTTCATACGCGAAGCAAGCGGCGCACGGTAGAAAAGGACCGCGACGCGGGCGTCCGGACGGATCCGTACGCGCCACGGAGCGCGGTCAGCGTCGGCCGCTCACAGCCAGCCGTCGTCGTCGTCGTCCTCGTTGACGCTCAAGCCGAGGTCGCGCCGCTGTTCGCGGAGCGCCTCCAACTGGCGCCGGAAGTAGAGCGTCCCGGCGACCGCGGCGACCGCGGCGATGACGAGGATGACGCCGAACACCACCAAGTCGCCCTCGCGGTACGACTGGACGACGATCGAGCCGCCGGTCACCTCGTCCCACACGATCCGGTCGCGGTCGCCGACGGTCTCGACCTCGTGGTCGCGCGGCGACACGTGGCCGACGATCGGCACCTCCGTGCTGAAGTCCGGCGGGAGCGTCACGGCGTACGACCCCTCGACGTACGCGCGCATGGTGAACCGGCGCGGCGATCCGGCGCCGGAGAACCCGAGCTTTCCGCCCGCCATGTCGTCGGCGAAGCGTATCCACGTCTCGTCGGTCGTCTGCTCCACCTCACCGCCGCGAGCGCGGAACTCGCTGCCGTTTATCACCTCGCCGTCCGGGTACCGGTACCGCAGCGCCTCGAACTCCATCGGGCGGTCGCCGGCGTACGGGGTCTGCTCGAACAGCCGCAGCTCCTCGCGGTCGCCGATCGAGTACACGACGGTGTATCTGGCGTCCGTCGAGAGCTCGAAGGCGGCGTCGCGGTCCGTGTCGAAGTCGTACTCGCGGGGCGGCTCCGCGTCGAGCGTCTCGTTCGCCACCTCGCCGCCGCCGGTCGCGTAGCCGAGGCAGCCGGCGCTGACCGCGAGGAGCGCGATCGCCGCCACCGCGAGCGCGAATCGTCGGTTCACGTGTTCAACTCACCTCAGACGACACAGCGCATCTCCGCCGGGAGGTACGAGCCGATGGCGGCCAGCAGCCCCGGCGGGTCGGTTCCCTCGGCACAGACGATGCTCTGCTCTAAGAGCCCCAGCCGCTCGACGGTGACGATGTCCTGCGCGTGGCCCGCGCGGTTCACCGTCGCCCGCGTCTCGCCGCGGGTCGCGGAGTTGACGTTCACCCGCCCGTCCCCGCGCTGCCAGTCGTACAGGCGGTCCCGCTCGGCGCCGGCGAGCCGCGACGGATCGGCGTCCGGGTCGCCGACGTCGCCGCCGTAGACGAACCGCATCGGGAGGTGCTGGACGAGGCCGAACCGCTCGACCACCTGCTGCGGCGAGCCGACGCCGAGGCCGAGCTCGTCCGCGGGGACGAAGACCTCCGCGCCGGCGTCGAGAACGAAGCCGTCGTCGTCCCACGATTCCAGGGTGCCGACGTACGTCTCGCCGGCTTCGAGCCCGCCGTCGTGAGCGACGATCTCGCCCCACGTCTCCGCGAGGACGTTCCGCGCGACCGGCGCGTCCTCGCCCGTCACGTCGACCTGGACGAAGTCGTCGCCGCGGACGCCGACCTGCCAGTCCACGTCGAGTTCGCCCACGTCGTTCGCGACGAGCGAGTTCATCCCGTCGAGTGCGCGGTCGCGGGCGTCGCCCTCGACGTAGCACTTGGTTGCGAGGACGACCATCAGCCGGTCACGTCCACGTTGAGCTCGTCGCGGAGCTTCCCGATGCGCTCGTCCATCGCCTCGCGGAGCCGGTCGTTGTCCATCGCCTCCAGCGGCGACCCGCACTCGGGGCACTCGAAGCCGAAGTCCATCGCCTCGCCGAACTCGAAGCGGATGGAACACACCTCACAGAGGTAGAACTCGTGGGTGCGCTCGTACTCCTCGCGCTCCTCTAACGCGTCGAGGAGCCGGTACATCTCCTCCTGGAGGTTCTCCGGGATGTTGTCGTAGTGGAACGTCCACAGGTACGTGAGCCACCCGGAGTCCTCGTCGCGGACGCGACGGTACGTCGCCAGGTCGTTCTCGTACAGGATGAACAGCGCGCGTCGCACGTCGTTGAGCTCCAAGCCGAGTTCCTCGGCCAGCTCCTCGTCGGTGACCTCGCCGTCGGGCGGCGCGGCCGCGACCGGCATCCCCGTCGGCCCCACCAGCTCGTGGAGGTATTTCTGGATGACGGGGTCGTTCAGTAGATCCTCAAAAGCCATTACGGGAATCTGGTGGTGGAATCGGGTTAAAACCTCCGAAAGGCGCGGTCGTGACCGCTCCGCCGCTCCGAGGCGAACGTCCCCGAGCCGCCGGCGACCGGCGGGTCCGGCAGAGCTTTACGCCGCGTGGCTCACACTCGTCGCATGGCAGACTCGGTCGACGGAGGCGGGCGACGCGCGCTCGGCGCGCTCGCGCTCCTCGCGGTCCCGTTCGTGCTGGCGGCGGTCCCGCTGATTCCCCTCGCCGCACTTCTCGGTCCCGGCGGCCTCGGGCTGCTCCCGGTCGGCGCGCTCGGCGGGCTGCTCGCGGCCGCCGTCGTCGGCCCCGTCGTCGCCGCCCTCCTCGGCCCAGTCCTCGTGGACCGGCGGATCGCGCGGCTCCCCGACGCCGACCTCGACGACCGGCGCGCCGAGTTCGTCGCCGACCGCGTCGAGCGGCTGGCGGCCGACGTGGGCGTCGACGTCCCGACCGTGACGACCGTCCGCGCCGACGCCGCGAACGTCGCCGTCACCGACGGCTACCGCGGCGCGCGACTGGTGGTCTCGACGCGGCTCCTCGCCTTGCCCGAGGCCGACCGCGACGCCGCACTGCGCCACGCGCTCGTCAGGATCCGGACTCGGCAGGCGCTTATCACGACCGCGGCCCTCCCGGCGCTCGCGCTCGTCGAGACCGCCGCGCTGCTCGCGACGCTGCTCGTGGGACGCCGGGGCGACCGCACCGCAGCGGACCGACGCGTCAACCGGATCCACGGCTACGAGCCGGACCGCGAGCGGGTCCCGTCGTGGGCGTACGCGGCCGCCGGCGTCCTGCTCTGGGCGGTGTTGCTTCCGGCGTGGGTCCCGGCGACGGTCGGCGACCGGCTCGCCGTCGCCGGGGGGCGCCGAGCCGCGGACGCGCTCGTCGCGCGGACCGGGTCCGAGGGCCGGCAGGGACTCGGCAACGCCGTGGCCTTCGCGAGCGACGCCGCGGGCGCGGCAGACTGGCCCCCGCTCTTGGACCGCCTCTCGCTCGTCTCCATGGCCGACGCCGAGACGGGTCGCGTGCGGGGGACGAGCCGACAGGAGGCGCGGACGCGACTCGCGCGACTCCGGTCGAAGCGCACGCTGTAGGTCGCCGTCGGTTCGAAGCCCACCGGGCCGATCCGCCCCGGGTCAGGGGTGCGCCGGGACTTCCAATCGAATGGTCGTCCCGTCCTCGCCGGTGTCGATGTCGAACTCGCCGCCCGCCTTCCCGACGACCCAGTACATGAGCCAGATCCCGAGCCGGTCGGCGTGGGTCAGCGACGTCTCGCCGACCTCCAGCACCTGCATCTCGTGGTCCGGAATGCCCGGCCCGTCGTCCGTGACCTCGGCGACGACCCACCCGTCGGGATGCCGCTCGACGCGGACGTGGACGGACGGGTTCGTCGCGTCGTTGTGTTTCACCGCGTTCTCGACCGCTTCCTCGACCGCGACCGTCAGCCCGACGACCGTCACGTGGATCGGGTCGCCGTCGGGTAGCGACAGCGTCACCGTCGCGTCGGGGTAGCGGCGCTGGATCCGGTTCCGTAGCTCGACCAGTTCTTCGGCGAAATCGACCGTCGTGTTCGACTCGGTCTCGTCGAGCGTCTCGTTGACCGTCCGAACGGTCGACGCGATACCCATCAGGTCCTCGGCCGTCTCAGAGATCACCGCGAGCGACTCCAGCCGCGAGTCGTCGTCTATCTCCTCGCCCAAGAGGTCGGCGTACCCCTCGACCAGGTTCATCTTGTTCCGGAGGTTGTGTTTGAGCACCCGCGTCATCACCTCCAGCCGACGCTCCCGGATCTTCCGGTCGGTGATGTCGTTCTGGAACCCGACATAGTGGGTGACGGTCCCGTCGGCGTCGCGGATCGGCGATATCGTCACGTGGTTCCAGAACTTCTGCCCGTTCGCCCGGTAGTTACGGATGTCGACGGAGACGGGTCGCTCCTCGGCCAACGCCTCGCGGATCGCCGCCCGGGGCTCCTCGGCCGTGTCCTCGCCCTGGAGGAACCGGCAGTCCTCGCCGAGCCGCTCTTCGCCGTAGCCGGTCATCTCCTCGAACCCGCCGTTGAGGTACACGAGCGGCGTGTCGTCGCCCTCAGTCGCCTCCGCGAGGGTAATTCCGACCGGTGACTCGTCCATCGCCTGCTCTTTGAGCCGCAGTTCGTCGACGGTCTCCGAGAGCCGGAGGGAGGTCGACCGGCGCTCGATCAGGTTCTCGATCCGCGAGACGAGCCCCCGGCGGCTCGTCGGCAGTTCGATCACGTCGTCGACGCGGTCCCACGCGCCCTCCTTCGCCGCCGACCCCGCGTCCCCGCTCGCAAGCAGCACGAACGGAAGGAACGCCGGATCGGCGCGGTCCCGCCGCGGCTCGATGCGGTCACGGACGCGTTCGAACGCCGACTCGTCGAGGACACAGCAGTCGAACTCCTCGTCGAGCGCCGCCGCCTCGCTGGCGGTGTCGACCGCGTAGCGGTCGCTCAGAGCGTCGACGAGGAGTTCGCGGTCGCGGCGCCGTTCCACGAACAGCAGCACGCGGGCACCGTCGTCGGGCTCGGGCGGCGCTCCGGCCCGCGTCGCTCCGAAGGAGTCCTCGGAATTCGAGCCCATCTCTGTTCGAACGACGACCCACATCCACTAAGAGGTACGGAAAATTCGAGTCGGCGACCGCGACCGCCGGCGCGTGACGGTCGCCCCCACCCGTCGTGTCCGGCCGCCCCCGTCGCGTCCGGCCGCCACCACTCCTCGCGTCCGGCCGCCACCCACGCTTATGTCCGTCGCCGAGTAGGAAGGGACATGACTCAGTCGCCATCCGCTCGGCTCTCGACCGGCGTCACCGGGCTCGACGAGATCCTGTCGGGGGGACTCATTCGAGAGCGCAGTTACATGATTCGCGGGCAGGCGGGCAGCGGGAAGACGATCCTCAGCCTCCACTTCCTCGCCGCCGGGGTCGAACGCGGCGAGACGGCCCTGTTCATCAACCTCGAAGAGGACGTGAGCGACCTGAAGGCGAACGCCGAGGCGCTCGGGTTCGACACCGACGCGATCGAGTTCCTCGACCTGAGCCCGGGCGCGGACGTGTTCACCGAAGACCAGTCGTACGAGGTCTTCGCGCCCGAGGAGGTCGAACAGGAGCCGATCACGGAGCGGATCGTCGAGAGCGTGAGGGAGGTCGACCCGGACAGGGTCGTCGTCGACCCCCTGACGCAGCTCCGCTTTCTCACCTCCGACGACTACCAGTTCCGCAAGCAGGTCGTCGGCTTCATGCGGTTCCTGAAAGACCGGGACGCGACGGTGCTGTTCACGGTTCAAGACACCGACGCGCTGCCGACGGACGGGCTGGAGTTCATCACTGACGGGACGATACGCATGGCCACCGAGGAGTACGGCAAGACGATCGAAGTGCCGAAGTTCCGCGGCTCGGGCACGCTGAGCGGCGACCACGCCTACCGCGTCACCGACACGGGGATCGAGGTGTACCCGGCGCTCCAGCCCGGCACCCACGGCGGCGAGTTCGACTTCGAACAGGTGTCCTCCGGGATCCCCGAGGTCGACGAACTGCTCAACGGCGGCATCGAGCGCGGGACGGTCAGCATCGTGAGCGGCCCGACCGGCGTCGGCAAGACGACGCTGAGCACGCAGTTCATGAAGGAGGCCGCCGGCCGCGGCGAGCGCTCGGTCATCTACCTGTTCGAGGAGAGCCGGGGGACGTTCCTGAAGCGGTCGCGCGCGGTGAACATCCCCGTCGACGAGATGATCGAGAAGGGGACGCTACAGGTCACCGAGGTGGAGGCGTTAGAGCGGTCGCCACAGGAGTTCTCGCGGATGGTCCGCGACGAGGTTGAAGAGCGGGGCGCGGACATCGTGATGATCGACGGCATCGCCGGGTACCGACTGACCCTGCGGGGCGAGGAGGGGATGCTGCTCCAACAGCTGCACGCGCTCGGCCGGTACCTCAAGAACACGGGCGTCACGACCATCTTCATCGACGAGACGCGGAACATCACCGGCGAGTTTCAGGCGACCGTCGAGAACATCAGCTACCTCGCGGACAACATCGTCTTCCTCCGCCACCTTGAGACCCGCGGCGAGATGCGGAAGGCGATCGGCGTGTTGAAAAAGCGGACGAGCGACTTCGAGCGGACGATCCGCGAGTTCAAGATCACGCGACACGGGATCACGGTCGGCGAGCCGATGTCGGGGTTGCGGGGCATTTTGAGCGGGACGCCGGAAGCGATCGACGACGGCGGCGACTCACGACGCGACGCGGGCGACGAGCCCTGAGCGACCGGCCGAGTCCGGCGGGCGCCTCGCCCGGAGCCCGACTCCGACCCGGTCGCGGTCGAGACCGGTCACGCGTTCCTCGGGGGCGACGAGGTACCCCACCCCACCGATCGTTCATGTGTCGCGGCACCGAGCCGGTCCACATGGAGCGACCACGGGAAGGGGAGACCGTCACGACCGATCGGACGTTCACCGTCGACGAGGTCCGACGGTACGCCGAACTGTCCGGGGACGACCAACCGCGACACACCGAGCCCGACGACGACGGTCGGGTGATGGTCCAGGGACTGTTGACCGCGACGCTCCCCACGGAGCTGGGCGGCGACCTCGAAGTGCTGGCTCGACGGATGGAGTTCGAGTTCCTCGAACCCGTGTACACGGGCGAGCACGTCACCTGCTACGCGACCTACGACGAGGTCACCGAACGAGACGACCGCTACGCGTTCGCGTGGGACGTCGTCTGCGAGACCGACGACGGAGCCGCGGTCCTCGAGGCGACGGTAGAGGGGATCGTCTGGAAAAATGACTGAACGGCGGCGACCTCGCCCGCTTCGGCGACGGGTCGTCTCACGTCACTCCGCGCCCTCGTCGCCCTCTGCGTCCCCGTCGCCCTCGTCGCCCTCTGCGTCCCCGTCGCCCTCGTCGCCCTCTGCGTCCCCGTCGCCCTCAACGCCCTCTCCGTCGGCGTCGATCACGGTCTTGCCGGTCGCCTCGGGGACGACCCGGCGGTCGGCGTCCGCCCACTCGCGGTCCAGTTCGGCCCCCGCGAACAGCCGGTCGAGGAACACCGCGAGTCCGGCGACCTCGGAGTGCGGCTGGTTCGTCACGCCCACGTTGAAGTCGGCGCGCTCGTACAGCGCCCACGGCACCTTCTCGCCGCCGACGACGACGAGGAGGTCCCGGGGCGACGGCGGCGACCCGCCGACCGTCGCGTCCTCGAGCCCGACGGCCTCGCGCACGTCCGCCTCCACGTCTTGGACGCGCTCGCCGTACATCGTGAGGTGGACGACGACCCCGTCGAAGTTCCGAACCAGCGCCTTCTGGTCGTCGCGGAGTT
Organism: Halorubrum ejinorense; assembly: GCF_055389685.1. Classification (NCBI taxonomy): domain Archaea; kingdom Methanobacteriati; phylum Methanobacteriota; class Halobacteria; order Halobacteriales; family Haloferacaceae; genus Halorubrum; species Halorubrum ejinorense. Next base: position 1,253,621 of record NZ_AP043777.1, read on the forward strand.
CGACCTCGAACGGGCCGCCGAACCGGTCGGTGATGTCGCGGACGGTCTCCGCCGACTGCCCCGCGTTGTCGGGGAAGATCACCCGGTCGGCGCCCAGCGCCCGGGCCGTGAGCCCCACGTGCGTCGTCATGCGGTCGTCGCGTCCCGGCCGGTGGCCGTACCGGAGGACGACGACCTCTCGTGCGTCGTTCATGCCACGGGCTGGGCGTGCGAGCCGGGTGTCGCTTTCGATGCGGTCGCGGAGTCGACGCCTCGCCAGCCTCGAATTCTGATCCGTGTTAGTGGATCGAATGAAGAGAAAACACCGAGAGGTGACCACGTAACTGAAAGATTCATGTGGGAGGCGGTCGCGGTGTGAGCCATGACGAGCGTCAAGGAGTTCCGCGTCGACGAGCCGGCGACCGCCGACGCGCTCGGTCGCGGGCGGTTCGTCTTCACCGACGCCTACTCCGTGTTCGACTGGGGGCAGATGCCCGACGCGATCCCGGAGAAGGGCGCGAGCCTCTGTACGATGGGGGCGTTCAACTTCGAGCTGCTGGAGACGGCCGGAGTCCCGACCCACTACCGCGGCGTCACCGATCCGGCCGCGCGGGAGCCGGCCGACGACGCCGACGGCCCCGCCGACGGCGGGGGCGACGCGCCCGCGTCCGTCCCGCTCGACGACGCGACCGCCGCGCCGACCGAGATGGCCATCGACCTGACGCAGGTCCCCGACCTCCCGTACGAGGGGCCCGAGGCCGGCTACGACTACGACGCCTTCCACGCCGCGGGCGGGACCAACTACCTCGTGCCGCTGGAGGTCGTCTTCCGGAACCGCGTGCCGGTCGGCTCCAGCCTGCGGCGACGCGCCGATCCCGCGGACTTCGGACTCGACGACGACCTCGGCCTCGACGAGTGGCCGGACGCGCCGGTCGACCTCCCCGAGCCGGTCGTGGAGTTCTCGACGAAGTACGAACAGCAGGACCGATACCTCGCTCGCGCCGAGGCCGACCGGATCGCGGGCGTCGCCGACGTCGACGCGCTCGAATCGCTGGCCCGCGAGGTGAACCGCGTCGTCACCGAGCGCGCCGACGCGGCCGGGTTCGTCCACGAGGACGGGAAGATCGAGTGCCTGTACGCCGACGGGGAACTCCGCGTCGCGGACGTGGTGGGGACCTTCGACGAGAACCGCTTCTCCTACGGCGGCCGGGGCATCTCGAAGGAGGTCGTCCGCCAGTGGTACAAGGCGAACGACCCCGACTGGGTCGCGGCGGTCAAAGCCGCGAAGGAGGCCGTCGCAGACCGGGATATCGACGACTGGCGCGAGCTCTGCGAGCCGTCCCCCGACCCGCTCCCGCCCGCCGTCGTCGACGCGGTGGCCGACCTGTACGCGGCCGGGGCGAACGCCTACACCGGCCGCCAGTGGTTCGACGCCCCCGACGTCGAGGCCGCGCTCGACGCGGCCGACGGCCTGTAGCGCCGGCCGGATCCCCGGGAACCGAGAGCCGGATCCTCACCATCGATCGGACGCGAGGGAACCTCTTTACCCCCGACGCGCGTGGATCGAGGCATGTCCACCGAGGCCGACTTCGGGGAGCGGTTGGAGACGCAGACCGCGACGTATCTCGACCGGATCGACGACTGCGTCGCCCTCCTTCCCCGGGCGCTCGACGAGTACGCCGACGAGGGGCCGTACCGCGACACGGTCGACGAGATAGCCGCCGTCGAAAGCGAATGCGACGACCTCGTCCGCGGCGTTAGGGCGCTCATCACCGACGCGGGGCCGGACGACATCGGCCTGTTGAACACGCGGATCAACTTCAACGAGTCCGCGCTGCTCGACTTCTACAACGAGCTCGACGTGGTCGCGAACCACACCGAGCGGATCGTTCAGGAGGTGGCGATGATGCGCCCCGACGCGGGCGTCGAACCGTTCGACGACATGCGCGAGATGGCCGAGCGGATCGCCGAGATGGTCGCGGTCCTCGGCGACGTGGTCGAGGGGTTCGTTCGGGGGCTCGCGCGCGCCGACGCCACGGAGACGCTCGCCGAGGGGATCGAGGCGATCCGCGCGCTCGAAAGCGAGTGCGACGACCTCCGTAACGACGCGATCGAGACCGCGTTCGCCGACGAGACGATCGACCAGCCGCTCGTCTACCGCGAACTCGCGATCCTGCTGGACGAACTCGCCAACGCGGTCGAGGACCTCACCGACCGGATCGTCGTGATCGCGAGCAAGGAGCCGGGGATCGTCACGGAGGCGGACGGCGAGTAGCGCGCGCACCGCACCGCTCCGGCGGACTCGACGCGCCCGAGGCGCGGCGCGCCGATCGCGACGTGCCGACCTCGGCGTGCCGGCCGCGGCGTCGCCGCTACTCGGGCCGCCATCGACCGCCGATCTCTTCGCGGGGGTAGTCCTGATACGTGCCGTCGAGATACGTGGTGACGCGGCCGTCCTCCTCGCTGAGCGTGATCGCCCACAGGACGTTCTTCCGGAGCGACGTCTCCAGGGCACTCATGTGTTTGGTCCCCATCCAGTCGGGGTATTCGAGCTCCGCGACCCCCGGCACCTCGGCGTGGTGGGGGCTTCGGACTCGGACCATCTGTCGCTGGATCGTCCCGTCTCCCGTCACGACGATCGCGCCGTCTCGGCTGAACCCGACGTCCTCGGCGACCCGTCGAAACGCCTCGGGCGAGTCGAGCACGATCTTACACCGGTCGGTCGGCCAGACGTTCTCTCCCAGCGGGTCGGTGTACGCCTCGAAGTCCGTCTCGGCGACGACGAGGAAGTACAGGCTCGGACCGCTCACGTACTCGTCGTCCCACTTGTCGAACTCCATGCTCAACGCCTCGGCCACGTATCGGATCCGGTCCATGAGATCCTGGCTGGTGGCGTACTTCTTCAACACCCGATCGAGTTCTTCCATTCGGTTCTACCGTCAGTAGCGTCGCAAGCGTGTTAAACGCTCTCCAGGCCGGATTCGCCGCGTGACCGGCTACCGCCGCGCCCAGTCGAGCATCCGCGCGTAGAACGGGTCCGAGCCGAGCGCGTCGGCGTCGCCGACGATCGTCAGCTGCTTTTTCGCCCGCGTGAGCGCCACGTTCACCCGGCGGTGGTCCTCGAAGATCGGCCCGTCGAGGTCGCCGGTCGCGACGAGGGAGACGACGATCACCGCCTTCGAGGAGCCCTGGAAGCGGTCGACCGTGTCGACGGTCACGTCGGTCCGGCGACCGATCTCCGCGACCTGCGCGCGGAAGGGCGCGATGACGCCGACGTCGTCGGGGTCGACGCCGGCGGCGACGTACGCCTCGACGATCGCGGCGACGCGCTCGGCCTCACGGACGTTCCGGTTGCCGTCGCGCTCGCCGTCCGGGTCGACGAACCCGACGCCGCCGGTCAGTTCGGGGGCGAGACCGTCGGGGTCGACGCCGAGGTCCGCGAGGGTCTGCCCGGCCACCTCCGGGGTCGCGGGGCGGAGCGCGCCGTCGTAGAACTCGGCGGAGGCGAACGCCTGGATCCGCTGGCTCATCCGGTACTGGCGGTCGAGCATGACGCTCGCGTCCGGGTACGTCTCGATGAGCCGCTGGAACAGTGAGGTGCGGAGGTCGTTTTCCGCCCGCACGACCGGCGGGAGCTGCTCGTGGTCGCCGACGAGCACGAACCGGTCGGCGAGGTTGACGGCGGCGTGCGTGCCCGGCTCCGTGAGCTGCGAGGCCTCGTCGACCAGGGCCACGTCGAAGTCGCACTCGCGCATGACCCGGGAGCCGCAGGTCGCCGTCGTGGCGGCGACGACGGGCGCGTCGCGAAGTTCCGCGGCCTTCGCGTTCGGGTCGCCGCGCTGGACGAGCCGCACGTCCTGCATGTCCTCGCGGACGCCGGTCTCGGTCCCGACTCGCAGGATTCCGCCGGTTTCACCGGCTCCATCCGGTCGCGCGGACGCGACCCACTCCTCGAACCCCTGATCGCGCAGCGCTTCGAGCGCGTTGTCGACCGCGCGGTTCGTGAACGCCGACAGCAGCACCCGGTTCCCCTCCGCGACGAGCGCGCGGATCGTCCGGGCGATGGTGTACGTCTTCCCGGTGCCGGGCGGCCCGTGGATCAGCGCGCAGTCCTCGGCGTCGACCGCGAGTTCGACCGCCTCGTTCTGGGCCTCGTTGTTGTCGATGTAGGCGTCCGGCGCGTCCGGGCCGTCGCTTCCGGGACTCCCCGCCGGTCGGTCCGCCGGCTCTCTGAACTCCGGCTCGCGCCGGCCGAACAGCACGTCCTTCCGCGACTCGCTCCCCTTCAACACCGCGTCGTGGAGCGCGGTGAGCGAGCGGTCGACGGATATCTCCGAGGGATAGACGTCGAGCCGGCGCAGCTCCACCGGCTCGTCGGTCTCGACGACGACCACGTCGCTCCCGAGTTCGGTGATGCGCCCGAGTTCCCCGTGGCCCGAGACGGGGTCGCCGTCGCTCGCGAGCGCCACGTCGCCCTCGCGGAGCTTCGAGACGGCGTCGTCCGGTTTCCGGGCGCGAAGCTCCCACCGCCTGTCCGCGATCTCCGTCTGCGCGACGGGTTCGAGGTCGATCAAAGCGCGGTCGTCGGCCGCCCGTTCCTCGGGCGTCTGCTCCCACAGCTTGCGGTACTCGGCGTGGGTCTCGCGGCGCTCCTCCTCTAAGGCGACGTAGAAGCGGTCGAAGTAGTCGCGCTCCGCGTCGGGGACCGCGGTCCCGATCTGTCCGGCTTTCGACTCCTGATCGAGACGCCCCGAGACGACCATACACGCGTCCTGCTCGAAACAGTAGCTACAGGTCGCGTCCGCCTCGTAGCCCGTCGGGACGGTCGGGCGCTCGCCGGGGTCGTTGAGCGCGCGCCACTCCATCGCGGCGAGGGCGTTTCGCTCGCGGACGACGAACTCCAGGAAGCCGCGGCCGACGGTGAACTCCTTGGCGGGCGCCAGATCGCCCGACTCCTCGTTGCGGTCCAAGGCGGTGTTCTTCGTGTACAGCAGCGTGCCGATGTCTGGGTCGACGCCGCGCTCGTCGAGCATGAGGGCGTAGCAGGCCGCCTGGACCTTGTCGTGGAACCGCGGCTCCCGCTTGGTGTTCTTGCCCGTCTTCAGTTCGACGGGCGTGCCGCGCCGGAGCGCGTCCGCTCGCCCCTTCAGTCCGAAGGTGGGCGAGATGAGCGTGAACTCCGACCGCCACGTGTCGTCGTCGCTCAGCGTCCCCTGCGCGAGCCACCCCTCGACGGCGGCGGCGTTGCGGCGCACCTCGTCTTCGACCTCCTCCGTCTCGTAGCCCAAGAGCCCGAGCTCGAGCCCGGCGTCCGCGACGCGGTCCTCCACGGACTCTTCCAGCTCCATCCCGCGGAGCAGGTCGCCGAACACCTCGTGGACGACGGTCCCCTTGACCACCGGGTAGTTGAGCGGGATCCCGGAGAGCTTGTTCAGGTAGTACATGCGGGGACACTGTACCCACGACCGGATCCCCGTCACGTCGACGAGGAAGTCGGGCTGGAGGACGACCCACGACTCGTCGGTCGTCGCGTACCCCGTCTCGCCCCGGTACTCGTCCGCCTCGGCCTCGGTAACGAGGAGCTCCATCCCCGTTTCGGCGTGTTCCGCGGTCTCCGTCCACTTCCCCCACAGCGTCACGTCGACCGGCTCGCCCGCGCCGCGGTCGGGCCGGACCCGCACCTCGCGGAGGTCGCGCTCGCCGTACGACGTCGACACCGTCCGCGCCTCCCCGACGGAGACGATCGGCCCCCGAACGTTCACGCCCCTGCTCGGCGGCGGCACCGAAAAACGCTGTCGGTGGGTGTACCCCGCGGTGGGCCCAGTCCCCGTCGTCTCCGCCGACCGCTTACCGCGTCACCGGCGCGCTCACGCTCCCGATCGACTCGACGACCGCCCGCACCTCGTCGCCGGGGGCGATCGGCGCCGCGCCGGGCGTGCCCGTGCTGAACAGGTCTCCCGGTTCCAGCGTCATCACGTCGGAGTGGAAGGAGACGATCTCCGTCGGCGGGAACAGCATGTTCCGGATCTCGTTTTCGGCCCGAACCTCGCCGTCGACCTCGGTCCGGACCGAGAGCCCCTCCAGATCGAGCGGCGCCTCCGGCACCGCGAGCGCGGCGCCGGGCACGAGGAAGGTGTCGTAGCTCTTCGCCCGCGTGAGGAACCGCGGGTTCCGCCGGAGGACGTCCTCGGCGGTCATGTCGATCGCGGGGAGGAACCCAGCGATCACGTCTTCGACCTCGTCTGCGGCGACGTTCCGGCAGGCCCGTCCCATCACGACCCCGAGCTCCGCCTCCGCCGTCACCCGCTCGCTCTGCGACTCCGGCGGCAGGCGGATCGGCCCGCCCGGTCCCGTCAGGGCCGACGACGGCTTCATGAAACTCGCCGGCTCCTCGGGGCGATCCTCGTCGAGGTCGCCGGCGTGCTCCTCGTAGTTCAGGCCGATTCCCCACAGCTTCCCGAACGACGCCAGCGGCGCGCCGAACGACAGGTCCGCCGCCGGGACCGGGTTCGCGGTCGCGTCGGTCACGTCGCCGAGCGTCCCCGCCGCTGCTCGCGGGAGGGCGTCGCGGACGCTGTTGAGGTCCGGCTCGACGGCGCCGAGGGGGACGTACCCCGCCTCGTCGCCGAGCAGGGGGTCGCCGGTCGCCGTGCGTGCGAGGTACTTCACGGCGCCCTCGGTCCGCTCACTTTCATTGCGCCTTCGGTCCGCTCATCTCACTCCTCGCGGTCCGTCCAGAAGTCGAACGAGCGGCCGGGCGCGAACACGTCGAGGCCGACCGCGCGCTCGTCGCCGGTGTTCTCGACGCGGTGGGCCTCGTTCGCCGCCAGGAGGGCGGAGTCGTTCTCCGCGAGCGTGACCGAGTCGTCCTCGGTCTCGACGGTGAGTTCGCCCTCCAGGCAGAGGCACACCTGCTCGTTCTCGTGGTCGTGCATCGGCGAACTGTGTCCCGGCGGCTTCTCGAACCACTCGAAGGAGAACCGGTCGCTGCCGGCCATCGAGACGCGCCGCCAGCCCTCGTCGGGCTCGTAGCTCTCCGCCTCGTCGAACGCGACCGCCCTCATAGGTTCGCACCGGTGGCCCCGCCGTCGATCGGCAGCGCGGTGCCGTTGACGAAGCCCGACTTCGGCGACGAGAGGAACGCGACGGTGTTGCCGAGCTCCATCGGGTCGCCGATGCGGTCGAGCGGGTTGCCCGCCCAGTCGTCGAGCCCGTCCTCGTAGGCGTCGTACTCGCCGCGCTCGACGCCGGCCTCGACGAGGTCGCGGATCCGGCTCGTCTCGTGGGGGCCCGGCAGGACGGCGTTGGCGCGCACCTCCGGGGCGAACTCCTTCGAGAGCGTCTTCTCTAACCCGATGACGCCCATCCGAACCGCGTTCGATAAGACGAGGCTGTCGAGCGCCTCCTTCACGCTCCGGGAGGTGATGTTGACAATGGTGCCGCCGTCGCCCTCCCTGAGGTGCGGGTACGACTCCCGCGCCAGCCGGACGACGCTCATCACGAGCAGGTCGTAGGCGTGCTGCCAGTCCTCGTCGTCGGTGTCGAGGAAGGCGCCCGAGGGCGGGCCGCCGGCGCTCGTCACGAGGTGGTCGATCGTGCCGAACTCGTCGACGGTCGCCTCCACCAAGGCCGTGACCTCGTCGGCGTCCGTCAGGTCCGCGGAGTGGGCGACGACCTCGCCGGTCGCGACCTCCTCGACCTCCGCTTTCGCGTCCGCCAGCCGCTCCTCGTCACGGCCGTTGATGACGACGTTCACGCCCTCCCGCGCGAGCGCCTTCGCCGATGCCTTGCCGAGTCCGCTGGACGACGCCGTGACGAGGGCCGCGTTCCCGTCGATCCCTAGGTCCATGTCTCCCCTATCCCGGGTACGCGGTGAAAACATTTTCCTGCAGGCAAGCGGCCCGCGATCCTGCGGGCGATTGTCGACTGTCGGATGTTCCCGTGGGCGACCCGCAGACATCGGAGCGGCGACCGAGGGGGACGAGCGAACGGCGTGAATTCTCACGTGTTGTCGTCGACCGCCGGCTCGAACCCCGCGATCCCCTCGTCGAATGCTATCGACTCGCGGTCGACCACCTCCGCTGCCTCCGGGAGGTTCTCGATCACCGCTTTTGAGACGCGGTACTCCCCGAGATCCTGGGTGTTCCGGATCCAGATGATCCGGACGGTTTCTGGGTCGTACGCGCCGAGCGCCGCCGTCGCGGTCCGAAGGGCGAACTCGTCGTCGGGCGCCACCAGCGGAAGCTTTGCCTTCGAGAGCGACCCGCTTGTGAGCGCGTTCGCATACGTCTTCTTCAGGTCCAGTTGGTCGACCGCGGCCCGCCGAGTGAGGTCCGCAAGCCCGATCCCGTTACCGTTCCCCCTCGTTGCCTCGGTCAGTCCCCGGACGTAAATGAGGTCGACATCCGGCGTCTCCGGGTCCGGCGCGTTAAGGACGCGGTAGCGACCGACGACGTTCGTGTCCATCCCGGCGCCCGAGATCTCCTTGCCGATCTCGTCGACGACGAGGAGGTCGATGTCGTCAACCGGGAGTGTCGGCATCTCGTCGTAGGCGCGTGCCAACAGCTCCGGCTCGCGGTCGAGGAACGAGCCGGCAGGGACCGCCTCTAAGTGCCCGATTTCCTCCTCAAAGTTTTCGACGAGCGCGACGCCGCCGACGAGTGGGGTCTCCCGCTCGATCACGTCGAGCGCGGCAGTCAGTGTCTCGACGTATCCCTCGGCGATCGCCGTCGAGTGGAACGACTTCGCGCCGCGCTGTTTGCCGAGGCCGACGACGGTCATCTTCGCGAGCCCGCTCTCGATCGGCCCGGAGAAGTTGGTGTGGGCTTTCACGCGGTTCACTACCAAAGCCGCATCGGCGTCGAGCGTCGCTGTCGAGAAGCACACCGGCATCTCCGCGTTGCCGACCGACACCGTCGCCAGCTCCTCAGCGTCCATGCGTGCGTCGATCGGCGCGCCGACCGCCTCCTCAGTGACACCGAGCGACGCTAGAACCTCGCGCTGTCCCTCGGACGTCGCGCCGCCGTGGCTCCCCATCGCCGGCACGACGACCGGCTCGAACCCCCTCTCCGCGAGGCGGTCGACAACCGCCGTCGAGACCTCGTCGATCCGGTCGATGCCACGACTGCCGACCCCGATGGCGACGGTCGCGCCCGCCGGAAGGTCGCCGAGATCAAGCTCGTCGACCGCCGCACGCGCCGCCCCGGCAGGGTCGTTGAGCCGCTCCGTCCGCGGCTCGTACCGCACCCGCACGAATGCCGGAAGCGGTTGCGGGTCGATGAGCCCATCGACATCGGACCGTTCGGGAAACTCCATACCGTCCCCTTGCGGCGTCGATACAAAAATCGCGGGTGGGAACCTTGCCGATACGGGGGCCTACTTGCCCCCGAGTGATACCGGATCGCATATGTGGAAGACCGGCGGAACGACGGCCTGCGTCCTCCCCGGCGCGGCCACCCCGAACTTCGACCTGCTGGAGTACTAGGCGCTGGAGGTCGATTGGTGGCACGGCCTGTTGTCCCGCGACGAGCTGCTGATCGAGGACGACCGCATCGCGGTGCTGGAGGCGTCCGGCCTCGGCATTGAATTCGACACCGAGGTCGCAAAGGACCACCTGCTTGACGGAACCGACGGCTGGTCGTAGGAGACACCGGGACGACCTCCAGTCCGTCGGCCGTGTAACCCTCCGTTCCGGTCGGATACGGAGATAGCTATGGTTATTTTATCTTCGGGATCGAACGTGAGCGTATGCTGGATTACTTCGACATGGAGTCGACCCTGACCGAGGAGGAGCGCCTGCTCGTCGACTCCGCCCGCTCGTTCATCGACGGCGAGGTCGACGACGTGGGACAACACTGGATCGACGGGACGTTCCCCACGGAGATCATCCCGAAGATGGGCGAGATGGGGTTTTACGCGCCGAACCTCGAGGGGTACGGTCTGCCGGGCGTCAGCGAGCGAGCGTACGGCCTGCTGATGCGCGAGTTGGAGGCCTGTGACTCCGGGCTCCGCTCGATGGCGAGCGTTCAGGGGGCGCTGGTGATGTACCCGATCCACGCGTTCGGCAGCGACGAACAGAAAGAGGAGTGGCTGCCGCGGCTCGGCACCGGCGAGGCGGTCGGCTGCTTCGGGCTCACGGAGCCGGAACACGGGTCGAACCCCTCCGCGATGGAGACGATGGCCGAGCCCGACGGCGACGAGTACGTACTGAACGGCTCGAAGACGTGGATCACGAACTCCCCCATCGCCGACGTCGCGGTCGTGTGGGCGAAAGACCACGGCGAGGAGGGGACCCCAGTCCGCGGGTTCCTCGTCGAGACCGACCGCGACGGCGTCACGACCAACGAGATCAAAGAGAAGCTCAGCCTCCGGGCGTCGATCACGGGCGAGATCAGCCTCCAGAACGTCCGCATCCCGGCCGAGAACCGACTCCCCGGCGTCTCGGGGATGAAGGGGCCGCTGTCGTGTCTCACCCAGGCGCGCTACGGCATCGCGTGGGGCGCGGTCGGCGCGGCCGCGGACTGCTTCGAGGCCGCCCGCGAGTACGCCACCGACCGAGAGCAGTTCGGCAAGCCGATCGGCGGCTTCCAGCTGCAACAGGAGAAGCTCGCGGAGATGGCGACGCAGATCACGCTGGCACAGCTGCTCGCCCACCGGCTCGCCGACCTCAAGGAGGCGGGCGAGATGCGGCCGCAACACGTCTCGATGGCCAAGCGCAACAACGTCCGGACCGCCCGCGACCAGTCGCGGATCGCCCGCGAGATGCTCGGCGGCAACGGGATCACCGCGGACTACTCGCCGATGCGCCACATGGCCAACATGGAGACGGTGTACACCTACGAGGGCACCCACGACATCCACTCCCTGATCCTCGGCGAGGACCTCACCGGGCTACAGGCGTTCCAGTAGGCCGGCGCCACCGACGCAGGCGTTCCAGTAGGCCGCCGCCACCGACACGCTCTTGCGCTCGCGCGGCCGACAGGTCGACCGTCATGCGCGTACGAGACTGGGACGACATCCTCGCGGACGTCGCGAGCGACTCGACCGACCCCGACGGCTGGCGCGCCGTCGCCGGGTCCCGCCGCGAGGGGCTCGGCGAGGACCTCTATTTCGGCCACCCGAGCGTCGGACTCTATCACCTGAAGACGTACGCGAAGAACCCGCGCGACCTCCGGGGCGTCGGCACACGGGTCGCCCGCAGGGTCGACGACGAACTCGACCCGCTCCTCCCGGACGCCGAAAGCGACGGGCGCTTCGCGGTCCGGTCCGCCCCGGAGGACGAGGACCACGCCGAGGAGATGATGACTCGCCTCACCGAGACGCTCCGCGTTCACGCCGAGGCGCCGACCGACCCGGACCACCTCTTCGAGGACGTGATGGAGGCGGTCGACTCGCCCGCGTTCGGCCCGATGGAGTACGAGTTCGACGGGCGCCCCGACGAGCTCGACGAGCTCTCCGACACCTTCGAGGCGGCCGAGGACCTGCTCACGTCGGAGCTCGACGACCTGATCGACGAGGACGACGTCGACCGCGGCTTTCACTGAGTCGCGGCCTGCCGGCCGCCGCCGACCGCGCAGTCACGCCGTCGTCGCGGCCGCTCGTCCTATATCGCCGTCACCCACGCCCGGTACTCCTCGTCGAGGTCGTACACCTCGCGGAAGGCCCGCTCGATGAACCCCGCGACGCGGTTCGCGTCCGACCGCGCCGTGACGACGGCGTTCGTCCCCTCGGCCTCCTCCGGGCTGACGAGCTCGTCGATCCGGAACTCCGGGAACTCGCCGAGGAGGTCCTTCAGCCGGTCCAGCTCGTCGTCGGTACAGTCCAGAACGAGCTCTGTGCCCGCGAGCTGGATCCACGGCGGCACCGCTCCTCCCTCGGAGTCGTCGCTGTCGGGGTCGACGTCGACGGTCATCACGTCGCTGGAGCGCGCGCGGTGCGCGGCCGCGGCGTCGGCGAACAGCTTCAGCCGCTCGTCCTCGGTCGCGGCGTCGAATCGGGTCATACCTCCGCTCGACCGCGACGGGGCTTAAAAATCCGCACTCGGCGACGACGTCCGGGGTGGCGCTTCCGCTCCCGCTCCGCTACGTTCTCTCCGCCCGCGCTACTCTCGTTCCGTCTCCGACAGCACGTCGTCGACCGTCGAGAGCGTCCGCTCCGCCTCGGCGAGCCGGTCGTCGGCCTCGCCGCGCTCGATCAGCGACAGCTCGGCCTCGTCGAGTTCGTCGCGGACCGCGGCCGCCCGGCGGAGCCGCTCGTACTCGTCGGTGCGCGCCAGCTCGCGGACGGACCGGAGCGTCGCGACCGCGTCGTCGTCGGCGATCCGGCCGACGAGCGGGACAAGTTCGTCGATCTCGTAGGCGAGCTCGTCGCCCGGCTTCGGCGGCCAGTCGAGCGTCAGCGGCTCGCCGTCGAGCCGTTCGAGGTACGTCCGGTGGACCGCGACCGCGGTGCGGAGCGCCCCCGGATCGTCGACGTAGTGTTCGAGCTTGGAGTTCGAGTAGTCGGCGTACTCCAACAGCGTCGCCGGCGGCTCCTCGCCGGCCGCGTGGCTCTCGACGTACTCGGACAAGTCGGTCGGCGGCACGTCGACGTCGACGAACGGCGTCGCGTCCGCGCGGTCGAGGAACCCGAAGACGTCGCGGGCGGACGCCGAGCGGAAGAACTCCCGGAACGCCTCGCGGACCGCCTCGTCGTACGCCTCCATCGGCTCGCGCAGGCGGCTCACGTCGGCGTCGAGGTCGGCGTCGGCCATCTCCGCGACCTCGCGCAGTTCGTCGAGCCGCGAGTCCAAGCGCTTGCGGGCCTCGCGGGCCTCCTTCCGGGCCGCCCGGTAGTCGTCGACGCCGTCGTCGTACGCCTCCAGCAGGTCGACGAACCGCCCGGCCGGCTCCAGCGCCTCGCGGGCGGCGGCGATGTCCCCCTCGGAGAGCCGGCGCTTGTCCACCGCCTCGTCGGCCGCCGCGAAGGACTCTCCCGCGGGCATGTCGTCGTCCACGTCGACCGCGTCGCCGAACTCGCCGCGGAACCGGACGTACGACTCGAAGTCGCCGGAGCCGACCGCGCCCTCCTCGTACCGGTCGAGGACCCGGTGCGCGGTGCGGTACGCGTCGGCCGCGGCCTCGACGCGGTCGCGGCCGTAGCCGTCGATCCGCGACTCGATCCGACGGAGCTCGTCGTAGCGTTCGCGGAGCCGCGCGGCCGCCTCGCCCGCCTCGGCGACGGGGCCGTCCGCGTCCGGGTCGGCTCCGCCGTCGGCGACGAGACCCATCAGTACACCTCGTCGGGGTCGAAGACGCGCTCGCCGACGTTCTCGCCCTCGATCGTTCGATGGAAACACGACCGGTGGCCGGTGTGGCAGGCGCCGACGTTCTGGTCGACGAGGTACAGCAGGGTGTCGGCGTCGCAGTCGACGCGTACCTCGCGGACCGACTGCGTGTGTCCCGAGGAGCCGCCCTTGCGCCACAGCTCCTCGCGGGACCGCGAGTAGTAGTGGGCCTCGCCGGTCTCGCGGGTGCGCTCGAGCGCCTCGGGCGAGACGTACGCGAGCATCAGCACCTCGCCGGAGTCGGCGTCTTGGGCGATCGCCGGCACGAGCCCGCTCTCGCCGAAGTCGACGTCGATCGGCTCGGCCCCCTCCCCGGCGGCGTCCGCCGGGGCGCTCCCGCCGCCGTCCGACCCGTCTTCCGCGTCGGCGTCACTCATGGCTGTCCGGAGACGTGGCGCTCGAATAGGCCTTATGCCTGCGGCGGTCGGCGGAGTCGAGAAACGGCCGTCCGCCGGCGCGCTCGCTACGCGTCCGGCGCGCGTCGCAGTACGAGCGCGTCGCCGTCGGCGTACGCGTCCGGCCGCCGCTCGACGACCTCGAAGCCGCACGACGCGTACAGCGCGAGGGCGGCGTCGTTGTCGGGATGCGCCTGGAGCGTCACCGCCCCGTCGGCGTCGGCGGTCACCGTCCGGAGCAGTCCCCGAGCGCGTCCCTCGCGGCGGAAGGCGGGCGCGACGACGAGCTCGGCGACGTGAACGCCCGGACGGTTCGGGGCGTCCACCGGTAGCAGGTAGCCGACCACGCGACCGTCCGCGACGCTCACGCGGGCGTCGCCGGCCGCGAGGCCGTACTCCAACAGGTCCGGACTCGGCTGTCGGAGGTGCGACTGGAGCTCTCGAATCCGGTCGGCGTCGGCGGTCCGTCCCCGCCGGATCCGCGCCGCGGAGCCGTCACCGGCGGGGTCGGGGTCGTCGCCAGCCATCTCAGACCACCGTCAAGAGGGCGACGGCGACGACCGACCCGGCGAGCGTCGCGAGGAAGTTCACGGCCTGGTTCCCCACCCGTTCCCCTTCGATCAGGGCGCCGAGAATGCTGTCGACCGTCATCCCGGCGAACCCGGCGGCGAGGACGACCGCGCCAGCGGCGACCCCGCCGGAGACCACCGGGTCGAGGACCGGGCCCCCGCCGGCGGCGAGCGCGCCGACGAGCAGGGCGCCGGTGAGCCCCGCGAGTTCGCCCTGCCAGGTGATCGCGCCGTCCGTGCCCGGTTCGACGCGCCGAAGCGTCGTCACCAGCCGCGGCCCGTCGTAGAGCCCGCCGATCTCCGAGGAGAGCGTGTCGGCCATGGCGGTCGCGGTCGCGCCGGCGAACGCGGCCCCGAACGGCGCGGCCGGTATCGCGGCGTGCGGGGCGGCCGCGTACCCGACCACGGCGGCGAGCGCGACGGCGGAGTTCGCCAGCACGTTGCCGGTGCCGCGGGCGCCCTCGTTCTCCTGTGCGACGCCGCGGTCCGCCTTCTCGTCGAACCGGTACTTGGAGGCGAGCCCGCCGACCGCGTAGAAGGACATCAGCGTCAGGAACCAGCCGACCCCGCCGAGGACGACCGCGAGCAACGCGGCGACGACGCCGGTGAGCATCCCGGCCACCGAGGCGGTGCCGATGGCGAAGGAGACGTAGCCGAGCGCGCCCGTCACCGCGAGGCCGACCGCGATGAGCGGCGCACTGACGGTCGGATCCAGGGTGAGGAACCCCCAGACCACGAACGCGACGAGTATCGTCGTGATGTGCGCGTCCCGCGCGAACACCAGCGAGCGGACGAGGGCGGCCGTCAGCGCGGCCGCGGCGGCGAGGAACACCAGCAGCGGCACGGTCGCGGCGTCGACGGCGGCGCCGGTCTGGAGCCGCACCGCGATCTGACCGGCGAGGGCGGCGACCGTCCCGGCCGCGACGTAGCCGGCGACGAGCGGGAACTCGTCTGTCGTTCGGCGGGAGACGAGCGTCCGACCGAAGCGGCCCGCGCCCACCGCGAGCGTCGCGGCCGCGAACGCCTCGTACGGCAGCGGGGCGCGCGGCAGCGACGCGAACAGCGCGAGCCCGCCGGCGGCGACCGCGAAGGAGACGAGTCCGTACAGGCGCTCGGCCTCCCGGTCCCCGGGAAGCGCGAGGGTCTCGAACCACTCGCCGTCGCGGACCCCGAAGAAGGCCAGGCCGGCGACGGCGAAGAACGGCACGGCGGCGGCGGTGCCGAGCGCGGGTGCGAGGACCGCGAGGGCGGCCACTGCGGCGAAGATACTCGCCCGTCGGAGCCTCCGTATCACACCCTCGGCTACCCGCGACGACCACTTAACGGTCCCGACAGCCGTCCGGCGGTCGGTACCGCCCGGAGAACCCGACGTAGTCGCCGTCAGTACCGGTACTCGTTGAACTGGACCGCGTGCCCCTCGACCACGCGAACCGCCTCCTCGGGGTCTTCTTCGTCGTCCCCGGTCCGATCTTCGTGTGAGTCAACCACTCCCATGAGAGAGACGAGCAGTTCTTCGCATATAGTTGTTACCCACACAGCGGAGGTTGTCCGCGCCTCGAAGGGGACCTTCAGCCGATGACGCGGTCGATCTGTCCGAGGTGGTCGATCACGTGGTCCGGATCGATCCCGGACGCCGCGAGGGTCTCGTCGTCCGTGACGCCCGACCGCACGAGGGCGGTCGTCATCCCGGCGCGCTCGCCCAGCGCGATGTCCGTGTCGAGCCGGTCTCCGACCACGAGACACTTCTCGGGCGGGTAGGGGAGGCGCTCGCGCACCATCTCGATCGCGACGTCCGAGGGCTTGCCGAGGACGGCGTCCGGCTCGCGCTCGGCGACGCCGGCGACGGCGTTTATCACCGCCCCGGATCCGGGCACGTCGCGCTCGGGCGCCGGGATGACCACGTCGGGGTCGGTGCCGATGAACGGCACGCCGCGCTCTAAGGTCCACAAGGCGGTACAGAGGTCGTCGTAGTCGAACTCGCGGTCGATCGAGGCGACGAGCGCGTCGGCGGCGGCCACCTCGTCGGTCGTCGAGAGGCCGGCGTCCGCGAACTGGTCGAGCAGCCCCGACTCCGCGATACAGAGCAGGTCGTCGTCGGCGTGGTTCTCCCGGAGGTACCTCGTCGTCACGCTGCCGGCGGTGAACACCCGCTCGGCGTCGACCTCGTACCCCGCCGCGCCGAGGCGGTCGACGTACGCCGGCGGCGCCTTCGTCGGGTTGTTCGAGACGAACAGGAGGTCGATCCCGGCCTCGCGGAGCCGTCGGTAGCCCGCCGGGGCGCCCGGGATCGGCTCGTCGCCGCGCACGACCGTGCCGTCGACGTCGAGGACGGCGCCGCTGTATTCCATGAACGCGCTGGGGGCGCCACGGTGGTAGTGGTTGCGCCCGGCGTGCCCGGTTTCGGCTCCCCGTCGTCCACACCCCGCGGGGGCTTCGGGGTCGCTGGATCACGAAGACGGTACCCGTCCCACCTTCGGGATAACGGAAGGGTAAAGCGGCCGCGTTGCGTACCGGTGTTCACTGTGACGACGACCCAGGTGACCCTCGTCCAGATCGACAACTACGGTCCGTGGACGACGACGCCGGAGCCTCGCCGCGAGATGGACCTCCAGACGCTCCAGTCGCGGCTCTTCGCCGACGTCGCCCAGTTCCTCGGCCACCGCGACGCCTACGTCTTCTTCACCCGATTCGACAACATGATCGCGGTGACGAACGGCGTCGACGGCGAGGGTCACGCGACCCTTCAGGAGTCGATCGGCAACCGCTACCCGGTCAGCGTCAGCCTCGGCACCGCCGTCGCCGAGCGCCCCGTCGACGCCCTCGAAGCGGCGAACCGCCGACTTCAGACCGCGGGCAGCGCACAGGACGAGAGCCGGACCGAGGTGCTCACCGGCGAGTACCTCTCCGAGACGAACCGCTCGGACCTCCAGGTCGCGCACTTCGACGTTGTCAACGCCACCGGCAAGTACACCGACCGCCTCAACGAGTTCGACACGTTCATCAACATCGAACAGGCGTACGGCTCGCTGATGCGCCACCTCCGCGAGGCGCACGGCGCCCTCTCCTTCTTCGTCGGCGGCGACAACGTGATCGCGGTCTGCCCAGACCTCCCCGAGACGGCCTTCTCGGCGGCGGTCGACCACGTCCAAGACGACGTCGACATCGAGCTCCAAGTCGGCGTCGGCCGCGGCGCCTCCGCGCACGAGGCCGGCTTCGCGGCCAAACACGCCCTCGAAGACTGCCGCCACGACGGAACGAGCGTCGAGCTGTTCGGCGCGCCCGCCGCCAGCGACTGACACACCGTTCGCGGTCTGCCCCGACCCACTGCGTCGCCGTACTCTCCTACGTAGCCCGAGTCTCCACTCCGGCTCATCGCCCCGCTGATTCGCCGATTCTCTCTTCGCGGATCGATCCCCTTCCGCCACTTTCGGCCTGATCGCCCGCGTTTCGGTCGCTCTCATCCGATCCGATCTGCGGTTATTCTCGAAATCAAATCTGATACTCGGGCTGTGGCATTTTTATACACCGACCTGGAAGACGCGGATAGCATGTCAGAGGATATAGTGTTCGTCTGTACGGCGGACGGCTGTGACGCGGGTCCCTGGGAGGGGTCACACGACGCGATGGCGCACTGCTCGGAGTACCCGGACCACGGGTACACGGGGCGGCCGCGGTCGGAGATCGAACCCACCCGCGAGGTCATCCCCGCGACGGCGACGCGGAAACGGGACAACCGCAACCTCCAGCACAAGGGCCACCCGGAGGGCGCGTACGCACAGAACGACTAACGACTGACGACTCCCGACGAACGAGCGACGATTCCCGACGGACCGGCCGCGACTCCGGCGCCCGCCCCCTGCGTCGACCGCGGTTCCCCGCCGTCGGACCACCACATCGCGTCGCGAGAGGTGGCTCTCCTGATTCTGCGGTTCCCTGCTTCACCCGAACCGACGACGGCCGATAGTTCCGCACGGCCTCGCTCGGCGGATCTCCTCGCGACCAGCGGATCTCCTCGCGACCGGCAGCCCCCTCCGCGACCACAGCGAACCCGGGCACCGATCCGGCGCCGTTTATTGGTGGGCCGGGCGTATCGCCCCGTATGGTTTCGGAGATATTCGACCCCGACGCGTGGGAGCCCGTCACCGACGAGTTCGACGACATCACCTACCACCGGGGCGTCGACGTTCCCGCGGTTCGGATCGCCTTCGACCGGCCCGCGGTCCGCAACGCGTTCCGACCCGGGACGGTCGACGAACTGTACGCCGCGCTCGACCACGCGCGAAAGCAGGCGGACGTGGGCTGCGTCCTCCTCACCGGCAACGGCCCCTCGGAGAAGGACGGCGGCTGGGCGTTCTGCTCGGGCGGCGACCAGTCCGTTCGGGGCGGCTCCGGCTACGAGTACCGCGACGACGACGAGGCGGGCGACGACGACGACGACCTCGTCCGCGACGCCCGGGCCGGGCGCCTCCACATCCTCGAAGTCCAGCGCCTGATCCGGTTCATGCCGAAGCCGGTCGTCGCCGTCGTCCCCGGCTGGGCGGTCGGCGGCGGCCACTCGCTCCACGTCGTCTGCGACATGACCCTCGCGAGCGAGGAACACGGGAAGTTCCTCCAGACCGACCCCGACGTCGCCTCCTTCGACGGCGGGTTCGGCTCCGCGTACCTCGCGAAACAGATCGGCCAGAAGAAGGCCCGCGAGGTGTTCTTCCGCGGGAAGACCTACTCCGCCGAGGAGGCCGCGGACATGGGGATGGTCAACGAAGCGATTCCGCACGAGGAGTTAGAGGACGTGGCCTTAGAGTGGGCCGCCGAGATGACAAAGAAGTCGCCGACCGCGATGCGGATGTTAAAATACGCGTTCAACATGACCGACGACGGGATGGTCGGCCAGCAGGTGTTCGCCGGCGAGGCGACCCGACTCGCGTACATGACCGAGGAGGCGGCGGAGGGTCGTGACGCGTTCTTAGAGGGTCGCGAGCCGGAGTTCAGCGAGTACCCCTGGCACTACTGAGCGCCGGAGGCCGCCGCAGGGGAGCCGGACCCGTCCCCCGCCGTCGGCCTCGCCGAGGTCACCTACAAGTGCTCGCCCGCGGTATCTCTCCCCATGCTCGTCGAGGAAGTGATGACGACGGACCTCGTGACCTGCGACGCCGACGCCACGGTCCGAACGGCCGCGGAGCTGATGCTCCGCAACCGGATCGGCAGCGTCGTCGTCACGGACGGCGGGACGCCCGCCGGGATCCTCACCGAGAGCGACGTCCTCCACGCCGCCTACGCCACCGACGACCCGCTGTCGACGATCCCGGTACAGAAGGCGGCGAGCGCCCCGCTCGTCACCGTCAGACCCGACGCCACCCTTCGGACCGCGACGGATCGTATGCGCTCTGAGGGCGTCAAGAAGCTGGTCGTCGTCGACGGCGTGACACCGGCGGGGATCGTCACCACGCAGGACGTCGTCGACAACTACGCCGGGATCCGACGCGAGGTTCACGACCTCGCGACGGACGCGACGGGGTGGTCGGAGCGGTCCGACGGCTTCGGCGACTGAGGGGTCCGGACGGTCGGCCCGTCGACCGCTCAGTCGTCGCCGGCGATCCCCTCTGCGACCGCCATGTCGTCCACCGATGGGTCTTCTTCCGACACGCGCAGGACGAACCGCTTGCGGATCAGGTCGGCCACGTGAACTGCCTCGGGGTCGAGCCCCGAGGCACTCGCCTTGTTTTCTCTGTAGACGACCGTCCCGACGATGATCAGCGTGTCACCGGGGAGCCGCGCCCAGAACAGCGTCTGGACGAGGCCGCCGTCGTAGAACTCGAGGCTGCGCGCCGCGGTAGCTCTCCGCGAACATGTTCGCGGGTCGGCTTACCCGGACCGGTGGTCTACGAACGCGTATGGCCCAACCCAGCGAGATGGCGGAGTCGAGCCCGGCCGAAACGGAGTCGAGCCCGGACGCGGCGGACGCGACCGCGACCGAAGCGGAGACGACGGTCACGGTCCGGTGTACCGGCCACGTGCGAACGGAACTGGGCGTGTACGAGTTCGAGTACACGTTCGCGGGCGACACGCTTCGGGCCTTCCTCGACGAGCTGTTCGAGGAGTACCCGCAGCTTCAGGACATGCTGATCGCGGAGTCGGAGTCCGACGCGACCCACAGCGGGTGGGCGCCCGCGCCCGACGAGCTGCCCGGAACGTGGACGAAGAACCCGGTCGGCGAGCAGACGACGACGTACGCCCGGATCCTCGTGAACGGCCACTTCAACGAGAACGAGAACGGGTTCGACACGGAACTGGAGGCGGGCGACCGCGTCGCCTTAGTCTACCCCTTCATGTTCTGCTGTTAGCCGCCGCCCGCGGCCGCCGATACCCTTTTCGGAGTCGCTCGTCGGTCTGAAGCCATGTACGCGGCCCTCTACCGATTCGCAGTCGGTGCTTACCTCCTGTGGATACTGCTGACCGTCGTCCACCTCGTCGGGCGGTTTACGCCGGCGCCGTCGTTCCGGATCGCTCACCTCGGCGTCGTCGTCGGTGCCGGCGTGTTGACCCTCGTCGGTGCCGCCAAACTGCTTCGGAACGGATACGAACGGGCGGCGCGTCGGCTCGACGAGCGGTCGTGAGTGCGGTCGCCCGGCTGCTGCTCGCGACGTGAGTGCGACAGCGAGAGAGGCGGGATTCGAACCTCACTCACTCCGCTCGCTACGCTCGCTTCGTTCCCTGGTTCGAATCCCTTCTGTGCCCGATGCTGTCGCTCACGTATTGTTCGCGACAGCATGCGGGGGAAGGGATTCGAACCCTCGAACCTCTACAGGAGCGGATCTTAAGTCCGCCGCTTTTGGCCAGGCTCAGCCACCCCCGCGCGGATTCGAGTATCCGCGGCGGGATGAAACGCCTTTCGGAACCGTCGGCCGAGGCCCTACCAGTCGACCGAGAGCGTCCCGTCGCCGTGCGGGTCCGGTGCTATCTCTTCGTCGGTCCGACGGTCGACGACGTGGATCACGCCCGCGTCCTTCTTCGCGGGACACGCTTCGGCCGCGCGGACGTTCTCGGCTAAGTCCTCCTCGCCGATGTAGTACGCCTCCGGCTTCGCCATCCCGCTCGCCACGTCCATCACCCAGTTGTCCGCGACCTCGGCGCACTTCCCCGCCCCGAAGCACTTGTTCGCCTCGAAGACGATCTTGTACGGCTTCTCGTCGATCGGCGGCCCCTCGCCGCCGATGTCGCTGGCGCGGAGCACCTCGTCGCCGCCGTCGGTCGCGGCCTCGTCGCCGTCGGCCTCGTCGCTCATGCCGTTCCCTCGGCGGTCGCGGGACTTTCGTCTGTCGGTCGTTCTCGCTCGCTCGCAACGAAGCCGTCGGTCACTCGTCCGCGTGGTCCGCGAGCAGCCGCTCGGCGTGGTCGGCCGACTCCGCCAGTTCCCACCGGACCTTCGCGGCGTCGCCGTACGCGAGCGCCTCCTTCAGGTCGTCGCGGAGGACGCCGGCGCCGAACCCGACCGTCTCGCCGTCGGCGTCGCCGAGTTCGTACAGCGCGTAGCGGTTCGGGGCGCTCCCGACGGTCGATCGGTCGAGGTCGCGCCACGGCTTCGCGAGACTCATCGGCTCCGGGTGGGCGGGCTCCGCGTCACACTTCCCGGTGGGCGTCGAGGCCGTCTTCCGGGCCATCGACGATCTCGTAGCTCCCCTCGGTCCAGCCGTCCTCGACGAAGACGAACACCCGTCCGCCGGCGATCTCGGGGTCGGCGACGACCTCGTTCCGCTGGCCGGTCCGGCCGACGATCACGCCGGGGAACACCTCGTCGCGCTCGCCGTCCTCGACGATGACGCGACCGACGCCGGACTCCTCTAAGATCTCGTCGTCGGTCTTGTAATCGTTCACGTACGTCATCACGCCCTCCGTCTCCGTGGGGTCGGTGACGAGCACGTGGGTCTCCTTGCCGGGACCGGCGGTCACCGACCCCTCGGCCGACTCGGGGACGCCCCGGTAGAGGGTCGTCCGGCCGTCGAGGTACTCGATGACGACGCCCTCCTCGCGGAGGTCGACGCCGATCGACGTCGGGGGCACGTCGCTGCGTGATGGCGCAGACATACGACACGCTCGGAGTGCCGGACTCAAAAGGACCGCGCTCGGCGCGCCGCGCCCGCTGTCAGCCGCGAGAATCGGCGTGCCACATTTAAGTTACTCCCGAGGGGAGTGCGTGTCATGCAACGGACGCGACGGACGCTTCTCGGCGTCGGTGCCGCCCTCGTCGGGACCGCCGGGTGTCTCGGCGTCGAGGGCGTCGAGTACCCCGAGAGCGCCGACGCCCCGGGCGACGCCGACCCCCCCGGCGACGACCCGCCGGAAGACGGCCCTCCCGACGACCCCGCGGACGCCGGCGACGAGCCCGCGACGCTCAATTCCGCGCTCGCCGACGCGACCCGCGAGGTCGTCGACGACGCGGTGTGGTTCGCGACCGAGTACCCGGCCGCGGTGGCGACGTACCGCGACGCGATCGCCGACGCGGTCTCGACCGTCCGATCGGTCCGCGCGACGGTCGACGAGGAGGCGGCGGTGACGACCGAACAGGTGGACGCGGTCGCGGCCGCGACCGCGACCGCGGAGGACCGCGCCGCGGACGCCTTGGAGCCGCACTTCTCGCCCGGTCCACGAATCCGCGCCCGAACGGACCGACACGTCGAGGCCCTGCGGACGGTCGCGCCCCGTGACGACGTCGACCGAGTCCTCGAGGAACTCGACCGTCTGGACGGGGAGCTGGCGAGCATCGGAACGGCGATCTACGTCGACGAGGCGTTCTCGCGTCGGCCGATACACAACCGGCTGTTCCGGCGGCTGCTGGCGCCGCTGCCGACGGACGACGACGATCGCAACCGGGTCCTCTCCGACACGCTCGTCGAAGTCGCCGTCGCGAGCCGCGGGTTCGAGACGTTCGCGCACCGGCCGTACGACCGAGACGAACTCGAGCGCGACGAGGTGCCGCGAATCTACGGCGACGCGTTCAACGCCGAGCGTCGCCGGGAGCTCCGCGCTCGGCTCGGGCCGATCCCGCAGTCGACGGACCGCGTCGAGGAGCTGTTCTTCGCGTTTACCGACCGACCGCTCCCCGGAAACCGGAGACGAGAGGCGTTCCGGGGGTGGGCCCGCGAACTCGACGGCGTTCCGGCTTACGTCCAGCGCTATCCGGACGCGGAGACCGCCGCGGAGCGCCTCTCTGCGGCCCTCGACGCCGGCTCGACCGAAGGACGTGCGCCGATCGATCCGGAGGCGACGCTCGCCGGCTCGGACGTCACCGGCAACGCCTCCGAGTCGGCGAACAACACGGCCGCCAACGCGACGGGGGCGGACGGGGAGGCGGTCGATCCCGGACCGACCGCTTGGCACCGGTTCTACCACCGCGAAGCGGAGGGCGAGCGGTACG
The DNA here is from genome assembly GCF_055389685.1 of Halorubrum ejinorense. Taxonomy (NCBI): domain Archaea; kingdom Methanobacteriati; phylum Methanobacteriota; class Halobacteria; order Halobacteriales; family Haloferacaceae; genus Halorubrum; species Halorubrum ejinorense. The sequence continues at coordinate 1,277,300 of NZ_AP043777.1, forward strand.
GCTTCGACGAGCACGCCGGCGTCCAGTACGGCTACGTCGCCCGGGCCGGTGAGTTCCTGCTCGCGACCGGGTTCTCCGGCGACGCGTGGGAGGAACGGACCGGCTGGCACGGTGGCCTGCGGCACGGGTGGGTGACCGGCGCGTGAACGCGAACCGGATCGGCCTCGTGGCGGCCGCGTTCGCGCTCGTCGGCGCCGGCGCGGGGGTCGTGGGCGCGGCCGCGACCGGGTGGGCGGAGACGGCGCTGGCGACCGCCGCGACCGGCGAGACCGCGCGGTTCGGCCCGGTATTCGTCGCGCAGTCGTACCTCGCCGCGACCGCGACCGTCCTCGTCGGCGCGGTCCCGCTAGCCGGCGTCCTCGGCGTCCTCGTCGGTTCCCGGTCCCGGAGCGTCGTCTCCGCGGCGACGACCTGCGGCCTCGGCACCGGTCTCGGCGCGCTCGCCTACGGGCTGGTGGCGGTCACGGTGATCGTCGTCTCGCAGGGCGACGCCGCCACGCAGGCGCACGGGATCGTCGACGCGCTCGTGCCGACGCTCGCGACGGCGTTCGTGTCCGGCGCAGTCGGCGCGTCGACCGGCGTCTTGGGGACGGTGATGCGATGACCCCCGACACCGACGCGAGACGGAACGGTCGCCGTGACGCCGACCGACCCCTCCGGCGCGCGTCGCGTCGAGGGGTGCTCGCGGTCGGCGCCGCGGGACTGCTCGCCGGGTGTCTCGTGACCTCCGAAGAGGAAGGGGACGCCACCGCTCCGCAGACGGACGACGGTGCGAGCGGCGACGACTCCGACGGTGAGGGGTCGGGAACCGACGACGGGGGAGACGGCGAGAGCGACGACGACACGACGCCCGACGAGGTCGGTCCGGACGGAGCCGGCCTCGTCGTCACCGACACGACGGTCCGGGAGGTGACAGAAGGCGGCGGCCGGACGAGGGTCCGAGCCCGACTGACCGTCGAGAACGCGGGCCGGTTCGACTACGGCGTCGTCGAACTCCGCGTCGACGCGTACGCCACGCCGGCCGGGACCGACGAGCGCGAGGCCGTCGGGTTCGCGTACGTCACGAAGCGGTTCTCGCCCGACGACCCCTTCGACGGTTCGGACCCCCGTGCGTTCGACGTGACGATCAGGTTCGAGAGTAACGGAACCTCCGTCCGCCCGGCCCCCGACCGTTACGCGGTCGACGCGGCGGTCAGACGCGCGGAGCCGCTCTGACACCGGACCCCGGCCGGTGTGAGGTCACCGTTAGTTCGCGGGCTCGCGGCCGAGAGTCTCGCCGTGATCGCTACCTCTTTGTCCGCGCTCGCGAGCCGGGAACCATGGAGGGACGGGCAACCGCGCTCGGCGCCGGCACCGTGTTGAACGCGCTCGCGACCGGCACGGGCGCCGCCTTCGGCATCGACGTCGAGACGCGCGCGACCGTCGACCTCGTTCCCGCGGCCGACGGCGTCACCGGCGAGATCGCCGAGGACCCGGACGCCGACACCGAACTGATCGAGCGCTGCGTCTCGCTCGCGACCGACCGCTGGGGCGACGGCGAGGGCGGCACCGTCCGGACCGACAGCGACGTGCCGCTCGCGGCGGGGCTGAAGAGTTCGAGCGCGGCCGCCAACGCGACGGTCCTCGCCACCTGCGACGCGCTCGGCCTCGCGGTCGGCGACGACCCGGACGACCCCGCGGTCGACGTGACCCGCCTCGCGGCGTGCCGGCTCGGCGTGCGCGCGGCCCGCGAGGCCGGGGTCACGGTCACCGGCGCGTTCGACGACGCGACCGCGTCGATGCTCGGCGGCGTCACCGTCACCGACAACGACGCAGACGAACTGCGCGCCCGGGAAGCGGTCGACTGGGACGTCCTCGTCTGGACGCCGCCGGAGCGAGCGTACAGCGCCGACGCCGACGTGGCGCGCTGCGAGGCGGTGGCGCCGATGGCCGACCTCGTCGCCGACCTCGCGCTCGACGGGCGGTACGGCGAGGCGATGACGGTGAACGGGCTGGCGTTCTCGGCCGCGCTCGGCTTCGACGCCGACCCCGCGGTCGAGGCGATGCCCCACGCCACCGCCGTGTCGCTGTCCGGCACCGGGCCGAGCGTCGTCGCCGTCGCGGCCCCCGACGACCCCGAGGCAGACCTCGACGCGGTCGCCGACGCGTGGCGCGAGCGACCCGGCACCCTGCGGCGAACGACCACGAGAAACGACGGCGCGGCCGTCACCCGAGAGCCAACCCAATGAGCGAAACACCGAACCCCGAAGAGATGAGTCTGGACGAACTGCGCCGCGAGATCGAGGACATCGACCGCGAGATCGTGGAACTGATCGCCCGCCGGACCTACGTCGCCGACACGGTCGCGGCCGTGAAGGAGGACCGCGACCTCCCGACGACCGACGAGAGCCAAGAGGAGCGCGTGATGGAGCGCGCCGGCGAGAACGCCGAGCAGTTCGACGTGGACGCGAACCTCGTGAAAGCGATTTTCCGGCTGCTGATCGAGTTGAACAAGGTGGAGCAGCGGGAGAGTCGGTAGCTCAGTCGAGGCCGAGGCTCAGTTTTAATGCCTCGTCGACTGTCGCCATTGTGGCTCCGTCGAGTGAACCGACGACCGAGTGAATCCGTTCCGGAACCGAGACGGTTCGAACCTGGTCGAGGCGGATTGACGAATCTTTTTCGAGCGGTGACCCGTCCGCCTCGACGAACACCTCGAACGGATATTCGCGGTAGGTTCCCGTGACGGGCGCGACGATGGTCGTGCTGGAGTTCCGGTTTCCGATATCGTTTTGAACGACCACGGCCGGTCGCGTCTTCTTCGTCTCGTGTCCTTCGGCGGGGTCGAGTCGAACGATAACCACGTCGCCCCGTCGCACGTCCGTGCCGTCACTCATCGAGGCCTTCCCACGCTTCGTCGGACGCTTCGCTCCACTCCTCGGCGAGTTCCTCCGCGCTCTCGGAGGCCTCCCGATAGGCGGCTGCTAGCTCGTCGTCGTCCGGCCGGTCGGACTCCACCTCAACGACAGCGACGGTTACGCGCTTGTTCGCGTACTCGGTGCCGAGGTAGACTCGACCCCGGTCGTCCGTCTCGTTCGTTTTGAGGTCTGTCGCGTCGACTTTCATCGACGAACGGTACGGACCCACCGCGGATATGTGTTGCCCACTATTACCCACGGAGTTCCACGTAGAAGTTACAGGATGTATTATGGATTTCAGCTACCTGAACAAGGTAGAGCAAAGGAGGGCCGCTGAACGAGAACAGTTCGCGCTCTTCGACAGCTCAGCGCCTGCTTTGAACTTCACGTCGTCCGAGGCGTTCTCCGCGCTCGTCAGGGGCCGACGCGGCGGGTCCGCCGCCACGTGGGTCAGTTCGACGTCACGCGCGAGCCGAGTGGCCATACTCACCGCCTCCGAGGTCTCGGTTCCGCCGAGCGCATTTCGGTGAGAGCCGACTGACGCGACCGATGCGGGGCACGGGTTCGCCACGCCCGTCGGAGCGATACCGAATCGGTTCCGCTTCCCCGTCTGAGTCCGTGCCGGTGATATCGCCGATCAACCGCAGTCGCGGTCGTCCGGGTCCCACGCACACGCGTTCCCGGTCGTCAGGCCGTTCTCCTCGATGTACGCGGAGAGGCACGCGTAGTTACAGAAGTACTCGGGCGAGCCGCAGCCGTCGTCGCAGTCACGGACACAGATCGGATCGTGGTCGAAAATACGCGACTCACAGTACGCGCACAGTTCGTCTGCCCCCGGGGTCGCAACGGTTGCGGACATATCTGCCTCGAGGGGATCACCACCGAAAGGGTTTCCTGCCGTCCGGACTCGCCTCCGGCCGAGACGCGCCCGTACTCACCGGGGTTCGCGGAACCAGTCGGCGACGACCCGTTCCGACGGGGCCGCCTCTCGGATCACTCGCGTCGCACCCGGGCCGCGACTGCCGCTAGCAACAGCCCGAGCACGGCGCCGATCACGCCGAATCCCGGGGCACCCTCTTCGGTCTCAGTCCCCGCCGACGCCGTCTCACCGTCGCTCTCGCCGAAAAGCCCGATCGAGCCAACTTCGTTCCCCGCCAGAGAGACGGTTCCGCCCTCGGGTGGCTCGAACGCGATCTCGAGCGTCGCGTTCTCTCCCGGACCGAGCGACACTCCTCGTTCGGCGACAGATTCGCCGTCCACCGCCACCGTGAGCGTTCGGGTCGCCGGACGGTCGCCAGGGTTTTCGACCGTCGTCCGGAGGGTCGTCTCGTAGCCGATCCGAACCTGATCCGCCGGCAGTTCACTCTCGACGATGTCGACGCGGCCCGGTGCGAGCGCGACGACGGCCACGGGCGCCGCGTGCGGCAGGGTTACCGTGTGGTTTTCTCCCGATCGGTCGTGCGCGACGTTTGACGTCGTCCACCCGCCGTCGACGTATCGAAGCACTGCGACGTTCTCTTGGCTCAACCCTCGCGGGATCGTCGCCGCGTCGACGGTGAACCGAAGCGTCGCCGCACTCGTGTCCGCTTCGCCGAGCGTGGAATTGAACGCCACGTACCCGAGCGGGGTCCCGCGAGGAACGGGATCGCGGCCGGCCGGCTCGGCCGTCGGCCGACCGATCGTCGTCTCGTACGCCTCCGAGTCACCGGCCGGGTCGACGCCGACCGACGACACCGCCACTGCGGGCCGCGAGGTCGACGGGCCGACGAGATTAACCGCGATGTCGTAGCGTTCGCCCGTCGCGCCCTCGACGCCGACGCTGACGCCCTCGTCGGACTCGGCCCGGACCACCGTCGGCTCCGGATCGTTCGCTGCCGCGGCTCCCGTTCCGCCCGTCGACCCGGACGACCCCGAGGACCCGGACGAGCCGGACGGGGCGCCCCCGCCGCCCCCACCGCCACTTCCACCTCCCCCGCCGCCGGTTCCGGCATCGCTCTCCGGCTCGGCGACGGTGACGTTTCCGACGGTCACGTCGTTGATCGCGACGGTGTACTCCCCGGTGGTGGCGTACGCGTGCGTGACCGTCACCGTCGTTCCGTTGTCCGGAACTGTCTCCGTCCGCCGGAGCGTCGTCCCGTCGCCGAGGGTGACGGTGAGATTCTGCCGTCCCGTCGCTTCGCCGGCGTTACGCAGCGTCACCGTGAGCGCCACGGACTCGTTCGGTTCGACCGACTCGGCGCCGAGCGTCGTCTCGCCGACCGAGACGTCCGCCGGCCTGAGTACGCTCAGGGTGCCGACAGAGGCATTATTCACGCTGAGGGCGTACGCACCGGGCGTTCCGAACGTCTGGTTGAACCGAACGGTCTCGGCCGTGTTCGGCCCGACGGTCCGCCTGACCGTATCCAGCGTTTCGGCGTCGCTCCGGAGGCGCGTCGTAAACTCGCCCTTAACGTCGCCGTCGTTCGCGAGATCGACGGTCACCGCGGCCGACTCGCCGGTCGTGATCGTCTCCGGCGTGAGAGCGGTGTCGCGGATCGAGACGTTCGCCGGCTCGAGCACGGTCACCGTCCCGGCCGATTCGTTGTTGACGCTGAGCGCGTACTCGCCGGCCGTCTCGAACGTCCGCGTGAAGTCGACCTCGGTGCTTTCGCCCGGGCCGATCTCGTACGTCGTCGTCTCGACCGGCTCGCCGTCGACGGCTAACGTGGCGTTGTGGGTCCCCGGTTCGCTCCCGTCGTTCACCACGGTGGCGGTCACCGACGCCGACTCGCCTTCGAGCACCGTCGTCGGCTCGACGTCCGCGTTCGCCGTCCTGAACGTCGCCGGTCGGATCACGATGAGCGTCCCGGCGGACACGCCGTTGACCGTGACCTCGTACTCACCGGCGGTCGACGCCGTGTAGGTGAGCGATTCCCGGACGCTCTCTCCGGGTCCGACGGTCACCTCGCTCGTGGCCTTCCCTTCGTCGTTGGCCGCCACCGCGACAGTCGTGTTCCCGGTACGGCCGCCGGTGTTCTCGACGGCTGCGGTGACCGTGACCTCCTCGCCCACGGAGACGACGTCGTCGTCGAGGGACGCGCTCGTGACCGCCAGCGCGGCGGGCGCCTCGACCGTCAGCGTCCCGACCGCCGTCCGGTTGACGGTCACGTCGTACCGGCCCGGCTGCTCGAGGGCCCCGCTCAGCTCGACCGTCTGCGAGTCGCCGCCCGCGAGCGTCACCGGCCGTGCGTCGACCGTCCGCGTGGCGCCGTCCGGCCCTGTCGCGCGGAAGCCCGCGGTAAAGGTCCCCTCGTCGTCGCCGACGTTCCGGACCTCGACGGAGACGACGGCGTCGTCGCCCGCCAGCACCGTGTCGTTCGCCAGCCGCGCGTTCGATAGCTCGAAGGCCGCGGGCTCCGAGACGGTGAGCGTGTCGGCCGCCGCGTCGTTGACCGCGATGTCGTACGTCCCCGTCTCCTCGAAGGTCGGCGCGAACTCGATCGTCGTCCGCGTGTCCGGACCGACCGTGCGGGTCTCGGAGTCTCTGGTCGTCCCGTCGACTCTGAGGTCAGCTGTCACCTCGCCCGCGGCGCCGCCGTCGTTCACGACGGTCGCCGTGACCGTCACCGCCTCGCCCGGATCGATACGCGTCGCCGACAGTGACGCGTCCGTGACCGAGGCGTTCGCTGGCTCCGTCACGGTAACGCTTCCCGCGCCCACGCCGTTGACCGTGATGTCGTACTCCCCGGCTGTCGACGCCGTGTAGGAGAGCCCGACGTCCGTGCTCTCTCCGGGATCGAGAGCGACGTCGGTATCGGCTCTCTTTTCGCCGTCGGCCGCCACCGCGACCGTCGCGTTCCCCGCGCGGTCGCCGGCGTTCTCGACGACGGCGGTCACCGTGACCTCGTCGCCGACGCGGACGGTATCGTCTCCGACCGACGCATCCGTGACCGTCAGATCGGCCGGTGCGTCCACGGTGAGCGTCCCGGCGTCGGCCTCGTTGACGGCCACGTCGTACTCGCCGGGCTCCTCGATCGTCACTGCGAGATCGACCGGTTCCGACTCACCGCCGGCCAGCGTCACAGACTGGCTCGAGACGGTCCGGGTATTCCCGTCTGGCCCGGTCACTCGGGCCTCGGCCGTGAACGTCCCCTCGGCGTCTCCGACGTTCGTCACCTCGGCGCTCACGGCCGTCGACTCGCCCGTCAAGACGGTGTCGTCCTCCAGTTCAGCGTTCGATACCTCGAACGCCGCGGGCTCCGAGACGGTGAGCGTGCCGGCGGGCTCGCCGTTGACATTGACCTCGTACTCGCCCGCCTCCTCGAAGGTCGGGGCGAACTCGATCGTCGCCGACTCGCCGGGGTCGACGGTGCGGGTCTCGGTGTCTCTCTCCGTCTCGTCCACCCGCAGTGCGGCGGTTATCTCCCCCGCGGTGCCGCCGTCGTTCACGGCGGTCGCCGTGACCGTCACCGCCTCGCCCGGATCGATGCGCGTCGTCGACAGCCCGGCGTCCGTGATCGAGACGTCCGCGGGTTCGACCACGGTGAGACCCTTGGGCGGTGCGTCGCCGACGGTCACCGAGTACTCGCCCGCTGTCTCGAACGAACGCGTGAAGCCGACCGTGGCCGTCTCACCGGCAGCGATCTCGACCGACTTCGACGCGGAGACGTTTCCGTCGACCAGGAGGTCGGCGGTGTAGGTCCCGTCCGCGTCCCCGGTGTTCTCGACCTCGGCGGCGACGTCGACGCTGTCGTCGACCTCGATCTCGGACTCGGACAGCCGCACCCCCGTCACGGTGAACTCGGCGGATGCGGGTTCCGTCACGGTGAGGTCGCCAGCTGACTCGCCGCTGACGCTGAGCCCGTAGGTCCCCGCCTTGTCGAAGGTCCGGTCGAACTCGACCTCCTCGGTCTCTCCGGCCTCGATTTCAACGTCTTTCGTGTCCACGACGCCGTCGTCGTCAGTCTCGAGTTCTGCCGTGAACGTGCCGGTCTCGGTCCCGACGTTCTCGACGGTCGCCGTGACCGTGGCGCTCTCGCCCTCCTCTATCGGCGTCTCCTCTAGGCCGGCCTCGACGACGTTGAACTCGGCGTTCACCGCGGCCGAAGCCGCGAGACCGACACCCCCCGCGAACGTCACCGTCGCGAAACATACCAGTACACAGAGCCAGACGGCGGCGACCTTACGGCCGGACATGGACGCTCGACGCCATCGAGAGACATTGTAATAGACACCCAATCGCGTGTAAGCCCGCCTTACGTCCGGTGCGGACGAGCGGTGATCGAGACGACCGGCTCCGTCGAGACGCCCGGTAACGGGTCCGTTCGCGCCGCGTGGGCCGATCCGTAACGTCTAGCCTCTACCGCTCGCGGCCGGCATTGACCGATATATAGCGGGACTGATTTTCGAACGCGCGGTGCGTCTCGACGCGAGGAATCTGCCGCTCCCTCGTGTGTACGGCCCGTTCGATGAGCCGCGTAGACCGGTCACGGCAAACGACGCGATGACGCCTTCTTAACCGGTCCTCCGGTGGCGGAACATCCCCGGCTGTGACCGACCTATCAGTGTACGTTCACTCACCTCTCCCGCTCGAGAGACCGCCTCGTAACCGACGGAGACCTACTCGTCGCCGTCGCGGATCATCATCACCTTCACCCGACGGACGCCGTCGAAGTCGCGGAGGCGGTACGTCAGTTCGCGGACCCGCTCCGCGTTCCCGCGGCAGAACAGCGATTCGAGACACCACTCCCCTTGGTGGGTGTGGCTCGTGTTGAGAATGACGTCTTGGTACTCGTGTTGGACGCTGTGGAGCTCTCGAATGACGTCGTGGTGGCGGTAGTCGAACCCGACGAGCGCGACGACCTCGCCCGAGGTGTCTTCGAGCCGCGAGTGCGACTCGACGAACTCCAGCATCGCCTCCCGAACCGCCCGCGAGCGGTTCTCGATCCCCTCGTCTCGCCACGTCCGGTCGAACTCCTCGATCAGCGCGTCGGGGATGTTGAAACTCGTTCGCATCGCCTCGTCGTCGAACCCGACGACACAAGAGGCTCCGTATTACGTTTCCCCCGATTCGGTACTAACAACCGCTAAACGGTGGCGTTCCCGACCCTCACGCAAGGATGCTCCCAAGCGAACTGTTCGGGCCGCTCGCGGGCGCGGTCCTCCTCGGCGCGGTTCACGGCGTCGAACCGGGACACGGCTGGCCGGTCGCCGCCTCGTACGCGCTCGACCAGACGAACAAGTGGCTGTACGGGTTCGCGGCGAGCGCGATCATCGGGCTCGGTCACCTCGTCAGCAGCATCGCGATGGTGGCCGTCTTCTTCTACGCGAAGAGCTACTTCGATCTCACGCAGGTCAACGAGCCGATAACGATACTCGGCGGCGTTCAGATCGGCGGTCCGGTCAGCCTCGTGGCCGGGGTCCTGCTCATCGGTCTCGGTGTCCGGGAATACGCTCACGGACACTCTCACGGGTCTCCGGACGAGGCGCACGGCCACGGTCACGACGATCACGGCCACGATGACCACGCTCACGACGACCACGGCCACGACGACCACGCTCACGACGACCACGGCCACGACGACCACGGCCACGACGACCACAAGCACGCTCACGACGACCACGACCACGGGCACAATCACGACACGCACGACCACGACCACAGCCACAGTCACGACGAGTCCGACGACCGCGACGCCGGGATCTGGTCCCGACTGCGGGGGTTCCTCCCGTTCGTCGGCGGCCACTCCCACTCGCACGACGGCTTCGAGGAGAGCGCCGACAGGGGGCTCCTCGGCATCGCGTGGTTCGCGTTCGTCCTCGGGTTCGCCCACGAGGAGGAGTTCGAGATCATCGCGCTCTGTGCCGGGTCGAACCACTGTCTCGAACTAATGGGGGCGTACGCGCTCACGGTCATCGCGGGCATCGTGGGGCTCACCATGCTGCTGATCGCGGGCTACCACCGCTCCCGAGAGCGGGTCGAGCGGTACACGCCGTACCTCCCCGCCTTCTCCGCGGCGGTCCTCGTCGTCATGGGTCTCGGGTTCATCGCCGGGCTGTTCTGAACCGCCGGCGACCCGAGGGCGTTGGCGCGGCGCGCGGCCGCCCGGCCGATCGCTTTTGGTGCGGCCCCCCGAACCCGTGGTATGACACGCGTCGCCGAACTCCTCGCGTACCCGCTGAAGTCCTGTGACGGCGTCGCCGTCGACCGCGCCGCGATCGGTCCCGAAGGCGCCCTCCGCGGCGACCGCTCGTACGCCCTCGTCGAGGCGGGCGTCGACCCCGAGGCGGCCTCGGTGGGCGGTGGCGGCGGGTACGTGAACGGGAAGAGCGAGCCCGCGGTCCACGGTCTCCGCGCCGAGTACGAGCTCGCGGGGCCGACCGACGCCACCCCGACGGCCGTGACGCTCTCGCGGCCCGAGACGGACCGCGCACCCGCCGACGAGCGCACCTTCGCGCTCCCCGCGGAGGGCGACGCGCTGGCCGACTGGGTGGGCGAGTACCTCGGCTACGCGGTCGACCTCGTCCGCGACTCCGCGGGCGGCTTCCCCGACGACCTCGCCGCTCACGGCCCGACGGTCGTCTCCCGAGCGACGCTGGAGACGGTCGCCTCGTGGTTCGACGCGGTCGCGGACGCGACGGAGATGCGGCGGCGACTCCGCCCGAACGTCGTCGTAGACGACTGCCCCGCGTTCTTCGAGGACCGGCTGTTCGCCGACCACGGGGAGGGGGTCCGCGTCGCGGTCGGCGACACGGAGCTGATAGGCGTCAACCCGTGCCAGCGCTGCGTCGTCCCCTCTCGCGACCCGGACACGGGCGCCGAGATAGCCGACTTCCGCGAGACGTTCGTCCGGCGGCGCCGCGAGACGCTCCCCGAGTGGACCGCGAGCGACCGCTTCGACCACGACTTCCGACTGATGGTCAACACCGTCGTCGAGGAGCGGTCGTGGGGCGACGTCGTCGCGGTCGGCGACGCGGTCGCCGCCGAGGGTGTCGTCGCCGTCGACGAGAACGAGACGCCCGTCGCGGAGGCCGATCGCCCCGCCGATCGCTAACGTCGCGGAGGCCGATCGCCCCGCCGATCGCTAACGTCGCGGAGGCCGATCGCCCCGCCGAACGCTAACGTCACTGGTCGGACGGAGCGAAGCGGGAGGGACACCGACCCGTCTCAGCGAAACGCGAAGGAAGGAGTTCGAACCGGAACGGACCGTGAAATGAGGCGCGCCGCGGGCGGACTCAGCGCCCGCCGTCCGTCATCGCGACCGGCTCGTCCCCGCCGTCGTCGGCGGTCTCCTCCGCCGCGGACTCGTCGCTCTTCGCGAGGTCGAACGCGGTGTCGGTGACGCCGAACTGCGTCCACAGGGTGGCGACGACGACCGCGTACGCGACGAGGTCGTAGTGGACCGCGCCGCCGAACTCGGTGAACGCGGCGAGCGTGCTGTAGCCGTACAGGGCGACGACGCTCCCGACGAACGCGGTCTCGTTGGTGAAGCGACCGTCGCGCACCGCCGCGACCGCCCGTCGGATCATGGGGCCGCAGGCGACGAGGAACGCGATCCCGGACAGCGAGCCGAGGTTCACGAAGAAGTGCGTCGCCATCTGCGAGTCGAGGATCGACTGGAGGTACTGGACCGTCACGGGGTCGTAGAACAGCCACTCGACGCGCGTCGGGTACAACACCGCGATGTACGGCGTCGCGACCATCAGGCCGAACAGGACCGCGACCGCGACGCGGGCCGACGCGAACTGCGAGGCGCGCCGCGCCTCGAACGCCGCGTCGCCGGACGCGACGACGAGCCCGCACTCCTCGAGTTCCTCGCGGAGCGCGCCGCGGGAGAGCGAGGGGTCGTGGTGGACGCCCACCGTGCCGTTGCGCCACGTCGCCGAGGCGGCGCTGACGCCGTCAACGTCGCGGAGGACGGCTTCTAACAGCCCCTCGCGTCGCTCGGTCTCGATCCCCTCGACCGAGAACGTGTCGTGCTCGTGGCCCTCCGGCACGCGGGCGACTCGCGGCCCAGACTCGGACGCGTCGCCCTCGCGGCTCCCGTCACCGGCCGGGTCGGACCCGCCCGACCCGTGGGGGGCGTCGATTCTTCGTTCGCGGACCACGGTGTCGAGCGGCGTCCCGCCCCCGTGGTGGTCACGGTCTCGCATGAGAGATACCTACGGTTGCGCGACTATGAAGTTTCCCCCGCGTTACCGGCTCGCGGCGACGGTCCGCGGCGCGTTCCCGGCCGGTCGCTACGCGTTGACCGACTCGAGGTACGAACTCACGATCATCTGCCCCTTGCGGGTGAGCGTGGTTCCGGACTCGCCGTCGGCGACGAGTTCGGCCTCGCGCAGCGAGTCGAGGATCATCGAGGTCTGCGTGACGTCGCCGGTGACGATGTCGGCGACGTTCGCCTCGCCGCCCGCGGAGTAGATGGAGACGAGGATCTCCATCTGCTCTTCGGTCGGGTCGAACGAGTCGAGGTCCTCCATCACGTCGTCGTACTCGATCTTGATGTAGCGACCGAGGATGTTGAGCGCCCGCTTGTTCGGGACGGTCGTGATCGACGTGACGGTCTGCCCGTCGGCGACGTGTCGGAAGACGAGCGCGGGCCGCTTTTTCCCGCCGAGGGTGCGGTCGGTGCGCTCGTAGTCGATCACCGACGAGAGCTCCACGGTGAACGGATCGGGGCAGTTACTGAACCGGATCGCCCCCGGCGACACGGTCACCGAGGCGCGGTGATCGGTCGCGTCAGTGACGCGCCCGCCGACCTTCGCGGGGTGGCGCACGGTGACGGTCACGTTGCGCAACAGCGCCTTGAACAGGAGTCGGACGAACCGGTCCATGTCCTCGGGCTCCCCCTCGACGAGCGCCGCGCGCCGTGACCCGTCGCGGTCGTACGCGATCGTGACGCTCTCGTTGAAGAACGACCGGAGGTCTCCCGGCACGCTGCCGACGACGACGTCGAACACGTCCGAGAGGGGTATCGTCTCCTTCCCGTCGTCCGTGGCGAGGACCAGCCGTCGCTGGCTCAACAGCACGCGACCCGTCACCGGCTCCTCGGTCTCGAAGCTCGCCGCGTGAACGCGGCCAACGAAGTCGGCGACGACGGACTCCTCCATCGATCTCCTCTGAGCGCCGTGTACTATTTATTGTTACTCACGCCGTATCAATCGTGATAAGCAGCTGTCACCAGCGCGGTGACGGACTGGCGAGAACGGGCGCGCGCCGACGGACAGACCGATCGGAACGGAAGCTCACCGACGGCGGAGCGAACTCACCACCGTCTGGCGGTCTGGCGGCCGCAACGCACGCCGAGACCGGTCGAACGTGTTCGGTCTCGGTGGCCTCGCTCCGCGGGGGGAGCGGTCAGGGAACAGCAAAGCCTAATGACGTGGGCTTCAAACCATCAGGTGATGCCCACAGTAGAATACCTCAACTACGAAGTGCTCGACGACCACGGCTGGTCGATGGACGACGACGACCTCTTCGAGGAGGCCGCTGACGCGGGCCTCGACGCCGAAGACTACGGTACCCTCGAAGTCAACCAGGGCGAGTACATCCTCGAATCCGCCGAGGCACAGGGCTACGACTGGCCCTTCTCGTGCCGTGCTGGCGCGTGTGCGAACTGCGCCTCCATCGTCAAGGAAGGCGACATCGAGATGGACATGCAGCAGATCCTCTCCGACGAGGAAGTCGAAGAGAAGAACGTCCGTCTCACCTGTATCGGCAGCCCGGCCACCGACGAGGTCAAGATCGTCTACAACGCGAAACACCTCGACTACCTGCAGAACCGCGTCATCTGATCGGCCCCGTCACCACCGTGACGGCCCGTTCTCACACGGGATCGCGGCACCCGCGGTCCCCGTAATTCTCTCCGTTTCGCCCCGCTAGCCGCGCTCCTATCAGTTCGTCCGCCGGACGTGTCCTTCCGTTCCGTCGCTTCCTCTCGGCTCACCGTCGCTCGACCGAACGTGTTCGGTCGAATTTCCCGACCGTGAAAACCCGCGAAACACCGTTCGGAACCCCGTCCGTACGCGAGGTATGGTCGAAAAGACGAGTCGAAGCGAGGACGCGGCCGGGCCGCGGTCGGCCGACGGTCGTCGGTTCGAGGTGTTCGTCCGCGACGAGGAGTCCGACCCGCTCCGACACGTCGGCACGGTCGCCGCGCCGACGCCGGACGCCGCCCACGAGGAGGCGAGCAAGCTCTTCGGGTGGTACGCCCGGGACGTGTGGGTGTGTCCGGCCGGCGAGGTGTCTCGGTACTCGGCCGAGCCGCTGGCGGGCGAGGCGGACGGCGACGAGGGAGGCGAAGCGGCCGACGACGAGGGAGGCGAAGCGGACGGCGAGGGGAGCGAGGCACGCGTTCACGAGGAGACCGAGGGGACGCCGGTCGCCTCCTGCGGCGGCTCGCCGGTCGACGACGCGGGGGGATCCCGATGATCTCCGTCAGCAAACTGCTGTGCGGGCTCGACGCCGAGAGCGACGGGCTCCGATACGACGCCGCGGACGGCTCGAAGAAGCCGCAGATCTCCGAGGAGGTACAGCAGCGGCCGGTCGTCGTCTGGAACACCACGAAGCGGTGTAACCTCTACTGCGAACACTGTTACGCCGGCGCCGACGCCGAGGGCGCCCCGAACGAGCTGTCGACCGCGGAGGGGAAGGCCCTGATCGACGACCTCGCCGAGTTCGGCGCGCCGGTCCTGCTGTTCTCCGGCGGCGAGCCGATGGTCCGCGAGGACCTCGCTGAGCTCGTCGCCTACGCGGCCGACAGCGGCGTCCGACCGGTCCTCTCGACGAACGGCACGCTCCTCACCCGCGACCGGGCCCGCGAACTGAAGGACGCGGGGCTGAAGTACGCCGGCGTCTCGGTCGACGGCCTCCCGGAGCGCAACGACCGCATCCGCGGCGAGGAGGGCGCGTTCGACGCCGCGGTCCGGGGTATCGAGGCCTGTCTCGACGTGGGGCTCAAGACGGGACTGCGGTACACGATCACCGAGCACAACGTCGACGACCTGGCCGGCGTCGTCGACCTCCTCGTCGACGTCGGCGTCGACCGGTTCTGCTTCTACCACCTCGATTACGGCGGCCGCGGCGCAGACATCTCCGACGTGGACCTGAGCCCCGAGGCGACCCGCCGGGCGGTCGCCGACCTCTGTGACCTCACCCGCGAGTACCACGACGCGGACGAGGAGATAGAGACGCTGCTCGTCGGCAACTACGCCGACGCGGGGTACCTCGTCGAGTACGCCGACCGCGAGATGGGGACCGACCGCGCCCGGCTCATCTACCGGTACCTCCGGCGCAACGGCGGCGACCCGACCGGCGAGCGCGTCGCGGACGTCGACCCCGTCGGCAACGTCCACCTCACCCAGTTCTGGCAGGGGTACTCGCCGGGCAACGTCCGCGACCGCTCGTTCGGCGCGATCTGGTCGGACGAGTCGAACCCGCTCCTCGCCGGGCTTCGCAACCGCGAGGAGCACCTCTCCGGCCGGTGTGCCGACTGCGCGTACCAGTCGATCTGCCGCGGCGGGTCGCGGCTCCGCGCGCTCTCGGCGCACGACGACCCGTTCGCGCCCGACCCGAAGTGCTATCTCACCGACGAGGAACGCGGCGGCGAGGCGGCGCTCTCTCGTATCGAGAGCGCCGACGGCACCGCGACCGCCGACGACTGAACGCTCTCGGGTCGGTCGCTGTCGTCATCCGTCCTCATCACCCCGCGTCGCTGTCCTCTCTCCTCGTTCTTGCCGCCCGGCGCGCCGGTGTCGCACTTCGCGGCGAACCGTTTCGCGGGCACCTCGCCGCGGGCGACGCCGATCGCGTCGCACACGAGTTCGACGGTGGCGTCGTCGCGGACCGGTTCGGGCACTGGCGGTTCGTCCTCGTTCATGCGCGGAGAGAGAAGCCGGCGGGCCGTCCGCGTCCCGCTTCACGTGTGTATCGCTTCAAACGATCCCCCGCGGTCACCGCTCGGCGTCGTCGAAGATGTCGGTGACCAGCTTCGCCTGCGCGGTGCGGAGCCGCTGTGAGAGCGCGGACTTGCTGATCTCCAGCTCGTCGGCCAGATCGCTTAAGCGCACGTCGCGGTCGCCGTCGAAGTAGCCGCGGACGACCGCGAGTTCGAGCCCGCGGCGCTGTTTCGGCGTCAGCGCGGAGAGGTCGAAGGTGACCTGTTCGGTCGCGTCCGGCCCCTCGACGACCGCGAGTCGGACGAGCCGTACCCGGTCGACGACCCCTCGGAGCTCCTCGACCAACCGGCGGACGGCGGTCCGGTCGTCGACGTACGCGGTCACGAGGACCGTTCCGCCCTCGACCCGTCGGAAGTGGGGCACGCAGCCGACCCGCCCGAACGCGTGACAGAGGCAGTCGTCGGTGACCTCGCCGGTCCCGCGCCGCACCTCGCCGTCGGGCGTCGTCACGTCGACGACACAGTCGTCGCCGACCGCGTTGACCGTCACCGACGCGGCCTCGTCGGACTCGGCGACGATCGGACAGCCGCTGTCGGCGGCCGGGTCGACGTCGAGGTCGACCCGCAGTCGACGGTCCCCGTCGGCGGCCGCCACGTCGGACATATCGATCGATACGGGCGGGGCCCGTTTGATTCTTCGGCGGATTCTCAGGGTCCGGCGCGGCGCCTCGGGCCGTTCGCGTTCGGCCTCGAACGGACCTCCCCTCCAGCCGATCCCGCACCGTTTATTTCTCGCGGGCGGGTGTACCGGGACGACGTGCGAGACACGCTCGGCGGTATCGTCGAACTCGCGCGCCTCGGCAACTGCGTCGCCGCCGGGGCGCTCACGGCAACCGGGGCGTTCGTCGCGGGGGCGAGCGGCGCCGCCGTCCCCACGGCGCTCGCGGCCGCGACGACCGCTTTCGCGGTCGCCGCGGGCAACGCGATCAACGACTACTTCGACCGCGAGGTCGACGCGGTGAACCGTCCAGACCGACCCATCCCCCGGGGCGCGGTCTCGCCGCGGGGCGCGCTCGCGACCGCCGGCGCCTGGTTCGCGGTCGCGGTCGCGGTCGCGGTCCAACTCCCGCCGCTCTCGATCGGTATCGCCGCCGTGAACCTCGTCGCCTTGGTCACCTACACGAGCCTGTTCAAGGGGACGCCGGGGCTCGGCAACGCCTTAGTCGCGTACCTCGTCGGCTCGACGTTCCTGTTCGGCGGGGCCGCGGTCGGGAGCCCGCGGGCGGTCCTCGTGCTCGCGGCGCTCGCCGGCCTCTCGACGTTCACCCGCGAGGTGATCAAAGACGTCGAAGACGTGGCGGGCGACCGCGAGGAGGGGCTCACGACGCTCCCTATCGCCCTCGGCGAGCGCCGCGCGCTGTGGATCGGCGCGGCCGCGATCGTCGTCGCGGTCGCCGTCAGCCCGCTCCCGTACCTCACCGGAACGCTCGGCGGGGCGTACCTCGCGGTCGTCGCGGTCGCCGACGCGGTCATGCTGTACGCGACCTACGAGGGATTCACCGACCCCGCCGCGGCCCAGCGCCGGTTCAAGTACGGCACGTTCCTCGCGGCTGCGGCGTTCGTCGTCGGTCGGGTCGTGGTGGTCGTCTGAGACCGCTCGGCCATGCGAGTCGCTCACGGTCGAGAGCTGCGAAAAAACGGTTGCGGTCCGAAACGACGCTCGACGGCGGACGGTCAGGTGACGGTCACGCGACGTTGAAGCCCTTATCGCGGAGGAAGTCCTCCACGCGACCCGAGTGGTTCCCCTGTAGCTCGATGGCGCCGTCCTCGACGGTGCCACCG
The DNA here is from genome assembly GCF_055389685.1 of Halorubrum ejinorense. Lineage (NCBI taxonomy): Archaea > Methanobacteriati > Methanobacteriota > Halobacteria > Halobacteriales > Haloferacaceae > Halorubrum > Halorubrum ejinorense. Next base: position 1,294,911 of record NZ_AP043777.1, read on the forward strand.
CAGGCGAACTTGGACTTGAGATCCGAGGAGAGTGAACTCAGGTCCACGTCCTTCGGGTCGAATCCTTCGATGACCGTTACCTCCTTACCGTACCTGCGCTCGTCGATGCGGATGCTGATCTGCTGGGACTCTTTCGCGACGTCTTCGCAGACGCAGAGTTCCTGGGGCAGTCCGCACGTCGAGCAGACTTCCGACATTACAGCCCGAATCTACAGGACGCCCGTATTAAATAGTGTCGGGAAGCCCCCCGATCAGCGGACGAAGCGCCCGATAAGCGGCAGGCGTTCGAGCGCGAGCCGCCGCACCGCTCGGCGCGCCTCGTCGGCCTCCGCGCGCGTCACCGATCCGGCGTACGCGGCGCGCTCGTAGGCCGCCGCGACGGTCTCGACGCGCTCGTCCGCGCCGAGCGTCCGGACCGCGTTGACGTAGCTCCGCGGCGTCTCTCCGGGTCGCCGCTCGCGGTACCGGCCGGCGAGGAGCCGTTCGAGGTCCGCGAACGCCCGCTCGGCGTCCGACCCCGGGTCGCGCCGCCGTCGCGGGAGCAGCGGGCCCACCCGCCGACCCGCGCGGCCCGCGATCCCGGTCCGGCGGGCGCCGGCGACCCCGAGCGCGACGACGAGCAGCCAGTAGGCCGCGGTCTCCGGGTCGGGGAGCGACACCGGGCCGAAGCCGAGCCGGCCGGCCCCGTCGGACTCGGCGGCCGACGAAGGGTTCCGGTCGGCTCTCACCTGATCGATGTCCGTCTGCGGGTCGGCGTTCGCGTCGTCGACCGAGCCGGACTCCTCGCCCGTCGAGCCGGCAGACCCGTTCTCTCCGCCGCTCGACGCGGACGCGTCGCCGGTGACCGTCACCGGGCGATCGGTCCCGACGTCGGCTTCGAGCGTCTGATTGGCGGCCGTCTCCTCGGTGTCGACGTTCTCAGTCCCGCTCGCGCGCGCCTCGGCGAGGCGGGTCGCCCGGACCTCGTCGCGGGGGCCCGACGGGGTCGGGTCGAACGACACCCAGCCGTGTTCCGGCACGTAGATCGACACCCACGCGTGTGCGTTCTGGCCTCTGACGACGTACTCGTCGTCGCCGACCCGCTCGCCCGGGGTGTACCCGCTCTCGAACCGCGTCGGGATGCCCTGTGACCGGAGCATCGCCGCCATCGTCGTCGCGAAGTAGACGCAGTAGCCGGCGTCCATCTCGAAGAGGAACGCGTCGGCCACGTCGCCCTCGGGCCGCTCGATGGTCAGCGAGTAGTCGTACTCCGAGCGCAGGTACGCCTCGACCGCGGCCGCCTGCTCGTACGGCGAGTCGGCGTCCGCGGCCGCGACGATCTCCTCGGTCCGCTCGCCGACCCGGTCCGGCGTGCTCTCCGGCAGCTGGGTGTACCGCTCCTCGATCGCGTCCGGGTAGTCGGTGCTGGCGTTCCGGAGCGCGGCCGGGTCGGGGTCGATGACGCGGCTCTCCACCGTCACCGTCTCCCCCTGCCCGAGGGGCTCCGCGAGTCGGAGGCTACCGCGCTCGTCCACCTCGACCGCCCCCGCGCCGGACGCCGACACCGCCTTCCACGGCGCCGGCAGCGCGGTCGACTCGGTCTCCGCGGTGACCGAGACGGAGACGGCCTCCGCGTCGCCGGGCGGACCGGCCAGCGAGCCGCCAAGGGTGGACCGGTCTCCGGTTCTCACCCACCCGTCGCCGGTGTAGGTGTCGTAGGCGCTCGTGTGCCAGTTCCGTTCGACGGGGCTCTCTATCGTGTACCGCACCTCCGGCGAGAGCCGCGTCGTACCGACGACCTCCAGTTCGTCGTCGCCGCTCAGGCTTGACTCCAGCGTCGACGCGCCGCGGTCGAGCCCCAGCGGCTCCGCCGCGCCAGCCGGGATCACGGTGACGGTCGCGCTCGCGACGACCATCGCCGCGACGACCACCGCGAAGGTGCCGACGTGGCCGCGGCGGCGGCCGGGCGTCGAGAGCGTCGAGAGCCCGACGGCGAGCGCCAACCCGACGACGCCGGCGACCGCCGCACCGGTGCCCGCGTCGCCGGTCAGCACGAGGAACCCGAGGGTCCCGCCGGCGACGGACGCGGCCGCGACGTGCCGACCGCGACCCGCGAAGTAGCCGACGAGGAACGTCGGAACGGGCACGACCGCGAGCACCCAGACGTCCGCGAGCGCCAGTCGCAGGACCGAGAGCCCGGTCGACAGCGCGAGGAGGTCTAAGGCGACGCTCCGAACGGTGAACAGCGCGCGCTGGCTCTCCGGGATCGCGAGGAAGTAGCCGGCGAGCCCCGCGGCGAAGAGCAGTCCGGACAGCCACAGCGCGGTCCGCTCGCGCACGACGCGGGCCAGCGCGACTCCGCCGACCCCCGCCACGGCGAGGACGGCCGCGGTCCGCGCCGTCCCGCCGACGACGTTCGTCACCCCGAAGAACACGGCGAGGTACGCGGCCGTGACGACGGCGACGCCCGCGACCGCCGGATCGACGACCCCCGAACCGACGATTCCCGGACCGATCTCGCTCGGCCCGGACGGCGATCCGCTCGGTCCGACGGACGAGTCGTCGCTCACGGCGACGCCACCTCGCCTCGGTCGCTCGGTTCCGCTCCCCGTTCCGTCGCGGACGCGTCGTCCCCGGCGAGCTCCTCGGCGGCATCGCGGCGCAGGTCGTCGAACGAGACCGACCGGTCGCCGGCTCGGAATCGCGCGCCGTCGGCTTCGGCGACGACCGTCACGTCGGCCTCGTCGTCGGGCACCGGACCCGGTCCGGTCCGGGCCGCGAGTTCGAGCACGTCGCGTCGGCCGCGACCCCCGGGCTCCGCCGAGACGCGCCCCGTGGGCAGCCGCACGTCGACCGGAACGCCGTCGTCGAGCAGCGCCAGCGCGAGGCTCACCGTCGCCCGCGCGAGTTCGTCGGCGGCGGCCGCGCTCGCGGCGCGGTCGTCGGTCGCGCCGCCGCGACCGAACGAGACCCCGCCGACTGCGGTCCCGCGGTCGTCGGCCCCCTCGTCGCCGCGGACCTCGGTGCCGCCCGCGACGGTCACCCGATTCCGCGCGGTCTCGGCCGCGAACTCCTTGACGACGATCTCGTCGCGCTTCGCCGTCGTCGCCCAGTGAACGTCGCGGACCGCGTCGCCGGGGGCGTACTCGCGGAGCCGGTCGAACTCCTCCCGCTGTCGGCTCACGTCGACCGCGTCGGCCGCGTACAGCTCGCGTCGGAACCACGCCGGGACCGGGTCTCGGGGCGGATACACCGTCACGGCGTCGGTCTCGTCGACGACGATCTCTCGCTCGAAGAGGCCGAACACGTCGGTCACGGTGAGGTCGACCGGTCCGAGAACGCGCTCGCCGCGCTCGCGGTAGGTGACGCGGTACGAGACCGGTTCCGTGCCGACGGACGCCCGTATCGGGGCCGTCGGACCGTCGAGCCCCTCGCCGACCCGGACGCGAACGTCGGCGAGGAACGACGGCGACGAGCCGCCGCCGGCCGCCGTCGCCTCGGAGCCGAACTCCAGCCGCACGTCCCGCGTCTCCCCGACGAACCCGTCGGGCGGGGTCACGTGGCGGACCGCGGGGGCGTCGACGCGCGACACCTGAACGTAGCCGGCGACGAGCGCGATGGCGACCGGGATCACGATGGCATCGAGCGCGCGCCCGCCGGCGGCGACGGCGCTGGCGGCCGCGAGGACGCCGACGAGCCCGGCGACGCGTCCCCGGCGCGTGAGCGCGGCCTTCATCGTGGTTCCCGATGCGTCATCCGCGGATCACTCCACGCGGACTCGGTCGAGCGCGTCGGCGACGACCTCCGCGCCGTCGACCCCGCCCGACTCGGTCCGGATCCGGTGGGCTAACACGGTCGGCGCCTCGGTCTGTACGTCGTCGGGGATCACGTACTCGCGGCCGTCGAGCGCGGCGCGGGCCTGCGCCGCCCGGACCAGCGCGAGGCTCCCGCGCGGACTCGCCCCGAGCCGGGCGTTCTGACGGGTGTACACCGCGAGCCTGGCGACGTACTCCCGGATCGGCTCGGAGGCCTCTATCTCGCCGACGATCCGCCTCGCGCGCCGCACGTCCGCCACCGTCGCCACGGGCTCGACCGCGTCGACCGGGTGATCCCCGGTGAGCCGGCCGAGGATCGCCGCCTCCTCGTCGGTGTCCGGGTAGCCGAGCCGGATCTTCTTCGTGAATCGGTCGACCTCCGCGACCGGCAGCTCGTAAGTCTGTCCGGGCTCGACGTCGTTCTGTGTCGCGATCACGCAGAACGGGTCCGGGAGGCTCCGGGTCGTCCCGTCGGTGGTCACCTGGTTCTCCTCCATCGCCTCCAACAGCGCCGACTGCGTCTTCGGCGGGGCGCGGTTGATCTCGTCGCCGAGGACGACGTTCGCGAACACCGGCCCGGGCTGGAAGTCGAACTCGTCGGTTCGGCGGTTGAACACGTTGACGCCGGTGACGTCGGACGGGAGGAGATCGGGCGTGAACTGGACGCGCTTGAACGAGCCGTCGATCGAGCGCGCGACCGACTTCGCGAGCGTCGTCTTCCCGACGCCCGGCACGTCCTCGACGAGGAGGTGGCCGCGGGCCAACACGGTGACGAGGACGTGCTCGACCGCCTCGCGCTTGCCGACGATCACGTCCTCGACCTCGGCGACGATCCGGTCGGCGAGGTCGGCGACGTCCGCCGGGGTCTCGGGGTCGGCGTGTCGGTCCGACAGGTCGGCGTCGCTCGCCGACCGAGCCCCTCCCGGCCCGTTCTCGGCAGCCTCGGTAGGGTCCGCGCCGATCGGCCCGGAGTCTCCGGGGCCGGTCATTGTCGGCCGGTCCCGTCAGGCTCGGTCTGCCGACCGGACGCGGCCGTGCGAGTGCTCCCCATGGTCATCGATATGGATCCGATACGGCTGGAGGCGTCATATGCGTTCCGCCGGCGGGTATCCGTCCGTTGCGGCGGGTCGCGGTCTCGCGCTCGTCGCGCCGGCGCGCGTCTCCTTCGCTCCGAGCGCCCGGTCGCCGTTCCCCGACTACGACTCGCGCACGTTCCGCCCGACGGCCTCGCCGAACGACGCCGCGCCGGTCGCCGGATCGCGCTCGTAGACCACCTCGCCGCGGACGAGTGTGACCTCGGGGAAGACGCCCCGGAGCCCCTCGAAGGGGGTCCACGCGCAGGCGCTGTGGAGCGCGGCGGCCTCTATCTCCCGCGATCCGGCGGTGTCGACGAGCACGAGGTCGGCGTCGTACCCCTCGGCGACCCGCCCCTTCCGGTCGAGCCCGAACGCCGAGGCGGGGTTCGCGGCCGCAACGTCGCGGACGCGTTCGAGCGACAGTTCGCCCTTCCGAGCGGATTCGAGGAGCAGCGGGTACAGCGTCTCGACGCCCGGAACGCCGCTCGGCGCGTCCGCGAGCCCCTGCCGCTTCTCCGCGACCGTGTGCGGCGCGTGGTCGGTCGCGACGACGTCGACCGCGCCCTCGGCGAGCCGCGCGAACAGCGCTTCGCGGCGCTCCTCGGACCGGAGCGGGGGGTTCATCCGCCCGAACGTGCCGAGGGACCGAGCGCGCTCGCGCGAGAGGAACAGGTGGTGCGGCGTCACCTCGCAGGTCGCCGACGCGCCGTCCGCCCGTGCCTCGCTCACCGCGTCGACCGCCTCCGGCGTCGAGGTGTGCGCGACGTGGACCCGTGCGTCGCGGTCCGCGGCCGTCGCGAGCGCGCGCTCGACGGCCGCGATTTCGGCTTCAGCGGTCCGGTAGGCGGACCACGCGTCCGCGGTCGCGGCCGTGCCGATCCCGCCGAGGTCACCGTCGAGGGCACTCTCGTCGAACAGCGTCGCGTCCTCGGCGTGGACCGTCACGGGCACGTCGCGGGCGGTCGCCTCGTCGAGCGCGTCCGCGAAGAGGTCGGCGTCGATCCCCATGTCGCCCGTCGAGTCCGCGAGGAACACCTCGCCGAGCGCGAACAGCGGCCGGTCGAACAGGCTCTCTGGATCCCAGTCGGCGGTCACACCGCCGTTGATCCCGTAGTCGACGAGCGACTCGGCGGCGAGCGCCGCCTTCTCGTCGAAGCCGTCGCCGTCGACGGTCGGCGGCGAGGTGTTCGGCTGGTCGACGACGGTGGTGACGCCGCCGGCGGCCGCGCTGCGCGAGCCCGACGCCCACGTCTCCTTGTGGCTCCCGCCCGGCTCGCGGAAGTGGACGTGGACGTCGACCGCGCCCGGAAGGAGGTGTCTGCCGCGCGCTTCGAGGACGCGCTCGCCGGCGTCGGCGCCGAGCCCCTCGGCGACCGCGTCGATCCGTCCATCGTCGCCGATCCGCACGTCCCGAACCCGGCCGTCGGCCAGCGTCGCGCCCGTGATGAGCATGTTGTCGGCCGGTCGCGGCGAGCGGGATAAACGCTGGTGGTTCTCGGCGGCCGACCCGCGGACCCCGGTCGCCAGGCTCGCGCCCGCCCCGCGGCCGGCGTCACCACAAGACGTTTGCCGCCCGCATCGGGTTCCTCTCGCATGGTCTCGCCCCTCCCCGCGGTCGCCGATCCGAACGCCCTCCCCGCGGTCCCCGATCCGATCGGACTCCTCGCGGCCGCCGATCCGAGCGCCCTCCCCGCGGTCTCGACGCTCGCCGACTCGGTCGTCACGTGGCTGTGGACCCTCCTGTTGTTCCTCTTTCCGGGCCTCGTCGCCGCGGGGCTGTGTGTCCCGTTCCTCGCCGTCACGCGTCTCCGGGCGCTGTTCCGCTCGCTCCCCCCGGCGGGACGCGTGCTCCCCTCGTACGTCGCCGTCTCGGTCGGACTCTCGGCCCCGTACATCGCCGGCGTCGCCCTCACCGTCGGCCTCGTCGAGTCGGCGGGGCCCGGCTGGAGCGAGGGATTCATCGCCACGGCGGCGCTCGGCGCCGTCGGCCCCGTCCTCGTCGCCCCCGCGGTCGCCGTGCTCGGACTCCCGCGGCTCGGCCTCGACTGGGACCCGACGGGATACGGCTACTCGACGTGGCTCCTCCTCGTCGGTGCCGGGGCGGCGTACGCGGTCGTCGCCGCGGTGCCGCTCGTCGCGCTCGCCGTCGGGATGGCGCTGCCGGGCGGGTACTGAGAGAAACCGTCGGTTACCGCTCTCCTCCGACCCGGGAATTCCCGCGACCGACCGATACGCGTCTCCTAACTAAGCGGGCGAAGGTCGTGTGGCCGAGCATGAGCCTTACTCAGGCGATTCACAGCGGAGTGATGGCTATGCCTCTGCAGTTCGGCGGAGACCTGATCGAACTGGCGATCCTCTTTCTCGTCCTCGCCGTCATCGCGGCGGTCGCCGGCGCCAGCGGGGTCGCCGGACTGAGCATGAGCATCGCGAAGTGGCTCGTCATCATCTTCGTCGTGCTCGCGGTCGTCACGTTCGTCCTCTAATCCAGAAGCGAACCCCACAACCGCCGTAGGGTCCGCCGATGTTCTTCCAGACGAGTCGAACGGGTCGACCGCCAGCGACTGGTCGCCGACCGAACGGGTGTCACGGACGCTCGCGATCGACCGTGTCACTCCGTGCCGACGCTCCGATACGGTTTTGGGTCGCCCCGCGGAACTGCCGTTAAATGCTGTCTCGACAGTTCGTCCGGGAGAACCCCGAGGTCGTCCGCGAGGCGCTCGCCAACAAGGGCGTCGACGTCGACCTCGACCGGATACTCGACGTCGACGAGGAGTGGCGGGAGCTGAAACAGCGCGGCGACGACCTGCGTCACGAGCGCAACGAGGTCTCCTCGACGATCGGCGAGCTGAAACAGGCCGGCGAGGAGGAGGAAGCCCAGGAGGCGATCGAGCGGTCTCAAGACCTCAAGGCCGAGCTCCAAGCGATCGAGGAGCGGGCCGACGAACTGGAGGCCGAACTGGAGGAGTCGCTGCTCGAGCTCCCGCAGATCCCGCAGGAGTCGGTCCCGGTCGGCGCCGACGAGTCGGAGAACGTCGAGCGCCGCCGCGAGGGGTTCGACGACCTCCGCGACCTCCCCGCCGAGGTGACCCCGCACTACGACCTGGGCGAGGAGCTGGAGATCCTCGACTTCGAGCGCGGCGCGAAGGTCGCCGGCGGCGGCTTCTACGTCGCGAAGGGCGACGGCGCCCGGCTGGAACACGCGCTGATCCAGTTCATGCTCGACGTCCACCGCGAGCAGGGGTACGAGGACGTGTTCCCGCCGATCCCGGTCAACTCCGCGTCGATGCGGGGTACCGGCCAGCTCCCGAAGTTCACCGAGGACGCCTACCGGGTCGAGGGATCGAACGAGGACGAGTACGACGACAACGACCTCTGGCTGCTCCCGACCGCCGAGGTACCCGTCACTAACCTCCACCGCGACGAGATCCTGCTCGGCGAGGACCTCCCGCTGAAGTATCAGGCGTACACGCCGAACTTCCGCCAGGAGGCGGGCGAACACGGCACCGAGACGCGCGGTATCGTCCGCGTCCACCAGTTCAACAAGGTGGAGATGGTGAACTTCGTCCGCCCCGAGGAGAGCGACGAGCGCTTCGAGGGGCTCGTCGACGACGCCGAGGAGGTGCTCCGGCGCCTCGAACTCCCCTACCGCATCTTAGAGATGTGTACCGGCGACCTCGGCTTCACGCAGGCGAAGAAGTACGACGTCGAGGTGTGGGCGCCCGGCGACGACATGGACGAGGGCCCCGAGCAGGGCGGCCGCTGGCTGGAGGTCTCCTCGGTCTCGAACTTCGAGGACTTCCAGGCGCGCCGCGCTCAGATTCAGTACCGCGAGGAGCACCACGAGTCCGCCGAGTACCTCCACACCCTCAACGGCTCGGGGCTCGCGGTCCCGCGGATCGTCGTCGCCATCTTGGAGTACTACCAGAACGACGACGGCACCGTCACCGTCCCCGAGGCCCTGCGCCCGTACATGGGCGGCACCGAGGTCATCGAGGGCCACGACCCGGTCGGCGAGTCGAAACTGGGCGAGGAGTAGTCCCGAGCGTTCCTCCTCGGAACCGTCTCGCCGTCCGGCCGAGCGACGTCCGTCGCGACGGCGACCGAATCAGAGCTCGTGTTCGACCGCCCAGTGGTGGAGGTGTCCGAAGGCGGGGAACAGCGACTCCGCCTTCTCTGTCGGCGTGTACTCCACGCGGGGCGGGACCTCGTCGTACGCCTCGCGGTCGAGCAGCCCCGCTTCGGTCAGCTCTCGTAACCGAGTCGAGAGCGTGTTCGGCGCGATGTCGAGCTCGGCTTCGAGGTCGCTGAACCTGAGCGACCCCTCGGCGAACGCGAACGCGCTCAACACCGCCATCGTGTGGGCCTTTCCGAGCAGGTCGAGGAGCTCGGCCACGGTCCGACTGATGCGCTCTTGCGTCTCCGGTTCGAACGACTCGCGGAGCGCGGTCGCTTCCTCACGGGTCAGTCCGCCGCTCAGTTCGGGCACGTCCGGCGGATCGCTCGGGTCGTCCATCGGGCGGAACGTCAACACTTGTCGTATTGTATCTTTGGCCGTTGGTCCTAGATTCGCCCGATACTTCGAGACTTCGAAGTCGCACGTATATGCCCTCAGCGCTCCTTCACCCGGTATGCGAATCGCAGTATTCGGTGCGTCGGGACGAACCGGGCGTCCGCTCGTCGAACAGGCGCTCGACCGCGGACACGAGGTGGTCGCGTTCGTTCGGGACCCCGCGGGCCTCCCGTCGGCGTTCCGGGACGACGACCGAGTGACTGTCGTCGAGGGCGACGCCTACACCGGCGACGGCGTCGACCGCGCCGTCGGCGGGGACGGGGTCCCCGTCGACGCCGTCGTCAGCGTCCTCGGACAGACGAAGGAGGGGCCGGACGACCTCCTCACGGCGGCCGGCGGGCATCTGCTCGTGGCGATGGAGGAACACGGCGTCGACCGGATCGTGACGCTGGTCGGCGCCGGGGTCCGAGAGGAGGGCGAGTCGGTGAGCCTCGGCGGGAAGGTGATGGGGTCGCTGCTGAAGCTGCTGGCGCGGGCGGCCCTCGAAGACGCCCGCGACCACGTCGAGGCCGTCCGGGCCAGCGACACGCGGTGGACGGTCGTCCGCGGCCCGCGGCTCACGGAAGAGCCGGAGGCGGGCGCCTTCCGACACGGAACCGACCTCACGCTCGGGATGCGCGACACCGCCGCGCGGGCGAACGTCGCCGCGTTCGTCCTCGACTGCCTCGAGGACGATCGATACGTCCGCGAGATGCCGAAGATCGCCGACGACCGATGAGGGAGACGCTCCTCGTCACCGGTGGGACGGGGACCGTCGGCGAGCCGCTCGTCCGAGCACTCTCTGCCGGGGACGCGTCGGTCCGCATCGCGACTCGGAGCCCGGATAACCCACGCGAAACGTTCGGCGACGGGCAGGAGTACGTCGAGTTCGACCTCGATCGCCCGGAGACGTGGGGAGAGACCTTGGCCGGCGTCGACCGGCTGTTCCTCCTGTATCCGCCGGGAACCGGCGTGGGCGAGGTCACCGAGTTCGCCGACGCCGCCGACCGAGTGGGCGTCGAGCACGTCGCCTTCCTGTCGATCCTCGGCGCGGAGAAGCTCCCGGTCCTTCCGCACCGGCGGATCGAGACGCACCTCGCGCGAACGAACATGTCGTACACGCTCCTCCGCGCCTCGTGGTTCACGCAGAACCTGAGCGAGGTTCACCGCGCGGAGATCGTCGAGCGCGACGAGCTATTCTTCCCGGCGGGCGACGGCGTGCTGAGCTTCACCGACGCGCGGGACGTGGCGGCGGTCGCCGCGACCGTCCTCACCGAGTCAGGGCATGAGAACCGGGCGTACGACCTCACCGGCCCGGCCGCGCTCGACTTTCACGAGGTCGCCGCGGTGTTCTCGGACGTGCTCGACAGACCGATCAAATACGCCGACCCGTCGCGGCTGACGTTCGCGCGGCAGATGTACCGACGCGGGTTCTCCCCGGGGTTCGTCGCGTTCATGGTCGCCGAGTACTCCGTCGTCCGGCTGGGCCGCTCCGGACGGACGACCGACGACGTCGAGACGCTGCTGGGGCGGCCGCCGCGAACGGTGCGCGAGTTCGTCGCGGATTACGCCGACGAGTTCCGCGCGTAGTGCGCACCGGAATCCCACACTGCCCGGGTCCTACTGGTTCTCCAGGGCGTCGAGGATACACGCGGCGGCGACGACGGCCTCCTTCGGCACGTCGCTCGCGTCGTCGATGGTGACCGTGTAGGCGTCGCGCAGCGAGAACTGCCCCTCGATGTCGCCGACGTGGCCGCCGTCGGCGTCGAATATCTCGTACTTGTTCGGGATGAGGTTCGCGGCGCCGACGAGGTGCCGGAGCGCGGAGAGGAGCTTATTTTTCGACTGAATCGTCGCCAGCGCCTCGCCCGTGTCGGGGTCTCGGATCGTCCAGTTCTCGACGAAGATGGAGTAGTCCTCGTCTAAGACGACGACCTCCTCGCCGGTCCCCGCGTCGACGATGGCGTAGTTCCCGCCGATGTCCATGATGCCGCCCGCCTTCACGGAGAACGCGTCCTCGTCGTCGCCGGTGACGAACGGGAACTCCTCTTTCAGCTTGAACATCTTCTGTTTCCCGCGCAAGACGACGTCGCCCGCGCTGTCGCGGACAGTGTACTTGTTCCGGACCATCGACTGTTTCACCTCGTAGCGGTCGTCGCTGAGGTCGACGGTCGAGATGTCGTACTTGCCCGGCTCGGACGAGCCGGTGGAGGGATCGTTCATGGCCGACACGATGTCGAGGCGTCAGAAAACGGTTCCGCTCGTCGCAGCCGGCGGGAATACCCCGGCCGCGGCGGGGCTCTTCAGCGCGTCAGCCGGCCCACCGGCTTCGCCGCGTCGCCACGGCGGCGGAGCGAGCGGACTACGGTCGCGGCCGGCGGCGAGCGCGTCGGGCGCGGTCGCCTTGTCATCGATCCCGGCCGTCAATTAGTAGATCATAGAACAAATTACGAAAAGAAAATAGAACCCCGACAAACCGCTCACAAGCGAAACTATTTCTAATCAGGTTTTGTGTGGGCTGGTATGGAGCACCCAAACGTACTGGTCTTCGTCGAGTTCCCCGACCCGACGGTCCCCACGACGGGCTTCCTCAATCACCTCAAATACCCGGACGCCGAGGTCGTCGGCTTCTACCACCTCGACGACGACGAGTCCGCCGAGGAGGTGCGCGCCGCGCGCGGGGCCGAGTTCGCCTCGGAACTCGAAGCGATAGCCGAGCGGTTCGAGCAGGTGGGCGTCCGGACGGATCACGACCTCGTGTTCGACCGGGACCGGTTCGCGGCCCGGCAACAGATCGTCGAGCAGGAGGACGTCGACGCGGTCCTGCTCCCCGGGGCGGCGAACACGCTCGGCAAGGTGTTGATCGCCTCTCGCGACCTGCGGAACGCCGAGCGGAAGGTCCCGCTGCTCGACATCGTCGACCAGACGGACCTGATCTCGATCGGCCTCGTCCACGTCGCCGATCCGGACGACCCCGATGGCGAGGCGGAGGGAGCACGGATCCTGAAGGAGACGGCCTCGACGCTCACCGACGCGGGCTTCCCGGAGTTGAAGATCGACCGGACCGTCAGGACGGGGACGGACGTGGCGTTCGAACTGGGCCAGGCGGCCAGCGGTTACGACCTCATCGTGTTGGGCGAGACGGAACAGGACATCGGCGACCGGATCTTCGGCCCGGTCGGCGAGTACATCGTCGACGAGCGGCAGATTCCGGTGCTGATCCTCCGCTGATCGCTCGGCGGTCAGGGCGTCAGCCGGTCGACCGAGAGCCACGCCACGTCGGCGTCGACGGACGCGTCGTCGGCGTCGGCGGCGGGATGGTCGTCGCCGACCGCGGTCAGCGCGAACACCATCTCCTTGCGGACGCCGCCCGCGAGGCGCACGTCGAGCGAGAGTTCGCGGGGCGAGAAGCGGTGGTCGCTTCCGACGACTCGGACGAGGTGCTCCGAGTGCGGCAGGTCCTCGACCGTCTCCACGTCGAGGTAGGTCCGGAAGTCGGCGCCGAACTTGAAGCCGGTCTTCGGCACGGCGTCGGCGCCGCGGAGGCGCCGGTAGACGGCGAGCCGCCGGTCGAACCGCTCGCCCTCCACGTCGCGGCCGCGGGCGACGATCCGGGCGGCGTCGTCGGTCGTCCCGTTCCCCGGGTCGTCGCCGGGAGCCTCGCCCGTCGCCCCGACCGACGCCGACAGCGACAGGCGCCCGTCGGCGGCCAGCGACGCGGCCTCGACGAGCGAGAGCTGGAGCGCGCCCTCGACGTCGGCGGCTCGGCCGGTGAGGGGTCGGCCGTAGAAGCCGCGCTCGTAGAGCCCCTCGGGGGCGTCCCAGACGACGACGCGGTCGGCGAGGAGGACCCCCGACAGCGACCCCGGCGGCTCGTAGCCGGTCGCGCCGTCGATATCGCCCGCCTCGGCCGCGAAATAGGTGATGTCGGACTCCTCGTCGACGACCGCGAGGGTGCGGCCCGCCAGTCCCGCCGCCGCGATCGACTCGCGCTCGCCGACCACTTGGATCGGGTACTTCACGTTCCCCGTGTCGGGCGTCTCGCCGCGCTCGTAGGTGACGAAGTCGACCGCGTCGCTCGGCGCGTCGCTCCCGCCGGGCCACGGCTCGCGGGCGGGCGAGAGGTAGAAGCCGCGGTCGCGGAGGTCCGAGTAGACGAGGAACCGCACCGCGAAGCGGTCGGCGGCGGCCGCGCTCGCGACGAAGAAGCGCTCGAAGCCGACGGGGCCGGCGTCGGGTCCGCCGGCGTCGTCGCCCCCGAGTTCGATCCCGGACAGGTCGCCGCGGAACAGCAGGTGCGCGGCCTCGACCCGCGAGAGCGCGATCTCGTTGCCGTCGAGCGGCCGCCCGTACCCCCGGGCGTCGTAGAAGCGCTGGCGGGCGTCCCCGCCGACGCGGACCGCGTCGCCCCGCAGGTGTCCCGTCGGTTGCATACCCGTCACGGCGGGCGGCCGAGGGAAGGGGGTTGCGGTCGGCGTTCGCGGGGTCGTCTCCCCGTCCTCCCGACGTATCGGATAAGGATAAAGAGCCGCCGGCGAGAACGTGGCGTATGAACGACACCGCAGGGCTCCGGCTCACGGTGCGTGCCGCCGAGAAGCGGGACGCGGGCCGGGGCATCGCTAGGCTCCCCGAGTCGGCCCGCAAGCGGCTCGCCCTCCTCAGCGGCGACACGGTCGAGGTGCGCGGCGAGCGCACCGCCGTGGCGAAGGTGTGGCCGGGCGGCCCCAGCGCCGCCGACGGGTCCGTCCTCATCGACGCCGACACCCGCGCGAACGCCGGCGTGAAGGTCGGCGACACCGTGACGATCGCTCCCGTCGACGTCTCCGACGCGGACCGCGTGACGCTCGCCGCGCCGGGCCGGCTCGCCGAGGTCGACGTGAGCCGCGAGGTCGTCGAGCGCGCGCTCTCCCGCGAACTCCGCGACCGCCCCGTCACCGAGGGTGAGGCCGTCCACGTCGAGCGGCTGGGGGGGCTCCGGTTCGTCGTCGCCGCGACCGCCCCGTCCGGGACCGTCCGGATCACGGCCTCGACCGACGTGTCGGTCGAGTACGAGGAGCGCGCGGGCGACACGCCCGAGGCGTCGACGGGGACCGACGACCGCGCCGCGAGGTCGACCGACTCGGGCACCGATCTGCCCGGAGACGACGCCGCCCCGAAGGGCGGGTCGCCGCCCGCCGAACACACCGCGGGCTCGACGTACGAGGACATCGGCGGCCTCGACGAGGAGCTGGAGCTGGTCCGGGAGACGATCGAGTTGCCCCTCTCCGAGCCGGAGGTGTTCACCCGGCTCGGCGTCGACCCGCCGAAGGGCGTGCTGCTCCACGGCCCGCCGGGCACCGGGAAGACGCTCATCGCCCGCGCCGTCGCCAACGAGGTCGACGCGACGTTCATCACCGTCGACGGCCCGGAGATCATGTCGAAGTACAAGGGCGAAAGCGAGGAGCGGCTCCGCGAGGTGTTCGAGCGCGCGAGCGAGAACGCCCCGGCGATAATCTTCTTCGACGAGATCGACTCGATCGCGGGGAAACGCGACGACGGCGGCGACGTGGAGAACCGCGTCGTCGGGCAGCTGCTCTCGCTGATGGACGGGCTCGACGCCCGCGGCGACGTGATCGTCATCGGCGCGACGAACCGCGTCGACACGATCGACCCGGCGCTCCGGCGGGGCGGGCGGTTCGACCGCGAGATCGAGATCGGCGTCCCCGGCGAGGCGGGTCGCCGCCAGATCCTCGACGTCCACACGCGCCGGATGCCGCTGGCCGACGACGTCGACTTAGACCGGATCGCGAGCCGGACGCACGGCTTCGTCGGCGCCGACATCGAGGGGCTCGCGCAGGAGGCGGCGATGACGGCGCTGCGCCGCGCGCGTCAGGACGACGCGAAGGCGCTCGCCGACGTGACCGTCACGAAGGCGGACTTCGAGGCGGCCCACGCGAACGTCGAGCCGAGCGCGATGCGCGAGTACGTCGCCGAGCAGCCGACGACCGACTTCTCGGACGTCGGCGGGCTCGAGGACGCGAAGGAGGAACTCGAACGCGCCGTGACGTGGCCGCTGTCGTACGGGCCGCTGTTCGACGCCGCGGGCGCCGACCCCCCGACCGGCGTCCTGCTGTACGGCCCGCCCGGCACCGGGAAGACGATGCTCGCGCGCGCCATCGCCGGTGAGAGCGGCGTCAACTTCATCCAGGTCGCGGGGCCGGAACTGCTCGACCGGTACGTCGGCGAGTCGGAGAAGGCGGTGCGCGAGCTGTTCGACCGCGCGCGGCAGGCGGCGCCCGCGATAATCTTCTTCGACGAGATCGACGCGGTCGCGACCGACCGCGACGCGGCCGGCGGCGACGGCTCCGGCGTGAGCGAGCGGGTGGTCTCACAGCTGCTGACGGAGCTCGACCGCGCCAGCGACAACCCGAACCTCGTCGTCCTCGCGGCGACGAACCGGCGGAACGCGTTGGACCCGGCGCTGCTCCGTCCCGGTCGGCTGGAGACCCACGTCGAGGTGCCCGAACCGGACCGCGAGGCGCGCCGCAAGATTCTGGACGTTCACACCCGCGGGAAACCCCTCGTCGACGGCGTCGACTTGGAGCGCGTCGCCGACGAGACGGAGGGGTACTCCGGAGCGGAGATCGCCTCGCTGTCGCGCGCGGCCGCGATGCGCGCCATCGAACGCGTCGCCGACGAACACGGCGAGGCCGCCAACGACCACGCCGACGAGGTCGGGATCACCGACGAGGACTTCGACGCGGCGATCGAGTCGGTCCGGCCTGAAACCGCTTGAGGCCGTCCGAATCCCCCGCGCAGCCCGCTCGCCTCAGTCGTCTTCCGCGGTCGGGCTCTCTTCGGCGTCGCTCGCCTCCGCGTCGGCCTCGCCGCTCTCGTCGCTCCCGTGCCCGCCGTGGGCGTGGCCCTCGTGAAGCGCGCCGGCGCCGAACTCGTCGACCGGGGTGACGCTGTAATCGACCGTCAGCGTGTCCTTCGTCGCGCGGACCTTCCCCACGAACGCCGATATCTCCTCTAAGCCGCCCTCTAAGACGAACAGCTCCATACAGTACTGCGAGCCGACGTGGCTGTGGAAGTTCGAGGCGACGATCCCCTCGTGTTCGTGTCGCAGCCGCATCATCCGCTCCTCGACGCTCGTCGTCTCGTAGTTGAAGAGGACGGTCACCACGGCCATCAGGCTCCGGTCTTCGAGCTTGGCGTCCTCGAACTCGCCGAGGAGATTACGCGAGGCCTCGCGGACCACCTCGCTGCGCCCGGTGTACCCGTGTTCGTCGGAGAACTGGTCGATCCGGTCGAGCAACTCTTCCGGCATTGAGACGCTGACGACGGTCATGTATTAACCCACACCGGCGAAGTTGTTAATCCTTGAGGTCCGGGGGCTCGCGCGCCTCGTCGATCCCGACGCGCTCGCTCAGCCACGCGTAGTGGTCGAGTAACGCGGCCTCGCCCGCCTCGGTGAGCGCGTACACGTCGGCGATCCCCTCGGTCCGCCGGTCGAGGTAGCCGTCGTCGACGAGCGCGGAGAGGGTCCCGTAGAAAGATCTCGGGTCGATCCGCTCGTCGTAGTGCGATTCGAGCCGGCTCTTCGCCGACTGCGCGCGCAACTCGCCGTGGTCGTACAACAGCGCACAGAGGTCGCGGCGCCGGCCGCTGTGGAACCACTTCGTCATGGATCGCGAGTCGCCCCGCGGCACAATAAATCGCTCACGACGCGTCCGCCGGCCCGCCGCTGCCCCGCGCGTCGCCGTCGACCAGTTCGTCGAGGCGGCTCACGCGCCGGTCGCCGAGGACGCAGCGCCCGCGCTCGTCGTGGCCGACGCGCTCGACGTGGACCGCGTCGAGTCCCGCGTTCCAGGCCGCGCCCACGTCGCTCTCGCCGTCGCCGACGTAGTAGCCGCGGGCGCTCCGAGGGTCGACGCCGAGCGACTCCATCGCCAACTCGATCGGGTCGGGGCTGGGCTTCCATCCGGTCTCGTCGGTGCAACAGACGACCGCGTCGAAGCGCCCGTCGAGGTCGACGTGGTCGAGGACCGGCTCCGCGAGGAACTCCTGACAGTGGGTGACGAGGCCGGCCGGCCCGCCGACCTCCGCCACGCGGTCGAGCAGGCGCGCGGCGTCGTCGTGGAGGAACGTCGCCTCCGCGCGGGCGATCGGGTCCTCCTCGGCGTGGAACGCCGGCCAGAAGTCGTCGGGGTCGACGCCGATGTCGCGGAGCGTCTCGCGGCGGGCCCCGCCGAGTCCGTTCCAGAGGACGTACGCCTCCCGGTCCGAGAACTCGCGGCCCAGCCTGTCGCCGACGCGGTCGAACACGTCGCGGGTGTACGCCCACTCGGCGTCGACGAGGGTCCCGTCGAGGTCGAACAGGTGGAAGTCGTAGTCGGCGACGGCCATGGGTGCGCTCGTAAGTCGGGTGTGGGTAAGTGCGTTGTGGGCGTCGACCGCGCGCGTCCGGTCACTCCCTGACGTGAATCGACGAGCCGAGGTACTTGTGAAGGACCTCGTCGACCGAGTCGGCGTTGAACGGGCCGAGATCGTCGGTGATCGCGTCCGTCAGCGCGTCGCGGTACGCCTCGTCGGTGCGGAGCTCCCGGAAGTCGGCGGCGGCGACGGCGACGCCCGTGGCGTCCGCGATCCCCAGCCGCTCCTCGGCGAGCCGCCGGAACGCGGGTTCGTCGCCGATCTCGCCGCGCCAGAGCCGGTCACGGAAGAACAGCCACCCGTCGGTGCCCGGCTCGCTCGCGGGGACCTCCATCGTCGTCTCGAAGCGGTCCGGGTCGACGCTCGCGGCGGGCGGATCGAGCCGGAGGGCGACGCGGAAGACGTAGGCGGCGTCCATCGAGTGCGATCTGCGGGATCCGAGGGTAAAAATACATATCCCTCGGTCCAGTGAGGTGATCCAGATGCTGGATCGTCTCCGCGGCCTCGTCGAGCGCGCGTACCGCCGGCACCTCCGCAGCGAGATCGACGACGTCCCGGACCACGTCGCGGTCATCCAGGACGGCAACCGTCGGTACGCCCGAGAGCAGGGCGACGACGCCCCCGACGGCCACCGCGCCGGCGCCGACACCACCGAGCGGGTCCTCGACTGGTGTGCCGATCTCGGCGTCTCGGAGCTCACCCTCTACGCGTTCTCCACCGAGAACTTCTCGCGGCCCGACGAGGAGCTGGAGCCCCTCTTCGACCTGCTCGAAGGGAAGCTCCGCGAGTTCGCCGACGCCGACCGCGTCCACGACCAGGGCGTGCGCGTCCGGGCCATCGGCGAGGTCTCTCGCCTCCCGCCCCGCGTCCGCGACGCGGTCGACTACGCGGAGCGGCGGACCGCCGGCAACGACCGCTTCACGCTCAACGTCGCGTTGGCGTACGGCGGCCGGACCGAGCTGCTCGACGCCGCGCGCGCCATCGCGAGCGAGGTCGACGCCGGCGAGACGAATCCCGAGGACGTCGACGTCGAGACCGTCGAGTCGCGGCTGTACGACCGTCCGATCCGCGACGTGGACCTGATCGTCCGCACCGGCGGCGACGAGCGGACCTCGAATTTTCTCCCGTGGCACGCGAACGGCAACGAGGCCGCCGTCTACTTCTGTGCGCCGTACTGGCCGGAGTTCTCCGAGGCCGACTTCCTGCGCGCGATCCGCACCTACGAGTCGCGCGAGGAGTCGTGGCAGCGCGCGCGAGCGGAACGGGCCGCCGCGCTGGTCCGCGCGCTCGCCGAGGTGGAGTTCGAGGAGGCGCGCGCCGCCGCGACCCGGCTTCGAGACCGCGTCCCGCGGCTCGACGGGACCGACCTCGCCGACGACGCCCTCGGAGCCACCGAGAGCGACCGCGTCGGTCCGGTGGCGAACGACCGCGTCGGACCGGTGGAAAGCGATCGCTCCGGGCCGGCCGAGAGCGACTCGCCGGAGTCGAAGGGCGCGGACTAGACCGCTCCCGGCGCGATACCGCCCTCGCCCCGGGTCAGCAGGTACAGCGCGAACGACGAGAGCCAGTGCGACCCCGCGTAGTCGTCGGTGAGTACGTCAGCGGCGCCGGCCTCGGCGTGGCGGCGCGCCGCCTCGTCCAGGGGCTCACGGAGCCGTTCCGCCGCCGGCCCGTCTCGGCCCGCGAGGGCGTCAGAGACGCCCGCGAGACACCACGCCCGCGAGACGTTGAGCCCGATCAGATGCATCGCCGCGCCGTCGCCCTCGTCGGGCTCGACGGAGACGGGAGTCAACAGCGCGTCGTGGGGCGGCGCCGAGAGGTCCGGCAGGAACTCGTCGACCCACGCCGCGAACGCGTCCGGGTCGAGGACTCGGCGGAGCAGGTCGGCCTCCGTCAGCGAGGGCGAGACGAAGTCCCAGCCGACGGGCTCAGCGCCGACGGCCGCGGCGGTGTCGTCCGCGTAGAGGCGACGCGCGGTCGCCTCCGTCTCGGCTTCGAGGTCCGCGTCGCCGACGACTCGGGCGTAATCGAGGACTCCGGCGAGCGCGAACGCGGTGTTTCCGTGCGTGCCGACGCGGTGCGCCCGGTCGATCCCGAGGAACGACTCGCGGACGCCCCGGCGGACCCGGTCTTCGAGGGGGCGGAGCGACTCCCGCCACGCGTCGGCTCGCGGGTCGTCCCAGAGGTGGAGTTCGGCGGCGAGCCGGAGCAGCCACGACCAGCCGTACGGCTCCTCGAAGCCGGGGTTCTCGTCGAGGTAGTCGACCTCGCCCGCGACGTTCGGCGGCGTGAGACGCTCGTCGATCGCGGTCTCGACGGCGGTCTCGTCCGGGTGGTCCGGGACGAGCCGCAGCGCGCGGACCAGCGCCCAGTGGCTGTGGACCGCCGAGTGCCAGTCGAAACAGCCGTAGAAGACCGGATGGTTCTCCGCGGGTCGCGGCGGCGCGCCCGGCCCCTCCACGCTCCCCTGATAGTGCGGGTACTCGGTCCCGATCCCGTCGAGGGGGTGTTCGGCGAGCGCCGTCGCCGCCGCGTCGTCGAGCGCGTCCGCCCGGCCGGCACGGATCGCGTCCGGCGATATCGCCTCGAAAGCGTTCATGCCGGCCGGTCGCTCGGTGGCCTGTTCAATCGGTCGGTCGCGTGCGATCGAGCCGCAAGCGGGTGCGCTCACCCCGAGCCAATCTCCCCGAGTCGCTCACGCGGGGTTCTTACGCGTCAGGTCGCTCCCGCAGATCGGACAGCGCTCCCTGTTCTCGTCGAAGGTGCGGTTACAGCCGACACACTGGAACCGCCACTCTCGCTCCTCCGAGATGCCGTCGCGGGCGATCGGTTCGACGGGGAGGTCCAGCCGCTCGGCGACGTTCTGCATCGCGTAGTCGTCGGTGACGAGTTCGGCGTGAAGCTCCAGCGCGGTCGCGATCAGCCGGATGTCCGTGTCGGACAGCTCGGCGGCGTCGCCCGACCCCTTCGCGGCGCGGCGCACCCGGTCGACCGCCTCCGGCGCCGGGACGTGGACCGTCATCCCCGACCCCTCCATCGCGTCGAACCGGAGGGCCACCTCGCCGGTGAGCTCCTCGTGGACCGCCGGGATGGAGACGACGTCGTCGTCAGTCGTGTACTCGTGGATGAACGCGGACGAGTCGAGGACCTGCATCAGCGGGCGACGACGATGTAGTCTTTCACCGCCTTGACGTTCGCGACGGGCACCCGGAGCCGGCCCATATCGTCGAACTCGAAGTCGACGCGTTCGGCCCGGAGCTGCTCGTGCGGGCTCACCAGTAGGTGGTTCAACTCGCCGGACTCGAGGTTCATCGTGATGTTGTACAGGTCCCCGAGTTCCGTGCCGTCGGAGCTCATCACCGCCTTCCCGGAGAGGTTCTCCGCGAGGATGTCGACCATACCCTCACGGTCCCGGGCAACGGTCTTAAACGCCACGGGCCGTCCGACGGTTGACCGACGCGGACGCCCGCGACGGCCGAGGGACGCGTTCTCCGGCGCGACCGCCGGGACCCCTCCGACCGCGGATCCGCTCCGGTCGCGGACGCCACAACCGCGGACTCCGGTCGCGAACTCCTCCGACCGCGGACCGATTCCGATCGCTGACACACCCGCGCTGTGACACGGCCCGAGCGTGCGCGTTCGTCCCCGCGGTTCGCGGCGGCATTTTGAAAGGCTTAACTGACGGCCGGGCGGAACGGACGGTATAACCTTCTCGGGGCGATCACATATGACCGACCACACACACGCGGACACCCTTCGAACCCCCATCGTCGCCGTGCTGGGTCACGTCGACCACGGCAAGACGAGCCTGCTCGACAAGATCCGCGGTTCCGCCGTCAGCGAGGGCGAGGCCGGCGCGATCACCCAACACATCGGGGCGACGGACATCCCGCTCTCGACCATCTCCGGGATGGCCGGCGAGCTCATCGACCCGGACGACTTCGACCTCCCCGGCCTGCTGTTCATCGACACGCCGGGCCACCACTCGTTCTCGACGCTGCGCGCCCGCGGCGGCGCGCTCGCCGACATCGCGGTCCTCGTCGTCGACGTCAACGACGGCTTCCAGCCGCAGACCGAAGAGGCGATAGACATTCTCCGCCGGACCGGGACCCCCTTCGTCGTCGCGGCGAACAAGGTCGACACGACGCCGGGGTGGAACCCGCAGGAGGGCGAGCCGATCCAGCGGAGCATGGAGGCGCAGTCCGAGCGCGCGAAGTCGATGCTCGACGAGAACCTCTACGAGATCATCGGTCAGCTTTCGGACGCCGGCTTCTCCGCCGACCTCTACTGGCGCGTCCAGGACTTCCAGAAGAACATCGGCGTCGTCCCGCTGTCGGCGCTCACCGGCGAGGGCGTACCGGACCTCCTCACCGTCCTCATGGGTCTCTCACAGCGGTTCATGAAAGAGGAGATGGCCATCGACGTCGCGGGGCCGGGCGAGGGGACGGTCCTCGAAGTGAAAGACGAGCGCGGCTTCGGCGCCACCATCGACACCGTCGTCTACGACGGCGTGATCCGCAACGGCGACACGATCGTCGTCGGGGGACAGAACGAGCCGATAGTCACCGAGATCCGCGCGCTGCTCCAGCCCCGGCCGCTCGCCGAGATCCGCACCGAAAAGCAGTTCGAGAAGGTCGCCGAGGTGGGCGCCGCGGCGGGCGTGAAGATCGCCGCGCCAGACCTCGACAAGGCGATGGCCGGCGCGCCGGTCCGCGTCGTCCGCGACCGCAGCGTCGACGAGGTCGTCGAGGAGGTGAAGGCCGAACTCGCCGAGATCGAGGTCGACACGGCCGACAACGGCGTCGTCGTCAAGGCCGACACGCTCGGCTCGCTGGAGGCGATGGCGAACGCCCTCCGCGAGGCAGAGGTCCCCATCCTGCGCGCCGAGGTCGGCGACATCGCGCCGCGCGACATCGCGGTCGCGGAGACCGCCAACCAGGACGAGCACAAGGCCATCCTCGGGTTCAACGTCGACCTCCTCCAGAACGCCGAGTCCGACCTCGAGAACGCGGACGTGAAGCTGTTCAAAAACGAGGTCATCTACCAGTTGGTCGAGGACTACGAGCGGTACGTCGAGGAGAAGCAGCGCGCCCAACAGGAGACGGTGCTGGACAAGGTGGTCCGCCCGGCCCGCTTCCGCATCCTCCCCGACCACACGTTCCGACAGAACGACCCCGCGGTCGTCGGCGTCGAGATCATCTCCGGGACCCTCCAGAACAACCGCAACGTCGGCTACTTCGAGGGGAACGAGTTCGAGCGCGTCGGCGGCCTCTCGGGGATTCAAAAGCAGGGCGAGGACGTCGACGAGGCCCGGTCCGGCGAACGCGTCAGCATCGCCATCGACGGCCCGACCGTCGGGCGCGGCATCGAGGAGGGCGACACCCTCTGGACCGAGGTGCCCGAGAAGCACGCGAAGATCTTAGAACAGGAATTAAAAGAGGAGATCACCGCCGACGAGCGCGAGGCGCTACAGGGGTATCTCGACACGCGCCGGAAGCGCGACCCCTTCTGGGGGAAGTAGCCGCCACGAGATATTTATCGACCGCCGTCGAACCCGGTCGCATGGTCTCCCGCGAGAACGCGGTCATCCTCCTGTTCATGGCGGCCGGACTGACGCTGGCGTACGGCGGTCGCGTCGTGACGAGCCTAAGCGACACCGTCCTGATCGGCGTCCTGATCTTCGTCGGCGTCGTGGCGCCGCAGTTGGTCATCGGCTCCCTCGACGCGCAGGTCTCGGAGTAACGCCGACCCGTTGCGTCCGAGTGACGGGCAATCCGTCTCGCCGTTATGTGTCTCGAGCACGTAGGACACGTATGGAGACTACTGTGATCGAACACGACGGCGCGATCCTCGCGCGGCTGGAGAGCGACGACCGGGTGTTCGAGGTGCGCTTCGACGCGCTCGAACCGACCGACGTGACGCTGCGCTTCCTCCGAGACGGCGAACGCGTCGGGAGCGTCTACAACGACGACGGCACGAAGCGGACCATGGCGCGGCTCACGACCGCGCGCGAAGGCACCGATTTCATCGGCGTCGAGGTGCCGAAAGAGTTCGTCGCCGAGATCCTGGACACGGCGCTCGAGACGGGGAGAGTCACCGACGAGACCGCCGCCGAGGGGTACCGACTCCGCGTACTCTGAGTCGACGCGCCGCGACTCCGGACTCAGGCGTACAGCAGGATGAGCACGGCGACGAAGGCGAGCTCGCCGCCGACGAGCAGCGCGGCGAGCAGCCACGCCCGGTAGGTCCACAGCCAGTCGCGAGCGGCCGCCAGCCGCTCGCTCGCGTCCGACTCCGATCCGGCCCGGTACGCGGGGTCGACCCGCCAGCCGGTCTCTGGCTCGTACGTCGCCGGGACGCGGGCGCCGACGAGTTCGTCGACGTCGAGCGGCGAGACCCCGGCGGCGTCCAAGAACTCGAGGAACGCCGCCGACTCGGTGAGCGAGCCGTCTCGGGGGGCGTCGAACCGCTCGGTGTGCGTGGCGTCGCCGTGCGGGGGGCGCATCTCCACGACGACGCGGTCGCCGACCGACCGTACCGCCGTGACGATCAGCGCGTTCTCCTCGTCGTTGAGGTACGCCTCGCGGAGCCGACGTTTCACCTCCTCGTCGACGCCGGCGTTGACCTCGTCCGGGACGGGGTCGGTGTCGTCCGGGATCGGGTCGTCGTCGGCGTCGACGGCGCTTTCGCGGTCGGCGGTCGTCGAGACGGTCTCGTCACCGCCGGATGGGTCCGCCATCGGTCCGGGGTTGGCGACGCGCTCTCATAAGGTCACGGCCGCTCCCCGAACGCGATAGGTGACTGTTTTGGCTGCGAACGACTCGTCACGACCGAGACTACCGAAGTCCCAGCCTCGAGTCCCCCGCACGGTCACGCGCCGGCTATCAGAGGGACCTTCGGTCTCTCACTACTCGCGCCCTACGGTCGCTCGCGGCACGCGCCGCCGCACTCCGACAGTTAGTGGTTCACTGGAGCCGGTACCGGAGGATGGCGGCGATGCCGCCGAGGTTCGACAGCTGTTCGCCGGGCGCGAACTCCGAGGAGAAGACCACGACGTCGCCGCCCTGCTGTTCGACCGACTCGATCACTTGGTTCACGTCGATGGTCCAGTCGCCGTCGCCCTGCCGCTCGGTGCGGAGCCGCTCGTCGACGACGAGCAGCGTTTCGACCGCGCCGAACTCGGCCGCCTCGGCGGTGTCGTCGGGGCCGTACGTCGCCTTCGCGCCCGTCGCGATGTTCTCGGTCAGCTCGTCGATGAGGTTCGCCTCCTTCGAGATCCGGGTCTCCTTCTGGATCTCGTCGACCGCGCCGCGTTTCAGGACCTCGTGGACGCCCCGGTCACCCGCCGCGGAGGTGTCGACGACGGTGATCCGGTCGGCCAGCTCGCGGTGGTCCTCGACGACGTAGTCGCGCGCGTCCTGCTTGGTGAAGCCGGGGCCCGCGAAGATGATCGCGTCGGCGTCGAGGTGCGCGAGCGCGTCGCCGAGTTCGGCGAACAGCTCGGAGCGCGGCCCGGAGTACTCGTCTTTGCCGGTCGTCTTCGTGAACGAGGCGTACTCCTCGGTGCCGTACTGCTGGACCGTGTGAACGAACGCCGCGCCCTCCTCGACGGTCGCGATCGCGACGTCGGGGTTCTCGGCGGCCTCGGTGGCCTCCTGGAGCCGCTCAGTCTGGTCCGGCTTGAAATGCTTCTCGACGGTGATCTCGTCCTGTTCCTCGACGTTGAGGGTGTGATGGGCGTTGAGCTGGTCCTCTCGCGAGCAGCCGACGATCACGCCGGAGACCCGGAGGCGGTTGGCGAACCGCGCGAACTCCACGTCCTCGACGTCGAGCGTGACGAAGATGTGCTCGCGCTCGCCGCCCGTGTCCCGCATCTGGTCGTCGTTCCGCTGGATCCGCCGGGTGGTGTCGCCCTCGACGAGGTCGCCCGGTTCGAGGACGTGCGCGAGGTGCCAGAGGTCGTCGACGTTCTCGGGGACCAGCGTGAGCCGTTCGCGGCCCTCCTCGCCGTAGCCTCGCTCGGAGATGCGCATGGCCGTCGGTTCGCTCGGGACCGTATCAACTCTTGTCTTCCGCGTCGTCGAGGGGCGGCCCCCACTCGAAGCCGCCGTCCGGACTGGGACCGTCGTCCGGACCGGTACCGCCGTCCGAGTCCGTCCCGTCCCTCGAGTCGGCCTTTTTGTCGGCGTCGCCCTCGCCGTCGTCGCCGATCGGAACCGCGCGACCGACCTGAACCCCGGACGGCGGCTCGCTCCGCATCGGTCGACCGCCGTCTCCGGACATCCCTTGCGTCGGCGGCGACCGCTTCGTGTCCGGGTTTCGTGTCACGCCCGAGTCGCGGGTACCCCCGAGGTCGCGGGTTTCGCCGGTGCCGCGGGCGGCGCCGGCCCCGCGGGCCGTGACAGTTTCGGGGGTAGCGGCGGACTCGCGCGCCGCACCGGTGCCGCGAGTCGTCGGCGTCGCGGCCGCTTTGCGAGCCGCGCCGACCGCGGTCGGTCCCCCGATGCTCTTCGCTGGACCGCTCGTCAGGGCGCCGGCCGCTCCGCGCCCGTAGAGCCCGTGGGCGACGATCCGGACGAGGAAGGCCAGCGCGACGCCGACGACCAGCGGCGCCGTGGGGGCGGCGACCGCGTAGCCGACCGCGAGCGCCCCGACGCCGAGCGTCCACGCGGTGGCGTACGGGCCGGTCACCGCGACGTCGGCCACGGTCCGGGGGCTGAGACCGTCTCTGAGCCGACCGGACGCGGCGAACGCGGCGAGCGCCGCCGGCCGGAGGTAGGCGAACGCGAGCAGGTACGCGCCGACGAACGCGGCGAGCACGACGGCGCCGACCGCCGCGACGGCGGCCGGGCCGTTCGGTCCGAGCGCCGACTCGACGGCGGTCGCAGTCACCCCCGGATCGACCGGTCCGGCGACGGTCGCCGCGTACGCGGCACCGAAGAGCACCGCGAACCCGCCCGCGAGCGGCGCGAGCAACGCGGCGGACAGCAGTACGGACTTGACCCCGTCCCGGAACAGCTCTCCCCACGCGACGAGCGACGGCGCGCGCGCCGCGTCGCCGTCCTGGATCGCGCCGCGCGTCACCCGGACGAAGTACCCGCGCGCGACGAGCGCCGGGGCGAGCCCGAGCGGGGCCGCGACGGCGAGCGTCGGGGACACGAAGAGGACGCCGCCGAGCCACAGCGGCGTCACGAGCCACGAGAGGAGCGTCAACGACCCGCCGACGAGGACGACACCGGCGATGTCGTCCGTTCGCGTCAGCGCCGTGACGGCCGCAGTGAGCATGTGTCCCGACACAGGGACGGGAGCCGCATAAATGGTACCCGGCCCGAGCGTTTATGCCCCTCCGCGGACAATCACGAGCCGGCCGCGCGGGACAATCGTGTGCCTCTGACAACCTAACCGCGGCCGCCAGTCGGCGGTCGCCCCCTCCCGTCCGCGGCTTTCGTGTCGACGACGCTCCGCTAGTCACGTCTCAATCGCGTGCCGGTACCGATTTATCCCGTCCGGACGACGGACCAGACATGACCGGCGACGAGCGGACGGCCGACGTGGAGCCGGCGCTCCGCAGCTACGGCGTCAGCGTCGAGTCGATCGACGGGACCGATCCGCTGGAGCTGACCTACATGACGGCGTTCCCCGGCCGCGAGATCCACCACGGCGAGATCGGGCGCGCGCTCAACGCGCTCATCGACCGCGCGGAGGCCGGCGAGTGGGACCCGGTCCGCGTCGAGGGCACGGTCGTCCGCTCGCCCGGCGACGTCCTCGGCACGTGGCACGCCGAGGCGGACTGGTTCGAGGCGCTGAACAGCTACGAGATCTCCGAGACGGAGTTCTCCAGCCGCGTGCTGGAGACCGTCAGCCACGAGACCGGCGGCGCGCCCGACGACGCCGACGACTCGGGGGGCGACCAGTGACCCGCCGACACCCGATCAACCGGGCCCAGCGCCGCCTCGACCGCCCGGCGCGCGAGCGGTTCGCCACCCGCGCGGTCGCGTTCGACGTCGACGGGGCGACCTGTCGAGGGACGCTGTACCTGCCCGGCGGCGACGACGACGACGCCCCGGTCGTCGTGATGGCGCCCGGGCTCGGCGCGGAACGCACCTTCGGCTACCCCGCGGTCGCGGAGCGGTTCGCCGACGCGGGCTACGCCGCGCTCCTCTTCGATTACCCCGAGTTCGGCGACTCCGACGGCGACTCACAGGCGGTCCATCCGGCCCGCCAGCGCGCGGCGTACGCGGCGGCGATCGAGCGCGCGGAGCGCGTCGACGTTCTCGGCGACGACCTCGTCTTGTGGGGCGCGTCGCTGTCGGCGGCGCACGTCCTCACGCTCGCCGCGGAGCGCCGCGACGTCGACGCCGTCGTCGGGCTCGTCCCGATGCTCGACGGGCGCGCGATCGCCAGACGGCGCGGCGGGCGGTACCTCGCGCGCTCCGGCGCCGCGGGACTCCGCGACCTCCTCGGCCATCGGGTCGGTCGCGGTCGTACCGTCCCGATCGTCGGCGGGACCGAGGAGTGCGCGGCGATCACGGAACCCGGGACGAAGCGGAGGTACCTCGACCTGGTCGACCGCGAGTCGGCGTGGCGCAACGAGACGCCCGGGCGGTCGCTGCTGCGCGTCGCGAACTACCGCCCCGTGAAACTGCTCGACGAGATACGCGCGCCGACGCTCCTGCTGTCCGGGACGGACGACGCCATCGTCGACGCCGACGCGGTCGCCGCCGCCGGCGAGCGGCTCGACCGCGGGACCGTCGTCTCGATGCCAGCCGACCACTTCTCCGTGCTCGGCGGCGACTTCGAGGGCGCGATCGGTCATCAGTTGTCGTTCCTCAAGGATGCGTTAGAGCCCCCGGCCGCGACCCGTTAAGTCCCTCCGTGACGGATCCGTTCGCATGACCGCTATCGCGATGTTGAGCGTCGCACCGGTGATCGAAGGGAGCATGGCCGAGGAAGTCGCGAAGGCCGTCGCCGCGCTCGACGACTTCGACGTGAGCTACGAGACGAACCCGATGGGGACCGTGATCGAGGCCGACGACGCGGAGACGCTGTTCGCGGCCGCGGCGGCGGCCCACGAGGCGGTCGACGGCGACCGCGTCTCGACGTTCCTCAAGGTCGACGACAAGCGGACGAGCGACTCGTCGGCCGCCGACAAGGTCGACGCCGTCGAGGAGCACCTCGGTCGAGATGCCAAGCGGGAGCGGTGAGGAGGGCGGCGTCCGGTCCCTCGGCGGCAACGGCTTCGGCGCCCGCTCACCCCTTGATGTTACAGACGGGGAAGGTGCGGGCCACCTTGTCGCCGATGCCGAGGTCGTCGCTGACGCGGATCACCTCGTCGATGTCCTTGTACACGCCGGGCGCCTCCTCCGCGATGGTCGCGCCCGACTCCGCCTTCACGTAGACCTGCTGGTCGGCTTCGAGGTCGTCGCGCACGTCGCCGCCCCAGAACTCCTGTTTCGCCTGCGTCCGGCTCATCAGGCGGCCGGCGCCGTGGGCCGTGGAGCCGAACGAGACGCCCATCGACTCGTCGCCGCCGCGCAGGACGTACGAGCCCGCGCCCATGCTCCCGGGGATGATGACGGGCTGACCGACGTCGCGGTAGACCGCGGGCACGTCCTCGTTGCCCGCGGGGAACGCTCGGGTCGCGCCCTTGCGGTGGACGTACAGTTCGCGCTCGTGGCGCTCGACGACCGCGTCGCCGACCGCGGGCCGCCCCTCGGCGTCGACGCCGACGGCGTGGGTCTCCTTCTTCGCGATGTTGTGTGCCACGTCGTATAACAGCTCCATCCCGAGGTCGTCGATCGGATCGGCGTCGAACACCTCGCCGAACGTCTTGCGGGCCTGGTGGGTGATGAGCTGGCGGTTCACCCACGCGAAGTTGATACACGCGCCCATCGCGCCGTAGTACTCCTCGGCCAGCTCGGAGCCGGCGGGCGCGGCCGCCAACTCCTTGTCTGGCAGCTCCTCGAGCAGGTCGCCGTGCTCCTTCTCGATCCGCCGGAGGTAGTCGTTACAGGTCTGGTGGCCCAGCCCGCGGCTCCCGCAGTGGATCAGGACGACGATCCCACCCTCTTCGAGCCCGTAGGCGTCGGCGACGCCCTCGCGGAACACGTCGGTGACGCGCTGGACCTCCAGGAAGTGGTTGCCCGAGCCGAGCGACCCCATCTGGTTGCGGCCGCGGTCCATCGCCTTCTGGGAGACGTACTCCGGTCGGGCGTCGGGCCGGCGCCCCTCGTCCTCACAGCGCGCGAGGTCGCTCTCGATCCCGTACCCCTCCTCGACGGCCCACTCGACGCCGCGTTCGAGCGCGCCCTCGATCGCGTCC
The DNA here is from genome assembly GCF_055389685.1 of Halorubrum ejinorense. Taxonomy (NCBI): domain Archaea; kingdom Methanobacteriati; phylum Methanobacteriota; class Halobacteria; order Halobacteriales; family Haloferacaceae; genus Halorubrum; species Halorubrum ejinorense. The sequence goes on from NZ_AP043777.1 coordinate 1,325,067, forward strand.
GCGGTCCCGCCGACGACGCCGCCGCCGCCCAGGCCCGAGGGGACGGCCTCGAAGAGGGCGTCGACGAGCTCCTCCTCGCGACCCCGAACGTCGTCGTAGGTGAGGTTAGTTTTCACCATCCGGACGCCGCAGTTGATGTCGTAGCCGACCGCTCCGGGCGAAATACACCCGTCTTCGGCGTCGATGGCACCGACGCCGCCGACGGGGAAGCCGTACCCCTGGTGGCCGTCGGGCATACAGAGCGCGGGCGCGGCGATCCCGGGGAGGTGCGTCGCGTTGCGGAGCTGTTCGAGGGTGTCGTCCTCGCCGATCTCCGCGAGCAGCGCCTCGCTGGCGAGCACCCGCGCGGGGACGTTCATGTCGCCCTCGCGGGGAAGCTCCCAGACGTGTTCGCGCACCCGTTCTAACTCGATCCCGCCGAACTCGCGCGTGGTCATGCGACGCCCTTCGACGCGGGGAGGCAAGGGCGTTGCGTCAACCGGTCGAGCGGGGCATTCCCCCGACTGCGGCGCCGATCACCGGTTCGCGGGGTCGATCGGGAGCCAGCCGACCGCGCCCTCGACGAGGGTGAACGCGGCGAACGCTCGGCCCAACACCACGCCGTACGTGAGGTGTGCGACCGCGATGACGACGCCGAACTCGAAGCCAGCCGTTAGTCCCGGTACCGGCAGCGTCGGCACCGGAAGCGAGGTCGCCCCCGCGATCGCGATCGCGGCCGGCAACAGCAGCCCGCCGGTGATCACGCCGAGCAGGGCGGAGTGGATGACCCCGAGCGAGACGCAGCCGCCGACGTCCTCGCGCAGGTCCGCGAAGAAGGGCCGGTCGAAGACGGCGACGAACAGGCCGCCGAACAGCGTGCTGTTGAACAGGTGGACGAGCCATCCGGCGAGGACCGTCTCGACGCCGATCAGCGCGCCGATCGTCGGCATGAGTCCCAACGCGCCGTGTAACACGACACCCATCACCGCGCCCGCGATCAGCCCCGCCGCCGCGCACGCTCCCCAACGCCGACCGGTCGCGTCGGCGTCGCTCCCGTCGCTCCGATCTGACTGTGACATACTTTACCAACGCACTCGACAAACATAATGGTTTATCATGGGTAGCACGAGCGAAGACCCCTGCTTCACACGTCGAAGACGACGTACGCGTACCACTCGTCGCCCCGGCGTTCGAGGGTCATCTCGGAGTACGTGACCGCCTTGATCTCGCGAGCGACCACCGCACCGAGCGGGACGCCGCGCGCGGTGGCCGTGAGTCGCCACTCGTCCGAGTCGGTCTCCGCGTCGGCGCGGTCTCCCTCGCTCGCCTCGCCCGGCTCGACGACGGTACATCGGTGGTCAGCCGGGAGGACGAGCCGGACATCGCGCTCGTAGATCAGCCGGTCGAGGTAGTCGAACAGGAGCGCCTCGCGGCTCTCGGCGGCCACCGCGAGTTCGAAGCGCTCGCCGTCGGCCGGGACCGACTCCGTGCTCGCGGCGGTGAGCCCGTCGGCGACCGCCGCGAACACCCCCGCGAGCGTGTCCGCGGTCGCCTCCACGGCGACGTCGGCGGTGTGATCGCGGAGCTCGTAGCTCATCGGTCCCCCGCTCCGCGGCCGCGGTCGCGTCCGCCGTCGCGGGGCTCCTCGGCGGTCTCCGGGCGCTCGTCCGCCGGGAACCGCGCGTCGACGGGGCGCTCCGGCGTGCCGGCACGGAGGTCCTCCGGGTCGAGGTCGTCGACGTCGGCCGCGACCTCTTCTAAGGCGACGCCGCTCGTGACCAGCGCGCGGATCCCCTCGTCGACGGTCAGTTCGACGTCGACGATCCGGCGCTCCGGGACGAACACCACGTGGCCGCCCATCACCGGGTTCGGCGCCATCGGCATGAACAGCGTCCGCATGCCGTCTCCCCCGGCGTCCGCGTGGTCCGCGATCACGTCCGGGGTCTCGCTCGTCACGAACGCGAGGGTGTACGTCTCTTCGGTCGGGAACTCGACGAGGACCACCTCGCGGAAGTTGCCGCCCTCCGACTCCAGCATCGCGTCGCTCATCTGCCGGAACCCCTGGTACACCGAGCCGACGCCCGGCACCCGCTCGACCGTCTCGTCGACGTAGGCGACGGCGCGCTCGCCGTAGCGCGACGACTCGACGCCCGCGCCCAAGAGGAGGATGGCACCTACGAACACGACCGGGGTCGCGATCTCGATCGCGAGTTCGCGGGGGATCGCGCCGACGACCGGAAGTCCGGACCCGGGAGTGACGGCGACGACCGCGGACGAGAAGGCGTCGAGGTAGTTGTACAGCGCGTTGAACGCGACGGCGAGGACCGCCAGCGTGATCACGGCGGGAACGATGACGGCGACGCCCGTGAGGAACGCCCGTCGGAGCAACTCGGCTCCCGACGACTCGTCGGTCATTGGTATCGTCCACGACCGACCGCATCAAAACGCTTCCGTCGGCGGTCGGACCCCGACCGACACCGATCCCGCGAGAGCGGGTCTCGGGACCGCAACGGTTCCCGCTGGCGGCGTAGCCGCCCGCAACGCTGCGTGCTGGCGGTGGAGTTATATTCCGCTGGCGTGTTAGGTCATCGCAGTGAGCGTCAACGTCGAAAAGCGGACCGACCCGCCCGGCGAGTCCGACTACGCGACCGCCGCGTGGGAGCTCAAAGAGCAGATTCGGTCCGCAGAGGGCGTCCTCCGACAGCGACGCGGCTTCTTCGTCGACGCGTACCGCCGGTCGACCGCGCACCTGCTCGCCGAGAACGACCGGCTCGTCGCCTTCGCCTCCGTCCGCCGGGACGGGTACATCCTGTTTCTCGCCGTTCACCCGGACCACCGCGGCCGCGGCCACGCCGAGCGGCTCATCGCCGACGTGGCCGAGCAACACCGGTCGGTCACCTGCCACGCCCGGACGACCAACCGTCAGGCGCTCGGCTTCTACGAGCACCTCGGCTTCGAGGTCATCCGCCGGATCGACGGCTACTACGAGGACGGCGGCGACGCCTACTACCTCAAACTCGGCGGGGAGTCGCTCCGGGAGCGGCTCTCCGGGTTCGTCGGCCGATAGCGCCCGCCGCCCCGCTCGGCGCTGCCCCGCTCGCCGCCGCCCGAACCGATAGTAATTAGCGCCGCCCGCGACGAACACGCGGCATGTCGCAACCGACTCCCGCGGACCTCGCGACCCGCGTCCGCGACGGCGACCTCCGCTTCCACGAGCTGGAAGACCACGCCGACGCCGACGTCGCGACCGCCGCGCGCCGGCTGCTCGTCGCGGAGGCGACCGACGCCGACCTCGACGCGCTCGGCGAGTACACCTTCGACGCCGAGGCGGTCCACGGCTCGAACATCGAGAACACCCTCGGCGGCGTCCAAGTGCCCGTGGGCGTCGCCGGTCCGGTGACGATCGACGGCGGCGCGCGTTCGGGGGAGCGCTACCTCCCCCTGGCGACCACCGAGGGCGCGCTCGTCGCGTCGATCAACCGCGGCTGCTCGGCCATCGAGGGCGCCGGCGGCGCGACCGCCCGCGTGACGAAGAGCGGGATGACCCGCGCGCCGGTCTTCCGGGTCGCCGGCGTCGCCGAGGCCGAGGCGCTCGTCGCGTGGGTCCGCGACAACGAGCCCGCGCTCGCCGAGGCGGCGGAGGCGACGACGAGCCACGGCGAACTGCTGGACGTGACGCCGTACGTCGTCGGCAACAACGTCTTCTGCCGGTTCCGGTACGACACGAAGGACGCGATGGGAATGAACATGGCCACCATCGCGACCCGCGAGGCCTGCGACGTGATCGAGGCGGAGACGGACGCCTCGCTCGTCGCGCTCTCGGGGAACCTCTGTTCGGACAAGAAGCCCGCCGCGATCAACGCCGTCGAGGGGCGCGGGCGCTCGGTCGTCGCGGACGCGACCATCCCCCGCGCGGTCGTCGAGGAGCGCCTCCACACGACCCCGGAGGCGATAGCCGAGATCAACACGCGAAAGAACCTCGTCGGCTCCGCGAAGGCGGGCGCGCTCGGGTTCAACGCGCACGTCGCCAACGCGGTCGCCGCGATGTTCCTCGCCACCGGGCAAGACGAGGCGCAGGTCGTCGAGGGGGCGAACGCGATCACGACCGCCGAGACGACGGACGACGGCGACCTCTACGTCTCCGTCTCGCTGGCGAGCCTCGAAGTGGGGACCGTCGGCGGCGGAACGAAGCTGGCGACGCAGCGGGCGAGCCTGGAGATCCTCGGCGTCGCCGGCGGCGGCGACCCGGCCGGAGCCAACGCCGACGCGCTCGCGGAGTCCATCGCGGTCTGCGCGCTGGCGGGCGAACTCAACCTGCTCGCGGCGCTCGGGTCGCGACACCTCTCGTCGGCGCACGCTGAACTCGGTCGCTGAGGCCGGGACGGCCGTCGATTTTGCGGTCGCGTCCGCTAGTCCGACCAGCGCGGGCAGTCGTCGCGGAGCGCCCCCCGCCCCGCGTCGGTGACGCGGTACACGGCCTCGCTGGAGACGCGTTCGACGAGCCCCGCGTCCGCCAGCGCGGTCAGTCGGGACTCGACGTGGTCGTCGTACAGCCCCGTGTTGCCCGCGATGAACGCCTGGTAGTCGGCGCCCACGTCGGCGAGGTACGAGAGTACGCGCTCGTCGGAACGCGTCAGCGTCGGTCGGTCCGGGTCGAGCCCCTCGTCGCCGCTCTCGCTGCGCGCGGGACGGTCGGTCGACTGTGCGTCGGGTGCGGCCATCTCACACATGCGGACGAGTACCACGATAAAGGGGGTACCGGCGGTTCTCATTCGTTGGGAGTCGCCGCCGCTCGGCCGAACCGGTTCGGCCCCGACCGGCTCTCCGATTCCGTGTCCGACGGAGCCTCTCGGCCGGTTCAGTCGTCGGCGCTGGTGGAGGACGCTCCGGCGGCGTCGCTCTCGGTCGAGCGCTCGGGGAGCATCGGTGAGCCGTCGGCGCGCGGGCCGAGCCGCGGCCCGTGCGGCCCGTCGTCGGGGTCGATCCGGCGCCGGGTCCGGTAGTCCGTCGAGCGCTCCACCGGCGTCCGGCCGATCGCCGTGATCATCTCGACGTAGCCGTCGAACGAGCGGTACTCGCCGTACTGGCCGCCCGCGCGGCTCGTGATCTCCTCCGAGAGGATGGTTCCCATGAAGTCGTCCGCGCCGCAGTTGAGCAGCTTGAGGCCGTGGGCGTCGCCCGACTTCACCCACGAGGCCTGGACGTGGTCGACGTTGTCCAAGAACAGTCGCGCGACCGCGATCACGAGTTCGTCCTCGGCGTGTGAGGGCCCGGAGTCGACGACGCCGCGCCGGTAGAGGGGGGTGTTCTGATGGATGAACGAGAGCGGAACGAACTCCGTGATCGCGCCCGTCCGGTCCTGAAGGTCGCGGATCACCTTCAGGTGCCGTGCGCGGTGTGCGACCGTCTCGACGTGGCCGTACATCATCGTCGAGGTCACGTCGAGGCCGGCCGCCGCCGCGCCCTCCATCGCCGCCACCCAGTCGCCGGTGCGGATCTTCCCCGGACAGATCACGTCGCGGACCTCGTCGACGAGGATCTCGGCGGCCGTGCCGGGCGCGGAGTCGAGCCCCGCGGCCGCTAGCTCCCGGTACACCGCCTCGTACCCCCAGTCGGTGCCCCGGGAGGCGTGGTACGCCTCCTCCGGGGTCATCGAGTGGAGGTGGACGCCGCCGACGGACATCGCGTCCAGCTGTTCGACGTAGGTTCCGGGGTCGGTGTCGTAGACCGCCGGCGGCTTGTAGTTCACCTCGCTCTCGGGGTCGTCGTGCGCGGCGAGCACCTCGTGGTGCTCCTCGTTCAGCGCGAACGCCGGGTGGAGCCCCGAGACGGAACACACCTCGTAGACGCCCATGTCGAGGGCGTCTTCGACGACCGCGCGCGACTCCGCCGGCGTCTTGGTGAACCCGGCGTGGTCGGCGTCGCTGTCGGCCTCGAACGCGTGCGCGGAGTCCTTGAAGTTACAGAACAGACACCCCGTGTTACACGCGGTCGTGACGTTGTTGTTCAGGTTGGCGACGAAGGTCACCTCGTCGCCGACCTCGTCGCGCCGCCGTCGGTCGGCCGCCTCCAACACCGCCTCCTTGCGGACCGGATCGATCCCGTCCGCCTCGGTGCCGGTCGCGAGCAGTTCCGTCGCGTCGGCGACGGTGAGCCGTTGCCCGTCGCGGGCCTTCGCCAGCGCGTTCTCGAACGACTGGTCGGTCGCGGGATCCGCGAAGCCGAACTCGTTCGCGTCGCTCGTCGGTCCGCTCGCGCCGGAGTCGCCGCCCGAACTCATCGCTTAACGCTCCCGGTTCCACCGGTATAAACGGGCGGGTCGTGACACCCCGCCCCGCGTCGGTCGACGGGTGTCTCCGGAGAGCGTCCGACCCGTTCAAGCGATGTCGCGCTCCTCGCCGGCGTGCGCGCGGACCCACAGCGCGCCGATCCGCGAGAGGCTCGTGCGGTACGACTTCCCGTGTTCCTCGCGCTCGATGTACCCCTTCCCGCCGGGGCCGAGCCGGTCCACGTTGTAGATGACCTTCGAGCGAAACGAGTCGGTGTACTCCTCGTTCAGTTCGGCCGCCAGCGTCTTGGCCAGCTCCGAGACGGACTCGAACTCCCCGTGTTCGCCGAGCGTGAAGAGGACCAGCTCCTCGAACGGCTTGACGTTCTGGAAGGAGGCGACCGGCAGTTCGATGACGTGGCTGTCGCCGATGCGCTTGGCGCCGATGGTGGTCCCGCGCTCGTCGAACTCGGCGAGCAGGTCGGTGGTGCTCGCCAGCCGGTCGGCGACGCGGTCGGGGTCGACGCCCGCGTCCGCGAGCGCCTCGTCGTCGGCGGCGTCGAGGTCCCCGAGGAGGTCCCGCGTCGCGCGCAGCTCCTCGGCGAGCTCGGTCTCCAGGTACTTCTCGGGGGCCGTGTAGTAGGTGTGGATGCGGTCGCGGTCCGCCTGCCGCTCGACCATGATCGAGTGGGCCGCCGTCGCGAACGCGAACGAGACCGGCCGCGGCATCGAACAGAGGTTCACCCACACCTCGCGCTCGTCGGGGGCGTCGCCGTCTTCGGTCGGCGCCTCCTCGCGGTCCAGCTCGGCGTTGATCAGGTCGAAGGCGCGCTCGAAGGCGGCGTCGTAGTCGTACACGTCGTCCAACTGCTCGCGGACGGTCTCCGCGCCGAGCAGGTTCTGGAAGTCCTGTTCCAGCTTGCGCGCGATGTTGCGCGAGTACTCGACGTTGGCCTCGCTGCCGACCGTCCCCTCTAAGAGAATCACCCGGTCCACGTCGAACTGGTCCCGGATGAGGGGAGCGATCATCCGGTCGTAGTCGAACCCGACCGGGACGATGTGGGTCTGCATACCCGGACCGTGGGTGTGGATTTATAAAAACCACCAGATCGCTCCGGAGTCCGAGCCGGCGGCCGGCGGTTCCGTCGGTCCGCGATCACCACTGATCGGTCTCGACGCGGCCCGAGTCGGACTTCGCCCGTCGTCCGGCCGATCGAGGGCGACGGCCGCGTTCGGCCCGAGCCGAAAACGACGAGTTCGCGTCGGAACGCGCGCTGGCGACATATGTAGTAAATTTAGCAACAGTTAATACTGACACTCGCTTGAATACATTAACTTAGATCACACCCCAATATGATGTCTATATCGACACTATGGCCCGTGCGTATCGAACGACTCGACACGCGATACGCACACGGCGGCGGCCTCTGTGTTGTCACGGCCCTGCTCGCGTTCTTCGGAGTGGGACACGTGTTCCGACCGATCAGCGAGCCCGGCTCCTCCGGTCTCAAGGCGGGTATCATCACCGTTCTCGTCGCGCTCGTCTTCGGAACCGTCGGGGCTACGAACCGCCGGAGCGGGACCGACGCCCAGTTCCGAACGGCCGTGCGCGTCGGCGCGGCGTTCGGTGCGTACGGATTCGGCATCGCGGCCCTCATCTCGGCGGCGCACGCGCTCGGGGTGGGAGCGGCACTGGACTGGAGCTTCACCGTCGCTATGGGCGGGCTGGCCGGACTGGCCGTCGGCATTCCGATCGGTGACGGGTACGCGAACCTACAACGCGAAAAGCGGGTCGCGAGCCGACGAAAGGCACGATTACAGCAGGGGTCGCGGCGCATGGAGATCCTCTACCGCGTCGCGCGGCACAACATTCGGACGGAGGCCAACATCATCCTCGGGTACACGGACCTCATCGAAGCGACGGGCGAACACGGCCCCGCCAACGAGTACACCGACACCTTACGCGTACACGCGTCCCGACTCGAAGCTATCTCGACGAACGTCCATCGGCTCCGCCGCATCTGGGAAACGTCTGACGAGACCGTCGAAACGTCCATCCGCTCGCTCACCGACCGAGCGCTGTCGGCGAGCGGGCTCTCCGACGCCGAGCGCCTCACGCTGTCGTTGGACGACGACGCGATAGTCGCCTCCCACCCGTTCGCCCACTGGGCGCTCGAAGAGGCCGTCGACAACGGCTTGACGCACACCGAGAGCGACACAGCGGTCACCGTCCGAACCGAGAACCGCGACGGCTACGTCCGTTTGATCGTCGAAGACGAGGGTGCGGGCGTCCCGTTGATCGAAGTCGAGTCACTGGGGAACGAGACCGAATCGCAACTGACGCACGGTCAAGGGCTCGGCTTACAGGTGATCTACTGGGCCACGGCGGGCGCCGGCGCTTCGCTTTCGATCACGAACCGCGAGTCGGGCGGGACGAGGGTCGCGATGGAGTTCCCCGTGGTGCGGTCCGAGCAACCCGGGCCGGACTCGGGCTCGACGGCCGCTCCGACACCGGCGCGCTAACCGTCGCCTCCCGTCCGGAACGACAGGTCGAGCGCCGGCGCGGAGTGCGTGAGCCCGCCCATCGAGATCACGTCGACGCCGGTCGCGGCGTAGTCCGGGACGGTCTCGACCGTGATCCCGCCCGAGGCCTCGGTCAGCGCGTCGCCGTCGGCGCCGGCCACGCGCTCGGCCGCCGTCGCCGTCTCCGCGGGCGCCATGTTGTCGAGCAGGACGACGTCGGCGCCGGCCGCGGCGGCGCGCGCGGCGGCGTCCGGACCCTCGACCTCGACCTCGACGTTCGTCGCGAAGGAGGCGCGCTCCCGGAAGCGATCGATCGCCTCGGTCAGCCCCAGCTCCGCGACGTGGTTGTCCTTGACCATGACCATGTGCGAGAGGTCGAGCCGATGGGTGTCGCCGCCGGCGGCCGCGACCGCGCGCTTCTCGACCCCGCGGAGCCCGGGCGTCGTCTTCCGCGTCGCCGCGACCCGGACGTCCGGGTCGACCTCGCGGGCGGACGCGACCGCGGCGGCGGTCCGCGTCGCCACCCCCGAGGCGTGGGCCGCGACGTTCACGGCGACGCGCTCGCCGCGGAGGACCGCTCGCGCCGGTCCCGCGACCCGCAGCAGCGCGTCGCCGGGCTCGATCGCGGTCCCGTCCGCGACGCGCTCGGTCACGGTCGCGTCGAGGTAGTCGAACACGGCGCTCGCGGCGTCGACGCCGGCCGCGACGCCGGGCTCTTTCGCCACGAGCCGGCCGCTCGTCTCGCCCGGCACGTCGTTCGTCACGTCGTGGTGCCCCACGTCCTCGCGGAGCCAGCGCTCCACGTCGGCGTCGGCGAGCATCAGTCGTCGGCCGCCGGCCCGTGCTCGGCGGGCTCGGCGTCGTCCGCGACGTAGTGCGTCCCGACGCTCTCGTCGTTCGCCAGCGCCTGTCGCGTCACCAACAGCGCCGTCACGGTCGCGTTGCGGAGCTCGTACAGCGAGCGCGAGGTCCGCGTCCGGACGTAGGAGTCGACCTCGCCCTTGAGCCGCCGCAGGACGCCGAGCGCCCGCCGGAGATCGGCGGGGTCGCGCTCGATCCCGACGTGCGCTCCCATCACTCGGCGGAGCCGCCGGAACTTCTCGCGAGCGAACGCTGACGGGAGGTCGGGGTCGCGGTCCAGCAGGTCCGGGGGCGCGACGCGCCCGGGCTCCGCCGGCGTCCCGTCGGAACCTGCCGCCTCGGCCGCGTCGGCGCCCGCCCGGAGCCCCCAGACGAGCCCTTCGAGGAGGCTCGTGGAGGCGAGGCGGTTCGCGCCGTGGACGCCGGTCCGCGCGCACTCGCCGACCGCGTAGAGTCGGTCGAGGCTCGTCCGGCCGCGGTCGTCGACGGCGACGCCGCCGCAGAGGAAGTGCTCAGCGGGCGCGACGGGGATCCCGTCGGTCGGGTCGACGCCCCGGTCGTCGCACTTCTCGGCGAGCCCGGGGAACGCGCCCGAGAAGTCGAGCGCTCCCACGTCGAGGCGGACCTCGCCCGTGGCGTCGCGCTCGGCGGCCACGGCCCGCGAGACCACGTCGCGCGGCGCGAGTTCGGCGTCGTCGTGGTACTCCGGCATGAACCGCTCGCCGTCGCCGTTGCGGAGGATTCCGCCCTCGCCACGGACCGCCTCGCTGACGAGGAACCCCTCCTCGTCCGGGCCCGCGTCGTACGCCGTCGGGTGGAACTGGACGAACTCCATGTCGGTCACGTCGGCGCCCGCCAGCGCGGCCATCGCGACCCCGTCGCCGGTGGCACCGCGTGGGTTCGTCGAGCGCGGGAACAGGTCCCCTATCCCGCCGGTCGCGAGCACGGTCGCGCCCGCGTACACCGGGACGCGGCCGTCGTCCGACGCCACGACGGCGCCGTGGACGCGTCCCTCGCGCGTGACGAGCTCCAGCGCGGCCGCGTCGTCGACGACCTCGACGCCGTCGCGCCCGTCGAGGTGGTTCAACAGGGGGACGTGGACGTGTTCGCCCGTCGCCGCGCCCACGTGGAGGATCCGGTCCTCGCTGTGGGCGGCCTCGCAGCCGTAGTCGAACGCGTCGGCGCCCGCCTCGCGGTCGAACTCGACGCCGAGCGTGTCGACGAGCACGTCCCGGACGGCGTCGTCGGCGTTCTCGACGAGCACGTCGACCGCGTCCGGGTCGGCCGTCCCGTCCGACGCCGCCAGCACGTCCCGCTTGAACCGCTCCGGCCGGTCGCGCGCGACGGCGATCCCGCCTTGCGCCCACCACGACGCGGCGTCCGCGGGGCGCGTGGCCTTCGTCGCCACGACCACTTCGCGGCCCGCGCGGGCCGCGGCGAGCGCGGCCGTCAGTCCGGCGATCCCCGAGCCGACGACGAGCACGTCCGCGGTCTCGTGGCCCGTCATCTCACACCTCCAGCATGCGGTCGAGCGCGACGCGCGCGAGGTCCTTCTCCTCGGGCGCGACCTCGACGACGTTGCGCTCGCGCCCGGCGGCCAACTCCTCGAGCACCCACGCGAGGTAGTTCGGATCGATCTGGCGCATCGCGTTGCAGTCCATACACGCCTCGCCGCACAGCGGGACGACGTTCACCTCCGGGTGCCACCGCTGGAGGTGGCGGGTCAGGTGAACCTCGGTCCCGATCGCCCACGTCTCGCCGGGGTCGGCCTCGGCGACGGTGTCCCGGATCGTCGCCGTGGAGCCGACCACGTCGGCCGCCTCGACGACCTCGCGGCGACACTCGGGGTGGACGACCACGCGCGCGTCCTCGTGGTCCGCCCGGACCTGCTCGACGTGCGACGGGTCGAACCGCTCGTGGACCTGGCAGTAGCCGTCCCAGAGGATCACGTCGTTGTCGACGACCGCCGCCGCGTCGGCCGACGCGGCGTCCCACGGATCCCACTCGGCGGTCTCGCCTTCGAGTCCGAGCCGGTGGGCGGTGTTCTCCCCGAGGTGCTTGTCGGGGAGGAACAGCACCTTGTCGCCCTCGTCGAGGGCGTACTCGAAGGCGCGGTGCGCGTTCGAGGAGGTGCACACCAGCCCGCCGTGCTCGGCGCAGAACGCCTTGAGGTCGGCGTAGCTGTTCATGTAGGTGACCGGCACGACGTCCGCGTCGGTCGCGGCCGTGAGCTCCGCCCAGGCCGCGTCGACCTGGAGCGCCTCCGCCATCCCCGCCATCGGGCACGACGCCTCCATGCTGGGGAGGACGACCGTCTGGTCGTCGTCGGTGATGATGTCGGCGGACTCGGCCATGAACGTGACGCCGCCGAAGACGACGTACTCCGCGTCGGCCGCGGCGGCCTCCTTGCTCAGTTGGTAGGAGTCGCCGACGAAGTCGGCGTGCTCGACTATCTCCCGTCGCTGGTAGTTGTGGCCGAGGATGACCACGTCGTCGCCGAGCGCGTCCAGCGCGTCTTCGATCCGCCGCGTTCGCTCGGCCTCGTCGAGGCCGCGGTATTCGGGCGGAAGCTGTTCGAGATTGTCGTATTTGAAGAGACTGAGTTCGGTATCGAACTCAGCGGTTTCCATTGCCGGCATTCTGGGTCTCCGTCGGGTACCTGTTCACAGAACTGTATAGTGAAAAAATTTTGTCTTCAATAAGTCGATCCGATTGACTTCAAATTCTCTAACCCCGATCAGAACTGCTCTTTCCGAACGGTTCACCCGGTCCGATTCGGAGGTCTCGTCCTCGGCTCACCGTGCGAGCGTCGTCCCGACTCGCCGAGCGAGCGGTTCTCCGTGATTCGTCGAGCGAGCGGTTCCCCAGCGATTCGTCCGACGAGTGCCGGTTTCCCCCACGATTATGCCGTGTCATCTCGTACCAACATACGGTATGTCACAGCAGGAAGTCCAACAGGAACTCCACGTCGACCAGTACACGCTCGGGCTCGTCGGGCCCGATCAGGAGTGGGCGGGCACGGTCGCGGACGGCGGCACGGTGACGACGTACACCCCGCCGGGCTGTTGGGGACCGATGGTGACCCCCTCGTTCCGCGGCGGCCACGAGGTGACGCGACCGATCCGCGTCGAGGGGGCCGAGGTCGGCGACGCCGTCGCGATCCACATCCGCGACGTGGAGGTGACGAGCATGGCGACGAGCACCGGGTCGATGGCCGAGCGCGACGAGGCGTTCGGCGACGACCCGTTCGTCGACCACCGGTGCCCCGAGTGCGGGACGACGTGGCCCGACTCCGTCGTCGAGGGCACCGGCGAGGACGCGATCCGCTGTGCGGAGTGCGGCGCGAACGCCTCCTCGTTCGGCTTCGAGTACGGCTACACCGTCGCGTTCGACCACGAGAACGCGGTCGGGGTCACGCTCGACAAGGAGGGCGCTCACGAGCTCGCGACCGACGCCGAACGCGTGATGGACATCCCCGAAAACGCCCGCCAACACCCGATACTCCTGTACGAGCCGGACGGGATGCCCGGCACGCTCGGCCGTCTCCGGCCGTTCATCGGCAACATCGGCACCACCCCGCCGGTCACTATGCCGGACTCGCACAACGCGGGCGACTTCGGACAGAACCTCATCGGCGCCGACCACGACTACGGCGTCGAGACGGAGGCGGACTTGGAGCTACGCACCGACGGCCACATGGACGTGCCCGAGGTCCGCGCGGGCGCGACGCTGATCTGCCCGGTCGTCGTCGACGGCGGCGGCGTCTACGTCGGCGACCTCCACGCGAACCAGGGCGACGGCGAGCTCTCCTTGCACACCACCGACGTGAGCGGGACGGTGACGATGGACGTGGAGGTGATCGAGGACGTCGACCTCGACGGGCCCGTCCTCCTCCCGAACGAGGAAGACCTGCCGTTCATCAGCGCGCCCTACAGCGACGAGGAGGCCGCGGCCGGGTCGGCGCTCGGGGACGAACACGGCGTCGACGTCGACACCGACGCCGCGCCGCTCCAGGTGATCGGTTCCGGCGCGACCGTCAACGACGCCACGCAGAACGCCTTCGACCGCGCCGGCACGCTGCTCGACATGAGCGAGGGCGAGGTGCGCGGCCGGTGTACGTTCACGGGCGGCGTCCAGATCGGCCGACTCCCCGGCGTCGTCCAACTCGACATGCTCGTCCCGACTGACGCCCTCGCCGACTCCGGCCTCGACGACGTGACGCGCGAACAGTACGGCCTGTAGACGGCGCCACGGCCGGACGGCGGTCGGTCAGCGGAGCGATCGGCCCCTGCCGGCGGTCGCCCGCGACGGCCCGGGCGGAATCCGTCTCGTCGGCCCCTGCGACTCCGCCAGTCGGCGCAGCCGTTCGACGCGCTCGTCGGTCGAGGGGTGCGTCGACAGCCAGCGCTCGGCGGGGTCTTCGGTCCGCTTCTGCGTGGAGAACGGCGCGAACGGCCACGTCGGCTCGGTCGCGCGCTCGATCCGGCGGAGCGCCCGCGCGAGCGCCATCGGGTCACCGGTCACCTCGGCCGCGCGGTCGTCGGCCGCGAACTCCCGCCTGCGCGACCGCGAGCGGGCGACGAGCGTCGCGAGGACGAACCCGGCGAACAGCCCCCCGGACAGCGCTCGGTGGAGCCGCGCGAACGGTCCCGAGCGGTCGCCCGGCCGCCCGCGGATCCACGCCGAGGCGGCGGCGAGTCCCGACAGCGCGAGCAGCGCCGGTAGCGCCGCGACCGTGGCGACCCCGACCACCGAGCGCCCGACCCCGTCGGCCATCGCGATCGCGAACCCGTCGTTCCCCTCCAAGTGCGCCAGTTCGTGGGCGAAGATCGCCTCGATCTCTCGGGGCGAGAGCAGTCGGAACAGCGACCGGTCGATCACCAGCGCCCCGCCGTCCGCGCGGCCGCCGACCGCGAACGCGTTCGGCGCGCGGGCGTCGGTGACGTAGAGGGCCGGCCGCTCGACGCCCGTCCGGGCCGCGAGCGAGTCGATCCGCCGGTGGAGGTCCGGCGCCCCCTCCCGGGGAACGCGGTCGCCCTCCAGGTTCGCGAGGATCTGCGCGGTGCCGACGCGATAGCTGAGGTACGCCGATCCGACGGCGAACGCCGCTAGCAGCGCGATCAGGACCGGGAGGTCGGGACGGGCGGCCCAGACGGCTCCCAGCGCGTCGGCGACCAGCAGCGCCGCGGTCAGGTACGCGGCAAGTAAGGCGACGCCGACGACCGCCGCGGCCGCGCGGAACGCGAGCCGAGCCATGTTGCGAGGTAGGCGTCGCGCGGCAAACAGCGTTGCGGCCGGCCGGTGCTCGGATGGCAGAACGCGCGTCTAGGCAGTTGCCAGTTCCGGGTCCCCCACCCGCTCCCGCCGAAAGGAAAAGCGGTAATTCCCCCGCGCCGAAATTCGGTGACATGGACGCACGCGTACGCGAACACGCCGAGATCATCGCCGACCACTCCACCGGCATCGAGTCGGGCGACGACGTGGTCATCCAGATGCCGAAGGAGGCCGAGGACCTCGCGGTCGCGCTCCACGAGGTCTGCGGGGACCGCGGCGCCAACCCGGTGTATCTCAACTACTCGAAGCGCGCGCAGCGCGCCTTCAAGCGCTCCTCGGAGGAGTTCTCCGAACCGAGCCATCGACGCGCCCTCTACGAGGAGGCCGACGTGTTCGTCATCGCCCGCGGCGGCGCCAACGCCACCGAGGACGCCGACATCGAACCCGACACGAACGCGGCGTACAACCGCGCGATGGAGGACGTCAAGCGGACCCGCCTCTCGAAGACGTGGTGTCTCACGCAGTACCCGACCGCGAGCCACGCGCAGCTCGCCGGGATGAGCACCGAGGCGTACGAGAACTTCGTCTGGGACGCCGTCTCGCTCGACTGGGACGAACAGCGCGAGTTCCAGTCGAACATGGTCGAGATCCTCGACGACGCCGACGAGGTGCGCATCAAGTCCGGCAACGAGACCGACCTCACGCTCGACGTGTCGGGCAACTCCACGCTCAACGACCACGGCGAGGCCAACCTCCCCGGCGGCGAGGTGTTCACCGCGCCCACGCGCGACGGCGTCGACGGCGAGGTCCATTTCGACCTCCCGCTGTACCGCTACGGCCGCGAGATAGACGGGGTCCGGCTCCGGTTCGAGGGCGGCGAAGTCGTCTCGCACTCCGCCGAGCGCAACGAGGAACTGCTCTCCGGCATCCTCGACACCGACGAGGGCTCCCGCCGGCTCGGCGAACTCGGCATCGGGATGAACCGCCAGATCGACCGGTTCACCTACAACATGCTGTTCGACGAGAAGATGGGCGACACCGTTCACATGGCCGTCGGCTCCGCGTACCCGGAGACGGTCGGCGAGGAGAACGCCGTCAACGAGTCCGCCGAACACGTCGACATGATCGTCGACATGAGCGAGGACTCCGTCATCGAGGTCGACGGCGAGGTCGTCCAGCGAAACGGGACCTTCGTCTTCGAGGACGACTTCTAGCGACCGCCGCCGCTCCGAAACGCGGCCGCGCCCGCCTCGGGTCGACCCGGGCGCCTCAGTCGGCCGCCGTCGCCGCTCCCGTCGCGCTCCGCCGGATGAACCCGACGTAGGCGATCAAGAGGACGCCGAACAGCCCGACGGTCCCGACCGCGGCGATCCCCGGGTAGTTGACGAGTGGCGCCATCACCGTGTCGGGGGCCACGACGGCGTCGAGGACGCCGGTGGCGACCGACAGCGCAAGCACCGCGAGCCACATCGTTCCCACCGCGTACCCGAGTTCGACGAGCCGACCGGTCCGGGCCGCGTGCGCGACGACGACGCCGCCGCCGACGACGGGGAGCGCGACGAGCGGGTTCGTCGGATCGGCCAGCAGGGCGCTGCCGCCGAGCGCGATCGCCGTCCAGTACACGGCGACGGCGACGACGGTGCGGAGCGGATCGGAGATGAACACGGTCCGTGGGTTCGCCGGGCCGCCACAAAACGACCGGGGTGTGCGTCGGACCGACCGGACGCACCGGTCGAACGAGCGCGAGCGTCCGCTGAAACACGCGAAAACCCGGTCAGACGTGCGGAAACGCGTTTCCCCGATCGAAGAGCTGTTCGTCACGTCGCGCGCTGCGTTTATCATTCGAGACCGCGTACGTGGACGTATGCCCGAGAAAGTGCTCTTCAAGTCGGAAAGCCGCCGAAGCCGCGAATCGATCGCCGCGTACCTGCGAGCGGTGGCGGACTCGCTGGACGCCGGCGACGCGATCACGCTGACGCAGGGGGGAGAATCGACGACCCTGGACCCGCCCGCAGAGCCGACGTTCGAAGTGAAAGCCGAGCGCGAGGGCCCCGCCGAGGGGTCGGGGGAACTGAGCGTCGAGTTCGAGATCGAGTGGGACGAAAACGCCGACTCGGCGGGTGCGGACGGCGAGTTACAGATCGAGTAGTCGCCGGCGCGGTGTCGGCCCGACTTACGGTACTTCGCCGGGGACCTCGACGAACGCGTCCCGGGCGGAGAGGTGATCGAGCGTGTCGTCGACCTTCAGTCGCACGGACTCGATCCGGTCGACGAGCTCCTCGTACTCCTCGGAGCCGGTCGTCCCGGCCGCCTCCAGCGCCGCCTTCTTCGAGGCGAGCGCGAAGAACTTCTGGCTCTGCTCGTCGAACGCGGCGCGGTGGAGGAGGACTTCCACCAGCGTGATCAGGTCCTCTTTGGTCACGGGTTTCGTCTTGTAGTCGTCGAACGGCATCTCGACGATGTCGACGTCGGGCTCGACCGCGGTCAGCATCGCCACGCGGGCGTCGTACCCCTCGCCGCGGATCGCGTCTAACACCTCGTGGCCGGACATGCCCGGCATCCGCCGGTCGAGGAGGACGACGTCGACCGTGTCGTCCATCGCGTCGATCGCCTCCTCGCCGCCGGTCGCGATCCGGACGTCGTACGCCGGGTCGAGATACACCCGGTACAGCTCCGCGAGGTCCGGCTCGTCGTCGACCGCGAGAACGGTCGCCTCCGGATCCTCAGTCATGGGCGGGCCCTCCCGGTCGTCGGCGCTCGGTTCGCGAGTGCCGGACCGGCGCGTCCGCCCGCCGTTCGTGCGTCCATACGCTCCGTTCGTTCCGCCTCAGGTTAAAAACCTCACCTCTCATTATCGTTTTTGATAGGGTCGGCCCTCAGGTGCGTTTCCGGCCGATCTGCGCTTCGACACGGCGCGACCGCCGCGCGCGGTGACGGACGCGATCCGCGGATTCGGCCCGGTCGATCCGACGCGCTCTCCGTGACCCAAAGGCACATTTACGCCCGCATCGTAACCGGACACAACAAATGTCTCACAGCCCCTCACTGCCCGATCGCCCGCGGTTGGAGCTCGACCCCGAGATGAGCGACGCGGAGCGGTTGGAGGCGATCCGCCAGCACTTCCGGCGGATCGTTCACGTGAACGAGGAACTGGAAGACCGTCTCGCGGACGCCGAGGGGCGCCGCGGCGAGTTGAAAGAGGACGTCGAGCAGCTGAAACGCGAAAACGAGGTGCTGAAGACCTCCTCGCTGTACATCGCGTCGGTCGAGGAGATCACCGACGACGGCGTCGTGATCAAACAGCACGGCAACAACCAGGAGGTGCTGACGCAGGCCGCGTCGCGGCTCGACGAGGACCTCCGCCCCGGCGACCGGGTCGCGATCAACGACTCCTTCGCGGTCCAGCAGGTGCTGGACGACGAGACCGACTCCCGGGCGCAGGCGATGGAGGTCACCGCCTCGCCGACCGTCACCTACGACGACATCGGCGGGATCGACGACCAGATCCGCGAGGTCCGCGAGGCCGTCGAAGATCCCCTCGAAAACCCCGAGCAGTTCGAGGCCGTCGGCGTCGAGCCGCCGAGCGGCGTGCTGCTTCACGGCCCGCCGGGCACCGGGAAGACGATGCTGGCGAAGGCCGTCGCCAACGAGTCCGACGCGACGTTCATCAAGATGGCCGGCTCCGAACTCGTCCGGAAGTTCATCGGCGAGGGCGCCCGGCTCGTCCGCGACCTGTTCGAACTCGCCGCCGAGCGCGAGCCCGCCGTCATCTTCATCGACGAGATCGACGCGGTCGCCGCCAAGCGCACGGACTCGAAGACCTCCGGCGACGCCGAGGTCCAACGGACGATGATGCAGCTCCTCTCCGAGATGGACGGCTTCGACGACCGCGGCGAGGTCCGTATCATGGCCGCGACCAACCGCTTCGACATGCTCGACGAGGCCATCCTCCGCCCCGGTCGCTTCGACCGCCTCATCGAGGTGCCAGAGCCCGCGGCGGAGGGCCGCGAGCGCATCCTCGAGATCCACACTCGGGACATGAACGTCGCCGACGACGTCGACCTCGGCGCCGTCGCCCAGAACTTGGACGGGTACAGCGGCGCGGACATCGCCTCGCTCGCGACGGAGGCCGGGATGTTCGCCATCCGCGACGGCCGTACGGAAGTGACGCAGGCCGACTTCGAGCAGGCCCGCGAGAAGCTCCGAGACGCCGACACGGAAGACGAGCAGGTCATCAACTACCAGTACTGACCCCCCGTTCCCGCGTCGAACCGAGCGTTCCGCTCGCAGCGTTCGCGAGCCCGTTTCGTCGGACAACAGCAAGTGTAGAGCGGCGCGCTCTGCGGTCGGTTCGTAACTCCTTACCGCGCTCGTCGCCGACCTCACGCAAATGAACACCATCCACGTCGCGGGCGGCGTCGGCGTCGCCGACACGGCGATGGCCTCCTACGACGCCGCGCTCGCGGACGCGAACCTCCACAACTACAACCTCGTGGCGGTCTCCTCCGTCGTCCCCGCCCAGGCGACCGTCGAGCCGGTCCCGGAGGCGCCCGAACTCGGCCCGGCGGGGAACCGACTCACCGTCGTCGAGGCGCGCCGAACCATCGGCCCCGACGACGAGGTCGACTTCCGAGAAGGCGGGCGCTCGGGCGCCGAGGACGCCGAGTCGACCCGCGCGCCGCGCCGACGCCCCGACGCGGTCGCCGGACTCGGCTGGGCGACGGGGCCGGGACCGGGGCTGTTCTACGAGGTGACCGGCGAGGACCCCGAGGGCGTCCGCGAGCGGATCCACGCCGGCCTCGACGACGGCGGCGACCTCCGCGACTGGGACCTCCCGGACCGCGAGACGCGCGTCGAGACCGTCGCCGCGGAGCCGGAGCGCTACGCGACCGCGGTCGTGATCGCCGCCTACGGCGAGTCGGAACCGATCCTGTGAGGGCGGGGCGACCCCGTTCGCCGCCGCCGACGCCTTTTTGACTCGTCTCCGCGTACGTGTCGTGTCCTCAATGAACGGCAACAACCCGTACGCCGGGGCACCGGGTGTGACGGACGCGGGCTCGCCCGCGGCCGTCGACCTCTCTCCGGACCAGGAACGACAGCTCCGGCGCGCGGTCGCCGGAATCGTATCGCGCACGGAATCGTATCTCCCCGACAGCTACGCCGTCGGCTCCGAACTGTCCGTCGGTGCGAACGGGCCGCAGGCGACGGTCGCGGTCAACCCGCCCGCGGGGCACCCCGTCTCGGCCGGCTTCACTCCCGACCCCGAGGACTTAGACGCCGGCATCGCCGAGTCCGACACCGACGAAGTCGCCCGCGGGTTGGCCGCCAGCGCGGCGGTCCAAGTGATGGACGCCGTCGGCGACATCACGCCGACCGCGAAGTGAGTCCTCCGAGCGCGAACTGAGTTCCGCGACCGCGAACGGCGTTACTCCGAGTTTTCCGGCTGCTCCGGCTCGTTTCTCTCGTCGCTGCTGCTATCGGTCCCCGCCGGAGCATCGCTCTCTCCCTCTCCTGAGCCGTCGCGTGGATACACCCGGCAGTCGCCCGCGTCCGGCGGTCTCACGACTCCGGTGACGCGACCGTACATCCCGAATATCTCCTCGTACCCCTGCTCGCTCGCGAGGATCGGGACCACTCCCGGTTCCTCGACGCGATGGGTGTACACGTCGTCCTCGGCGAACACCTCGCCTTCCGGGATCTCCTCGAAGTTCGCGTAGTGGACGCGGGGCTCTCCGCCGCCCTTCGGCACCTCCTCGTCTCCCGCCACGACGGTCGTCTCCGAGAACCTCGGCGGCTCGTCGTCGATAGCGCCGTGGGCCCGGAGGAACGCCAGACACGCCTCGTGGCCGAAAGTGACCGCGTCCTCGCTCCCCTGCTGTCCGACCTCGATCGAGACCGTGTGCGGAATCGTCGAGTCGAGCGTGGTCGACCGCAGTCCGCTCGCGTCGACGACGTGCTCGACCGGCAGCCCCGTGACGGTGCGGCGGACCGACTCCGTGAGGTCGCTGAAGATGGCGAACGCCGGCGGCGCGCTGTGAGAGGTGTGGAGCGCGAGCACCGCGTCCATCCCCTCCAACTCGGCCGCGAGCCGCGGCGCCAGCGCCCGCTCGTACTCCCCGCTGTCGGCGTCGCCCGGGAACGACCGGTTCAGGTCGGCGTCGGTGTAGCGCGTCTCGGCCGCCAGCGCCGGCTCGTTGGCGACGATCAGCCGCACGAGTCCGCCGGAGCCGTCGTCGGGTGCGTCCAGCCGTCCGAGTTCGTCCGCGAGGCGCCTGACGATCCGCTCGCCGGCGGGTTCGTCGCCGTGGATCCCGCCGACGATCGCGACGCGGGCCGACCCGGCGGACTCGCGGTCGATCGTTTGCATATCCACTCTACGTCGCGGTCCGCCCATAAATCGTCGCGATCCGTACTCGCCGCGATCAGCGGCCGAACCGAGCGGCGAGCGCGGCCCGATACCGTCGCGCCAACCGACGCGCGACGAAGCGGTCGCGGGGATCGACGCCGAGGACGGACAGCGACCCCGCGTACGCCGCGAGCCCGACGCCGCTCCCGACGACGATCACCGCCGGCCCCGCGAGGACCGCGCGGACCGCGTACATCGCGAGGACGGCGACGACGCCCGCCGCGATCGGCGTCAGAAAGGTCCGGTCGAACGGCCACAGCCCCTCGAACCGGCGCAGGAGGACGACCTGAATTCCGTTCTGGACCGCGATGGCGAGCGACGTGCCGAGCGCGGCGCCGACGAGCCCGTACCGGACGACGAACGCGTACGTCAGCGCGACGTTGAGGACCGCGAGCAGCCAGTCGAGCGCCATCCGCGCGTACTGGTGGTCGGTCATCATCAGGAGCCACCCCGTCGCGCCGACCGCGCTCCCGACGAAGACGCCACAGAGGTAGACGACGAGCGGGACGTACCCCGCCGCGTACGGCTCGCCGAAGAGCGTCAGGATCTCGCGACCGTACACCACTAACACGGCGAGGATCGGGGTGACCGCGGTGACGATCTGTCTGGTCACGGAGCCGTACACCGCGTTGAGCGTCGCCGTTCGGTCGGCGGCGTACAGGTCTGACGCGACCGGGGGCAACAGCTGGTTGAACGAGAGGAGGGGGATCCACGCGACCGCGATCACCACGAGGACGACGTTGTACACGCCGGCCGCGGTCGCCGTCAGCAGCGCGCCGACGAGCAGCACGTCGACGCGGTTCTGGAACACCTTTCCGAGGCTGCTCATCGCGACCGGGGCCGCGTGGTCGTAGAACCGACGGGCCTCCGCGCGGGCGCCCCGGAGCGACGGCCGGACTCCGGTGACGGACGCGGAGACCGGTACGGCCGCCACGGCGAGTACCGCGGTCGCGGCGACGATCACTCCCGCGACGCCGACGACGGAGTACCCGAGCGCGAGGGCCCCGAGCGCGCCGACGAGCCGGACGCCCGGTCGGAGCAGCTTGTTGAACAGGACCTCGCCGCGGGCGGACCCCACCGCCCGGAGGAGCGCGGACGCGACCATCACGACGCCGAGGAGCCCGACGAGCCCGCCGAACGCGCGCATTGTTCCCGGGAACGCGGCCTCGCTCACCGTCCGCGCGTTGATCGCCGGCGCCGCGACCCACACCCCGACCGCGAACGCGACGCCGAACCCGAGCGTCGTCGCGTACGCCAGCCCGGCGACCGTCCGCCGCCGATCCGGGTCGTCCGCGTACTCGGGGAGGTACCGCTGGATGGCCGGGACGCTCCCGAACGTCACGAGCCGCGAACAGAGCTGTGCGATCCGCCACGCCAGCGCGTAGACGCCGTAGGCGGTCGGTCCGAGCCCGCGGGTCAGCGCGAACTCCGCCGCCGTCAGCAGCGCGCGCTGGCCGGCGACGCCGCCGGAGGTGAGCACCGCGCCGTGCGCGATCGTCTCTAAGGCGTCGCGCTCGGCCTCGGGGATCCCGTCACCCTCGCGACGTCCGGACCGCTCGCCGCGCTCGCGGTCGACCGACCGCTCGTCGTGCTCGTCGTCGGGACGGTCCGCGTCCCCGTCGGGGTCGTCCTCCACGGTCGTCTCTGTCGAAGCGGTCGCGGTCCCGCGAAAAAAGCGACGCGTTTCGTCGCTGCCGACTCGGGCTCGCGCTCGGCCCGCCCGCGACTCACCAGCGCTGGTGGACGTGTTCGCGGACGCGGTCGTCGTACACCTCTGCCGCGGCCTCGCGCTCTGCCTCGGCGAGCGGCGCGGCCTCGCTCGCGGCCGCGTTCGACCGGACGTGCGCCGGCGTCGTCGACCCCGGGATCACCGTCGAGACGGCGTCGTGATCGAGGATCCAGCGGAGCGCGAACTCCGGCACGGAGCGGTCGTCGGGCAGGCGTTCCTCGAGCGCGTCGACCGCGTCGAGTCCCGCTTCGAACGGGACGCCGGCGAACGTCTCCCCGACGTCGAACGCCTCGCCGTCGCGGTTGTAATTCCGGTGGTCGTCCTCCGGGAACTCGTCGTCGCGCGAGAGCGCGCCCGTCAACAGGCCGGACGCGAGCGGCACCCGGCAGATCACGCCCACGCCGCGCGCGGCGGCCTCGTCGAGGAACAGCTCCGCGGGGCGCTGCCGAAACGGATTGAAGATGATCTGGACCGTCTCGACGCCGGGGTACTCGATCGCTTTGAGCCCCTCTTCGACGCGCTCGACGCTGACGCCGTAGCTCGCGATCCGGCCCTCGTCCGCGAGCGTTTCGAGCGCGTCGAACGTCTCCGGCCGGTAGTAGACGTCGGTCGGGGGGCAGTGGAGCTGGACCAGGTCCAGCGTGTCCATCCCGAGGTTCTCCCGCGAGCGGTCGACGAACCGCCGGAGGTTCCCTTCCGTGTAGCCGTCCGCCTCGTGCGGGTCGAGCCGGCGCCCGGCCTTCGTCGCGACGGTCACGTCGCCGCGCTCGATGTCGTCGGCGAGCGTCTCACCGACGATCCGCTCCGACCGGCCGTCGCCGTACACGTCGGCGGTGTCGAAGAAGTCGACTCCCGCGTCGCGGGCCGCCTCGACCGCCGCGACCGCTTCGTCCTCGGTGACCTCGCCCCAGTCGCTCCCGATCTGCCAGGCCCCGTAGCCGACCTCGCTGACCTCCCCAACGTCGCCGAGTTCGCGGTGGTTCATACGACGATATGATCGCGGCGGAGGCAAGGGCGTTCCGGAGCCCCCGCGATGGTTCCGGGACCAACCCCAGCCCTAACTCCGCCCGGCGCTCGCGACACCGCCTCGCGGCCGCCTCGTGACGGTCCCCGACCGCGTCGAGCCCCTCGTCGAGCAGGTGGCCGGGCGCCTCGCTGTCGCGAGGATGAAGCACGGCGTTTACAACCAACTGTCGGGGAGTTCGGCCTCGTTGTCGGCCAACAGTTGTAACAAGGGGTCGATGTCGCCGAAGTTCGATCCCTGTGTAACCTCCTGGGTGTCCCGGTTCCAACTGATAAACCCGTACTCGGCGAGTTTCGACAGGTGGGCGTAGTCCGCTGTGACGGCCCGGTCGAGTTCGTCGGCACTACCCTTCGAATCAGCAAAGACGACCGGCAGCGATTCCTGTGAGTCGCGAGTCAGTAGTTTCATCAGCACTTCCCGCCGCTGGCTGTGATTCAACGCATCAAGCGCTTCGTCCACCGGGACGCGGGCTAACTCATCAAGCATGCCGGCGGGCGGCTCTTCGCGCTGTTCCATAAGGCCCGTTTCGGGGCCAATGGGCGTTATTCCGCCGCATTTTCACGGGCGCAACAGTTCTGATTAACCGCGTTAACATATTACACACCAGAGGTTATTGCCGCATCGACTAGGAATTCGGCGGTATTCCCCTGCGATCCGCCTGCTATCTATAACACGTCCGCCAGCGCGTCCATCGTCTCCTCGACTCGGTCGACGCGAGCGTTGTGGCCCATGTGGCCGACGCGGAGGATGTCCTCGGCGCCGTCGCCGAGCCCCGTCGCGAGGAGGACGCCGTGCTCTTTCCGTAGCGCCTCCTGGAGCGCCTCGGCCCGCCCGGGGACCTCGAAGGCGGTCACCGTCGGCGAACTGCGCTCGGGGTCCGGAACCGGCTCCAGCCCCAACTCCGCGCCGCGCTCGCGACACCGCGCCGCGGCCGTCCGGTGTCGCTCGCGTACCGCGTCGAGCCCCTCGTCGAGAAGCAGCCCGAGCGCCGCGTCGAGCGCCACTACCTCGGTCGTCAGGTGCGTGTACGGGAAGCCGTCGCTCACGTCGCGGAACGGCAGGAAGTTCGCGTACAGCGAATGCGGGTCCCGCTCCTCCATCGCGGCCCACGCCCGGTCGCTCACCGCGGCCGTCGCGAGGCCCGGCGGGGCGCTGAAACACTTCTGGGAGGCGCCGAGACAGACGTCGATCCGGTCGGTCGGCACCGAGACTCCACCGAGCGAGGAGACGGCGTCGACGACCGTGAGGATCTCACCGTCGGCGGCTTCGAGGCGGTCGAGCGCGGCCGCGACGTCGTTGAGCGTCCCCGTTGGCGTCTCGCAGTGGACCATCGTCGCGAGGTCGTAGTCGGCGTCGCCGGCCGCCAGCGCCTCGTCGAGCGCGTCGAGCGGGAGCGGCTCGTCGTGATCCGCCGCGACGAGGGTCGGGTCGCCGCCGTACGACTCCACGAAGTCGGCGAATCCCTCGCCGTAGAGCCCGTTCGACAGACACAGCACCTCGGTGCCGGGCTCGACGAGCGAGGCGACCGCGGCCTCCAGACCGAGGATGCCCTCGCCGCCGAGAGCGACGACATCGCGGCCGGCCGCCGCAGAGTCCGCCGAACCGGCGCCGTAGACGGCCGCCAGCCCCTCCGTGAGACGGTCGTATATCTCCCGGAACCGCGGATCTACGTCGGGGTTGATCAGCTCCCGAGACATCGCGTCGCGCACCGGTTCGGGGACCGCCGTCGGCCCCGGCGTCATGAGCATACGCCCCGGTTCGGCCGTTCGCATATAAACGGTCCGCGAAACGGCGGCCGACACGCTCATATATTTCTGTCGCCTGAGTTCCGGTACGATGATGCTCCCGACTCACGTGCTGGCGGGGATGCTGCTCGCGGCCCCGCTGGTGCGCGTGGCGCCGGAACTGGCGCCGATCGGGTTCGCCGCCGGCTTCCTCGGCGGACTCGTCCCCGACCTCGACATGTACGTCGGGCACCGCAAGACGCTTCATTACCCGGTCTACTACTCCGCGCTCGCGGTGCCCGCCGGCCTCGCGGCGCTCCTGGCGCCCTCCCCGGTCACCGTCGGCGCCGCGTTCTTCCTCCTCGGCGCGGCGCTCCACAGCGTCGCCGACATGTTCGGCGGGGGGTTAGAGCTCCGGCCGTGGGAGGGGAACTCGGACCGCGCGGTGTACGACCACCACCGCGAGGAGTGGGTCTCCCCGCGCCGCGGCGTGCGGTACGACGGCGCCGTCGAGGACCTCGCGCTCTCCGTCGGACTGGCGGTCCCGCTGTTCCTGCTGGTCGAGGCTCCCCTCCGGCAGGTCGTGGTCGGCACGGTCGTCGTCGCGGCCGTGTACACGGTCCTCCGGCGACGACTGGCGGAGATCGCCGCGGTACTGATCCCGCTGTGCCCGGACGCCCTCGACCCGTACCTCCCCGAGCGGTACCGGTGACCCCGCCGCCGTGGCCGGGAACCAAGCGCTTACTTTCCCCGCCTCGTTTGAACCGATAACAGCCCGCGCCGGCGACCGGGTCGGTCCCGGCGTGCGCAACCCACCATGCAACAGTACCTCGACCTCGTCGACGACGCGCTCTCGACCGGCACGTACAAACCGAACCGGACCGGCGTGGACACCATCGCGACGTTCAGCGGACAGTACACCGTCGACCTCGGGGAGGGCTTCCCCCTCCTCACCACGAAGAAGATGGACGGCTACCGCTGGAACTCGCTCATCCACGAGGTGCTGTGGTACCTCTCCGGCGAGGAACACATCCGGAACCTCCGCGAGGAGACGAAGATCTGGGACGCCTGGGCGGACGAGGAGGGCAAGCTCGACACGGCGTACGGCCGGTTCTGGCGACGCTACCCGGTCCCCGAGGCGTCGGCCGCCCTCCCGGGCGAGACGTGGCCCGACGACGCGGACCGCTGGGTCACCGTCGAGGAAGACGAAGACGGCGCGACGCGTCGGACCTTCGATCAGATCGGGTACGTCCTCGACACGCTGGAGGAGAACCCCCACTCCCGGCGGATGGTCGTCAACGCGTGGCACCCGGCGAACGCCGCCGTCTCGACGCTGCCGCCGTGTCACTACACCTTCGTCGTGAACGTCCAGGACGGACGGCTCAACCTCCACCTCACGCAGCGCTCGGGCGACATCGCGCTCGGCGTCCCGTTCAACATCGCGGCGTACGCCCTGCTCGCGAACGCGCTCGCCCAGCGGAGCGGCTTCGAGGTCGGCGAGTTCGGGCACACCGTCGTCGACGCGCACGTCTACTGCGGGCGCGGCGACCGGGGGAAATGGTACGCGAACAACCTCAAATACGTCCAAGAGCGGCTCGCGAACGTCGAGAACAAGAACGGCTACCTCGACGTGAAAAGCTGGGTCGAGCGCACCGCGCCCGACGAGCCGAACGGGCAGGAGGGGTACGACCACGTGCCCGGGCTGCTCGAACAGCTCTCCCGCACGCCGCGCGAGCGCCCGCGCATCGACATCGCGGACAAACCGCTCGACGAGCTGACCTACGACGACGTCGAGGTCGTCGGCTACGACTCCGCGGACGGCATCTCGTTCGCGGTCGCGGAGTGATGGCGGACACCGACGCGTCCGACGGTCCGGACCTCGTCCTCGTCGCGGCGGTCGCCGAGAACGGCGTGATCGGCGCGGCCGACGGGATGCCGTGGCACTACCCGGCGGATCTGGCGCACTTCAAGCGGCTCACGACGGGCCACCCGGTGATCGTCGGTCGGACGACCTACGAGGACATCGCCGACCGGATCGGCGGCCCCCTCCCCGACCGGACCAGCGTCGTGTTGACGACGCGGTCGATCGGCGACGCCGACCTGCCCGACGGCGCGGTCGTGGCCGGCGACCTCGACGAGGCGCTGTCGCGCGCGGCGGCGGACGCGGCCGACCGCGGCGTCGACGCGGTGTACGTTGTCGGCGGCGCGACCGTCTACGAGGCGTTCCTCGACCGCGCCGACCGGATGGTCATCACCGAGATCCCCGAGCGTCCCGACGGCGACACCCGGTTCCCCGACTGGGACGCGGCGGCGTGGACCGAGACCGATCGCGAGGAACGGGAAGTGCTCGCGTTCGTCACGTACGAGCGGCGCGCCGGGGAGTGACGGCGGCCGGCCGCGCGACCGCTCTCATTCCAAAAACCGGGACTCCACGTCGCCGGACGGCATCATACAGCGGTCCTTCTTGCCGAACCACCGGTATCGGTGATCGGCGACGAAGTCGTACACTCGGTCGCGGACCGCCGCGGGAACGTACCGGAACGGCGAGAGCAGCCGGTAGCCGCCGCCGAGCCCCGACGCGATCTGAATGACCGCCGCCGACTTGACGTAGCTCTCGCCGTCCTCGATCAGGACGATCGATTCGAGTTCGTCGGTCGGGAGGTCGTGTTCCGCCAACAGCGCCTGTCCCACGTCGGACTGGAGGGAGGCGAACCGGTACTTCCCCTCCGGATCGCGGGGGTAGACGAACTGTACGAACCCGCTACAGAGGTTACAGACCCCGTCGAAGAGCACGATCGAGGCGTCGTCCGGAATCTCCCGGTCCATCTCTCGTCCGCCTACGCCGTCGTCGCAGTTCAGAATTGCGGTCGCGTCGGTCCGGGACGGTGTCCGGTCACTCTTCGAGGACCGTCGAGCCGCGACCGATCTGCGTCTGGTAGGCGCGCGCCTCGATCCCGGCCCCGGCGAAGGCGTCGAGCATCCCGGCCGCCACGTCGCGCCGGTCGCGCTCGCGGCAGGCGGCGATCACCGCGGGGCCGGCGCCGCTGACCGTGACGCCGGTCGCGCCCGTCTCGAAGGCGGCGTCGCGGACCGCGTCGTAGCCGGTGATGAGCCTGGCGCGCTCCGGCGTGACCACCGGATCGTCCATGCCGAGCCCGACGAGCTCCGGGTCCGACCGGCACATCCCGACCGCGAGCGTCGCCGCGTTGCCGACCGTCTCGACGAGGGCGTCCATGGAGGCGGTCTCGGGCACGACGCGGCGCGCGTCGCGCGTCGAGACGGCCACGTCGGGCAGACAGACGACGAGCGGAATTCCGGCGTCGACCGACCACGTCCCCTCGGCGGTCGTCACGGTGAAGCCGCCGAGGATCGAGGGCGCGACGTTGTCCGCGTGCGCGACCCCGGAGACGACCGCCTCGCCCTCGGCCGCGATCGGGACCAGTTCCTTCCGCGAGAGACCGCGGTCGTACAGGCGGTTGAGCGCGACCGCTGCGCCAGCCGCGCTCGCGGCCGACGAACCCAGCCCCGAGGCCGGGCGCACGCCCTTGTCGATGTGGATCCGCGCGGGCGCGTCGAGCGCCTCGACGACGGCGCCGACCGTGTTCTTCTCCGGGTCCTCGGGGATGTACTGCGCGCCGACGCCCGTGACTTCGATCGTCGTCTCGGCCGCCTTCTCGACGGTGACGACGTCCGCCGGCCGCGAGAGCGCCGCGCCGAACACGTCGAAGCCGCTCCCGAGGTTCGCGCTCGTCGCGGGGGCCCGTACCGTTACCATGGCGGGGAGTGTCGCCGGGGGGAAAAAAAGGAGCGGGATCGCACAGAGACGACGGCGGGGTCGATCGCGGTCGGCGGGGAGGGGGGCCGCGGGGTTCTCAATCGAGCGGTGCCGTCAGTCGGACATCGTCCACAGCAGCGCCCCGATGAGCACGAGCGGGACGCCGAGGAGGATGAACGTCGGCGGCATCGTCGTGTTCGGCGCGACCAGGAAGATGACGCCGAAGACGGCCAGGATCGACGCGATCATCTTCTGGGACTTCAGCGGCGCGGCTCCCAGAACCGAGACGATGAGCCCCAACAGTAGGACGTGCCCGAGGTGGTAGTCGAGCAGGAACGTGTCGATGACCAGCGGCAGGAGCATTCTTGGCTGAAGGTGCGAGCGAATCGCGCATTAAAGTTCCGTTTCTCGCGGCCGGGGGGAACCCGACCCCCGGCCTCGGCGTCCGCTCCGCGTATCTCGTCTCTTCCGGCGTCTCAGCCGTCAAGCGGGAATCGTTCGGCCCCGCCGCGGTGCCCGCCTCGTGCCGATCATATAAGAGTCGTCGGTGCGACCGGCGACCGTGCGACTCGTTCAGGTCATGATTCCGGCGGGCAAGCGGGCGGCGGTCGTCCGCGCGCTCGACGACGAGGGGGTTGACTACGTCGTCACCGACGAGACGAGCGGTCGGGAGTACACCGCGGTCGCGACGTTCCCCCTCCCGACGGCCGCGGTCGAGCCGGTCTTGGAGCGACTGCGGGAGGCGGGGATCGACGAGAGCACTTACACCGTCATCGTCGCGGCCGAGACGGTCATCTCGCGGCGCTTCGAGGCGCTCGAAGACGAGTACGAAGAGGACGCCGACCGCGGCGGCGACCGGATCTCCCGCGAGGAGCTTCAGGCGAAGGCGGACGGCCTCGCCTCGGGGCTCGGGACGTACGTGCTGATGACGGTCATCTCGGCGGTGATCGCCACGGCGGGGCTCCTGTTGGACTCCCCCGCGACCGTCGTCGGTTCGATGGTGATCGCGCCGCTCATCGGGCCCGCGATGTCGGCGGCGATCGGGACCGTCGTCGACGACGAGGCGCTGTTCCGGCGCGGCGTGCGGATGCAGGTCCTCGGCGTCGCCGTCGCGGTCATCGCGGCCACGCTGTTCGCGTTCGCGTTGCGCTCGCTCGCGTTGGTCCCGCCCGGGCTGAACCCGCTCGAACTCGCCGAGGTGTCGGAGCGGCTCGCGCCCAACGTCCTCGTCTTGGTCGTCGCGGTCGGCGCCGGGGTCGCCGGTATCGTCTCGCTCATCACCGGCGTCTCGGCGACGCTCGTGGGCGTGATGATCGCGGTGGCGCTCATCCCGCCGGCCGCCGCGGTCGGCATCGGGATCGCGTTCCGCATCCCTCGGCTCGTGCTCGGTGCGGGCGTGATCGTCGCGGTGAACGTCCTCTCGATCAACCTCTCGGCGCTCGTCATGCTGTGGTACGAGGGGTACCGCCCCCAGCGGTGGTTCCGCGAGGACGAAGCGCGCGCCGCGTTCCTCAAGCGCGCCGCCGTGCTGGTGGCCGCCATCGCGCTCCTCTCGGTGTTCCTCGGCGGCGTCACCTACGAGTCGTACGTCGCCTCCACCACGGAGGCCGACATCCGCGCCGCCGCGACCGACGAACTGACCGCGCTCGACTCGGAGTTCGAACTGCTCGAGATGAGCGTCGAGCGCAGCGGGACGGTCCCGCCGCTCGAAACCGACCGGGTGGTGGTGACGGTCGGCGCCCCGCCCGGCGAGGCCGTCGACGGGATCGCGCCCGCCCTCGACGACCGGATCGAGACGGTCGTCGGCGGCGAGGTCCGCGTCGAGGTCCGCACGGTGACCGTCGAGCGCGCCTGAGCGTCGACTCGGCTACCCCTTCCGGTCGAGTGATCTCCGAGTTTCCGGACGAACGTCCAACTCCGCGCGGAACCGGCGGATGCGTTCGTCGTTCCGTCAGTTTTTGTGCTCCTGACGGGAAGAGCAAGTGCTTTTTACCGGGCCGGCGTGGCCTTCGCTAGTGACGGACCCAACGCAGTCCGACGACGACGATTCGATGCGAGAGGTCGTCGAGCGGTCCCGCAGCGGCGCGCCGGCGGTCGGCGAGGCCGTCCGGGATCGGTTCTCCTCCGACGAGGTGTTCCAGCGCATCATCGCGGCCGCGGACGAGGAGGTCACGTCGGGGAGCCGCGAGCTGTTCTTCAGCGGGCTCGCCGCCGGGCTGGCGATCACGATCACGTTCATGCTGTACGCGTCGCTGACGGCGGCGACGGACTCCCATCCGATCTTGAGCGTCCTCCTGTACCCGCTCGGGTTCATCTACATCATCATCGGCGGCTACCAGCTATACACCGAGAACACCCTGCCGCCGGTGGCGCTCACGCTCGAACGGCTCGCGAGCGTCCCGACGCTGCTTCGCCACTGGCTCATCGTCCTCGCGGGCAACTTCACCGGCGGTGCGATCGGCGCGCTCGTCCTCTCGTACGGGGGCGTCTTCTCGGGCGACACCGTCGCGGCCGCGACGTACATCTCCAGTTCTGGCTTCGACGTGCCCTTCTGGCCGCTCTTCTTCAAGGCCGCGATGGCCGGGCTGATCGTCGCCGGCGTCGTCTGGGTCGGCTTCGCCTCGACGGACTCGTTCACCCGGCTCGCGGTCGTCTACCTCGCGTTCCTTGCGATCCCGCTGGGGAACCTCTACCACGTCGTCGTCTCGTTCACCGAGGTGCTGTACCTGATCTTCGCCGAGAGCCTCGGCCAGTACTCGGGCGCCGTCGGGCTCTACGACGGGCTCGTCGGGTTCGTCCTCCCCGTCCTGCTCGGGAACACCCTCGGCGGGATCGTCTTGGTCACGCTCGTCAACTACTTCCAGACCAGCGAAGAGCGACTCGAAGAAGCGCGCTTCGAGGGGATGAGCCGCCGGCTGACCGTCCCCGAGTGGGTCTTCGGCCGCGCCGCCGGGCGGTCGTACGTCCCGATCTTAGACGCCACCGAGGCGGCCCTGTTCGCTGGCGAGGGGTACCGGGTCATGGTGCCGATCACGAACCCCCGAACCGACGGGCCGATCGTCGAGTTGGCGGCGCGGCTCGCGAGCAGCCACGAGGAGGGCGTCGTCCACATCGTCCACGTCGTTCAGACGCCCGAGCGCATGTCGCTCTCGAGCGGGGACGCGGGGCGCCGGATAGCCGACGTCTCCGCCGAGGGGA
Organism: Halorubrum ejinorense; assembly: GCF_055389685.1. NCBI lineage: Archaea > Methanobacteriati > Methanobacteriota > Halobacteria > Halobacteriales > Haloferacaceae > Halorubrum > Halorubrum ejinorense. Next base: position 1,357,828 of record NZ_AP043777.1, read on the forward strand.
TGCGGAACCTGCGGTCGACCGCGGCGGCACACGACGTCGAGGTGTCGACCTCGACCGTCGTCTCCCACCACTCGTTCGGAGAGGTGTTCAACATGGCTCGTCGGACCCGCCCGGACGCGGTGTTGATGGGCTGGGGCGACGACCAGCTGTGGAGCGCCGCCCGCGCGGAACGCCCGATAGACGAGCTCACAAACCAGCTCCCCTGTGACTTCCTCATCCTCAACGAACACGAGCTCGACACCTCGCGGATCCTCATCCCGACCTCCGGCGGTCCGGACTCGGCGCTGAGCGCGGAGGTCGCGAAGGTGCTCGCCGAGACCGCCGGCGCCGAGGTGTCGCTGCTTCACGTCGTCGACGGGGCGGAGGACAGAAGCCGGGGCGAGGCGTTCCTCGCGGCGTGGGCCGAGAAACACGGTCTCAGCGACGCCGAGCTCGTCGTCGACGACGGCGGCGACGTAGAGGCCGGCATCGCGCGGGCGGCCGCCGACAAGACGCTCGTCATCATCGGCGCCACGGAGAAGGGACTGCTCTCGCGGCTCGTCTCGAACTCGCTCCACCTCGACGTCATCAACGACGTGGACGCGTCGGTGCTGCTCACGGAACGCCCCAGCTCCCGGTCGCTGCGAGAGCGGCTGTTCGGCTCCGGTCGTCGCGCCACAGACCTCTCTCGCGGCGTCGAGCGCGAGCCGGGACGGTCGGAGGGTGCCGACGTGCGGTCCTCGGGGGGCCGGCGAGGCGACGACGCGAACGGCGGGGCTGACGACGGCACCGGCGGCGGACCTGCTCCCGGCACCGGCGACGGGCCTGCTCCCGGCACCGGCGGCGGACCTGCTCCCGGCAACGGGAGAGACGACGCCGGCGACGAACTGTCCGACGAGCGGCCGAATCACGACGACGCCTACGTCGTCGACCACGAGAACGCGGACGAGGAGGCGTCCGCGGACCGCGACGACGACGGCGACGGCAGATAGCGAAAACGGCTCTTTGCGTTATCGGCGATTTATAGGCGTCCCCGATCGATCGCCCGGGTATGGACAGACGACTAACGGCACTCGTCGGTATCGTCGCGCTCGTCGCGCTGGCGGGCTGTTCGGGACTCGCGGGAACCGCGACCCCGGACGCCGCGGACGAGCCGCAACTGGAACGGAGCATCGAAGTGACGGCGGCGGGCGAGGCCACGTCGATGCCGGACCGCGCCACGCTCCGCGTCGCGGTGACCGCCACCGGCTCCGACACGAAGTCGGTCCGCGACGAACTCGACGCCGACGACGAGGCGCTCCGCAGCGCACTGGCGGACTGGGGGCTCGACGACGAGGCGATCCGGACCGAAGAGTACGACGTCCGCGAGAGCTACGAGACCCGCGACGATCCGAACCGGACGCGGTACGAGGGGATCCACCGGTACGCGATCGAACTCGACGACGTCGACGCCGTCGGCGAGGTCATCGACGTCGCGGTCGACGCGGGCGCGGACGAGGTCCAGCGCATCCAGTTCGGACTGAGCGAGGAGACGGAACGGGAGGTGCGCGAGGAGGCGCTCGAGACCGCGATGGCGAACGCCGACGAGGACGCGGCCGTGCTCGCCAACGCGAGCGGGCTCGAAGTGTCCGGCGTCTACGAGGTCTCGACGGCGCAGTCCGGCGGCGGAGCGTACGTGGCCAGGGGCGTCGAGACGGCCGCCGCCGGCGACGCGGGCGCGTCGACGAGCGTCGAGACCGGGGACGTGAGCGTGACCGTCTCCGTGAACGTGGTGTACGAAGCGGTGCCGGCCTGACCGAACGACCGCAGTAGCCCCGGCCTCTGCGCGCCGCGGCCCGAATCGAGAACCGACTACTTCCCGTCGCGGGTGGGGAGGTCGGGCTCGTAGCCGACCGCGTCGACGGCCATGTCGAGGACGGCCTCGACGTTCTCGTCTTCCGTGACGCTCATGGTCGCGTCGACGGACTTCGCTTTGACTCCCTCGAAGCGGTCGTGTTTGTTCGCCACCGTGAGCAGCGGGACGTCCGCGCCGAACAGCTCGCGGACCTCCTCGCGGAGCTCCAGTTGGACGTCGAGCGGGTAGCCGCAGTCACCGGAGGGGTCGAGGACGAAGACGACGGCGTCCGCGAGGTGTTCGAGAGCGCTCACTGCCTGGCGTTCGATGTCGTTGCGCTCGTCTTCCGGCCGGTCGAGCAGGCCGGGCGTGTCGACGATCTGGTAGCGGACGTGGTCGCGCTCGAAGTGGCCGATCTGGACGCCCTTCGTGGTGAACGGGTACTCCGCGATCTGGTTCGACGCGCGGGTGACCCGGTTGACGAACGAGGACTTGCCGACGTTCGGGTAGCCGGCGACGACGATGGCGGGCTCGTCCGGCTTGATGTCCGGCAGCACCTTCAGTTGGTCGCGGGAGTCGCCGATGTACCGCAGGTCGTCTTCGATCTGGTCCATCACGTCCGCCATGCGGGCGAACGCCTGCTTGCGGTGTTTCCGCGCGGTGTCGACGTCGGAGTTCCGGATCTTCGTCGTGTACTCGTCGCGGAGGTCCTCGATCTGGCGGCTGGCCCACATCACCTGTGAGAGGGCCTGTCGGAGGCGGTCGACGTCGACGAGCGCGTCGGCGAGCTCGTAGTAGAACGGGTCCACGTCGAAGCCGAAGTCGGGCCACGAGGTGACGACGTTCTCTAAGTTGTCCGAGAGCACGTTGCCGGCGGTCCGCAGCATCGACTCCTGCGCCTCGTGGCCGCGCTTCGCGCGTCCGGCCCGAGCAGCCCGCGAGAACGCCTTGTCGACGAGTTCCTCCGCGCGCGGAGTCGTCGGGAGGCCCTCAAATATCATGTTACCCCGGCTTCGCCGCCGACGCGTATAAGAGCGTCCGTTCGTCCACCGCCGCGACACGCCGGCACACGCCCGGTACGTTCTCCCTTCCGACCGTCCGAGCGCGGCGACCGCACCGTGACCGACCTCGTAGCACCGCCGGCCGGACTCGGATGATCGATCGTCATCCACCACGCGCATATTTCGAGTAATACTTATGCGCCAAGGAAATACCGCAGGTCATGTCACGCTCGTTCACGCCGACGGCGTACGAGGACATCGACCCGGACCGTCGCCCGAGTCTCGCGGCGGCCCTGATCCCAGTGTTCGCCGTCGTGGCGTTCCTCGGCATCGGCTCGGCCGTTCTCGGCTTGGACCCGCACCCGCCGCTCCTCTGGAGTATCGCCTTCGTCGGAGCGTTCGGCCTGTGGCTCGGCTACGACTGGGACGACCTGTTCGACGGCATCGCGAACGGACTCGTGATGGGGCTACAGGCGATCCTCATCATCTTCACCATCTACGGGCTGATCGCGACGTGGGTCAGCGCCGGCACCATCCCGAGCCTGATGTACTACGGGCTGGAGGTGCTCTCGCCGACGACGTTCCTCCCGGCGGCAGCGGTCCTCGCCGCCGTCGTCGCGTTCGCGATCGGCTCCTCGTGGACCACGGTGGGGACGCTCGGCGTCGCCTTCGTCGGCATCGGCGCGGGTCTCGGCGTCCCCGCGCCGATGACGGTCGGAGCAGTCCTCTCGGGCGCGTACGCCGGCGACAAGCAGTCGCCGCTCTCCGACACGACGAACCTCGCCGCCGGCGTGACCAACACCGACCTGTACGCGCACATCCGCCGGATGCGGACCGGCACCGCGATCGCGTTCGGCCTCGCGGTCCTCGCCTTCGCCGCGGTCGGCCTCCGCACGAGCGGGAGCATCCCGGCGGGCCGGATCGCGGCGATCCAGGGCGGACTCACCGAGACGTACGCGATCACGGTCGTCGCCTTCGTTCCGCTGGTCGTCACCTTCGGGCTGGCGCTGCGCGGCTACGCCGCGCTCCCGACCCTCGTCGCCGGCGTCTTCGCCGGCGCGTTCACGACGATCCTCCTCCAGGGAGCCGGCTTCGTCGCCGCGTGGGAGACGTTCATGTACGGCACCGCGCCGGAGTCGGCCTCGGCGACGGTGAACGACCTCCTCGCGACCGGCGGACTCACCGGCTCCGCGTGGACGATCACGGTCGTCGTCGCCGCGCTGTCGCTCGGCGGCATCTTGGAGCGAACGGGCGTTCTCGCGGTGATCGCCCACGCGTTCACCTCGGCCGTGAAGAGCCCGGGCGCGCTCGTCGCCGGGACCGGCGTCTCCGCCATCGTCATCAACGCGCTCACCGCTCAGCAGTACATGAGCATCGTCCTGCCGGGCGTCACGCTCCGGAACACCTACGACGAGTTCGGCCTCGACACCGATCAGCTCTCCCGCGCGGTCGAGGCCGCCGGCACGCCGACCGGCGCGCTGATCCCGTGGCACGCGGGCGCCGTGTTCATGGCGACCGCCACCGGCGTGCCGACGCTGGAGTACGCGCCGTACTACCTGTTCGCGTACTTCTCGCCGATCGTGCTGTTCGCGATGGCGGCGACCGGCTACTCGCTGGACGTGACGCCGACCGCGGCCGGGGCGCCCGCCGCCGACGAGCCGTCCGTGGCGACCGACGACGACTGATCCGCTACCTCCGAGGTCATCAGCCCGGTCGCCGAAACGCGAGACCGTACATCCGCCCGACCGACTCCGACCCGATCTCGGCCGCGAGCCGACGAGCGGTCGCCGACAGCGTATCGCTCGCTTCACCGGGGCATTCCGCGGCCATGGAGGTCGCCTCGTCGGCGTGCGCCGAGACGTGACTCTCGGTCCAGGGGACCGGCTCCAAGAGCGTCCGCTCCCGCTCGAACTCCCAGCCGTGGCCCGCGAAGAACCGTCGCAGGAACGCCGCCGGGTAGAAGGTGAGCGCCGGGCGGCCGCGGGCCAGTTCCGACGCGGCGTTTTCGACGGCGAACAGCTCGCCGATCGCGGCGCCGTCGGGCAGCGGATCGTAGTCGTCGACGACGAGGTGCGCGCCCGGGGCCGCGACCCGTGAGAGCTCCTCGGCCACCGTCGACAGCGCCGCGGGATCGAGGACGTTACACAGACCGTGCGCGGTGATCAGGCCGATGGAACCGTCGGGTAGGGGGATCGACCGGAGGTCCGCCTCCAGCACCGCCAGCCGCTCGGCGTCGCTGCCGCGGTCGTCGCCGTCGCCGCTGTCGGTGACGCGTCTGCGCGTCGTCCGCGCGTGGTCCCGGTCGTTCGTCACGGCGTACACCCGAGCGGCGCCGTTCGCGAGCAGTCCGGCGGTCGCGTTCCCGACGCCCGCACCGGCCTCCAGACAGCGTCTCCCGGCCACCGGTCGGTCGTCGAGCGCGGTCGCGACCGTGCCTGGCACGTCCATCCGCCGTTCTCAGTGGTGGAGCTGTTCGGGAACCGGGCTGTCGTCGTGGCGCACCCGTTCGATCAGCGACCGCTGAGCGGCCTCGTCCATCCCGTCGTAGTCGGCCGCGGCCTCGAGGATCATGGTGACGAGCTTCGGATCGCCGGCGTTGATGACGCTGGTGACTCCCTGTGCGGCGGCGAAATCGAACCGCTCGCGGATCTCGTCGGGCGCGGTGACCGGCCGGTACCAGTTCGCGAACGGTCGGTCCGCCTCGGGGAGCTCGTCGGTCGGTGGCCACGAGCCGCCGGCGAACGCCTTGATCCCCAGCGTCCCGACGTTCTTCTCGTCGGCGCGGGCGAGGACCGCCTCGTAGTCGTACTCGTCGTCGTCCTTCCCGGCGACGACAGGGTTCAGGGGGAACATCACCGACTCGAGGTCGTCGATGCGGTCGAGCGCGTCGAGGATGAGTCCGGGGTCGCCGTGGCTCGTCAGGCCGATGTGGTCGATCAGCCCCCGCTCTTTGGCCTCGCGGAACGCCGCGAGCGCCCCGTCGTCGCCCGTGATCTCGTTCAACTCCTCGTCGTACTCGAGCCCGTGGACCTGGTACAGATCGATCTTCTCGACGCCGAGGCGGTTCAGCGACCGGTCGAGCTCGCGCCACGCGCCCTCGTAGGTCCGCTCTTGGGTCTTACAGCCGAGGAAGATCTCCTCGCGGTGTTGGCGGAGCTTCGGGCCGAGCTTCAGCTCCGCGTCGCCGTACGTCGGGGCCACGTCGAAGTGATTGACCCCGTAGTCGAGGACGTGTTCGACCAGCTGGTTCGCGCCCTCCTGTTCGAGCCAGTTGAGCGCGATCGCGCCGAAGGTCATGACGGTGCTGTCGTGGCCGGTGTCTCCGAGCGGGCGAGTCTCCATACGTGCGCCATCACGCTGGGCTGACATAACAATTGGCGGCCGTGAGCCGGACGTGGCGGGCGCCCGGAAGCGGGACGCGGTCCGGTAGGTTTACCGCCGTCGGCGCCCCCCAAATCGCACATGAGCCTGGAGGTCGCCGTCGCCGCCCCGTTCAAGACCCGGGCCCAAGAGCGGCTCGGGCAGGGGGAGTTCGTCGTCGCGCTGTCGCTGGAGCGGGAGTGGTTCTCCCCCGATCAGGCGAAGCGCCTCGTCGACGTCGCGGTGGGTCGGGGGTTACTGGCGTCCGAGGACGGCGATCTGGTCCCGCGGTTCGACCCGGCGGAGGTGACCGTCCCGGAGGGGTTCACGCCCGACGAGTCGGTGCTCCGCGAGCAGTCCACCTTCGAGAGCGCCCTCGACGCGCTCGTCGCCACCGGCGTCGAGAAGCAGCGCGCGGTCGCCGCGATCAACGAGCGCCAGCGCACGCTGGCGGTCACCATCGAGGCCGCCGCGGTCCTCTACGCCCGCGAGCGAGGGGCCGCCGTCGACCACCTCGCCGCCGACGTGCGCGAGGAACTCGCGAGCGCGGCGAGCGACGCCGCGGACGCCGAGACGGCAGACGCTGACACGGCGGACGACACCGGCGACGCCGACGGCTCGGAGGCGGCCTAGCGTGGTCACCGACCGCCTCACCGACGGCGTCCGGATCGCCCAGCTCCTCGCGTCCGAGGTGGCCGGTAACGAGAGCCGGCTCCGCGGGCTGACGGTTGTCGACGCCGACCCGGACGTCGAAGCGACCGCCGACGGCGCGCTGGCGTACCGAATCGCCCGCGAAGCCGTCTCCGGCGACGCCCGAGAGGAGGGTCCTGACGACGAACGCGCCGCCGGCGAGACGGTGGCGGAGGTGTACGTCCAGCCGGACCGCGCGCGGCTCGAAGCGATCGCGGCCCCCGACGCGGCGGCGACGGCGGCGACGGCGGGCGACCTCCGCGTCCGCCCGAAGGCGTCGCGTCCGCCACGGACGCTGGTGTTCGTCGAGGACGGGGCGCAGGTGAAGCGGGCGCTGGCGGTCCTCGACGCGCTCCGAAACGAACGGGACGCCGACTGACCGGCCCGTCGCCGGTCGAACTCCGTACCGGCCGGCAGTAGAAGTCCCTACTCGTCGAAAAGAGTCCGTCGGGACCGGCAGACGGGGGAGTTCGCCGGCACCGACGCACGCTCGGTCCGCCGTCGCGGACGCCTACTCCGGCTGTCCGCCGTCGCCGACCGCGACGTTCGGCCCGGTCGGTCCCTCGGGGTCGAGCCCGTCGCCCGAGACCTCGAACCCGCGGATGAGCGACTGGAGCCGTTCGGCCTGCTCCGCGAGGGAGCCGGCCTCCGTGGTCGCCTCGCTCATCGCGGTGAGCTGTTCGTCCGCGGCCTCGGCGACCGCGTCGGCCTCGTCGGCCGTCGACTGACTGATGTCCGCGACCTCCTCGGCCATCGACACCGTCTCCTCCGTGCTGGCCGCCTGGTCGTCGGTCGCGCGACTGATCTCGCGGATGCCCTCGTCGGTCTCTTTCGCGTTGTCCGACACCTGCGAGAACGCGTCCGCGGCGTCCTCGACGGCCTCGGCGCCCGCGGCGATGTTCTCCTCCGCGCTCCGGACCGCCCGCACCGTGCCCTCGGTCTGCGACTGCGTGTCACCGATCAGTTCCTCGATCTCCGTCGCCGCGTCCTGCGTCTCCTCCGCGAGCTGTTTCACCTCGTCTGCGACGACCGCGAACCCGTCGCTTCCGCCGCCGCTCCCGCCGGCGCGGGCGGCCTCGATGTTGGCGTTTAACGCGAGCAGGTTCGTCTGCTCGGCGATGTCTCCGATGAGGTCGACGATCTCGCCGATGTCCTCCATCCGCTCGTCGAGCTGTTGGACGGTTCCCGCGGCGGAGTCGAGGGCCTCGCGGGACTCCTCGACGCGCTCGATCGCGGCCTCGGCGGTCTCCTCGCCGTCGTCAGCGATGTCGGCGGTCTGTTCGGCCACGTCGACGACCGTCTGCGTCGACGAGGCGACCTCCTCGATCGTCGCCGAGAGGTCGTTCATCTCGTCGGACACCTGCCGGAGCATCTCGCGCTGCTCGTCGGCGCCCTCGGCGATCTCGCTGACCGACTGACTGACGGTCTCGCTCCGGTCGGCGGCGGTCTCGACGCCCCGGACCGTGTTCTCGCTCGCGGTCGACACCTCCTGTGCGAACGAGCGGACCTCCCGCATCGCGCCGTCGATGTCGTCCATCATCCCGTTGAACGCCGCGCCGATCTGGGCCATCGCCTCGCTCTCGCTGTCCGCGTCGAGCCGGACCGTCAGGTCGCCGTCGGCCGCCCGGTCCATCGCCGCGCTGTAGGCGTCGGCCTTCGTCTCCAGGTGGCTGTTCAGGCGCTCGACCTCCTCGCGCCGGCTCTCGACCTCCGCCTTCGCCGCCTCGACGTCCTGTATCTCGGACTGCTTCTGCTCCGCCAGTTCGAGCTGCTCTTGTGCCGCCTCGCGCGACTTCTCGATCGAGTACCAGTTGACCATCAGCGCCCCGGCGAGCCCGAGGACGAAGAACGCGTGAATGCCGCCCCAGACGATGGGGTTCTCGATCGCCGCCGTGTGGTTGTAGACGAGACTCGAGTCGATCAGGCTGAACGCGCCGTGGCCGATCGCCACGTAGCCGACGCCGACGGCGAACGGGAGCCAGTCCTCGTACAGCGCGAGCACCCCGACGAACACGAAGAAGCTGAAGTGCGCCTCGATGTAGCCGCCCGACAGCTTCACCAGCGCCATCGAGACCGTCATCAGACTGAACGCCGTAAGGACCGTCCGCTGGCGGCGGCCGAGCCCCGACCAGGTCGCCAACCCCGCGGTGCCGAGGATGACGGCGACGAACCCGCCGAGCATCCACAGCGGCGCCGCTGGGATCTGTGCGCCGGTGAACGACTCCGTCCCCTCGTAGAGTCCGAGGCCGATCAGGAACGGGACTTGGACCACGGTGGCGATCAGGATATTCCGGTGGCGCGGCGCCCACATCTCTTTCGGCATCGAGGTGCCGTTCGGGATGTACTTGACCACCTCGCGAACCTTCTCCGCCAGCCCGTCCGGTTCTCCCGAGTGCGTCTCGGTCGCAATCTCTGCCATACCCAGAGATTGTCATCCAGTATATAAACACAACGACTCCAACTATTACCGCTGATACCGTCGTTTAGCGCCCGTGAATGGGAAATAAACCGATCCCGGTCTTGTTAGATAGCTGTCGGTATTCGCATATTTTGCTTCTTTCTCGGCAAAAACCGAACCGGTTCGTCGATCGGTCGGGGCGAGCGGCGCGAACCGCGATCGCCGGACGGGTCTCGGCGCCGACCGCGCGGCCGACGACCTTTATATCCGTCCGGCCCGGGGTACGGCCGTGACGCTCGATCCGATCCACGTCGAGAACATCGCGCAGCTCGCGTACGGCATCGGCGACGACGTGGACGCGACGGACCACGACGACCTCGCCGAGCGCGTGTGGCGCGAGTGGCTCCCCGAACTGCGACGCGAGGGCCGGGTCGTGATCGAGGCGCTCGGCGACCACGAGCGCCGCCGAGCCCCCATCGACAACGTCGCGCTCGCCGAGCGCCCGTTCGAGACCGTTCACGGGCTCGACTCGGGCACGATCAACCCCACCACGTTCAAGAACGGGCTCGTCGTCGACGTCGCGCACGCGGCGATGGCGAGTTCGCCGACGGATCTGGACCTCCACCGCGACCGGACCATCGTCGCCACCGTCCACGCAGGCGACTCGACCGCCGGTTTCGACAGCGAGTGGACCCGCCGCGACGAGGGACACACCCGACAGCGGGTGTTCCACGTCCCCCGGGTGAACCGCTACGCGGAGCGGGTCGTCCACGCGCTCGCGCTGTACCTCGCCGAGGGGACCCACGCGCTCGATCACGCCGACCGCGTCGACGACCTCCTCGTCCTCGACGGGCCCATCTACCCGAAGGAGCTGTTCACGTGGGCCGACCGCGACCCCGAACTCGGCGCGCTCGCCCGCGAGGCCAAGCCCCGCGCCGTCATCGAGCAGTACGTCCGCCTCGTCGAGCGGTTCGTCGAGCGCGACGTGCCGCTGGCCGGCTTCGTCAAGAACCCCGCGAGCGGCACCGCGGTGCGGGCGCTCGCCCGCGCCGGCGTCGAGTCGCCGTGGCCCGACGACACCGCGCTGTTCACGCGACTGCTGGAGCGTCGCGACCCAGACGACGGGTCCGCCGGAAGCGACGCGTCCGACGACCGCGGCGCCCGCCTCGACGACGACCTCACCTTCACCACGTGGTTCCGCAGTCGCGGCGGCGCTGACGCCCCGATGGCGGCCGACGGCGACGCGCTGGGCGTCGAGCGCGGGCTCGACCCCGAGCTGTACGAGCCCACGTTCATGGTCGTCTACGACCCCCGGACCGACGTGACGTACAAGCTGGAGTCGCCGTACGCGTTCACGCGCGACGCGGCGACCCGCGACCGGCTCACCCGCCAGGTCGTCGCCGAGGTGGCGGCCACGAGAGGCCCCCCCGAGCCGGTGGCGAAGGCGGACGAACTGGCCCGGATCTCGGCCACCGAGAAGGCGGCGCTCCGCCGGAAGTTCGAAGAGCGGCTCGGCAGCGACCAGCAGGCGACCTACGACGACCTCCGGTGGGGGAAGGCCGACTTCTGACCGGTCGGCTCGAACCGCGACCGGTCCGGGATTTTTGCCGGTGCGGCGCGACGCGGCCGTATGACCGGGCAGACGCCGCTGCCGAGATGGGTGACGGAACTCGTATCGGCGTACGACCGCGTGCTCTCCGAGCTGTTCTGGTTCCTCGTCGCGCTCGGGGCCGTCTACCTCCTCGGCCGAGTCGTCGTCGTGCCGTCCGTCATCCGGGTCGTGCGGGCGCGGAACCGCAACAACCCGACCATCGAGACGGCGGTGCGGACGTACGTCCGGGTCGTGCTGATCGGGTTCGCGACGCTGACGGGCGTGATAGCCGCCGGCTACGGGAGCGTGCTCGCCGACTCGGCGATCGTCGTCGCGGCGATCACGTTCGTCTTCGGCATCGCCGGGCAGCAGGTGTTCGGGTCGCTCATCAGCGGGATCTTCCTCGTGGCCGACCCCGACTTCAACGTCGGCGACTGGATCGCGTGGCCGGGGGGACAGGGCACCGTCGAGGCCGTCGACTTCCGCGTGACGCGCGTCCGGACGCCAGACAACGAGACGGTCTCGGTGCCGAACACCGAGCTCACGAGCAACGCACTTACCCGGCCCTACGGCCGGGACACGTATCGGATCACGGAGACGGCGTACGTCGCCTACGACGAGGACGTCGAGCGCGCGCTCATGGAGCTCAGAGCGGTCGCGACCGACACGGAGCCGGTCCTCGACGAGCCGACCCCGGACGCGCGCGTCCTCGACCTCGGGGAGAACGCGATCACGATACAGGCGGAGCTGTGGATCGACGACCCCGGAGACAGGGACGTGGCGACCGTCCGGTCGGACTTCCGCCGGGAGGTGAAGCGCCGGTTCGACGAGGCGGGGATCGCGATCGCGCCCCCGTCGGCGCAGTCGCTCTCGGGCGAGGTCGCCGTGACGGAGCGTTCGGTCCGCGACTGACGCAGACCGGAGGCGACGGGCGGTCCAGGGCTCCGCGGTCCGCCCCGCTCAGAGCGCCTCCGAGAGCAGCAGCAGGTAGGTGATCGCGTTGTAGATGCCGTGGACCAGCCCCGGCACCACCACGTTGTCCGTCCACTCGTAGAGCGCGCCGAGGACCGCTCCCAACACGACGACGACGCCGACGTACGCCCACCGCTCGGCCATCGTCCCGGAGACCGCCGGGAGGTGGATCAGCCCGAACGCGAGGCTCGCGATGAGGACCGCGGGGAGGGCGTCGAACGCGCGCCGGACGCCGCCCTGAACGACGCCGCGGAACAGCAGCTCCTCCACCGGGCCGACCACCGCGAGCGACACCGCGACCATCGCGAGGTAGTAGACCACGGGGTCGCCCGCGGGGACGACCGCCTGGTTCTGCCCGGTCGAGAGCCCGACCTGATCGAGCGCGATCAGGGCGCCGTACTGAAACGCGAAGAGGGCGATCCCCCCGCCGACGATGATCGCCGCCTCGCGGGCGTCCGGCCGGGCGATGCGGGCGATCTCCCACTCTCCGGTCACCGCGAGGTAGCCGACGACCGCGAGCGTGAATCCGGCGAACTGGAGCAGCGTCTGTAACAGCCGATAGCCGGTCGTCCCCTCCGACACCAGTCCGAGTGAGGCGGCGAGGGACACCCCGGGCACGGTGATCGCGTTCGCCACGAGGACCGCGAAAACCACCGCGAACAGCGCGCTCGCGACGCGGAACAGCCGCTCCCCGACCGCATTCGCGAGGGGGTCGTCGCTCATTGTCTGCGATAGCGGTTCCGAGAATTTAGACGCACCGGAACGGGACCGTCGGCGTCGACTCCGACTCGCGCTTCTGTTCTCAGTCGATCCGCAGTTCGCGCTTCTGTTCGACCGCCTCGGCCTCCGCGAAGTCGCCGCCGCCGAGCAGCCCGCGGGCCGCCTTCTTCCCCCACTCGACGGCCGGCTGCGTGAACGTCGAGACGCTCGCGAGTTCGCCGTACAGCACGCAGGCCGCCTCCATCCCGTAGAGGAGCTCGCCCAGCGAGCGCTCGTCGACGCGGTCGACCTCGACGCGCACGTTGGGGACGCCGGCCGCCGCGAGGCTCGCCTCCGTCGCCTCGAACTCGGCGTCGAGCAGCCCGCCGAGCGACGAGCCGCCGAGGTACGCGAGCCCGTCGAGGTCGGTCTCCGGGATCGACACGTCGGCGCGCTCGGTCGGGCGGACGAGCGTCACCAGCTTGTCCGGCGGACCGGCGCGGTACAGCTGGAGCTGGGAGTGCTGGTCGGTCGCGCCGAGGGCGCGCGCCGGCGTCTGCCCGAGTCCGTCCTTCCCGAGGCTCTCGGCCCACAGCTGGGCGAACCACTCCGCGAACGTCTCCAGCGACTCCGCGTACGGCATCACGGCGTTGGTGAGCGCGCCGCGCTCCGCGAGCGCGTACGTCGCCGCGCCGTAGGCGTAGGCGGGCGACTCGTACAGCGAGCCGGCCAGCGCGTCCATGCCGTCGCGGCCGCCCGCGAGGACGGCCTCGACGTCGTGACCTTGGAGCGCGGCGACCGCGAGCCCGACCGTCGACAGCGCCGAGAAGCGCCCGGGGACCCCGTCCGGCACCGGGAGCGACGGCAGGTCGTGTCGGTCGGCCAGCTGACGGAGGTTCCCCCCCTCGCCCGTGGTGACGAGGGTGCGGTCCGTCCAGTCGACGCCCGCGTCGCTCATCGCCTCGCGGACGACGAGGAAGTTCGCGAGCGTCTCCGCCGTCGTCCCCGACTTCGAGACGACGTTGACCACGGTCTCGGAGAGCGGGAGGTCCGCGAGCAGCGCCCGGGTGTCGTCCGGGTCGACGTTGTCGAGGACGTAGGCGTCCACGTCGCTCGACAGGGCGTTCGACAGCGTCGCCGCGCCGAGCGCGCTCCCGCCGATACCGACCGTCAGCACCGCCTCGGGGCGGTCGAACCCGTCGACCGCGGCGTCGATCGCGTCCGGGTCCGCGGTCTCGGGGAGGGTCAGGGCGGCGTAGCCGAACTCGTCGTCCGCCATCCCGCCCGCGATCCGCTCGTGTGCGGCCGCGACGCGGTCGTCGAGTCTGTCCAGCGTCTCCGTCGTCAGTCCGGGGGTCGTCTCCAGTGCGTTGCCGAGGTCCACTCGCATACGTGTCACACCGCGCGAGAGGGACTTAATAACCGCCGCCGGGAGCGGCGACGCTCGGTCGGCCGATCGGACCGACGCGCGAGCGACGCCGATCAGTCGGCCGCCGCGATCGGTTCCTCCTCCTCGCCGAGCGCGGGCCGACCGAACCAGCGGTCGAACGCGAGCGGGCCGGAGCCGAGCGTGAAGACGGCCGACGCCATCCCGAACAGCGCGACGTGCGCGAGGACGGGGTCGTCCGGGAGCCCGAACAGCGTCGTCGTGAACAGCACGAAGGAGAGCGCGGCCGCGCCGCGCGTGAAGAAGCCGGCTATCAGCGCCAGTCCCACCGCGACCTCGGTCACGCCCGCGCCGACGACCCACAGCCCGGCGTCGACCGGCACGACCGAGGTGAGGTCGTACTTCTCGACGACGAGGAGCGCGCTCGCGGGGTCCGCGAGCTTCTGGATCAGGCCGAGGTAGACGAACGAGACGCCCATCCCGACCCGGAGCACCGTCGGCACGTACCGGCGCAGCGGGGTCGTCGACCGGTCGAGGAACGACTTCAGGTACTGGACCGGGTCGATCCGACCGTAGTACGACCCCGGCGTGCTCGCGACCTCCAACAGCATGTCGTCGGCGCTCGGGCGCCCCCCGCCGAGGATCACCAGCGCGACGAACACCGGAACGTACTCCACCGCGAGGAAGACCGAGGAGTCGACGGCGACGAACACCCACGCGTACGTCGCCAGCCCCACCGTCGACACGATCCGCGTCGCCAGCCCGAAGAGGACGAAGAAGCCGAGTCCGATGAAGAGAATACGGAGGAGCGGGCTCGCGCCGGTGTCGAACGAGAGCGTCGGCGCGAACAGGTATCCCTGAAAGCCCGCCCCGACGAGGGGGAGACCGACCGCGAGCCGGAGCATCCACGGGACGAGGTCGCCGTAGCCGGCGAGTTTCTCCCGGAGCACGACGATGTCGACGATCGTGGGTCGCACCCAGAGGTACACGGCGAGCCCGGTGACCGCGAGGAGCCCGGAGCCGAGGAACAGCGCCGCGTTGAACGGCACCGACAGCACCTCCGTGACGAACGCCACCGCGTCGAGCGGGTCGCCGGGGTCTTCCGTGACGTAGTCGACGTGGGCCGCGACCGGTCGCGCGACGAGCGTCGCGAACAGGGCGAACACGGCTGCGGCGGCCGAGCGGGAACGGACGGACATACCCCGTCTACGCGCCGGACGTACCTAACGGTGTTTCCTCATGTTCGTTCGGGAGCGACTCTGTCGCGGTCGATCTCGACATCTCGCGGCGGTCGGTTCGATTTCGGACGCCGACTCGCGTCGCCGCCGCATCCCTCGGTTCGAGACGGGCGAGAGGCGGTCGCCGCTGGCCGTCGGGGCGAGAGTGGCCGCGGCCCACGCTCGTGCGGCGATCCCACAGCGACTGGGGCGTTCCGAACGCGTCCGACGACGTGAACCGAAGCCCTCCTAGGGCGCCCGGGCGACGACGCCGAACGTCTCCGTCCGCGTGGCCGCCGAGACGACGTCGAACCCGGCCGCCTCGAACGCGTCGACCGCGTCGTCGGCGGTGAACCGCTCCGCGACCGGCGGCCCCTGTTCGCCGTCGCCGTCGCCCGCCCAGTCGAACGTCACGACGACGCCGTCGGACCGGACGACGCGCGCGAGTTCTGCCATCGCCGCGTCGCTCGCGAACTCGTGATACGTCATCGTCGAGACGGCGCCGTCGAGTTCGCCGTCCGCGAACGGGAGGTCGGCCACGTCGCTCGTGACGAGCCGGACGTTCTCCGGGGCACCCTTCTCCCGGTAGTGGTCGTGCATCTCGGGCTGTACGTCGACGCCGTAGACGGTCTCGACGCGCTCCGCCACGTCGTCGGTGTAGAATCCGGTCCCGCTGCCGAGGTCGGCGACGAGCCCCGCGTCGGCCTCGACGAGCGGGCCGACCAGTTCCTCCGCGGACACCCACCGGTACCGGCCGGGACGCTCCAGCCGCTCGGCCTGCTCGGCGTCGAACGTGTGAAAACCCATGCGCGGTCTTGGGTGTCGAGCACCAAAACGCGTCCGATCGGCGGCGCCGCCGGGGCGCCGTCGCTCGACCGCTATCGGCCGACCGAGAGCGGCCTCACCACTCCGCGTCGAGCGCGTCGATGAGCCGGTCGACCTCGGCCTCGGTCGAGACGGCGTGGACCGACGCTCGAATCCCGTTCGGATGGGGCAGCGATCGGACGACGATGTCGCGTTCCGCGAGCCGTTCGACCGTCGCCTCGGGGTCGTCGACGTCGACGGTCACGAGTCCCGACTCGAACGAGCGCGGACTGAGGAGCCGGTCGTCGGGAACGCCGGCCTTCAGGCGGTCCGTGAGCGACTCGATCCGCGACTCGATGGCGTCGAGCCCCACCGCCTCGACCGCGTCGAGCGCCTCGACGAGTCCGACGTGGGCCGCGGCGGTCGTCGTGCCCACTTCGAAGCGTCCGGCTCCCGGCTTGAACGATATCTCGTCTGCGGTCGGGTCCTCGACGCTCCGGTAGCCGACCGCGCGCGGCGCGAGATCGGCCGCGGCGTCGCGGTCGACGTAGAGGAACCCGGCGCCCCACGGGCCGAGCGTCCACTTATGGCCGGCCGCCGCGACCGCGTCGGCGCCCCAGTCGGTCACGTCCATCGGCCCCTGACCGGGCGACTGGACCGCGTCGACGAGGGTGAACGCTCCCGCCTCCTTCGCGGTCTCGACGAGGTCGGCGACCGGCAAGCGGGTGCCGTGCGTCCAGGTGATCGCGCTGAAACAGACGAGGCGGGCGTCCGTCACCGCCTCTGCGTAGGCGTCGCGGTCGAGCCGGCCGTTCTCGGTCTCGACGACCCGAACCTCGACGCCCTCGCGTTCGAGGCGTTTCCACGGGAGGACCCCCGCGGGGTGTTCGAGGTCGGTCCGGACGACCACGTCGCCCGGTTCCCAGTCGATCGCACCGGCTATCCGGCCGATCCCGTCGCTCGTGCTCTCCGTCAGCGCGATCTCCTCGGGGTCGGCGCCGACGAACGCCGCGATCCGCTCGCGGACCTCCTCGTAGGTCCCGAACGCGTGGTCGTACGGGTCGGTCGTCGCGGAGCCGTACTCGTGTTCCTCGATGAACGACGCGGCCGCCTCGACGACGTACTTCGGGCTCGGTCCGTGCGCACCGAAGTTGAAGTACGCCGCGTCGTCGAGGGCCGGGACGTCCGCGCGGAGCTCTCTCGGGGTCATACGCTCGCCGTCGCGTTCTATGGTGCTCATTGTGTCGGTCTCTCTAATTCTCTCGGCTTCGGCGCTCCGGCCGGTCCGGAGCGCGTGCGAACGCCATCGGTCGGAGGACGGCTAGCGGCGGACGGAGGCGGACCGGCGACCGCGGCGGCCGTTCAGGCTGTGCGCGCGGTGACGGCGTCGCTGAGGACGTCCTGCGTCTGTGCGCCGATCATCTGATCGGCCGGTTCGCCGTCCGCGAACACGATCAGGGTCGGGATGCTCTGGACGCCGTACTCGGCCGCCAGCGCCTGATGCTCGTCGACGTCGACCTTCAGCACCGCCGCGTCGGTCTCGCTTGCGACCGCCTCGACGGTGGGTTCCATCATCTGGCACGGCCCGCACCAGTCGGCGTAGAAGTCGACGAGGACGACGTCGTGCTCGGCGACGTGTTCGTCGAAGGCGGTCGCGTCGCTCAGGTGGATCGGTGCGTCGGGAGCGGGTTCTGTCGCACTCATACTCCGTCGTACGCGCCCCGCGCTGATAATAGTTTTGAATGTAACGCACAATACTACGTGCGGAGCGGACCCGGCCACGCGGCTAACTGGGACAGCCCGTCCCCGCGGAGAAGTCGGCTCGAAAGGCGGTCAGCGGACGCGCGGCGCGCGAACGCGCGCTCGACTACTGGATGTGGCCTTCGCGGCGCAGCTGGTCGGCGTCCTCGTCCTCGTAACGCCACTCGACGTTCGCCTTCTCGTCTTGCCAGTCCCACGGTTCGGCGAGGACCACGTCGCCCTCGCTGATCCACGTGCGGTACTTCATGCGGCCGGGGATCCGACCGAGGCGCTCTTTCCCGTCGGCACAGCGCAGCTGAACGTGGTTGCCGCCGAGGTGTTCCGTCACCACGGCGAACACTTCGTCGTCGTTGGGCATTCGGAGGTTCTTCCGCCCGGATTCTTCGCTCATACCTTCCGTTGTGCGTTCGCCCGTATAAGTGATTTGAGACGTGTGCGCCCGCCCGTCACGCGATCCGTTCGCACGCCGAGCGCGGCCTCACTCCGCGTCCGCGACGGTCGTCGGCCGGTCGTCGGGGTCGGCCGCCACGCCCTCGGCGAACGCCGCGTCGACCTGTGCGAACGTCTCCGCCTGCGTCTCCGAGTTGTCGACGACCACGTGGTCGGTCGCGACCTCGTCGAACAGCTCCTTGAATCGGAGGTGGATATCGAAGTCCGCGTCGCTGATTCCGTCCCGACGCTCGATCCGGCGCTCGACGACCGCCTCGTCGCAGGCGACCTCGACGAGGTCGAACTCGGCCCCGGCCTCGGCCGCCGTCTCGCGGGCCGCCGTTCGGAATCGACCCTCCGCGAACGTGGCGTCGAGGACGACGGCCCCGCCGGCGTCGATATCGTCGCGAGCGCGGGCGAGCAGTTCGGCGTAGACGGCCTCGGTCTCCGCGTCGGTGTACTCGGGGTCGTCGAACAGCTCCTTCCGTATCACGTCGGTGCGCCGTATTCGGCCGTCGACGTGGTCTGCGATCCGTTCCGCGACCGTCGTCTTCCCGACGCCCGGCAGGCCGCAGACGACGACCAAGCGCCCGGTCGAGGCCTCGTCGTCGTCGTCGGTCGCGGCGGCCGAGTCCGACCGCGTCGGAGCGAGAGAACCCGCCGCGTCACCGTTCGAACTCGGCGATTCGGTCCGGTCCGGCGCTCGACCGCCTCGGTCACTCATCTACCGGTATCCTCCGGGGTGACGTAAAAGAAACTTCGCATCTAACGGTCGCTGCGGGCGACTCTCACGCTTCGCCCCCGGCCTCCCATGCGCGGCGCGCTTCGAGCTCGCGGCGGGCCGCCTCGCTGAGGCCGCACTCGTTGGTGCGCCTGTCGGGCGCCGCCTTGGCGACGAGGTCGCGCTCGACGAGCGCGTCGAGGATCTGGTAGAGGCGGCTGTGGTTGATCTCCTCGCCGTAGTAGTCCGCGACGTCCGTCTTCAGCGCGAGGCCCTTGCGGGCGTTCTCGCGGGAGAGCGCCCAGAGGAGGTCGCGTTGGAACGCGGTGAGGTCGGCGAGTCCGCTCGGCTCGTCGCCGTCATCGACGAAGACGTAGCCGAACGCCGATTCATCCGAAAATCTCGTCTTCCTCTCCTCGTCAGACGGCGGCCGCTTCGAGAGCCGATCGAACCGATTCTGTGCCGCCTCTTTTCGGCTCTCAGTCTGCTCGGGTTTGTACGAGGCAGACTCGATGCGCCCGCCACTGAGCCTCACCGAGAGAATCGCGTCCGCGTGCCGTCCGTCCGACGGGAGCCGCGAGGCGTCCAGCACCGCGTTCCCCACCTCCTCGCCGTCGCGCTCGAAGAACACGGTCGCGAGCCCGTCCTCGACGTTGTCGACGACCGCGGTGTACTCGCCGTCGGGAAGCTCGATATCGGTCACTCGTAGCTCACCTCGAGGACGTGTTCCCCGTCGGCGTTCGAGAGTATCACCGTGTCGCCGGCGTTGTTCCAGATCGGCGACCCGGACCCCCAGTACAGTTCGCTGTCGGTGTCCGTGCCGCTCCCCGTCCGGAGCGTCACCGTCGCGCCCGCGTCGAGCGTGAACCCCTGCGGGAACGCGTAGCCGTGTGCCGCCTCGTCTTCGACGGTCCACCCGGACAGGTCGATCGGTTCCTCGCCCGCGTTCTCGAAGACGACGTACTCGTCGTTGAGGTTCTCGCCGTCGTCGCCCTCGGCGTCCGCGTTGATCGCCGCGACCTCCAGCGCCGCGGCCGGGTCGGCCGACGTCGTCTCGTTCTCCTCGTCGGTGTCGTCGCCGCCGTCGTCAGTCCCGCCTCCGGAACCGCCGTCGACCGGGTCACTGCCGAGTCGCATGCGTTCGACGACCTCGCCGCTCGTGCCCGGTTCGATCGGCTCGGCGTCGCGGAGCGCCAGCGGGTCGGTGGGCGCGTCGCGTTGCGTCCGTACGGAGACGCCGTTCCCGTCGCTCACGAGGACGACGTTCCCGTGCGTGGCGGTCCAGTACGTCGGGATCGACCGGTCCGCGAAGCGCTGGAGGACCTCCTCGGTCGGGTGTCCGTACTGCGAGTCGTACGCGCTCGACACGACGACCGCCTGCGGCGCTACCGCGTCGATGAACGGCCCGCTCGACGAGCTCGACGAACCGTGGTGGCCGGCCTTCAGCACCGTCGACCCCAACTCGGCGCCGTACGTATCGATCAGGTACTCTTCCTGGTCGTCTTCGGCGTCGCCGGACAGCAGGAAGCTCGTCTCGCCGTGTGTGAGCCTGAGCACGATGCTGTTCTCGTTGCGCGCCGCGTTTTCGAGGTACGGTTCGGGCGGCCCGAGCACGTCGACGTCGACCTCACCGAACGAGATCGCGTCGCCCTCTCGCGTCTCGTACAGCGTCACGTCGTGCTCCTCGATCGCGTCGAGGTACTCGCCGTACGTCTGCGTACTCGCGGCGATTCCGGGGTCGTAGACGGCGCCGATCCCCTCGGCTTCCGTCTCGTAGTACTCGATGATCGCCGCGTTGCCGCCGATGTGGTCCGCGTCGTTGTGCGAGGTGACGAGGTGGCCGATCCGGGTGACATCGTGTCGCCGGAGGTACTCCAACACGTACTCGCCGTCGTCGTTGTAGTGACCGGTGTCGACGAGCATCGTCTCGCCCTCGGGTCCGACGACGAGCGTACTGACTGACTGCCCGACGTTGATGTAATGGACCTCGACGGTGCCGCTCGCGGTCTCAACGGTTCCCTCGTCGACCGTGTCCGGTCCCTCCGGTGCCTGTTCGGCGGGCACCGTACCGGCACAACCCGCGAGGAAGACGATCCCCACTACCAAGAGGATCTTGAACGCACCGCCCGTTCGTTTCATGTCTCGTTAATATTCTACACAGGCAAAGAGGTACGTATCTGTTAACTATCCGCATCAGAGGACCCGGAACCGCCTCGCGGGATCGGGAAAGCGCCAGACGGCAAGGAGTCGAGCCGCAATCGATTATCGAGTGCTGTGCCTGACACGCAGCGCAGGTGTCTGAGCCGCGATGCTACTCAGAACCGGTCCCGCGGCGCCGCCTCAGTGGCCACCCAGCACGCGCCGTTAACAGACCGATATCCCGTGAGCGATGCTACCGAAGTCGCGAAATCTCAAAGGTGGCTCGGGGCGGATTTGAACCGCGAGGACTCCGCTCCGCTCCTCCACTGGGTTCGAACCCGCGACACCGTTCTGTCGACACGGAGCGCTCGCTGTCGCTCACGGTTTCGGTGTCGATGAAAATGGGTTGGGGCGGATTTGAACCGCCGGCCTCCTCCATGTCAAGGAGGTGTCATAACCGGACTAGACTACCAACCCGCAGGGGCTTACTGACGCATTTCGTCGTTTCCGTGGAACGTAATTGAACCTTTCGTTTCGGACCGCCCACCGGCGCCGTCGCGGGCCTCGATCGGACGACGGCGCGGCGACGATTCCGAGAGTGTGAGGACTTCGGCCCGTCGACCGCCGTCGAACCAACGTCCGCGCACCGTCGCGGTTCCGACCGGTTTTACTGATTCGGCGTGAATTCGTCGGTATGGTCGACCTTGCCGCCCGTACCGACAGGCTCGACGCGTACCTGGCGGACCGCGGGCTCGAAGCGGTCTGGTTCGCGCGCCCCAACGGGTTCGCGTGGCTCACCGGCGGCGACAACGTCGTCGACGCCGATGCCGACATCGGCGTCGCCGCGGCGGGCTACGACGGCGAACTGCGCGTGATAACCGACAACATCGAGGCGGACCGGCTCGCCGACGAGGAGCTCCCGGACGCGTTCGCGGTCGAGTCGTTCCCGTGGCACGCCGACTCGCTCGCCGCGGCGGTCGCCGAGCGGTCGGCCTCGCCCGCGGCCGCCGACTTCGACGTACCCGGCTTCGAGCGCGTCGACGGGAGCCGACTCCGGCAGCCGCTCACCGACGACGACGTCGAGCGGTACCGCGAACTGGGCCGCGAGGTCGCCGCCGCCGTCGAGACCGTCTGCCGGAACCTCGAACCCGACGACCCCGAGTACGAGGTCGCCGCCGGCATCGACATCTCGCTCGCCTCCCGCGACGTGGACACGCCGGTCGTCCTCGTCGGCGGGGCCGAACGCGCGGAATCGTACCGCCACTACACGCCGACCGACGCGGCCCTCGGCGACTACGCGCTCGTCTCCGTCACCGCCGAGCGCGCCGGGCTGTACGCCTCGATGACGCGAACCGTCGCCTTCGACGCGCCTGACTGGTTCGAGAAGCGACACCGAGCCGCGGCGCGCGTCGAGGCGACCGCGCTCCGCGCCACCGAGGCCGCGGCGGCCGGCGACCTCTCCGACCGCGACGGGCCCGACACCGCCGGCGACGTGTTCGCGGCGGTCCGAGAGGCGTACGACGCCGTCGGCTTCGCGGACGAGTGGGAGCAGCACCATCAGGGCGGTGCGGCCGGGTTCGCGGGCCGGGAGTGGATCGCGACGCCCACGAGCGACGAACCGGTCCGACGGCCCATGGGCTACGCGTGGAATCCGACGGTTCAGGGAACGAAAAGCGAGGAGACCCACCTCGTCGCGTCCGACCTGACGGAGCGGCTCACGAAGACTGGTCGGTGGCCGACCCACGAGGTGGAGCCGGTCGCCGTCGCGGGGATCGACGACGATCCGGTCGAGTTGGCGGCGCCGGTCATCCGGTAGCCGAACCGACTCACAGACCGCGTTGACGCGGACGACCGCGCGTCAGTACACGTACTCGCTCTCGTCGATGCCGACGTAATCCTTCTTGACCCGGCGCTTGTTCCACTTGTAGCCGAGCAGGAGCTTCGCCGACTCCCAGCCGGAGCGGTACGGCTGCGACAGCAGGCCGCCGCTCGCGTCGGCGGCGAGCATCGCGTCGGCCGCGCCGATGACTCGGTCCCAGTCGTCCGGACCGTAGTCGGCGACCATGTCGGCCATCGTCACGTTGCGGACGGCCTCGTCGCCGATCGCCTCCTTCCAGCGTCGGTTGTACGAGGCCAGGTCGCCCTCCGCGGCGAGTTCGCCCGCGATGGCGCCCGTGCGGACCGCGACGTGGTCGCCTCCCTCGTGGAACGCCGAGGTGGTCCCCATCGCGCCGCCCGCGACCGCGACCCCGGCGTTCACCGGCGAGTCGATCGGCCGCGTCGACGAGATGGGGTACGTCTCCGTCCCCTTCCGCTTGCCGGCCCCCTCGACCAGCGGGAAGTCCTCCTCGATGTCGTACTCGTCGCCGTACTGCCACTCCAAGAGCCGTTTCACGTACTCGCCGCCCTGCGGGATCGACTCGTCGTCGGCTTCGAGCAGCGCGTACTCCGACGCGTCCACCTCGCCGATGTCGAGGCCGATCGGCATCGTGAGCCCGACCCGACAGACGCGGTCAGCGTTCGGAAAGATCCACGGGTACGCGGTCTCGCCCGGCATCACGCCCCACCAGAAGACGATCGCGTCTTTCACCTCCTCGAAGACGGCCTCCGGGACGCGCCGGTACTCCTGATAGGCGATGTGGTTCGCCGTCCGCGAGGCCAACCGTTCGGAGGCGGACGCGTCGGCGGGCAGGTACTCGTCGAGGACCCGGTTGGTCACGGTGCGTTGCGGCCCGTCGGCGAGCACGACGAAGTCGGCGCCGACCTCGCCGCCGTCCGCGAGTTCGAGGACGTGGCGCGGGTCGTCCTCGTCGGGCGTCACGGAGAGGTCGGTGTCGACGCCGCGGACCGAGGTCCCCACGCGGTACTCGGCGCCGGCCTCCTCGGCGCGCTCGCGGAGCCAGTCGTCGAAGCGCGCGCGCTGGAAGGTGTACCCGAACTTGTCGTACGAGGAGTCGATGCCGGTCGACGTGAGCGTCGCCCCCGACTCGGGGCCGCGGAACTCGGCGCGGTTCAACTCGCGTTGGATCACTCCGTCGTCGAACTCGTCGGGGTGGATTCCCATGATGTCCACCCAGTAGTCCAAGATACCGGCCGCGTCGGTCGAGTCGGGACCGAGTCCGTCGCGGTCGGCCCGAGGGACCCCCTTCTCGATGACGAGGGCGTCCGCTCCGTCGGTCGCGGCCGCGTGCGCAGCGGACGATCCGGCCGGCCCGCCGCCCACGATCGCGACGTCTACGCGTTCCATATCTCGTGAGGTTGCCGTCCGGCTATTAAATTCACGGTCCACGACGGTGTTCGCACGTCTCTCTGGCGGCGAAGGGGCACCGATCGTTCACTATCGTTCGGTATCTGATACGGAGGCAGAGAGACACGCTTTTACACGGACCGGGGAGTCTCTCCGACACCAATGGCACGCGAGACATGGGCGACGCGAGCGGGATTCATCCTCGCCGCGGTCGGCAGCGCGGTCGGGCTCGGGAACATCTGGCGGTTCCCCTTCATCACCGGCCAGTACGGCGGGTCTTCGTTTCTGATAACGTACCTCGCGTTCGTCGCGCTGATCGGGTTCCCGGCGATTCTCGTCGAGTTCGTCATCGGACGACGGACGGAACGGAACCCGGTCGGCGCGCTGCGCGAACTGGGCACGTGAGTCTGGTCGTACGCGGGGTGGCTGTTCGTCGTCACCGGCTTCGTCATCCTCTCGTACTACAGCGTGGTCGCTGGCTGGTTCCTCCGGTACACGCTCATCGGGATCACCGAGGGGTTCACGCGCAGCGACCCGGCGGCGGCGGAGGCGCTGTTCGGCACGGTCTCGACGGGGATCGACACGCTCCTGTTTCACGCCGCCTTCATGCTGCTCGTCGTCGGGATTATCGCCGCCGGCGTCAGGCGCGGCATCGAACTGAGCGTGAAGGTGATGGTCCCCGCCATCCTCGTCCTACTCTTAGGGCTGGCCGCCTACGGGTTCACGCTCGAGGGTGCGAGCGCGGCGTACGCGTACTACCTCTCGCCCGACTTCGGAACGATCGCCGCGAACTGGACCGAGATACTGCCGGCGGCCGCCGGGCAGGCGTTCTTCACCCTCTCGCTCGGGATGGGCGTGATGATCACCTACGCCTCCTACCTCGGCGAGGACCGGAACCTCGCGGCCGACGCCGGCATCATCGCGACGCTCGACACGCTCGTCGCGGTCCTGGTCGGCTTCGTCGTCTTCCCGGCCCTCTTCTCCGTCGGGATCGAGCCGGGGTCCGGCGGCCCCGGGGCGATCTTCGTCAGCCTCACCACGGCGTTCGCGGGCATTCCCGGCGGTCGCATCCTCGGCGTCGTCTTCTTCGGGATGGTCGGGATCGCGGCGCTCTCTTCCGCGATCAGCATCCTCGAGGTGCTGGTCTCGTACCTGATCGACGAGATCGGCGTCGCCCGCGTTCCGGCGTCGGCCGCGCTGGGCGCCGCGGTGTTCCTGCTCGGCGTGCCGGTCACGATCGACTCCATCTTCCTCGGCCTGTACGACGGGCTCGCGGACGGGATCCTGCTCGTCCTCGGCTCGCTGCTGCTCGCGCTGTTCGTCGGCTGGGTGATTCCGGACGTCGGCCGCGAGGAACTCCGGAACGGGCTCGGGGACGTCGGCGGCCTCGACGCCGCGTGGATCTGGGCCGTCCGAATCCCGATCCTGATCGTCGTGGTCGTCGTACTGTACCTCGGCGTCGTCGACTACGTCGGCTTCCTCACCGGCGACTTCGCCGACTGGCTGGCGGCGAGATAGGCACCGCCCGCGGGTTACCCCGGTCCGATCCGGAACGCGACTTACAGGAGTTCGACGACGACGTCGGCGACGAGGCCGGCGGCGTCCGCGGCCGCCGGCTTGACCCGACCGATCGGGCCCGCCTCCGCGTCGTCTTCGGTGTCGGTGCCGGGGTTCTCGGTCGGATTCTCGTCCGAGCACTCGGGGTCGAGTCGGTCGGTTATCCTCCGCCGGAGCGATCCGATTTCAGGCGTGTTCCTCGCGCGGCTGGACCACGACGAACCCGTCGCCGTCGAACCGCATCTGGTACCGCTCGCCCGACTCCTGACCGATCATGTCCGAGAGGCTCCGGTTGACCTCGACGTCCGGCGAGGTGCCGCCCCACGCGACGGTCGCCCCGGGGTCGGTCGCCACCGGCGGCTCCAAGACGATCGGATCGCCGTGCGTGGTGAGCGCGACGTAGCCCGGGCCTTCGAGGTAGACGTTGCTGAATCCGCCGGCGAGCGCGCCGGCGAGGCTGTCGATCGTGTTGATCTCGTACGAGAGCGACTCCTCGAACGCGAGCACGTCCTCGCCGTTGACCGTGATCGACTCGCCGGCACCGAGTTCGATCACCTGTACCTTCTTGCCGTCGTCGGCGAAGTAGACGTGTCCGTCGCCCTCGACGGCCATGATCGGCGTGCCCTCGCCGGTGGCGGCCTCCTTGAGGAAGCCGGTGATGCCCCCCTCGGCGGAGGCCTTCCCGGTGAACGAGACGTCGCCCGTGTACGCCACCATCGAGCCGGCCTTCGCCATGACGGTGCCGGCGACCTCGACGTCTAAGGTGTAGCTGTTCTCGCGTTGGAACGGTTCCGCGCTGTCCGTCGGTGCGTTCTCGGCGGTGAACTGGTCTAGGTTCATAGTACGGGGACCGAACCCTTCGGTTCGGCTGTGCGGAGATTCCGCGCTATCGGTTAAGAAGGTACGGGAGACGCAAGGGTTCGTTTCGCGGCCCGCCGCGCGACGGCGTCGGGTCTCGCCGTGCGGTTTCGGTCTCAGTACACGACCAGCGAGAGGTACAGCTGTCCGAGTCCGGCGACGACCATCACGGCGCCCGCGATCCGTTTCAACAGCCCGGCGTGGGCCATCACCCGGTTGGCGTTACTGACGAGTCCGACGCCGGTCGCGACGGTGGTCGCGGCCATCAGGACGGCGACGGTGCCGCCGTAGACCCCGAGGATGAGCAATGCCGTCTCGGGCGGGAGCGCGATCGCGCGGGCGACGACGCCGAGGAACACCGGGGCCACGCAGCCGGCACCGGCGAGCGCGTACCCCGCGCCGAACAGCCCAAACCCGAATATCCCGGTGCGTCGCTCCGGCAGCGGCACCGATATCGAGGGCGCCCGACCGGCGACGACGAGCAGGCCGAAAACGACGAGCAGTCCGCCGACGAGCGTTTCGAAGACGGTGATGTTCGAGAGCGTCGAGTAGCCGATTCGGACGGTGGCGCCGGCGAGCAGCGCGAACGTCGCCAGCACGCCGACCGCGGCCGCGATGCCCCGCACTCCCGCGCCGAAGACGGACGCGGAGTCGGCCTCGACGGAGTTCACGTAGAACCCGACGTACCCGGGCAGCAGTGGGTACGCGCACGGGGAGAAGAACGTCGCAACGCCCGCACCGAGCGCGAACGGGAGGTTCGTCGCGAGCGAGACGTCCGTCATCGGTCGCTCCGTCGGGCCATCGTCAGAATCGCCCCGTCATCGGTCGAGCGCCCGCTCGATGCCCGCGACGAACTCCTCGGTGGTGTGGGTCCCGGAAGTCGCCCAGCGGACTCGCCCGGACGCGTCGATGGCGCGCGCGCTCGGGTAGCTTCCGATCGGGAACCGCGACGCGAGTTCGGCCGTCACGTCGGCCGCGACGACCCAGTCGCCGTCGTTCTCGCGCCACCAGTCGACCACCGTCTCCTCGCTGACCCCGTCGCCGACGGGTTCCGTCGTCACCGAGACGAACAGCACTTCGTCGCCGATCCGATCGTGGGCCTCCGCAAGGGCGGGCATCTGCTCGGCGCAGGGCGGACACCACGTCCCGAAGAAGTCGACGAACGTCGGTCGGTCAGGCGCCGGGAGCGTCACCTCTCCGTCGCGACTACCCGGTGCGTCGATAGCGTCGATCGTCACCGGCTCTATCGGCTCGGGGGCATCGCCGCCGCCGAGCGCCTCGGGTACCCCACCCGTCGCGACGGCTCCGGCGCCGCCGAGAATGCCGGCGCTCGCGAGCCCGGCCAACAGGTGCCGGCGCCTCACGCCGTGATCACCCGTCGGAAGTCGTCGACGATCCGTTCCACGTCGGTTGCCGGCCCGCGCGGGTACGCTCGCTCGACGATACCCCGCTTGTTGACGAGAAGGATGAGCCCGTAGTGCGGGAATGCGTACTCCAAGCTCTCGTACTGTTCCCCGTCCGTCTTCTGGACCTTGAGCCCGAAGTTCTCGTCCATCAGCTCCACGCCCGCCTCGTAGCTCTCGGGGCGGAGGAAGTGCCAGTTGCCGGCGTCGAGGTCGACTCCGCGCTGGCTCGCGTACTCGCGGAGCACCCCCTCGGTGTCGCGCTCGGGGTCGAACGTGAGCGGCAGAAACGCCGCCTCGTCACCGAACCCCTCCTCGGCCGCGACCTCCTGAACGCGCCGGAGCCGGAGGATCAGCGCCGGACAGACGCCGTCCGGGCAGTTGGTGTAAAACGACGTCCACAGGAACGCGCGCTCGCCCTCGAACTGCGCCGTCGATATCTCCTCGCCCGAGATCGGATCCGGCACGGTGAACTCGGGCATCTCGTCGCCCTGGATCGGGTGGACCGGATCGCCGCGGGTCTGCTCCGGCGGGCCGAGGACCGTTCCCTCGGGACCGGAATCGCCGATGACGCCGGCGCAGCCGGCCGTGGCGGTCGCGCCGGCGGCGGCGCCCGCGGCGGCGAGCGAGCGGAGGAAGTGACGGCGTTCCATGTCGTTGTCCGACCTACGTGGTCGCGCGTAAATGAACCCCGCGGCTGATGGCACGCGGTGAACACGACCGGGAGCGCCCGGAGAGCGGTTCCAGCGGCCGTGAGGCACCTATACGCCGACCCAGCCCGGTGGACGAACGTCCGGAACCCCCGTGGTACCGTGACCCTCGCAAGGGTTATGCCCGGACGGGCAGTGTGTTTAGTCGCAATGGCAAACGGTAAGGTTGATTTCTTCAACGACACTGGCGGCTACGGTTTCATCTCGACTGACGACGGCGACCTCGACGACGACGAAGACGTGTTCTTCCACATGGAAGACGTCGGCGGCCCGGACCTCGAGGAGGGTCAGGAAGTGGAATTCGACATCGAATCGTCCCCCAAGGGACCCCGCGCGACGAACCTCGTCCGCAACTAACCCCCGAGTCGCGGACGACGCGTCCGCACGAACTACCGGATTTCGGCCGTCGCTCGACGTGATCGACGCCATCTCCGTTTCTTTCACACTTATCGCCCCTCGACGAGCGACGGCGCCTTCCTCGGTGAGCGACTGCGCTCCAACTGGTGAGCGACGGCGCTTCAGCCGACGACCGGCGCGCGTCGCCCGCTCCGCGCCGCGATCGACCGTTTAAATACGAGCGCGGGCCATGACCCTCCAGTGAGCGATCCGATCCCGACCGGCTGTCCCCCGGTCGACGGGCTGTTGGGCGGCGGCTTCGAGCGCGGCGTCGTCACGCAGGTGTACGGACCGCCGGCCGCGGGCAAGACGAACCTCGCGCTCGCCGCCGCGGTCGAAGTCGCGGCCGCCGGCGACCGCGCGCTCTACATCGACACGGAGGGGCTCTCCATCGACCGGTTCGAGCAGATGGCCGAGGGGCGACTCGACGGGAGCGACGGCGGCGACACGCTCGAAGAACTCGCCGCACGGCTGGTGATATCGGAGGCGTACGACTTCGACGACCAGCGCGAGGCCGTTCGCGACGCGGAGGAACTCGCCGAGGAGGTCGAACTGATCGTGTTAGACTCCGCGACGGGCTTCTACCGGCTGGAACGCGCCGGCGACACCCAGGGCGGCGAGTCGCTCCGCAAGGTCGCGAAACAGGTGACGCACCTCCTCTCTTTAGCCCGCCGTCACGACCTCGCGGTCGTCATCACCAATCAGGTGTTCACCGACCCCGAGGGTGACCGAGACCGCGCGCTCGGCGGCAACACCCTCAACCACTGGACCGGTGCGATCGCCCGCGTCGACCGGTTCCGCGGCGGGAACCGTCGGGTGACGTTGGAGAAACACCGCTCGAAGCCCGCCGGCGACACCGCGACCTTCCGGATCGTCGCCGACGGACTCGCCGAGGGCGCGGATGGGTAGCCTGTCGGCCGAAGTCGTTCAGCCGGCAGATAAGTCGGACTGTGTGCGACGTGCGGCGCTACCCGGCGGTCTTCGAACGACGGAACGGAATCAAAAATACGGTCGCGGTCGGCGTTCGGCGGGGATCCGAGCCGTCGAACGCGCTATCGGCTCACAGCTCGCCGAGCTTCCGCAGGAGCTGGCCGCGGTACTCCTCGTCGGCGTTGACGCCTTTGATCTCTAAGACGTTCCGTTCCAGCTTGTCGAGCGCGACGTGGAAGGCGTGTTCGGCGCCGTACCCCTCGCCCGACCCGCCGACCTGTCCCTCGTTGGTTCGGAGGCGGATCTGACACTGGATCAGTGGCGTGCCGCGGAGCTTCTCCTTGTGCGCGTGAAGCCGGACGTGCGCGTGGATGACGTGCATCGCCGCGTACTTGTCCGCGACCTGCTCGATGGACTCGACGATGTGTTCGCGGGAGGTCCCCTCCAGCAGGTCGACGTTCGTGATCTGGACGTCCATCGAGTCCTGCTCGGTGAACGTCAGCGCGCGCAACACGTCGGTCTTCGTCACCATGCCGGCCACGGTGTCCGCCCCCTCGGGCGTGACGACCAGCCCAGATACGTCGTTGTCGAACATGCGCTCGACGACCGCCTGCGCCGTCTCGTCCTCCGTCGCGGTGACGACCGGGCTCGACATGATGTCGTAGACGGGGATATCGAGCATGCGGTCGATGTCGCCCGCGCGGTCGCCGCTGCCCTGTCGCTCGTGGTCGCGGACGACGAACTCCACGATGTCGTTCGTCGTGACGACGCCGACGAGGTCGCCGTCCTCGTTGAGCACCGGGAGCCGCGAGACGCCGTTCTCGCGGAGGCGGTTGATCGCGCGGCCCACGCTGTCCTTCTCGCTGATCCCGATCACGTCCTCGGTCGCGATCTGGCCGACGGTGATCGCGTCGAGGCTGTCGAGGACGGCCTCCAGAATCTGGTCGACCGTGATGATGCCGTAGAGCTTCTCGCCCTCGTAGACGGGAGCGATCTTCACGTCACCCTCGACGAGGAGCCGAGCGGTCTCGCGGACGTCCTCGTGTCTGTCGACCGAGGGCGCCGGTTTCATGACGGCCGACACCTTCGTGTCGTCCTCCATGCGCGAGCGCATGAGCTGTTTCTCACCGACGACGCCGGCGTACTCGCCGTCGTCTGCGACGATGATCCCCTTGGGGTTCTCTCGCTCGAAGATAGAACGGACCTTGGCGAGTCGCTCGTCAACGTCCACCTCAACGTATTCAGGCACTGCGATATCAGCGATGTTCATGGTCCAGTTTAAGCGTTCGACGGGCCGGGTATTGAAAGTGCGGGGGTCGTCGCCCGCGCCGGCAGTGGTCGTCCGGTAGTCGGAATCGGCCTGAAGGTATTTCACCACGTCGGCCGAAGTACCGTCATGAAGCTCTCGACCGCGCTGATCGCGGTCGGCGTCGCGCTGATCGTGATCCCGCTGCCGGTCCCCATCCCCTTCGTCGGCGTGATCGTCGGAACGCTCCTGCTGCTCGCGGGGCTCTTCGTCCGGCTGTTCGGGGTGTGAAACCTTTTTGCCCGCTACCGACGCAGGGGAAGGCGTGTACGACGCCGTCGTCCTCGACAACGACGGGGTGTTGGTCGGCCGGACGCCGTTCGACACCCTCCGCGAGGCCGCGTGGGACGCGTTCGTGAGCCTCGGCGTCGAGGATCCTGACCTCGCCCACGTCGACGACGTGGCGGTCGGCGTCGACCCCGCGACCCTGACCGACATCTGCGAGCGCTACGGGCTGGACCCGACCGAGTTCTGGCGAGTCAGAGACGAGACCGCGGCCGCCGCGCAGATCGCCGCCGCCCGGAAGGGACAGAAGACCCCCTACGAGGACGTCGACGCCCTCCGCGCGCTGGACGCCTCGCTCGGCATCGTCTCCTCGAACCAGCAGGCGACCGTCGACGCGCTCCTCGACCACTTCGGTCTGACCGGCCACTTCGAGGCCGTGTACGGCCGCGAGCCCTCGGTCGCGAGCCTCTCGCGGAAGAAGCCCTCACCGTACTACCTCGAACGGGTCCTCGAAGACCTCGGCGCCGAGACGGCGCTGTTCGTCGGCGACAACGAGTCGGACGTCCGCGCGGCCGACAACGCCGGCATCGACTCCGCGTTCGTCCGCCGCCCCCACCGCCGGTCGACGGAGCTCACCTGCCACCCGACCTACGAGATCGACGACCTCCACGACCTCGTGAGCATCTGCGGGCGGGCTCCGGTCGACGACCCCGACCCGATCTGAGTGGGCCGTCTGGCGGCGGTCGGGGGTCTCTGTGCCCCCTCGCGCCCTCGGGCCCGCGTGACGGGGATTTTTTGTCCGTCTCGCGAGGAAATCCGGACGTGAACCTCCCACCGATCGGCCTCGGGACGATGGGTATCGACGATCCCGACACGGTCGCGACCGCGCTCGACGTCGGCTACCGCCACCTCGACACCGCTCGGATCTACGACAACGAGGCGGTCGTCGGGGAGGGACTCGCCGCCGGCCTCGCTGGAGGAGACCTCGATCGCGAGGACGTGACGGTGGCGACCAAACTCTGGATCGACGACCTCGCGGCCGACGCGGTCTCGCCCGCTGCCCGCGAGAGCGCGGACCGGCTCGGTGTCGATCGACTCGACCTCCTCTACGTCCACCGCCCTCGCGGGGAGTACGACCCCGACGCGACGCTCCCGGCGCTCGACCGACTCGTCGACGAGGGCCTCGTCCGCGGCGTCGGCGTGTCGAACTTCGAGCCGAGCGACCTCGACCGCGCGGTCGACGCCCTCGACGCGCCGATCGCGGCACACCAGACGGAGCTTCACCCGCTGTTCCACCGCCCGGAACTGCTCGAACACGCCCGCGAACACGGCTACGCGGTCGTCGCCTACTCGCCGCTCGCCGGCGGTCGCGTCCGCGAGGTAGATCCGGTCGTCGAGGCCGCCGAGGCCCACGACGCGACGCCGGAGGCGGTCGCTATCGCGTGGGCGACCGCGAAAGAGCCCGTGGTGGCGATCCCGAAGGCGTCGAGCGAGGCGCACCTCCGCGCGAACCTCGCGGCGACCGGCGTGGAACTGACCGACGCGGAGGTCGCCGCCATCGACGCGGTCGAACGCGAGGAGGAGCTGTTCCCGGAGTAGCCGATCCAAAATAATGGATCGAAATCAGATTCGGATCGACTCGATAAGCACGATCCCGGACGATTTTTACCCCGGCGACACCGACATCCGCGCATGACGGAGATCATCGACGGGGAGGCGGTCGCGGCGGACGTGCGCGACGCGGTGTCCGAGGAGGTGAGCCGACTGTCCGACGCCGGCGTCGAACCGGGGCTCGCCACGGTCCTGATGAGCGACGACCCCGCGAGCGAGACGTACGTCTCGATGAAACAGCGGGACTGCGAGGAGGTCGGCATCGAGAGCTTCCACGTCGAGATCGACGCCGACGCGCCGGCCGAGGAGCTGTACGAGACCGTCGACGACCTCAACGAACGCGACGACGTCCACGGGGTGCTCGTCCAGATGCCCGTGCCGGACCACGTCGATAAGCGAACGGTCCTCCGGCGGATCGCACCGGAGAAGGACGTCGACGGGTTCCACCCGGAGAACGTCGGCCGCCTCGTCGCCGGCGACGCGCGATTCAAGCCCTGTACCCCGCACGGCGTTCAGAAGCTGCTCGACGCGTACGACGTGGAGACGGAAGGGGCCGACGCGGTCGTCGTCGGCCGTTCCGACATCGTCGGCAAGCCGATGGCGAACCTGCTGATCCAGAAGTCGCCGACGGGGAACGCCACCACGACCGTCTGTCACTCCCGCACCGAGGACTTGGAGGGGAAGCTCGCGGACGCCGACATCGTCGTCGTGGCCGCCGGTATTCCGGAGTTCGTCGACGGCTCGATGCTCAAACCGGGCGCGACCGTGATCGACGTGGGGATCAACCGCGTCGACGCGGACACGGAGAAGGGGTACGAGCTGGTCGGCGACGTCGACTACGAGTCGGCGGCGGACGTCGCGGGCGCCATCACGCCCGTCCCCGGCGGCGTCGGGCCGATGACGCGCGCGATGCTGCTCTTCAACACGGTGCGGGCGGCCGGCATCCAGCACGACGTCGCGGTCGACCTGGACTGACGGCGGGGAAACGAGGTCGCGTTCCGGAGTCAGTCGTCGTCGCCCACCGCTCGGTTCCGGATCTCGATCCGACCCTCTATCTCGGGGTCGATGCCGCGTTCGCGGGCGTACTCCGCTAACACCTCGTACTGGATGTCGGCCTCGTCGATCCGGTGCCGCTGTGCCAGCGTCGGATACTCGTGTTCGGAGTGGAGGAGGTACTCGGAGACCGCCACCGTGTAGCGCCGGTCCGGGTCGATCGGCTCGCCGCCGACGGTGGCCTCCAAGATCAGCTCGGCGTCGTCGTCCCAGACCACCCGGGCGTTCGAGAGGTGACCGTGCCACCAGTCGTCCTCGCCGAAGTCGACGTCCGGGGCGGCCATCTCCCGGAACACGTCGTGTAGCTCCGCGCCGCTGACCGACACCAGCGCGACCGGCTCTTCGAACGGGATCAGACTGATCAGGTCGGCCTTCGTCACGCCGCCGTCGAACGCGTCGCCCTGCCGGATCCCACCGGCGTTAGAGAGCCCGACGTCGGCGTCGTGGACCCACCGGAACGCGTCGGCGACGAAGTTGCCGACCCGACACTCGCCGCCGTGAACCACGTCCCCGGAGCGCTCGATGGGCTCGGTCACCGTGTCGACGACCTCGTCGAGATCGGCCGCGGCCATCCGCTCGGCGAGCGCGTCCGCCAGCCCGGGTGCCGGCGCGGCCCCGTCGGGCTCGTGGAGCGTCGCGGTCGGCGGGTCGTCGCCGAGGTCGACCTCGCTGACCGCCTCGCCGTTGACTCCGGGGCGAACCAGCCGCGTGCCGGCGACCGTCTCGTTCCGGCGGCTGTGGACGTGGCCGCCGAGGATCGCGTCGGCGTCGAGTTCCCGGGCGAGGTCGTCGTCGCCCGCACCGAGGTGCGAGAGGACGACGGCGTGGTCGAGCCCGCCGCTCTCGCCCCCGTGGTCCCCGTCCGCGCCGTCACCGCTCCCGGCGGCCGCGGCGCGCATCTCGGCGAGCGCGTCGCGCGCGGCGACGACCGGGTCGTCGAACGAGAGGTCGGCCGCCATGGGGTTCAGCGAGTCGGTCGCGGGGTCGGTGACGCCGACGAACCCGACGGTCTCGTCGCACACCTCGCGGACCGCCCACGAGACGACCCCCTCGTCGCGACCGAACGGGTCGCCGTCCTCGTCACGAACGTTCGCGGAGACGAACGTCGCCGAAGCCTCGGCGACGAGACCGCGGAGCGCGTCCGGGCCGTAGTCGAACTCGTGGTTGCCGAAGGTGTCGAGTCGGGTGTCGGTCGCGTCGTAGAAGTCGAGGACCTGCCTGCCCGTCGCGACCAGCGAGAGGACGCCCGGCGCCGTCGTGTCGCCCGAGGCGACGACCGCCGCGTCCGGGCCCGAGAGCGCCCGAATGCGACCGGCGAGGCGGGCCGCTCGCTCGGGGGCGTCGAAGACGTTCTCGATGTCGGAGTAGTGAACGAGACGGACCATTCGATACGCGACCGGAGGGGCGAGCCACGGTTAAAAATCGCGGAGTCCGGCTCGGTTCGACGGTTTCGCCCCGAGCGCGCTGCGGTCGCCGTTCCGCGGGCGGAATTCGCTCCGTGAGCCGCGCTCGCATACGCACGAGACATTGAAAGCGCTTTTATGGATGTCCTGACTACCACGGGGCACAGCCTCTGTGGGGTTGATGATGTGCCGTTCCGTTAGGGACCGACCACGGGACGGGCACGCGAGCCCGCACGGAGGATAGGTGAACAACACATGCCCGTTTACGTAGACTACGACACCCCAGCAGACCTCGCGGAGCGATCCCTCGAAGCGCTCGAGGTCGCCCGAGACACCGGTACCGTCAAGAAAGGAACCAACGAGACGACCAAGGCGGTCGAGCGCGGTAACGCCGACCTCGTCGTCGTCGCCGAAGACGTCTCCCCCGAGGAGATCGTCATGCACCTCCCCGAACTCGCCGAAGAGAAGGGTATCCCCGTCGTGTTCGTCGACACGCAGGACGAAGTCGGTCAGGCCGCCGGCCTCGAAGTCGGCTCGGCCGCCGCCGCCGTCGTCGACGCCGGCGACGCCGATGAGGACGTCGAGGACATCGGCGAGAAGGTCGCGGAGCTCCGATAACCACCCATGAGCGCAGAAGAGGGCACCGGCGACTCGACGGTCGCGGAGGTCATCGAGGTCGTCGGCAAAACCGGGATGCACGGCGAGGCCATGCAGGTCAAGTGCCGCATCCAGGAGGGATCGAACCAGGGCCGGATCATCACCCGGAACGTCCTGGGTCCCGTCCGTCTGGGCGACGTGCTCCAGCTACGGGAGACCCAGCGCGACGCCGACTCCATCGGAGGCCGATAACCAATGGTCGAGACACGCACCTGTGACTACAGCGGGGAGGAGATCGAGCCCGGTACGGGCACGATGTTCGTGAAGAAGGACGGACAGATCCTCCACTTCGTCGACTCGAAGGCGGAGAAGAACTACTTCCTCGGGCGCGAGGCCCGTGACCTCGAGTGGACCGAAGAGGGCCACCGAGCCGGAGGAGACGACCAGTGAGCCACCACGACGAGCGCACCTTCGTGATGGTCAAGCCCGACGGCGTCCAGCGCGGTCTCATCGGCGAGATCGTCTCTCGCTTCGAGGACCGCGGGCTCAAGCTCGTCGCCGGGAAGTTCGTCCAGCTGGACGAGGAGCTCGCGAAAGACCACTACGGTGAACACGAGGACAAGCCGTTCTTCGACGGCCTCGTCGAGTTCATCACCTCCGGCCCCGTCTTCGCGATGGTGTGGGAGGGCGCGGACGCGACTCGACAGGTCCGCGCGATGGTCGGCGAGACCGACCCCGCCGAGTCCGCCCCGGGCACGATCCGCGGCGACTTCGGCTTAGACCTCGGCCACAACGTGATCCACGCGTCGGACCACGAGGACGAGGGCGCCAACGAGCGCGAGATCGACCTGTTCTTCGACGAGGACGAACTCGTCGACTACGACCTCGACACCTCGGCGTGGGTGTACGAGGACGAAGACCACTGACGCGGCCGCGCCCCGTCTTTTCGGACTGTCGGTTGCTGTACGCTCCGTGACGCCCGGCGAGCCCTCGGTCTGCCGACACACCTCGTTTCCGGTGAACTCGCCCGCAAAATCACCCGCGCGTGTCCGTTTTCCGATCGAACCCGAGAGATAAACGGGCCGTTCGCGACGGCTCAGGTGTCGATCGCGAAGGCGGTCCCCTCGTCGGTGACCACGATCACCTCGTCGCCGCCGTCGCCCGTGACGTCGGCGAACAGCGGGCCGCCGTAGACGACGGCCTCGGCGGGGCCGCCCCGAGCGATCACCCTGCCGCGTTGCGTCATCGCGAGCACCTCTCCGTCCCGGTTGACCGCCACGGGGGCGAGTTCGCCGTCCCCGTCGACGTCGCCGACGCCCGGCGCGTTGATCCGAGTCGACGCGCCGTACTGCTGTTTCCAGACGACCTCGCCGTCGAGGAGGTCGACGGCCCACACGCTCCCGGATCCGCCGACGTACACGTTTCCGGGGTCCGCGTCGCCGATTTCGACCGGGAGGTCCTGAAGTCCGACCTCGTACCGGCCCGACCCGTCGCTCGTCTCGACGGTCTGGATGTTCCCGTTCGCTCCGCCGAGCGCGATCACGGGGCCGTCCCGGCTGTCAGCCGCGTTCCAGCTCAGCGGATTGACGCTCGGCGTGGTCGTCCAGCGCGCCTCGCCGCGCTCGTCGAGCATGTGGATCGTGGCGGGGTTCCCC
This sequence comes from Halorubrum ejinorense, assembly GCF_055389685.1. Classification (NCBI taxonomy): domain Archaea; kingdom Methanobacteriati; phylum Methanobacteriota; class Halobacteria; order Halobacteriales; family Haloferacaceae; genus Halorubrum; species Halorubrum ejinorense. Next base: position 1,395,761 of record NZ_AP043777.1, read on the forward strand.
GCGTTCGTCAACACCGCGAGACCGCCGCGTTCGCCCGCCTCTGCGTCGGGCTCGACGACGAGCGGCCGACGAGTGACTTCTCCCGGGAGCGAGGTCTCGACGACCGACTCTCCCCCGCCGTCGACGACGCGGACGGTCCCGTCGGTCGCGAGCGAGGCGACCTCGGCGTTCCCGTCCCCGGTGAGGTCACCGATCGCGGGCCGGAGTCCGCCGGGGCCGTCGAGGTCGACCGCGAACCGCACCGTCCCGTCGTCCGCATCGAGGACGACGAGCGTGCCGGGCGCCGTGGTGAGCGCGACCACCGGGTCCCCGCCGAGGGTTCCCGCGGTGAGCCCGCTCACGGCGACCGGACCCTCGGACGCGTTCCCGTCGTCGCCTCCGGCGGCGTCGCCGCCGCCGCGTTCCGCGTCGGGTCCCGAAATCGGCGTCGTCCACGCCGCGCCGTCGGTCCCCGCGACCGTCGCGCGGACGACCCGCGACTCGTTCTCGACGGCGGGTCGGAGGAGCAGCGGGTCACCGTCGACGGTCGCGATCACGGCCCCGCTCCCGTCGTCGCCGGCCGCCGGCTCGGACTCCCAGACGACCGTCGCCTCCGTGGTGGCGTCGTCGACGCCGACGAACGCGAACAGCGCGACGCCGACGCCGGTCGCGCCGCCGGCCAACAGGATCAGCATCGCGAACAGGACGCGTCGGTCCATTTGATCCACGTTCGGGCGTCGCCGTGAAACGGTTGTCGGATGTGGCCCCGCCCACAGACTGGCTCGGAGCGCGGTCTCGCGGAGTGCGTCGTTCTGACCGCGGCCGACTACAGCAGCGTCGCCACGTGCTCGGCGTGCGCGTCGCCGACGAGGTCCCGCAGCGCCGCGGGGTCCCGCTCGCCGTCGGCGTTGACGAGGTAGACGGTGCCGTTGCGGTCGCCGTACACGCCGTGGAAGTCGTAGACGAACCCGTAGACGGTCGCGTCCGCCGTCTCCTCGCACTCGACGGCGAACGCGACCTGTTCGTGGACGTTGTACTCGACGAGCCGGTCCCGAACCGAAGCGTCATCGGCCGCGTCTCCGTCGCCCGTTCCGTCACCCGCGTCCCCGTCGCCCGTTCCGTCACCCGCGTCCCCGTCGCTCGTTCCGTCGCGCTCACCGTCGGCGGCCGCACCGACGACGCTCGGGTCCGTCAAGCCGGCCTCGACGATGGGGAGCAGCGTCTCGACGTCGGCGCGGACTCCCGGTTCGGGCGGGAACTCACCGGTCCGAGCGGCCGTGAGCGCGGCGCCGATCGCTCCGCACCCGGTGTGGCCGACCACGGCGAGGACCTCGGTCTGGGTGTGACGGAGCGGGTACGCCACGCTCCCGTCGAGGACGCGCTCCCCGTCGACGACGGTGCTCACGCTGTTCCCGATGGCTCCTGAGGTGAAGAGGAACCCCGGCTCCTCGACGGCGAACATCCCCTCTTGAGAGACGCGCGAGTCGGAACAGCAGACGGAGACCACCCCGGGACGCTGGCCCTCCTGGTGACGGTCGAAGGCGTCGGGCCGGAGCGCAGCGACGTGAACGTCGTTGCGGCCGAGGAGGTCGACGAGTAGATCGTGACCCATACTCGCGCAACTCCCCGCGGGAATAAAAAACGACCCCGGCGCGTGCGTGGCCTGCCGGCCTGCCGCGTGTCGCCGCCGGAACGGTCGGTCCGCGTCAGGCGACGAGCCCGACCACGGAGACCAGAACGCCGAAGACGAACACCGCGAGGAGCGCGACCGTCGCGACCACGACCGCGGGCGCGAGCATCTCCTCGTTCTCGTTGAGAACGAAGTCTTCCATGTTTACCATGTCGGAGGCGTCGTCGCGGCGGGGTTTGAACGCTTCGCTCGGACGCGGCCCGTCGAGCGCTCGGGCCGGGTCGTTTCCGGGTCCCCTCCGGGGCGGTCACTTCGGGGGCGGGCGTCGACCTCGCCGACGTGTTTTTGTGCGTCCGGCGTGGCGGTTACGCCAACACTATGCCACGCGAACAGTACCAGACGAAACTGGAAGGCCTCCGCGACGACGTCCTCTACATGAGCGAGGTCGTCGCAGAGCGCCTCAGGATGGGGCTCGACGCCCTCGAACAGCAGGACAGCGAACTCGGTGAGGAGGTGATCACCGGCGACGCCGAGATCAACGACCTGTACCTCGAACTGGAGGGCCAGTGTACGGACCTCATCGCGCTCCAACAGCCGGTCGCCGGCGACCTGCGGTTCATCGCGGCGTCGTTCAAGATCATCACCGACCTCGAACGGATCGCGGACCTCGCGACGAACCTCGGGGAGTACGCCAAACGGGCCGACCGCGAGGTGTTCCCCGACGTCGACGTCCAGCGCATCGGCGACGACACGCTGGACATGTTAGAGCAGGCGATGGACGCGTACGCGGAGTCGAGCCCGGAGCACTGTTACGCCGTCGCCGAGGCTGACGACGACCTCGACGCGGCCTGCGAGGCGGCGAGCGACCTCGTCGTCCGCGACCTGATCGAGCGCGACGAACTGCGCGAGGACGCCGACGTGGAAGCGACGATGCAAAACGTCTCGCGGCTCCTCCTCACCGTGCGCGACCTCGAACGCGTGGGCGACCACGCGGTCAACATCGCCGCCCGGTCGCTGTACATGATCGAGAACGACGACGAACTGCTGTACTGACCGTCGGCTGGCGGTTTTTTCGTTCGGAGCGATCCCGACAGATAGACCCCCGCCTTCGTGACCTACACCCCCGAGAGCTATACGGAATCCGTCCCCGACCTCGGTTCCCACCTCCGGTTACAGATTCGGAATCGTGACGACGGCCACGTTGCCGTCCTCGTACCTGAACGTCAACTCCCCCCGTAGCTTCTGGACGCTCCAGTAGACGAGCCACAGCCCGATTCCCTGTCCGTGCTGGAGCGGCGTCTCGCCGCCCGCTCGAATCGTGTCGAGTTCGTGTTCCGGTATCCGCTCGTTGTCGTCGCGGACCTCGAAGACGAACCGCCCGTCCGTCTCCGGCGACTCCCTGACGCTCACCCGAACCGTCGGGTCCGACTCCGCCGAGTGGACGACGGCGTTCTCGATCAGGTTCGACAACGCGGTCGAAAGCAGCAGCGAGTCGGTCCGGATCCGAAGGTCCGAAGGCCGTACGGTGCGCTCGACTGACGGGTCCTCGTCCGCGTCCCCCCACGTTTCGTCGATCGAGTCCAAGACCGCGGAGGGCGAGCAGGCCTCAGGCCGGACGCCCCGCTCTTGGATCTTCTCGAACTCGCGTACCTTCTCCGCGATCGAGAGCAGCCGGTCGCTCGCGGCCGCGATCGTTCCCGCCTGTTGTGACCGTTCCGAATCCCGCAGGTCCGAGGTGAGCAGCCTCGCGTGGCCGCCGATCAGCGTCATCTCGTTCCGGAGGTTGTGTCTGAGAACCCTGTTGAGCACCGAGAGCTGCTGTTCGCGCTGCCGCTCCTCTGTCACGTCGTATAAGACCAGCATGGTCCCGACTGTCTCGCCGCCCGGGTCGGTCAACACCGTGTCGGACACCGCGAACGTCTTGCCGCCCGCCTCGTCGGCCGACACCTCACCCGCTTCACGGAGCGCCGCTAAGTCGAAACCGAAGACGGCTTCGAGCGGTCTCGGGAGCGCTGCCGACGGTTCATCGAAGAACAGCGCCGCAGCGCTGTCGTTCACCCGGACGATCCGGCGTTCGGTGTCGAGGACGAACACCGGCTCGGACAGCGAGTTGAGCCCGGTCCGTTCCGCCATCCGTTGGGTGGCCGGGTTGCTCTCGAACATGTGCGTCCCGACGAACGCGTACGCGTCGAGTGACACGTGAACGAGCATCAGGGGCGCCGTGAGATGTAACTGCGGGACCGGCCCCACCTCGAACAGCCACAGCGACACGCCGACGGTGGGGGGCACGGTGCTCAGGACGACCGCCGTGGCTTCGCGCCGATACAGCGGCCCGTAGCTCGATATCGCGCCGACCAACAGGAGCGACCCCACGCCGCCGGTTCCGATGGAGAACAGGAGCGCGACGATCCCTACCGGCTGGACCGCGTAGGAAACGGTCGCGAGACCGAACGCCGGCGCGAACTGAAAGTCGGTCCAGATCAGGTGATGGACCGGGTTCGTCACCGCCGCGACGCCCGCCACGAGCGGGACGGCACCGACGAGTGCGAGGAGCGGCGCGTTGACGAGGTCCCGGCGCCCGGTGTAATCGAGTCCGAACACGAGGAAAAACGGCCCCATGAAACAGAGGGCCGTGAACGAGACCACGCCGAGCGCGACCCGGACCGACTCGTTGCTGACGAGCAACGAGGCGCCGTACGAGCCACAGAACACCGCGACGGCCGCCATGTTCCCCATGAACCAGTCCGACCCCGACCTCCCCTCTTGGAGGTGTAGATACCAGAGTAGGTACGACGCGCCGACGGCGGCACCGAACGAACCGAGGACGACCCCGATTCCGATGGCGCTCGCGTTCATCGAAGTACCAGTCGGTTAAATGGAGCCTGTGATAAACTTGTGGTCACGGCCGTCCGATCGCGTCCACGCCCTTCCGTGATCGAACCCGCACTCCCGCACGGGGACACCGTTCTCCGGCGTGCCGCCGTCGCCCCCGCACCGAGAGCGACGGGGTACCGGAGCTCCCTCCCCCGCTGCTCGACCCGTGTCCGCCCCCTCAGTCTCCCTTTCCGCTCGACAGGAGCGCGACCCCGGTGACCGACATCGAGACGCCGAGGAGAACGAGGCCGAGGTACGCGACCGCTATCGTCCCCATGTCTTGGATCGCCGAGTGGTACTCGCTGGTCGCGTGGAGGAACAGCAGCAGGGTACCGACGGCGCTGACGAGGAGCCCTCCAACGCTCGTCAGTAGTCCTAATTTCGCCATGATGTCATCTCGCTTCCGTCGGTCCGAAACGGGGTCGTCGTCGTTCATTACCTTTTTCGTTTTTCTCTCGGCTCGACGGCCGACGGGAGTCGTTCTCGCCGGGGACACGATTTAATTACCTCAGTACCGTACGGATCGTCGTTGATTCTCCACACGTCTCGCTGTCGAGCCGTCGAGCGTCGGGCGGCCCTCCGCGCCGGAGGTCACCGGTGAGCCTCCGCGAGCGCGTCGGGAGCCTGTTCAAGTCCCAGTCGGAACTCGACCTGACCGACGGCTCGATCCCGTGGTCGCTGTTTTTCCTGTCGCTGCCGATCGTCATCACCAATCTCCTCCAAGTCGGCTACAACCTCGCGGACACGTTCTGGCTCGGCCGGTACAGCACCGAAGCGCTGGCGGCGATCAGCCTCGGTTTCCCGCTCGTCTACCTGTTCATCTCGCTGGGACTCGGCCTCACGGTCGCCGGAAGCGTCCTGGTCGCACAACACACCGGGGCGGAGCAGTCCGAGCGCGCGGAGTACGCGGCCTCGCAGACGGTCGCGTTCACGCTGTTGGCCGGCGTCGGCCTCGGCGCCCTCGGCTTCCAGTTCGTCGCCGACCTGCTGAACGTCTTCGAGGCGGAACCGGCGGTGCTGGGGTTGGCGACCGAGTACATGGAGGTCATCAGCCTCGGACTGCCGTTCCTCTTCGGTTTCACCGTCTTCATCGCGCTGATGCGCGGCGCCGGCGACACCGTCACGCCGATGCTGGTGATGTTCGGCACGGTCGTCCTCAACGTCGCCCTCGATCCCCTGCTGATCTTCGGCGTCGGACCGCTGCCCGAACTCGGCGTCGAGGGGGCGGCGATCGCGACCGTCTTCTCCCGGGGATCGGCGATGGTCGTCGGACTCTGGATCATGCTCCGCGGCGCCCACGGGATCCAGATCCACCCCAGACAGATGGTGCCCGACCTCGGGTACAGCCGGAAACTGCTGCGGATCGGCGTCCCGGCGTCGATCGAGAACACCGGCCGGGCGGTATCGATCAACGCCGTGTTGGTCATCGTGACGCTGTTCTCGACCCCGGTCGTCGCGGGCTTCGGCGTCGGCGTCCGCGTCTTCTCGATGATCTTCATGCCCGCCATCGCCATCGACCGCGGCGTCGAGGCGATGACCGGACAGAACATCGGCGCCGGCCGCGAGGACCGCGTCGTCGCGACCAACCGGTTCGCCGCGAAGACGTCGTTCGTCCTCCTGTCGCTGCTCGGCGTCGTCACCTTCGCGTTCGCGCCGGACATCATCGCCGTGTTCGACGACTCGCCGGCCGTCGTCGCCGAGGGGGCGTCGTTCCTCCGGTGGATCGCTCCGACGTTCGGCTTCGTCGGCGTGCTCCGCGCGTACAGCGGCGGGTTCCGCGGGGCCGGGAAGACGCTGACCGCCGCCGCCATCGCGGTCGTGCTGTTCGGCTTCATCCGGCTCCCGATCGCGTACGTCGCCTCGCAGGGGCTCGTCCCGACCGACGCGTGGTTCTTCGGTTCCCCCAGCCCGACGGGCATCTGGTTCGCCTTCGCCGTCTCCGGGGTCGTCGCGGCGGTCGTCGCCGCCGGCTGGTTCGAGAGCGGCGGTTGGCGCGGCAGCGCCCTGACCGACGGAGCCGACGCCGACGCGACCGACGAGTCCGGGAACGGGGAGGACGCCGGCGGCACGGCCGCCGTCGGCGACGACTCGACTACCGCCGGCGACGAACCGACCCCCGCGGCCGACGAATCGACGACGACCGGTGACGACTGAGGTCGCGGCCGCGCGCGCGACCCGGGCGCACGACACCGGCCGAATCCGATGCTGATCGCTGCTCGCGCACCCCGTCGGTTCGGCCGATTCCAATCGCGTTGATCCCGTGTTTTTAGTCGGTAGAGCCCGTTAGAACTGATATACTGAATGTCGATCGAAAACCCACAGCGAGCCTCGTCTGCGCCGATCGAGGTGCTCCACGTCGACGACGATCCGGCGGTTCTCGACCTCACGCAGTCCTTCCTCGACGAGGAGTTGGACGCGGTCACCGTCGCGACGACGACGGACCCCGACGAGGCGCTCGAACGGCTCGACGCGGAGACGTTCCACTGCGTCGTCAGCGACCTCGAGATGCCGGGGCGCGACGGGCTCGAACTGCTCGAAGCGGTGCGTGACCGGTACCCCGACCTCCCGTTCGTCCTCTACACCGGGAAGGGGAGCGAGGAGATCGCCGCGGAGGCGATCAACGCCGGCGTCACGGGCTACCTCCAGAAGGGCGGGCCGGACCAGATCCGTCGGCTCGCGAACCGGGTCCAGCACGCGGCGGCGGAACACCGCAGTCGAATCGAGTCCGAGCGCTACTCGACGGTCTTGCGGGCGCTCGGCTACCCGGTTTACGTCGTCAACGAGGACGCCGCGTTCGAGTACGTCAACGAGGCGTTCGTCGAGCTGACCGGCTACGACCGCGAGGAGATACTCGGCAGCACGCCGGGTCTGATCAAGACCGACGAGGGAGTCGAGACGGCGAACGACATGCTCTCGCAGATCGTCTCCTCGACCGGCCCGGACAGACAGAAGTTCAAAGTCGACATCCGCACCGCCGACGGCGACGTCGTGCCGTGTTACGACCACATGGCCGCGCTCCCCTTCGACGACGAGTTCCGCGGCTCGGTCGGGATACTCAGGGACGCGACCGCCGAGCAGCGGCGACGCCAGGAGCTGCTCCGACAGAACGAACGCCTCGACGAGTTCACGTCGATCGTCTCACACGACCTCCGGACGCCGCTCGGGAACGCGAAGACGGCGGCTGACCTCGCTCGGGCGACGGGGGACGAGGACGCGTTCGACCGGCTCGAAACGGAGCACGAGCGGATGGAACAGATGATCGAGGACCTGCTGACGCTCGCCCGCGAGGGGCAGACGGTCTCGGAGACCGAGCCCACGGACGTGACCGCCATCGCCGCCGAGGCGTGGGAGCCGTTCTGCTGTGCGGACGACTCGCTCGACCTGCCGGACGCGGAGCTGGTCGTCGACGGCGACCCGTCCCGACTCCGTCAGCTGCTGGAGAACCTCATGCGGAACGCGGTCGAACACGCCGACTCGCCGGTCACGGTGACGGTCGGTCGCGTCGGCGACGGATTCTACGTCGCCGACAACGGGCCGGGGATCGACCGGGAACGCCGCGAGCAGGTCTTCGAGCCCGGCTACACCACCGCCGCCGGCGGAACCGGATTCGGCCTCTCGATCGTAAAGCGGGTCGCCGACGCGCACGGCTGGGAAGTGACGATAACCGAAGGCGAGGCGGGCGGTGCGCGGTTCGAGTTCGTCGACCAGCGGTCGGACGCGACCACCGAGGCGCTGTCCGTCTCGTAGCGACGCGGTCTCGGAGCCGAGGCCCGTCGGCCCACTCAAGCTTTTAGCCGCTGTGGCGCCTCCTATCGTTCGTGAAACGAAACGTCGGACGACTCGACGCGCTCGCCCGGATCGTCGGCGGCGTCGCTATCGCGGCGCTGGCACTGCTCGCCGCGACCGGCCGCGTCAGCGTCCCGGTCGTCTCCGCGGTCGGGCTCGGCGTCGCCGGTGCGGTGTTGATCGTCGAGGGCGCGACACGGCGGTGTCTGCTGTACCGCGCGCTCGGCATCGACCGCTGCCCGGTCGACTGACGGGCCGAAGCGACCGAGGTCAGGGCGACTGACGGCGGAGACGCGCCGACAGGAATCGACGCGGTCGCCTTCCGGTCACTTCGCGAAGTAGCTCGTGAAGTAGCCCGAAAAGAACGAGCTGATAGCGACCGCGACGAGGAGGTCCGACGTGTCGTGGTCGTCGCCGGAGACGGTCAGCCACGTGATCGCGATGCCGAGCACGAGCGAGATAACGCCGTTCGCGAGGTCGTCTTTGAACGCCATGTTCGGCCGTTCGTCTCATATCGACAAAACGTATGGGGTGATCCGCCCCCGCGCGAACCCGGCCGCGCCCGGCGTCCGGACCCACCTCACCTGAACCCGGCCGCGCCCGGCGTCCGGACCCACCTCACCTGAACCCGGCCGCGCCCGGCGTCCGGACCCACCTCACCTGAACCCGGCCGCGCCCGGCGTCCGGACCCACCTCACCTGAACCCGGCCGCGCCCGGCGTCCGGACCCGCCGTCGCCCGAACCGATCGGCGACCGATCAGGGGTCGTCGAGCCGCTCCGCGACGACCGCTGCGGCGTCCGGATCGAACGGTGCGACCGTCGCGGCCGCCGCCGCGCCGGCCGCGTTACCGACCGCGGCGAGTTCGCACAGGTCCGTGACGCCGCGCCGCCGCGCCGCGAGGACGGCGCCGGCGAAGGCGTCCCCGGCTCCGGCGGTCGTCGCGACCGAGACACTCGGCGGCGACGCTGCGACGCGCTCGACGACCGTCCCGTCTCGGAGACGCAGCCCGACCGTCGGCGACGCGCCGTCCGTGAGAAACGCCACGCCCGAGTGGTCCGCAGGGAGTCGGTCGACGAGCCCGTCGGGAGTCGGGGCGACGCCCGCGACCGCGAGGTCGTCGGTGCCCGCGAACACCAGATCGCAGTGGGGGAGCACCTCCCCGAGCGCCCTCCGGTACGCCGCGGCGCTCTCCCACTGGTTCGTCCGCCCGTTCAGGTCGAAGGCGACCTTCGTTCCCCCGTCGCTCGCCGCCGCTGCGAGCCGGCGGACCGCCGACCGGTTCACCGTCGGGGGGAGCGTGACGCCCTCCAGGTGGAGCCAGTCGAACGACCCGACGAGCGACGCCGGGTCGTCCGGCGGCGTGAAGCCGTAACAGCTCCCGCGCACCCACGCGTCCCACCGGTCTCCGTCGTCGCTCGGCACGCAGAGCGTGAGCGGCGAGGGCGCGTCGACGCGCGCGACGCGGTCCGTGTCGACCGGGCTCTCGTCGAGGTGGTTCGCGGCCATTTCCCCGGCGGCGTCGCTCCCGACGTCGGTCACGAGCGCGGCGTCACACCCGAGTCCGGCGGTCCACCGCGCGACGTTCGTCGCCGTCCCGCCGACGTGCCACTCGAAGCGGCTCCCGCTCGCCAACGGTCCCTCGCCGACCGGGTACAGGTCGACGGTCGTGTCGCCGACGACGAGGACGCCGCTGTCGGCGTCGGTCACCGCCGCTCACCGCGAGCGACGGGTCGAGTTCGAGCCTGCCGCGTCGACTGACGCACTCCGTTCACGTCCGGTCGTAGTTCCGTGGACGCCATAAACTCGCAGGGGTCCGGCCGTCGCGCGTCGCGTTCGCCGTCGGCTCTCTCGCACCTGCCCGCTCTCCCGCTCCCGCGCACTACTCGGCGGCCAACAGCTCGTCGGCGATGCCGCTCCCGTTCCCGGCCACGTAGCCGTTCAGCTTCGCGGCCGCGGGGGACTCACGCAACGCTGCGTCGTCGTATCCCGCCTCGTCGAACGCGTCCATGAACTCCGCCTCCGACCGGAGCTTGTACTTCTGATGGTACGCCTCCGCCGGGTAAAAGCGCGAGAGCTGCTCGATTCGGGTGCCGACCGCGTCCGGCTCCAACCCGCGCTCGCGGAGGAACTCGGCGAGCGCCGCTCCCTGCGCCCGCGTCTCGGTGAGTACCACGTTCTGGTACTGGGCCTTCCGGGTCTGCGAGTGCGGGTCGTGCTGGCGGAAGACGCGCTCGACGAGGTCGGCGTATCCGATCGCGTCGGGGTCGAACGCGACCTGAACCACCTCGGTGTGGTCGCCCAGCGACTGGTACGTCGGGTCGGTCTTCGTGCCCCCGGCGTAGCCGGCTCGGGTCCGGACGACGCCGTCGAGCGCGCCGAAGCTCGCGTCGGGACCCCAGAAGCAGCCGAGCCCGAACGTCGCCGTCTCGGTCTCTTCCGGCTCCGGGGCTCGCTCGTCGTACTCGCGTATCGCGCGTGGTGTGAGTGTCATCGGTCGTACTCTCCGGTAGCGCCGCCGTCCCGGTCGCGACAGGCGGCGCCACATACGTCTCTCGTCCGGGCTCCGACGGGCAAGAGCGTGTCGGCGGTCCGGGGGCGCGACGGACCCCGGCGACCCGTCTCCGCTGGCCGACCTCCGTCAGTCGTCCGCGACGGTCGGTGCGTTCGCCTCGCCGGGCGCTTCGACCCGCGCCGACTCGGTCGCGGCCGACCACTCTAACTCCGACTCGTAGCGGAAGGCGCGGTGGTCCCGCGTCGGATCGACGACCGTCAGCGAGAGCCAGTCGTTGTCGAGCAGTTCGGCCACCGCCCCGTGGTCGGCCAGGACCGACTCCGCACGCTCGACCGGCGCGTGAACGACCGTCGAGAGGCGGAGCGGCTGGTGGTACGGCTCGTCGGTCCCGGCCATGACCGACTGGAGCGGCAGTCCGCTCATGAGGTCGCCGCCGTTCCCCTGGTAGACGCCGACGTTGCCGACCGGATTCTGGGTCACCTTGGACCCGCTCCCGTAGGCCGCGTTGTCGACCGTCGAGAAGTAGTACTGGGCGTTGATCCACTGGGTGACGACCATCGGTCCGGTGAGGATCGCTTCGAGCGCGTCGCCGTCGGGGTCGGTCGCCCAGTCGTACGAGTGGAGGAAGGCGCGCCCGTCGAGGTCGAGGTCGCTCGTCAGTCCGCGCGGCCCGACGACGAACCCGGCGTTGCCGGCCAGTCCCCACTCGGGGCGCGTCTCGGCCCAGTCGGCCGCGCGGCGCTCCGTCTCGCGCACGCCCGAGGAGCCCTCGGCGCCCATCGACGCGGCGCGCTCCGTGGCCGCTCCCTCGCGCGCCTCGGCGAGGTCGGCGCGCAACCGATCGAGGTCGTCCGCGTGCGACTCGGGGACATCTTTGTCGTACAGGTCGACCTCGTCCGTCGTCGTGTTGTGTTGGGCCGCGAGGAAGACCGTGTCCTCGGGCACGTCGATGCCGCGCTCGCGGAGCGCCGCCTTGACCTCCCGGTCGTTACAGATCGCCGCGAGGACGCGCGCGCTCGGCCCGCCGGGGTTGCCGGCGCAGGCGCCGCAGTCCAGGCTCGACGCGTAGGGGTTGTTCGCCGTCTCGCCGGCGTGGCCGGTGAACACGACGAGCCGCCCGAACCGCTCCCAGCCCATCAGTTCGAAGGCCGTGGCGGCGTACTCGACCCGCTCCTCGCGGGTCAGCCCCGCCGGGAGGTCGCCGTCGGACGCCGGCTCGTGGTCGAGGCGCTGATCGCAGAACTCGTGGTCGTCGGGCACCGCGTCGTCGGCGACGTCCAGCAGGTCGTGGACGCGGCCGGGAAGGAGCGTCCGGGCCGCCAGCGCCAGCCCGTACCCGCCTCCGGCGCTCTCGACGAAGCTGAACGCGGTCCCGGGGTTCGACCGCAGCGTCTCAACCGTCTCGCCGACGGCCTCCCGGAGCCGGGACCAGCGGTCGCGCTTCGCCCGCGTGTCTCCCTCGTTCGGGACCTCCGAGATCCGGTGTTCCGCGTCGAGGATCGGGGGACAGGCGTCGACGGTCACCTCGGAGTCGTAGCCCTCGTACGCCATCGGCACGCCGAAGAAGCCGGCGTAGCCGTGAGTCTCGTAGTCGCCGGTCGCCTCGACGTGACGCCGGATCACCTCGGAGCGCGTGTCGATACAGAACACCAGTTGCGCGTCCGGCCTGTCTCCCGCGTCGCCCTCGTCGGGGGCCACGCCCTCGCCTCCCACCGCGCCCCCCTCCCGGTCTTCGCTCTCGGCGGCGACCCGCTCGACGAGGTCGCCCCGGTAGCTCGCCTCCCACGCGGTCAGGAACGCGTCGGCGAGTTCGTCCGCCGGCTCGACGCTCCGGTCGGTCGCATCGGCCGACGCCGCGAGGTCGACCTCGAAGGCGTCCGCCAGCGCGAGGCGGACGGCGAGGTAGTCCGAGAGCGTGATCGGGTACGCGGACTGCCACGCGCCCTCGTCGGCGGCGCGACGCTTGAGGAGGCCGGTCCACCCCGGCAGCGCGGCGAACTGCGCCTCGAAGACCGACTCCCACCGCCCCTCGGCATACGGCGCCATGACGGACTCGACGGCGTCGAGCGCCGACTCCGGCAGGTCGGCGACGACCCCCCGGTCGGGAATCTGCTCGTCGTGTCCGGCCACCGAGCGGAACGCCTCGTAGAACCCGTCCTCCCGGTTCGGCATCGGCCACTGCGCCCGTCCCTCGTCGAGGAACGCCGACAGCCACTTCGTCAGCACGCGGTCGACCCCCTCCGTCTCGTCGGTCGGACGCTCCGGCACCTCGGCGGCGTCCATGCGCTCCAGCAGGGCCTCCGGGTCGTCGTCGTGGCCGCGCTCGGCCAGTTCCGATTCGAGACGCTCGCGGTCGATCCGGCCCGCGTCGAGGGCGGCCCGGAAGGTCTCCGTCCGGGGATACCCGCGGCCGCCGAGGAGGTCGGACGCCTCGGCGACGGCCTCCGTGAACGGGCGGTCCTCGAACCCGGAGAGCGGGTTCGCCGTCACGAACGAGTGGGCGGGCCAGACCGACCCGACGGCCGCTGCCGCGTTCTCCACGCTCTCCCGGAGGGCGCGCTCAGTAGTCATCGTACTCCTCCGTGGCGGTCAACACGGCCTCTGGAGCGGGTTGGCTCGCGTTCAACAGCGCGACGTAGAGCCGCCGGCTCCGCCGGTAGGCCCCGGCCTCGACGGCGACGTACGCCGCGAGAAAGACGACGCCGACGAGCGCGTGGAGCGCGCTCAGTTCGGTCGGCGCCGAGACGACCGGCAGCCCGGCGAGGAGCCCGGACACGGCCTCGTACGCGAGCGCGTAGACGGTGATCGCCGGGAGGAAGACGGCCGGGACCGCCGCGTAGCGCCCGGTCGCGGACAGGGCAGTCCGTCCGACGGCGCTCCGGGCCGCGTGGAGCGTCGTGAGGACGACGAACAGCGCGAGCAGCAGTCCGCTGTCGAGGGCCGTTCCCTTCCCGGTCAGGACCGCGAACGCCGCGCCGCCCGCCAGCCCGGTCAGGAGGACGACGACCCCGCCGACGAGGCCCGTTCCCTCGCGCTCGCGGTCGCCCGGTTCGACGCGTTCGATCGCTTCGCCCGAACTGAGGAAGTGGTACGCCTTGTAGAAGCCGTGGAGGACGAGGTGCGTGACGGCGGCGGCGAAGAACCCGAGCCCCGCCTGCATGATCATGAAACCCATCTGTCCGACCGTCGAGCAGCCCAGTTCCCCTTTCACGTCCGACCGGACGGTCTTGAGCAGCTTTCCGAGGAGGGCGCTCGCCGCGCCCACGACCACGATCCCGAGCATGAGGGCGGTCTCCGCGGTCACCACCGGAGCGAACCGCGTCAGGAGGATGCCGCCCGCGTTGACGAACCCGGCGTGCATCAGCGCCGACGCCGGCGTCGGCGCGGTCATCGAGGAGAGCAGCCAGCCGTGGAACGGGACGAGGGCGGACTGGATCATCGCCGCGAGGACGAGCGCCACGCCGGCGACGACCAGTGCGGCCCCGCCGAGGTCGTCGGCGGCCGCGGCGACGCCGGACACGGTCGTCGCGTCGGTCGCCCACCACAGCGCCGTCAGCGCGACCGCGAGGAGCGCGCTGCTGGCGAGGAAGTACCTGCGAGCGACGCTCGCTGCGGCCCGCGCCTGCGCCCACCCCTCGACGGTGCCGACGAGCCGCGCCATCAGGAGTCCCATCGCCAGCCAGCACGCCGCGAACAGCGCGAGGTGGTCGGCCGCGACGAGACACATCACGGCGACGGTGAACGCGAACACCGTGGCGAAGAACCGCGTCTGGTGGGCGCTCCCGGCCATGTACCGGCGAGAGTAGCTGTGGACGACCCCGCTGAAGAACGTGACGACCACCCACATGAGAACGGTCAGGCCGTCGACGGCGACCGCGCCGGGGATCTCCCACGCACCCCCGAGTCGGACTCGGATGACGAGCGCGGCGACGCTCGCGGCGAACAGCGACCAGACGAGCCACGTCAGTGCGGCGGGCACGGACGGCGATTCAGCCGTCGCCCGGGGCGTTCCGACCGTCGGTTCCGAGGTGCGTCCTGACATCGTTTAGTCCATCACACGACCGGTCTCTGGAGGCGAACCGACTTCGCTTCCGTCTTCGGTCGTCTCTGGACGTGTTTGAGAACGTAACGTCTATTAAAACTGTCTGTATTCACAAATCGTTCGAAAGAAGTGTATTATAGAACATTATGGTTATTGCGTTCCGGCGGCAACCGCTCGGAGGTCCAGCTCCGCGGCGGAGCGGGTCCCGCGTCTTCAGGCGCGAGCGGAGGTCAATTCCCAAACCGTTCGGTGTGGGCACTCAGGAAATCATATCGTTCCCGAGTCCGGAGTGGTGGTATGGAAGAACTCTCGGGGACCGTCCTCGCCGGGGAGTCGTTCGAGCCGGTCCGCGGTCGGGTCGTCGTCGAAGGCGGTCGGATCGATGCCGTCGAGGAGACGAACACGGCGTCGACCGACATCGTGGTACCGGCGTTCGTCAACGCGCACACCCACCTCGGGGACTCGGTCGCGAAGGAGGCCGCGGTCGGGCTCTCGCTCGACGAGGCGGTGGCCCCGCCCGACAGCCTGAAACACCGGCGGCTGGCGGCCGCGGACCGCGCGGAACTCGTCTCGTCGATGCGGCGCACGCTCCGGTTCATGCGCCGCACCGGCACGGTCTCGACGCTCGACTTCCGGGAGTCGGGGACCGCCGGCGCGCGGGCGCTCCGCGAGGCGGCCGAGGGCGTCGGCGTCGACCCGTTCATCTTCGGGAGCGACGAGCCGTCCGTCCTCGACGTCGCGGACGGCTACGGCGCCTCCGGCGCGAACGACGACGACTTCGCCGCGGAGCGCGCCGCCTGCGAGGAGCGCGGTCGCCCCTTCGCGATCCACGCCGGCGAACCGGACGCCAGCGACATCCACCCGGCGCTCGACCTCGACCCGGACCTCCTCGTTCACATGGTTCACGCCGCCGACGAACACCTAGAGCGCGTCGCGGCGGAGTCGGTGCCGGTCGCGGTGTGTCCCCGCGCGAACGAGGTCCTCGGCGTCGGCACGCCGCCGGTGCGGGAGCTGCTCGATCACACGACGGTCGCGCTCGGCAGCGACAACGTCATGTTGAACCCGCCCTCGATGCTCCGCGAGATGGCCTACGCGGCGAAGCGGTTCGACGTGAGCTCGCGGGAGGTGTTGCGGATGGCCACCGCCGCCGGGGCCGAGATCGCCGACCTCGACTGCGGCGTCATCGAGCCCGGTCGGCGGGCGGCGCTCGTCGTCTTCGACGGCGACTCGGACAACCTCGCGGGCACCGACGACCCGGTGCGCGCGGTCGTCCGGCGGGCGACGGCGCTAGACGTCGACCGCGTGCTCGTCTAGTCGCCGTCAGCGCTCCTCGTCTAATCGCTGTCGCCGTCGCCGTCGCGGTCTCCGGCGTCGAACCGACCGAACGGCGTGGTCTCGTGGGTCCGAACGAGGACCTCGTCGGAGACGGTGAGCCCCATGTCGAGGAGCTCTTGCGCCACCGGCGTGATGTCGCTGTCCGACTCGCCCACGACGGTCACGAGGAGGTTCTCCTCGCCGGTGACCAGTTCCTGGACCGAGACGACGCCGTCGACGGCGAGGATCTCGGGGATCATCTCACCGCGTTCGGGTATCGACGCGGTACAGTAGAGCAGCATCCGGAGCGGGTAGCCGGACCGCTGGTAGTCGACGCTGGCGCTGTACCCTTTGATCACGCCGTCGGACTCCAGCCGCTGGATGCGCTTGCGGACGGTGCTGTCCGAGGTGCCCGCCCGCTCCGCGATGTCCCCGGACGACGTGTTTCGCGCGTCCTCCTGTAACGCGTACAGGATCGCCCTGTCGACGTCGTCGATTTCTCCGTTATCCATACCTGTCCGTTCGTGATAGGCGCGTGCCGTTTTTATACGTTGTCGGGCGTCGGCGCGGGGCGGCGATCCGATCCCGACGCCTACATAGGGTCCCCGCCAATGGGTCGGACATGGCACCTTACACCGTGGACATCGACGTGCGGTTCCGCGACATCGACGCGTTGGGCCACGTCAACAACGCCGTCTACGCGACGTACGTCGAGCAGGCCCGGACGCGGTACTTCCGTGACGTCCTCGACATGGACATCTCCAAGTCGTCGAGCGTGCTGGCGTCGCTGTCGATCGACTTCCGGCGACCGATCGAACTGACCGACGGGGACGTGACCGTCACCGTCGAACTCGCCGATCTCGGCCGGTCGAGCGCGACGATGACCCACGAGATCCGCGTCGGCGACGCGGTCGCCGCGGAGGCCGAGGCGACTATCGTCTCGCTGGACCCCGACACCGGCGAGCCGATGCCGATCCCGGAGGCACACCGGACCGCGATGGAGTCGTACCACGAGCTCTGAGGAGCCACGCGGCTGCGCAGACCGCTGAACGGACGCGAGCGTGACTCGCGGCCCGACCGAGCGACTCGCCCCCCGACCGAGCGGCTCGCCCCCGACCGCGACGGACGCACACCTTCTTGACGCCGCGGACGGATCGATCTGTATGAGCGTTCGACTGTACGCCCTCGACGGGTGTCCCTTCTGCGAGACGGTCCACGAGGCGCTAAACGACGCGGGCGTCGCCTACGAGATGGAGTGGGTCGGCGCGCTCCACTCCGAGCGGAACGAGGTCAAGCGGGTCAGCGGCCAGCGCGGCGTGCCGGTGCTCGTCGACGAGGATCGCGGCGTGACGATGGCGGAGAGCGCGAACATCGTCGAGTACGTCGAGAGGACCCTCGCATGAGCATCTACACCGGTCGCGGCGACGAGGGCGAGACCGACCTCCGCGACATGAGCCGGGTGTCGAAGTCGAGCCACCGGATCGAGGCGTACGGCACCGTCGACGAGGCGAACGCGCTGCTCGGAACGGTCCGCCCGACCGGCCACGACGACCTCGACGACCTGTTGGAGACGGTCCAGAACCACCTTCACGTCGTCCAAGCCGACCTCGCGAACCCCGATCCCGACCCGGACGACCCGCAGGTCGACGCCGGCCACGTCGACGAGCTGGAAGACCGGATCGACGCCTTCGACGAGGAGTTGGAGCCGCTCACGTCGTTCATCCTGCCCGGCGGCGGCGAGGCGGGGGCGGCGCTCCACCACGCGCGCGCCGTGGTTCGACGCGCGGAGCGTCGCGTCGTCGACCTCGCGCGCTCGGAGCAGATAAACGAGGCCGTCGTCACGTACCTCAACCGGCTCTCGGACCTCCTGTTCACGGCCGGTCGCGTCGCGAACGCCCGCGACGGCGAGCCGGAGGAGTCGCCGTCGTACTGACGCCCGAGCGCGCGACTTTTCACCGTCCCGCGCGAGATACGGGTATGACGCTCGACAGCTACGCGACGGCGGTCGCCGACCTCGACCCGGCCCGCGGGGAGGTCGAGACCGCGGAACTCCTCGTCACCGACGACGTGCTCGTGAAGGCGTTCGTGCTGGGGCCGGACGCGGCCGTGGACCCGCACGAACACGCCGACGCCACCAACGTCTTCCACGTTCTGGAGGGGGAAGCGACCGTGTCTCGCGACGGCGAGGAGGAAACGCTCGCGGCCCCCGCGGTGGTTCCGAACGAGCGCGGCGCGGTCCACGGCGCGCGAAACGACACCGACGAGCGAGCCGTGCTCACGGCCAGCCTCGCTCCCCTCCCCTGATGGACGGCGAAATCGATCCCGAGGAGCTGTCGTCGCTGCTGTCGGAGCGCGGCGACGGGTCCGCCGACGAGCCGCCCCGCATCGTCGACATCCGCGACCAGCGCGCCTTCGACCGGGGCCACCTCCCCGACAGCGAGTGTATCCCGTTCCCCGAACTGACGAGCCGGATCGCCGAACTCGACGGCGCCGACCGGATCGTCACCGTCTGTCCGCACGGCGTCGCCAGCCAGCAGGCGGCCCAGCTGATCGGCAGCTACGAGGGGACCGCCGACGCCCGCGTCGACAGCCTCCGCGGCGGGATCGAGGCCTGGGAGCGCGAGGTCGGCGAGCTGGAGACGACGGACGCGGAGCCGCAGGACGAGGCCGGCGGAGTAGCCGAGACCGACGAGGGGCCCGAGGCGCCGTTCTGATCGCTCCGTCCGCACCGTTCTAATCGCTCCGCCCGCACCGTTCTAATCGCTCCGTCCGCACCGTTCTAATCGCTCCGCCCGCGCCGTTCTAATCGCTCCGCCCGCGCCGTCCGAACAGCCCCGTAGCCGCCAGCAGCGCGACTACGGCCGCGACGATCCCGAACCCGGGCACGGCGTCGTCGGTCGCGCCGCCGATCGGGCCCGCCCCCTCGATCGTGACCGTCGTCGACGCCTCGCCTTCGGGGCCGACGACGCTCACGCTCACCTCTCGGTCTCCGGCACCGATTCCGCCGGAATCCCCCGACTCACCGAGCGTCAGGCTCCGCTCGACCGACGCCTCGGCGCCGGCGTCGAGTCGGACGGGCGCCGTGTCGACCGTCTCGCCGTCGACGCGGAACTCGACGTCGCCGCCCGCCGGGAGTTCGGCGTCGTTGCCGACGGTCGCGGTCACGCGCACCGACTCGCCGGCGGTCACGCGGTCGGCGTCGATCGAAACGTCACGGACCGACGGCGGCGCGGGCTCCGAGACGACGACCCGCAGGCGCTCGCCGCCGACTCGGACCGCGTACGTTCCCGGCTCGGAGAACGCGTACTCGAACTCCTCCGTCGTCGCCGCGCCGGCGTCGACGGTCCCGACTCGCGTCGCGACGGCCTCGCCGTCGACGGTCAGCGAAAGGTCGTACTCGCCGGCGACGCCGCCGGTATTGGTGACGTCGACGGCGACCGCGAGCCGCTCGCCCGCGACCAGTTCGACCGGATCCACGTCGACCGGGCGGTCGCGGTACTCGCCCGTCGCCCTGACGCCGTCGTCGGCGAGCACGTACCCGACCTGCGCCGGCGTCTCGCCGAACGCTTCCGCGTGAGCGTCGCGGCCCCAGGTCTCGGGAGCGTCCCGGGTGGTCGTCAGGCGCTCGGCCTCCGCCCGGATCGCGGCCGCGGTCTCGTCGTCGGCCCCCTCGGCCGCGGCGGCCTCGACGGCGTCGAGCACGTGTTCGTTGGTGATCGGCTCCCCGGCGGCGTTCAGGTCGCGGAGGACCGTCGCGAGCGAGGCGCCCCCGTCGGTCGCGACCCGGAGCCGCCGGTCGATCGCCCCGGCGACGAGCGCCCCCTTCGTGTAGTCCGGGTTCCCCTCCCACGTCCCGGGGTCGGCGAGCACCGCCGAGGCGTCGGGATCGCGTTCGCCGCGCGCCAACGTCCGCTCGAACTCCGCGAAGTTTGCGGCGCCGCGGTCGAGCGCGAACAGCGCGGCGTAGTACGTCGCGCTCGCCTCGGTGATCCACCGGCCGCTCGCGTCGGTACCGAACGCCTGCCGCGTGTGGACGTACTCGTGAGTCCAGACGTCGTCGGCCGTGCCCGCGGGCTCGACGTCCCGGACCCACAGGTCGGCGTCGCCGATCTGAATGCCGCGGACGCCCCACTCGACCCCGTCGGTGGGAGCGGCGACGGCGAACACCGTCTCGTCGCGCGCGCCAACTCGCAGCGCGGCCGACGCATAGTCGAAGGCGCCGAACACCTCCTCCGGCGTCGCCTCGGTGTCGGCCGCCTCGGGGACGATCAGCCGGTAGCGCCGGCCGTCGGCCTCCCGGACGCGCTCCTCGTAGGGGCCGAGGAACGCCATCGCCTGCGAGGCGACTCCTTCGCCGTCGACGACGTTCTCGCGCGTCAGGCCGACCTGCCCGTCGTACTGTCCGGTGTACGACCAGCTCGCACTCGTCCGCGGCGTCCGGACCAACGCCCACTCGCCGGCGTCGGCGAACCGGTAGGTCCCGCGGGTAGCCAGCGGCCCCGACTCCTCGACGGTGACGTTGACGTCCGTCGCGTACGTGAGCGAGGGCGTCGGCGTCTCGCCGTCCCACACCCACGCCGACTCGTCGGGGCCCGCGTCGTCCGCGCGCTCGAACCCGTCGGCCTCGACCGCGCCGTCGTTCGCGCTCAACAGGGTCACGCGGAGCTCCGTGACGCGGTCCGGGATCGCCGCCCGAGTCGTGACGCCAACCGTTCCGGCCTCGTCGGTCTCGGACAGTTCGTTCCGCAGGCGGATCGTGTCAGAGTCGTCGGTCTGTCTCGCGTCGCCTCCTCGGTCCCCGTCCGCGACCGCGGCGCTTCCGGCTCCGTCGGTCGGTTCGAGACCGATCGATCCGTGGTAGGTGTCCTCGTCCGACGCGTCGAGGTCCCCGACCGTGGCGCCGCCGGCCGGCAGCGCGGTGACCAGCAGGACTGCGACGAGCGAGGCGGCGACGACAGATCGGACCGATGGGCCCGAACCCGACCGTGTCATGGACGCACCACGTCCGTCGCCGATATATGGCTGTTCCTCGCGTTCCGTCCGGGCCGCCGGGAACCGGCGCGGAGCCGGGGCGACGGAGGCGTCGAAGAGCCGCGAAAAAGAGGGGGGAGGAGGGAGCGAGTGACTTTCCCTCCGTGCGTCAGTGTGCTATCCGATATCAAAGGTATGCGCGGCTTACCGCCGGCGAAGCGACGGCTCTGGGTGGATTCGGGCGAGTCGTGCGTCGGCCGAGTCGTGCGTCGAGTGAGTCGTGCGTCGAGTGAGTCTCCCGGTCGAGCGAGTCCCGACGGGGCTGGCCGACGCGGCGTCAGATCGCGTGTACCCTGACGGTCCAGAAGTCGCGGAACGCGTCCTCGAGGGCCGCCTTCGGCTTCCCGGTGGCGTCCGACACGTCGGTGACGTCGGCGTGGTCGCGAACCCGCCCCAACACGCTGCGCTCGCCGACGACTATCGTCCGGTCGACGTTCTCGACTCCCGCGAGCGCCTCGTTCGCCCCGTCGAGATGGTCGTCGATCTGTCCCTCTCGGCGGCGCTCGAAGCGGCCCTGCGAGAAGCCGCCCTTCGAGTGGGCCTCTTTCACGTCGGAGCTGAACCCCTCGTACGCGACCCGCTCGCCGCCCTCGTAGGTGCCGAGCGCGAACGTGTCCGCCCGAACCAGCGCGAACGCGAACCGCCCGGTCGGCCGGAACCACGCGTCGTCCAGCCGGAACCGGTCGCTCCACTCGTCGAAGGGGTCGGGCGCTATCGGCGGCGACAGCGCCGCGCTGGCCGCACCGGTGTCGTCGGCCACGACGACCGCCGGCGCCGCGCGCCGGACGAGCGCCGTGCGGTCGCCGAACCAGTCGGCGACGGTCTCCGGAACCGAGTCGGCGTCGGGAACGAACGCGGTGAGCAGTCCCTCGGGGTCGTCGCTCTCGACGGCGCGGAAGCGGTCGAGCGCGTCGGCCAGTCGCGGGCCGCGGAGGTCGCTCACGCGTCGGAACTCGACGGACGCCTCGGTTCCCTCGGCCCGGTCGAGCCGCTCCTCTAACGACTCGATCCGGTGTTCGAGCTCGTTGACGCGCTCCTCGGCGCGCTGGCGGTCGGCGACCGCGTCGGACCGCCGCTCCTCCTCGGCCTCGGCGCGGCGTTCGAGGTGACGCTTCTCCTCCTCCAACTCCTCGATGCGCTCCTTCAGTTCGGCGCGCCCGAGCAGCCTGTCGATCATACCGAATTCGCGACCCGCCGCGACGTAAAAGGTGCGTCTGCGGCGGAGACGGACGCCGCTCTCCGGGCCGTCCGCGCGTCGCGCCACCGTCCGCCGCCGTCTCCCGCGCGACCGTTCGTCGCCGCGTTCACGTCGTCCGCTTCGCGCGTGATCCGATCGGTGCGCCTCCGCCACCGTTTTAGCGTCTCCCGACGCTTCGGGGGATATGTCGTCTCCGTCCCTCCAAGAGGAACCGAAGACCGGCAACGGCGTCACCGCCGACCTCGACCTCGACTGGCTGTCGCTCGAGGACGACGAGGAGATCCGCTGGGCGAGCACGCCGCACAGGTACAGCGTCGTCCCGGCGCTTCTCGTCGGCGTTCCCCTGTCGCTCGTCCTCGTCGGGATCCCGATCGTCGCCGCGAGCTACCTCCAGTACAAGAACACGAACTACGTCGTCACGAACAAGGGGCTCTACAGCAAGCGGGGCATCCTCTCCCGGGACGTGAAACAGATCGGGTTCGAGAAGGTACAGAACATCTCCTACTCGCAGTCGGCCATCGGTTCGTCGCTCGGGTACGGGTCGGTCGAGGTCAGCACCGCCGGCGGCTCCGGCGTCGAGCTACGGTTCCGGAGCATTCCGGACCCGGCGTCGGTCCAGGAGCTGATCGCCAGGGAGATCGACGCCGGAAAGCGGGACAGCGCCGACGGCGACGGCGACGCCGACGACGTGCTCGCCGAGATCCTCGTCGAACTTCGCGCGATCCGCTCCGCGGTCACCGACGACGGTGCCGGCGGCGACGCCGAGACGCCGACCGCGACCGGCGAGGACGTCGGCGCCGAGCGGACCGCGTCGGAGACGGCGCGCGAGGACCGATGACCGGCGACTGGTGGTTTCGGCACGACGACGAGACCGTCGTGTGGACGGGTCGCCCGCGGCTGTCGGCGGCGCTCGGCGGGGGCGTCGTCGGCGTCGCGACCGTCGCCGTCGCGCTCCTCGCGGCGGCCGCGGTCGACCCGCGCATCGCCGCGGCGAGCCCGCTGGGCGTCGGCATCGCCGGCTGGGAACTGCTCCGCGTCACACGGACCGACTACGTGGTCACGACTCGAGCGATCTGGTCGAAACGCGGCGTGCTCGGCCGAAAGGTCCGCCGCGTCGGGCTGGCACAGGTACAGAACACGGCGTACAGTCAATCGGTGACCGGTTCCGCGTTCGGGTACGGCACGGTCACGATCGAAGTCGCCGGCGGGCCGGACCTCGAGCTCCGCCGGATCGACGACCCGCAGGCGGTCCGACGGTCGATCACCGACCGGACCGGGACCGTCGACCGCGAGCCGCCCGGGACGGTCGAGCAGTGGCGGGCGGTGCTGTCCGTCGTCCGCGACATCGAGGCCGCAGTCGACTGACCGGCGGCGACTCCGGCGGAGCGACGGCGACACCGGTCAGGCGACGCCCGCGCCGCCGAGTATCAGCCGGAGCCCGATGACCGTGAGGAGGCCGAGGACGAGGCCGCGCCGGAGCCGCTCGCTCACGCGGTCTCGGAGGCGAGTCCCGACGGCGACGCCGGCGACCGCGGGGACCGCGGCGGCGGCCGACGCGAGCGCGAACGCGGCGTCCGGGTAGAGTCCGAGCGCGCCCGCGGCCCCGACGCGAAGGCCGTTGATCCCGACGAACACCAGCGCCACGACGCCGACGAACACCCCGTGCGAGAGGTCGAAGCTCCGGACGAACGCGACCAGCTGGACGCCGACGTTCGTCGCGCCGAACAGGACGCCGGAGACGACGCCCACGACCCCCATGACGAGCGGGCCTTCGGCGCGCTCGCGGTCGGCCGAAGTCGGCAGCGACGGGAGCGAGACCGCGCGCTGCGCGGTCGCCACGAACCCGAGCGAGACGACGCCGAGCAGGACGCGCAGGGGAGCCGCCGGGAGGCGATCGAGCAGCGCCATCCCCGCGAGGGTGCCGACGAGCGCGGCCACGAGCAGCGGTGCGAACCGGGCCCCGCAGGTCCGCAGTTCCTCGCGCGTGAGCTCTCCGACGAGGGCGACGTTCACCGCGAACATCGGGACGATCATGAACGCGACGGCGGCCGCCGGGTCGAGCGTCGACGCGAGCACCGTCGTCCCCACGACCGCGAAGCCGAACCCCGCGACCCCGTTGACGGCGCCCGCGACCGCGACGGTCGCCACTAGCTCGGCCGAGAGCGCGAGCGCCATACGTTCGACACGAGCCGGACCGGCATAATAACACGAGTGCCCGATCGGGCGGCTCCGGCGGCGTCCGCGGCCCGACATCGAACCATTTCCCGCATACGCGGTCGCTATGCCAGTCGGTCTCACGCGCAGTTCGACTCGACGCGCGGGCCCGCCCCTATCGGTCTCCGGGCGCTACCGCCGCGGCCTTCGCCGTTCGCGACTCCCTCAGACACGCGGCGGCGTCCTACGCGTTCACGAACGGCTCCCACCCCTCCCAACGCAGCAGCGTCTCGGCGCGGTCCGCGTCCGCCAGGAGGACGTTCTTTCGGTCCGGGAGCGTCTCGTCGGCGAGTTCCTGCGGAATCGCGAGCGTCCCGCTCGGGACGTCGTCGTCGCCGGCGACCGGGATGTGGCCGCCGCCGACTTTCATGACGAGCGGGGCGTCGAGTCGCTCGACGCCCTCGCCGTCCGCGTACAGCTGTTCGTTGACGTGTTCGTGGTCCGCCCGCCGGATGACGGCGCGCTCGCCGCCGTGGGGTTCCACGTACAGTTCCCCCAGGTAGTAGCCGCTCGAGAATCGCTCGAACATTCTATGCGTGGTAATCTCTGCCATAGTAGTACATAAGCGTTTCCCGCGGCTCACGCGCGCTGAGATTCGGCCCGGGCGCCCGTTACAGTCCGAGCGCGTCGCCGTCGTTCGACCGGTAGTACGCCGCCAGCGATGTCCCGCGGTCGCGCTGGGCCTCGAACAGGTCGGCGAGCCACTCCACGGCGTCCGGGTCGTCGTTGGCGGCGTACCCGAGGAAGTTGCCCCTGTCGCCGTGGATCGCGAGGTACGCCGTCGTCCGACCGTCGACGGTGCTCAGGTACCACGCGAACGGGAGGTCGGGAACGATTCGCACGTCGACCCCGGCCTCGACGACGGAGCGCGCTCGCTCGGGGCTCTCTACGGCCAGGTAATCCGCGACCGGCTCCGTCAGGACGAACGACAGCTCCAGCGACTCCTCGACGACGGTGCGGTGGTACAGCGTCGAGACGAACTGCTCGTCGTTGGCGGCGATCGAGGCCCCGCGGAACCGGTCGGCCGCCTCGGCGACGCGGCGGAGCCGGGACAGCACCGCCGCCGGCGACGTCTCGGCTATCGTCACCACCTCGGCGTCCGCGAAGAACCGGTGGTTCCGCGGCGACGACGGGAGTTCGTTGAGGACGCCGTCCGACGCCTCGACCGTCTCCGCGACCGCGAACGCCTCGTCGACGGTGTCCAAGAGGACGCGGCCGGCGTACGTGGTCTCGTAGCCGTCCGTCCTGCGCTCGACGAGTCCGCCCTCCTCGAGGGCCCGGATCGCGCGGTTGACCGTCGACCTCGAGTGCTCGAACTCGTCGACGAGGTCCCGGAGCTGTGCGGGACCGTCTGAGAGCCGGACGAGGTACTGTCGGCGCGCGAAGGCGAGGTCGAGCACGAGTGAATACGTGTGTCTGTCGTCAGTAATACGTGTCGCTAAGCGAAGAGGTCTCGCCGCACACGGGTGCGACCGCACCGATGCCGTCGGCGCCCCGGCGGGCTGGCTCTGCGTCGGCACGGCCGCCGGCCGGGCTACGCGTCGTCGCGCCGCGCGACCTCGTGGCGACCGAACCCGTACCGCAGCCGATTGGCGAGCCGCCGCGAGAAGCGCCCCTCGTTCCGGGAGTCGAACCGCTCGGCGAGCGCCTGGTAGATGATCGGAACGGGCACCTCCTGTTCGAGCGCCTCCTCGACGGTCCACGTCCCCGTGGACCCGCCGGCCACGTGGTCGGCCACGTCGCCGAGGTCCGAGCCCTCCTCGCGGAACGCCTCCTCGCAGAGCTCGAGGAGCCACGACCGGATCACGGCGCCGTTGTTCCAGGTGCGCGCGACCGACTCCATGTCGAGGTCGTACCGCCCGTCGGCGAGCAGTTCGAACCCCTCGCCGTACGCCTGCATCAGCGCGTACTCGACGCCGTTGTGGACCATCTTCACGTAGTGGCCCGCGCCCGACTCGCCCATTCGGTCGTGGCCGTCCGGCCCGGTCGCCACCGCGTCGAACACCGGGACCATCGCCTCGTAGGCCCACGCCGGACCGCCGACCATCAGCGAGAAGCCGGCCTCGGCGCTCGCCGGGCCGCCGGACGTGCCGCAGTCGAGGTAGGCCGCGTCGGTCTCCTCGGCGCGGCGGGTCGACGCCTCGAAGTGGGAGTTCCCGCCGTCGACGACCACGTCCTCGGCGTCGAGGTTTGGTTCGAGGTCCGCGAGGGTGGCGTCGACGGCGTCGCCCGCCGGTACCATCAGCCAGATCCGCTTGCCGTCGCCGTCCTCCTCACCCGACCCGTCCAGCCGGTCGCAGAGATCCGTCACGGAGTCCGCCGGCTCCGCGCCCCGCTCCGCCGCCTCCGCGGTCGCCTCCGCGGAGAGGTCGAACGCGACCACGTCGTGGCCCGCCTCCAGCGACCGGTTCGCGACGATCTGTCCCATCCGCCCGAGTCCGATGACCCCGAGTTCCATGCGCGAGGGGTGGCGACCGCCCGCCGTAGTGGTTCCGGTTCGACCGCCGGTCCCGGCCGCTACTCCGCAGCCTCCGACTCGGCCTCGCGCTCCCCGAGGTGCGCCCGCAGCGCGTCCACGTCCTTGTTGCCCGCGCCGGTGTTCAACAGGACGACGGTGTCGTCGGGGCCGAACTCGCCCCGCTCCGCCAACTCGAACGCGCCGGAGGCGGCGGCGGCGCAGGTCGCGCCCGTCTCCAGGCCCTCGGCGCGCGCCACCTCGATGGCGGCGTCGAAGATCTCGCGGTCCGTCGTCGCCACCGCCCCGCCGTCGGACTCGCGGATCGCGTCGAGGATGAGCGTGCTCGCGCCGGGGTCCGGGATCGCGATCCCGTTACAGGCCGTGTCGACCGCGTCGTCGTCCAGCGGCACGTGCTCGTCCGCGCCCGACTCGTAGGCGTCGACGACGGGCGCACAGCCCGCGGCCTGCGCGGCGTACATCGGGACCAATTCGTCGGTCCACCCCAGCTTCCGGGCCTCTCGGGCGGCCTTGTGCATCCCCACGAGCCCGACGCCGCCGCCGGTCGGGTAGACGACCGCGTCCGGCGGGTTCCAGTCGAGTTGCGCCAACAGCTCCAGCGCCATCGTCTTCTTGCCCTCGTGGCGGTAGGGGGTGACGAACGTCTTCGTCGAGTACCAGTCGGGGTGTTCCTCCATCGCCTCCGCGTACGCCGCCCCCGCGTCGCCGATCTGTGAGTTCCCGTCTATCGGGTCGGTCACGGTCAGGTCCGCGCCGTGAACCTCCGTCATCGCCTTCTGCGTGAACCCCGCCCGCGACGGGAGGAACACGTGTGCGTCCAAGTCCGCGCGCGCCGCGTACGCCGCGGCCGCCTGCCCCGCGTTGCCGGCGCTGTTCAGCGCCACCTCCGAGGCGCCGTGCTCGCGCGCGGCCGTCATCGCGGCCGCCTGCCCGCGGTCCTTGAACGTCCCCGTGGGGTTCGCGCCCTCGTCTTTCAGGAGGACGCGGCCGACGCCCATCGCGTCCGCCAGCGCCGGACACTCGACGAGCGGCGTCGCGCCCTCGCCCAGCGACACCGCGGTCTCGGCGGGGAAGGGGAGCAGCTCGGCGTACCGCCACATCGACCCGTCGGGCCGGGCGTCGAGCGCCTCCGGCGTCAGGTCGACCCGGTCGTAGTCGTACGCCGGATCGAGGATGCCGCCGCAGTCGGGACACCGGTGTGTCGCCGTCTCCGCGTCGAACGTCTCCTCGCAGTCGACGCAGGTCAGCCCGATGAACGCGTCTGTCGTCTGCATGGGGTTCCGCTCTCGCGCCGGAAACTTCCGTCCTGTGGTCGCGGCGGAGCGACCGGTCCCCGGTGGTCGCCCGACAGCGGACCGCGCGATCCGAGGCGCCGGTACTTACGATCGAAACGTATGAAGCGATACGACGAGGGGGGTGGGGAGCGTACGCTGACCGGAGATGCGCACACTACCGAACGCCGGGGCGACCGATTCGTCGGGAGCGTCGGGGTGGCGGCGATGAGCCGGACCGAACTGCGGCTGGACCTCCCCGCCGGGTCGTGGCTCGGCGACGTCTCGCGGGCGGTCCCGCCGGCGGCGCTCCGAGTCACAGAGACGATAGCGCTCGACGACGGCGATCGGGAGGCCGTCGCGACCGTCCGCGTCGCCGGGACCGAACGGGATCGCGTCGAGGCCGCGCTCCGCGACCACGACCGCGTCGAGCGCGTCACGACGGTCGAGCGCCGCGGCGACGTCCGCACGCTCCGGGTGATCGGGCGGGCCCCCGCGTACCTCTCGGCGGCGCGGGCGGTCGGCCTCCCCGTCGAGTCGACGGTCGAGGTCGCCGACGGGCGCGCAGCCGTCTCCGTCGTCGGCGACAAAGAGCGGATCGAGGCGTTCGGACGACGGCTCGCGGGCGACGGAATGACGGTCGGCGTCACCGCGACCGGGGACGCCGACTCGGACCGGACACTCACCGAGGCGCAGCGCGAACTCGTCTTCGATGCGGTCCGCGCCGGCTACTACGACACCCCCCGCCGGTGTACGCTCACGGAGCTGGCCGAGGCGAACGACATCGCGAAGTCGACCTGTAGCGAGACGCTCCACCGCGCCGAGGGACGCGTGATGCGCCGGTTCGTCGACGGCGCGGGACCGTTCGCCGCCGCGCGGGAGGACGCGGCCGCTCCGGCCGGCGAGGGCGCCGCCGCGTCCGGGGCGACCCCCCTCGACGGCCGCGAGTTCGAGGCCGCCGACCGCGACCGCGAGGAGCCGGTCCGGTCGGCGGCGACCGAGCCCTGACGCGCCGGTTCGAGAAGATCTAGTCGGCCGCTCGGCGTCCGCTACCGTTCGGCCCGCTCGGGCCCTCGTGCGCTCGCCCGCGCCGAACCGCGGTTACTCCTCCTCGAGCGCCTGCCACGAGAGGCGCGGGTTCCGCGCGGCGCCGACCTGATCGATCCGCGCGGCGGCGGTCCGGTTCGGCGCCGAGTCGAGCGCCTCGTCGGTGTCGGCGTACGCGAGGTTGAACGCCTCCGCGAGGTCGTCGAGCGACGACTTCCCTTCGATCTCGGTCGGCTCCGTCAGCATCGCCTCCGGCACCATCTCCGGCCACTTCGTCGTCGGCGGGTGGACGCCGAAGTCCAGCATCCGCTTGGCCACGTCGGCGGCGTCGCGGTCGCCGGCGGTCGCCGCGAACTCGTGGTGGAACGGGCCGAATGGCACGTCGAGGTCGATCCGCTCGGCGAGGTAGTTCGCGTTGAGGACGGCCTTCGCGGCCGCGTCCGCCAGCCCCTCGTCCCCGAGCCGGGCGACGTACGCGTACGCCTTGATCAACACGAGCCAGTTCCCGGCGAAGCCGTGGACCTTCCCGATCGTGTCGTCGGGCTCGAAGCGCTCGTACCCCGACCCCTCCTCGGCCTCGCGCACCCTCGGCGTCGGGAGGAACGGGGCCAGTTCGTCGACGACGCCGACCGGGCCGGCGCCCGGGCCGCCGCCGCCGTGGGGCGTCGCGAACGTCTTGTGGACGTTGTAGTGCATCACGTCGAACCCCATGTCGCCGGGGCGCCCCCGGCCGAGCAGCGCGTTGAGGTTCGCGCCGTCGTAGTAGAGCAGCCCGCCGGCGTCGTGGACGATGTCGGCGATCTCGGTGATGTCGCGCTCGAAGAGCCCGACCGTGTTCGGGTTCGTGAGCATTAGGGCGGCGGTGTCGTCGCCGACGGCCGCCTCGAGCGCCTCCAGGTCGACGCGCCCGTCCTCGCCGGAGGGGAGTTCGACCACGTCGTAGCCGGCGGTCGCGGCGGTCGCGAAGTTCGTCCCGTGGGCCGACGCCGGGATCACGACCTCCGAGCGGTCGTTGCCGTGGTGTTCGTGGTACGCCTTCGCGACGAGGATGCCCGTCAGCTCACCGGCGGCGCCCGCCGGGGGCTGAAGCGTGACGGCGTCCATCCCGCCGATGTCCGCGAGGGCCTCCTGAAGCCGGTACTGGAGCTCCAAGACTCCCTGTGCCGAGCGCTCGGAGCGGTCCGGGTGGATCGCCGCGTTCGGGTCGGCCGCGACGTCCTCGGTGAACTTGGGGTTGTACTTCATCGTACAGCTCCCGAGCGGGTACGGCCCGGCGTCTATCGCCCAGTTCATCTGCGAGAGCCGGGTGTAGTGACGCGCCGTCTCCGGCTCGGAGGGGTTCGGCAGCGTCAGCTCCTCGCGGGTCAGGTCGTCCGGCAGCGGGGACTCCTCGCGCACGTCGACCGTCTCCTGGCCCTTCTCCGAGAGCAGCGGCTCCCGGACCTGCTCGCCCTCTCGCTCGTAGTTCGCTTGGTCGTGGATCATTCAGAGCACCTCCGCGAAGGCCGAGACGAGTCCGTCCGTCCGCCCGGCGGTGAGGTCGGTGACGCACACCTGAATCATGTGGTCGTCGAGCGCGTGGACCGCGAAGCCTTCCGCCTCCAGGTCTTCGGCGACCGCGCCGGCCGGCTGGTCGACCCGCACGACGAACTCCCGGAAGTGGTGGCGGTCGTGGACGGGGGCGGCCGCGCCGGACAGCTCGCCGATCCGCGCCGCCAGCGCCTCGGCCTCGCGGACGCAGTCGTTCGCGAGGTCGACGA
The DNA here is from genome assembly GCF_055389685.1 of Halorubrum ejinorense. NCBI lineage: Archaea > Methanobacteriati > Methanobacteriota > Halobacteria > Halobacteriales > Haloferacaceae > Halorubrum > Halorubrum ejinorense. The sequence goes on from NZ_AP043777.1 coordinate 1,426,896, forward strand.
GCCCGTCGGGCCCGAGCGTCGCCGCGTGGATGGCCGCCCGGAGCGCGACCCACGCCTGGTTCGTACAGATGTTCGAGGTGGCCCGTTCCTTGCGGATGTGCTGTTCGCGGGTCTGGAGCGTCAGCGTGTACGCACGGCTGCCGTTCGCGTCCTCGCTCGCCCCGACGAGCCGCCCGGGGACCTGTCGCAGGAAGTCGCCGCGGCAGGCGAACAGCCCCAGTCCCATGCCGTACGCGGTCGGAAGCCCGAGCGAGCCGGCCTCGCCGACGACCACGTCGGCGCCGACGCGCTCGGGGGACTCCAGCACCGACAGCGCGACCACGTCGGAGCCGAGCGTGAACAGCGCGTCCGCCTCGTCGGCCACGTCACCGATCGCGGCGAGCCGCTCCTCGATACAGCCGCGGACGGTCGGACTCTCCGCGTACACCATCACCACGTCGTCGCCGGCGCGCTCGGCGAGCGCGTCGACGTCGGCGGTGCCGTCCGTCATGGGGTAGGTCTCGACGGTCATGTCCGCGCCCGCGCAGTAGTTCGAAAGCACCGCGCGTTTCCCCTCGCGGAGCTGTTCGGGGACCAAGACCACGTCGCCCGACGTGGACCGAACGCGGTCCGCGAGGGTCGCGGCCTCGCCGAGGGCGGTCGCGGCGTCGTACATCGAGCAGTTCGCCACGTCGAGGCCGGTCAGCTCGACCAGCATCGACTGGTACTCGAAGAGCGCCTGGAGGAACCCCTGTGACACCTCCGGCTGGTACTGCGTGTAGCTCGTGAGGAACTCCGCGCGGTCGGCGAGGTGGTCGACGACGCTCGGGACGTAGTGGCCGTAGTGTCCGCGGCCGAGGAACTCCACGAGGTCGTCGCTGCGGTTCAAGATTCGGGCGCACTCGTCGCGGATCTCGCGTTCCGTCCGCGGTTCGATGCCGAAATCGCCGTCGAAGGCGACCGACTCCGGGATGTCGAACAGGGCCGCCTCGTCGTCGACGCCGATTTCCGCCAGCATCTCGGCGGTCTCCTCCGCCGTGTGTGGCGCGTACGGAGTGCCGTTCGCTCGGCTCATCGGTGCGTCTCTCCCTGTCCGCGATGGTTCGTGGCTCGTCGGTCCAACGGTGAGGTGGAGTCGGAAGGTGGCGTGGTCATGGTCGTGTGTCGGGTGGGTGTTTCGTCCGGGGTTTCAGTCCCGTTCCCGGCGGCGCCCGGGGGGATCAAGCGATCTGGTCGTCGTACTCGTCGGCGTCGAGCAGCCCGTCTGCGTCGCCGTCCTCGTCGGGAGCGACTTCGAGCATCCACCCGTCGCCGTACGGGTCCTCGTTGACGAGTTCCGGTCGGTCGAACAGCTCCTCGTTGACGGCGACGACCTCGCCGGAAACGGGCGCGTACAGGTCCGAAACGGCCTTGATAGACTCGACGACGCCGAACGCCTCGCCGGCGGCGACCTCGTCGCCGACCTCGGGGAGTTCGACGAACACGACGTCGCCGAGTTCGTCCTGCGCGAAGTCGGAGACGCCGATCCGAACCGTGTCGCCGGTCGTCGCCCATTCGTGCGATTCCAGGTACCGTCTGTCGTCGGGAACTTCGAAGCTCATTGGTGAGGAGAGTCGCGGTCGGTCCGGGGCCCGGCCCGCGGGAGCGCCGCGCCGCCGGAATCGGCGTCGAACCCGGTCTGCCGACCGGTTCCGGGCGACGCCTGCGGTCGAGAGACAGTCCGCGACACGTGTACGTCACCCTTCTGACGACGAGGAAATAAAAGGTGTGTTCGCGGCGGTCGCGTCCGCTGAGCGCCCGCTCGCCGAGTTCGGTCGCAGCCGTACGCCGAGGTCCGCTACGTCCGTCCCCGACTGCCACTCCGGTCGCTCGCTCTGCGTTCAGGTCCAGCGGTCGAGTCCGGCCTGGACCTGCGACTCCCTGATGCGCTCGAACCCGCGCTCGACCTCGTCGGCGGCGACGCCCCACTCGTCGACGACGTACTCCCGTGCGGCCTCGACATCCGGGTTCACGTCCGTGTCCACCGTCACGTCCTCGGCCGGGGGGTTCATGAACAGCTCGCGGATCGCCTCGGCGTTCGGGATCTCGGCGTCGCGCGCGTCGAGGACGCCCCACAGGTCGCCGTGTTCCCTGACCGCCGTCACCGCCGTCTTCGGGCCCACGCCGCGGACGCCCTCGTTGAAGTCGGTGCCACAGAGCATCGCGACGTCGACGAGCCCCTGTCGGTCGAGACCGAGGTCCTCCAGCGTCGCCGCCAGGTCCATCAGCTCCGGGTCGCCCTTGCTCGTCAGCTGCCGGAGCGTGGTCGGCGCGCCGAACAGGAGGGTGTCGTAGTCCTCGCTGCCGGCGTGGTCGACGCTCCCGGTCGCGGCCATGTGCGCGCACTGCGCTTCCCCCTCGGCCGGCGCCTCGACGACCGGCACGTCGAGCAGCCGGAGCAGCTCTCTGGTCGTCTCCTGGATCGTGTCGGTGAGCCGCTGCGTGCGGGCCTCCAGCCGCGCGGCCTCGACCGCGTCGCCGCGCTCCTCGGCCGCCGCCTGTCGCTCCTCGGCCGCCTCGCGCTTCTCCCGCCGGTCCGCGATCTCGTCGGCCTTCAGGTCCGTGACCGCGCCGTCGAACACCATCACGGGGATCAGGTCGTGTTCGAAGAACTTCGGGAGCCCCTGGACGACGCCTATCAGGTTCGCGACCTCGACGCCGTCGGCCGTGGTGTACTTCTCGTCCGCCGTCCACTTGACCGTCGTCGTGAGGTAGCGGTACAGCCAGTTGTGCGCGTCGACGGCGACGACGCTCCCCTCTATCTCCGCGAAGGGGACGTCCCGGAGCGACGCCAAGTCGCGCAGGTCGGCGTTTCCCATTACCGATCGGTGGGGCGCGCCGGTATTAAACACTGACCGGTCGGGTGACGGTCGGCGGTTCGGGGGTTCCCCCGCCGCTCACGCGCCTGCCGACTTCTGGGCAGTTTATGTGCGTCACCCGCCTACGGGCTGACGTTGGATGGTCTCCCCGTTCGAGGTGTTAGACGTCGACGAGGACGCCGACGACGAGGCGATCGAACGGGCCTACCGCGAGCGCGTCAAGCGCGCACACCCGGACCAGGGCGGTTCGATCGAGGAGTTCCAGCTCGTGCGTCGCGCCTACCGCGAGCTGTCGGACCGCGACCGGAACGGCGACGGGGACGACGACGCGGTCGACCCCGCGGACGTCGACCTCACGGAGGGGGGCGACGGCGCGCGCGAGCCGAAGTCGACCCGCGTCGAGTTCCTCGACTACGAGGCGGTCGTCGACTACGGCTGGTCGCTCGACGACGACGACCTGTTCCGGAAGGCCGCACACGCCGACCTCGACCCCGACTCTCACGGCCGCCTGCTGGTCCACCCCGACGAGAGCCTGCTGGAGGCGGCCGAGCGGAGCGGCTTCGGCTGGCCCTTCTCGTGTCGCGGCGGCGCCTGCGCGAACTGCGCGGTGTACCTCGCAGACGGGAAGCTCTCGCAGCCGACCGACCACATCATGCCCGAGGACTTGGCCGAACGGGGGTTCCGGCTCTCCTGCAACGGCTACCCGCTGAGCGACGAGCTGTCGGTGGTGTTCAACGTGAAACAGCGACCGGAGCTCGACGACCTCATCCTCCCGCCCGGCCCGTTCACGCGTCGCTGACCGGCAGTCGCTCGGCAAAAAAACGCGCCTATCGGGCGCCCGCCCGTCGTCGGAGGCCCGCCGCGTGCGGCGTCGGTCCCGTCACCCCAGCAGGTACCGGAGCGCCGGGGCGTTCTTGACCAGCTCCGTCTCCTCTAACGCCCGGTCGATCCCGACGATCCGGCCGGCGCCCCACGCGCCGAGGCCGAACAGGATCAGCATGTACACGAGCGAGCTGTCGACGAAGTAGCCGTGCGCGACCGGGAAGCCGTCCATGAGTCCGCCCTGCCACGCGGCGGTCCAGAACATCGACATCATGATCGCCCCCATCAGCGCGGCGAACCTGAAGAGGACGCCGAACAGCAGCGCCAGCCCGATCAGGATCTGTCCGAACACCACCATCGGGTCGATTATCGCCGCGTAGTCCGCGAAAAAGAGGAACAGCCCCTGAAGCGGATTGGCGTCGGCGATGGCGTTCTGGAGGAACCCGACCGAGCTCCACGCGAGCGGGTCGGCGAGGCCGCCCTCGAACAGCTTCGCCAGTCCCGCTTGGAGGAACACCCACGCCATCACGACCCGGAGTCCGAGCATCGAGTACGCCAGCCATGTCTCCGAGTAGTTGAAGTCCACGTTGCGGCCGAGCAGGTCCGCGCGAAGCGTCCGTTCCGACGGTTGTGTTGCCATGGTGTAACACCTCACGTGAGGAAGTTTCACACACCAGCAATAATCTACCGGCCGGTCCGATGCCTGAGAGTTCTGAATACGGAGTGACAAAAAACCGCGGCGCATATTCGGCGCAGCGTCCCCGCCGAGAGCGGACGGCTCGGCCGCCCCGGTCAGAACGACTCGGCGACGGCCGCGACGACGGCGTCCTCGACCGCGTCGCGCTCGCCGGAGAGGAACTCGATTTTCCCCTCGCGGACGCCGGCGGTGGCGACGTCCGCCTTCGGCGCGAGCTCGGCCGCGCGCTCGGCCACGTCGCGGACGGAGACGTCCGCCGTCGTGCGGACGTACAGCTCGTCGGTGCCGACGCCGACCGTCGCGAACGGCTCGCCGTCGGCGCGCCGTCGGTGGAGGTCATCGAGGAGCAGCGGCGTCGGCGGGAAGTCGTACCGGTGGGTGTAGCCGTCGGTGTCGAGCAGCGCGAACTCGACGCCGTCGACCGCCTCGGTCACGACGTTCGCGTCCGCGGTCTCGATCTCCGTCTCGAGCTTCTCGCGGAACTGCTCGGAGACGTGGGCGGCGAGGTTGCCGCCGTCGGAGAACAGCAGGTCGGCGATCAGTTCGCGTTTGTCCTGATACGACTGGTAGTAGGCCTCCAGCGCGACCGCCTCGCGGAGCTCAGCGACGCGCTCGGCGTCGTAGCCCGCGTCGCGTGCGAGGTTGACGTACCGCTCGGGCGCGTCCGCCCAGTAGCTCACCGCGGGCAGATGCCGGAGGTCGGCGCGGATCTCGTCGTTGATCGCCGAGGCGAGCGACGCGACGAGCGCGCCGGTCGAGAGCGTCTCGTCGCCGCCGACGTCTTCGAGCTCCGGCGAGACGAGCGTGTCGACCGCGTCGCGCGTCTCGGGGTCGGCGACCGCGGCGTCGACGACGACCGCGTCGACCCCGTACACCGACAGGAGGTCGATGCCGTCGGCGGACTCGGTCGTCGAACCGGCGCCGACGAGGAGGAACAGCGGGAGCTTCTCGTCGTGACGGTCGCGGTCCTGAAGCATGCGGGTCGCGTCGTTCGTGGCCGCGTCCATCCCGTACACCGGCTCGTCGAGCGGGCGGCGGGTGAAGTAGTGGTACTCGGCGTCGCTCTTCGCGTGCTCGTCGCGGATCAGCGGGAGGACGGCGCGCTCGACCGCGGCGCCAGCGACGTAGCCGTCGGCGGTCGCCGGGTGGCGGACGACGATCGGTCGCGACTCGAGGACCGCGCGGCGGACGGCCTCGGCCGCGTCGAGGAGCCCGTCGGCGAGTTCGGCGACCGTCTCGTCGCCGGCCAGCGGCTGGAGGCCCTCGGGGCGCGCCTCGTCGGTGAGCGCCTCGGCGAGACGGCGGCGGACCGCCTCGGCCTCCTCGCCGTCGAGGAGCACGAGCGCCTCGGACTCGACCTGAACGTCGCCGCGGTGGCTCTCGACCTCGCCGTCGACGCGCACCGCGTCGCCGACCTCGACGTCGGGGTACGCCCGGACGCCGGGCTCGACGAACGCGGCCACGTCGACCACGCCCGTCTCGTCGCTGACCTCGAACACCGTCGGGCCGCCGGTCTGACGGACGCCGACGACCTCGCCGTCGATGCGGGTCGACTCGCCGATGACGTCCCCGAGCGTCGCTATCGGGACGCGCTCGGGTTCCTCGTCGGAGTCGGCCTCCGTGTCCGGCTCGTCGTCGGTCGACTCGCTCTCGTCGTCGGACGCCCCTACCGGTTCGACCGCTTCGGCCCCGGCGTCTTCGGACTCGTCGTCCTCGACTCCGGACTCGTCGTCAGCGAAGCCGCCGTCGTCTTCCGCCTCGTCGCCGGCCTCGCGACTCGCGTCGTCGACGTCTTCGGACTCCGCGCCGGCGTCATCGTCGGCGCTTGACCCCGACTCCGCGTCGGGTTCGCCGCGGTCGTCCGACGCTCCCGTCTCGGCGTCGCCGCTCGACTGTTCGGTCTCGTCTCCGTCGTCCGGCCCCTCGTCGGGGAGGCGTTCGCCGTCGCCCTCCTGGACGAGGACGCCGCGGAACTCGCGGTCGTTCTGTCGGATCGACCACGCGAGGTCGATGTTCCCGTTGTCGCGGACGCCCTTAACCTGGACGAACACCTCGTCGCCCGGCTCCCAGTCGAGGCTGTCGAGTCGCCGGTCGAGCTCGGAACGGTGGAGGAGTCCGGTCACGCCCGGCGCGAGATCGATGAACACGCCGAACTCGGCGTATCCGTCGACGACGCCCCGATAGAACCGGCTCGGAACCAGACCGTCCGGGGAGTTTCCGCGGAAATCGAACACGACGTCTTCCTGGTGCGAGTCGCAGACGCGACCGCCCCCGACGTCGGTGCCACAAATGATACAGGATCCCATTTGAATACACCGAGAGTCTCGGGCCTAAAACGGTTGTCGAAAGCCGGCTGGGGCCGACGCGACCGGGCGACGCGTCAGGCGCCGAGGAGCGTCCGCACCGACGCCACGACTCGATAGCCCACGCCGTAGCCGAGCACGGCCGGCGGGAGGGCGGCGACGACCGTTCGGACCGGCCCGAGCCCGTGAACCGCGCGGAACCCGACGATCAACAGCACCGCGGCGTACGCGCCGCAGGCGACTCTGAGTTCGGGGATCGGCACCCCCGCCAGCGCCATCGGCGAACTGGCGTACGCCACCACCTGTACGGTCTCGCTCACGCCGCCCCGCTCGCGCAGGGAGACGCCCCCGTCGACGATCGTCAGGCTCGCGACCACGACCGAGACGGTCGCGACCGCGGCGGTCAGGTGGAGTCCGACCGGCGCTCCCAACGCGACCACGACGAGGAAGACCACGAATCCGGAAAGCGCCCGCGAGGAGGGGACGACGGCGGGGACCGCTCCGGGGTCCGACGCGATCAGTCCGAGGGTGAACGCGGCCGCGACCGCGACCGCGAACGTCAGCGCCGGCGCCTGATCGCCGGGCGTGATCCCGTTCGCGAACGCCCGTCGCGGCCGGACGAGCGTCTCGACCCACGTGCGAGCGATGCCCCGCAGTCCGCGGGGCCGTCCGCCCGCCGACTCGCTCATCGGAGACGTCACGGTTGGCGTTCGGTCGCGCGGAATAACCCGTTTCCGGTTCGGTCCGCGGGTTCCGGTCAGATCCGGTTGCCAAGCTTATCAGCGCTGATACGCGGCGCGTAAACGCTTATACCGCCCTCGTCTGAGTGACGGTCGAATGGCTGGGTTTCGGAACGACGACCGCGGGTTCACCCCCCTCGCGGGGACGGGGCTGCTCGTCGGGATCGTCGTGCTGCTGCTCGCGCTCGTCGGCGCGGCGGTGTTCGGGCTCATCGACGGCGTCGCCCCGCCCGACGCCGAGTTCGAGGGGCAACAGGAGAACGGCGAACTCGTCGTCGTCGCGATGGGTCCGGAGCCGGTCCCGGCGGAGGAGCTGTACGTCCGCGGCGAGGACCCGGACGGGAACGTCCAGTTCGGCGCGTGGCCCGGCGACGGCGTCGTCCAACCGGGCGACCGGGTGACCGTCCCCAACGCCACCGGGAACGAGAACTTCGAGGTCGTCTGGGAGCCCGTCGCCTTCGACACGCGCGAGACCCTCGGCAGTTACGACGGCGAGGACTCCGCGATCCAGGAGTGGAGCGAGGAGAACGGCGGCGGGACGCCGGGCGGCGGCGTCGGCGTCTGACGCCGGATCCCGGCGGGCGCGACACCGAGTGCGGGGGCGGAGTTCCGTCTCCGCTTACTACTCGACGGCGACCCACTCGCCGCGCTCGTCCGACCGCTCGATCGCCGCGAGCACCGTCTGGACGTCGTAGCCGTCCGCGAACGACGGCTCGAACGAGTTCCCCTCGGCGACCGCCGAAAGGAACTCGTAGCTCTCGTGGACGAACGTGTGTTCCCATCCGATCACGTGGCCGGGGGGCCACCAGCGGTCGCCGTACGGATCTGTCTCGTCCGTGACCAGCACCGTCTCGTAGCCGCGGTTCCCGCCGCGGATCACCTCAAGTTCGTTGAGCCGTTCCAAGGAGAACCGCACGCTGCCCTCGGTGCCGTGGACCGCGATCGTGTGGTCGTTCTTGTGCCCCTCGGCGACGCGGCTGGCCTCGAAGCTGCCCGTCGCGCCCGACTCGTAGGCGACCTGCGCGCTGTAGGCGTCGTCGACCGTCACGTCGCGGTACTCGTCGACGCTCCCGTCGTCGTCGTACACCGGTCGCTCGTCGACGAACGTCGTCAGCTGGCCCGAGACGCGCTCGATCCCGCCGGCTTCGTCGCCGACGAGGAAGTTCACGAGATCGATCGTGTGCGCGCCGAGGTCGCCGAGCGCGCCCGAGCCCGCCATGTCGGCGTCCATGCGCCACGCCCACGGCGCCTCCGGGTCGACGAGCCAGTCCTGGAGGTACCGCCCGCGGACCTGCCGGACCTCGCCGAGTTCGCCCTCGTCGATCAGCCGCTTCGCGTGGCGGATCGCGGGGACGAACCGGTAGTTGAACGCGGTGCCGGCGGTCACGCCCGTCGCGGCCGCCGCGTCGCGCATCGCCGCCGCCTCCTCTACCGTCGGCGCGAGCGGCTTCTCGCAGAGCACGGGCACCCCGGACTCGAGGGCCGCGATCGACGGCTCCGCGTGGACGTGGTTCGGTCCGAGGTTGTAGAAGACGTCAACCTCGTCTATCGCCGCCTCCCAGTCGGTCGCGGTGTGCGCGAAGCCGAACCGGTCGGCCGCGTCCGCGAGGGCCGCCTCGTCGCGACCGACGAGCGTGTGGCGTTCGACCGCGGGAGCCTCCGGGAAGAACATCGGAAGCCGCGCCAGCGCGTTCGCGTGCGCCTTGCCCATGAATCGATACCCCAGTACGCCGACCTTCAGTGGTTCAGTAGTCATCGTGGATCAACTCCGCGGTGGTCGCCCGCCTCGCTCCGCTCGATGCGCGTCGTCCGCGTTCCTCTGCCGAGCGCGTCGTCCGCGTTCCTCTGCCGAGCGCGTCGTCCGCGTTCCTCTGCCGAGCGCGTCGTCCGCGTTCCTCTGCCGAGCGCGTCGTCCGCGTTCCTCTGCCGAGCGCGTCGTCCGCGTTCCTCTGCCGAGCGCGTCGTCCGCGTCTCTCCGCCGGGCGCGTCTCGGCGGTCGCTCATTCCGCCCAGTACGCGTCGCCCGGCCGCGTCTCGAAGACGGCGCGGTCGAGCACGTCGACCGCCTTCTCCAACCCCTCGCGCGAGGAAGTGAGCGCGTCCTCGTGTTCGATGGAGAGCGCGCCCTCGTAGTCCACCATCCGGAGCGTCGAGACCACGTCCTTCCAGTGTTCCTCGCCGTGGCCGTAGCCGATCGAGCGGAACAGCCACGACCGGTCGGCGGTGTCGGCGTAGCTCGTCGTGTCGAGCACGCCCTTCACCCGGCTCTCGGCCTCGTAGACCTTCGTGTCCTTCGCGTGGACGTGGTGGATCGCGTCGCGCTCGCCGAGGAACCGGACCGCCTCCGTCACGTCGATCCCCTGCCAGTAGAGGTGCGAGGGGTCGAAGTTCGCACCGATCCGGTCGTTCGTCGCCTCTCGGAGCGCGAGCAGGCCCGTCGGCTCGTACACCAGCATGTTCGGGTGCATCTCGATGGCGACGTCGACGCCGTGGCGGTCGGCGTGGTCGGCCAGGTCGCGCCAGTACGGGACCGCCACCTCGTCCCACTGGTAGTCGAGCGCGTCCGCGTGCTCGGTGGGCCACGGCGCGGTCACCCAGTTCGGCGTCGAGTCGCCGGGCGCGCCCGCCGGGAGCCCGGAGAAGCAGGTGACCGTCCCCACGTCCAGCAGGTCGGCCAGCTCGATCGCCTCGCGCAGTTCGCGATCGGCCGTCGCCGCCCGCTCCTCGTCCGGGTGAAGCGGGTTGTTGTGCGTCGCGAGCGCGGAGGCGCGGAGCCCGTGCTCGTCGAGCAGGCCGCGCAGTTCGCCGCGAGCCGCCTCGTCGTCGAGGAGCGTCTCGCGGTCGACGTGGTCCTCGCCGGGCCAGCCGCCGACGCCGAGTTCGACGGCGTCGACGCTGATGTCGTCGAGGTACGTCACCGCCTCCTCGATCGGTTCGTCGCCGAGCGGAACGGTCAAGACGCCGATGTCCATGTCAGCCGGTACAGCGACCCCGCGAATAAAGATTCAGGATGCGTCACCGCGGTCTCGGTCGCCACGGCGAACCGCATGAGGTTTTAACGGGTGGAACGCGTACGCCTCCCTATGGGAATCCTCTCGCGCGCCTCCTACGTCATCCGCTCGAAGGTGAACGCCCTCCTCAATCGGGCGGAAGACCCGACCGAATCGCTCGACTACTCGTACGAACAGATGCGCGACGAGCTTCAGGACGTAAAGCAGGGCATCGCCGACCTGACGACCCAGAAGAAGCGCCTGGAGATTCAAAAGCGCAAGCTCGAAGAGAACGTCGAGAAGCACAACCGTCAGGCCCGCGAGGCGGTCCAGCAGGACCGCGACGACCTCGCACGGAAGGCCCTCGAGAAGAAGAAGTCTAAGATGACCCAGATCGAGGAGCTGGAGGGCCAGATCGCGAAGCTAAACGACACCCAAGAGCAGCTCGTCGAGAAGAAGAACAAGCTCCAGAACCGCATCGAGGAGTTCCGCACGAAAAAGGAGACGATGAAGGCGCGCTACGAGGCGGCCGAGGCGTCCTCCCGCGTCTCCGAGGCGATGACCGGCGTCGGCGACGAGATGGAGGACGTGAGCCGCTCCATCGAGCGCGCCGAGGAGCGCACCGAGGAGATGGAAGCGCGCGCCGAGGCGATGGACGAGCTGGAGGACTCAGGCGCGTTCGAGGACGCGCTCTCGGACAAAGACAGCATCGACCGCGAGCTGGAGGGCCTCTCGACGAACAGCGAGGTCGACGCCGAACTCGAGACGCTCAAGGGCGAACTCGGGAAAGGCGAGGCGCCGAGCGAGGACGCCGAGGTCAGCGACGAGTCGGTCGACGCCGAGCTGGCGGACATCGAGTCGGAGATCGACGCGGACGACCTCGAAGCGGACGTGAACGACAACGCGGACGGCGACCTCGACGAGGAGCTCGACGTGGAACTGGAGGAGTCCGAGGCCGACGCCGACGAGAAGCGGAACTGAATCGCGCTTCGGCCCCGCCTTATCGCGATTCGCTACGCGTTCACTCTTCGGCGGTCCGTTCCGGCACCAACCGCGCGCCGGTCCCCGCGCGCTCCTGCTCGCCGAGGCGAACGTCACCGCCCGACAGCTCGACGCCCTCGTACGGGTCCTCGTCGAGCAGCAGCGAGCCGTCGACGTCGACGTAGTCCAACAGGGGCGCGAGCTGCGCGGCGGCCGCGATGGAGGCGTTCGACTCGATCATACAGCCGCACATCACCGCCAGGCCGTGTGACCGCGCGGCCGCGATCACTCGTCGGGCCTCCAGCAGGCCGCCGGTCTTCATCAGCTTCAGGTTCGCGATGTCACAGCGGTCGGCGATAGCGGGCACGTCGGCCGCGGTCACGCAGGACTCGTCGGCGGCGATCGGCAGCTCGGACCGCTCGTAGACGTATCGGAGCCCCTCGGGGTCGTCGGCCGAGACCGGCTGTTCGACGAACGCCACGTCGCGGTCGGCGAGCCACGCGCTCTTCGCGACCGCCTCCTTCGGCGTCCACGCCTCGTTCGCGTCGACGCGCAGTCGCGCGTCCGGCGCGGCGTCGCGGACCGCGTCGATCAGCGCTCGGTCGCGGTCGGTGCCGAGCTTGATCTTGAGAATCGGATACCCCATCTCGACCGCCGCCGCGGCTTTCTCGCGCACGCGGTCGGTCTCGTCGAGCCCGATCGTGAAGGAGGTCGCCGGCGCGTCGTCCGCGTCGAGCCCCCACAGCCGGTACAGCGGGACGCCCAGCCGCTTGGCCGCGAGGTCGTGAACGGCGATCGAGACCGCACAACGCGCGGCCGGATTCCCCTCGACGACCGCTCGCAACTCGGACTCGATCGCGTGGAGCGCGTGGGGGTCGCCGACGCGCTCGACCGCGGCGAGGAGGTCCGGCATGACCGCCGCGACCGTGTCCGCCGTCTCGCCGTAGTGCGCCGACGGCGCCGCGCCCCCGACCCCGGTCATTCCGCCCTCGTCCGTCACGCGGACGATCACGTTCTCGGCGTGGGTCTGGGTCCCTCGGGCGATGGTGAACGGGTTCTCGAGGGCCAGCGAGACGCGCTCGAACTCCGTTTCGAGGCTCATTCGACGGAGCCCCCTCGCCCGACCCCGGCGTCGAGAGCGGCGTCGACGACGTCGCCCGCGCCGTGACGCACGGGGTCGGCCGCGGGGACGCCCGCCGCGTCGCCGAAGTCGGCGACCGCCTCGGCCGCCGCCTCGTCGTCGTCGACGTCCTTCGTGTTGACCGCGCCGGCGACCACCTCGGCCTCGTGAACCGGCCCCGCGAGCCCCTCGTAGAGGTCGACGTACTCCGCGATCGGCGGCAGGTCGAACGACTCGTAGCCGTGGACCGCCTCGCGGCCCGCGGCGTGACAGAGCACGAGCCCGTCGGCCATCGCGCCGTGGAGGATGCCGCAGGTGACCGCCGAGTAGGCGGGGTGGACGATGCTCCCCTGCCCCTCGACGACGAGCAGGTCGTGGTCGTCGCCGACCTCGACGAGCATGTCCTCGACCGCGCCCGCGGCGAAGTCAGAGACGACGCGGTCGACGGGGTTGCCCCACCCGGCGATCATGATCCCGGTCTGGCCGGTGGGGACGAACGCGGCGTCGATCCCTCGCTCGCGGGCGGCCGCGACGATCTCCAGCGAGGCCGTCATCTTCCCGACCGAGCAGTCGGTGCCGACGGTGAGCAGCACGTCGGCGTCGACGTCGCCCGAGGCGCCCGTCGCGACCGTCAGGTCGTCGTCTGGCTTCCGAACGTCGACGAGGTCGACCCCGTGCTCGTCGGCGAGCGCGGCAAGCCCCTCGTCGTCGTTCAGGAAGTAGTGGAGCCCGCTCACCACGTCGCAGCCGGCCTCGATCGCGGCCTCGACGTCGCCGCGCCACGACTCGTCGAAGCCGCCGCCGATCGGGGCGATCCCGATGTAGAGGGCGTCGAGGTCGCCGTCGGCGGCCGCGTGCGCGTCCGCGAACGACGCGACGATCGGCGCGTCGTCGAGGTCCGGTGCGTGGTCGCTGACGCGGTCGCCCGCGCGGTCGCGGTCCAGGACGGCGCGGACCGTCTGGTCGCCGTACCGCATCACGCCGAGCGCGGTCTTCGCGCGGTCGGGGAACTTCTCGTGGGCGAGCACGGCGATCCGTTCGTGATCCATGCCGAGTCGGTCGCTCCGGGCGTTCTTAAACCGGTCGGGCTGCGTCGGTCACCGAAGTCGATCCGCAAATGCGGTGGCGCGTGCCCGCGAGCGCCGCGAGACGGCACGCGCGAGGGAGTCGCTGGCGCCGGAGCGAAGCGGAGGGGCCAGCGACGAGGCTGGGGAGGCGTGAGGCTGTGCGGAGCGGTCGGGGCGGGACTCGAAGGGGCAGTCGCGAGGACGAAGACGCGCGAAGCAAGGACCGCAAGGAGCGAACGGAGTGAGCGACTGAGAACCGCAGCGAGCGCATCGAATCCTCGCGGCTGGGGCCTCGGAGTGATTCGTGTCGGTCGGTGAGTTACAAACAGCCACGTATGGCCGAGCGGCTGGGGCTTCGGAAGTGTTCCTCCCGGTGGCAACGACGTATCGCAGAACATCTGAGGCTTCGGAAAAGAACGACGCGGCTCTGTTGAAATCCTTCAGAACTGATAGGATCGGCGTGCGAGATACAGGGCACGAATGCGACACAGACCGAGGCCGACCCACGAGAGAGTGGTCGCTCAGTATAGGTGAACACGGACACCTCGTACGGGTCTTACGGCCCCCAGTGTTGAGAACACTTGAGCAGGTTCACACAAGAGACTTACCAGCCGGTGAGATTTTTTCTGTTAATGACATCTCATACTCGCCGTGCCGTATTGGCGGGTCTCGCCAGTGTCGGCCTTGCCGGCTGTACTGCGTCTGGCGACTCGCAACCACCAAGCGAAGACGAACTCCCGGATCAGTGCCCCACGTCGCAGAATCTGGATGTACAGTGGCCACAAAATCTGAACGCTGAAGCCGTCGCCGATTTTGCTAAAACGTACGAAGTGGCGTATCGATCCAACAATAACGATCTACAGCCCCCATGGTCTTCTTCCAGTTATTCTGCCAGAGTGGAGCAAGAACCGAAGCGAGCTGCTGACGGATATCAACTAACTCTGGTTGTGAGTGCTTCCATTATTCAGGCAGCGGGGAGCCTGGACGCATACGAAGTCGACTCGGATGGTATTCCGAAGATTACCAACCGGTTGGAGAGCAGTGACCTACCCGATGATCCAACCTACATCCCAATTGAGGAGGTTGAAGATCGACTTCTCTACAGATTGCTTGAGTCAGCCGCAGTCAATAGAGTTGAGACGGATTCCGTCGATGACTCGAAAATAGAACAATACTCTGAATTGATTGCGACTCTCTCGCCGGATGCCTCAATCATCGAATCCCCCTCAGGTGGGCCGGAATACGCATATTTTGATGTCGGGGGGACGCCCGTACTCCTCGAATTCAGGATTGCGACCTCCGATGGCGGTCTTTGGGGGGAAGAAATTCTGTATTATGTCACAGAATACGTAGTTCGGAGAACGGAATCTCCAGATTCATCCCCGAAAAACGGCAAGCTCATCGAATGCCGGTTCCCAGAGTGAGCGTAGATGAGATTTGACTTCTTGTCGAAGCGTTCAACGAGCAGACACGTTCTATCCGTTGGTTCAGGGTTCAGAGAGGGAAAATGACATAGTTCCCGTGCTGACTACATCCTCTTGATTCAGTAGAACGCTGAGAACATATCACCAGTTGAGGATTTCAACAGAGCCAACGACGCCGGAACGAGTATTCGAGTAGTCAGGCGCTGCCGTCGACGAACTGGTCGGCGCCCTCGTAGAACCAGTAGCCGTTCTCGCGCATCACGCGGCCGAGCTCCTGATGGAACTCGACGAAGTCGGCGAACTCCTCCTGTTCGACGTTCTCGAAGATCTCCTCGACCGAGACGACGGTCTCGAAGTCGATCCGGATCGGATGGTCCCCGTACTGCTCGACGTACTCGGCGGCGGTGAGCGGGAAGTCCTCCTCCTCGTCGATCTTCTTCGCGAGCACGGCGTGACCGTACTGCCGCATGCCCTCGCTCCCCAGTTCGCCGTCGGGGTCGTGTGGCCAGTCCATACCGAACGGTCCGCCGGATCGGGCATAGTGGTTTCGGATGTGGGCCCCGGCCGGTCGGCTTCCGGCGAGGCCCCGGCAACTGAGTTATCAAATAAAATAACTGGCAACTGACGTTTATCAGGGACGGTGGGAACTGCGATTCATGCCTGCTGACGACCGAGACGGTGCCTTCCAACGCCTCTTCGATCGCCTTCGCGGCCGCTACGCGTTCAAAATCGCAGCCGCTGTCATCGTCGTGTCGGCCGCGCTGCTCGGCGCGGGCGCGCTCGCCGTGGACCAGGTTCAAGCGAGCGTCGAGTCCGACGCGCGCGAGACGCTGACCACCTCCGCCGAACGCGAGGCGGAGGGCATCGAAGCCTTCCTCGACGAGGTGAACGGGCACGCGGACCGGATCGCGTCGACCCCGGGGGCGAAGTCGGAACGCGACGACCGAATTCGGGAGGTGCTCTGGGCGAACGAAGAGATGCTCCCGGAGTACGTCGTCAACCTCCACTACCTCGATCTCACGTCGAAGGAGGTCCTCGTGAGCACTTCGCCGGCCGCGGAGGGGACGACGTTCACGGAGGCGGAGCGACCGTGGGCCGTCGGGCCGGACGCGTTCGAGACCACGCGCGAGGTCCGGTCCTTCGAGCCGTACGGCGTCGACGGCGAGAACCGGCTCGGCTTCGCGACGCCGGTCGAGACGAAACCGGAGCGGGCCATCGTCATCACCACGGACCTCTCCGAACGCGGGTCCCTGCTGACGGCGCCCGTCGACGGCGGCAACGT
The DNA here is from genome assembly GCF_055389685.1 of Halorubrum ejinorense. NCBI lineage: Archaea > Methanobacteriati > Methanobacteriota > Halobacteria > Halobacteriales > Haloferacaceae > Halorubrum > Halorubrum ejinorense. The sequence continues at coordinate 1,443,159 of NZ_AP043777.1, forward strand.
TCAGGTGGTCTCCACTCGCACCGGCCGGGTCACGCTCGCGGCGAACGGCGACGCGATCTTGAACGACTACTTCCTCATCGAGGAGCTCTCTCACCTGGGATCCGACGTCACCGAGCCGAGTACGGCCGACGTCACCGACGACGAACAGACCGTCGTGAACGGCTCGGCGATCGCCACGGCCACCGCGCCGATCGAGCAGAAGGCTTGGGCGGTCGTCGTCGCGGCCCCCCAGAGCGAGGTGTACGGGACCGTCGGCGACGTCACGCGGACCGTGCTGTTGTTGATCGCCATCTCAGTGGTCGGCCTGATCGCGGTGGGCGCGTTCGTCGTCCGGGACGTGAACGGCTCCGTCGACGACCTCACCGGCTACGCCGAGGCGATCGAGGCGGGCGACCTCGACGTCGAAGTCGACACCGGCAGGACAGACGAGTTCGGTCAGCTATCGGTGCTTTTCGACCGAATCCGCGAGACGATGCGCGAGCAGATCGAGGCGGTCGAGGAGTCCGCGTCGGAGGCCGCCGCCGCCCGCGAGGAGGCGGAGTCGCTCTCCGCGCACTTAGAGACGAAGGCCGACGAGTACGAGGCGACGATCGACGCGGTCGCCGACGGGGACCTGACGCGCCGGCTCGACCCGGAGAGCGACAGCGAGGCGATGACCGCCATCGCCGAGTCGCTCAACGACACGCTCGACCGGCTGGAGGCGCTCGTCGTGACGATACAGGCCGCCGCCGAGACGGTCGGCGAGCGGAGCGCCGAGGTGACCGACTCGGCCGAGGAGGTCGAGTCGACGAGCGTCGACGTCGCCGAGAGCGTCGAGGAGATATCGGTCGGGACGGAGCGACAGGAGGAGACGCTCGCGACCGCCGCCGCCGAGCTCGACGACCTCTCGGCCACCGTCGAGGAGATCGCTTCTTCGACGGACGAGCTGGCGGAACGGTCGGCCGCGACCGCCGCGGCCGGCGAGACGGGACGCGAGGAGGCCGGCGAGGCGATCGACCGCATGGACCGGATCGACGAGGAAGTCGACCACACCGTCGACGAGATGCGCGACCTGCGCGACGAGGTCGAACGCATCGGCGAGGTGGTGGAGCTCATCGACGACATCGCCGAACAGACGAACATCCTCGCCCTGAACGCCTCCATCGAGGCCGCCCGCGCGGGCGAGGCCGGCGAGGGGTTCGCCGTCGTCGCCCGCGAGGTGAAGGACCTCGCCGAGGAGACCGCGGACGCGACCACCGAGGTCGAGGAGCTGATCGCGGGCGTCGAGGCGTCCACCGAGTCGGTCGCGGACGGGCTGTTCGCGATGGAGGACGACGTCGAGGCGGGGCGCGCGGTCGTGGAGGACGCCGTCGACACGCTCGAGTCGATCGTCGCCGACGTCGAGGACGCCAACGCCGGGGTCCAGTCGATCAACGACGCGACCGACCAGCAGGCGGAGTCCACGCAGGAGGCCGTCTCGATGGTCGACGAGGTGGCCGAGGTGAGCGTCGAGACCGCGAGCGAGGCGCAGAACGTCTCCGCCGCGGCCGAGGAACAGACCGCCGCGATCGGCCAGATCTCGGCGAACGCCGAGTCGCTCTCCGCTCGCGCCGACGAACTGCGGACGCTCGCCGACGAGTTCGAAGCTCGCGAGGAGGCGGCCGCGGAGGCCGACCTCGCGCACCGCAGCGAAGTCGGCCGCGGGGCGGGATCCGACGAGACCGACGACCCGAACCCCGCCGACGCGGACGGAACGAGCGGCGACGACGCGGGCGCGGCGTCGGCGGACGATGCCGACTTCGAGTTCGGCGCGACCGACCCGGTCGACCCCGCGACGGGCGGCGACCTCGACGGCGACGGCGAGACGGCACCCGGCGACGACTGATCTCAGAGCGGGTGCGCTCGGCGGCACAAGACACATTACGGCGTTTCGCGTCGCTCCGGGCATGCGCCGCAGAGCCCTCCTCGCGTCCGCGGCCGCCGTCTCGACCGCCGGGCTCGCGGGGTGTCCGTCCCCGCCGTGGGGGGAAGTCCCGACGACCGTCGACGGCGCTGAGGTGTCGTTCCGGCGCGAGCACACCGGCGAGTTCGACCCGGCCGACACCCGGTCCCTCAACACGGCAGCACTCCGTCGTACCCTCGACCGGGATCCGCCTCGGCTCTTGATCAGGGGGAGTGCGGCGGGTGGTGTACAGGAGTGTTATCTGGTCTCGCTGATCGACGTGAGGCTCTCCGCCGAGCGGCTGTCGATCGGGATCGCAGTCGAGAAACGGCCGTTCGTACGTGCCTGTAACGACGCCGGCGAGTTACACCCCTACGAGGTCGCCTTCGCGTTCACCGAGGCGACCGTCCCGGAGCGCGTCGTCGTCCGCCACGAATGCGAGACGGTGCTCGAAGAGAGCGTATAAAAAGCCGACGGCGCTCAGTCGTCCGCGGACGCCGCGTCGTCGCCCGCGGCCTCGATGCCGACCTCGATCTCCGCGGCCGCGGCCTTGTACTCCGGGATCTTGGCGCGCTCGTCGAGCACGTCGTTGGTGAGGCGGTTCGCGGAGGCGGCCGCGAAGTGCGGCGTGGTCCAGACGACGCCCTCCTTGATGTCCTCGGTCACGTCGGCGCGGACGGTGATCTCGCCGCGTCGCGATCTGAGTTTCACGTCGTCGCCGTCCTCGATCCCGTACCGCTCGGCGTCGTTCGGGTGGACGTCGACGAAGTTCTCCGGGTGCTGCTTCGAGAGCGTGGGGGACCGGCGGCTCATCGTCCCGGTGTTGTAGTGCTCTTCGAGCCGCGCCGTGGTCAACACGAGCGGGTACTCCTCGTCCGGGACCTCCTTCGGCTCCTGGTGGACGACGCCCTCGATGCGCCCGAGACCGTCCTCGGTCTCGAAGGAGTCCTCGTAGAGGAACGGGTCGCCCTCGTCGCCCTCCTCGTAGCAGGGCCAGTGGATCCCCGTCTCGCCGAGCGCGTCGTAGGTCATCCCGTGCATGATCGGACACACCTCGCGCAGCTCCTCGAACACGTCCTCGGGACCGTCGAATGTGAACTCGTCCCCGTCGAACAGCCGCGTCCCGACCTCACAGAGGATGTCGAGGTCGTGTCGCGTGTTCTCGTGAACCTTGTGGGCGCCGCGCATGCGCTGGACGCGCCGGTCCGTGTTGGTGACGGTGCCGTCGCGCTCGGCCCACGTCGTCGCGGGCAGGACCACGTCCGCGAGCTCGGCGGTCTCGGTCATGAAGATGTCTTGGACCATCATGAAGTCCAGCTCCTCGCGGAACCGGCGCTCGGTCTCGTTCCCGTCCGGCTCGCTCATGATCGGGTTCTCCCCCATGACGTAGAGCCCGTGGACGGTGTCGCCGATCGCGTGGGAGATCTCGACGTTCGTCAGCCCGGGCTCCGACGGGATTTCGAACCCCCACACCTCCTCGACGGACTCGCGCGCCTCGTCGTCGTCGACGAGCTGGTACCCCGGGAGGACGTTCGGCATCGCGCCCACGTCGCAGGTGCCCTGGACGTTGTTCTGCCCGCGCAGGGGGTTCACGCCCGTGCCGGGGCGGCCGAGGTTCCCCGTGATCAGCGCGAGGTTGATCTCGTTTTGGACGTTGTCGACGCCGCAGGTGTGCTGGCTCATCCCCATCCCGGTGAAGATGGCGGCGTCGTTGGCCATCGCGTACTTCTCGGCGGCGAGTTCGATGGCTTCGAGGGGGACGCCGCACTCCTCGGCGGCCGCCGCCTTGTCGAAGTCCGCGAGCGTCTCCTTCAGGTGATCGAACCCCTCGGTGCGAGCCTCGACGAACTCCTCGTCGATCCAGCCCGCGTCCGGCTCCGCCTCGTGACGCTCCAGAATCGTCTTGAGGACGACGTTCAGGAGGGGGATGTCGGTGCCGGGATTCAACTGGAGGTGCACGTGCCGGTCGGTGTCGTCGATGTCGAACGACCGGGTGGTCTTGTTCGCGTGCGGGTCGACCTGTATCACGGTCGCGCCCTCCAAGACGGCCTGCCGGAAGTACTGGCTGTTGGCGATGGGGTGCTGCTCGCCGGGGTTCGCCCCCTGGATCCACAGCACGTCGGCGGACGCCTCCAAGTCGGCCATGCTGTTCGTCATCGCGCCCATCCCGAGGCTGGTCCGGAGCGCCCAGACCGTGGAGGCGTGACACATCCGCGTACAGTTGTCGACCTGATTGGTGCCGTACCGCCGCGCGAGCTTCTGGATGAGGTAGTTCTCCTCGTTGAACGTCTTCGAGGAGCCGAAGAATCCCATCCCGTCCGGGCCGTGTTGCTCGCGGATCCCTTCCATCTCGTCGACGACGCGGTCGAGCGCCTCGTCCCACGTCGCTTCCCGGAACTCACCGTCTTCTTTGATCAGGGGCTCGGTCAGCCGGTCCTCGTGGTCGACGACCTGCGTCGCCGCGCCCCCCTTGATACAGACGCTCCCCTCGTTCACCGGCGCGTCGGCCCACGGCATGAATCGCATGTCGCCCGGCTCCTCGCCTTCGAGCACGCGGATCCCGCATCCCACGCCGCAGTACGGACAGATCGTCTTCGTCGCGTCGTCCGGCTCACTGGACATCGGTCTCACCGTCCTCGATTGCGAACATATCGCACGATTCATCGTCATAATCTATCAGTGTATCGGTGAGTTACGCGGCGAGAGGCCCCTGCGCGGTCGTTCAGTGGTGTGTTTCTGGTAAGCAAACGTAACTACGCTAATACCACCCAACAAATATAATGGAAAAACATTTAGTACAGATTATTAACACGACACAATCGCACCAACATGAAAGCAGTCGTCTATCAAGGCCCGTACGACGTGGCCGTCGAAGACGTAGACGAACCGGCGATCGAACACCCGAACGACGTGGTCGTGGACATCACCACGTCCTGTATCTGCGGCTCCGACCTCCACATGTACGAGGGTCGGACCGCGGCCGAGGAGGGGATCGTCTTCGGTCACGAGAACATGGGGATCGTGAGCGAGGTCGGCGAGGCGGTATCGACGCTCGAAGAGGGGGACCGCGTCGTCATGCCGTTTAACGTCTCCTGCGGCTTCTGTCAGAACTGCGAGGAGGGGTACACCGGGTTCTGTACCAACGTCAATCCGGGCTTCGCCGGCGGCGCGTACGGCTACGTTGCGATGGGGCCGTATCCGGGCGGACAGGCCGAGAAGCTCCGCGTGCCGTACGCCGACCACAACGCGCTGAAGCTACCCGAGGGAGACGAACACGAGGACGCGTTCTCGCTGCTCGCGGACATCTTCCCGACCGGCTGGCACGGCACCGAGCTGGCCGACCTCCAGCCCGGCGAGTCCGTCGCCATCTTCGGCGCCGGCCCCGTCGGGTTGATGGCCGCCTACAGCGCCAAGATCAAGGGCGCGGCAGAGATTTACGTCGTCGATCAGGTGCCGAGCCGACTGGAGCTCGCGGAGGAGCACTGCGACGCCCACGCGATCGACTTCTCCGAGGGCGACCCGGTCGACCAGATCATCGAGACGCACGGCGGGATGGTCGACAAGGGGGTCGACGCGGTCGGCTACCAGGCGACCGACCCCGAAGACGTCGACACCGAGACGGAGGACTACTCCTACCAGCCCGCCAAAGAGAACCCCGCGGTCGTGATCAACAACCTGATCCGCGTCGTCAGGCCGACCGGGCAGCTCGGTATCCCCGGGCTGTACGTGCCCGAGGACCCCGGCGCGCCCGACGAGATGGCCGCGCAGGGCCGTCTCGGCATCGACTTCGGGAAGTTCTTCGAGAAGGGACTCAAGTGCGGGACCGGCCAGTGTAACGTGAAGGCGTACAACCGGTACCTGCGCGACATGATAATCGAGGGACGCGCCGACCCGAGCTGGGTCGTCTCCCACCGGGTCGGCATCGACGAGGCCCCGGAGATGTACGAGGCGTTCGACGCCCGCGAGGAGGGCGTCACGAAGGTCCTGTTAGAGCCCTGATCGTTCGGTCCGTGACCGCCGCCTCCCCCAATGCGTTTTTTCCCCGCCCGCGCTCACGCCCGGAGCCACGCCCTCGGGTGATCGCTCCGGAGATGCGCCTGGTACTCGCCCACGAGCGCCGGATACGTGTCGGCCACGCAGTGCCAGTCACACAGGTTACACTCCCGCTCCACGCCGTCGTCGTCCCCGCGGACGTAGCCGCCTCGTCTGTATGTCGTCATGAGTCGTTCCGTGGCGCGGGGCGGTCCCCATGCCTGTGACATGTACACGTCCGCCACGGTTCAGGCTGTCGGCGACGGGCCGGACGCCGGTTCGCGGCTCGCCGAAACGGGTATGCCACCGCGGCACGTGGGTGAGATTATGTGTCAGTACTGTAACTGGGCTTTCCACGACGGGTGGGGGGAGCTGCTGAAATACGACGAGACGTACCAGTCGGCGGTGGGGACCGATACGGAGTCGACCCACGGGTTCCACGACGAGTGGGACGACCTTCGGAGCGATCTCGGGATCTAACCCGAAAACGACTCAGATCGGGAACACCGCGCCGGGGTCCGCCGTCGACGCCCCGTCGGGCGCGGTCAGCCCGTTCAGCTCCTCGCGGATCCGCGACTCGTCGAGCTCCTCCCCGATGAACACGAGCCGCGTCCGTCGGTCCTCGTCCGGTCCCCACTCGCCGATCGGTCCCGCCTGCGTCGACGGGCCGGCCTGACTGACCCCGATTACCTCGTCGGTCCCCGCGACGCGGACCACTCCCTTCGCCCGAACGATCGACCCGTCCCAGTCGTCGAGCCAGTCCGCGAACGCCCCGGGATCCATCGGGTCGTCCGATCGATACACGAACGAGCCGACCCCGTGGGCGGCGGCCGCGCCCTCCGAGTGGTCGTGACCGTGTTCCGCGTCGTGGTTGTGTTCGCCGCCCGCGTCGTGGTCGCGCTCGCCGTCCGCGTCGTGGTCGCGGCCGTCTCCGTCCGCCTCCTCGCCGGCGATGGCGCGCTTCCAACCCGCCGACCGCTTCGCGGTCTCGAACTCGAATCGACCGGTGTCGAGCACCTCGTCGGGGTCGACCGCCGAGTACGTCGTCCGGACCCGCTTCGCTCGCGGCCCGAGCCGTTCGGCGACCGACTCGATCCGGTCGAGGACGTCGTCGGGGACCATGTCCGTCTTGTTCACGAGGAGCACGTCGCAGAACTCGATCCCCTCGACGAGCACGTCCGCGAGCGGGCGGTCGGTCTCCGGCTGCGCGCCGCCCGGAAGCGTCTCGCCGGCGTCGAACTCCTTCCAGAAGCCGTACGCGTCGAGGACGGTCACCATCGTGTCCAGCCGGAACCGCTCGGTGGGATCGACGTCGCTGTCGTCCGTCCCCTCCGTGAACGCCCGCGTGATCGGGACCGGCTCCGAGATGCCCGACGACTCCACGAGGAGGTAGTCGAACTCCCGCGACTCGGCGAGCGCCGCCGCCTCGCTCAGGAGGTCGTCTCGGAGCCGACAGCAGATACAGCCGTTCGAGAGGTCGATGACGCCCTCCTCGTCGTTCTCGCGGGCGATCAGGTCGGCGTCGACGTTCACCTCTCCCATGTCGTTCAAGATGACGGCGATCCGGCGGTCGCCGGGATTTTCGAGCAGGTGGTTGACCAGCGTCGTCTTCCCGGCGCCGAGGTAGCCGCTGAGGACGGTGACCGGGATCCGGCCATCTGTCATGCGTGGTACCAGTACACACGATAGTATGAAACGATCGATCCGGATCATCGTGACGAACGTTCATGTGACGCCCCGACCTACCTCCGGCGGATGGATCTGAGCGAGTCGGCCGTCCGCGACCGCGCACGCGAGTACGCCGCCGGCGAACCGCTGTACGACGTGGAACGCCAGCACGTCGAGACGGCGCCGAAGACGTTCGCCGGCGACGAGTACGGGCGGCGGGACGCCCAGTGGGTCGTCCGGTGGTACTTCCGGCGATACCTCGGCGAGTTCCCGGACCGGGAGCGGCGCGAGCGCGAGGACGCCTTCCGGGACAACGAGTTCGACGACGTGGTCGACGCCGTCGGGACGGCCGCCGACGCGGTCGACGGTGACGAGCCGTTGGATATCGACACTGCTATCGACGCGCTCACCGCGCTCGACGGCGTCGACGTCGCGGTCGCCTCCGGCTTCCTCCAGTTCCTCGCCCCGTCGCGGTTCGTCGCGGTCGACCGCCGGACTTGGGAGGTGTTAGCCGCGGCCGAGGAACTCGACGGCGACTACCCGGACCCGCCCTCGACCGACGAGTACCGTCGGTTCGACGACGCCTGTCGGGCCGTGATGGAGCGGACCGGCGTCGACGCGTGGACGCTGTACCGGGCGCTCTGGCGGTCCTTCGAGGAGCTACCCGACCGATCTGCGTGATCGGCTCACTCGACGACTTCGACCACCGGGTCGTCCGCTATCAGGCGCGTGAGGACGACGCGCGGCACGTTCGCGCGGTAGAGGATCTCCCCGGCGACCGCCCGGGCAGCGGTCGCGTCCCCCTCGTCGTCGACCTTGTTCACGACCGGGATCGCCGTCGCGTCGCCGGGGACTCCCTTCAGCCCGCCGGCCGGGCTCGCGAGGACGGTCGCGACGTCGGCTGGGCGGATCTCCGAACCGATCTCACGGCCCGTGATCGCGGCGACCTCTTCCGGCCGGTGAACGAGTTCCTCGGTGAGCGGTTCGCCGACGACGTGCGCGCTCGCGATCGGGACGACCACGTCCGCGTTCGGCGGGATCTGCGGCTCGTGGTCGCCGGGCGCCTTGAACTCTCGGAGGCGCGCTCCGTCGGCCTTCACGAGCGTCGCGCCGGGCGCGGCGTCGGCGATCTCCGCGACGGTGTCGGTGTCGTAGCCGAGGTAGCGGTCCGACCGCTCCCGCTTCGGCACCAGCCCGAGCGGCCAGTCGTCGTCACCCGCCTCGTCGAGCGCGGCCACCGGGTCCTCCGTCACGCGCACCGTGGCGACCCGGTCGTCGAAGATCGGTATCCGGACGCTCGCGGTCACCACTGCCCGGTCGAGTCGATCGGCGAGCGCGAACAGCGTCGACTTCTTGCCGCCGGCGCCCACGACGCAGACGGTCGCGTCTCGGGCGTCGAGCGCGGTAGTCAGGTCCATACCTACCCTTCGACCGCCGCGGGCCTCACTCTGGCGGTCGGCGCGGTGGGGGCGGCGACCCCTCCGGCGAACAGATTGATACGTCTCCGCCGCGCAGCGACCACCGATGAGTCGCACCCGCAGCCGCGTCCTTCGCGTCGACCTCTCGACGGGCGAGAGCGCCCGCGAGCGCGTCCCCCTCGGGTGGCGACGCGACTTCCTCGGCGGGAAGGGCCTCGGTGCGCGGTTCCTCTACGAGGAGGTCCCTCCGGGTACGGACCCGACGGGACCGGCGAACTGCCTCGGATTTTTCGTCGGCCCGCTCGCGGGGTTCCTGCCGGGTGAGACCCGATACGCCGCGGTGACGAAGTCACCGCTCACCGGGGGGTTCCTCGACTCGTACGCCGGCGGTGCGTTCGCCGACCGGCTCGCGGGGTCGCTCGACGACTGTCTCGGACTGCTCGTGACCGGCGCCGCCGACCAGCCGGTCCGAATCGAGGTCGAGGGAGGCCACGCACGGGTCGAACCGAGCGACGCGTGGGGCGACGACGCCGCGGAGACGGCCGAGCGGTTCCCGGACGCCGCGGTCGCCTGCGTCGGCCCGGCCGGCGAGTCCGAGGCGGCGTACGCGACGATCGCGAGCGACGGCGGCGCACACCACGCGGGCCGCGGCGGGGCCGGTGCCGTGATGGGCGCGAAGGGACTGAAGGCCGTCGTCGCCCGCGACCCGCCGACGGCGGTTCCCGACGACCTCGCGGCGCTCCGCGAGCGCGACGCCGCGGCGTACGGTCGGGACGCCACCGGCGAGTGGCAGGCGGCCGGCGCGACCGTCGAGACGGTCGACTACGCGAACGAGGTCGGGATCCTCGCGGCGGAGGGGTGGACCGAGACGGGGTTCGACGATGCCGACGACATCGGCGTCGAGGCCGCGCTCGCGCGTGCGACCGGGCGCGAGGGGGTCGCTGCCGGCCGTGACGGCGACGGCCCCGGGGACGCCGAGGACGCCGACCCCGCCGTCCCCGGCGGATTCCGGATCGACACGCCCGACGGCGAGGTGGTGCCGCGCGGTGCGGCCCCGATCACGCTCGGCGCCGGACTCGGAATCGGCGACTTCGACCGCGTCGTCGCCCTCTGCGGATGCTGCGACCGCCTCGGGCTCGACGTGATCGGCGCGGGCAACGCGGTCGCGTGGGCGATCCGCGCCGGCCAGGCGGGGGTCGTCGACTGCCCGGTCTCGTTCGGCGACGCGGAGGGCGCCGAGCGTCTGCTGGAAGCGATCGCGAGCCGAGCGGCACCGCCGGACCTCGACGCGGACCCTGAACTGCCGGACGCGCTCGCCGACGGGATCGACGCCGCGGTGGCTCGGTTCGGCGGCGAGGCGCTCGTCCCGACGGTGAAGTCGATGGCGCTGCCCGGCTTCGACCCCCGCGCGGCGATCGGCGTCGCGCTCGCGTACGCGACGAGCGACCGCGGGGCGTGCCACCGTCGCGCGCGACCGCAGGACAGCGAACCGCTCGCCGGCCCGGACCGATCCCCGGTCGAGCAGGTGCGAGACGTGGTCGGCGAGCAGAACGCCCGGTCCGTGCTGTGGAGCCTCGTCGTCGACGACTTCGTCGGTGAGGCGGTCTGGACCGACCTCGGCGCGGAGTGGCTCGCGGCGGTCGACCACCCGGCGGTCGCCGACCTCGAATCCGACGACCCGGTCTCCGCGCTCGCGACGACCGGCGAGCGGATCTGGACGCTCACCCGCCTGTTCAACGCTCGTGAGGGGTTCGACCGCGGCGACGACGCGCTCCCCGAGCCGCTCCGCTCGGCCGCGAGCGACGGGACGCCCGGGGTCGACGCCGACGCATTCGACCGCTTGCTGGACCGGTACTACGCGGCCCGCGGTTGGGGCGACCGCGGCCTCCCGACGCCGGAAACGCTCGATCGGCTCGGCCTCGCGGACGTGGTCGACGGCGCGACCCCCGTGGACGAGCGCGCGATCGACCCCGCGACAGCGGCCGATTCGGACGACTGATCGCGACGACACCAGGCCGTTCCCGCCTCCGGGGCACCTCAGCGACGCAGTCCGCCCTCTGACTTGATCCGCATGATGTGCCGCACGTTGAGGTAGATCTCCTCCGGCGACGTCTCCTCGTCGGCGTCGTACAGGTCCGAGACGCGGTAGAGGAGCGCCGAGAGCTGCTTGCTCTCCGAGCTGTCTCCCCGCACGTCCTCGGCGACCTCCCTGAGGAACTCCCGAACCTCGTCGTCCGCGGCGATCGCCTCCTCGGCCGCGTCGGCCGCGGACTCCGGCACCACCGGGTCGACGCCGGCGGCCGCGAGGGGGTCCTCACGGGCGTCGCTCTCGGCGTTCCCGGCTTCGTCGGCTTCGGCGTTCCCGGCTTCGTCGGCTTCGGCGTCGGTCATCGCCCGTCGCTCACCCCGCGGCGGCGGACGACGCCGGCGTTGTTCGCGACGTTCTCGACGAGCACCCTGAACGCGTCCGCGGTCTCGCCGTCCTCCAAGACCACGGGTTCCCCGTCGTCGCCGCCGGTGCGCACCGACGGGTCGAGCGGGATGCCGCCGAGGAAGGGGAGGTCGTGTTCCTGTGCGAGCGCCTTCCCGCCGCCGGAGCCGAATATCTCGTGGAAGCCGCCGCAGTCGGGACACCGGAAGCCGGCCATGTTCTCCGCGATGCCGAGCACGTTCGTGTCGTGTTTCCCGAACATGCGGAGCCCCTTGGTCGCGTCGTCGAGCGCGACGTCCTGCGGCGTCGTAACGATCACCGCGCCCGTCAGCGGGAGCGTCTGGAGGATCGTGAGCTGCGTGTCGCCCGTCCCCGGCGGGAGGTCCATCACGAGGTAGTCCAACTGGCCCCACTCGACGTCCTCGACGAGCTGGGTGATGATCTTGTGGACCATCGGTCCGCGCCAGATGACGGGGTCGTCCTCGCCGGTGAGGAAGTCCATGCTCATCAGCTTCACGCCGAAGCGCTCCGGCGGCACGATGGTCTCGCCGTCGGTCTCGGGCCGCTCCTCGGCCGAGACCATCCGCGGCACGTTCGGGCCGTACACGTCCGCGTCGAACAGGCCCACCCGCGCGCCGAGTTCGGAGAGCCCGGCGGCGAGGTTCACCGCGACGGTCGACTTCCCGACCCCGCCCTTCCCGGAGGCGACCGCGATCACGTTCTGTACGCCCGGGAGGACCTGCTCGTCCGTCGAGAGGTCGTCCGGGATCGACGCCGACAGCTCCACGTCGAGGTCGGTGTCAGCGAGCGCTTCCCGCACGTCGTCGGCGATACCCGATTCCGTCGGCGAGAAGGGCGCGCCGAGCGCGAGCGACACGTGAACCGTCCCGGCGTCGGCGTCCACGTCGACGTCGTTCACCAGCCCCAGCGAGACGATGTCGTCGCCGAGGTCGGGGTCCCGCACCGTCGACAGCCGCTCTCGAACGTCCGCTTCGTTCATGCTCGGACGGAGGGAACTCGGTCGAATAAGGGTTCTGTAGCGCGGCGGTGCCGAGGCGCCCGGAGACGGACGCGAGCGGTTCCGGCGACGCTCGCGGTCACCCGATGCGGAGAGCCACCGCGCCCCCGCGACGGGCTCAGTCGATCCGCGTTCCGGCCTCCTCGCCGCGCAGGAAGGGCGTCAGCCCGTCGGCACCGAACACGCTCGCCGGCGCGTCGAGCGCGAGCAACTCCCGTACCTTCGCGGCCATCCCGCCGGAGACGTCCGTGGCGTCGCTCGCGCCGAGCACGTCCGCGACCGCCTCAAAGTCGCGTATCTCGCGGACCACGCTCCCGTCGTCGTCGAGGACGCCTGGGACGGTCGAGCAGACGCCCACGCGTCGCGCGCCGAGCCCCGTCGCAAGCTCGACGACCAGTTCGTCGCCCGAGACGACGGTGACACCGTCGCCGGCCGTCGCGACGCCGTCGCCGTGGAGGACCGGCACGAACCCCTCGTCGAGCAGCGTCGCGGTCGACCCGAGCGGGAGGTCGAGCCCGCCGTCGGCCCCGTCGGTTCGCGCCGCGAGCGACAGGGGGTGGACGGGTACCGCGGGCACGCCGCGCTCGCGGAGGCGTTCCAGCACGCGCGCGTTCAACCGCTTCATCGCGCCGTGGATCGCGGCCACGGCGTCGGCGTCGCGGGTACCGGTCGTCGTCGACACGCCGCGTTCGCTCGCGTGGTGGTGTCCGAAGCTCCCGCCGCCGTGGACGACGACGAGCCGGTCGACGGCCCCGGACGCGAGCGCGTCGGCGACGGCGTCGCAGGCGTCGTCGAGGGCCGCGTCGTCGACCGTCTCCGGTCGGTCCTTCTCGGTTATCAGGCTCCCGCCGAGCTTGAGAACGACGGGCGGTCCGTCGTCTGCGTTCTCGGCCGACGGTGTCGCTTCCGTCACGAATCCACCACCCGGACGCCCTCCGTCGCCAACTCGGCGCGGAACGCCTCCTCACAGCCCTGCGTGAAGGACAGTGCGGTCTCCGTCGCGTCGCTCTCGTCGAGGGCGACCACGCAGCCGCCGCCGCCGGCGCCGGTGAGCTTCGCGCCGTGTGCGCCCGCGTCCCGAGCGGCCCACACCATCGCGTCGAGCGAGCGGGCGGAGACCCCGAGCGCCGCGAGCAGGCCGTGGTTGAAATCCATCAGCTCGCCGAGTTCGGCGAGCAGCGCCGGCTCCGGGTCCGCGTCGGCGTCGGCCTCCGCGAGGAGGTCCTCCCCGGTTCGGACGAGATCGCCGATGGACTCGACGGTGTCCGCCGCGAACTCGTGTTCCGCCCGCAGTTCGCGGACGCCGGCGACGAGCTCGCCGGTGTCGCCCGCGCCGCCGTCGAAGCCGACGACGAAGGGGAGGTTCGGCGCGTCTATCGGGTCGCAGTCGTCGCCCTCGACCCGCACCGCGCCGCCCATCGTCGAGCAGAACGTGTCGGCGCGGGAGGCCTGCCCGTCTTGGACCTCGTACTCGGCGCGGTAGGCGCGCTCTGCCAGCTCCCGGCGGCCGAGCGGCTCGCCGAGCGCCCGCGTCGCGGCGTCGATGCCGGCGACGACCACGGCCGCGGACGACCCCAGCCCCGCGCCCAACGGGATGTCGCTTTCCACGGTGATGTCGAAGCCGGCGTCGGGGGCGTCGGCCGCGTCCCGCGCTTGTTCGACGGCGGCGTCGACGTACCCCATCGCGGCCTCGACGAGCGGCCTCGGCACGTCGACGTCGGGCCGGTCGCCCGTGCCGCCGGCGTACTCCACGGTGAATCCGTCGAGAGAGAGGTCCTGGGCCTCGACGCGCACGTGGTCGTCGTCGCGCGGCTCGGCGGCCACCGTGGCGCGTCGCTCGATCGCCGCCGGCACCGCGGGCTCGCCGTAGACGACGGCGTGTTCGCCGAAGAGGTACACCTTCCCCGGCGCTTCACAGACGGTCATACGAGTCACCTCTCCCCCCGCGCTTACAGGCGTTGCGCTTGGACCCAGTCCGCATCGACACCGCCTGCCACCGAACACTTATCCGACGAGACTGCGAGCGCCCCACCATGTCAGAACACGCTACGACCGCCGACGACGGATCGGTCTCGGGAGACACGACGCTCGCGGCGTTAGCACACGCGTCCGCGCTCGTCGCGTCGTTCCTCGGACCCCTCCTCTTTTTGATACTCGCGGACGACGGCGACGAACTCGTCGAACGGAACGCGAAAAACGCGATCAACTTCCAGATCGTCGTGTTCGCTGCGCTGTTCGTCGCCGGGATCCTGTCGTTCGCCTTCATCGGCCTCCTGCTGTTCCCGATCATCGGCATCGTCGACGTCATCCTCGTCCTCATCGCGACGGTGAAGGCCAACGACGGGGAGGTCTACTCGTACCCGTACACGCCGGAGATCATCTGAGAGGTCAGTCCGGTCCGCAGCGACGCGACCGCGACGGTCCAGCTTTCTCGAACGCGCCGCTATCGGACCCACGCGCTCTCCGTGTAGAAAAGTCGAACTCGACGCCGAAACGGCCTACAGTTCGTCCTCGAAGTCTTCGAGGGCGAACACGGTGTCGGCGCCGCGGCGGTCGAGCGTCTCGTTGGCGAGGAGCCAGTAGACGACCGACAGCGCGCGCCGCCCCTTGTTGTTCGTCGGGATGACGAGGTCGACGTTCGACAGCTGGTTGTTGGAGTCGCACATCGCGATGACCGGGATGCCGACGGTGATGGCCTCCTTGACGGCCTGCGCGTCGCCGATCGGGTCGGTCACCACGACGACGTCCGGCTCGATGTAGCCGGCGTAGTCGGGGTTCGTCAGCGTGCCCGGGATGAAACGCCCAGTGCGGGCGCGGGCGCCGATGGCGTCCGCGAACTTCTCGGCCGGGAAGCGACCGTACTGCCGCGAGGACGTGACGAGGATCTGCTCGGGGTTGTAGTTCTCGAGGAAGTCCGCGGCGGTGCGGATCCGCTGGTCCGTCGTGCTCACGTCGAGCACGTACAGGCCGTCGTCGCGGACGCGGTGGATGAACCGCTCCATGTCCTTCGTCTTCTGCTGGGTCCCGATGTGGACACCTGCGGAGAGGTAGTCCTCGACGGGGATCAGCAGGTCGACGTCGTCGTCGGGCATGACGTCGTCGTCGAAGGGGGAGGCGTCCTCCTCCTCGGTCGTCTCTTCCGCGGCCGCGCTCTCGGCGTCGGCGGTCCCAGTTTCGGCGTCGGCGGACGCCCCCTCGGCGGCCGCGTCGGCGGTCGGTTCCTCGGTCGTGTCGGCCTCCTCCTCGACCGCCGCGTCGACCGCCTCGGTCTCCGCGTCGTCGTCGAGTTCGACCGCGTCGTTGTCTTCGCTCATGCGTCGTGTGGGTCCGTCATACCGCGTCGTCCGCGATGCGGACCAGTTCGTTCAGCTTGGCGGTGCGCTCGCCCCCGACCGTGCCGGTCTTGATGTAGCCGGCGTCGGTCGCCACGGCGAGGTGTGCGATGGTGGTGTCCTCGGTCTCCCCCGAACGGTGCGAGATGACCGTCTCGTACCCGTTGCGGGCGGCGAGTTCGACGGCGTCGAACGCGTCCGACAGCGTCCCGATCTGGTTCGGCTTGATCAGGATGCTGTTGGCCGCGCCCGCGTCGATCCCGTCTTCGAGCCGCTCGACGTTGGTGACGAACAGGTCGTCGCCGCAGATCAGCGTCCGGTCGCCGACCCGGTCGGTCAGCTCCGCGAACGCCTCGTAGTCGTTCTCGTCGAGCGGGTCCTCGACGTACGCGAGGTCGTACTCGTCGACGAGGCCGGCGACGTACTCGATCTGCTCGTCGGCCGACTTCGTCTCGTCGCCGTAGACGTACGCCTCTCGGTCGTCGTCGTACAGCTCGGCGGCCGCCATGTCGAGCCCGAAGCGGATCTCGAATCCGACCTCGTCCTCGACGCGGTCGACCGCCTCGTCGACGACCTCGAACGCGTCCGCGTCCGAGATCGGGGGCGCCCACGCGCCCTCGTCGCCCTTCGCCGCGGGGACGCCGCGCTCGTCGAGCACGTCCGCGACCGCCGCGTGGACCGCGGCGTTCGCGAAGACGGCCTCCGAGACGCTCGGAGCGCCCACCGGCGCCGCGAGGAACTCCTGAATGTGGGTCGCCTCCTTGGCGTGTTCTCCCCCGCCGACGACGTTGCCGAGCGGGATCGGGAAGTTCTCGCCGCGGAACGCGCCGCCGAGGTGCTGGTACAGCGGCGCGCCGAGCACGTCGGCGGCCGCCTTCGCCGCCGCCATCGAGATGGCGACCGCGCTGTTGGCGCCGATGGCGGAGAAGTCGTCCGTCCCGTCGGCGGCGCGCAAGGCGTTGTCGACCGCGCGCTGGTCGCCGGCGTAGACGCCTTCGAGCCGCGGCACCGCGTGTTCGCGGGCCTTCGCGATCGACTCGCTCGCGGGCAGTTCGATCGCTTCGTACTCGCCCGTCGAGGCCCCGCTGGGCGCCGCGCCGCGTCCGAAGCCGCCGGACTCCGTCAGCACGTCGGCTTCGACCGTCGCGTTCCCGCGCGAGTCGAGGATCCGACGCAACGAGATACTGGTGATTCGCGTCATCAGTTGGACTCCCTCCGGACGGTGAACGGAAGCACGCCCGCGTCGTACTCCTCGGCCGCGACGAGGATCGGCTCCGTTTCGTCCGTCTCGATCAGCACGGGTGCTCCGTAGGACACCTGCAGCGCGCGTGCCCCGAGGATGCGTGCCTTCTCGTATCGATTGTAGCGCTGTCCTGACATGGTTACTGGTACGGCGAAACGACGTCGACGAGGTCGCGGTGGCTCACCAGCATGCGCCGGCAGCAGTGCCGGTCGACCCCGAGGTCGTCGAGGACCTCGCCCGGGTCTTCGTCGCCCTCGCGAGCCCGCTCTTTGAACTCTTCCCAGTGCTCACCCACGACGTTACCGCACGTGAAACACCGGACGGGGATCATCATGACTGGATCACCTCAGCGGTAGGACTTCTGGTAGCGAGCGCGCGCGCCGGGTCCGCCCCACTTCTTGGGTTCGGACTGGCGCACGTCGTTGACCAGGAGCGTGCGGTCGAAGTTCATGTAGGCGTCGCGCAGCTCGGCGTCGCCGAGGTGCTGGACGAGTCCACGGGCGATGGCCGTCCGCGTCGCGTCGGCTTGACCGCTGAACCCGCCGCCCTGAACGTCGATGTCGATGTCGACGCCGTCGCGGAGGTCCTCGCCGGCGATGCGGAACGGCTCGAGCATCTTGAGCCGCGCCTGTTCCGGTTCGACCAGCTCGACTGGCTGGGAGTTGATGCGAACGCGACCCTCGCCCTCGCGCACCGTGGCGCGGGCGACGGCCGTCTTCTTCTTGCCTGAGGTGTTCGTTACCATGTGACGTTGGCTCCCAGAGACTCGGAGATCGACCCGAGCGTGGTGAATTTGATGTTCGAGAGGCGGTCGAGCGAGGTGCCGTCGAGGACGACGCTGTCGACGTCCTCGTCGCGCTCGTAGGGGTTCCCGACGTACACGCGGACGCTCGAGAGCGCCTCGCGACCGTCCTCCGACTTGTACGGCAGCATGCCGCGGATGGCGCGCTTGAAGATCCGGTCGGGACGCTTGGGGTAGTAGGGCCCGCTGTCCGAGCCGAGCTCCGCGCGCTTGTGGTACGTCTCCATCGTCGCCTCCTCGTTGCCGGTGATGACGGCTCGTTCGGCGTTGACGACGGCGACGGTCTCCCCGGCGAGGGCGCGCTGTGCGACCTCCGAGGAGACGCGACCGAGGATACAGTCGCGGGCGTCGACGACGACGTCCGCGTCTATCTTTGCGAGACTCATCGGATCACCCGGACGTTGCTTCCTTCGGGGTTCTGTTCGATGAACTGTTCTAGCGACACCGCTTCGCCGGTCTGGTCGATCTTCGTCCGGGCGGTCCCGGAGAAGTCGACGGCGGCGACGGTGACGTTCGTTTCGAGCACACCGCTGCCCAGCACCTTGCCGGGGACGACGACCGTCTCGTCTTCCTGAGCGTACCGTTCGATGCGGCCCAGGTTGACCTCAGCGTGCGTGCGCCGTGGCTTCTCCAGTCGGTCGGCGATGTCCTGCCACACGTTGGCTCCGGAGTCGCGTGAGACCGACTTCAGATCGGCGATGAGGTTCTGTAGTTTCGGGTTCGTCTTGCTACTCATAGCTGTCCCTCCTGAACGGAGAGTTCGTGGAAAACGGAGTGCAGGGAGCAGGATTTGAACCTGCGGACCTCTACAGGACAGCGCCCTGAACGCTGCGCCGTTGGCCTGACTTGGCTATCCCTGCGTGCACTCCATCGTATTCCGGCTCCCTTCAAACCACTTTCGGTCCCGCCGTCCCGCGTCTCGGCCGCGGACGCCCCGGCTGCGGGGGCGACGCCGCGGCTCGCGGCGGGGGCGACGGTCAGGGATGTGGTTCGAAGGGCCGTCATTTCCTTATACTGCGACTTTCGTCTGTAGTTCGTCCGCGCGCTCCTCGATGGAGTCGATCGCGCGGAGCAGCAGTTCCTCGACCTCGAACGAGCCGTCCGTCTCGATGTGGAAGACGAACGCGCCCGGCACGTCCTCGACCGCGACCTCCTTCCCGGGGAACCGTTCCGAGAGATCGTTGTCGAACTCGTCCGTGAGCTCTATCTCTCCGTCAGGGGTCTCGATGACGCCGCGGAGGATGTTCGGCTCGTCGTCGTCGAACTCGCCCCGGTCGCCTTCGACCGAGACGCGCTGGAGGTGACGGTATCCGACGGAGACGCCGCCCTGGTGTTTGGCGTGCTCCTTCCCGGTGTCGAGTACCGCCGTCGCCTCGAACTCGAGGCGCTGTCCCTCCTTCAGCTCGATGATCGGGATCTGCTCGTCGGCGACGCCGACCAGCGGATCGCTACACTCGATGTCCCCGGAGTACGCCGTGGCCGGGCCCTCGACGTCGAGCGCGAGGGTGACCTCGTCGCCGACCTCGAAGTCGTCGAGCGGGGTCGTCAGCGGAACGAGCCCCAGGCGGAGCCCGATCATCTCGTCGAACATGACCGAGGAGTTCTCGACGAACTGGACCGTGTCTATCGAGAACGTCGGGACGTCGGCGATCATCGCTCGGCGGATGCCGTTGGCGAACGCCGGCGTGAGCCCGCGGATCAGCACCCGCGCGTTGCGTTCGTCCCGTTCGACGTACTGGACGTCGAATTCGTCTTCGGTCATGTCAGACTCGCTTGTTCTTCGGCGCCTTCGTCCCGTCGTGCGGGATCGGCGTGACGTCCTCGATCCGGCCGATCTCGACGCCCGCACGCGAGAGCGCGCGGATCGTCGCTTGCGCACCGGGACCGGTGGACTTGTTGAGGTTGCCGCCGGGGCCGCGCACGCGAACGTGCACACCCTCCAGACCGGCGTCTTTGACGCGCTCGGCGACGACCTCCGCCATCTGCATGGCGGCGTACGGCGACGCCTCGTCGCGGTTCTGTTTCACCACGGTGCCGCCGGACGACTTGGCGATCGTCTCGGCGCCCGTCTCGTCGGTGACCGTGATGAGCGTGTTGTTGAACGACGCGTACACGTGGGCGATGCCCCACTTTCCTCCGTCTTCGGATTCACTCATGGTTGGTTACTCCTGTGACTCCGCGCGCTCGGGGTGAAGATCGTCCGCGAGCGGGCTGTTCTCGTCGAAGTCGATGGCGTCCTCGTCGCTGACGTCCACCTTCACCGACGGGCGCGTGACGCGAGCGCCGTTGACGGTGATGTGGCCGTGGACGATGAACTGGCGGGCCTGTTGGGTCGAGGAGGCGAATCCCTGCCGGTAGACGATCGTCTGGAGCCGGCGCTCCAGCAGGTCCGTCACGTCGAGCGACAGGACCGTCGAGATGTCGTCGTTGTCGCCGAGGATGCCGATCCGGCGGAGCCGTGCGACGAACTCCGCGCCGGCGTCCTGAGCGGCGTCGACGTCACCCTGCGCCTCGCCGAGCAGCCGTCGGGCCTCTCGACGCATGTTGCGCAGTTCGGACTGAGCGCGCCAGAACTCCTCTTTGTTCTTTAGACCGTACCGTGAGAGGAGGTCGGACTCCTCGGCGATGCGCTCGCCCTGGTACGGGTGGTTCGGCGTCTCGTAGCCCTTGGTGTTCTTGCCGGTGCTCATTCGTCGTCACCCGCTTCGTCTTCCGCCATCTCCTCGCGGATCTCCTCGACGTTGACCCCGATGGTCCCCTCCGAGCGACCCGTAGACTTGGTGCGCTGCCCGCGGACCTTCTGGCCGCGCTTGTGGCGAACGCCCTTGTACGATTCGATGATCTTCATCCGGTTGATGTCGTGACGGCGCTTCTCGTTGACGTCGGTGCCGACGAGGTGCGTCGTCTCTCCGGTGAAGAAGTCGTTCTGTCGGTTCGTCATCCACGACGGGACGTGGTCTTCGAGGTTCTCGGCGATGTCGACCACCGCGTCGATGTCCTCTTCATCGAGGAGCCCGAACGTGGCGTTTCGATCCACGTCGGCCTTCTCGGCGACCAGCCGCGCCGTGCGCGTGCCGATGCCGTCGAGTTCGGACAGGCTTCGCTCGACCGTCTTCGTCCCGTCGAGGTCCGCGCCCCCGATCCGAACGAAGTACTGGAGGTCCTCTTCCTCCTCCTCCGGTGAGTCGTCCTGTGATTCTTCCGTGCTCATGTGTTGGTTGTGGTGAGTCCTACCGGCGCGAATCCGGCGGTACTCGTCCGTTCGAGCGTTGCGGCGGGGATTTGAACCCCGGAGGCAGTGACGCCACAGAGTTAGCAACCCTGCGCCTTGGGCCATGCTTGGCTACCGCAACCCGCGTTGTATCATCGCCCTCTCGGACTCGGGACCGGGTGCCCCTACAGTACGTGCGTTCGTTACCTCCCGCTTTCGGTACTTAAACATCACGAAACGGTCGGCCCGCTGTGGGCGACTCACACGGTCGGAAGAGCCGTCTCGGTCACCGATCTCGACCGGTCGTCACACGCCGCGCCCGCCGCGTCCGGAGCTCCCCGATCCCCCATCCAGCAGGCGGTTCCGTGAGGCGTACTGTTTAGTGGGTCCCGCGGCAGCGTTCTGGTATGAAAGCCGTTCAGTTCGGCGAACACGGCGACCGCGACGTGATCGAGTACGGCGACTTCCCCGACCCCGAGCCCGACCGTGGCGAGGTGCTCGTCGACGTCAAGGCCGGCGCGCTCAACCACCTCGACATCTGGACCCGACGCGGGATGCCCGGCATCGACCTGGAGATGCCGCACATTCCGGGTAGCGACGCTGCGGGCGTCGTCGAGGCGGTGGGCGGGGGCGTGACTCGGTTCGAGCCCGGCGACCGCGTCGCCGTGAGCGCGGGCGTCTCCTGTGGGACCTGCGAGTTCTGCCGCAACGGCGAGGAGTCGCTTTGTACCTCCTTCCACATCCTCGGCGAACACGTCCGCGGCGTCCACGCCGAGAAGGCGACGGTCCCCGAGGCGAACCTGGTCCCCGTTCCGGACGGCGTCGCCTGGGAGGTCGCCGGCTCCGCGTCGCTCGTCTTCCAGACCGCGTGGCGCATGCTCCACACGCGCGCAGAGATCGAGGCGAGCGAGAAGGTGCTCGTCCTCGGCGCCTCCGGCGGCGTCGGCCACGCGGCGGTCCAGATCGCCGACCACGCGGGCTGCGAGGTGTTCGCGACCGCCTCGACCGAAGAGAAGCTCTCGCACGCGGAGGACTGCGGCGCCGACCACGTCATCGACTACGAGGCGAACGACTTCGCCGACGAGATCGCGGAACGCACCGGCAAACGCGGCGTCGACGTCGTCGTCGACCACGTCGGCGAGGCCACCTATCCGAACTCGCTGAAGTCGCTGGCGAAGGGGGGCCGGCTCGTCACCTGTGGCGCCACGACCGGCCCGAACCCGGGCGCCGGGCTCAACCGTATCTTCTGGAACCAGCTGTCGGTGATCGGTTCGACGATGGCGACGCCCGGCGAGGTCGACGACGTGCTGGAGCTCGTCTGGGACGGTACCTTCGAACCTCGCGTGCGCGAGGTCCTCCCGATGAGCGAGGCCGCGCGGGCACACGAGATGATCGAAAACCGTGAGGGCTTTGGCAAAGTGGTGGTTAAACCGGACAGTGAGTTCTGAGACCGACGAGACCACCGACGGCGGCTACGTCCACGTCCCCGGGACCGAGCCCGACGCGGGCGCGAGCGACGGGGCGGAGTCGGGACCCGATAGCCCCCGCGACGCCTCGTCGGAACCCGACGCCGACGGTTTCGGCCGAAAAGGGTGGGCGCTGACCGCCGTCCTGTTCACCTGCGTGCTGGTGATCCCGGGAGCCATCTACCTCTACCCGTACGCGGCGGGCGCGTTCGGTCTCACTTTCTTCGCGACGTACCTCGCGCTCCCCCTCGTCCCCGCGCTCCTGTTGGGCGCCGTCGCGGTCTGGTCGATGACCGCCGCGACGGCCGACCGCGAGGAGTGAGGTGCGCCGCGCCGGGCGAACCGCCGGCCCCTCCCGCCGTCGAACGACAACCGTTTTGAACGACACCCGCGCAGTGATGATATGTTGATCACCGTCTCCGGCCCGCCGGGAAGCGGGAAGAGCACCAACGCCGTCCAACTCGCCGACGCGCTCGACCTCGGACACGTCTCCGGCGGCGACCTCTTCCGCGAGATGGCGGCCGAACGCGACATGACGCCCGTCGAGTTCAACGAGTTCGCCGAGGAGAACCCGCAGATCGACCGCGACCTCGACCGGCGGCTCCGCGAGATCGCCATCGAGCGGGACGGCGTCGTCCTCGAATCTCGACTCGCCGGGTGGCTCGCGGCGGAACACGCCGACTTCCGGTTCTGGTTCGACGCGCCGCTGTCGGTCCGCGCGGAGCGGATCGCCGAGCGGGAGTCGAAGCCCGTCGACCGCGCGCAAGCGGAGACGAAGCGCCGCGAGGCCTCCGAACGCAAGCGCTACCGCGAGTGCTACGGCATCGACATCGAGGACCTGTCCATCTATGACGCCGCGTACAACACCGCTCGCTGGGGTCCCGAACGCTTCCTCGACGTCCTCGTCGCGACCGTCGAGGCATACGAGCCCGACGACGACGAGGGGAAAGCCCCCGTCGAGGGCGTCGCGTACGACTTCTGAACCACCTCCGCCTCGCCCGGTCATGACAGGCCACTCCGACGACACCGACCCCGAAACCGACCCCCTCAGGGCGCCCCCCGGAGAGCGGTCGCCGGCGGAACTGCTCCGGTTCGGCGTCGTCAACCTCGACAAGCCGGCCGGCCCCTCCTCACACCAGGTCTCGGCGTGGGTGCGCGACGCCGTCGACGAGACGCTCGCAGCGCTCGATCCGGGGGGCCCTCCGACCGGCGGCGTCGCCCACTCGGGCACCCTCGATCCGAAGGTCACGGGCTGTCTCCCCACGCTGACCGGCGACGCGACGCGGATGGCGCAGGTGTTCTTGGAGGGGACCAAAGAGTACGTCGCGGTGCTGGAGCTTCACGAGCCGCCGTCGGCCGACTTCCGCGATGTGGTCGCCGAGTTCGAGAGCGAAATCTACCAGAAGCCGCCGCGGAAGAGCGCGGTGAGCCGCCGTCTCCGGACGCGGACGATCCACGACCTCGACGTGCTGGAAGTCGCCGACCGGAAGGCGCTGCTCCGGATTCGGTGTGAGTCGGGGACCTACGTCCGAAAGCTGTGTCACGACATCGGCCTCGCGACCGGCGGCGGCGCGCACATGGGCCACCTCCGGCGCACCGCCACGGACCCGTTCGACGACCGCGACCTCCACGCGCTCCAAGACCTCGTGGACGCGCTCGCGTGGGCCGAGGACGGCGACGACGGCTACCTCCGCGAGGTGGTCCGACCCGCGGAGGACGCGTTGACTCACCTCCCCGCAGTGACGGTCGCGCCCTCTGCCGCGCGTAACGTCGCCACCGGCGCGCCGGTGTACGCGCCCGGTGTGATCGACGTCGACGACGCGGGCGTGATCGCGGGTGGGGGAGCCGATGACGACGACTCCGACGTCGAGCCGCCGCTCGTCGCGTGTTTCACGCCGGACGGCGTCGCGGTCTGTCTCGGCCGCGTCGTCGGCGATCCGGACGCCGAGTCGGGCGTGGTCGTCTCGCTGGAGCGCGTCCTTTTATAGTCACTCGCTCGCCGTACCGCGTATGGACGACGACGGCTGCGACGCCGACTCCGACGCCGCGAGTACCAATTCCGACGAGGTGGACCGACGCGCGCTCGGCACCGCGAGCGCCGCCCCCGGCGAGTGCGACCGCGGCTGGTTCGCCGTCGCTGACCTCCCGACCGGGGCGTCGGAGCGGCTCCCGGTCGCGATCGCGAACGGCGCGGCCGACGGCCCGACGCTGTGGCTCACCGGCGGCGTTCACGGGGACGAGGCCACCGGCGTCGCTGTCGTTCAGGACGCGGTGGCGGCGTTCGACGGCGACCCCCTCGCGGACCTCGCGGGCGCGGTGGTCGCCGTTCCCGTGGTCTCTCCAGCCGGACTGCGACGAAATGCGCGCCACACGTACTACGCGGACGAGGACCCGAACCGCCACTTCCCGGACGCGGACGCCGAGTCCGCGCGCCCGCCCCGGCTTCAGGAGCGCGTCGACGCGCGGCTCTACGCCGCGATCACGGGCGAGCCGGCCGACGACGACTCCGCCGAGACGGACCGCGACGATCCCGTCGAGGGCGTCGCGGCCGACGCGCTGATCGACTGTCACACCGCTGGCGTCGGCAGCGAGCCGTTCGCGATCCGCGACCGCGTGCTGTACGGCGACCGGCGGAGCGAGGACGAGGCCGCCGAGCTGTCGGCCGAACTCGGTCGGATCGTCGACGCCTTCGGCTTCCCGACGCTGCGCGAGTACCCGGCCGCGGAGTACGTCGAGGAGAACCTCCAGCGGTCGACCGCCGGCGCCGTGCTCAACGAGGCCGGCGTCCCGGCGTTCACCGCCGAACTCGGCGCGCACAGCGTCGTCGACGACGGTCTCGTCGACGCGGGCGTGGCGGGAATCTTCGCCGTCGCGGTCGAACTCGGACTGGTGACTCCCGACGCGGTCCCCGCCGCGGTCGGCGAGCCGGCCGACCACTTCGATCCCGCGCCGGTCGATTTCCCGGTGCGGCGGTACCGCGGCCCGACCACCGACGTTGCCGGGCTGGTCCGCCACCGCGTCGCCGCGGGCGACCGGTTCGACGAGGGCGAGGTGCTGGCCGACGTGGTCGCCGCGACCGGGGCGGAGCGCGGCGAGGTGACGGTCGACCGCGACGGCTACGTGCTCGGTCGGACGGAGGGGTTGGCGGTCTACGAGGGGGATCCGATCGGAAGTCTCGCCGTGCGAGACGACGGCGATCTCGTGGTCCCCCGCGATGCCGCCGACGACTGAAACGAAGTCCTTAATTACCGGTCGGTCGTTTTTTCGACCGCAGACAGGGACCGTGGGGTAGTGGTATCCTATGCGGATGGGGTCCGTATGACCTGAGTTCGACTCTCAGCGGTCCCATCGAGTTTTGAACTGATCGCTAACAACCAGCGAGAGGACGCTCTCTCCGACGAAATCTTCTTTTGGGTCTCGGCGGTCGGCCTCGCTCCCGGCCGTCCGGACACCGCTCCGCAACCACTAAACGCGGCTCGCCCGTTCAGTCGATAATGGCCGACTGGACGGAGAAGTACCGCCCGAGCACGCTCTCGGAGGTACGCGGCAACGACAAGGCCCGCGACGCGTTCGCGGACTGGGCCCGCTCGTGGGACGACCACCGCGAGGCGGCCGTCCTCCACGGCAGCCCGGGCGTCGGGAAGACGAGCGCGGCCCACGCGCTCGCGAACGACATGGACTGGGAGACCGTGGAGCTGAACGCCTCCGACCAGCGCACCGCCGACGTCATCGAGCGGTTCGCGGGGCGGGCCGCGCGCAACGCCACCCTCGGCGGCAGCGCGGCCGGCGGCGGCGCGACCGGCGGCGACACGGCCTCTCGCCAGCTCGTCATCCTCGACGAGGCCGACAACATCCACGGCAACTACGACCGCGGCGGCGCCTCGGCGATCACGAAGCTCGTCAAGGAGTCGGGCCAGCCGATCGTGCTCATCGCCAACGACTACTACGACATGTCGCGCGGGCTCCGGAACGCGACCCGGGAGATCGAGTTCCGCGACGTCTCGGCGCGCTCAATCGTCCCCGTCCTCCGAGACGTCTGTCGGAAGGAGGGGATCGAGTTCGAGTCGGACGCGCTCCAACGCATCGCGGAGCGGAACCGCGGCGACCTCCGCGGCGCGATCAACGACCTCCAGGCCGCGACCGAGGGCCGCGAGTCGATCGCGATCGAGGACGTGGTCACCGGCGACCGCGACAAGGCGCTCGGGCTCTTCCCGTTCCTCGACGCCGTGTTGAAAGAGGAGTCCGCGGAGGAGGCGCTCCAGTCGGCGTACGCCGTCGACGAGACGCCGGACGACCTGACACGGTGGATCGAGAACAACGTCTTAGACGTGTACGACCCCGCGGAGGCGGTCCGCGCGTACGACTTCCTCGCGAACGCCGACGTGTGGCTCGGCCGCGTCCGCGCCACGCAGAACTACACCTACTGGCGCTACGCGACCGACAACGCGGCCGCCGGCGTCGCCGCGGCCCGCGACGGCGAGAAGGGCGGTTGGACGCGGTACGGCCGCCCGCAGTTCTGGTCGTCGTCGGACGCGACCGCCGACGAGGTGGTCGGCAAGATCGCGGCCGCGAGCGGCTGTAGCATCGCGACCGCTCGGCGCGAGGTGTTACCGTTCCTCGAGACCGTCACTCATCACTGTAAGCCGCGCGAGCTGACGGTCGCGATGGCGGCGGCCTACGACCTCGACGAGGCGGGCGTCGCCTTCGTCACCGGCTCGGGCGAGTCGACGAACAAGGTCGCGTCGATCGTCGAGGACGCACAGGCCCGCCGCGAGGAACTGATCGAGGAGCACGCCGACGGCGCCTTCGCGCTCGCCCCGGCCGACCGCGCCGAGGACGCGGACGAGGACGCCGCTACTGCTGACGACTCGGACCCCGACGACTCCGAACCGACCGCCACGGCGACCGACGAGACAGCGCCAGCGGACGACACGGACGGCGAAGACGACGATCAGGCCGGGCTGAACGACTTCATGTGAGCCGGTCTCGGGCACACGTCCGCGGGCGGACCCGCTTCTCGTAGCTTTCGATGACTCCCCCGTCGGAGGCAGTACCGACGACCGGTATCGTTCGAGACGTCACCGGACGCGAATATTCTCCCGTCGCCAACGTGCGACGCCGCTCAGACGCACGACTGCGGGTCCGTGTCGCGTTCGGCCGCCTCCGCTGTCTCGGACGAGTCGTCACAGACGAACTCGAAGCAGGCGCCGCCCTCCCGGCTCTCCGTCACCGAGACCGTCCAGCCGTGGGCCGTCGCGATCCGGTCGACGATCGCCAGCCCGAACCCGGTGCCGTCCGGCGCGGTCGTGTGTCCGGGCTCGAAGACCGCGTCCCGCTGGTCGGGGTCGATCCCCGGACCGTCGTCCGCGACGCGGAAGCCGTCGTCCGTCCGCGTGACGCGGACCCGGACGGCCGCGTCTCCGCCGTCCGTCGGGGGTGGGTCCGCCGACGCGTCACCCGGCGAGGAGAACGTCCCGGGGGCGACGGCGTCGCTCGGCTCGGCTCCGTCGTCGCCGGAGTCGGCGGTCGACAGCGCGTCGACGCCCTCGGGTGACCCGTGTTCGATCGCGTTCCGGAAGAGGTTCTCGAACGCCTGTCGGAGTCTGTCCCCGTCGCAGGTGAGCGTCCCGAGCGACCCCTCGACGGTGAGAGCGGCGTCGGCCGGGTCGCCGACGGTCCGCCACGCGCTCTCGACGACCGTCCGCAGGTCGGTCGGTTCGGCGGTCTGGACCGTCTTCCCCTCCCGGGCCAGCGTCAGGAGGTCCGAGATGAGGTCGTCCATCCGATCGAGGGCGTCGAGCGCCCGGTCCAACCGCTCCGGCGCGGCCTCGCCGTCGAGTTCCCGCGCCAGTTCGATGTTCCCGACGACGACCGAGAGCGGGTTCCGGAGGTCGTGTGAGACGACCCTCGCGAACTCGTCGAGGCGCTCGCGCTGCCGTTCCAGCCGTCGGCGTCGCTTGACGCGCTCGTCCGCCGAAAACAGGTACCCCACCACGTCGCCCCGCCCGGTTACTCGCCCGCGCTCGTGAATCCACTGCGCCTCTCCGTCGGACGCGACGCGATACACCACGTCGACAGTGTCGTCGCCGCACGCCTCCCGAAGCCGGTCGCGGTCGTCGCCGGCCACGCAGTCGAGCCACCCGCCGTCCGGTCGCTCCGGAACGTCCAGCCCCGACTCCTCGTCCGCCTCGATCACCAACCGAGTCGGGTCGCCGTCGGGGCGCCGGTACGCGATCCCCGGGCGTCCTTCCATCGGTCGGGACACGTGTCAACGAGTCTACCGTGACCGTATAAACCTTACTCGCGTATCACTTGTCAGACGGTGATATCAAATTCTGATAATCCGTAATAAAGCCGCGAATGCTTCCGAAGGCCGATGAATCCAGCAATCACGGCTCGCGCGGTCCGCGAGACGGTCGGTCGACGCCGGGAGAGCTTTGGGGGTCCCGCCGGTGTGTCGGTACATGCGCGCAGCGATCCTCCGAGACCACGGGGAGCCGCTCGCGATCCGCGAGCTTCCCGACCCCGAACCGGCACCCGACGGCGCGGTCGTCCGCGTCGACGCCTGCGGCGTCTGTCGCAGCGACTGGCACGCGTGGGCCGGCCACGGCGAATGGGCGAACGACCGCGTCCCGCGCGGCCAAGTGCTGGGCCACGAGCCGGCCGGCGAGGTCGTCGCCGTCGGCCGCGAGGTCGACCGATTCGCCCCGGGCGACCGCGTGGTCGTCCCGTTCTCGCTCGGCGACGGCACCTGCCCGCACTGCCGCCGCGGGGCCGGTAACGTCTGCGAGGACGGGCGGGCGCTCGGGTTCGAACCCGCCGCCCAAGGGGCGTTCGCCGAGCGGGTAGGAGTGCCGGCGGCCGACTACAACCTCGTCGAGCGCCCGCCGTGGCTCGACGCCACCGCGGCCGCGGCGCTCGGGTGTCGCTACATGACCGCGTACCACGCGCTCGCCGAGCGAGCGACCGTCACCGGCGGCGACGCCGTGGCCGTCCACGGCTGCGGGGGCGTGGGTCTCTCCGCGGTCCAGATCGCCGACGCGCTCGGAACTCGGGTGGTAGCCGTCGACGTCGACGACGACGCGCTCGCGCTCGCGGCAGAGTTCGGCGCGGCCGCGACGGTGAATCCCACCGATCTCGGCGGGGCGACCGTTCCAGAGCGCGTCCGCGCCCTCACCGACGGCGGCGCCGACGCCTCGCTCGACGCGCTGGGGATCGCAGAGACCTGTCGCAACTCCGTCCGCTCGCTCCGACCGAAGGGGACGCACGTCCAGGTCGGACTCACGACCGACGCCGAGCGAGGCGAGGTGTCGCTCCCGACCGACTGGATGACCCGATGGGAGATCTCCTTCCTCGGTTCGCGCGGGATGCCGCCGACGAGCTACGGCGACCTGTTCGCGCTGATCGAGGCGACCGACGTGGATCCCGGTGCGCTGGTCACCAGGGAGCTGTCGCTGTCGGACGTTTCCGACCGGCTCGCGGCGATGAACGAGTACGCCGTGCGCGGCGTCGAGGTCGTCACCGACCTCTGAACGCCGGGACGGGACCGCCCTACAACAGCCGCGAGAGGAACTGCTGACCGCGTTCCGTCGTCGGCTGCTCGAAGAAGGACCGGGTCTCGGTCCGCTCGACGACCCGGCCGTCGGCCATCAGGACGATCCGGTCGCCGACCTCGCGGGCGAACCCCATCTCGTGGGTGACGAGGACCATCGTCATCCCGTCTCTCGCAAGGTCCTCGATCACGTCGAGAACCTCCCCGACGAGTTCGGGGTCGAGCGCGCTCGTCACCTCGTCGAACAGCATCACCCGCGGTTCCATCGCGAGCGCGCGGGCGATGGCGACGCGCTGCTGTTGACCGCCCGAGAGCTCGTTCGGATACGACTCGGCCTGGTCGGCCAGTCCGACTCTGTCGAGCAGGTCGGAGGCGGACTCCTTCGCGCTCGACTCGGCCTCTCCTTTGACCTTCTCCGGAGCGAGCGCGACGTTCTCCAGTGCGGTCTTGTGCGGGAAGAGGTTGAACGACTGGAACACCATCCCGATCTGCTGTCGGATCTCGTTCACGTCCGTCTCGATCACGGACCGTCCGTCGAGGCGGATGTCCCCGCCTTGGATCTCCTCTAACCTGTTCGCACACCGGAGCAGCGTCGACTTGCCGGAGCCGGACGGGCCGATGACGACGACGACCTCTCCCTCGTCGACGGAGAGGTCGACGTCGTACAGCACCTGCGTGTCACCGAACGACTTGTCGACGTCGTCGAACTCGACGAGCGGACCGGTCACGCCTTCTCACCTCCGTCGTTGCCGGACCTGAAGTCCGACAACCAGCCGAACATCCGGCTGTCCGAACCCCAGTCCGACCGACGTTCCAGCCCGTTGACCAGTTGGCTCATCGACATCGTGATGACGAGGTAGAGCACGCACACCCACACGAGCGGCGTCCACGGGTCCAGCTGGTTGCTGTTGATGTTCCGGAACACGCTCATGATCTCCGGGACTGCGATGACGGTCAGTAGCGAGGTGTCTTTCACCAAGATGATCTGGTCGTTTCCGATGGCCGCGAGCGCGTTACGCCACGCCTGGGGGAGGACGACCTCCCGCAGCGCCATCACCCGCGACATTCCCAGCGAGCGCGCGGCTTCCATCTGTCCGTCCGGCACGGCGTCGATGCCGCCTCGGACCGCCTCGCCGACGTACGCGGCGTGGTTCAGAGTCAGTCCGATGATCGCGGCCGGGACTGCCCAGTTCTCGAAGGGGAACTGCCCCGTGGCCCACAGCCGCGGGATGCCGAAGAAGATGACGAACAGCTGGAACAGAAGCGGCGTCCCGCGGAAGAACTCCACGTATCCCTTCGCGATCCGCCCGGTGACGGGTGAGGTCGAGATCCGTGCGAGACCGACGAGGATGCCGGCCGTCACCGACAGCACGCTCGATATCACGACGATCCGGATCACCAGGAAGAACGCCTCGACGAACCGCTCGGCGATGAACGGCGACGAGAGCAGCGTGTAGTTGACCTGCGTCGTGAGGATCCACACGAGCAGTCCGCCGATCGCCAGCACGAAGCCGGCCGCGGCGATCTCTCCGATGCGTCTGACGGTCCCGTCACGCATCATGACACCGCCGGTGTTCGACTCCGTATCTGTCTGTGTCGCCATTATATGTGTGCCGAGTGCGCTCGATTACGCGCTGAAGTACTCGCTGTATATCTCGTCGTACGTGCCCTCCTCGCGGAGGGTTGCGAGCGCCCCGTTGACCTCCTCCCGGAACTCGTCGTCGTCCTGCCGGAAGGCGATCCCGTACTCTTCGATGGTGAGCGTGAGGTATGGCGGTGCGTCCTCGCGGTCGGCGGCGACGCCCTCACCCTCCAGGAACACGACGTCCTCGTTTTCGGCCGCGAAGTCGCCGCTGACGGTGTTGTCGTTGATCACGGCCGACACCTGGTTGTTCAGCAGGGCGTCGAACGCGCCCGTGATCTGGTCGTAGCTCTGGATCTCGAGGTCGCCGTCGAAGTCGGACTGGAGGTCCTCGGCGGCGGCCTCGCCGGTCGTCCCGCGCTGGACCCCGACGGACTCGCCCTGGAGGTCGTCGAGCTCGGTGATCTCCCCGTTGTCGAGGATCAGGACCGTCTGGTACGCCGTGAAGTACGGGTCCGAGAAGTCGACCCGCTCCGCGCGCTCGTCGTTGATCGTCATGGCGCTCATGATGACGCGGAAGTTCGCGTTGTTCAGCGACGCGATGATCCCGTCGAAGCCGGTTTCTTGGAACTCGAAGTCGTAGCCGAGCTGATCGGCGAACACCGCCTCGGCGATATCCACGTCGAACCCGACGAGCTCCCCCGACTCCGTGCGGTACTCGAAGGGCGGGTACGGGATGTCCGACCCGATCGTTATCGTCTCCTGTCCGTCTCCGCCGTCGCCGCCGGAACACCCGGCCAGTGCCACCGTGCCGGCCGCTCCGAGTCCCGTGAGGTACTGACGGCGACCGACCGTTCGATTTCCATCCATACACTCTCGGTCGGCCGATCAGGGTTTCAACGTTTCGGCCGCCGCAACGGCCCATCGATCGTTCGTGACGTTCTCGAAACGTCATTCGGCCCGCTGAGGGAGAAATCCCACTGCTTTCGAGAGTCACACGCATCAGACTCACGTCGACACGTCAGTCTCGTGGAGCGGTTCTTCTCGTCGTCCGGGGTCGTCGCTCGCTTGTTGGGTCCGACAGATTGACCGACGGTGCCCGGTCAGTCACCCCGAGAGAACCGGTGACTTCCGAGTCAGTCCCCGCCGATCGGTTCCGACGAGGGCCCGTCGGGCTCGACCCCGCGTAGCGTCCACGCGGACCCGGCGGCGAGCGCGACGGCGGCGGCGAGCGCGACGAGGTTGACCTGCTGCCAGACGGCGGTGTAGAGGACGAGGTCGCGCCCGAGGAGGAGGGTCCCAACGAGCGCGCCCATCGATCCGACCGCGAGCGCGCGTACGGTGCCCGCGGTGCCCGCGTCGAGGCCGGCGTATCCCGACCGGACCGCCTCCGTCGCGTACGCGACCGTCGCGACGAGCCCGAGGTGGCCGGCGAGGCCCGTGATGTAGAACGCGGCCTGCGCGGGCGGGGCGTAGGTGAGGAACGGCACCGCCCGCGAGAAGAGCGCGCTGGCGACGATGCCGACGACGGCGATGCCCGCCGCCGCGCGGAGCAGTCGCGCGCTTCCCCGGCCGCCGCCCCAGATGGTCGCGAGGCCGAGCAGCGTGAAGATGGTCAGCGCGACCGAGAGGTGGGCGGCGTGAGTCGACACCGTGTACCCGCCGGGGACGAGCCCGCTGAGCGTGACGGTGATCGCGCCGACGGTGATCTGGAGGGGCAAGATCGCGACCGCGAGCGTCGCCGCCAGCTTCGTCCGGCGGTCGAAGCCGGAGCCGAGCCACGTCCACCCGGCGACGCCGACGATCAGGAAGCCGGTGACCATCGCCCACGCGCGGTGGAACCACTCGATGAAGTCGGGGTTGATCGTCAGCGCCGGGATCAATTGGTCGGAACACAGCGGCCACTGGGCCTGACACGCCAGCCCCGAGCCGGTCGCCGCCGTGTAGACGCCGAGCGAGAACAGGACGAGCGTCATCCCCGTCGTCGCCGCCGCGTATCGCCTGAACGTTAGCCACGCGGGCCGAAGACTCATTGTCCAATTTCGGGCGTGCGCGTACTTAGACCGTTCGGCCGCTCCCCGCGCTCGGGAAGGTCGCAACGCGGAGACGCGCTACCCGGACAGCTCTCGCTTCGCCTTCCGCGCCCGTTCGGACATCTCCTCGTTCCCGTCGACGTCGGCGAGCGTCTCGACGGCCTCTAGGTTCCGGACGGAGTCGTCGAGGAAGGAGAGCACGTCGCCGGTGTACGCGTACACCATGTAATCGTCGGTCATCACGTCGACGATGGCCTGCGGTCCCAGCCCCTCGGCGCGCAGTTCGAGGACGTAGCGCATGAACTTCTCCTCGGGACAGCCGCAGTACGGGTTCGCGTCGCAGCTACAGTCGAGGAAGTCCTCGGCGAAGTCGAGGACCCGATCGCGGGTCGTCTCGTCGAGCTTCGAGAGGCCGTCACCGGTGAAAAGCAGGTCGAGGGTCGCGCCGGCGAACGCCCCCTTCGGGATGTTCGCCTCCAGCTGGGAGGCGAGCTGCCGGTGGTTCTTCACGTAGATCTTGTCGGTAAAGGCCACGAGTTGGCGACGCTACGCCCGCGACCCTGAAAAACGACGCGGTGACCGAGAGACGGTGCGGCGCTCGGTTCGGACGCTCGAACCGACCCCGGTCGCCACTCCGTGCCACGCCCGTCCGGGAGTCGTAACCGTTATTTATCGAAGCGGGGTACTTGACGACGCGTGTCCGGGTTAGGGTAGTGGACTATCCTTCAGCCTTGTGGAGGCTGAGACGCGGGTTCGATTCTCGCACCCGGACCTTTTCACGACGACCGCAGGGAGGAGTTGAAACGCCGGAAGGCGAGAGCGAAGCAGGGAGCAGCCGAGCACCGCGAGGCTGCGAGTGGGGTTCGATTCTCGCACCCGGACCTTTCTCGAACTGGCAGTGAATTAGAGACCAGCGGTCTCGCTGACGGCGCCGGCGAGTCGGTCCAGAAACGCCGCGTCGTACCCCTCGTCGACGTGGTCGATGTTCCATAGCCCCGATTCGCCGATCTCGCGGCGCGGACTGTCCCGCCCCAGCCAACCGTCGCCTCGGCAGTCGATGGCCTCTTTTCCGTAGTTGCTGACGAGCGCGATCGCGTTCCGCTCGACGGCGGCGCGGTCGCTCTCCGGTCCGGGCTCGTCGTCGATGTCGACCCACAGGAACGGCAGGTCACGGACGTACTCGCTCACGCGACGCTCGTGTTCCAACTCCCCGAGGCGCCGCTCGCGGTCCGCGGTAGACCCCGTTCCCCAGTGCGGATGCTCGTCGCCGAGGCCGTCCCGTTCGATCATCGCCCGGCCGACGTGTTTGCGGAACACCGAGCCCCGGTGATTCCCGCCGCCCTCGTAGCTGCCGCGGTTCGCCCCGCGATGCGTCCGAAGCCGATTCCACAGCGTCGTTCCCGACCCCGCCGACACGGCGTGCGTGCCGACTCGCGTGAGTCGGAGTTGGTCGGTCGCGTCCCGCGTCTCGTCCGTCGCGAAGAAGAAGTAGACCCCTCGATCGGGCCAGTCCATGTGCCCGGTACACTCCTCCAACCGTCGCCTCCCTCCGACGTTCGATTCGAGACGGTCGAGGAGGTCGTAGAGTCGGTCGAGGTCCGAGGCGCGCGACATGTGTCTCCGTTCCGGGGTGACACACAAAACCGCCCGGGCTCTCACGGGCGCACGGCGCCGCGACTAGAACTCGATCCGCTCGCCGTCGTCCGGCACCAGCACGTCGTCCGTCTCCGCGCGGAGCTCCTCGCGCGTCAGCAGGCAGTGGTTGATCGCCTCCATGTGGACCACGGCGACCGCGGCGTCCGTGGCCTCGCGCACGGCGGCGACGTCGTCGACGCCCATCGTGATCGGCTCGCCTCGGTTGAACCGCGCCGCGCCGCCGTTGAGGAGGACGGCGTCGGGGTCGAACGCCGTCAGCGTCTCCGCCACCGGCTCGTACCAGACCGTGTCGCCGGCGATGTACAGCGTCTCGTCGCCGTCGAGGACGAACCCGGAAACCGGCCCCATCTGCTCGGCCAGTTCCCCGTGACCGTGACGGCCGGGGGTCCGATGAACGGCGACCCCGCCGAACGACGCCTCGTCTCCCACCGGCCGCACGTCGGTGAACCCCTCCTCGACGAACGCGTCCGCCTCGGCGGGCTGACAGAACAGGGGCACGTCCGCGTCGAGCGCCTCCCGCGCCGCGTCGTCGAAGTGGTCGGGGTGGCGGTGCGTGACGATCACCGCGTCGTACGACAGGTCCACGTCCGGCATCGGGACGAGCGGGTTCGCGCGGTCGTTCGGCGTGTCGTCGATCGGCGGCAGCGCGCCCTGCTCCGCGAACAGCGGATCGACGAGGAAGGCCGTCTCGCCGACGGTCGCGAGGACGGTCGCGTTGCGGACGAGGGTGACGGTCGGGCCGGAGTCTGTCGACATACCTCCCGTTCGGCGAGGGGCGGGTTGTGGCTTGCGACGGGGGCGATCCGGGCGTCCCGGCCGCCGGACGCCGTCTTCTCGCCGCATCGCACCGCAAACTTATCCGGCGCTCGCCCGACGCATCAATCGGTATGAACGAACGCGCAGCCGCCGTGCGACGACGGGACGTGCTTCGGGCCGGAGCCGCGGCCGGCGTCATCGGGCTCGCGGGCTGTGCGGGCGGGAGCGAGGGTCCGGCATTCGAGGAGGGGTTCGAAGAGGACATCGGCGACTGGGAGTTCGACGCCGCGATCGGTCCCGAAGTCGACATCGAGGACTTCGACTGGGAGGTGTCCTTCTCTCGCGAGGAGGC
This sequence comes from Halorubrum ejinorense, assembly GCF_055389685.1. Classification (NCBI taxonomy): domain Archaea; kingdom Methanobacteriati; phylum Methanobacteriota; class Halobacteria; order Halobacteriales; family Haloferacaceae; genus Halorubrum; species Halorubrum ejinorense. Next base: position 1,479,632 of record NZ_AP043777.1, read on the forward strand.
GGCTAGCGGAACGCAGTCGCTCCGCGTCTGGAACCAGGGCGACTACGACGACGGGGTGACGTGGGCGGTCCACCCGGTCCCGATCGAATCCGGAAGCTCGTACCAGATAGAGGTGAGCGGCCAGTTCTGGAGCGAGTCGGAGTCGTTCAACACGATCCGACACGCCCTGATGCGGCTGGGCCCCGAGCCGCCGTCGACGGAGGAGGAGTTCCCGCAGCCCGGCCTCAACACGACCGAACTCGGCGAGACGCCGTACGGCGGGCTCCGCGACGCGCTGTGGCTCGCCGACGGCTGGCGCGAGTACGCCTTCGAGTGGACGACGCCGGAGCTGTCGACCGACACGCTCTACCTCGCCGTCGGCACGGCCGTGATCTGGGAGGCGGACGCGACGCACTACGTCGACGACCTGTCGGTGCGCGTCGAGACGCGGTGACGCCCTCGTCGCGCGCGCTGCCCCGGTGCGACGGGAGGTGGCGAGCGCGGCCGCTCGTCGTAGTGGGATATCGCCCGCGACACTAACGACCGGTCTCATCTCCGGCGGCGTGCCGCGTCGACCGGGAAACCCTCGTGGCGGGCGGTCGCCTGCGCGGCGACGGGCGGGTCGCGTCAGCGACCGGTGTCGCGCGCCTGGGTTCTCCGCGCTGTCATCGCTCCCATCGGGGAGTACTCGGGCGGGGACTAATGGCGCGCAGTCCATCGTTACGCGGTGTGGGTGTTAAATAGCCCGTTGCTCCGCGGAATCGGCGCGTATCCGAACGCACTTACGTCCCTGTCACGGACCCACGCGCAATGTCTGTACGAGTCGGCATCCTCGGCGCGACGGGCGCCGTGGGCCAGCGGTTCATCCAGTTGCTCGACGACCACCCGACGTTCGACCTCGCCGCGGTCACGGCGAGTTCGGAGAGCGCGGGCGAGACGTACCGCGAGGCGGCCAAGTGGCGCGTCGACACGCCCATCCCGGCGGACGTGGCCGAGATGGAGGTCGCGGAGACGACCCCCGCGGGCATCGCCGACGACGACGTGGACCTCCTCTTCTCGTCGCTCCCCTCGGGGGTCGCCGCCGAGGTCGAGCCCGCGTTCCTCGAAGAGGGGTACGTCGTCTCGTCGAACTCCTCGAACGACCGCATGGCGGCGGACGTGCCGCTCACGATCCCCGAGATCAACCCCGACCACCTCGACCTCATCGAGGTCCAGCGCGACGAGCGCGGCTGGGACGGCGCCCTCGTGAAGAACCCGAACTGCTCGACGATCACGATGGTGCCGACGCTCGCGGCCATCGACGAGTTCGGCTTAGAGAGCGTTCGCGTCTCGACGCTCCAGGCGGTCTCCGGCGCCGGCTACTCGGGCGTCACGTCGATGGAGATCATCGACAACGCCATCCCGCACATCGGCGGCGAGGAGGCGAAGATGGAGACGGAGTCGCGCAAGCTGCTCGGCGAGTTCGACGGCGCCGAGGTCCGGCTTCACGGCGCCGACGTGGCCGCCTCCTGTAACCGGATCCCCACGCTCGACGGCCATCTGGAGAACGTCTTCGCCGAGTTCGCCGCCGACCCCTCCCCGGAGGAGCTCCGCGAGGCGATGCGCTCGTTCGAGGGCGCCGGCGACCTCCCGAGTTCGCCCGACCAGCTGATCAAAGTGTTCGGCGAGGACGAGCCGGAGCGCCCGCAGCCCCGCCTCGACCGCACGTACGCCGACGGGATGGGGATCGTCGCCGGCGGCGTCCAGTCGACCGACGCCGGCGCGAAGTACAACTGCCTCGCGCACAACACGATTCGCGGCGCGGCCGGCGCGTCCCTGCTCAACGGCGAACTGCTCGTCGAGGAAGGGTACGTCTGAGCGACGCCCGCGCCGACCGACACTAACTTCATCCTCCGCGTTTCGTCCGCCGACGCCATGGCAGAACCAAGCGCAAAACGGTCCCTCCGCCGAGGCGTCGCCGTCCTCCTCGTTCCGCTGTCGGGGGCGACGACGCTCCCCGAGTTCGTCGAGTCCGCGCTCCCCGGCATCTCGGATGTCGTCGGTATCGTCCTGTTCGTCGCCGCCGTCGCGTACCTCGTCGCCAGCGTCGGCAGGCAGGTGGCCGCGGCCGCCGACACGCCGCTGTAGTCGGGCGACCGGTCACCCGCGCCGGCGCCTCACTTCCCTTCGAACTCGGGCTCGCCGTCGCCCATGAACGCCGTCATCCCCTCCATGAGGTCGTCGGTGTTCATCACGTGACCGAAGCCCATCGCTTCGACTTCCAGGCCGGCCTCGTTGTCCGTGCGGCCGGCGTGGATCGCGCGCTTCGTGTACTTCTGTGCGATCGGCGGGCCGCCGGCGAGCTGTGCGGCCAGCTCCTGTGCTCGCTCCTCCAGCTCGTCGTCCGGGACGACCTCGTTGACGAAGTCGTACTCGGCCATCGTCTCCGCGTCGTAGCGGTCCGCGGTCAGGATGATCTCCTTCGCGCGCCCCTCGCCGACGATCCGGGCGAGCCGCTGCGTGCCGCCCCAGCCGGGCAGCAGACCCAGGTCGAGCTCGGGCTGGCCGAGCTCTGAGCGCTCGGAGGCGATCCGCATGTCGGCGGCCGTCGCGAGCTCCATCCCGCCGCCGAGGCAGTAGCCGTCGATGGCGGCGATCACGGGTTTGTCGGACTCCTCGAGCTTCCCGAACGTCTGCTGGCCCTGTCGGGAGAGCTCGACCGCGTGGATCGGGTCCGAACCGCCCGCGGCCATGCTCTGGACGTCCGCGCCCGCGGAGAAGGCGCGGTCGCCCGCGCCGGACAGCAGGATCGCTCGCACGTCGTCGTCCGCGTCGAGCCGGTCGATCGCGGTCGAGAGCTCGTCGAGCACCTCGCCGCTTATCGTGTTCATCCGGTGCGGGCGGTCGATCTCGACGCGACCGACCCGGTCGTCGACGCTCACGTTCAACACGTCGTAGTCGGCCGTGTCGTCGCCGCCCTCGGCGTCCCCGCCGCGGAAGCCGCCGGTCTCGGCGGCCTCGCGCAGGTAGTCGGTCGCCTCGTAGCGCGCCTCGCCGGTCTCGTCGGCGAGTTCGTCGAGCGTCTCGACGAGGGCGTCGAGCCCTTCCGCGTCGGCCAGCTTCGCCGGGCCGTCCGGGAAGCCGGCGCCGAGCTTGACGGCCTCGTCGATGTCGTCGGCGTCGGCCACGTCGTTGCCGATCAGCCCGGCCGTCTCGTTGGCCATCACCGCGAGCAGGCGGCGGCTGACCGCCTCGTCGACCGCGTTGGTCGGGATCTGGGCGCCGTCGCCGCCGTCGTAGTCGTAGAACCCCTTGCCGGTCTTCTTGCCGAGGTCCTCTTCTTCGACCTTCTCGGCGAGCATCGGGCAGGGGCGGTAGGCGTCGCCGAGGACCTCGTGCATGTACTCCAGGACGTGATACCCCACGTCGATGCCGACCTGATCGGCGAGTTCGAACGAGCCCATCGGCAGGCCCATGCCGAACTTGGTCGTCGAGTCGACCGTCTCGATGTCGGCGTCGCCGGACTCGACGACCCACGCCGCCTCGTTCATCAGCGGGACGAGGATTCGGTTGACGATGAAGCCGGGACTGTCCTTGCGGACACGGACGGGCGTCTTCCCCATCGACTCCGCGAGGCCCTCGATCAGGTCGAGCGTCTCCTCGGAGGTGTGTTTCCCGGAGATGACCTCGACGAGGTCCATCCGCACCGGCGGGTTGAAGAAGTGCATCCCGCAGAAGCGCTCGGGGCGGTCGGTGACCTCCGAAAGCTCCGTGATCGAGAGGCTGGAGGTGTTAGTGACGAAGACGGCCTCGTCGGGCGCGTGTTCGACGACGTCGTCGTACACGTCCTTCTTGATGGCCATCTTCTCGGGGACGACCTCGACGACCACGTCGGCCCCGTCGAGGGCGTCTTCGAGTTCGACGAACGCGTCGACGCGGTCGAGCGCGGCGTCGGCCTCGTCGTCACCGATTCGGTCCTTCTCGGCGAGCTTGCCGAGCGACCACTCGATCTGGTCGTACCCCTTCTGGACGAGTTCGTCGTTGATGTCGCGCAGCGACACGTCGTAGCCGGCGAGCGCGGCCACCTCCGCGATACCGTGACCCATGTTTCCGGCGCCGAGCACCGTCACGCGCTGGACGTCTTCGAGCTGCATACCTCAGGGTCGGAACCGTCATGATTGAACCTTTCCATCTTCCAAACGCCAAACGCACCGTAAGTTTATTCGGACGGGTCGACGGACGGCGCTCGGAAAGATTCACGCGGGCCGGACCCCTACGGCGCTCCATGGACGACCACGTCGCCGAGACGCTCCGCGCGGACCCGCGGATGGCCGACCTGATCGACCGACACGGCCCGGTCGACGTCGCGCCCGCGGACGACGAGTTCGACCGCATCTGTACCTCCATCGTGAACCAGCAGCTGTCGACCGCGTCGGCGAACGCCATCCGCGAGCGGTTCCTCGACGTGCTCGGCGGCGCCGTGACGCCCGACCGAGTTCTCGCGGCCGACGAGTCGGCCCTGCGCGAGGCCGGACTCAGCGGCACGAAAGTCGAGTACCTGCGGAACGTCGCCGCGGCCTTCCGCGACGACGAGCGCGACCTGACCCGGGAGGGGTTAGCGGGCGTGAGCGACGAGGCGGTCGTCGACCGGCTCACCGAGATTCACGGCGTCGGCGACTGGACCGCGCGGATGTACCTCATCTTCGCGCTCGGCCGCGAGGACGTCCTCCCGCTCGGCGACCTCGCGGTCAGGAAGGGGATAGCGCGGATATACAACGGCGGCGAGGAACTGTCGCGCGCGGAGATGCGCGAGATCGCCGACTCGTGGCGGCCCTACCGGAGCTACGGGACGCGGTACGTCTGGTCCGAGTACGAGTCCTGACCGGCCGGCGCGCGTTATCGGTCTCGGAGGCGGACCTTGTCCGGGTCACAGGAGGGGCAGAGGCGAGCTATTTCGCCCGGGCCCTCCAGAAACGCCTCGCCACAGCGGAGACACTCGCGCTCCCGGTTCCGGTCGAGGCCGCCCCCGCCGCCTCCGCTTCGCCCGCCGCCTTCATTTCGCCCGCCGCCGTCACTTCGCCCGTCACCTCCACCCCCCTCACCGGCCGCACTACGGCTCGGTGACGACGCGTCGCTCGGCTCGGCGGTCGTGCTGGCACTCGGCGCGGTCGTCCGACTCGGACAGTCGTCGCAGATGCGCGTGACGGTTCCGGCGGGCTCGGTGAACCGCTCGTGACACCGGATACAGGTCCGGGTCCGCTCTCGCGTGACGACGTTCATGCGCCCAGGGAGGTAGCGACGTTCATGCTCTCGGGGAGGTGGCGACGTTCATGCGCTCACGGCACCGCCGGCGGGCTTATTGGTTCCGGCTCGTCGCTTCCGGCTCGTCCTCCGCGGGCGACGCGCGGCCGCCGGTCGCCGCCTCCTCGCGGTAGAGCTGGAGGATCTCCTCGAGGAGGACGGCGTGGCGGTCGCCGGGGACGTACTGGTGGTCGATGAAGTCCTCGGCGTCGCTGAAGTTCCCTCTGAGCGCGAGCTTCCGGAGGAACGCGACCGACTCGAAGAACGGCGGCTCGTCGGCCTCCTCGTCGCCGCCGAGTTCCCGCTCCGCCTCGGGAATTACCTCGGCCTCGATCGCGTCGTAATCGATCGTCGCCGGCTCGTACTCGTCGAGGGTCCGCGAGAGCACGTAGTCCGCCGAGAACCGGTAGAACTCGGACTTGCTCTCGAACTGTCCCTCCTCGACGAGCGTCTCGATCTCCTCGACGACCGGCTCGGGAAACCGAACCGTGCTCTTCACCATATGCCGTGCTATTGACACCCGCCGTATTATACCTTCGTCAGACGGTCGCGACGCCCGACGACCGCGGCGTTCGCGGCGTCACTCCTCCTCTAATATCTCGCCCGCCTCGTCGCGCTCCGCCTCGTCCGTGTCGGCGCGCCGCCGGACGTCGACCCGGTAGTCGGTGAGGATGTCGCGGCCGAGGAGCAGCGGGTACTCCATGTGGCCGCGGTCCTCGACGCTGGCGGTGACGGTGTGTTGGTTCCCGCCGATGCCGATGACGAGGTCGACGACGGGGCGCGCCTTCCCGCCCTTCATGCTGCCCGACTTGACGCGGGTCATGCTCTTGATCGGGCCGGCGCCGATCTCGGCGGCCAGCTGGGTGTCGATGCTCGTCCGGGTCGCGCCCGTGTCCGACTTCGCGAGCGCCTGCGTGGAGCCGGAGGTGCCGGTGACGACGACCTCCTCGATGTAGCCGATGTCCGGCTGCTCGGTGGAGGTCGGCTTCGGGGCCGGCGCACAGGAGGGCCGCGAGTCGTCGAGGGTCGCGGCCACGCGCTCGACGGCGTCGTCGTCGACCTCGCCGCCGACCGTCTCGATCGCGAGCTTGGCGATGTACGGGGCGGGGCTGGTCCCGGTGGCCTCGAACAGCCCCTTGAACCCGGCAGTCGGGTTCACCTCCAACACGTACCAGCCGTCGTACCCCTCGACGAGGTCGACGCCGGAGTAGTCGAGCCCCATCACTTCGGCGGCGTAGAGGGCGGTGTCGGCGGCCTCGTCCGGCATGTCGTCGGTGGCGTCCTCGACGGCGCCGCCGAGCGCGACGTTGGTGCGCCAGTCGCCCTCGGGCGCGTAGCGGTACATCGACCCGACTATCTCGTCGCCGACGACGTACACCCGCAGGTCGCGGTGCTTCTCGTCGTCGCGGTCGATGAGCTTCTGGAGGAACGCCTGTCGGTTCCCGACCTTCGGGTTCACGCGCTCGGTGAGGTCGACCTTCCACGTCCCGCCGCCGTGGGTCCCGATGGCGGTCTTGTACACGCCCACGTCACCGAAGCGCTCGCGGCCTTCGTTGAGGCGGTCGTTCGAGAGCGCGAGCAGCGCGTCGGGCACGCGGATGTTCCAGTCGGCGAGCGTCGCCGCGGTCGCGAACTTGTGGATCGACGCCAACACCGCGTTCGGCTCGTTCAGCATCGGCCGGATGCGCTCGAAGGTCGCCGCCAGCCCGAGTAGCTCCGCGGGCTGGTCGGTGTTCGAGAGCAGCAGCCGGTTCGCGATCACGTCGACCGCGGGTTCGACGGACACGTCGCCGTCCTCGACGCTGACCGCGGCGTTCTCCTCGCGGAGCCACACGGGCTCGTGGCCGAGGTCCTCGACCGCGTTACAGATCGCTTTCGTTTCCTTGCTGTTGTGTAGCGACAGCACTCCCACCCGAACCGGATCCGAACTCATGCCAACACCTGCGCAGGGGTTCCTAAAAGGTCGACCGATCGATCCGCCCGGTGACGGCCGGTCGGGGTCGCCATATATATACCCGGTGCCGTGCTCCGGTTTCTCATGAGCGACGACCGGGTGTTCACGTACAACGGCGGCGCTGTGCCGCCCGGCGAGACACAGAACATCCGCTACGGCATCAGCGAGACGTACCTCGGAGACCCGGTGCGGATCCCGGTCACCATCGTCAACGGCGAGCGCGACGGGCCGACCGCGTTCCTCACCGCCGCCGCTCACGGCGACGAACTCAACGGGATCGAGGTCGTCCGAGAGGTCGCCCACGAGTGGGACCTCTCGGAACTCTCGGGGACGTTAGTCTGTCTCCCCGTTCTCAACGTCCCGGGATTCCTCGCCCAACAGCGGTACCTTCCCGTCTACGACCGGGACCTGAACCGGTCGTTCCCCGGCAAACCGGAGTCGACGAGTTCGAAGCGAATGGCCCACCGGATATACGCGAACTTCATCGAGCCCTGCGACTTCGGCCTCGACTTCCACACCTCCACGCGCGGGCGGACGAACATGCTCCACGTCCGCGCCGACATGACCAACGCTGGCGTCCACCGGCTCGCGCTGGCGTTCGGATCGAGCGTGATCATCGACAGCGACGGGCCCGAGGGCACGCTCCGCGGCGAGGCGACGAGCGACGGCATCCCGACGATCACGATCGAGATGGGCGAGGCACACCGGTTCCAGCGCCCGCTGATCGACGACGCGCTCGCCGGGGTTCGGTCCATCTTCGCCGAGTACGGCCTCTTATCGTCCGGCACGGTCCGGTGGCCCGGCTGGCGGACCATCGTCGCCGGCACGGGCGAGAAGACGTGGCTGCGGGCCGACTCCGGGGGGATCGTCGACACTCACTTCGAGAGCGGGTCGCTCGTCCGCGAGGGCGAGCGGATCGCGACGATCACCAACCCGTTCAAGCAGGACGCGGTCGCCGTCGAGGCCCCCTTCACTGGCCTGCTGATCGGGCTCTTGGAGAACCCGGTCGTCTACCCCGGAAACCCGCTCTGTCACCTCGTCGAGATAGACGAGTCGACCCGGCGGGCGATCGAGACCGGCGACGCGCCGAAGCCGGTGGGACAGCCGACGCCGTCCGTCAGCGGCGACTGACTCCCTCGCCGCCGAGCCGCCCCCGGAGCCCGAGCGCGGCGCCGGCGACGACCGCGAGGAACCCGACGAGGAACGCGACCGGCTGGAGCAGCGCTCGCTGGAAGACGACCGGGCCCGGCTCGCGCTCGACCGTGCGCGTCCAGAACTCGTACCGCTCGCCCTCGTACTCGACGACCAGTAGCCCGTCGCCGAGCGTCGGTTCGGCCGGGTACGACAGCGAGTCGACGCGTTCGTCCGGATCTTCGACGCCGAAGCCGCCGTCGGCCGCCTCGCGGGCGCGGTCGAACGCCTCCCGCGCGGCCGGGTCGAGGTCGGCGTGGGCGACGACCGCGCCGTCGTCGATCTCGCTCGGGTCCACCGCCGACCCCGGACCGACCGGCGACTCCGCGGTCACCGGTTGGACCGTGTGCGTGTACGCCGGGTCCGCCGCGCCGACGGAGACGGGGAGGTACAGGGGGTTCGCCATCAGGCAGACGCCGAGCGCGAGGAGCCCGACGACCGCGAGCGGGGTGCGCATGGGCGGGGTTCGACCGCGCGGGTGTTTACCGTTCCGACCGCTTCCGCCTCCCGTCGAACCGCCGCGGCCGCTTCCGCCTCCCATCGAATCGCCGCGGCCGCTCGCTATCGACCGATAGTCCCCTGTCGCGTGATCGGCGCGTCGGGGTCGAGGAGGAACGCCACGACGGTCGCGCCCTCGTCGCCGGCGGTCACGGTCGGCGGCGGGCCCTCGCCGGTCCAGACGACGCTCTCGGTCTCGTCGAGGGCGACGCCGCCGGTCGGCTCCTCGGCGTCGGACTCCCGGTCGCCGACCCCGACCGACCCCTCGAAGACGTACACGTAGGCGTCTCTCCCCTCGATCGCCGGCAGCGTCGCCGCGGCGTCGGCGTCGAGGCGCACGTCGAAGCAGTCGACCGCGTTGCGCACGGTGAACGGGTGGTCGGCGCCGGCGGGCGCGAACACGCGCCGCCACTCGTTCGGCTCGGGATCGGGGAGCGGTCCGTGCTGGATCCCCGGCTCCAAGCCGAGGTCGTGCGGCCGGACGAAGATCTGGAGCATCCGCAGCGGCGGGTCGTCGGCGAGCGTCTCCTCGGCGTGCCAGAAGCCGGCCCCGGCGTTCATCACGAGGAGGCGTTCCGAGTCGGTGACGAGCTCGTTCCCCTCGCGGTCGTCGTGGCGCATCACGCCCGCGGGGACCCACGAGACGATCTCCTCGTCGCGGTGCTGGTGCATCCGGATCAGCGTGCCGGGGTCCATGAACGACTCGACGACCGTCGAGAGCGGACCGTACCCGTGGTCGTCGTGATCCGGGAGGTTTCGGCCCGGGAAGTTGAACCGGGTTCGGAACTTGCCCTGATTCCGGAAGACGTCGGAACGCGGCGCCGGGTGGAGGCCGCGGTCCGTCTCGGAGTGCGCTTCCATTACTAACTGGTAAAATCCGTTCGGTGAAAAGCCGTCCGGTGCCGGGAATCAGCGGCGACGCCCTCTTACTCCCCGCGCCCCGTGTACCGATACCGTGACGACCGTCCTCTCTGACCGCGACCGACGCAAGCGCGACGACCGGCCGGACGGGACGTTCTACGACGCCCCGCGGTTCGTCACACACGCCGACGACGCGTTCTTATCGCGGCTGACAGCGCTGTACGCGTCCGCGATCGAGCCCGGCGACCGCGTCCTCGACGCGATGAGCAGCTGGGTCTCGCACCTCCCGGACGCCGAGTACGACCGAGTCGTCGGCCACGGGCTCAACGAGGCGGAGCTGGCCGAAAACGACCGGCTCGACGAGTTCGTCGTCAGCGATCTCAACGCCGACCAGTCGCTCCCGTTCGCGGACGACGCCTTCGACGTCGTCTGCTGTGCGCTGTCGGTCCAGTACCTCGAGTACCCCGGCCCGACGTTCGCGGAGTTCGCCCGAGTCCTCGCGCCCGGCGGCACGGTAGTCGTCAGCTTCTCGAACCGGATGTTCCCGACGAAGGCCGTCCGCGCGTGGCGGGCCGCCTCGATGGACGAACGCGCCGACCTGGTCGAGCGCTACCTCGACGCCGGCAGGTTCGCGACCGTCGACCGGATCGCGGAACGCCCCGGCGGGGACCCGTTCTACGCCGTGGTGGGGAAACTTCGGTGACTCCCCGCCGGATCGCGGTCGCGGCCTTCGACCTCTCGCTCGCCGTGACGCTCGGCGCGGCCGCACGGCTCACGCACGTGCTGTGGTACCGGACCTTCGAGACGAGCGTCGCCGTCGATCTCGCCGGGTCGGCCGCCATGGGCCTCGTCTTCGGGGTCGGCCACGTCCTCGTCGCCTCCGGCGACCGCGTCCTCGGCCCGGCCGGCCGCGACGCCGACTCGTGGGTGTTACGCCCCCGCCGAGTGACGCTTTCCGCCGCGGTCGGATTCCTGTGTCACGCCGGCGTCGCGCCAGCGTTCACTCCCTTCGGACTCGCGCCCGGCGGCGTCAACACCGTGCTGGCGGCCGCCGGCGTCCTCGTCGGTCTCTGGTCGCTCGCCGTCCGCCGGACCGCGCGGTAGGGCCCTCGTCGAGAGGGCGCGGGACCGAGGCGGTCCGTTCAGTCCGCGGTGGGTGACTCGGCCGCCTCCAAGCCGGACCCGCTCGGCGGTCGGAGGAGGAACACCGCCAGCCCCGCGGCGATCGCGAGGCCGCCCCCGAGCGCGAAGGTGGGAGTCCACCCCAGCGTCGCGACGAGGTAGCCGGCGACGGTGCCGGCGAAGACGCCGCCGCCGACCTTCGCGGTGTACAACACGGCGTAGTTGCCGGAGGAGTTGGCCGCCCCGTAGTAGTCCGTGAGCAGCGACGGGAAGTAGACGAAAAGCGGCGAGGAGAAGAACATCGCCCCGAGGACGAACGCGACGAAGACGGCGCCGTTCCCCGTCTGGCCCGCGCCGATGAGTCCGATTCGGAAGAGCCCGGCGAGCAGGAACGAGCCGGCCATCACGCGCTTGCGGTCGAACCGGTCGGTCGCCTCGCCGAGGACCAGCCGCGAGACCCCCGCCGCGACGGGCAGGAGGGTCGCCGAGAGCGTCGCGACGAGCGCCGCGAGGCCGAAGTTCTCCGCGAACCGGACCACGTTCGCGATGACGAGGAGGTCGGCGCCCGCCATCGCGACGAACATCGCGTACAGGAGCCAGAACTGCCACGTCGACAGCATCTCGCGCGAGGAGTAGTCGCGGCCGCGGATCGAGGCCGCGAGGCCGTCGTCGCCCCCGCCGCTCTCAGCGTCGTCGCCGTTCCCGCCGTCCTCGTGGCGGTCCAGCCAGTCCGTCGGCGGGTCCCGGAGGAGGAAGGACCCGACGAGCGTCACGACCAAGATCCCGATCCCGATGTTTCGGAGCACGTCGCCGTACGCCGCCACCGTCGCGTTCGCTCGGACGTACGGGACGACCAGCGCGCTTCCGGCGGCGAACGCCATCGTCCCGACGCCGGTCGTCAACCCGGTCCGGTCGGGGAACCACTTGACCGCGGTGTTGACCGCGACGGTGTAGACGATGCCGACGCCGATCGCGCCCAGCGAGTAGAGCAGGTACAGCTGCCAGAGGGTCGTCGCGTACGCGAGGCCGATGTATCCCCCGCCCGCGAGCAGCGCCGCGAGGAACGTGAGCGCGCCCGGCCCTCGCCTGTCGCGCCACTTTCCCGCGGGGAACTGCGAGAGCGACTGGAACACCACGTAAAACGAGAACACCGCGCCGAGCGCCGGCAGCGCGATGTCGAGGCCCTCCGAGAGCGCGGGCGATATCGACGACCACACGTACTGGTACGGGCTCACCGCCGCCATCATCCCGGCCGCGGCCGCGATCTGCCACCACCGAGAGAAACCGAGGATGTCGGCGGCGCGGCCTGCGTAGTCGACGCCGTCGCGCGGCTCCTCGGCGTCGGACTCGGCCTGACCGCCGCCCGGCTCGCCGTTCTCGGCTGAGCCGGCGCCTCCGGCTGAGTCGGCGCCTCCGCCTGAGTCGGCGCTTCCGGTCCGGTCGTCGGATCGCTCCTCACCCATCGTCGTCGGTCGGTCGCGTGCTGGTTGGCCGTGACATGTCGTGTGCCCTCCGGGTCACGCGAGCCCCGATCGACCGGGACTCGCTCGTCTCGTTTCTACTCATCGCACTCGTCGATTAAAACGCGTCGTTGCGGTCGTTCTTGCTTCGATCCGCCGACTCGACCGCGGGCGTCGTTTCGTCGGAGTGCGACGCGCGGACTCGTTAAGTGGGTCGGACCCCAACGATCGGTGTGACTGACGTAGGCATCGTCGGTGCGGGCGCCGGGGCGGCCGCGGCGGCGTTCGTCATCGACAGAACCGTGCCCGACGTGGACGTGACCGTCTTAGAGAAGTCCGGCGGGCTGTGCGGGCGCGCCGCGACCCGTCGCCACGGGGATCTCACGTACGACTACGGGGCGAACTACCTGAAGAGCGACGACGACCGCGTCGTCGAACTGATCACCGAGACGCTCGACGACGAGGGGCTCGTCGACGTGACGGAGCCGGTGTACACCTTCGACGCCGACGGGTCGGTGTCGCCGGGGCGCGACGCCGACGAGCACAAGTGGAGCTACCGGCGCGGTCTCACGCAGATCGCGAAGCGGCTGTTCGGCCGGACCGACGCGACGATCTACCGCCGGACTCGCGTCGAGACGGTCCGGCGGCTCGGAGCGGCCGAGGGCGACCGCGACGACGATCGGTGGGAACTCGACGACGCGGACGGGGAGACCCACGGACCGTTCGACGTCCTCCTGTTGAACCCGCCGGCTCCGCAGACGACGGAGCTCCTCCGGACGGCGGAGTGGGACGCCCCGCTCCGCGAGACGCTCGTCGAGGCGGTCGGCGACGTCGCGTACGGCAGCGTCTGGACCGCGGTGTTGCACTACCCGTTCGCGATCGACGTCCCGTACTACGCGCTCGTCAACACCGACAAGGAGCACGCGGTCGGTTGGATCTCCCGGGAGGAGTGTAAAGCGGGGCACGTGCCCGACGGCGAGACGCTGCTCGTCGTCCAGGCCGGCGGCGCGTGGTCGACGGCCCACTACGACGACGACCCGGCCGAGAACGTCGCCGCGCTCGCGGCCCACACCGCCGAGATACTCGACGACGAACGGCTCGCCGACCCGGCGTGGACCGATCATCAGGGGTGGCGGTACGCGCAGCCCGAGGGCGGCGTCGACCGCGGTCCGGTCGACTCGGCGCGCGAGGCGGGGCTGTACCTGCTCGGCGACTGGGTCGCCGGCGAGGGACGCCTCCACGCGGCGATAGCGAACGGGCTCGACGCGGGCGAGCGCGTCGCGTACAACGTCTAGAAAACGGTCGGGCCGGCGTCGCGGACGCGACGCGAGCCCCTTTTGAAAATCAGTTCGGTGCGGCCGGGCGGACGCCCGGCGGCTATCGGTTCAGTTCGTCGTGATGCGGTACTCGACGGTGCCCAGCCCGGGGAGCGTCAGCGTTCGGACTCGACCGCTGCGCCGGCGCAGGGTGCGCAGGACGGACCGCGAGAGGGCCCCGAGCGCGACGGTGCCGGTCAGGAAGGCGACCGTCGCCACGGGGTACGCGAGCGCGACGAACGGGACGATGACGAGCGCCAGGTACGCGAGCGTCCCGAGCGGAGTGCGAGGTGCGGGCGGCGACGCGGAGCTGATCTGTCGGTGCCGCTCCGTCGTGGTGAGAGAGCCTTGGTTCATACTACATCCTACACGCCCCGTTGACTAAAACCTTTCACATTCCAAATAGGTTTTGAGGAATGCTACCAATAACCATACACAGAGAGCATCTGAAACGGTTGTTCATGGAGTGTAAGGAGTACCATGTCACTTGTTCCTATGATTCTCATATTTCTTTTACTTCGGGTGTTCTCGGCCGCTTTCGTGTCCGGCTCGGGTGGGTGCGATCGGCGGCCTTCGGAACGCTCGTCGTGGCCCGGACGACTCGCCAATACTTTTATTTCGATCGAGAGATGTGTGTAGATACGGACAGACAGACGATGACACTCGACACTCCAACCACCGATCCAGCGGTCGTCGTTTCGGCGCCGGAGCGCAGGCGCGCGGTCGCCGGCCTCGCCGACGGGGCCGTCGAGACGGTCGCGGATCTTCGCGTTCGCGGGCGGGCCGACGAGATCGCCGCCGAACTCCGCGAGACGCACCTGCCGGCGCTAGAGGAGGCCGGCTACATCGAGTGGGACCGAGAGGCCGGGACCATCGAGCCCGGTCCGAACTTCGAGGAGGCGGCGGCCCACGTCGACGACCTCCCGATGCCGAAGCCCTCCGACGACTGACCGGGTCGGTCGCCCGACCGGTCGCGGACGCCCTCCCGACGCCCTCCCGACGCCCTCCCGACACCACGCCCCTTCTGGCGCCGACGCGAGGCGTCACCGCCGCCGCGGCCCGAGACGTTTATGCCGGGGCGCAGGCGACACCCGACAGCGATGGCCGAGCCGATCCTGAAGTGGGCGGGCGGGAAGCGGCAGCTCCTCGACGAGCTGTACGCCCGGTTCCCGGCCTCCTTTAGCCGGTACCACGAGCCGTTCGTCGGCGGCGGCGCCGTGTTCTTCGACCTGGAACCGCCTCGCGCGACGGTCAACGACGCGAACCCGCGGCTCGTGAACTTCTACGAGCAGGTCCGCGACCGGCCCGACGAGCTGATCGCGCGGCTGGCGTCGTTCGACGACCCCGAGAGCGACCCCGACCCCGACCTGCCGTACGACGAGGAGACCGCGCGCGGCCGCGACGTGGACGCCTACTACTACCAGCAGCGCGCGCGGTTCAACCGCCGGCCGTACGAGGGGGAGTTCGACCCGCTGGAGGAGGCGGCCCTCCTCTTGTACCTCAACCGGACCTGCTACAACGGGCTCTACCGCGAGAACGCGGACGGCGGGTTCAACGTCCCTATCGGCCGGTACGCCGACCCCGACTGGGTCCAGCGCGACCGGATCCGACGCGCCAGCGACCTGCTCGACGCCGCCGAGGTCCGGAACGACGACTTCGCGTACGTCCTCGACGCAGCCGACCCGGGCGACCTGGTCTACTTCGACCCGCCGTACGAGCCGATGAGCGCGACGGCGAACTTCAACGAGTACAGCGCGTCCGGCTTCGACCGCGAGGACCAGCGCCGCCTGCTCGACGCGGCGAGCGACCTCGACGACGCCGGCGTCTGGGTCGTGCTCTCGAACAGCGGCGTGATGTACGACGCGTACGTCGACGCGGGCTTCCGCGTCGACCGCGAGGACGCGACCCGCGCGATCAACAGCGACGCCGCGAACCGTGACGCGGTCGACGAGATCGTCGCGACGAACGTCCCGCCCGCGGAGCGCGGCACGGACGGCCAGCGAGAACTCCCCGATTTCTGAGTCGACGGATCCGCGCGGACCGCGATGGCGCGGAGACGGCGGGCCCGCGCGGTCGTCGGACCGCGACGTTGGGGCGGGCTTTTTGGCCTCCCCCGCCGACGGCTCGCGTATGACCGATCTCGACATCGACCTCGTCCTCGTGCCGGTCGACGGCAGCGAGGAGTCACACGAGGCCGTCGACTACGCCATCGCCGTCGCGAGCGAGTACGGCGCCAGCGTCCACGCGCTGTACGTTCTCGACGAGGAAGTCGTCCGCGCCATCGACCACGGCGTCGTCGACGAGAGCGAGGTGGCCGACGACTCGGAGGCGTTCACCGACTCGGTCGCCCGACGGGCGGAGGCGGCCGGCGTCTCTCACAGCAACTCCATCGCCTACGGGTTCTCCACGTCGGTGAAGACGGTCCATCCCGGGAGCGTCGTCCTCGACACCGCCGAGGAGCTGGAGTCCGACTTCATCGTCGTCCCGCGCGAGCCGGTCTCCGGCGACCCCGGCGAGGTGCTGGGGAAGGCCGCGGAGTACGTCCTCCTGTACGCGAGCCAGCCCGTGTTGTCCGTCTGATGGTCGGCGGCCTCCTCCCGGCGGGAACGACGCTGCCGCCCGCGCCCTACGTTCTCGTCGTCCTGCTCGCCGCGGGCGGGGTCGTCGCCGCGCTCCGCCGCCGACGGCCGCGCGTCACGGCCCGGCGCGTGCTCGCGCTCGCCCCGTGGATGGCGCTCGGCTCCGCGGCGCACGTCCTCTACGTCGTCGACGCGCTCCCGGCCCGCCTCGCGCCGCTGGCCGGCTCGCCGACCGTCTACCTCACGGTGGGGTCGCTGGCGGGCGCGGCGTGGCTCGCCGCCGACGCCGCCCGCCCGGACCGGGTCGCGGCGACCGTCGCGGGCGTCGGCGTCGTCCTGCTCGTTCCCGTCGTCGCGGTCGCGTTCGGGACCGGGCTCTCGCCCGTCGGCGCGCGCTGGTCGCTGATCGCGCTCGCGCTCACGGTCCCGGTCGCCGGCGCCGCGTGGGCCGGCCTGCTCCGGCTCCGCCCCGAGACCGCGGTCACGGGGAGCGTCGGCGCGCTCGCGGTGTTCGGCCACGCGCTCGACGGCGTCTCGACCGCGGTGGGGACGACGCAACTCGGCTTCGGCGAGCGGACGCCCGTGTCCCGGATCCTGCTGGAGCTCGGCGGCATCCCGCCGGTACCGGTGCTCGGCGAGGGGTGGGTGTTCCTCCTCGTGAAGCTCGCGGTCGCGACCGCCGTGACGTGGCTGTTCGCGGCGTACGTCCGCGAGACGCCGGCCGAGGGGTACCTCCTCCTCGGCTTCGTCGCGGCGATGGGGCTCGGTCCGGCGGCGCACAACCTCCTCCTGTTCTCCGTGGCGGCGTGAGGAGCGGGTCCCGAGCGGCGCGCTCCCGGTCGCCTCACAGGACCGCCAGCGCGAACGCGACCGTGACGCCGGCGAGCAGGACGGCCTGTACGAACGCGCTGGCGAGGGCGCCGACCACCGCGTAGGCCGCCTGCCGAGCGGCCTCGCGCGTGTCGCCGTCGCGCTCGTTCAGGGCGGCGAGGAAGACGGTGCCGCCCAGTCCGACGACGAGTCCGATCGGGCCGAGCGGGATCAGGAGCACGATTCCCACCAGCGTCCCGACGGCGACGGTCCGGGTCGACGCGCCGCCGAGCCGCCCGGAGACCATTCCCGACGCGACGTCCGCGGCGGAAGCGAGCAGCGAGACGACGACGAGCGCGACCACCGCGACGAGGCTCGGCTCCGTGAACCCGGTGGTGTACGCGTAGCCGACGACGGTCAGCGCCGCGAGGGCGCCGCCCGGCACGAGCGGGACGAACGAGCTGGCCGTCCAGACGACGAGCAGCGCGATCGCCAGTCCGGCCGCGGGGGTCACCATACGGACCGCACGCTACGTGCGCTGAAAACACTTCACCTCGATCGGCCCGGCGGGGACCGGTCCGCCGACGCCGTCAGTCCTCTTCCTCGACGACTTCCGGGTCCTCGATGGCCGACTGGAGGGAGTCGATACCGTTGACCCACTCGGAGACGAGCCCGTACTCGAGGTCCTCGACGAGGTCGATGTCGAGCGGCTCGCCGTCGATGACGCGGGTGCCGGCCTGAACGACGTAGCCGAGGGCGGCGTCGAGGTCGTCCTCGGCCTCCGCCTCGGCGGCCGCGCGGACGAACTCGGCAACGTCACCCTCGACGACGCCCCCGACGACGTACTCCTCGGCGGCGTAGAACACGGGGACGAGCGAGGTCTGGACGCCGTCGATCAGCATGACCTTGTCCTCGTCGTCGAACTCGACGTCGGCGAGGACGATCTCGCGGATGTCGCGGATCTCATCGACCGCGCGCTCCTCGTCGACGCGCTCCTCGTCGAACGCGGCGAGCACCTTCGCCACCGCGATCGCCGCGTCGTCTTGGAGGTTCAAGAGGAGCCGCGCGGAGTCCTCGTTTTCCGGGTCGAGGTCTTCTTCGGCCAGCCGGTCGAGCCAGTTCTGCCAGCGTTCGTCGGTATAGAACGTTTCAACGGCGTCGTCGTCGGTCATGTGCTATCCGTCGCCCGGACTACTCAAATGCCTTTCCTATCGATCGCCGCCCGATATCGCGTCTCACCCGCCCGAACTCCGCGTTCGAGGCCCATCGTGTTCGGCGCCGAACGGGGCTCAGGTCACGTCATCGGCTCGTCTCCGAGGTCCGGGTTCTCGCGGGCGAACGCCACGAGCCGGTCGACGTACGACTCGAACGCCGGGACCTCGATCCCGGTCTCGGCCAGCGCCGCGGTCGCGTTCGCGCAGCGGTAGCGCGTCGGGTGGTCGAAGTAGTCGATCGTCGCCGCCTCGACCTCCACGGAGGCGGCCGACAGCAGGCGGGCCGCCGCCTTCGCGATCCGCTTCGTCGTGGGGACGGTCACCGTCCGGCGGTCGGCGGCGTCGGAAAGCGCCGCGACGAACTCCGGGACGGTCGGCGGGTCGGGGTCACAGAGCTGGTACGTCTCCCCGACGGTGTCGGGCCGGCCGCTCAGTTCGGCGACGGCGTCGACGACGTAGTCGCGCGGCACGACGTTCAGTTCGGTCTCCGCCGCGCCCGGGATCGAGAACGCGAACGCGAGCCGCGCGGGCTGAGCCAAGAGCAGCCGGAGGAGGTTGTACGGCCCGTCGAGCTTGTCGGTCTCGCCGGTCCGGCTGTCGCCCACGGCGATCGCCGGGCGGTATATCGTCGCCGGGAGCCCGTCGGCCATCCGCTCTCGCACCGCGACCTCCGCGCGGTACTTCGTCGCCTCGTAGTGGTTGTTGAACGACTGACCCTCCCGGAGGTGGTCGGCGGTGAAGGTCCCGTCGTACCGACCGCTGACGTAACAGGTGCTCACGTAGTGGAGCCGGTCGACCCCGAGCCGTTCGGCGGCGTCAAGGACGTGCTCGGTGCCGCGGACGTTCACCGCCGCCGCGAGGTCGGCGTCGACGCTCAGGTCGTAGACGGCCGCGAGGTGGTACACCTCCTCGACGCCCGCCAGCAGGTCGGAATCGCCGGGCGCCGAGCCGAGTCCGAGGTCCGGCTCCGTGATATCGCCCTCGTAGAGGTGGACGGCCGCTTCGTCCCCGGAATCGGGCTCGGCCTCGGAGACGATCTCGCGGGCGCGCTTCTCGGCCAGATCGCGGTACTGCGGCTGGATCAGGCAGGCCACCGGACCGTCGCCGCGTTCGAGCACCTCCCGGAGGAGCGCCGACCCGAGGAAGCCGGGGAACCCGGTGAACAGGACCGTCGGCGGGCGCGACGACGAGCGTCCGATCACGACCCGGTCCCTTCCAGCGTCGCCTCGGTGTCGATCCCGTACACCGCGGCGGGCGTCTCGACGTGCGCCCGGCGGACCGCCTCGTCGTACCCCTCTTCGAGCAGCCACCGGACCCGTCGCGGGACGGTCTTCGGCCCCAGCACCATCCCCGGCCGGTCGGGGTCGTCGACGAAGTCGGTCTCCATCAGGAACGGCTCGCCGGTCTCGGCGGCGCGTCGCAGGCGCTCCTTGTCGCTCATCACGCTCGGCGTGACGCCGGCCAACTCGCCGGCAGCGTAGTGTTTGACGACCTTCGAGGGGTCCAGCCCGACCTCCTCGGCGACCGCCGCGAGGTCGGTCAGGTCCTCGGTCGCCTCGGTGTGGAGTTGGACCGCGCAGTCGGCGTCTGCGCCCAGTTCGAACGCGCGCCGCGTCACCGCGTTCGACGCGTCCCACACGGCGTCGCTCACGTCGTAGTGGGGGCGCCCGGACTTGAGCGCGAGCGCGTCGCCGTCGGCGACGTACTCGCTCGCGACCTCCAGTCCGCCGCGCATGAGGTCGCGGGCCTCTTCGGGGGAGAAGCCGCGCTCGTCGACGAGCCGGCTGATCAGCCCCGGATGAACGCCGAGTACGGGCCACGCGCGTCCGGGAAGCACCTCGGTCGCGGCCGCGACCGTCTCCAGCGTCTCCTCGAAGACGGCCCGGAAGTCCGCCGGCTCGTCGGGCTCGACGCCGAGCAGCCACGACGGTTTGTTCACGACGAGCAGGTGGGTGCCGCCGAGCCGGACGAACTCTTCGACGGCCGCCGTGCCGCGGCCGTGCCGGGGGTCGAGGTGGAGGTGGTCGTCCAACACCGGTGTGCCCAGGTCCTCTGTCATGGACCCTCCTTCGGCCGCGCCCGATTAGAAGGCTCGGTCCTCAGTCGTCGCCCTCGGCCGACGCCTCGGTTGAGCTGGACTCCTCCGACGCCTCGGGGCGGGGCACCGTCACGTCGGGGAGCCCGGCCTCGATCGCCTCGCGTCGGTCGCCGAACTGCCCGGGCAACACCAGCCGCTCGCCGAGCGCGTCCGCCGGCTCGTCGCTGGCGTACCCGGGGTCGCTCGTGGCGAGTTCGAAGAGGACGCCGGCGAACTCGCGGAAGTAGACGGACCGGAACCAGTGGCGGTCGATCTGTCCGGTCGGCCGCAGGCCCATCGAGGCCACCGCCTCGCGCATCGCGGACTGGTCCGCGTCGGTCGGCGTCTGGAACGCGACGTGGTGGACCGTGCCGCGCCCCGAGCTCCCCCGCCGGTCCGTCTCGACGACGTCGACGTACTTGCCCACCGACCCGGTCGCCGCGAAGCGGGTGCGGTCGCCGTCGGTCGTCGCGTCCGGTTCGGCGTCGGCCTCGGTCAGCCCCATCGTGCGCAGGAGCCGCTGCGTGCGCTCCGGCTCGTCGATCCACAGCGTCACCGAGTGGAACCCCCGGATCGCCGCCGACTCGGGGACGAACGCGGTCCACGCCGTCGTCGGGTCGTCCTCGGGGACCGCGACCGCGACCAGTTCGATCGGGAGTCCGTCGGGGTCGCGGACGGGGAGCACCGTCTCGCCGAACCGCTCCTCGCGGGCGTCGTAGTCGACGCCGCGCTCGTCGAACCGCTCCTCCCAGTAGTCGAGGCTGCCCTCCGGGACGCGGAACGCGGTGCGGGAGACCTGCCCCGAGCCGACCGTCCCGTCCGGGAGGTCGGACCACGGGAAGAACGTCATGCTGGTGCCGGGCGTCCCCTCGGCGTCGCCGTAGAAGAAGTGGTACGTGCCGGGGTCGTCCTGGTTGATCGACCGCTTCACCAGTCTGAGGCCGAGCGTCTCGACCCAGAAGTCGAGGTTCGCCTGCGGGTCTCCGGCCACGCAGGTCACGTGGTGGATTCCGGGGGTGGGAGTCGGACCGTCCCCCGGGGCGCTCCCGGAGTCGGCTTTCGCGTCGGTCGCGCCGGCGTCGGCTGGCGTGTCGCTCATACCCTCCGTACGTCCCGGACCGACTTGAATCGGCGCGGACACGGATGTTACCGGGGCGCGATCGGGGTCGACGAGCGGTCTCCCGAGTCAGCGCGCTCGTCCCATCGACCGCTCGATTCGTCGCCGGAGCGCGTCGAGGTCGGCGCCGACCGCCCCGACGGCCGCGAGGACCGGGTAGGTGGCGTCGAGGTCCTGATAGCAGTACGCCGGCAGGTCGAGGCCGTCGTCGAGCGCGAGCCGTCGCTCGCTGTCCGCGATCGCTCGCTGTCGCCGGGCGGCGATCCGGTCGCAGTCGTCTCTGAGCGCTTCCGTTCGAGTTCGACAGGCGTCGAGCGCGCCGAACGTCGGCGCCGCTCGGTGCCCGTTTCGGTCGGCGTCGCCGTCGCGTTCTTCGTCTCGCTCGTCACCGCCGCCGAGTTCGTCGCGGATCGCCTCGACCTCCGACCGGACCGGGTCGAGCCGGGAGCCGGCGCGCGAGACCGACTCGACCTCCGATTCCACGGCGTCGAGGAACGACTCCCGCTCTTCGATCGCGGTCGACGCCGCGGTCAGCAGCGACCGCTTGTACTCCGCGCGGAAGTTCGTCGTTCGCGTGAGGGCGTACGCCATCTCGGGACCGAACTCCGCCGCGACGCTGCGCTCGTAGGTGTCGTCGTACTCTACCTCGTAGTGCGGGACCGACATCACGGTGGCCCGGTAGGCGTCGCGCACCGCGACGAGCCCGGACCCGGCGGCCGCCGTCACGCCGTCGCCGATCTCATCGGTGCCGCGACCGAGCGCGTCCCCGAACGCGTCGACGGCCCCGCCGCCGACCGCGCGGTCGACGCCGCCGCTCGCGCCGCCGCCCCCGTTGGCGGGGCCCGCGGTCGACGGGTCGACGCTCCCGCTCTCGTCGGGGATAGACGACACGCGGTCCCGAAACGTCTCGAAGGCCTGTCGCTCGTCGACGGTCCGACGCCGCTCCACCCGGAGGGCGGCCAGCGCCGCTCGGACCGGGTCGTCCGCCTCTCCCGTGCGAGTCGCTGTCATGTATTGCGGCACGCCGACGCCCCTCGTAAACGCTTATATGAGTCGTACCGCGGCGAAACGAGCGCTCAGGACCGCTCCCGAGCGGTATATATCGCCCCGCCCGGTGGACAGCGGTTTTCACGCTCCGCCGTCGACCGGCAGTATGGACCCGGTGTCGCTCACGGAGGCGTTCGACTCGTTCGACGAGACGTGGTCCCCGCGGCTCGCGGGCGAACTCAACGGGCAGGCGGTCAAACTCGCCAAGGCGGACGGGGAGTTCGTCTGGCACCGCCACGAGGAGGCCGACGAGCTGTTCCTCGTCCACTCCGGCCGGCTCCGGATCGAGTTCCGGGAGGAGGGGGACACGGTGCTGGAAGAGGGCGAGTTCGCGATCGTCCCGCGCGGGACCGAGCATCGCCCGGTCGCCGAGCCCGAGGCGGAGATCCTGCTGTTCGAGCCGAGCGAGACGCGGAACACGGGCGACGTCGAGACCGACGAGACCGTGACCGACCTGGAACGGCTGGACTGAGTCGCGAGCGGCCGGACCGAGTCACCTGGCGACGGCCCGGGCGAGCGACCCGAACAGCGGCAGCGCCAGCCCCGCGCCGACCGTGACGTAGACGATCGGCCGCATCCCCGGCACTGCGGCGGCCGCCGGGCCGAGCGAGGCCGCGAACGCGGCGAGACAGACCGCGCCCGCGCCGAGCGCGTACGCTGCCCCCCGACGCACGGTCGGCGCTACGAGCGACGCGAGCGCGCCGGCCGCGACGAGACCGAGCCAGTGGACCGACGCGAGCGCGACGCCGGCGAAGAGCGCCCCGACGACCGCGACCGCGTGTGATCGCGGCTCGGTCCTGACGCGGTCGAGGAGCGAGGTCAGGTCGCTCACTGCGACCCCTCCGTCGACGGTTCGAAGCGAACCGTCGGGTCGCCGCCGCCCCCGAGCGGCATCGGTCGCTGGTCGTTCCCGAGCCAGCGCCGAAGCTGGTCGTCGTAGTGCTCCGAGAAGTAGTCGCCCGAGTTCCCGCCCGGCAGGACCGCCGTCGCGTCCGTCCCCGGACGAACCACCATGCGCCAGCTCGACCCGACAGCCGACTCGACGCGGTAGTTCTTCACCGTCGCGGGCGAGCCGTCGGCCGGTCGCTCGGGGTAGTTCAGGAACGGCGCCTCCCCGCCGAGCGGGTGGTCCATCGCCCGGGTAGAGTTGTAGTCGCCGTACAGATCCCACCCCGTCTCGCCGATCTCGTCAAGGGCGTCGCGGAGGGCGGCGACCGCGAGGTCGCCCCGCGAGCGGTCGTCGAACAGCGGGTCGTCGTCGGGGAGCCGCGCGAGCGTCCAGTCGCTCGGGTAGTAGGACTCGCCGAGGTCGGCCTCAGTGAACGCGGGACCGAAGACGCGCTCGCGGAACGCCGGCAGGTAGCGGGCGAAGATCAGCGCGGCGTCGGAGTCGCGGTCCATCCGGTAGTCCCACTCGTCGAGCGCGTCGGCGGCGCCGACGAGCGACGGGTCGGGGTCGGACAGCCCGTCCACTGCGTCGACGAGTTCCGGCACGAACTGCGCCGCGCGCCCGTCGCGCACGTCGTTCTGGAGGCCGCGGTGGAAGTCGGGGTCGGTGGCGCCGGTCGCGTCGCCGTCCTCCCCGACCGCCGCGTCCAGTCGGTCCGCGATCCGAGCCCCGCGGTACGGGGTCGCGTAGGAGACGCCGACGTAGTGGATCGGGTCGTCGATCGGGCGCTGATTGGCGGTCGAGAGGACGCCGGGGTCGATCGCGTGCGGCTTCTCCTCGAAGGGGACGAACCCCTCCCACGAGGACTCGCCGAACGGCTCGAACCCGCGCCACTCCCCCTCGCCGGCGGAGCCGTCGAAGACCCGGTCGCCGTCGACGACCTCGCCGTCGGTCCGCCGGATCGGGAGCCGCCCGGTCGCGTAGTAGAGGGTTCGACCGTCCGCGTCCGCGTACACGAGGTTCTGGGTCGGCAAGTCGAAGTCCCGAGTCGCTTCGAGCAGGTCGTCGATCCCCTCGCTGCGGCCGTACGCCTCGATGGCGACCGTGGTGCGCGTCGCGGTGTGACCCGTCCACGCGACGCCGACGGTCTGCTCTTCGCGCTCGATCAGCGGCCCGTGGACGGTGCGGCGGACGCGCAGGTCGCGGTCCTCGGCGTCCGAGACCGGGATCGTCCGCGTCTCGTCGACCTCGAACGGGCGCCACTCGCCGTCGTAGCGGTACCGGTCGCCCGCGTCGTCGGTCTCGTACCGGTAGCAGTCGAGCACGTCGGCGCCGAGGTTGGTGAACGACCACGCGCCGCTGTCGTTCGCGCCCGCGATGACGAACGGGACGCCCGAGAACGTCGCCCCCCGGACCGACCGCTCGGGCGTCTCGACCGACTGCTCGTACCACAGCGGGGGCGCTTGGAGCGAGAGGTGCGGGTCGTACGAGACGATCGGCGTCCCGCTTTCGGTGTGCTCGCCCGAGACGACCCAGCTGTTCGAGCCGACGCCGGTCGGCGACTCGAAGCCCGAGAGCCAGTCGGTCAGTTCCGGCTCGACGGGGGCGGTCGAACCGCCCGTCCGCCCGCTCGACTCGAACTCGGTCTCGGCCGGCGTCGTCTCGTCGCTCCCGTCGACACTGGCTCGCTCCGTGTTCGCCTCACCGAGCCGCGTCTCCGTCCCGTCGAGGATCGGGTCGTCGTGGTCGTACCGGCGCGGGAACAGCGTCGCCGCGCGGTCCGCGCCGAAGCGGTCGGCGACCAGCGCGCGGCGGAGTTCGCCGAAGTCGCCGGTGAGCGTCCACGAGATCTGTTTCTCCATCAGCATCGAGTCGACCGGGGTCCACGGCTCGGGCTCGTAGCCGATCAGCTCGAACTCCAGCGGGAGCGGGAGGTCGTCCATCGCCGCGTTGACGCCGTCGACGAACGCCTCGACGATGGGGCCGGCGCGGCTCTCGGCGACGACTCCCCAGGTGGCCTCGGCGGCGTCGGCGAACCCCATCGCGACGTTGAACTCGTCGCTCGACAGCGTCGCCGCGCCGATCACCTCGGAGAGCCGGCCGCGCATCACCCGCCGCTGGAGGTCCATCGCGAACAGCCGGTCGAACGCCTGACAGTACCCCACGGCGAAGTACGCGGCGGGCTCCGCGTCGGCCTCGATCTGCGGCACCCCGAACTCGTCGCGGGCGACGCTCGCGGCCCCGTGCGGGCTCTCGACGCTCTCCGGGAGCGACCGGTCGGCGGCGTCCCACGTCTCGCCAGACAGCGGGGCGAAGGAGTCGAGGAGGTCCGCCGCGTCGCTCGCCGCCAACCCGGCGCTGCCGGCCGCGAGGACGCTCGCGAGGACCGCGCGGCGCGTGGTGTCGCGTGTCACCTCCGAACCAGGGTCGCGATCCCTCATTATCATTTGGATTGCCTCGTTGAAGTCCTCCGAACCAGATACGAACGGCGTGCTGAATGCGGGGCGCGAGTCGACCGATGACGTCTTCTCAATTACAGCGGAGACTCATCACAGATCGTGACTCTACAGTTCGTCTGAATCGGATGCCGAACTGTAGAACCAGCAGAAGAGATTTACCCGTCTCACATGAGCATTGATATAAATGAGTAAACGTCGGGAGATGCTCTCTGCCCTCGTTGGTGCCTGTGGTGGAGTCTTTAGTTGGACCCTCGGATCAGAATTTGTCGACGAATTTCGGACCTCGGAAGTCCGATACACCACCTTCCGGAATGAGACGCAAAGCCAGCAGTCCCTCAGCGTGTTGTTCGAGAGCGAATCGGACCCGGTCTTTTGGGAAACGTACGAACTGGAACCGGGCGAAGTCGTCGAGTTTGACGGCTTCGATCGAGTCGGTGATTATCGGGTCTTCGCACGGTGGGACGACGTGGCTCGCTCCCAGCGACTTGAGACAGGCGAAAGAGCGGTCGCAGTCGTTCTCGCGTTTCCGTTCGGAGATGAAGATCTCTTGATTCGAGACCGTCTTTTCTCGTCGCTATCTCCCTCACAGCGATCTGTCGAACGGCCACAAAACGATTCGTCAGCGTAGGTCTCGATATCGTTTCACCCTCACACTCCGTTCACTCGATTATTTCCACTCTCGCTCCGTGGCTGACTCAGTCTTCGACGGGTGAAATGAGCGCCGATGGCTGTAACATACACCCTCTATATTCAGCACGTGGGCTGAGAAATATCAACGTCGAAGAATTTCAACAGAGCCGTTTGGGTCGGTTTTCGGGAAACGTACATCCGTCGTCCGGCCGAAGGATCGTTCGATGGAGGTCGCGCTGATCACGGTCGGGGACGAACTGCTCTCGGGGGACACGGTGAACACCAACGCGAACTGGCTCGCCGGCGAGTTGAGCGACCGCGGCGTCGCGGTGGGCAAGATCCTCTCGCTGCCCGACGACCGTGCGCTCATCGCCGAGCACGTGCGCGAGGACGCCGCCGCGTTCGACGCCGTGATCGTCACCGGCGGGATCGGCAGCACGCCCGACGACGTGACGATGGAGGCGGTCGCGGACGCGTTCGACCGGGAGATGGTCCCCACCGACCTCACGCGCGAGTCGGTCGAGCGCCGGCTGGCCGCGATCCGCGAGCGCGTCCCCGACCGCGAGTTCGACGTGGACGTGGCCGCCGAGGCGTCGGTTCCCGAGGGAGGCCGCCCGCTGGTCACCGAGGCCGGGCTCGCGCCGGGATGCGTCGTCGAGAACGTCTACGTCATGCCCGGCATCCCGGACGAACTGAAGGCCACCTTCGAGACGGTCGCCGACGAGTTCGCGGGCGACAGGCGCTCGCGGTTCCTCTACACCGTCGAGCCGGAGTCGAACATCGTCCCCGCGCTGCGGGAGGCGATGGACCGGTTCGACGTCGCCGTCGGCTGTTACCCCGACCGCGAGGCCGACCACAACCGGCTGAAGGTGACCGCGACCGCCGACGAGGCGCTCGACGCCGCCGCGTCGTGGCTGCTGGCGAACGTCGACGCGAGCGAGACGCCGGTCTCGCGGGACTGGGACTGAAAAAAATCGAGTTCGACCGAGCGGAGCGGGCCGCGAGCGCGTCGCGACTCGCCCGCGAGGCGGGCTCGGGTTAGCCGGCCGTCTCGTTACCGCTCGGCGGCTCCGGTCCGGGCGCGGTCGGGCCGGTCGCGCCGCCGGACCCCGGCGGCGTCCGGTCGTTCGTCACGAGGAAGTCGGCGAGGTTGCCGATCAGCACGTCCGTGTCGGCGCGCCCCGCGTTCTGCGGCGAGAGGAAGTCGCTGTCACCGATCATCACCACGTCGTCGTTCCGGACGAGCAGCGACGCCCGGGTGGACGCGCGGGTGGTCGACAGTTCGCTCCCCTCGATCGGACGGAGGACCTCGGTGCCGACGGCGGTCGTCCCGACCGGGGTCGCCGACGGGAGCACGGCGCGGTCGACCCCCTCGGTCAGGGCGGCGTCGGACTCGGCGACCGGCTCCGCGTACACGCGCTGGTAGTTCAGGTCGTTCTCTTCCATGTTGTACACGTAGCCGGGCTCGGTCGTCACGTCGAGCGTCGAGTCGAGCGCGGCCGCGCCCGGCTGGTCGAACGCCGCGCCGGGCTCGGTCGCCACGATCACGTGGCCGCCCGACTCGACGAACGACTCGATCTCGGCGAGTTCGGCCTGGTCGTAGTCGGTCCGGAACGTCACGAACGCGTCGGCCTCGGCGAGGCGCTCGCCGAGCTGCGTCGGTCCGGCCTGTCCGCCGGGACGGACGGCACGCTGCCGCTGTTGGTTCGGATCCGGCACGTAGACGCCGACCTCGTGGCCGTTCTCGATGAGGGCGTTCGCCAGCGGTCGGATGTCGCGGTCGGCGACGCTCGGCCCGCCGAATCCGAGCAGCGCCAGCGGGCTCGCGGGCACCGCACCGCTAGCCTCGACGCCGGGGTCGACGAGGACCGTCTGCGAGCGGGCCGTGGACTCCATCTCGACGGTCGCCTGCCCCGGCGTGTCGTTCGCGATCGCGTCGCCGTCGACGTAGTGTTCGTTCTGTATCTCGGGCGTCGGCGCGGCGCCGTCCGCGGTCACGTAGCCCGTGACCGCCGCGCCGCCGGTGACCGCCGCGAGCGTCACGACGAACGCGGCCGCCAGCGTGACGGCCCGGTTCATGCGCCGACACCTCCGGCGAGCCGCGCCGTGTCGTTCGTCGTGTCCGTGCCGGTTCCGTCACCGCCGCCCACGTCGAGGTCGCTCCGCGAGAACCGCTCGACGGTGTCGACGTGCGGCACGGCTCCCAGGTGGACGTAGGTGAGCCCCATCGGCTCGACCTCGCCGTAGCCGGGGTCGTTGGCGTACACCGCCACGACCTGCGTGTCGGTCCGCAAGAGGATCGGGAAGGCGGTGTCCGGGCCGGTCTCGCGGGTGTCGACCTCGTACTCGCCGAGGCTCTCCTCGGTGGCGGCGGCGTGGATCGCCTCGTTGAGCGAACCGATCTCGTCGGCGAAGCCGTTCTCGACCGCCTCGGTGCCGAGGTAGACGTCCGCCTTCGCGACCTCATCGCGCGGCATCTGGAACTCCTCGCCGCGTTCGGCCATCATGGCGTCGACGAAGGTGTCCGCGAGGGTCTGCTGTTCGGCCCACCGCTGGATCTCGTTGCTGCCGCGCTTGTCGGGGCCGCTCGGGCCTTCGGTCGGCGCGGTCGACCGCGGGGCGGGCGCGTTCAGCCCGATGCTCCCGACCGTCGAGGTCGGCAGCACGTAGATCTCGTCGGCGGGCGCCATGGCGTAGTAGCCGCCGGAGGCGCTGATCGACTGAACGCTCGCGATCACGGTCATCTGCTCGCTCGTCCGCTGGACCGCCTTGTACATCCGCTCGGAGGCGACGGGGGCGCCGCCCGGCGTGTCCAGTTTGAGGACCACCGCGCCGACCGACTCGTTGGCGCGGATGTCTGCGAGTTCGCTCTCGACGTCGTCGGCGAGGGCCGCGTTGACGGGCCCCTCGATCTCGACGACGGCGACGGTATCGTCCGGGTCGTTGGTCGCCGCGTACACGCTCGGCGCGAGTACGGCACCGACCAGTGCCGCGGCCAACACGACGACGGCGAGCTGCTGCCGTGACGTGAGGGCCGTGGAGGGCTGTTTGTCTGACATGTGCGAGTGATACGTGCGGCAACCGAAAAATAAAAATTCCGGAAACGAACGCGGAGAAATCGAGTCTCGGACGGCCGTCGCCGGCTCCGCGGTCGCGTGGTCTCGCGTCGGGACCCCGCAAGCGACGGCGAGACGCGGAGCGGCCGTCCGGTGCCGCAAGCGACGCCGAGATGCGGGTCGGGCGTCAGGTGCCGCAAGCGACGGCGAGACGCGGGTCGGCCGTCGGGTGCCGCGGGCTACGCGAGCCCGCCGGGAACCCCGGCGACGACCGCCCAACCGGCCGTCGACGCGACGGCGACGCCCACCATCGTCACGACCGCGAACAGCGGCTCCTCTCGGTCCGTGAATCGGGCCGCGCCCGGCAGCAGTCCGACCATCGGCGCGAGCGTCCCGACCGCGACGGGGAGCGGGAACACCCGGCCGGCGAGCGTGACTCCCGTCCCGACCGCGGCCAGGAGCCCGGCGACGTACGCCCACCGAAGCCGACCGGCCGACCACCGAGTCGCGAGCGTCCGCTTCCCGACCGCGGCGTCCGCCCGGCGGTCGGGCCACTGCGTCTCCAACAGGTTCACGAACACGACGAGCGCGAAGGGGACGGTCGCCAGCGCGGCCGCGGTCGTGACGCGACCGGTGACAACGGCGAACCCGTACAGCGGGAGCGCGGTGCCGCCGAGGGCGGCGTTCGTGGCCTCCCCGAGCCCGCGCCACGCGAGCCGGAGCGGTCCGACCGAGTACTGCCAGCCGACGGCGAGGATACCGACGAGCAGCGCCGCGGCGGTCGCCGGCAGGGTGGACGGCGCGGGCAGCGCGGGCAGCGCCGACGCTCCCGGGGCGCCGGTCGACAGCACGGCGAAGGCCAGAACCGCGAGTCCGATCACCCCGGTCGCGACCGCGGCGCGGAGCGCGAGCCGGGGGTCGATGTCGGTCTCGCCGAGCGCACCGCTCCCGCCGGAGAACGGCGTCCTGTCGGTGAGCGCGTCGGTCTCGACGTCCGCGTACTCGTTCGCGTAGTGGACGCTCGCGGCGACCGGCAGGAGCGCGGCCAGTCCGACGCCGACGCGCGCCGGGTCGAACGCGGCGCCCCGGCCGACCGCCATCGCGACGCCGAGGGCGTACACGAGGGCGATCAGCGCCAGCTGTGCGGGCCGGGACATCCGCCACAGCGCGACGAGGACGGTTCCGGGTCCGGGCGCGCTCATCCGTCAGTCGGCGCGGAGCGAGTCGATCTCCGCCAGCAGGTCGTCTATCTCCGGGCGGTCGGCGGGCATCCGGCCCTCGTAGGTGTACGCGACGACCGGCTCTCCGGAGCGCACGTCGAGGACCATCGCGACCGGCATCCGCCCGACGAGGTCGTGGAGCGAGCCGAGGACGCCGAATCGCACGGGCTGGTCGTAGGCGTCGCTCACGTCGGCGTCCGGGTCGGCGAGCAGCGCGAACGGAAGGTCGTACGACGACTGCCACTCGCGGGCGCGCTCGACGGGCTCCGGGAGAATGGAGACGACCGAGGCGTTCAGGGCCGCGAACTCGTCGTAGCGCTCGGCGATCACCTGGACCTGCTTCCGGCAGTTGCCGCAGTGGTAGTCCCGCTGGAACAGCAGAACGATGGCGTCGGTATCCGGGTCGGCGGCGGCCGCGGCCAGCGAGAACGGGTCCGGCCCGGCCGCGACGTTGGGCAGTTCGAAGTCGGGCACCCGCTCGACGGCGGCGTCGGCGTCGCTCATAGGCGATCCACGCGACGACGAGGCATAACCTCGGGGTCGGTCTGGCGCGCGCGACGCCCGACCGCATCGGCTATACCGGCTCGGCGCGGCTAACGGTGACATGACGCCGCCGGAGTCCCGACGCGCCGACACCCCCGACGCGTCTCCCGTGGCCGTCGCACGGGAGTTCCTCCGGGCGGTCCGCGTCGGACCGAACGCGGGCGTCGACGTCGGCGCGGCCCGCGACCGCCTCGCCGCGCTCGATCCGGACGACCTGGAGGCACTGGACGCGGACGAGCGGCTCGCCTTCTGGCTGAACGCGTACAACGCCGCGGCCGGCGACGCGCTGTTGTCCGACCCCGACCGGTTCGAGAACCGGGGGCGGTTCTTCTCGGCGCCGCTCGTCACCGTCGCCGGCGAGGCGCTGAGCCTCGACGCGATGGAACACGGCATCCTCCGCGGCTCGCAGTGGAAGTACGGGCTGGGCTACGTTCCGGACCCGTTCCCCTCCGCGTTCGTTCGCCGGCACCGGCTCGCCGACCGCGACTGCCGGATCCACTTCGCGCTCAACTGCGGCGCCGCCTCCTGTCCGGCGGTCCTCGCGTACGACGGCGAGACGGTCGACGCCGCGCTCGACGCCGCCGCCGAGGAGTACCTGCGGAGCGAGACCGTCGTCGAGGGCGGGACCGCGTACGTGCCGCGACACCTCCTCTGGTACCGGGGCGACTTCGGCGGGGGGAGCGGGATCCGCCGACTGCTGGACGAGTACGGCTTCGTCGACCCCGACGCCGTTTCGCGGATACGCTACCGCGAGTACGACTGGTCGCTCGCGCTCGATGCGTTTCGCGAGTGAGACGCCGAGGGGGCGAACCGACCCCGCTCTCCGTCAGAGCACGCCCGCGCCGCCGAGCACCAGTCTGGCGCCGATCACCGTCAACAGTCCGAGGACGACCCCGCGGCGGAGTCGTTCGCTCACTCGGTCGCGGAGTCGCTTCCCGACCGCGACGCCGGCCACCGCGGGGACCGCGGCGGCCGCGGACGCGAGGGCGAACCCCGCGTCCGGGTAGAGGCCGAGCGCTGCGGCGGCACCGACGCGGAGCCCGTTGATCCCGACGAACACGAGCGCCACGACGCCGACGAACAAGCCGTGCGACAGGTCGAAACTCCGGACGTACGCGACGAGCTGGACGCCGACGTTCGTCGCCCCGAAGAGGACGCCCGAGACCGCGCCGACGGCCGCCATGACCGGGGGCGACCCCGCGAGGCCGCGGTCGCCCGCCGACGGGAGGGTCGGCAGCGGGACGACGCGTTGAGCGGTCGCAACGAAGCCGAGCGAGACGAGCCCGAGGAGCACGCGCACCGGCGCCTCGGGGAGGCGGTCGAGCAGCGCCATCCCGACGACGGTGCCGACGAGCGCGGCGACGAGCAGCGGCGCGAACCGCCGCCCGCAGGTGCGGAGCTCCTCTCGGGTGAGTTCCCCGACGAGCGCGACGTTGACGGCGAACATCGGGGCGATCATGAACGCGACGGCGACCGCGGGGTCGAGCGTCGTGGCGAGGGCCATCGTTCCGACGACGGCGAAGCCGAACCCCGCGACCCCGTTGACGGCGCCCGCGACCGCGACGACGAGAACGACCGCCGCCGCCAGTTCCGTCGAGAGCGCGAGCGTCATACCGTCGAGACGGGGCGGTCGGTGATAAACCGCCGTTGGCTGTGCGCCGCGGACGACGTCCCGCCGCGGTTCCCCGGCGACTCGGCGACGCGGACGCACAGCCGCCGCCGGTTTTTGTACCGGTGTCCGATACACGGGGACACGATGACGAAAGCAGCAATCGTGATCCTCGCCGGGAACGAGTCGCACGCCGACTACGGTCGCCTCGCGAACGCGCTGGAGGCCGCGAAGGAGTTCGCCGAGAACGACGGGGACGAGCTAGAGCTCATCTTCGACGGCGCGGGGACGCAGTGGATCCCGGAGCTGGAAGACGAGGAGAGCGACTACCACGAACTGTATCAGGCCGTCCGCGACGACGCCGCCGTCTGCGACTACTGTTCCGGGGCGTTCGGCGTCGCAGAGGCCGTCGAGGACGCCGGCCTCGCCACCCTCGCCGAGTACGACGGACACCCGAGCATCCGGTCGCTCGTTGACGACGACTACGAGATCATCACGTTCTGAGCGGCCGCAGTCAGCCGCTCCGCTCGCTGCGCCCCGAGAGCCGCGGGGCACCCTTTAGCCGACCCACCGCGAACGGGCGAGCATGAAACGCGTCAGCGTCGACGACGTCGAGAACTCGATCCAGCCGGCCGCCGTGATGCGACCGCTCACCGACGCGCTCGGTCTCACCGACGTCGCGCTCAACTACTACGAGCTCGAACCCGGCGACAGCTTCGCGTTCGCGTATCACAGCCACGAGGTCCAAGAGGAGGCGTTCTACGTCATCTCGGGGACCGCGACGTTCGAAACCGAAGACGGGCCGGTCGACGTGGGGCCGAACGAGGCCGTGCGGTTCGACCGCGGCGAGTTCCAGCGCGGGTGGAACCGCGGCGACGAGCCCGTTCGTGCGCTCGCTATCGGCGCGCCGCTGGAGTACGGAAACCAAGTGAAACTGCGCTACTGCGCGGCGTGCGACGCGGAGACGGACGCCGAGTTGACCGCCACGTCCGGCGCCGAGGACGCCGTCGTCGCGAACTGCGTCGAGTGCGGCGCTGAGACGGGACGCTGGGTCCGGGGATCGATGGGCGGGGAGGTGCCCTGAGCGGCGGTTGCGACGCGGTCCGCGAACCGACTCAGGACCGGAAGGCCCCGAGCGGCTTGCGACAGACGGAACAGATGAAGCGGTCGAGGTTCTCGTAGCGCTCGATCCGTCCGCCGTCGTTTCCGTCCATCTCCGCGACCGTTCCGGAGCGGTCGAGGTCGCCGATCGATTCCGCGGTCTCGCCGCAGTCCGGGCGGGTCATCTTGGCAGCTATTTCCTCACACTGTCGCTCCGACGACGAAACCGTGGCCGGTCGGTGCGCGGGCGACGCACACCTCCGCCGGGGCGGACGGATCTGACGGTTCGACGGCCCTCGCAGCGGGCTGTTCAGATGAACTCGGAGGGGTTCGGGCCGTTCGTGACGTGGACCTCGAACGGCTGCGTGCCGACGGCGTCCCGCTCGACGAGGTGCCAGTAGGTCTCTGCCAGTTCGTCCGGATCGAGGAACGTCTCGCCCTCGCGGTCGGGCTGTCGCTCGCGGGCGTCGGGCGAGTCGATCTGTCCGTCGATGACGACGTGGGCGACGTGGACCCCCTCCGGACCGAACTCCTGGGCGACGTCCATCGCCATCCCGCGTGCGGCGAACTTCGCGGCCGTGAACCCGATCGCGCCGCCGCGGCTTCGGACCGCCGAGGTCGCGCCCGTGAAGATCACCGTCCCGCCGCCCGCGTCGAGCATGTCGTCGACGGCCTCCTGCGAGCAGACGAACGCCCCGCGGCCGTTGACGGCCCACGCCTCCTCGAAGGCCTCGACGCTCGTGTCCATGAGGCCGGTCCACGACGCGGCGCTCGCGTGGTTGACGAGCACGTCGATCGGACCGAACGCCTCCCGAACCGTCTCGAAGCCGTCTCGGATCGCCTCCACGTCGCTCAGGTCCGTCGTGACCGCGAGCCCTTCACCGGGGTCCGGGAGGTCGCCCGCGAGCGTTTCGATGTACTCCGTCGAACGGGCGAACAGGGCGACCCGACACCCCTCCGCGGCGAACTTCCGCGCGAGCGACGCTCCGAGCCCGGAACCGACCCCGGCGATGACGGCAGTGCGTGCCATGCCGTGTCGTAGGGGACGCCGGGTGAAAACCGTGGTCTCCGGCGCGGCCGCTCGCCGGTGAGTACCGCGGCGTCGAGCCGACCTCAGTGGGCGGGTCCGCCCGTCGGGACTCGCGCTGCCGGACCCCGCTCTGGGACAGTGGACCGCCGCGCGGGCACGAGAACGGCGAAGCCCTACTATTTGACACACGGCAGGCAACTCCCGACTGTGTTCGTGATCCCGTAGGACTCCCGAGGAGAGCTCGATCAGCGCTTTCTTCGTTGACATCAATACGTTGATTACATCACACCGGGGAGTGGCGCGTATGCTCCCGTGGGGCCACGCCGCGGTCGGTTATCTGTGCTACACGGCGGCGACTCGCCACTGGCATCGGCGACCACCGGCGGGCCCCGCCGTGCTCTCGCTTGCCGTCGGCACCCAGCTACCGGACTTGATCGATAAACCGTTCGCGTGGTCGTTCGGCCTGCTCCCCTCGGGACGGAGCCTGGGACACTCGCTGCTCATTGCCGGAGCGATCGGTGTCCTCGCGTGGCGGTTCGCTCGACGATACGATCGCCAGTCCGAAGCCGGCGCGTTCCTACTCGGTCTCCTCACGCATATCGTCGCGGACGTCGCCCCCGCCGTCGTCGCACGCGACTGGGAACCGTTAGGGGCGTTGCTCTGGCCGCTCACTCCCGCCTATCGGTATCCCGGCGAGATGGAACGAACCGTTCTCGGCTTCTTCCTCGACCTCCGACTCGCGGAACTCTCGTCGGTCGGAAGCGTTCTCACCGTGCTTGCGGTGGGCGCGTGGCTCTACGACGGACGGCCCGGCGTGGCGACGCTCGCGGCTCTCGTGACGCGGCGTCGTTCCTAACATCTACAGGTTTCGAGGGACCTCATCAGCCCCCCCCCCCTCGCCGGCGTAGCTCCGTCCGCCGTCGAGCTATATTTCCAACCGATGGTACTGTTCAAAATATAAATAAAAATAAGTCCGCTCTGACTGTCTCCTGCGGGTATCGATGGACGTTCACGACGAATACATCCCCGAAGAGCTGTTCTCGCAGTTCATTTCGCGAATGCCGCAGATCTGTGTCGAGTTGATATTCGAATCCGAGGAAGGCATTCTCGTCGCGAAACGCGACATCGAGCCGTCAATTTGGTTCTGGCCGGGAAGCCGGCTGTACAAAGGCGAAAAGCTGGAGGACGCCGCCCACCGAATCGCCGAGGAAGAACTGGGGATCGAGGTTCATATCATAGACCAGTACGGCCCCTACGCCCACTTTTGGACGGACAGCCCAACGAGGGGGTCGCCGAGTCGCCACACGGTCAACTCGGTGTTCCACGTCGAGCCGGCCCGCGCGGAGTACGATATCGTGTTGGACGAACAGCACTCCCAATACCGATTTCTCACGGAGGTCGAAGACGATCTCCACGAGTACGTCCGTCTCTACCTCGAAGACAACGACCTCCTCTGACCACGGGCGGGGCGTGTGCTTACCCTGAACCGACGAGCGAACGTTTGCGGAGGTTCTCCGGACGGGTTTCGACACGATTGTCGACTCCTACCCGGTCAGAACCCGATATCGTGCGTTCCGAGACGAGACCGGTCGCGACGGGTGACGGTCGCTCGTTCCGTGTCTGTATACGATCGGGAGTTAGCTGACCGGTCACCGCAAGCGAAAGACTCGGTGCCGGTACGGTATCGTCGTCTCGCGTCGTACGAAGGCGGCTCAGATCAGTTCGTTAGTCCACGTTTCCGGGGTTTGCTCGTTGACGATCTCGCACTCGATGTGGTAGTCGAACTCCTTCGCTCCCTGGTCTTCTATCCAATCGATCATCTCTTCCAGGCCTTCCCGCAATGTGTACTCCGTCTCGTAGTCGAGTAAATCTCGGGCCTTGTCGGCCGAACAGTTCGCTAACTTGACCTCCTGCGGTCGGTCGGGTTTGTAGATAGGGTCCAAATCGAAGTCGAGGATGTCGGCGATCGTCTCGGCCAACTCGTTGATGGAGACGAACTCGTCGTCCGGACCGATGTTGATGACCTCGCCGGTGACGTCGCCGTGGGAACCGAGCTTCCGGAGCGGACGCACGTTGTCCTGTATGAACGTGAAACAGCGTTTCTGCTCGCCGTCTCCGTAGATGATAGGTTGCTTGCCACGGAGCATTCTGTTAATGAAGATGGCGGCGACGTTACGGAACGGATCGTCGTAGCGCTGCCGCGGACCGATGATATTGTGCGGAACGGCGATGACGTACTCGAACCCGTGAACGTCGGCCATCAGCTCGACCATCTCCTCCGCCGCCACCTTGCTCACGGCGTACGGGTCCTGGGGTCGGGGCTCCATGTTCTCGGTGAACGGCGTCTCGTTTTCGCCGTACCGAGACATACTGGAGCAGAAGACGAACCGCTCGACACCGGCGTCGGCGGCGGCCGCCAGGGTCGCGGACGTCGACTGGTAGATGCTCTGGTTGACTCGCGCCGGCGAGAAGACGCTCAGTCCCTCGTACGCCAACGCGGCGGTATGATACACCACGTCGGCTCCCGCTACCGCCTCCTTCATCTCCCAGACGTCCTTACAGTCGATCTCGTGGAATTCCGCTTCGTCGGGAACGTTGGACTCGTACCCGCCACTGAAGTTGTCGTTGCCGGCGACAGTGTGTCCTTCCTCGAGGAATGCGTCCGCGAGGTGGCTACCGAGGAACCCGGCGATCCCTGTGATGAACACGTCTTTCGAGGGGTCCGCGTTGGTTACTGTCATCGAATCAGCTACCGGGCAGAAACACCTAATTTGGTTTAAGAATGAGTTTGCTATCAGTCCGTAGTACCCCCCTAACTCTCTCGCCGCAGGGGGATACGCACGGAATGTCCAGCGTCGCGGGAACCGGGCGTCTGTAGCCGAGAGTTCCCGTCGCTCTCTCGGGGGGTGTCAAAAGCGAACGTCCGGGTCGGCGCCGCAGTCAGTCGTCCGCCTCGGTTCGGCGCTCCGCGAGAATATTCTCCCGGGTCTCGTAGGCCTGCTGGACGATGTCCTTTATCCAGATGTACTCGTAAGTGCTCACTCGACCGAGGTTGAACATGTTCTCGTACGCGCTCAGTTTCCCGTTGATCCGCTCGAACTTCTCGATCTCCTCGGTGACCGGCAGCGGGTACGCACGCGGCGCTCGGCGGACCGTCGCATCGAGCAGTTCGGCGTCGATGCCCTGTTCGTCGAGGAACTCGAGCAGGTAGTCGGCGTACCAGCTTTCGTCGCTGGACCAGACGTCGTCACCGATGAAACAGGGGAACTCGACCGTGAGGATGGACTCCCCGGCGGGCGTCTCCTGCGGGACGAACTCGTAGTCGGTGATCCGGGTGAAGTCGTAGTGATTCGGGAAGTAGCCCCAGTCGACGTGGTCGGGGAACAGAGACTCGTCGGCATCGACGTGGGCACCGAGGATGACCATACTCCGGTACTCCAAGGACTCGTCGGTGTCGACGATGATACTCGGGTCGATCGTGCTGACGAACAGGTCGCTCTCGATCCGGTCGCCCGTCTCGGTTTCGAGGGCAACTATCCGATCGCCGTCCGTCTCCAATCCGGTCACTCCGTCGAAGACGAGGTCGCAATCGGCGATCATCGACCGGAGAATGTCCGTGTACTTGTCGTCCGGGTAGTAGGCACCGCCTCCGAAGAACTCCTGTTCTTCCTCGGGGAAGCTGATCTTGAAGTCGAACCAGTCGCCCGTGATCCGCTTCGGATCGATCCCCCAGTGTTTCTCGGTGTAGCTCCGGTTGTACCGCTCGTAGAGCGTCTCTCCGACTTGGTTTTTCATGTACTCCTCGAAGAACTCGGCGTCGGTTCTCCCGGGCGCCTGCTCGAGCTCCTCTCGGATCCGGTCCGCGTCGTCCCACCTGTCGATGTTCTGCTTGCTCACGGGGTAGTGGTGCGGGTCGTCGAGATCGCCCCGCGGGTACGTCGCCGCGTAGAAGTCGTTGTGCTCGATCTGCGTGAACTCCGAGAACAGCTCGCCGACCTCCGCCTCCTCCTCTTCGTCGAAAAACAGTAAGTGGGGGGCGGAATCGCAGTGGTAGCCGGTTTCGAACTCGATTTCGCGTAACAGCCCGCCGACTGCGTCCTTCTCGACGACGGTCACGTCGAAGCCCTCCCTCTCGAGGAGGAAGCCGGTAGAGCACCCCGCGACACCGGCACCAATTATCGTGACGTCTACCATTACTCGAGGAGTCAGCGTGGACTCATTAAATTATATACAGCTTACGGCCGCTCGTCGGTGTCGTTTTCACGCTCGCCGGCGCGCATCTCACGGCCGGCGCAACGTGTGCGGACGGTCTCGGCCGAGCCGACTGCGAGCCGCGGTCCCGAAGTCCGGTCGCGTGGAGCACGGGGGAGCTGTCGCATGCCGAGGTTACCGGTCCCGGAGCGCTTCGACTCCCGGGGCGTCGTCCGCCAGCCAGAGTACCGTCGCCGCCGAGGCGAGTGCCAGTTCGACTACGCGGATCCATCGACTGAGGCGTGCTCCGCTCGGCACGTGCCGCGCGGTCCAGCGCGGCTTCGCCTCGATGGCTCGATCGGCTGCCGGCAATCGTTCGAGAAATCGGACGATCCCGTCCGCCGGGAGCCCGACCGGCCAGAGAACGAATCCGACCTCGACGAGGTCCCTCGCGAGCGTCCCTTGAACGAGGAAGACCGACGCGTCGAGAAACGGATGAGAGGCGTATCCGACCGCGAAGAGCACCACCGGGACCGCCGGTCCGCGACGACGCCGGAGGACGGTACGGAAGATGAGGACGACGGGGATCCCGAAGAGCAGAGAATGGGCGACCGTCCGCCCGCTCGCGAACGGACCGCCGACCACGAGCGCGAGCGGCTTGTCAATGAGATCCGGCAGCAGTGTGCCCGCGACCACAAGCAGCGCCTCCCGGCGCGTCATCGATCGACGCCGAGTCGCACGGACGACTCCCGAAGCCAAGAGATACCCCACGGCCAGATGTGCGTGCGGGAGCATCAGGGAACGAACTCAGGGAGGTTCATCCCGGACCATTCTGCGGGTCCCACCCCGCGCTCCCGAGCGCACTCAGGAAGAACGACGAGGACAGGATCTGCATCCCGAGGACTACCGAAATGAATGCGATGACGATAGTTTTCAGGGACGGAAGCGCCGTGTACCCGGCCGTCGCCCAGGTCAGAAGAACCGAGCCGAGGTACGCCAGTCCGAGTGCGCTGACGCCGACCCCCACGCTCATTCCGTGCTCCAATCGCACGTGCTCTTTCGCCCACTGAGTGAGCCGGTCTGAGGGCGCGCGAATGCCGGTGTCGGCCGTTGCGCTGAACACCGCGAGACACCAGAACTGGAAGCCGGTGATGAGGGCCAACCCGCCCGCGACGGTCGTCAGTACGCCGGGCGAGTACTGGCCGATCTGTGCGCCGCTGACCGACAGCACCAACGATACCAACCCGACCACGGCGAGGGCCGTCCCGGGGAGCGAGAAGATGTGTCCCGGAGTGTTGACGAGCATGAACCGGACGTGGCGCCAGCCGTCACGGAAACTGTGGAGCGTCGCGTCGCCTTCCCGCTCGTGGTAGACGATGGGGACCTCCTCTATGCGGAGGCCCTTCACCGACGCTTCCATCAGCATCTCGCTGGCGAACTCCATCCCGCCCGACGACAGTTCCAGCCGGTCGAGCGCGTCGCGAGTGAAGACTCGGAACCCGCTGTGGGCGTCGCTAACGCCAGCGTCGTAGAACACGTTCAGAAACCACGTCAGGAACGGGTTCCCGACGTATTTATGTAACAAAGGCATCGAGCCGCTCTCTATCGTTCCGTTGAGACGGCTTCCGAGGACCATATCGGCTCTGCCGTCCCTGACCGGGGCCAGCAGCTTCGGGAGCGACGTGAAGTCGTAGGTCACGTCGGCGTCTCCCATGGCGATGTACTCGCCGCGCGCTCGCTCGAACGCGTATCGATACGCGTTGCCGTACCCCATCTCGGTCGGCTCGACGACGATCGCCCCCTCGTGGCGCGCTATCGCGCGCGTCCGGTCGGTCGAGCTGTCGCTGATGATGATCTCCGTGGGAACGCCGAGTTCGACGATCGCTTGTTTTATTTTTTGAATACAAACGTAGACCCCCTTCTCCTCGTTGAGCGTCGGCATAACCACGCTCAGTACCGGGGCCTGACTGCTGTCGGCCTGTAAGAGCAGGTCCGAGACGTCCGGATGGTCCCCCTCCTGATCCCTCGACTCGGGAGTGACGAGAGCAGGGTCTTCTTGACCGGTTGGGATGGTATCGCTCATCTGTTTTCCTCTCGGAGTAGGAGACGATCGCCCGGGTCGGTCGGGTTGATGTCGCGCTTGTCTTGGCTCATATCCGATTGGTCACCCGACGATAATTCGATCGCAGGTGATAGTTATCCGTCTTTTACCGGTTCAGCGGGCCGGTATCCGGTGTTTACTCACCGATCTCGGAGTACCGCGCTGATTTGGGATCGCAACAGCCGGCTTTGCGATCGATCGTGAATCGGCGGTAACCGTCCCCTTACGACTGACTACGAATCCCGAACCGAACGCTTGCCGACGAGATACGACCGCTGATGGGTCATTATCGCCCGCCTCCGGAGAGCCGTATCCGCGAGATCAAAGCGGAGTCGTAACGCGTCGTCCGGTCGCTCCCGCCGGTGGGGTGTGGCCGCTCCCGTTGACCGCTCTCCCCTTGATAGGACGCGCGTGTCGGGCCGAGAATCTGAATCTGGCCTCGCGTTCGACCACGCCGTGTCCTTCGAGTACTCAGAGGGAGACAATACGGTGAGCCGTCGCATGATTCCCGCTGCGGAGGTCTTGCTGTGCGTACCGCCTCCGCGTCCCGCTCGAAGGGCGGCCCGGACACACCGCCGCAGTCACGTGATTCTCTCCGTAATTGAAGACGTGTGCCGCAGTCAATGCCGCCTACTGCGTCACTCGCCGAGAGTTATCGACGAGTCGGCACCGATGGTAAGATTCAGAGAG
This sequence comes from Halorubrum ejinorense, assembly GCF_055389685.1. NCBI lineage: Archaea > Methanobacteriati > Methanobacteriota > Halobacteria > Halobacteriales > Haloferacaceae > Halorubrum > Halorubrum ejinorense. The sequence goes on from NZ_AP043777.1 coordinate 1,521,656, forward strand.
GTCGTCCGGTCTTGGGTGCCAGATAGAGACGATCGTGGGCCAATTACGCTTTCCGCAAGCGTACAATCGAAATCCGTCTCAACGGCATCCATGATCACGGTCGAGCGAATATCCGCGTTTCCGATCTCACATCGGTTTCCGACGGTGACGTATGGACCGATCTTAGCATCACCGCTGATCGACGTGTCTTCTCCGATATGAACGGGTCCCCGGATCTCCGCACCCGCCTCAACGGTAGTTCCTTCGCCGAGGCGAACTCTGCCAGTTATCTCGGCCCCATCGGAAACGTCGCCTTCTATCTTCGGAACCAGCGATTCAGAGAAATACCGATTCGCTTTGCGGAGATCGTCAACCGTCCCGACGTCCATCCATAGCTCAGTTGTCTCTGTCCAGTACGATTCATACTCCGATATCAACGCATCAATCGCGTGAGTGAGCTCGAGTTCGCCTCGGTCGGACGGTTCGAGACCCTCTATGATGTCGAATACGGTCGGCGTGTACGCTTGGACACCGATGTACGCTAAATTCGTCGGGGGATCGTCCGGCTTTTCCAGTATCCGTCGGATTTCGCCCTCCTCGTCCAAATCTACAATTCCAAATCGCGTCGGGTCATCCACCGCCTTCAAAATAATTCCCACTTCGTGTTCGCTCGACTCAAACTCACGGACTAACTCGGCAGTAACGTCGCCTCCTGTGATCGTATCACCGAAGTACACGACGAACGGGCTGTTATCTACGAACTCCTTCGCACAATGGACCGCATCTGCCAGCCCCCGGGGCTCACCTTGATGAATGTACGTCAACGAAACCCCGTACTCCGAACCGTCACCCATCCGTTCACGGACCTTTTCGGGGAAGTCACCGCCGAGAACGACTCCGATATCGTCAATCCCGGCCTGTTTGAGATCTTCTATGACGTACTCTAAGACCGGCTTGTTCACAACGGGCAACAGCTGCTTCTGCGTAGCGTTGGTGAACGGTCGTAGCCTCGTTCCCGACCCGCCGGCGAGGATTACAGCTTTCATAGAGCCGTCATTTCACCGAGAGATATAGTGTCTTTGGTGGGCACGGTCTAGTTGACTGATTGTAAAATAAGCGGGCCGTAGCAAGAACTGCTAAAACACCTCCTAGCCCTCCTGAAGAACCAGTAGAAACGGACAGACGAGACGTTTCAACGTCATCTGGGCCGTCCGACACGGCCAACAAGCAGACGGTGTCGACCCGAACTGGGGAGCGAACGCCGAGCGCTCACGCGGCCCGTATTCGACCGAAATCGGTCGGTAGCCCGCGTGGCGCGTTGGGCGGCGGTTCATCGAGTACGGACCACCGATCGACGGCGTGTACGCGTCACCGTCTCTTCGGACCATCGAGACTGTCGGCGAAGTCCGTCGAGGGATCGATAGCGAGCCGATTCCTGAATCGGGGCTCGGCGAACAGCAGAACCGCGACCGGTTCGACGGCGAGCCGGAGACGATCCCACAAGAGCGGTTAGCCGACCGGTTCGGTGCGATTCGCCTCGGCCACGAGCCGTTCCTCCGCTCGTAGGACCCGCGTGTCGGGCGCCTCGCTACGGAATGTACCACCTACCAAAGTGCCCTTGCCCGGAGAACTGACAGAGGAGACGAACCAATGAGCCACTCGACAGAGTCCGAAGCCACGGCGCCTGTGCGAGGCGACGAGCGGACCGACGCGGCCGACTCGTCCGCCTCCGGACCCGCAGTCGCTATCATAATTCTGACCTGGGAGAACTACGAGGAAACCGCCGACTGTCTCGATTCGCTCCGGTCGGTCGACTACGACAACCATCGCGTCATCGTCGTCGACAACGGCTCCGAGGACGGTTCGGTCGATCGATTGCGGCGGGAGTACGGCTGGTGCGAGTTCGTCGTCAACGACGAGAACATCGGATTCGCCCGGGGAAACAACGTCGGCATCTCCCACGCGCTCGACACGGGAGCCGACTACGTGCTGCTCCTCAACGACGACACCCTCGTACGGCCGGACTTCCTGACGCCGCTGGTCGAGGCGATGGAGCGGTACGACAGGGTCGCCGCCGTCGGGGGCGTGAATCTCTTGCCCGACTCCGGCGAAATTCACAACGCGGGGTACGTCTTCCACCCGTGGCTCGCGGCCAAGGGCGAACTACACCGGGAACCGGTCTCCGACGAGCCCTATCCGGTCGATTTCGTACAGGCCTGTCTGATACTCCTGAATCCGGAGTTCTTAGAGGAGGTCGGGCTGTTGAACGAACGGTACTTCCTCGGGATGGACGACGTCGACCTCGCCTGGAAGGCGTGGTCGAGAGGGTGGAAGGTGCTGGTCGCACCCGAATCCCGGATATACCACCGCGTCGGCGAGACAGGGTCGAGTTCGCCGTTTAGCATCTACCACAAGACCAGGAACAAGCTCCAGTTCGCCGAGGAGAACCTCTCGCCGGCTCGCCGGCTCCCGCTGTACCTGTCGCTTCTGGCGTACCGATCTCTCCTGTCGATCTGGTGGGCAGTGTCCGGGAACCGACGGGCGATCCGATCGACGGTGCTCGGTGCGTATGACCATTACAAAGGCGTTGAGTTCCGGGATTACGAGGAACTCTCCGGATAGCAGGCGGGGGCGTGTCAGCCCTCCCGACGGACTGGGGGCTCAGTCCCTCAGCGCTTCGATCACCGCGTCGTACTCCGCCATGAGCGAGTCCCAGGAGTGTTCCGCCGCGATCTCGCGCCCCGATTCCCCGAGCCGTCGTCGGAGCTCCGGCGAGGACCGGAGCCGTTCGATGCCGCCGACGAACCCCTCGGCGTCGTCGCAGACGAGCGCCTCTCGGCCGGGTTCCACGGACAAGCCCTGGGTCCCGACGGTCGTCGAAATGACCGGGAGTTCGGCCGCGAAGTAGTCGAGCATCTTCAGTTTGGTCCCGGATCCGGTAGTTAACGGACAGAGAGCGGCGTCGGCGAGGTGTAACGCCCCGGCGAGGTCCGCTACGTATCCGGGGGCGTATACGTTGTCACCGGACGCAGCCGGGGGGTTCCGACCGAGGAGCAGGAAGTCGACGTCCGGCAGCGCTGGCGCGAGGTCGTCGATTATCAGCCTCGCCGCTCGGCGGTTCGGCGCGTAGTCGTACGACCCGAGGAAGACGCACGTGAACCCGTCTCCGGGTATCCCACACTCCCGGGCGGCGGCTTCCGGGTCTCCGCCGTGGCTTATGCTCCGGTAGTCACAGCCGTTCGGGATGACGAATGTGTCGGTCGCTGCCCCGACGTCGAACCGCTTCCTGTCTTCCTCCGATTGGAACACGGTCACGTCGGCGGTCTCGATGGCGTTCGCCTCGAACTCTCGGAAGTTCTCGACCAAGCGACGTCGAACGACCGACGGAACGCTCCGTTCGCGGAGGTATCCGTCGAGTATCTCGTAGTCGGCGTTGTGCTTGTTCAACAGGAGCTTGGCGTCGTGCGACGTCGAGAGTTCGGCGGCCGCGTCCGTGACCTGCGGGAACTCGCACACGACGACGTCGAATGAGACCGTCGTACGCTCTACGGGCTCGACCATCGCGTTCGCGAGGGGCTGTCGGAGCGGATGCCGGGCGGACACCGCGAACAGGCCCGTCCAGAGTTCGTCCCAGACCGGCTGGTGGTTAAACAGCGGGCTCGTCACGTCGATCGGTTCCATGTCGCCGTCGAGCCGTTGCTCCCCGGGGGGAGCGGCGACCCACAGGTCCCCGAGCGTGCTCAGCTTCTGTGCGGTCTTCCAGAGCCGAACCTCGGCTCCGTTCTTCGGCGGGTACATCGAGGTTCGGCTCAGTTGAACGATGTTCATGACGTAGCGGGCGGGGTCGTTACGGTCTCTCGGACGCGATCGTCCCGGGTTCGGCCGCCGGGACGAGGCGCCGAGCGGACGAACCGGCCGGGGCGTACTATCGTCGGTTCATCGGAGGGGAGCGCCCACGGTTTGTAAGTATTCGTCGCGTACTCCGCCGACGGCGGCCCGGTCACTCGTCTGGCAGGAGCCGCAGACGGGAGTTCGGTCATCACAACAACTCCCCGAGTTTGTTGACGTCGCGTACACCGACCTCGTCGAGCACGTAGAGGACGGCAACGTACAGTACCGCGCCGACGGCGGCCGCGAACAGCGACGCCGCGAGGCCGTAGGTTCCGGTCACGTACAGCACCGCGGTCGGACAGGCCATGACGGCACCGCCGATCAGCGCGTTCCGGAACGGAATCGTCGGGAACTGCCAGTCGATGTACCGCGAGGAGAACAGCAACGTGAACACGCAGTAACACATGTAGCTGAGCGTCGTCGCCACGGCGGCGCCCACGTACCCGAAGGCGGTGATAAGCGGAATGTTGAGGGCGACGTTTAGCGCGATAACGACGAGGACGCCGTACGAGAGTAACGATGTTTGCTCCTTGATCTCGATAGCGACCTGAGCGAGGTTCGCGAGCGCCCAGAGGAACAGACCGACGGCGACGATGGGGATGATGACGTAGCCGCTCGTGTACTCGTCCCCGATCAGAAGTGTGCTCACGGTCTGACTGAGGACGGCGACGCCGATCAGCGCGGGGACCCCCAGCAGGATGAAGTACCTGATAAACGCGGAGAGCATCTCGGCGATCTCGTCCTCGTTGTCCTCCTCCCACGAATCGATTATGATGGGCGACATCGCCTGAATCATCGGGGTGTAGGCCAGCCTGAGCCCGCGGTCTACGAGCATGTAGTTCGACGAGTAAATACCGACTGCGACGCTGCCGGCGAACACTTCGAGCAGCACCCGATCCGCCTGAACGAGGAACGCGTCTCCCACCACGAACCCGATCATCGGAATGCCGTATCCAGCGAGACGGCTGATTATCTCTCTGTCGACCACCGGAGCCGTCCGAACCTGTTTCGACGTAACGAAGATGAGGACGCAGGTGACGGCGATACCGATGGTGGTTCCCCAGACCCACCCGACGATGTGATCGAGAACGAATATCGCCAGCACGACTGAGAGTCCGAGCGCGACGACGGCCCGCACGAGCCGGAACAGGGTGACCTTCCGCGAGTTGAGGACCGAACGGAAGAACGCGAGAAGTATCTGTAGCCCGCCTCGAGCGAGGGCCAGCCCCAGCGACGCGAAGTAGAACACGGTGTACGGCCCCAGTCGGTGTCGCAACGCGAGGTAGCCGCCGATTGCGGCCAGTAACAGCACCGACGAGATCCCGAGGTACAGCGAGAACGTGTTCCGAATGACGAGCCCCTCGTCCAACTGGGGAGCGTACCGCAGCACCGAGTAGTCGAGCCACCCGTACAGAAGCGTACTAACGATTCCGGCGACCGCTAGCGAAAGCGAGTACCGGCCGAACATCTCCGGTTGAAACGTCCGAGTGAACACCATCAGCGCCACGAGCGAGAGTACCGCAGGAACGACGTGTGCGACGGAATAGAGGCTCAGGTCGCGGGAGAGTTGTCTGGCCCGCTCGCTCAGCCCCTCCGTAGTGCTCTCCATCGGATTACGTGACGGAGAGTGTCGTGGTAAGTAGTCCCCGACTACGAGACGGTCTCACGGCTTCGCTCGGAGTGAGTCGAGCTCGTCCGGACCGACCCGACCCGCTCGGATCGGTCATTCACTGCCGAAGAGATTTTTGAACGTCTCGGACGCCTCCGAGTGGATCTCCCACTGATCTGAGACGTATAGTTGACTCGGCCCGACGAAGTGGGGGCCGGCGACAAAGCACCAGACGTTGTGCCACGCGACTAGGTCGTCGTTCGACGCGATCCAGTCCGCGAAGCGCTCGAAGAACAACGGATTGTCTCCGCCGCCGGCGCCGTTCCAGTTCTGAGCCACGACGCCGTACTCCGGGAACGCGAGCGATTTCTCGTGATCTCTCGCGAACTCGGCCCAGTAGCTGAGGCCGAAGTCTTGGTTCACGAGGCGGTTCCAGTTCTCTTCTCGATGCTCCCGAACGCAGGCGTCTCCGCACTCGGCGGGGTAGTACTGCTGGGACTTGTCGTATATCGTCAGGCCGATCTGGTCGACCCACTCGTCTCCCGGGTACGCGTCCGTCGGATCCATGTGTCCGCGGCCGATGTGGGGTGCCCACACGTAGTCGAACGCCGCCTCGTCGGCGGCGTCCATCGCCCGGACGACCGCCCTCCACGCCCGTACGAACTCGTTCGAGCGGTTGACTGCGTTGTCAAACGCCCACCGTCCGTTCATCTCGTGGCCGATACGAAGCGTCGCGTCCGCCATTCCGTGGTCGATCAGGCTCCGAGCGAACGCTCGGTGTCGGTCGGCGTGTTCTCCGGCCGCGACGGCGTTCAGCGTGGTCTCGCTCGGCGGAAACAGTTTCATCGTGACCGCTATCTCCCGCTCGGACGCGATAGACCGTATGGGTCGCTCGAAGGGCATATTTTCAACGAGGTACTTGTCCCATCCGCTCGTCGGAACGTTGAACGAGTAGTAGTCGACGGATCGGCCGAACCACGATTCCCAGGGTTCTAACGCGCCTTCGTCACCGAGGTAGACCCCCACCTTCGGGCCGCTGTCGTCGGCCCCCTCGGTGTCGGTCTCGTCGGCCGGTTGGTCCCCCGACGTTTCAGAGGGGTTCAGACCCAAACACCCCGATAGCAGGCCGACTCCGGTTACGGCGCCGGCGGCCGTCCGCTTCAGGACTGAGCGTCGCTTCCGCTCTGCCGAGTCGTTCTCGGAAGCGGGGTCGTTCTCAGCAGAAGCGGATTGCCCCCTGTCCGTGGCTGCCGTGGACCCCTCCCGACGGCGAGTGTCGTTTGTCACACCGTTCGTGTCGTCTGCTTCATATATAGTAAGTAAACACGTTACATCGAGGTAATCCCTCGTCAAAGAGCGGACCCCGATGACCGGGTTTCCGTCGAACGGAACCGCCACTCGGACGAGTCGCCTCGAAGCCGTCGTATTCGGAGGTTATCCGCTCACTCGCGCCCCGTTTTTCCACCGTATTACTAATACCGTATCGTCTCAACTAGGTCTCAATCGCGACTGTCAGCGGCGGACGAACCGAGGTAACCATGAACGCGAATCCACTCGAAGTCCTCACCGACAAGGGGGTCGTGACCTTCCTCTCGATGTGTCGGTCCTACCTCGAGAGCGAGCTGTACAAGCGGACCCTCGACGCTCGGCACAACGTGTCCGTACACCCGTCGGCAGAGATCGATCCCGAGACGAAGTTCGACACGAGCGGAACGATAACCGTCGGTCGCGACTGTCGAATACGGAAATACGCGGTTATCGCTCCGTCGGGAGGCCGAATCAGTATCGGCGAGAATTCCCTCGTGAACGTCTTCGGGACGCTGATGGGGCACGGGCCGGTCGACATCGGGACCGACGTCCTGATCGGACCGCACACGACCGTCGTCGCCGGGAACCACACGTTCGACGACCCGGAAACGCCCATCGTTCGACAGGACGTCGTGGGCACGGGTATCGAGGTCCGTGATGACGTGTGGATCGGTGCCAACTGCGTCGTACTCGACGGCGTTACGCTCGGTGAGGGATCCGTCGTCGCGGCCGGCAGCGTGGTCACCGAGTCGGTTCCGGCCCACACGGTAGTCGGCGGCGCGCCCGCGGAGAAGATCGGCGAGCGGGATGGATCGCAGTCGTTGTAGTTCACGACATCTCGAGGCAAGCGACGGTAATGGCACCCTACCCGTCCGGATCGGGCGTCAGTTGTCCCACCACGGGGGATCGAGTCCCGGGCTGTTTGACCGGACGCGCGGCGTATTCGAGCCTCAGGACTGGCACGTTCGCTCGTCGCCCCCGTTCACCGGCGCATAATTATAAACGGGACGGCCCACGTGCCGACCACGAATGGCCGTCGGAATCCGACCTCAAGTCTCGAAGTATTTTCTTCCGGCGCTCTTGGCCGTCGCCATAGCCGTCACGACGACCGTCTTCGAGTTCCTGGGACCAGTTGCCGGTATCAAAAGCGGCTACGTGCTTCTAGGGTTACTGTTCGCGTCACTCGTCTATTACACGCACACGCCGTCGACGCTGGTCTCGAACGGCCTCGGATCGGCGCCGTACTACGGTCAGGTGGTGCTCGGCGTCGTCGCCCTGTCCATAGCCGCCGTGGCGGCGGCTTCGGTACTGCCGTTCGCAGACCCGTCTACGGTCCGAACGGGCGCGATTCTGGTCGGCCTCCCGGTCGGGTACACCTTACTCGTTCTCCAGATCGGCGAGCGGGCGGCTCCCGACTGGCTCCTGACCCAAATCCTCGCGCTCTTCGCGTTAGACCCGATCACCAAGGTCCTCTCGACTGACTTCTACTTCGGTCGGGGTGATATACCCAAACACGTCCGGTTCGCGGAGCTCGTGGCGACGACCGGTACGTGGAGGAGCATTCCGGAGACGACCCTCTACCATTTCTTCCCCGGACTCCAGACGCTAGTCGGGTCGGTGAGCCTCCTGTCCGGGCTTTCGACGTACGACTCGCTCGTCGCTACCGGCATTATCACGTACCTCGTTGTCGTCGTGGTCGCGTATCTGCTCGCCGGACAGCTGTTCGACGACCCGCTCCTGCCGATATGCGTCGCGTTGGGTGTCTCCGCGCTGGGGCCGATCCACCGGTACAGCGTCTACTTCTTCCCGCAGTCGCTCGCCGTCGGACTGGCCCTCGTCGTCGTTCTGGCCGCGTACCGGTTTGGCGGTGTTCCCGAAGTAAGACCCGGCTACCACCTGCTCGTCGCGTCGCCGATCGTCGTGGCGCTCTGGTTTACCCACCACCTGACCGTCGTTCTCTTCGCCCCGCTGGTTTTCTGTCTCGTTGCGATCCCCGCGATCGCCGGCCGGGTCGGATTCGACGACGTGCGCGGCCTCGGCCCGCTCCCGCTCGCGGCTTGGATCGGCGGAAGCATCGCTTACTGGCTCCTGACCGGAGTGTTCATCCAGAACCTCATTAACGACGTTCGGATGGTCGTCGGTCAGGGGCAGGTGAGCGACACCGATGCCGGCGCGCCTATCGTCTCGCTTGGCGCGGAGGTCCCGGAACCACTCGTCGGCGAAGCGCTGCGCAGTCTCCTCAGCGTCGGTGCCGTCTACAACGTTTTGCTCGTCTGCGTGTTCTCACTGGGCGCGCTGTTGCTGTTCGAGAGGCCGAACCGGTATCGCTCCCCGGCCGCCCTCCTCGTCGTCGGACTGTCGGGTGCGGGACTCATGATCAGAACGCCCATCGATATCCACGGCCTCGCGCGCACTCAGTTGGTCGTCAGCGTCTTCGTGGCCTTCGTCGTGGCCGTAACGCTACACCGACTGCTCCCGCTCTCGAGCGGTTCGATCCGGAAGGCGGGACCTGCGCTCCTGATCGTCGTGTTACTCGCGACCAGCGGGCCGGCGTCCGCCGCAGACGATCTCTACGGCCTACACTCGGGCCCCGACCTCTGGGAAACCCGGACGACACCCGAGACACAGAAGGAGTTCAGCGCCGCGGAGATGGAGGGGTTCCGCCTGACCGCCTCCTTCGCTGACCGGAACGAGATCACGGTCGGAACTGATTGGAACTCGGAGATCGGCCTCAGTCGGTATCGATACGGGCTGGCGGCCGAATCGTTCGCTGTCGAAGAGGGGCGGATCACGACGGACAGGGACGTGATACTCTACCGACAGCGCTGGGTCGACCGCAGCGTTCGGTTGGTCCCCGAACGGACGTCGTTCGTCACGCTCCTGATCTCGGACGGGTGGTTCGATCGAATGGTCGAGACCGAAAACAAGGTGTACACGACCGGTGATCTCGGCATGATCGCCGACCACTCAAACGCCACTTCCGTCGACGTGCGGGAACCGCAGTAGTCCCCGTCCGTCGCGTCGCGCGTCTCGGGCGGCGTCACGCGACGTGGAAGCGGCCGCCGGCCGCGGTCCGGGGATATGTTCCCTGGTGCTGGCGATAATGGCGGCCTATTCATCGGTAATGTTGCCTTTCGATTCGTCTCTGGCCCGCCGTCAGAAGACAATTGGTAAGTAAATGTACGCAATTGGCTCTCAAGATTGGGCAAACACTCAGTTAATGGTTAAATACTTTTAATTAGGAACAACTTATAGCGGGAGATGGATGAATTGGACTAGACAAGTCGGTTCGAGTGGAGAAACGTGTGATAACGACGGAAAACGAACGCGGACGGTGGTGTGAAATGGAGCACGGCGCGTACGTGATTTCCGAGTCGAGAGTACAACGGCTCGAAGACGAGTGGTTCAATGGTGCCGAGATCGACCTGGTCACGACCACGTTCACTGAGGGATTCCACGATGCGGTCGGCATCACGTGGGAACCCGGTGCGGGTGCGAGCGAGAAGCGCGAATCGCTCCGGCGAACGTTCGGGGAAACCAGTCGCCGAATGATAATCGCTTACGAGTTCGCGGGCGAAAACCGTGGTGCGTACGGTCCTCCGGCCAACGGTGAGTTCGACAGCCGGTACCGGCAGTTCGCCAAGGACTTAGTGGATATCGGGATGGGAGATTCGCTTATCGCCCCGAACCACGAGTTCAACCTCGATTGGGGCAACAAGTCGGCCTGGGACGACCCGGAGAACTACCGCGACGGCTACGCGCGCTGTGTTCGCGAGATGCAGTCCGTTACCGGGGCCGACTTCCGGTTCTGCTATGCGCCGGCCCGGAATCGGCTCGGCGTGGCTCCGGAAGCGTGGCCCGTCCAGTCCGACTACTGGCCGAGCGACGAGGAGCCGCCGATCGTGATGCCGACGTTCTACGACGCTGGACAGACGTACCCGGACGACCTCTCGTCGGTCAGTCAGACCGAGTTACAGGACCTCCGAGACCAGATCTGGCGGGAGAAGCACAAACCGTTACTGGACATGTGGAACGACTTCGCGACGTCGCGGAACGCGTCTCTGGGGTTCCGCGAGTGGGGAGTCGGAAACGACGAATACTACCACCCGGCCGGCGGCGACAACGCCGAGTTCATTCACCGGATGTTCGACTACATGCGGAATAACGGCGTCGAGTTCCAGGCCTACTGGAACGTGGAGTCGGGCGGCGGTGGTTCCCATCGAATCTGGCCAGAGGACGAAACGACGCTTACAAAAGCCGGAGAGGCGTTCAACGCCGAGGCGGCGGTCGACATCAACAGCACCACTGACGACGGGAGCACCGACGATGGGTCCGACGACAGTACAGACGGGACTACGGAGGCGATCGGAGGCTACAACCAACCGGCCTCGGGGACGCTGAACTGGCACATCCCGATGAACGAGAACTTCGCGGACATCGAGGCGGACCTCAAGTCGCTGGATCAGAGGCTGCGGAATCTGGAGTAGTCGCTCCTTCGTGCGCGAGCGGCGACGAGCGTCACAGCTCTGACGCGGGCGGCGGTTCGACGCGGCGCGACCGCGGTTCCGTCGTCATTTCCGGTCCACGTTCCACGGAAAGCACCGCATATACAAACGGAACGATGCCGAAGCGCTGACTGAACTCAGATGTCGGGTCTACACGAACTCGCTGGCGCGCTGTCCGCCCGGCTACCGCCGACTGACCGACTCGAACAGACGGCGGACGCGGCCCTGAAGATCCTCTCGTCTTGGTTTCCACACGGGACCGACGTTTTCGACGAGGAGTGGGACGTGCTCGTTATCCTCGACACGTGTAGGGCCGACGCGATGGACGAGATGGCCACAGAGTACGATTTCGTCGCGTCCGGGACGTCGGTGTGGTCGCGCGGTAGCGCGACCCGTGAGTGGGTTCCGCACACGTTCGACCAGTCCAACCTCGATGAGATACGGGACACGGCGCTCGTCACGGCGAACCCGACGAGCAGATGGGGACTCGGCCACGAGTCTCAGCCCGAGTGGCCGGAGTTTACGAAGCGGCTAACTCGCTGGGACACGGTCGACCCCGACGACTTCCTCGAGTTCGACGAGGTGTGGCAGTACGGGCCGAGGAACCCGTTCAGCGGAACGGTTATGCCGTACGCCGTCACCGATCGTGCCATCTCGGTGTGGCGGTCCGCCTCGCCCGACCGAATGATCGTCCACTATCTGCCGCCTCACAAACCGTACGGCGCCAAGGCGCTCCGCGAGAACCGCGCGCTGAACGACGTCGAACGATCACCCTGGAAGGCGCTGAGAGAGGGGACCCCCCGCGAAGCGGTCTGGGATCGATACCTCGACGAACTCGAGTTCGGTCTCGACAGCGTCCGGACGCTGGTTGAGGACATCGACGCCGAACGGATCGTTATCACCTCGGACCACGGCGAGGCGTTCGGTGAGTTCGGAGTGTACGCGCACCCGATGATACCGATCCCGCAGCTCCGGGAGGTTCCGTGGGTCGAAACGACCGGGCAAGGCCGCGACGAGTACACGCCGGTCCTCGAGCCGGCAAGCGGAAACGACGCCGTTGAAGCGGACGTCGAGGAACAACTCGAGTTGCTCGGGTATCGCTGAGCGGAGCAGACGGCGCTGCTCCGCGGACGGCCCGCCCTCTTACTGTTCGGTCACGTAACGCGAATCCAGAGGTGGACCTCTCGATAAGCGCTGTCTATCGAGGGATCGGCCGGTGGTTCTCCGACGTACAGCAGATAGGTCAACCGATAGCTCCCGGCACCGACCGTCGGCTCGATGGTGTGAGGTATCCGTTCTCGCTCCCCGTCGTCGAGATCGGCAGAGAACGTCCGGACCCGAGTTTCCGCGATCAGCGGGCCGGTCCCGTTGCCCCCGTCGAACTCTTGGAGAAGTACCTCGACCGTGTACGTTGTTCGTCCTCCCTCTTGATTGGTTATCCCGAGCGCGAACGACTCGTTTTCTCCTCGTGTTACGGTCTCCGGGTACTGCCTCGGGACGTACTCTCCGCTCTCGTTTTCCGACAGGAGATACAGTTCGGTGACTTCACTGCCCTGAGACGATCCGCCTCCGACTCCGACGGAGGCAGCTGCGGCGACTAGCGCCACCGCGAGGAGGACGGTGGCCGCGTTCGCCGTGGCCCCCTGATTCGCGAGTCTCGACCGGATGCGGGTCGTTACGGCCCGGTGCGGGGATCGCATTCGGACATCAGACGGCAGACCCGATCGCCGTTTCGCCGCCACCGGGAGCCCAACCGCGATGAGTACGGCCAGCCCGGTATACAGGTTGATACGAGAGATCCCGGGGAGCCAATACCCGAGAGCGAGTCCCAATAGTATCGTGATCGCAGCGCTCACGCCGAAGGAGAACACGAGTCGTTCGAGCAACCCGAGTCCACCCTCCGAGTACGCCGCAGCGGACGCGTTGTCCGATGTCTCGCCCGGGCGGAACCGCTTCGGGAACAGGGCGCTGAGGTAGACGTAACCGGGAGCAAAGAGGGCGAACACGAGCGAGACAGCGGGCCGAAGCGGCGTGTCCCTCAACGGAGCGACGAACACGAACACGGCTACGATGACGAGTAACGCCGCTATTGCGAGGAGATCTGCGATAGGGTCGAGGCTGTGTTCGTCGGCCGCGTCGGGTTCTCCCATTGTGCGGCCAGTTCGACCTCGAGGTTAAAAGTATAAGCGCGGTACGGAGTCGAATAGCGGGCTATCGGGCCTGTCGACCGAGTATAGCGGGTCCCTACCCGAGATCGGCGTTCTCCGTCACGACTCATCTCCGTCGACATCCGGTCGTCCAGTTCGGTTCGATATCGGTCAGTCACAGCCCGAGTACGCACGAGGTCGGTCTGACGCGTTCGACGGGGAACCGGTGATCGACGTGCCGGGTGATCCGCTCACCGATAGCCCAGATCCTCTAGGCGTGCCTCCACGTCCGAGTTCAACTGGCGTTCACCGGGCGATCGGCCGTCGGCACCGATGTCGGTTATCCGTTGGTTTGCGACCCGCTGAACCCGTCGTAGTTCGTCGTCGTCGTGGCTCTCCGGTGAGACTTCCTCACCCGACTTCAGGTCAGTAAGGCGCGTTTCGTCGAGGATGTTGTCGATCTCGTACAGCCAGGTGTCGGACCGGACGCCGACGATCGAGTCGCCGTGTACCTCGTGTTCCGCCACGACGTGGTCTCTGGCCCCTGGCTCGGGATACCGACCCGAATACTCGGCGGGAACGTCCAGTCCAGTTGCTCGATGGAACAGCGGGGGCAGATCTATGAGGCTCAACAGTTCATCGGTGGCTGCCGATAGATCGGTCGGTCCGTTGACCACCACAAGCGGGACACGTATCAGCTCGTCGTACATGCGCTCGGGCTTGCCGTACTGCCCGTATTCCCCGAACAGTTCGCCGTGATCCGACGTGAACACGACGAGCGTGTCGTCAAGGCGGCCACTCGATTCGAGCGCCTCCAGCAACCGCTCCAGTTGACCGTCGACGTACGTGATCGAAGCCCGGTACAGCCGTCGAATGTCCGCCATCTCCTCGTCGGTGAGGGAGGCCGAGTCGTCCAGTAACCGCGAGTAGAGTTCGGAGACGGTATCGATGTCGACGTGCTCGACACCGAACGCCGCCCGGTGCTCGGAGGGGGGATGACACGGATGGTGGACGTCCATGTAGTGAGCCCAACAGAAGAACGGATCCTCCGCGTCGGCCATCCACGCTATCGCGTCGTCCGTGATAACCTCCGCACTGACGTACGGACGCGGTTTGCTAGCGACCGTCCGATACGCGGTCTTGATGAACCCCGTCAGGTTGACCGTGTCATCGACCCGTTCGAGCCACGGGTTGTTGATCTCGATTCCCCGGGGGAACACCTTCGTCGCGACGCCCATCAACGGGTTCTGGTAGTCTTCGAACTCGTCGAAACCACGGTCGTAGTTGAAATGCGTCGATAGGAAGGGATTGCTGTGGAAGCCGGCGGTCGCGAACCCACGGTTCCCGAGCAGCGCTGCGACCCGAGGTCGGTCGGCCCGCAGCGGCCCGAGACCGCCGTAAGAGAGCGGCAGCGTTCCGGTCAGCATCGCCGGAAACGACGGCGTGGTTCCCGGACCTGTTGTGAACGCCCGATCGAAACTGACGCCGTCCCGTTCCAACTTCGGCCCCGCGACGAGCGTGTCCTGCATCTGCTTCCAAACGTCGTACCGGAGCGAGTCACACGTGACGAGCAGCACGTTGTCCACCGACCCGCGAGTCATGCTGCCACCGTCTGTCCGTCCGGCTCGGCGAGCATCTCGTGGTACCGGTCGATAGAGGCGTCTTTTACGAAATTCTCCTCGAACGCCTCGCGTGCGTTGGCACCCTGTCGGTCCACGAGCTCCGGGTTCTCCTTCCAGCGTTTGATCACGGCGGCTAGCTCCTCTACCGACCCCTGTTCGACGTGGACGCCCGCATCGAAGCGGTCGACGATTCGGGCCTCGTCGTCGTTCGCGTTGGCGATGGTCAACACGGGTTGCCCCGTCGCCATCGACGTATAGAGCTTGCTGGAGACGACGATACCTTCGAACCCCTCTTTGACCGCGACGACGGAGACGTCGGCGGAAGTCAGGCTGTACGGCAGATCTTCGTACGGCTGGTACGGGAGGAATCGGACGACGTCTCCCCGCAGGCCCTGCTCTTCGGCGAGCTCCACGATACGCTGTTTGTTGTCTCCCTCGCCGATGATGAGGAACCGAACGCCCTCATCCCGGAGTTCTGCCGCCGCTCTGACCAGCGTCTCGAGGTCGTGGAACTCGGCGATGTTTCCGGAGTAAAGCACCGTGAACTGATCTTCGAGCCCGTGTTCTTCGCTGAACCAGTTGTCCGATTTCGCCATCGGAGTGATGAACTCCTCGTCTGCCCAGTTGTGGATGACGTGGGTCTTGTCGGCGTCGAACGACGGCCCGCCCTTCTCGCTGATCCGCTCTTTCATCACGGGTCCGAGCGCGACGACGTGCTCGGCTCCCAGCAGCGCTCGTCTGTCGAGAGCTCCCCAGATCCGATCGAGGACGCCGTCCTTCCGGAAGTATCCTAGCTCTGCCGGTTCGTCCGGGTACAGATCGTACGCAATGTAGGTGTACTCCCACCCTCTGACGGTACACACGAACCACATCGCGACGGGCATGAACGGCGGGCAGGTCACGAACACGACCTTTCGTTCGCGTTCGACGCGCTCGAAGAGCAGCAGTGCGGTCATCCAGACCGTGAACAGCGCCCAATTACTCAGTCGGCGGAGTATCGACGTCTGTCGGAACTGCGGCGCGCCGATTCGACGGACCAGAACGCCCTCGTGGAGTGATCGTTTCGGCTGTCTCTCGTTGTCCCCACTGTGGTAGTTGGGCTGGCCAGTGTACACAGTCATATCGAGGCCTCTGTCGTTGAGTCCGACCGCCAGCTCCGTCATCAACTGCCCCGTGGACGCCGTATCCGGATGGAAGTATTCGGTGACCAACAGGTACTCCGGTTCGCGTGTCATCTATCGCTCGTGGAGGAGTGTCTCGAGGTTCGATTTCACGTGCTCTCTGTCCTTCGCGTCTGTGTACCAGTCGACTGTCGCTTCGAGACCCTCTTCGAGGGAATATTCCGGCTCCCACCCGAGGATCTCCGCCGCTCGAGAGGTGTCCGCTGCGCGGTGGCGAACGCCGACGGGCTTGTCCGTCATGTGCTCGATCTGTCCCGGGTCCTCGCCGAGACACTCGAATATCTGCTCGACCACCTCGTTGATCGATACGTATCGGCTGATTCCCGCGTTTACCGGTGTCCCGTCGGTGACGTTCTCTGCCGCGAGACGGAGCGCGCGCGTGATGTCTTTGACGTACGTGAAGTTCCGAGTCTGTTCCCCGTCGCCCCAGATCTCGAACGGGGTCTGCTCGGCGTACGCCTTCGCGATGAGCGCGATGATCGCGTGGGTTTCGTTCTCCCGCGGCCCGTACGCAGTGAAGATGCGTACGATGCTGGCGTCGATGCCGTACTGTTCGTGATACGCCCGTAGCGAGCGTTCGCCCATCAGCTTCGCCCACCCGTAGACCTCGTCGGCGTACGCGCCGCCCCGTTCGTCGAAGCTCACCATGTCCTCCCGGAGACGTTGCTTTTCCTGCTGTATGTCCGTCGGGTACGCGCACGCGCTGGAGGCGAAGGTTATTCGATCGACGCCGTTCTTCGCCGCGGATTCGTACACGATGTTGTCCAGCGCCATGTTCGTGGCGCAGTTCGCGGGGTAGTTCGAAATGTAACCCCGCCCCCCGTGGTCCGCGGCGAGGTGGAAGACCGTGTCCACGCCCTCGGTGGCACGGTTAGCGAAGGTGACGTCCTTGAGGTTCCCGTCGAGGATCTCGATCCGTTCGGCGACCGAGTCGAGGTTGTCCCGCGTCCCGCTGGAGAAGTCGTCGGCGACTCTGACCCGCGCCCCGTGGTCCACGAGGTCCTCAACCAGGTGGCTGCCGATGAACGACGCGCCCCCCGTGACGAGCACGCGCTCGTCACGCCATTCGCTCACGACGACCCCCCGTCGGCGGAGACCCTCGCTTTCGGCGTCGCTTCGAGCTCCCTCTCAGCCCACTGGTAGACCTGCGAGAGTCCGGAGTCGAGCGGCACCGAGGGGCTCCAGTCGAGCGCGGCCTCCATCTCGGTCATGTCACAGGCGTACTTGTCGGTCCCGGTGGGTTTCGACCGGTCGTACGACAGCGAGAGATCCTTGTCGCTGATCTCGATTATCCGCTCCGCGAGCTCGCGTATGCTGATCACTTCCTTCGAGTTCCCGAGGTTTATCGCCTCGCCGTCCGACTTCGTGGTCACCACTTCGATCATCCCGTCGACGAGGTCGGTCACGAAGATGAACCCGCGCTGCTGAGAGCCGTCTCCGAACAGCTCGACGGACCCGCCCTCGGGCGCCTCGATCACTTTTCGACAGAGCGACGGGATCACGTGACTACTCTCGGGATCGAGGCTTTCGCGCGGGCCGTAACAGTTGAAAATCCGCACGCTGCTCGTCCGCAGGTCCGTGTCGGCGTGATACGCCTCACAGGCGACCTCGCCGAGGACCTTCGCCCATCCGTACGTGCTGTGTGGGTCGGCGGGGAACCCTTGGTCTTCGGAGAAGCGATTCAACCCGTCGTGTTCCTGTCGGTAGATACACGCGCTCGAAGCGAAGAGGAAGCGATCGACGTCGTTTATCCTGGCGGCCTCGAGCATGTGTTGGTTCATCAGGACGCTCGGTGTGAGCCCTCCCACGTTCTCTTGTTTGATGTAGTGGATACCCCCGACGCTCGCGGCGAGGTGGAACACGTCGTCGACACCTTCCGTGGCCTCGACACACCCCTTCTGTGTGGTCAGGTCGACCGGGAGCAGCTCGATGTCCTCCGAGACACCGGCCAGATTGGACGCGTCTCCCCGAGAGAAGTTGTCTGCGACTCGGACCTCAGCCCCAAGAGACAGTAGCTTCTCAGTCAGGAAAGACCCGATAAAACCGGCTCCTCCGGTCACGAGAACGGTGCGGTCGGCGAGTCCGTTTGTCATAATTCCAATGGGTAAAATCCACGGTCAGCATATTGTTATGTAGAAATTATCGAACTCTTCGAGGGGCAAACCCGGGCATTCCCCGCGAGCGCCGGCCCGTCCGTCTATCGTGTTGTCGTCCCGCGCCGCGGAACTGCCGGCAGTGTCACTCATGGGGCCAATCATCGCGAACGACCGGAGTTAACGGGACGATGCGTGAGCGAGCTTCGGCCGTGTCCTGGATTCGCTCCGTCGAGACGGCGCCCGCACGAGTCCCGCGGCCGCCCGGATCTCTCGGAGAGACGGGACCCGTGTCTGACCGCTCCTAACACACCGAACGCGATAGGCCCGGCGTTGCGGCGCCAGATGAGTGCGGAACGGGTCTGGTTCCGGGTACGTCTCTCTTACTGACGTCCCGGCTCGTCGCGAACCTTTCCGGCGATCTGCGGACGGACAGAAATCGCCGAAAACGAGCGGTAGGAGTACACTATACCCTAGTTCGTGGAATGTATTCGAATGCGAACTGGCTGTTAAGCTCCCACTCTCGGTAACCAAAGCTGGCTAAACGGATAGATCTGGTAAGAACGATTAAGACGCGTTTGTGCTGACTCCCAAACGCCATGGACGAAGAAAGTGATCATCGGTATGATCGCATTATCGAAGGGTTCAGCAGTGTTAGGGGACTCCTACCGGGAACTGATGCCGAAGAGACTGCCGACAGCGACCCGTCAAGCCGCGCCAGCCTCTCTCGCCGGTCGTACCTCGCCGGCGCCGGTATGGCGGCGGCCACGCTCGCCGGGTGCGCGGGGCGTCCCGGAGGGACCGTCGTCAAACCGGTAACGGTGTTCAGCTACGGCGGCGGTGCAGCGCTCCGGCAGACAGAGACTACGTTGGCGTCGATTACCGAATCCGAGCCGAACGACACCCGGCAGAACGCGACGCGCGTGCCGCTAGGCACCAGGGTCGACGGCTCTCTCGAACCGAGCGACGGCGACTGGTACGCTCTCGACGTATCGAGCGGACAGCAGATTGCCGTCACCTTCCAGCGGACCTCCCAGACGGGAGTGACCGCGGTCATCGCTTACGACCCCGACGGGACCTTCAGCAATCTTCGGTACGTCACCACAGATGAGGTGGTCACGTTCGAAATGACGGCCGAGACCAGCGGGACCCACCACGTTCAAGTCGTGGATACGCAGTCGAGCGACGCTGCGTATACGTTGTCACTCGAAACTGCGTCAGCGAGCGATTCGACCGACACGGATTCCGGAACCGAAACGCCGACCTCGCCGTCGGTCGAGGACGACTACGGTCAACAGGGGTACGGGGAATACGGCTACGGCGGAATCGAGGCCTGACCGACTGCGACGGACGGTCGAGTGGGGTAAACGGAGTCGGAGAGCGCGTCGAGAGAGACGAACTTTCGGCGTGCCACGTGTCGACTTCGGTCGGGCATCGAAGTGTTCGGACCGGCGCTCACGGCTTCGGCTCAGCGAACGGACGAGCCGGTGACTGAGAGGCCGGAACTATTCGCCAAGCTAGCATGGTCCGACTCGTCGCACGTTCAGCGACTGCGCCGTGAGGGACCGTGGCCGCCGTGCGATGAGCCACCGGGTGTCACTGCCGGACGGCGGTGGTGTCAGGGCCACGACTGTCGCTACCGGGCGAAGCGGATCGGCATGCCTCTCACATTACCCTTGAGGGCGGAGGCCCCCGATGTCTCTTACAGGTAACTGACACTGTGGGTCCGAACCGCGTCAGTTGGCCCTACTGATACGGCGAACACACCTTCGCTAGGCCCTCGGAAAACGAGGTCTGTGGCTCCCAGCCGGTCACACCTCTCAGCTTCGTTATATCTGCGTACGTGTCGTGAACGTAGACGGATTCGGGAATCGGATTCTCGACGTAGGTCGGGTCGATGTCAGTGCCGAGCTCCTCATTGAGCATGTCGACGAGCGTGTTGAAACTGTACGCCTCCTCGGTGCCGACGTTATAAATACCGCTCAACCGCTCTTGGCCGGCGGCCTCAAGCGCTCGCACCACATCGTCGACGTGCGTGAAATCTCGCGTCTGGGTACCGTCGCCGTACAGTTCGGGCCGCCGACCGTGTGCGATGTCGTCGGCGAACTGCGCGACCACGTTGGCGTACTCGCCTTTGTGCCCCTCGGCGCCGTCGTACCCCTGATACACTGAAAAGAAGCGCATCCCGGCCGTCGCCATGTCGTAGTGACTTGAAAAGTACTCTGCGTACTGCTCTCGCGCGAGTTTAGAGGCCTCGTATCCGGTGTTGACCGCGATATCCATCGACTCGGGAGATGGTTCGGTGCGGTCGCCGTATATCGATGAAGTCGACGCGTAGACGACGGTGTCACATCCGTCCCGACGGGCCTGCTCGGTGACGTTAACGAACCCCTCGACGTTTACGCGAGCACCTAACTGTGGATTCTCTTCGTGCATGGCGTACGAGGACAGCGCGGCGAGGTGATAGACGACATCGACGTCCGTTGGAAGGCCCTCATCGAGAACACTCCGATTGCGGTAGGTGACTTCCTCCGCGAGGTTCTCAGGAGTTCCGAGGTACTCGTCATCGATAGCGATCACATCGTTGTCCCGTGCCAGATGGTTAGCCGCGTTCGCTCCGATAAATCCGGCACCACCAGTCACCAAGACACGCTGATTCTTCATGTCGGCACAGTATCCGAGGTCCGAGAAAAGTAATCGGACCATATCGGGGACAGAACGGGCACAGCGACCGACGTTCCCGTTTGACACGACAACTCCGAGCCTCCAGAACAGGCCACCTCGGCTCCGTTGAGACTCTCTGTTTCAAATTTCAGTACAGTAACGCGTGGGGGGGCTCCGGCGAGTCTAAACCCGCTTGAGACGACAGGTGAGCATACGCGGGGAAGACACAAAACCCCCGTCTCGCCGGCGAGACGCTGACGTTCGATGTCGAAATCCTCGAGCTCAACTGAGAACCCGACCGATTCGGCGGTCGTGCAGGTCGGCGCTCGCGGCGTTTTCCGTATATACTTATCCTGCTGCTTGGCGTATCGCTTTCATGTATTCGCGTCGCACCCACCTCTTCGTCGTGGCGTTGCTTGTCGTCCTCGCGGGCTGTGCCGGCGGCGGTGGTGGCGTACCAAGCGCCGAGGACGCCGACTCCGCGGGCGGATCGGCCGGGACTGACGACGGTGCGACCGGCGACGAAGCGAGTGACAGCGACGCGTTCGAGTTGGGCGACCCCGAGCGCCTGCTCCGCGATGCGGGGAGTTTCACCGTCACGTGGTCGTACAGCGGTGTCGACGCGAGCGGGGCAGAGATCGAGGTCACCCGCGAGTTCTACGCCGACCTCGAGGCCGAGCGATCGTACACCCGTACTACGTCCGCAACCGACGGGCAGGCGGACGGCGGAAACATTGAGCAGTTCGTTGACGGTGGCGTGACGTACGTCCGCTTTGGTACCGGCGACGACGCGTTCGTGTCGTCTCAGGAGGGATCATCGGAGGTGCTTGGCACCGCCATCGCGCTCTCTCAGGCCCGCGCGTACGGCGCCGACGACGATCTGGTGTCCGCCGGGACCGAGACGTTCGACGGCGTGACGGTGGACCGATACGAGCTGTCGGCCACTGACGAAGCGCTGATCCGGGCCGGATCGGTCTCCGCGCAGGGCGAACCCGGCGACTTCGAGGTGACGAACTTCGAGTACGCCGTCTTGGTCGACGAAAACGGCCTTTCGCGCCACGAATCGTGGCAGTTCTCCGGGCGAGCGGACGACCAAGCGGTAACCGGCGCGTGGGAGTTCTCGCTCACCGGCGTCGGTTCGACCACGGTTGAGGTGCCCGACTGGGTAGACCAGGTAGAGACCTAGTCGGTCGACCTCGTCACTCCTTCAAGCGCAGCAGGAAAACGTATGGGTTGGGGCGGATACTCCGCGGACTACGCGGGGTTCCTTCTCTCCCGGTTTCGCCGGCGAGGCGTCTTCTGAAGGGGGTCTGTGACAACGATGACCACGGACAAAGACGATCTCGAACCCATCGAACCGGGGACCGCGCAGGAGCTGTTCCTGGATCACAAGGCGACCGACTGTACCGATTCGACCGTTCGGAACCACCGGTACCGACTGAACCCGTTCGTTCGGTGGTGCGGTGAGAAGGGTATCGATAACCTCAACGACCTCACGGGCCGGGACCTACAGCGCTATCGGCTCTGGCGGAAGGAGGACGGCGACCTGAGTAAACTCACGCTCCGCATGCAGATGTCCACGCTCCGCGTGCTCCTGAAGTGGGCCGGGTCGATCGAAGCGGTGCCGCAGAACCTGTACGACAAGGTGATGGTCCCGCGGGTCCGCCCGGAAGAGCGGCAGCGCGACGAGACTCTCGACGCCGACGACGCGCAGGAGATATTGGAGTACCTGTCGAAGTACGAGTACGCGTCGAAGGAGCACGCGGTGATGGCGCTGCTCTGGCAGACGGGAATCCGCGTCGGGTCCGCGCACTCGCTCGACGTGGACGACGTCTTCCTCGACGAGAACTACGTTCAGCTGATCCACCGACCCGACGAGGGGACGACTTTGAAGAACGGGAAGAGCGGTCAGCGCCCCGTCGCGCTCACGCCCGACGTCTCCGAAGTGCTCGCGGATTACATCCGGACTCATCGCAAAGACGTGACCGACGAGCACGGACGAGAGCCGCTGTTCACCACGGCGTACGGCAGGATGCACGGCAACACGATCCGGCGACTCACGTACCGCGTGACCGCCCCGTGCTACCGTGGCGTCGACTGCCCGGACTGCGAGGGGGACGAGTCGAAGTGCCCCGAGGCGGTCAGCCCGCACGCTATCCGTCGAGGGAGCATCACGCATTTCCTCACCAGCGACGTGCCCGTCGACGTCGTCAGCGACCGGATGAACGTGAGCCGGAAAGTCCTCGACCAGCACTACGACAAGCGGTCCGAGGAGGTGAAAATGGAACAGCGGCGCGGGTACTTAGACGACATCTGACGGTCGAACCGTCGTAGCGACCACCGCTGACATTTTTCATTGAAGACGCGGCGAGACTGCCGCATGTTCGACCCGCAGCGCGGATTCGTGGACCCGCTGCTCGCCTGGCACGAGCGGCACGGTCGTCACGACCTGCCGTGGCGAGAGCCCGACCGAACACCGTTCGAGATACTGCTCGCAGAGGTCCTGCTACAGCGGACGACCGCCGAGGCGGTCGCGGGTGCGTACCGACCGTTCGCAGCTCGGTATCCCACGCCGGGAACGATCGCGGCCGCCCCGACCGAGGAAATCGAGGCGCTCGTCGCACCGCTCGGGCTCGTGAAACGCGCCGCGTACCTCCGACGGTGCGCCTCCGAGATCCTCGCGTGGAATTCGGGCGACGTGCCGCGCGAGCACTCGGAGCTGGTGAACCTCCACGGGGTCGGCGAGTACACGGCTCGGTCGGTCTTGATACACGTTACAGGGCTCGGAATCGCAGCTGTCGACACGAACGTCAAGCGACTGCTGTCCCGGTTCTTCGGCGTGACGGCGGACCGGGACCGGATCGCCGTCCTCGCCGACGCGCTGGCTCCTTCGACCAGGAGTGGAGACTTCCAACACGCGATGCTCGACTTCGCGGCCGAGGTCTGTACCGCCGGCTCCCCCGCGTGTTCCTCCTGTCCGGTTCGAGAGCCCTGTGCGAGTTCTGAAGGGTAATTCACAATCGAAACGACAGCCCGAGACTTCTGCGCTCCGCGATTACCGTGCCCCTCCCGCGTGAGGGGAACCCGTCACCCGCTCAGGCGGGAACTATCCCGAGCAATCCGAAGTTCACCGCGAGCATCGTCACGAAGAGCGCATACCCGGCGACACCTTTCGCGGCGCGGCCCGGGCTCGGAGTCGTGACACCGCTCTCCCCGGACGACATCGCTTCGAGTTCCTTGTGAAGTCGACCGGCGGTCTGGGACCCGAGTGCCGTGGTGCCCGCGACCGCTGCCGTTCCCGGGCCGAAGACTGCCGTCGGACCGCCTCCGAAATCGTCTAGACTCTGCTGATCCGAGTCTTTCTCTTCCGGCGCTTCCGGTGTCTCGTCGGGTTCGTCTTCGGTGCCTGCCGCTCCGACATCTTCGTTGTCCGTCGCGTCGCCGGAGATCGGATCAGTACCTGAAGTCGCACCATCCGATTGGAGTCGCAGCAGCGCTTGCGGATCGATCATCCCGTCCTCGTCGATCAGGACATCGGGCATCTGGTCCACGTTCAGCGTCTCCTCCTGATCCCCGTAGCCGGGGAACAGCTTCTCGAACACCTTGAGCCGGTGTTTCCGCTTCCGCTCCTTGCTACGCGTGTCGTAGTGTTTGTTCAACACGGGGACCGAGACATCGACGCGGTCGGCAAGCAGTTCCTTCGATACGCCGCGGTCAATCTGCGACTCTATCGAGTACCGGCGAAGGGGATGCGGACTGTGACTCGAGGGGCACTCGCTCGCGTTCTCATTGAGATATGCACTACAAGTGTCGATCTCTCGGTCATGCGGGCAGTGATCTGCGTAAGTACACGGCCGGGTCAATTTATATAAGTCTCGACGAATTGTGTCCGTCGACGGTCGCCCGTTCTCTGTTGTGAACAACGGTTTCCGACCGAACCGATCGGTCACGTCTTTCCGAGGATTCTTCATGTAGTCACGGATGAGATCGGCCAGGCTGTTCGAAATATTAATATCCCGTTCCCCGTCGCTTTTGTTTTTCAATGGAGTTCCTTTCTCTCCTAGCTCCTCCGCCGGACGATGACGAAATCGAATTAGCGGTTCTTCGCCGTCGAGTTCAAGATCACCGATATCGATCGCTCGAACCGCTCCGACGCGACATCCGAGCTCCTCAATAATCTTGTACTCAACGTGGCGACGAGACGCGTATTCGTAGTTCTCAAGATACTCTTGCGCCGCTTTGACTTCTTCTTCTGTCGGTTTCTCGTAGTTTACGTCTTCATCGTCCGGGACGTTTGGCATCGGCGTTTTGTCCGGTGTACCGGGTGCTACAGCTTCAATCCGCACACAGTAAACGAGAAACCGCCGGAGAACTCCGAGAATACCGTTCAGACTCACGGTGTTGTTGTCGGTCGTCTCCTTACACCATTGTTTGTACCTGCTGAGTTGCCTACCGCGAACCACGTTCATATTGCGAATCGCTTGGTGTTCGCTCCATTCTACGAAGAGGTTAATCCCCTTCCGAATTGTTTTAAGCGTATCGAACGACGAATCTTCTCGCCGTTCTTTCAAGTAGTCATCCCGCGCTGTCCTCGGATCGATCGGATCTAACTTCTCGTCCGTCATTATCGAAGCAAACCTTGTTTTTTCTACCTATGTATAAGGGTAAGCCATAAACTGGTCACAACCACGTTTCTGACACCTCAAACAGCTACAGATGTGTTGTCATCGTCCTCGGGATTGAGATCACGCGTATTTCGCCCTTACAGGGTCGATTACATTTCGAGTAGACGCGGTGCGGCCGCCCTGAATGACTCCTCCAATAGTTGTACTAAGGGGAAGGGGGGGGGGGTGTCCCGAGTGTAAATGGTTAAAAATGGCTTTGAAGAGTGTATTGGTGGGGTGTACTACACACAGACAGTTGATCGGGGCGTGTCCCGAGTGTAAATAGTGACATATGATATTGGAGAATATTTGATCGAGATCTTCTGTAGAATAAAATTGGGAGGGGGGTGTCCCGAGTGTAAATGGTTAAAAATAGCTTTGAAGAGTATTTGAGAGGGGTGTACTACACACAGACAGAGGGTAGGGGCGTGTCCCGAGTGTAAACAGTTCCAAGCAGGCGACTCAAGCAAACTCTGGTGGGTCCATTTTGATCGATCTGGGCATACACCCAATCAATTGAGCTACCGAGAGACGGTTTTATTAGAATTTAGTCTATGAGTAAAATAGGCCACTAACACATCTCATGACCATCCTCTGGGTCCACTATTAAAATATATTTGTCATATAAACTACGTATAGTATTCAGACAAGAGAAAATGAAATATACAATTTTTCAAATCTATGTCAAATAAACAATACACTTGGGCGGGCAGATATACAACGATCTTTTGCACTTTTCTCAAATAGAGACGATACCCTGATTCTAACGGATCTTTGCATTTTTCTTAAAGTCATCATCAGAATACGGTGTGCGATTTTAACGAAGCCTTTCATTTCTCTCAAAGACAATTTTTGATGATCTAGTCACTAATCCGAGAAGTCTATTCTAGCACGATAAGTATTATATTTCATACCTTTTAGGATTGAGATAGAAATCCAACACGGTGTGCGATTTTAACGGACCTTTGTATTTCTCTTAAAGTCGCAATCGGAACACGGTGTGCGAATTTAACGAACCTTTGCATTTTTCTTAAAGACGTCTTTGGCTAGCGATTTCCCCTGACTTTACCAAGTTGTATTCGAGCACCTACCCGGCCAGTATTGGATCAAACTAACTCTCGATTATCCCCCGATTTTAACGGACCTTTGCATTTTTCTTAAACTCAGACGCTTGTTTTCGGGGAGTCTGAAAATCCTACCAAAACAGTGGCGCTGTTTCTAAGAGCTTTAGAAACAGCGCCAAGCAATCTAAACGCATAGATTATGTTTGGCGCTGTTGTTGTACCCCCCGATCTCGTCCGAAAGAGGGTACTGTTATAGAGGTGTTTGGGGGATTTACCCCTGGGCCTGTTGTCCGCTTGCTGCGGGACGGGCAGCACTGGTCATGCGCCTCAGTGGGGAGGCTTGGTAGCTCATACTATCGTAATTATGATGTATTCTAATTCGTTCTGAGAAGCAGGAGCGATAGTCCGGTCTATTCGGTACGATGAGTTTTCGTGTTTTCCGCTCACGCGGTCAGGTCTTGTGACTGGTTGCCCCAATCGAGTTTGTTTCGCCCGAAGTCATGGTCAACGGTAAACCGCCTAACTTCAGTTCCCGCTGTACCGTCCACCAAACGTTGCGAAGTGGTCAACGAGCTCCGCCTGCGCCGCCTCAAGTTCGTCGACCGATCCGACGTGCTTGTAGAAAACAGTGTTCGAGTCGAACGGATTACCCGCCGTTGAAAGCGACCAGTCACCCTCACGCGTCCGGTCAACAACCGCTTGGTCAACAGCTTCGTCAGCACCTTTGATCTTGTAGCCGAACGCTCGCAGCGCACCGTCGACGTCGGTTCGATCGTAGTCGGTCGGAGACATCCAATACAGGTGTACGTTCAGTCGCTGCCTGTGATTCGCCGGTGCCTTCGGTCCTTCCATCTCGTGATTGATGCGATGAATCGCAAGTGCTGACCCGGAGTTTTGATTGGTCTTCACGCTCATGTCCGTCTCCGGATCGAAGAGCGCGGGCTGTTCATCAACCATCTCCTGGTCGAACACGCGGAGGCGTGCCTCGATTTCGTCTTCGAACTGCGAAATCAGTTGGAGTGCCTTGAGGTAGCGATCCGAACGCAACCCCTCGGTCAGAAACTCGCCGGTCATAGGTCGAGTCTCGACCGGAGATATGTTAATTGTTCGTCGAGTGTGTCCGAGACAACGATCGGTCGCACCGTCTCAACGACACCTGATGAGTCGACCATCCGGTCGATCACAGGCTGCGATTGGAAGCCCGAGATGTGCTGTTCAACCGCCGCACAGAAGAGATACGCGTTGGCTGCCCAGTGATCATCAACTATGTCGCCTCGCTGTAGTACCGCTCGAACCGCTGTAGCGACGTCCTGCCAGTATAGTATGGTAATTGGTCCCGATTCGTCCCACACGATCTCACGCGTCCCGTCCGCGTGCTCATCGATACTTGGCGACACAACTGCGTTGAGACGACCACGCTGCCGCTTCGGTAACAGGAGGGCGTGGTTCCATCCTACGTTATCGTAATGCCGTTCGATGAGCCGCGCCGTCTCCGGAGTTTTCCGATAGTTCTCATCGCCGAGTTTCACTTCGATTGAGACCCCGTAGTCGGGATGCCGAACCAGAATATCTGCCCGGCGTCGCCCACCGTCTTGTTTCGGGAGTCGAGCCTCACGGAGTACTTCGTTCGGTGATTTCTCACTCGGAACGCCAAACAATTCTCTGACGAGCGCCGCAGATGGTTCAAGTAACTGCGCGAGCCACTGCGACCAGTCTAGTTCACCGCTCGGTTGTACTGGCCCCCGAAGCGCTCGCGTCCCTGTTATGTCGGCAGCCAACGGGTCCGTCTCAAAGGGAGCCGCGGATGTTGCCCACGACTCGTTGGATTGTTCAAGTAAATCAGCGATCTCGATTGCATTCTGGTGGCCCGCTTTACTGAAGGCATCCCACCACGTATCGAGTTCGGTCCACCACTCGGTCAATTGGTCTTGGTTCGTAACTTGTAGGGGTGGACTACAGAACAGCGTGGACTTTGCGTTCAATCCGGCTTGGGCCACTGAATCAATCGCTTCCCACTCCTGTCCCGGTTCCTGTAGCACTCTCTCCCGATCAGACCGCTGCGTCCCCGCACTGCTTCCGGAGCCGAGGTACGCGTCAAACCAGGGATCAAGACGTGCCCAGTCACTCGGCTCAACGTCGCTACTCACAAGCCGACAGACTCAACGAAATTATAAAACTGCTTGCCAGGGTCACCGGGGTATTTAGTCGACGTCTCGTGAGAGATTCGATATGCCCTCCACGGACACCACACGAGT
The DNA here is from genome assembly GCF_055389685.1 of Halorubrum ejinorense. Lineage (NCBI taxonomy): Archaea > Methanobacteriati > Methanobacteriota > Halobacteria > Halobacteriales > Haloferacaceae > Halorubrum > Halorubrum ejinorense. The sequence goes on from NZ_AP043777.1 coordinate 1,550,638, forward strand.
AGCCCCCAGCCAACGGTGGGAGACGACCCTTCACGGCATTCGTCGGCTGCCGCACCGGACAGCCGCGTTCATCGTCACGATGCATCCTGCGGTCTGGGTCGGCCTTTTCGTCGCGCTCCCGCTCGCAGTCTTCGGGTCGACGACCGTCTTCGGTTCGCGGGCAGCCGTCGGGTACGTCATCGTCTGTGCGTGTCTGTGGTTGATGGTGTGGTTTTCGAGTGCGGGGCTCAAGACGAACCGCTACCGGCTCACTCCCGAGACTCGCACCCTGGTAATCGAACCCGAGTTCGACGACCCCGAAACCGAGCAGTTCGCGGCGGCGACCGGTGCTGACGAACAGACGATCGACCTCACCGAAGTAGAGTCCCTACAGTTGATTCCGCTCGGGCCAATCGTTGCCGCTCGGGTCCGCTACCGGTCGCTCACTCTCACGAAGCCAGAGGGGTTCCTCATCCCGCGTGGACAACTCCGCGAGATTGCCGCCAGCTTTCGATCGTGTGGCGTGTCGGTCCCCGAACTGGTCGCCGGCGACCCTCCGACACTACAGCGTCGACCGCTCCGTGCTGTAGCTCGGATCGCGGCGACGCCGATACTGATCGGCGTACTCCCGATTTACATCGTACAGGTTCGACTCGACATCGACGTGTGGCCGTTTCTGTTCGGGTTCATACTCGTCACTTGGGTCGTGATCGTTCGCCACCTCTCAGTTCGGTTCGGGATTCGTCCCGAAGGAAGTCGAGCACGCGACTGGCTCCTTCGGTGGGTGATCGACCTCTTCGTCGCGGCGCTGGGGTTAGTGGTCGCGCTCGGATTGCTCACTTTCGTCGAGTCGATGTGAGAGTGACTTGGCAACTGAGTCTTCCACCAAGCGCAGCAACCGTCTCGATGCTGAGTGTGAGTCCCAACCCGATTCCTGCTTCGTGGGTTGTTTCTACCGGTTCGAACACTGCCTCACAATCTCTTTTGGAGTGGTACTCGACCTGTAGCGACCTTCTTTACTGCGACCGACTGCCGACTCGGCCCCGATCGATCAGTTGTGGGCACGCCGATATCAAGAGCCGATTATAATACTTCAAAATATCATATTCTAACGTACAATTATCGCCACGGTGATTGAGCCGTACTTCGCTGACCCATCAGCCGTGAGGGAGCCAGGAAGTTCACGACAAACTCGTGAGCTGACTTGCAAGGGATTCGAGTTCGCCCACCTCATCGATGGTATTCACCCATCGGTCCGGAAGCTGTGACGCCCCGAACCGCGCACCTGCGACCGCACCCGCAATCGCGCCGATTGTGTCGGTATCACCGCCCCGATTGACCGCAGTCACGATCGCCTCCTCGGCACTCTCTGCGAATAGCCCATCGTGGAGTGCCGTCTGTAGCGAGTGGACGACGTATCCCGACGTCTCCAACGTGTCGAGTGAGTCGCCACGGGCGAGCGGTTGAAGCGCCGTCACGACCTCGCTAGGCGCGTCTGAACCGACCTCGTCGAGCGCGTCCTGTAAGGGCGTGTCCGCGTCGCCGAGGAGACCAGCCACCGTGAGGTTCAGCACCGCGCAGCCGTACGTACACCGCGGGTCAGCGTGCGTGATCTGTGAGGACTGTCGACTCACCTCCACGAGTCGTTCCCGGTCTGTCGCGTACGGAATGGCGAGCGGCGCGCATCGCATCACACTCCCGTTGCCCGCGTTCTGACCCTCCGGACTGCTCTCCCAGACGTGCTGGCCTGCTTCGTCCCACTCGTCACCGTGTTTCAGTCGGCTCAACGACCGCCTCGTCATCACCCCAATATCGAACGGCTCACTGTCATACCACGCGACGAACCGTTTGGCAATGTCTGCCGGATCGAACGCTTGTTGCTCAGCGAGGCTCCGTGCGATACACAGCGCTTGCTCGGTGTCGTCCGTGATCGTCCCAGCGGGCTGGTTCCACGTTCCGTGCCCAATCATCTCGTCGAGCTGCCCGTGCTCAGCCCGAATCCCGGACGCAGACACAAACTCGACCGGCCGGCCAAGCGCATCTCCACAGGCGATCCCACAGAGAACACCACGAGCTCGATCGATATCCATACGTCACACTACATGATCCTCGACGAAAAGTGTCGGGTGATGGGTACTGCTTCGGTTCTCTTCCCGTCTCGCAGTCGAAGGCTGGTAGATTCCGACTACAGCAGTCCCATTTCGGCGTCTGCGATCGCGTCAAATAGCTCTCTCAACAGAAGCTAGAATCGGAATTCAAATAGCCGAATGGTTGTAACACGGGATGTCCGAATGACAGAAGAAAGCAGTTCTACCCACGTGCCCAGCCAGCCCGTTGTTGTCCAAGAAGACACCCATCAGAACGAGATCCCGGAGAATATCGACTCAGAGCTGTATTCGGCAGATAGTCCCACTAATTCGTTCCACGAATTCACAATCGAACGTGGAGATGCGCTCGTTGAAGCACTTCGCAATAACGGCTACACAGTAGAGTTTAGAGACCGGTGAGATCCAATTCTGGCGCTGTTGAAACACGTCGAAACGGATAGGGTAGGCGTACGGTATTGAGAGATTGTATTCAACTTATAAATCGATAGATCAATTTCTACCGGCTGCCGGTCCGCTAGAGCCGTACCACGCGACACCTGTTCAGGCGACTGCTCCGAACCGCTGCTCAGTCCAAGTTCAGCCGAACGTCACCCATCTGCTTCCCGCGGGCAACGAGTGTGGTACCGTACTCAGTGCGTGTTTGGTCCCATGCCGCGAGCGCCTCGTTGATCGATCCGTGACTCGCAAGGGCCTCGGCGAGCGCGGTCGCATCACCAGCCGCCTTCGCAGTCCCGGCTGCCGTGTGCGGGCGGGCAACGAATGCACCATCTCCAAGCAGACATACTCGATCTGCAACCATCTCCGGGACCGTCAGGTCATAGATCGCCTGTACGAAGAGGTCTGGTGTCTCGCTGACGAGTGTCTCGAACACGGGCGGGAGCGTCGTTGCGCGATCGCGCTGTCGGTGACGAACCGATTCGCGCAGCTGACCCGGTGAGACGGAGAACCGTTGTTGAGCACCGCTCGTGCCCGTGAATATCGCACCCCGGTCCCGCCCGTCGAGCGTATCGTACCACACCCAGTTGAGCCGACGCGAGCCCGACTCAGTCTCGCCGTCCGAGCCCGGAATGAAATACGCGAGAATGAGCTGATCGGCCCCCTGGTAGAACGTGAATGTCTCGTCGAACGCCTCGACACACGCAGCCGGGAGGGACGCTTCGTCGACGACGCCACGCCACGCGACGTAGGATGCGAACTCTGGTTCCACGTCGGGATGTAGTTGCGCGCGTGTCGCCGACTGACCACCCTCGGCGGCGACGACCACGTCCGTCGTCCGTTCCGTCCCGTCATCGGTCGTGACGGTCGCCGTCTCGGGCGTCACGCTCGTGACTTCTGTCCCGGTCCGGTACCGCTCGTCGGGGAAGGCGTCGCGGAGCTGTCGATAGAGCGCGTCCCACGACGTGAACACCATCGTTTCGGACACGGCGCGTTCGACGTCCCCTCTCTCCGTGAGAAACCGGCGCTCATGAGACCGGGTCGTGATATCGTCCGGGTCAACGATGTCGTAGTTGCTGAGAAACTGACGGATATTCTGTTGCGCGACGATACCGCCGCCACGGCTTTTCAGTGCCCCTGCTGACCGCTCATAGATCGTCGGCTGATGACCTGACCGCTCAAGCGCAATACCGGTAAAGAGTCCTCCCATCGATCCGCCGGAGATGAGTACATCGAGTCCGGAAACAGGCTGATGGGGCTGGTCGTTGGACACACTAGTCCATTACTGCGTGACAGGTGAAAGCCTACGGATCCATCAACACCGTATGGCTTCTCGCAACGATCGCTGCTTCCCTTCGGGGACATGGTACCGCCGGTGCGAGCGCGTCTCGATTACGCAGCGCCCTCGTAGTCGTTGCCGCCGGAAATCCCGCGTTCTCTACTTGACTGGCCTCTGTCGACGGCGCTGTCCATCGTCACCAAATCAGTGGTGTCTATACAGTCCCGCGGTCGGGTGTCGGAAGTTCCTCGTCAATGCCAACATCATGCCCAGCGGCGTACCCGTTCAGCTTGGCAGCGATCGGTGATTCACGCAACTCCTCGTCGCCGTATCCCGCCGCCTCAAACGCGTCCATGAGCGAGGAGACGGACCGGAGCTTGTACTTCTGGTGATAGTCCTCAGCGGGGTAGAAGCGCGAGAGCTGTTCGATGCGTGTTCCGATCCCATCGGCAGTGAGTCCCTTTGTAGTGAGAAACTCATCAAGGACTGCTCGTTGGGCTTCTGTCCCAGTAAACACGATGTTCTGATACTGTGTTTTTCTGGTCTGGTGCTGTGGGTTGTGCGACTCGAACACCCGATTCAGAAGGTCTCGATACGCTACCGTGTCGGGATCGAACTCAACTTGGACCACTTCCGTGTGGTCGCCTAACGCGTGATACGTCGGATCGTGCTTTGTACCGCCGGCGTAGCCGACCCGGGTGCGAACGACGCCGTCCATCGCACCGAACTGGGCATCTGGCCCCAGAAACAGCCGATCCCGAACGTCGCCGTGGCAGTCTCCGCACTATCCATCGCACGGCGGTCGTACTCGCGTATCTGTGTTTGTGTAAGCGTCATTGGAGTCACCAGCCTCGAGAGTCGCCGGAGCGCGGGTCGTGGATCCCACCGCATCTACCACCAGTTAGGCTCGCAGCCGTATATGCTGAGCGTCGGAATTTGTGCGCAGTCGGCAGCGAAAAGACACTCTCGGCGTCGTGAGTTGCTGTGGAGTGCGGTCGACGGTTCGGGTCATCGAATACACGACCTACTGAGTTTGCCCATCTCCTAATTGTACTAAGTTAGCTCGCGGCCGATCTGGTGAGATACGGGAAGGAAGCAGCGACGATTGACCAACCCGCGTGCGGGTGGCCGTTAGGGCGCTGCCGCGCCGATGTCCCCGTTAGATTTCGCAAAGGGAATGTCAATTTCGAGGCCGTCGTAGGTCAGTTTCGGTTTCTTCGCCTGACCTGCTCCGCCACCTTCGAACTCGATAACACCGATATCGTCGAGTTCAGAGAGGTTTCGGTGAACCTGTTTGTAGTCCCGGTCCACCAGTTCGGCAGCTTCGCGGATACTTTCGGGTTCGTGTTCGGATATTGCCTCTAACAACTCCAAGTTCTTCGGACTGAGGAGTCGGCTGAGTTCAGCGTACGAGCCGAAGTTCAATACCGGCTGGGCGTCGTCAAGGTCCTCACCCTCCTGAGCGGCCTTGATGCGACTGCGCGTGCGCTGATCGAGGCGGTCGCGTTCGCCGACGGTGACTTTGAGTGTGGGCATGGTATGTCTCTCCCGGAGGCGTCCTACTCTGACCAGTCCCACGAAACGGGAGTCATTTCTTCAACGTCACGCTTGAAGCGGTCGTAGAGCGTCAGCATTCCGGGGAATTGAATGATTTCGACATCGTCCCCGATGTGACGCTCGTGACCTTTCGTCCGTTCGTGAGCGTTGTCGTAGCGGAGGATGGTGTCGCCACCGACTTCCCCGAGGTGTAGACCGTAGTCCCACGCGCTCGGGTACTTTTCAGCCTCCGTCTGCCGGATGGTCACACTGACAACGTAGCCGCCTTCGACATCCTTCCAATCTTCGATGGTGGTGTAGGACGCCATCCGCCATCCTATGTTATCACCTCCATACGCATAAGCCTATGGACCCCACAACATAGGACAGGATCGGCTCAGATAGGTCCGGGTGGCTCTGTTGAGCCCTGAAAAGGTGATCTGTTTTGCCCCGATCAGGTCAATACAGAGGACGCACGGATTGTTTTGTGTAGTTGTTTCACCGACAATTCTTAGTTGCGGGATATGCTATTAGCCCACATGTTCGATCTGTTCGGCGGCGACGATGACCATGATGATCGTGTAGAGTCCCAGGCAGACTTGTTCAGAGATCTCGGCTATTCAGATATTCGAGCCGATCACACATCAGAATACCCGGACCCAAAGAAACGAAACGGCCGGATCCCCGATGTGACCGCTGATAATCCGTTTGGGCGTGACCCTGTAGTTGAAATCGATACTGGGAAAGATACCTCAAAAAGAGACCAGCGTCAACTTAATGATCTCTCATCAGGACTTGATCCGAATGAGACTCTGATTCAGGTTGACGAAGATGATCGGCTTGTTGACGGCTGGTAAGACCATCTGAATACTCGCGCGATTAGCAGTCTTTAGCCACCGGCTGTTTCAGCATATTGTATATCTGAAGAATAAATTTCAACAGAGCCGCTCACTCATATTGTTGGATTCCGTGACGAACCGCTGTATATGCCGCGTGGAGCGCGTCGAATAGGGTGAGATCGTGTTATCATCTCCACACACTTCGGTGACTCGAAAACACCGGAACTCGGTCAACCCTGGTCAGGAATCGTCATCAGACGGTGGTCGTTTTGACAGTCGATCGAACCGATCTTGCGCTGCCGAGGATCGTTCTGTTGTCTCTTCAGGCTCGTACACTGCTTCCTCAATGTCTCCATCACGAAGCGTTACTGTGAGGATTGCGTCGGCGTGCTGCGCATCTGTAGGGAACTGTGCCGCGTCGATCACAGCGTTCCCAACCTCGTCGCCATCGCGTTCGAAAAACACGGTCGCGTAGCCGTCTTCGATATTGTCGATAACAGCCGTGTACGTGCCGTCAGGTAGCTCAACTGGCGACATTAGTATTGCTCCTCCACGACACGCTCACCATCATCTGTTGTGACTATCACTGTATCGCCATTATTGTTCCATATTGGAGAGCCCGACCCCCAGTACAGTTCGGTTTCCGTATTGGTCCCGCTCCCAGTACGAAGCGTTAGGGTTGCTTCTGAGCCGATCGTGACGCCATCAGGGATCGTGTAGGTGTGCCCAGCGTCATCAGCGACGGTCCATCCGGAGACATCAAGCGGGTCGTCTCCCGTGTTCTCGAAGACGATGTACTCGTCATTGAGGTTCTCTCGATCATCGCCTTCTGCATCGGCGTTGATTTCTGCGACTGCGAGCGTCGCGTTCTCGGTCGTCGTCTCGTCATCATCGTCTTCTGTAGAATCATCACTCCCGCCCGAATCAATCGCACCAGTCCCAGCTCCGCCAAGCCGGTCGCGTTCAGTCACTGTGCCGGTCGTCCCTGGTTCGACAGCATCCCCATCACGAAGCGCACCGGGGTCTGTCGGGGCAGCCGCCTGAGTTTGAACGGAGACTGCGCTCCCGTCGCTCACAAGCACAATGTCACCGTGGGTCGCGGTCCAATACGTAGAGATCGACCGATCCGACAACCGCTGTAGCACCTCATCGTTCGGGTGATCGTACTGCGAATCATACGCGCTTGACACCACGACTGCTTCCGGCTGTACCGCATCAAGGAACGCTTCACTCGATGAGCTCGCAGAGCCGTGATGTCCGGCTTTCAGCACCGTGGATTGTAACTGCTCACCGTACCTCTCAACCAGGTATGCTTCCTGGTCGTCTTCGGCATCACCAGACAACAGGAAGCTTGTCTCTCCGTATGTGAGCTTCAACACGATGCTGTTCTCATTGCGCGCTTCATTCTCTAGATACGGCTCCGGTGGCCCTAACACATCAACGGTGACCGCACCGAACGCAAGCGAGTCACCTTCTCGCGTCTCGTACAGCGTCACATCGTGCTCCTCGATCGCATCAAGGTACTCGCCGTACGTTTGTGTGCTCGCGGCAATTCCGGGATCGTACACCGCGCCGACCCCATCAGCCTCCGTCTCGTAGTAGTCGATGATCGCTGCGTTCCCACCAATGTGGTCAGCATCGTTGTGTGACGTGACGAGATGGTCGATCCGCGTGATGTCGTGGCGTTGTAGATAGTCGATGACGTACTCGCCGTCATCGTTGTAGTGTCCGGTATCAACGAGCATCGTCTCCCCATCCGGCTCGATAATGAGCGTGCTCACTGATTGCCCGACATTGATATAGTGGACTTCGACGGTCCCGTTTGTCGTCGCTACAGATTCTGTGTTATTCTCTGGTGTAGACTCTCCCGGTGTCGAATCACCAGGAGCCGCACCCGCACAACCAGCGAGCACGACCATTACCCCGACGACAACCAACAGCACCCCGCGTCTCATACACACCAGTCTGCCGGAAGCGTGTTGAGCGTTCGGGTGGCGTACTCATCGTCGAATCAACCCGCACAGTCTGTGGAGCTCTAGTTTCGGTCACCTAGTTCCCTTCTGCCCCAGATGACTCCAAGCGTCACCACCATCCCAGTCGTGAATCCTGTGCCGTGCGCAACGACGTTCACGAAGCGACGGCTCGCATCGAGTTCAACTTGGAATAACACAGCAATCAGGGCCACCACGACAACCCACCCGACACCCACACGCACCCCCGCATCACGATCGTGCGCCCAGGCACGTCGCAGCCGTTGAATCAGAGCGCTGTGATGCGCCCCAATTCCGAACAGAGTTACACTCGTCACCCCAAGGGCGATTCCTGCGATTTCCGGCAGCACATCGGATGTGACCGATAGCACGGAGAGTGTCGCAACTGTCACTGTCCCTGACGCGGCCACGCCAGCCGCATACCCGTACCACGCCGTCACTGATCCAAGCAGTACCACGTACAACATCCCACCGAACGCACTCACCACCCCAGAAAATCCGCTTGCTGTCGTTATTTCCGCAACGACTTCCCACTGAAGCAGAAGGACCCAGTAATCAACGAGCTTCGTCACTGGCGGCGCAACCACAACGCACCCAGCGGTAGCGAGCCAAAACGTGCGTCGACGTCCTCGCTTGGCGAGTAGTCCGTATATCGAACCGACCACAACAGTGTACCACGCAACGTTCGACACGAGATGCCCCAAACTGTCGTGGACCGCTGCCGCTGTCCATGCTGACACCAGCGACGGCTCCCCATACGTGAACACAAGCTCTGTCCGGAGTGACTCTGGGAACACCAGATGGATCGCAACAAGGAGACCACCCACCCCAGCCAATATCGTCGCCTCTACCGACTGTTTGAGTGTAGATACAGGTGGGACTCCACTCATTGTCGTGGCGTAGCCAGGTCAGATAGAAAAATATCAAGAAGTCTGTGATCGCGGCGATATAACATTAGACTCTGTCAAAATGCTCTGCTGAACTCCCTGACAGATGACATATTCTAACTCGGTTACGGTCAATACAGGGGCCTCACGACTCGTTCAGTACAGACAACGCGCTTACCAATTCCTATGAATGGCGAACGCGCCGATACAGCAGGACAAAGAGTCCCGAGGTTACTGCGCCAGCGTCCGTTGCGAGCCCAATCCATGGCTCTCAAAGCAGGTAACCGAGGGCAGCGGCAGCCACCACCTCGTACTACCACGTCTAAACAATGACCTATTTTGTGGACAGTCGAGCCAGCATCTGGGAGACATTTATTCGTGCTGCTGGGTATTATTACGTATGGGATGGGCAATTTGGACGCTTGCGGGATTATACGTGCTCGTCGGAATCGGACTGTTCTACAGCTTGGCTATTGACTCGGACAAATTGTTTCTCACCGTGACTGCTGCAGTGTTTGCCCTGATGGGCCCGATGGCATACCTTGTATATAAAAAGCAGATTAGTGACGGAGAGTGAGTGGTCGCAAGTCAGGTTGAATCGGCATCAGCCCGCGTCTTCTGTGCCATATACACGAGTAATCCGACTATCCCAAAGAACCCATATACGACTCCACGAAGTCGTGGGGACGATTGCTCTCGTTTGGTAGCGTCCCAGGCGACATAATAGCCCACCGTTGGCCAAAAAATCAGTTGGTAGAGGCCGAAACGGATGAGTAAACCATTATATGCGGTAAGTATGTCCATGCTGACCTACTTCCCACTAGCTCGTTCACCGGCATCTTGGATTTTACCGTAGGCAGGCGCAAGCACGTAATCGACTACCCCGAGTGCGACGATAAATCCCGCCAGCCGAAGTCCGCTGAAGCCGGTATCGATCCATAGATCCATGAGGACAACCAGCCCAGCCAGCCCGATTCCGACTCCGATCCCGACAGTCAACTCCCGTCGATATTCACCCCACCAGGCGATGATACCAGCACCCAGCAGCACGATACCACTCACAACCGCATCAATACCAAACGACAGACCACCGAAGGCGAGCCCACCCAGTATCAGTCCGATCCCGACCCGTCGAAGTTGTTCGACCGGATCGAGGTCCTGCTCACTCATACCAGACACTTCATCACGCGAGCACAAAACACGAAGGGAATTATAGAACTCTTATCGGTCAATACAAAGAGTGTGCTCAGCAATAGCAACATTTCCTCACGAGAGATTTATGTGTTCGAAATGAATATTAGCCATATGATTTCAGCTGAAAATAGGGTCATCGCTGCTTCCCTGTTTGCGGGTTTGTGTGGCTTGATAATTCTCGGCATTATTGAGGTGGTAATCGGGCTACCGGGTCAGTGGGCATTTGTCATCGCGTTCCTACTCTTGGTCTTGTTTGGGGCCATTCTCCCACAACTGTATCTGTTAAAAATCGATCAATCTGTTTCTAGAACCTCTCGGTTGGGTGTTGTTACCCTCGTGTTGATCGTGCTCGCTGGTGAATTTTCAGATGGAGTCAGTGGAACAGAATTGACCGTCATCTGGGCTCTGGTGGGAATTACGATAGCACTAGTTGTGATTACTGAACTACGTGAGGGGTATCGACAATCAGCTTGGAATGAGAACTAGTAGGTTCTGTTAAAATCCTCAGCAAGCGATATATTCTGACCCTGTTTCGGCCAATGCACAAGAAAAAAATTTCCATATGGCTGAGAATAATAAGGGTAGATGTCTAACGCAGAGTTCCCGTCCTCATGGACTGACCCCCGATACGTTGCAGCTATCGTTAGCGTGATCGCCACCGGTGTACTCTACTTTTATGCCGCTCTGACACAATCTGGTCTAACTATAGAAGAAATCACGCTTGTGATATTCGCCATTCTTCTCCCGACATCAATCGCATACGAAATCGCTCGCCGTTTGTGAGCTAACGATAGCAATCCGCTTCATTGAGAGGATTTACTTAGTTTCGGTAGCGTCTGAAGCAAATACGTCCGTTCTGTATGTTACAAGATACGCAATAACTGTCCCACCGAGAATTACTCCCACTCCGATCCGGAAATTGGTGTCCGGATCTAGTGGGCCGAATATTGCCCCGAGAATGAATCCGAACATCACCAGTATCGCCCACACAATCACAAATCGGGTGTGAATTGACTGAACCATAGTAATTTGTGTGACAGAACGTTCATAAGATTGTCGTCTGTTCAAAACGCACTCCTCAGCGACCAGCCGTTTCAGACAATGATGTATCTGAAGAAGAGGATTTCAATAGAGCTGTAGGAATCCTATAGCCCGGGATCAGACCCCTCGTGGACTATCCTTAATTCAACGATAGATGTATATTGAATAGTGCCTCGCGGACATCACTGACACGACCCTTGAGAGTCACCGCGCAGACTTGGGAAGAGTGTTCAGTCCTGTCTCATGCGAGGTCGTATACGAGGTCACTCCGCAGTCTCCTCATCTAGTTCGTCGCCGTCAATCTCGATGATGTCACCGTCACCGACATCAAGCGTATCTCGAAGCACCGTAAGCTTCTCATCTGCCTCCTCACGCAGTTCTTTGGCCGTCTCGAGTCCGACTTCACCGTCTTCAAGCGTTTCAGCGATTTCTTCAAGGCGATCAATTGTGCCGCCAATATCGACGTCGTCGTGCTGGCTCATACCTGTGTGATTACCGCCCAGCCTTTTCAACCCTCAGAGAACACCCACGGCGAGTGCCAGCAGCGTCAGCCCCAGCACGACAAGCAATACAATAACGGCAACTCGGAGGCGTCGAGCCTCACTCTGCCCGGCTTGTACGCGGGCGTCGGTTTCGATCTCGCGGTACCCATCCTCAATCCGCGCTTCGAGTGCCCCAAGCTCACGGTCAACGCGTGTCTGATACGCCGTGTCGATCCGCGATTCAAGCCCTCCTACTCGACGCTGCGCGGCCCGAACAGTCACCGCATCCGTCTCCACAGCATGTTCGAGGGCCTGGTACGCGTCATTCAGTTGGGTTTCAATCGCAGTCAGCCGCGACGTGACAAGCGCCTCGTACGCGACCGTGATCCGGTGTTCAATATCAGCGATGCGTTGCCGTGTCGCCTCCCGAGCCTGCGCTCGCTGTTCAAGCGTTTGGAGCCCGGCGTCAAGCCGTTGGGTGAGTGTCGCCACACGGTCGGTGACGACCGAGGTGTAGGCACGATCCACTCGATGTTCAATATCGGCGACGCGCTGGCGAACTGAAGCGAGATCCGGGGCGACCGCCACACCAGCGTCGGTTGGCGTCATCGACCGGTGATCTGCCACTGCCTCCGCAAGTGTCTCGTCATCTTCGTGCCCAACCGCAACGACCGTCGGTGTCGCACAATCAGCGATCGCCCGAACGACCGGTTCCTCGTTGAAACACCACAGATCCGCGTCAGCGCCCCCACCACGCGTCACCACAATCACATCGATTGCCGAGTCCTGCTCTAGTCGTCGCACCGCAGTAACGAGTGAGGCGACTGCGGCCTCGCCTTGGACTGTTGCGCCACAGACTGTAATCGGGACCCCCGGATGTCGCGCCCGGACCGCTTCCTCCAAGTCACGGCGAGCGGACCCAGCAAGCGACGTCACAACCCCGATATGGCGCGGATACTCCGGGAGCGGTTGCGCCGCCGCCTCATCAAGCAATCCATCTTCCGCCAGCTCGGCCCGAAGCGCAGCGAGATCCTCTGATCGATCCGATTCCCCGACCGGCCAGAAGTTCTTCACCGCAAGCTGTGTGCGGCCATCATCGTGATAGAAATCAACGGTTGCGCGAACAATCGTCTCAGTTCCTTCCTCCAACTCATGGGTAACCGCCTCGCGCTGGTGGGCCCACATGATACACGAGATGGTGGCGTCATCGTCTAAATCGCGTAAATCGAAGAATGTCCCGAAGTCATACCGGTTAATGTCTGAAACCTCACCGACGACATATGACGGAAGCCGATCCTGCGCCGCATCCAACACCGACCCAATCTCCGCGTTGAGCTGTCCAACGGACCATACATTCCCCTCCGGAACCGATGGACCCTCTGGGCGCGGATCGTGCGTATCGGCCATCTGGTCTGCGGTTTCATCTCTCACGGCTTGAGTCTGGCTCTCTTCCGCAGAACTCTCTAGCAGTAGAGTTGCGAGTTCGCTAGTATGGTACAGTTAGAGTCTATCGACTCTGGTGCTACCCCCAGGTGTTGTTAGGTACCAGTTGCTGAATAGAGGGGGTGTAGTCATCATCAGCGACGAGGTGGTCATCGGAGGAAGCTCTATATTGGAGCTAATAACAATATCGTGTCCAATTCTGAACGAGTTTGCTTCGGCACATTCATACTTACTCATTAGTTACATTTGGCATATTCGTGTTCACACTTGTCGCATTGACTCTTGTTTGGAGTGTGTTCGTTCTGTACTCACTGTCTGTTCTATTTTGGCTATACGAAGTCCTCATTCTCGCTCGCAACCAGTTAGTCTCGTCTGCTTTGTTGAATCCGATGACGGCGTGGGGATCACTGTTTGAGAGCCTGTTCGAGGTTGTAGACTGCGGCGGTCAACACGAGCTCGCGGAACTCGCGGTACCAAGCGCGAGGGTGGACAGCGGGGCCGAATCGACGCTTGATGGCCGAAAAGGCAGTCTCGGCCATCCAGCGCTGGCCGTATAGCCCGCTGTCCAACCGTGCGTTGTGCGCGTGATCGTACGCAGCGAACAACCGGTGACGCAGCAGGGGCCGGACGCCCTCTGATCGGAGGGCGTCCCGGAGAGATTGGTCGTCATAGCCTTTGTCGCCGGCGAGACTCTCGATTTTCTCGGTGTTACGAAGGGCGACTCGACGGCCAGTTTGTGTGTCGTGAGGCCAGTGTGCCGAGCAGTGAAGATCGAGAATGGCACACGAGTCCGTATCGACGAGTGCCGTCGTTTTAAGCGTGCGTATGTGGCGATCCGAGCGGTGTTGGTAGTGTCTCGATGCCGTTTCGCGGTCGAAGAATGTGGCATCGATGGCACCGTGCGAGCCCGGATCGCAGATGTTCGCGGACTCACGAAGGAACTCACGCCATATCGACATTGGCACCCTCTCAAACGACCGGTACAGCGTTGAGGGTGCGGGAAATGCCGTCCGCGCCAGCTGTAACAGACCACGAACGCGATCCATCTCACTCGCCCAATCCACAATTTCGCGGTACGTCGCATCCATGTGAACCCGCAAAAAGTGGAGCGTGACATGCTTCCAGCCGGGAAATCCGTGGCCAGTCGGATCACTCACCGCCGTTGGACTGGCAGCACAGCGCTTTTGAGCCAGCGACGCGGCTTGTTTAACGAAGCGGAAGAGTAGTTTGGACACATTCGGCTCTTCCGCTTCGCTTCCACCTTCAGAGCGACGCTATCCTGTCGCCTTCTGCGGATTCAACAGAGCAGTCTCGTCTGATGAGTTGGTATACGGTCACGACGACGTACAGGTGCGGATATTGACGATTGGTGCCGAAGCCGTCGTTCAAGCAACAGTCAACTCGGTCCCAGATGGGGTCGATGATATTCGAGTTATTGCCGAAGAAGAGATCCAAATTAGCGGGGCAACGGTACACGTCGTCCCTGATGAATTCGAGTGTAAGGCCCGACATAAGGGACGCGCGCTCGAATGGGCTCGTCGAAACGTTCCATGCTCTCATGAGTTTATTCTGTATTTGGACGAAGATACTATCGTTCAGCAATTCCGGGGCTTGCCCGACGCGGACGTTGTCCAAATCACCGAGATGCCGCTGTACACCGGCTCGTGGATCGCGTATTTATCGGAAACATTCCGTATCGGCTACCAGTACGAGCAACGTGCCTTCGGCCGGTTCAAATATCCACTCTACGCATGGGGCGGTGGGATTGCCATTCGAAAATCGTTAGAAGATGCGATTACGTGGGATACAGAGACGATCACAGAGGATACGAATTTCATTTGGCGCGCAGCGCAGACAGGCGAACTTGATTTCCGGGTTCTCAATCTGAAGTTTCGGAATCAGGCCCCGCCATCGCTTCGCGGAATGTTTCGACAGCGGCGACGATGGTTCGCCGGCACCCAGCACTCTTCAGACTTGCTTCCACAAAAGTACCGTCTCTTTCTCGGCTTCCGGATGGTTGCGTGGTCGTTGTCTCCACTGATCCCCGTCATGTCGTTGCTGCTGTTTTTATTCCCGCAGTTTCTCCCACAACCGCTATTTTATCAATTCGGCTCATTGGCCATGTTTCTCGTCTTATTTGTGATCACGCTCGTCGGCGTGTTCGTGTATATCCGGCGCGAGCGGGTTCCACTGTTGGCTATCCCGTTGACGCCTCTGTTAGTCGTTTTAAATACTGTTGGCGCACTGTGGGGGTGGGTTTCTCCCGTACAGACTTTTGCTGTGACTGAAAAAGTCGCACCAAATACTGAGAAGGTCTCACCGGAAACGATAGAAGCCAAAAACCCGTGGCTTGAGGAAGGCGATCTCAAAAACCACGATGGCGAAAAATTACTTATTGAAGACGGTGGTTTTGAGGATGTAGTGTTCGATGATTAATTGGTAGCATGGATCAACTATCATCGGTTAAAATTACAGATGGTGGAATCAGATCAGTTTCGGCGAAGAGATGTACTCGCTACCGTCGGAGCTGTGAGTCTCGCTGGCTGTCTCAGTTCTGGGTTTGACGAGATGCTCTCACAGGATTCACAATCTGGTGGCGGTCTAGATGGGGAGTGGCAACTCGTCGTCGACGAACAGTGGGAGTCATTTGATACGGATCGATGGGGAGTCGGGTTCATTGACCCTGAAGAGTGGATCCCAAATGATGATGCAACGGTGCGTGCCGACAACGTAACAATCAACGACGGGATATGTGAGCTGACAATCGAATCTCAAGGGACTGGCCCGAGTGGTTGTTCTCAAGGTGTGATTAATTCAAGTACCGGCGGGGAGCCTCATCACCCGACAGAGGGTATTCCGATCGACCCAACAGTAAGGCAGTACGTTGAAGCACGACTCAAACTCCCCGGGAGAACCGGCATCTTGCCTGCTTTTTGGATGCAGCCCGCAAATATGAATTGGCCACCGGAGATTGACATTATTGAATTGTTCCAACCGGGAGAGAATCCGGAATCCGAACGCCAGCAACTTCACGTGAATGTTCACTGGAGCGAGTCGGGAGAGCCAAATGATAGGGAGACTCACACGGATAACCCGTTCTCAATGGATAGTGGCACCGATCTCACTGAGAGTTTCAATACGTACGGTTGTGCGCTGTTTGAGGACCGAGTCGAATGGTACTTCAACGGAAACCATGTCGTGACGCGTTCAACGCCACCAGCGATGGTCCAATCACTGACTGCTTCTGAGACCCGTCCGTTCGGGCTAATTTTCTCAAACCACGTTAATCGGGTCGGCCAAGCAGATCTCAATGAGCGATGGACGGAACGCCTCGCTATCGATTGGGTTCGGGTATGGGAGCGATAATTGGCCGGACGGAGGACTCGAATTGAACTGGTTCACCGCCATCCATTACACCCTCGAACAGTACATCAACTAGTTGCTAATCTACAGATGAGCGGCTTTGTTAAAATCCCATTCTTCAGACACAAAATGAGATGAAAACAGCCGGTCGCTGAAGAGTGCGAAAGTAACAAGATGGATATCGCATCCAAACTACAATTAGTCACGTGTCGTTACACCACCTATGGAAGATTTGTACATCTACACTGGCTCATTTGTCGTAATTGGAGCCTCAATAGGGGGGCCAGCGGTAGGGTCGCTCATCGCTGGCGCTCGTAGTATCCCGATACTTCTCATGGCGATCGGTGGAGTTGGAATGCTTGCCACTGCCGGCTACGAATTACTCCGAACCGACCCAGAGGAGTTTACTGCCCCTGCTATTGCCCTTCTTGTGTTGGCTGGTTCCGCCTGTCTGTCCTTTCTCGGCACAATACTCTCTTGGATGGGCGGTTTCTGAGTGCCGGCTCTGTTGAAATCCCCAGTAAGTGATATATTCTGCCCGGTCGCGGTCAATACAAGCCAAGGGCCTTGTTTAGACGCTCCCGATAACGTAGCTTGGTGCCTGCGTTGGCTGAGCGAGATCAGTCTCTGAGAGCCTCTCTGTACCATTCCGTTCTTCAGATAGCGACTATTTCGCCCGATCTACACCGCTTCTAAATAAGGCTCAAGCCAAGTAATTAATAGACGAAACGCTCTAAATAGTACAATAGACTCCCCACATCATATGTCGCTACAGCAGTATCGAAAACTCACCGGGATTCTCTCCGTTATTGTCGGAGTAGTTATTCCTGGTATCGCTTTGTCACAACCCAATTTCCGCACAGTTCTATGGGGATTATTCGCTATTTCACTCGGGTTGTTTGGTTGGTTTAAAAACTGAAATATTACTCAGTACGCAAGCGCGATCTTACAGCTGATTCAGTCTCGCAACCCAGAAAGCATCAACCATAGATCGTTCAGTACAGACGAAATGGAAATCACCCGTATCTGACGGTTTTAATACTGTTGTTGAAAATGAAGCAACATGACCCCGAAGAAGGCTATTACAGTATATATTACGCTCCCTTGTCTCCTATATGGGGTATTCTTTGTCTTAGCAGTCACACGGTATTCCGGCATGATTGAGAGAAATACGCTGTATGCCGCACACACAGTATTTGGTGGTTACATCGCCTTCATTGTCTACACAAAACGAGACCAACTGACCGCGGTGTAAGCAGTCTTCAGCGACTGGCTATTTCAGGTGAGAATATATCTGAAGAATAAGATTTCAACAGAGCCTCAATATCCAATTATCTGAAAGAGACAGGTAAGCCGCACCAGTGAAGAGCAGAAGGCATGTACTGGCCGCAACTGGGCGGACTGTGCGCTTACTGAGATCTTCAACAAAGCCACATATCATAATACAAAGATTCTTTTGGCCTCCATGGAATACAACGATAACCAGAGTTTATCATGGATAGACGAACGTATCTCAGAGCTTCTATCGGAGCCGGTATCGCTAGCAGTGTTACAGTCGGTGCTATCCCTGAGTCTGTAACAGCTGAACCGAGTGGCTCGCTCACGATTAACGACCAGACCTTATCTGATGGCCAATCGCTCGTTATTGGTGAAATTGAGACTCAACAAGACGCAAACCTCGGTATCAGGAATCAGCGGACTGACAGCCGTCTTTATTCGTCTAGTATCGAGGCGGGTGTCTACGAAGACTATGAGGTAAGAATTGCTCCGCCAATTACAGAGGAATCAAGAGTCTCTGTCAGTCTCTACCCCGAGGATGGTGGGTCAAGCTTTGCTCGTGACACGGCAATTGTATCTGGCAATGACGATCTTGAGATAGTTGACGGGATTGACCAGACGCTGGTTGCGGCTGACTCGACAGCTGGGTTTGAGTATCCGTTTTTCCTCTACGCGCCTTCAAATGCCACATCTGGCGAGGGCAAACCTGCGCCAGTGCTAGTCGAACCTGCGAACTCCGGGCAGCCAGCGGATGACATCGACGTACACATATCGGCGGGAGAAAGGTTGGTTAGCGATGGTCTGCCCCGCGATATTTCGGAGCGTTTGGGTGCGCCACTTATTGTTCCGGTCTTTCCACGGCCTGAATCGGACCCCGTTAATTGGAGGCACCTCACCCATGCGCTTGATGATACGACAATGGGTATTGAGGATGGTTCGCTCGAGCGTATCGACCTCCAAGTGTTGAATATGGTTGAACGGGCGTATGAGATCCTCGAAGATGCGGAATATGCTGTTCGGACGGACGGTATCCTACTGAATGGCTTCTCTGCTTCCGGTAACTTCGTTGACCGGTTCACTGTCTTACACCCCGATGAAGTGATTTCGGTCACAGCCGGTGGTCTGAATGGGATGCCCCTGTTGCCACTTGATAAATTCAAAGGGCGGGAGTTACCGTTCCACGTCGGGACTGCTGATTTGGAAGCTCTGACCGGCTCACCAGTCGACCGCGAGACACTCGATGAGACAAACCAGTTTCTCTACATGGGGGCTGAAGACAATAACGACACGATTGGGTTTGGTGACGCTTGGACAGAGGATTCCTTAGAGGAGTTAGCACTAGATGTGTACGGTGAAGACATGATCGTTGACCGGTTCCCAACATCGCAGAGTGCTTACGAGAAAGCGGGCGTATCGGCTCAGTTTCGTGTCTATCCTGATGCAGGCCACACAGCCCGTCCGGCAGCTCATGACATCGTTGAGTTCCATCAGCGGAGCATCGACGGTGAGGACGTGAGCGTGTTTGGTGACGAGATCGGGACAACACTCAGAATCGACCTGTCTCCGGAGAATCCGGAGGTCGGCGATGAGGTGACATTCGATGCAAGTGAGAGCTCAACCGTAGCTGGTAGAGAATTCCTCTCGTATCAGTGGGAGTTCGGTGACGGAGACGTTGGTATTGAGGAAACGACTACGCACTCATACGCTAATGAGGGTGAGTTCACGGTGACGCTGGCCACAACATCTGATTTGGGGGAGAGAGATGAAGTAACCATTCAAGTCGGAGTTGGCGAGGGATACGAGACAATTGAAGACACCGACGACAGTGATGATAACGAGACTGAGCCAAACAGCGACGGGGTTGACGACAATGGCCCAGCAGACACTAATGATGATGATGTAGGGACTGAGTCTAACAGCGACGAAACTGATGACACTGACCCGGCAGCCACTGATAAAAATGGCGAGACTGGGTCGAACACTGACGGAGCTGACGGCGATGACTCAGAAGATACTAATGATGATGTCCCTGGCTTCGGGGTTAGTGGCGCACTCGCGGGTGTCGGGGGACTTGTATACCTCCTAAAGCACCGTCTGTCCGGAACGAAGTCAGAATCAAGCTGAGGTGTTACTGTCGGAGACGTTTTTGCGGGCGGCCAGATAGTCTGAGATTCGCCGTGATCAAGGTTCGTTCTCGACCGTGTAGCTTGCCTCCGTACCGATACCAGAGGGCGCAACGAGTGGCTCGGCAATAATAGTATCATGGGCGAGCACTGGCCTCTTTGACCGACCTTCCTCAACAACGTCTACGAGATCTGCGTTGATGAGCTCGGTGAGATCTCGCTGTACGGCCCCGGGATCCCGATCCAATATTCGGGCGAGTTCGCGCTGCGACGAGACCTCTTTCTGATTGAGGGTTTGGAGAATTTCTCGCCGCTTCGGGGTGAAGACGCGATCAGCCAGTTCATGCGAAATTACCTTCACCGAACCGAATTCATCATCTTCACCTGTGAGACGCCGAGCGATACTCGTCCGTAGCAACGTCCTCTCAGTCGAGGATTCGTTATCTGAGTGTTCCGATGGCGCTGGCGCATATGTATTACTCATGCTCTATCACTTCCTATACTGTTGTATGCCACATCAACGGTTAAACGTTTCCATGATCCCGGTTTTGAGCGGGGAATAGGCACCTACACAGATTACAGTCCATTTACCAGACATGTCGTAATATTTTTATGCGAGGATGTTCTATGTAAGAACAAGGAGGGCATATCGGAGGTGTATGCGGTTTCTCCTCTCTATCTCCTTGAGAATGAATGACTGAAAATGAAAACGACAAGAAATTGATTGACGAAGCGGAGCACAGACAGACCGAGAACCCGACAGTCGGTACCGAGATGGGATACGAGGTTTCCCTCGCAATCCGACGGGTCCCTTCAGGAGCATTGTATCCTGATGATTTTGGGGTGAATCTGTATATCGCACAAGAAGGGAGTGACAACATCGACATCGCGCGTGTTGATACGAGCCACGGTGACTGCCACATTGACCGGCTGTACCTTCCGCAGAAACACGAACAGCGAAAACACGACAAGGGGTTTCAGACCGACAACCCAGAGGGCGCAGTGAAGTACATGACCGAAGAAGACAGGTGGCGTGATTGGGTTCGACGATACGACAAGAACCACGGACTGCCGTAAGGTGTTAGGATCCGTCGAGATCGCGTGAGTGGTGGATTTCCCACTCATGCTTGTGATGACTAGTTGGCCCTCTTGAAATCCTCAGCCGAGTATATCTTCTGACCCAACCGCGGTCCATACAGAGGGCGTGGTCAATACGAGAACTATGTTATTTTTTCCATCTGACTCCTGAATCAGGCGATAGAATACGCTTGCGCATTGACCGACGAGGATCCGACTGGTTCGAGATGATGTTGTGAGCGCGACAGAAGATACAGAGCACGAATCGGCCGATCGTGAAGGGCGTTACCGCCGGTAGACGCCGAGATAAGCCGTGGCAAACCGATGAAACCCAAGATCCTGAGCAAGTGCGACAGACCAGGGCCATGCGTCTGAGGTTTGATACTGGGGGAGAAGTCCGTCAGCGAACGCCTTCTCCGTGGCTTGAGAAACGACGCTTCGACCGTATCCATGCCCACGGTTGTCCGGGCGTGTCACGACTGCCAGATGGGCAAGTACGCCTTCCCAGACATCGAAGCCGGCGACCGCTACCAGCTCTTCATCAACAAAAAGTCCCACAGTCTCGCCGGGAGTGAACTGTGTTCCGCCTTGTTCCCACTCGTTATCCGGAATACTCCGTTGAAACGACCGATAGGCGGCGGCATCGGCAGCTGTGAGGGCTCGAGCGTCCGATTCGACGGGAGTGAACGTTTCTCGATCCGCGTACCCGTAGAACGTCGGGCCGATGGCCTGCTCGATACCGTCGAAGCGAGTGAGCCATCCGTGGACCGCGTCCTCGTCCTCAGCATCGAGTGGTATCTCGGTCTCACTCCGGTCTTCGGCTGCGTCTAAGAGGGGACCCGGTACACCGACGATCTGGGAGTCGCCGTGAGAAAAAAGTTGGATACCGCCCTCCTCGGCGTTGCCAACGGTTCCTCCTGATTTCTCGAACGCCTCGGGGGGGACACCGAGGCGGTCAGCCCAATAGCGGCGGAGTGTCCACAGAGTACGTGAACTAAGACCCATGAACAGACATCGCTCCCGTGGGTTGGGAGGTAATTATTTCGATGGAGACCGTAGAAGGGCGGGTGGAACACCTTCTGTACTGAGCGATCACTCTCCCGTAGATTGCCCTCAATTCGTACCACGTTCGCTCCCTGTATCTCGCACAGGTACCAGATCAGATCGTTCATCAGTCAAATTTCGCAATTGTCAGTCATGTCACCCAAAACATACCACACAAGTTCCCCCGTGTCACCACGACCACACCGCAAAAAAGCCGCCTGAAAGCGGGCTACGCCTCGACGTCGTCCCGCAACGCCTCAAGCGCCTCTTCTAGCAGCATTTGAACGCTCTCCGTAGCAGCCCCTCCACCTATCTCTTCCTGACCCCCCTCACCCACTGACTCACTCGCATCCGACACGATCTCGGCGGCAGACTCGTCATCCTCATCGGCAGTCACCTCGCTCGCCCGCGCCGCCGCGTTCCGTATCGCATCGCCCTCGTCTGACCCTCTCGCCGCCGTCGACGAGTCCTCCTCATCCGACCCGTCCTTCGAAACCCGCGGCCGACCGCCCCTGCTGAACGCGTCGAGCGGGAAGTCGTACATCTTCGAGCGCGTCTCCTTGTAGAATGTGCCGCGCCGCGAGACATCGAAGACCTCCATCACTGTCTGGCGATCACACCCCCGATCGAGCGCTCGCCGTACGAGCTCGTCTTCTGTCCGTTGGACGAGCAATTTCGGGTCATCAGGGATGTGGCCGCGAGCGGTCGTCACGATATCATCGAGTAAACCCCACTCTTGGGTGGCGATATCTTTTGTCACGAGCGGCTCTGTCCGCTCAGTCACTTCATTATCGAGCCCGCCCAAATGCCACAACCGCTCTCGAACAGCCGTGACGGTCATCTCAACTGTTAATTTGTCCGCAATCTCCTTTGTGCGGAGTGGGCCGTTGTCATAGAGGATCCGCAAAATCTCGTACTCGTGGGACTTCAATTCCTTGTCATCGGCCTCCGTCAGCCGGATGGGTACATCGCTGGGCGTCGATCTCATGTGATGCCACGAGTGGCAACTCCGACACAACGTGAGGAGGTTCGCTGGGTCGTGTTCGTCGAAATCATCCGGATCCCGATCTGCGTGGTGGACCTCGAGGTCGGCCAGGCCGCCAGCGGCTGGCGCTTTCGCGTTACATGCCCGGCAGCGATACCGATCGCGTTGTAGCACTTTCTTCTGCGTCGCCTGATCCACCGTTTCGTTCCGCTCCGCGCCCGAGCCCATCGACGCCGTCTCTAACTGGTCCGATGGCGTCTCGGCATCGGCTGGCTCCTCGTCCGCTGTTGGTTCGTCGTCTGTTCCGTCAGCCGTGTCCTCGTCTTCTGAATCTCTCATGTATATCGTTCTATGTCCGGCTTCGCACGCACTGTGACCGCCAGCATCGCTCATCCTCCTGGTGTATCGCTTCAATCTGCAGCCCCGCTGCTGGGGAACGCGCCGCAACCGCTCACCGAGCCAGACTCACGCGTCTCGTGTCGGTGAGAGCGATTTCACGTTGAACTCCGCCTTCCCGCAGTACCGCTCAGCAACCCGGCCGAGCGCCTGTGTCCGCAGGATATCCGCCAAGTTATGGCAGACGAGTTCGTCGAATTGCCCCTCCTCGAAGGCGGTCACCGCCGCCGCACTGTCGTCAAACGGATCGATTCCGCTGTAGGTCCCGTCGCCGAGCAGCTCGTACACAGCCGCCAACCCCCGCTGTTCCTCGCCGTCAACAGTCGTGTTGAACCGATCCGAAATCACCGGCAACACGTCCGCGTACGCCACATCGAATGGCCACGCCATCTCACGGGCCGCATACCGACTCCGCAGGAACGGCAGATCGAAGCCACCGTTCCACACCTCGCCGTTGAACGCGATGAGTAGTGTCTCGGCGTCGTGTATCCGATCTCTGACGAACGTCGCCACAGCCGCCAGCAGCGCGGCCTCATCGGTGTGTGTCGAGACGTTCACGAGTGTCTCCGACAGCCGCGCTTTCACGCTGGCCTCGACGTCGCCGGCTGTCCGCCCGGCAGTTTGGACGAACACCCGAACCCCCAGCGGCATCGCAAACCCGACGACGGTTACCTCATCGTCGACGTCAAACCCGGTCGTCTCGATATCAAAGGCCACCTGGTCGAGCATTACGCCACCTCACCTCGCTCCGGCACACGATCGTGGCTGGCTGGCCTCACGCGCAGTTCACCGAAGCCGAACCGCGCATGCGTCCCCACCCGTAGCACGCCGTTCTTCGCCGTCTGTATCGGATCGTCTCCGGCGTAGCCGACGAGTTGGCCGTGATCGACCGTCGCCAGTTCATACGCGGTCTCCCCAACAAGCCGTTCCTCCCGGCGACGCAACCGGCGCTCTCGCGTCGGCGAATCGCCCGGCACGGCAGCCACCGACGTGTCCCACCAATAGGGCACTGACTGAGTGTCCGCGTCCGGGGCTTCACTTTGGAGGACATAGGGCGTCACCAGCTCGATGGTATACGCGTCGTGACCCCGCAGCGCATCGAACGAGAGCGCGTTGAGGTCGACAACCTGCGAGTCGGTGAGCGACACCTCGCCGAAGCCGTAGTTCCGAGCACCGCCCAGCTGAATCCCATTGAGCACGGATTCATCAAGCGGCAGCACGCCCTCGCGCTCGCTATGGACATACGCGTGGATGTACCATTTCACTCGGCGCTTCGAATTCCGCTGCTCCGCAGGCACGCCGAAAAACGACTCCGACGCGACCGTCAGCCGCCCGCCATGCGACTGCCGATCCATCGTGTTCTGGGCGTCGCGCGGCCGAGAGGGCTGTAGCCATCGCTGTGCCGCATCCCGAAACAGGAACAGGTCCTCGTACGACTCGACCGGCGGCAGCGACCCCCCGAGTTTGCCGGCGTACCCGTTCTGTGAGTGTTCGCTCGGGTAGGAGCCGTACTCTGATGGGCTGAAAATACCGTGACTCACCCGTAACTCGCGTCGCGTCCGGTCGTCGACGTCCGCCGCGATCGCCTGAAACAGCGCGTTGCCCGACACGTGATATGGTCGCCCCGCATACGGAGTCGACAATTCGAAAACCAGCTGTTGGATCGTCGTCACGCCACACCCCCGTCGCTTCGAGTGGAGATTGTGCCATGTTTGCGTTCCACACGGTCGGTAGCTGTGAGAAATCGACCCGCCCACAGCAGGCACCCACGATCGGCTTGGGCGAACAGGGGCGTCGCCCCCCATCGGTACGCACGAACCGGTCCGACATGCTGGCTCGCAGCCCGTCCCGCGTATTCACGGCCCGACCATTCCGCTGGGGCGCTGGGCCGTGAGTTCGCTTGGCTTCCCCCGAGTGTGAGATGGTCTGCGCCCCCAGCTGTCGTCGGAGTTCGTCGAGCCGGCAGTGTTGCGGGCGCTCCCGGGCGGGCAAGCGGACGTCGACGCCCACCCACTAGCGACGTCGGCGGACCGGCAGTCCGACCTACAGGCTCACCGCCTGACCATATCGGATGGGTGGGGTCGGCGGTCCGCCAGTCACGATCGTGTCGGCGGGTCACGCGTCCACCCCCGCGGTGCCGCGCGTATCCTGCCTGACAGCATCCTCGATATACTGTAGCGCCGTCGACCACGACCTGATTCGTCGCAACTGCGCATCCACGTGACGCCACCACTGCGCTTCACGGCCCAAGGGCGACCCAGACACTCGGTTCCATACATCAGCAAACGATTCAGCCGGGGCTGGGCCAGGCCACGCCGCTGGTCCATCTGGTGACGCTGACAGCCGCATCGTCATCGCCTCCGTCCACAACACCGTTCGGTGTGGCACCACGCAGTCCGCGTCGAGTGCTGCCTGCTGTCTCGCTTTTCGATCCGCGTTCCGCGGTGGCGACTCCGTCGCTGGCTCGACAACCAGGAACAGGTCGTCAAATGTGTGGCCCGCCCGATATGCGTCAAGCAGCGCGGCCACCAGCAACACGTGGTACTTGAGCGACGAGTACGGGAGATACACCGACTCGTTCACTAGTGCTGCAGTCTCGCTCGTCAGCCACGCTGCGTGGAGTTCCTCTGGCGAGCCGTCGATCAGCGGTGTAATCGCGGGATATTGTAGGGGGACCGCCCCCGTTTCAAGTACCGAGCCCGTGAGCAGCGACAGCCGCGCCGGCGACGCGTGATTCGCCACCGTCTGTTCAGGTTCGCCCTCTGGTCGGCTCAGCAACGCCGCATCTCGATCCGCCTGCAACGGGACTGAGTCGTTCACCGGCACGTCGAACAGCTCGTCACGTCCCGACCCGTGCTGGCGGCCGCGCAATTTGTGGACGTCGTGGCGGTACGCCACCCGCAGGTCCACGCTCGCGGTTTCACTGCGGGCCATCACAGCTCCTCCATGCTGTTCACACGCTCTTGCAGCGGTACCACGAACTGCTGGCGCACCGACTCTCGCCACAGGTCATCCTTCCACGCCATCCCCGAGGTGGCGTCTTGGGCGCGATTGTACACTCGCTTGATCTCGGCGTCCGTGTACAGCGGGTTGATGACGCGCGCATCGACCATGCCCGCCCCGAAGTTGCGTGCGCCGCCAAGTTGGAGTTCGAACTCGTCGCTATGGGCGTCAAGGTAATCGACCGCCTCGACGAGTAGCCCGACGTACTCCGGTTTCAGCTCTCGCAACGAGAGTTTCCACGTCCCCACCAGGTTGCCGACGACGTCTCGGGACGCCATCCGCAATGGTTGCCCGTCGTCCTCGCTGTTGCGTGAGCGCACCTGGGTGTTCAGTTGCCGGTAGTGCGCTTCCGCTTCGCCCTGTAGGACGTCGACTTGCCGGCGAATTGGCGAGAACCGGAGCGGCCGGCGCACCAGCCGTCCCGCCCGGTCGTTGAATCCGCCAAAGAGGTCGTAGATTACGCAGCCGGCGTCGCCATCGACGCACGAGCCTTTCTCGTGGTACCCGGCGTCGAGGTCGCGCTCGTACACGTCCTCAAGCATGTAATCCCCGTTCGCTGCGCCCGGGTGGCACGCCGTGCCGCCGGCGATCTGTAGCACGCGTTCACAGCCGTGGCGGAGCCACCCCGAGAGCGGGAATGGTGACACCATCCCGCCGATTTGGTTTTGTGGGTCGTCCGCCTCGTAGCGGTCCGCCGAGGCGTGATGGCGATCCGTGACGATCCCATCACCCGGTGCGAGCAGTGGGATTTCGAGGCCCACATACAGGTCCGGGAGTGTGAGATTCTCGATGTCGTCTGGGAGTGACATCTCGTGGTCGAGGTGTTCGGTGTCGAATGCTGGGGGCATTACTCGTCACCCCCCTGGTTGGTCGCCTGTTGGTGGACCTGCTCGTTGTGTTCGGCCTGCTGTGTCCCGTCTCTCTGGGAGTAGTCGGCCGTGTGCTCGGTGGTCCCTTCGAGTTGCGTTGACCCGCGCTCATGGATGCCTTCGAACGGTGGTGTCGGGTCAGCCTCGGTGGCCTGGTGCGTGTGGAGCGGGTCAGTCTTGCGTGTCGTCTCCTCACCGACCGGGTGTGCGTCGCTTGATCTGGGTCGGCTCGCCACGATCGGTTCCGGCGCGAGGAGTACCAGCCAGGATGACTGGGTCGCCACGTCGGTGCACAGACCGATCCGGCCTGTCACGACGAGTTCGTGCACGCCGCGCATGAACTCTGTCGGGTGCGCGTGCTCGTCCGCCCGGCACATCACGAATCCAATTTCAAAAATGGGGTTGCCAGCCGCCCGGAAGGCATACGCGGTCAGCTCGTCGCCTTCCCGGAGTTTGCGGTCGCAGATTTGACATTCTGCCGGCCCTTCCCCGAGCGCAAGCTGTTTTATTTGTGATATGTCTTCAATCAGATTATCATCGATACTGTCTTCACCATCTGTGATTTTTCTTGTCATGGGTACCTCTCAGCCAGTGAGAAGCCCGGTCCGAGTGTACCAGCACTCGGGCATTTCCGGATCGATCATGCCTACGACCTGACTCTCTACCATCTGCTATGTAGCATATGGTTAAATATCTTTGGTATGTGAATATGAGCCAGAACGCTGAAGGTTGATACCCATGATCTGACGATAATGAGTGGCGATAGAGAAAGAGATGAGAGTGGCCAATTTGAGCCGGAGTATACGGATGAAGAAATCATCCAAGCTGTCCGATTGAACGAACCTGCCGGTACTCAAGAAGTAGCGGACGAGTTAGGAATTGCCCGCCAAAGTGTCGACTATCGCCTCAGGAAATTACTAGATCAAGGTCATGTAGAAAAACAAAAAATCGGGAATTCACTTGTATGGAGAGTTTCTGAATAATACGAATATTAACTAATCACAGCTATCTACTCTGATGGGATGAAAGCCTGCTAAGTCCCCAGGGTGCGTAAATAGGTACTGGGGTGGTCAAAGGCCGATGATTCAACAGCGTCTCAGAACGCGTGGCTCTGATTGGCCTACGTGCCAAGGAAGCACCATCATGGGAGGCCGCCCGGATGCTAGCGGCATCCGGGCGGCGAGCCCGAATAGGTGTTGCTCCATTTACGCACACACCACCCATCAGCGCAGCAGCTCGTATCGATCTACCAGATGCTCGACCGCATGGAGGAATCTGATCCACAAGAGGTGAGTTACTGAGGGCCGCCGAGCCGGCGGCCCTCATCGGCCGGTCGCAGCGGCCGTCAGCCATAGCTATAGCATTCACGTTTTGACCGCCTGCCGGACGATTCCTGAGCTATCACCGTGACTGCTTGCGATTTCTCTCCATGGACACGATCGGGTCGATCTTGGCGAAAAATATAGTATTGCAGACGTGGTTTGTTGCGCTAGCAGGCTTTCATAGGTGTTAAATCCGAAGACAGAGCGGAGATTGTCTGTAGATAGTGATTATTTACTAATATATTTCTTCTCATATTATCAAGACATGCTCGCTCAGTTCTCAAAATATTCTAATTGATATCGTTAGGCACAGAATTATATCAAGAATAGTGGTTGGTTATGTATGTACCTCTATACGCCTGATGAGATCGATAAGAAGCGTGCGCATCATCAGGCGGTCATTCAGGGTGCTGATGATGTTGATGTGAAGCGAATCGGTAATCTCGGGGAACTTGCGTTTGAGCAGTTCTGTCGTGAATACTTGCCGGTAGAGTTGTGGGCGTGGGAGAATGAGGAGGCAATTCGGCGGTGTAACGCGGAGAGTTTCTCCGGGCATGATTTCGAATTGTTCGGGTACACGGTTGATGTGAAGACCTCACGGGACGTGTCTGCGTTTCGTCCGACGACGCTGTTGGCGAATGACGATGCGGACGATATTATTGTGATGGTGTGGCATCGAGATAATGAAGATGGCCTGATCTTGCTCGGATGGGAGCGGACGGAAACACTACAATCAAAAGTTACGTCACAGGAGACATATTCAGGCGAAGAACCAGCAAAATTGTCTCACTTGGCAGCTCGCCCGATGAACGAGCTGCACGAACTCGGACCTAATACGGCACATATGAATCAGAAGCCGCAGAACCCGTATGCGCCGGGTGATCGTGTTGTGAAGGCTAACGATGATGATGCGTCAGTTGCGGTTGTAGTGGAGGTACTTCCGCCGGAGAAAGACGTGAGTTTGTACGGGCAGTCGGTGAGCGGGGAAGCAGTTCGGGTTGCGTTTCCAAATATGCTTGATGAGGGTCCGGGTGATTGGCGGACAATTCACGCTGCGAAGCTCGCATCGTACTGTGCTGACCAAGAGATTAAATTGTACACGTACAAGCACACGAATCTCGCGTACGCCGAGAATCCGTACGTGCTTGGCGATTACGTGTTCAAAACAGAATACGACGATCCCGACACAGCCATCGTTGTGTCCGTTTCCGAGGATGCCGAGGTCGAACGGAATGTGGATGTCGTCTTTAGGAAACACATTGACGGGAACGCTGATGATCCCGAGTACATTCCACCGAATGAGCTATCAACGATGTGCGAGGACTTGAAACAGTACTCGTACACTCACGATGCACTCAGCTTTGCAGACGTAACATCGTAGAAATTCGCGGTTTAAGCTTACTCTGTGTGTCCAAACAGGAACTCGTCTACTAGTCTAGCATGTTCTCTAGGATTCCTGGCAGCTCCTCGTTAAGATCTCCTGCTTGTAGAATGGTGATTGGTTCATCTTCCTGTTCATCGACAGAGAGGGCTTCTTGATCGAGATCCTGTACGACTAACAAACCGTTCCACCCGCTACCGAAGATATCCATCTCATCGCTCTTGTTCCGTCCGAAGACGTAGTCTTCGTTGATACGGAGGAAGGCGAGGTATTCGAGTGTTTCTCTGATTCCGGTTCGAATCGTTTCTTCGCGGGTACTGTGCTTCACTTCGGCGATGAGATACTCGTATGTGATCGGGTCATCGGATTTGACTTCGAGAACAATGACATCAGGGCGGCCCGTGTGATCTTGGAAGTTCTTATCAAAATACGTGCTGGCAACGTCGCGTGCGGTCTCTTGGACGCGTTCAGCGCGAGTGGGCTCTCGGTCGTCTCGCGTGGCTTCAGTGCGGAATGAGAGTCCGCGGTCGTCGGCAGAGGTGTCGTGGTACAACACGATCTCTTGCTCACCATCGATCTTAGCGACTTCTTGGCGTCCGCTCTTGATCGTTTGAAAGATGGGTCGTGCGTCTTGCAGGTCCTCGAGCGTGGTGATGAATCGGAATAGAACATAGAGTTCGAAGAGCCGAGCTTGATCATCCGGGGTGATTGCGGTTTGGCTGAGGAGAGTGCGTAGCGCGTCGGGGTCACCGTCAAACAACTCCTGACGAGCACGTAGCAGTGTAGCTGCGTCGCGGTAGATTTCTTGCCGGGAGTTGGCGGCGGTGGTGAGCATGCGTTCAGTTGGTTCGTACGTTTCTGGGTCGCGGATGCGGCGGACGTGGACGTTGCGTTCGACGGTGCGTTGTACTTCGTCGATGAGGTCGGTGTTGGCTTGCCACCGCTCGGTGACCCAATCATAGTTGCCTTTCAGATACTCGTCAGCATCACGCAGCGTCGTGTAGATGATTGAGAGGAGGCGTTTGAGGACGATGTTCTCGGGTATATCGTAGTCCTCCGAGCGGTTTTCGGTGACGAATAACGATCGGTCGTTCGGGTTGGTTGAGTACCGGGCTTTGACGGTTGAGCCCCAGTTGATGTGCCCATCAATGCCACCGCGTTGCGTGCGGGCAACGGTTTTCGTTTCGGTGCGGACGTTCCGCAGACGTTGGGAGAGATGCTTGACGAACTCGACGATGTCGGGTTTGAGGATAAAATGAAGATCGAGGAGGAGCTCGTAATCTTCGAACCGTTGATCGAGCGCCTCGGGTTTGATCGAGGTGGCGAGTTCCTGTTTAGGGAACCCGCCGTTCATGACGTACGCCAGGATGTCTTGGGTGAGCCCGTCGATGAGGTCCTCGCGGTTCATGATTCAGTATCGATCGTGACTTGGAGCATGTCGCTCGCAGCGGTTCTGAGCGTATCGGTATCGGTTGCGTCGACGGCTGCGATGTGCGTGATAATTTGCTTGCGCTCTGGGACGCCTTCGAGCTGCGGGAAGATGTAACTGATAACGGCCTCAGTGACGCGTTCAGAGAGATCGTCTGCTGCGCTGGTGTGGCGATTCGTGACGTACGCAAGCATGTCGCGGACGATTGCGGGGCCGATCGACCGATCGTCAACGGCTTGATTCGTCTGTTTCCAAACGAGCCCGATCGCATCGCGCTCCTCGTCGCTCGGGTCAAGCCCATCCCAAGCGTCGATGTACGCATCCATTTCGATCATCAGCTCGTTACGTGCGGTGTCGTCGTCATCGGTGGAGAATTCAGGAGCGGGAACGCGGATGAACGCGAAGCGCCGCATGAACGCGTAGCTCATCTCGTACAGCGAGGTTTTATCGTACGTGTTCATGGTGGCGAAGATCCGCCATGAGTCAGGGACGACGTACTGGTGTGCGGCGGGCAGGCCGTCAAGATGCTCGGTGGTGAGGAGTTCGATTTCGCGGTTGTTTCGTGTGAAGGGGAGCTGAACGGATTGCCCGGAGAGCAGCGTGAATAATTGGCCGAAGGCTTTGTCGATGTCGGCGCGATTCAACTCGTCGATGATGACGGGCTCGTTCGATTGAATGCCGGTCTGAGTATCTTTGAGCCGATTGAGAATAATGCCGGGCGTGAATGCCAGATCAGCGTCTGCATTGTCGCCGCTGGTTTCGGTTGGCATGTACCCGCCGACGGTGTCGAACGTGGACCAGTCGGCTGTTGCCGTGGTGAGTTCAGATCCGGAGTACAGGTACGGGTACGCGTCGGCGAGGTGCGTGGCGACGCGTTCTACGATTTCGGTTTTCCCGGTGCCCGGTGGACCGGTCAGGATTATATGATCGCCGGCGAGGAGCGCGGCTTCGATTTGCTCGATAATCGTCTCACCAAGGTCTCCTGGGAAGTACAGCCCGTCAAGGAGATCGTCAGCTTGGAGCGTCCCAGCAAACGGTTTCTCGTAGTTGATCGGGGAGAGTTCCGTGAGATCCGGTGCTAACGCAGTAATGATGGCGCGTGGACGATCGAGATCTTGCGTGCCGTCATCAGCTCGGAATCTGACGAACGTGTTCTGTGTCGGGAACTCTATGTCACTCGCCTCTCGACAGAGTTCTTGAACGCGGTCGATGGAGAGACCATTTCGGGTTAACGCAGAGAGTTCGTCGTTGAGTTCTGCCTGGCTCTTCGCTAGCGTCCCGGTTACAAGGTCGAGTTCGCTGATGTCGCTCGTAATGAATAGCCGGTCAAGGCCAATAACACGTTCAATAACATGATCTGCTTCATATTCGTCGTGTAGCCATTGCTCGGATTTCTGGTACGGTTCGCCGAAGATCCCGATGCCGAATACGACTCCGTCTTGGCTCTCTAGTTCACTGTTCGACGGCGTTTGTTGTGCGTGGAAAATGGCTATGTCACCGGGTGATGCGTCACGCCAGTGCTCGGCATGAGTCTCTTCAACAGGGATGCCGCGGTATTCGACGGCAGTCAGCCAGTAGTCTGGTGGCGCGGTGAGCTTGTAGATTGTTGTGTCGCTGTGCTTGTCGAGATGTGTGAGAACCGGATGGTCGATATCGCTTTTTTCTTCGTCGGTCGCGCCAGTATCGTCTAGTGGCTGCTGCGTTCCCTGTTGGAAGAGGTATTCGCCAGCAGCTTCGCTGAGGTTGTAGAAGTACTGTTGATTGATCCCGCCGGCGTTCACGGGATAGTACTGGTCGAGACGGTATTCCCACAGCGTTTTGAACACGTCAGCAAATGCGAGCGGGTCTGTGAACCGTGTGAATTCGGTCTCAACACGGTAGTGTTCCTCTTCGCCGGTGCCATCATCTCTATCGTGAGTTGTGATGATGTGAGCTGGTTCGACGATTTCGTGGTACCCGACGATTTCGCCGTTGTTGTAACTGAAGACGATATCTCCGACAGTAAGTTTCGGCAGGTCATACTGAAATAGGTCGTCGGTCGGAGCTTTGAGGTACTCGCCGTCAATTTCCTCCTCACCTTGGTTCACCCAGTAGTACGGTGCCGGATCCGTGATTGGCTCGATGGTGTGGGTTTGGTCGTCGTGCGTAAGGATCGCTAGAAGATCGTGCCAATTGTTGGCGCGCCCGGTGAACGGGTCGTCGTAGGTCCCATCATCAGCGACTCCGATTTCGATGCTTTGGGAAGTAGAGGCTGCTTCGCTGAGGATATCTTCTGTGAAATAGAGGAAGTCATCGAGAACCGGGTCGTACAGATCAGGGGTGTCAGTGTTGAGGACGATCCCGACAATTGACCCAGCCACATCACGTTCCAATGCGTTATTTTCCTTGTCAGCAGTGATCTGTAAGAACCCCGGATCAGTGTGTGTGGCTGTGTGCGAATCGTCTATGAATGGGTGATGAACACGGATGTGGGTTGGCTGATCGCCGGGGATCTGTACATGGAATCCTTCGAGACTACTGTCTTCGAGAGTTATCCCGTGCCTGTCGGAGTGCTGGCTGAGGACATCGACCCAGTCAGTCGTTGCGTCTCCGGTTGCCGGCGGGATTACAGCACGATCGCTTAGTAAATTCAGTGTATCAACGGCTCCTCTCCCGGCATCGGTTAGAGAGTTCGTGTCTCCTTCGTGGTTGAGGTATCCGAGGACTTGTAACCACTCTCGGTGCCGTTTGATTGCTGTGCCTGTGGAAGCAGCATCGAATTCGGCGACGATCAGATCTTGAATTTCCTCATCAGTACGAGGCGAGTCCGCAAGTGTACTGAGAATCGTATCGAACCCTTTGATCCCGCTTCGAAGCGCCTGAAGCACCACGAACGGGTCATGTGTTCGATCATATCGTTCACCGTACACGCCTAAGTGACACGTCTCGCCGTCGAACCGTACGAGGTGTAACGATTCGAAGAACCCCATATTTCGATCTACGAACCCCTCACCGCCGCCACCGGTGTTCTGATCGAACCAGTCGTAGAGTTCCTGTCGGGATGGATGTTCATCACCGACAAACGCGAGAAAATCTTGGAGGATTGAGATGCGGTTCTCGACACCGCCATAGAATCGGTCCGTGCTCATACGGCGATCGTCGTCCATACCCGCACTGTACACGGGAGTGATGTAACTCTGATTACTGAACAGTACCAATCGATGACAGGCATCCCAGTAAAATCAGTTGATCAACTCCCAGAGTTCGCCATGTCAATTCCTGCTGCAACAGTCAAATCAAGCCAATACTAGAGACGAGACAGGCTTTTCTATACCCCATTAAAACGTGGTTACGAATGGTGGAACCGATTCTGAAGTGGGCGGGTGGGAAACGCCAGCTTCTCTCCGAAATCACGGGACTCTTTCCAACAACGTATGAGGCGTATCATGAGCCGTTCGTTGGCGGCGGCGCAGTGTTTTTTCATCTTGATCCTGATTCAGGGACGATTAATGATCTCAACGAACGATTGACCACATTCTACGAGGTTGTCCGTGATTATCCGGATGATCTCATTGAGGAGAATAAGACGCACGAGCATTCGGAAGAGTATTTTTACGAGGCACGATCGGAGTTCAATAGCTTTCTTTCGGAGTCTACGCTGACACGTGAGGGCCGTGTTCGGGAGGCGAGTCTGCTGTTATATTTGAATCGGACGTGTTTCAACGGGTTATATCGGGAGAACAGTGACGGAGAATTCAACGTCTCATTCGGACGATACACAAATCCGGACTGGGTACAAGAACAACGGATTCGGAAGTCTTCACGTACCTTGCAGGGTACGGCGGTGTTCAACACCGATTTTGAATACGTGTTAGAAGAGGTATCGAGCGGTGACCTCGTGTATTTCGACCCTCCGTACGAACCCGTGTCGAAAACAGCGGACTTCAATTCATACCACGCTGACGGGTTTGATCGAGACGATCAACGCCGATTGCGCGACGTTGCTGTGGAGCTCACAGAACAGAATATCTCCGTTCTCATTTCGAATTCACCCCCTGTCACAGAGTTATACGAGGAGCACGACGCCTTTTCAGTGACATACGTAGGTGCGACGCGAGCGATTAACAGCGATGCAAGTAATCGCGGCGAGGTTGCTGAAGTCCTAATAACAAACGTAGAACCCGGAGACCGGCGGCGAAAGACACTCGCAGATTTCACTGAATAGCGACTATCTAGGAAGGCCAACAGCCTGCTCCAACCGCCACTCGTTGCTCAACACCTCTCCTTTGTCGTCGGTCCCACCAGTGGTGAGAATCCCAAGATGATAGAGCTGGTACTTGAATTGGAAGTGAATGCCGGACTTGTACACAGCCGGGTCCGTGAGCACGGCCTGGTGAATATCACCGTCTGCGGTCAGAACGTCGTCCCGTCGATTCTGGGTGAAGAATACCTCGACGGCCAGCGGCTGGTTGATGCGTGTGGCTTCGAGCGCGACGTCGGCGAGCGACACATCACGGACGCCACTGTCGTGGAGGCGTTCAAGCGCGGTGACGATGAGCCTCGTGGGCTCATATTGAATGGCGACGGAGCGTGCGAGCTGTGCCCATCTCGGAGCGAGTTCGGTGAATCGCGTTCGGCTACCAGTCCACGTATCGAACTCTGTGAGCGCAGCCGTGACACTCCCATGCTGATCGCGGGCGAAGCGAACGACTTCTGCGCCGAGATGTGTGAGCGAATCGCCGGTGGGCTGATCGTCGACAAGACTCAACAGGATCGCGCCGCGCCGGCCACCCGAAATAGCGTTGATGACGTTGTCGGCGTAGACGGCGTCAGTGTCTCCATCAGCAGCAAGCGCAAGCGCATACCCCAGGTAATTCTTCGGATGATTCACCGGGAAGCTGCCGTCGGTGAGCCGATGCGTCGTGGCTTGGAGTCGCACCGCGTCGATCGTGGTTGAGAACTCACCGGCACCAGTGACGCGAGCGCGCTCGACGACGCGTGCCGTGTCGGTGGTGTCGACAGCAATAAGACCGACGTTGAGGTTCCGGGCTTGTGCGCGCGCCGCGTCGGTAACACTGGGAGCCGGCGCAGCGACGTACCCCAAGTTGACCTCTGGGAGGTGTGCGTGGGCCTGGGTGATGCCGCGAGCGACGTCCGCACCGCTCGGGTCAGTGTTGTGGCCTTTCGCCTCGATCACCGTGACTGGTGTCGTGGCTGCGTCACCGTTTAGCACATCGGTAGCGGGCATGCCGACGCCGAGTAAGTCGGGCTCGCCGGCAGCGAGTCGGATCGTGTTGTACGGCGCGAGCCGGTCACGGAGCGCATCAGGAATGGTCCATCCACCCCATGTGGATTGTGTGAACTGCGTTTCCGTGACCGCGTACTGATCGGGGGTCGTGTCGATATCAGGATACAGTGTGTCCTTCGCGGCAGCAAGCACCGTTGGCTCGGCGAGCGTGACTGCCATTGTCCTGTCCATTGATGGATAGCTGATATAGTTGGGGGGATCGGGATACCAACAGCACACAATGTGCTTATACGCACTCCATCGTGTCTCTACCAACCGGTTTGACCGATTGATGTTACTGGTGAATCGGACCTGAGAACTGTTCTATTAGAGCGTCATAACAAAACCAATTCTATCTGGCTTGGAGTAACAATCTAGTCAATGAACATTCATTAATGTGTCCACCAGAACAGAATTATATCATGCGTCGGCCTGACTCGGTGCCTTCCGGATACACACAGCCCGTAAAGATTAGTCAACCAAATTGGTTGTTAAACTTAATAAGTCTCGTTTTCCTTGTCGGAGCAACAGTCGTTGTGGTGTTGGTTTCTTCAGGGATCATCGCACGGGTGGCAGCTGATCCATTGATAATTCTCGGATATAGCACCCGTCAGAGTGGGTACCTCGTTGTTTTGCTATTGGCAGTCTCTTTGGCAACCTTCGAGATACATGAGCAGTTACATCGGTTGTTTGCGAAAGGACTGGGTTTAGAACCGATCTACTACCGACTGAAGGGGCATGTTGTGGTGCGGGAGACGTGGATATCCCGTCGAGAGCTCAATCTGATGACTGCTGCACCGATTTTTATGATTCAGTTACCTGCGCTACTGATTCTCATTATCGCTTCTGGCACGTTAGGGGATATTGCTGAGCTTGCGTTCATAATGAATGCAGGATTTATTGCGAAAGATGCCACTGACATCATCTTCCATTTCCGATTACCAGAAGAGACGCAATTTTGGATGTCTGACCTTGGAGAGGAGACTGTTGGGTACTTTTCAGCAATGTACCAAAATTCAGACTGACCGATATTGAGGGCTTTATATAATCCGTCACAAGGAATTTTTCCGTTGAGGTGATTATAAAAGAGCTGTTGGGGTAACCCTGAGACGTTATCTGGGCTGTCGGGCGCAAAAATGTCGTTATCTGTAGGAATGCTATATTGATCGGAGCTGAGTCAGAGTTCGTCATGTTATGAGAATTTCAGCAAAGCCGGTGAAACTCAATACTTATATTTGCTCATAATATTCTTTGAGTATGTCTCAGAGCATACCTCAAGATGACTCTATAGCAGTGGATTTGGCAGAAGCAGGCCAACGAACACTCCACATCGGAGCCGACAACCCCATCCGAATTAGCTCGGGCCATCGAATCTTACATCACGACGGGAAGTGCTCGCGGCCACACGGCCACAACTACGAGATCACCGTCGAAGTGACCGGCGAACTCACCGAGGAAGGGTGGGTCGTCGACAAAGGCACAAGTTCGGAAGGTACAAACCTACAAATCGATAATTGAGTGACACTTGTGTGCCGATAAACCGGGAGAAGGCCGAACCTGTCCGCCAAACTCTCTAAATTAATATATATACGCGGGTACCCGGTTTTCGACTTCCCACGCCAGCAACGCTCAAACGTAAGTACGGTGTGGTAGTACGATCCCATCGATGGTGGAAGCAGTTCCGGAACTCACCACTGCTTGTCTCATTCACAATCTCGACCAATCCTCCGAACGAGCAATACGAGGAATCCCAGATCGCTCAGTACAGGAAACTCACGAATCGGTCAGTACAGACAAAAGAACTATCAGTATTCTGAATGATTACTAAGTATGGAACGCAGACTACTCAGGACAATTATCGGGATAGCAATGGTCGGGATGGGGCTGGTTCAGGCGTCTCTCTTTGCCGTACAAAGCGAATGGATACCTACCGGTTTGGGTATATTCTTCTCGGTACTTGGGATTGTGTATCTATGGGCCGAGGTCTACTCTACTTCACAGTAAGCACCTTTCAGTGACCAGCTGTTTCAGGCGAGAATCTGTCTGAAGAATATTATTTCAGCAGAGCCGGTGTTTCAGCCATTTTTGGAATATTTGGAAACGGCACCCTTCCATTTATGTTCTCATCAGACCGTGTCGACGTACCATCATGATAACAGACGCCC
This sequence comes from Halorubrum ejinorense, assembly GCF_055389685.1. Classification (NCBI taxonomy): domain Archaea; kingdom Methanobacteriati; phylum Methanobacteriota; class Halobacteria; order Halobacteriales; family Haloferacaceae; genus Halorubrum; species Halorubrum ejinorense. Next base: position 1,589,553 of record NZ_AP043777.1, read on the forward strand.
GGGTGCTCCAACAGGAGTTCATTCCGAGAGAGGTACAGCATCGAGATGCGGAGGTGAACTATCTGTCGAGCATTCTTGAACCTGTCACAGACAGAGAGCCGACAGAGCCAACGTTACTATACGGCCCGTCCGGAGCTGGGAAAACCTGTATCTCCCAATACATCGTCGAACAACTCCGTGGGAGCGTCGTGGAGTTGAACACGCAGTACGTGAACTGCTGGGAGGACTACACGCGATTCAAAACTCTGTACCAGTTACTCGACGGGATCGGCCAGACGTACGACATCCACCGGCAATCTACACCGCGTGACCTCCTCCTTGACCGTCTTCGTGACTACGATGGCCCGCCGTACGTCGTGATTCTCGATGAAGTGGATCAACTTCAAGACAAGGAACTCCTATACGACCTTCATCGCATTCCGAAACTCACGTTGATCCTCATTGCGAACCGCGAAGAAGACCTATTTGACCCTCTCGGAACTCGTCTACAAAGCCGTCTTCAAAACTCGAACCGTATCCACTTCGGCCAGTACGGACACAAAGAGTTGGTCGCTATTCTCCGTGACCGGGCGCGATGGGGTCTCCAACCGGATGTAATCGAGTCCGTGGAGCTCGGGCACATCGCTGAACACTCTGTCGGTGATGCGCGAGTAGCTATCGGAATTCTGCGGAAAGCTGCTCGTAATGCCAAGAAGAACGGAGACAATCAGATTCGTTCCGATGTGATTTCAGAGGTGGTTTCGGAAGCGAAATTGGAAATTGAGCGGAACACCATTAGTCGTCTTAAACCGGACCAGCGAGTGCTCTACACGATCATCAGCGAGAGCGAGGAGATCAAACCACCAACACTGTACGAACAGTATGAACATCGTGTTGACGACCCCAAAACCGAGCGAACCGTTCGGAACTACCTGGCGAAGTTAGAGCATTATAACCTAATCGTGGCTGACGGGAACACGAAAGCTCGCACGTACCGAACACGGTCATAATCCGGTGTAGACCGTGTTTCGGAAACACCACGCCCTTCCCTATTGTCCTTCAGGGCGTCTCTATTCTTGCAATGAGCGAGAACGGCCAGACAGACGCGTCACGCGATATCCGATTGTCATCGACTATTGACCGCCTCCCACAGAACACCCGGCTAAAACGCCTCGTGGACGCCGTTACGAACGACTCATTCAACGACTGGTACGACGAGCGATTGTTCACGGAGAACATCTTGGAGGGCCGCCCGTATTTCAACGGCGCGTCACCAATTCCCGCTACTGAGAAGCACTCCCCGAGTAAGTTACTGCAGTGCCATCGGAAAGTCCGGTACTACGGACAGAACACGCCACAAGAGGGTGACTCGCCGCAAGGCCTGTTTTGGATTGGGAACGAGTTCGAAGAGGAGATCATCGTGCCGTTCCTGCAGGACACGGTGACGACAGATTCGACGTACGTGCGGAATTCGCTGTGGATTGACACGCAGGTACCGACCAGGAGCGGTGATGAAGTCCGGGTGAAAGGCGTGACAGACCCGGCGATCGTGGACAGTAACGGCCACCCCATACTCGTAACGGAGATCAAGACGACGTCGTCGTTAGAGTATCTTGACGGGCCGAAACCACATCATAAGGCGCAGCTACACGCGTACATGCACGCGTTGGATTCAGAGTATGACCGGTCGATTCAGGACGGGTTGCTGGTGTACGGGAGTCGGGATATGCTCGACGTGCAGGCTTTCCATGTCCCGTTCGATGACCGGTTCTGGCGGGAGAGCGTCGTGGAGTGGATGGCGCAGCAAACCCAGTTCCGTGAGAACGGAGAGTTACCACCAGCAGAGCCGGTGTTCGAGTGGGAGTGCGGGACGTGCCCGTTCAAACGGCGTTGTGGAGAGCATGACGGGAAATATCAGGATGAAGGGTTCACTGGGCTATTACCTGCCGTGACTTCGTACCGGAAACAACAACTGGTCGAGTACTTCGATGCGTACCCGGACGCGAAACTCACGCCAGCACTTGCGGATGAGTACCCAGAGTTAGCTACCGAACACGGCGTGTACGACTGGGAATGCAGCACGTGCCGGGGTACGTTCCCGCATGATCAGGTTGACGCCGGTGAGAATTCATCACCACCACTTTGTGAAGACTGTGCTTCGAATGGCGAGTTATCCGAGCTTTTTGTTCCGAGAGCAGAGCAACAAGTTGTCGGTACTGAGCTGGGAGAGCCAAGTGAACGGTAGCAGTGCGCCGTCTAACCCCATGCCAGTGTTCAGTTGAAATCATCAGCAGATGATCCACTCTAACCTTGTTCCGGTCATTACAGTGGACTCACGAACCGCTCAGTACAAGCCAAGTAATTATGACGAAACGCTCTAAATAATACAATAGACTCCTCACATCTATGTCGCTACAGCAGTATCGAAAACTCACCGGGATTCTCTCCGTTATTGCCGGAGTAGGTATTCTTGGTATCGCTTTGGCACAACCCAATTTCCGCACAGTTCTATGGGGATTATTCGCTATTTCACTCGGGCTGTTTGGTTGGTTTAAAAACTGAAATATTACTCAGTACGCACTCTTCAGCGACCAGTTGTTTCAGACGAGAAACACCTGAAGAATAGGATTTTAATAGAGCCGAATCGTCAACATTCCCCTCGGGAATAGTACATTTTCACGCCGTTAGTATCGATCGTAGACAATACAGATAGACACTCAGTGTCCTCGTAATCTTGTGACAAACTTACTGTAGATAGACTGCGTTCGTCAATTGAATCAGCAGATACAGTAACTACTAGGTCTCCCTCACCACCCATCCAACTTTCTTTTAAGTTTACACCATCGGTTGAACCACCTTGTATTGCGTCAAATTCAAATGTATCTTCATATACAATTTCATCATCCCGTTCTGCTACTATTGTTACATCAACACTCTCATCCCGCAAATTTACCACCTCTATCTCCTGAATTTCCACCTGCGGTTCGTCATTTGAAATACAGCCGGAAGTGAGAGCAACAGCAGCAACCCCAAGGATTTCACGACGTTTTTGATCTATCATATCAATTATTCAACTTTAGAATTCCATAAATGTTTGTTCATTATTCGGCTCTGTTAAAACCTCAGCAAGTGATAGATTCTGATCCGGTTGTGGTCAGTACAGGTTTTCAGTATAACAGACACAAAACGTTACTAGCGAATCTGAACCTACAGGAACCCCCACAAAACATACACTAAAACAACCAGACTAATTGGTACAATAGATATCAGCACTTGCCCTATGATGACCATTGAGTATACTACACTCAGTACAATTATGCTCCAACCGGTGACACGGTGTATGAGGGACGTATTTGGTTTGGACCATTCAACCATGCTTCATTTTACAAACTAGTGATAGTAAATCTTCTGTTCATGAACGTTAGGATGAGTAGGCAACACAAGTTCAGTAGCTTTTGATCACTTCAGTAGTGTATTGTCGATAGGTAAGCACTCTTTAACGACCAGTTGTTTCAGACGATGATATGTCTGAAGGATAGCATTCGGACAGAGTCTCCAATTTCTACAGAGGTCCGCCGGAGATCCGACATCTATTGGTCGTATTCGTCATTACCCTTAGATTGAGATACGCGGACACGGTCAATGAATGCCTCGTTGAGTTCGTCTTGCTTCTCTACCAGGGATTCTCGGAACGCGTCAAGTTCCTCGTCGAGTTCTTGCTCAAGACGCCAGATCTCCTCTTGAATCCGCAATAGGTCAGTCCGTTCAATCTCGTCACCGATTACTTCTCCTTTCTCAGTGAGTCGGTGGTACTTCTTTTTCTGAACGTACTTTGGTTGCTCGTCCACGAGTCCTGCCTGCCTCCCCTCTTCGAGGCGTTCATCGATCGTGGACGGGCTTTTTGGAAAGTCTTGCCGGAGTGTTTGGAAACGCTTCGGCTCGTCATGCAATTGTGCGATGAGCCACGCCCCACCGGCAGATGAGAGCACCTCTATCATCTGATCGAGTCCCTCATCACTGAATTCGTCAGGTGGAGCTGGCCCTCCACCATTCCCGCTATCGCTGAAATCCACGGTATTGACGTGTGCGTCGGACTACAAAATAAAACTCCGGTACGAACTGTACTAGAAGTACAAAACATACTACCTGATCACGGCGATCGGCACATTTGGAAAATCTCTTAAACACTGATTATACTGCCTATAGGGTTTCTTAACCCCAAATCACGTATTATTCTGTGTGCAGATTCGGAAACGACACCCTCTCGAATATGGTACGTACTGTACTACATCGCGTATCCAACCCATGAATCCGAACGGACCCATCAGCCAGTCACCGGATACAAAACTCGAATCGAGGCCCCGGTAACCCCCACGACCGCTCACCCGCCAGTAACTCGTGTCCCTCACCACCACTACTCGATGTCAGCTCACCTCGCCGTGGAGAGGAATCCACGGAGACACTGAGTTGACCGGCTATTACTGGTGGGGAACTACTGAGTCCTGGGTAGCACCCCTCGGTTTCCACTCCAAATCCCGTCCACGATTCACCGGCTCGACGGGGGTGCTGAATGACTGACGAGCCCGAAAATACCGTTCGAGAACGAGTAGTCGCTCAAGCGACTTCGCTGTATGAAATCCACGAAAATACGTCTCGCGTGATCAAGAACCTCGACTTGCCGATGAGCGAATTCCAAGACGAGTACGATATCACGATGAGTGACTCGTTCAACTTCGAAGCAATGGTCCGTCTCTACCTGTATAAACGGGTTACCGGGATGGACCAAACGGAGGTAACAACCCGTGTAAGAAACTGGGAATACCTCCAACAACAGTTTGGACTTAATCGAGCACCAACGCAGCAAACCCTCTCATACACTATCCGAAGACGATTTTCAAGTCAATACAAAACACTCCTCAACAACATTGCGAAAGACATCCGAGAGGCAGCCCTACAGCAAGGTCACTACGAGAAAGACCTGAGATCACCAGACCCAACCCCGTCACCAGACGAAATCGAGGAAACGTCAACACCTCTCCACCATTACGTCGATGAACACGCCCCAGATATTATTTCAGCCGCGCTGAACGACGTGTGCCCCGCGTTCGATACTGGCAGAGCACATAACGTCGTGCACGAAGACCGGACCGTGTGGGAACACCAGATCCTGATGAGTCTCTCTGACCGCGCGGGAACACGGTCAGCGTTCCGTACGTTCAACAAATTCCGCACGAGAGCGCTCCACAACGATACGCACGTCCGTGCGGTGAAGAAACTCGGAACACCTGCTTCGTACCAGTACACGTTCGATGATTTCAATGGGAGACGCCGACCAACGCCGGAATGGCGAAAAGTCGCGGATACGATTCAACCACAGTTCTCGGATGCGGTCGAGAACATGCTTGGACGTATTCGAGAGGCGGACGAGTTCAGTGAACCGGTAGTTGCTGCAATCGACACGGTTCGCGTGCCCGTTAGCGTCAGCCCATACAAGGGTGAAGCAGACGTTGAACCTGGTGACACGAGAGTAAGGACCAAGAATGGTAATCTTCGTGTTCCGAAGGATGACTACCCGGAGATGATCAAAGGCGGGAATGACAAACCGGTCGGGTACGAGTACGCCACGCTCACGATCGTCGGGCATAACGACCCGATAGTCCTGGCTGTTGAACCGGTTCGACATAATTCAAAGTGGGAACTCGACAACGGCATGTCGGTCTCATGGGCTGAAACGGTTGATCGGCTTATGCAGCAGGCGACTGAGCTCGTGGATATTCACCTCGTGATGGCAGACCGGGCGTTCGAGAACCGTGAGGTCACACACGTGCTTGACCAGTACTACGACGTGAATTACCTTCTGCCGAAAAAGAAGAATTCGGAAGCATTGGAGCAAAATTTGGATGATGTAGAATCAGACTCGACGTTGGTCAGTCGGGTGCAACGTAAACCACTCTATTTGGACGAGAATGAAACGCGGTACGTTAAGGCTGAAAGTGACGATACGGTTGGCGAAGGCGGGTACAGTCATGATGTGAATTTCATGTACGTCCCTGCAGAGAAGGATGACTGGGTGTACACTGAACTAGACGACGTGGAGTACACGGTGTTCGTGACGAATCGGGAAGACGTGTTGCCGGAAGATGCAATGGGTTTGTGTAACAGGTATTCGAGTAGGTGGGATATAGAAATTGAATACAAGGTTCTTCTGCCGCTGCTACCGTCGATCGCGTCGAAGGACTACCGGATGCGGTATTTCTCGTTCGTGTTCAGCTGCTTGCTGTATAATTTGTGGCGGCTGACGGATCACTCGTTGAAACGACTCGCATCTGAAGCGTTCGATGATTACGGCCGGTTAACGTTCGATGACCGATTAGACCCGCTGCTGTCGATGGCTGATTTCCTGGCGTCAGCGTTGATCTTGATGTTCCGTGAAGATGGGGTTGACCCGCCTGACTGACGAGTCGTGATTTTCCTGGGTTTTCCTGAGTTTCGGTAGCGACGCGTGTTTCGGTCACACCCGTTATTTCCCGTGTTTTTATCAGATTCGTGTAGTGACTTGATGACTCGGTGAGTTTTCTCCCGACTGAGATCTGAGATCGGACTTCACCAGCAATTTTAGCCGCTATCCGTTTGTACGAAATCTACCTTCCGAACTTATGACAAAGGCGACGTCACGGACGTCATCGACGCGTGGGACCACCGGTTCCTCGTTGAGGAAGGCGACCCGCTCGTTGACGCGTTCGAGCAGGCCGGCGACGGCGACGCCCTCGTCGTCCTCGATCACCCACCAACGGCAGAGGTGATGAGCGTCCTCCTCGAACAACGGATGCTTGAGGCGTTCCCAGACACCGTCTCGGACGTGTCGGTGTCGGTGAGCGAAACCGGCGAGCTCTGTGCGACCTACTGATGCCGGTCGCAAGTGACGTCGAGGAGCCCACAACGGACGCTGAGGCGGCTGGTGAGGGGCTTCCGATCAACGAGGTGTTCTACTCGTTGCAGGGCGAGGGAACGCTCGCAGGCGTGCCCTCTGTCTTCGTGCGGACCTCTGGGTGTAACCTTCGGTGTTGGTTCTGTGATTCGTACCATACGTCGTGGGAGCCGACCGGAGCGTGGCGCGACGTCGACTCGATCTTGGAGGAAGTCCGCTCCCACGAGCAGGCGAACCACGTCGTACTCACGGGCGGCGAGCCACTCATCCACGAGGAGTCCGTCGAACTCCTCGAACGGCTCGACGAAGAGGGGTATCACGCGACGGTAGAGACGAATGGGACGATCTACCGGGACGTGCCAATCGACCTGGCGAGTATCAGCCCAAAGCTGACGAGCAGCACGCCGACACCGGAGCGTGACCCGAAGGGGGAGGGCGAGTGGGAAGAGAAACACGAACAGAACCGGATTGACATGGATGCGTTGTCCCAGATGGTCGATGCGTACGAGACCCAACTCAAGTTTGTCGTGACCGACGAGTCGGATCTCCCAGAGATCACGGACCTGGTTGAGCGGGTACGAGAAGCGACGGTGGCGACCGTCGCCGATGATGACGTGTTGTTGATGCCCGAGGGGATGACGCGCGAGCAACTCGACGGGACGCGAAGCGAGGTCGCCGAGTTAGCGATGGAGTACGGCTACCGGTACACGCCGCGACTGCACGTTGACCTATGGAACGACGCGCCGGGGACATGAGCGTCGCCCAGAAACAGCCTGGTCGAGATCGTGTGGTGCCGCGAGTGCGGTGTGGTGAACAGAGCGACAATCGATTCGACGCAACTGAGCAATCATGAGCAACAAAAGCGCGGTCATTCTGGTGTCCGGCGGGATGGATAGTGCGACTGCGGTCTACGAAGCGATGGAGCAAGGGTACGAGCCGTACTTCCTCCACACGTCGTACGGGCAGCGCACCGAAGACAAAGAGTACGAGTGCGCACAGGCGCTTGCTGAGGAGGTTGATGCGGCTGACTTCCTACACATCGAAACGGGGCATCTCTCGCAGATTGGGGCATCGAGTCTGACGGATGAGGAGATGGACGTGGCTGACGCGGATTTGGAGAGTGACGAGATTCCGACGTCGTACGTCCCCTTCCGGAACGCGAATCTGTTGTCGATGGCGACGTCGTATGCGGAGGCGACAGAGTCGTCGGCCGTGTTTATCGGCGCGCACTCCGAGGACTTCTCCGGGTATCCGGACTGTCGGCCGGCCTTTTTCGATGCGTTTCAGAACGTCATTGATGTCGGGACAAAACCGGAGACAGAGATTGAGCTGAAAGCGCCGTTCGTCGAGTGGTCGAAAACGGAGATCGCCGAGCGTGGCTTGGAACTCGGGGTGCCGTACGAGATGACGTGGTCGTGTTACCGCGACGAGGAGCCAGCGTGTGGGACGTGTGATGCGTGTGCGTTCCGGCTTGAGGCGTTCCGGAACGCTGGGTCACGCGATCCGATTGCGTATGCTGAGCGGCCGGAGTTTTCGTAACTCACGAGTCGATTTTACTCGTCCCAGAATGCCTCGATCCGTTCGTCAAGACGAGAGAGTACGGAGGCGAGCACGTCTCGCCACTCGGGTGGATACTCAGCATCGTCGCCTGGTGTTGATGCATCCGGGGGCGGGTGAAAATGCTCGCGGGTGTTGTGATCGTTGGGGTGGCGATCCCATCGACACTCCCACGAATTGTTCGTCTGATACTGCTCGGCGTAGTGGATGCTGAAGTCGTCGGTCTCAAACCATCGAATCCGAAGCGACGCGCGCGTGACCCCACTAGGGAAGTACCCGAGGTCGTAGTCAGCAACGATAGCGTTTGGCGCATACGAAGGCCGTGTATGGACACTCTCGAATCGGGCGCTTCGGAGGAGGTGAGCAGCAATCCGGTCGAGAACTGCAGCATCGATTGGGCCGGTACTGGGTGGATCGCCCGGCTGCTCAGGCATCGATGTGACTGGGAGTGCTACCGGAGGCCAGGTGGTCACGTCGCGCCGCGTCGAGGAGCGCTGCTCGCTGTTCGAGTGTCTCCCACTCAGAGAGCGCCTCCCACGCGTCTTCAGTTGCTATGTCTTGACTGGCGTCGACGAGAGAGACGTCGTTCGGATCGTCTGCGTCGAACTGTGTTCTGTACGCTTCGATCTCGTCAAGTGTGTCTGTAAGGAGGTCAACGATTTCCTGCTCGGAGTATTCGTCGCGGATACGATCGATGCGTCGCCACTGAAAGTACGCGTCGTTGCGCTCGTACCGGACGGGCCGCGCGTCGTGACGATGGACCATGCCCATCTCGTTGAACCATGCGAGATAGTCTCGGGCAGTCTCAGTCCCGCAGTCAGCGAGGTCAGCGATCTCGGAAACCTTTGTGGGGGTTCGAAGCCCGGTGATGACATCAAGGAGCCGTTCGCGGATCGGTCCGTCTTTGAGAAGCGTCTCAGGTGACTCAAATTCAGTGAGGTCCGGCGGCGATTCTGCACCGTCGTACGCTTCCTCAGGGATGTCAGTAACCTCCATTCGTGTCGCCTCGTTAGTACAGATGTCGGTTCGAAGCGATATATATCTGTGGTATACTGAATTAATTCTGTTTCACCGTAACTCGGTGTATCGTACGAATGACGTGGTCTTGTTACCGCGATGAGGAGCCGGCGTGTGGGACGTGTGATGCGTGTGTATTCCGCCCAGAGGCGTTCCGGAATGCCGGGTCACGTGACCCGATTGCGTATGCTGAGCGGCCGGAGTTTTCGTGATGCGCTTGTTCAAACGAAGTAGGATGTATTGACCCGACCTGCTGCGCTCAGGATTCGTCGCTGACGGCACCGGTAAGTTCCTTTTTGTGTTGAATTATCTCGCAATTCCGTTCAGAGCATGGATGAGCGTTACAACGACATCAAACGCTTCTGATACTAACTGGGAGATTAGTTGGAACATGAGTCTCCCCATCATGTGTTTTTGTGGTCTCGTATTCCTCAGACAACTTTATCAGATTCGGAATATGTACCTGTTCTATGTACTTTTGTGACGACTGTGGGAGTATGATAACCCCACAGAATGGGAGTGGTCAGTGTGAAAATTGCGGCGCAGAGTACGAAATACAGGGTGGGAAGTCAGAATCGTTCGAAGATGAGGCTGAGGAGAACCTTGGTGTTGCCGACGGTGGGGAGTCCACAAAAACGAAACTAGAGTCGCTTCCAACGACAAAATCAGGAAGTATACCGAAATCGGAAGCGATGGATTGGCTGAAGAATCGAGATCGACCGTCGGGGGCCGAGATGAAGCGAGCGATGATGGAAAAGCCGAGCGACTTTGAGGGGAGCACATACCCGACAGATATCTCGAATATTCGAATTACCGGTGATCCCCAATTCATTGAAACCATCGCAGGGCTATTCCGCTGGGTTGTCGATATGGAGGACTACAGTCGTCGGGTTGAGATTAACCTGAAGGAGACTGAGGACCGGGAGACTGGTGAGAAAACGGGAAATTACGCATTATATTTGTCTGTTACAGAACGCGGATAGCACGCTTGTAGGACGCCATTACAGACTATTTCTCCGCAAGTAGCGATGCGCCATAGTGACTCGACTAGTAACATTTCGGCTAGTTATGAGCGTCACTGACAGCAACTTCTCGACGGCCCGGATAACGGCCAGTTAATGATCAGTGGCTCTGTTGAAATCCTATTCTTCAGATATATTCTCACCTGAAACAGCCGGTCGATGAGAACTGCGTATTGACTACCGAGAATGTTACCATCTCAGTGCCAAGTTGCGATAGCCGTGCGAGATACAGACGGTCTATGCAGCACGGCCATACTCATAGAGTGGGTGTGGGCTGAGTCTCATCCATCTCTGTCAGTCGGTAGTTCATGGAGACCACAACTCGTTACTTGAATCACCTAGTTTTCGGGGAGGATATCACCGATGGAAGCCCCGACACTCATGACGACACCAATCAACACCGTCTGTCCGCCCGCAATTAGTGGTTCGCTCCATGCAACTCGGCCCCAACCAGTCATCAACACAATAGCCAACCCACCTGCGATACACATGATAGCCACCGGTCGCAATGGAACAACTCCGAAAAGTCGGTCCTCAACGACCTGTTCGAACTCACCAGCATGTAATATCCCGAAAACAAGGGTCCCTCCAAACAGGAGCGTGAGGAGAAGAACCGGCGGACGTTTAGCGATGAACCGACCGATCTCAAGCGCGCCATCTTCAACTATCATCGGCATCCCGAACACGAAACTTCCCACCAGCGCTTCGCCAGCATCGCGGGGGCCGAATTGGGATTGGAATCGACCGATGATTCCTCGGCGACGGACCTGTCGAGCAGTCTGCATCGTCTCACGAACCTGTTGTAACTCCTCATCCCGATCAACGATATCCTCGAGTTCGTCCAATTCGGTCAGTACATCATCAATATCCGCGTCTCGGTCAATCCGAGACGATTCGGTACGAGCCATCACATCGTACTGTCTTCCTCTCGATTTATGCTCTTCCTTGTGACCCGCAACAACTACCACGTGTCGAGTGAGTCTTTCATTCTGAAACGGATCTTGGTCGAATATATGTGCTCTCTATTCACCATGATTTGGCGGTACTCCCAATTTGCCAGCATGAAACCGACTGCGCGTGTCTCACCCACTGATTAAGCGCCGGCTCAAAAGCGCTCGGTCGGAGGATAACCGGCAGAAATCCTCCCACCCTTCGAGCGCAATCAGACTTTTCTCGACCGCGGTTAGAATGAACTGCCTCGGCGTTAAACCCTGAGGCACTCGGCTTGCCCCGCCTGTGTAGACTCTGTTAGAATTTTAAGACTCCTTGTCTAACGTCCCATACAGCCCTGCTCGGATCCGCTCTGCGACTCCGGTGAGGTGTGCCTGTCCGAACGTCGCCACGATCAGCGCCCCGACGGAGTTGTACATCAGGTCGAGCACCGTGTCATCGAGTCCGTGCTGGGCGAGCGGCATGGAGATCCCCGTCTCGTCGGCGACGATGTCGAGACCGAACTCGAACAGCTCCCAGACGACGCCGAACGCGAGCACGACCACGAAGATGAACACGAACGCGAAGCGCGCTGGGATCCGGACTTGGTCGCTGTGGAGGTCGATCGCTCGCAGTGTCGTGTACCCTGCGCCGGCGATTAGCGACGCCGACAGCGCGTGCGTGAGGTGGTCCCACCACGGGACCTGCGCGTAGAACCACGCCGATCCCAGCGTGTGGAGGAACACCGCCGACGTGATCCACACGCCGAGCCACGGGTCGAGTGGAATATTGTAATTGCGCTCAAGCAGCGCCGGAATGAACGTGACGAACAAGCCGAGCCCGCCGTTGGTGATCGCCTTCGGCTGGCCGAACGCCACGCCGTATCCGACGATAGCGACCAAGAGAACCTGCATCACCCTCGTGAGCCGCCGCTGTGTCCGCAACGACGGGCGAGCGCGGAGGACACCCCGAACGCTCATCGGCGCACCACCCACCCTATCGTGCGGCGGAGCCGCGCTCCGCGTCGCCGGAAGTATGCGTCGAAGAGAATCCCGGCGGTGAGCCCGGCGAGCGTCACATAGATCCACTCGATCATCAGCGCCTCGTTGGTCGTCAGGAAGTTGGTACCGAGCAGCCGATCGGCGTTCCACCGGAGCACCGCCCACACAGCCGCCGTCGCCAGCGTCGTCATCATGACGAACACGACCGCGAACCAGTGTGTCACGCGCAGCGTGGTGAACATTTGGAGTTCGACGGTGATGATCAGCGCGAACGCGGCGATCGCAAGGTACGTCGCAAACGTCCCGAGTTCTCCCCCGAGGAGGGCACGCACCAGCACCGGTAACAGCGCGAGACCGAGCACCTCCCACGGAGGCATTACCCGCGGATTCCGCGCCGCGACCGCCGGCACGACCACGACGGCGATCATTCCGGTGACGAGAGCCATCGGGAGGATGTCGAATTCGAGCAGGCTCTCGACGAACACTCCCACCAGGACAGTCACCATCGCCCACGCGACCACCGCGTTCGTCCGCCCGCTACGGAACAGCCGCCCCAGCCGGTCCTCAATTGCATTTCCCTCCGGAACGTCGGGTTCAGGATCGGAGGGATCGATCCCATCGATCTCGACCTCAGAGTCTCCGTCCGCGGTGTCCGTAGCGGATCGGTCGGTATTCATACTCATTTGCAGTCTGGCCCCCACTATATGAGTTGCCTCTGTGGCACGCCGAACGGACGCGTTTGTGACCGTCACCTCTATTTTTCAGCTATGGATTGTTAATGGTATGAAGAACCACACGTTCGACTGCTGAAAATAGAGGGCACCGATGCGTTTGGTATGACATCTGTGTTGACCGATCCCTCCTGAGTATAGGTAGAGCTAATTCTGTCCGAAATATGCGCTGTACATGCAGCAGGCCCCCCCAACATCTGCCTAGTCTCTGTCAGTACTGGTGTGCGAAATGTAGAAGGCGGGTTCAGCACACCGGCTTTGTTTGTTTCAGGTAAGTCCTCCTGAATCAATTGCTCGGCGTGCGTCGGGACTAACTACTCGATTTCTAACTGACCACTTCCGCTACCCTTTTGACCGCCGTTCTCGTCCCATTCGAGTTCGAACTCGACACTTCGTTCAGTCATGTTGCCAGCCGGGCCTTCGCGTTCAGCTTTGACTTCAAAGGTGGGTCGGGCAGGGGGATTCAGCGTTACAGACTCGGAGCCTGCTTTCAGGGTGATACCATCTCCGCTGTCGAGATTATCCGCGACTTTTCGAAGGTACGATGCAATCTCTTCTCGACTCTGGTCGCTCTCTGATTTGAACAGGACTTCTTCAGGCATACAAGAATTAGTACACAGACGGCACCAATAAAGACAGCCGTCCGAAACCGATCTGATTGAATCGACAGATATTCTGTGTGCGATACGCGCTCTATATCTCGCAAGGTGTTCCTAACAGAAGTGGGAGAGGTATAGACGGACTCTGGTCTGTGAGTCCCCTGTACTGAGCGATTGGGGTGAAAAACTATCAGATGCTGAGGATTTCAACAGAGCCATAAATACTAATTTTGCATTCAGTAATCCTAGAGTGCTAAATTCGCGCTCTGTATGTAGCACGGCCTCGACGAATTATCAGTGACCAAGGATTTCAACAAAGCGATAATGTTTAACCGGCTTGACGTGGGCTGACTGTGAAATCCACATTAAACCAGGATCAGACGGTCACTGCTGTCGCTAAGACGGTGAACGTCGGTCCTGTTGTCGCTCGTATTCTGCGAGCTGTTCGATTCGGTCATCTGTCGGCGGATGCGTCCGGAACAGCCAGCGTTCGAACCGATACAGGCGTTTTCGAAGCCACCAGTACGACGGCTCTCTGTTCCCGTCCGGACCGAGCATCACTTTCTCCAACTCTTCCGGTTCGAGCGAGAGGATCGAGAGCGATGAAATCCCCGACACCTCGCGTAAGTCCCGATTCGGCGTATCTGAAATGCTCCGGTCGAGTTTCGTGAGCGCAGTCGCAAGCACCGCAGGTGAGCCAGTCACCGCAACGGCGGCTCGATCTGCGGCTTGTTCTCGCGCTCGGGAGAGTCGGGCAGTCATCGCTTTCCCCGTTCCCCAGATGAGCGTCGAGACGAACCCAAGTGGAACGATGAGGATCGCAGCTCCACCCGGATTTTCGATGTCCGCAAGTCGCGTCCCGAGTCCGCGAGCGAGGATCACGGGGAGTGACACGGCCGTCATCACCATCGCATCCCGATTTTTCACGTGCGCGAGTTCGTGAGCGACGACCGCTTCAAGTTCGGCACGTCCGTCGATCGTGTCGAGCGTCCCGCGGGAGAGGACGAGATGGACGTTTTCCGGACGGAATCCGACAGCCAATGCTTCAGGAGTCTGTCGATCCGAAAGGGCGATCGTCGGAACGGGGACGTCGAGTTGTGCTGCGACGCGGGTCACCAACTCGTACAGCTCGGGCTCGGCCTCCTCGTCGATGCGGTCGGCGTCAGCGAGCCGTTCGATCGTGTCGACCTGTTTGTATTCGAGGTAGCCGATCGTCACCACGATCAACGCCGTGAGTCCTCCCGCGAACGAAGATGCTGTAGAGACGTCAAGAAATGACAGAACACCGTAGAGGACAGCCCAAATCCCACAGAGAAACGCGATCGTGACAGCCACCATACCAACAATTGTAACGGTCATCTGAATGGGAAGCGACCACCGTCGAGAGGGCATGGGTTTCCGATGGTTTGAGACACAGTAGTAAGTTCGGTTTGCTATGATTGTCTTCCCAACAGTCGGCTCTGTTGAAATCCTCAGAAAGTGATTTTTTTGTCCCAGTCGCGGTCAGTACGGGTGATACACAAATCGCCCAGTACATGCTCTCGATCGCTCATTACATTGAATCTATTTTGTCTTCGAAACGATAAATGATTATAACCGCACCTATTGAGAGTGTGACTGTACTGATCATTGACCAAGCAAACATCTCATCGGGATTATTCCCCAACAAAGCACCTACTGTAACCGCAACGAGTAGAATCGCTATCGTCCCAATACCGCCGACTACACGAACAAATAAATCTTCATTCATATCTTGTCTGCCTGTTGAGCGAATTCTATTCTCTTGTGTGGCTCTGTTGAAATCCTCAGAGATTTATACATGTGTTAATCCTATTTGACACTAAAATCGTCTGTCTGAGGGTCTAAACTTCCTATCCACGCCCTGATCGCCCCCATCGGAACTAAATAGAGCAACCACACGGCCCGTGAATCTAGATCGGTACCCGTCCCGATAATCACAAAGCTGACGGGAACAACCACAAAGACCAACATCAGAAACAACTCAAAGACGGGAGCAAACGCGAAGGCCATCGCGTCTGCCGGCGATTTATCTTGATATGACCGGTTGACGATAAAATAGCGCCAGACGCGCGATAGCTGAAAGAAAACAATGCCAGCAATTGTGAACCTAACTGAGAGGGGAAGTCCTGAATCCAAAAGGGGAAGTCCTGAATCCAAATCATAACCGGAAAGGAAAGGAGTCATGATTACTGTAAGAATGAAAGCTGGGATAACCGCCTTTCGCAAAACGTAGTTGATATTCCGTCGGTATACCGGCGGTATTAGACCAATCGGCTGAATTGAAGTGGGTTCTTCATCCCAAGAATCCCCATCGAGATCATCCACGGACTGTGGCGTGAACAACGCGACAGAAAAGAACAGGAGGTTGATGATCGCTATCTCGATGAGATAGATGACAGCGATTTCAAGAAGACTCCACTCAAATACGACCACTCCAAGAATGAGTGCAGAGTTCAGAATACACGCCAACACGAAATCGCGGGACTCTCTGAGCATTCCGGGTATTGTTTCGCTACCCCCCGTCTGACTACTCGTTCCCATCTATCTACACATTCCTTCGGCAGCTGTTTATTTGTCCCTGTTGAACCTTCTCCTTCAGATACAACACGACATGACCATCTGTGGCGACTCTGCTGAAATACACAGGAAATGATATATTCTGACCGGATGTGGTCAGTACAGACGAAGTGGAAATCACCCGTATCTGACGGTTTTAATACTGTTGTTGAAAACGAAGCAACATGACCCCGAAGAAGGCTATTACAGTATACATTACGCTCCCTTGTCTCCTATATGGCGTATTCTTTGTCTTAGCAGTCACACGGTATTCCGGCATGATTGAGAGAAATACGCTGTATGCCGCACACACAGTTTTTGGTGGTTACATCGCCCTCATTGTCTACACAAAACGAGACCAACTGACTGCGGTGTAAGCAACTCTCACCGATCGGCTGTTTCAGGCGAGAATTCATCAGAAGAATAGGGTTTCAACAAAGCCGCTTCAGACTACTCGTAGTAACTGACGCGCTCGACAACTTCTGCGAAGGCGACATTCTCGCGTACATCGGTAATCTCGATAGTAACACGCTCGGTCTGTTTCGTGTCGGGAACAATAACGACGAACCCGCGCTCAACACGGGTGATACCATCGCCTTGGTCACCAATGTCTTCGATTTCGACAGTACGTTGTTCGCCCTCCTCGACAGGTGGCGTTTGTGTTGCTTGCTCCGGCTCTGGGGTAGCGTCAGTGTTGGTCGCCTCGTTGCTTGCGGGTGCCGGCAGAACAGCCACACGGTACGCCTCGTCC
Source organism: Halorubrum ejinorense (assembly GCF_055389685.1). NCBI lineage: Archaea > Methanobacteriati > Methanobacteriota > Halobacteria > Halobacteriales > Haloferacaceae > Halorubrum > Halorubrum ejinorense. The sequence continues at coordinate 1,606,645 of NZ_AP043777.1, forward strand.
GCCTGTAGCTCACCAAGGAGGAGTTCTTGCTCCGGTACCTCAACCACATATGACCCATCGCGCTCTTCGACCTTCCCCGAGAACAGACACTGAAGTTCCTCTGAAATCTTCATTTGAATACCGTACACTGTAGACGCGATGAAGAGCACTTTATTCTGCTGTCTGCGACTACTCCGGGGATACAACGTCCTCACACGTCGGACACTCGGTCCACACGCCCTCGGTGCCGTCGTTTTTCTCGTACTCAACAAGAATCCACGCTTCCGAGATCTCCGCACCACATTCCGGGCACCGACCGAGGGAGGATTCGTCAGCGTTCATGGAAAGGGGGGAAGGAGCGTGTGACAGTATTCCTTCCAAATGAATTTCACTCGGGAGAGAACCTAAGCCTTTGGCGGCTTTGCGGGTCGAACGCACAGAATTTCCGGAGAACACAGATCACCAGTAGCATTAACTCACAGCCACCAAAACGTTGGAACCCATGAGTGTCCGCACAGTACTTACTCGGCTACTGCCTGGTGACGGGACAGAGGTAGTCGTGGAGTGCCGCCAGTGCGGTGAGAATCTTGCGTCGGGCGCAGATGAGTGTCCCAACTGTGGATCAGATGAGATAGAGCGCTTTCAGATTTCAGGATAGACTGCCGCGTTTGGGATACCTCAGTATTCTTCAGACAGACCATTGTCCGAACTGCTAGTCGCTGATGAGTGCGAATTGGCCGTTGATATTTCTACCAATTTAGGAAGATGTTCTGATAACGGTACAAGATACAGGGCGCGAGTCGGCCAAAAAAGGCAACCTCATTCGAGGAGTCGAGTCGGGAACTACAGTAGCCAGCTTGATTGGGCGATTGATGACTACGACTCGAACGATGCCCCGACTCCGTTAGCGATCGCTTGGAGATCGGCCTTCCGGAAGGTGGAGTCGTCGGCCGCCTCGGGCGACTCTGCGATGCCGATGTGCGCCCGGATGAGTCGGCGCATCTGCGGTGTTGAAGATTGCCCCGCCTCGTTGCCATCGACTCCGAGTGCCTCACAAATAGCTTGTAGCTCCTCCTTCGTGAACGACGCCTTGATTTCCCGTTCGAAGCGGCCCGTCGCCGCTCGAATCGCGTTTTGAAGTTCTTGGACGGTCGGACTCATAACTCTCCACTCTCCGCTTATCGCCCTCAAAGTTCCTACTCAGTGGCAGCGTCGGGATGTCGTCGTCGTGGAATTCTCGCATCCCACGAGCTGGTTCGATATAGAACAAATAGTCTCAACCTATATTAAGATACAGTCCGAACGGTGTGGTATGACCGGAGACGAATCGAATCCGAAGGGTCTGATGGAACGCCAAACGACGGGTGAAGATCGTGTGCGGATGACCGCCAGACAGCTGTCGGAGCCGCGGACGGCCAACTGGGTCGCTTCCGAAGCGGACTGGTCACACGAGCCAACCAAACGCGTGCTTGAACGCCTCGTCGACGATGGTATTCTCCATCGTGATGAAAGCGGTACTCACACGACGTACTACCCTGATTATCGCCGCCAAGCGATGCAGGAGGCGATGCGGCTTCGAGATAGCGGACATACTGTCGAGGAGCTCACGGACCGTCTTGCCGAGATGAAGACGCAGATCCGTGACTGGGAGGACGAATTCGGCGTTAAGTCACCGAACCAGCTTCGCGGAACGCTCGCTGACGAGTCTCTTGACGCTGACGAGGAAGACCGTCGCCGCGAGATCGCCCGTGAGTGGGAGCACCTTCAGCGACGTATCCGGATCGTCGGCTTCGCTATCCGCGAATGGGACTTCCTCGCCCCGACGACAGAGCCTGCCGAGGCCAACAGCTAACGGATGTCTGTCCCGCATCCCGGTGGTGATCCGAACGCGAACCTCTATGCTCAGCTAAAACGGGATGTCTTCGATCGTGTACCACAGATTTCGACGGTCGAGTTCGTTCCGGATGATATCGAGGCCACGCAGCTGCGAGCGATGTTTGATCCGACTCGTCTTGATCCCCCGACAGGCCCTGAGTCGCCGGAACTGACTGTCAAGTGGTATCGACAGGACCCAGACGATTGGTTCCGCATCAACTATACTGACTCGAACACGGGCTTTCACGCCGGCTGGCACCAAGACGAGGACCATCCCGATCTCGGGCAGGCGCATTTTCAGTACTCAACCGCCACAACTGAGGACCGATGGGGGATCACATTCGAACACGAAACTCCCTCTCTGATCCTCTGGGAAATCGTCGAGGAACTTCTCAAGGGTGTCCGTCCCACCTACCAATACGCGAACGATGAATCATAACTCCCGGTGACACCTCGAAACCGTCCCGATCAATACTCGTGAGATCCTTGGAGCGCTACCGATACGACAAGGAAAAAGATCGTAAAGGCGAGTAGATCAGTTCAAAGCGCGACGAGTCTGTCCTTGCTGGCGACAGCCACTTTGCCACTATTCCCGGTGTCAGCGTCGAAACCTACCGGTGACCATCGTCGCTTCTGCTCAAAGTTCATGAGGCCGCTGTAGGCATACGTACGGGTGATGCGTATGCGTTCCGAGTTGAGGCGTTCCGCCATACCGGGTCACACGACCCAATCACGTATGCTGAGCGACCGGAGTTTTCGTGACATGTCTGTCCAAACGACGTGGGAGAGAGTAATTCGATCTGTCGAGGTTAGGATTCGTCGGTATCGCCTGTAAATTCGTCCTCGCCGTTGAGCCGCCCCGCAACCCCGTTCATGGCATAGATGAGTGTCGCTGCGACGTCGAACGCGTCGGTTCGTGACAGCCCGGACATTGGTTTTGTGACGAATTCCTCACCATCTGCGTTCACTCCGGTGATTGGAGTTACGGAATACTGCCCGTCGCCCATCGTCCCGTCAAGGCGGACGAAAATTGTCTGATCGTCCTTGAGAATCCACTCGATGTAGTATTTATCGTGAATCTCCTCGCTCCACCCTGAAGGATAGTAATCGAGGTCCTCAGTTTCACTTTCGGGCATAAGGTGTACCTGAGTATCGTGTGTAGTAGCGATTAAAAATGTGTGTTCCACTCTTCGCTTGAATTCTCTCTGAAGACCATACCACAAGAATCGACCGAGTACGCAGATCTATTGGCTGATCTCGTACTCCGTCAGTTCAAATATACCCTGTCGTTCACAGTAGATCGGTTGTATCGGAATCAGTTGGCTAGTCTGGTGTGCTGTGCGACACTATGAAGATATTCCTCTGCGAATACGAGTGTATGCCGAAGGTCAGCGTCGAGATTCCCCAGGAACTGCTTGATGACCTTGACGAACACGTCGGTGACGAGGGAAAATTCGTCAATCGAAGCGACGCGGTTCGAGCATCGATCCGCAAAACACTCGACATGCTCGATGAGATCGATAGACGACACGGACGGGCTGAGACGGATGAAGCTGAATCTCATTAGTTGTCCCTGAGAGAACAACTCTGCGTGCGCCTAGGCAGTCCCGCGAGCAAGGCTCCTCTGAGAAGTACAGATACGTCAGAGGCAGGGAGTGAGCATGCTACCAGTTGCTAGTCCATAGTCGACGCCGGCCAGTCGAGTGTAATGCCGACCAGTTCGGCACTTATTCGCCAGAGTCGTCGTCGAACCGCTTGGTTCGTTGCCTCGGGGGCGGGGTCTTCGGGACCATCGCTGCCAACGTATTGGCCACTTACAGAACCATACCGAGGGTCCACGAGAAGCATTTGGAGGCGTTCGGCGGCCGCCTGTTTTGAGGTGGCGACACCCGGAATCAGCCCGGCGATCCGAACCAGCACCCGCGTTCGGAGCGACACCTCGCGGAACAGGTCCGTCGACGGAATGAACCCCGGATGAACACAGTTGACTGTGACTGCGGCGTCGTCCGGGAGCCGAGCATCAAGTTCGACCGTGAACGCAATGTTCGCCAGCTTCGAGCGGGCGTACGCGTCGAGTGAGTCGTACTCGTCCGTCAGTTGGAGGTCGTCGAAATCGAGTGTCGCTCGCCGATGGATGTCTGAGGCGGTAATGACAACACGGGGATCGGGTGCGTCGCGGAGATGGTCGAGCAATTCGTATGTCAGGAGGTAGGGGGCCAAGTGGTTCACCGCGAGCGTGAGTTCGATTCCATCCGGACTCTCACGCCGCGACCCGGCCGAGAGTCCGGCGTTGTGAGCGAGGACGTCGATCCGGTCGTACTCGCGTTTCACGGTTGCTGCGAGGGACCGAACGGTGGATTGAGACGCGAGATCGGCCTGATGGAACGCGATTGTTCCGGCAAAGTCTGTGGACCGTTCTACGAGAGTTGCCCCCTTCGACTCGTCGCGGCCGACGACTACGACGGTCGCACCTCGGTTTGCGAGGTCAACCGCTGCCACCCGTCCGAATCCGCTCGTTCCGCCTGTGAGAAGGATCGTGCGGTCAGAGAGATCGTCGGTCATGTCCTGTTTCGACGCCGACGGTCCAAGAGCGCGAGGAGCACATACACAGCGCCGATCACGCGGACACCGTCGGTGAGGTGTTCGTTCCACTTCACTGACTCAGGGTCTTCGTACACGAGCGGCCCCGCGATGTGCTCGTACAGTCGCGGGATGAAAAGCAAGACGGCACCAAAGATTCCGGTGACATTCATCAGCCACGCGTAGAGGCGGCCGCCACGGAGCGCGGCGAGTGTGATAACGACTCCTTCCGCCCGAATCAGGGGACCAAACCACGAATGGACAGTGATTTCCTCAGGGTTCTCGACCGCAACCGTCTCGAATACGTCCACGATCCGGTCCGGGGCGAGCGTCGTGAGAACGCCGAGTACACCGAGGAACTGCCGTAGCATACGCCGCTCTTCAATCTGACGTAGCTTAAGAGTCGGTGCCAGCAGAATGGACTCCTCACGTCGGCGCGGTGCTCGATTGACCGTCTCTCTCGTTTCTGGTGTTGCCGTTACCACACAGGTCCTAATCCGGTGTCCGGAGAATCTAATAGCGAGTAGCGACGATTTTGACCAACTCACTCATGGAGGGAGAGCCACATTTTCGTGAAGTACAACGGTTTCGTCAGCCGTGGATCTGGGTACTTCTCGGAGGTGTCTCTCTGCTCATGATCGCATTCGGGCCCATCTCGTGGGGAGGGCTCGTCGTTGTCGGCGCAGTCGCTATGCTTCTCTACAGCCTTCGTCTTGAGACCGAAGTGAGAGCCGACGGGATCTATCTCAAAATGTGGCCTCTTCACCGATCAGTCCGTCGAATTCCGTGGTCAGAGGTTGAACGATACGAATCCACACAGTACAGCCCTCTTCAGGAGTTCGGTGGCTGGGGGATCCGATGGACTCCCGGGAAGCTCGCATACAACGTTAGTGGTGACCGGGGAATTCGGATCGAACGAACAACCGGGCGGGTAGTGCTCGTTGGATCACAACGTCCCGAGGAACTCGTCAGGGCCATTGACGAGGTGGCACAGTAATCCATCTCTGTGCGCACTCTTTCTCCCACGCCTCGATGTACAGTTCAGAGGAGCGTTCTCACGTCACCCACCGTCACTCCCCCTCGACGACTTCTACCGCCACTTCATTTCGTCGCATGAATGGTGGTGTCCACGGGTCATTATACCGGAGAAGATAGGGATCGCCGTCCGGCTCGATAGCTTCATCTTCAAGCGTAGCAAGCAGCTTCTCCGTCCGCCGTTCGACCCGCCACTCCGGCGCATACCACGAAAACTGGTCCACAGCGACCGTCTTCTGTGGTTCAGTGACGAGTGTAACAGCTGGGTCCGTCGGTTCCGGTGCCGTTTCAGGCGTGTACTCGGATGGCAGATAGAACGCCATCCGAATCGTCTCAGCGTCGGTCTCGGTTGCCTCTGATCGAACAGGAGCCGTCATCGCAATTGAGTCCCCAGATTGGGTTTCGACAGGGGCCGTCATCGAGATCGACTCATCCCCGTGGTTGGCTCCGGAGATGTACTCGAAGAGGCGTTGAAACGCAATCCGTTGCGTCGGCGCTGCCGTTTCAACAAGAACTGTCTGCGGATAACGCCGAATGTCTGCGCCGTTAATGCTTCGTAGCTGTTCGTACGGGACTGACTCTGCCTTCTTAGTCGAGTAGAGTCCCCATCCAACCCAGCCGGCAAGTACCACACCACCACCAACGAGTATCGTTTTTGTAATTGATCTCACACAGCACTATTGTCGTCTATCGTGATTAACGAACTGCCCAACAAGGTTGAGCTCTTTCGCTGTCCGACAAATAAACAGCTCTATGCGTGATGACGGAGGATTGCTGTGATCTCTTCGGGAGTCTGTGTGGGGTCAGTCCACTCATCAGTATCTGCGGATTCGATGTAGAGTTGGAGCATGTGAGACCCTTCGAGGAGAAAGACGGACGCTCTCGTGTCCGGATCCGACTGATGTTCGAACGCCACCAGGAACCAGTCTTGCGTCCCGTCTTGTGCTATTTCGACGTCTGTCTCACTGACGTCCCATCCCGTCGGAATATCGACCTCGGAAAGAAGCGTATCACGCGTCTGCGCAGCCGCATCAGCGTCGGGATCCGTGAGACTCGATAGATGCTTCCGAAGTGCTGTCATACGATACCGCTGAGTAGACTATTATGACGTGTATAGCTTGTGCATCAGGTCGGGATTCTGAGAGTTTGAGTCGTACGACTTCACCACATTGCTGGTGACGTGTTCGGTAGGAAGGTGGACCTCATTCTGAACGCACCGGACGGTAATCTATGGTTTGTACCGTCATTCTACACACGTCCCATTCGAGGCAAACTCATCAGCAGCTACCAGCAATTGTAAGAATACATGCATTGCTCTGTGAGATGTAATTCAACAGTAGATAGGAGAATAGTTAGTTGAAAACCAAATTGGAATGTCAATTTTTAGTGCGAAATACTAACTAACCTTTGCACATTTCTTAAATAGAAATCATATAGCGGTTCTAACTCACCCTTTCATTTTTCTTAAAGTCAATATCTGAACACGGTATGCGATTCTAATGGAGCTTTTCACTTTTCTTAAAGTCAATATCTGAAGATATAGTCAAGAGGACGACACATCTGTTAGGGTGGGTGAAATATATTATTACATATGTTATTGGAGAGAGATACAAGACGAACACGATGTGCGATTCTAACGGAGCTTTTCATTTTTCTTAAATCCAATATCTGAACACGGTATGCGATTTTAACAGAGCTTTTCACTTTTCTTAAAGTCAAAAGTAAGTAGCGATCATGTCCATTATTATATGTGAGTGTCTAACATATTATTAGGGCTGTATCGTTCGACTCAACTCTCGATAGTCCCCCGATTCTAACGGAGCTTTTCATTTTTCTTAAAGTAAAACGGCTATTTTCGGGATCTCTCGAAAACACGCCAAAATCATGGCGCTGTTTCTAAGAGTATTAGAGACACCGCCAAGCAATCTAAGCGTATAAATTGGGTTTGGCGGTGTTGTTGTACCCCCCGATATCGTCCGAAAGTGTGTGTTGTTATAGAGGTGAGAGGGGGTTTACCCCCTGGGACCTTTGTCCGCTTGCTGCGGGACGGGCAGCACTGGCCAAGCGCCCCAGTGGGGGGCTTAGTGAGTGTAGTGTGCGTATTTTTATATATCTACTTCACCCTCTAGTTGAGGGTGAGATACAGGGGGAGGTCAAACGGTATGCGTTGGAAGATCTGGGGTGCTTAGATTAGGAGTGATCCGCAGTTTGTGTTGTTGGTCTACTTCTTCATAGAGTCGCTCCTCGCTACTGGCACAGTCCATGGAAGAATGTAAATACTGTCAGGAGAACCAGGTGGTCCCGGTTCTCGACAAAGAGATAGAACAGCAGCCCCGTGCCGGAAATAAATACCGAGGACATTGTCTTTCGTGTGAGCGCTGGCTTCCAATGTGCTCCGAGGAATACTTTCGAACCCACTCCGACCCTCATTATCTCCCTATCGGAGAACATGAAATCGTTCGACTCTCTGAAGTAGGAGTTGATGAGGGATTCTCGATGTCAGACCTTGTCGACCAAGGCACTGAACATAGTGTTTCTTCCCGGCAGTCGAGTGATGGACACGAAGTAGGGCAAAACCGAACGATGCGAAAGAAGGTCGTGATTGAGTGTGTTCTTGATATGACTGTTGAGGAGTTTATCGACAAAGAAACAGCCACTCAGTATCTATCTCATCGGTTCAGAGAACTAGGCTCGTGATCGCATGCCTCAACACTGTTATTGAGTACTGCTAACTCTTCGGCTCAGTTTTGAATAGCCATTATCGAGATAGTCATTATTTCGATTATAACCTGTATATCCCCGTTCCCGAGAGAACAGAGCTTACAGAGTGAAATGGTTCATTCGAAGGCAGGCACTAGCTAATCGCCTCCAAGGTAACTCTCAAGCGTCGTGTCAGTGGAGTCTGCGAGGTAGTTCGTAATATCGTCTTTTTCCCAGCCGACGCAGGAGACAATACTCTCAGCGGCGCGGACAGCAGCGTCCTCGTACCAACCAACATCGTATGACTCGATGTCTTCGAATGGGAGACAAACCCGGTCAATGCCGCGTCCGTCGTCGTTGACGACGACGTACCGGACGGTTTGTCCCGGTGCGAGGCTGGTTTCGTGGTGTTGCGCGCGGCGGAGCGCTGCGACAGTGAGTGTTTCCTGAGTGTAGGCATCCGCGCGCTTCGAGACTCGGTTCGCAACGATGAGGTCATCCGTTGCCACGTCACCGCGGCGCAACGCCGTGAGGTGCCGGTGGAGGACGTCACACACGGCTTCTGGCGACCGTGTCGCATCGAACACGCGGAGCACGTCTTCCTGTACGGTGGTGACCCACGGTGGTGTGCTTCGCTGCCGAGCTTCGATACCGCGCATTTTGATCGCGTCACCGATTTCGTCAGCCGACGGTTCCTCATCTTGGCGTCGCTTCCCGAAGTATCGAGTTAACGCGCCACTCTCACCGTTCCGCATCGGACAGAAGGCGACCCAGTCGAATACGGACTCATGCTCAAGGGTGATGTCCGTGTCCGCGGAGATCTCTGCGGCGACTGTCGCAAGGGGGCGTTGATCACGGTCCGGGGCCGGAGTGACCCAGATTGAATCAACGATGCCGTGGAGGACACGCCATCCGGCGTCTTCGAGCGCTGTTTTCGCATCGAGCAGTATCTCTCGGGCGAAGGCGTTGATCGCCTCGTGGCATTCGATACGACCGAACTTCGCATTCGAGAAGCCTTGGTACCCGAAACAGGAGACGAGAATCCATTTAATCGCTGACGATGCTGACTTGAGCTGGTCACGTTCAGCGTCGTCGGTCGTTTTCTCCATCTGGTCTTTGATTCGGCTACGCGCGTCGATGAGCGGGCCAAGCACTGTCGGGAGGTACCCGTCGGAATCACAGATCGAGTATCCGAGACCGGGAACGTCGTCGCTCTCACAGCAGCCACACCGAACTGTTTCCGGGGAGATGTTCCGCGTACGGATGATGTTCGGGTACAGCGACGCGAAGTCGAGTTCGTGGACGTTCTCGTGGACGCCGACTGCCGGTGCAAACGTGGTTCCGCCTCGGTCGGCGGCATCGAGTGTCGCTGCCGACTTGAACAGCTCCGGCCGCCACGCGTGCCACGGGACGAGGACATCACGATCGCGGGCGGCGGAGACTTGTAGGGCGGTGAGGACACGTCCAATCGACGCCCAGCCGAGTTCTTCGAGCGGCAACCCCACCCGGTCCACGAGGTTGAGACACCCAGGTAGTCCCGCTTCGTGGTAGAAGAACGTGTTCGACTCGTCGATCACGACGCGACCGGGAAGGGTGTACCGAGCGGGGGAGTGTCCGACCTGCCCGTAACTCGTGTACGAGCATTCTCCTGTAAGTTTCGTATACCCTGGCTCGCGGCCGAGTTCGAAATTCCGTACCTTATGCGTGTCGGCGGCGTCGAACAGGAGCGGAGTGAGCTCCGCGGTCGAGACGACAATAACGTCGGGATCGTTCTCACCGACGGCTGAAGCGACTGCGTTCACTGCGGCTTCTGGCGTCGGGCCGGCCGACTCACCGTCGATCATGAGGTGTGAGAGGGCTTCGAACCCTGACTTGTGCGCTGGGATCGAGAGGGCGAGCGTGCGGAGCGACCGGATGGACCGGTCTGGGCTGGCCGGTGCCTTTGTTTCGAGACAGTACCGGAACTGACGCGTGAGATCGACGTTGTAACACGTGTACTCGGCTGGGCGGTTGAACTGCTGAACACGCCGCGCGATGCGCCGTACGGCATCAATACTGGTGGCGTCGATCCGGAGGAGCGGCCGCTGCTCAGTCCGGAAGGTTTGTCGGTGGAATTCGCACCGTACGTCGGCAACTGCGTCCTGGCCGGCGAGGAACGCTCGCAGTTCGGTCAGCGACTCAGACAACCCGTCACGGTCCGGTGGCGTCGGTGTCTGTCCACCGCGCCGCCCATATAGGTCACGGACGGCATCACCGACGAACAACGTCGGCGTGTACTCCTCATGGACTGTCCGAGTGATGCCGTCGTTTGTGAGTGCCCAACGGACAACATCTCCTGAGGAGCGGAAATCAACCGTCAGCACCATCAGAACTGGTGGGGCCTTCGAGCTCAGCGACGCGGGCTTCGAGCTCGTCGATGCGGCGTTCCTGTTCGATTGCGACACTCACCAACAGCGGCGCGAATCGGTCCTCGTGATTCAGCATTCCGGCGGCGTCCGCGTGGTCACGTGCGTAGACGAACAACTGGTCGAATCGGGGCTGATCGCGGCGGCGGAGCGTCCGACGATACGGGATCCACCGGTCTTCGATCGCTCGCAGCGTATCACGGTACGTCGGGTTGGTCCGTCCCATCAGACGACCCGCGAGACTGCTTCCTCACTCACGATTGGTGCGTCGTACATCTGGGCTCGGTGGGCAAGCACTTCCTGCCAGTAGGCGAGCGTCGTCTGCACCCACCCGTCACCGAGGTGGTACACGAGCGCATCGATGTCGCCGGCCGCATCGGTGAACCGCGGTCCAAACTGCGTGTCCCGGCAGCGAAGACGGGTCCGCGCCGCATTCACAATTGGTTTCGTGAACTCGTCGTCACGCGACCGCGTCACGATCACCGGTACCTCGTGGACGCGCCCGACACGTGCGAGCGCTGCGAGCGACCGGACGAGTAACTGCTTGGCGTGCTTCGTCGAGGAATCGCTGTCACGGTACAATCGATCGACTCCGGTCACAACCACGACACCGGGGTCGGTCACATGCTCGCCAGCGAGCCGGTCGAGCAACGATGTCTGTTGATGCGCGGTGAATCCCCGAGCGACGTGTATGCGATCGAGATACCGCGGATCGGGAGCCAATTCACGCAATCGAGTGGTCTGTGCGGCACCTGCCGCATCGACCCAATACGCGTCTCCGGCCCCAGCGAACACGTGGTCAAGCAGCAGCGACTGTACCGGCGTCACACCGAGGTCAGCGTCTACGTCCACTAACGTGAGGCCGGAGTCAAGCTCTGGCAACTCAACGCGCGGCTGTCGTCGAGACGCGTTCATGCTGTACACCTGCCTCGTGATATTCAAAGGCGTGAGCCATACACGCACAGTGGAACTGAAAGTGGAGTCACTACACGAAGTGACCCTTTCAACCCCAAACCGACGCCGAATAGATCAGGCGGACTACGCACGGACTCTTCAGAGATACTCACTGACGCTCGCCCGAGCGCGTTCGGCCGGCGCGCTAATATCGACCTGTCCCAGCCGTCGCCGAGACCGTCACGATTCGACCCCAGTTATTTATACACACGTCGACATGATATAAGCGGATTCCCGGACGGAGGCGACCCGCCAACGCGAGCCGTATGAGTTAGGAAGTTTCCGACCCCCCGAAAACACCCGTCGAAATCACGATTCAGTCGCTAGAAGGGCTGAAGGTGAGGAATTCGCACGGTTACAATCCGTGCGTACTACGTATGGGTTGGGGCGGATTCGAACCGCCGGCCTGCTCCGTGTGAAGGAGCCGTCATAACCTAGCTAGACCACCAACCCGCGCACTTCGGCGTACCCGACCTCCGGACTTAAGAGTTACTTTACCGTCGCCGACAGGTGACCGCTTCGTTCGGAATGTCTCCAGAAGCTAACGAGGCTGAATCGGTGGGTTGAGACGCGTGTCCCGCCGTCACCCGATGAGGAAGAACCCTCTCGTGAGAAACGAGGCGGTGATGGCGGCAGTGAACACGCCGGCCGTAATCACCGCGGCACGCTGACGGCCGTATCGGCGAACGGCCACGGTCGCCGGGAGCGCGGTCATTAGGGCGGCGGGAGCCACCGCATAGATCACCACGCCCGGTACGAACCGGTCCACCCCGGTGGCATCGAACGCGATCAGCGAGACGACCTGACCGAGCAGTATCGCGGCGACCGCCACGACACACAGGAGGCCGAAAGCCACGTCACCCAGTCGACTGCCGGAGTTCTCTGAACTCGTCCTCATACGAACACGTCTGTCAGTTAGAATAAGTGTCTTTCCTCGCTTCCGATTGAACGGTCCGTACGCAGCGAGCGTTTCGTCCGTCACTCTAACCGGCGAACCGGTGGTTTCGACCACTGGAACGCCGAAGATTCATGCGGCGGCCGACCGCATCCCCCGACGTGACCCACGAGCTCCGATTCCTCGAACGGCTCCGTCAGCGCGTCGCGAGCCTGCTCCACGCGCCGTTGTCGCTCGTCGGGCTCTACGCCGAGCGGAAAACCCCTCGCGAGCAGTACGCGTTCACGCTCCGCGAGCCGTATCCGATCGTCGAGGCGCGGCTTCACCGGCTGGGGTTCGTCCGCAACCTCGTCTCCTCGCTCAAGTATCGAGCGTACGCGACGCCGCCGGAGACGACGGTCGCGAGTTGGATCCGATACCCCGAGGGAGCGCTCGCGAGCGATTACCAGCTTCACCTCGCGTTATACGTCGGTCCCGACCGTTCGACGACGGACGTGTACGCCCACTGGGAGCCCTCGTGGATCCGGCACCCGATTCGCCACTACCGCGCGACGGACGTCGACGCCGAGGAGGGCATCCAACGTGTGCGGTCGCTGTTCGAGACGGCAGGAATCGAGTACGCGGTCGTGCCGGCGGCGGAGCGACTCGGCGCCGACGCGGTCGGCAATTCGGCGACAGCGTCGGAGCCGCCGCTACGGTGATAGCGATCGAAAAGTCGGGGGTCGTGTCACCGGCCCGAAACCGGGAATCTACTCGGCTGCCGCGTCCCGGCCGCGGTATTCGGCGACGCGCTTGCGGGCGGACGCCACCGCCTCGCGGGCCTCGCCCTCGGCGCGCTCTTCGAGCTCCTTCAGGTCCGCCTGAAGCTTGTCCAGCCGCGAGGGCTCCGGCTCCTCGTCCGCCTCGCGGCCGACGAGTTCCTTCACACGCGCCTCTACGGGCGCTAACTCCTCTTTGACGCCAGCCTTGGCGTGTTCCGCCGCTCGTCCGAGGTAGTACCGTGCGTCTTCGAAGTGCTTACTCATATCTGTCCTTTGGGCGAGGGCAGATATAACCTTTGTGGCGACGCGGTGAGGACAGTATTCGACGAGCGGCGCTCTCGCCGCCCGAACGGCCCGTCGGCAGCGGGGTCACTCCCGCGCGCCCGGCGGCAGCGGGTCGGCGTGGTCGGCGATCGCCTCGGCGACGCGGTGGGGATGCTCGTGGACGACCCAGTGGGTGGCCTCGTCGATCGTGAGCAGGCGCCCGTCGGCGCAGTGCTCGACGCTTTCATGTGCCAGCCGGCGCGCGAGGAACCGGTCCTGTGCGCCCCAGATCACGAGCGTCGGGACGGTCACCTCCGTGCGTTCCGGCTCGGGTCGGTCCCGGACGATCGCGCGGTACCAGTTCACCATCGCCTTGAAGGCGCCGTCGCGGTCCCACGCCCGGCGATACCGCCGCAGGTCCTCGTCGGTGAAGGTGCCGGGCGCGCTCGTGTCGCGTAAGGCGTTCGTCGCGAGCCGCCAGTTCCCGGCGCTGGCGACCGCTTCGGGGAGCTTCGGGAATTGGAACGCGAGCACGTACCAGCTCTTGAGCCGCTGGTCCCACGAGGTGCGGAGCGCGCGCTCGAAGACGGTCGGGTGAGGGACGTTGACGGCGACCAGCTCAGAGACGCGCTCCCCGTGGTGGAGCGCGAGCCACCACGCAACCGCGGCGCCCCAGTCGTGACCGGCGACGGCCGCGGTCTCCCGGTCGTACGCGTCGATCAGGCCGACCACGTCGCGCGCGAGCTCGCCGATCCGGTAGTCGCGGACTGCCGGCGGCTTCTCCGAACAGTTGTAGCCGCGCTGGTCCGGAACGACGACCCGGTAGCCGGCGTTCGCGAGGGGGACGATCGCGTCGTTCCAGCCGTACCAGAACTCAGGGAAGCCGTGGAGCAGGACGAGCAGTTTCCCGTCTTCGGGGCCCGCCTCGACGACGTGGAGCGTCACGCCGTTCGTCTCCACCGCTCGGGACTCGGCGGGGATCGACTCCGGGATCTCGTCGTCGGGGACCGACTCCGGCAGCGTCGCCGCGGCCGGTCGGTCACTGGGGCCGTCGCGCATGGCTAAGACGACGACCGGGACGGTCAAATAGCTACGCTCGACGGCACGTCCGGGGGATCGAAATCCTCAAGCCGCTGGCAAACCGCGCTCGGGTATACTCGTGATACCCCGCGGACCGCTCGCCGCGAGCGCGGCCGCCGGGGTGTCGCCGCGCACTCCATGACAGGCGATTCGTCGGCCCACACGACCGCAGACGTGGACGCGTCGAGCCACGACGCGGCCGTTTCGAACGTCGTTCTCGTCACCGTGGACTCGCTTCGGGCCGACGCCGTTTCGCCGTACGACGCGGATCGCCACTCGCCGGTGATCGACTCCCTCGCCGCCGACGGAACCGTGTTCGACCGCGCGTTCGCGAACGGCAACTGGACTCCCTTCTCGTTCCCGTCGATCCTCGCGTCGGAGCCGGTGTTCGCCCGCACGGGCGACATCGGCGTCGGCGAGTCGGAGACGCTCGCGGAGGTGCTCTCCGAGGCGGACGTCGCGACCGGCGGCTTCAACGCCGCGAACGGCTTCCTCACGGAACACTGGGGGTATCCGGACGGGTTCGACGAGTTCGAGCCGTTCGTCACGAGCGTCGGATCCAGCGTCTACAGCCGATACCTCGCGGCGCATCCGACCGTGGAAGCGTGGATCCAGCTCGCGTCCTCCCCGGTCCGCCGACTCGGGTCGAAGCTCCGCGGGGACAGCGACGACCGCCCGTTCCTCGACGCCTCGCGCATGTTCGACGTCGAGGACGCGGCGACCGCGTTCGTCGACGACACCGACGAGCCGTTCTTCCTGTGGGTCCACTACATGGACACGCACACTCCGTACGTTCCGGCGCCGCGGTACATCCGCGAGGTGTCGGACGGTATCGTCGGCACGCATCAGATGCTCCACGCGCACGCCCGGACGAGCCTCGGCCTCGAAGTGGGCGAGCGGACCCTCCGCGAGCTCAGAACCCTGTATCAGGCGACGGTGCGGCAGGTCGACGCCAGCGTCGGTCGGCTGCTCGACAGCCTCGACGACGCCGGCGTCGCAGACGACACCGCGGTGCTGCTCGCGGGCGACCACGGCGAGGAGTTCCAGGAACACGGCCACCTCGCGCACTACCCGAAGCTGTACGACGAACTGATCCACGTGCCGCTCGTGGCCGACGTGCCCGGGCTCGACGGCGGGCGCGTCGACGGCCACGTCGGCCTCGACGCCATCCCGCCCACGGTCGCTGACCTGCTCGGCGTCGACCCGGCGGACGAGTGGCACGGCGAATCGCTCGTGCCCGCGCTCCGAGGAGACGCGGAGCCTTCCGCGGACACGCCCGACGATTCCACCGACCAGCCGACGAAAGACGAAGCGGCAGCCGGCTCCGATCCGGGTGAGAATTCCGAACTGGCGGACGACCCGGTCGTCTCGGTCACCGTCCGCGGCGACGACGTGACCCAACAGCCGATCCCGCGGTCGCTGTCGGACGGCGACCTGTTCGTCAGCGCCCGCGACGACGACTGGACGTACATCGAGAACGTCGACGCCGGGGAGGCGGAGCTGTACCACCGCTCCGCCGACCCGACCCAACAGGAGAACCTCGCGCTCGACCCCGACGACCGGGCACAGGCCGTCATCGACCGGTTGGCGCCGGTGGTCGACGCCCACGCGGAGCTCCTTCGCGAGCGCGGCGAAGCGGCGGAAGCGGCCGCCGCCGAGCGCGGCGACGACGGTGACGAGGTCGACGAGGACCTCGAAGCCCGTCTCGAAGCGCTCGGGTACAAGTGATGATCCGAGCGGCGTTACGAGACCTCCTGAGCGGGCCGATCGCCGTCCAGATGCGACGGTTCGTCGTCGTCGGCGCGCTCACGGCCGGGCTCCAGCTCGCGCTGTTGTGGCTGTTCGTCGACTACGTCGGGCTGAACTACCTCGTCGGCGCGGCGATAGCCATCGAGATCACCATCATCTGTTCGTACGTGCTCAACAACGCCTGGACGTTTCGAGCGCGGCAGAACACGGGCTTCTCCGAGTACCTGACCGGCCTGTTGAAGACGAACCTCGTCCGCGGCACCGCCATTCCGATCCAACTCGGCGTCCTTGCCGTCCTCGTCGAGTGGGCCGGCGTCCCGTACCTGATCGCGAACGTCCCCGCCATCCTCATCAGCGGCCTCTACCGCTTCGTCCTCGACGCCAAGTGGACGTGGGGGTGACCTCGACGACCGCTCTGGCGCGGATTCAACACCCGTCACCGACCGTCACGCAACCGTCCGCAAGCGCCTCGGTTCGGCACTCAGCGGCCGTGTCGAGACAGTCCTCGACTCGACCCGCCTCGGTCGCTCGGTCCCGGAGTTCGACCAGCGACTCCAGTTCCCGGAGGTGAACGGCGACCCGTTCCCCCTGATCGGTGAGCGAGTAGCTGGTAGTCGGCGGTGACGTCTCCGCCACCGTCCGCTCGACGAATCCGTGACACCGGAGCTCTTTGAGCCGCTGCGAGAGCATCGGTGCGGTCAAGCCGTCGAGTTCGCCCTCGATCTCGTTGAACCCGCACGGGCCATCGGAGAGGAGTCGAAGGACGTGGACGGACCACTTCGGCCCGAGAACGTCCTGTAGCCCGTGCCACTTCGCCTGCCATCGCTCGTTCTCCCTCATGACACTGTTTCAGGCCCCGTAGACGGATATACGTTCACCGTCGCACGCAGTCGCTCTCCGGGTACTTTCGGTACGCTAAGTCCCTTTGTGTTTGATTACTGACTAATATATCTGTCCGCGAGCCGTACGCAGAACCGCGATGAACGACTTCACTGACAGCGACCGGATCGCCGTCGTCCGGCCGGCGATCAAATCGTACTCGCGGCGGACGATCACCGTCGATTTCCTCTATCTGGACGACCAGACGTGCGAGCGGTGTATCGGAACCGAAGCGGCGCTGGAAACGGCGCTCGACCGTGTCGAACCGATCCTCGACGCGCTGGACGTCGGTATCACCCTCAGAGACGTCCACGTCTCGACGCTGGCGGCCGCCGAGGCGACCCGACTCGCCGTGTCGCCGACCGTCCGTATCGACGGCCGAGACGTGCAACCGGACTACGTCGAGAACGCCTGCGAGTCGTGCGGCGACCGCTGTGGGTGTGTGGGTGACGTCGACTGTCGCCTCTGGCGGTATCGCGGCGAGGAGTACACGACCGCGCCCGTCGACCTGCTCATTGACGCGCTGGTACGGGCCATCGCCTCGAACCAGACGCGGTTCGGTCGACCGGGCGAGAGCAGCGCGGACGGGCTCTCGTCGAACGTTCGGGGGTTCTTCGAGGCCGCGCCAGACGACGACTCGGCGTGTGGCTGTGACTGCTAGCTCTCGCATGCGCGGGTGAAATCGAACGCCGCCGTGGCGATGGTCGGTACGGCGGTACCCACCGAGGGGTCCGGCCTTCGCGCGGGGGAGTCCGCCCTCGCTGCGGTCCACTCTCGAGTCGGCGGTGCGCTCGGACTCGGGAAGACTGTTGAAACCGGTCGCAATTGACCTCGAACGAGGCCGCCCCGAGGGGCGGTGTCAGAAGGGGAGCCGCGGCTCGAAGCGTTCGACGAGGTCGCGGACCGCGTCCTGTTTGTAGTACCCGACCGCCGACGCGACCACGATGAGCGCGAGGAGCGCGATCGCCGAGAGGAACCGTCCGCTCGCGATCTCGCCGCCGGCGTAGACGGCCAACACGTACGCCGGGAGGCGACCGACGGCGATGACGGCGATGAAGGTGGGGAGCGACCACTTGGTGAGCCCGCTCAGGAAACAGATCGCGTCGTCGGGGAGTCCGGGAACGACGACGAACGCGAACAGCCCGGGAATGCCGACCGTTTCGACGAAGCCGTCGAACCGAGCGACGACGTCCTCGTGAAGCACGTTCTCGACGAACGAACGGCCGAATCGCTTGGACAGCGAAAAGGCGATCGCGCTGCCGATGAGGACGCCGGTGAGGCTGTAGACGGTGCCCCAGAACGAGCCGAAGAGGTACCCCGCGACCACGGCGACGACCTGTCCCGGAATCGGGGCGACGATGACTTGGAGCGCCTGAAGGGCGATGAAGACGAGGGGGGCGAAGATCCCGAACCCGTCGAGCCACGCTCGGAGGGCCGTGGCGTCAGTGAGAAAGCCGGCGTACCGACTGACGAGGACGTAGAGCCCGACAGCGAGGACCGCGACGCCGATCGCTGCCGCGATCCCCCGCCGGCGGTCCGCCCGCGAGGAGAAGAGTCTCATTCGTGTGATAGCGGGCGACAGAGGGACTTGAACCTTACCACGACGCGACAGACCGCTCGTCGACGCAGACTCGCGGACGCGACGCCCGCTCGTCACATCGGTCCGGCACCCGCGAGCAGTCCGGACCGTCGCCGCTCATGCGAGCGGCTCGTCGCTCCAGTACGCCATTCGCATCGGAACTCCCTCGCTGTCGCGGTGGGTCTCGCCGCCGGGCAGGAACCGGAGTTCGTCGAGCGGGCGTCGCGCGACGGTCGCCAGCCCGAGCGCGTCGACGGCGTCGTCGACGGTGGGATCCGCTTCGGCGACGACCTCGGACGACTCGTCGGCGATCCCCCGGCAGACGTGGCCCAGCGCCTCGTTCGGGTCGTCGAGGTGACCGTCGAGCGCGTCGAGTCGCTCGCCCACGCCCGGAGCCGTCGTCTTCGAGTGCTCCAGCGGCCGCCCGGCGAGCCCGCGGAAACACACCTCCGGGTGCGCCTCCATCACACGCTCTCGGGCCGTTTCGTCCTCGCGGAGGAACGCGTCGACCGCGCCGACCGCCGGCGCGATGTGGTACGACTGGCGACTGAGTCCCTTGTCGAGGTCGGCGCGATTCCGCTCGTTCACGCTCTCGTAGCCGTCGTCGTCACGTGCCAGCTCGCACGCCGCCCGCGAGGGGACGGGGAACACGCTGCTCGGCCGCTCCGCGGCCGACCGCGCAGCGGAGTCGACCGCCTCGCGTTTCGCGAGCGTTTCCGCGTCGTCCGGGAGTCCGATCGGTACGTCGACGAGGACTCGGTCGACGCCGTCGTCGCCGTTCCAGAGGGCTTCGAGGTCCGCTTCGAGGCGACACCGCGGCTCGCCGTCTCCGTCGATCACGACCGCGAGCCACGCGCCCCCCGCCCAGTCGACGCCCGCGACGGTCTCGGTTGGCATCGATCGGTTCAGGGTCCCCAGTCGGAAGTGGTTGCTGGGCGAAGGCAAACGGTACGAACTGGTGAGCACCGAGTCGTACGCCGCGGTCGACCACCGACATACGAACGGTTGAGCTCGTTGAGCGCCTCTGCGAGTCTCTCTTCGGGGGTCCCTGCCGGTGTCTCAAGCGTGGGCGCCACGTCGTCTCACCCGGCCTCCCACCAGACATGGCCTTCACACCCGCGTCGGTGGACTCACTCCGCGTCGGTGGAGCCACTCTACGTCGGTGGACTCACTCTACGTCGGTGGACCGGGACAGACGCTCGATTCACCGGACGTCGGGGAGTCGGTCCCGCGTGCCGCCGCCCCCGACCGAGCGTCAGTCGTCGGCAGGCGACGCCTCAGCCTGTCCCTGCCAGAGGTTCGCATATGTTCCTCCGCCCGCGACCAGGTCCTCGTGAACCCCCTGCTCGACGATCCGGCCCTGATCCATCACGACGATCTCGTCGGCGTTCTGAATCGTCGAAAGCCGGTGGGCGATAATGAACGCGGTCCGCTCTTCGACCAGCCGCTCAAGGCTCTCTTGGATCAGTTCCTCGGTCTCCGTGTCAACGTCCGACGTGGCCTCGTCAAACACGATGATCTCGGGGTCGTTGAGCAGTGCCCGGGCGATGGCGAGGCGCTGCCGCTGGCCGCCCGAGAGTTTGACACCTCGCTCGCCAACTTGGGTGTCGTACCCGTCGGGGAGGTCTCGGATGAACTCGTCGGCCGCGGCGGCCTCAGCCGCCCGCTCAACCCGGTTGCGGGCGCTCTCGTCTGGCCCGTCCGACCACTCGGCCTCGAGTATCTCGCGGTCGCCGTACGCGATATTCTCCGCGACGGTCCCCGAGAACAGGTACGGGTTCTGCTCGACGATGGCGATGGCGTCCCGTAACGACTGGAGATCGTACTCCCGGACGTCCGTCCCGTCGACCCGGACTTCCCCGGCGTTAACGTCGTGGAACCGGGGAATGAGTTTCAGGAGCGTTGACTTGCCCGCCCCGGTCGCTCCGGCGAGCCCGATGGTCGTGCCCGCCGGAACGTCGAGCGAGACATCTCGGAGGACCGGTTCGCGGTCCCCGTAGGCGAACGTCACGTCCTCGAACGTGACCTCTCCGTCGATCGACGTGGGGACGTGCGCCGGGTCCGGGCTGGTGATCGTGGGATCGCGGTCGAGCAGTCCGAACACGCGCTCGGCACTCGACTTCGCGAGCTGGTACTTGTTCGCCGACTTCCCGACCCGCCGCATCGGCGAGTAGAGTCGCCGCAACAGGAGGAAAAACAGCGCGAACCCGCCGAGAGTCAGCGCCCCTGCCTCGCCGGGAACGCCGGTGATGATGTCCGTCCCACCGATGTAGAGCACGAGGACGAACACGACCCCGGTCAACAGCCGCAGGGTGGCGAAGAATCCGCGTCGGATCCGCAGCGCCGCGACCTTCTCGTCGTGGTACGCCTCGCTCTGCTCAGCGACCCGGCCGTGCTCGAAGCCGTACCGGTCGAACGCCTTGATCACCGCGGCGCCACCGAGGTTGTTCTCGAGCCGCGTGTTCAGCCGAGCGACGGTTTCGCGGATCGACTTATACCGAGGCTCAATCCAAGTGAGAAACTGGCCGCTCGCCAGTCCGATGATCGGGACCGGTGCGAGCGCAATGAGCGCCAGCTTCGGCGAGTACGTCCAGAGGATAACCGCGATCCCGCCGACCGTTGCGACCACGCGGATGAGCTGGCGGAACTCCGTGTTGAGGAACTGCTCGAGCCGATTGATGTCGCTGTTGAGGATCGACATCATTCCGCCGGTCTGATGATCGGCGAAGAAATCCATCGAGAGCCGCTGGAGGTGGTCGTACGTGTCGTTCCGCAGATCCCGTTGGACCTTCTGCGCGGTCGCTTGAAGCAGATACCGGGACACGAACCGAGCGACCGACCGAACCGCGTACGCGAGCACCGCGATGAGCACGAGCTGTTCGAGCACCGCGAGGCGAGCCGCTTCGCCGGTGATCTCACCCGGCGGCAGCAAACCCACGTCGGTCAACAGTCCCGCGTCGGCCGACCCTCGGATCGCTCGATCGATGGCAGCCGCGACGACGATCGGCGGGATCAGTCTGGCGAACCGGGTGAGGAACGCCGCCAGCACGCCGAGCGTGAGGGTCGGCCAGTACCGTTTGGCGTAGCCGAGCAAACTCACCATCGGGTGGCCGTCTACGTTCTCTCGAACGTGTTCGAACCCGCCTTGGTCGTCTGTCACTGTCCTCGGTAACGCTCTCGCGTACAAGTATCCGGTGACATGACGCCGTCGGAACGGTCGACAGCTGCGGAGGTGCTCGGCACGCGCCGGGTTCGAGGCGCACATACAGCAGTGGTGCGGTCGCTCCGAATCCAGACGCCGCCAACAGCGACCGCCGGGAAACCGTACGCTCTCAGTCACGCACCCCGTTCGTCCACGGACAAAACCACACGATGACGGAATCTCATAGAGGGGGTGCGATCCGGGTCACCCGCGGCAGAGCGGAGCCGCGACGACGGAGCCGACGCTGTGTCGTAGTCGCGTCGGCTCCAAAACGAATGCGGGAGAAGTGGGCCGGCACGAATTTGAATCGTGGTTACGGCCACCCGAAGGCCGAAGGATACCAAGCTACCCCACCGGCCCGCACTCGATGGAAGGCCGTTCGTTCTTTTAATCCTTCCGAAAGGGTGCGTCGCCGCGCCCGAACCGGGCCGCGTGTTCCTCCGGTCGACCGCGGTGACCGACCCCTCAGACCTCGAAGTATCGGTCGCGGTGCGTCCGACAGCCGGGATTGAACGCGGCGCCGCACGCCGGACAGGCGTTCCCGCCGTCGAGGTACTCCCGAGCGGTGAGCGTCGTCCGGCAGGCGCCGCACAGTACCGCCGGCTCGTCGAAGCGCTCGCGGGGCCACGGGATCGCCTCGTGGTCCGTCGCGGCGTCGTGACAGGCGTCACAGGGGTAGTACGTCTCACAGCAGCCGAAGCGGAGCGCGATCACGTCGACCGGGTCGTCCCAGTGGCCGCACCGCGTCTCGGGGTCGACCCGGACGCCGCGGAGCGGGACGACGAACCGCGAATCCGCGTCCGGCGCGGTCGTCGTCTCGCGGTCGGATGGCGGTGTCGTCGCCCCGTCGTCGCTCGGCGGCCGCTCGTCGCCGGCGGATGTCGTCGCCCCGTCGTCGCTCGGTGGCGTCGCCATCGGCGTCGGAGTCAGTAGCTGGCGTAGCCGTCGGTGTCGAGCCAGTTGTGGACCACGGTGACCGCGTGGTCCGCGTGGAGCAGTTCGGGACCGACGCGGAGCCGCCGCTCGGCGCGCTCGGCGACCGATTCCGACTCGTCGGGCGCGAAGTCGTGGTGGTCCGAGAGGACGAACACGGGGTCGGCCGGCGGTTCGGCGTCGACGAGCGGATCGCCCTCCTCGTGGAGCTGGACGAGCGTCCCGTCGGGGCCGCGTCCGCCATCGCCGCCGAGCCTGTCGAGGGTCGCGTCGAGGCCCATGCGGCGGAGTTCGACGCCGGGCGAGACGTCCGCGGGCATGTGACCGATTGCGTCGTCCTGCGCGTCGAGCGCGTCGCGGACCCGCGCGGCGACGTTGCGCTCGTCGGGGTGGAGATGGCGGAGCGTGTCGGCGTCGAAGGTGACGGTGAACGCGTCGTCGATCACGAGGTGGACTCGAACCGACTCGCGGATGCCGTGCGAGAGGAAGACGCCGGCGCTCACGCACCGACAGAGCAGGTCGAGACGCCCGGCCCCGGGGATGTCCGACAGCGAGATGGCGTCGGGGTCGGTCGGCACGTCGCGGCCGATGACGACGAACTGGCGCATACCGGGCGGTCGACCCGGAGTCTGATAAGGGGTGCGACCCACCCGCCGGTATGAGCCTCTCCGGACTCTGCCAGGTCTGCGAGGCGGCGATGGCGAGCCACGCCTGCGACCGCTGCGGGCGCGCCGTCTGCGACGACCACTGGGACGAGACCGTCCGCGCCTGTGCGGGCTGTGCCGCCGGTCCTCGCTAGCGGGCGAGGCCGCGAAACGTCTCCCGCGTCCCGGCTATCGGTGTCGGTTCAGCCGCTTCTTGAGTCGCTTCGCCGCGTCGCCCGCGGCGCCGAAGTAGGTCGCCTCGTCGTCCGGCCGGCTCGACTCCTCGCCGGCGAAGATGATGCCGCGCGAGGAGTTCACGAGCCCGACGTCGACCGGGAGGTCCGGCCGCGAGGCGAGCCCGTGTTCGACCGCGGCCTCGGCGTCGCCGCCCTGCGCGCCGACCCCGGGGACGAGGAACGGGATCTCGGGGACGATATCGCGGACCGTCTCCAACTCCTCCGGCGCCGTCGCGCCGACGACGAGTCCGACGTTGTCGTTCGCGTTCCACACGTCGGCGAGCGCGGCGACGCGCTCGTAGAGGGGTTCGCCGGAGGCGAGTTCGAGGTCCTGCAGGTCGGCGCCGCCCGGGTTCGAGGTTCGACAGAGCGCGAACACGCCCTTGTCCGCGCGGTCGAGGAACGGCTGGAGCGAGTCGCGGCCGAGGTACGGGTTCACCGTGATCGCGTCGACCAAGTCGAGTATCTCGGCGTAGCGGCGCGCGGTGTTGCCGATGTCGGCGCGCTTCGCGTCGAGCAGGACGGGGACGCCCTTCCCCTCGGCGTAGGCCACGGTCTCCCGGAGCGCGCGCCAGCCGTTGGCGTCCTCGTAGAACGCGGCGTTCGGCTTGTAGCAGGCCGCGTGTTCGTGCGTCGCGTCGATGACCCGGCGGTTGAACGCCCACCGCGGGAGGTCGGCGTCGGCCACGGTCTCGGGGAGCCGGCTCGGGTCGGGGTCGAGCCCGACCGAGACGACGCTGTCGGTCGCGTCGATCCGGTCCGCGAGCGTCTCGAAGAAGCCCATACACGCCCCTGTGTCGAGGTGCGCACTAACCGTTGCGTTTCACCCGTGACGTTGACTGACACGGACCGCCGGTCAGCGCCAGTCGCTCGGGACGTACTGCTCGAAGGCGGGCGTCGCCGACCGGCCGACGGGCCGAAACGCGCGCTCCCCCGCGATCCGGAACTCCTCTATCGTCTCCTGGGCCGGGCCGGTGAGATAGCCCGCGAACGCCATCGCGAGGGGGTACGCGACGTCGTGGCGGGCCGGATTGACCGGGATGACGGCGTACTCGTTGCGGAGCAACGGCCCCGGGGCGTCGATACCGCGGTCGACGTGGGCCGTCAGCCCGTCGTCGACGACGTTGAGAAAGGTCCCGCGGTCGGCGAGCGTGTAGGCGCCGGTCTCGGCGGCCAGCGCGAGCGTGTTGCCCATCCCTTGGCCCGTCTCGCCGTACCAGTCGCCGGCGGGGTCGATCCCGGCCTCGTCCCAGAGCCGGCGTTCGCGGAGGTGGGTCCCGGACCGGTCCCCTCGCGACAGGAACGGGGCCTCGGCGTCGGCGACGGCTTCGAAGGCGGTGACGGGATCGTCGCCGGCCGCGCCGGCCGGGTCGTCGGGCGGCCCGACGACGAGGAAGTCGTTGACCGTGACCGCCCGGCGGTTGACCCCGTGCCCGTCGCGGAGGAACGCGTCCTCCAGCGGTCGAGCGTGGACGAGGACGGCGTCGCAGTCCCCGTCCCGGGCCGTCCGCAGCGCGCCGCCGGTCCCCCGCACGACCGTTCGCATCGACGCCCCGAAGGTCCGAGAAAACCCGGGTGTGAGCGCGTCGAGGAGTCCGCTGTCGTGGGTCGTCGTCGACGCCGCGACCGTCAGGGTGGCCCCGGAAACGCCCGGCTCCGCGCCGGTCGAGGCGCTACCGGTACAGCCGGCGAGCGAAAGGGCCCCGCCGACGCCGACGGCCCGGAGGTAGTGCCGGCGGTTCACACGTACGATACCGACTCTGATTACAAATCTCTTTTCTGTGACTGATTTCGGTTACTTCGTCGAGCAGTCACGGCGGCTACCGACGCCGAACCGTTCGTTGCCCTCGCGTTTCGGTCGAGACGAGCGGACGCGAGCAGATCGTGTGACCGCCTCTCAGGGCGGCTCGCGGCACGGCCCCTCTCCCGAAACGCGGCCGCTTCAACAGGAACAGTAGTACTCGCGGTCGACGAACTCCGTCTCGAACAGCTTCGCCGCCGGTCCCGGGTCGGAGGGGCGGTACACCCCGGTCGTCAGGTCGCCCTCGCGCTCGAACGCCCCGGAGACGAGCCGACGCCAGTCGGCGGCCGAGAGCTGGTCCCAGAACGGGTCGTCGCCGGCGAGCAGCGAGAGGTAGTCGCGGAGGTACACCCACCGCGTCGGCTCGACGCCGTCGGAGTCGTAGCTCGCGTCGGTGACGCTCGCGTACGCCGCCATCGGGAGGTTCGCGCCGGCGGCGACGGGCATGGCGATCCACTTCCACGGCCGGGTGTTGACGTCGAGCAGCAGGAACTCCTCGCGGGCCTCGTCGTAGACGAACTCCGCCTCGCTGATCCCGTGGTACCCGGCGTCGCCGAGGACGGCGAGCGCGCGCTCCCGGATGGCCGGCTCGTCCGCCGTCTCGACGAGACAGGAGGTGCCGAAGTTCATCGGGTAGCGCACCGCGGCGTTGCCGACGACCGCGAGCGCGTCGTCGGTGCCCGACGGGGGCACGTAGGAGGCCAGCGAGTGGTCGCGTCCCGTCGCGATGTCGACGCGCTTCTGAGCCATCACGGCGATCCCCTCGTCGCTCGCGGCCGCGACGACGTCCGCGAGCTCCTCGCGGTCCGCGACCTCGATCACGTTGGTGCCGAACGCCTCCTCGAAGTCGCGCTTGAGCTCGGGTTTCACCACCAGCGGGAAGCCGACCTCGTCGGCGGCCTCGTCGACCGTCGCGTCGGCGTCCCGCGTGCCGGCGGCCGCGGTCTCCGCGAGCCGGTACGTCTCGGGGTAGGGGACGTCGAGCGCCTCGCAGGTCGCGTACAGCGCCGACTTGTTCAACACGTCGTCGAGCGTGTCGCTCCCGGCGAAGGGGAGTCGGACGCCCTCGGGGTCGGCCTCCGCGTACGACAGCGCCCACTCGTCCATACAGCCGAACGCGACCGCCTCGGTCCCCGCGGCGTCGACGATCGCTTCCACGTCCTCGCGGAAGCCGTCGAGGTCGTCGAGTGGGTACGTCACCGCCCCGGCGAAGTCGACCGCGTCCGACGGCGGCGCGAGCCCGTCGTGCGTGACGGCACCGCCCGCGTCGCCCGGCCCGTCTCCCGCGCTCCCGTCGGCCCGGTCGAGCGCGATCACGGGCACGTCGTGAGCGTCGAGCGCGCGAGCGACGGCGAGCCCAGTGATGTGGGCGTTGCTGACGAGCGCGGGCGGTCGGTCGAACGTCGCGTCCGCGATCGCGTCGATCAATCCCTCCGTCGAGCGGAACTGGTCTGCCATACCTCGCCTCGTCGGTCGACGCACAAAAGGGCCCCACGTACCGGCCCGCCGTGCCCGTTTCGATGACGACGGCGACGCGAGCCGTTTTTCAGGTCCCGACGCCTCGTGATCGGTATGACCGGAACCGACGACGACACCGGACCAGCCGGCGAGCGCGACGCCGTCGACGGCACCGACGACAGGACCGACGGCGACCGGACCGACGAGCTCCCCGACCGAGTCCGTCGGGCGTTCGCGGACCACGATTCGTTCGAGCGCGAGGGCGACGAGTGGGTCTCCGTGACGACCGCCTTCGACGGCGCGGTCGGCGTGGAGCCGGCCGAAAACGGACGGACGCGGTTCACGGTCACCGTCCGGGTGCCCGCGCTCTCGGCGGTCACCGAAGACCAGGTCGCCGACGTGGTCGAGGACGGGTGGGCCGACACGTTCGAGCGCCGCGCGGTCGACGTGGGCGGCGTGACGCGAGCCGAGCGCGAGTTCGACCCGGTCGTCGACCGCGACGCCGACGAGATCAGGGTCACCTACGCGTTCACCGACATCAACGAGCGACGCGGCGTCGACGACGCCGGCGCGCTGATCAAC
Organism: Halorubrum ejinorense; assembly: GCF_055389685.1. NCBI lineage: Archaea > Methanobacteriati > Methanobacteriota > Halobacteria > Halobacteriales > Haloferacaceae > Halorubrum > Halorubrum ejinorense. Next base: position 1,634,236 of record NZ_AP043777.1, read on the forward strand.
TTCGTCGAGGGGACGTACGTCCAGGGCGTGATTCCCGGGTACGAGTACACGGAGCCGGTCTCCGGCCTGATTTCGTCGGCGCGGCGACAGGGGAACGACGGGGCGGTCTGACCGCGTTCGCACCGCCTCCTCGATTCCCGCCGGACGCCGAGGGCGATAGGGGGAAGTGTCGGCGGCCCGTACCCCAGCCCATGCTCGCGCTGTTCGGGTTCGGCAGCCTCCTCGCCCTGGTCGCGTTTCACACGTTCCTCGCCGGCGTCGCGACCCGCTTCTTCCGCCTCCGGCTCTCGACGTCGTGGGGGTCGATCCTGTACACCGCCCTCTTGACGCCCGCGCTGCTTCTCGTCTCGACGCTCGTCTTCACCGGCGCGCTCGGCGTCGGGACCGGCATCAACGTCGGCAGCCCGACGATCCTTCTCGCCCTGCTGATCGGGCTCCCGCTGGCGCTCGGGGTCGCGATCGACTACCTCTACGTCCCGTCGCCCGAGGAGTACGAACTGCCGGACACCCGGTGAGGCCCCGAGCGGAAGGGCCGCCCGACCCGCCCTCGCTCAGCGGTCGACCAGATCGGCGACGACCTCTTCGACCCGGGCGATCACGTCCTCCGGCGCTCGGGTCGCGTCGACGCGACGGAACCGTCCGGGGTCGGCGTCGATCAGGCGCTCGTAGTTGTCACGCACCGCCGTGAGGTAGCCGCCGCGCTCGAACTTGTCGGTCCGCCCGGCGCGTTCGGCGGCGGCCTGCGGGTCCAGATCGAGGTAGACGGTCGCGTCCGGCGGCCGCGAGAACGCCGAGTGGATGCCGCGAACGTACTCCAGCGGTCGCTGAACGTCCGCGTCCGAGCGCTCGATCGTCGCCCCCTGATAGGCGAACCGCGAGTCGGAGTAGCGGTCGGAGATCACCAGTCCGCCGTCGGCGAGCGCCGGCCGCACCGTCTCCGAGAGGTGGTTCGCGTGGTCGGCGGTGTACAGGAACAGCTCCGCGAGCGGGTCGGCCTCCGAGTCGGCCATCGAACGCGAGACGGCCTCTCCGTACCAGCTATCGGTGGGCTCGCAGGTGAATGTCGCGTCGGGGTACACGTCCTGGAGCGCCTCCCAGACCGTCGTCTTCCCGCTCCCGTCGAGTCCCTCCAGCGTGATCAGCATGGTCGCGTTCCGCCGCGGCGACGAATAAACCGCCCGGACCGCCGCGAGGCCGGGTCGGTCTGACGCCCGGGCCGCTCCTCGCCCCGACCGGCGCTCGTTGACGGCCTTTTTAGTGACCGCTTCCCGAACGGCGGGCATGGTCGTCCATTCGCCTGTCGTTCGCACGCCCGGAGGAAAGGGATGGTAAGCGTCGCCGTCTCGCTCACGCGAGTGGCGGCCGCGCTGGTGCTGGTCGTGTTGAACGGCTTCTTCGTCGCCTCGGAGTTCGCCTTCGTCCGGATCCGAGCCACCTCGGTCGACCGGTTGGTCGAGGAGGGGAAGGCCGGCGCCGAGACGCTCCAAGAGGTCATGACCAACCTCGACGACTACCTCGCTGCGACCCAGCTCGGGATCACGCTCGCGTCGCTCGGTCTCGGGTGGATCGGCGAGCCCGCGGTGGCGGCGCTGATCGAGCCGGTCCTCGGGCCGCTGCTCCCGCAGAGCGTCGTCCACCTCGTGGCGTTCGCGGTCGGCTTCTCGTTCATCACGTTCCTCCACGTCGTCTTCGGCGAGCTCGCGCCGAAGACCATCGCCATCGCGCAGGCGGAGCGGATCTCGCTGCTGCTCGCGCCGCCGATGCGGCTCGCGTACCTACTGTTCGCGCCCGGCATCGCGGTGTTCAACGGCACCGCGAACGCCTTCACGACGCTCATCGGCGTCCCGCCCGCCTCGGAGAGCGACGAGACGCTCGAAGAGCGAGAGATCCGTCGCGTACTGGCGCGCGCCGGCGAGGCCGGCCACGTCGACGAGTCCGAGGTCGCGATGATCGAGGGCGTCTTCGAACTCGACGACACCGCGGCCCGGGAGCTGATGGTGCCGCGGCCCGACGTGGTCTCGCTGTCCGCCGACGCGTCGCTGTCCGCGATCCGCGAGACGGTCCTCGACGCCGGGCACACCCGGTACCCCGTCGTCGACCGCGACGACGCCGACCGTGTCGTCGGCTTCGTGGACGTGAAAGACGTGTTGCGCGCGACGGAGGCGGACGAAAACGACGCCACCGCGAGCGATCTGGCCCACGAGATACTCGTGGTCCCGGAGACGACGACCGCGAGCGACCTCCTCGTCCAGTTCCGCGACGAGCGCCGGCAGATGGCGGCGGTCATCGACGAGTGGGGCGCCTTCGAGGGGATCGCGACCGTCGAGGACGTCGCCGAGGCGCTCGTCGGCGACCTCCGCGACGAGTTCGACACCGCCGGCCGACACCACACGATCCGGCGGACCGACGAGCGCACGCACGAGGCGGACGGCTCGGTCCCGCTCACCGACGTCAACGACGCGCTCGGAACCGACCTCAGCGGTGACGGCTACGAGACGCTCGGCGGGTTCGTCCTCGACCGGATCGGGCGCTCGCCGGAAGTCGGCGACGCCGCGGAGACGGACGCGTTCGCCTTCGAGGTCACCGCCGTCGACGGCGCGCGCATCTCGACGGTCCGAGTCACTCGACTCGACGACGGGGCCGACGCGGACGGCGAGTCCTCGGCCGACGGCGCGGGGGCGCTGGACGGCGACGGGACGTAACGTTCAGCCGAGACGACACGAGCGCTTTTCACCTCCGACCGTGACCGGTCGGTATGTTCGACCGGATCTGCGTCCCGACAGACGGCAGCGACGCGGCCGCGGCGGCCTTCGAACACATCTTGGCGATCGCCGCCGACCACGACGCGACGGTTCACCTCCTCCACGTCGCGGACACGACCCGCGACAGCGTGACCCGGATCGGCGGCGACGTGGTGGACGTGCTCGAACGCGAGGGCGACTCGATCGTGGCGGACGCAGCCGACCGCGCCGCGGACCGCGGCGTCGAGACGGAGACCGCCGTCAGACAGGGCGGCGTCCCCGAGACGATCGTCGCGTACGCCGACGAGATCGACGCCGACCTCGTCGCCATGTCGACGAAGGGCCGCCAAGGGATGGAACACCTCGTCGGGAGCACCACCGAGCGCGTCGTTCGGCAGTCGCCCGTGCCGGTCCTCGCGCTCCGTCCGGGCGACGAGGAGACCCGCTACCCGTACGAGGACATCTTGGTCCCGACAGACGGTAGCCCCGCCGCGACCGCCGCGCTCGATCGGGCGCTCCCGGTCGCGAAGCGGGCGGGCGCGACGGTCCACGTCCTCTCGGTCGTCGAGACCGGCGGCATCGGTGTCGGCGACCACATCGAGATCGACGTCCTCTCAAAGTACGCCGAGGACGCGATCGCGGACGGGATAGCGCGCGCCGAGGACGCGGGCGTGGACGCCGTCGGCGCCGTCGAGGGCGCCTCCTCCGCCGCGCGCGGCATCCGAGCGTACGTCGACGACCCCGGCGTCGACTTCGTGGCGATAGGGACCCACGGGCGGACCGGCGTGGGCCGGTCCCTGCTGGGAAGCGTCGCCGAACGGACCCTCCGGACCGCCCCCGTTCCGGTGTTGGCGGTCCCGACGCGAGCGGAAGACTGAGGCGACCCGGTGGACGGTCGCGCACCGTTCGCCCACTCGCCGCCCGGACGTCTGACATCGCGGTAGGTTTACGGGCCTTCCACGCGACGTGCGACGCATGAAAGTGTTGGTAGCCGGGGGGACCGGCTTCATCGGATCGTACCTCTGTCGGACGCTGGCCGCCGATGACCACGCGGTGACCGCGCTCGCCCGCTCGCCCGAGGGAACGCCGGACGGCGTGACCGGCGTCCGCGGGGACGTGACCGACTACGACTCCGTCGAATCGGCGGTCGAGGGGCACGACGCGGTCGTGAACCTGGTGGCGCTCTCGCCGCTGTTCGAACCCGACGGCGGCAATCGCATGCACGACCGGATCCACCGCGGGGGGACCGAGAACCTCGTCCGCGCGGCCGAGGCGGGCGGCGTCGAGCGATTCGTCCAGCTGAGCGCGCTCGGCGCGGACCCGCGTGGCGACACCGCCTACATCCGCGCGAAGGGGCAGGCCGAGACGATCGTCCGCGACAGCGACCTCGACTGGACGATCTTCCGTCCCTCGGTCGTCTTCGGCGAGGGCGGCGAGTTCGTCTCCTTCACCAAGCGGCTGAAGGGGATGTTCGCCCCGGGCGTGCCGCTGTACCCGCTTCCCGGCGGCGGCAAGACGCGCTTCCAGCCGATCCACGTCGAGGACCTCGTGCCGATGATCGCCGCGGCGGTGACCGACGACGGACACGTCGGCGAGACCTACGAGATCGGTGGGCCGGAAGTGCTCACGCTCCGGCAGGTGACGGACTACGTCTACGAGGCCGAGAAGAAGGGCGTCACCATCGTCCCCCTGCCCATGCCGCTCGCCAAGATCGGGCTCTCCGTCCTCGGTGCGGTGCCCGGCTTCCCGATGGGGCCGGACCAGTACCGCTCGCTGAAGTTCGACAACACGACCGCCGACAACGACGTCGGGGCGTTCGGCGTCGACCAGTCCGGGTTGACGACGCTCGGGGGCTACCTCGGGATCGAATGAACGTCGCACCGAACGTGTCAACTGCTCTAGTATCACTGATGGTAATGGCAACCAAAGGGTTATATATGAGATCCCATTCTCTTCATTTCAAACGCGGAGGGAGCACACGATGAAACTCGCAATGATCGGATTCGGACAGGCAGGGGGCAAAGTCGTTGACAAGTTCTTGGAGTACGACAAACGGACGGGCTCCGAGATCGTACGGGCCGCGGCGGCCGTCAACACAGCGAAGGCCGACCTCATGGGGCTCGAACACATCGCCGAGGACCAGCGCGTCCTCATCGGGCAGTCCCGCGTGAAGGGGCACGGGGTCGGCGCGGACAACGAGCTGGGCGCGGAGATCGCCGAGGAGGACATCGACGAGGTCCAGGGAGCGATCGACTCGATCCCGGTCCACGAGGTCGACGCCTTCCTCGTCGTCGCCGGGCTCGGCGGCGGCACGGGCTCCGGCGGCGCGCCGGTGCTCGCGAAACACCTCAAGCGGATCTACACCGAGCCCGTCTACGGGCTCGGCATCCTGCCGGGCAGCGACGAGGGCGGGATCTACACCCTCAACGCGGCCCGCTCGTTCCAGACGTTCGTCCGCGAGGTGGACAACCTGATGGTGTTCGACAACGACGCCTGGCGGAAGACGGGCGAGTCCGTCCAGGGCGGCTACGAGGAGATCAACGAGGAGATCGTCCGCCGCTTCGGCATCCTGTTCGGCGCGGGCGAGATCCAGCAGGGCCAGGAGGTCGCCGAGAGCGTCGTCGACTCCTCCGAGATCATCAACACGCTCTCCGGCGGCGGCGTCTCCACGGTCGGCTACGCCGAGGAGGAGGTCGAGGAGCGCTCCTCCGGCGGGCTGCTCTCGCGGCTCCGCGACGACGGCAACGACGAGGAGCTCGACAGCGCACACACCACGAACCGGATCACCAGCCTCGTGCGCAAGGCGGCGCTGGGCCGGCTCACGCTTCCGTGTGAGATCGAGGGCGCGGAGCGCGCGCTGCTCGTGCTCGCGGGACCGCCGGAGTACCTCAACCGGAAGGGTATCGAGCGCGGGCGGAAGTGGCTCGAAGAGCAGACCGGCTCGATGGAGGTCCGGGGCGGGGACTACCCGTACCGCGGCGCCGGCTTCGTCGCGACCGTCATCCTGCTCGCGGGCGTCACGAACGTCCCGCGGATCAAGGAGCTCCAGCAGGTCGCCATCGAGGCGCAGGACAACTTAGACGAGATCCGCGAGGAGAGCGACGAGAACCTCGACGAGCTCGTCAGCGACGACAGCGACGAGCTGGAATCCCTGTTCTAACCTCCCTCGTCCGCGATGGAGGTCATCGTCCCGTTTTCGACCGACCGCCCGAAGTCGCGACTCTCCGACGTCCTCTCGGCCGACGAGCGGGCCGCGTTCGCGCGGGCGATGCTCGACGACGTCTTGGACGCGGTCGCGACCGCCGGCGGTGAACCGACGGTGTTGGCGACGGGCGCCGTCGACGTCGACCCCCCGGTCACGGTCGACGACCGCCCCCTGACGACCGCGGTGAACGCGGCGCTGGGCGGGCACTTCGAGGCCGACGGCGCGAGCGACGCCGCCGCCGACCCGGTCGCCGTCGTGATGGCGGACCTCGCGCTCGCGACGCCGGCGGCGCTCGACCGCCTATTCGATGCCGGCCGCGACGCGGACGTCGCGATGGCGCCGGGCCGGGGCGGCGGCACGAACGCGTTCGTCGCCTCGTATCCCGCGTTCCGGGTGGACTACCACGGCGCGTCGTACCTCGATCACCGCGAGATCGCGGCCGAGGTCGGCGCGGACTTCGCCGCGGTCGACTCACACCGGCTCGCGACCGACGTCGACGAGCCCGCCGACCTCGCGGAGGTGCTGATCCACGGCGAGGGTCGCGCGGCGGAGTGGCTGCGCGATGCGGGCTTCGCGCTCGACGCGGACGAGGGGCGCGTGGCGGCGGTTCGAGGCTGAGCCGCCGCCGCACCGCGCCGGGCGCGTGTCCGTCCCGACGGCGTTCACCGCTGCGTCAACTCGCCCGTTTCTTGGATGTCGAAGGTCAGGGTCTCCGTCTCGTCCCCCGACGGGATGAAGTGAACGTGGCCCTCGTCGGTCAGTTTCGAGTCCTCTTCGTACGCGTGATAGCTGACGAGATACCGCCCCGCATCGACGACTCCCTCTTCCGTCGCCTCCCCGTCGGGTTCGACGTCGAACGACGAACTGAACGCTCTCGCCGCGGCCTCCGACGCACCGTCGTCGCGATAGAACGCCACGTAGACGGTGTAGGGAGCGTCCGTCTGGTTGAACACGGTCAGGTCGATTCGAGCGCCGCGCGATCGGAGCCGCGAACAGCCGGCCAAGGCGCCGGCCGCGGCGACACCGACCGTCCGGAGAGCGGATCGTCGGGAGGGCATGGCTTCATCCTCGAGAGACACAGGTTATCGGCTTTTCGGCTCGCTTCCGAACCGAACCGCACGCGTCCCGTCTCGCGCGGAGGCCGGCCCGGTTGCCCGACCCGTGCCGGCCGGCCGCGACGTAACCGAATTCGGTATCTCCGGGGGGATCCGCAACCGCGATCCTTTTTAAACGTCGACCGCGAGTGAGTGGCGTGTTCGCCGGGGTTGACGAGTACGGCGTCGACGTCGCGGTCGACGAGCGGGACGTCGAGCGACTGCTCTCGGTCCGTCCCGCAGACGTCGAGGCCGCCGACCGGCTCACCTTCGCGCGCAACGTCTTCGTCCCGCTGACCACGGCGTGTCGCTACACCTGTACGTACTGTACCTACTACGACGTGCCGGGCGAGGCGTCGCTGCTGTCGCCCGAGGAGGTGCGCGAGGAGTGCCGAGTCGGCGCCGACGCGGGCTGTACGGAGGCGCTTTTCACCTTCGGCGACGAGCCGGACGACCGGTACACCGCGGTCCACGAGACGCTCGCCGAGTGGGGGTTCGACTCGATCCACGACTACCTCTACCGCGCCTGCGAGATCGCCTTGGAGGAGGGGCTGCTCCCGCACTCCAACCCGGGCGACCTGACCGAGGCGCAGTTCGCCGACCTCCGGGACGTGAACGCCTCGATGGGCGTCATGCTGGAGACGACCGCCGACGTCGACGCCCACTCGGGCGGCCGCCGGAAGACCCCCGGCCAGCGGCTCAACACGATCCGGGCGGCGGGGCGACAGGGGGTCCCGTTCACCACCGGGATCCTCGTCGGCATCGGCGAGGACTGGCGGGACCGCGCCGAGAGCCTGCTCGCCATCCGCGAGCTCCACGAGCGACACGGCCACGTCCAGGAGGTGATCGTCCAGAACGTCGTCCCGAACGAGCGCTCCGACTTCCCGAAGCCCGACCTCGACACGATGCGCCGGGTCGTCGCGATGGCGCGGGCGGCGCTGCCCGAGGAGGTCTCCGTCCAAGTGCCGCCGAACCTCTCGCCGGCCGCCGACCTCGTCGACTGCGGCATCGACGACCTCGGCGGCGTCTCGCCGGTCACGGACGACTACATCAACCCGGCGTACGAGTGGCCGGACCTCCGCGGGCTCGAATCGGTCGCCGACGCCGGCGGCGTGCCGCTCCGCGAGCGACTCCCGACGTACGCCCGACACCTCCCGGACGATATTCGGCCCGCGGGCGTCGACCCCGCGCCCGACCCTCCCGGCCGCGAGGCGTGGATCCCCGCCCCGGTCCGAGAGCGGATCGCCGCGGACGACGTCCACGGGCGACGGCTTCGCGCGGTCGCTCGCGGCGACGGGCCGCTCGCCGTTCGGAGCGACTGACGCGCCGCGATCGAAGTCGCGGGCGCGGCCGGGGCGACCGGGAGTAAACAACCGCGCTGCCAGTAGCTTCTTTATATAGTCCCAGTAATGAGTGGACGATGTACCCCTTACAGCTCGACGCGATCACGAACGCGGTCGACGTGGCGGCGATCGCGACGATCGCGCTCCGGTTCGTCGGCGGCTTCGTCGCCGTGTTGTTGCTCGGAAAGCTCGTCCTGATCCCGGGGCTCCAGCGGATCGTCAGGTCGCGCGGGTTCGACGAGGCGGTGTTGAGCCTCGGCACGAACGTGCTCAACGCCGTCGTCTGGGTGGCGGCGATCGCGATCGGCTTCGCCGTGGCCGGCTACGGCAGCTTCCTCTCGGCGTTCGCGGTGTTCGGCGGCGCCATCGCGCTCGCGGTCGGCTTCGCCGCGCAGGACCTCCTCGGGAACTTCGTCGCCGGCGTGTTCATCCTCAAGGACAAGCCGTTCGAGGTCGGCGACTGGATCGAGTGGAGCGGCAACTCCGGCCGCGTCGAGGAGATCGACCTCCGCGTCTCGCGGGTCCGGACGTTCGACAACGAACTCGTGACGGTGCCGAACGGCGACCTCGCGAACAACGCGGTGAAAAATCCCGTCGCCTACGACACGCTCCGACAGAAGTTCGTCTTCGGGATCGGCTACGACGACGACATCGGGGAGGCGACCGACATCATCGTCGAGAAGGCCGAGGCGCACGACGAGATTCTCGACGATCCGGGCGTGTCGGTCCGCCTGACCGAACTCGGCGACTCGGCGGTCGGACTCCAGTCGCGCTGGTGGATCGACGACCCCGACCGCGGCGACTTCGTCCGGGTGCGCTCCGAGTACGTCACCGCGGTGAAGGAGGCGTTCGACGACGCCGGCATCGACATGCCGTACGTCCACCGCCAGCTCACCGGGAGCGTCGAGGTCCTCGAATCGGTCACGGACGACGAGTAGGACGCGAGGCTCCGACCGCCTGACGACGACCGGGCGCCGTGACGCCCCGGCGCCTCGCGAGACTCAGCGGCTCGCCGCCAATCACCCGACTTCTTCGTCCGCATCGCCGCCGCCGGGCCGGTACTGCCGGCTGACGGCCTGCCAGCGGTTCGACCGGAACCGGTAGCCGTTCAGTCCGGCGGGCACGAGCTTTTCGGCCACCAGCGCCACGTAGAGGCCGGCGACGCCGAGCGGCGTGACGAGCCCCACGAGCGCGACCGGAAGCGCGACGACGTACAGCCCGACCATCGACGCGGCGAACGGCCAGCGGGTGTCGCCCGCGCCGCGGAGCGACCCCGTGATCGAGCCGTCGACGCCCAGCGGCACCGCCGACACCGCGGCCGCGACGACGAACGCCGCGGTCGCGGTCACGGCCGCCGAGCCGTCGACGAACACGCCCGCGACGGGGCGCGCGGCGACGACGACCGCGGCCGACGCGAGCAGGTAGACGACGGCCGACAGCGCGATCACGTCGCGGCCGTACGCGGTCGCGAGCGACTCGTCGCCCGCGCCGAGCCGCTGGCCGACGAGCGTGCTCGCGGCGATCGAGAAGCCCCAGCTGAAGCTGCCGAGCAGCGCCCGGACCCGGCGCCCGACTTCGAGGGCGGCGACGACCGCCTCGCCGAACGACGAGGCGATCCACAGGAGCGGGAACACCGCGACGCCCTCCGCCACCCGACGCCCGATGAGCGGGGCCGACACCCGGAGGAGCTGTCGGCTCAGGTCGACGTCGAGCCACGGGCCGGAGACCCCGACCGGGACCGGCGAGGCGCCGCGACCGAAGTACGACCGGCCGGACATCCCCCACGCGAGGACGACGCCGACCGCGCCGATGGAGACCGCGGTGCCGAAGGCGGCGCCGAACACGCCGAGACCGGCGCCGAGGACGAGCCAGCCGGTGAGGACGATGTTCAACAGCGCGCCGCCGGCGCGCGCGACCATCGGCGTGCGGGTGTCCCCGACGCCGGCGTACGTCCGGCTCGCGATCATGTTGAAGAACTCGAAGGCGAGCGCGGGCGCCGTGACGGCGAGGTAGGTGGTTCCCGCCGCAAGCGCGTCGCCGTCGGCGCCCACGAGCCCGATCAGCCGCTCCGCCCCGAGGACGTAGCCCGCGACGATGGGGACGGCGAGCAGCGCGGCCACGATCAGCGACTGCTTGACGACGAGCTCGGCCCGGCCGCGCTCGTCGCCGCCGTAGTTCTGCGAGACGAGCGAGACGGTGCCGCCGGCGAGCCCGATCGAGACGAACTTCGCCAGCTGCCAGTACGCGAACGCGTACCCGAGCCCGGCGACCGCGGAGACGCCGAGCGCGTACCCGATCACCGCGAGGTCCACGGTGTTTTTCGACATGATCGCGAACCCGGTGACGATCCGGGGCCACGCCAGTCCCATCGTTTCGTCGAGCCGCGAGCGGTCGATGACGCCGGCTCGGTCGAGCGCGCCTGCGACCGCCTCGGCGACGCGAGCGGCGCCGTTCCGGAGCCGGGATGGCATTGGACCGGCGTACGGGACGGGTCGGCTTGTGTCTGTCCGTCCGCGGTGCGGCGGCGCCCGGAGCGCAACCGTTTTGGGCCGACTCCCCGGTGTGTACCACACATGAATACCAACCAGTGGCAGACGTACCTCGTCACGGCGGCGGGCCGGTCGGCGGGGCGGACCACGCCCGACGTCGTCGCGGCCGCGCTCGACGCCGGCATCGACGCCGTTCAGCTCCGAGACAAGGGAACCTCCGCACGAGAGCGGTACGAGACCGGCCGCCGCCTCCGCGAACTGACCGCCGAGGCGGGCGTGCCGCTGATCGTCAACGACCGGATCGACCTCGCCGCCGCGGTCGACGCCGACGGGGTCCACCTCGGCCAGTCGGACCTTCCGGTCGAGGTCGCGCGCGACCGCCTCGGCGAGTCGGCGACCGTCGGCGTCTCGACGTCGACCGCCGACGAGGCGCGCGAGGCCGCGGCCGCCGGCGCGGACTACCTCGGCGTCGGCGCCGTGTACGCGACGACCTCGAAGGACGTGCCCGACGATCGGAACGGGATCGGCACCGACCGGATAGCCGCCGTCGCCGACGCGGTCGACGTGCCGGTGATCGGGATCGGCGGCATCGACGCGAGCAACGCGGCCTCCGTGGTGGAGGCGGGCGCGACCGGCGTGGCGGTCCTCTCGGCGATAACGGCCGCCGAGGACCCCGCGGAAGCGACCGCGGAGGTCGGGGAGGCGGTCGCGGATGTCTGACGCGCGGGACCCGGGGACCGCCCTCGACGGCGACCTCCTCCGCCGGACGCTGTCCGCGGTCGACGAGGCCGCGCCCCTCGTCCACCACCTCACGAACGACGTGACGACGAGCGAGACGGCGAACGTCACGCTCCACTGGGGCGGGCTGCCGGTGATGGCGGACGCCCCGGCCGAGGCCGGCGACATGGCGGCCGGCGCCGACGCCGTCGTGATCAACACCGGCACGGCGAGCCGCCAGGACGTCGACGCGATGGTCGACGCCGGGCGCCGGGCGAACGAGGCCGACGTTCCCGTCGTCCTCGATCCGGTCGGCTACGGCGCGACGCCGCACCGCGTGGCCTCGGTCGGTCGACTCCTCGACGAGGTCGATTTCGACGTGATCAAGGGCAACGCGGGGGAGGTCCGGGGCCTCGCGGGCGAGGAGGCGACGGTCAAGGGCGTCGAGTCCGTGGGCGAGGAATCGGGCGTCGCGGGCGCCGCCGACGCGCTCGCGACCGAGACCGGCGCCGTCGTCGTGGCCTCGGGAGCGACCGACGTCGTCGCCGGCGGAGAACGGGGGCCCTACGAACTCGCCGTCGGTCACGAGCGGATGGGGTCGTTCGTCGGCTCCGGGTGTATGCTCGCGAGCACGCTCGGAACCGTGACCGCGCTCGCCGGGCGGGCGGACGCCCCGGTCGCGACGACGACCGCGGCGGCAATCATCGCCACGGCGGCGTACGGGCTGGCCGGCGAGCGCGCGGCCGCGGCCGAGCCGAACGGCCCGGCGAGCTACCGGACCGCGTTCATGGACGCGGTGGCGTCGACGGCGACCGACCCGCCGGAGTCGGACGTCGCCGACCGCGTGTCCGAGGTCTGATCGCCGTCGACGCGATCGGACGCCGTCCCCTCCGCGCTAGCGCGTCGCGGTCTTCCACTCGCGGAGGCCGATCCGGCCGCCGTTCAGGTCCTCTGCCGGCGCTTCGGTGGCGGCCCAGACGAAAAGCGGCGCGACGCTCTCCGGGTCCCGGGCGCGCTCCTTGCCGGTCAGGTCGGTCGCGACCAGCCCGGGGTCGATCACGCCGACCGTCGCGTCGATGTCGGCGGCGAAGCCGCGCGCGACCGCCTCGGCGGCCGCCTTCGAGACCGCGTACGCGCCCATGCCGGGCTTGGACTCGGCGGCGACCGCGCCGGACGGGACGAGGACGCGGGCGTCGTCCGCCAGGTGAGGGATCGCCTCCCGTATCGTCGCGAACACGCCGCGAGCGTTCGTCCGCATCGTGTCGTCGTAGTCGGCGTACGAGACCTCGGTCGTCGGGCTCTCGCCCGGCGCGCCGTGGAACAGGCCGGCGTTCGCGAACACCACGTCGATCGGGCCGGCCTCGCGGGCGACCCGCTCGAAGAACCGTTCGAGGTCGAACTCGTCGCGCACGTCGACGCGGTCGCCCCACGCGGTGCCGCGCCCGGGGTCCCCGTCGTCCGCGCCGTCTCCTTCCCCGTCGGCGTCTGTCGCGTCGTCGCTGTCGGCTTCGGGATCGGCCGCGTCCGCCGGCTCGTCACCCTCGCCGTTCAGCGCCGCGACGGTCCGATCCACGGCCGCGCCGTCGCGCCCGGAGACGGCGACAAACGCTCCTTCGTCGACGAACGCCTCGGCGACGGCTCGCCCGATCCCGCTCGTTGCTCCGGTGATCGCGACCGTCAGATCCATATGGAAGCCGGTACGGGCGTCGGCGACTTAGTGGTATCCACTCGACGCGACGGACGATCGTCTCGGGACTCTCGCGGCCGCTCGTCCCGAACGTGTGGGGGACGCCTCGGCGGCGCGTCCGGCCGGATTTATACCTCCGCCGCCCCTAGGTTCGTGTATGGACGTGGTCCCGGACATCGACGACGTTGCCGGCGAGTCCGTCGTCGTTATCGGCGGCGGATTCGGCGGACTCTCGACGGCCTGTTACCTCGCCGACGCTGGCGCGGACGTCACGCTCCTCGAGAAGAACGAACAGCTCGGAGGACGCGCCAGCCGGCTCGAAGTCGACGGCTTCAAATTCGACATGGGGCCGTCGTGGTACCTGATGCCCGACGTCTTCGAGCGGTTCTTCGGTCACTTCGGCCGATCGCCCGACGAGTTCTACGAACTTGAGCGGCTCGACCCCCACTACCGCGTGTTCTGGAAGGACGGGGACAGAGTCGACGTGCTCCCGGACCGCGACAAGAACCGGGAGATATTCGAGTCGTACGAGCCGGGCGCCGGCGAGGCGTTCGACGCGTATCTGGCGGAGTCCGAGCGGACCTACGACATCGGGATGGAACACTTCGTGTACGAGGACCGCCCGCGGCTGCGCGACTACGTCGACACCGACGTGTTGCGCTACTCGTGGGGGCTCTCCCTGCTCGGAAAGATGCAGGGACACGTCGAGGACTACTTCGACCACCCGAAGCTCCAGCAGCTGATGCAGTACACGCTCGTGTTCCTCGGCGGGTCTCCCACGAACACGCCGGCGCTGTACAACCTGATGAGCCACGTCGACTACAACATGGGCGTCTACTACCCGGACGGCGGGATCGGCGCCGTCGTCGACGGCATCGTCGAACTCGCCGAGGACCTCGGCGTCGAGTTCGTCACCGACGCGGCGGTGACCGGCATCGAGGGGCGCTACGGCGCCTTCGCGGTCGACACCGAGAACGGCGGCCGCTACCTCGCCGACCGCGTCGTCTCCGACGCCGACTACGCGCACACCGAACAGGCGCTGCTGCCGGAGCGGAAGCGACAGTACACCGAGGAGTACTGGGAGTCGCGGACGTACGCTCCCTCCGCGTTCCTGCTGTACCTCGGCGTCGAGGGCGACGTTCCGGACCTCGAACACCACACGCTCGTCCTCCCGACCGACTGGGACGAGCACTTCGAGCAGATATTCGACGACCCCGAGTGGCCCGACGACCCCGCGTACTACCTCTGTGTGCCCTCGAAGACCGACGACACCGTCGCGCCGGAGGGGCACAGCAACCTCTTCGCCTTGGTCCCCATCGCGCCGGGGCTGGCCGACACGCCGGAGATCCGCAACCGGTACCGCGACCTCGTGATCGACGACATCGCCGAGAACACCGGTACCGACCTCCGCGGCCGCGTCGTCGTCGAGGAGACGTTCTCGGTCGACGACTTCGCCGAGCGGTACAACAGCTACGCGGGCAGCGCGCTGGGCCTGGCGCACACCCTCACGCAGACGTCGCTGCTGCGCCCGCCCCACACCTCGGACGCGGTCGACGGGCTCTACTTCACGGGGTCGACGACGACCCCGGGCATCGGCGTCCCGATGTGTCTCATCAGCGGACAGCTGACCGCGGAAGCGATGGCCGACGACGACGTGTGACCGAGGCCGTGAGCGACCAACACCGATCCTCCACGGACGAGCGAGAGCGGTCGGCCGGGGGCGGCGAGGGCCTCCGGTACCTGCTGGTGTTGTCGCGGCCGCGCTTCTGGCTGTACCTCGCCGGCCCCGTCGCGGTCGGCGTCACCTACGGCATCGGCGACGTGAGCGAGCTGTTCACCCCCGTCACGGTCGCGCTCGCGGCGTACTTCCTCGTCCCCGCCAACGTCTTCCTCTACGGCGTCAACGACGTGTTCGACGCGGACATCGACGAACTGAACCCGAAGAAGGAGGAGCGCGAGGCGCGCTGGCGCGGGAGTCGCCTCGTCGTCGCCGCGGTCGTGGCCGCCGGCGCGCTCGGCGTCGCCACGTTCGCGATCACCCCCAGGGTCGCGTGGCCGTACCTCGCGGGGTTCCTCCTCCTGTCGGTCGGGTACAGCGCCCCGCCCGCGCGGTTCAAGACGAAACCGTTCCTCGACTCGCTGTCGAACGGGCTGTACGTCCTCCCGGGCGCGGCCGCATACGCGACCGTTGCGGGGTCGCACCCGCCGGTCGCGGCGCTCGCCGGGGCGTGGCTCTGGACGATGGGGATGCACACGTTCTCCGCCATCCCCGACATCGAGCCGGACCGGGCGGCCGGAATCGACACGACCGCGACGGTGCTGGGCGAGGCGCGCACCTACGCCTACTGCTTCGCGGTGTGGGCCGCCGCCGCCGTCGCGTTCGCGCTCGTCGACCCCCGGCTCGGCGCACTGCTCGGCGTGTACCCGGTCTTCGTCGCGTGGGTCTCGCGGGCGTCGGTCTCCGTCGACCGCGCGTACTGGTGGTTCCCGGCGCTGAACACCGTCGTCGGCACGCTGCTGTCGATGGGCGGTCTCTGGCGGGTGTACCCGCTCTGGGAGGCGCTGCCGTGAGCGACTCGACCGCGACGACCGAGTCGCGCTTCGACGCCCTCCGGGAGCGCGCGCCCGACACGCGGCGCGAGGCCGAGGCGCTGCTCGACCGGATCGTGCGAGAGAACCGCTTCACCATCGCGGTCCTCTTCCCGCTCGTGGGTGCCGTCGCGCTCATCGGTAGCGCCGAGGGGGTCGTGCCGGAGCCGTTCGCGTTCCACCCGTGGTTCGTGCTCTTCGGCGTCCTCGTGATGCGCTCGCCGCTCGTCGTCGGGGTCCTCCCCACGGTCGACCGCCGCGCGCTCGGCTGGATCGGGGTCCTGATGGCGTACACGTACCTCATCGAGGGCGTCGGCGTCGCGACCGGCTGGCCGTACGGGGAGTTCGCGTACACGGTCGACCTCGGACCGATGCTCGCGGGGGTGCCCGTCGCGCTCCCCGTCTTCTTCATCCCGCTCGTGATGAACGCGTACCTGCTGTGTCTGTTGCTGCTCGGCCCGCGCGCCGACAGCGTGTGGGTCCGGCTGGCGACGGTGATCCCGGCGGTCGTCGCGATGGACGTGGTGTTAGACCCCGGCGCGGTCGCGCTCGGCTTCTGGGACTTCGGCGGCGGCGCGTTCTACGGCGTCCCGCTCTCGAACTACGCCGGGTGGGTGCTGTCGGCTATCGTCGCGGTCGTCACGCTCGACCGCGCCTTCTCGTCGGCGGGGATCCGCGAGCGGCTCCGCGACTGCGAGTTCATGCTCGACGACATGGTGAGCTTCGTGATCCTCTGGGGCGGGATCAACGTCTGGTACGGGAACCTCCTGCCCGCCGCGGTCGCCGTCGCGTTCGGCGTCGGCCTCTTCCGCGCCGACCGGTTCGACGCGCAGGTGTTCACCCAGTGGCGGCGGTGAGCGGACCGGCCGAGAGCTCGCTGTCCGGCCGCGGTCGACTCGGTTGCCCTTATATACTCCCCTCGCGTTTTTCCTGACATGACCGACGGCGGCCACACCACGGCGCGACGACGACGGGAGGATCGACCCAGATGAGCGACCTCGCGATAGCCTACGGCGACCACGGAGGCGTGTGCGAGGTCGTCGACAGGCTGACCTACTGCGCCGAACAGGTCAGCGTCGCCTTCGACGGGTGGGACGAACCCCACGTGAAGGGACCGGGACTGTACTTCGCGGTCATCGGCGACAGCGACTACGGCTCGTACGCGGACCCGATGGGCGACAACCGCTGGGCGCGCGAGAGCTGCCCGTCCGTCTTCGACGAGGACGCGCTCGCGACCGCCGCCGAGTCGGTGAGCGTCGGGCAGGACGGCGGGATCGTCGTCGCGGTCGACGGCGAGATAGAGGCGCAGATGGTCCGGTTCCGCGACCTGGGCACCCGCGACGAGGAGACCGACCTCGTCGACGACGTGAGCTACGAGCCGTGGATGGGGTCGCGACACATGAGCGCGATCGAGACCTCCGTGCGCCCCGAGGTCGTCGCGACGGTCACGCTCAGCGAGGAGACCGGCCGCGTCAGCGTCTTCCGCGACGGCGAGGCGAACAGCATGCGGCGCGGCGAACTCGGCGGTCGGTGGCGCGCGGAGTAGCGGTCACCCGGTCGCGTGACCGCGGATTCCGAGCGACCGGCGCCCGGGCCCCACGGTTAAGCCGGGGGCACGCGAACGACCCCACATGTACGACGACATCCTGGTCCCCACGGACGGGAGCGAGGCGGTCGACCGCGCGCTCGAACACGCGCTCCGACTCGCGAGCGACCACGACGCGACGGTTCACGCGCTGTACGTCGTCGACCGTCGGATCGCGACCGCCAACTCCGGCGACCTCCACGACGAGGTCGTCGCCGACCTCGAAGCACAGGGCGACGAGGCCGTCGGCGTCGTCGCCGACGCGGCGAGCGAGGCCGGCCTCGACGTCGAGACCCACGTCGCGCACGGGACGCCCGACACCGAGATCGTCGCGTACGCCGACGAGGCGGGGATCGACGTGATCGTCATGAGCCCGGAGGGGAAGTCGCCGCGCGAGCGGATCCGGTCGCTCGGGAGCGTCTCCGACCGCGTCGCCGACGACGCGTCGGTCCCGGTGTTCCTGATCAAGTGAGCCAGGTCCGGGCCGCCGCTCCGAGCGGTCGGTCCAATTAGGTGCCTTCGGCCACGCGGAGTCGACATGGAACTCACCGTGCTCGGTTCGGGCAGCGCCATGCCCGTTCCCGACCGCGTTCAGGCCGGCTACCTCCTCGACGACGGCGACCGGTCGCTGCTCGTCGACTGCGGCAGCGGCGTCCTCCAGCGACTCGCCGGCACCGAGACCGGGTACGAGGGCGTCTCGACGGTCCTGTTGACCCATCACCACCTCGACCACGTGGCCGCGCTCCTGCCGCTGGTGAAGGCCCGCTGGCTCGCCGGCGAGGAACACCTCGAAGTCGT
The DNA here is from genome assembly GCF_055389685.1 of Halorubrum ejinorense. Taxonomy (NCBI): domain Archaea; kingdom Methanobacteriati; phylum Methanobacteriota; class Halobacteria; order Halobacteriales; family Haloferacaceae; genus Halorubrum; species Halorubrum ejinorense. The sequence continues at coordinate 1,652,484 of NZ_AP043777.1, forward strand.
CGGGCCCGCGGGGACGAAGGGGCTCGTCGACGGCCTGCTCGACGTCCACGACTACCTCGACGGCCGGATCGACCTCGCGGTCCGCGAGGTGTCGGCCGCGCGCCCGTTCACCGCCGGCGGGTTTGACGTTGCCGCCCGCGAGACGCGCCACTCGATGGACGGCTTCGCCTACCGGTTCTCGCCGCCGAGTTCGGACGCCCCGGCGAGCGAGGGGCCGCTCGCGCTGTCCGGCGACACCGAGGCGTTCGCGGGGATGGCGTCGTTCGCCGACGGCGCCGACTGCCTCGTCCACGACTGCTCGTTCCCGGACGACGTCGACGTGTCGAACCACCCGCGCCCGACGAGCCTCGGCGAGTCGCTCGCGGGCACTGACATCGGGACGCTCCTCTTATCGCACCTCTATCCGCACACCGGCGGTCGCGAGCGGGAGATGGAAGAACGGGTCCGCGAGGCCGGCTTCGACGGCGAGGTGCGGGCCGCGACCGACGGGCTCCGCGTGTCGCTTTGAGGTCGCGATCGCCAGTCGCAATGGGGCCGCAACCGCGAGTCGCAATCGTAACCGATCGGCCGCCGCGGCGCCGGAGTGACGTAACCGCTCGCTGTTACGTTCCTTCACGATCGACCCGTTTACTTAAGCGCGCGTAGTCGTTCCTGTTCCACATGGCCGACCCACTCGCGGACGACTTCGGACGGGAGGTGACGGGGGTGCGAATCTCGCTCACCGACCGGTGTAACTTCGACTGCGTCTACTGTCACAACGAGGGGTTAGGCGACACGCGCGGGCCGATGGAGCCGAGCGAGTCGGAGATGAGCGCCGACGACGTGGTCCGCTTCCTTGAGGTCGTCGAGGGGTACGGCGTCGACGCCGTGAAGTTCACCGGCGGCGAGCCGATGCTCCGCCAGGACCTCGAAGAGATCATCGAGCGCACGCCCGACTCGATGGAGGTGTCGATGACGACGAACGGCACCTTCCTCCCCGGGCGTGCCGCGGACCTGAAGGCCGCCGGGCTCGACCGCGTCAACGTCTCGCAGGACGCGCTCGACCCGGACGACTTCGCGGAGGTCACGAAGTCCGGCGCCTACGAGCAGGTCCTCGAGGGCGTCAGGGCCGCGGTCGACGCCGGGCTCGATCCCGTGAAGCTCAACATGGTCGTGTTCACCCACACCGCGGGCTACGTCGAGGAGATGGTCGAACACGTCGCGGACAACCACGGCCTTCAGCTCCAGCTCATCCAGTACATGCCGGAGCTGACCGGCAAACCCGAGTGGAACGTCGACATCGGGCGCGTCCACGACTGGCTCGCCGAGAAAGCCGACCGCGTCGAACACCGCGAGATGCACGACCGGAAGCGGTACTTCGTCGGCGAGGACAGCGACGACGAGACCGGCGGCATGGTCGAGATCGTCGACCCCGTCGAGAACGAGGAGTTCTGCGCCAACTGCGGCCGCGTCCGCGTCACCCACGAGGGGTACCTGAAGGGGTGTCTCAACCGCAACGACGACCTCCGCTCGATGGGCGAGATGACCCGCGAGGAGATCGCGGAGACGTTCGAGGAAGTGGTGGCGAACCGCGTGCCCTACTACGGCGAGTACCTGGTCGAGGGCGAGGACGGCGAGTACGAACTGAACGAGAAGTACCTTGGGGCGCCAAGCGCGGCGGACTGAAAGGGGATCGACCACACCTGCTCTGTCGATATCCTCACGAACAGACAGGATCGGCGTGCGAGATACAGAGAGTGAGTTCAGCATAGCGATGACTCTAATCGTACCATTCTCACGTACACCGGGAAACGTTCGCGCAGAGGTGCTCTCCGAGGAGAAGTTCGACGCTGCTGAGCGAAGCCAGATGCTCGGTGGGCAGGCTATGATGATCGGCGACGACCGGAACGATTTAATGACACTTCTCGTATAAGAATTAGTACCCGCGGCCGTCATCGAAACAACTACCACACTTTTCGGCTCCGAACTCCTCGGTGGCCCGCTTGACCTGAATCACCTGGAGTTGTCCGTGATCGAGGTGGTACGTCTGCCCACACGACGCCTGGAAGTCTTCTGCTCCCGGCTCGTGTTTGTGGATCGTCCTGCGCGTCTCATTCAGTATTCCTCTTCTGTCTTCTTGCTGGGTATTACCCATAGTGTGTAAGCAGTTTTTGATCGGGTTCCTGTTTAATCAGACACAATTTCATACAGAACCGAGTTTTGAGCATCTGGGAGACTTGAAACTAACCAGTGAAGAGAGAACGACGGTTTGGTAAGAACTCCAGAACGGTTGATTGCGCCATCTGTGGCTACCCGAACGAGTGTGCTGACTATGCGCCCCACATTCGGCACGTCTACAAGAATATGTCACCTACCAAGGATTTCAACAGAGCCACCACACCCAGAAGAACGAGCACAGTGGGATTCGAACCCACGACCGTCGGATTAGAAGTCCGACGCTCTATCCTGGCTGAGCTATGTGCCCTCACCCGTACCTGATTCGCCGGGTCTAAAAAACGCCCGCGGTTCGCGCCGCCCGCGGGCCAACAGCAGACCTAAGTCCGCGAGCGGAGTAGCGACCGGTAATGAACGTCATCGGAACCGTCGGCCTCCCCGGCAGCGGGAAGGGGGAAGCGGCGAACGTGGCCGAGGCGGCCGGCATCCCCGTCGTCGTCATGGGCGACGTGATCCGCGCCGAGTGTCGCCGCCGCGGCCTCGACCCGGCGCAAAATCACGGGCGGATGGCCGGCACGCTCCGCGAGGAGGAGGGCGACGACGCCATCGCCGCGCGGACGCTCCCGCGGATCCGCGAGGCGGCGGCCGAGAGCGACCGCGGCGAGACCGTGCTGGTCGACGGCCTCCGGTCGACCGTCGAACTCGAACGCTTCCGCGAGGCGTTCGGCGAGGACTTCACCCTCGTCGCGATCCGGGCGCCGTTCGAACTGCGCGCCGAGCGCCTCGACGACCGCGGCCGCGACGACTCCGACTCCGACCTGTCGGCCCTCCGCGAGCGCGACGCCCGCGAGATAGACCTCGGACTCGGCGAGACCCTCGAACTGGCCGACGTGGAGATCGACAACACGGACAGCCTCGCCGCGTTCCGCGGGCGCGTCCGCGAGGTGCTCGGCGTCGCGGAGCCCGAGGCCGACGGCTCCGCGCCCGGCGCCGACCGCGCCGAGGCGGCAAACGCCGGAGGTGACGGCGCGTGATCTACAGCGTCGACGTGCGGATCGAGGCGCCGGTCCGCGACACCGAGGTGACCGACCGCGTCGCCGACGCGGTGAAGAACGTCTTCCCGGACGCCGAGCCCGTCCACGAGGACGGGATGCTCGTCGCCGAGGCGCACACCCTCGACGCCTTCTCCGACGTGCTCCACGAACAGGAGATCCTCGACACCGCCCGCCGCGTCTTCCGACAGAACCGCACCGACGGGGGGTTCACCTTCTCGCTGAAAAAGCAGGCGGCGCTGGAAGGCGTGGTCAACTTCGCGGTCGGCGAGCCGGACGAACTCGGCGAGATCGACGTCGAGGTTCGCGTGCGCGAACCGGACGTCGAGTCGTTCATCGACTACATCGCGCCGGAGACCGACGAGGGACAGCCGGTCGATCCCGACCGCGAGTACGGGGACCGGTTCGACCCCGAAGACGAGGCGTACTGAGGCCGTCGCTGCGAACTCCGGTTCTCTCGACTCAGTCGCTCAGCACCGACGAGACGGCGCCGCCTATCGCACCGAACGCGACCGGGTAGACGGCTCCCGCGAGCAGAACGGTCGTGATCATGTCTGGCGCGACGGTCGCGCCGTCGCCGACCGAGACCCGGAACAGGAACCCGCCGACGACCGCGAGCGGGAGGTATCCGGCCGTGAGGAGGGCGCCGGCTCGGGCGCCGTCGACCGGCGTGGACGCGCCCGCGACGCGGCCGGCCGCGAGGCCGGCGAGGACGAGCAGCACCGGCGGGACGACGAACAGGTACGCGCCCCCGTCCGCCTGCGAGACGAAGTTCACCGAGCGAGCGGCGCCGATCAGCGACGGCACCGAGACGTCGACGAAGTGGGCGTTGTAGAACAGCCACCCCACGCCGCGCCAGACGGAGATGGGGTCGCCGCCGAACAGGTCGGCGAAGAAGTTGATGCCGGAGAGCCCCTCCTCGACCTGGTCGCTCTGCGTGACGTACACGAACAGGTAGCCGAGGACGTACGCGGCGGCACCCGCGACCGCACCGCCGACCGCGTTCGTCGTGAGGCTCGAATCCGTGCCGTTCGCCGCAGCCGTTCCGGGTGTCGACGAAGACATGCGCCCCGACTCATTTCGGACGCGGTAAGTGTCTGTTGGGTCACGCCGACCGCGACGGAGTGGATTATTCCGCCCGTAAAGCCCGTTCCAGCGCCGAATACGGGTTCGAACCTACTCGGTCGCCGCTCGCCACTCCGCCTGCGAGACCGTGTACCGGACCTCGTCGTGGACGCTGCCGTCGGCGAACTCGATCGCGTTACGGAGGTGACCCTCCCGGCGGCCGCCGAGCCGGTCGACGTACTTCTCTATCGCTCGCCGCGACTGGTCGTTGTCCGGGAGGTGGCTCACGGCGACGACCTCCAGGTCGAGGTCGTCGAACGCCACCTCGGCGAGCGCGGCGGCGCGCTCGGCCGAGTACCCGCGACCCCAGAACCGCCTCCGGAGCCACACGCCGAGATTCGCGGTCTTCCGGTCCCAGTCGACCTCGAAGCCGCCGAAGCCGGCTATCTCGCCGGCCCCGTCCTCGCCTTCGCGGGGTCGGATCACGTAGGTCGCGGCCTCGGCCTCCTCGAACTGCTCGCTGGCGCGTTCGAGGAACTCGAGCGTCTTCCGCTTCGTCTCGTGGGCGTCCCAAGTGACGTACTCCGTCACCTCGTCGATCCCGGGGTCGGACGAGCAGATGCGATAGCACGCGTCGAGGTCGACGTTCTCGGGGGAAGCCGCTTCCAGTCGGAGGCGGTCCGTCTCGATCGTTTCGGGGAACACGCGACCGACATCGCGGCGTCGAAAATAAATACCACCGCCGGCGGGCGGGACGTTCACACACCTCGTACGGCGGCGGGAGCGGACGCGACCTGTCGCTCGCCGCCGCCCGCGCGAGCCGGACGGGATTACGCGTCGAACGCGTCTGCGAGGTCGTCGCCGACCGCGGCGATCGCTTCGCGGGCCCGGTCGACTCCCTGCATCGTCATGAACCCGTGGACCATTCCGGGGTAGTTCTCGTACCGCGTCGAGACGCCGTCGGCGACGAGTTTCTCGGCGTACGCCTTTCCGCCGTCGCGAAGCGGGTCGAACCCGGCCGTGACGACCGTCGCGGGCGCGACGCCGGAGAGGTCGCCGGCGTTGATCGGGTCGGCGTACGGGTTCCGCCGGTGGATGTCGCTCCGGTAGTACGCCTCGGAGAACCACTCGATGTCCGCCCGCGAGAGGACCGTCCCGCCGTGTTCGCGGACCGACTCCTGCTCGGGGTCGACGCCGATACCGGGGTACAGCAGGGCCTGATGGGCGATCTCGGGGCCGTCGCGTTCGGCGGCCATCAGCGCGGCGACCGCGGCGAGGTTGCCGCCCGCGGAGTCGCCCGCGACCGCGATCCTACCGGTGCCGCCGAGTGCGTCCGTCGCGTCCGCGGCCCACTCGACCGCGGCGTACGCGTCCTCGACGGCGGCCGGGAACGGGTGTTCGGGCGCGAGCCGGTACTCGACCGAGAGGACCGCACAGCCGCTCTCCCGCGTCAGGTGTCGACAGAGCCAGTCGTGGGTCTCGACGCTGCCGAGGACGAACCCGCCGCCGTGGAAGAACACGACCGTCGGGAACGGCGGATCGCCGGCAGGCGTGTACAGACGCGCGTCGAGGTCCCCGGGACCGGGAATCGTTAGCGGCTCGGTCGCGCCGACGCTCGGCGGGTTTCGGTTCTGAAGCCGCGACAGCGGACCGCTCACGAGACGGAGCAGCTTCAGGCGGTACCGACCGTGAGGAAGGGGAATTCGCGACTGGCGGGCCGCGGCTCGCTTCGCTTGGGGATCGATCTGGTCGGCGCTCACGCCGCGAGAGTCGTTTCCCCGTCGCCAAGACGGTTGCGGCGAGAGCCGTCGGAGACGGGACTGACCGCCCCGTTCACCCGATCACGCCGGCGCCCCGCAGCTCCTCGCGGATCGCGTCGCGTTTCACCAGCCCGAAGCCGACGCAGATGATCAGGAAGCCGGCGACCGTCGCGCCGGTGATACCCTCGTCCAGCAGGATCCACCCGACGGCGGCGGCGAACACCGGCGCGACGTACGAGACGAGGTTGATCTCGATCGGCCCGAGTCGGTCGAGCAGGTCGAAGTAGATCAGGAAGCCGATCCCGCTGGCGAACACGGAGAGGTAGCCCAAGGCGAGCAGCGACTCGGTCGTCCAGGCCGCGTCGGCGACCGACTCGCCGAGCCCGATCGCGATCAGATGGGTGAGGCCGGCCCCGAGGAGCATCGACCACGCCTCCATCGTCTCGATGGGGAGGTCTGCGTCGGAGGCGCGGGAGAGGACGGAGCCGAGCGCGAACGAGGCGGCCGCGCCCAACACGAGCAGCTTCGCGACGGTGCCGTCGCCGGTGAGGTTCGCGGGGTCCGGATTCGCGAGGACGACCGCCCCGACGAGTCCGATGGCGAGGCCGAGCACGCCGACGGCGGTCAGTCGCTCCGCGGGCAGGAAAGCGCGGGCGAACACGGTCGTCAGGAGCGGCGAGAGACTGACGATCACCGCCGCGACGGCGCTCGTCACCGCGGGGTCGGTCTCGCCGACGAACAGCAGCGCGTGGTAGCCGGCGATGATGAACACGGCGCCGGAGAGCACTTCCAGCCACTGAGCGCGCCCGCGAGGGATCGGGTCGTCGACGGCGTACGCCGCGTACGCCAGCATCACGATCCCGGCCACGTCGTACCGGAAGGCCGCGAAGAGCACCGGCGGGAAATACGCCAGGCCCGCCTTGATCGCGACGAACGCGGAGCCCCACACGGCGGCGAGGACGAGAAACAGCGAGAGGTTCCTGAGACGGCTCACGTCCGCCCTCTCCCTGCGGCAGTCCAAAAGCTTCCGGAAGCGGCCGGGCTCGCTGAGTTCGTCGTCGCGAGCCCCGCAGCAGCCGTAGAGAAGTCGCGTCAGCGCACCCGGTAGCCGTCCGCGTCGCGGGCGACGACGCCCACGTCGGAGAGCCGGCGGAGGGCGTCGCTGACGGTCGACTCGCGGGCGCCGACCTCCTCGGCGACCGCGCCCGGCGTGCCGTCGGTCTCGACGACCGCGGCGAGGACGGCCGCGAAGAAGCGGCTGTCGGCCTGCCCACCGAGCCGGTCGTCGATCTCCGAGAGCGCGTCCTCGACGCGGCCCTGTACCCACCGCTGGGCGAGCGAGAGCTCGCGGTCGAGGTCCTGAAGGCGCGCGTACTCGCCGACCAGCTCGGCGAGGTCGCCGCTCGCCTCCGACCCGTCCGGCATTTCGAGCGAGAGGTGGGGACATCGGCCCGACATGTCGAGGCTGTTCTTCGCCGGGTAGGCGCTTTTCGCGCCGAAGCCGTACGGCGAGACGCTGACCTCTAAGCGGAGGCTGCGGGCGATCCGGAAGTACTTCCGGCGCTGGTCGTCGGTCGTCGACTCGACGAGACCGGCCTCCTCCAGCTTCCGCAGGTGGTCGATCACCGCCTTCGGGCTCACGTCGAGGTACTCCGAGATCTCCGTGACGTAACACGGCTTGGTGGAGAGAAGCCGGAGGATGCGCCGCCGGTTCTCGTTGCCGAGGAGATCGAGCAGTACCGCGGAGTCCATTAACGTATGGTTAGCGTCGGACGCGTAAAACGTTGGCTTCCGGCGACGGCGCGGCGGGCCGCCCCCGGTCCGGCGAGGGAGTAGCGGTCACCGAAGGGTAGTTACCCCCCGGGCGGCACGCTGGGGTATGGAGACGGCACTCGTGATCCTCGACGGTTGGGGGCTCGGCGACCACGACCGGCTGGACGCCGTGAAGGCGGCCGACACGCCGACGTTCGACGCGGCGACGGAACGGGGGGCGGACGGCCGCCTCGTCGTTCACGGGCGGCGCGTGGGGCTCCCGGAGGGACAGATGGGCAACTCCGAGGTCGGCCACCTCAACATCGGCGCCGGCCGGGTAGTGAAGCAGGCGTACACCCGGATCACGGACGCGCTCGCAGAGGGTTCGTTCGCGGACAACGACGCGGTCGCGGACGCCTTCGACCACGCCGCGGAGACGGGCGGTCGGGTTCACATCATGGGACTCGTCTCGGACGGCGGGGTCCACTCCGACGTGGAGCACGTGCTGGCGCTGATCGAGGCCGCGGCCGACGCGGGCGTCCCGGCGACGACTCACGCGTTCACCGACGGGCGCGACACGGCGCCGGAGATTGCCGACGAGTTCCTCGCGGACGTGACCGCGACGGCAGGCGAGCACGGGACGGGACGCGTCGCGACCGTGACGGGCCGGTATCACGCGATGGACCGCGACGAGAACTGGGAGCGGACGCGGAAGGCGTACGACGCGATCGTCTCGCGCGAGGCGCCCCACGAGGCCGAGAGCGCGGTCGCGGCCGCACGGGAGGCCCACGCTCGCGGCGAGACCGACGAGTTCGTCGAGCCGACGCTCGTCGCCGACGAGCCCGCGCTCGCGGACGGCGACGCCGTGATCTTCGTCAACTTCCGCGCGGACCGCGCCCGGCAGCTGGTCCGAATGCTGACCGACACCCGACCCGAGTGGGGGTTCGACCTCGATCAGCCCGACGTGCGGCTGACCACGATGACCGAGTACGACGAGACGTTCGACTTCCCGGTCGCGTTCCCGCCGGAGACCCCGGCGAACACGGTCGGTGAAGTGGTCGCCGACGCCGGCGGCACCCAACTCCGGATCGCCGAGTCGGAGAAGTACCCCCACGTGACCTACTTCCTCAACGGCGGCCGCGAGGTGAAGTTCCCCGGCGAGATCCGGACGATCGTCGAGAGCCCGGACGTCCCCACCTACGACCAGCAGCCGGAGATGTCGGCGCCCGGAGTGACCGACGCCGCGGTCGAGACGATCGCGTCAGACGACCCCGATCTGTTGGTCCTCAACTACGCCAACCCCGACATGGTGGGGCACACGGGCGACTTCGACGCGGCGGTCGAGGCGGTCGAGGCGGTCGACGGACAGCTCGACCGACTCCTCTCCGCGATCGCCGACGCCGGCGCGCACGCGGTCGTCACCGCCGACCACGGCAACGCCGACGACATGGGAACCGCAGACGATCCCCACACCGCCCACACGTTCAACCCGGTGCCGTTCGTCTACCTCTCGCCCGAGGGCGACGACGGCGGGCGTGCGGTGCGCGACGACGGGTCGCTGTGCGACATCGCGCCGACACTCCTGGAGCTGATGGACCTCGAGTGCCCGGCGGAGATGACCGGCGAGCCGCTGTTGACCGATAAACGATAAACCCCGGATCGATTTCCGCCCGTTCCACGGCGTTTTAATACGCCGACCGACCTGTGATCGTTCATGACAGACGAGACCACACCGGTGATCGCGGCCGCTCATCGAACGCCACAGGGCAAAGACGGCGGCGTCTACGAGGACGTCCGTACCGAGGACCTCTCGACGACGCTCATCGACCACACGCTCGCGGAGACGGGGCTGACGAGCGACCACGTCGACGACCTGATGTGGGGCGTCGCCCAGCAGCGCGCCGAGCAGGACAACAACGTCGCGCGGGTCATCGCCCTCCTCTCCGAACTGGGCGAGTCCGTCCCCGCGACCACGATCAACCGCTGGTGCGCCTCGTCGATGCAGGCGGTCATCTCCGCGTCGGACGCCGTCGCCGCGGGCAACCGCGACTGCGTCATCGCGGGCGGCGCCGAGAACATGAGCCGCGTCCCGATGGACGGCGACTCCTACCAGCACCTCCACCCGGAGCTCTCCGAGCGGTACAACGTCTTCCAGCTGCAGATGGGGATGACCGCCGAGAAGGTGGCCGAGGAGTACGGCGTGAGCCGCGAGGCGCAAGACGAGTACGCGGCCCGCAGCCACCAGCGCGCCGCCGAGGCGACCGAGTCGGGACGGTTCGACGACGAGATCGTCCCCGTCGAGACCGACGACGGACTCGTCGAGGAGGACGAGGGGATCCGCCCGGACACGACCGCCGAGAAGCTCGCCGAGCTGCCGCCCGCGTTCACGGGCGACGGCACGGTCACGGCCGGGAACTCCTCGCAGATCTCCGACGGCGCGTCGGTCACGCTCGTCACGAGCAAGGCGTTCGCCGAGGACCACGGGCTCGACGTGCTCGCGGAGGTCGGCACGAACAACGTCGCCGGCGTCGACCCGACCGTGATGGGGATCGGTCCGGTGCCCGCGACGCGAGGCCTGCTCGATCGCGCCGGGACGACCGTCGACGACTACGACCTGGTCGAACTCAACGAGGCGTTCGCCTCCCAGTGCGAGTACTCCCGGCGCGAACTCGGCATCGACGAGGACCGGTACAACGTCAACGGCGGCGCCATCGCGCTCGGCCACCCGCTCGGCGCCTCGGGCGCGCGGCTCCCGGTGACGCTGCTCCACGAGATGCAGAAACGCGACTCCGAGCGCGGGCTCGCGACGCTCTGTGTCGGCTTCGGACAGGGCGCCGCGATCGAGTTCAAGCGGTAACGAACTAACCACCTCTCTTCATCCGCGGTGGCGCGTGCCTCCGAGCGCCCGGTAGGGCGCGAGGAGCACGCGCGAGGGAGTCGGTGTCGGTCGAGCGAAGCGAAGAACGCCAGCGACAGGACGAGAGCGAAGCTCTCGCTTGAAACCGGACGTAGTCCGGTGACGAGGCTGGGGAGGCGTGAGGTGCGGTTGCGGTGCTGTGCGGGCGGGGCTCGAAGGGGCAGCCGGGAGGACGAAGACGCGCGACGCAAGCAGCGTGGCGCGATGTGCCACGGGCAGCCGGCGGCGGAGCCGTCGGCGACACCGCAGGAGCGAACGTAGTGAACGACGAGGAGCGCAGCGAGCGCATCGAATCCTCCCGGCTGGGGATTCGGCCGTCTCAGTCACTCCGTTGACTCCAGCGAAATTCGTTACGTACAGCCGAACTGCTGAGGCTGTGACGGCACCCATCGGGTTCCGGGCCTATCCGTCGCCGTGCGTGTACCCGCGGTCGGGCAGCGCGTCGCCGTCGGCCGTGACGCGCGACGGTTCTTCTCCGTCCGGCTCCGCGATCACCCTCCCGACCCGCGTCAGGCCGGCTGGACACGCCTCCCGAACGCTCTCCACTTCGGGTTCCGGTACCGCACAGAGCAGTTCGAAGTCCTCGCCGAAGTGCGCCGCCAGTTCGAACCGCTCGGCGGCGTCCGCAGCCACTTCCTCGACAGCCGGGTGGACGGGGACCGCGTCGCGCTCCAGTTCGATCCCGACGCCGCTCGCCTCCGCGAGTTGGTGACAGGACCGGGCGAGCCCGTCCGAGGAGTCCATCATCGCGGTCGCCGCGTCGGCGAGCGCGACGCCGTCGGCCACCCGCGGCGTGAACCGGAACAGGTCGTTGGCGCGTTCGACCGCCTCGTCGCCGCCCGACTCGAACAGCCGGAGCCCCGCCGCTGACCGGCCCCACTCGCCGGTGACGCAGAGCGCCTCGCCCGGTTCCGCCCCGTCTCGCGTGACGGGACCGGCGTCCGTGACCGAACCGATCGCCGTGGTCGCGGTCGTGAACTCCACGTGTTCGTCGAGGTCGCCGCCGACGTACTCGGCGTCGACCGCCTCGCAGACGTCGACCGCGCCCGCGACGAACCGCGTCAGTTCCTCTCGGTCGAACCCGTCGTCGGCGTAGACGGCGACCGCGGCGCTCGCGGCGGCGCCCATCGCGGCCACGTCCGACAGCGACGCGCCGACCGCGCGCCAGCCAGCGGTGTACCGGGTGGTGCCGGCCGGGAAGTCGGTCCGCTCGTGGAGCATGTCCGTCGTGATGACGGTCCCGTCGACGACGGCGGCGTCGTCGCCCGCGTGCGGGAGGTCGCCCGCGAGGACCCGGAGAGCGTCGCGCTCGTTCACTGCCACACCCTCCGGGAGCCGGAGGCAATAAGCGATCGGTCCAGGGCGGACGCGAGGCCGACGCGAGCCCCGGATGCTGAATACGTGGTGCGTGTTGGCATGGAACATTTAATCGAGTAAAACAACATAACGAATATTATCATTATCAATCATTATGTTTATTACTCCCCTCCTGCTGGTACCAGTCGCAATGGCAGTATCCGTACGCAAACACGCAGCCGGCCGACGCACAGACGCGACCACTATACGACCGCCGCAACCGCCCACGCGACCAGATGACGACACCTAACGACACGCCCGACGACACGACCCGACGCACAGACAGCACGACCGATCCGGATCCGACGACCGACCGATCCACTTCTCCGCGGACGATCCCCGGCCGCACCCCGCTCACCGAGGAGGCCGGCGCGCCGCTCGTCCCGCCGATAGCGACTCCCCGCACGCGCACCGACGGCACCGGACCGACCGACGAGTCCGACCGCCCCGCTGACGGCGACCGCCGGACGGCGACCACTCGCTCTCCCGGCTCGCCGCCCCAGACCGAGGCCGCCTCGCCGACGCGCCCGCCGACCGACGGCGAGCGCGACGCTCCGCTCGTCCCCGACCTGCGTCCCGCTTCGCGGACGCGGACGGACGGGGGGTCGCGATGACGGCGAACGCGACGCGCCGACCCCGCACCCGCTCGCACCCGTCCGACGGCGAGCGCTCGTTCCGGCGCGCGGTCCCGATGACCGGGACCGGCGACGGTCCGCGACCGGACCCGACGACGTTCGCTCCGACGAGTCAGTCGGAGAGGACTCGCGGCACCGGACGCCGCGCCGACAGCCGCTCCACCGACGAGCGCCGCGGCGCGTCGAACCGCACCGCAAACGACGCCACCACGCAGTAATCCGATGAATCCCAACGAACTCGACGACGACGTCTTCACGAGAGATATCGACAATCCGGCCGGCCGCCGGCTCCGCGAGCTCTTCGACGAGCAGGAGTACACGTTCGCGCCCGGAATCTACCACGCGCTCGACGCCCGCCTCGCCGAGATGGCCGGGCTCGACGCGGCCTACATGAGCGGCTACTCCACCGTCCTCGGCCAGTTCGGCTTCCCCGACCTGGAGATGGTCACCATGTCGGAGATGGTCGAGAACGCGAAGCGCATGGTCGAGGCGACGAACCTGCCCGTGATCGCCGACTGCGACACCGGCTACGGCGGGATTCACAACGTCCGGCGCGCGGTCCGCGAGTACGAGAAGGCCGGCGTCGCCGCCGTCCACATCGAGGACCAGACCTCCCCGAAGCGGTGCGGCCACATCGCGGGCAAGCAGATCGTCTCCCGCGAGCAGGCGCGGTCGCGGTTCGAGGCGGCGGTCGACGCCAAGCAGAGCGAGGACACCGTCATCATCGCCCGCACCGACGCCTACGGCTCCGCGAACGGCGACTGGGAGGAACACCTCGAACGCGGCCGGATCTACGCCGACGCCGGCGTCGACCTCGTCTGGCCGGAGATGCCCGACCCGTCCCGCGAGGACGCGGTCGAGTACGCCGAGACGATCCACGAGACCCACCCGGACCTGGATCTCGCCTTCAACTACTCCTCGTCGTTCGAGTGGGGCGCCGAGGAGGACCCGCTCACCTTCGAGGAGCTGGGTGACCTGGGCTACCAGTACATCTTCATCACGCTGTACGGGCTCCACTCGGGCGCGCACGCCGTCTACGAGGACCTGTCGAACATCGCCGAGAACGACGAGCAGGCGCAGTTCGACCTCGAGGAGCGCTACATCGGCCACGAGACCGAGAGCCACCACGAGCTCTCCTTCGTCCCGCGGTATCAGGAGACGGAGGCCGAGTTCGACCCCGAGGCCCGCCGACGGCAGGAGGAGTCGGCCGGCTTCACCGAAGACGAAAGCGACCCGATCACCGCCGAGGACGACGACTGATCGACCGGCCCAATCCGGGCGATCACGTCGCCCCCTGACGTCCGCTGTTTCCGTTTTCGGCCCGCGATCGCCCGTCGGCCACGCCCTCTTCCCCGATTCTGCCCCGAACCGTCGCTCCGCCTCGGCCGCGAACGCTCACCCCGAGGCCGACCCGTCGTCGCCGTCCGGGATCGCACCGACGCGTCGCAGCGCCGCCACGTCGTCCTCGTCGTAGCCGAACTCCGACAGGACCGTCTCCGTGTGCTCGCCGAGCGCCGGCGGGTGGCGCCGGACGGTCGTCGGGGTCCGCGAGAAGTGCATCGGCGACCCGGGGAACGTCACGGTCCCGGCGGTCGGGTGGTCGGCCTCGGCGACCATGCCCCGCGCCTCGATCTGCGGGTCGGCGAACACCTCGCTCACGTCGCGGACGCGGCTCGCCGGCACGTCGTGTTCCTCCAGGGTCGCGGTCGCCTCCCCGGTCGTCATCGCCGCGAACGTCTCGGACAGCTCGCGGTCGAGGACCTCGCGGTTCCGAACGCGCCCCTCGTTCGTCTCGAACCGCTCGTCCGCGAGGAGGTCGGGGCGGTCGAGCGCTTCACAGAGGGGCGGCCAGAAGCGGTCCGACGAACAGGCGACGACGACGTAGCCGTCCGTCGTCTCGAACGCCTGATACGGGGCGATGTTCGGGTGTTTGCTCCCCATCCGGCCCGGGGCCTCGCCGCTGGCGAAGTAGTTCGTCGCCATGTAGCTGGTCCAGGCCGCCTGCCCGTCGAGGAGGCTCACGTCGATCTTCTGGCCGCGGCCGTCGCCGAGTTCGCGTTCGAGCAGCGCCGCGAGGATGGCCTGCGTCGCGTACATCCCGGCGCCCACGTCGGCGAGCGCGACCCCGATCCGGACCGGCGGCCCGCCCTCGACGCCGGTGAACGACATGAAGCCGCCCCTGGCCTGCATCATGATGTCGTACGCGGGCTTGTCGCGGTCCGGCCCCCACTCGCCGTAGCCGGAGATGCCGCAGTAGACGAGTCCGGGGTTCTCGTCGACGAGGTCGCCGTAGTCGAGCCCCCACTCGGCCGTCTTGCCGACGCGGAAGTTCTCGACGAGCACGTCGGCCTCGCGGGCGAGGTCGCGCGCGACCGCCCGCCCCTCGTCGGTCGTCAGGTCCAGTTGTATCGACCGCTTGTTGCGGTTGACGCTGACGTAGTAGGCGCTCTCGGCGCCCTCGCCCTCCCCGAACGCCGGCGGGACCCACGTCCGCGTCTGGTCGCCGTCGCCGGGGCGCTCGACTTTGATCACCTCGGCGCCGAGGTCGCCGAGTTGCATGGTACAGAACGGCCCGACGAGGACGCGAGAGAGATCCAACACGGTGAGCCCGTCGAGCGGACCGGTGTCGCTCTCGGGGCGTTGCGCCTCACCGACCACGCGGTCTCACCTCCGCGTCCGGACGCTGTCTCCGGTTCATGCGATCCGCCTCAGCCCCCTGACTACTGAGTGTTGCGGCGGGCGGTACGCGGAGCGAAAAAGTGGGTCGGGGCCGCGTCAGGCCGGGAGGGTGTCGATACCGTTGATTTCGACGTAGCCGTAGCCGCAGTCGGGACAGCGCCACTTCGTCTTCTCGCCGAGGTGTAGGGTCATCGCCGCGGTCCGGTAGAACGAACGGCTCTCGCCGCACGCGGGGCAGTCCACGTCCTTTTCGAGCGACATGGGCGGCGATCGGTCCGGGGCGGTGTTGAAGTTACTGATCCGAGCGCCGGGAGTCGCGACCTGTCGCTTCCCGGGTTCCTCCCTCTCGCCCGCAACGTCCCGCCGTCGGCCCCGTCACCACACCGGCACGAGAAGCAGCGCGACCGTCGCCGCGATGAAGACGAGTTTCAGCCCCGTGTTGACGGCGATCACCTTCGTTCCGAACGACGGGCCCCAGATCCCGTACTGGAACGGGATCGAGCGCCGGAACGTGGAGACGGCGAACGAGAGGATGCTCCCGATGAGCAGCGACGCCACCGCGGTGCGGGTCGTGAAGATCCCGGCCTCGGTCCCGGCGAGCGTCGCCGCGCCCGCGGTGGTGTCGAGCGTGAACACCGCGATGACCGGGACCGCGGCCCCGGGCAGCCCAAGCACGCCGGTTATCGGCTCCGCGACGGCCGTCAGCGCCGTCACGTCGTACGTGGTGACGAGCCAGATCACGAGGGTGTAGACGACCGCGAGCCGCGGGACGATCCGGCGCAGGGTGCGCCACGACTTCCCGGCGGCGTCGCGGACGCGCTCGCGGCCGCCGCGCTCGTCGTCCTCGGGACCGGCCGCGTCGACGTCGGCGAGGGCGGACCGGTCGACGTTCCCCTCCGAGAGGAGGAGTCCGCCGGCCGCCACGCCGGTGACGGTGATGAGCAGCGCGATACCCGCTCGCGCGGAGACGTACCCGACGCCGACCGGGATCCCGAGAATCGGGATCAACACCGGGACGTAGTAGGTGAACACGTGCTGGACGAACCCGAAGAACGTGTTCATCGTCACGGCGACGAGCGTCGCCCGGTCGTCGAGGAAGCCGGACTCCCGGAACTCGGCGAGGGTCGCGTACCCGGCCGTCGTCGACGCGGCGGTCGTGAGGATCGCCGTGCCGACCTCATCGGGGAGGTTCGCGGGTCGCGTGAGCCACCCCGCGATCCCGGCGACGTAGCGGATCAGCCCGAACGCGACGGCGACGTTGGCGACGAAGACGCCGGCCGCGATGAACGCCGTGATCCGGGCCAGCCGTGGGACAACGTCCGCGAGCAGCACCGAGAGGTCGGCGGCGACCGATTGCACGAATCGGCGTACGCGAGCGGCGCTCAAATGGCCGTCGGAACGCTCGCGCGAGGCTTATGTCCCGCCGCGGTGAACGCCCTCCCGATGGCACCCGCCGAGGACGACATCTCGATCGACGAAAAGCGCGTGTACGCGGGCAGCGCCGGCCGCACCGACGCCTACGTCGCGACCGGATCCGGGATCGTCCGCGTGTCGCTGTCGGCCGACAAGATCGGCGCGTTCGACATGGTCGCCCGCGACGCGGCCCGCGATGTCGCCGTCCTCGCGCGCGACGGACGGGCGGACCTCGTCGTCGCCGCGACTCCGGACGGGCTCTCTGTCGCCCCGGTCGACGACGACCCCGACTTCGCGCTCGTCGACGACGATCCGGCGGTCGCGGTCGGCGTCGCGGGCGGTCGTGACGACGCGCTCCTCGTCGCCCGGGAGGACGGCGCGGTCGAGCGCGTCGAGTTCGCGGGAGGGGAGACTGCGGTCGCCTCGACGACGCCGCTCGGAACCGTCGCGGACCCCCGCGCGGTCGACGGCGCGCTCGTCGCGGCCGCGGACGGGGTGTTCCGCGTCACCGGCGACGCGGTCGAGAACGTCGGGCTAGACGACGCGCGTGACGCGGCGGGCGCGGGGATGCCCCTCGCGGCGACCGGCGCGGGGCTCTACTGGCTCGGAAACGGCTGGATGTCGGTCCGGGAAGGGGGGGCCGACGCGGTCGCGGCCGACGGCGACGGCCACGCGATGGCGGTCGTCGACGGCGACCTGCTCGCTCACGCCGACGCTGGCGGCGAGTGGGACGACGAGACGTGGGCGGTCGCGGACCTGCCCGTGGACGAAACGGCCGTCGCGCTCGGCTACGGCCCCGGCCTTTCGGTCGCGGTCACGGACGCTGGCACCCTCTGTGTCGACGCCGGCGACGGCTGGCGCCACCAGGTGGTCGGCGTCCGAGACGTGGAAGGGGTCGCGCTCGCGGTCGTCGAGTAGGGAATCGACCAAACCGGCGGCGAGCGCTTCCGATGCCGGCACGCCCTCGGGACGCTCCCGAAGTAAATATATGCTAAGTGGTATGTACAATACACTTATGATTGCGCGGAGCGACATAGCATCGTGAGTGTGAACAGATGAACAAAAACGAGCTCTCGCGACGAACCGTGCTCCGGAACGGCGCCGTCCTCTCGACGGCGTTCGGATTAGCCCTGGCGGTGACCCCGGGGCGGGTAGCGGCGATGAACAAGGCGGAGCTGATCGAGCAGATGGCGAGCGAAGCCGGCCTGCCGAAGGACGAGGCGACGGCGGCGCTCGACGGGTTCATCAACGCGACGACGACGGCGCTGCGGGACGGCGACAGCGTCGCGCTGAGCGGGTTCGGGGCGTTCCGGCCCCTGAAGCGTGCGAAGCGGGGGCTCGACAACGGCTCGGCGGACGGGTCGTCGGTCGGCTTCGACGCGTGCCCGGAGTTCGCTGCGGGACTCGACTTGATCCCCGGCAGGGGGGATGAGCGGGGCGCCCGCGCCGGGTCCCGGTGTCGCAACGCGGACGTCGTGATCGACGCGGAGCGCCTCGCCCGCGAGACGCAACACGGACGGGAGCGCGGGCTGTCGAAGGCCGACGCGAAGCGGGCGATAGAGGGTTTCACCGTCGCGACGACGAAGGCGCTGAAGATGGGTGACAGGCTGTCTCTCGCCGGCTTCGGCTCGTTCAGTATCTCGAAGCGCTCCGCGCGCACGGGCCGCAACCCCCGGACCGGCAAGGAGATCCAGATCGCCGCCAAGAACGTCGTGAAGTTCAAGGCCGGCGCCGAGCTGTCCAAAGCGGTCAATTAACGGGAGTTCGATTCGGTCCGAACCGCCTACGCGTTCGGCAGGTCGATCGGCTCGCCGTCGGCGTAGACGGTCGGGTTCCGGATGATGCCGTCGAGGTGGAGCGGCGCGTCCGTCTCGCCGCCGATCCCGGCGTTGTCGCCGATCGCGATGTGAACGGTGCCGCCCGCCTTCTCGTCTAAGAGGACCGAGCCGACCAGTTCGTCGACCCCGACGTTGGTGCCGATGCCGAGCTCCGCGAGGTTGTAGGCCGCGTCGCCGACCTCCTCGGCGGCCGCCTCCACGTCGGCGCGGATCTCGTCGTCGGAGATCGACGTGACCGTCCCGTCCTCGACCTCGAAGGCCAGTTCCTGTCCCTCGTCGAGCAGCCCGTGGGGCATCATCGTCCCGTCGACGACGAACGTCCCGGTCGCGGTCGCGGGGGCGACGAACACCTCGCCCGCGGGCAGGTTCGAGAAGTCGCCGGGGTCGCGGACCATCCCGGTGTCGGCGAGCCACTCGCGGTCGCCGATCCCGAACGTGATGTCGGTGCCGGCGGGCGCGGTGACGCGGACCTCCTCGGCGTCGCCGACCTGCGCGAGCACGTCGTCGCAGGCGGCGTCGATGGCGGCGTAGTCCGCGTCGAGCCCGGTGGTGAACACGTCCTCGGTGATGCCCGGGAGCGTCGCGCCGCGCGCGCCGGCGTCACAGGCGGCGCCGCGGGCCCGCGTGTGGCTCAGGCTCTTCGTCGTCGGCGCGAGGAAGACGTCGGCCTCCGCCATCGCCGCCGCGACGGGGGCCGGCGGCTCCGTCCCGTGTTGGTCCGCGGGCGGGTACCGCAGCACCGTCGTGTCGTCGGTGACGGCCGTCGCGGCCGCGTAGAGCGCCTCGCCGATCGGCTCGCGCGCGTCGTCGGTGACCACGACGACCGACTCGTCGGGGGCGACGTTCAGGCACTGTTCGATCGCGGTCGCCGCGGCGCCGGAGAGGTCGGCTGTCATGTCGCCGTCTCCGAACGGACGGGCGTTAGGCCTTGTCATCCGCGTTTTTACTCTATTCCGTAATTGAATTATTTACGTCCGGTGTCGATCGCCCTCGAATTAACCGATCGGTTACTCGTGGGGTAGTTAATTTCAAACTAATTTTAGCGAAAACATTATAGTGGTCCCTGAGGGACGGAGGGATATGATACGCGTGGGCGTCAACGGGTACGGTACGATCGGGAAGCGGGTCGCGGACGCGGTCGCGGCCCAGCCCGACATGAAGCTCGTCGGCGTGACGAAGGCGTCGCCCGACTACGGCGTCGAGGCCGCGGCCCGGCGGGGCTACGACCTGTACGCGGCGGTGCCGGACCGGGTCGACGCCTTCGCGGGCGCCGGTATCGACCTCGCCGGAACGCTCGGCGACCTGCTCGACGCGGTCGACGTGGTCGTCGACTGCGCGCCGTCGGGCGTCGGCGAACGGAACGCACCGGTCTACGAGGCCCACGACACGCCGGCCGTGTTCCAGGGTGGCGAGGACGCCGCGGTCGCCGAGGCCTCGTTCAACGCCCGCGGTCGGTTCGAGGCTGCCCGCGGCGCCGACACCGTCCGCGTCGTCTCGTGTAACACGACCGCGCTCTCGCGGCTGTTCGCGCCGCTCGACGAGGCGTACGGGATCGAGAAGGCCCGCGTCACCCTCGTGCGTCGGGGCGGCGACCCGGGCGAGACGGACCGCGGCCCGATAAACGACATCGTCCCCGATCCGGCCGCGGTCCCCTCCCACCACGGGCCGGACGTGAACGAGATCCTGCCCGACGTGACCGTCGACACCGCGGCGCTGAAGGCCCCGGTCACTGAGATGCACACTCACAGCGTCAACGTCACGCTCGCGACCGAGCCCGACCCGGCGGCCGTCCGCGACCTGCTCGCCGACGAGGGACGCATCTTCCTCGTCCCCGAAGGCGCCGGGATCGACGGTGCCGGCGCGCTGAAGGCCTACGCCGACGACGCGGGACGCCCGCGCGGCGACCTCTGGGAGAACTGCGTCTGGGAGGAGTCGATAAGCGTCACCGGTCGCGACCTGTACCTGTTCCAGAACGTCCACCAGGAGGCGGACGTCGTGCCGGAGAACGTGGACGCGATCCGCGCGATGACGACCGACGTCGAGGCGGCCGAGTCCGTCGCGCGCACGAACGAGTCGCTCGGCGTGGGCCTCGACAGCCGACTCGACGACATCGGTCCGGAGGCCGCGGAGCTGGCCGCCGACGACTGACGGTCGCGACCGCGAGTTTCAGCTCAGGCGAGTCTCGCGCCCGGATGGCCGCCGCTCGGGAGGTTCCCTGCGAAATCGAGGGCCGATCGCGTCATCGACTCGAACCCGCGATCACTCGGCCGGCCGCGTCACGAGGAACGTCTTGCCCCCGCGACGCTCGAGGTGGACCTCGCTCCCGTCGACGCGGTTCGCACGGATCCGCTCCGGGAGGCGGCCGGTTCGGCACTCGGTGACGTCCACGCGCGTCGGCGTCGCGTACCGCGGTCGGTCGGCAGTGACTGCGCTCATACAACGGAGTCGGGCCTGAACTCCCCTATAAGCGAGCCATGCGCGGAGTGAAACTGAAAGTGGACGGCAGAGCTTCGTTACCGTGAGGTCAGGAGTTCGAGGACGGGACCGAGGTGAGACGGCGCGCCGTCTCTCGCCGACGGACGGTCGCTTATCGGTGGAGGCCGGTCGCCTCGTCGTCCTCGACGAACCGCACCGTGAAGTAGTCGTAGCCGCCGTAGGCGGTGTCGAGCGCCCCCATCCACCAGTTCCACCGCTCGACCAGCGAGGAGCCGTCGGGGGCGTCACCCAGGTGTTCGACCACGCCGGCCACCGTGAGGCCGTGACCGCGGTCCTCGGAGGGTCGCTCGGAGTCGACGAGGTCGCGGGCCGCTCGCGAGACGGCGCGCCGATCCGCCTCGGTCCCGCCGAACTCGTCTTCGAGCGCGCGTTCCAGGCGCTGTCTGTCCATACTCTCCCTTCGGGACGCGGGTATATGAGTCGCGTGGTAGGGGGTGGCACGTCCGGTGTCGCGCCAGGTTCACAGCCGCGCGGCGAGCGCGAGGAACAGGATCGAGAACGGCGCCGTGAGCAGTGCGAGCGCGACGCCGCCGGCCCCCTCGCCGCCGGCGACGGCCATGAGGAGGCCGACCACGAGCGAGAACGACCCAACCACCGCGAGGGTGACCCGCTCGGGGACGCTCGCGCGGTCCGGGCCGTCGCTCGCCGCCAGCACCGCGTCGAGCGCCGACTCCACCGCGTCCGCCTTCTCGGACGGCGCGAACAGCCACGGCGTCGACCGGTACCACGCGTTCCCTCGGTAGGCGAGCAGGAACACGGTCAACCAAGGGAGGTCGATCCGCCGCGTCCGGACCACCGACCCGAGGTCGTCGGTCTGGGAGCGGTCGTGCGTGTGATTCGTGCGCTCGACGACGCGCTCCGCCGGGTCGAGCCGAATCGACGTTCCCCTCGACCCGGCGAGCATCGGCAGGAACCAGATCAGCGGGAACAGATAGAACACTCCGACGTCGGTCGGCGGGGGTCCCCACACCCAGAGCGCCCCGAACGGGGCGGCGCCCGCGACGACCCAGGGAAGGCGGATCGATTCCCGCGAGAACGAGTAGTCGCCGAGCGCCGACCGGAGCTTCTCGCGGGTCCGTCCGTCCGATCGGTCGCGTGCGATGAGGAGGTACACGAGGGAGAACGGTCCGCCGACGAGGAGCAGCACGCCCAGCACCCACAGTTCTCCGCCGGCGACCGCGCCGCCACCGGTCACCGCGGTCCGCGCCGCACCGGCCACGGCGACGGCGACGACCGCGACCACTGCGAGAAGCCCGACCGCAACGACGAGACTCACGCCGAGGGCGACGGACCCGAGCCGGTCGTGGCGGACCGGCCCCCACTCGATCGGGTCGGAGGCCGGCTCCGATTCGGACGCCGTCCGCGCGCCCGCCGTCGGCTCGGTCGTTCCCGTCGAGTCGGGCCGTTCTACCGTATCGGTGGTCTCGGCCGCGGAACCGCTTTCGGAGGGCATCTCGACCTTCGATACACTCGACACGGGATTAAAGCTGACCACCGTCGAGGTCGGCAACTCGGCTACGACTCGGTCCCGGGCGGCGCTTCCGACTGCGGCGGCTCCGCGGGCTCGACGCTCCCGAGTCGCAGCGCGTTGCCGGTGACGCCGAGGCTCATTCCCATGTCGCCGACGACCACCGCCATCGCGACGCTCACGTAGCCGAGCGGCGCGCCCGCCGCGAGGACGGCCTTCACGCCGAGCGACGCCCAGATGTTCGTCCGGATCGTCGCGTTCGCGCGGCCGGAGAGGTCGATCACGTACGGCAGTCGCGTGAGGTCGTCGGCCATCAGCGCCACGTCCGCCGTCTCGATGGCGGTGTCGGTGCCGGCGGCGCCCATCGCGATCCCCACGTCGGCGGCCGCGAGGGCGGGCGCGTCGTTGATCCCGTCGCCGACCATGGCCACGCCGCCGTCGGTCTCGCCCCCGATCTCGCGCACCGCTTCGACCTTCTCCTCGGGGAGCAACTCGGCGCGGACCTCGTCGACGCCGACCGACTCACCGATCGCCCGGGCGGTGCGCTCGTTGTCGCCGGTAAGCATCGCGACGCGCTCGATCCCGAGGTCGTGGAGCCGATCGACGACCCACGCCGCCTCCGGCCGGACCGTGTCCGCGACCGCGATGACGCCCTCCAGTTCCGACTCCGTCCCGACGAGCACGACCGTCTTCCCCGCCGCCTGAAGCTCGGGAATCGTCTCGCTCGCCAAGTCGAGGTACTGCCCGTGGTCGCAGGGTTCGGGCTCCACGGAGCCGTTCGACTCGCCGTCCCGCTCCCGAACGACACCGCCGTCCGAGCGGACGTGCGCGTGGCTCAGGTCGAAGCCGAGGTCGGCGAACAGCGACGGCTTGCCGGCGTAGTGGGTCTCGCCGTCGAGGTCGGCGCGGACGCCCTCGCCGGTCAGCGCCTCGAAGCCGGAGACTTCCGTCGGCTCCCGGTCGGTCGCCGCGTCCGCCTCTCCGCGCGCCACGATCGCTTCGCCGACCGGGTGTTCGCTCCGGCGCTCGATGGCGGTCGCACACGCCAGCACGTCGTCGGCGTCGCGGCCGCCGAGCGGGACCACGTCGGTGACTGACAGTTCGCCCGTCGTGAGCGTCCCGGTCTTGTCGAGCGCGACGGCGTCGACGTCGCCCGCCGTCTCCAGGTGTTCGCCGCCCTTGATCAGGACGCCGTTTCGCGCGGCCGCGGTCACGCCCGAGACGACGCTGACGGGCGTCGAGATGACGAAGGCGCACGGACACGCGATCACGAGGAGCGTGAGCCCGCGGACGAACCAGGTCTCGGCGCCTCCGCCGACGAGGACCGGCCCGAGCGTCGCGGTGGCGATCGCGGCGACCACGACGATCGGGGTGTAGACGCCGGCGAAGCGGTCGACGAAGCGCTCGGCGCGCGTCTCCTCGCCGCCGGCGGCCTCGACGAGTTCGACGACCCGGGCGATGGTCGACTCCTCGGCTGGCGCCGTCGACTCGATTTCGAGGTAGCCGGCCTCGTTGATGGACCCCGCGTACACCTCGTCGCCGGGCTCCTTCTCCGCGGGGACGGACTCGCCGGTGATCGGCGACTCGTCGACCGCCCCGGACCCCTCGCGGACGATTCCGTCGAGGGGGACGCGCTCGCCGGGACGCACGGCCAGCCGCTCGCCCGTCGCGACGCTCGCGGCGGGGACCGTCTCCTCGACCCCGTCGCGGATCACGACCGCCTCGTCGGGGGACAGCTCCATCAGCTCGCGGAGGGAGGTGCGCGCCCGGTCGATCGAGTAGCGTTCGAGCAGCTCCGCGACCGAGAACAGCACCGCGAGCGTCGCCGCCTCGAAGGGGAGGTCCACGAGCAGCGCGGCGACGACGCCCACGCTCATCAGCAGGTCGATGTCGAGGCTCAGGCCCCGCAGCGAGTAGTAGCCGTTCCGGAGGATCGGCGGCCCGGCGGCCGCGATCGCGAGCAGGTACGCGACCGACGCGCCGGTCACGGCCCACGGCCCGAGGAAGCCGGCGCCGCCTAGCGTCCCGAACGTCGGGTCGAGTCCCGGCAGCAGCCACTCGAGCGCGAGCCCGACCGCGAGGAAGACGGCCCCGACCGCGGTCGCGATCGCTCGCGGGCTCGTGAACAGGTCGTCGGCGACGCCGTCGGACTCTGCGTCCGCGACCGCGTAGCCGGCGCCCTCGACGGCGGCCGTCAGCGTCTCGACGTCCGTCCGGTTCGGGTCGTAGGTGACGACCACGACGCCCGTGGTCGGGCGCGTGTCCACCGACAGGACGCCGTCGCGGTCGAGCGCGCCCTCGACTTTCCCCGCGCACGAGGAGCAGTCCATGTCAGGCACCGACAGCCGGAGCTGTGCGCCCCCGGAGTCGTCGGTCGGTCCGCCGTCCGGACCGCTCGGCTCTCGTGAATCGCTCATTGGTTCTCCGTAGTCACCGCACCGTTATTAATTCGGCTACCATTCTACGGGCCTGTTATGTGAACAGTTATTAAAAATATATTCACAAATAACAAATAATCCCGCGAGTATTTATCCGCGGGTCAGTTACCGCGGCGCATGACAGACTGGCGCGCCGTCGGCTACGGATTCGTCGTGATGCTCATCGCCGGGGTGCTGGCGACGGCCGCCCCGGGCCTCGGCCACGCGGCCGCCGGACTCGTCGGCGGGTTCGTCGCCGGCTACGTCGCCGGGGGCGGACTGCTCTCCGGCTTCTGGCACGGACTGCTCGCGGGGTCAGTGAGCGGGGTCGTCGTCACGCTGTTGCTCGCCGCGTTCGGCGGGCTGCTCTCGCTCGCCGCCGGTCCGCTCGGGGGGCTGATCGGCGGCGCGGGCGTGTTCGTCGTCGGCCTGTTCCTCACGCTCCTGTTCGCTATCGACTCGGCGCTCGCGGGCGCCATCGGCGGCGTACTTGGCGAATAGTCGGGAGATTTTCCGGGCGGCGCGCGCCTCCGAGCGGTCGCCCCCGGCGGCCGCGAGGAGCGCGTGCGAGGGAGTCGCTGGCTCCCGGAGCATCGCGGAGGGCGCCAGCGACGAGGTTGGGGAGGCGTGAGGTGCGGGGCGGTGCCGTTTAGGGCGGGACTCGAAGCGGCGGCCGGGGCATCGGCAGTCTCGGTCACAGCGTCAGGGTCGTCGTAACGAGCGGCCGGTGGGTCGACGGTCGTGTCGGTCAGCAGTTTATAGAAATCAAAAAATCCAGTACTTGGTGCCATCCGATCAGGAGTCGCTCGTTTACTCTCGTCGGCTCTGTTGAAATCCTTAGCAGGTGATATGTTCTTGGAGCCGTGCTGAGTACAGGGCGCGTATCTGGCACTGATGGTATTTTGATCGGCAGGAGTCGTAATCGCTGATACAGCGACCTCAGAGGCCTGTATGAATTGGCGACTACAAGTACCTATCTGGACATATCTTGGTAACAAAGTGCTTTCCTTCGGCTTTCCAGTATGTATACATGAGGAACACCCAAGAGTTCTACTACGAGCCCGACGAGACCGAACAGCTCAGCACAGCCGTCGTCACGGCGGTCGCTCAAGCGCACGATGAGGATGTGCTTGAACAAGAATGGCTCATCAGTGACGACATCAACACGGACGCCCTCGATGGCCTCTTTCAGGAACGGAATCTCGATATGACCATCCAGTTCGAGGCCGACGGGACGACCGCGACGATCATCGCCGACAGAGATGGAAACCCCCGCATCAAAATCGAATCACACCGCTAAGTTACACGCTCCGCGAAGAGTTGGTTCAGCGGGTTTGGTGCGAAACAACGACGGTCTTTGTGCTGTACTCATCCTTTGAGTCTTGCACTTCGGTTCTGACAGAGAACAGAGAGCTCGTCTGAGAGCTGCTGAATACAGGGCGCATATTGGTCAGCCGAAGCAGACTGGAGCACGGGTTGCGATTCGGTCAATATAGCGGATTTACCTGAGCAGTGTTGGTGTCTGATTCTTTGTCTATTCTACCGCTATTATAGTTATATCGCAAGAATATAGTGAAACGGGAATGATCTAATCTGATATGGTTTCCCGCAAAAATAAAATTGTGTTTATATGTGCTGTTATAGGAATTATCCTTGCCGTATTTGCTGATGATGGGTTAGATGCCCCGTTACTTGTGTCGACGAGTGTCTTAGTACTTATCGCAGCAGTTCTCCCGATGGTTATCAACAATTACATTGAGAGTACGGAGAGCACTTGAGAATACACGATATCTCAGGAGAAAACCATGAATCCTTTTCGAATGCAGACTCTCAGACTACTGCTCATTTCGCACACCCAGTTAGTAGCCGATTCATTCGAGAGAGTCGGGAGTGAAGATGAGAGCCGTGCTGACTTTACGCTCTGTAGCTCGCACACGGTTTCTGACACGATGTGAACAGGTTGGTGCGCTACTCGATATGTGAGTCCCCTATACTGAGCGATTGGTATTTGCCGAAGATTAGCCTCGGTTCACACCCCCATTCGCGCCCTGTTTCTATCAACGCGCTTGTAATCTCCTCAGTTTCTGTCAGTAACGACGTGCGAGATACAGAGCGCGTATCTCGCAAGAGATGGTCTACCGCTTGCTACCGAAATCGCTCAGCACAGCGGATGAGTTTCCAAGAGGAGTTCGTTCGATTCGGCATGGACGAGTGAAACAGGCGAGAGATACGTTGCATGCCTATTTGCCTGTGTCCGATTTCCGATCGCCACGGGCGCCGAGCCAGAGTGTCACCGTCCCAGTTATGACAACCATGCCTGCATTGAGGCCGAGTAAGAGCAGGCCGCCACTGGCCTTAACAGGTGCTCGTGACAGCAATGTTATTCCCCCAGCAGCAGCGGCCGGAACGAGTGCGAGGGCAGCGACGACGCCGACGAGCGTGTCTTGCCGTTCTTTGTCGGTCGTTACACCCGCTGCGATACCCGCTGCGGCAGCAGCAACGACGCTGTACCAGCCGGCTGTAATGCGCTCCTCAAGTAGTGGTTTCTCAATGAGGTTCTCCGCAGGTGGGAGAACGCCTGTCATGTTCAGTGCCAACGTCGTCACGATAGCCCCCACAGTCGCAGCCAACAGACCGACGAACGCGACCCAAGTCCCAAATCCGGCTCGTTTCCACCGGTTGGCAGCAATGCCAGCAGAAACGAGTTCCAACGGCGTTAATGCCGGGGCAATGACCATCGCGCCAATGAGTATCGGAATCGAGTTGGTGAGCAGAGCCACGCCAGCAAGCACCCCGGACATCGACATCAAAACAAGATACGACGTATCAAGGGCGACCTGTTCGTACTTGTTCTCGCACTTTTCGGCAAGTGAGACTCTAGAAGACATTTCGAAGAAATGCGGGCGTGCCGGGTGAAACAATTGCGACGATGCGAGAGTGTCTACTAATCGAACTCCGTCCGTAGTATTCCACTCTTATGCCCCCCATCTACTCTCTGTACCGGTCACGCTGCTTTCGACAGAGAAACGATAGTCGAGAGCGCTTGTCCGAGATGGAGGGCGCGAATCTTGTGATCTAGATCGTGCTGGAATCATCAGTAATGATACCGCTTCGGTTTCAGTCTCCTTTCAATTCAGCCATACACTCGGCGCAAACTTTTATACCACCCTCCCCGGCAAAGTCTTCTTCGCCGTGATCGATTGAGTCGATCAGTTCTTTCGAGATAACATCTGGCGAGATGCTTTGGAGATCGTCCGCATCACAGTCGCATCGAGCACATTCGGCCATGTAATGGAGTAACAGGGTCACGGGTTATTACTATTAGCCACGAATCATACCATCAACGCTGTAGCCTCTTCTTACGGATCTGCTGTATCCACCCTCTGTATCTCGCAAGCCGATCCTATCAGATACTAAGGATTTCAATAGGGGCTTCTCGTTTTAAGCGCTTTCGACCGCGTCGAGGACCGCTTCGTAGTCGGGCTCGTTCGTGGGGTCGTCGGCGACCCAACTGTAGACGACCGCGCCGTCGTCGTCGACCACGAACACGGCGCGGTTCGCGATGCCGTGGAGACCGAGGTCGGCGATGTCCATTTCGAGGCCGTACGCCCGGATCGCGTCGCCGCCCATGTCGCTCACGAGGTTGAACTCGATCCCGTGCTCCTCGCGGAACGCGCCGAGCGAGAACGGCGAGTCGGCGCTGATCCCGAACAGGGTCGCACCGGCGTCGTCGAACGCGGCGGCGCGCTCCTGGAACGCGATCATCTCGTTCGTACACGGCGGCGTGAACGCGCCGGGGAAGAACGCGAGCACGACCGGGCCGTCCCCGACCTGCTCGTCGAGGTCGAACGGCTCGTGGTCGCTCGTGCCGACTGTCGCGGTGAACGTGGGTGCGGTGTCGCCTTCGGAAACCATCACTAAACGGTAGGGCCGAACGAGGCAAAAGACTTGCCGCGACCACGTTCGGTGCCGGTTTCTGCCGGCGGGCTCGGTAGCCCCGCCCGGCGGCGCCTCGCGGCACGCGCTCGACGCCGGGGTCGACCGCCGCGACGCTCGCGGGCTACTCTCGGTCGAGGTACTCCTGCTGGATCGCGACGATCTCAGAGGAGTCCTCGCAGTCGGCGTACCGGCGGAGCGGCTCCGCGTTGAGTTCGAGGAACGTCTCGCCCCACGTGAACTTCGAGAGGACGCGCTCGGCGTGGTCCCGCTCGCCGAGGATGACGAGCGCGGCGGCGAACGCCTCGACGGTCGTGAGCCGCATCGGGCGACCGAAATTTACGGGGTTGGCGGCGACGAGGTAGGGGAGCGCGCGGTGTTCGCCGGGGAGGCTGAACATCTTCTCGCCCGCCGACTCCCACGAGCAGTCGAGCGCGACCAGGGCGCTCTCCGCGGCGCGGTCGGCGTCGGCCGGCGAGAGGGCTCGGTCCGCGTGCGGGTTGAGAACGACGCCGTACGGCGTAGCGCGGTCGGAGCGGTGTAGCTCCGCGAGGTCGAAGCGCGCGAGCTTCCGGGCCGTACACTTGTCGGGGTCGTCGTCGCCCTCGTACCGGACGTGGAGGTCCACGGTACGCCATTGGCTGAGTCGGTTATAAGGTGTACGAACGGAGCCGGCGAAAAAACGGGCGGAGCCGCCGCGCGCGCCCGGTCACGGGGCGCGAGTCTGCGTCACGATCGGGTCGTCGTCGTCTCGCGACGGAACGCGCGTCCGCGTTCCGATGGGTGCCGATTCGTCTTCAGTCGGTGGTTCGCTCATTGCGAGTGCCGGTCAGTCATCAGCGCATATGAACCCTAGGCTAAAACAGTACGTATTCGGAGTAAATCCTAATATATGAACGGAAATTCGCGAACTGTTCCAGTGAGTGTACACTTATTATCTGCTATTACTGTTGGACGACGGATCCTGCGGCTGTCGTGCCGTCCAGGTAGCCCCGACGCGCGCCTCGATAGCGTCAAACCGGCCCGGTACCGGCGGGGTTTTTCATCGTCGCCGCGCAGTGATTAGTATGGAGTTGTTCGCCGTTCCGGACCTCCCGGAAATCAGGGACGGAGACGATCTGGCGGCCATGATCGACGAGCGCGTCGACCTCCGTGAGGACGACGTCGTCGTCGTCGCCAGCACCGTCGTCTCGAAGGCGGAGGGGCGCGTCTTCGACCTCGACGACTTCCCGCCCGGCCCCCGTGCGAACGAGGTCGCGGAGCGCCTCGCCGGGATCGCGGACGAGGAGAAGGACCCCCGGTTCGCGCAGGCCGTCATCGAGGAGTCGACGGAGCTGATCATGGAGGCGCCGTTCCTCCTCACGGCGACTCGCTTCGGTCACATCGGCGTCAACGCCGGTATCGACCGATCGAACGTCCCGGACGGCGACCTGCTGTTGCTCCCCGAACGCCCCTCGGAGAGCGCGGAGCGAATCCGCGAGGGAGTCGCGGCCGACCGCGTCGTCGTCAGCGACACCTGCGGCCGTCCGTTCAGGCACGGCCAGCGCGGCGTCGCGATCGGCTGGGCCGGCATGCCCGCCAGCCGCGACTGGCGCGGCGAGCGCGACCGCGACGGCCGCGAGATGGGCGTCACCGTCCAGAACGTGATCGACGAGCTCGCGTCGGCCGCCAACCTCGTCGCCGGCGAGGGAGCGGGCGGCACCCCCGTCGTCGTGGTCCGCGACTGGTCCTTCGGCGACCACGAGGGCTCGGACAACCACTTCCGCGAGGTCGACGGCGACTTCGTCCGACAGGCCCTGCGAGAGTGGGACTTTCAGGAGTAACCATGCTCGGAATCGAACTCACCCCGGAACACGATCTGCACCGCCTCGTCGACCTCGGCGTCCGCGCCGAGGAGGCCGGCTACGACACCGTCTACTCGACGTGTCACTACAACAACCGCGACCCGTGGGCGTTCCTCTCCCGGCTCGCGACCGCGACCGACTCGATCCGGCTCGGCCCGGGCGTCGCCAACCCCTACGAGACCCACCCCGTGACGCTCGCCTCGAAGGTCGCGACCCTCGACGAGCTGTCGGAAGGACGCGCCGTCTTCGGGCTCGGCCCGGGCGACCCCTCGACGCTGGCGAACCTCGGCCTCGCCGACGAGCGCGGGCTCCGGCCCGTGCTGGAGGCGTTCAAGACCGCACAGCGGCTGTGGGCCGGCGAGCGCGTCGACCACGAGGGCGCCTTCGACGCCACCGACGCCGGCCTCAACTACGAGCCGCCGCAGGGCGCCTCGATCCCGGTCCACGTCGGCGGCGAGGGCCCGCACATGTGCCGGATGGCCGCGAAACACGCGGACGGGCTCCTGTACAACGGCTCGCACCCGAAAGACCTCGAGTGGGCCCGCGAACAGGTCGACGACGGCCTCGACGACCGCCCGGACCACCGGGGCGAGTTCGACCTGATCGCCTACGCGGCGGTGTCGGTCGCCGACGACGAGGCGGCCGCCCGCGAGGCCGCCCGGCCGCCGGTCGCGTTCATCACCGCGGGCGCGGCGCCGCCCGTCCTGAAGCGACACGGGATCGATCCCGACGCGGCCGAAGCGATCGGCGAGTCGGTCTCGGCGGGCGAGTTCAGCGACGCCTTCGAGCGCGTGACGCCGGCGATGATCGACGCCTTCTGTATGGCCGGCACCCAAGAGGCCGTCCGCGAGCGCGCCGCCGCCGTCGCCGAGCACGCCGACGGGCTCGTCGTCGGCTCGCCGCTCGGACCCGACCTCGAAGCCGCCGTCGACCTCGCGGCCGAGGCGGTCGGCGACGCCTTCTGATCCCGTCGGTCGGGTTTTCACGGTCCGGGAATCGAGAATCGATCGTGATAGCGGCGACCGGGGTTTCATAACCCGCTCCGGTCGAGACCCGGACATGTCCACGACACGACAGCGCCGTCCGGGGATACGCGGACGGTACGACGCCCTCCTCTGGCGGACGATGGACGCACTCGGCGTCACCGAGTCGATCGAGCGGAAAGTCGTCACGGCGGTCGGGATCCAGTTCCTCGTCACCGTCGGTATCTTCCTCACCCAGTTCCTCGTCTCCGGAACCGCCGCCTACGTCGTCTCCGGGGCCCTGTTTCTCGGCGCCGTCGTCGCCATCTACAACACCTTGCTCATCGTCCGCCGTGACTTCGTCGCCCCGATACAGGCGTTAGAGAGAGAGACGGAGGCGATCGCGGCGGGTGAGATCGATCGAACCGGTCGGTCGTCCGCCGACGCGGACGCGCTCGACCCGACCCAGCCAGACGAGATCGGAAGCCTCGTCGGCGCGTTCGACGAGGTCCACGGCTACCTCTCCACCGTCTCGGCGCAGGCGGAGGCGCTCGCGGCACAGGAGTTCGACGACCCGGCGCTCGACGAGGACGTCCCCGGGTCCTTCGGCGAGTCGCTCGACGAGATGGCCGAGAACCTCGCCGCCTACACCACCGAACTGGAGTCGCTCGTCGACGCCTTCGCCGACGCCGCCGAGCGCGCGCAAGGCGGCGACCTGACGGCGACGATCGATGACGAGGCGCTGGCGACCGACGAGGAGCGGTACGCCGAACTCGTCGCCAACTACAACCGACTCGTCGAGACGCTCGGCGAGACGCTCGCCGATGTCGGCGCGTTCACGGCCGACGTGGCCGGCACCGCGAACGACGTGCGCGCGAGCATGGACGAGGTCGACGACGCGAGCGGAGAGGTCGCGGCGTCCGTTCAGGAGATATCGGACGGCGCTGCCGAACAGACTGACGAACTGGAGGCGATCGCCGGCGAGATGAACACGCTCTCGGCGACGGTCGAGGAGATCGCGGCCTCCGCCGACGACGCGGCCGAGACCGCCCGCGACGCGGCCGAACGCGGCCGGTCCGGACGCGAGGAGGCCGCCGAGGCGATCGCGGAGCTCGAGACGCTCGAGACGCGGATCGCGGAGACGGCGGCCGCGGTGACGGACCTCGCGGAGCGCGTCGGCGAGATCGACGAGATCGCGGCCGTGATCGACGAGGTGGCCGAGGAGACCAACCTGCTCGCCCTGAACGCGTCCATCGAGGCCGCGCGTGCGGACGGCTCCGGCGACGGGTTCGCCGTCGTCGCCGACGAGGTGAAGTCGCTGGCCGAGGAGACGCGCGAGTCCGCGGCGGAGATATCCGGCCGCATCGAGGAGGTTCAGGCGGCCTCGGCCGAGACCGCGGCCGACGCCGAGGCGATGGAGGCGCAGGTCGCCGAGGGCGTCGAGACGATCGAGTCGACGCTGCGGGAGTTCGAGGGGGTCGTCGAGGACGTGACGACCGTCGACGAGACCGTCCAAGAGATCAGCGACGCGACCGACGATCAGGCGCGTACGACCCAGGAAGTCGTCGACATGGTCGACGAGGTCGCGTCGGTGAGCAGACAGACCGCCACCGAGTCGGAGACCGTCGCTGCCGCGGCCGAGGAACAGACCGCGACCGTCTCCGAGGTGACGGAGCAGGCTCACATCCTCTCGGAACAGTCGGACGAGCTATCGGCGCGGCTGAACGAGTTCGAGGTGCCGGACGAGGGCGGAGAGCGCGCGGACGGCACTACCGCCCCGGCGACCGGTGCCAGCGCGCGGTCGGCGACTGGCGCCGACGACGACTGAGAGCGGTTCGTCGAACGGTTGGATCGTGCGTCGAACGGCCGAAGGCCTCTTCGAACGGCCGGGCAGTTTCGCTACTCCGAGCGGCCGCGACCGCCGAGCGAGGGGAGCGTAACGCCGATTTCGTTGAAGAGCGCGCCGACTGCCGCGTAGCCCAGCACGGCGACGGCGCTGACGAGCAGCACCTGTCCGACGACGACGAGCAGGGCCGACAGCGGGTCGCCCGCGCCGAGGATGAGGTCGTTCAGGAAGATGTCGAGGAACCGGCCGATGTCGCCGACGAGCCGAGCGACGAAGTCGATGAGCGCGATCATACGCCACGATTGGACCGGGGATACTTGGGTGTTGAGTTCGCGGTCGGCACCTCGGCCGCGGGAACCGCCGTGAGAGCGTCAACATTGGGACGACCCTTGCGGCTCGATCGGCCGTTCGCGGTGAGCCGTCAGTCCGCGGGCCGTTCGCCGGCTTCGGGTTCTCCTGCCCGTCGCTCGCCCGAACCGGTGTACCGCAGGGCCCAGGCGATCAGGACTCCCTGGAACGGGAGCCTGACCCACGCCGCGAGCCGCGCCACGCCCGCGAACCGGTCCGAGACGAGGTCGTCTAACACGTCGCCGCGAGCGAGGTGGACGTTGGCCGGGAACACGGCCACCAGGAGGGCCGCGATCCCCCACGCCGACGGGCGCCGCGTCCGTCGCAGCGAGACGCCGATCCCGAGGAGTATCTCGGCGATTCCGGAGAGGTACACGAGCGCGACCGGCCGCGGGAACGACGGCGGGATCGCGGCGGCGAAGCGCTTCGGCGCGAGGAAGTGCGCGATCCCGGCGACGACGTACGTCGCGCCCATGAGCGGCGCGAGCGACCGCCCGGAGCCGCCGGGCTCGTCGACTTCGCCGGCCCCGGTGACCCCGTCTGTGTTGTCGGACTCGTCGGAGTCCGACGGATCGCTCGGCGGCTGTGCGGTCGACGCGTCCTCGGAGGGCGGCTCCCGTCGATCGGTCATCGCTTCGACCGACGCTCCGGACACGTATCAGTCCTCCCCGGCGCACGGCCGCGACACGCCCTCCGAGGTTTCGGGAACCGAACCCCTTAGGCACGGCCGAGCGTAACGGGGACGTAATGAACACGTTGTTCTGGGTGCTAACTGGGATCCTCGCGTACTCCGGAGTCGCGATGTGGCTGCGGAACAGGGGGATCCTCCCGGACGCGGTCAAGGTATCGGGGCCGGTGTTGACCCTCCGGACCCTCCGCGGTCGCGCCTTCCTCGGTCGGCTCGCGGCGCCGAAGCGGTTCTGGCGTGCGGTCGCTAACCTCGGACTCGGCGGGGCCCTGGTGGCGATGGTCGGATCGTTCGTACTCATCATCTCGTCGGCGCTGTCGGCGTTCACGAACGCCCAGCCCTCCGCGATCCAGCAGCCGCAGAACTTCCTCATCATCCCCGGCGTCAACGACTTCCTCCCGCTGTCGGTCGCCCCCGAGATCATCGCCGGGCTCGCGGTGGCGATGGTGATCCACGAGGGAGCCCACGGGCTCCTCTGCCGGGTCGAGAACATCGACATCGAGTCGATGGGGCTCGTCTTCTTCGCTTTGCTCCCCGTGGGCGCCTTCGTCGAGCCCGACGAGGAGGCGACGCAGGAGGCCTCTCGCGGCGCCCGCGCCCGGATGTTCGCGGCCGGCGTCACCGCGAACACCCTGCTCACGGTCGTCGTCTTCGCGCTCCTGTTCGGTCCCGTCGTCGGGGCCATCTCACCCGCGCCGGGC
The DNA here is from genome assembly GCF_055389685.1 of Halorubrum ejinorense. Lineage (NCBI taxonomy): Archaea > Methanobacteriati > Methanobacteriota > Halobacteria > Halobacteriales > Haloferacaceae > Halorubrum > Halorubrum ejinorense. The sequence goes on from NZ_AP043777.1 coordinate 1,687,811, forward strand.
TACGCGGTCGGCGAAGTGAATCCCGCCTCGCCGGCGGCCGCGGCCGACATCTCGCAGGGCGATCGGGTCGTCGAGGTGGCGGGGACGCCGGTCGAGACGGCGGACGCGTTCGAGACGGCGATCGCCGACGCCGGGGAGTCGGTCGCGCTCACGGTCGACGACGGCGACGCCCGCTCGACCGTGACGGTCGATCGCGAGCTACAGGTCGTCGGGTCCGCCGGCGGCAACCCCCTCGGCGTGACGATCGCGGGGTCGCCCGTGACGATCGCGGCCGTGAACGGCGAGCCGGTCGCCACCGAGTCGGCGTTCTTCGACGCGGTCGGCGACGACGAGCGCGCGGCCGTGACGGTGACCGGCAACGAGAGCGTCCTCGAATCGGTGCGGGACGCGCCCGGCGCGGAGAACGCCTCGGGCGTCGAAACGGCCGGCGGCGAGGCCGCGGTCACCGTCCCCGACGTGGTCGTCGGCGCGTACGTCGTCGGCGTTCAGGAGGGCGGCCCGCTCCACGCCGAGGGCGCGGCCCTCGGCGAGCCGCTGACGATCGTCTCGGTCGACGGCGAGCGCGTCGTCGACAACGAGGCGCTCTCGGCCGTCCTCGGCGAGCGCGAGCCGGACGAGACCGTCCCCGTCACGGTGTACGACGCGGACGGCGAGCGCGAGACGTACGACGTCGAACTCGACGCGCACCCGACCCGCGACGGCGGGTTCATCGGGGTCAGCGTCTTCCCCGGAACGAGCGGACTCGCGCTCGACGACGTGGGCCTCACCCAGTACCCGGCGGGCACGTACCTCGAACTGCTCGGCGGCGAGGGCGGCGAGGCGGCCGAGAGCGGCCTCCCGGTCGGCGGCGTCATCGACTCGCCCCTCGGGCTCGTCTTCGTCGCGCTGATCCTCCCGCTCGGCAGCCTGTTCGGGCTCCCGTTCAACTTCGCGGGCTTCACCGGCAACGTGACCAACTTCTTCGTCGTCGAGGGACCGCTCGCGGTGCTCGGCGGCGGGACGTTCCTGCTCGCCAACCTCCTCTTCTGGACGGGGTGGATCAACATCCAGCTGGCGCTTTTCAACTGCCTCCCGGCGTTCCCGCTCGACGGCGGCCGCATCCTCCGGATGGTCGCCGAGGCGGTGATCAGCCGCGTCCCGATCGACGACCGGCACGCCGCGGTTCGGACGATCACGGTTTCCTCCGGGCTCGTGATGTTGGCCGGACTGATCGCAATGATCTTCGGGAACCAGATCCTCTCCGCGCTCGGGCTGATCTGAGCCGCGTTCGGAGTTCGCCGGACGCGCCCCGCCGCGCGGATCCGAGGGAAACGGGTTTCCCCGGCGGGCGTGACCCCTCAGTATGACGCACTCGCGGACCGTCGAACTCGAGGGCCACATCATCGACAGCGGCGCGATGCAGCGCTGCTTCGGCGCGGTGATGGACCTCGGCGGCTCGTTCGACGTCGAGCAGTTCGACGTGGGGAAACACGAGACCGAGGAGTCGTACTGCCGGCTGACCGTCTCCGCGGACGACGCCGAGACCCTGCGGGCCATCCTCCACGAGCTCCACCAGAACGGCGCGGTGTTGGAGAGTCCGTCCGACGTGGAACTCGTCGCAGCGCCCGAAGACAAGGTCGTCCCGCCGAACTTCTACTCCACCACGAACCACCCGACCGAGGTGCTGTACGACGGCGAGTGGATCGACGTCGAGCGGATCGAGATGGACTGCGCGCTGGTGGTCGAACCCGAGCCGGCAGCGGACGCCGGCGAGGGGAGCCGAGCGGAGGCCTCGGCCGACGCGGGCTCCGCGGCCGCCCCCCGCGCCTACACGAAGACGCTCAACGCGGTCACGGAGGGAGACCTGATCGCGACCGACCAGTCCGGAATCCGCGTGAACCCCCCGGAGCGACCGCGAAGCGGCGGCGGCGCGTTCGGGTTCATGCAGGGCGGCGTCTCCGCCGAGCGACCGTCGGAGTCGACGATCCGGCAGGTCGCCGAGGAGTTGCGCGCGGTGAAAGAGGACGGCGGGAACGTGATGGTCGTCGCGGGGCCGGCCGTGATCCACTCCGGGGCGGGGGACGCGCTCGCCGACCTGGTCGCGGCGGGCTACGTCGACGCGCTCTCGGCGGGCAACGGCTTCGCCACGCACGACCTCGAACGCTCCATCTACGGCACGTCGCTCGGCATGAACGTGGAGACGCTCGAACACCCGCGGAAGGGACACAAACACCACATCTGGACCATCTCGGAGATCATCCGCGCGGGCGGGATCGAGGCCGCCGTCGAGGAGGGAATCGTCACTGAGGGCGTGATGTACCAGTGCGTCGAGCGCGACGTGGACACCGTCCTCGCGGGCTCGATCCGCGACGACGGCCCGCTCCCTGACACGATCACCGACGCGGTCGAGGCCCAGAACGCGATCCGCGAGCAGGCCCACGACGCCGACATCGTGATCATGCTCGCGACGCTGCTCCACTCGGTCGCGGTCGGGAACTGCCTCCCGTCGACGACGAAGACCGTCTGCGTCGACATCAACCCCGCCACCGTCACCCAGCTGCTCGACCGGGGCTCGGCGCAGGCGGTCGGGATGGTCACCGACATCGGGACGTTCGTCCCGACGCTCGCGGAGTTCGTCCTGGAGGGCGACGACGAGGGGCGCGGGGTGAGGGGCGAATGAGCGCCGAAGTCCGCCCGTACGACCCCGAGCGCGACGCCGACGCGTTGTCCGAGCTGAAGACGGCCTTCGAGCGCGGCCTCGGCGAGAACACCGGCGGCGACGGGAAGGCGGCCGCCTACGAGGGCAAACTGACCGACGACTACCGCGAGCGGTGGCTCGGGTGGGTCGACCGCTGCGTCGCCGACGACGAGCGCTGCGTGACCGTCGCCGTCGACGAGAGTCCCGAGGGGCCAGACAGCGGGAGGGACGACGGCGGCGCCGTCGTCGGGTACGTCTTCGTCCTCCCCGAGCGCCTGTCGATGATCTGGGACGCGGCGGTCCTGAACGAGCTGTACGTCGCTCCAGGCTACCGCGGTACCGGCGTCGCCGACGACCTGATGGACGCCGCCGTCGCGCTCGCGAGGGATCAGGACCTCCCGCTCGATCGGATCGTCCTCGACGTCGACCCCGCGAACGGGCGCGCCAAGGGGTTCTACGACCGCCACGGGTTCGAGTCGTGGGGCGAGATGGTGGCGCGGCCGCTCGGCGACGACTGAAGCGGCGTCCAGTCGGCGCCCGCGACCGCACCCGCGACGGCGACACCGCTCTGGCTTCCGAAGCTACAAGCGCGTCGAACCGCTCCCGACGCCCGTGATGGACATCGGTATCGTCGGCTGCGGCGTGATCGGGAACCGACTCGCCGCAGCGATCGACGACCACGCCCGGTTCGAACTGGCGGCGGCCTGCGACCTCGACGCGGACCGCGCCGAGGCGCTCGCGACCGAGCACGGCACCGAGCGGACGACCACGACGACGGACCACCAGACGCTCGTCGATCTCGACGGGCTCGACGCCGTCTACGTCGGCGTCCCGCCGCTCGCGCACCGCGAGGTTGTCGCGGACGCGCTCGCCGCCGACAGACACGTGATCTGCGAGAAGCCCATCGCGGCCGACGCTGAGACGGGGCGAGCGCTCGCCTCGCTCGAAGCGGAGACGGACCGCGTCACGGCGGTGAACCTGCCGTTCCGCTACACGCCCGGCTTCGTCCGCCTGCGGGAACTGGTCGAGTCGGGCGCGATCGGCGACCCGCGTCGGGTCGAACTCCGGTTCCGCTTCCCGCAGTGGCCCCGCGAGTGGCAGGACGTGGCGTGGCTGGAGTCGCGCGAGCAGGGCGGGCCGCTCCGCGAGGTGGGGACGCACTTCCTGTTCGGCGTGCAGGAGCTGTTCGGTCCCGTCGAGACCGTCTCCGCCGACGTGGGGTACTCGGGGCCCGACGCCTACGAGGACGACGTGGTGGGGAGCTTCCGGGCCGGGGGCGTCCGCGGGTCGATCGACCTGCTCTGCGACCACGAGGGCGACGAGGAGAACGTCGTCACGGTCGTCGGCGACGGGGGCTCGCTGTCGCTCACGGAGTGGTACCGCTTGACCCGCGACCGCGGCCGCGAGAGCGAGGCGACGCTCGTCGACGAGCGCGGCGACACCGTGAGTGCGCTCCTGACCGAGTTCGCGGAGGCCGTCGAGGGCGACGGGGGCGACCTCGTCTCGTTCGCGGAGGCGACGCGCGTCCAGGAGGTCCTCGACGCGGTCCATGCGTCGGAATGCGACGCCGTCCGTCCGGGAGACGGCGGGTAGCGGCGAGGCGTAGACGGGGACGCAACGGCGACGAGAGCGAGGCCGAGACCCCGTATCGGCCGACCGCCGTCGCGGAGTCGCGAACCGGGAACGCCCGACAGGAATTATGTGTCCATCGGACCGATCTCCGCGCATGAGCTACCTCGTTGCGACCGACGGATCGACGGAGAGCGACGACGCCGTCCGGTACGCGGCGCGACAGGCGGTCGCGTTCTACGAGACGCTCGAGATCGCCCACGTGTTGACGCCGGACTCGGAGCTGGTCGACGGCACCATCGTCCTCCCGGGCGAGGACGCCGCGGTCGAGGCCGGCGAGGCCGTCTTAGAGAGCGCCCGCAGCATCGCCGAGGAGGCGGTCGGCGACGAGTCGGTCGACGTGGAGACGCAGCTCCTCACCGGCCGCCCGGCCGACGCGATCACCGAGTACGCGGCCGAATCGGCGGTCGACGCGATCTACGTCGGCCACCGCGGACTGAGCGAGGAGCGAGAGCAGGTGGTCGGCAGCGTCGCGAAGAGCGTCGTCGACAAGGCCGACGTGCCCGTGACGGTGATCCGGTAGCTGTCAGTCGAAGAAAACTACTGAGGGGCCGCGAGACGACCGATTTCCGTGTTTTTCCCCGCCGATCCGGCTGTCACAGGCGCCGGAAAGAACCGCCATTATCGGACGTTCAAAGCGGCGTTGGGCCCTATACGGAGTGATGCCAGGAGACGTACTCGTCACGGCGGATTGGGTCGAAGACCACCTGGACGACTTCCAGAGCGACGACTCGGACCTGCGGCTCGTCGAGATCAACAACCCGACCGTCACCGACGAGTCGGAGTACACGCCCTACGAAGAGGGTCACATCCCCGGCGCGCTCAACTTCGAGTGGGACGCGGTGTTCACCGACGAGACCGAGCGCGACATCGTCTCGAAGGAGGACTTCGCGGCCCGGAACGGTGAGGGCGGCATCGACGCCGACACGACGGTCGTCGTCTACGGCGGCGGTCGCGTCCCCAACTGGTTCGCGCTGTTCGGCTACTGGATCTACAAGTACTACGGTCACGGCGACGTCCGCGTGATCGACGGCGGGAAGGGGTACTGGGTCGAGAACGACTACCCGCTCTCGACGGAGGAGCCCGACTTCACGCCCCGCGACTACGTCGCTCGCGGTCCCTTCGAGAGCGTCCGCGCCTACAAGGACGACATCGACAAGGCGATCGAGGAGGGGATCCCGATGGTCGACGTCCGCTCCCCCGAGGAGTTCTCCGGCGAGGTCATCGCCCCCGAAGGCCTCAACGAGACGGCCCAGCGCGGCGGCCACATTCCCGGCGCGAGCAACGTGCCGATCGGCACCACGCTGAACGAGGACGGCACGTTCAAGAGCGCGGACGAGCTCCGCGAGCTGTACAGCGACGCCGGCGTCGACGGCGACGAGTCGACGATCACCTACTGCCGCGTCGGCGAGCGCTCGTCGATCGAGTGGTTCCTCCTGCATGAACTGCTCGGCTACGACGACGTCCGTAACTACGACGGCTCGTGGACCGAGTGGGGGAACCTCGTCGGCGCGCCGATCGAGACGGGAGAGTAAGCGGCCCCCCGGTCGCCCTTCCCCGCACCGCGCGACCGATCACCGGCGATATGTATCTGGGGAGGCAAGGCGTCGTATGGCGGCGTCTCACGTCCTCGTTCCCCTCGACGGATCGCCACTGGCCGCCGACGCGCTCGACGACGCGCTCGAACTCTTCGACTGTCGAGTGACCGTCCTGAACGTAGTGACGCCGCTCGACGCGCCGATGAGCGAGGGCGGGATCCTCGCCGCCGACGAGAGCCGTCGCGAGAGCGCGCGCGAGCGGGCCGACCGCATCGTCGACCGAGCGACCGATCGAGCCGCGGAGAGCGATCGCCGCGTCGAGACGGCGGTGCGGACGGGCGACCCGGCGGAGACGATCGTAGAGTACGTCGACGCCCACGATGTCGACCGCGTCGTCATGGGCGGACACGGCGGTGAGCGCGGCCGCGTCGCGAGACGGCTGCTCGGCACCGTGGCGACGAACGTGGTCGGCGAGGCGCCCGTGACCGTGACGGTCGTGCGCTGAGGCCCCTCTTCACCCGCCGAGCACCGCGGCGAAGGCCGCGTAGAGCCCGTACCCGATCGCGATCGAGGCCACGAGCGTGATCCCCCAAAAGAGGATCGTGACACCGATCTTGCGCCGAGAGACGCCCGCGGAGCCGCCGGCGAGCCCGCCCCCGATGACCCCGGAGATGATGATGTTGTTAAACGAGATGGGGATCCCGAGTCCGATGGCCAGCTGCGCGATGATGAACCCGGGGACCAGCGCGGCGATCGACCGCCGGGCGCCGAGCTGCGCGTACTCGCGCGAGGTCGCCTGGAGCAGCTTCGGTGCGCCCATCCACGCCCCCGCGAGGATGCCGGCGGCGCCGAGCGAGAGCAGCACGATGCCGGGCAGCCCGAGCTCGACGCCGTATAGGTTCTCGAGCGGGCCGGTCGCCAGCCCGACCTGGCTGCCGCCGCTGGAGAAGGCGACGACGCTCCCGAGGACGAGGAGGAACGTCCGGATACCGCCCTCGGCGGACGCCTGTGTCCGCCGCCGAACGGCGACGAACCACGCCGCGGCCGCGAGCAGCGTGACGAGCGCCGTCACGGGGTCGATCCCGACGACCGTCGGCGCGTCGACCCGTCGAGCGATGAACCCCGCGAGAGAGCTCTGGGTCGCGTCCGGCGGCGAGGGGATGACACCCAGCTGGACGTTGGCCACGATCCCCCCGACGACGGCCGCGAGCAGCGGGACGCCGACCGTCTCCGGGATGTCGTCGCGCCGGAGGAGGGTGGCGGTGACGTACGCGAGCCCGCCGGAGACGGGCGGCACGAGCGCCCAGAACAGCGCGATACGGCGGTAGGTGTCGATGGCGGGGTCGCCCCCGAGCGAGAGCCCGACGCCGACCATCGCGCCCGTCGTCGCGAACGCCGCCGGAACCGGGTAGCCGGTGGAGACGCCGAAGGCCATGAACCCGGTCGCGGTGAGCAGCCCCGCCGTCGCCGCCAGCGACGTTATCTGCACGCCGTCGATCAGGCCCGCGCCGACCGTCTCCGAGATCGCTCCGCCCTGCGTGAGCGCGCCGAGGGCGGCGAGGATCCCGATGAGGAAGGCGGCCCGCATCGTCGAGATGGCGTTGGCGCCGATCGCCGGGGCGAACGGCGGCGAGTTGCTGTTCGCCCCGAGCGCCCACGCCGTGGCGAGGCTGGTCAGCGTCGCCAGCGCGACGAGGGCCCAGAAGCCGACGCCGGCCACGCTCACGCGCCTCCCTCGACGAGCAGTCGAGCCATGTTACTCCCCCCGACGACGGCGCCGGGTAAATAAGCCCCGTCGGACGGGCGCCATCCGGGTCGCTCGGAGGCCCCCCTCGCGCGGTACGAGAAACAGCTCGACTCGACCGGCAGCATGCGGTCCCGGGGCCGAACCGCGCGGTCGGCCCCGACGGCAGCGAACCGTCCGCGCCCCGCTAGTCGTCCAGCGAGGCGACCGCGGTCCGCTCCGCGCCGATCCGGCGGTCGAGGAAGTCGTCGATGAGTTCGAGCGACCGGATCTTCTGGTCGATGTCGCCCGAGCCGTGGCCCTCCTCGCCGAGCTCCTCGTACTCGTAGTCGTCGCCCTCGACGGAGCCGGCGTCGTCGAGCGCGTCGCGGAGGATGCGCGCCTGCGAGACCGGCACGCGCGGGTCGTTCACGCCGTGGACGATCAGGAGCGGCGCGGCGACGTTCTCGACGTAGGTCACGGGACTGCGCTCGCGGTAGGTCGCCTCGTTGTCGTCCGGCTCGCCGAGGTTCTTCACCATGAGCTCCGTGCGGAAGTGCGGCATCGTGTTCTCGTACATGTCGAACAGGTCGCTGACGCCGACCCACGTGATCCCCGCGGCGTACAGGTCCGGGTACTGGACCATCTGCCAGTTGGCGGAGTAACCGCCGTAGGAACCGCCGTAGACGGCGACGCGGTCCTCGTCGAGCCAGTCGTACTCGCCGAGGACGTGTTCGACGCCGGTCGCCACGTCGCCCTGCTCGGCGCCGCCCCAGTCGTCGTACAGCTCCTCGACGAACTCGCGGCCGCGCCCCGTGGAGCCGCGGTAGTTCACCTGAAGCACGGAGTAGCCGCGCGAGAGCAGGAACTGGACGCGGTAGCTGAACCGCCGGCTGTCGTGGTGCCGCGGCCCGCCGTGCGGGTTGACGATCAGCGGCGACGGGCGTCGGCCGGAGTCGAACAGCAGCCCCTCGATTTCGAACTCCTCGTAGGGGTCGTGCTCGACCGCGCGCGCCGGGGTCTCGGGCACGCCGTCGGAGGCGAACGAGACCGTTTCGGGCTCGACGAAGTCGTCCGGGTCGAACGGGCCGTACTCCGCGTCGAACAGGGTCTCAGTGGCGTCCGCGTCGAGGTCGTACGCGACCAGTTCGGGCCGCCGGCTCGACGTGGTGCGGTACGCGAGCAGGCGGTCGTCGGCGAGCCGACCGTCCGTCACGTTGGCGACGCCGGCCGAGAAGTCGAGTTCGCGGCCGTCGCCCGTCTCGGCGTCGTAGACGACGGGAACGGTGACGGCCCCGCGGGTCCGGCTCGCGACGAACCGGTCGCCCCCTTCGAGGAAGTGGCTCGGGGACTCCTCGAACTCGTCGCCGCCGAACCAGGTCACGTCGACCGCGTTCCCGGCGTCGTCCGTCCCGGCACCGTCCCCGCTCAGGTCGACGATGCCGCTCCGACCGAGGTCGGTCGTGTTGTCGGCGACGAGGAGCCGCTCCCCGTCCGGACCCCAGTCGACCGGGACCGCCTCCGCGCCCACGTCGCCGATCCCGAGGTTCCGGGCGTTCGACCCGTCGACGTCGGCGACGTACACGTCGGTGTTCTCGTAGGCGTCCGTCTCGTTGGTCGCGTACGCGATCCGGTCGCCGTCGGGCGACAGCGCGCCGGCGGCCACCGCGCGCTCGTAGTCGGTGACCTTCGTCGTCTCGCCGCTCGGTAGGTCGTGGCGGTAGAGGTTCATCTGGCCGTCGCGGCTGGAGCCGAGCAGGAGGGTCTCACCGTCCTCGCCCACGTCGTTGAGCCGGATCTGCCCCTCCATCTCGACGACGGGAACGCTCTCGCCGTCGAGCGACATCGCCCAGACGTCGTGCTGTTCGTCGCCGCCCTCGTCGCGGTGATAGTAGAGTCGGTCGCCGCTCGGATCCCACTCGAAGCCGGCGCGGACCGACCGGGGAACGTCGCCGTCGCTGAGCTGCTCTAAGGACCCGTCCTCCGGGTCACAGAGGTGAAGCTCGTTGCGGCCGGTCACGTCGTAGTAGAGGGCGACGGTCTCTCCGTCCGGGGACACGCGGGGGCTCGCGATCGTCGGCAGCTTCGCGAGCTCGCGGAGCACGTCGGTCTCGTCTGAGTCTGACATCCGCATAAACGGCGTGTCGGAATCCTCTTCAACGTTTGCCGGTCGCGAGGTCGCCATCGCGTTCGTGCCGAGCCGGGGCGGGCCGACAGGCCCATGCGCCGGGAGGCCGAACGATCGGTCGAGATGGCTCCGGCCGACGACGCCTCGCTCTCGACGGCTCCCGACGCGGCCGCGGTCCGGTCGCTCGCCGTCCCGTCCGACGGCGCCGCGGAGACGGGCCCGGGGACCGTCGTCTGGCATCGGACGGACCTGCGGATCGCCGACAATCCGGCGCTCGCGGCGGCCGCGGCGGCGTCCGACCGCGTGCTGCCCGTTTTCGTCTTCGACCCGGGCTTCCACGACGAGCGCGGCGCGGCCTGTGACGCCCGGATCGAGTTCCTCCACGACTGCCTGCGCGACCTCGACCGACAGTACCGCGACGTCGGCGGCGCGGGACTGACGTACGCCCACGGCGATCCGCTCGACGTGCTGGGTCGGTTCGTCGACGCCGGGTGGGACGTGGTCGCGGGCGCGACCGCGACCGGCCGGTACGGACGGCGTCGCGACGACCGGGCTCGCGAGGAGCTCGGCGTCCGCTTCGTCGCGGGCGACGGACTCGTCCGGGACGCCGACCGCCCCCGAGACGGGTGGAGCGATCGCGTCGAGTCGTGGTTCGCGAGCGAGCCGTTCGATTGGGACCCCCGATCCGTCGCGGTCGAGCGCGTGGAGACCGGGGTCGACCCCGACCGCGTCGCTGGCGCGTACGGCGTCGACTCGACGAAGACGCGCGTCCCGACCGGTGGCCGCGGTCCGGCGCGCGAGAAGCTCGACGCGTTCACCGAGCGGATCGCCGGCTACCCGGGATCGATCTCCTCGCCCGTCGACGCCCGGGAGGGGACGAGCGGCCTTTCCCCCTATCTGCGGTTCGGCTGCCTCTCGGTCCGGGAGGTCCACCGGCACGTCGACGAGCGCGCGCCCGACGGCCGCGGGAAGTCGATGTTCGTCTCGCGGCTGTTCTGGAACCGCCACTACACCCAGAAGCTGCTCGACTGGCCGGGGTGGCTCGACGAGGCCGTCAATCCCGTCTACCGCGGGTTCAACCGCGACCGCCACGATCCCGAACTGGTCGCGGCGTGGAAGCGCGGCGAGACCGGATTCCCGATGGTCGACGCGAGCATGCGCTGTCTCCGGGAGACCGGGTGGCTCAACTTCAGGATGCGGGCGCTCTGCGCGAGCGTCTACTTCCACGTCCTCCAGCAGCCGTGGCGGATCGGCGCCGACCACTTCTTCGAACACCTGATCGACGGCGACGCCGCGATCAACTACACCCAGTGGCAGTCGCAGTGCGGGCTGGTCGGTCGTCCCGGTCTGCGATTGTACGATCCCCGCAAGCAGGTCCGCGATCAGGACCCGGACGGGGAGTTCGTCACGCGGTGGGTCCCCGAACTCGACCCGCTCCCGGCCGCCCATCTCGACGCGCCCGAGAAGACGCCGCTGGCGGTCCAACGCGAGACCGGCGTCCGGATCGGCGAGGCGTACCCGTACCCGGTCGTCGACTACGAAGCGGCCCGCAGCGAGTTCCGGGACCGGTACGGCGCCGTTCACGGCGCGGCCGCCGCTCGCCTCGCCGACGAGGAGATAGCCCGCCGAGCGTCGCTCTCGGGAGGGCTGGGGGCCGCTCGCACCATCGCTGCCGACCACGGCGACGCGCGAGACCCCGAGGAGGCCGACGCGGCCACGGCGACGCAGACGGACCTCGCCGACTTCGGGTGACTCGTTGACTTCGGGTGACTCGTTGACTTCGGGTGACTCGCCGGTTCGAAACCGTCGCGAGCGCGGTCGGACCGAGGAAATCGCAGAAAGGTTCATACGGTTGTGTGGCGTATTGTGACGTATGAACCAAAACGTCGGTTCGATGGACAAGCGCGCCAGAACGCTCGTCGGGGCCGTGGCCGGTGCCGCCTCGATAGCGACGCTCGCGGGCGCCGCGCCGCTCCCCGCCCTCGCCGCCCCCGTGTTGGGCGTCGTCGCGCTCCTCATGTTGGCGACCGCCGCGATGAACACCTGCCCCGTGTACTCGCTGCTCGGCGTCGACACCTGTCCCGCGGACGCCGGCCGCTCCGTCTGATCGCCGCCACCGAAACGAATTTCGGCGGTAGCCCGCTCCGAAATACCTTTCTCGGCCGCCTCGACGGCAGTCTCAAGTGATCGCAGTGCGTACCGTTCACATGGTTAGCATCGGTTCCGGCCGACGGCGACTCGCGACGAACGACGCCACCGACGCGACCGGGGTGACGCTCGCGTGAGCGACGACCCGACGGTCCTCGTGGTCGGCGGCGGAGCGACCGGGACGGGCGTCGCCAGAGACCTCGCGATCCGCGGGGTCGACGTGACGCTCGTCGACCGCGGCGGGCTCGGGAGCGGCACCTCCGGCCGCTCGCACGGCCTCCTCCACAGCGGGGCGCGGTACGCCGAGGCCGACCCGGAGGGCGCGAGCGAGTGTATCGAGGAGAGCCGCACGCTCAAGGAGATCGCCGGCGCCTGCGTCCGCGACACCGGCGGACTGTTCGTCCGGCTCGACGGCGACGACCCGGACTACTTCGCGGAGAAACTCGCGGCCTGCGAGGAGATCGGGATCGAGACGGAACGGCTGGACGGGGACGCCGTCCGCGAGCGCGTCCCGGGGCTCGCGGACGAGGTCGCGGAGGCGTTCTCGGTCCCCGACGGCGTCATCTACCCGTCGCGGCTGGTGGCCGCCAACGCCGCCGACGCGGAGCGACACGGTGCGACCGTCCACCCGAACGCGCCGGTCGAGGACGTGACCGTCACTGACGGCGCCGTCGACGCCGTGCGCGTCGGGGGCTCGGTGGACGCGACGCTGTCCCCGGAGGTCGTCGTCAACGCGACCGGCGCGTGGGCCGACGCCATCGCCGACATGGCGGGCGTCCCGGTCGGGATGGCGCCGAGCCGCGGCGTGATGGTCTCGGTCGAGTACGACGGGCTGGCGCCGGTGTTGAACCGGTGTCGCGACCCCGACGACGGCGACATCGTCGTCCCCCACGACGGCGAGGTCGTGTTGGGCACGACGAGCGTCCCCGTCTCCGACCCCGACGACTACGAGACCGCCGACTGGGAGGTCGAGCGGTCGGTCGAGGAGTGCGCCGCGATGCTCCCCGACGTCGCGGACGCGCCGACCGTCCGGACGTGGTGGGGCGTCCGCCCCCTCTACGCGCCCGACGAGTCCGGCTCGAACCGACGAGGCATCTCGCGCGGCTTCACGCTGCTCGACCACGAGCGCGACGACGCGGCCGGGCTCTACAGCGTCGTGGGCGGGAAGCTGACCACCTACCGGCAGATGGCCGAGACGACCGCCGACCGCGTCTGCGAGCGGTTGGGGGTCGACGCCGCCTGCGAGACCGCGAGCGAACCGCTCGCTCACGCCGACGACCCCGAGCGACTGGACGAGCTCGTCGCGGCCTACGGCGGCGCGAACCCCACGGACTCCGACGTCGTGGGTGCGCCGGCGGACGACTGATCGGACCGGATCGCCCGGATCTCGCGGAGCGGCGGCGCGGGTTCGAGGTTGAACCACGGGGTTGAGGGACCGACGGCGAGACCGATCGGTATGCCAGTCGCGACGGTCGGCGAGACGGCGACCAACGAGGTATCGGTGAGCGAGGAGACGATCGAGGCGTTCGCGGAGCTCTCGGGCGACGGGAACCCGATCCACCTCGACGACGACTACGCCGCCGAGACGATGTTCGGCGGTCGCGTCGCGCACGGAATGCTCTCGGCGGCGGTCGTCTCCGGCGCGCTCGCGGGGCTCTCCGGAGACATCGTCTACCTCGCGCAGGAGATTTCCTTCGAGAAGCCGGTGTTCCCCGGCGAGACGATCGAGGCGAGCGTCAGCGTCATCGACGACCTCGGCGGCGACCGGCTCGCGGTCGAGACGACCGCGACCGTCCCGGAGCGCGACGAACGCGTCCTCTCCGGCGAGGCGACGGTGCTGTCGGTGCCGCACGAGTCCTCGTAGCCGGTCGCGCCGCGCTCGGCCGCGGCCGCTATCCCCGCCAGCGGAGGACGGTCGCGGACCAGGTGTACCCGGTACCGGCCGCGAGGAGGCAGACGAGGTCGCCGGGTTCGAGGCGGTCGGTCTCGACGCCGCGCGACAGCGCCAGCGCTTGGTCGACGCTCTGGACGTGCCCGTACTCGTCGAGGTAGTAGCCGTCGCTCGCGGGGTCGAGGCCGAGTTCGTCGAGGACGCGCTCGTGGAACGACCGCTTCATGTGCGTGAGCGCGACGTAATCGAGGTCGCCGCGGTCGAACCCGGAGCGGTCGAGCGCCGCGTCGGCGACCGAGAGGTACGCCGGCAGCGAGACGGGACCGAGCCGCTTTTTCATCCCGTCGGGGTCCGGAACGTCGAGGGCGTGGAGGCCTTCCCGCACGGTCTCCTCGCTGGGCGGTCGCTTCGACCCGCCGGCGGGCATCACCACGTCGTCGGCGAACGACCCGTCGGTCTCGGCCGCGCTCGACTCGACGATAGCCCGCGCGCGACCGCCGAAGGGGTCGCCGTCGCCGGTCTCGCCGTCGTCGCCGCGGTCGTTGCTGTTGTCGCCGTCGGTGCCGTCCCGCTCGTCCTCCGACGCCGCCTCGACGACGAACGCGCTCGCGCCGCTGCCGAAGTTGAACATGAAGGAGCTGTCCTCGTTGCCGTAGTCGACGAGGTCCTCCTCGCGGCTGGCGGCGACGAGCAGCGCCGCGTCTATCGGCTCGGCTTCCAACTGCGCCCGCGCCTGCCGGAGCGCGATCGGTGCGCCCGCACACAGCGTGTAGCTCTCCGTGGCGTACGCGTTCGTCGCCCCGAGGCGGTCGGTGATCGCCGCCGCCGCCGACCACACGACGTGGTCTTTGTACTCCGAGCCGTGGTAACAGACGAGGTCGAGGTCGGTCGGGTCGACGTCCGCGTCCGCGAGCGCGGCCTCGGCCGCCTTCACCGACATGTCGGTCGCGTGGTCGCCGTCGGGCGGACAGACGTGCTTCTCGCGGACGCCCATCTTCTCGACGACCACCTCCTCCGGGATGCCGCTCTCGGCGGCTATCTCGGTCCCGGTGATCGTCTCGTCCGGGACGTACGTCCCGAGTCCGGTGATCCCGACGGTCATCGTCGCCCTCGGGGTCGCGGTCGGTTCCAGTCGTCTCGTCGCGTGATTTCGGTCATGTGGCGTGTGTTCAGATGTAGTGGGTCGTTCGGACCGCCTGCGTGCGTTCAGATCTTCCGCGTGCGTTCGGACCGCCCGCGTGCGTTCGGACCGCCCGCGTGCGTTCGGACCGCGAACCGCGGCCCTGCGAGCTACCGGAAGTAGCGTCGCAGGTGTTTCGGGAGCCGCTTCCCGACGGTACCGCCGAGCCGGTCGCGCAGCGTCCCGAGGATGCCGTTCGGGACGAACAGCACGAACAGCACGAAGATGATCCCGAGGTACAGCGGGGCGCGTCCGTCCACCGCGGTGTTGACGAACAGCTCCACGCTGACTCCGAAGAGGTCGGCTTCGAGGACGCTCGCCGGGAGCCCTTCGCGGAGCAGCGTCGCTATCCCGCCGCTCTCGGTGGAGAGCACGTCCTCTAACCCCTGATTGAACAGGGTCCCGAAGACCGGCCCCGCGAGGGTGCCGAACCCGCCGACGATCGTCGTGATCAGCGCGTCGGCCGTGACGAGGAAGTAGAACGTCCCGTCCGGGGCGACCGACCGCGAGAAGGCGGCGAAGATGCCGCCCGCGACGGCGCCGAAGAACCCGCTGATGGCGAACGCGGCCAGCTTGAACCGGTAGGTCGCGTAGCCGACGGCGCGGGCGCGCTCCTCGTTCTCGCGGATCGCGATCATCACGCGGCCGAACGGCGAGTGAATGATCCGCTGCATCGCGAAGTAGCAGACGACGACGACGATCCCGAGCGCGTAGTACGAGACCACCGTCGTCGACAGGTCGATTCCGAGTCCCAGCAGGTTCTCGACGCTCTCGCCCGTGAGCCGTCCGACCTCGAGGCTGAGCGCGTCGACGAAGGGGACGCCGATCGCGAGCGCGTCGCCGCTGACGGTCGCGCCCTCCGTCGGGTTCGTCGAGACGTACCCCCACGACCGGATCAGCTCGTAGATCACCTGCGAGAATCCGAGGGTGATCATCGCGAAGTAGACGCCCGTGAGCCGGAAGGACACCGACCCGATGACGAGCGCGAGCACCCCGGCCAACACGGCGCCGAGGAGCAGGGTGATCATGAACGGGGTCCCACCGGGGACGCCCGGCACCTGCCCGTTCGCGGCGAGCACGACGAAGTACGCGCCGGTGCCGAAGAAGGCGGCGTGACCGAAGGAGAGGTACCCCGTGTAGCCGCTGATGAAGTCGAAGCTCATCGCGAACAACCCCATGTACAACACGACGATCATGAACGTGATCGCCGGGAGGAACGCCTCGGCGAACGGCGCGGCCGGGGTCGCGAGCAGCGCCTCGTAAATCAGCGGGTACACCAGGAAGCCGAGTATGACGCCCGCGTGAACGACGTGGTCCCGGAGGTACTCGCGGAGGCCGGGCGCGTCGCGGTGGGATCCGGCGTCGGCGCTCGTTTGCGTGCCGGCGCTCGCCTCGGGGTCGGCGCTCGCCTCGGGGTCGGCGCTCGCCTCGGGGTCGGCGTTCTCCCCGGCGGCGGAGTCGGGGTCACTAATGGCCACCCACCTCTTCGACGCCGTAGAGCCCTTGCGGGCGGATGATGAGCATCACCACGAGCAGGAGGAAGATGGTCACCTCGGAGAGGCCGGGAAAGGTGACGATCCCGGTGGTGAACAGCCACGTCGTCACCGAGTCGGCGATCCCGACGATCCCCGCCGCGACGAGCGTCCCGGTGAAGCTCCCGAGCCCCCCGATGATGACGACCACGAACGCGTACAGCAGCACGTCGATGCTCAACAGGACGCTCGGCCCCCAGATCGGGTCCCACATCAGCAGGACGCCGCCGACCGCGGCGAGGCCGGTCCCGACGCCGAACACGACGGTGAAGGCCTGCCGCACGTCGATGCCGAGCGCCTGGACCATCTCGGTGTCCTCGCTGCCGGCGCGGATGTAGAGCCCGTACAGCGTCTTCGTCAGGAACGCCCAGACCGCGACCGCGACGACCGCGCCGATCGCGACCTCGAAGAGGTACAGTCGCCTGACGCCGATCCCGAGCAGCTCCGTCCGGCCGAGGAGCACGTCCGGCGTGGTGCCCATCGGCGCCTGCCACTGCGGGTTCGGCTGGATCCCGCGGAGCGTCAAGACGATCCGAGCGAACTCCTCGATGATGAGCGAGACGCCGAACGTCAGCAGTATCTGGTAGGTCGGCGTGCGGTCGTAGATCGGTCGGATCAGCCCGACCTCCATCGCGCTGCCGGCCGCGGTGGTGATCGCGAACACGAGCGCCATCGCGACGAAGAACACGAGGATGGTGGCGAGCGACCCGGTGTTCGCCCCGACGACGAGGACCAAGACGAGTCCGCCGAGGTACGCGCCGACCATCGCGATCGCTCCGTGCGCGAAGTTGAGCACGCCCATCAGTCCGAAGACGAGCGTCAGCCCGACGGCGATGGTGAAGTACACCGCCGCCTTCCCGATACCCTCGACCAGCACGCGGGCCGCCGTCTGGAGCCCGCCGACCGCGCCGCCGGTCGCGAGCGGGACGCTCGGGTCGACGAGCGGTGCGACCTGCGCGAGGACGGGGGCGAGCGATTCGAGGATCATGCGGTGAGGTACCTCCGGACGCGCTCGTCGTCGCTCGTGACGCCCTCGGTGTCCCCCTCCTCGACGACGACGCCGTGGTCGACGAGGTAGAACCGGTCGGCCAGATCCATCGCCAGTCGGAAGTTCTGCTCGACTAGGACCATCGTCGTCTCGGCGGAGGCCGCCCGCAGCGCCTCGACCACGTCCTCGACGATCTGCGGCGCGAGCCCCTCGCTCGGCTCGTCGACCAAGAGGAGGTCGTTGTCGCCGAGCATGCCGCGGGCGATGGCGAGCATCTGCTGTTGCCCGCCGCTCAGGTCGCCCGCGTCCTTGTCGCTGAAGCGTTCGAGCGCCGGGAACAGGTCGTAGGCCTCGGCGATCCGGGCGCCGGTATCGGTCGCCGAGTGCGCTGCGATGCGGAGGTTCTCCTCTACGGTGAGGTGTGAGAACACGCGCCGCTCCTCGGGCACCCAGCCCATCCCGCGGGCGGCGATCTCGTGTGGTTCCATCCCCGTCACGTCCTCGCCGTCGAACCGGACCGTCCCCTCGCGGGGCGGCGTCAGTCCGAGCGCGGTCCGGAGCGTCGTCGTCTTGCCCACTCCGTTCCGCCCGACCAGGGCGACGATCTCGCCCTCGTCGACCGACAGGGAGAGGCCTTGGAGGATATGGCTCTCGCCGTAGTAGGTGTGGACCCCGTCGAGTTCGAGCATCGTCACCGCTTTTCACCCCTACGTACGCGTCGTCCCCCGTCGGCGGCGGCGTCGCCGGTCTCGTCCGCGTCCGCGGCTCCCGACGCGCGCTCGTCGGCCGATCCCTCGCGGCCGTACCCGCCGAGGTACGCCTCCTGGACGGCCTCGTCGCCGCGAACGTCTTCGGGCGGTCCGTCGGCGATCAGCGCTCCGCGGTGAAGCACGGCGATCCGGTCGGAGATGTCCATCACCACCTCCATGTTGTGTTCGATGAGCATCACCGAGTGGTCCTCGGCCACGTCCTCGATCAGGGCGACGACCTCGTCGACCCCGTCGCTCGACACGCCGGCGGTCGGCTCGTCGAGGAGGAGGAGGTCCGGGTCCCCGGCGAGCGCGACGCCGATCTCGAGGCTGCGCTTCTCGCCGTGGCTCAGGTTCTGCGTGACGGTCTCTCCCGTCCCCGCCAAGCCGATACGTTCGAGGATCGCGGTCGCCTCCGCGTAGTGGTCGTCGAACTCGGTGACGTTGCGCCACAGCTTCCACGAGTCGTTGCCGCGGCCGGCCTGGGCGGCGATCCGAACGTTCTCCAGCACCGTCAGCGTCGGGAACAGGTTCGTGATCTGGTACGACCGGTGGATCCCCGCGAGCGCCGTCTCGTTCGGCGAGGCCGCGGTGATGTCGAGCGCCGAGCCGGTCCCGTCCGTCGCTCCGCCGTCCGGGCCCCCGCCGCCGCTCGGCGGATCGAACCGGATGCGTCCGTCGGAGGGCTCCAACACGCCCGTGAGCAGGTTGAAGAACGTCGTCTTCCCCGCGCCGTTCGGACCGATGATCGAGCAGAGCTCGCCGGCCTCAAGCGCGAAGTCGACGCCGTCGACGGCGGTGATGCCGCCGAAGCGCTTCGTGAGCCCCTCGGTCTCCAGCAGCATTACAGCGAGCAGCTGGCGTCCGCTTCGGGGACCATCACGTCCTCGGCGTCGAGCCGTTCGAGGGGCTCACCGGGCATGATCGGCGCGTCCCAGGTGTCGGCGTACTCGTCGCTCGTCGGCACCGGCCACGCGACCGTCATCTGCGAGGCCGCCTGGTTGTTGTGCTCTTGGAACGTGTACCCGTCCGCGCCCTTCGGCGTGTCCGTGACGGTCATCCCGCGCAGCGCGTCGGCGATGTCGCCTCCCTCCGTGGACCTCGACTCCGAGACGGCCTGCGAGAGCGCCGAGGCGGCGGTGAAGGTGCCGGAGCTGAACAGGTCCGGAACGATGCCGTACGCGTCGATGTGCATCTGCCGGAACTCCTCGTTGATCGGGTTCTCGTACTGGTTCCAGTGGTAGCGGCTGGTGAACGGTCCGAGACCGGCGTCCTTGATGTCCTGCTCGGTGAAGCCCTCGCCCAGCGCAGACTGGATGGTCCCGCCGATGAGCTTCGTCGTCAGCAGGGCGGCGAACCCGCCGAACACCTGGACGTCGTAGGAGATGGCCGAGGTGAGGAACTGGGGCAGCGTCGACGCCGTGAAGCCGCCGACGACGCCCGTCGCGCCGTCCGAGATCGCCTGTTCGAAGAGCCCGTCGAACTCCGAGTAGCCGACCTGGACGAACCGCGGTTCGAGGACGTCGACGCCCTGGCTCTCTAAGACCTCGGTGTAGTTGCTCGCGACGCTCTGCCCGAACGCGTTGTCGGACGCGAACACCGCGACCGTGTCGATGTCGAAGTTCTCGGCGACGTACGTGCCGCCCGCCCGCGCGTCCATCGCGGTGTGTTCGCTCGCGCGGAACGCCATCGGGTGACAGAACTCGTCGCTCACCGTGATGCCGGCGTCGGCCGCGGGGCCGATCAGGTAGGGCACGTCCGTCTCGTCGACGACGGTGTCGATGAGGCGGCGCGCGCTGTCGGAGGAAGTGCCTCCGAACAGGACGTCGATATCTTCTTCTAATACGAGGTCGGTCGCGACGCTCTGTGCCGTGTCTGGACTGAAGCCGGTGTCCTTGACGATGATCTCGTAGGTCGGGCCGCCGTCGGGTTCGACCGTGTACGTCCCCGGCGTGGCCCCCTGGATCGGGTCGAGGTCGTGTTTGTACGCCAGCCCTGAGTAGAACCCGCGAAGGCTGATCTGTCCGTAGTACTGGAGGTCGCCGGAGGTCGGTTGGAGCGCCCCGATCCGGACCGTCTCGCCGGAGAGGTCGCCGCCGTCGCCGCCGTCCGACCCATCGGAGCCGTCCGATCCGTCTCCGCCGTCCGATCCGTCTCCGCCGTCTTCTCCGTCTCCCCCGTCTCCGCCGCCGGAACAGCCGGCGAGCCCGGTGAGTCCGGCCGCGCCGACCGCGGCGCTGGTTCGTCGCAGGTACGATCGCCGTGTGTGGTCGTCTCGCATACATGAACTGAGAACGACCACCACAATGAAGGGCCGAGTTAAGATGTTAACAAGCCACGCGAAAGTTCCGGATCAGGCCGGCGTTCGCCGCTGAATCCTCACATTCCGGCTCGGCGACGGAAGATCGCTCGCCGCGTCACTCCAGCCGCTCCAGCGCGGCGACGACGCTCCGGAGCAGCTTCTTCTCGCCGCGGCGCATGTTCTTCGAGACGGCCGCGGTGGAGACGTCGAACTCGTCGGCCAGCGTCGACAGGGTCGCCTCCCGGGGGGACTCGAAGTAGCCGGCGTCGGCCGCCGTCTCGATGGTGTCGCGCTCCACGTCGGTCAGGTCGCGGCACGCGTCCAGCATCGTCGACGCCGCGTTCGCGTTCCGCATCGTGTCGAACAGCGCCTCCATCGAGAGCTGCGACCGGTCCTCGACGACGAACTCGTTGCCCTTCTCCAGTTCGTGGAGCGCGTCCTCCGTCGTCTCCTCGTCGTCGAACCCGACCTGCCAGCGCTCGGAGCCGTCGGCGATCCGGAACGGGCCGGTGATGTAGCCGCCGTGGTCGGTTATCGTCGACATGGCGTTCGTCTCCTCGATGACGGTGCGGATGACGGCGGTCCCGTCCTTCTTGGAGAACAGGCGGTACTCGGCCATGTTCTCGTGGTCGCGAAGGGCGGAGAGCCCCTCGCCGAGCTCGTACCGGTCCGGCGACTCCACGAGCAGCCGCGTCTCCAACTGCTCGGCGGCCGTGTCCAACTGCCAGTGCATGGCCGAGAAGGAGACGTCGTGGTCGGCGGAGGTGTCGATGAACGGGCAGTCGAACTGCTCCATATCCATCGTGACGTCGAGCATGCCCCCTCCTTATTCTGTGCGTATATAATGGTTGTTCCTGTGGAATACGTCGCGTTAAGTTAGAGGATGAGGCGCTCGACTTCAGAGTGTCTATGGCCGAAACCGAGCGCCTCAGCGAACGTATCGCGTGGATAGACTTGTCGTTTGTGGAGCGAGATCGAACGCCGCGATGGGCGATTGAAGTAGGGATCCGCTGTCACTTGGCCGGTATGTCACTGCGAGAGGTAAGTAAGCATCTTGAACTGTTTGGGATCAAGCGGAGTCACGTCGCGATCCATAACTGGGTTCATAAGGCCGAACTACAGCCGATCTCGACCGTCTCCGAGGATCAACTCGCGGTTGACGAAAAGATGATCCGCCTCCACGGCCAGCAGTTCTGGCTGTACGGCGCGGTTGATCCGCAGACGAACGCGATCCTTCACGTGAGTCTCTATCCGACCGCAAATAAACAGACGACGCGATGGTTTCTCACCGAGCTCCACCGGCGCTATCAGCTCGATAGCGTGGAATTTCTCGTCGATGACGCAGACTATCTCGGATCAGTTCTCGCTGAAGACGGCTATCGATTTCAAGTCATTCAACATGGAAATCGGAATGTCATCGAACGTGTCTTTTGGGAAATAGAACGCCGAACATCATCGTTTGCGAATAGTTTCAGCAATGTCGCGTTAGAGACAGCTCAAAACTGGCTCGAAGCCTTCGCCGTCTACCACAATTCACGCCAAACTTAACGCGACCGTGGAATAACGGCGTCTCGGGGGCATCCCCCCGGACCGCGGCGACCGATTCCCGCCTTCGTTCGTCAGGAGTCGGGCGGTTTCGCGGGCCCTCGCCTACTCGCCGAACCGCGTTTTCAGCGCCGTGCGGTCGATCTTCGAGGGCCCCGAGGTGGGCATCTCGTCGACGAACGCCAGCTGCTTCGGGACCGCGTAGCGGGCGACGCGCGAGGCGAGGTGCGACTCGACCTCGTCGAGCGTGAGCGACTCGTCGCCGACGAGGATCGCCTTCCCGACCGTCCCCCACCGCTCGCTCGGGACGCCGATCACGACCGCCTCCTCGATATCGGGGTGATCGGTGAGCGCGTCCTCGACGCGGGGCGGGTAGACGTTCTCGCCGCCGGAGACGAACATGTTCTTCTTGCGCCCCTCGATGTGGTAGTAGCCGTCCTCGTCGACGCGCGCGAGGTCGCCGGTCGACACCCAGTCGCCGAAGGTCGCCGCCGTCTCTTCGGGCTCGTTCCAGTAGCGGTCGGCCGCTGCCGGGCCCGCGAGTTCGAGTTCGCCGACCGCCCCGTCGGGAACGGGGCCGTCCGCGTCGACGACGCGCGCGTCGACCGCGAGCGCCGGGACGCCGACGCTGCCGGTCTTCTCCGGCGGGAAGTCGTCGGGCATCGCGAAGTTGTTCGGCCCGCACTCGGTGAGTCCGTACCCCTGTGATATCTCCACGCCGCGGTCGCGCCACGCCGCGATGACGCTCTCGCGGCAGGGGCCGCCGCCGCTCTTCACGAACCGGAGCGAGGAGAGGTCGGTGTCGTCCCAGTCGTCGTGGCGAGCCATCATCCGCAACACCGCGGGGACCGCGACGAGCGTCGTCGCGGACTCGCGCTCGATGTCGCGCAGGACCCGCTCCGGGTCGACCTCGGGACTCAACAGGATGCGACCGCCAATCTGGAAGACCGGCAGCGTGATGACGTTCCACCCGCCGGTGTGGAACATCGGGAACACCATCGGCGTCACGTCGTCCGCGCGGAGCCCCCACGCGGTGATCGTGTTGAACGCGTTCCACCGGATCGCGCCGTGGCTGATCACGGTCTCTTTCGGCGTCCCCGTCGAGCCCCCGGTGTGTAAGAGGAGGTGCGGGTCGGCTAGCGAGACGTCCGCGGTCTCGACGGGCGAACCGTCCGCGGGGAGGTCCTGGGTGTACGGCCGCCACGCGTCGTCGCCGTCCGTCGGGATCGCTCGGACCGCCGGCTCCACGTCGGCCCGCTCCAACGCGTCGACGACGTCGCCCTCGAACGGCGTCTCGACGAGGAGCAACTCGGGACCGGCGGTCCCCAACACGGCGG
This sequence comes from Halorubrum ejinorense, assembly GCF_055389685.1. Lineage (NCBI taxonomy): Archaea > Methanobacteriati > Methanobacteriota > Halobacteria > Halobacteriales > Haloferacaceae > Halorubrum > Halorubrum ejinorense. Next base: position 1,711,178 of record NZ_AP043777.1, read on the forward strand.
CGAGGTCGCGCTCCGCGAGTCGATGGGAGAGGGGCGCCAACACGGCACCGACCTTGCCCGTCGCGAAGAACAGGTCGACCAGTTCGACGCGGTTCCGCGAGACGACGGCGACCCGATCGCCGGCCTCCACTCCGGCGTCCCGGAGGAACCGCGCGGTCCGGTTGGCGCGTTCGTCCAACTCGGCGTAGGTGTACTCGGCGTTCGCCGCGGTGTCGGTGACGGCGACGCGATCCGGGGAGAGCTCGGCGCGCCGGGCGGACAGCGATCCCACCCACTCGTAGCCGCGGTCGCCGTGCGGGTGCGGTCGCCGGTCGGATTCGGCGTCGGAACCGTCGTCGCGGCCGTCGGCCCGCGGGTCGTTCTCGGTCGCCATCTCAGGCGACCTCGCCGAGGAACGTCCGGACGCGGTCGTTGACGCGCTCGCGCTCCTCGATGAAGAAGAGGTGCGGCCCGTCCTCGATCCGCTCGACCGTCGCATGCGGGAGGTGCTCGGCGAGCAGCGCGGCGTTCTCGACCGGGAGAACGCGGTCCGCCGTGCCGTGGAGGACGAGCGTCGGCACGCTTAGTTCGCCGAGCCGGTCGGTCGCGTCGAACGCCGCCACCGCGCCCGCCTGCGCCTCCCGGCCCGTCGGCGTCGCGTCGCCGGCCAGCCGCCAGTCGACGATGCGGTCGACGAGGTCCGGTTCGCGCTCGTAGAACCCCTCGGAGACGGCCGGCTCCATCAGGTACCGAATCCGCTCCCGCGGACCGACATCTTCCGGAGGGGAGAAGATGTGCTCTTGGACCTCCGGGGGCGTCTGCGCCGCGTCATCCCCGCCCGGAGAGGTACACAGTAGCGTCAGCGAGGCGACCCGGTCGTCGGCCAGCGCGAGCTCCTGCGCGATCATCCCGCCCATCGACGCGCCGCAGACGTGGACCGCGTCGATCCCGTGGTCGTCGAGGACCGCGCTCGCGTCCGCCGCCATCTCGGACGCGGTGTAGGGGCCGTCCGGCACGTCCGAGTCGCCGGTGCCGCGGTTGTCCGGCCTGAGAACCTCGTAGTCGTCGGCCAGCGCGTCGGTGAGCCACCGCCACATCCACCGGCCGTACCCGAGCCCTTCGAGCAGTAGTACCGTCGGCCCCGCCGGGTCCCCGTCGACGGCGTAATCGATCGTCACGCCGTCGCGTGTCACAGTTGGCATGAACAGAGAGACCACGCCGCCCTCCATCAACCCGGGTGTTAACTTTTCAACCGTGCCGGGGGTCGCGGGGGTATCGGACCGCCGGACGGGTCCGATCTCCCGGCCGGCACGCACACTCAAGTTCCTCCCTCGTGACGGCCAGGGCATGGACACCGCGAACTTCCTCTTCGTCTCCGCCGACGCCGCACTTATCACCGATCTGGCCTGGCAAGTTCACCGCGAAGGCCACGAGGTGAGATACTACATCGAGGCCGAGAGCGACCAGGAGATCGGCGACGGGTTCGTCCCCAAGACGGACGACTGGCGCGCAGAAGTGGATTGGGCGGACGTCATCATCTTCGACGATATCTGGGTCGGTTCCGACGTCGGCACGGGTGAACTCGCCGAGGAGCTCCGTGGGAAAGGGAAAGCCGTCGTCGGCGGGACGCCGAACACCGATCACCTCGAAGAGGACCGCGGCTACGCGATGGAGGTCCTCGAAGAACACGGCGTGAACACTGTCGAACACCATATCTTCGACAGTTTCGACGCAGGGATACAACACGTCCAGGAGAACCCCGCCCCGTATGTCATCAAACCGCTCGGCGAAGTCCAGAACGTCAAGCGCTTACTGTACGTTGGAAACGAGGACGACGGAAGCGACGTCGTAGACGTGTTGAGGGCGTACAAGAAAGCGTGGGGTCACCGGATGAAGGGCTTCCAGCTACAGCGCAAAGTAGCGGGCGTCGAAATCGCCATCTGCGGGTTCTTCAACGGGAACGAGTTCATTGACCGGGTCAACTTTAATTTTGAGCATAAGAAATTATTCCCGGGCAACATCGGCCCCTCGACCGGCGAGATGGGGACCTCGATGTTCTGGGCGGGCCAGAACAAACTGTTCAAAGAGACCTTCGGAAAGATCGAGGGCTGGCTCGCCGACGAGGGCTACGTCGGAAGCATCGACATCAACTGTATCGTCAACGAGAGCGGCATCTATCCCTTGGAGTTCACGCCGCGGTTCGGGTACCCGACCATCGCCCTCCAAGAGGAGTCGATCGAGTCGTCGACGGCGGAGTTCTTCTACGACCTCGCCCACGGGAACGACCCCGACCCGACGGTCCACGGCGGCTACCAGATCGCCGTCAGAGTCGTCCTCCCGCCGTTCCCGTTCGACGACGAGAAGACGTACGACGAGAACTCGCGGAACGCGGCGGTCGTCTTCCAGACGGAGAGCCGGGAGGGGAGCCACGCGAGCGGCGAGCGCGTGACGTCGTCGGGGGTCGCCCCTGACGGAATTCATCTGGAGGACACGAAGCAGGTCGACGGGCAGTGGCGCGTCGCGGGCGAGAGCGGGATGCCCATCGTCGTCACCGGGAAAGGCGAGACGATGGGGGCGGCGCGCGAGCAGGCGTACGGTCGCATCGACGACGTCGTGATGCCGAACATGTACTACCGCGACGACATCGGCGAGCGCTGGGTCGACGGCGACGGCGACCGCCTCCAGGCGTGGGGGTACCTCGGTCCCTGACGATCGGGACGGAGCGATCGCGTCTGCGACACCGAGCACGCCCTCCACGACTTTTTAACGGCCCGGACCACTACTCCGAGTATGCCGAAGTATTCGACGGGCGGCGGCGGCGGCGGCGACGACGGCGACGCGTGCGAGCTCTGCGGTCGCGAGACCGCGCAGCTCCAGAAGGCGACGGTCGCCGGCGCGAAGCTGCTCGTGTGTTCGAACTGCCGGCCCCACGACGACGCCGGGAACGCCCCGAGCGGGGGCGACGCTCGCGGCGGAAACACGGGCGGCAGCCCCGGTGGCGCCGGTTCCGGGTCGAGCCCGACCGAGAGCCGCAAGAAGGAGCTCGCACGCAAGCAGGCGGAGATGTACGACTCCGCGACCGGCGACTCGAAGCACTGGGAGGAGGAGGGAACGAACTACGAGGCCGACCGCCTCCCCTACCTCGTCTCCGGCTACGGCGACGTCGTCACCGAGGCGCGGCAGGACGCCGGGCTGACGGTCGAGGAGGTGGCGGCCGAGTTGGAGGTCGACGAGGACGACCTCCACGCGGTCGAGGACGGCCGGGCCGCGACCGCCAACGTTGGCGGGTCCGTCGTCCGCGCGCTCGAAGAGCGGTTCGGGGTCACCCTCGTCGACGAGTGACTTCGACCCGGCGCGCGCGGCCGGGGCGAGCGCGTGACCGTCGAACCGAGCGTCCGCTCGACGGGTCCGGCGAGTCGAAACGACCAATCCGTCGGGCGACGAGGGTCCGGCAATGAAGGCCATCAAGGACAGCGTCCACGGCCACGTCCGGCTGGGCGACCTCGCCGCCGAGCTCGTGGACACGCCCGCCTTCCAGCGGCTGCGACACATCAAACAGCTGTCCACGGTGCGGCTCGTCTACCCCTCCGCGAACCACACCAGGTTCGAACACAGCCTCGGCGTCTACCACCTCGCGCGCAGCGCGATAGACGGGCTCGGAGTCGACGACGACACCGCCGCGCACGTCCGCGCCGCGGCGATGCTCCACGACGTGGGACACGGCCCCTACGGCCACCAGACCGAGGGGATCATCCGGCGCGCCACCGGGCGCGACCACGACGACGTCGGGTGGCTGCTCACCGACGCCGACCGCGAGGTGTGCCAGGTGCTGGAGCGCAACGGGCTCGATCCCGAGCGCGTCGCGTCGCTGATCGACGGGAAGGGGGCGCTCGGCCCGCTCGTCTCCGGCGAACTCGACGTGGACCGCATGGACTACCTCGTGCGCGACGCCCACCACACCGGCGTCCCGTACGGCACCGTCGACACCGGTCGGCTCGTGAACGAGCTCCGGCTCGTCGACGAGGCGGGGAGCGGCGCGGCCGACCTCGTCCTGGAGGAGGGGAACGTCGCGACCGCCGAGAGCCTGCTCGTCGCCCGCTCGCTGATGAACGCGGTCGTCTACCGCCACCACGTCTCTCGGGTCGCGGGCGCCATGCTGGAGCGCGCCTGCGAGCGCTACCTCGACCGCACGGAGACGGACGCCGAGGCGTTCCGTCGGATGGCGGACCACGACCTCCTCGTCGAACTCCGCGAGCGGATCCCGGCGCTCGGCGAGCGCATCGAGCGGCGAGACCTCTACAAGCGCGCCGTCTGGGCCGGTATCGGCGACGTGCCGACCGGGACGGTCGACGCGGGGCGCGCGGAGGAGCGCGCGGCCGAACGCGAGATCGCCGACGCCGTCGGCGTCGACCGCGACGCGGTGATCGTCGACATCCCCTCGCGGCCGACGCTCAAGGAGTCGGGGTCGACCGTCGTCGTCGACGGCGTCCCGCAGCGGTTAGAGGACGCCTCCGAGCTCGTCACCGGCCTCCGAGCAGCGGAGCGCCGTCGCTGGACGCTCGGGGTCTACTGCCCGGAACCCCACGTCGACGCCGTCGCGAGCGCGGCGCGAGACGTCCTCGGACTCCGGGCCCTGGGCCGGCCGTCCGCCTGATCGCCGGGGTCGTCCGCGTCGCCCTCGCGGCCGCTCCGAGTTACTCTCCGTCCGGTCCCGGCACGGTCAACACCGGCCGGTCAGCGTTCAACACGAGCGCCTGCGTCGTGCTGCCGAAGACGGCCTTCCCGGCCGGGCTGCGCTTCCGGCCGGACACGCAGATCGCGTCGGCGTCGACGTCGGCCGCCGCGGCGATCAGTTCGTCGGCGGGGTCGCCGCTGGCCTCGTAATGGACGCAGGTGACGCCCGCGTCCTCTAAGAGCTCGCGGGCGCGCCGCACCGTCCCGAGCTGGTGGACCGACGCGCCTTCCGGATTGTCTCGGAACACGTGACAGAGGTGTGCTCTGACCTGCTCGGCGGCGGCCGGGAGATCGATGAGGGCCTCGGCCTGTGCGATCGCCCGCGGCTCGTCGTCGAGTCCGATTCCGACTAACACGTCGTACATACCCGACGGTTCGCGGAGCCGAGGTATAAATCGCAGCACCGGTTCGCGGGCCGCGAGACCGAGGCTTCGGCGCGCTCGACTCACAGCCTTTTATCTCGTGACGCCGAAGGCGCACGCATGATCACGGTCAAGGACACCGTCCACGACCACATCGAGATCGACGGTGTCGCCGCGGACCTCGTCGACACCCCCGCCGTCCAGCGCCTCCGCCACGTCAAACAGCTCGGTACGGTCCAGCTCGTCTACCCCTCCGCGAACCACACTCGGTTCGAGCACAGCCTCGGCGTCTACCACCTCGCGAGCCGCGCGCTCGACCACCTCGGGATCGAGGGGAAACGCGCCGACCGCATCGAGGCGGCCGCGATGCTCCACGACGTGGGGCACGGCCCCTTCAGCCACAACCTCGAATCGCTCACGCACCGACTGACCGGGAAGTACCACGACGACGTAGACGAGCTGCTCGCGACCGGCGCGGTCGGCGAGGTGTTACGCGACCACGACCTCGACCCGAACCGGATCGCGCGGCTCGTCGCCGGCGAGGGGACCTACGGCCCGCTGATCTCCGGCGAGCTCGACGTGGATCGCATGGACTACCTCGTGCGCGACGCCTACCACACCGGCGTCCCGTACGGGACCATCGACACGGAGCGGTTCGTCCGCGAACTGGCGTTCGTCGACCCGGGCTCGAACGGGGACGACGCCGCGGACGGGGTCGAGGTCGACGGCTCGTCGGAGCGCGCCCTCCAACTGGTCCTAGACGAGGGGAACGTCCAGACCGCTGAGAGCCTGCTGCTCGCCCGCGCGCTGATGAATCCCGTCGTCTACACGCACCACGTCGCGCGCATCTCGAAGGCGATGTTGCGCCGGGGCGCGGTCGACCTCCTCGACGCGACCGCGACGACGGCGTCGGAGCTGCGGCGCATGGACGACCACGACTTCCTCGCGGCGCTCCGGGACTGCGGGGAGACCGCCGAGCTCTCCCGCCGGTACGACGAGCGCGACCTGTACAAGCTGGCGGTGTGGGCCGAGTACGGGGACGTGCCCGAGCGCGTCCACGACGCGGACCGTGCGGCCGAGACCGCGCTCGAACGCGAGATAGCCGAGGAGGCGGGCGTCGCGCGCGACCACGTGATCCTCGACGTGCCGCCCGAGCCGACGATGCGCGAGTCGACCGCGCGCGTCACCGTCAACGGACAGATCCGCCGCCTCGAACGGCAGTCCCCGCTCGTCTCCGCGCTTCGGACCGCCCAGCGGAACCAGTGGCGCCTCGGCGTGTACGCGCCCGCCCCCGCGACCGATCGCGTCGGCCGAGCCGCGGCGGACGTGCTCGGGCTCGATCCCGACGGTCTCGTGACCGAAGTGCGCGGCGCGATGCCGACGACCCTCGACGAGTTCTGACGGCCACCCGGACGGAGCGCCGTCGTCGACGCGTTCCCGTGAGATTTTAACCCCGGCTGGCGAGCCTCAGACATGCATCTCGAAGGGACCATTCTGGTCGGTCCCGACTTCGAGCCGGTCGAGGGCCGGGTCGTCGTCGCGGACGGCGAGATCCTCCGGATCGAAGAGACGGCCGTCGACGGCGACGACGTGATCCTTCCCGCGTTCGTCAACGCGCACACGCACATCGGCGACTCCATCGCCAAGGAGGCGGGCGAGGGGCTCTCGCTCGACGACCTCGTCGCGCCGCCGGACGGACTGAAACACCGGCTCCTCCGAGCGGCGGACCACGACGAGAAGGTGGCCGCGATGGCCCGTACCCTCCGGTACATGGAGTCGACGGGGACGGGCACGTTCCTCGAGTTCCGCGAGGGCGGCGTCGAGGGCGTCTCCGCGCTCCGCGACGCGCTCGCGGGCGAGGGAGTGGAGTTCGACGAGCGCGCGATCGACGCGGTCGTGTTCGGCCGCGACGACCCGGACGTGCTCTCCGTCGCGGACGGGTACGGTGCGTCCGGCGCCCGCGACGCCGACTTCGACGCGGTCCGGACGGAGGCGCGCGACGCCGGCAAGCTGTTCGGCATCCACGCCGGCGAGCGCGACGCCGACGACATCAACGCCGCGATGGACCTCGACCCCGACTTCCTCGTCCACATGGTCCACGCCGAACCGATCCACCTCGAACGGCTCGCCGACCGGGAGACGCCGGTCGTCGTCTGTCCCCGCTCGAACCTCGTGACGAACGTCGGCGTTCCGTCGATCCGCGAACTCTCCGAGCGGACGACCGTCGCGCTCGGCACCGACAACGTGATGACAGACTCGCCGTCGATGTTCCGCGAGATGGAGTTCGCGGCGAAGCTCTCCGATCTCCCCGCCCGAGCGATACTGCGCATGGCGACGGTCAACGGGGCGGAGATAGCCGGCGCGAACCGCGGCGTGGTCGAGCCCGGGGCCGACGCCGACCTGCTCGTCTTAGACGGCGACTCCGACAACCTCAGCGGGGCGCGAGACCTCGTCCGCGCCGTCGTCAGGCGCGCCGGACAGGCCGACGTCTCGCGGGTCGTCATCGGCGGCGAGTCGGTCGTCCCCCGCGACGACTGAGTCGCGCTCCGGCCTTCCGCCGCGACTCCTCGCTCGCTCCGCTCTCCGCCCGATTTCGCGCCACGCCGACGGGATGAAATGGCCTCCGAGCGTACGACCGACCGATGACGACGCTCTCGCTGCTCGCCGGAGTCGCGCTGGGACCGATCGTCGGCCTCGTCGCGACGCTCGCGATGGATCGGGTGATGCCTCGGCTCCCCGAGGGGACGACGGCCCCGAAGGTCGCCGCGGGCGTGCTCACGGACACGCCGGTCGACGACGCCCCGGAGCGGCTGGCGACGTGGGTCCACTACGTCGCCGGCGGCGGTTCGGGCCTGCTGTTCGTCGGACTGGTCGCCGCGACCGGATCGCTGCTCGGCCTCGGTTCCCTCGCGGCCGTCGCGGTCGCCGGCGTCGCACAGCTCGCGCTGATGGTCGGCTTCTTCGCGTTCGTCCCGCTCCCCCGCGCCTCGGGCCTCCCGCGTCAGCGGCTCGGGACGATCCGGCGCGACTGGGCGATTTCGGCGGCGACGTACGTCCTCGTCGCGGCCGTCATCGTCGCCGTCGCGACCGGGGTCTAGCTCGCGCTCGCGGCTGGAGAGAAACGGTTTAGTCGCTGGCTGCGGCCCAATGGAGTATGCACGCCATCACTCGATCCGGCTGGATCGAGGTCATTTCGGGGTCGATGTTCTCCGGCAAAACCGAAGAGCTGCTCCGCCGCCTCCGGCGGTCGGAGATCGCCGGTCAGTCCGTCGCCGTCTACACGCCCGCAGTCGACGACCGCTACGGCGAGACGACGATCGGGAGCCACACGGGGCGGCAGTGGGAGGCGACAGTGGTCGACAACGAGGGCGACGGACCCTTCGAGGTGCTCGACGACGACCCGGCCGAGGTCGTCGCGGTCGACGAGGCGAACTTCTTCTCCGACGCCCTCGTCGAGGTGTGTAACGAGCTCGCGGACCGCGGTAGCCGGGTGATCGTCTCGGGCACCGACCAGACCTTCCGCGGCGAGCCGTTCGAGCCGCTCCCCCAGCTCATGGCGACCGCCGAGTACGTCGACAAGCTTCAGGCCATCTGCTCGGTCTGTGGGGAGCCCGCCTCCCGGAACCAACGACTCATCGAGGGCGAGCCCGCGCACGTCGACGACCCGACGATCCTCGTCGGCGCCGAGGAGTCCTACGAGGCCCGGTGTCGGGACTGTCACGTCCTCCTGACCGGAGACAGGCCCGAAGAAGAGCGACCGTTCGAGCGTCCGGACCCGGACCCCGCGAACGACTGACCGCCCGCCGACTCCCTCTTCTCACGATTCCGCCTCTCGTCCGTAACGCCCGCTAGGCCGGAGTCTCCGTCGCGTCCGCCTCGTCGGCTTCCGACTCCTCGTCGCTCGCGGTCGCGAGTCGGAACAACCCGACGAGCGCGCCCGCCGCGACGAGCGCCCCTTCCGCCTTCGCGGCCGCGTACACCCAGTCCCGAGGCTCCGCCTCGCCGGCGTTTCGGTAGAGCGCGCGCGTCCAGAGGGCGACGGCGCGACGCGGCGCGACGGCCTCGATCAGTCCGCCGATTCCGGCCACCAACAGCAGTAGCGCTTTCATGTCGGCCCTTCGACGGCGACCCTCAAAAGCGGACCGGGGAGTCCGCCCCGTCGACGCCGCTCGGTTCGACCCCGGGAACCGGTCTCAGTCGTCGCCCACCGGCTCCGCGGCGTCGAGGTAGCGGCCACAGGTGGCGGCCGCCCACTCGCGGACCGCCGGCGCGTCGGACCACAGCAGCGCGGCGATCCCGTCTCCGTCGACTAGCCCGACGACCGCCCGGTCGTCGGCGAGGGCGACCGTCACGGGCGACTCCCCGTCGTGACGGTACGCCTCGATCCCGCGCTCGACGAGGAGCCGCCGCACGACCGGACCGGCCGGCCCCGAAAGGCGGTCGCTCGCGGCGTCGGTGAACACGACGCGGAGGTCTCTGGGGGCGTCTCCGTCGCCGTCCGCGGCCTCGACGACCCCGCTCAGCCGTCGGGCGAGACCGGCGTCGAGTCGCGGAACGACGGCGACGACCGCTTCGGCGTCGCCGACGACCTCGGCCAGTCGCTCAGTGAGGTCCGCGTCGACCGGAGCGACCGCGTCGCCGCTCGCCGTCTCGTTCGCGCGCTCGACGACCTCCGTCTGACCGTCGAGGGCAGCGAGGTCCGCGTCGACGGCGCTCGCCACGAGCGATCGGAGGGCCGCCGCGGGCGACCGCGTGTCGTCGGTCACGGTCGCCGTTGGAGGGGGCCGGGCGTAAACGTCAGGGACGTGCCGCTCGCAGACGGCGTATGGACGAGACGCCTCCCGCCGAGCGCCTGTCGGGGCTCCTCGGCGACCGCGACGAGACGCTCGCGACCGCGGAGTCGCTCACTGGCGGGCTGGTCGGGTCGCGAGTGACCGACGTGCCGGGCGCCAGCGCCTACTTCGACCGCGGGTTCGTGACGTACACTTACGACGCCAAACGCGAGCTGCTCGGCGTCTCTCGCGAGTCGCTCGACGCGCACGGCGCCGTGAGCGACCCGGTGGTCAGCGAGATGGCGGCCGGCGCGCGCGACCGAGGGGACACGGACTGGGCTGTCGCGACGACCGGTATCGCCGGACCGACGGGCGGGACCGACGAGAAACCCGTCGGGCTGGTCTACGTCGGCGTCGCCCACGCCGCTCCGTGGGGCACCGGGGACTCATTCGTCCGGACCGAGCGAGTCGTGCTCGACGGCGACCGCGACGCGGTGAAGCGCGGTGCGGCCGAGACCGCGCTTGACGCCCTCGTCCGTGCCATCGAGCGCGTCGACGACGCGGCGTCGACGGACTGAGCGCGAACCGGGTCGCGGAACGGCGCTCGAAGTGTGCGAGGTGTTATCACTCGCCTCCGCGTAGCGAGGGCATGATCGACCGCGTCCTGGTGGCGATGGACGACTCCGACCTCGCGGAGCGAGCGCTGCGCTACGCGCTCGACGCGCACGGAGACGACGCGGCCCTGACCGTGATCCACGTCGTCGGCGGTCCGTCGCCGATGATGGGAGCGGCGGTCGGGCTCGCGCTGTCCGACGACTCGGACGAGGAGATGCGTAAGGCGGCCGCACCCGTGTTCGAGCGGGCCCGCGAGATCGCCGCCGAGCACGACGTGACCGTCGAGACGGTCGTCGAGGTCGGCCGGCCCGCTCGGGGCATCCTCGATCACGCCGAGGAGTTCGACGCGGTCGTCCTCGGCACGCACAGCGGGTCGCTCGCGGACCGGCTGCTCGTCGGGAACGTGGCGAAAACGGTGTTCGATCGCTCGCCCGTGCCGGTCACGGTCGTGCGGTGAGGCTCGGCCGACGCGGCCTCCGCGTTCCTCACTCGATGTAGGCGTTGCCGATGACGGCGACGACCAGCGCGGCGAGGACGATCCACGTCAGCGGCTCGACCGCGAGCAGTCGGATCGGCCGGGCGACCGACCCGTCGAGGCCGAAGAGGTAGCCGCCGGCGAACACTATCGCGAACGCGAGCGCACCGACGATTCCGGCCACGCCAAGCAGCGCGGTGTCCGACGAGTCCATGCGCCCGAGTCCGCGCGGGACGTACATAAACGGATCTCTGACCGGCGCCCGGCGCCGCGCAGGTCAGTCCTCGCCCGAGTCCGGCGCTCCCGACGCCTCGATCCGCTCTTCGTACTTCGCGAGCGACTCGTCCAGTGCCTCCCCGGCGTCGACGTCGAGCGAGTCGGCGAGCGCGAAGAGCGCGAAGAGCGCGTCTCCGAGTTCGTCGTCGCTGACGGCGATCCGGTCCGGGTGCGCGCCGTAGCCGGTCGACTCCGCGGCGTCTTTCGCCACTTCGCCGAGTTCGGAGACGACGTCGAGGAGGCGGTACTCCGGCGGGGCGTCGAGGTCGTGGTCGTCGACGAACGCGGCGACGGTTCGTTGTTCGTCCATCGCGGGCGACTGCTCTACGGCACGGTAAATGCGTGGCGGATCAGTGAGTTCACGCCGTCGTAAACGCCCCGGCCAGACGGAAAGAGACGAGACGGGTCAGAGAGCCAGGGCAGGGATGTGGGAATTATGTTTACAATCCCTCCGCTCCACCAGCGTGTATGTCGACGCAGGATCCCCGGGACGCGGTCGAAGGGCTCCGAAAGCGGATTCGCGAGCGCGAACGCGACGTCACTGACGAGGACGCCGAGGCGCTGCTCACCTTCTCCGACCAGCTGGACTTGATGAAGAGCGAGTACTCCGACTACCGACACCTCAAGCTCCTCCGGCACTGTACGCGGATGGCCGAGGCGACCGACCAGCTCGCCGAGGCCGCCCACGATCGCGACGCGGCCGAGACTGTCGTCCGCTGGATCAACCGGCAGTACGACAACGAGGAGACGAACCGGGACTACCGGAGCGCTGTCCGTGTCTTCGCGAAGCGCGTCCGTCGCCTCGACGAGTCGCCCGAGAGCGTCGCGTGGATCCCGACCGGTACCTCGAGCACCTACGACCCGACGCCGAGCGAGCGCGACCTCCTCTTGTTCGAGGAGGACGTCAAACCGATGGTCGACGCCTGCCGGAACACCCGGGACGCGGCGTGTATCATGCTCCAGTTCGAGGCGGGGCTCCGCGGCGGCGAGCTCCAGTCGCTCACCATCGGCGACATCGTCGACGGCGAACACTCGCTCGCCGTCCACGTCGACGGCAAGGAGGGCGAACGCGTCGTCCACCTGGTCGTCTCCGTCCCGTACATCAACAAGTGGCTGAACGACCACCCCGCCGGTGACGACCCTGACGCCCCGATGTGGTCGCACCTTTCGAAGCCCGAGCCCCAGAGCTACACCAGCTACCTGAGCAACTTCAAGGAGCCGAAGAAGCGGATCGACCTCTCGAAGGAGGTCACCCCGACCAACTTCCGTCGGTCTAACACGCGGTGGCTCGTCCTCCAGGGCATGAGCCAGTCGCGGATCGAGGACCGACAGGGCCGGAAGCGCGGCTCCGAGGCGACCCAGCGCTACATGGCTCGGTTCGGCGAGGAGTCGAACGAGCGCGCCTACGCGTCGATGCATGGACTCGACGTCGAGGAGGACCCCGACGGTGACGACCACGCGCCGCTCACCTGCCCGCGGTGTGACCGGGAGACGCCCCGGGACAAGGAGTGGTGCGTCTGGTGTCACCAGGCGCTCTCGCCCGAGGCCGCCGAGCGCGTCGAGGAGGTCGACGAGGCCATGTTCGAGTCCGGGGTCGAGACTGACGACCCGCAGGTCGCCGAGGACCTCCGGACGGTCAACCGACGGATCACGGCACCGGTCAAGCATCTGATGGCCGACGACGAGTGACTCAGGCATCGGCCTCAGCCTCCTCGAGTCGGTCGAGTGCGTTCTTCGCGTGCGGTGCGATCGGAAGCTCCGTCTCGGCAAGCCGCTCTAGTTCCGGCTGAAGCTCTCGGATCACCTCGATCGGCGCGTCGCCCGCGCTCAGGTCGGTACCATCTTCTGCTGTGGTCGTGCTCATCGGGCTTCCTCCAGGTTCTCCGCCTCGATTCCGGACCGGTAGTCGGTCCCGTACTGTGCGTCGACGGCGGCCGCGATGGCCACGCCGTGGATATTGGTGATGTGCGCCGGCGCGAGCCCGTAGCACGTCGTCAGCGTGTCCTCGCGGCGGAAGACGACGACCGCCGACTGCGCGTCGTACCGCGCCTCGTCGTGGCGCGGGACTGGCGCCGCGTCCGGCACCTCGACGCGAAGCCCGCGGTTCCACGAGCCGATCACACTGGCAGTCGGCCCGGACCCGCGGATCCGCAGCATCCGATTGGCGTGGTCGGTCGGGTCGGCCGCGTACTTCGAGCTCACAGCACCACCTCGAACGTGAGAACCACTGCGAGGGCGCCGGCGAGCCCCAGCGTGAGCCATCGGAAAGCCCACACGTGCGGCTCGCTCATCGCCCCACCTCGCTCGGGTCGCGCCCGGCGACGATCACGTCGTGGATCGTCTGGAGCGTCTCCTTGTTCCAGTCTCTACGGACGCCCGGCGCGTCGATGTCAAGCGCGCGTTCGAGGACATCCGTCGTCCCGCCCCGCGTGAGCTGCTCGATCCACTCGCGCCGGTCGAGGTCCTCGCGCTCGTCGACGGCCGTCGGCTGGTAGTCGACAGTCTCGCAGACCGCGGCGAGCACGTCGCGCATCCAGCCAACCGTCGTGTTGGCTCGCTCCCACCGGACGCCGTCACGATTGACCATCTCGTACCGAGTGCCGTCGGCGTCAGTTTCTCGCGTGATCTCGCGGACGAGGTTGGGCTTCTGGAGCTGTCGCGACCGACGCGTGTCGGCCTCGCCAGCGACACGGGTGAACACCCACTTCACGGGCGAGGTGTCGCGCCACTTCGAGACCTCGAGGTCTGCGAGGAACCCGTCGGGTGTGTCTCCGCGCAGGTGCGCGCCGAGCGTCTTGCCGATCTCCTGGATGCGGACGTCGGTCGCGCTGTTCGCGATGGAGCGCGACGAGACGATCCGCTTGTCGGCCACATGCTCGGCGACGTACTGCTCGATGGCGTCGAGAGCGGCCTCGCTACCGCCGTAGGCCTTACCTTCGTAATCGTTCTTCTGCCCGACCCCGTTGTCTTCGAGGACCTGATCGGCGGTGGTGCCGCCGTCGGTGCGTGCGACTCTGTCTCCGACTTGATCGCGGCTCATGATGCGAGATGCTCACCCCGTTCGTAGCCGCAGCCGGGACACCGCCACCAGACGTGATCGCCGTCGCCAACGTCGTCCATGTCGTCACCGCAACCCTGACACGAGCGATCAGTTTCTCCGTCGTCTCCAGCAACGTCGGCCATCAGAGGACCACCCCGCCGAGGTACGCACCGAAGGCGATTGCGACGGTGACCAGTGCGACGACCAACAGCGCGTAAACGACGAGCATGGCCGGCGTCACTTCGATGTAGCCGAGCACCTCGTCACTCGGCATCGTCCACCTCCTCGAGGACGTAGGTCGTCCCGTCGTCGTGTGCGAGGATCGCGTCCCCGTTGCGCTCCAGGAGCTCGGCGGTCTCGCGCTCGACGTGGTCGACGACGCGGAACTGCGTGGCGCTCACGCGGTCTCCCCTCGGTTCTGGTACTGCCGCCACGTGTCGTCGCCCTCGGGCCGAGTTTCCTGCTCTTGCTGCTGGCCGACGAGCTGGTAGTAGCTCGCCTCCGCAATGCGCCCGACAGGGTTCACCTGTGCGACACGCCAGAGGCGCCGGTACGGGCGGCCGTTGTACTCTCCGGCCATCCACACCTCATCACCGGTGACGAGGAGGTCGTACTGCTTGCCCGACTGCGGGCTCGTCCGAACCGTGATCGTTCGGGTCTCGAAGTCTTCGCCCAGCGGCGCCGTCCAGGACACAGGGTCGTCGACGTCGACGACACACCACGGCTTCGACCAGGAGTTGCCATCCTCGGTGACGAGTTCGACCTTCTCGCCGAGCCCAACATCGAGGGCATCCGCGACAGGGTCGCTCGCGAGCGGGTCCTCCTCGTGTTCGTCGGCCTCGCTCACCACACTCTCGGTCGCGTTGAAGTCGACCTCGCGCGGCTCGACGTCGTCGCCCGCGACGCGCTCGGCCGTCTCCTGGAGCAGGTCGACGCGCGTCTCGGAGACGTACGGGATGTCCGTGAGCGTCTTCCTCTCGGTGATGAGGATGTCTGCGACGGTCTCGATGCCGTTGTCGTCAAGGCGCCGAGCGACCGACTCGCCGAGCCCGTCGACGTGGTCAGCGAGGGTGACGACGTCGGTCCTCGCGTTGAGGTCCTCACTCGCCATCGTCACCACCAGTCCTCATCTTCGAGGTGCTTCGTGAACGTGTACACGCCCTCGATGACGTGCGGCGGGTACACTTCGAGCTGATACTGACTCTTGTAGACTGCCTTCACGTGGCCGCCGGGCAGGAACTCGACCCGGTCGGCAGAGTGCGGGTCGCGCTCGTCGGTGAAGTGGATCTCCGCGCCGTTCGGGAGGACGTGGCCCTCACTCGGCATCGGCGCTCACCTCTTGGTCTTCGGTCTCGTGAGCGTCGCCGAGCGTGCCTTGGAACTCCTCGGGCAGGCTCGCGAACGGGAGGATCTCCGAGTTGATGAACGCCGCGTACATCCCGGCCATGTCGCCGCCGTCGAACAGCGCGACGTAGCCGGTCTCGGAGACGACGCCGCGGACGTACTCGCCGTCCCACCAGTACTCGAAGCCGAGCATCGTCGTCGCCCGGCTCCCGCCCGTGTCCGCGAGGTGGGCAGCGTCGTGGTACTTGATAGTCGACTCCTCGGCGTCGTCGTCAGCGTCGAGGCTCCGCGTCTGCGTGGTGTTCCACGCGTTCGCCTTCGGGTAGTCGCTCACGTACTCGGCGAAGCCGTCGACGTCGATCTCGGCGCGGTGGATGATCGTCCCTTTCGCGATGCCGAGCGTGTCGAACAGCCAGTCGCCGTCCGAGCGGTTGACGCCGACCCATCCCTCGGTGAGGTCGGCGATCCACTCGCAGTAGACGTCCTCGCGACCTTCGGCCGTCTCGGTGACGATCCCAGTTTCGGTGACGTAGATGTCTTCGCGCTCGGTGTCGATCTTGTTGGCGGCATCGCCGGCGTAGACCGTGGTGCCGTCGAGACGTTCGTACGCCGTCGCGTCGATCGCCGGGTACGTACTCTGCTCGACGTGACCTTCGATCGTCGGGTCGGCGATCTCGTCGCGGGCGAGCCCGAGGATGGTCGCGCGCATCAGCGCTCACCCTGCCCCCACGACTGCCACTCGTTGAGGATCTCCACCGCCGCGTCGGTCAGTGCGTAGTTGTTCGTCCGCTTGTCGAGGGCGCTCTTCGCGACGAGGTCCGCCTCGACGAGCGTATCGAGGTTCGGGTACAGCCGGCCGTGGTTAACCTCCGTCCCATACAGCGCCTCGAGTTGGCGCTTGATACGGAGTCCGTACGCCTCCTGGTCCTCCTCGTTGGCTAAGGTCTGGAGGATGTCCCGCTGGAACGCGGTCAGGGCTGCGAACTCGCGCAGCTGCTCGCGTGTCTCGTGGTCGGCGTCGATACGTCCTGCGTCGTTGGAGCCATCTTGAATAGGCCCCGTGTCTGAACTACTCATGGGTCTTCCGTTAATCCCCTCGTGAGAGGGGCTCGCTGGGGGACCCGGCCGTCGGCGTTCCAGCGCCGGCGGGTTTTGCTCCCGCGAAGGCCAGGTCAACCTGTGATTAGGCCACCCATTACAAATAGTTTCTCCCTAATAGGGAGATTATACTCTACTTACGGGAATAGTTAAACCGGAGTAGAGTGTATCAACACCCACACCGCTAGAGATATGGGGGTCAGTACTCGAACCGCGTGTGTGCGACAGCGCGCGGACTGGATGAAGCCGGTCGACGATCAGATCCTGGAGTTGATGCGGGATGAGGGCAACCTTACTCCGCGTGCGGTCGACGACTTCGGGGTCGCCGTGAGCGATTACGCCGGTGATCGGTTCTCTGTCCTCCGCCGCTACGGACTTGTTGAGCGGATCTCGCGCGGCCTCTACCGTCTCACCGATGACGGCCGTGCCTACCTGGACGAGGAGCTCGACGCGGCCGAGCTCGAGCCGGTCGAGTAGCCTCACGCGACACGCACCTCCTCGAACGGGAGCTCGATACGGTTCTTCTGGTCGATGATCGTGTAGTAGCGACCGCTCTCGTACTCCGGCGTCCGATCGCAGGGGACACACCAGAAGCTCTCCTCTCGATGCTTCCACCGGATGTGACCGCGCGGACAGGTGTAGCGCCACCGACCAGGCCCCGACCGGTCGATCTCGACGGGCATCAGCACACCCGCAGTCCGGGGGCCGCCTTCTTGATCGCCGGGCCGAGCCACCGCGGCGGCGACCGACTCGGTGTGTTCTGAAGCTCACCGTACTCGTTGAAGGTGAGCGTCCACGCCTCGCTGTCGTGTTCGACCTCGACGATCGTCCCGTCGTCGTGCTCGTCGACCGCGACCGAGACGTCGACGTCGTCAGCGTCGAAGCCGAGTTCGGTGATGTCGACCGTCGTCCGTGTGCGGGTAGCCTGTGAGGGCATACCTCAGCCGACGGGTGGATGAACGGTAAAAGGGGGCCGTACTTCCGGGGCTATTAGTCCGAGGCCTAGCCCGCTACTCTGCCGACGGGGGTCTGATTATCAGTTCTCCCCCTGGTTGGTGTTCTGATATTGCTGAGTTAATTTCGTCGTCATAGTTGATGAGGTGGTTATAGTCAAGAGTCGTCAGATAACCGCTTCCTCCGTTCTCCGACCAATTTGAGGCATCAGCTACAACTTGGCAATCATCCTCATTGCCAATCGCTGATGATAAGGAGAACAACAGCTCCAAATTATTGGATCGTGGAGTTATTTGATCAATACGATTCTCGATGAACTCTTTCCGTTTGCTGATCTCTCTCTGCCGTTCACGCAACCTGCTTAGTACCGTTGTACGATCAACATCCTCGAACGCATCTTGGATATCATCAAAAGTACCTCGATCGTTAGAGCTGAGATCGGCTTCGTCGAATTCTTCTAGCTCACCGCCTGAGATGAGGTAATCAACGACATCAGCATACAGCTTCGCTTTTCGCTCGGGGACTTCGTTAAATTCTGACTCAACCTTGGAGCTAATTATGACTTGTAACTCCTCGTTCATAATTAGGTCTCTAGAGCCTCTGTCGCCATCAGGAAGGACAAAATCGACTAGTACGGATGTGTCAAAGAATATGTCTGGTGGAATTGAGGACCCGTTGAGCGACATTATTAGTCAGAGATATACTCCCGCTCTAGCTGATTTAAAGAGTCATCGAGTGTGCCATCGTGGTCAGGGAAACCAGTGTGATCGGGTAGTAGCCCGCGCTCAACGACACGCTCCCTGAAATTCGCGATCTCCTCGTCGTACTCATTAAGATGACGTTCTAACTCCCTTGCCCTCTCTAAGCGGAGTTCATCAGCCTCTGGGCCCATAGCTGTCTCCTGAGAAATAACGAGACCAGGTACCTTCCAAGCATCATAGTAGTGGGTATTCTGGGCATCCTTGAACGCTGAAAGGTGTTCCTCAGTCAGATCACGAACATCAAGTTTTGACAGTTGGAGATACATATCCTCAAGAACATCTGTGAACTGACGGAAATACGGAATCGTCTCTTTTAGATCCTCGTCAGCACCCATCGAGAGGTGAATCTCAGAGACTATTTTCTGGACCTCAGCGTAGTGATCTGGCGCACTAATTCTCTGTTCCTGACCAAATGCAGATAGGCCTGCCTGAGCAGTCCCGCCGCCACTAGATTCGACGTATTCCTGTAGCTGAGAGATGGTTTTTCTGAGAAGCGTTCTCAACGACAGACTGTGCTTGTAGACCTGAGCAAATCTCGTGGGTGAGTACTCCTCGTAGAAATCGCCCAAGAACGACGTGCGGCTCTCAAAAAGGACATCCTGTGCGAGGTTGAACTCTCTCTTGAAGTATCCAGCATATTTCCGCACATCGGCTTCAGCCGAGTACGACCGCTGGCTGTCGATAAACTGGGCATTGTCGATTGTGTCCGGAGAGACTGTCTCATATTTCCCTTCGTAATTTGTCGCAGACACGTCCGGACTTTTACACTTAGCACCAGCAAGATACCAGCTATAGGTGATAGGAATATCAAATTCGTCAGCGGCCATATAGACCAACTTCTGGATTTTCACCTCGCCGAAGTTGGTTGCCTTCTCATGTTCAATTGAGTCAGACTCAGCTACGGCTAGCGCGAGGCCTTCCAGAATCTTATCGATCTCCTCACGCTCAGCCGCACTCATCACTTACCAAATCTCTTGCTCCAAGAATCAAAGTACTTCTGGAAGACAAATCAACCAGTGTTGTTTACGATCTGTATCCGGACCACTAAGCTTGGTTAACTGGAGGAATTGAAGTAATGGTATGACATGATTCGAGGGATGAATCGACGGCAGAGTACAACCATCGGTGATCAAGCCGCTCCCGCTCGACAAGGTCGTACGCGCGGAGCTTGTCGAGTTTGTTTCGTCGGTCGCGACGGCTGATGGGCGTCCGCTCTCGGTTCGCGTACACGCGCTCCTCGACCGCCTCGTATCGCTGGTTTAGCTCGCGACCGGTAATCTCGCCAGCGTCGCGAATCAGTTCGTAGAGGACGCGATGGTGGAATGGGAGTGAGTGAAGGTTTGCTTCCCGGATGCTCGACCGAGCGCGCTCGTAGGCGTCGTCGACATCGGCGTCGTGTATACGTCCGTGTTCGCGTTCGACCGCGATCTCGGCGGCCGCGCACAGCGTCTGGATGCCCTCGCGAGCGACGCCGGCGACGTCGTCGGCGATCGTCTCCAGCTGCGCGCGTGTGACCACGTTGTCGACGAGCCCGACACGCGCCCGGTCGCGAAGGATGTCCGCGAGTTCGTCGACGCCGAATCGGTCGAGTTCGATCCGCCCGCCGTGGAGGTACTGGCGGACGCCCGAGTCGGCACGAGCGAGCCAATCGTCTGGCTCGTGGCAGATCACCACGACCTCGACACCGGGGACGGCGGTCAGCTGGCCGACCGCATCTGTCCCGGCGACGTCGTCGGCCTCGTCGAGCAGGAGGAAGAGCTCATCGCTCCCGAGCGTCTCCCGGAGTCGATCCGAGAGCTCATCGTTCGGCGCGTTGTCGGCGACGGTCCCGCCGGCGCCGCGGATAGCCATGCGGAAGAGCTCGCCCGTGGTCGTGCCGAGCGCTTGGATCCACGCCCAGCGCGTGCCGAACTCGCGAGCGAACTCCTCGAGGACGGTTCGCCCGAGCGCTGTCTTCCCGACACCACTCGGACCCGCCAGCAACGCGCCCTGATCGTGGTCGGAGCGCGCTCGGTGGAGGAGCCGGATGAGCTCCTGGACATGCGCCTCGCGATGCCGGAGGTCGGGTGGCGGGGTCTCGTCGTCGAAGACTTCCGGACGACGTATCATACTGGTGACTGCTGACGCGGAGTGGGGTAATAAAGCGGGGCCTCGCTTCCGGGGTGGAACTGAAAGTGTCCCACCGGTCGATACACCTGGTGCCGCGGTGCTATCAGTTAGAGCTTCTGTGTCTGTGAGGCATCAACAGGGCCAGTTGTCGGCTTATCTGATCGGGACTGTCCATCACGCAACTGGAGGTATGCCGCGGCGATGATCGCGTAGTAGGGGAGGAAAAACACTGCCGAGAAGACGACAATGACGAGATCGGCCGCAACCGAGAGGCCAGCGAGGGTTAACAGGGGCGCGATGGCGCCGATAACCCCACCGAACAGCGCGGACGCAAACACGAGGACACCGAGCTGAAGTCGAGAGCCACGAGCTAACCCCCAACTTCGCTTCAGGGAGCTGATCACGCCTTCATCTTCGACAGCGACAACGAAGATGAAAAACAGGAACGAGGCGGCCAAGAACAGCCCTGGGATCAGGAAGAAAACCGATCCAATCATGACCATAATTGTGACGAGTACTCCGCCGACCAGTGCGATAACGGAGGCGCGGCCGAGTCGCTTCGTCACCGAAGCGGGGAACGACCCGGCCTCGCTGAGCGGTTGCGCAAACGTCCGTGACAAGACGACGAAATACGCCGAACTCAGGAGAACAAGTACGCCCAGCGCCGCAAGTGCGATCTCGCCTGAGATCGGAAGTACGAGCCCGACGTTGCTGCGAAATTCGGTTGCTACCTCAGGAGGAAGAAATCCGAGGATCGCTGTATTAACCATTGTTTGTGTTCCGATCTGGATGGCAAGGAGCCCGAGGAAGAGGACTCCACCAGTCCGGGTGAAGATACGCCGAATACCGTCGCTAACCGCATGGCTAAGTTGGAGGGCCATACCTGCGAACGATCCTACGGTCGTCTAATAAAATAACCGAAATAAGCGCGTGAGCTACCGAACGAACTGGTCTCGGTAGTACTGCGAGACGACGTCACGCTGCGGGCAGTCGCGGTCGTGCGGCAGGTTGTCGATCGTCGTCTGGTGGCCGTCGGGACCGTCGATACGGACGCGAGCCTCGCACTCGGTACACTCGATGAACTTCGGCTCGGTAATCGCGAGCCCGTCGACGCTCGGCGGACTACCCGAGGGAACGATGCGGAAGTGTGTCTCCCGGTCAGCGAACGAGCGCAGGCTCATCGCGAGCCCTCCGCGCTCTCTTCCTGGTCGTCGACGCGAAGCCACCCGGCAGCGCGCTCGAACACCTTCGCGGCGCCAAGGTGTCGGAGAATGCGCCCGACCGCTGCGCTCGACCGACTGGAGGCTCGCCGACTACGGGCAGCCTCCTCGAGGATGTCCGCCGCGAGAGTTCGAAGGCCGCGCATCTCAGGGCCCCTCCGTGACGGTCACCGCGGCACGATGCTCGTCGTCGATCACCAGCTCGGACAGCGCCTCGCCGCCACAGGGCGCCCACTCACCCTCCTCGTCATCCCACCGGTCGACGTGCCGCTCGGCGTGCCACGGTTCTCCCGGAACGCGCTCGTAGCGGACGCGCCGACGCTCACCCGATTCGGTCTCGTAGGCGATCGTCGGGAGGCCCTCATTCGACATCGTCCACCTCCCGATCCTCAACCAGTGACCACCGCGGATCGCTCGTCAGCGCCTCGACCGTCGACACCATCTCGGCGCCGAACGCCGGCGTCCGCGGGTGGGAGTTCCCGGTCGAGACGGTGAGCTCGACGTAGTCGTCTTCCACGCGGTCGACCACGGTGGTGAAGCGCGGCTGCGGCTCCCACAGTGGGACGTCGTGCGGCTCGGGCACGTCCTCAGGGTCGGCCCGGGACTCGTCGCAGCGCCACGTCTGGCCGGCCTCGACGACACCTGCGCGCTCGACGAGGTTAGGCATCGTCGTCCTCCTGGACGTCGTCGACGGCGTGGTCGTAGAACGCTGCGTCGAGGTACGGGATCTCATCGCCAAGGCCGACCACCTCTCCGGGCTCGTAGCCGGTGAGATCCGGTGCCCAGCCGATCTCCTGACACCACGTGGCGATCGCGTACTTCGCGACGGCCTCCTGGTCGCCGTCCCACGCGCCGTCGTACCGCTTGCCCTCCAAAAGTAGCATCACGAGGTAGTCGATCGGGTTGTTGATGTTCAGCAGCTCACCGTCGACGGCGAGCCGGATTGAACTCCGGTCGGCGCTCGACGCGGGGATGTCGTCGTCCTCCTCAGCCTGCCGAAGCTGCTCGGCGACCGACGAGGCGTGACCCATCTCGTCTTCCGTCACGCCTCCAACACCTCCGTCCGACCGTCGGCCGTGGCGATGCGCGGGCTCGCTGCGAGGTGCTGGCCCAGCTGCTCGTCGATCGCCGACCGGTCGACCCAGCCCGGGATCGGCACGGCGCCGCGGGCGTAGTCGACACGGCGCTGGTGCTTACAGCGGGCGCCCCGGTGGAGCGCGTCCGGGCAGTCGCACGTCTCCGCGATCGCGTCGACGGTGTACGTCCCGGTCGGCGTAACGACGAGGAACTCCTCGTCGCGGAGGTCCTGCTCGAGCCGCTCGTCGAGGACGGTCATACTCTCGGTGAGCGCCTTCGCCGCCCGCTGGTCGAACGTTCCAGGGCCGGTGGTGGCGTCGACAGCGTCGGCCTTAGACATCGCCGACCTCCATGTCGCCCCACGCCTGCTCGACGGGTAGATGCATCAGCCGCGCGCTGGGGAAGTCGTAGGTCTTCCCGGGCTTGTGCGCGTTCTGCGGGTTGCCGTCGACGTACACGCACTCGTAGACGGCGTTTTCGACGTCGATCCCGGGCAGGTACGCGTGCATCTTGTACGTCGCGAGGTCGTACCCTTCGGCCTCGTAGTGCGCCTCGAGGTCGTCGTACTTCTGCTGGCGGACGAACACGGCCTGCCGGGTGACGATGTCGATCGCGACGCCGCCCGAAACGGGCTCGGTCCGGACGTTCGCGAGTGCGTCGGCGACGCGCTCCTCGTACGAAGGCTCGGCGTCGTCGAAGTCGGCGTCGACAGCGCCCTCAGGCATCGGTGGTCACCCCCTCTGCCTCGTCGAGCATCTTCGCGACCGTACACGTCGGGCAGTCGCGATCGGGCGCCCAGACGAAGATATTCCCACAGTTCACGCAGTACACAGACTCGTCGAGGTGATCCGATTCACTCGGGAGCTCCTTCGACGATCCGTTGAAGTCCGGTTTCCGCATCACGCGCTCACCTCCTCGGCCTCGAGCAGCTCGTCGACATCAGGCAGTGCGTCGCCGTAGTCCACGCCGGCGCGCTCGGCCGCGTTCGTGTTCACCGAGAGCCACTCCCGAGCCTCGGCGTGGGCCGCTCGGACTTCTTCTTCGTCGTGGATGTCGAGCCACGCTGCGTCGGCCTCGGTCGCGACCTCCTCGCAGAGCTCGGCCACGCGCTCGCGAGCACGCTTCTCGATCGCCCAAATGAGCTTGCCGACCGACGTCTCCATGGCGGTCGAGACTGGGTCCGACTCGTCGAGGCTCTCTTCGCGGATCTCTAGCGCCTCCTCGGCGTCGGCGCAGGCGGCGGCAAGCGCGTTCAGCTGCTCGTCTTCGGCGAAGTGGTCGTGGACAACGTCGCCGAGCAGCGAGTCGAAGCCCGACACGTAGGGCGACTGGTGCTTCGAAAGCTCCTTGCGAGCAGTGCGACTGAGGCGCGACATCAGGCGCTCACCTCCTGGTGCCGCTGGAGGACGTCGCCGAAGCGCGAGACCATCGCGACGGTCGGCTCGGGGTGGCCGTCGACGGCGGCGGTGTCGACCGCGTCGATGTCGGCCCACTCGCCCTCGTCGACGTAGTACCGGCGTTCGTACGCGACCTGTGCGTCGGCGCTCATGTACAGGACCGTGGCGCCGGTCGCGAAGCCGAGGTCGTCGTCGTTGTAGTCGATGACGCCGTTGACGCGAGCGACGGCGTAGCAGCGGACCTCGCCGTCGGCGGGCTCGACGTCAGGCTGGTTCATCTGGCTGATCGCTGCCTCCGAGATCGCTCGCGGGCCTTCCAGGTCGTGAAAGTCCGGAGCGCTACCGTTTTGGGATTGGGTTGTGTTTGCGGACATGCTGTCGTTAGTGGACAGCACGGTCAGGGGTGCTCCAACACCCCGGGCCACCTTCTGAGGCGACCACTCCCGTGCTTCCTACCTCATACTCTATTCGCTGTCCACTTATAGTTAACGTATTGTAGTCTATAATACGGTGCGTCTTGCCGTAAGTTACTTACTGCTATCGCTACATTGTAGGGATATGGCTACGTCAGTCACAGGTGTGCTAACGCCCGCTGATCTCAATGATACCGATAACGCCGTTCTTGACGTCCTCCGCGGGGGCCGGGTGACCCCACAGTACGCGGCTGAGGAACTGGACGTTTCCCGGACATACGCGAGCGAGCGGCTGAAGCGGCTCGTCGAACACGGCCACGTAGAGAAGGTCGCACCGGGGCTCTACGAGCTGGTAGAGGATCCTCGAGACATCGAGGGTGCCCGTGAGATGATCTCTGGTATTGAGAAGGAGGTCAAAAAGGCCGAGCAGGGTTCTGCCGACAGAGATGTTGAGAACCTCCGAGACCTCAAGCAGCGGATCGAGTCGGAGCTTGAGAGGAGGCTCGATGAAATCGACGAGGGGAACGATGCCTGACGCCGAGACAGAGACGTTCGAGGGGTACCTCATCCTCGACTGGCGTTCGGGTGAGCAGCGCCAGCGGAAGACCGAGCCGGCGGACCTCGCGCCACACCAGCTCGCGATCCCCTACTCGATCGACGTCGACGTCCCCGAGGTGACCGTGCCGACGATCGAGGCCGCGATCGAGGTGCCCGAGGCCGAGGTCGAGCAGTCGATCGTCGAGGAGACGCGTGAGCTCGCCGACGACTTCGAGCAGGGCGACGCGTAGCCTGCGGCATCTCTCTGAAAGCCGCGTTGTTGGGACAAGGAGAATCGGATGCTCCAGGCCCCGGCGCTGGGGTTTATATGCGTTTTCAGTACCCCTCTATTCTCGTCGTCGGTTGAAGAGCCGGCGAGTGGTCGATATGAATGCTGAAACACTAATCGAGGCGTTTCGAATAGCCATCGTAATTATCGTTGCCGTCTGGGTCGTAGTCCAGGTGGCGGCGATTCTCTACTAAGGCCACTGGGGGCGTTGACCCCCCCTCCTCCGGCTTATTTCACTGCGCTCAGTACAAGATCACCAGTATCTGGAGCAATGTCCAAACACTGATGATAGTCACGACTGCTGTCCCGAACAGATCTACCGCTTTTTCGACGTTCATAGCTTACTTCGCCGGTTGATTCCGGCGACAAGTGAGCCGATGCCAGATTTGCTATTATAAACCCTCGTGCCGGAGGCTGCGGTCAGCCATGATTCCCAATTCTTCACCACTATGACACAGTGCTATAGAATGTTTTTCTCTATCCGATTGAGAATAATCACATGATGTGGTGGCTATACGCGAAGAAGTCTGTAGAGTCATTAGAGATTCAAACAATGAATATCACATTTCTGTCTTTTTGTATTTAACACAGTCTTGAGACAGGACATATGGTTGGTGAACACTTTATTATTCTAACCTCCTTGTGAGGTTATGCGTCCGGTACCACAACCCCCAGAAATAGTTCGCCAGCAGCTCCGCGATGTCAACCACATCCACGTCGATGATGAAAGTGCCATCGACGTGCCTTGGGCCAACCTTCAGCACGAACTCGAGATAGTGCGTGACGATCCTGCGGTTGAGACAATCTTCAAGACAGAATACTGGGAGGCAATATCAGTTGATGCGCGTCTCGCAGAGGTCGTGTATCAACAAGTCGGTGTCGACGATGAGGAAGTGCGCAGAGCTCTCAGTTACTGCCACACACTCGCGATGCCGGAGTGGATGGACTACAGCCATGGAGGCCGACCAAGAAGGGACTCATTTGTTATCCCGGCGTGATTAGAGAGCTCTATGACCGAGACCTTCGACGTCGAGTGCCCGGGCTGCGGCGAGACGAAGGGGCCGATCACAACCCATCCCGGTACCGTCGGCATCCACTGCTCGTGTGGCGTCTCCTCGAGTGTCGACATCGAAGCGCAAGAGATCGGCGACTGGTGGGAGCGGTAATGTCCCACGTCCACCCCGAACCGGAGGTTCATATGTAAAGGCGGCCAAGCGGGGTTAGAGGTCGTGTCAGAGCGGTCTCAAGTGGCCGTTACGGCTGCGAGCGCAGGGCTTCACTGCGCTATAGAAACCACCCTGAAGCCGCTCAACCATGAGCGAAGCCACAAAAGCGACAACCGTCATCTGTTGCACCGTCTTGGTCTTGGCGGGCCATGCGGAAGGTGCTGTTCTGATGACGGTTGTCGTCACGAACTACGTCGAGTAACCTCGACGAGTGTTCCCTTTTTTGATCAGGCTGTTAGCCTGACCGCTTATGGAGACGCACCTTCGTCTGTCATGGTCTCCGGCTGAATTTAGGATACTGTATCCCATTAACCTTTCCATCAGCAAAAAACAGGGGTTAGAAGCATCGAGAGGCCCTAAAGAACCGTTTGCGAATCAGGTTGAGATTACAGAGTGCCTATCGCTTGGCTTCTTGGGTCGAACCGCTCATCGCTCGCGAACAGCGACACGATCTCCCTCACACCGCGGTCAGCATCCCACCCGTCGCCGCGGTAGTGCCGCACGGGCTGTCGCCAGGGCGACCGCTCGTAGTGTGCCCACAGCCTCGTCCCCCCGTCAGCCGTCGGCGTGAGCCGGACGTGGTAATGCCAGACGCCGAGGAAGCCCTGCGGCCGGTAAGCGTAGGAGCCGACTTCCCACACGCGCTCACCGTCGACGACGTCGTACTGGATCGACGCGAGCGTCGCCGGCCAGACGCGCTCCATCGACCGGAGCTCCTTACGAACCTCGGCCGGCGCCGCGTCGATCGTCCCGACGAGTGTCCGGGTGTTGAGCTGGAGCCCTGTCTTCTCGGGAAGCGCGTCGGCCGCGGCCTCCAGGTCGACGTCGACGTGGTCGTCGACGACGTTGAGCTCCTCGTCGAGGTCGCCGTCGGCGAGCCGGTCCACGATCGGCAACACTCGACGTCGGAAGCGCCAGAGGTCGGGCCACCGGCCGAGGTACCGCCGCGCAGCGAGCAGCAGTACGAGCGCGACGAGCGGAACGACGATCGGTCCCCAGAGGTCGGCAGTCGCGATGGGGTCGGCAGCGATGCGTCTCAGGGTGTTGAACACGTGGTGTAGCATTGTCACTGATTGCCGGAATGCGAGAAGATCAAAACGTATTCAATAATCGAACGATGGAACGGCGATAGGGACAGAACGTCCCTGCTGGAGGCGGGACCATACCCACAACCTCCCACCACTCCTCTGACAGCCCCGCCTCTTTCCGCGATTGCGTCTAAGGTTTAGGTGACGAGTAGAACTCGTGATTTCGGGCGCGTAGCAGTTTCTGGTCTGCCCACCGCGATATATGACAACTTATTAAAATTACGGAGCTATGTAAACTAATGAATGTCAAACTCGTCTAGCAAGCCTGATTGGCTCAAAAACACAGATGAGAAAGTTCTCCTGCTCCCCCCATACTGGGCTATTACGCTGGCCGATTTTGTGATAACATTCACCAGTATACTAATAGGTACGACCGTCGCGTTCGGAGTCACTGTCGTAGGTCTTGAGGAACACGTTAACCTAATTCGGGGAGAGTACCTATTTGAGGCGGGCATTGTCCTCTTCGCTTTCGTATGTGGCTTTGTTGTGAAATTACAGTATCAAAAATACTCGTATCGCCGTGATCACGACGAGGATTAGACAGAATCAGCGAGCGCCTCGTAGTCGTCGCGAAGGTCGTCGACGATCTCCCCAGCCGTCCGCCGGTTCTCCAACCGGTATTCGCGCTCCGACGTCGACGACCGCTCGACTCCACGGATCTCCTGGGCGCCTTCAGGCAGCCGGGGATGCGAGATCGCCTCGACGAGCGGCACGTCCGGCGCCGGCTCGACGAGTGTGAGCGTCGCCTCGACTTGCGCCTCTTGGACGTCCTTCAGGATGGAGAGCGCCAGCTGGTCGCACTCTCGGTCTGAGGTCGCCCCGGGGATCTTCCGCTCAACCGTCCGCGCCTCCGAGGGGTCGACCGTGGGCGTCGTCGCCTCGCCGCGGTAGCGGAACTCGTAGTCGGCGCCGTACGTAGTTCCCTTCGACATGTCGCCACCGTCGAGGATGGCGATGCCACCGACGTCCCACTCCATCCGGTAGTCCTCGCCGCGCTCGTAGACAGTGTCGTCATCCAAGTCGTAGATGCGCTCGGAGTCCGGCACGATCCAGGGATCGCCGAGCCCGGTGAGCGAGCTGCTCTCTCCCTGCGAGAACTCCTCGCCCTCTCGCCCCTTCGACCGTCCGAATACGACCACGCGCTCGTAGGCGTCTTCGATGGTGGTGCGCTTCTCCAGCCTCGTCGCCGGCGCCGCCGAGTCCCGCGTCCGCTGACCGATCTGCGTCCACTCGATGATGATGCCGGTCGGATCGTGCGGGTCGGCGTTGGGGTCACGCCGCGCCTCCCACACCATCCGGCCGTCGTCGGCGATCGACGCGAGCACGTTCTCGAGGCGGTCCCGATACTGCTTGTCGAAAAGGACCGGCGTGTCTTCGAGGTCGGCCCGAAGTTCGATCTCGTCGACGGACTGCCCGGCGTCGTTCTGCGCCGGCGACGTCGTCGGGTCCGAACTGTACCCTGACAGCGTCACGCGAGCGCGGATCTGCTGCGTGGCAGACGCGAAGTCACCAGCGACGGACTCAGCGTTCTGCGCCTCGATCCAGTTGTCACCCTGGTCGTTCGAGATCGCGACGGCCTGACCGCTCTCGGTGTTCGACATCTGGACCGAGAGCGTGCCGGCGATGACCTGCTCGACGCTCGCGATGTCGTCGAAGACAACGTCCACCGTCCCCGGGTACTCGCCCGGCCCCTGGAGGATCTCATCCTGCGGCGTGTCGTCAAACAGGAACGAGTCGCGGTCGTCGGCGACGTGGGCGCAGTCGACGTAGACCGAGTCCGACCCCGAGGCGGTGACCGAGATGGTCACCGTGTGAAGTCCCGGCGCGAGCGCGCTGTCCGGGTTGAGATTGGACACGTTTCGCCAGTCGAGGTCGAACTTATCAGCCGACGCAGCGAGGGCATCCGACGGGTACGATTCCACGGTGGCGCCGTCAAGCGTGATGTCGAACGCCGGGTTGCCTCCGTTGATCACGGCCTCCAGCTGCGAGAACTGGAGCTGTCCCGTGGGGATCTCGTGGTCGTTCCGGAACGTGAACTCGTAGCCGTCGCCGGGGACTTCGAGCCGGATAGCCTGGTTGCCCGACCACGCGCCGTCGTTGCCCTCCTGATCGGCGAGGTAGATCGTGGCGTTCGTGTCTGTGTCCTCCGCCTCGACGAACCATCCTGTCTGGTGCCGAGAGATGCCGTCGAGCTGCGTCACTTTGATCGGATCGGAGGGCGCGAGGGGGTTCAGGAGGTCGTCCTCGAGCGAGCTCCCGGACCCCGCGAGCATCAACACGTCCGAGCGCGTGTCGGTCGCCGGGTCGTCGACGTTGCTCGCGTACTCGGTGTGGACGTCGATCAGCTCCTCGCCGGCAAGGTGATTCTCCTTCTCGTCGTACTGGATGTCGTCGGTGTACTCGTCGAGTTGCGACGCCCCCGTTCCCTCGAGGACGGTGCGCGAGCCGCCGTCACCGGTGACCGTCCGTGTCCCCTCCAGCGTGTCGATCGGGAGTTGCGTCCCGTCGATCCACACCCACATCGGTTGGCCCTTCAGCGACTCCCAGCGGTCGGACTCGGGCACCGTGATCTCGACCAAGGGGCGCTGATTGACGTCGGGCGACCAGTCGTAGTCGACGACCGTCGGCGTGAGCGGGGCCGTTCGCTCCGGTGTTTCGATCTGGACGTACGGCCCCGACGTCGGGGCACGGACGCGGGAGAGGCCGATGTCGGGCGTCGACGCCGTGTCCGCCTCGCTCTCCGCACTCGCGTGCTCTGTAAACGGCCGGACCCGGTAGCGATATTCCGTGTCCGGCTGGACCGTGTCGTCCACGTAGGTTTCGGCATCGACGCCGGCGTCGTCGATGACGCGCTCTGGCCACCAGTCGCCGTCCGGGCCGCGCCGCTCGCGGATAACCTCCTGGCCGGACTCGTTGTCGGCGTTGTCAGTCCATGAGAGCTCGATCGTGGTCTCGGCGGCGGCTGTCGCGACGAGCGCAGTCGCCCCCGGGAAGATCGTCACTATCGAGACCGTCGACGTCCACGCACCCGTGCGGTGTTCGGTCTCGGTCCGTGCTCTGATTTCGTACTCCTCGCCGTCCTCGCGCCCGACGAACTCCATCGTGAGCGTGTCGAACGCCCCGACGAACTCGCCGAACCCGGTCGCGTTTGAGTCCCACGACGACTGCCCCGTCTCGCGAATCTGGATGCGGACGGAGCCGTTGTTCGTCGTGGCGCTCTCGCGGTCGACGGCGACCTCGTCCTCGACGCCGTTGCCTAGGTTGGGCTGGTCCTCGTCGGGTAGCGTGGTGGTGAACGTCGATGGCATCTATTGGTCCTCCGTCTCGGCGTGGGTGGTCTGCGCGACGACGCGGCTCTCGTACGCCTCCCCGTTCAGCAGACCGTCGACGGTCTCCGACTCCGTGGTATTGCTAACCGTCGCGTACGTCTGCCATGCGGACGCACCCGCCTCGCGGTACTCAACGCGCGTTGAGCCGTTGTTGTGGGTCGCACTCCACGCGTACTCGACAGTAGCGTCCCCCACAGCAGGGTGCGCGAGGTTGGTTGGTGCGGGCAGGACCGTAACGGCCGTGGCGGTGCCGGACTGCGCGCTCGCGTGGTCGGTGGAACGAGTGAGTCGGTAGGTGTACTGCTCGCCGTCGGGCAGCCCGGCGTCCGTGTACAATGTCAACGCGAGATCGGACACCGTCGCGATCGTCGACCACGTCGAGCCGCCGTCGTCCGATCGTTCGATGGTCATCGTACCATCCGTCGAGTTGTCGGGGAGCGTGTACTCGAGAGTCAACTCCCGCAGAACGGTGTCGTCGATCGCGTCCAGCGTCGGATCTGGGAGTGTCGTGGTACCGGAGTCCTCATTCGTCGGCTGCGAGTCCGTTCCCGAGTAGACCGCCCGAACGCGGTAGTAGTACGCCTCGCCGTTCTCCAGCCCGGCATCGGTGTACGAGACGCCAGCCGCGGTCCCGACCGGCGCATAGTCCGAGACGACGCTCCCGCTCGACTCGGCGCGCAGCACCTCGTACTCGACCGCGTCTCGCACGCCGGTCCACGAGAGGTCAATCTCGGACTCCCTGACGGCGTCGACGGTTAACGAGCGCGGGTCTGTGTAGACGGTGTCGGTGTAGGACCAGTCCGACGCGCCAGCGCTGTTATTCGCCCGGACGCGGAAGCGGTGGCTGTTCGTCGACGGCGACGCGGAGTAGGAATATGTCATCGTCGCACTACTTACGTTCGCGACCTGCGTGTACGAGCCGCCGTCCTCGCTGACCTGTATGTCGTAGTCTGCGGGGTCGCCCGCCGACGTGTTTTCGGTCCATGTCAGGTCGATCGTGTCGTCGCCGGTGACAGACTGCGTCAGATTGTTTGGCGGTTCGGGGGCCTGTGTGTACGATATTATGACTTCTTGGCTGGTCGAACCGCCGCGCTGGTTCGTCTGGACGGTAGTCAGCCCGTCGTCGTAGTTGCTCCCACCGCCACCGCCTCCGCCGTCGCCGGAGTTTTCGGACCCGCCGCCACCGCCGTACCACCCGCCGCCGCCTCCTCCGCCCTCTATGTACCCGTCGCCACCCGAACCGAAACTACCACTCTCGGCGTTGAAGCCGCCGCCGCCACCAGAGGTTTGCGTCCCACCGCTGCCTGCCGTTTCCGAAGCGTTGTTTGCCGCCCCTCCGTCCTGACCCGTATCAGCCCCCCCGTCGCCGCCGGAAGCGGCCTGACC
Source organism: Halorubrum ejinorense (assembly GCF_055389685.1). Classification (NCBI taxonomy): domain Archaea; kingdom Methanobacteriati; phylum Methanobacteriota; class Halobacteria; order Halobacteriales; family Haloferacaceae; genus Halorubrum; species Halorubrum ejinorense. The sequence goes on from NZ_AP043777.1 coordinate 1,743,659, forward strand.
CCCGCCGCCCTGTGCCCCCGCACCGGCGCCGACTGCTATTCTGTCGTTAAGTCCCGTCCCACCAAAACGAACGTCTGCTGAACCGCCGCCGTCACCGCCCCCTCCCGCACCCAGTCCGCCGTCGTCGTTTATACGAACGTAAAGCGTATTTCCCGGAGAGACGTTTAGCGTTCCTTTCACAACACCGCCGGTTCCGCGAAGGAAACCAAATGGTCCGTTCCCCTGACCCCCCCGGCATTCAATTGTGACTTCGTTGACGTTCGACGGAACCGTGAACGTCCCGTCGGCGGTGAACGTCTGCGACGCCATCTACAGTCTCACCTCCTCCCTCGCAACAAGCCCCTGCTCGACGCCAGTATCCACGACGCTCGTCGACGCGATCGGGTCGAGCAGTGCCTCCAAATCAGGGGGGATTGCCTCACTCACGCTCCCGGGGATCCACACCTCCAGCGACTCGCGGCCGCGCTCCAGCTCGACGTCGACGGCATAGACGTCGCCGGCGTTGGTCCCGGCGACGGCCTCGAACTCGATCTGTGCGGCGACGCGTGCCTGCCCGATGTCCATCAGGTCGACGTCGGCGGGCTGCCAGTCGGTCGCGAGGTCCGCGTCGTAGGAGGGCAGGTCGACGGCGGTCCAGGTGTCGGCGCCGGCGTCGTACGTCTCGGTCTCGAGGGCGGCCGTGGCGTCGGCGGTGGTCGGCTCGTCGATGGTGAGGCGGAGCAGGCCGTTCTCGATGACGATGGCGCCGGCGAAGTCGTGACTCGTCGAGAACACGCGCCCCCACGCGACGACGTCGTCGGCGTCGAGAATGGAGTCGTGCCCGTACGTGTCCCACACGCCGGCGTCGACGTCGCCCTGGAGCTGGTAGTCGAGGTCGTAGAGGTAGACCGGGTCGTCGATCGCCTCGGCAGTCGCATCGTACTGATCGACGGCGCCGTGCTTCGCTTCGACCGTCGCGACCGGCGTCGGGCGCTCGCGCTGCGTCGGCTGGGACGTCGAGTCGACGATGCGGACGCGCCGGGCGTCAGCCGGGATGCCGACGATCGCGTCGGTGTCGTTCCCGAACGGGTGGCCCGGGTCGGGCTGGCTCGGCGACGTCTCCACGGTGATCGTCTGCTCCTTCTGCGTGCCCTTCTTTGTGAGGTTCGCTCCGACAGAGATCGCGCCGGCGGCCTGCGGCATCGCCGGTTCGTCGTCGACGAGCTCCGCCGTGTAGTACGCGTCCGAGGGCTGGGACTCCTCGACCGCGGCGAACGGTGCGGCCTCGATGTCGTTCGACGAGAGGATCTCTCGGAGCTCTCGGGCCATGCGCTCGGCGTACTTGCCCCGGTAGTCGACGTCGAGGCGGATGTCCGAGGCTTCGCCGGAGAGGCGCTCCACGCGCCCACTCCCACCGAGCACGCCCTGCCGGGAGAGGCGCGCCCGGGAAGCGTCGAGGCGGTTGCTCGCGATGCTGCTCTCCGAGATCTCGCTGCGGTAGTAGCGGCGAGTCATCGGGTATCCCTCGCGACGGCGTCGATCGGGTCGCCGGCGTCGATCGCCTCGACGCAGGTGATCGATCCCGAGAAGGTGGACATCGACTGCCCCGGGAAGTCGGCGCCGGGGTTCTCGAAAACGACCTGGAGCGGGTCGTACACGCCGCCCTCGCGATGCTGTCCGAACCGGAGCGTCGCCGGGCCGTCACCGAAGATACCGGCGCCGGGGAAGAGCTCACCACTCACGGAGGAGACACGCGTGTTCCGCAGCCACCAGAAGAGGCACGCGATCTGTCGCGTCGGGTGTTCGCCCGTGGCGTCGCTCTTCTCGAAGTTGCTGGGATCGCCCGTGTCGCCCCACTGGAGCGGGTTATCGTTCGGGCCGGTCGCGCCCTCCCAGGAGTTGAAGTCGATGGTGACGGCGAACTGCGAGCTCCCGAGGTTGATGAAGAGGTCCTTGTTGATCGGCGCGTCGACGAACTCATCTATCGTCCCGTCGACGAGCGCGAGCAGCGCCGACCCGGGCGTCGCCCTGATCTCGGTGCGCTGCTCTTGGCTCACGCTGAGGCCCTCCTCGCCGCCGGTGAACATCTCGAAGCGAGCGGTGCGACGTCCGGTGCCGTCGGGGTCGCCCTCGATCGAGATCGAGGCGATACGGTCGGCTACTGGTAGGTCGGTCATGGGATATGAATGGAATCGACGCGGTCCGCTGGGCGAACCTCTTTATCAGCGCGCTACGACGTCGCCGATATGGCGATCGGGAAACACCCGCGAGAGTGGGTCGTAGAAACGATGGGGCTTTTCGGCTCCATCGTTGCTGGCGTTACTGCGTACTCTCGCGGAGACCTGATGCTGGGTATTGCGGGGGGATTAATTCTTATCCTGACACTCTATGTGACGCAAATTCGAAGGTCAGAGTCCATCAGCGTACGCGACCGCTGATCTCTTGGTTGAACTTGCGGAGCGCCTCGCGCTTCGCCTCTTCGGCAGCACGCTCGATCTCCTGACGCGTCGCCCCGTCGACAGTGACGTTGGACTCGACGCGGATGTCGTTTCGCTGTTGGGGGTTGTCGTCGTCGGTGGTGTTCCCGTCGAGGAGACTACCGATTGCCTCCTCGATACGACTCGCCGCGTCTTGGAGAGCTTTCCCCTGGGCCTGACGTCCCTCTGCTGAGAACACAGATCCGGAGAACTTGTCTTCCGGAATTTCAGAGAGGTTTGCCCAGTCCGGCGTTCGCTGATTTATTGCCTGTCGCCGTTGGTTCAGCGCACCTGGATCAGTAACTCCTACGCTTTCGGGCGTGAGGAACGCGCCTCCGGAAGCCGCTGAACCGGCTGCCGAGCCACCAATATTTTGGATAGCCTTGATGCCAGCAAACCCAGCAGCAGCAGACGCTCCTCCAAGCAGGGCTTCTGGCAGGCCGATTGAACTACTGACCTCGTCAGCTGCGGGCTTGGTTGACAGCCCTGGAGACGTGGTCGGGCCTGCCCGTGGCGGCCCATCCTGGATCTGCTGGATGTCGTCAGGAGGCGCCGGCGCGCCGTCCGGGCTCGACGTCCCGCCGGGCTGCGGGTCGCTCGCCGGCGCCGACGTCGGGTCCGCGATCGGCACCGGATCAGGCTGCTCGACGGGCAGCGGATCCGGCTGCTCGATCGGCACTGGGTCGGGTTCGACGACATCGAGCGGGTGCCAGTCCGGCTCGGGAACACGCGGCGGCAGCCAGCCCGGCGGCTCCAGCTTGGGGAGCTCCGGCCACGAGAAGCTCGAGAGCACGCTCGAGAGCGCGCCCACGCCGAGCAGGGCCCCAGCGCCGAGGATGGCCGCCCCGCCACCGAGCAGGCCGCCAGCGCTGCGAGCAGCCCGGTCGAAGTTGCCCTCTTCTTGGGCGTCGACCAGCTCCTCGAGGAGCCTGTTCCGTTCACGAGAGAGCGAGTGCTGCTCGCGCCACTCGTCTGCCGCCCCGCCGCCTCCGGAGCCGCCCCCGCCGCCGCTGACGCTCGCCTGGACGTCCATCGGGACCGACGACAGCGCCTCCTCGACGTCGGCCTTGGCCTCGGTGAGCGACCGGTCGTCGATGATGACCTCGACGGTGTTCTGCGTCTCGAACTCAGTCACCGTCGGTCACCTCGATGGGCGGGTTCTGGAGGTAGGGGAACGCGGTCATGAGAAGCTCGACATCCTCCCAGCTGAACTCGTCGAACTGTGCGGGCGAGAACCCGCAGTACATCAGGATGGCTCGTCCGAGGTAGGTTCGTCCGGCGCGTCCCCCTTCTTGGCCGCGACACGCTCGGAGTAGCTCTTCCGATGCCCGTTTCCCAAGGTGTTCTCCTCGGTGACGCGGTTGGAAATCCACTCCGCGAGGTACGGCGACGGGGTGTCCCGGACGGCTGCGATGCGGTCCTGAAGTTCGGCACCGGCGTCGAGGAACGGTGCCTCGACGAGGCCGGCGCCGGCCCAGTAGTTGTCGAGCATCGCCTCGACGTCGACGTCGCGACCGGCGCGCTCGGCCTGGTCCTTCGCACGACTGATCAGGCCGGTGAGTTCCGCCTTCTCCCCGGGCGTGAACGCGCGGATCGACCACGTCGCGTCGGGGCCGTACTCGTCGAGCGCCTCCTCAAGGGCGAACATCTGCTGTTCGACCTCGCCGGCGAGCTGCTTGGCCTCCGTCGACGTGATCTCGCCGGCGACCTCGGCCTCCGCGATGGAGTCGAGCCGGTCGCCGAGGCGGTCGGCCTCCTCTTCCAGGTCGAGCTCGATGACGTCGCGGGGCATCACTTGGCCTCCGCGGCCGCGGCCTCGGCGACCGCTGTCAGCCGGTCGATGGTGAGGTCGTTGCCGTCGGTGAGGTCCTCCTCGGCGTTTCCGATGCTCTCCCACGAGTAGGTGGAGTGGGTGATCCCCTCCATCGGGAAGCGCAGGGCGTTCGCACCGGGAGACTCGAACGCGAGCTCGCCGTCGGCCGCTCCGTCGACCGTCGTCGCCGGGCCGTCAGCAGAGCCGAGCCCGAGCTCCAGCAGGTCGCTGTCCATGACGACCGAGTTGAGGTTCAGCGTCGGCTCGGGGTTGCCGATCACAGCGGCGACAGGCTCGCGTACCCACTCGCGCTGCGGGCGGGCGCCGTTCGAGACCGACAGCGTCGCCGACTGCGGCCGGGCGATCTCCGTCGACGTCGGGATATTGATCGACCCGCCGTGGAAGATGAGCGGCGTCCCGTCCACCTTCGGCTGCGTGCCGGGCGTGAACGACGTGTTCGGTGTCTCGCTGGCATAGAAGCCAGTCAGGGAGACGCCCACAGGGTCGCCGATGGAGATGTCGAGCTCCATCTGGTTGAAGACGACACCCGAGAGCGCACGTTCCGCGAAGCCGTTGACGAGGTCGGCGCCGACGTACCATCGCGCCGACTGCATCTCGCCCTGAACGAACTCCCACGTATAGCTGTAGGGTTCCGACGACTCGCCGCCGGCGGTCGGTGGCTGACCGAACACCTGGTTGAGGAACCACGGGTCGACCGCCTCGAACGACAGCGAGAACGCGCCGTCGAAGACGCCCTCAACCGTCTCCTCCGTCTCGTTGCTCCAGTTGCGCTGCCGGGTCTCGTCGTTGTCGAACTCCAGCGTGTCGATCGTCCCGTTCCGCCCTGGTGTCTTGTACTGCGAGTCCGACGGCGAGCCGCCGTAGTCGCCGACCGGCTCGTGGACGAACGCGACGTCGACGTTACCGCCGCTGGTCATCTGTACCTCCGCCTCCGTCAGTCGTGTTGGTTGTGAGTGTCATGGTGGATCAGCTGTCTGCGAAGCCCGTCAAGCGGACGTCGACGCGGTAGTCGTAGAAGTCGGCGTAGTCGCGACTCCGGTTCGTCCCGTTCTCCAGAAACACGGTGTGGTAGCCGCGCCCAGCGACCGCCGGATGCTCGTCCGCTGCCTGGAGCGCGTCCCGCACCAACCGGTAGAAGGTGGTGAAGTCGATGCCGTCCTCGCCGTCCGGGTCGACGTGTCCGTGTTCGCGACAGGTCAGCCCCTCGACGCGCAGCGAGACGATCGCCTCGGCGTTGTACTCGTCGCCGAACCCGCCGTGCGACTCGTCGTCGTCGACGAGCGCGGCGCTGATGTAGTTCGACTTCTTGAGGTCGCCCTTCCGCTTCCGGATGCCGGCGCCGTCGTAGATGTCCGACTCGTTGCGGTCGACGCGACGGATAGGCACGGCGCCGTCGGGGACGTCGGCCACGGCACCCCAGGCGAGCGGCGTGCCATCCGTGATCGACGCGATGGTGTCGAACACCCACTGCGTCTCGGGCGCCGTCACGACGCCACCTCGCGCCGTAGCCAGTCGAGTGCGTGTCGGGCGAAGCGCGTCTCGCGAACGCCGGCGACCTCGACCTCCGGGAGGAACACGCGGTAGCCGCCACCCTCACGCTCGTACTCCTCGGCGACCCAGTCGGGCGGGTTGTGGCGATCCTCCCAGATGAACGAGAGGATCGGGTCGCCCTCGATCGTGTGGTCGGACGTCCCCCACTCGAGGTAGGGTGCCGCCTCGTGGTCCCAGCCGAACCGGATCGTGAAGTGCCGGTCGGACTGTTCGATGATCTCCGGGCCCTGGAGCGAGTCGATGACTGACTCGATGCGGTAGTCGAACTCGCGGGCGTACTCGCGAAGGCGCTCGTGAGCTGCCTCGATGGCGCCCGAGATGAACCCGTCGTTGCCGAGGTACTGCGCAGCGGCCTCGTCGAGCGCGGCCTCGGCGGCAGCGTCTTCCCAGCTCATCAGTCGCCCTCGCTGGTGCCGCTCCGGAGCTCGCGGAACGCCCGGACGTTCTCGGGGCCGATGACGTACACGACCGTGCCACCCCACGCGAGGATGAGCGCGCTGAGCAGCGCGGCGCCGACGTCGGTGCCGACGGTGAGCGCCCAGGCCGGGAAGCCGAGCCCGTAGACGAGCACCCAGATCGTCGACAGCCAGCGCCACCGGTAGTCGGTCTCGGTGGTGACCGCGCCGTCGTCGACGTCGTCGGTAGTGTTGCTAGTCATGATTGTAATCATGATTCGGCGTACTCTTTTTCAGAGTAGCACCCGTATTTCGTGTATGAACGAGGATTTGGAGGAGATCGGTGGCGCCGTGCTCGTGGGTGTGACTGTACTCGCCGTCCTCGACAGACTGGTTGCCGCGAGGCCTGAAGTCGCCGGGTTTCTGGGCTTAGTTGCAGCCGCCACGGTGGTAGCAATAGCAATCTTGCTGTCGCGGCCGACGTTCTGAGTCGGTCACTCATCGGTACACTTCGAGCAGCTCGTCGGCCTTCTCTCGCATCGCGTCGGCCTTCGTCTCGATATTGTACACGCTCGCGTTGCTCGGGATCTCGATGACGGCTTCCTCGGCGAGCTCGGCGCCGGCGCGCAACGCGACCGCTCGTCGAACGTTGCTCGGGATGCCCTCGTGTCCGTAGCTGAACTCCGCGTAGACCGCGTTCGCCCAGGCGTCGAGGACGTACTCGTCGTCATCGTCCTCCTTGAGGAAGTTCGTCGTGTCGAGGTAGAGCCGCGACCAGCCGCCGTTGTTGACACGCAGGTAGTAGTCCTCCCCCGACGGCGGCCACGACCCTTCGGTGTAGTCGTCGCTCGCCACCCAGTCCTCGTAGGTGCCGTCCTCGGTCCGGACGTGGAGCGCTGCGATCGACTCAGCGTCGCGTCGGTCGAGGTCGATCTTCGCGTAGTCGCCCTGCGACGTCTTCGGCGTGGCAGGCTCACCGACGAGCTGGGCGGCGCCGGTCGGGAAGTCGTACTCGTCGTCCCGTGTCTTCGGCGCCGTCGGGATCGTGACAGCGTCGGCCTCGGTGAGGATGTCGGCCCCGTCGGCGGCGTACCAGTGTCGCTTGAGCGACTTCTCCAGCGGCTCGGTCTCCGCCGTGATCGCGTCGACGGCGATCCGCTGGTCCTGTGGGATGTCGCCCGGGAGGTCGGCCTTCCGCAGGGCTCGGCGGACATCCTCGAGCGTACAGTAGCCGACCTCGCTCATCAGTTACGCCTCCAGCTCGGCGCGACGCTCGCCGACAGCGTCTTGGACGGTCGTCGCCGACTCCGCCTCGGCGATCGCGTCCAGGTGCTCGTCGTGCTCGCCGGCGCGAACCTGCTCCGCGCGCTCTTGGTAGTGATGCTCGTGGGTCCACTCGTCGACGTCGAAGCCCTCGCTCTCGGCCGACTCTTCGGATTCGTCGAGCGTGTCGACGGTGTCCTCGCTGGCGATCTCGGGCTCGTCGATCGTCTCGTCGCCCTCCACGCGAGCGAACTCGTCTTTCTCGCAGAGGTAGTCGGCGAGGTCCTCCTCGACCTCGACGACGTCACCTTCCTCGAAGAGGTGACCGCTCGTGCGGTAGCGGCCACCACCGTTGTAGTGAACGTACGGCATTCAGATCACTCCGCGATGCCGGTGATCACGACGGCCGCCTCGGGCGCCTCGACGGCGAAGTCGTCACGAACTCGCATGAAGTAGCGGGCGAACAGGTCGTTCTCCGCGACCTTGTCCGTGTCCGTCAGCACGCGGATCTCGACGTCGTCGTAGAGGCCGTAGATGAAGTTCTCCGGGTGAGTGAACACCGCGGTGTCCTTGGGCCAGTTGGCGACGCCGACGACGTCGTAGTCGAACGGCGTGGCGTCGCTGTCGCCCATCAGGACGGCCGCGCCCAGCGGGTCGTTCCGCTCGGCGAGGTCGTTGTGGTAGTTCTGGAGCTGGTCGAGGTTCATGTAGAACCGCGGATCGGTCCGCCCCGAGCGCAGGTACTTGTTCGGCATCGCCAGAATCGACTGGTTGAACAGTGCCGTGTTCACCGCGACGGGGTCGCCAGCTCCGTCCGTGTGGTCGTAGGTGTTGACGTCGGCGTCGTTCTGGAGGATCTTCAGCCAGCCGTCGTTCTGGTTCAGGAAGGCGTCGGCAGACGCCTCGTCGCCGTTGATCGCGAGGTCCTGCGTGTCGATGGCGAACTGTCGCGCCAGCATGTCGAGGATGATCTCGTCGACGTTGTCGACGGTGTCGTCGACGGCCTCGCGCGTCAGGTCGTACGAGATGGTTGCCTTCTCGACGTCCATCAGGACCTGCGAGGTGTCGACCGTCGCGTTGCCGGCGTCGCCCTGGCCTTCGTCAGCGCCGCGGCGCTGTCGCTCGCCGACCGAGATCTTCGGGATCGCCATCTTCTGGCGCGGGAGGTCCTCGGTGCGGCCGTCCTCGAGCATCGTGGCGGTGTCCTGAACAGCCTGGTAGAACTGTTCAAAAAGGTCGCGAGGCAGCACACCGCCGGCGACATCGGTCGTGTCGAACTTCGCAGCCGCGCTTTCGTTCTTCTCCCGGGTCCGGTCGATCGTGCCGTTGGTGTCAGTAGAACTCATCAGTTACCACCCGCCTTCCGCGGGTCGAGGGTGAAGCCGCTGTTCTTGCCGCCGTTCTCGTCGCCGCCCTTCTCCGTCCCGCCGAGCTGCTGGCTCTCGGTGGTGCCAGTCTGCTTCGAGATCGCGTCGATGCGCTCGGCGTTCTTGTCCTGGTTCTCCTTGAGGCGCTTCGCCCACTCCGGGGCGTCCTCAAAGGGGTCGTCGTCACCGGGGTCGACGTCCTTCTCCTCGAGGGCCTCGTCGATCCGCTTGCTGTTCTCCTGCTGTCCGTTCCGCAGCTCCTTCGCCCACTCGGGGGCGTCGTCGAACGGGTCGTCGTTGGTGTCGTCACTCATGGTGTCAGTGTCGTCGGCGGACTTCGAGCCGCCGTCGTCATCGGCCGGTGAGTCGCCACCGGCAGCGTCCTTGTTGTCCTGTTCGTCGTCGACGTCGTCGCCACCGACCGCCTTCGCGTCGGGGCGGCCGTTCGTCCCACCACTCAGGGTGAGGATGTCGACGAGCGTCTTCGCGGCCTCGGTCAGCCGGCTCTTCGTCCCCGGCTGGTTGGACCCTTCTACCTCGACCGCCCGGCTGAGAAGTTGCCACAGGCGCTCGGCGGCTTCCTCGGAGTGCCCGCGGGCGAGCGCCTCTTCCATGAAGCCGTCGGGGTCGCCGAGGTAGTCGTCGAGGCGCTTCTCCGCAGCGCTGGCTGCCTTCGCCTGCGCTTGAAGGATCTGCGCGTCGGGGACCGCGGGGATGTCGACCGCAGACACCTCGCGGATGAGGCCGTCGACGAGCTCGTAGATGGACTCATCGCCCAGCTCTTCGGGGACCTCGACGTCGTCGAGGTCGTCCTGCTCGTACGGGCCGCCCCAGTCGACCTGGACGGCGCCGATCGAGTAGCCCGAGATGATGTCGTCTTGAATGAGGCCCCAGAGCTCCTCATCTTCGATGGCCCACTCCTGGACCCAGGCGCCGGCGTCGACGGTCTCGCCGCCGATCTCCTCGGCCTCGTCGAGGACCTCGTTGCGCTGGAGGTCCATCCACGAGTCCGGGAAGACTGCGTGCATCACGCCGCCGCCGGCCTGGCCTGCCTCGTAGAAGGTGCCGAACTGGTCGGCGAACGACCGGAGCGTGTCCTCGCGGACGAAGTCGTTCTGGAGGTCGGCCTTGTCCGGGACCATCACGATACCGGCCGCGACCTGCTCGTCGTCCTCGTCATCCTTGGTGACGAACTCGACGTCCTTCTCGAACGCCGTGCCTCCCGCCTGCTTCACCGAGGGCATCTGTCAGCCCTCATCGTCGTCGGCGGCGTCAGCGTCGGCGTCCTTCGTCTTGTCGAGCTCCTTGGCACGACCGGTTCCGAGGACGCCGCGCTTCTCGCCGCGCTCTGTGTTCTTGTCGCTCATGGTGTCGTTCTCGTAGAATCGCTCCCGGTCGTACCTCGCTTGCGTGGGGAGTCGGGCGCTCCCACGCTAACGGTCATCGGCAGTTCGTCAGTAGTTATTTATCAAATCACGAGTGTTTATTGAACGGAATGAAGTTCCGCAAAGCGATCATCGTGTTTGAGGATGACGACTGGGATGAGGGTCCGAACAAGCATCCGCACTCTGAGGTCGAGATTCACGAGAATGGATGGGTAAGTGCTGAAGTCATTGAGGAGGATACGGATTCAAAGACAACCGCATACTATTCTCCTGATAAGGTACACGCTGTTTACCCAGAGTAATTTGCCCGCACACCTTTCTCGGAGTGGGTGATTGAGATTTAGATCTCGCTGGGGACGTCGTCGGGGACGTCACCTGGGTCGGGCGTCGGCCCCTCAGGCAGCCGCTCGTGGTTGTTGGTGATCTCGAGATAGCCGTACTCCAGCCGGATGTTCGCGTAGTGGTACGACCCCGCCGACGGCGCATTAACGAGGTCGTTCCACACGGTCACCGGGACGTCGACGTACACGTACAGTGAGTTCTGGCCATCCGGTCGCTTGAACGAGAGGAACAGCTCTCGTTCGCCGAAGTCGTAGAGCCCCTCGTCGAGGTTCGAACTGTTGAACGTCGTCTGCTCGATCGGGTCCTTGTCGACATCGATGTCGACGCTCGCCCGCTCCCCGATCTTGTTATCCTCTGGCGGCGCCGCCTTCGCTCGCATTGCCTCTGACTTATCGCCGTCGGTGCCGCTGGCGTCGAACTGGGCCTCGAACTCGGAGAGCGTCATCTCGCCGCGCTCGTCGTCGAACGGCTCCAGCCCGAGCTCCTCCCGGGCCTCGTTGACGGTGCCGACGCCGGCGAGGCGCATCGCCCGGACGCGCTGTTCGGCCATCTGTGCCTCCTCCTGCGGCTGGTCGGCGCCGTGGAGCTCGAAGTCGATCGTCCAGTCGTCGACGCCAAGCGCCTGCTGGTGGAGGATGGTGTAGAGCCGGGACTCGAACTTCGCCTGCTCCGGCGCGATGACGTCGGTCGCGAATTCTCGGACCTGCTCCTTGGAGTTGGCCCGGTTCGACGTCGACGTCACGTTGATGAGGATCGGCGGCACCTCGTGGACCTTCGCGATCTCGTGCTCGTTCCGCTCGCGGAATGCCTGGAACTCCATGTCGAGATCCTCCCGCGAGCCGATGGGCTGGAGTTCGATCTCGACGTCCTTCGGGTCGCCGCCCTGGAGCGGGTTGTCCTCCTCGAACTCAAACTCGTCGACCTCGAGGATGGCTGTCCGGTACCGACTGCCCTTGAGATTGTCCATCAGCCCGCGGAGCTCCTCCTTGGAATCCTCGGTGAGTGTCCCGCCCGTCACCTGGATGGCGTAGTACGGGATACCGAGGTTGTCGAAGACGTCGTGGTTCCACTCCTTCGCCGCCTGGTCGGCGCCCATCGTCTGCATCGCGGCGACCCAGTCCGGGACGCCGTAGTACAGACTCAGTGGGCTGGGATTCGGGATGAAGATGAGCTCGTTTGCCGGCCCGTTCGGGAGGTCGCCAGCGTCGCTCGCAACCTCGCCCGTCTCCTTGTCGACGAACGTCGGGTCGTCGCCATACCGGTCGCCAGCCTCGCCGAAGTACCGACGTCGGCCCTGGCGGATCTGGACGTAGCCGTGGCCGCTCTCGATGATGTCGTCGGCGTCCTCACGCTCCTCAACCGTCGTCTTCCGGACTCGGACAGTCGCCGCCGGGACGTGTGCGAGGCCGATCGGCGTGCCGTCTCCCTCGACGAGGATCTCCAGCGACGTCCACCCAATGCCGTGGTAGTCCTGGCGTCCGAGTTCGAGTACTTCTTCGGGCGTCGACATCGCCGTGCCCTCCGGGCCGATTTGCCACCGCGAGTCGGAGCCGTACCAGAAGTCGCGAACGCTCTGGTACGCCTCGCCGTCCTCGTTGGGCGAATCCGCGCTCGGGTGCGGGGTGATGTCGAACCCGTAGCCCGCCTCGTACCGTGCCTTCTTGCGGATACACGCCTGGTGCGTTTCGTTGAGCTCTTGGAACGCCGCCAGCGTCTCGGGGTTGTACGGCGGCTGGATGCCGCGTCCGACATCGGTGGCGATGTGCCGCTCGTCCAGCTGCGTCGTCTCCTCAGCCTTGTCCATCGTCGACTGGTTGCCCAGCGTGTCGACAGACAGGGCGACTTGGTCGTCGACGTCGTCGGTAGTGTCGTCAGTCATGCTAGAGGTAGCTCACTCCGTTGGTGTCGTCCTCGCCGTCGCCGTCGACGTCGTCGGTGTCATCCTGCCCGTACTCGAACCGGCGCAGGCCCTGCTCGGCCATGTACCACGCCGCGATGAGGTCGGGGGTGTGGCCGGAGAGGCGACCGTCGTCGAGCTCGAGTGAGAGCGCCGCCTGGATCCAGTCTTCGGTGGCGTCGTGCCCGCGGTAGAACTGGATGCCACCGTTCTCGACGAGGTTCCGCAGCCGCGGGATGCCGTTCTCCCACGAGTGCTTTTTCCCCGACGTCGAGATCCCGGTGACCTTCGCGCGGAGCTCTGGCGAGAACTCGATGGCGTCGTTGACGACGTACTGCTGCATCCCGTTGTCCTCGATGACGATGAGCGCAGGATCGTACCGGCGGTCGTACTCCTGGAGGCGTGCCTTGATCGCCGACGGCGACATGCCTTGCTCGGCGTGCGTGTCGAGGAGCACGCGCTCACCGGACCGCCGGAGCAGCTGGACGACGAAGGCCGCGTCGTCGCCGGTGGGGCTCTGGGCCGGGTCGTGGCCGACGACGATCGCCTCGCCGCCCCCGGCGCGGTACTTCCGCGGCGGCTCGCGCCCACGGATCGAGCACCCGCCCTGGTCGACGTCCAGATCGACGTCGCCGGACTGGATGAGGTTCCCCGAGCCACCGATGAAGGTGAGGCAGTACTCCCGCCAGAAGCGGAAGTCCGCCATCTCCGAACGCTTCTCGGCGAGCCACTGCGGGCCACGGGCCTCGGGCCACAGCACGTGGATCGTCTCGTCGGGGTTCCACGGGTCAGTGACCTCGGAGTAGTACTTCTCGGGCGGCCTGCGGACGTCGAGGTCGTCGTCGGTCGCGTTGCCCTGCTCCCAGTATTCGAGGACAGCCGGGAACTCGGCGACCGAGTAGGCCGACAGCGAGCGGTAGTGCTGGTACTGGTCGTTCTGCCGCTTCCGCGTCCCGATGAGCACGGTCCGGCCGTCGTCCTTCACACCGGGGGCCGCGGACCCTTCGATCCACTCGCGGACGTCTTCAGGAGAGCCGTCCCCGCGAGCCTTGATGAGGTCGTCGAGGACGAGGAGGTGCGCGCGGTCGCCGTCGATTCCGCCGTCGAGCCACGTCGCGACAAGCGTCGACCCGTTGCCGAACTCCTTCAGGTCGATCGTGTCGGTCGGGCGGCGCCCCTCTTGGAGGTTCGTCAGCCATGGGTTCCGCTCGACGAACCGGTTGAGTTCGAGGTCCGTCTTCTTCTTCGTCATCCCTTTGTTGTTCATCGCCCAGATGACGCGGAACCCAGGGTCGTACTCCAGGCGGAGGAGGATGTAGCAGAGGACGGTCGTCGTCTTCAGCCCGTCCCGGTGGCAGTTGAGGACGAGTTTCCGTTCCTGGTCGAGGAGGCGCAGCCACTCACCGTGGTGCTCGCCGAGGAGGTGGTAGTCGTCACGCTCGGCCCGCATGTAGCCACGGCACATCTCGTTCGCGGCGTCGAGGAGCGTCGTCGGCGTCTCGGGATCGAACGGGTTCAGGAACTCGCGCTTGCCCGCCGGGTCGTCGCCGGTGACGATGTCAGCGATGATGTCGTCGGTGGCGCTCATGCCGACTCACGCTCCTGGAGTTCGCGGATCGCCTCGAGGGCGATCTCCTTGTCCGCCTCGCCGAGCTCGTGCGTCGTCGTCTGGTTGACGTCGGCCTCGACCTCGCGCTTCTCCGTCTTCTTGTAGTCGAACGAGCTCGCGAGGAGGAACTTCGCCATCGACGAGTCGACGTCCTCGTCGCGAAGGCCGCCTTCGATGAGTTCTGACTCGCCTCGTGCGCGGGCGCGCTCGAAGCTGCTCCGGAAATCCGGGTGCGCTTCCAGGTAGCGATCGAGTTGCGCCCACGACGAGACGCCGGCCGCACGGGCACAGCCGCGCTCCGACTTCCCCTCACGGGCCGCCTCGAGGATGGCCTCGTGGTCGTCCTCGCCGATGGCGAAGTCGCGTCCCTGGGGGTTCTCGACGTCGTCGTCATCCGAGCCGTGGGTGGGGATCCAGCAGGAGCCGTCGTCGCCAGCAGGGTTCTGGCACGGCTGGTCGTCGGTGGTGTCGGCGCCGCACAGCTCGGTGTCGTCGGTCATGGTGTCGTACAGGTCAGGCAGTCAGGGTCGTCGCACGTCTCGCGGTGGGGCGTCTCCTCGTCGGCGATAGTCTCGATACACTCCCAGCAGTGGTCGCGGAACCAGCCCCGGTTGTCTTTGTTCTCGACCGGGTCGCCGCACCGGTCGCAGGTAGCCATCAGTCCTCGGTGTCGGACTCGGTCTGGATCTCGTTGTACGCCTGGAGGAGCGCAAGGTAGTCGCCGAGCTCGAGCCCGTTGTACGCGCCGACCACGGAGAGCGCGAAGAGCGTGATCACCGTCGGATCGCCGCCGAGGTACAGCGCGTAGATCCAGCCGGCGATGAGGCCGACGTTGACGACGATCGCCCGGATGATTTTGAGGGCCTTCAGCATCGGTAGCTTCTCATCGTCCTCTTGGAGCGTGGTCTTGTACTCGTCGACGACATCGTCCCGGCAGTACCAGGGCCGAGCAGGTGCGTGTGTCTTCATGAGACATCCATCAGAGGAACGCAGTCGCAGGGTCTCGCCGAAGCGAAGCTCGCACCACACTCCGGGCACTGGTCGGTCGTCGAACGATGAGGTCTCTGGTCGGGCATCTGGAGTGGAAACGGAGGGGTGTGTCAATACGTCTCGAAGGGCGACGCCGGGGATCGAACCCGGCACGGGGTAGGCCCGTCTCAGGCTTGGGTCTCGCCTGAGCCCATAGGGCCGTCCGTGACCACGCCAGTGGCGTCGCAAGGCGGTCGGACTTGTGGGTTTGCTCGTGACAGCACGTCCGCCGCAGCTCACACGATCGTCGTCGGGACGACGGTACTGCCGACCGCTCGTGGGACTCAACACTCCCTCGGGCGCGTGACCTGGCCTCGCAGTGAAAAGCTACGATGCCACGCCCTCGGGAGATGGATCGACTCGGATTCGAACCGAGGCATGCCAGCGCTTCAGGCCGGTGCTCTCCCAGACTGAGCTATCGATCCAACCGCTCGGCGTCGGACTCCGCCACTCGGTACTCGAGACCGTCGACGTCGACCGTCAGGAACCCGTCGGGGCCGGAGACGTCGCCCGCGGGCTCGAAGTCGGTCGCTGTGCCCTCGAGTTCGCGGCCGGCGAAGTCGAACGCCACGCGACCGTATCCGGTGGCGCTCATGCGGGGGCCTCCCGCCGGGCGTCCTGCCCGGCGTCGCTCTGGTTGATCGATGCGACGATCGCGGCCTTGGTCGCCTCGCCGAGGCAGTCGTCGACGTGCTCTCCATTCCGGCGCCGTTCGAGGGCCCGCTCGGCGAGCGTCCGCCGGTCGAGGGTGACGCCCTTGTGCTCGAGCGTCCGGATGGTTGCCCGGATGAGCTCGCGGAAGCGCTCGTCATCGACCTCGTCTTCGGCGTCGTTCCAGATGCGGTCGTACGGCGACTCAGTGCCGCAGCGCTCGCAGAACACGCCCTTCTCTTCGCTGACTGACCGGGCCGGCCCGTAGCCGATCTCGGTGTGGTCGCGATGGCGCTCGTAGTGCGACTCGAACTCCCGGGTGAGCCCGCCACGCGTCGGGTCCTGCCGCTCGACGCGGATGACTCTGTGACAGGAGTTACACACGTCCGATGCGTCGAGCAGGTGCTCGTGGTAGGCTGGTGCTTCAGTCATGGATTCGCGCAGAAGGGTCCAGGGCGACCGTCTCTCCGGCCCTGTCGTTCCGACCCCCGCGTGCGAGGCGTGGGGTCGCCCGTCGCCGGGCTGTCGTCACCCGTGTGTTGCTTGGCCACAGCCTTAAGTGGTCCATCGACCGCCATTCTGTCGGTCACCCGTCGACCCTCCATTCAGACGACGGCGGATCGGTAGACCGCGGCGAGCAGGAGACGAGGTCCTCGTCGTGGAGCTGGCGGAGCGCCCGGAGGATTGACCGTTCGGGGCGCGCCATCTGGTAGGTGAGTTGGCGGAGGGTCCGGGGCCCGCTCGCGTTGTGGAGTTCGAGGTAGACGAGCGACGCCGTCGGCGGGAGGTCGGCGAGGCGCTCTCGTTTTCGGGTGTCGAGGTCGCTTAGGGTGGCGTCACTCATCGGTCCGACCTCCGTGGCCTTCGAAGAGGTTCCGTCTCGCCCACTTGGCGATGTAGCGACGGTCGGCCGCACGGAGACGACGGTCGCTCCCGACAGCGGAGATCTCTACTTCTCCGCGACCGCCGAGCGGATACTCGACATCATTCATCTCACAGCGGTGGTGTAACTGCGGGACAACGATGTCCACACCCAGAACCCTCGTGTGCGTACTAATCGGGACGTCTCCAACCTGCCCTTTCAGCTCCTCCGACGGAAACTTCGAGCTCATCGACTCGCCCCCACGACGGCGCCGGACTGTCTGCTCCACGGGACCTCCTCACCGCCCTCGTCGACGAGCACCGCCACCGACTCGGCGTTGCGTTCGGCGGCCGCTTCCCGGCGCTCCGCCGGCGTCATCCCGGCCTGATCGAGCCCGTTGCCGCGCTCTTCGAGTTCCTCGCGACGCTCCTGGAGTGCGTCGAGGACGTCCTCGCGAGGGGCGCGACCCTCACGACGGGCCAGCCAGCGCTCGACGCCCTCCCAGTAGTCGACGAGACCGCGCGTCGCGATGCCGCGGATGCGGGCGAAGATGAGCTCGCCGCTCGTGCCGGCGCCGGTGTCGATGTCGATCTCCTCGACAAGGAACCGCGCCGGGTTCTCCCCGAGCCGGCCGGACTCCTCGGCGTTGAGGTTCGGGACCGTGGTCGCCTGCTCGTTGTGCTGGGCGGTCGCCGGCATCAGGCATCACCCACCCAGCGGATGCCGCCACCACCCGGTTCGTAGGCGCGACCGTCTTCCTTGGCGGCCTCGATGAGGTCCCACGGCGACTGGATTCCCTCGTCTTCGAGCTCGGCGACGACCTCCTCGAGGTCGGCCCCGCCCGAGGTCGCCGGCTGGAGCTCGGTGACTGTGTCCTCGAGCAGCTTGATCTTCTGCTTCTGACTCATCGAGCGGCCCGTCTCCTGGACGTCAGCGTCGTAGACGCCTTCCTGGTCGGTGCCGTAGTCGCGCATCGACTCGCCGACGACGTTCGTCGCGAACTGGACGTGCCGCATCTCGATCGTCTCGGAGAACTCGAACTTCGCTGCCGCCTCGGCGATGCGGACGATCCCCTCCAGCTTCCGGAACGTCACCGGGACGGGCGACTCCTCGTCGTAGCCGTTGAGCGACCGGAGATCGGTGAAGCTCTCGTCGAGCCACTCTTTGACGTCGTCGTTCGCGAACACCGGCTCGGGCTGCTGCTTCGCGAGGGCGATCCACTTCCGCAGGAGATCGCGGTCCACGGGCGTCGCGATGGTGTCGGCAGCCTCCTCGTCGACGTCCATCCCAGCCATCTCGCGCTTCGCGGCGTCGCGAGCGTCGAGAATGTGCTGGGTGATCGTGCTGTCCCGGTCCGGATCGGGCTGGTCCGTGAGCGTGAACACGAGGTCGAACCGGCTCAGGAGGTTCGACTCCAGGTCGAACTGGTCCTGGACGTTCTCGTAGGGATCGAACCGGCCGTACTTCGGGTTGCCCGCAGCGACGACCGCGGTCTCGGTCCGGAGGGTCGCGTTGATCCCCCACTTGTTGACGGAGATCCGCTGCTTGCTCATCGGGTCGAGCATCGCCGCCCGGACCTCGGCCGGCATGTCGTCGAGCTCGTCGATACAGACGGCGCCCTTGTGCGCCTTCACGAACGCGCCGGCCTCGAGGGCGGAGCCGCCGTCGCCGAAGTCGTCCTGGACGGCGCTCGCCGTGACGCCGGCGACGGTCGCGCCCTTCCCGCTCACGCCGACGGTGCGCCAGCCGAGGTCCTCAACTCGGTCGATGAGCTTCGACTTCGCCGTCCCCGGATCACCGAGGAGGAGGACGTGGAACTCGCCGCGGTCGTGGGTGCCGTCAGGGTAGACCGTCTTCGACCCACCCACCTGCGCGAGGATGAGCACTCGCTTGATCTTGTCGTTGCCGTAGATCTTCGGGGCGAGCGAGGATGCCGCCACGTCGAGCGGGTCGCCCTCGGCGCCGTTCACGAGCTCGTGGATCTCCTCGCGCTCATCGGGCGTGACGTCGACGTCGGTGTGGTCGGTCTCGTCGACGGCGAGCGCGCCGGCGTCGACGTACGGCTCGAACTTCCCTGTCTTCTCGTTGCCCTGCGTCTTCTGCTCGAGGTGGATCGTCCCGGCGACGGTGACGCGGTCACCGGCGGTGACGACGTCGGCGAGGTCGTCCTCGACGAACACGTCGATCTCGGTGCCGCTTCCCTCGGCGATCTCGGGCGGCGTCGCGAGGCGGAGCTGCTGGGCGTCGACGAACGCCGACTGGTCGAAGTTGACGTCGAACGGGCCCTGTCGCTCACACCCCTGACACTCGTGCGGTTCCTGGAAGCCCGAGTCGGTCTGGGGGATGTAGGAGAACGTCCCGCAGCGGCGGCACTCGAACGCCGCCTCGACGATCTTCGAGTACTGGTCGGTGACCTTCGACACCTCGCCCGTTATCGCCCGGTAGTTGCTCGCCTGGTCGGTCGGGGAGAACCCGCCCGGGTAGTAGGTGTGTTCGGACGGGAGGTTCGACACGCGGACGTGCGCGTTCGCGAGGTCGACGTCGGCCGGGAGGTCGAACGCACGGAGCCCCTCCTCGAAGATCTCCCGCATCTGCCCCGGCTTGTTGAGGCAGTCCTCGGCGATGTCGTGGTCGAACTCGAAGAGCTCGTCGTAGTCGATGACGAGCGACCGCTGTTCGTTCGGGTAGCGCTGGGCGAGGGTGCCGACCTCATCTCGGTACCGCTCCCGGAGGAAGCGGGTCAGCGTCTCGGTTAGCGTCTCGTTCTCCTTTCGTCGGTCGTGGGTGGTGGACATCGTGGGTTTTCGTCCGCGAATAAAGTCCGTCGAACCACTCGGACCGCCGGACGACGTCGGCCAGACGTCGGCCAGAACGACGGCCCAGTGGCTAACGGACAGTTGCTTACACAGCGCTGCTTGTGGTGATCTACAGGGAGTACAAGCGGAGGCGGAATCCCACGAGTGAAGACCGCCATCGCTACCGCACCTCCTCCGTCTCGGTTTTATTCGCGGACGAAAACACGGCGCCGCGTTTCGCCTCGCTGGCGTCGACGGTGAGACTGCGGTTGCCGCTGGCCGGCGTCTTCACCTCGAAGCCGCGGACGTCCGCGGCGAGCTCCATCAGCGTGTAGCAGTGGTCGGCCGACGGCTCGCCGTCGAATACCTCCCACCGGATGTCGTCGTAGTCAAGCGCGGCGACACCGGAGCCACGAGTCGCCTTCTGGAAGGCGTGCTCGCGGACCATCCCGACCTTGTCGTCACGGGTGAGCTGGGCGTAGTCGCGATCGTCGTCGTGTTCGGAGAGCCGCAGCTCGAGTGAGGTGACGTCCTCGTGGAGCTGCTCGATCTCGGCGGTCGCCTCGTCGAGGTCGGCCTCGAGGCCATTCGCCTTCGCGAGCGCTCGCTGCGCGATGGCGAGGGCGTCACGGGCGGAGACGTCATCGTCCTCAGGCATCGCCGACCACCTCGCCGTCGTCGGCGTGCTCGTCGCACGCGTACCGCTTCCCGTAGCGGTTCTCGATGACGACCTCGGCGTCTTCGCGACAGCCGAGCGCTCCGCAGAACGGTCCAGACGAGACCGCCATCTACGCGGTCACCTCCGTTCCAGCCGCTGACGAGCGACTCGCTATTGCGGCATGTGGTGTAACTACCTGACTCTCGACAGGACACACAACCCCACCGGGGTGCGGATCCGCGTGGGATTGTTCAGAAACTTGATAGAGCCAGGGCAGGGATTTGAACCCCGGAAGTCTCGATTACAAGTCGAGTGCATGAACCACCCATGCTCCCCTGGCGCGTGCGGCCGTACTCGGTCCTCCTATGAGTGCGTGTCGCTTTCCGCGAACCCGGCCGGGGTCAGCCGCTTTCGCCGGTCGCGCCGTCGCCCTCGCCGCCGTCGCCCTCGTCGCCCCTATCGCCGTCATCGCCGCCGCCGTCATCGTCGTCGCCGTCGCGAAGCGGCTTCGTCAACTCGACGCGGTGGCGGTCGTAGCCGCGGTCCGCGTAGAACTCTCGGGCGCGGTCGTTGGCCGCCAGCGCCTCCAGCGCCACGCGGTCGGCACCCTCCCCGGCGAGCGCGCGTTCGGCGGCGTCGAGCAGCGCCGCGCCGATTCCCTCGCCGCGCCACTCAGGGCTCACGTAGAGATTGCTCACGGTGCCGCGAACGCCGTCGCGCTCGTAGCCGCCGCGTTCGACCGAAAATCCCACGAACCCGATCAGACCGGGTTCTCTCTCGCTTTCCCCGTTCGGAGCGCGGGCGACGAGCAGTTCGCCGGTGACGGCCGACTGCGCCGCCCACTCCCGGACCGCCGCGCGGTTCGCCTCGGCGCGAAGCGTGGCGCCGTACTCGCGCTGTCCCGCGGCGAGCGCGACCCACATGTCGGTGACTGCGTCGACGTCGTCGGCGGTCGCCGGCTCGATCCGCGCGCCCGTCTCGGCCATGCGGAGGCCTTCGGCTCGGGGCCTGTTGAGGCTGCCGGCCGGGGAATTGTTCGCTTCGAGGCCGAAGCGGATTTCGCGGCGGTTCGCTCAGATCTCGCGGCAGTTCGGGCAGACGGCCTGCCCGTTGGCGGTGACGAGGTCGGGGACGAGCGCGCCGCAGTTCTCGCAGACGCCCTGCGTCGACGACCCGCTCGGCGCTCCCGCGGCGGGGCCGGCGACGCCGCCGTCGCCCTCGACGGGCCCGTCCCGCGAGCCGGCCGTTTCGCGGTCCGGAGACGCGTCCGGGTTCATCGTCGCCGCGGCGGTCCGCTCCGCGTCGGAGTCGGCGGCGGCCGCGGCCGACAGCACGGCCTCTTTCGGTCGGGACTCACCCGTCCCGGTCTCGTCGCCGAATCCGCCCGCTCCGGTCCCCGCTCGCGGCGCGCCCGCGGCGAGCACGTCGCCGTCCGTGACGACACCGACCGCCTCGCCGTCGTCGACGGCGACGACCCGGTCCGCCCCATCCGCGACGAGGCGCTCCTCGACCGCCGTCAGCGAGTCGTTCGGCGACACCGCCGGGAGCGGCGGTCCCATCGCGTCGGCGACGGCCAACTCGGGGGCGTCCGCCTCCGCGACCGACCCGTCGGCGTCCAACAGCGCGTCGAGCGCGTCGCGCGACTCCAGCCGGCCGATCGGCTGGCCGCCGCGGACGACGACCACGCAGTTCGTCTCCTCTTCGACCAGCAACGCCGCCGCCTCCGAGAGCGAGTCCGACTCGCTGACGCCGAGGAACTCGCGGTGCATCACGTCACGGACCGTGGTGTCTGTTCGCATACGCCACGAATTTGCTCCGAGCGGCTAAAAGGTGCCCCCGATACCGTTATGTCGGCACCGGTCGTACGGTTGCGATCGGTTCGCATACGCGCCGGCGACCACGGACAGGTGCGTGCCTCATCCGTCCGCGCCGAGGCCGCGATCGCGCGCGGTGACGGCGACGAGCGTCGGCGGCGGCGCCCCCCACGGTCCGCAGCCACGCTGTGGATCGCCAGCGGGGACGAAAGGGAGCGTTCAAACCCTCGGCCGTTCGAACTGCGGTATGACCATTCCCTCGTTCGTGATCGGGATCGCGGGGGGGACGGGCGCCGGGAAGACGACGGTCTCCCGCCTCGTCACTCGCGACCTCGGCGACAGCGTCACCCGTATCCCGCTCGACAACTACTACCAGGACCTCTCGCACCTCGACTTCGAGGAGCGGCAGGAGGTCAACTACGACCACCCCTCGGCGTTCGAGTGGGAACTGCTGCGAGACCACCTCGAGGCCCTGTTACAGGGGCAGTCCGTCGATATGCCGCAGTACGACTTCGAGATACACAACCGCAAGGAGGAGCGCGTCACGGTCGAACCGACCGACGTGATCGTGTTGGAGGGAATTCTGTCGCTGTACGACGAGGAGATAAACGACATGATGGACCTCCGGCTGTTCGTCGAGACGGACGCCGACGTCCGCATCCTGCGGCGGATCCGCCGCGACGTCATCGAACGCGGCCGCGACCTGGAGGGCGTCATCGACCAGTACCTCTCGACCGTGAAGCCGATGCACGAGCAGTTCATCGAGCCGTCGAAGAAACACGCCGACGTGATCATCCCGGAGGGCGCCAACAGCGTGGCGGTGAACCTCCTCGAAGAGAAGCTCCGCGCCGAGGTCGAGGGCGACGCGGTCAGGAGCTGGGAGCGCGGGAGCCTCGAACAGGAGCTCGGCGAGAAGCGCTCGCTCGACCTCGACGGCGACGACTGAATCGAGCTGTCCGAGTGCGTTCCGCGGCGTCGACGGCGCTCCGCCGACGAACTCGCTCCGCTCCCGTCGACACCGCCGTCGGCGAGGGCTTCGCCCCGCAGTGAGGTCAGTGGAGACGGAGCGACTCGCTCGCGGGGTCGATCTCGACTTCACCGCCGATCGGGATCGGACAGGTCGGGTACGTGTGGCCGAACTCGCAGTCGAAGACGACGGGAGCGTTCGGAACGTACCTCTCGAGGACATCGGCGATCGCGTCGCGCTGGCGCTCTCGATAGTCCTCCCGCCACTTCGGCGGGTGGGCCTCGGCGTGTGAGCGCGCGGCGGCGCGCCCGACGAGCACGCCGTCGAACCGTTCGAGGAGCCCGCGCTCGCCGAGCGCCCGGAGGTTCGCGCCGACGACGGCGGGGTCGGGGACCAGCTCGCTCGTCTCTACGGCGAGAACGGCCCCCTCCAGCGCCTCGGGGTCGGGCAGGTACCGGCCGGCGAGGAACTGCTCGACGAGGACCGCGTGGCAGCCGCCCCAGATCCGACCCGAGACGGTCGCCTCCCCACCTCGCCAGGTCCGGCCGTCGGACCGTTCGATATCGCGCGTGGTCTCGACCGACTCCGAGTCCTCCCAGTCGCCGGCCTCGTCCGTGAAGACCGCCGCCTCGGTCCACTCGCCGATCGAGTCCTCGAAGAGCGCGCGCCGCAGGTACTCCTCGGTGTAGTCGAACATCTCGCCGTCCATCGCGTACTCGAGCAGCGTCGACCCGCCGTAGTACGAGACGATCCCCTGATTCCAGAGGAACAGGGCCAGGTTGGTGTTGTCCGAGTAGCCGTAGAACCGCGTCGGATGATCGCGGAGGACGTCGCCGTCGAGATGCGGGAGGACGGAGATCTGATCGTGCCCTCCAATGTTGGCGATCACGGCCGAGACGTCCGGATCGCGGAAGGCGTCCATGACGTCTCGAGCGCGCGCCTCCGGACTGTCCGCGAGCCACTCCGGGTCGGCGGTCGCGGTGGGGTACTCGACCGGGTCGAGGTCGAAGCCCTCGCGCATTCGTTCGAGACCGAGTTCGTAGACGAACCGAGCGGACTCGGGGGCGTTCGACGCCGGGGCGACGACCGCGACCCGGTCGCCGGGGTCGACGGGCGGTGGGGTGACGAAATCGGCCATGACGGACTCCCCACCGCGGCGCCGGATAATTCTTCCTCGGCCGTGTGAGACCGTCTCGGACGCGTCGGGCGGCCGCCGGGATGTCAGCGTCGCCGGCCGGCCACTCTCTCCTCGGCGGTCTCGGCGCTGACGAGTTCGTAGAGGGTCGCCCGCCCGCCGTCGTCTTTCGGCCGGAGGACGCGGCCGAGCCGCTGGGTGAACTCCCGTTCGCTGCCCGATCCAGACAGCACGACCGCGACGTTCGCGTCGGGCACGTCGACGCCCTCGTCTAAGACGTTCGCGGCGACGACTCGCCCGTAGGTGCCGTCGCGGAAGCGGGAGAGGATCTCGCGCCGCTCTTTCGCGCCCGTTTCGGCGGTTATCGCGGGCAGCAGGAACCGCTCGGAGAGGCGGTATACGAGGTCGGTGTGGGCCGTGAACACGATCACGCGGTCGTCGCGGTGACGGTCGAGGATCGCCGCGAGCCGGTCGACCTTGCGGCTCGCGTTCATCATGATCTCGCGGGCGTCCTGTTTCGCCAAGAGCGCCTCCCGCGCGGCCGGGTCGTTGCCGGAGCGTTTGACCAGTTCCTGATAGTCGCTCCCGCTCGTGAACGTGATCCCGGCGTCGCGGACGTACTCGACGAACGTGCCCTGCTTCTCGTCGTAGCGCTCGCGTTCAGCGTCGGTCAGTTCCACCTCGATCCGCCGGATATCGTAGGCGGCGAGGTGGTCGCCGGCCAGGTCGTCGACGTCGAGCGCGTAGACGCGGTCGCCGATCAGCTCCGCGACCGCCTCGTGAGCGCCGTCGGGGCGCTCGAAGGTGGCGGTGAGCCCGAGTCGGGCGGGCGCGGCGAGCAGTCGCGCCGCGTCGCGGTACCCCTCGCCGCCGAGGTGGTGGGCCTCGTCGAAGACGACGAACTCGAAGGCGTCGCCGACGCCGTCGGCCTTGAGGTACGCCGAGTCGTACGTCGATACCGTGATCGCCTCGCGGCGCTGTTCGCCGCCGCCGAACCGGCCGATCGGCACGTCGAACTCGCGTTCCAACTCGCGTTGCCACTGGTCTAAGAGGTCGACCGTGGGGACGACGACGAGCGTCGGCACGCCGAGTTCGACCATCGCGCGGATCGCGATCACGGTCTTGCCCGCGCCGGTCGGCAGTTCGATCACGCCGCGGTCGCCGGCGTCGCGCCACGCGTCGAGCGCCTCGCGCTGGTACTCCCGGAGCTCGTAGTCGGTGGCGAGCGCGTCCGGCAGCCCGGCCTCGGTCGCGGCGCGGTCGCTCGCGTCGAGGACGCGGTCGTCGACGGAGACGCCGGCCACCCGGAGCGCCCGCCGGAGCTCCGCGTACCGGTACGCCGGCGCGCGGCCGGTCCCCGAGCGCGGGTCGGTCTCGACGCCGGGCAGCGGCGGCAGCGCGTCGGGGTCGAGGTCGGCGTCCGCGTCGACCCGGACCGTGCCGTTCTCGTAGGTCAACCGGACGTCCATCGCCCGACGTTGCCGACCGACTTACAAAGGCCCACCGCCTCGGTCCGCCATGCGCGCGGACGCACTCGACCCGGACCTCGCGGCGGCCGTCGACGAGATCGAGTCGCTGGGGCTGCCGGGCTGGAGCGACCTCTCGGTCGACGCCGCCCGCCGCCTCGAAGACGACCTGTTCTCCGGGCCGCCCGAACCGCCCGTGGCCGATGTCCGCGACTTCGCGTTCGACGGGCCTCACGGCGAGGTGCCCGTCCGGGTGTACCGCCCCGAGGAAACGCTCGGCGACCCGACCGCGAGGAGCCGAGCGCTCGTCCACCTCCACGGCGGCGGGTGGACGCTGGGCACGCTCGACTCGGTCGACGGCATCTGTCGCGAACTCGCGGTCCGTTCGGGTGCGGTCGTGGTCTCGGTTGACTATCGCCTCGCGCCCGAACACCCGTTCCCGGTCCCCGTCGACGAGGCGACCGCGGCGGTCGAATGGGTCGTCGAGACGGCGGACGCGCTCGGCGTCGACCCGGACCGTGTCGGTGTTTCCGGAACCAGCGCGGGCGGGGCGCTCGCGGTCGCGGCGTCGCTCCGGGCTCGCGAGCTCGACGACTCGCCGACCCCGGCCGGTCAGTTCCTCCTGTATCCGATCGCGGGCCGCGACTTCGAGACGGACTCCTACCGGGAGAACGCGGACGGTCCGCTGCTCACCCGGGCTGACATGCGGTGGTTCTACGAGCGGTACCTGCGGAGCCCGGTCGACGCCGCGAACCCCTACGCCGTCCCGCTCCGGGCGTCGGACCTCGGTGACCTGCCGCCCGCGACGGTCGTCACGGCGGGGTTCGACCCGCTCAGAGACGACGGCGTCGCGCTCGCGGACCGGTTCGAGCGCGAGGGGACTCCCGTCCGGAACCGGCACTACCCGGCGATGGCGCACGGCTTCTGTAGTCTCGCCGACCGGGTGCCGACGGCGGAAACGGCGCTCGCCGCGGTCGCGGACGACGTGCGTGAGCGGCTGTAGGGCGGTCGCGGCTCAGCCCTCGACGGTCGTCTTCACGATGCTCACCGGCGCGGTCGACTGCCGGGAGACGCGCTCGGTGACGGAGCCGAGCATCCGCCGGTAGTCGCCGGACCGCGTCTTCGATCCCATCACGGTGAGGTCGACGGTCTCCTCGTCTGCGTACCGAAGGATCTCCTCGTGCGGGACGCCGTACCGCAGCGCGGTCACCGTCTCCACGCCGGCCTCGCGAGCCCGGTCGGCAACCGCGTCGAGGGCCTCGCGACCCGTCTCTTCGAGCGTCTCTCCCGCGCCCTCGGCGCCGTCGACGAACTCGTCGCCGGAGTAGGCGTTCACCACGTCGCTGTCGACGACGTAGAGGACGTGGAGCGTCGCGCCGTAGCGGTCGGCGGCGTCGATCGCGTGGTCGATCGCGCGGTCGACGCCGGGGCTTCCGTCTGTGGGGAGGAGCACGTGGTCGTACATACGCGGCGGTTCTCCGGGCGAGCGAATAAAACGATCGCCGTTTCCCGAACGGTTAACAGGCTGTGTCTCCGCCGAATTGCCATGACAGAGGCCGCGGATCGGATCTTCGTCGACGGGGAGGTACACACGCTCGCGGACCCCGACGACGGCGGCGACACGGTCCACGAGGCCGTCGCCGTGCGCGACGGCGAGATCGTTCGGACCGGGCGGACCCGCGACGTGAAGCGGCTCGCTGGCGTCGCCACCGACGTGGTTGACCTCGACGGGCGCGTCCTCCTCCCCGGGTTCGTCGACGCGCACACGCACCTGACGACCGTGGGACGGTACCTCGTCCACGCCGACCTCTCGGCCGCCGACTCGCCGAGAGGGGCCGTCGACCTGCTGGCCGACCGGGCCGTCGAGGTCGAAGAGGCCGAAGAAGCGGAGCGGGCGGACCCCGACGGAAACTCGTCGGGCGGTGACGGGAACGCGGCCGGCGACGGATGGATTCTCGGCTACGGCTACGACGAGTCGACGTGGACGGAGTCGCGGTACCTCACCCGCGAGGACCTCGACCGCGTCTCGACCGAGCGTCCGGTCGCGGCGTTCCGCGAGGACATGCACGTCGCCGCGGTCAACGGCGTCGCGCTCGATCGGTTCGCGGACGAACTCGCCGACGCGCCGGCGGAGACGGTGCCGACCGACGCCGACGGCGAACCGACCGGCGTCCTCCTCGAAGCCGCCATCGACCCGATCTACCGGGCGGTCGAGCCGGGCCCCGACGAGACGCGCGCGGTCGTCGAGGCGGCCCTCGACCACTGCGCGGCCCGCGGGATCACGGGGTTCCACGACATGGTTCGCGACTCGCAAGCCCCGCGCGTCTACCGCGACCTCGACGCGGCCGGGGAGCTGACCGCCCGCGTCCGGATCAACTACTGGACCGACCACCTCGACGCGGCCCGCGAGGTCGGCCTCGCCACGAACGCCGGGAGCGACCGCGTCGAGACCGGCGCGATCAAGTCGTACACGGACGGGAGTTTCGGCGGACGGACCGCCCGCCTCTCGGAGCCGTACGCGGACGACGACGAGGCGACCGGACAGTGGGTCGTCGACCCCGCGGAACTGCGTGAGGCCGTCGCGAAAGCGACCGAGGCGGGCTTCCAATTCACCGCCCACGCGATCGGCGACGAGGCGGTCGCGGCCGTGTTAGACGCCTACGAGGACGCCTCTGAGACCGATCCGGGAGACGCGCGCCACCGGATCGAACACGTCGAGCTGGCCGACGACGCGGCGATCGAGCGGCTCGCCGAGAGCGGCGTCGTCGCCAGCGTCCAACCGAACTTCCTCAAGTGGGCCGGCGAGGACGGGCTCTACGAGTCGCGGCTCGGCCCCGATCGCACCGCCGAGACGAACCGCTACCGCGACATGCTCGACGCCGGGGTCCGGCTCGCGTTCGGCTCCGACGGGATGCCGATGGACCCGCTGTTCGGCGTCCACCACGCGGTCAACGCCCCGGCCGACGCCCAGCGGCTCACCGTCACCGAGGCGCTGCGAGCGTACCCAACCGGCGCCGCCTACGCCGGCTTCGACGAGGACCGACTCGGGACGATCGAACCGGGCAAGCGCGCGGACTTCGTCGCGCTCGACGCGTCGCCGTGGGAGAACGCCGACGAGATCGACGAGATCGACGTCGCCGCGACCGTCGTCGACGGCGAGGTCGTGTTCGACGACAGGTGACGTTCGGCGGGAGCGACCGCGGAACCCGCAATCGCTGCCAGAAAACAGTAGTTATTAATCATGTAGTTCCAACGCGAGGGTATGACGGAGATTGCCATCGAGTACGCCGCGGGCGACCGGCTTCGCTCGGAAGCGGAGACCGCCCGTCGACTCATCGACGCGTATCTCGGCGACCGGTCCGAGGTCGACCGAGTCACGCTCTCGCCCTCCAGCGAATCGGTGTTCTGCGTGAGCGTCGAAGGAGACCGCATCTGGTGTACCGACCCTCGCGAGTGGATCGACGCGATGGAAGCGGTAACCGCCGCACGGCGACGGCTCTCCGAGCTTTGAGCGCCCGTCGCCCGTCAGTTGACCCGCCCGTCGGCGGCCGACGCGCGGGCGTGAACGAACTCCCGCAGTAGCTTCCCGGCCAGCGCCGCCGACTGCCCGTCGTCGCGGTCGTTCACCTCGACGACGTCGAACCCATCCGCGTGGGGGGCGGCCGCCCGAACGAGGTCGCGAACCTCGCGGGGTTCCAGTCCGAACGGCTCCATCGTTCCGGTTCCGGGGGCGTAGGCCGGATCGAGGGCGTCGATGTCGACGGAGCAGTACACCGACTCGTCGGCGAATGAGTCGCCGTCGAGCGCGTCGATCCACGCCCTCGCGTCCTCGGGTCGGACGACCTCGACGTCGGCGTCGGCCGCGCGCTCCCACTCCGCCTCGGAGCCCGTCCGAGCGCCGACGATCACGGCGCGGTCGACCCCGAGGTCGTCGAGACAGCGGCGCGTGACGCAGGCGTGGTTCATGGGGTTCCCGTCGTACTCCGCACGGAGGTCGAGGTGCGCGTCACAGACGACGAGGGCGTCTGGGTCGACGGCGTCGACGCCGGCGTAGGTGACGGTGTGCTCGCCGCCGACGAGCAGGGGGACGGCGCCGTCGTAGGCGACGCTCCGCAGTTCGGCGGCGAGGTGATCGAGGTACGCCGGCACGTCGTCCCACGGGCGCACGTCGCCCGCGTCGTGGACGCCGAGCGCGGAGAAGCGACTGTCGGTGCGTCGGTCGTAGTCGTCGTAGCTCTCCGAGAAGCGCCGGACCCGGTCCGGTCCGAACCGGGTGCCCGGCTGAAAAGTGGTCGTGGCGTCGAGCGGAGCGCCGACGACCACGTACGAAGCAGCTTCGCGGTCCGTCGTCGCTCCGGGGAACATTCCCGACTACCCGAGGATCTTTCGCTGGCCCTCGTAATCGAGGTACTCGATGTTCTCGTCCGAGGTGAAGTCCTCGCCCTCGGGGATCCGCATCGTGAAGGTGTCGTAGGTGTCGAGATCCATCACCTGAACCTCGTCACCGCTGACGTTGACGACCTGGCCCTGCTTCCGTTCGACGATGGGGACCCACACCTTCGCGTCGACCGGCTGCGAGAGCGAGCGCTTCCTGTCGTCGAAGACGCCCTTGCCCTCGACGCGGGCCTTCGCGCTGCCGTGTTTTCCGGGTTTGGCGGTGCTGTAATGGTTGATCTTACAGGGCACGTCGTCCATCATCACGTAGCTGCCCTCCTGGAGTTCGCGAACCTGCTTCTGCTCTCGCGGCATAAGCGGTATTTCCGGAGGCGCGGGTATAAACGGTTTGGAACGCCGCCGCTCCGCGTGTCGAGACGCGCTCGGGCCGCGCTTGGCACTCGGAGAGCGGCGTCCGCCTCGACGAACGGATCGTGAACGACGCCGCGACCGTGCTCGGTGGAAACACGTAAGTCGAATCCGTTTGGATCGCCCGACGTGTCCCCGACTCTACCTTCCCTCACGCTCGACGCATCGGTTTCGACCGCCGTTTCGGCCGGCAGTCCCGCGTCTCTCGGTCCGGTCGCGCTCCCGCTGACGGCCGGCGGACTCGCGTTCGCCGCAGCGGTCGCGACCGGCGGCCTCATGTTACTCGGAGGGATCGCCGTGTACGCGTTCAGATCGAGTGACGAGCGGGTCGACCGCGTCGCCGACGCGCTCGACGGCGACCTCCCCGCACCGACCGACGCGCCGGTCCGCGAGGGCGCCGACGTCCCGGCGGACGCCGGACTTCACGAGGTCGCCACCCACGACGACGGCGCCCCCGTGTACGTCCCCGTCGTGCGGATCCCGCTGGCGACGACCGACCCCGGCATGGACGGGGTGTACCGCCACGCCGCCGCCGCGGTCGCGGCGCTCCACGACGAGTTTGACGACGCCCACGTCCGCGGCTACGACGTCGATTTCGGACTCGACGACGGGTCGCTGGGCGGGATCGGGCGGACGGTGAAACGAGTCGCGGTCCCGCCGGCGCTCGCCGAACGGCTCCGCGACCCAGACTACGACCATCGAGACCTGCGGGGAGACGTCGCCGAGCGCGACGACGGCGACCCCGGCGTCCCGCCCGTCGACTGGGGCGAGCCGCTGAGCTACGCCGGCGGGGGCGGGTCGGCAGCGGCGGCGACGGCCGCGACGACGTAGCACGGATCGGACTGCTTTCGAAAAGCGGCTTACGGGTCGAGTTCGTCGACGTACTCCTCGGGCTCGTCCTCGTCGTCGACGTTGCCGTCCGGCGGGACGAAGCTCCCCGTGTAGAGGTAGCTGACGAGGAACATGACGACGAACCCGACGCCGACCGCGGCCGTCGTCCGGACGACGAACGGGAAGTCGACGAAGTAGAGCGCGCGGTCCGCGATCGCGATGGCGACGACCGTGACCAGCAGTATCTTCTGTTCGTCGGTCGGGTTGCGGACGAACTCGACCACGTCGTCTTTGAGGTCGCCGAACAGCCCCATCAGTCGTCACCTCCCGTCGTCGCCGTCGCGTCGGACTCGGCTGCCGCCTCGATCACGTCGCTCACGCGGTCGAGCCCCTCTTCGAGCTCGTCGGTCGGGAGTCCGAACCCGATCCGGAAGCGGTTCGGGAAGCCGAACAGGTGGCCGGGCGCGAGGACGACGCTCGCCTCCTCGACGACCGTCCGGCAGAACGACTCGGCGCCGTCGAAGCCGTCGGGGACCGTCACGAACGCGTTGACGCCGACCGGGTCGAGCCAGTCGAGGTCGTGACCGTCGACCCACGCCGCGACGGTCTCGCGGTGCGCGGCGGCCAACTCTCGGTTCTCCCGGAGGATGCCGTCCTCGCGCCGGCCGAGCGCCTGCTTCGCGACGTGTTGGCCGAACAGGCTCGGCGAGATGGTCGTGTAGTCCTTCCAGCGCCACGCGCGCTCGACCACGGGCTCGGGGCCGGCGATCCAGCCGAACCGGAGACCGGCGAGCCCGTACGCCTTCGTGAGGCTCGTCGTCGAGATGCCGTGTGCCCCGTAGCTCGCGACCGGCGACTGCGGGTCCTCGGCGAGCAGGCGGTACACCTCGTCACAGAGGAGGTACGCGTCGCGGTCGACGGCGACGTCGTACACCGCCCGCATCGCGTCCTCGTCGTGGTACCGTCCGGTGGGATTGTTCGGGTTGTTGACGACGATCACCGCGGTGTCGTCGCGGGCCGCTTCGGCGACCGCCTCGGGGTCGAGTTCCCACTCCGGCGGCTCGAGCTCGACGCGCGTCACGTCGCCGAACGCGTCCGGGACGGCGTGGAGCGCCTGATACGTCGGCGTGACGACGACCGCGTGCGCGCCGGAGCCGACGCCCGCCTCGCCGCCGTCGCCGTCGACGGCGTGCTCGTCGCCGAGCAGCGAGAGGAAGGTCAGGAAGTTCGCCTCCTGGGTGCCGCAGGTGAACAGGACCTCGTCGGCGGACCGGTCGTAGCGGTCGCCGACGGACGCCCGGAACTCGGGGTCGCCGTTCGTCGGGATCACGTAGCCGAGTTTCCCCGGGTCGAGGTCGAACCGACTCGCGTCGAGCGACCGGATGCCGCTCTCGGCCAGCATGATGTCGGCCTCGTGCTCGTACTCCGCGAACCAGCGTTCGAGGCCGAACGGGTCGATGCGCATACCCCTCATCGGACCGGCGCGAGGTTAGGTGCTACGGTCCCTAACGGCGGCGGCGAGTCCGAGCGGCACGACCCGGCACGCGGCGGTTCGGGTCCCGGTCGTCTCGCGCCGTCGACCGCGGCCGGCTCCGAGAATCGACGACCGCGGGACCGCGGGGCCGCGATCCCTCGCGACGACGCCACCGCAACGACTTTTGCCACCGATTGCGACCCGGTACCATGGTACTGAACCGACGGCGACTGTTGAGCGCGTTACTCTTCGCGATGGCCGCGCTCGCAGCCGTCGTATTGGCGGAGGTGCTGCGAACCGTCGTCTTCGCCGTCACCCTCGCGTACGTCCTCTACCCCGTCCGCCAACGGCTCGTCCGCCACGGCCTCTCCCGTCGGATCGCGTGTGCCGCGACCACGGTCATCGCCTTCCTCGCCGCCGCGCTCCTCGTGGCCCCGCTCCTGTACGTGCTGTATCAGCGCCGGTCGGAGCTGATCGTCATCCTCGAACGGATTCCCGACGTCGTCCCGATCAGCGTCGGCGACTTCGAGACGGTCATCGAGATCGCGCCGTACGCGGCGGCCGCCGAGGCGTGGGTCCGACAGGTCGCGATCGCCGTCGCGAGCGCGGCGCCCGTCCTCGTCTTGGAGCTGGTCGTGTTCACGTTCCTCGTCTACGGGATCCTGTACCGGCCGGTGGCGGTCGAGACGGCCGTCTTCAGCATCGTTCCCCCGGAGTATCAGGACATTCCGATGCGGCTCCACGAGCGCACGCGGGAGACGCTGTACTCGATCTACGTCCTCCAGGCCGCGACGGCGGCGGCGACGTTCGTCCTCGCGCTCTCGGTGTTCCGGGTGCTCGGGTACTCCTCGCCGATCCTGTTGGCCGTCATCGCCGGCGTCTTCCAGTTCATCCCCGTGGTCGGCCCCAGCATCCTCGTCGTCGGCCTGGCCACCGGCGACTTCCTGGTCGGCGAGCCCGGGCGTGCCGTCGCCGTGCTGGTGTTGGGCCTCGTCATCGTCTCCTTCGTCCCCGACGCGGTGATCCGGACGCAACTCGCGGGCTGGGCCGGCAAGATATCGCCGGGACTGTACTTCGTCGGGTTCGTCGGCGGGATACTCTCGCTCGGCGCGGTCGGGCTCATCGTCGGCCCCCTCGTCGTGTCGCTGCTCGTCGAAGTGATCGACATGCTCTCCGAGGGAGAGGAGCCGCCGGCCGCCGAACCGGCGGTGGAGACGACCGACGCGACGGACTGACCCGCGTTCACCCGCTGCGACCGGTTACCCACCGGCACGACTTTCCCCGCTCCGCTCCTGATCTGAGTAACGGATGGCTTTCACGGACTCTTCCGAGGCAGGCGCCCCCGACGCACCTGAGACCCCCGACGCGTTCACGGGCGCGGCCTCGCTCGCCCCGCGCCGGCTGTCGACGCTCGCCGACCGAGTCGCACAGGGATCCGGGGCCGACGCCGACTCGTCGGCCGCCGTCATCGAGGTCGCCGCGCCCGCGACGGGCGAGCGGATCGGTGCCGTTCCGGCCTCTGACGCCGCCGACGTCGAGGCCGCGGTCGAGCGCGCCCGCGAGGCGCAGGCCGAGTGGGCCGACACGCCCGCGACGGAGCGCGCGCGGATCGTCGACCGGTTCGGCGACCTCGTCGCGGACCGCCGCGGGGAGCTGCTCGACCTCCTCCAGTTGGAGACCGGGAAGTCGCGGCGCACCGCGGTCGAGGAACTGTTCGACGTGCCCACGGGCTGTTCGTACGTCGCCGGCGAGGCGCCCGACGTGCTCGCCGAGGAGCGGCGCCGCGGCGTGGCGCCCGGACTCTCGACCGCGACGGTGACCCGCGAACCGACCGGGGTCGTCGGGGTCATCTCGCCGTGGAACTACCCCCTGACGCTGTCGATGGCGGACGCGATCCCCGCGCTGGCCGCCGGCAACGCCGTCGTCCTCAAACCGGACGAGAAGACGCCGTACGGCGCGCTGCTGCTCGACGAACTGCTGGAGGTCGCGGGGCTCCCGGACGGCCTCTTTCAGGTCGTCACCGGCGAGGGGCCGACCGTCGGCCCGCCGCTGATCGACGCGGTCGACCACGTCGCGTTCACCGGCAGCACGGCGACCGGCCGGGTCATCGCCGAGCGCGCGGGCCGGAACCTGATCGAGTGCTCGCTGGAACTCGGCGGCAACAACCCGCTCGTCGTCTGCGGCGACGCGGACGTGGACGAGGCCGCGCGGGGCGCGGTCCAAGCGTGCTTCTCGAACGCGGGGCAGCTCTGCCTGTCGGCGGAGCGGCTCTACGTCGTCGAGTCCGCGTACGAGGAGTTCCTCGACGCCTTCGTCCGGGAGACCGAGGCGCTGACGCTCGGGACCGGCTACGACTACGACGCCGACCTCGGGTCGCTCGTCGACGCGGACCAGCTGGCGCGGGTCGAGTCGCACGTCGCGGACGCCCGCGAGCGCGGCGCGACCGTCGAGACTGGCGGACGCGCGCGCCCGGACGTCGCCCCGTACTGCTACGAGCCGACGATCCTGACCGGCGTCGACCCGGACGCGACGGTCGCCTGCGAGGAGACGTTCGGCCCCGTCGTCGCGGTGACGCCGGTGCCCGACGAGGCCGCGGCGGTCGCGGCCGCCAACGACTCGCCGTACGGCCTCAACGCGAGCGTCTGGACCGCCGACCGCGAGCGCGGCGCCGAACTCGCCCGCGAGATCGACTGCGGGACGGTGAACGTCAACGACGCGTTCCTCGCCACGTGGGGCGCCGTCGACGCGCCGATGGGCGGGTTCGGCGACTCCGGGATCGGCCGCCGGCACGGGCCGGAGGGAATTCGCAAGTACACCGAGACCCGGACGGTCGGCGTCTCGCGGATCGGACCACTGACCTTCCCGGACCGGATCCCGACCGACTGGTTCGTCGGCGGCGCGTTCGCCGCGCTGCGGGTCGCCGGCCGGGTGCGCCGCGGCGTCGACGCGGTCCGGCGGCGACTGTCACGCCGCTGAGCGACGCTGGCCGGTCGAAATACGAAGGAAACGCTGCGACCGCTGCGGCCGGCGTTACGCGTCGTCGTCGATCAGGTCGCCGAACACCGACGCCGCGGTGTCGGGCACGTCGAAGTCGTGGTAGTGCTCGCCCTTCTCGTTCGAGAGGATGTTGAGCGCGGCCGCGGCGCCGTCGCCGGCGGAGATGGCCGCCTGCCACTCCTCGGCGCGGGCCATCGCGCCGGTGGCGTAGACGCCGTCGACGCTGGTCTCCGTCGAGAGGTCGACGCTCACGGTGTCGTCGTCGTCGAACTCGCAGCCGAGCGACTCGGCGAGGTCGCGGTTCGCGCCCGTCGCGAGGACGACGTAGTCGGCCTCGTACTCCTCGTCCTCGGTCGTCACGGTGAAACCGTCGCCGACCGCTTCGACGCCCGTGACCTTCTCGCCCTGGTGCCGGTCGACGCCGAAGTCGTCGACCTGCTGGCGGGCGGTGGCCATGAACTCGCTGCCGCCGACCGATCCCACGCCGAGGTAGTTGAACAGGTGCGCCTTGTGCATCCACGTCCCGTCCGTGTCGAAGAGGACGGTGTCGAGTCCGTTCTTGCTCGCGAACAGCCCCGCGCTCAGGCCCGCCGGTCCACCGCCGACAATTGCGACGTTCGTCATGGCCCCGATAACGCGGCTGATCGGATAAGCGTTGGCGGAAGCGGGGATCGACGAGACCGGTCGAGAGCGGGGGTTCGCGGGCGGCGACGGTCCGCCGGGCGCGCTCCGGTCGGCGGGCCGGAGTCGAATCGGAATGCAAATACCCGAACGGGGCTAAGAGTATATATCCAAATGACAGAGAGTAACGGTTCCGGCCGGGTTCCCAGTCAGCCGGTCGTCGTTCAGGAAGACTCCCATCAAAACGAGATTCCGGACAACATCGACTCGGAGCTGTATTCGGCGGACAGCCCCACCAACTCGTTCCACGAGTTCACGATCGAACCCGGAGACGACCTCGTCGAAGCGCTCCGTAACAACGGCTACACGGTCGAGTTCAGAGACCGGTAGCGGGCCGGTCGTCCGCTCGCTGCTCCCGTCTCGCGGCCCCGATTCTCGTCTCACTCCGTCGAGCGGTACCCCTTCAGAGCCGGTTTTTCACCGACCGATCGTCACTCCGCGAAGTCGGTGAGCGATCCGGAACCGCTGTCTCCTGACTCGTCGTCTTCCGATTCGTCGTCTCCCGATTCGTCGTCTCCAGGTTCATCGTCTCCCGAATCATCGGTTTCCGACTCGTCCGCGTCCGAATCCCCCCACGGGTCGTCGGGGTCAACCGGTTCGACGGCGCGGTCGAGTTCGGACTCGTCGTACTCGGCGTCCCCGTCGAGCAGCATCGCGAGCCGCTGCCAGCGGGCGCTCTGCTCGTCTTCGCCCTCCGGGCCGACCCGCGCGCCGTGAGTCTTGAAGAATCGGGTGCCGCGGCCGCGCTTGGACCCCTCGCCGGTGTGGCCGTCGAAGACGGCGTCGAACGCGCCCTCCGGTTCGAGGTCGCCGACCGGGAAGTCGTGGGCGGGCTCCTCGCCGCGCTCGCGGGCCTCGGCCCTGATCTCGGCGACCGCGCCGAAGTAGGCGTCCGCGTTCGACGCCTCGCGGGTCGAGCGGGCGCGGGCGGCCGCGAGGGCGGCGTGGATCCCGCAGAGTCGGCCTTTCCACGCGTCCGGCTCCCAGCGCTCGGTGGCGAGTTCCTCGTAGCGCTCGATGGTGAGCGCGACCTCGTCGCCCGCGCGGAGGTCCTCGACGACGTAGAGGTTGAGGCGGTCCCAGAGGTTCCAGGCGTAGCCGGAGCGGGCCAGCTCCCACGCGGCCCACGCGGCGACCTCCTCGTCCGAGCGGCGGACCGCCTTCTGGAGGAGGCTGGAGACGACGTAGCGGCTGTAGCCGCCGTCGGTCTCGTTCGCCTCCTTCTGCTCGCCGAAGTCGTTCTCGCCCGTCGCGTCCGGCGTCGTCTCGGTTTCGAGGCTCCCGTCCGACCCGAACGTCGCCTGTCTGTCGTCGCCGTCGGCCATGGTCTCGCTCCCGGCGGGAACGACTTAACTGCCGCGCGGCGAGGGCGGTCCGGTCGCGACGCGAGCGTGGGCTTCGAGTCCGGCGATCGGGGCCGCGGTACGGCGGATCACACCGGATTTGAAAGGGAACCCTTAAGTCGAATCCGGCGGCTATGTTTCGGTAACCGCCCTTAGCTCAGCCTGGTAGAGCAGTCGACTGTAGATCGACTTGTCCCCCGTTCAATTCGGGGAGGGCGGACTGAACCTCAGCAACCGTGAGCGACCGCGAGCGGTTGGCAGCTTTACTTTCGCCGAGGGATTAACTCGGGTTCGTCGGTCCCGAACCGCTTCTACGTGGGGGTAGCGCTGTCGCTGTCCGGCTTCGTGTTGATCTGGCCGTACTACCCGGCTACGGGCGCGGTTTCGCGTTTATCCGCTTGCTCGCCACGTTCGACGACGCGATCGAACATATGAGGTCGTATCCGACGCCGCTTGATCAGGTGTGGAGGCGATTGGTCCACCCAATCGTCATTCCCATCGGGGTGAAAGGCAGGCGCTAATCCTCCCGAAATCTCTTGACTGGGAAGTACTTCCACACGAGACTGTTAATTTTGGCCTGAATAGGAGACAAGAACGAGACAATAAGCCCCGTCAAAAATGATCCCAATGCGATTGTAGCATAGATCAGCGCTGGAATCTCAGACTCCTGTGTGATACTTAGTGAGAATCCAACATAGAAGGCAAAAACAACCAACGCACCAAGAATCAACGTAGCTCCGAGTAACGCAAAGGTACCTGGCACTGTCTCAGAGTGCTTTTTTATAATGCTCCACACATCTGCGTAGAAGATTCTTAGCGCAGTTGTTCCCTCCGTACTAGCGGGATTGTGTTCGTCTGTATCCCAAGCAAATACTGTCTGACCTTTGCGACGGTAGAGCCACTCCGAATCTTCCATATCGGTAACATGGTTACTGACCACCGTGGTCGAACAATCCATTTTCTCGGCAAGCTCTTCCTGCGTAAATCGCCGATTCGGATTATAATAAAGAAGCTCTGCTATCTCAAAAAAAGTATCCCCCTTTTGCTCGAATTCTTCATGGAATTCTTTTGGAAGTGTTCTCATGAATTCGTATAAGATAACAGGGAATAAAAATCATTGAGTCGGTGTTTACGAGTATTAATACCCCTGTTTATGTCGATAAACGGGTTTAGAAGGCCTGTGAAAGATGTTTCCGGTTTTTACATATGGCTCCTCTCTTACTATTCGCAATGTCAGAAAAAGAAGAAAGTCCGACTCCACGGTCGGAGTCAGAGGTCGATAAGCGAAAGTATAGACACAACAATCGAGCGCAGATTGATCCACGATTGGTCTTGGGAGGTGGTGTGCTCCTGATCCTCGCGGGGCCACTGCTAGTGGTGGCTGTCGACATCCAATCAGCACTAGCCTCAACTCCGGCATTCACAGGCGTGTCTGCTGCGATAATTGCGATACTGTTAGTAACAGCGATAGCCGCAGCAGCACTCGGTTTAGACTAAACTCGCCGAAATCGCTTGATTGCCGCCGACCGCGAGACTGACGCCGCCATCACCCGACTTTTCACAGCTCCCGGCGACGAGTACGTATGAGCGTTCGCTGGCGGCCGATCGCCGTCGTCCTCCTCGTCGTGCTGGCCGGCTGTGCCGGCGCGTCGGTCCCGGATGTCGGCTCCGACTCGCCGCCCGCCGATCTCGAATCACCACCCGACAACCCCGACGGCGTCGACCCAGACGATCCGGACGACACCGCCTGGACGGGCACCGTCGTGCGTGTCGTCGACGGCGACACGATGGAGGTCGAGTTCCCGAACGGCGAGGTCGACACCGTGAGGCTCCTCGGCGTCGACACGCCCGAGACGAGCGCCGAGTCGACGTCGCCCGGCGAGTTCGAGCGGATTCCCGACACCGACGCCGGCCGGGCACACCTCCGGACGTGGGGCGGCGAGGCGTCGGCGTTCGCGGAGTCGGAGCTCGCCGGCGAGGAGGTCACGGTCGTCACCGGCGGCGACCGCCGAGGGGGCTACGGGCGCCTGCTCGCGGTGCTGTACGTCGACGGCGAGGACTTCAACGAGCGTCTGCTCACGGAGGGGTACGCTCGGCTGTACGACACGGAATTCGCGAAGCGGGACGCGTACGCCGCGGCGGAGTCCGAGGCGCGGGAGCGCAAGGTCGGGCTCTGGGGCTTCGAGGAGTCGGGGTGAGCGACTGCGCGGCGCGAACGGGACCGACCGATTCGATCCGCAGACACGCGTTGCGGGCCGATTAGCGGTCGTCCGCGAGTCGGGCGTCAACCCTTCGGAGGGGAACCGATTCCCCCCGCGTCTGCCGGGTCGGGACGTTTTATTCCACCCGTGACCGACAGGGCTCACATGGAGTACACGACGCTCGGCGGGACGGGGGCGACGGTAAGCCGGCTCGCGCTCGGCTGTATGAGCTTCGGTAGCGGTCACGACTGGATGCTCGACGCCGAGGAGGGTCGCGAGCTGGTCGAGCGCGCGATCGAACTCGGAATCACCTTCTTCGACACGGCGAACGTCTACTCGAACGGCGAGAGCGAGGAGATCCTCGGCGACGTCCTCGCCGAGTACGACCGCGACGAGTTCGTCGTCGCCACGAAGGTGTACGGCGAGATGGACGAGTCGAACCCGAACTCCGGGGGCCTCTCCCGGAAGGCGATCGAACAGGAGCTGTCGAACTCCCTCGACCGGCTGGGGATGGACACGGTCGACCTCTACCAGATCCACCGGTGGGACGACGACACGCCGATCGAGGAGACGCTCGCGGCGCTCGACGACGCCGTGCGTCGCGGTGACGTGCGGTACCTCGGCGCCTCCTCGATGTGGGCCCACCAGTTCGCGGAGTCGCTTCACGTCAGCGAGCGCGAGGGGTACGAGCGGTTCGTCACCATGCAGAACCTCTACAACCTCGCGTACCGCGAGGAGGAGCGCGAGATGGCCCCCCTCTGCCGAAAGAAGGACGTTGGGATGATCCCGTGGAGCCCGGTCGGCGCGGGGTACCTCGCGCGCCCCTACGAAGATGACGACGCGACGACCCGCGGCGAACACGAGACGGAGCTCGGCCGTCCGTACCGCGAGGGCGGCGGCGAGGAGATCAACCGCCGCGTCGAGGAGCTCGCCGACGAGAAGGGGGTGAAGATGGCGCAGATCGCGCTCCGATGGGTCGCGGGCAAGGAGGTCGTGGACGCGCCCATCGTCGGCACCTCGAGCGTCGAGCACCTCGAGGACGCGGTCGAGGCGCTCGACGTCGACCTCACCGACTCGGACGTCGAGTGGCTCGAAGAGCCGTACGAGCCGGTCCGCGTCTCCGGACACGAGTAGCGCGGCGCGCCCCCGTTTCGAACGCCGATAGCGGCGCGACTACGCATCGCGGCGATCGCCACGCGGTCGTCACGCACGGGCCCTCGCGTCAGGTCACTCGTCGAAGCGGGCCGCGACCTCGCGTTTCGTCTCCTCGATCACGCGTCGCTCGGCCCGCCGCATCGCCCGCGTCGCCTCGTCGGTGTACGCCACCGAGACGCTCGGAAGCGCGCCCGCGAACGGCCCGCCCAGTACCTCTTCGGGGTCGATTCGGACCTCGAAGGCGAACGCGGATGGGAACTCCCGCAACACGCCGGTGAAGGGGAAGGCGTCCTCGACCAGCTCCGTCGCCTCGTCGCGGTCGAAGGCCCCGAGCGCCGCCGGCCA
The DNA here is from genome assembly GCF_055389685.1 of Halorubrum ejinorense. Lineage (NCBI taxonomy): Archaea > Methanobacteriati > Methanobacteriota > Halobacteria > Halobacteriales > Haloferacaceae > Halorubrum > Halorubrum ejinorense. Next base: position 1,784,965 of record NZ_AP043777.1, read on the forward strand.
GAACGCGTCTTCCGGCCGGGCGACGATCGGTCGGAGCGCGTCGCCGAGCCGTCGGCAGCGCTCGACGACGGCCGCCTCGACGGCCGTCGCGGTTTCCGCCGACACGTCGTCCGCGAGCGCGTCGTGGAACCCGTCTTTCGCCACCAGTTCGTCGGCGTACGCGTCGACGGGGTCGTCGCCGCTCGCGTACCGGAGGATCACGTCGAACTGCGCGAGCGCGTCGTCGCGGTAGGCCGCGAGCTCCGGTTCGACGACGCGGCGCTCCAAGGCGTCGGCGCGGCTTCGGAGCCGGTCGACGACCGCGCCGCCCGGGCCGAGCCCGGTCCCGCGGAGCGCCCGCTCGACGCTGAACTCGGCTCTGGTCGCGTCCACGGCGTCGGTGAGGAAGGCGTCGAAGCCAGATCTCGCGGCGGCACGCGTCATAGGTTGAATACGGAGCGACCGGCAAAGTGGCTTCCGCGGCCCGCGACTGCCCCCGGCCGGCCGGTCTCACACCCTGTGTCGCCGTAACACACTTAAGAGCGCGCTCGGTACGGTGTCGTAGTGGCATCCCGACAGGGCGGGTCGGGGGACGCGGAGCCCCTCGGGCCCGGATCGACGGAGCGTCGGACCGCTTCCACGACCGCCGCCGCGAGCCGGCAGGCCGACGCGCGGCCCCGGTCGCCGCCGGAGTCGCCAGCGCGTCGCCGCGCTCGGGCCGGCCGAACCGATCAAAACGCGGAGTATCGATCGGTCGATCCGACACACGGCGGAGACGCCGCCACGCGAACCCCGGAGGACCCGCCGGTCCGCGACCCCGGGCTGTACGCGCTGACGGATCACTTCCGCGAGCGTCTCGAACAGCCGGGTCGGTACGTCTCGACGCGCACCGTGAGCGACGCGATCCGCGAGGGACAGCTCCGCTGGAACAGCACCGACGGGTGGCGGTTCGCCCTGGTCGAGGGCGGCGTGCGCTTCGTCGTCGTCGTGAGCGACACGGAGACGAACTCCCCCGTCGTCGTCACGGGCTGGACCGAGGTCGCCGACCGAGAGGCCGCGCTGGAGGCGACGCGCTGGGACGGCGTCGACGTCGACACCATCGCCGTGCGGGCGGCGCTCTCGGAGTCGGCGTCGACGCCGATCCCGGACCGGATCCGCCCTCGGACCGTGACCCGACCGTTCGAGGTCGGCGAACACCGCCTCGAAACGGCTCCCGGCGACCCGTTCGTGCGCTGTACCGACTGCGGCTGTCGGTTCCGCTCGAAGGAGGGGATCACCTCGCGCCGCTGTCGAAAGCAGTCGCCGGGGCGGTAGTTCGCGACGCTATTTATAAACGAAATCCGACTTTTCACGCGATTTATGAGTGGCGACACGATGCGGCGGCGCGTGCCCCCGAGCGTCCGAAGGATGCGAGGCGCACGCGCGAGGGAGTCGCTGGCGCCGGCGGCGCCAGCGACGAGGCTTTGGAGGCGTTCGGCACCGATCCGCAGTCAACAATTTATACCCGAGCGGCTGGGGCTTCGGCGGTGTTCACCCCGGTAGCCACCCGTCGCGATCTAGCGACCGTCTCCGACTCCTCTCGTCCGGTGACGCTATCCATTTCCGCGTCGCGGCCGAAGCGATGGTGATGACCGACGACACCGGCGACGACGCCGGCGACGCTCCCACAGAGGACGCGGCTACCGACGACGCGGCTACCGACCCAGACAGCTCTGACGCCGAACTCTCCTTGGAGCGCTTCCACGAGGCGCTCGAAGCCGAGGAGCGACCGGTCGCGACCGCGAGCGAGGTCGCCCGACGGCTCGGAACCACGCAGGCGGCGGCCCGCGACGCGCTCGGCGCGCTCGCCGACCGCGGCGACGTTGACCGCCTCGACGTCGAGGCCGACCCCGTCGTCTTCTACCCGCGCGACTGGGGCGCGCTGGCGACCCGGGAGCGCGTCGTGGTCTTCCCCGAGCGCCGAGAGATCGTCGTCGACCGACCGACGCAGTACACTCGCGCGCGACTGTCGCAGTTCGCGCACCTCGTGGACACCTCCGGGACCGAGCCGGGTACGCGCGGGTATCTCTACCGGGTCAGACAGGAGGACGTGTGGGCCGCGCCGTACGACGACGCCGACGCGCTCGTCGGGGCGCTCCGCTCGGTGCTGCCGCGGCGGTTCGAACACCTCGAAGAGTGGGTCCGCGACCAGTGGCGTCGGGCGCACCGCTTCAGGCTGTACACGCACGCGGACGGCTACGTCGTCCTCGAAGCCGCCTCGGAGAACCTGATGGGGAACGTCGCCGACCAACACCTCGACGACGAGCACCTCCGCGCTCCGATATCCGACACCGAGGCGTGGGTCAACGAGGGCGCGGTCGCCGCGATCAAACGCGCGCTCTACGACGCCGGCTACCCCGTCGAGGACGACCGCGACCTAGAGACCGGCGACCCCGTCGAGATCGAACTCACGACCGACCTGCGCGACTACCAGGAGACGTGGGTGGAGACGTTCCTTGACCGCAAGTCGGGCGTGTACGTCGGGCCGCCGGGCTCCGGCAAGACGGTCGCCGCCATCGCGACGATCGCCGCGGTCGGGGGCGAGACCCTCGTGTTGGTCCCCTCCCGCGAACTGGCCGACCAGTGGCGCGACGAGCTGCTCGAACACTCGACGATCGACCCCGGGGACATCGGGCTGTACCACGGCGGGACCAAGGAGATCAGACCGGTCACGATCGCGACCTACCAGATCGCCGGGATGGACCGCCACCGCTCGCTGTTCGACTCCCGGAAGTGGGGCCTGATCTGCTTCGACGAGGCACATCACATCACCGCCCCCGTGTTCTCCCGCTCCGCGGAGCTACAGGCCAAACATCGGCTCGGGCTCTCGGCGACCCCGGTCAGCGAGACCGACAGCGAAGAGGAGATCTACACCCTGATCGGGGGACCGATCGGCGCCGACTGGGACGCGCTCTTCGAGGCCGGCTTCGTCCAGGAGCCCGAGGTGGAGATCCGGTACGTCCCGTGGCGCGACGAGATGGCGCAAAGCGAGTACGCCGCCGCGGACGGTCGGGAGCGCAGACGCGTCGCGTCGGAGAACCCCGCGAAAGTCGAGGAGATCCGTTACCTGCTGGCGGCTCACCGCGACAAGAAGGCGCTCGTGTTCGTCGAGTACCTCGACCACGGCGAGGCCATCGCGGACGCGCTCGGAGCCCCCTTCATCAGCGGCGAGACCCCCCACCACGAACGCGCCGAACTGTTCCGGCGATTCCGTGCGGACGGCGAGGCGGGCAGCGATCGCGGCGGCGAAACCGCCCACGACGACGAGTCGCTCGACGTCCTCGTCGTCTCCCGCGTCGGCGACGAGGGGATCGACCTCCCGAACGCCGAACTCGCGGTCGTCGCGAGCGGGCTCGGCGGCTCCCGGCGTCAGGGGTCACAGCGGGCGGGCCGAACGATGCGACCGACCGGCTCCGCGCTCGTGTACGTCCTCGCGACCCGCGGCTCCAGCGAGGAGGAGTTCGCCCAGCGACAGATGCGCCACCTCGGTCGGAAGGGCGTCCGCGTCCGCGAGACCAACGTCGCTGAGTAGTCCGCGGGGCGGTGCTGCTCGTCCCGCTCGCCCGGCCGGCGGTTTCGCTCGTCAAGGCCGGCCCATCGCGATCGGCAGTTCAGAGCGCGTCAGCCAAGCGCTCGGCCGCGTCCTCGAGTTCGCCCTCGTTCTCGATGAACCGGACGGGCGCGTTCTGGTCTCTCGCGTACTGGAGCGCCGCGGATCGGTTGAGGTCCTGTTCGAAGTCGATCTGTCGCTCTGTGACCCCGTCGAGGTCGCGGTCGCTCTCTCGACGGCGTTCGAGGATCGTCTCCGGGTCGGCTTCCACGAGGACGAACGCGTCCGGCGAGACGTCGTGGAGCACTTCCGCGGGGAGCCCTTGGACGTACCCGGTCAGGGTTTCGACCGCGAGGTGCGTCGAGAGGAGCACGTTCGTCTGCTCCGCCTCCTCGGCGACGAACTCGCCCGCGCGACGCTGGAGCCGGCGCGTCTCGGTCTGCGAGATCCGGCCGAGTTGCGCCCGTTCGGTCGTGATCCCCATCGTCGCCGCCTGTTCGAGCATCACGTCGCCGAAGTTGATCAGCTTGTACCCGTCTCCGAGCCCGCGCCTGACCGCCTGACAGACGCTGGAGAGACCGACGCCGTTGACCCCCGACACGAGCGTGACGGACATCAGAAACTCACCTCGTTCTCCTCGTCTCCCGGCATTCCGCCGCGGTCGTCGTAGTAGCGGCGGCCGATGAACTGGGCGCCGACGAGCATCATCAGGGTGTCATAGAGGTCGTCGGCCGAGTCGAACGTCTCGACGTCGGACCGCTCGATGACCGCTCGAATCGTCGTTGACTCTCCGTCCGGCGGTGAGAGCTCAGTCTCACCGACCGTCTCCAACACCGCGCTTCTGGGCGCCGGAAACTGTAGTTTCCTCGCGAACAGGTCACGGGTCTCTGGTAAGCGCATACATACCATTTGACAGCTCACGCGAACATAAGTGTACATGTACACGCGGTAAGGCCGGCTCTCTCGTCGGTCTGCCCTCGACCGCGTCGGGCCCGCTGGTCCGGCCGCGACTCGCCGGAGGGCGAAGCTTTCAACACGCATTCCGGTGACTTCGCGACATGGACGCCCACGAGCCCTCGCCCGACGCCGACAGCGAAGACGGCCCGACCCCGACCGTCGCAGAGGCGGTCGTCGACGCCATGCTCGACCGCGGCGTCGACACCGTCTTCGGCATCCCGGGAAAACAGACCCTCCCGCTGAATCGGGCGCTCGCCGACCGCGACGCGCGCTTCGTCGTCGCCCGCCACGAGACCGCGGTCACCCACCAGGCGTGGGGATACGCCGAAACGAGCGACGCGGACGGCATGGCGGCCACCTGCGTCGTTCCCGGCCCCGGTGACACGAACGCGATGAACGGGCTGAAAAACGCCGCCAACGACTGCGTCCCCCTCCTCCACCTCGCCGTCGAGACGGAGCGGTCGGTCCGCGGCGGCGACGGGATTCACGAGACGCCGCCGGAGACCTACGACACCGTCGTCAAGGAGAACGTCCTCGTCGACTCGCCCGCGGGCGCGGTCCCGGCGGTCGCCGAGGCGATCCGGACCGCCCGCGAACACCCGCAGGGACCGGTCCGAGTCGGGATTCCGAAGGACGTGCTCGCGAGCCGGACCCGCCAGCCGGCCGTCGGCGACCGCGACCCGACCCCGTCCCCCGCACCGCCCGCGGAGGCGGTGAGCGAGGCAGCTGCGTTGCTCGACGACGCGGCGACCCCCGTCGTCCTCGCCGGCGGCGGCGTCCGGCGGTCGGGCGCGAGCGACGCCCTGCGGTCGGTCGCGGAGGGGCTGGACGCGCCGGTCGTGACGACGTACAAGGGGAAGGGGACGCTCCCGGAGAGCCACCCGCTCTCGGCCGGCGTCCTCTGCGGGGGCGCGAGCACCGAACTCCGCGACCTCCTCGCGGGGGCGGACGTGGGGCTCGTCGTCGGCTCCGACCTCGACGCGGTCGCGACCGCCTCGTGGTCCGTCTCGATGCCCGAGACGCTGGCCCACGTCACGCTCGACGGCGACGACATCGGGTTCGGCTACGAGGCCGACCTCGGAGTCGTCGCCGACGCCGACCGCTTCCTCCGGGCGCTCGACGAGCGACTGACCGAAGGCGCGATCGGCGGAGGGACCGAGTCCGGGGTCCGCTCCGGCGCGGAGCGCGCGGAGTCAGTTCGCGCGGCCGATCGAGAACGCTTCGCGGCGCTCACGGAGGCGGCCGACGATCGCGACGACGGCGGGGAGACCGCCGACCCCCGTCGGCTCCGCTCCGTCGAGGTCCTCTCGGCGGTGCGCGACGCGGTTCCCGAGGAAGCGGTCGTCACCGCCGACGCGGGGGGGTTCAGGCTCTGGACGCTGGTCTCCTTCCCCGCGTCGGGGCCTCGCTCGTACGTCAACCCCGGCTCGTGGGCCACGATGGGAACCGGGCTCCCCTCGGCGATCGGGGCGAAGCTGGCGAACCCCGACCGCGACGTCGTCGCGCTCACCGGCGACGGCGGGCTCATGATGTGCGTCCACGAGCTCCACACGCTGGCGAGCGAGGGCATAGATGTCACGGTCGTCGCGCTCAACAACGACGACTACGCGATCATCAGCGAGGAGGCGTCGCGCTCGTACGGGTTCCCCGACGCGAGCTACGGCTGGCAGGAGACCGGGCTCGACCTCGTCGCGGTCGCGTCGGGGATGGGCGTGCCCGCGGAGCGCGTCCGCGACCGCGACGCCGTCGCCGAGGCGGTCGAACGGGCCCGGGACCGAGACGGCCCGGCGCTCGTCGAGGTCGTCACCGATCCGACAGAGCCGCAGGCGAGCGAGTGGATGACCGGACGGCTACCCGACGAGTGACTCTCGGGGCCGATCTATCCGTCGACTCCTTCGGGGCCGATCCGGCCGCCGACTCTCCCGGAATCGCTCCGCCACTCCGTTTCACGCCGAGCGTTTCCGAGATCTGAAGCGATCTATATCAACGCCGACCGCCGAGTGCGAGTATGCGCAACCCGTGGGTTCACGACGACGTTCCGGACGACGCCGGGAAAGGGTACGACGGCGGCGTCGGCCTGCTGGCGGCGACCATGTGGGGGGCGTTGGTCCTGTTCGTCGGCGGGTTCGTCCTCCTCTCGGGGGCCGGCGTCGTCGACCTCTCGCTCGCCGAGTCGATCGGCTCGGTGGTGACGGGGGTCGTCGCCGCGCTCGCGCTCGCGTTGGCCCTCCCGATCCTGTTGAAGCTGCTCGCGATCTCGCGGGCCCTCGCCGCGCTGGCGTTCTTCGTCACCGCGGCCTCGGTCGGGCGGTTCGTGGTCGCCCGCGAACCGGAGCAGTTCCGGGCCCTCGTCGACGCGGGCAACGGACTCGCCGAGAACGCCGGCGCGCTCGGTGGCCTCTTCGACTTCGTCGACTCGATGGCGCCGGCGGCGGTCGACGCCGCGCTCGCGGCCGTCCTCGCGACGCCGATCGCGTGAACCTGCGGAAGCGGCGCTGAAACTCTATCTCCGTCCGCGTTCGGATGACGTGAGCCTTAACACCGACCGTCGTGAACGCCGCCCATGACGCATCCGAACGACGTCGCCGTCGGGATCGTCGGTCTCGGCGGGATCGGGTCCCACCACGCGACGAAGCTCACCGAGCGAGGCGCGAACCTCGTCGGCGGAATGGACATCGACGCAGACGCCCGGGCGCGGTTCCACGAGGAGTTCGGCCTCCACGCATACGAGGACGAGGACGACCTCTACGACGACTGCGACGCCGTGTTGATCACCACGCCGAACCGCTTCCACGAGGAGTACGCGACCTCGGCGCTTTCGGCCGGCCTCGACGTACTCTTGGAGAAGCCGCTGGCGCACACGCTCGAGAGCGCCGAGCGCATCGCGGAGGCCGCCCGCGCCGCCGAGGGGTTCTGTATGGTCGGGTTCAACAACCGGTTCGCGGAGCCGGTCCAGGTGGTCAAACACTACCAGGACGAGGACCGGTTCGGCGAGACGACCCACGTCGAGGCGAACTACGTGCGCCGGCGCGGCGTGCCCGGCCGCGGGTCGTGGTTCACGTCCGCGGACGTCGCCGGCGGCGGCGCGCTCATCGACATCGGTGTCCACGCGATCGATCTGGCCCTCTACTTCCTCGATCACCCCGAGGTCGTGGAGGTCTCCGGCGAGACGCGCTCGGAGTTCGGCGGCCGCGACGACTACGCGTACGTCCACATGTGGGGCGACGACGCCGGCCCCGAGGGGTTCGACGTGGACGACTCCGCGTCGGCATTCATCCGGGCCGAAGACGGCTCCACGGTCTCGCTGGAGGTCGCTTGGGCCACGAACCGGCCCGCGACCGACGAGTTCGTGGTCCGCGGCACCGAGGCGGGGGCGACGTTCGACCGCGGCAGCGACGACCTCACGATCCACGAGGCGGGCGTCGGCGGCGGCCACCACCTCACCGACGCGAGCGTCGAGACGCGCGAGGGCAACGGCCACGCCGCCGAGCAGGCGACGTTCCTCGAAGCGGTCGCCGAGGGGGAGCAGCCCGCGATCAACACCGTCGAGGAGGGGCTGCGCGTCCAGCGCGTCATCGACGCCATCTACCGGTCCTCCGAGACCGGGGCGGCGGTCCGGCTGGACTGAGTCGACCGCGATGGGAACCTATTCGGTGCTGGGGGTCGTTTCGCCGCACAACTCGTGACCAGCGATCCCGGCCCGACGCCGCCCTCCGAACGGATCACCAGCCTCGACGCGCTCCGGGGGTTCGCGCTGCTCGGTATCCTCGTCATCAACATTCGCGTCTTCTCGATGCCGGAGGCGACGCTGTTGAACCCCAACGTGTACGGCGATTTCACCGGCGCGAACTACTGGACGTGGTTCGTCGGACACGTCTTCGCGCAGTCGAAGTTCATCACCGTCTTCTCGGCGTTGTTCGGCGCCGGCGTCCTGCTTTTCATCGAGAGCAAAGAGGACAAGGGCCAAGACGCCGCGCGGCTTCACCTCCGCCGGACCGCGGTGCTGATCGCGATCGGGCTCCTCCACGCGTACCTCCTGTGGTACGGCGACATCCTCGTGACATACGGGCTCTGCGGGCTGTTCCTGCTGTTCGTCCGCGATCTCGACGCGCGCCGGCTCGCCGGGCTCGCCGGGATCTTTCTGCTGTTCGTGCCCGCGATCGAGCTGTTCGCCGCGGTGTCTATCGGCGGCGAGGCGATCGCCGGTCAGTGGATGCCCGCGGAGACGGCGATCCGCCAGGAGGTGGCCGCCTACCGCGGCGGGTGGCTCGAGCAGATGAGCCACCGCGTCGACTCGTCGCTCCAGCGACAGACGAGCGGCTTCATCGGGGCCAGCTTCTGGCGGGTCGGCGGCGTCATGCTGCTCGGCATGGCGCTGTACCGGTGGGGCGTGTTGACCGGCGAGCGCTCGACGCGGTTCTACCGGCGACTCGTCGCGGGCGGCGTCGTCGGCGTCGCGGTCGTCGTGGCCGGGGTCGCGTACATCGAAGCGAACGACTGGAGCGCCGGCGCCGCGCTGTTCTGGCGGCAGTTCAACTACGTCGGGAGCCTGCTCGTCGCCGGCGGGTACGTCGGGGGGGTCACCCTGTTCGTCCGCTGGCGCGGCGAGGGGTTCGTGACTACGGCGCTCACCGCGGTCGGTCGGACCGCGTTCACGAACTACTTGCTCCAGACCGTCATCGCGACCACGATATTCTACGGGCACGGCCTCCGCCTGTTCGGATACGTCAGCCGCGTCGAGGCGATCGGGATCGTCGTCGCGGTCTGGGCAGTCCAGATTCCCCTGTCGGTGGTCTGGCTGCGGTACTTCCGGTTCGGGCCCGTCGAGTGGGCGTGGCGGACGCTCACCTACGGCGAGGCGCAGCCGATGCGGATCGACGGATAGCCCCCGCTCGGACGGCCCGCCCGAAGCGGTCGCTCGTCCGCTCACGTTCTCCGAACTGAGACTCGCGAGGACACGTTCAACACCCTTCCGCCGAACGCTCGCCCATGACTGACTTCGACGTTCACGACCACCGCCACGAACTGAAACAGCTCCGCGACGCGGGTGCGACGAGCCTCTGGGAGAACCGCGAGGACGTGCCCTGCCCGGTGTGTGACGGCGTTTTCTCGCGGTTGTTCGTCAGCCGACAGCGGGGGACGACGTTCCCCGAGAACGACGGCGCGCGCTTCTGTCTCCTTCGCGACGACGACGCGGTGTACCTGTTCAGGCACTGAGTTCGACCGAGCGACTCAGTCGTCGCCGACGGGGTCGTCGCTCACGGGGTCGACGTCGATGTCGGGCTCGTCGATGTACCGCTCGGTCCACGTGCCACGGGAGAACCAGATGACGCCGACGATGGCCCCGAGGACGTTTCCGAGCGCCATCCCGACCCACACCCCGGTCTCGCCCCAGTCGGCCACGAAGACGAGATACGCCACGCTCGCGACCCGCCCCACCCAGAGAGTGAGAATCGAGATGACCATCGCGGTCTTGGTGTTGCCGGCGCCGCGGAAGGCGCCGAGGATAACCTGCGAGACGCCGATGAAGGCGAACTCGACCGACCGGATGCGGACGTACTCGACCGCGTAGCCGATCGTCGCCGGGGCGTCCGGCACGTCGCCGAGGAAGACACCCACGATCGGTTCGGTGAACGCCACGGCGACGACCGCGACGAGGAACATCACGCCCGCGCCGGTCGTGGCGGCGAACTTCACGGCCTTGGCGGCGCGGTCGGCCCGGTTCGCGCCGAGGTTCTGGCCGACCATCGTGTCGATGGCGCGGCCGAGTCCCATCGCGGGGAGGAAGACGAGCGAGATGAGGCGGTTCCCGAGCCCGTAGGCGGCGACGACGGGCGGCGAGAACGTGACGATCATCGCGGTGAGCGTGATCATCGCGAGCGCGCTCGTCGTCTGCTCGACGCTGGACGGGAGCCCGAGCCGGAAGATGTCGCGGATGAAATCCGGGTCCGGAATCAGGTGACCGAAGTTCACGTCGGGGCCGTACCCGGTTCCGAACAGGACCCAGAGCCCGATGGCGGTCGCGACGCCCCGCGAGAGGATCGTCGCGAGCGCGGCGCCCTGGATGCCGATCCCGGTGATCCCCGTCGCCGAGAGCAGGGTCGCCTCCAGTGCGACCGGGTCGAGCGCGGCGAGCCCCGGAACCGCCGCGAGCCACTCGAACAGCGGGTTCCCCTCGAAGCCGAAGATGAAGAACGGGTCGAGGAGGACGTTCAGAAGGACGGAGACGAACATGACCGCCATCGGCGTCCGCGTGTCGCCGTAGCCGCGCATCAGCGCCGAGAAGACGAAGAAGCCGAACATCAGGGGGATCCCGAGGAAGATCACTTCCATGTAGTCGGCCGCGAGCGGGATCACCGTCGCCGCGGTCTCCGCGTCGCTGGGCAGGAGTTCGAGGGCCGGCCGGGTGTAGAAGTAGCCGCCGATCCCGATGAGCACGGACAGCACCGAGACGGTGAAGATCGTCTGCCCGGCCACGAGCCCTGCCGAGCCGTCGCCGTCGGCGCCGGTGTACTGCGCGACGAGGATCGCCCCCGCGGTCGTGAAGCCGCCGGCGACCGCGATCAGCAGGAATATGAGCGGGAACGCGAGGCTGATCGCGCCGACGGCCTCGGCCGACAGCCGACCGAGGTAGAGGGTGTCGACGATGTTGTACGTCACCTGTAACAGCTGAATGACGACGATCGGCCACGCGAGGCGGAACAGCGGGCGGAGGAGGCTTCCCTCGGTGATCGACTCCTCGTCGACGTGGTCGGGAGACGCGTCGCTCGGCTCGTCGTCGCGTCCGTCGCTCGGTTCGCCGTCGGGTCCGTCGCTCGGCTCGCCGTCGGGTCCGTCGTCCGGACCGTCGTCAGAGGGGTCTGTCGGGTCTTCAGCGGGCTCGTCGCTCACTGCTGTAGCAACGCTTCGCGGGCGCTATCAGACTTCCGATCCCGTCACCGCTCCGACCTGTCGCTTTCGCGATCCGGGGAGAGATCGCTCCGCTGACCGGCTGTGGAGTCAGATCCTGACTGGTCGCGATCGGTTCCGCCGTTCTCGGGGACGGTCCCCGTTCCGGGCGTGTTGCCGCCCTCCGAGGGCGCGGGAGTCTCGTCGCCGGCGGGGACTCCCGTCGGTTCGTCGGGCTCGGGGCGTCCGGTCGACTCATCGAAGCCGGCGGCCGGGACGGGGTCGGGGTTCGGATCGGCGTCGACGCGCGCGACGCCGGAGGTGTCGTCGAAGACCAGGTGCCGGTGCGGGTACGCCATCTCGACGTCCGCGTCCGCGAGTCGCTCGCGGATCAGCGTGTTCACGTCGGACTGGACCTTCGCCAGCTTGTAGGGTTTCTCGACCCAGTATCGGAGCCGTAACAGGACCCCGTCGTCGCCGAACTCGTGGAGGCGACAGTCCGGGCCCGCCATGTACCGCGCCACGCCGATGCGGATGTCGGGCCCGCCGTCGATGACGGCGTCGCAGTCGCGCGCCGCGCGCTCGATGAGCCGCCGCGCCTCCGGGATGTCGCTCTCGTAGGTGACGAGCACGTCGATCGACCGGCGGGTCCGCTCGTCCTCCGCCGAGAGGTTCGTCACGTCGCGTTCGCGCATCGTCCCGTTCGGCACGACGAGGAAGGTGTTGTCCAGCGTGAATATCTTCGTGTACCGGATCGTGATGTCCTCGACGAATCCCGCCGTCCCGTCTTCCAACTCGATCATGTCGCCGATCTCGAACGGCTGGTCGGCGAGGACGAACACGCCGTTGATGAAGTTCCCGACGATCGGCGCGAGAATGATACCGATGACGGCCGAGAACACCGCGGTCCCCAAGAGGAGGTCCGCGAACTGGAACCCGACGGCGTCGAGGCCCACGAACAGCGCAATGCCGATCGTCCCCGCTCGCACGCTGCGCACGATCGTCTGCGCGACGCTCTGTCGCGACACGCGGCGAGCCACCGGTCGGCCGATCAGCCTGACGAGGAAGTTCGCGACGACGACTCCGGTGGCCACCGCCAAAGCGACCGTCAGAACCTCCGCCCCCGGAAGGTCCGCGAACCGAGAAACCAACCCGCCGAGTCGCGAGAGAACCCCCGCGGTCGCCGCACCCTCCGGAACGGTCATAGGAATTCGCCGTCGGCCATCCGAAAAAGCGTTTCTGCCTGTCGGCGTTCACGGGTGCGGAGGCAGCGGCCGGCGGGGCGAGAAGCGGGGGAACCACTAACAGGCCGCTGAGCGAAGGGACGGTATGTCACGACCGCCAGCGGACTCGACGACGCCGCGGTTCAGCGTCGAACACGATTCACAGCCCGGAGACGTACTGATAGCCGGCTTCTCGTCGTTCGGACTCGCCGGCCTGACCGCGGTCGACTACCTGGTCGACGACCTCGACCTCGAACCGACCGGCCACGTCGCGGTCGACGGGATCCCGTCTATCACGCCGTTCACGAAGGGCGTCCCCCGGCACCCGATCCGCCTGTACTCCGCACCGGACCTCGACGTCACCGTCCTGATCGCAGAGCAGTTCGTCCCGCCGTTCTTGGGCGCACTGCTCGCGGACTCCCTCCTCGACTGGACCGAGGCCGACGGCGTCTCCGAGATCGCCGTGCTGGCCGGGGTCCCGATCGCCCACGGCCCCGACGCCCACCGGACGTTCCACGTCGCCACCGAGGACTACCGCGAAGCCCGCCTCGACGACCGCGACGTGCCCGCGATGGAGTCCGGTTTCCTCGACGGGGCGAACGCCGCTCTGCTCGAACGCGGACTGGACTCGCCGCTCGGCGTCGGGGTGTTCGTCACCCCGGTTCACGCGCAGGCGCCCGACGTCGACGCCGCGGTGCGACTCGTCGACACCGTGAACGCGGTCTACGACCTCGGCGTCGACGCGGCCCCACTCAAGGAGTTCGCCGCCGAGATCCAGCGCCGCTACGAGGACTTGGCCGAGCGGATGGAAGAACGGGAGCCCGAAGGCGGCTACGACCGCATGTACATGTAGCCCGGCCGGTCGGCGTCGACGTTTGCCGTCACGCCCGGCGTCGACGTTTGCCGTCGCACTCCGCGGCCCACCGGACTCGCAGGAGCCGGATATGAAAACGCGTACAACTCGGCTCATAGTAAAAAGCTAAATCCCCACCCCTCATTCGTCGTGACATGACTGACGATCTCCGCGACACGCTCGATCGCGTCGGGGACCGGTTCAACCTCGGCGAGTACGAGATCGACGCGTACCTCGCCGTGCTGGAACACGGTGAACTGACCGCGAGCGACATCGCCGATCGGACCGACATTCCACAGCCGCGGGTGTACGACACCGTCCGGAGCCTCTCCGACCGCGGTCTCGTCGAACTGCGCGAGTCGCGGCCGATGAAGATCGTCGCCGTCGACCCCGAGGACGCCTTCGGCGACCTGCGCTCCTCGTTCACCGAGATGGTCGACGAACTGGAGGCGCGCTACACGGCCCCGACCCGAGAGACCGAGGCGGTGTCGCTCGTGAAGTCGCGCTCGACGATCCTCCGCTACCTCGAAGAGGTTATCGCCAACGCCGAGTACGAGCTCGCGGTCTCGCTCACGCCGGGGCTCCTCCGCCGGTTCCGCGACGAACTCGCCGCGAAGGTCGCCGAGGGCGTCAGCGTCGAACTGCTCGTCACGCCCGCGTCGAACGCGCCGAACCCCGCGGAGTTCGACTACCTCGAAGTCTCGACTATCGCGCGGGCCCGCCGCGGGATCACTACGCCGGTCCTCGCGGTCGGCGACGGCGAGTACTCGGTGTACGCCACGCAGGACGCCCTGCGCGACGACCGCGAGCGCTACGGCGTCATCTTCAACCGCTCCGCGCTCGGCTTCCTCGTCTCCGGCTTCTTCGGGACGGTGCTGTGGACGACCGCCGAGACGCTCGCCACCGACGGCGCGGAACGACCGTTCCCCCGACGCTACGCCTCGATCCGGCGCGCCGTGAAGGACATCCGCGAGTTCGACGCCGAGGAGTTCTACGCGACCGTCGAGGGGCGCGACATCGAGACGGGCGCCGACGTGACCGTCCGCGGGAAGGTCGTCGACGTCGCGTTCGTCGACACCGAGGAGGTGGCGTCGCTGGTCGTCGAGACGGAGGACGGTCGCGTCGAGATCGGTGGCCGCGTCGCCGCCCTGGAGGACGTCGAGGGACAGAAGATCGTGATCGGCCGCGGGGAACCGCCGGCGCTGTAAAGCGGGGTGAGACGCGCCGTCGACCGGGTCGGGAGTCGGCACCCGCGACGCCCGCACCGACAGCGTATTTACGCCCCGGCTCTCATCGGTTCGACATGACCCTCGTCGTGGTGCCGGTCCGGTTTCCCCCCTCGTCGCACTCGGCGGCGACGCTCCGAGAGGCGGCTCGCGTCGCCGAGGAGCGCGACGCCGACCTCACGATCCTCCACGTCGATCTGTACCAGCGCTCGGGGGGCGTCTCGCGCAGCGACCTCAAGCGCGCGGTCGAGGAGCGCATCGGCCGACTCGACCGCGCGCGCTACGTCGTCCGCCGCGGCTTCCTCGTCGAGGAAACGATACTGGAGGAAGTCGTCGCCGAGGGGGCCGACGTCGTCGTCATCGGCTCGAAACAGGCCGGCCGCTGGCGGCGGATGGTCCAGAAGCTCCTCTCCGACCCCGACATCGACTCGTTCCTCCGCGGAGAGCTCGACTGTACCGTGATCACCGTCGACGCCGACGGCGAGACCACGCGCAGCGAGGCGGGCGGCGACGACGCCGCGCCGCTCCCGGACGACGGCGACGACGACTGAGCGCTTTCGCGGACCGGCGGCGTCTCTCCGACCGTTTCACTCGGTCGGATCGGTCGCTGCCGTGTCGATCGCTTCCGCGTCCTCCGCCGCCGCGACCTCGTACCGTCGCTCGTACTCGATGACGGTCGCGACGCGGTCGGCGACCGCTGCGCCGAACTCGCGCTCGACCGCGTACAGCGCCAGATCGATGCCGGAAGTGACGCCGCCGGCGGTAAGCAAGTCGCCGTCGTCGACGACGCGCGCGTCGACGACTCGCGCGCCGGACTCCCGTAGCTCCTCGACCGCGGACGCGTGTGTGACGGCGCGGCGGCCGTCGGTGACGCCCGCCTCGGCGAGCAGCATCGAGCCGGTACACACCGAGGCGATCCGGGTGCCCGACGCGTGGTGCGCGGCGAGCGCGCGGGGCACGTCGCCCTTCTGCGCTTCCGCCCACGCGCTCGCCTCCTCGTCACGCGCGCTCCAGCCGCCGCCGGGGACGACCAGCAGGTCCGGTGCGTCGTCGGCCTCGGGGTCCGAAAGCGTCCCGTCGACGCCGATCCGGGTCCCGTGACTCGCGGTCACCGCGTCCCGGTCGTCGAGCGTGACGTACCGGACGCGCCCGGCGCGGTCCTCACCGTCGGCGGCGTACTCGAGCGCGTAGTCGAACACCTCGTAGGGGCCGATCCCGTCCAGTTCGTCGAACCCGTCGTACACCAGCACGTCGACGTTCATACCGACTCGGAGGCGGGCGGGCGGCTTGTGCGTTCCCCTCGGAAACGACGGCGGAGGTGTCGCCTCCGCCCGACGCTCACTCGCTCGCGCCCCAGTCCTCGACGCGCTTCGGGCGGTCGGAGACCGCCATCACGTCGAGGTCGTCGCCCGCGTGGTCGAGCGCCTCCAGCGCCGCCTTGGCCGACGCGTGCGTCGAGAAGTAGGTGATCTCCTCTTCGACCGCGACTTCGAGGAGGTCGCGCTGGCGCGAGACGATGAGATCGAGTTCACCGCGCTTGGCAGCCTCGATGAGGTCCGTCGCCTCGCTCAGTTCGAAGTGCTCGGCGTACCCCGCGACGAGCGCCTCGCCCGCCTCGGTGTCCGGGTCCGGGAACTCCTCGGCGGAGAGGTCGACGACGGCGGTGCCGGACTCCGGGATCGGCTTGCCCGTCGAGTCCTGCGCCTTGTCGTACGCCTTGCCGAAGGAGGTGGCCGTGCCCATCACTTCGCCGGTCGACTTCATCTCCGGGCCGAGCCGCGGGTCCGAGCCCGGGAGGCGGTCGAACGGGAGGACGACCTCCTTCACGCTGCGGTGTTCGGGAATCTGCTCGTCGACGTCGAGGTCGGCGAGCGTGAGGTCGTCGGTCATCACCTTCGCGGCGAGCTTCGCGATCGGGACGCCCGTCGCCTTCGAGACGAACGGGACCGTCCGCGAGGAGCGCGGATTCGCCTCTAACACGAACACCTCGCTTTCCGCCTCGGGGTCGTCGACCCCGGTCACCGCGAGTTGGACGTTGAGCAGGCCGACCGTGTCGAGCGCGCGGGCGATGTCCTCCGTGACCTCCCGCACCCGGCCCAGCGTCTCGTCGTCGAGCGAGCGCGGCGGGATCATACACGCCGAGTCGCCGGAGTGGACGCCGGCGCTCTCGACGTGTTCCATCACGCCGCCCAACAGTACGTCCTCGCCGTCGGCGACCGCGTCGACGTCCAGTTCGACCGCGTCGTCGAGGAACTGGTCGACTAAGATCGGCTTGTCGGGCGAGACGCGGACCGCCTCCTCGATGTACTCTTCGAGCTCGGCGTCGTCCTCGACGACCCGCATCGCGCGCCCGCCGAGGACGTACGAAGGCCGCACGAGGACCGGGTAGCCGATCCCGTGAGCGAGTTCGAGCGCCTCGGCCTCGCTCGTCGCGGTGCCGCCCTCGGGCTGGGCGATCCCCATCTCGTCCATCAGGACGTTGAACCGGTCGCGGTCCTCCGCGAGGTCCATCGCCTCGACGCTCGTCCCCATGATTTCGCAGTCGAGCCCGCGGCGTTCGAGCTCCGCCTCGAGCGGTTCGCCGATGTTCACCGAGGTCTGCCCGCCGAACTGGACCATCACGCCGTCGGCGCCGGTCGCCTCGGCCACGTCGGCGACCTCCTCGGCGGTGATCGGGTCGAAGAACAGCCCGTCGGAGGTGTCGTAGTCCGTCGAGACGGTCTCGGGGTTGTTGTTGACGACGTGGGCCTCGATGCCGAGCTCGCGGAGCGCTTGGATCGCGTGGACCGAGCAGTAGTCGAACTCGACGCCCTGCCCGATCCGGATCGGACCGCCCCCGACGACGACCACGCTGTCGACGCTCTTGTCGACGACCAGTTCGCCGGCCGCGGCGTCGCCCTTGAGCGGCCCGCGCTCGAACTCCGACTGGCGGGCCGAGTAGTAGTAGGGCGTCTCGGCGGCGAACTCGCCGGCGCAGGTGTCGACCTGCTTGTACGAGCGGCCGGGAACGTCCTGCTCGACCGCGCCGACGTCGACCTCGCCGCCGGCGAGCGCGGCTATCTCCGCGTTCGTGTGACCCGCGGTGGCCGCCTGCGTGAACTCGCCGTCCTGCGCGGCCTGCGCGGAGTCGCTGACCCGCTTGAACCGTTCGAGGTACCACGGCTTGATCCCCGTCAGTTCCTCGATGTCCTCGACGGTG
Organism: Halorubrum ejinorense; assembly: GCF_055389685.1. NCBI lineage: Archaea > Methanobacteriati > Methanobacteriota > Halobacteria > Halobacteriales > Haloferacaceae > Halorubrum > Halorubrum ejinorense. The sequence continues at coordinate 1,802,879 of NZ_AP043777.1, forward strand.
TAGCCGCGGTCGAACGCCTCGAAGGTCGCGTACGGGCGGTCGGGGGAGGGGCGCTCGAGGTACTCGGTCTCGAGGGTGTCGTCGTCGACCGCCTCCCAGTCGACGGCCGGGTCGTACTCGGAGGAACGGAGCGACTTCAGCAGGCTCTCCTCGAAGTTCCGACCGATCGACATCGCCTCGCCGGTGGACTTCATCGCCGTCCCGAGCTCGAAGTCGACGTCGTCGAACTTGTCGATCGGCCACCGCGGCACCTTCGTCACCACGTAGTCGATGGCGGGCTCGAAGGCGGCGGTCGTCTCGCCGGTGATCTCGTTGTCTATCTCGTGGAGGCGCTTGCCCAGCGCGACCTTCGCGGTGACGCGGGCGATCGGGTAGCCGGTCGCCTTGGAGGCGAGCGCGGAGGAGCGGGAGACGCGGGGGTTCACCTCGACGACGCGGTACTCGCCGCCCGGCGTGCCGTCGTCGTGCCACGCGAACTGGATGTTACAGCCGCCCTGAATGCCCAGGTCGCGGATCACTTCGAGCGCCGCGTCGCGCATCTCCTGGTGCCCGTCGTCGGGGATCACCTGCGACGGGGTGACGACCGTCGACTCGCCGGTGTGGATCCCCATCGGGTCGATGTTCTCCATGTTACAGATGATGATACAGGAGTCGTCGGCGTCCCGCATCACCTCGTACTCCAGCTCGACCCAGCCCGCGATGGACTCGGTGATCAGCACCTCGCTGTTGCGCGAGAGCCGGAGTCCCTTGCGGACGCGCTCGACGAGCTCCTCGAACTCGTCGACGACGCCCGAGCCGGAGCCGCCGAGGGTGTACGTCGTCCGCGCGATGACAGGGAGACCGCCGACCGAGTCGACCGCCTCCTGGACGCGGCCGCGGAAGGCCTCCTCGTCGAAGTCGGTGACCGACTCGTCCTCGTCTAAGGAGATGGTGGTCGACTTCGGGACGGGCTGGCCGAGTCCCTCCATCCGCTGGCGGAACAGGTCGCGGTCTTCCGTCGCGTAGATGGTGTCGAGCGGCGTCCCCATCACTTCGACGTCGTGCTCCTCTAAGATTCCCTCCTCGGCGAGTTCGGCGGTGACGTTGAGTCCTGTCTGTCCGCCGAGTCCGGCGATGACGCCGTCGGGCTCTTCGATCCGGATAACCTCCGCGATTGCCTCGGGGGTGATCGGCTCGATGTACACCCGGTCGGCCGTCTCGGGATCGGTCATGATCGTCGCGGGGTTCGAATTCACTAAGACGACGCGGGCGCCCTCCTCCTGAAGGGCCCGACACGCCTGTGCGCCTGAGTAGTCGAACTCGGCCGCCTGTCCGATCTGAATCGGTCCGCTCCCGATAAGTAGAATCGTCCGGTCCTCGCTCATTACGCGGACGGAATACGCTCATCGTAATAAGGTCGGCGGTAGAGTACGAATCTCGCAGCAGTTTTTCGATTTTCGCAAGCTACAGCGTACCACGGTGGGCGGTGATCCGTGTCACTGTCGCGGATGAACCGAACCGACGGTCCGAGGCGTTCACCACAAGGAATTTACCGAGAACGGAGGCATTTCGACGCGACTATGCCCTGTTCCCGCCGCCGCGCCCTCCATCTGCTCGGCGCCGCCGCCGCGACCGCCGCCACCGCCGCCACCGCCGGGTGCTTCAGTTCCGGAAACCTCGAGGCGTACGCGCTCATCGCCGACGAGGCGGACCTCTCGCCCGTCGGGCGGCCGTACGTACGGCCCGACCCGAGCGAGATCAGCGCCGTGACCCGGATCGACTTCGCGACCGAGACCAAGGAGGCGCACGTCTCGGAGCTGTTCGAGACCGGCAGCACGACCGTGAAACAGTGGCCGCTCGTCGGCCGAGACCGGTGGGGAAAGGAGACGCGACCGCGACCGACGTTCCTCAGCCGGGACGGCAGTTACTACGAGGTCAGTATCGCCGACGAGCGGGTCCTCGAACGGGAGCGGTGGCACTTCGCCGTCGAACGGGTCGACGAGAGCCCGCCCGACGACGCGAGGGTCGCACGATCCCCGTTCGATCTCTCTGCGCAGGACGAGCGGGTACTGAACGCGGCGCTCGACGCGGTGTACGCGGACAGCGACGGCTTCCTCGGCACGCCCGAGTTCGACGAGCTACAGACCGTCGAGTTCCACCACGAGATAGACGTCGAGGCCAGCGAACTCGTTCCGGCGCCCCCCTTCGAGTTCGTCGAGTACAGCGACGAGCACTTCCGGCCGTTCACGGAACGACGGACCGTGCGCGTCCCCGAGTGGACGTACTCCGTCGAGAAAGTCGCGGACACGCGCAGCGAGCTCACCGAGTACACGAGGGACGTGATCGTCGAACGCGACCTGAACGCGTCCGGACTCACGGACGCCGCCCGCGGCGTCGTGGACGACGCGCTCGCCGAGGACCCGCGCCGCTACGAGGAGGGCGCCCCGCCCTCGGACGGGCTCCTCGCCGTGCTCGACGCGCTCGGCATCGCCGACGACCTCGAACCGATAGACAGCTACGACGATCGCGTCGACTTCCGGAACGTCGTCGCCGAGTACGAGGACGGGACCTACCGGTTCGACCTGATCGTCACGCCGTAACGTCGCCCTCGAGAGTAAGCCGCGTCGTCGCCGGATCGGTCGACCGCACACCCGCCGCTGACCGCGTACAGAGTTCGGAGTTCGGCGGTGCGTCGAGCCGACCGTCAGGTCCGGAGTCGGTACCGGTACGGCTGGTCCGCGATGACCTCGACCTCGCCGCGCTCGGCCCAGCGCCCTAACACCGTCGCGACCCGGTGCGGGCTGTCGATCGCTTCGCACTCCTCGCACTCCTCGACGAGCCCGAGGATCTCTCGCGCCGTCAACGGCTCGTCGGCCTCGGCGAGCACGCCGCGGAGCCGGTCGTACCGGTCGTATTCGCCGGCGCTCATACGTCTTACGTACGCACCCCGAATATATAGGGTTCAGTGAGACAGGAGTCGGACGACTGTCTGACAGGGAGTGACACGGACCGAGTTCGGGGGGCCAGGCCGGCTATCGGCGGCAGTCGCGAGTCGGGTCGCGACCGCGCCTACGCGTACGGGTCCTCGGCTTCGAGGTCGCGCTCGGCGCGGTACTGCTCGACGAACTCGGTCACGTCGAACTCGACCATCTCCCGCTCGAACGCCGAGAGCGCCTCGTCGTCGTCGGCGTGGCTCACGGCGTGTTCCATCAGTTCGACGACGAGTTCGACGACGATCTCGTGGAGGCGGCGAGAGTCGAAGTCGGTCACCCACGCCATCGCGTACCCGACGTCGGCGTTCTCGCTGGCGTCGTGCGCGACGACGGCCTCAGGGAACTCCTCTAACACGACGCCCAACAGGTGCGGCGTGTCGAACTCGGGCATCTCCTCGCTGGTCGTGTCGATCGCCTCCCTGAGCACGTCGACCAGGAAGTCCGGCAGGAACCGCTCGGGCGGGTGGACGTCCATCACGACCGCGTGCGTCTCGCCGCAGGCGCAGTCGTACTCGCGCATCCCGAGGTCCAGATCGCCGACGCCGACCGTCTCCCCGCAGGGCAGCTCCAGCGCGTTCTCGTCGCCGCCGGGGACGCGGGGTTGAGACATACCCGCCTTACGCCGTTCGCGTGGTTAAAAGACGCGGAACTGCTCGCTGCGTCACCCCGCTCACTCGGGGTTCTCGGCGCTCGGGTCGTCTCCTGTGTCTGCCTCGCCGCTCGCGCCGTCGGCGTCAGCATCCTCGTCTGTCTCGGCGCCCGCTTCCTCGTCGGCCTCGGCGCCCGCTTCCTCGTCGGCCTCGGCGCCCGCTTCCTCGTCGCCGCCGTGGGCCTCGACCTCCGCTTCCACCTCGATCTCGATCCCGTTCGCCTCGTAGGTCGCCTCGATCGCCTCGGCGTCCTCGCGTTCGATCTCTAGCTCGTCCCGGTCGACCTCGACCTCGACCTCCACGTCGACGGTGACATCGTCTGGCATACTCGATTCTCGGTACGGGTCGCGCCCTCAAAAGCGGTCGGTAGCGCGAGCCGGGTGCGTGGTGACCGCTGTCCCCGAGCGGGACCGCGCCTACTGGAACCCGATCCGGCCGCCGGTGTCGCGAAGCGACTCGCCGCCGCCGCCCTTGAACTGCTCTCTGACGTCCTCGTAGTACGCGAGGATGTCGTCGTTTATCGTCGGCCGCACCGACTCCATGGCGCGCCGGAAGTGCTTCATCTCCACCTCTTCGGCGTCGTCGTCGTCACGGAGCGCCTCGATGGCGGCCTCGCGGGCGATCCCCTCGAGGTCGGAGCCGACGTAGCCGTCGGTGATCTCGGCGATCTCGCGGAGGCTCACGTCGGGCGCGAGCGGCGTGTTCTCGGTGTGGATGTCGAGGATCTGCTCGCGGCCCTCCTGGTCGGGCTGGCCGATCATCACCAGGCGGTCGAACCGGCCCGAGCGCAACAGGGCGGGGTCGATCATGTCCGGCCGGTTGGTCGCGCCGATCACCATCACGTCGCCCATGTCCTCGAGCCCGTCGAGCTCGGTCAACAGCTGGTTGACGACGCGCTCGGAGACGTTGTTCCCCATCTCCTGCCCCCGAGACGGCGCGAGGCTGTCGAGCTCGTCGAAGAAGATGATCGTCGGGCTGACCTGGCGGGCCTTCCGGAAGGTCTGCCGGATCGCTTTCTCGGACTCGCCGACCCACTTCGAGAGCAGCTGCGGGCCGCGGACCGAGATGAAGTTCGCGTTCGTCTCGTTGGCGACGGCTTTCGCCATCAGGGTCTTCCCGGTGCCGGGCGGGCCGTACAGCAGCACCCCCTTGGGCGCGTCCACCCCCATCCGGTCGAACTTCTCCGGGGAGGTGAGCGGCCACTCCACGGACTCTTGGACCTGCTGTTTGGCCTCTTCGAGCCCGCCGACGTTGTCCCACGATATCTTCGGCAGCTCGACCAGCACCTCCCGCATCGCCGAGGGCTCCACCTCGTTTAACGCGCCCGAGAAGTCGTCGCGCTTGACGATCATCCGGTCGATCAGGCTCGGTGGCACCTCCTCCTCGTCGAGATCGATCTCGGGGAGGTAGCGGCGCAGCGCCTTCATCGCGGCCTCTTTCGTGAGGCTCTCGATGTCGGCGCCGACGAACCCGTGCGTCTCGTCGGCGAGGTGGTCTAAGCTCACGTCGTCCGACAGCGGCATCCCGCGGGTGTGAATCTGGAGTATCTCCTTGCGGCCCACCTCGTCGGGGACGCCGATCTCGATCTCGCGGTCGAACCGACCGGGACGGCGGAGCGCGGGGTCGACGCTGTCGACGCGGTTCGTCGCCCCGATGACGATCACCTGTCCGCGCGTCTCCAGCCCGTCCATCATCGTCAGCAGCTGCGCGACGACGCGTCGCTCGACCTCGCCGGTGACGTCTTCGCGCTTGGGCGCGATCGAGTCCAACTCGTCGATGAAGATGATCGAGGGCGACTCCTCTTTCGCGTCCTCGAATATCTCGCGGAGCTGCTGTTCGGACTCGCCGTAGTACTTCGAGATGATCTCCGGCCCGGCGATCGAGAAGAACGACGCCGAGGTCTCGTTGGCGACGGCCTTCGCGAGCAGCGTCTTCCCGGTGCCCGGCGGCCCGTGGAGCAGGACGCCCTGCGGCGGCTCGATCCCGAGCTTCGAGAAGATCTGCGGGTGTTTCATCGGCAGCTCGACCATCTCGCGGACGCGCTGGATCTCCGACTGGAGCCCGCCGATGTCCTCGTACGTGATTCCGCCGCCCGTCTTCTCGAAGCCGGAGATCGGCTCCTCGCGCAGTTCGACCTCCGTGTCCTCGGTGATGAGACAGACGCCGTCGGGCTCCGTCTCGACCGCGATCAGCGGGATCGCCTGTCCGGGCGACCGCATGAACGGGTGGTTCGTCGACGACATCACGGGCACGATGTCGCGCTCGACGACCGGCCGCTTGAGGATCTGGCGTTTCACCATGCCCGCGGCGTCGGAACCGAACTGCACCGACGCCTCCTCGGGCGGGGCCAAGACGAGCTTGTCGGCCTTCTCGGCCTCCGCCTTCCGGATGGTGACCCGCTCGCCGATGCCGACGTCGGCGTTCTGTCGGGTGAATCCGTCGACGCGGACGGTGTCGGTGTTCCAGTCCTGGCGGTCGGCGCGCCAGACCTTCGCGGCGGTGGTCTCCGCGCCCTCGATCTCGATGATGTCGCCGGGCGAGAGCTTCAAGTGTAGGAGCGTGTCGGGGTCGAGCCGGGCGATACCGCGCCCCGAGTCGTTGGGGTACGCCTTCGCCACTTCGAGTTGAACTTCGTTCATGATTCCTCGCGGGGGATGGTCGTATCTGGATCCGGTCCGGGAATAAGCCTGTTGCCCGCATCGGGACGGCCGGTTCGCGCCGGGCGATCGGCGACCGCGAAAGACTGTGCCATCATATAGCACGGTACGGAGTCTGGTCTTAAAACCCCGTCGTAAGTGTGCGTATTCGCCGTCGATCGGGGGGGCCCGTTCGTATCGACCCTGGCCACCGATCCGGAGGTATTTGTCCGGCAGTCGCCTCGGGGGAGCCATGCGAACGCTCGTCTTCGACGGTCGGACCGGGGCCGCCGGCGACATGATCTGCGCCGCGCTGATCGCGGCCGGTGCCGACCCCGCGGTCCTCGACCCCGTGCGCGAAGCCCTCCCCGTCCGGTACGAGATCGGCGAGACCGAGAAGAACGGGATCCGCGCGACGACCGTCGACGTCCTCGTCGACGGCGGCGACGAGGCAGACTCCGGGTCGGAGCGCGACGGCGGCGGTGACACCGGGCACGGTCACACTCACAGTCACGGTCACACTCACAGTCACGACCACGGGCACGAAGACGGGGACGACCACGCTCGCGCACGCGATCACGACGACACGTCCGACGGAGACATCGCGGCCGACGGAGACGTCGCGGCCGAGGGCGCCGGCGTCCACCGGAGCTACCCCGAAGTCGTCGCCCTCGTCGAGTCGATGGGCCTCCCCGACGCGGTCGAGTCGACCGCGCTCGACGCCTTCGAACTGCTCGGTCGCGCCGAGGCGTCGGTTCACGGCACCGACCTCGACGAGACGCACTTCCACGAGGTGGGCGCGGACGACGCGATCGCCGACGTGGTCGGCGCGGCGCTGTTGGTCGCCGACCTCGATTCCGAACGCGTGGTCACGACGCCCGTCGCCGCCGGCGGCGGAACGGTCGATATGAGCCACGGAACGTATCCGGTTCCGGCCCCGGCGACGACCGAGATAGCGACCCGGTGCGGATTCCGGATCGCCGGAGGCCCGATCGATCGCGAACTCCTGACGCCGACCGGGGCGGCGATCCTCGGCGCGGTCGCCGACGGCGTCGACGCGGTACCGGACCTCGCGGTCGAGACCGCGGGCTACGGCGCTGGCGACGCCGACTTCGACCGTCACCCGAACGTCCTCCGCGCGCTCGTCGGCGACGGCGGACAGGGGGACCCCGAAGACGAGGGGGACCGTGCGGGCGCCGCCGACGGCCGACTCGTCCACGACGACATCGCCGTGCTGGAAACGAACCTCGACGACGCCGCGCCCGAGGTCCTCGGCGGGCTCCAAGAGACCCTCAAACGCGCCGGCGCGCGGGACGTGACGGTCGTCCCGACGACGATGAAGAAGTCCCGGCCCGGACACCTCGTGAAGGTGGTCTGTAAGCCGGCAGACGCCGAGGCGGTCGCCGAGCGTCTCGCCCGCGAGACCGGAACGCTCGGCGTGCGCCAGTCGGGCGCGAGCCACCGCTGGATCGCCGAGCGCGACTTCGAGACGGCGACGCTCCGGATCGACGGCGCGAACCGCGAGGTGGCCGTGAAGGTCGCCTCGACGACGGACGGGGACCTGTACGACGTCAGCGCGGAGTACGACGACGCGGCCGCCGTCGCCGAGGCCACGGGCCTCCCGATCCGCGAGGTTCTCCGCCGGGCCGAAGCGGACGTGTGGGAGGGGCTTACGAACGAGTGACTGGCCGCAACGGGCACTCGCTCGCCCCTCACCGTCGCCCGGTCAGTCGGGCGGGTCGACCCGCTCGACGCGCTCGGGGTCGACGCCGAAACCGTCGGCGAGCCGGTCGGCCACCAGCTCCGGAGCCACCGCCTCGGGGTCGACGGCCGCGTCCGCGACGCGGGCCTGTTCGTCGACCGCGAGGGTCGCGACGGCCTCGACCGTTGTGTCGTTGAGGCCGGGCTGGAGCCCGGCGATCTCTAGTTCTTCGACGCTGATGCCGTCGATTCGCTCGATCTGTGCTCTCGCGCCGGCGACGAGGTCGCCGGTCGCCGCCTGCGAGACGCGGACGGAGACCGTCGCCTCGACGGACGGCACGTGGTTGGCTGCTGCCATACTCCCCCGCCGCGAATCGAACGCGGCGCGGACGTCGTCACGGCTCGGCCGGCCGCTGCGGCCGGCGAGCCGGCGAGTCCGCGTCCCCGAGCGCGGGGCGACGAGGTCGCCGCCGGCGCTCGCGAGGGACACGGTCGTCGCTCGAGGCGCGTGACCGACAGCGACGGCTGGAGAGAACGGGGGTCTGGTCCGTCCCGCAGGGAAACTCCCCAGCCGACGCGCGCGTCACGCGGTCGGGCGGACGGACCGTGGGTTCGGAGTCCCGTAGCCGATCCCGTTCCACCCGAGAGGCGCGACGCTCGCGGACCGCGCGAGCATCGAGCGGGTGGAACGGGTCATCGTGGGTCTCCGGCGGCGCGGAGGGCGCCGTTGACGAGACAGTGTGCGGATTTCGTATTAAAATTATGCTCGTCACGAGACACCATGACACGCTCGAGTCGAACGAGCAGGTGTCGGCCGAGAACGCGTTCGAGACGGCCACACCATCGGGTTCCGCCGACGCTGAGACGACAAGCCTATGCCGGCCGCCCGACCAGTTTGTCCTAACACACGTCTCCATGATCGAGCGCATTCACACGTCGGACGTCGAACCGGACGCGGACGAGGTCGCCATCGCCGGCCACGTCCACGAGATCCGCGACCTGGGTGGCCTCGTCTTCCTCATCGTACGCGACCGCGAGGGCCTCATCCAGATCGTTTTCAAGGAGGAGCGCGAGCCGGAGCTGTTCGAGGCCGTTCAAGATGTCGGCGCGGAAGACGTCGTCCGCGTCGTCGGCGAGCCGCTCGAAAGCGATCAGGCCCCCGGCGGCGTCGAGATCGCGCCGACCGAGTACGAGGTCATCGACGAGGCGGACTCGCCGCTCCCGCTCGAGATCTCGAAGGACATCGAGGTCGACCTCTCCACCCGACTCGACAACCGCGCGCTCGACCTCCGGAAGCCGGAGACGCTCGCCGTCTTCACGCTGCGGTCGGAGCTCATCACGGCGATGGAGGAGTGGTTCGACGACGAGGGGTTCGTCGACATCAAGACCCCGCTCATCTCGAAGGGCGGCGCCGAGGGCGGTGCCGAACTGTTCCCCATCCTCTACTACAACCAGGACGCGTTCCTCTCGCAGAGCCCGCAGCTGTACAAGCAGATGCTGATGGCCTCCGGCTACGAGGCCGTCTACGAGACCGGCACGGCGTTCCGCGCGGAGGACTTCGCGACCTCTCGACACGTCTCCGAGATCGCGATGTTCGACGTGGAGCTGGCGTACATCGACGACCACGACGACGTGATGGACGTCCAAGAGGAGTCGCTGCGGTACGCGCTCCGTGAGGTCGCGGAGAACGCCGAACGCGAGCTCGACTTGCTCGATGTCGACCTCGAAGTCCCCGAGGACGACTTCCCGCGGATCACCTTCGACGAGGCCCTCGACATCCTCGAGACCGAGTACGGTCACTTCCCGGACGACCCGACCGACCTCGACACGAAAGGCGAGAAGCTGCTCGGCGAGCACTTCGAGGAGCAGGGCCATCCCGCGTTCTTCGTCGTCGGCTACCCCGACGAGAAGTTCTACTACATGCAGGACGTGCCGGACGACGATATCGCCTCCCGGAAGTTCGACCTCATCTACAAGGGCCAAGAGCTCTCCTCGGGCGGCCAGCGCGAACACGACGTCGAGCGCATGGTCGAGGAGATGGAGTCCGAGGGCGTCGAGACCGCTAACTTCGAGTTCTACATCGAGGCGCTGAGTTACGGCACGCCCCCGCACGGCGGCTACGGGCTCGGTATCGACCGCCTCGTTCAGAAGGTCGCCGGCCTCGACAACATCAAGGAGGCGATCATGTTCCCGCGCGACCCGAACCGGCTGGAGCCGTAGGTCGCCTCTCCGCTTTCCGCGGTCGACCCAGCTTTTCCTCTTCCCTGTCGCGGGTGCGAGCGGCCGATCAACGAGCGACTGCGACGGCGGTCGCGGCCGCGCTCGCGAGCCCGTCCGAAGCGGCCGAACCGCGGGCGTTTTATGTGTCAGCACTCAGTCCGCGGTCCACGCCTTCGACCCGCCGCAGTCCCCCGATTAAACCCGGTTAAATCGGGGCAAATCCGGGTGAACGGCGTCGGGTGTTGAAGTGGGTCGCGCCCCGAGTGGAAATCGCAATGAACGCAACCAGAACCGCGCTGACCGCGGCGCTCGCCGCGGTGGTACTGATCGGAACCGGCGCCGCCGCCGGTGCCGTGGCGGCCGCTCCCGGCCCCGACGACGCTCCGGGCGGTCAGGAGGCCGGCCCGCCGAGCGACCTGCCGGAACAGGTGCCCGACTTCGTCGGTGGCATCTTGGATAGCGTCAACGAGTTCCTCTCCGGCAACGTCAGCGACCTCGGCGAGACCGTGAGCGACGTCGCCGGCGGCGACGCGCCCGACGAAAACGCCACTGACGGCGACGGCGGTGACGACGCATGACCGACGACGCCACCGCGGTCGACCGCCGTCAGTACCTTCAGCTGACCGGCGTCGCCGCGCTCGGGACGGTCGGACTCGCCGGCTGCGTCGGTCGCGCGACCGGGACGCTCGCGACGCGGGTGACCGACCAGCCCGCCGACATCGGCGACTTCGAGTCGCTTATCGTCACCATCGAGGGGTTCTGGCTCGGTCCCGAGGGCGCCGAGCCCGAAACCGACGAGGAGTCCGACGACGGGGAAGCCGACGACGACCAGGCGGAGATGAACGAGACCGACGGCAACGAGACGGACGGCGGGGACGCTCCCGCCGGTCGGGAGTACTTCGAGTTCGACGAGTCGCAGGAGGCCGACCTCGTACAGCTTCAGAACGGAGAGACGCAGCTGGTCGACGAGCGCGAACTGGAGACCGGCGACTACCCGTACCTCCAACTCGACGTCTCCTCGGCCGACGGGACGCTCACGGACGGGAGCGACGCGACCGTCGACCTCCCGGGGAACGCACCGCTGATGTTCAACGAACCGTTCGAGATCCGCGAGAACACGCAGACGACCTTCACCGCCGACTTCGCGCCGGTGCTTCGAGGGAACGGTCGATACCTCCTCCGCCCGGTCCCGAGCGGCATCGAGGTCGAGTACAGCGACGAGACCGGCGAGGAGTCAGGCGACACCAACAGCTCCGACGACGCCTGACGACGACGTAGTCTCCCGGTCCCCCGTTGGAGTCGCGGTCGCGTTCGGATCCTCGCGCCGGTGTACTTGGCGGCGAGCGGTCGCATCGCGACTTCGGGGTTAGGGCTGGGTTCGGTCCCCGGGGTTCGGGGACCGGGGGAATGCGCGCAGCGTCGCGGTCGGTCCCCGCGTCGAGGGTCAGAGGCACACGACCCGCACGATCGCCCGCGCGACGACGCTCCGGGCGGTCTCCGTTTTCTCAGTTCGGTTTCGTCCCACTCCTACCGGTCCGCTTGCGACACCGCTTCAGGGCGACGCCGTCGCGTCGGGGCGAACGAACGTCCGATAGAGCGGCCCGGCGAGCACCAGCGTCCCCACCGCGGCCATGCCGAGTATCACGGTCGGGTCGACGAGGGAGCCGCCGGCCGCGGTGAGGCGATCCAGCGACACGCCGACCGCGATGCCGCAGACGACCCACGGTAGTTCACCGATCGCCGTCCCGATCGCGAACGGACGAGTACTAACCCCGGCGGCCGCGGCGCCGACGGTCACCGCGTCGGAGGGGAGCGGCAACAGGCGGGTGCCGGCCACGGCGCGCACGCTGCCGGACTCCGCCGCGAAGCGTTCGCCGGCGCGACAGAACCGGCCGGCGATCCCGGACCGCCCGCCCTCCTCCGTCGCTCCTCGAAGCCGGAGCCGTCCGGCGCGAGCGAGCGCGTACGGAAGGGCCGCCGTGCCGACGACGAGCGCGAGCGCGAACGGCGTCCCGACCCAGCCGTACCCGAAGCCGACGGCGACCGCGAGCAGCGTCGTCGGCCACGCGAGAAGGGGCCTGAAGGCCGCGAGCGCGACGACGGCGACCCCGAACCGCAGGGGGTCCGTCGCGAGCCAGCGGAGCCGCGAGAGCGCCGCTTCCGGCGAGGCCGCGAGCGCGAGCGTCGCCACCGCGGCGACGACGACGCCCGCGACCGCGTACCCGCCGAGCGTCGATCGCCGATTCACGCTCTGGGGTCCGCAGTCGCTCGATAAACGCTTTGTGGGTCCTCGATCCGCGACGCCCGACTCACGACAGCTTCCCGAGCGCCTCGAAGAAGTCCGACGGCGGCCCGGCGATCCGTATCGGCGGCGCGGTCCGTTCGATCGTGATCTCGACCGGGCCCTCGAGCGTGGCAGTGTCGCGCCCGTCGCTGGCGACGGTGGCGCCCGCGTCGTTTTCGACCGCGACGGTGACGGTCGCGTCGGTGTCAACGACGAGCGGGGGCATCCCCTCGTCGGCGACCATCTCGTTGACGACCAGTCCGTCGACCGCGGGATGGACGAGCGGCCCGCGCTCCGAGAGGTTGTACGCGGTCGACCCCGTCGGCGTGGCGACGAGGACACCGTCTGCGTGCCCCTCGCCGTACGTGGCGCCGTCGACCCGCACCTCGTAGTCGATCCCCCCGCCCGGGCCGCGGCGGTCGCCCTGGACGACGATCTCGTTCGCGGCCGGGGTCGAGGTCCAGTCGCCGGCGCTGGCGGTGAGGCGCGGCGCCTCGCGGACGTCGAGGCCGCAGTCGCGGAACGCTCGGACTTCGGCACGGAGGGCGGTCGCGGCGTCGGCCGGGGAGACGGCGTTGAGAAAGCCGACCTCGCCGAGGTTCACCCCGACGATGGGGGTGTCACCGGCGTTGCGCGCGACGAACAGGAACGTCCCGTCGCCCCCGACGGCCACGACGAGGTCGCAGTCGTCGAACGCCTTGACCGACCGCGCGTCGTCGCCGGCGTCGAGCGCCGCGGCGGTCTCCTCGTCGAGCCAGACGGCCTCGCCGGCGTCGACGACGACGTCTCTGAGCGTCGCCGCGAGCGACGCCGCGCGCTCGCTGCCCTTTCGCGCCACGATGCCCACTTCCATACCCGGTCCATCCCCGTCCCCGGGTAAAAGCGTGCGGACATCGGGCGAACGCGCCGCGGTCCGGGACCGCCCTGTAACCGTCCGCCGGAGCGCGTTCGCCCGGTCGTCGGGAGCGGTCTCGGCGCCGAGCGTCGCGCGCTTTTGCCACTCGGCCGGACGAGTTGGCCCGGAGCGTCCGACTCTCGCTGGATCGGACGCGTTCTCAGAACCTGAAACGCGGCCGGAAAGTTTCAAGCCACTCGGTCGCCTTGCTCGGGTCATGTCGACCCCCCACGGGCGACGAACAGAATGAGCGAGGAGGACGACTGGTTCGAGCGAGCGTTACGCGAGACCGACGAGGAGTCCGACGAGCGACCGGTGGGTGGGCCGGAGTCCGACTCCGCCGACGCGGAGACGGACGGGGAAGCGGACGAGACCGATCACGGGGACGAGGACGCGCCGGCCGATCCCGAGAGCGCGGCTGACCCAGAGAGCACGACCGACGACACCGAGTCGGTCGACCCCTTCGGCGGCGCGGTCGACGAAGCTAGCGACGACGGAGGTGCGACCGATCCGTTCGGCGGGGGCGGCGAGAGCGACGATGATCCGGGCGACGGCGGCGACCCGTTCGGTGGCGGAAGCGAGTCGTTCGCCGATCTCGGTGGCGGGGATGACGGTGGGGGTGGCGATCACGACGGACTCGACGCTCCGGCGAACGGAGACGAGCCCGCGGACCGGTCGACCAAGGGGGTCCCCGCGGACGCGTTCGGTGACCTGAGCGGCGACGGTGACGAAGACTTCGGTTCCTTCGGCGGGAGCGGCTCCTTCGGCGGGGACGACCCCTTCGGCGGGAGTGGCGACCCGGAACCAGACCCGGGCACGGGATCCGCCTCCGGCACGGGCCGCGATCCCGAGCCCGCTGACGGTAGCGGAGACCCGTTCGGCGAGGACGACCCGTTCGGCGGCAGCCGCGGTGGGAGCGGCACCGGCGATTCGGGCGGCGGATCGCCGAGCGACGGCGGTGGCGCCGACCCCTTCGGCGGCTACCGCGGCTCCTCGGGCGGAAGCGACGACGACTTCGGCTTCGGGGAACTCGGCGGCGGTGCCGGCGGGGGGGACACGGCCGACTTCGACGTCGATCCCGACGAGTTCGAGTCGGAGATCGATCGGACCGACATCGGGATCAAAGGCCTCGACGACATGATCCTCGGCGGCGTCCCTCGCCGGTCGCTCCTCTCGGTCATCGGGGGCGCCGGGACCGGGAAGACGACGTTCGCGCTCCAGTTCCTCAACCACGCCCTCGAATCGGGTGAGAAGGGCGTGTACATCACCCTCGAACAGACCCGCGAATCGATCTTCGACACGGCCGACGAGAAGGGGTGGTCGTTCCGCGAGCACGCCGACGAGGGTCGGCTCGCCGTCGTCGCGATCGATCCCATCGAGATGGCCAACTCGCTCGCGTCGATCCGGAACGACCTCATCCGGCTCATCGCCGAGTTCGACGCCGACCGGCTGGTGCTCGACTCCGTCTCCCTACTGGAGATGATGTACGACCACCCGGCGAAGCGTCGGTCGGAGGTGTTCGGGTTCACGCGCTCGCTGAAGGAGGCGGGCGTGACGACCCTCCTCACCTCCGAGGCGAGCGAGGACACCGCGTACGCGTCGCGTCACGGGATCGTCGAGTACCTCACCGACGCGGTGTTCGTCCTCCAGTACGTCCGCGGGTCGGACTTCCGCGAGACGCGACTGGCCGTCGAGATACAGAAGATCCGCGACGCGAACCACTCCCGCGAGACGAAGCCGTACGACATCACCGACACCGGTATCTCGGTGTACGATCAGGCGAACATCTTCTGAACCCCAAGAGATGCCGGCGGCCAGGACGTCACCGCCGGGTCAACACGCCCGTTTCTTGAACGTCGAACGTCAGGCTCTCGGAGCCGTCTCCGGAGGGGATATAGTGGACGTGGTCCTGGTCGGTCAGTTCCGAGTCGCGCTCGTAGACGCGGTAGCGAACCAGGTACCGCCCGGCTTCGGCGACGGCCTCGCGCGTCTGCTCGCCGTTCGGTTCGACGTCCAGCGTCGTGCCGTACGCTCTCGCCGCCGACTCCGAACTCCCCTCGCCGAGGAGCTCGACCTCGACGGTGTAGGGAACTGCCGCCTGATTAAAGACCGTCAGATCGACCCCGCCGTCGCCGGATCGGAACCCCGAACAGCCGGCCAGCCCGGCGGAGAGGCCGACCGCCACGGTGACCGCCTGCCGTCGTTTCATGATGTCGAGTAAAGCGCGACCACCGCGACTAGAAGCTTGGCATGCGAAGCGGTCCGGGTGCGGCGTCCCGCTCCGCTTCCGCCTCGCTGCGCGCGACTGACGGGGTTCACTTCCCCTGCCGATTCCCGCGGCTCGCGGTATTGCTCGCCGCAGGAATGCACCGTCCGGGAATTGAACCCGGGCTATTAGCTTGGGAAGCTAATGTCCTACCACTGGACCAACGGTGCGCAATCCGACCTACCCGACCGTCCCACTTCAACGTAGCGCTTCCCGTCCCGTGGTCCGAGGCGCCGACTATCGGGCGCGCACCGTCCGGCAATCGCGCTCCGGTGCCGCGAGCCACACGCTTAAGCCGTCGCCGACGGTGTCGAGTTCATGACCGACGACGCAGCTGACCCGACGCGATCGGACGCAGGTCCCGCGGTCGAGCGGGTGCGCGAGCGAGTCGCGGAACTCGCTCCGGCGCTCGGCGCGACGTGGACCGACGACGAACCCTGGCAGTTCGTCACCGATCTCACCGCGATCGGCAGCCGGATGGCGGGGAGCGAGGGCGAGCGCCGCGCCGCCGGAGTGGTGGCGGACGCCTTCGAGCGCGCGGGGCTCGCCGACGTGCGCACGGATCCTTTCGAACTGCCCGCGTGGGAACGCGGGACCGCAACACTCGACGTGACGGTCTCGGGGCGAGACGGCGAGCCGGCGACGCGCTCGTTCGAATCGATAGCCCTCCCGTACTCGCCGGCGGGAGGCGCGTCGGGAGAGCTCGTCGACGTGGGCTACGGCACGCCGTCCGAGATCGACGAGCGCGACGTGGAGGGACGGATCGCCGTCGCCTCGACGACCACGCCGGCCGGGGGGCGGTTCGTTCACCGGATGGAGAAATTCGGCTACGCCGTCGACGCGGGCGCGGTCGGGTTCGTGTTCGTCAACCACCTCGACGGCCAACTGCCGCCGACCGGCTCGCTCACCTTCGGGAGGGAGGCCGAGGCGGTCGCGGTCGGCGTCTCGAAGGAGACCGGCGCGTGGCTCCGCGAGTACGCGGTCGGCGGGTCGTCCGGTGCCGCGAGCGGTGGGGCCGCGGCCGGAGCGGGCTCCGTCGCACAGGCCGAGCTGTCGGTCGAGGCGTCGACGACCCCGGGGGAGAGCCGCAACGTGATCGGGCGGGCGGGACCGGACACCGACGACCGCGTCCTGCTCGTCGCGCACTACGACGCCCACGACATCGCCGAGGGCGCGCTCGACAACGGCTGCGGCATCGCGACGGTCGCGACCGCGGCCGAGATTCTGGCCAGCGCGGACCTCCCGCTCGGCGTCGACGTCGTCGCGGTCGGCGCCGAGGAGGTCGGCCTGCTCGGCGCGGAACACCTCGCCGACAGCGTGGACCTCGACCGCGTGAAGGGCGTGGTCAACGTCGACGGCGCGGGGCGGTTCCGCGACCTGGTCGCGCTCGCGCACGCCTCGACGGCGGCCGCGTCGGTCGCGGAGGCCGTGTCGACGGCGACGCGCCAGCCGATCGAAGTCGACGCGCAGCCGCATCCCTTCTCCGACCAGTGGCCGTTCGTGCGCCGCGGCGTGCCGGCGCTCCAGCTTCACAGCGACTCGGGCGATCGCGGCCGGGGATGGGGGCACACCCACGCGGACACGCGTGACAAGGTAGACGACCGCAACGTCCGCGAACACGCGATGCTCGTCGCCCTGCTCGTCGCCGAGTTCGCGGCGCCGGAGCGCGACCTGCCGCGACTCGACCCGGACGCGCTCGCGGCCGCCTTTCGCGAAGCCGACTTCGAGACGGGGATGCGCGCGGCCGACCTCTGGCCGGCCGACTGGGACTGACTCACCCTCCGGAGGGGATCATCCCCCTCACTCGATCGCTGCGTCCGGCGTCGGCGGTGGCAGTCGCTTGTGCGCCGTCGCGCGATGACGGCCGAGGAGTTCCGCGACGAGTTCGCGGTCGGCGTCGACGGCGGCGTCGGCCGCCGCGATCCGTTCGACGACGGCCTCCGGGTCAAGCCCGCGGTCGGCACCGAGGTGGAGCACGGGGTCGATCACCTCGTACGGGGCGCCCAGATCGTCCGCGTCGCGCTGCCCCGGAAGGAACCCGGCCGACGGGGCTTTCTCGACGACGAATTCCGGAACGTCCAGTTCGGCCGCGAGCGCCCGGACGTCCGTCTTATAAAGGTGTCCGAGCGGGAACATGTCCGCCGCGCCGTCGCCGTGTTTCGTGAGGTAGCCCAAGAGTAGCTCGCTCCGATTCGCCGTGCCACAGACCAGCGAGCCGGTGGCGTTGGCGGCGAGGTAGGCGACGGCCATCCGGAGGCGCGCGACCGCGTTGCCGGACCGGACCGGCTCGTCGTGGAGGTCGAACCGGTCGGGCGCGACCGCGCCGAACTGCGCGAACAGCGGCTGGAGGTGAACCGTGTCGTGTTCGATACCGAGCGCCTCGGCGAGCGCTTCGGCGTCGCGGGCGTGCGGCGCGCCGATCTTGTTACACGGCAGTATCAGCCCGTACACTCGGTCGGCGCCGAGCGCCTCGACCGCGAGTGCGGCGGTCACCGTCGAGTCGAGCCCGCCGCTCATGTTCACCACCACGCCCTCGGCGCCCGCGGCGCCGACCCGCTCCGCGATGAACGACCGGACCCGGTCGCGTTCGACCGTCGGGTCGCGGTCCGGAAGCAGCGTCCGGGCCCGGTCGGCGTCTCGGTCGTGGGCTCGACCGTCGCCCGGAGCGGCGTCGTCGCTCGCTCGCCTCGACGGCGCGGCCGCGTCCGGCCCGAACGCCGAGTCGCGGTCAGCCATCGATACCACCCTTCGGAGCGTTCGATCTGTCGAGCCGAGCGGTCGACGTTCCGAACCGAGCGGTCGACGTTCCGAACCGAGCGGTCGACGTTCCGAACCGAGCGGTCGACGTTCCGAACCGTACCGATTCTCGCCCGGGCTGAACGGCCGACCTCGACGAGCGGTCGCGGCGGTCTCCGCGGGCTCGATGCGGAAGCCCGGTGCGTTCTCCGACGCCGACCCGCTGATCGGTCTGGATCGTCATTACTTGTCCGCGGCTACCACTCGACCCCGTAAATACCTGCGGTGTCGATCATATAAGGAATTGAGATATTACCACAGACTCCATGAGCGGTCAGAGACATCTGGAAACAATCATTGCCTACATGCGGAGAGAAAGCCAATAACCCCAGAAGTCGCTGGTGGATACGCATCGATTCTCATATCCTAGTACTCTGTCCGGCAATAGCTTCTCGAATTCAACTTATTGGAGTTGAAAAATCTATTCCAAGCATATAATGTCGTTATATACGAACATTTATTACTTCAAGCGCGGTCGAAACGTCCATGTCAAACATTCAGTTGAGTTCCAGTCAGAAGCGGGTGCTCACCGCGCTCGTGAACCTCGCCGACGGGCGGGACGCGCCGGTACAGGGGCGCGAGATCGCCGACGCCATCGACCGCAACGCGGGCACGGTCAGGAACCGAATGGGGAGTCTCCGGACGCTCGGCCTCGTCGAGGGGGTCGCGGGCCCGGACGGCGGCTACGTGCCGACCGACGGCGCGTACGACGTGCTCGGCGTCGAGCGGCTGGACGACGCCGCGACGACGCCGGTAGAACGCGAGGGGACCCCAGTTGAGGACGTCACGGTGGCGGAGATCGACTTATCGAGCGTCGCGAACCCGGAGCTGTGCCGCGCCGAACTCGTGATCCGCGGCCCGGTCGGCCCCTTCGACGCGGGCGATCACGTGACCGTCGGCCCGACGCCGGCGACCGGCCTGCGGCTCTCGGGCGTGGTCGACGCGACGAACGTCGACGGCAACACCCTCCTGGTCCGCGTCGACGGGATGGAGACGCCGGCGGGCGGCTCCGCGGCCTGAGCTACCGTTCTTCGTCGAAGGCGGCCAGTCGCTCGCGGACCGCGCCGGTCGCGGCCGCGGCGTGACGGGCGTCTCGGTGTCGCTCGCCGAAGGCGACGAGCGCGCTGTCGAGGGCCTCGGGGTCGACCGCGAACTCGGCGTCGGGATAGGTCACGTCCCACAACACGAGCGGTTCGGGAGGTGCCGGCCCGACGCCTCGCCCCCCGGGGATCGGCTCGGCCGCCAGCAGTCTATCGATCCAGCCGAGTTCGGCCGCCCCCCGACCGACCGTGCGGACCGCCGCGACGACCCGTCGAACGAGCGCCCGCGGGAACCCGTCCGCCGCGACCTCGATCACGAACACGTCGCCCTCGCGAGTCGCTCGCGCGTCGAGGTCGCGGACGGTTCCCGTCTCGTCCGTCGTGAGATTGTGGAAGTCGTGCTCGCCGTCGAACCGCGCGAGCGCGTCCCGGAAGCGTTCGTCGTCGACCGCGTACTCCGGGCCTCGGTTCGCGCCTCCGGACCCCTCCGCGGGGTCTGCGGCCGCGGTCGGCGCGTACAGGTGGTACCGGTACGTTCGTCGGACGGCGTCGTGCGTCGCGTGGAAGCCGTCGTCGACGTCGGCGGCGGCCCACGCGCGGACCGAGCCCGGGAGGTGCCCGTTGAACGCTCGCGGCGTGAGCCACGTCGGCGCTTCGAACGCGACGGTCTGCCCCACGGCGGAGACGCCGGCATCGGTTCGCCCGGCGGCGGCGTAGCCGGGCGGCGTCGCGTGAGTCGGTCCGTCTCCGGGCTCGACGACGCCGTGTTCCGCGAGGGCGTCGAGGAGCGCGTCGGCGACCGTCCGCGCGTGCGGCTGGCGCTGGAAGCCGGCGTACTCCCGGCCGTCGTACGCGACCCGGAACGCGCGGGTGACCGTCCCGCGTGCGGTCGGTTCGGTCGTCACTACGCGTCGGTCGACGGCGGCGCCTCGCCATCCGCTTCGGGGTCGGCCATCGGTACGGTCACCACCGGGACGGTCGCGACGCGCACGACCTTCTCGGTCACGCTCCCCAAGAGGAGCCGGCGGATCCCCCGACGGGTGTGGCTGGGCATGATGACGATGTCGGCGCCGTCCTCGATCGCGTTCTCGATGACCTCAAGCGGATCGCCGCGGACGACGCTGCCGACCGTCTCGACACCCGCGGCTTCGAGCTCGTCCGTCACGGCCTCGACGCGCTTCTCGGCCGCGTCCGCCAGTCGGTCCGAGAAGGCGCCCGTCCGCTGCCCCGCGAGCGTGTCGACCGCGGTGTCGGCGGCGGAGACGACGTGAACCGTCGCGTCGTAGTGCTGGGCGAGGCTGGTCGCGTGGGGGATCGCGTCGTTCGCCTCGCCGCCCGGCGCGACGGGGAGGAGGATGTCGTCGTACATGGCTTCGGGTGGTGCCGCACTCGGCAAAACACTATCGGCCGGAACGCGCTGAGACGGCGGTTCCGTCGATCCTCGGCCGGTCCGTCGCGGGAGTGCGCCTCTCGTGGGGTTCGCCTCAGTCGTCGCGACGCGCTCGCGCCTCGGCGACGGCGTCGACGACCCCCCGGGCGTTCTCGGTGATCACCGCGTAGTCGCCGGTCGCGACCGCATCGTCGTCCGCGATCCCGCTCCCGACGCCGACCGCGGCCGCCCCGGCCTCGACGTACGCGCCGGCGTTGTCGGGCCCGACGCCGCCGGTCGGCACCAGCGGCACCTGCGGGAGCGGCCCCGAGAGCGCCGCGACGTGTTCGGGGCCGCCGGTCGCCGCCGGGAAGACCTTCACGAGGTCCGCACCGGCCTGATACGCGCGGATCGCCTCGGTCGGCGTGAACGCCCCCGTCGCGACCGGCGTGCCGTAGCGGTTCGCCGTCTCGATCACGCCCTCGTCGACCGTGGGCGTGACGAGGAAGTCCGCGCCGGCGAGTTGGACCGCCCGCGCCGTCTCCGCGTCGAGGACGGTGCCCGCGCCGACGAGCACGTCGTCAAGCTCCGCGGACAACGCCTCGACGATCCCCTCGACGCCCGGCGTGTCGGCCGTCACTTCGAGCGCCGTGACGCCGCCGTCGACGACCGCCCGAGCCACGTCTCCCGCCGAGTCCGGTTCCACGCCGCGGAGGATCGCGATGACCCCGTCGTCGACGAGTCGCTCGACCTGTCGAGTGCGCATACGCTCACCGGGGACGGGGAGGCTGATAAATCGAGCGCACGCCGCGTGACCACGTCGCGCCAGCGCCCCGTCGATTCTCCGTGCTCAGCGGTCGATGTCGGTCCCGTCGGCGGCGACGACGTCCGCCACCTCTCCCTCCGTGATAACCGCGTGGTCGCCCTCGATCGTCCGCTTGAGCGACGCGGCGGCCGCGCCCCACTCCAGCGCCGTCGCGACGGACGCGTCGCGGACGTACCGCGAGAGGAACGCGCCGACGAAGGCGTCGCCCGTGCCGATCGGGTCGACCGTCTCCGCCGCGAAGGCGTCCTGCTCGACGACGCCCGCGCCGGTGCTCGCGAGCGCCCCGTCGCTCCCGCGCGTCACGACCACGGCCTCGCAGTCGAACCGGTCGCGAAGGTCTGCGCCGATCGCTTCGGCCGACCCCTCCGCCCCGAGGACGGTTCGGGCGTCCCGTTCGGGGACGAAGAGGAGGCCGACGTTCGGGAGCAGCGTTTCCAGCGTCTCGCGAGCGCGCTCGGGCGACCAGAGTTTCCCGCGGTAGTTCAGGTCGAAGGCGGTCGTCGACGCGGTTTCGAGGAGGTCGGCCGTCGTCTCGCGCAGCGTCTCCGACAGCGCCGGCGTGATGCCGGTGGTGAAGAAGACGTCCGCGGACTCGACCGCGTCGGTCGGCGCCTCGCTCGCCGTCATCGAGGTCACTGCGGCGTCGGCCCGGTCGTAGATGACGTTCGTCCCGCGCGGCTCGCTCCCGCGCTCGATGTAGTAGGTCCCCTGTCGGCCCTCGTCGCTCCACGTGACCGCCGGGTCGACGCCGTGGCGTCGCACGTCGCCGGCGACGCGCCGCCCGAGCGGGGAGTCGGGGAGCTTCGAGATCCACGTCGCGTCCGCCCCGAGGCGGGCCGCCGCGATGGCGACGTTGCTCTCCGCCCCCGCGGTCCGGAAGTCGAGCGCGTCGGCCGTCTCGATCCGCTCGCCGGGGGACGGCGAGAGCCGAACCATGGTTTCGCCGAATGTCGTGATACCGCCCATGTCTGTCGTGAACTGCGACGGTCGCCGGGTTTACGGTTGTGGTCCCGGTCGTCCTCGCTCCTCGTTCCTCGTCGACCCCGCGTCTCGAAACGACTAAGCGACGCGACCGGGATGCGGACAGCAGACATCACGCATGACCGAGATCGTCGATTACGAGCTGTTCGAGGTCCCGCCGCGGTGGCTGTTCCTCCGCGTCGAGACCGCCGACGGGACCGTCGGCTGGGGCGAGCCGGTCGTCGAAGGACGGTCGAAGACCGTTCGCACCGCCGTCGAGGAACTCCTCGACACCTACCTGTTAGGCGAGGACCCGAGTCGGATCGAAGACCACTGGCAGACGATGTACCGCGGCGGGTTCTACCGCGGCGGACCGGTCCTCATGAGCGCCATCGCCGGGATCGACCAAGCGCTGTGGGACATCAAAGGGAAGCAGCTCGACGTGCCGGTGTACGAGCTGCTCGGGGGCGCGGTCCGGGACCGGATCCGCGTGTACCAGTGGATCGGCGGCGACCGACCCTCCGACGTCGCCGAGCAGGCGCGCGAACAGGTCGACGCGGGGTTCACGGCGCTGAAGATGAACGCGACCGAAGAGATAGAGCGCGTCGACGACCCGGCGACGGTCGAGGCGGCCGCGACTCGGCTCCGCGAAGTGCGCGAAGCGGTCGGCGACGAGGTCGACATCGGCGTCGACTTCCACGGTCGCGTCACGAAGCCGATGGCGAAGCGACTCGTCGAGAAGCTCGAACCGTACGAGCCGATGTTCGTCGAAGAGCCCGTGTTGCCGGAACACAACGACGCGCTCCCGACGATCGCCGAGCACACGACGACCCCGATCGCGACCGGCGAGCGCATGTACTCGCGGTGGGATTTCAAGGAGGTCTTCGAGGACGGCGCGGTCGACGTGATCCAGCCGGACCTCTCGCACGCCGGGGGGATCACCGAGGTGAAGAAGATCGCCGCGATGGCCGAGGCGTACGACGTGGCGATGGCCCCGCACTGTCCGCTCGGCCCGCTGGCGCTGGCGGCCTGCCTTCAGGTCGACGCGTGTTCGTCGAACGCCTTCATCCAGGAACAGAGCCTGAACATCCATTACAACGAGACGAGCGACGTGTTGGACTACCTCGCTGACCCCTCCGTGTTCGACTACGAGGACGGGTTCGTCCAGATCCCCGACGGGCCGGGGCTCGGGGTCGAGATCGACGAGGACCACGTCCGCGAGCAGGCGGACGGCGACGTGGACTGGCACAACCCGGTCTGGCGGCACGCGGACGGCAGCGTCGCCGAGTGGTGAGCCGAGCGGAGTGACACGCGAGCGCCGGCTCCCGGAGCGGAGGTTACTTTGTCGGGGGCGCCGCCGGTGACGGTATGACCGCGACCGATCCGACGGAGAACGCCGTAGCGGACAGACACGCAGACACCGTCGCCGTCGTCACCGGGTCAACGCGCGGGATCGGTGCCGGCGTCGCGCGCCGCTTCGCCGCCGAAGGGGCGTCGGTCGTCGTCACCGGTCGGTCGGCCGAGAGCGGTCGAGCGGTGGTCGGTGACATCGCGGCCGAGGGCGGCGAGGCGACGTTCGTCCGGGCGGACATGCGCGATCCGGCGGAGGTCGAAGCCTTGATCGACCACGCCGTCGCCGAGTACGGCCGGATCGACGCCCTCGTCAACAACGCCGGCGTCCAGACCGAGACGACGGCGGAGTCGGCGACGATGGGCGACTGGGAGTTCGTCGTCGAGACCGACTTCCGGGCCTACTGGCTGTGTGCCAAACACGCGGCCGGTCACATGCCGGAGGGGGGAACGATACTCAACGTCTCCTCGAACCACGCGTTCCTGACGATGCCGGAGCTGTTCCCGTACAACGCCGTCAAGGCCGGGATCAACGGGATGACCCGGGCGCTGGCGCTGGAACTCGGCCCGAAGGGGATCACGGCGAACACGATCAACCCCGGGTGGGTGGAGATCGACCGGACGCGCGAGGAACTGGGCGACGACTACGCGCACACCGAGGCGCTCCACCCGGTCGGACGGCTCGGGCGGCCGAGCGACGTCGCGGGGCTCGCGGCCTTCCTCGCGAGCGACGACGCGTCGTTCATCACCGGCGAGAGCGTCCTGATCGACGGCGGCCGATCGCAGGTGATGCAAGACGACGTGTACGTCGACTACCGCGGCGGCGAGTGACCGGTGCGGGGGAAGAGCCGACGAGGACCCGGCCTCTGGAGCCCCGGATGGGCAGGGTTTTCCGGCGGGCGCTCCTTCCCGAGAACATGGCACGAGACGTCCACAATCCGGACAACCCGCAGGTAACGCTCCAGACGAACCACGGCGACATCGTCGTCGAACTGTTCGCCGACCGCGCGCCGAAGACGGTCGAGAACTTCCTCGGCTTGGCCCGCCACGACCCCGCCGCCGACGCCGAGCCGGCGCGCGACACGAACACGTGGGAGGACCCGAAGACCGGCGAGGTTCGCGGCGACTCGCTGTACGAGGGCATCGTCTTCCACCGCGTCATCGACGACTTCATGATCCAGGGCGGCGACCCGATGGAGAACGGCCGCGGCGGCCCCGGCTACGAGTTCGCCGACGAGTTCCACGACGACCTGACCCACGACGGCCCGGGCATCCTCTCGATGGCGAACTCCGGCCCGAACACGAACGGCTCGCAGTTCTTCATCACGCTCGACGCCACCCCGCACCTCGACGGCAAGCACGCCGTCTTCGGGCAGGTCATCGACGGGATGGACGTCGTCGAGGAGATCGGCGGCGTGCCGACCGGTCGGAACGACGATCCCCGCGAAGCCGTCGAGATCGAGAAGGTCACGGTCGACGAGTAGTCGGTCCGAACGCTCCCCGTCCCGTGTCTTCCCCTCCCACGTCGGGGAGAGTTAAGAAGATATAAATCATCCCCGCCGTAAGCGATAATCGCGCTCGGTTGGTGTAGTCCGGCCAATCATGTTGGCCTTTCGGCGGACGCGGCGCTTCGGCGCCGGTTCGGAAGTCAGCCGACGACCAGGGTTCAAATCCCTGACCGAGCATCCACTCTCACACCGCGAGCGACGCGGCCGCGTTCTCATCGAGTCGTCTCCGACCGGAGAGCCGACCGGAATGGGAAGAATCACCCGTTTCGACGACGACATTCACGCATGAGCGACCGACACGACGAGGGCGAAACCGCGGACGACGGAGCCGACGCGGTCGGTTCTCCTGACGGGGGCGACCGGCACATCGAGACCCGCGCGATCCACGCCGGACAGGAGCCGGATCCGGAGACGGGCGCGTTGATGACGCCGATCCACGCGAACTCCACCTACAAGCAGGACGGGCCGGGCGAACACCGCGGGTACGAGTACAGCCGGACCGGGAACCCGACGCGCACCGACCTCGAAGCGAACCTCGCCTCGCTGGAGTCGGGCAGCCACGCGCGCTGCTTCTCGTCGGGCATGGGCGCCATCAACACGGTCCTGAACCTGTTGTCTGCGGGCGATCACGTCGTCGCCGGCGACGACGTGTACGGCGGCACGCACCGGATCCTCACACAGGTGTACGACGAGTACGACGTCGACACGACGTTCGTCGACACGACCGACCACGACGCGGTGCGGGCGGCGATGCGCGACGAGACCGAGCTCGTCTGGATCGAGACGCCGACGAACCCCCTGATGAACGTCAACGACATCGGCGCGCTCGCCGACATCGCACACGAGGGCGACGCGCTCTGCGCGGTCGATAACACGTTCGCGACTCCGTACCTCCAGCGGCCGCTCGAACACGGCGCCGACATCGTCTCGCAGTCGCTGACGAAGTACCTCGGCGGTCACTCCGACACCATCGGTGGCGCGCTGATCGTCGACGACGAGGAGTTAGACGAGCGACTCGGCTTCTACCAGAACTCCGTCGGCGCGACGCCGGGCCCGTTCGACTCGTTCCTCGTACTCCGTGGGACGAAGACGCTCCCGGTGCGGATGGACCGCCACTGTGAGAACGCGATGTCGCTGGCCGAGTGGCTGGAGGACCACGACGACGTGAGCCGGGTCTACTACCCCGGGCTGGAGAGCCACCCGGACCACGAGCTCGCGGCCGAGCAGATGGACGACTTCGGCGGTATGCTCTCGTTCGAACTGGACGGTACCCTCGAAGAAGCCTCCACCGTCGTGAGCGAGACCGAGGTGTTCACGCTCGCCGAGTCGCTCGGCGGCGTCGAGAGCCTGATCGAGCAGCCGGCCGCGATGACGCACGCGGCCATCCCGCGCGAGGAGCGGCTCGCGGCCGGGCTCACGGACGGACTCATTCGGGTCTCGGTAGGGATCGAACACGTCGACGACATGAAAGCCGACCTCCAGCAGGCGTTCGACGCGGCGCGGCAGTGACCGACTCCGACTGACGTTTCAGTCCACGTCGACGCCCTCTGGGAAGTCAACCGCTGATTCGAGCGCGTCCGTATGGTTTTGCGTGACGGCCGAGCCGAGGGCGCCGAGCCCGCCTGCCGAGCCGTCGATCCACGTGACGGCGCCGTTCGACTCCAGGAACCCGACGCGCCCGCGGTCCTCGTCTATCACCAACACGCCGCCGAACAGACCGTTGGTCCCCTCCGCGATCGCGACCTCGTAGCCGCGGTCCTCGAGCTGCGACCGATACCGCTCCATGCGCGACCGCAACGATGAACGCTGCGTCGAGGTCAGCGGGTCGAAGTAGGTCCGCACCTCCGGTCGATCGTCACTCATCGCTCGTCCTCCTCAGCGTCGCGGTTTCCGCGGGTGCGTGCCCACTCTCTCGGGAGGCTGAGCCCCGGGAACTTCGCCGGCTTACGAAGCCGCTCTCGTTTGTGTTCCGCCCGTTTTTCCGCGGCATCCGCGTCCTTGTCTCGTTCATCCTTATCTCGCTCGCCTGTAGGTCGGTCCTCCTTGGTTCGCTCATCTTCGGCTCGCTCGTCTTCGGTTCGCTCATCTTCGGTTCGCTCACGTTTCGTTGATTCATCGGTCGTCGGTTTCCTAGCCCCGTGTTCGTCGTCCGTTCGTTCGTCCTCCGATCGTTCGTCTTCCGTCGGCTCGCGTCGACCGCGCGCTTGTTTTCGGGTGTCCTCGCTCTTCTCGTCAGTGTCTCTCGCGGAATCGACGGCGTCTCCGGAGTCGACCGGCGGTTCCCGCAGCGGAATGTGGACATCGAGGCCGCCTTCGTGACGCTTCGGGTCGTCGGTAGCGGCGGTGAGGTCTCCCGCCTGGAGGAAGTCGTACACCTCGAGGTCGAGTTCGAGTCCGGTCTGATCGTCGGCCGACGGCTCGGTAACGAACATCTGGATACCGCGTTTCGTCTCTCTCGCTTCGAGCCCGACGTCTAGGGTCACCGAGAGGTCGGTCGCGTGATACACCGGGAGGCTCACGTCGTCTGCGAACTCGCCGGATTCGACCATCCGACGCAGCCGCCGCCGTCCGTTGAGGAGCGCCTGCATCTCCGCTTCAGACACCGCGTCGTACAGCGACGCGAGGAAGTGACGGAGCTCGGTCATTCCGTCCCCGCCTCTCGATCGGCGCGCGACGCCTTGCGCCCGGCGTCGCTCGCTCGCTCGTCGGTCGCATCCCCGTCGGTGACGGTCGTCGCGAGCGTCCGTTCGAGGAGGTCGACGCCGGTCGATTTGCTCTCGACCTCGGCGCGCATCGTGATATCGAGGTCGAAGGCGGAGCGGCTCCGCCGCGCGAACGACTCGGAACGGGTCGCCGGGGCGACCGTCAGCCGCCGCGGGGCCAACGAGGACGACCGCGTCGTCTTCCCTTGCTTGAGGTGCCGCTCGCTTTTCGCCCCACCGGTGGGCCGCTCGCCTTCGGATGACTCGACGTCGACGATCTTCGCCGAGAACGTCTGTTCGACCTCGTGAACCACGAGTTCGGGGAGCGACAGGAACAGCAGTACCGGGACGCTGAGCGTTTTCCGTCGCTGGACCGTTTCGCCCGTGGTCGAGTCGAACTCCGTCGTCGCGTACTCGAACGACACCGTCGAGAGCGTTCCATCCGGCTCGAAGCCGATCTCACGGAGCAGGTCGACCGTCTCCTGTTGCGCCTGCGCGCTGGCGTCGATCGCCGCGATGAGCGGCGCCGAGAACAACGTCGAGAGCGGGAGGTCGGCGAGCGTGTCGGTCGGACTCACGCGTTCACTCTCCCGCCTCAGACACGCTGTCGGTGATTGCGGTCTCGAGCGCCGTGAGGACCCGCGAAGCGCCCTCCGGCGGCTCTATCGAACCGGCTTCGACCCGAACGCGCTGATCGTACGTTCGCTTGATCTCCTTCCCTCGGCGGGTCGAGGACTGGTAGCCGATGTTCACCGACGACTTCGTCTTCCCGTTGACGAACCCGACGTCGAACCCGAGCTCGGAATCTTTCGAGAATTCGACGTCGAACTGACTCGATCGGCCGTACGAGTCCACCGAATTCAGCTTCACGTTGAAGTCGATCGTGACGTTCTCGACCTCGAAGTACGGGATGTGGAGCAGCAGCAACAGCGGAACGGACATGACGTGTTCCTCGGGCACCTCGTCACCCGAGACGTCGTCTATCACCAGCTTGGAGTAGGTGAAGTCGACCATCACCGGCTCTTGGTCTCCGACGACCGGATCCGTGAACCCGAGTTCCATGATGTACTCCGCCGCGGTCTGTGACGCGCTCGCGTTCGCCTCGACGGCGGCCCGGAGCGGTTCTCCGATGACGTGTTCGTACGGGATGCTCGCGAGCTCCGCGGTGAAGTCTGGGTTCGGCATGATACCGTTATACAGTGATCTCGAATTAACATAAATGTGCCTATAATTAGAACTTAGAATTAAATCACAGTTCCATGGATTCTGTGTTTCTATCCGTCTCCACCGAATAACAGCGCTCCCTCCCGCCCTCCGGTCGGCCAGAATTGGGTCCACCAGACGGGCATTCTTTTATCGGTCGCCTCGAGTCTCTCGCCTATGAGCGACCCAGACGTTGTCGTGTTGCGCCAGACGATCCACGGTGCGGGCGCAAGCGAGTTGGCCGCGGCGATACGCGAACGACTCCCCGACCAGTCCGTCGCGCTGGCGAAAACGCCGGCTCAGGAGCGAGAACTGATTCGGAGCGCGCGCGTCGCGGTCGGGCTCAACATCGACGAAGAGCTGCTCGCTGCCGCCGAGGAGCTGGAGCTGTTCGCCTGCGTGTTCGCGGGCACGGGACACCTGCCGCGCGACCTTCTCGACCAACACGGGGTCGCCGTGACGAACGCCTCGGGCGTCCACGGTCCGAACATCGCCGAACACGTCGTGGGGTCGATGATCGCCCACGCGCGACAGTTCCACCGGGCCCACCGCCAGCAGACCCGACGCGAGTGGCGGACCTACGAGACGACGGAGGTGTACGGCTCGACGGTCGCGGTGGTCGGACTCGGCGCCATCGGCCGGGCGGTCGTCGACCGGCTGGAGTCGTTCGACGTCGAGACGATCGGCGTCCGGTACTCGCCCGAGAAGGGCGGCCCCACCGACGAGGTGTACGGCTTCGACGAGTTCCACGAGGCCGTCACCGACGCGGAGTTCGTCGTGCTGGCCTGTCCGCTCACCGAGACGACCCGAGGCTTGGTCGACGCCGGCGCGCTCCGGACGATGCGCCCCGACGCCGTCCTCGTCAACATCGCGCGCGGTCCGATCGTCGACACCGACGCCTTGGTGACGGAACTGCGGAACAACCGGATTCGCGGCGCGGCGCTCGACGTCACCGACCCGGAGCCGCTCCCCGAGGATCACCCGCTTTGGGGGCTGACGAACGTGACGATCACGCCGCACAACGCCGGCCACACCCCCGAGTACTACGAGCGCGTCGCGGACATCCTCGCGGACAACTTCGCTCGACTTGACGCCGACGAAGGGCTCCGCAACCGCGTGGTGTGAGCGGTTCGCCGTGACCGAGCGGCACCGAATACGTATCTCTATATAGACGGGAGAGAACGTCTCGAATATGTCCTACCGAGCCGGAAAACGGGACAAATACTGGCTCGGTCGGTTCCGTAAGCGGGTGAGATTAACAGTGTGTATATATTTTGATCAAAACTAAGTTGATCCGCCTCAGAGAGGGGGTATGGAAACGCGGAAAGTCCAGGTCACCGGCGGCTCGACGTACACGGTTTCGATTCCGAAGACGTGGGCGACCGACAACGACGTCGAGGCCGGGACGGAGATCGAGTTCCACCCGGACGGCGACTCGCTGTTCCTCACGCCGCGGTCCGAGTCCGAGCGAACGCGGGGGACGCTCGACGTTACCGACCTGACCGGGCAGGCCCTCCAGCGGGCGGTGACGACGATGTACGTCAGCGGCTTCGACGTCATCGAACTGGAGTCGGCCGAGATCACCACCGAACAGCGTTCGACGATCCGGGACGCGGTCCAGAGCCTCGTCGGGCTGGAGGTGTTAGAGGAGACCCGCGACCGCGTCGTCGTTCAGGACCTGCTCGACTCCTCGGAGCTCTCCATCCACAACGCGGTCACCCGAATGCGGCTGATCTCGCTTTCGATGCTCGAAGACGCGATCACCGCGCTCGCGGAGCGCGACCACGACCTCGCGCGCGACGTGATCGGTCGCGACGACGACCTCGACCGGCTGTGGCTCGTCGTCTCGCGGATTTTCCGCGCTACGCTGCGGACCCCGAAGGCCGCCGAGGAGCTCGGCCTCCCCCGAGAGGAGTGTTTCGACTACCATTCCAGCGCGCGACAGTTAGAGCGGATCGGCGACCACGCCACCAAGATCGCACACCTGACGCTCAACATCGACGAACCGCTCCCCGACGAGGTCGTCGAAGCGGTGAGCGACCTCCACGGCGACGCGGTGGACGTGATCGACGCGGCGATGGACGCGCTGTTCGACGACGACACCGAAGCGGCGACGCGCCGGGCGAACGACGCGAGAACCGGCGTCAGAGCGATCGACGAGCGCGTTCGCGCCATCGACAAGCTCCTCCGCGACCTCGACCCGACGCGCGCGCAACTGCTCGGTCTCGTCGTCGACTCCGTCCTCCGGTCGGCCGACTACGGCGGCAACATCGCCGAGACGGCGCTTCAGAAGGCGGCCCCGACGCCGTGAGGAAGTCCCTCGACTCGGTCGCGCGCCGCCTGCCCGAGCGCCGGACGCTCGCGTTCGCCGTGGGTGCGGCCGTCCTCCTCGCCGCGGTCGTCGTGGCCGGCGGCGCCGCGTACTTCGCCGCCGGACTGGGCCCGGACGCGGACGCAGTCGCGGCCGTCGAGGCCGACCCGAACCTCTCCGTCGATCGGACGGCGGTCGGGACGGCGGTCAGCGACGGGCCGGTGACGGCGTCGACCGTCGGGCTCGTCTACTACCCGGGCGGGCGAGTGGCGCACGAGAGCTACGTTCCCACCGCCGCCGAGATCGTCGCCGCGTCCGACCGCGCAGCGCTCGTCGTCGTGGTGGACGCCCCGCTCAACCTGGCCGTCCTCGCGCCGGACCGCGCCGACCGCGTCCGCGAACGCTACCCCGAGGTGGACACGTGGGCGGTCGGCGGCCACTCGCTCGGCGGTGCCATGGCCTGTCGACACGTCGCCGGAAATGCCGAGGCGTACGACGCTCTCGTCCTCCACGCCGCGTACTGCGACCGCGATATCTCGCAGAGCGGCCTCGACGTGCTCGCGGTCCTCGGCGGCGCCGACGGGGTGATAGACGCCGAGCGCGAGCGCGCGTCTCGGTCGAACCTCCCGGCGGACGCTCGAATCGTCGAGCTCGACGGCGTCAATCACGCCGGATTCGGGGCCTACGGTTCACAGCCCGGCGACGACCCCGCGTCGCTGTCGCCGGACGCCAGCCGTGAGGCGGTCGGGAACGCGACCGCAACGTGGCTCTCGGAACGTGGGGCGGTGACCCGCGACTTCCGGTCGAGATCGCTTTCAGACCGCGTCTCGGAAGGGCTCAGAACCGTCGCGCCCGTCCTTGCCGGGTGAACGGGTTTTTTCAGCGCGCTCCCCCCAGTGGATCCCATGCCAGAGATCGAACTCGGCGTGCCGAAAGGCGTCGTCGAGTCGCTCCCGGAGGACGAGGGAACCGCCGAACGCGACATGCGACGCGCCATCGCGGGCATCCAGTCGCGACTGAACGAGGCCCTCGAGGAGGCGGGGCCGGACGAGGCGGCCGAGGTCGTCGCCGACGCGGTCGAGCGCATGGAGACGCAGGCGAGCACGTATCACGAGTTCGTGCCGGAGCTACGCGCGTGGGGGCAGTCGCCCATCTACGCGATCGCGTGGCGGAACCTCTACGTCGAACTCATCGGGCAGCTGTACGACCACGAGTGGCTCGCCGACGACCTCGGCCGCGAGCGGAACTTCCGACTGGTCGAGGACGGGATCCGACTGTCCGACCTGTAAGCGCGATCGGAGACGCCGGTCGCCCGGGCGGTTCCGCGGATCGGTTCGTCTCGTTTCCGTGGAGACGGCTGCCGTCGTTTCCGCGGCCGGCCGCTTTTAAGCCGCCGCGACACGAGGTACCACTATGGAACTGGAACTGCGGTTTTTCGCGACCTTTCGTGAGGCCGCTGGCGGGAAGACCGTCAACGCGGAGTTCGCGGACGAGTCGACGGTCGGTGACATCCTGCGCGAACTCGAGGCCACCTACGAAGGGATGGAGGGGCGACTGATCGTCGACGGCGACCTCGCCCCGCAGATCAACGTGCTGAAGAACGGCCGCGAGGTGCTCCACCTCGACGGACTCGACACCCCGATAGAAGACGGCGATCGGCTCTCCGTGTTCCCGCCGGTCGCGGGGGGCACATGAGCGGCGAGGCGAACGCGTCCGGTCTCCCGCCGGCCGAGGAGGGGTGGGTGCGCGACACGGTGGCGTACCGCGGTATTTCGCGGCGACTCGCGGCCCACTACCTCCGGAATCTCGGCGGCGAACTGGTCGGGACCGACGACCCTGCGGAAGCGACGCGCGTCGACGGCGACGGGTGGCGAGTCGCGCTGTCCGCTGAGAAGGTGACCGCCGCGGCGTCGATTACGCTTACCGAGGTGACCGCGGAGTTCGCGGGCGACCCCGACGCACTGGCGGAACTCCTCCCGAAGTACCGACAGAAGGCAATGCGTGCCGGCGGCTGATGTCCGACGACGGCGCCAGTGAGGACGGGGACGGCGACGCGAACGCGACACACGACGACGGCTCGTATCCGATCGAGGGCACCGCGCTGGTGAAGACGGCCGCGCTCGCGAGCGTGCCCGCGGGCCGCGTCCCGACGCTGCTCGCCCGCGTCCAGACCGACCTCGGCTCGCGGATCGACGAGTACCGTCGCCGGTACGAGCGGATCGCGGCCGAGGCGAACAGGGAAGCGTTCCTCGTCGAACCCGATCACTGGGACGGGGTCGCGGACCGGATCGGACTCTCAAAGCGCGAGCGCGACGCCGTCGTCCGCGCTCACGAGGCCGAAGTGGAGCGGATCGGGTCCGGAAGCGATCGGCGGGAGGAGTTCGAGACGGCCTTGGAGATCCGCTCTGGCGTCGTGATCGGAGTCGACGAGGGCGACGGCGACGACATCGACAGCTAGCCCCAGTCATTGACCGTCGGCGTCGCCGGTCGAGAATATGTTTGGCTCACCGACGACTTTTCACTGCGTACCGCGCACGTGTCAGTATGCGACTCGCTCGACTCCTCACGCCCGACGGTCCCGTCGCCGGTCGCTACGTCGACGGCGCGGTCATCGCCGACGAGGGCCGCTACGAGGTCGGTCGCGACGGACGGCTGCTGCCGCCGTGTGACCCGACTGCGCTGTACTGCGTCGGCCGGAACTACGCCGAGACGCTCGATCAGATGGACTACGAGCGGCCGGAGGAACCCGATTTCTTCATCAAACCTCCCGCGAGCCTGCTCGCGCACGGTGAGCCGATCCGGTACCCCGAGTGGACCGATGAACTGACCTACGCCGGAGAGTTGGTCGCCGTGATCGACGAGCGGTGTCGCGACCTCTCGCCCGCGGAGGTTCCGGACGCGGTTCGCGGCTACACGATCATGAACGACGTCGACGCGCTCGACCAGCAGGGCCGGACCGCGCGGAAGGCGTTCGACGGGTCGGCGCCGCTCGGGCCGTGGATCGAGACCGACGTCGACCCGACGGGCCTCGACATCGAGACGACCGTCGGCGGCGAGACGCGGCAGGACGCGACCACCGAGTTGATGCTGTTCGACCCGTACGAGATCATCTCGTACCTCTCGGAGCGATTCACGTTCGAGCCCGGCGACTGCGTCGCCTTCGGGAGCCCCGCGAATCCGGGGCTCGTCGAGCCCGGCGAGGAGGTCGCGATCACCTACGAGGGCGTGGGCACGCTCTCGAATTCGGTGGTCGCCCCCGGCGCGGAGTGACCCGCCGTCGGGGCCGGTCGGGACAGCTTTCCGGTCGGATCACTCGCTCGGAGAGTCGAAGTCGTCGACGGTCGCGTCCGCGATCAGATCTTCGGCGGTCGCGAGCGCCGCCTCGTCGCCGGTCCGTACGTACGTTCCGATCGCGTCCGCGGCCTCGACGAGGGCGTCCGCGGCGGTCGGTGGCACGTCGCCCCCGAGCGCGTCGACGCGTGTGACGCGGTCGCGGAGCCCCTCGAGGGCGTCGCGGGCGGGTCCGACTCTCGCTTCGGGGTCCGATCCTTCGGCGGTGACCGTCGGAGCCGCGTCCCCGTCGTCGCCAGCGCTCTCTTCGGCCTCGCGGCTGGTCTTGTGACTGGCCTCGCCGGAGGTATCGGCTCGGTCGGCCGACGATTCGAGTTCGTCGAGGAAGTCGAGCGCGTCGGTGCGGTACGCCTCGACGGCGCGCACGGCCGCCATCCCTCGGGCCTCCCGGAGGGCCTCCGGGACGTCCGCCGTCGCGGGTCGATCGCCGGCCTCGGCGCCGGCGAGCAGCGCGAGGAGATACTCGCGGTCGACGTCGGTCGGGTCCCGAAGCCGTTCGAAGCAGTCGACCGCCTCCAGCAGTTCGCGGGCCGCGAGGTAGGTCCCGTCGAGCGGCGCCAGTCGTCCGCCGTCGACGAACCCGCGCTTCCGGCAGTACTCCCGGAGGTCCGACTGGAGGTCGTCGACCCCGGAATCGGGGAGCGTCCCCCGGGCGTCGCCGACGCGGTCGCGGTGGCCGGAGAGGTCCAGCGTGACGGCCGCGTCCGTGTGGACGGTGCGGTCGTCGACGCCGACGCTGCGTAGGTCGCCACAGCTCGGACACGCGACCGACCCCGTTTTGTAGTACGACCACCGGGTCTCGCAGGACTGACACTCGCGTTCGCCGCGGACCTTCATGGCGGTCGATTCGTCGCGTCGCGGCAAAACGGCTGCGGGTCCGGCGAGGTCGCTCGGGGTCAACGACGGTGAGGTTGACGACGGTGAGGTTGACGACGGTGAGGTTGACGACGGTGGGGTTGATGATGGTGAGGTTGATGATGGTGAGGTTGACGACGGTGGGGTTGACGACGGTGGGGTTGACGACGGTGAGGTTGACGACGATGATTGCCGGCGGCGATCCGGTCGGAGCGATCCGGAAGCCGAGCGGTGCGCCGGCTTATTCATCCCCCTCGACGAACGATCGGTATGAGCTGGCACGCCGTCGACGCGCTTGACAGCGCCGTCGACGTGACTCGGCGGTTGCTCTTTCCGTTTGAGGCGGTTCGGTGGGCGAAGCTCGCGTTCCTCGCCCTCGTGATGGCCGGAGGGAGTGCGGGGGTCTCTCGCGCACTCGCCTCGACGTTGGGGGTTTCGGGGTTCGGAGCTGCCGGATTCGAGAGCGCCGAGTTCGAGAGCGCCGGATTCGAGGTCCCTGAGTTCGGGGCTTCCGGAGCCCGGTTCGCGACAGGGGTCGAACGCGAATCGGTCACACGTTCGATCGAAACGCTCGTCGCGGGACTTCTCGGCCTCGACGACCCGGTGCTGGTCGCCCTCCTCATCGGTGTCGGAGTCGCCTGGGCCCTCTTGGCCGCGTGTTCGGCCGCGTTTCGGCTCGTGTTTTACGACGCGCTCGCGACGACGGACGTGGCGATCCGACGGCCGTTCCACGCTCGGTTTCGGCAGGGACTGGGGCTGTTCGCGTTCGCGACGGTCGCCTCTGTCGCGGCCGCGACGCCCGTGGTCGCCGTCGCTGCCGCCGCGTCTCCCGAGGTACTGCGCGCCATCGGCCTTTCTATCGGCGACTTCTCCGGGCTCTCGTCGGTCGCCACCGTTCTTGGCGCGTCGGTGGGCGTCGGAGCAGCGCTGCTCGGCGCCGCAGTCGTGCGGTTCGCGTTCGAATTCGCCGCGCCGGTGATGGTCACTCGCGACCTCGGCGTCCTCGCCGCGTGGCGTCACGTCTGGGCGGCGTTCCGCGGATCGCGGGCCGAACTCGTCCCGTACGTCGCCGTCCACGTCGTCGTCGCGGCGGGCGTCCGGATCGTTCAGGCGACCGCGGTCGCCTTCGCTGGCCTGCTCGTCGGCGCGTTCTCGCTCGTCGCGCTCGTGGTGGTCGCGGTTCCACTCGGCGGTCTCGGCGCGCTGGTCGGGACGACCGCGGGTGTGATCGCTCTCGCGGTCGCTCTGGCGTGTGTGACCGTCGGAGCCGTGGTCCTGACGCTTCCCGTTCGGATGGTGACGCGGAC
The DNA here is from genome assembly GCF_055389685.1 of Halorubrum ejinorense. Taxonomy (NCBI): domain Archaea; kingdom Methanobacteriati; phylum Methanobacteriota; class Halobacteria; order Halobacteriales; family Haloferacaceae; genus Halorubrum; species Halorubrum ejinorense. The sequence goes on from NZ_AP043777.1 coordinate 1,840,081, forward strand.
GTACCTGATCGCGTACGAGGTCTCCGTTCTCACCGGGGTAGAGCCCGCGCTCGTCGGGGTCAAGCCCGCACTCGCCGGGGGAGACTCGTGTTCGGTGCCGGAAGCGTCGACGCCGGGTGAGGCCGACGAGATGTAATGAGTGAAGGTAGGATGGATGGGATGAGATCGACCGGCAGATGACGTGGTCGGTGAGAGAAATTCATGGCGATGAAACCGGTCGGCGAGGGAAACCATCAGCGCCGGGAATCGTCGGCGAGAAAAATCATCAGCGTCGGGAACCGCCGGCAAGTAGTCGCCCTCGCTCGTCGCGACTTGGAGGGATTCGCGGCGCGGCTAGGGTATCGTCGAACGTCGAATAATATGTTCGACACCATCGGATACCTTTTTACTCCGTTCACGAATTGAGAGAGACATGGGACTGGATGACGACGCGCGGGAATATCACCGACAGGAGCCGCCCGGAAAGATCGCGATCGAGACGACGAAGCCCACGAACACGCAGCGAGATCTCTCGCTGGCGTACTCGCCCGGAGTCGCGGCGCCATGCCTCGATATCGCCGACAACCCCGGGGACATCTTCGAGTACACGGCGAAAGGGAACCTCGTCGCCGTCGTCTCGAACGGGTCGGCGGTGCTCGGCCTCGGAAACATCGGCGCCGCCGCCTCGAAGCCCGTCATGGAGGGGAAGGGTGTACTGTTCAAGCGGTTCGCCGACATCGACGTGTTCGACATCGAGCTCGACATCGACTCCGTCGATCCCTTCTGCGAGGCGGTGAAGGCGATGGAACCGACGTTCGGCGGCGTGAACCTCGAGGACATCAAGGCGCCCGAGTGTTTCAAGATCGAGGAACGCCTCCGCGAGGAGATGGACGTGCCGGTGTTCCACGACGACCAACACGGCACCGCGATCATCTCGGGCGCGGCGCTGATGAACGCGGTCGATATCTCCGATAAGGACCTCTCGGAACTGAACATCGTCTTCTCCGGGGCCGGCGCGTCGGCCATCGCCACGGCCCGGTTCTACGTCTCGCTCGGCGCGCGCAAGGAGAACATCACCATGTGTGACTCCTCCGGAATCATCACCGAGGAGCGCGTCGCGGCGGGCGACGTCAACGAGTATAAGAGTCAGTTTGCCACGCCGGCCGAGGAAGGCGATCTCGCGGACGCGATGGAGGGTGCCGACGTGTTCGTCGGCCTCTCTGTCGGCGGGATCGTCTCCCAGGAGATGGTTCGATCGATGGCTGCCGACCCGATCATCTTCGCGATGGCGAACCCCGACCCGGAGATCACCTACGAGGACGCCAAAAACGCTCGGGACGACACCGTCATCATGGCGACGGGCCGGTCGGACTACCCGAACATGGTGAACAACGTTCTCGGGTTCCCGTTCCTGTTCCGCGGAGCGCTCGACGTGCGCGCGACGGAGATCAACGAGGAGATGAAGGCGGCCGCGGCCGAGGCGCTCGCCGACCTCGCGCGCAAGGACGTTCCGGACGCAGTCGTGAAGGCGTACGGCGACGACCCGCTCCAGTTCGGACCGGACTACGTCATTCCGAAGCCCCTCGATCCGCGAGTGCTGTTCGAGGTCGCGCCGCGCGTCGCGGAGGCGGCGATGGAGTCCGGGTCGGCTCGTACGGAGATCGATCTGGACCAGTACCGAGAGCGGCTCGAAGCGCGGCTGGGCAAGTCCCGCGAGATGATGCGGGTCGTGCTGAACAAAGCCAAGAGCGATCCGAAGCGGATCGCGCTTGCGGAGGGGACCGACGAGAAGATGATCCGCGCGGCGTATCAGCTCGCCGAGCAAGGGATCGCCGAGCCCGTACTGCTCGGTGACGCCGACACCATCTCCCAAACCGCAGCCGAACTCGGACTCTCGTTCCGGCCCGAAGTCGTCGACCCCGACAACCGAGACGTCTCGGGGTACGGCGAGCGGCTGTACGAGCTCCGCAAGCGAAAGGGGATCACGAAGCGAGAGGCGAACGACCTGGTCAGACGCGACACCAACTACCTCGGGAGCGTCATGGTGGAGACGGGCGACGTCGACGCGATGCTCACCGGGCTCACGCACCACTACCCGTCCGCGCTCCGGCCGCCGCTCCAGATCGTCGGGTCCGCGGACGACACCGACACCGTCGCCGGGGTGTACATGCTCACGTTCAAAAACCGGGTCATCTTCTGTGCCGACACGACCGTCAATCAGGACCCGAACGCGGAGACTTTAGCGGAGATCACGCGTCACACGGCCGACCTCGCGCGGCGATTCAACGTCGAACCGCGCGCGGCGATGCTCTCGTACTCGAACTTCGGCAGCGTCGATAACGAGGGGACACGGAAGCCGCGCGAAGCGGTCGACATCCTCCAGACCGACGACGGCGTCGACTTCCCGGTCGACGGCGAGATGCAGGCGGACACCGCGGTCGTGGACGACATTCTCAACGGGACCTACGAGTTCTCCGAACTCGACGAGGCGGCTAACGTCCTCGTGTTCCCGAACCTCGAAGCCGGAAACATCGGGTACAAGCTGCTTCAACGGCTCGGCGGTGCCGAGGCCATCGGACCGATGCTCGTCGGGATGGACCAGCCGGTCCACGTGCTCCAGCGCGGCGACGAAGTGAAAGACATCGTCAACCTCGCCAGTGTCGCCGTCGTGGACGCACAGGAGTAGCATTCGACCGACACGCAATGGAGTAGTCGCGCAGCACGCGGGGGAGTAGTCGCGCAGCACGCAGGGAAGCAGTCGCGCAGCATGTAGATGGTGTGGTCGGAGGACTCCTTTCTCGGACTGCTGCTCACGACGGCTCCCGAGGATCGTCGGTCGCCTTCTCCTCGCATAACTCACCACAAATTTACTTGTGTCCAACTCCAACCAGTTTGATATGGGATCGAGCGAGGACCCGTCGGAGGCGACCGCACCGCGAGTACTCGACAACAGGCGTGACGCGACCCGATACCGAGTTCTCGTCGAAATTGCCGCACGCCAGCCGGCGGTGAGCCAAGAGGAGATCGCGGACGTCATCGGCGTGACCTCGCAGGCGGTGAGCGACTACGTCCGGGACCTGATCGACGGGGGGTTCGTCGAGAAACGAGGGCGCGGTCGGTACGAGGTGACGAAAGAGGGCGTCGACTGGATCATCACACGGACCGACGCGCTCTCGGAGTTCGTCTCTCGGGTCTCCGACGACGTTCTTGGGAGTGTCGATGTCGACGCCGCGGTGGCGGTCGGTACGGTCGCGGAGGGGGACGAGGTCGGACTCGAGATGCGGGACGGGACCCTCCACGCCGTCCCCGGGGGCGGTTCAGCGACCGCTGTCGTCGTTACCGGCGGTGAGGCAGGGGAAGCGGTCGGTGTCACCGACTTCGAGGGTGTCGTCGAGTACAACCCGGGGGTGGTGACGGTCGTACCCGTCCCGGCGGTCACCGAGGGCGATCCGCCGCCACATGACACGATCAGGGAGCACGCCGCCGGCGCAGAGCTAGTCGCGGTCGGCGGCACGGAAGCGTACGCGCTCGCGACTCGCGCCGACGTTCGTCCGGACGTGCGGTTCGGGTCGGCAGCGGGCGTCTCACAGGCCGCCCTTCGCGGCTTAGACGTGTTGTTACTCGTGTCTACCGACGAACTCTCCCGGCACACGACGCGGCTCCGGGAGGACGGCGTCCGCTATGAGGTCCGCGACTCGTTCGAACGCTAGGTTGAGCGATGACAGTCGGCGGCCTTGACGGTTCGACGTGCGCTTCTCGTCGGTACGTCACTTCAAACTCAACGGCGGAGGTCAGAGACACACCGTGTTTCCGGTGAAATCGGGTGTTGTGGGGGTGGGTGTGTCGGCGGGGTAGTGGTCGGCTGGCGATAGGCAGGCGGTTCACAGCGTTACTTGATCCCATATCTTTATTACTCATTGTTGGGTATTTCCCATTAAGCGAAATAGGCTATCGCCTGTAGGACGATAGGAAGAGTTTCACCGGAAACGTGGTCTCCCCCCGCTAAATCTTTCTTCGTCTTCCTTGCTGCCACAACTCCCGTTCGGCAACTCCCGCTATTCAGTGAGCTGTCTGTTCGATGAGCCGCTTCATGTCTGTCTCGTCTGCGCTATCGAACACCGCGTTTCCGGTGAAATTGATGTCTGTGCTCCGTGGATCCACGTCTACACTCCGTAGATCCGCGTTCTCGACTTTCGCGTTGACCGCCCACACGACTCACGTTGTCCCGGTTTCTGTTTCTGGTATCCGCCTCCCCTCCTGATCACCCAGACCGACCGCCCCCTTCTACCCTATTTCACCGGAAACACGGTGTGTCTCTCTAACCCACTTCCCCCGATCGAACCCGGACTGCGAGCGACTTCGAAACAGAACGTATTTCACCGGAAACACGGTGTCTCCCTCATGGACGCAGCGGACGACCTCTTCACGAGGGAGGACCCCATCTTCGCGAACAAGGAGCTCCTCGAGATCAGCCACTTGCCGGGCGAGGGTCGAATCGTCGGCCGAGACGACGAGATTGCCGACTTGGCCACGGCGGTCAACCCGGCTATCTTCGGGCAGAGCCCGAGTAACGTCCTTATCTACGGCAAGACTGGCACCGGAAAATCTCTATGTGCGAAGTACGTCTCGAAACGACTCGTCTCGACCGCCGGCGAGGAGGGCGTCACGGCGACGTTCGCGTACGTCGACTGCGCTCAGGACACCACCGAAACACAGGCGGTCCAGACGATCGCCGAGGGAGTCAACGACCCCGAACAGACCGGCATCAACGTCCCCGACAAAGGGCTCTCGACGTCGACGTACTACAAACGTCTCTGGCGGATCCTCGACCAGCGATACGATGTCGTCTTGATCCTCCTCGACGAGATCGACAAGCTCGACGACGACGCGATATTGATGCAGCTGTCGCGCGCCGGCGAGGCCGGGAAGATCACAGACTGTAAACTGGGCGTCTTCGGCATCAGCAACAAGATCCAGTACAAAGACCGAATGGACGAACGGGTCAAATCGAGCCTCTGTGAACGCGAGTTCGTCTTCCCGCCGTACGACGCGAACCAGTTGCGCGAGATTATGCAAGCGCGCGCGGACGCGTTCCACGACGATGTTCTCGAGGCGTCAACGATCCCCCGCGCGGCCGCACTCGCCGCGCGCGAACACGGCGACGCCCGGAAGGCCATCGATATCCTCCGGTACGCCGGAGAGATCGCACAGGCGAACGGAGAGCCCACCGTCCGCGAGGAGTTCGTCACCCAGGCGCGCGAGCGGGCCGAGACCGACCGGTTCCGAGAGCTCATCCGCGGCTCCACGCCGCACTCGCGGTACGTTCTCCAGGCGCTCGCGCTGTTGTCACTGACGAACGGCCGTCAGGACGGCTTTCGGACGAGCCGCGTGTACGAGATATACGAGAACATCTGTCGGCAGGAAGGCTCGGACAGCCTCTCGCTGCGACGCGTCCGCGATCTCCTCAAGGAACACGCCTTTCTCGACATCATCGAGCAGTCGAAACATAGCGGCGGCAGCGCTGAGGGGAGTTACACGCAACATCAACTCCTCGAGGACCCGAGCGTCGTGAAAGAGGTCCTCACCGAGGACGACACGGCAACGTAATCGAACCGCGTTCGACAATTCGGAGAGATCGACTGTCAGGTGCTCCCCGAGGCGAGCCTACCGAACAGACCGATCGATACGACAGCGTCAGCCGAGCAGGCCGAGCCCTTCGATCCGTTCGACGATTTCCTCGACTGCCTCTTCGGCGTCGTCGGTGCGTTTGCCGCCCGTGATGACGATCTTTCCGCTGCCGAAGAGGAGAATGACAACCTCCGGTTCGTCCATCCGGTAGACGAGCCCGGGGAACTGCTCCGGTTCGTACTCCACGTCTTCGAGGCCGAGGCCGATCGCGAGCGCGTTGAGGTTGAGGTTGTGCCCCAGGTCCGCGCTCGACACGATGTTTTGAACGGTAATCTCCGGGTCCTCTTCTACGGGGATCTGGAGCCCCCGGAGCTTCTCGAAGATGATGCCGAGTGCGTCGTGGACGTCGTCGATGCTCTTCGCGCCCGTACAGACGATCTTCCCCGAACGGAAGATGAGTGCGGCGGCTTTCGGCTCTTGGGTCCGGTACACGAGTCCGGGGAAGTTATCGGGGTTGAAATCCGCGCCCGGGAGGTCCTCCGCGAGCGCCTCCAAATCCAGCTCCTGACCGATACCCGTCGATGCAACGACGTTCTGAATCTCGATCGAGTCTGCAGGGTTCGTCATCGTTCGCTTTTATATGTGATCCCCTCCCTTATAAACGCCCGTGGTATAAACGACGGAGGTCTTCTGAGATACAGTTCGGTCGATTTGGTTTGATCGCACGCACAGGCGACACGTACAGTTCCGGCCATCTAATTGTGACAAAATACGTATGGTTTCTCCGATATCAGCTCGGAAGTGAGTCGCAGTCTGTTGCCGAACTTGCCGTCGGATCGTGCCCTTTCGACGGGCTTCCACGTTACGGAATCTCGCATGAAACCGCGTGACGTGGCGCAGATAGTTCGACGAGGTTAAATACAACCCGGGCATTCGAAGAAATGCGAGGGGCCTCCCACAAGGAGGCACCGACCGGCCGCAGACGCGGCCGGTCAAAGCGTTCCGACGTGCTTAAGTGTATAAGCCCGTTCGGATGATATGCGAAGAACGCACCGCGGACTCGGGCCGTTCAACTCGGCCCGGTTTCGCAGAGTTGGTTTGTCCAACTCACCCGAATGAGGATCGCGCCCCCTGCGCTCCGGCGTAAGCGGCGATCTGATGTGAGCCGTGGTCGTTCGGTGCCATCCAAGCCGTTGGCTGGACCCGGACACCACACAGACCAATACAATGGTGTGTCAACCTTCGTCTCAAACGAAGTTGACACCCGCCAACACCCCCTTCGGGCCGGGAATCAGGCCCGAAGGATATTCATTCCGGTTGATCCTGCCGGAGGCCATTGCTATTGGGATCCGATTTAGCCATGCTAGTCGTACGAGTTCATACTCGTGGCGAATAGCTCAGTAACACGTGGCCAAACTACCCTTCGGAGCTCCATACCCTCGGGAAACTGAGGCTAATAGAGCATACCACACCACCACTGGAATGAGTAGTGTGTCAAACGCTCCGGCGCCGAAGGATGTGGCTGCGGCCGATTAGGTAGACGGTGGGGTAACGGCCCACCGTGCCAATAATCGGTATGGGTCATGAGAGTGAGAACCCAGAGACGGAATCTGAGACAAGATTCCGGGCCCTACGGGGCGCAGCAGGCGCGAAACCTTTACACTGCACGACAGTGCGATAGGGGGATCCCAAGTGCACAGGCATAGCGCCTGTGCTTTTCGGTACCCTAAGGCGGTACCAGAATAAGGGCTGGGCAAGACCGGTGCCAGCCGCCGCGGTAATACCGGCAGCCCAAGTGATGGCCGATCTTATTGGGCCTAAAGCGTCCGTAGCTGGCCGCGCAAGTCCATCGGGAAATCCACCTGCTCAACAGGTGGGCGCCCGGTAGAAACTGCGTGGCTTGGGACCGGAAGGCGCGACGGGTACGTCCGGGGTAGGAGTGAAATCCCGTAATCCTGGACGGACCGCCGATGGCGAAAGCACGTCGCGAGAACGGATCCGACAGTGAGGGACGAAAGCTAGGGTCTCGAACCGGATTAGATACCCGGGTAGTCCTAGCCGTAAACAATGTCTGCTAGGTGTGGCTCCCACTACGAGTGGGTGCTGTGCCGTAGGGAAGCCGCTAAGCAGACCGCCTGGGAAGTACGTCCGCAAGGATGAAACTTAAAGGAATTGGCGGGGGAGCACTACAACCGGAGGAGCCTGCGGTTTAATTGGACTCAACGCCGGACATCTCACCAGCATCGACTGTAATAATGACGATCAGGTTGATGACCTTATCCGAGTTTCAGAGAGGAGGTGCATGGCCGCCGTCAGCTCGTACCGTGAGGCGTCCTGTTAAGTCAGGCAACGAGCGAGACCCGCATCCTTACTTGCCAGCAGTACCGCGAGGTAGCTGGGGACAGTAGGGAGACCGCCGTGGCTAACACGGAGGAAGGAACGGGCAACGGTAGGTCAGTATGCCCCGAATGTGCTGGGCAACACGCGGGCTACAATGGTCGAGACAAAGGGTTCCAACTCCGAAAGGAGACGGTAATCTCAGAAACTCGATCGTAGTTCGGATTGTGGGCTGCAACTCGCCCACATGAAGCTGGATTCGGTAGTAATCGCGTGTCACAAGCGCGCGGTGAATACGTCCCTGCTCCTTGCACACACCGCCCGTCAAAGCACCCGAGTGAGGTCCGGATGAGGCGCGTCACACGCGTCGAATCTGGGCTTCGCAAGGGGGCTTAAGTCGTAACAAGGTAGCCGTAGGGGAATCTGCGGCTGGATCACCTCCACCGACCCGAGACTCCCGCTCCGCGGGAGCTCACCTTACGACCGTCTCCACAGACGGTCACTACTCATTCGCATTGGCCTGTGTACCGTCCGCCCACCCGCCGGCTTGGACACCTTAGAACGACCACGGTTCACACACACACGCGAGACACCAAACCTTCCCAAACGGGAAGGTGGGCTCATAGCTCAGCGGTAGAGTGCCTCCCTTGCAAGGAGGATGCCCTGGGTTCGAATCCCAGTGAGTCCATGTCCGTTCGGTCCGAATCCGTCCCCTTATATGGGAGACGCGACTCGGACAGAACACGACGACCGATGCACCATCCCGGGAAACCGCGGATGGGAAGGGTTCGACGAACGCCCCGTCACACCCGGTGGCGATTCAATGACAACCGTGTATACGTGCGATCCAGACGTCCACTGAACTCATCCGAGTTCGTGGAACGTCAGTGAACCATAACAGTCGAAGACTTTGCCGTCTTTGACACCGTCAGTCTCTCTCCTTCGAGAGCAGACTGACACACTACTGGCTACTGTGCCAGCTGGTGAATGGCTCGGCTCGAGAGCCGACGACGGACGTGCCAAGCTGCGAAAAGCTCGTGGGACCCGCATGGAGGGGAAGAACACGAGATCTCCCAATCGGAATCCGTTCAACAATTGCCTCGCGCAATAGGGAACGCCCTGAATTGAAACATCTCAGTAAGGGCAGGAAAAGAACGCAACAGCGATGTCGTCAGTAACCGCGAGTAAACGCGACACAGCCCAAACCGAAGGTCGTCAGACCAATGTGGTGTTCGGGTTGACAACCAAATCTTGACAACTCATCTGAAGTCTCCTGGAACGGAGCGTGAAACAGGGTGACAACCCCGTAAGATGAGTCAGTACGGATGGCGTCAAATCCAGAGTAGTAGGGGTCGGATATCCTCTATGAACATCTCAGGCATCCCCTGAGAAGGCTAAACACTCCTCGAGACCGATAGCGAACAAGTAGCGTGAGCGAACGCTGAAAAGCACCCCGAGAAGGGCGGTGCAATAGGGCCTGAAATCAGCTGGCGATCGAGCGACAGGGCGTACAAGGCGTCTCTTGAAACGACCGAGGAGCGATCCTCTAGTAGGAAAAGAGACGAGCCGGCGTCGTGTCGTGCGTTTTGAAAAACGACCCAGGGAGTGCACTTGATTGGCGAGTCTAACCCGTGAACCGGGGAAGGCGCAGGGAAACCGATACGGCCGCAGCATTGCGAGGGCCACCGTGTTCAAGCGCGGGGAGTCAATTGGGTGCGACCCGAAACCAGGCGATCTACGCACAAACAAGGTGAAGCGTGGCGAAAGCCACGTGGAGGCCTGTTAGAGTTGGTGTTCTACAATACCCTCTCGTGATTTGTGTGTAGGGGTGAAAGGCCCATCGAGCCTGGCAACAGCTGGTTCCAACCGAAACATGTCGAAGCATGACCTCTTCCGAGGTAGCCCGCGGGGTAGAGCTACCGATTGGATGACCCGCCTCCGAGAGGAGTCGGCCATCCTGTCGAACTCCAAACCCGCAGGCGCCGTAGACGAAGGGAGTCCGGTGCGCGGGGTAAGCCTGTGTACCGTGAGGGGAACAACCCAGAGCCGGGTTAAGGTCCCAAAGTGTAGATTAAGTGCGATTCGAAGGTGGTCTCAAGCCCTAAACAGCCGGGAGGTGAGCTTAGAAGCAGCTACCCGCTAAGAAAAGCGTAACAGCTTACCGGCCGAGGTTTGAGGCGCCCAAAATGATCGGGGCTCAAATCTACCACCGAGACCTGGCCGTGCCCTTGACAGGGGCAACCGCGTAGGTTGGCGTACTGGTCGGACGGAAGCTCGGGCGAGAGCTCGCGTGGACCGTCCAGTAACGACAATCCTGGTCACAGTAGCAGCGATAGTCGGGTGAGAACCTCGACGGCCTGAAGAGCAAGGGTTCCTCGGCACTGCCGTTCAGCCGAGGGTTAGCCGGTCCTAAGATGTACCACAACTTGACTACATCAACGGGAAGCTGGTTAATATTCCAGCGCCATCGTGCAGTAAACGCCGACGCCGTGTGGAACGCTGAGCCGGGCCTTCGCCCGGTCGAATCGTGGAAACTCGTGGAAGCCGTCACGGCACGAAGCGAGCGAAACGCGAGATAGCGAAAGTCAGCCGTACATAGGGCCCGTGAAAAGGCAAGCATGATGTCCGTACCGAGATCCGACACAGGTGCTCTGCCAGCGCAAGGCAAGGCCTGTCGGGAGAACCGACGTTAGGGAATTCGGCAAGTTAGTCCCGTACCTTCGGAAGAAGGGATGCCTGCTCTCTACGGAGCAGGTCGCAGTGACTCGGGCGCTCCGACTGTCTAGTAACAACACAGGTGACCGCAAATCCGCAAGGACTCGTACGGTCACTGAATCCTGCCCAGTGCGGGTATCTGAACACCTCGTACAAGAGGACGAAGGACCCGTCAACGGCGGGGGTAACTATGACCCTCTTAAGGTAGCGTAGTACCTTGCCGCTTCAGTAGCGGCTTGCATGAATGGATAAACGAGAGCGCCACTGTCCCAACGTTGGACCCGGTGAACTGTACGTTCCAGTGCGGAGTCTGGAGACCCCCAAGGGGAAGCGAAGACCCTATAGAGCTTTACTGCAGGCTGTCGCTGAGACGTGGTCGCCGATGTGCAGCATAGGTAGGAGTCGTTACACAGGTACGTGCGCTAGCACGCCACCGAGACAACATTGAAATACTACCCGTCGGTGACTGCGACTCTCACTCCGGGAGGAGTACACCGGTAGCCGGGCAGTTTGACTGGGGCGGTACGCGCTCGAAAAGATATCGAGCGCGCCCGAAGATCATCTCAGCCGGGTCGGGAACCCGGCGAAGAGCGCAAGAGCACAAGATGGTCTGACAGTGTTCTTCCCAACGAGGAACGCTGACGCGAAAGCGTGGTCTAGCGAACCTACGAGGTTCCGGAATGGGACCCGTAGATGACAGAAAAGCTACCTTAGGGATAACAGAGTCGTCACTCGCAAGAGCACATATCGACCGAGTGGCTTGCTACCTCGATGTCGGTTCCCTCCATCCTGCCCGTGCAGAAGCGGGCAAGGGTGAGGTTGTTCGCCTATTAAAGGAGGTCGTGAGCTGGGTTTAGACCGTCGTGAGACAGGTCGGCTGCTATCTATTGGGGGTGTGAGGTACCTGACGTGAACGAACGTATAGTACGAGAGGAACTACGTTTGGTCGCCACTGGTGTATCGGTTGTCCGAGAGGGCAGATGCCGAGTAGCCACGCGACACGGGGTAAGAGCTGAACGCATCTAAGCTCGAAACCCACATGGAAAAGAGGTACCACAGAGGTCACTCGTAGAAGACGAGTTCGATAGACTCGGGGTGTACGCACCAAGGCAACGAGGTGTTAAGCCCACGAGCACTAACAGACCGAGCCACATTCATTGGCGCTGACGCGCCACGACTCGCATGAGTTCAGGCGGTATCTGGATCGCACGTATTACACGGTTGGTATCGAACCAGACCAACACAGGCGTCTTCCTGGCAGACAGGAAGTCTCGGTTCGAGCCCGAGAGTTGGCATGAAGGCGGCCAGAGCGGTGGGGAAACACCCGTACCCATTCCGAACACGGAAGTTAAGCCCGCCAGCGTATCGTGAAGTACTGGAGTGAGCGATCCTCTGGGAACCACGAGTCGCCGCCTACCCATTCATACGGGAGCAATACCGCTCCCACCGTATCATTTCGTTCGGCGAGCGAGAGCGCTCGCCAGACATCTACTCCACTAGCGACTGTATCCGTTCGAAAGTACGTCCAACTCTGTCCGGCCGTAATCAGTAGCGGGCAGTGTTTTTATCGAAGGCAGTAGCGGACTGCTCGCGAGGCATCTCGGACCTGTCGCCCGCCGCGAGTCATATCAGTACTGATAGTTCTAACCGTAAGTTTATCACTTTTGTCGCTGAAGCTAACGTATCATGGACGTACCGAACGACACGGACACCGTGGTGAGACTGTGCTGTGGCGATCCCCCGTCGGTTCGCGACGGAGTCGTCTCGAACCGCGTCGTGTCCGTGTTGTTTGGGACGGATGTCGAGGCGTGGCGGAGCGGATGGAATCGAACGCCTCAGGGGCCGCCGAATCGGGAGGCGGTGATCGACGTGAACGACGTCGTCCGGAGTGGTGCAGCCGCGTCGACACAGGTCATGCCCCGAGACGGACTCGCGTACACGGTGCTCGGTCGTACCGCCGAGAACGAGCGCGTACTCGACGCCCTGGGGAAGCACGTCGACGGCGCCCCTACGGGGACGGTGGACGTGGTGATCGACGACCTTGCGCCCCTTGCTCACCGGGCGGACGTCGCATCGGTCGTCACCTTCGTGGGTCGGCTCCGCGAGCGGTTCGGGAGGCGGGTGAACCGGGTCGACGTCGGCTGTTCTCACGATGGTTCAGGAGAACTAGTCTCCCAACTGAGTTCCCACGTAGAGTCCGTCGTCGGGGCCGACGCGGAGGCGACGGCGGCGATCGAGCGACTCGCGCGAGACGACCCGACGACGTTCGGGTACGTTCGTCGACACTGGGCCGAGGCCAAGCGAGGGATCGAGTCGTGCGATCGTAATTACCCTCAGTCGAAGCAAGTCCACGCCGCGCTGACCGAGCCGGAGACGACACCGCGAACTCTCGGGGCGGCGCTGTCGGGACTCGTGACGCTCGATGCGCTCGATACGTGGGGTGAAACAGTGGGGCCGACCCGGTATGATCTCACCGCGTACCGGCCCGAATGGACCACGGCTATCGGGACCGCGCTCGAAGCGGACACGGCTGACGACTGAGTTCGGACCACACCGGTCCCCGCCAATCAGTCCTCGGTACTGTCTCGGTCGTCGACCGTCGCGATGCGTTTGAGGTCAGTTTCTACGACGGTACCGTCTGGTTCGAGCGTTACAGTCCCGAGGGAGGCGGTCTCACCCGTGTCGTACCGCGCGGCAATCGCCTCCAACGTCTGGCGTCGGTCGAGCTGCTCCCAGACGGTCTCCGCGACGAGCGACTGAAACGACTCAGGGTCCGTCCAGCCGGCGTCGATGTCGGACGGGACGCCCACGACGACCCGCAGTTCAGACTCGGCGACGCGGATGCCGACGCCGAACGTGTCCGCACACATGGGACGGCGTTCGCGCCCGGGAGTGAAATCTCCGTCGCCGTCGCGCGTCGAACGCAGAACGATGGCGCCTCGTCAGGGAAGGGGGCGTGGCCCCTCGAAACCGCTAAGCGTCCGCCCCGTGAACGATAGCGAGATTGGATGAGTTCGAAGCCGGTCGTATCGCCGAAAGTGGGGCTAGCGGCCGCAGTCGCTGCGGTGAGTGCGGGCGCGATCCTCGTCCGGTTGAGTGAGGCCCCGAGTTCGGTCGCAGCCTTCTACCGCGTGTTGTTCACCACGCTCCCGTTGGCCTCGGTCGCGGCGTGGCGGTACCGCGGGGAGTTCGCCCGGATACGATCTCGGGACCTCGCGTTCGCGACCTTGTCCGGTATCGCGCTCGCGATCCACTTCGCGGCGTGGTTCGAGAGCCTTCGGTGGACGAGCGTGGCCGCGAGCGTCACGCTCGTTCAGGCGCAACCGGTGTTCGTCGCGCTGGGAGCGTGGCTGCTGTTGCGCGAACGCGTCACCGGTCGCATGGCCGTGGGGATCGCGGTCGCAGTGGCCGGGATGGCGTCGATGTCGCTCGGCGACTTCCTCAGCGGCACGGCGATCGGTCCTCGACCCCTCTACGGAAACGCGCTGGCGCTGGCGGGTGCGGTCTCCGCCGCGGCATACGTGTTGGCCGGGCGGTCGCTGCGCCAACGGATCGCTTTGATCCCTTACGTCACCGTCGTGTACGGGGTCTGTGCCCTCGTGTTGTTCGCGTTCGTCCTCGCGGCGGGACACCCGCTCACCGGATATCCGCCCCGGGAATGGCTCCTCTTCGCTGGACTCGCTGCGGGGCCGGGGCTGCTCGGTCACACGGTCCTCAACTGGGCGCTCGCACACTTGGAGTCGAGCGTCGTCTCCGTCTCGCTGCTCGGGGAACCGGTCGGTGCGACGCTGCTCGCCTTCGCGTTGCTGTCGGAGACGCCGACGCCGTCCACCGTCGCGGGCGGGTGCGTCGTCCTCGTGGGAATCTACGTCACGGCGACTGTCGACCGGGTATAACGTTTTCAACGTCGATATTTTGGGGTAAACGTTGAAGCCCATCGGAGGGCTGGGTGGGGTATGGACCGGCGAACCGTCGTCGCGTTCGTAGGCGACAACGAAAACGCCGGCGAGCGCGTGTCCCGCGCGGTGGACGCCGCGTGGGAAGGGCCGGACGGACCGACGTTCCGCGCGTTCTCACCGGCCGACTTCGACGCGGGCGACGAAAGCGACGGAGCGCTCGACGCGACGTGTGGCGTCGTCGTCACCGGAGCGGCGGCGACAGACGGTGCCGTGAAGGAGCGTCTCGACATGTTACCGTCGAACGTTCCGGTGATCGCGCTCGTCGAGGACGCGACGATGTCGACCGTCCGGGCCCTGTTATCGACCGGCGTCGACGACGTCGTCGACGTTACTGGCTGGGGCTCGACCCCCGGGACCGTCGACTCTTCGGACCCCATCGCCGAGCGTCTCGCGGCCGCGGTGGACCCCGATCGGGTTCGGCTCGGTGACGAGGATGTCGCTCGCCTCTCCGAGGTACTTCTCGACGCCGGAACGACGCTGATGAGTACGCGCACCGATGAGGTCGACACGAAGATCGAGTGGACGATGAAAAACGTCGGCGAGCACGCCGAACTCGATCGAATCGTCTGCTACCGCGAGGGCGACGACCGGTTCGTACCGACGTACAGTTGGTGTCCGGACGGATTCGACCCGGTGTCGAGGCCGTTCGAGGACTTCCCGGAGCCGGAGCAGCTTTCGACGTTCGGCAACGTCGCGCGTTCGTCCGCTCCTGTCGCGGCCTCCGACGACGGGCTCGGAGAGGGCAGGGTCGACGGACCGCCGGCAACGGTCCACGTACCGCTCGTATCGGACTGGGAACTGAACGGTATCGTCGCGTTCGAGTCGGACGACGGTCGGGTCTGGACGGACGGAGAAGTCGACCTGTACCGCACCGTCGGTGACCTCATCGCACACACGCTCGCGCGCAACGACCGCCGAGAGGCACTCCGACGACAGGCGGACCAACTCGAACAGTTCAGCGCGGTCGTCTCACACGACCTCCGGAACCCGCTCAACGTCATCGCCGGCTATCTCTCCCTGTCCGAAGACGAACTCGCGCCCGCGCGATACGACGCCATGAGCGGCGCGGTCGACCGCATGGAGACCCTGATCGACGACCTCCTCATGCTCGCGCGGCGCGGCGAAGCGATCGGCGAGACCGAACCGGTTCCCGTCGAGGCCATCGCGGAGGACGCGTGGCGGTCGGTGCGCGCGCCCGACGCGACGCTCACGATCGCCGAGGGAGTCGGCCGCGTCGAGGCGGACCCGAGTCGGCTTCGACAGGCGTTCGAGAACCTCTTCCGGAACGCGATCGATCACGGGGGACGAAACGTCTCGATCGAGATCGGTCCGACCACCACCGACGGCGGCGTCGACGGGGTGTACGTCGCGGACGACGGTCCCGGGATCCCGGTCGACCTCGTCGATACGGTCTTCGATTCGGGCGTCTCTTCGGCCGACAGCTCCGGTATCGGGCTGGCCATCGTCGACCGGATCGTCGAGGCACACGAGTGGGACATCGAGGCGAGAAACGACGACGGGGCCGTCTTCGAACTCACGTTCGGCGCCGACGCGACTCGTGTCGCGTCACCGTAGGGGTCTCTCTTCGTGGCCGGCGTCGCGGCGCGTTCAGTTCTCAGAGAACCGCTCGACGGTTCGCCGGTGTCGGTCGCGGAACATTCCTTCGAACCCGACCTTCGCGGCCGGGCCGGCGATATCGCCGAGCGGTCCGAGGGGAAGCCGATACGCGACCGTGTCGACGAGCAGCGTCTCGTCGCCGTCGGCGTAGAAGGCGTGCGTGTGTTCCCAGCGGCGGAACGGGCCGTCCTCCATCTCGTCGACGAACCGGGCGGAGCGCTCGGGCGACGCCTCTCCCTCCGGCTCCCGCTCGGTGATCCGCGAGGTCCACCGCTGTCTCGGCCCGACGCCGAACGGGCGGATCGACATCTGTATCGTCGACCCGGTGAGGAGAACGTCGGGATCGGGCGAGCCGTCCGGCCCCTCGACCCCATCGATACGGAGGTACATCCAGTCGGGGGTGAGCGCCCGCAGTCCGTCGATCGTTGAGTGGAAATCCCACACGTCGTCGATCGGGGCCGGTACCCGAGTCGTCCGGCGGTACGTCGGCATACCCCCGATACGAGTCGGGCGGATAAAAGGCCGTCCACGGCGGCGGTCCGGGACCGATTCCCCGGGTGGCAGCCGACCGGCCCGGTCTCCGGGTCGCGCGGACCGAAACCGGCATGCCCCCGCGCACCGTGACGGATCACGATGGAACGTGGGGCGATCGACATCGGCGATCTGGCTGGACCGTTCGACCTCCAGGCGACACTTGAGAGCGGCCAGAGCTACCTCTGGAACCGTGCGGACGGCGACACGTACGCGGAGCTCCACGCCCACGGCGGCGACGCGTGGTACGAGACCGTCGTCGACGAGATTCCCGGCGTGACGGACGAGCGCGCCGCGGTCCGGGTCCGACAGGAGGGCGGCGTCCACGACGGCGTGCTCCAGTGGGAGGCGTCGACGGACGCAGAGCCGCTGTTGACCCACCTCCTCCGGCTCGACGACGACCTCGACGCGATCCTCGACGCCACCCCAGATCTGCCCCTGTTACGGCGCGCCTACGACGCCTACGAGGGACTGCGGCTGACCCGCGACCCGGTGTTCCCCTGTCTTATCTCTTTCATCTGCTCGGCGCAGATGCGCGTCGCTCGCATTCACGGGATGCAGCGGCGACTCCGTGAGACGTACGGCGACGCGGTTCCGCTCGACGGCGGGACGTATCGCGCCTTTCCGACGCCGGAGCAGTTGGCCGCGCGCACGGAAGACGAACTCCGTGACCTCTCTCTGGGATATCGAGCCCCGTACGTCCAGCGGACGGCGGAGATGGTCGCGAGCGGCGAGGCCCATCCCCGGGAGACCGCCGAATTGCCGTACGAGGAGGCCCGCGAATCGCTCACCAGATTCGTCGGAGTCGGGGACAAGGTCGCCGACTGCGTGCTGCTGTTCTCGCTCGGCTTCTTGGAGGCCGTGCCGCTCGACACCTGGATTCGAACCACCATCGAGGAGTACTACCCCGAGTGCGATCAGGGGGGATACACCGAGACCTCGCGCGCGATCCGCGAGCGGTTCGGCGGCGAGTTCGCGGGATACGCGCAGACGTACGTCTTCTACTACCTCCGCGCCGGCGGCGAGTGATCGGGCGGATCTCTGTGAGTCGGCCCGGGCCGAAGTTTGATACTCGTTCGTGTGGTAAACTGACACGTGATGGACTGTCGAGTCGTCGTCGAGGCCGCGGTTCCGGTGTACGACGTGGAAACCGCCGACGAGGCGGTCCGGATCGCCATCTCGAAGACCGGTGAGATGCTCAACCCCGATCTCAACTACGTCGAGATCGACGCCGGAACGCGAACGTCCCCGAGCGGAGAGCGACTCGACCCGGCGTTCGTCGTGGCCGACGAGGCGCTCGTCGCCTTGGAGCTCCAGATGGACGTGTTCAACGTCGACCGCGGCGAACACGCGAGCCGTGTCGCGCGCAAGGAGATCGGGAAGCGCCTCCGTAACATCCCGCTCGAAGTGTTGTCGGTCTCCGAGATCGATACCGACGAGAGCGATGCCGACGCGACTGCCGTCGAAGATGGAGCGGCGTCGTCCGGCGCCGGAAACGATCCGGAGCGGTGAGCCGGCAGAGGCGACGCCTGACACTGAACGTGGCGGCGTCGAGGCCGACCGGGACGCCACCGGCCGTCCGGAAAATAGCGGCTACGCTACGGAGCGTTCGGTACGGGCGGCGAGGAGTAGTACGCAGTAGACGTTTCAGTCGGCCGTCGGAGCCAGCGGCTCCGATTCGGACGACTCCATCGGCTCAGTGATTCCCTCTGTCAGCTTGAAAACGGCCGCTTTGTGGTCGGTCTTCGACTTGTGAATCGATGTCGGTTTGACGCCGAGTTCTTCGTACGCTTCGAGATCAACGTCGTCGTCCCAGAACTCGCACTGTTTTCGTACCTCCGCGAGGAGACCGTGAAGATGGATGAGTTCCTGCTTCTTCATGAGTACCAGTCCTTTGCTACCGGAGGTTTATATTATTATCTTGAGTCACGTTACCACACGCCTCGCGTATTTTGCGAGTAGCGGCCGCGAAACAAGCTTTCTCGATGATCCTTCAGGATCGTTATACGCACAACTACGCGGGACTCGTGACGCGAGCGACGGCGCCAGTGAGACCGACGTACCGAATGGAAAGAGGCGTGGACGTGCCGAGCCAGGGCGAGCGAGGCGGTCAGGCCGAAACGGCCCGTGTCACCGGCATCACTGGAACTGTTTGACCGCCTCGAGGTCGCGTTCCGTTCGCATGAACTCGGTCAGGCGTCGCGTCGCATGACACGCCGAACAGCTGAAATTGGACCGGAGGTCCTGAAGATCAGCGGGGTTTTCCTGCCACTCCTTGCCGCACTCCGGACAGACGAGCCTAACGAACGCGTCAACCATGTCCCCGTGTACAGCCGGCCGCGTTAAAAACGTAGGTGGCGGTCGATCGGTCGCGCGTCTCGGTCGAGCGCGCCGCGAGTTCGATGGCACCCCATCGCGCGTCTCAGGCGCTCACGGCGCCGCTCGCTTCGAGCAGCTCCTTGTACCGATTCCGGATCGTGACCTCGGAGACGTCGGCGACGTCGGAGACCTGACTCTGTGTCACCTTCTCGTTCGTGAGCAACGCGGCGGCGTAAACCGCGGCGGCGGCGAGCCCCACGGGGGACTTTCCGCTCGTGATCCCTGCGTCCGCGGCATCTTCGAGCAGTTCGCGGGCGCGGCGCTCGCTCTCGTCCGAGAGGTCGAGCCGCGAGGTGAACCGCGGAACGTAGCTCGTCGGGTCGGCGGGCTGGACGCGTAACCCGAGTTCGCGGATGACGTAGCGGTACGTGCGCGTGAGCTCCATCTTCTCGACGCGCGAGACCGCGGTGAACTCGTCGAGGCTTCGCGGATTCCCCACCTGCCGGGCGGCGGCGTACAGCGCCGCGGTCGCGACGCCTTCGATCGAACGGCCGGGGAGGAGGTTCTCGGACAGCGCGCGGCGGTAGATGACCGAGGCCGTCTCGCGGACGTTGTCCGGGAGACCGAGCGCGCTGGCCATGCGGTCGATCTCGCCGAGCGCCTGCTTGAGGTTGCGCTCCTTGGAGTCGCGGGTGCGGAACCGCTCGTTCCAAGTCCGCAGCCGCTGCATCCGTCGTCGCTGTCGCCCCGATAGCGACTTGCCGTAGGCGTCTTTGTCCTGCCAGCCGATGTTCGTCGAGAGCCCCTTGTCGTGCATCATGTTCGTCGTCGGCGCACCGACGCGGGACTTGCTGTCGCGCTCGCCGGAGTTGAACGCGCGCCACTCCGGGCCGCGGTCGACCGAACTCTCCTCGACGACGAGCCCGCAGTCGCTACAGACCGTCTCACCGTGCTCCGTGTCGGTCGCGAGTCGCCCTTCGCACTCGGGGCAGACCGTGGTCTGCTCGGTCGTCGTCTCCGTCGTCTCCTCGTCGTCGAGCGACTCCGCCGACCTGAGTCGGGAGTGCTCGTCCTTCGCGGAGGCGTCGCCGGCCTCAGGAAGTCGTTCCCGCTCGGTGCCGCCGTCGCTGTAGGTGTTCGTCTCTGTCATGGGTGTGCTCCGACGATCCCCCGGCGAAAATACAGCGAGGTCCGCGAATCGCCAGCTGTTAACGTATAGTTAGTCTTGAGAGTATATAAAGGTGTCGCTATCTGTTGGGCTAGAAAACACGTAGAATGCCTTTTGAGGCGGAATTTGTTGAGACGGCCGTTCCTCCTTCCATCCTCCGTGGCCCGGAAGTACCGTTCACTCGTATATATCCTTCTCTCTCGTGTCAGCTTCGATGCGAGAGGTCCGGCCCCGACCTCGGGGACGGAGCGGTTCACCGCCGGCGCCTCGTTACCGGCTCCGGCTAACCGGGAACGCGACGCGGTCGGGATTCTCGTTGAAGCGGTCGAGTATCCGCTCGTACAGTCGGTTTTTGACGCGCTGGCCGCGCCGCGGGTGCGTGAGGTACCGAAGGCGAAGCTCCACCCACGACTCCCGTTGGCTGACGTTGACCGTCGGGCCGTCGTGTACCTCCAACTCGACGGGCGTCTCCGCGAGCGCCTCGCGGTAGGCGGCGATTCCGTTCGCCATGTCCTTTCCGAGGAGGTCGGTGGCCTCCTCGGTCATGACCTCGCGTGCGAACTCCAGATCGGTCTCGTACGCGACCTGGACCGCCACTTCGTTCCAGACGTACGGCGACCCGCCCCCGCCGAAGTTGACGACGTTCGACGAGAGGACGACACTGTTCGGTACGGTGACAACCCGACCCGAGGGCTGGTTCGTCGTCACCAGCTCGCCGTTGATCTCCCACAGCGTCGTCACGAGGAAGTCGACGCTGATCACGTCGCCTTTCGCGTCGTCGATCCGGACCCGGTCGCCGACGCCGAACGGCTGCTTGACCGCGATGTACACCCACGCGATCAGCGAGAGGAGCGGCTGTTGGAGCGCGAAGGTGATCGCGAACCCGATCACGCCCAGCGAGAACAGGAGCCCGAGCCAGTTCTCCGTCGCCACCGCGAGCGTCGCCACCGTCCCGACGACTCCGAACGTCAGCCGGAGCAGGTTCCGGGCGTCGTGCGCTCGCCGCTTGCTCGCCGACCGCGTGAGCACGCGAACCGCGAACAGGTAGCTTCCGTACACCACGCCCGCGACGGCGACGACCAGCAGCGACCGGCCGACGACCACCGCCGCCGGATACCCGCCGATCGGCGGCCAGTCCGCGAGCGCCGCCGTCGTCCCCGCGACGGTGCCGGCAATGCCGGCCAGTAGACCGAGCGCGAGCGACGCGAGTCCGAGCGGGCGTCTCACGCTCGTCGCTCACGGCCGACCGGCAAAACCGTTGTGCCGTCGCGCGAAGCCGAGGCGCGGTCAAGGAGCGAGCGCCGCAGCCTCCCGTTCACCTCGGTCACCGTTTCCCGCCGGCGATACCGGCCATCGCCCCCCCGAGCACCTCGGTCGCCGCGGCGCAGTCGTCCCAGTCGGTCCACTCGCGAGGGTTGTGCGAAACGCCGTCACGCGAGGGGGCGAAGAGGAGCGACGAGTCGGTGACGCGCGAGATCCGCATCGCGTCGTGTGCGGCGCCCGAGTGGAGGTCGAGGGCGTCGCGTCCGGCCGCGTCGGCGGCCTCGTGAGCGGCGTCGCGCAGGCGGTCGTTCATCGGCGTCGGCGCGACGTCGAAGGGCCGTTCGAACTCCGTCTCGACTCCGCGCTCGCGCTCCAGTTGCGCGAGCGAGTCGCGCGCGGCGGCGACGACAGTTTCCATCGACTCGCGCTCGATGTCACGGACGTCGACGCCGGCCTCGACGCGGCCGGGAACGACGTTCGTCGCGTTCGGTTCGACCGACAGCGACCCGACGGTGCCGACCGCCGACGGCGACGCGGTCTCGACGACCTCGTTCGCGGCCGCCTCCACGTCCAGGACGAACTCGCTCGCGGCCGCCAGCGCGTCGGTCCGCTCGTCCATCGGCGTCGCGCCCGCGTGGTTCGCCTCTCCGCCGACGGTCACCTCGCAGTGGGTGATTCCGGTGATGGTCGTCACGACGCCGACCGCCGCGCCCGCCGCCTCCAGGTTCGTGTCCTGTTCGACGTGGAGCTCGTAGAAGGCGTCCCACGAGGCGGGGTCGAGCGTCGTCGGGTCGCCACTCGCGTCGGTCGGCGTGGCGGCGTCGACCGCGTCGCCGCCTCGGTAGCCGATCCGGTCGAGCGCCGCATCGAGCGTCGCTCCGTCGTCGTTCGTCAGCGAGAGCGTCTCGTCGAGCGCCGTCTCGCCCGTCGCGACGGTCGAGCCGAGGAGTCCGTTTCCGAAGGTGCCGCCCTCCTCCTCGGTGAAGCTGACGACGCCGACCGGTCGGTCCGGCTCGAATCCGGCGTCGCGCATCGCCCGGACCGCCTCCAGCGCGGCGTACACCCCGAGCGGGCCGTCGAAGATGCCGCCCTCGGGGACGCTGTCGAGGTGGCTGCCCGAGACGACGGGGGCGGCGTTCGGGTCGGCGCTCGCCGGGGTCCACGTTCCGAGGACGTTCCCGACGGCGTCGACCGCAACATCGAGACCGGCGTCGCGGAGGCGCTCGACCAGTCGGTCTCTCGCGTCCCGGTTCGCCGTGGTCCCCGTCCGATTCGTTCGCGCGTGTGCCTCCGGATCCTCCGTCTCGACGCGGCCGAACGCCGCGTTTTCCTCGATGTCCGCGCGGAGCCGGTCCGCGTCGACTGGGAGCGTCATACCGGAGTCGGGCGCCGCGGGATCAAAACGGTTCGGTCTCCGGCGGAGGTGCCGAGAGGCCGCTCGCGCCCGGGGCCGTCCCCGGAGGATACTCACTCGTCACGTCGCGCCAGCCAGTAGCCGGCCGATCCCAAGGCGAGGCCGGCTGCGAACCCTCGGCCCGCCGCCGGGTCGTCGATGGAGCGGTCGACCGCGACCCCGAGCGCGGTCCACGTCAGCGTCACGCCGAGGCTCCGTCCGGGCCCGCCCCGGAACCGGCGACAGCCCGCGGCCGCCCGCGCGTGTCGGTAACAGTACCCGGTCGCGAACCCGACCGCCAGCGCCCCCGCCCGGACCTCGCCGTCCACCGCTCGCGACAGCGCGAGCAGTCCGATGCCCCCGAGACACTCCACCCCGGCGCCGACCGCGCGCACCGCGTTGGCCATGCTATTCGTTCGCACTCGTCGTGAATAGCCGTTTCGCCGGGGGAGCGTTCCGATCCCGAAAACACTTCACCGCCGACGTTCTGGTGTCGACCGAGATGTCCCCGTTGCTCCTCCAAGGCGCGGCCGCCGGAATCGCGCTTCTGATCAGCCTCGTGTTCCTCGTGATCCACCTGGCGATGATCGTGTGGACCTACTCGGACGCCCAACAGCGAAGCGAACACCCGCCCGTCCTCTGGGCGCTCGTCGTGTTCTTCGCGCCGCTGCTCGGTATCGTGCTGTACCTCATCATCGGCCGAGACTCGTACTGACCGCCCTCCGTCCGAGACGTTAAGCGGGCGACCGAGGGCGCCGCTCGGGTTCACACTCCTTTGAGAACGCTCGTTACCCCGGCGGTCTCGGCGACGACCCACGCGACGAACACGCCGTAGGCCGCGAGCAGCGCGTACGACTCGCGGTCTGAGAGCGTGAGGCTCGTCCGGAGCGTCACGAAGAGGAGGACGGTCGCAGCGGTTAGCACGCCCAGCATCGGCACCGCCGTCGAGAAGTTGACGGCGACCTCGCCGACGATCAACACGCCGAGCGGGATCGCAACGAGCAGGTCGAAGGTGTTCGACCCGAGGACGTTACCGAGGCTCGTCGCGCCGCGGTTCTCGCGCGCCGTCCGGACGCTCACGAGCGTGTCCGGCAGGCTCGTCGCGGCCGCGACGACCGTGACGCCGGCGAGGAACTCGGGGATTCCGAAGGTGACGCCCAGCGACTCGACGGACGCGACGAGCCGTTCGACGGTGACGACGATGAGCCCGAGTCCGGCCGCCAGCTTCGCCCACTCGCGACCGATGTCGACCCCGTCGCGGATCCGGTCTTCCCCCGCGTCGTCGACGTCCTGATACTGGATGAAGAGGTACAGCCCGTACAGCCCGAGCGGGATGACCGCGAGCGAGCGCGGCATCCTCCCGACGATCGGGTCCGTCGAGACGGGGAAGTAGATCACCGCGAGCGCGAACGTCACGACCAGCGCAGAGACGGCGAGCATGTAGAACTGCGCCTCCTTGTACACGATCGTCCGATTGGCTTCCAGTTCGCCGTCGCCGCCGATCCCGGACGCCGCGGGGATCACGAGGACGTTGAAGATGGCCGACCCGACGAGCGCGCCCACGCCCATGTCGAAGACGCCGGTGAGCGCGGTGACGAGCACGCTCACCAGTTCCGGGAAGCTCGACCCGACCGCGACGACGATCGACCCCTGGACCACGGCCGGGAGCCCGTAGTACCCCGAGAGGGTATCGGCGGCCTCCTCTAACCAGCCGCTCCCGAGCCAGATGAACCCGGTCGCCGCTGCGATGACCAGAACGTGGACCGCCGGCACGTCCGGGAGGGGTCCGACCACGGGCCTACCGGATGTGATCGCCCGCCAGCTCCCACAGCCGGTCGGCGATCGCGTCGTCGAGCGCGTCCCGCGTGACGCGCCACTCCCAGTTCCCCGCGAGCGTGCCCGGCTCGTTGAACCGCGCCCCGCTGCCGAGTCCGAGAAGATCCTGGAGCGTCGTCATCGCCATGATCGCGTCCGAGGCCCACACGTCGTCGATGATCGCCCACTCGACCGGGTCGTCCGGCTCGGCGCCGACGTTGTACCGGAAGCAGTCCCGCTGTCGCTCCGGGAGGTCGTCGAAGTAGCCGACCCACGTGTCCGTGTCGTGCGTCGACGTGTAGCCGACGACGCCCTCGGTGTAGTGCATCGGCTGGTACTCGTTGCCCTCCGTACACCAGTCGGCGTACTGCGGGACGGACATGCCCGGGAAGCCGAACTCCGCCATCAGCTCGTCCATCTCCGGCTCCTCGAACCCGAGGTCCTCGGCGATGAACGGCGCCTCGCCGAGCTCGCGCTCGACCGTCTCGAACAGGTCGCGCCCCGGCCCGTCGCGCCACTCGCCGTCCGCGGGGTCGTCGCTGTCGGCCGGAATCGCCCAGTACTTCGCGAACCCGAGGAAGTGGTCGAGCCGCGCCACGTCCGCGAGCTCGAACAGCCGGCGGAACCGGTCGAGCCACCAGTCGTACTCCGCCTCGGCGAGTCGCTCCCAGTCGTACAGCGGGTTCCCCCAGCGCTGGCCGGTGTCGCCCGCGTTCGGCGGGACGCCCGCGACCGCGGTCGGGCGGTTCTCCGCGTCGAGTTGGAACGCCTCCGGGCTCGCCCACACGTCGGCGGAGTCGAGCGCGACGTAGATGGGCACGTCGCCGACGATGGACACCCCCTCCTCGGCGGCGACCGCGCGCAGGTCGCGCCACTGACGGTCGAACGTCCACTGGACGAACTCGCGGAACCGGACCTCCTCGGCGTGTTCCTCGCGCGCCGCCGCGAGCGCCTCGGGATCGCGCGTCCGCAGCGGCTCGGGCCACCCGGTCCAGAGGTCTTCCGGGCGCGCGTCCGACAGCGCCCGGAACAGCGCGTAGTCGGGGAGCCACGGCTCGTGCTCGCGGAACTCGTCGACGGCCGCCCGGTCGGCCTCCGTCGCCCGCTCCTCGAACCGCTCGAAGGCGGTCCGCAACAGCGGCTGCTTGTACTCGCGGACCGCGTCGTAGTCGACGCGGTCGGTCGGGAAATCGGGGACCGGTTCCAGGTCCGCCGGGTCCAGCCACCCGTCGTCGACGAGCCCGTCGGGGTCGACGAACAGCGGGTTGCCGGCGAACGCCGACGGCGACTGGTACGGTGACTCCCCGGCGACGGAGAGCGTCGGACCGATCGGACAGATCTGCCAGTGGTCGACGTCGGCGTCGCCGAGGAACGAGAGGAACTCGCGGGCGCCCTCGCCGAGGTCGCCGATGCCGTACGCCCCCGGCAGCGACGTGACGTGACAGAAGACGCCGTCGGAGCGGTCGAATCGCATACGGTCACCTGCGACCCCCACCGACTCAAGCGTTGTGTCCGGCCCGGGTCGCGACGCGGTGCGAGCCGGACTCGGTTCAGTCGCCGTCGCGGTCCGCCCGCCACGCGATCGCGTCTGCGGTTTCGAGCGTGACGGGGCCGCCGTCGCCCCCGTAGCTCATCGCTCCGTCTCGCGGACGATCGCCACGTCGTCGACCCGGATCCGCTCGGTCCCGTCGCCGTCCTCGACGACGCACTCCTCACCGGTGACGAGGTCGCGCTCGCCGTGGGCGGCGTCGACCGCGACGCTCGCGTCGGCGGGCGCGAAGTTGAGGACGACGACGAGCGCCTCCCCGTCGTCGCTCCGGCGGAACGCCACGACGTCGTTCGGGTGAACGTCGCCGCTGGCGGCGATCGGTTGCTCCGAGAGATCGCCGCTCGCGACGTGGTACCCGACGCGGGACACGGTGCCGTCCGCCCCGAGCGCGGAGTGGTCCCGCCGCGTCGCGAGCAGGCGCTCGTAGCGGTCGCGTACCTCCTCGCGGGCGTGGTCCCACGCGATCGCGTCCCGGCGACCGCGCTGGCCGATCTCCTGGCCGGCGTACACCATCGGGACGCCCGGGAGGGTCATGATCGCCGCGCCCGCGGCGGCCGCCGCCGCGTCGCCGCACTCGACGCGGTAGCGCGTCTCGTCGTGGTTCTCGATGTACTGGAGGAACTCGGCGTGATCCGGGAACCCGATATCCGAGCGCTGGTCGACCGCGTCGAGGACGGACTCCGCGGGCTCCGCGCCCCGCCCCACCTGTCGCAGCTGGAAGTACAGCGTCGCGTCGAAGTGGACGTCGAACATCCCCTCGTGGAAGCCGGGAATGTACGGGATCGTTTCGTCCATCAGGAGGAACTGCCGGTCGATGTCTTTCACGCGGTCACGCAGCTCGCGCCAGAACGAGTCGGGGACGGCCCACGCCATGTCACAGCGGAACCCGTCGACGAGCGGCGCCCACTCGTCGATCACGTCGAGCAGGAACCGGCGGACCTCGAGGTTCGCGTGGTTCAGGTTCGCGATCAGCTCCCAGTCGAAGTAGGTGCCCGGCTCGCCCGACTCCTGCCACTCGTACCGGTCGCGGTACGGCGACTCGGGGTTCCGGTACGCGTCCTCGAACCACTCGTGGTCGCGGGCGGTGTGGTTGGCGACGAAGTCGAACAGCACCCGCATCCCGTGGTCGTGAGCTGTCTCGACGAGCGCCTCGAAGTCGTCGCGGTCGCCGAGGTCCGGAGCCACGTCGAAGAAGTCGACGATGTTGTAGCCGTGGGGTTTCCCGTCGTGTCCGAGGACCGGCGTGAGCCACAGCGTGTCGACGCCGAGGTCCGCGATGTCGGGGATCCGCTCGGCGATGGCGTCGAACGCCGCGCCCTCGTCGGCGTCCGCGAAGGTGCGGACGAACACCTCGTAGACGGCTGCGTCGGCCGTCCACGCCGGCGGGTCGTTGAGTCGCACCGTCTCGAAGTCGGGAGCGTCCGGCGTCAACACCGACTCGCCGCCGGCGTCGTCGACCGTCGGCTCACCGGTGTCGCCCCGCTCGACCGCGACCGCGTCCGCGACGCTGACCCGCGGGTCGCCGTCCGGGTCCCGCGCGACCGCGACGGCGTGGACCCGAAGCCGGTCCGGCACCGCGTCGAGCGCCACGCGGAGCTCGCGGCCGTCCCTGCTCACCCGGAGCGAGTCTCGGGGGTTCGTCCGGCCGTCGGCGACCGCGCTCTCGACGTCGCGGTCGTCCACGACGAACGTCACCTCGAGGTCGCCGGCGTCGAGCTCAGAGTCCGGATTCGGCGTCGGGTCCGCGGTGAACACGGCCGATCCGGCGTGATCGCGCTCCTCGCCGGCGCCGTCTTCGAACTCGATGTCCGCGTCCACGCGAACGCGCGGCCGACCGACGCCGTCGTGGGACTCCCGAGCGGCGTAGTCGACCGGCTCGTCGGTCACGTCGCGGTCGCGAATCGCGGTCCCGCTCCCGCCGGCGACGTCGACGCCGGCGTAGCTCGCGGCGAACGCGCGGACCGTGAGCAGGTGGTCGCCGTCCGGCGCGTCGAGGCCGATCAGGTACCGACCCGGGACGTCAGGGGTGAACTGCGTGACGGGCGAGTCCCCGACCGTCGACTCGCTCTCGGGCGGCGCGTCCGCGACGCGCCACGCGTACTCGCCGTCGGGGTCCGGGTCTCTCGGTGCCAGCTCCGTGGTCTCACCGGTCGCGAGGAAGCGGGGGGGTCCGGGGTGGTGCATGTGACGGTTATCTCCCCCCTGCCCCTTCGGTGTTGCTCTTGTTTCGACCCGATCGGGACGGATCCGCACCCCGATCGCTTCCCGGTCAGTCTCCGCCGCGGTCGTCAAGGCTTTTACTCCGGCAGTCGCAGAGCGGGTATGCGACTGCGTACCGCCCTCACGGAACACGAACGTCGGCGCGGGGAGCGCTACCCGGCGGAACACTCGATGACCGCCGGTGCGTTTACCGGCGACGACGGCCGGCTGGTCCACGTCGGGCCGGACGGAACCGTCCACGACTGTTCGTACTCCCTCTCCGGCGTCGGCGGCGCCGACCGACTCCGGATGGGTATCACCGCCGGGCGGGGCGTCCGCTGGTTCGACGACCTCGAGACGACCCGCCAGCACTACGATGGCGACACGCCCCTCGTCGAGACCGAGTACGACGCGGGCCGCTACACGATCCACCAGTTCGACCTCGTGGTGAGCGACACGCACCTCACGCACGTCGAGCTCCGCGGGTCGCCCCCGGCCGACGCCGAGATCGTCGCCGCCTACGCGTTCTCGCCCGACATGGTCGAAGGGCGCGTCGGCAACATGGTCCACGAGGAGGCCGGTCCCGACGGCGGCGGCGTCGTCGAAGTGTACCACCGCACGGAACACGACTTCCTCACGGCCTCCACCGGGCTCTCTAACGCCCACGGCCAGCGGCTGCGGACGATCCCGGAACTGCTCGGCGAGGGGGGCGAGGGCTTCCCGCACCGCGGCGAGATAGACCGCCGCGAAGACTCGCGGCTCACTCCGGACGTCGTCGTGCGCGCTCCCTTCGAGCGCGACGGGCGCATCGAGCGCGTCACGCTCGCCGGGCGCGCCGTCGTCGACCGCCGCGAGGCCCGCGACACCGGTGACGACGCCAAGGACGCGCTCACCGACGGAACCGACCGACAGCGGCGCATCGAGGCGGTCTCCAACATCGCGACGGCCTACCCCGACGCCGACGAGCTTCGCGAGGCGGCCGACGGCCGCGGCCCGGACGTGCCGGCGGACACCCCGCGCCGGTCAGTCGTCGCGAGCGACCTACGCGCGCTGGACCTGCTCACCGCGGAGTCCGGCGCTCGGATCGCCGCCCCGGAGTTCGACCCGTTCTACTCCACCTCCGGCGGCTACGGCTACACGTGGTTCCGCGACGAGGCGATGGTGTCGACGGCGCTGCTGGGGGCGAGCGAGGAGCTGGGCCTCGACGCGAGCGAGGAACTGCTCGCGACCGCGAGCTTCTTCTGCCGGACGCAGGACGCGGACGGCTCGTGGCCCCACCGCGTGTGGGCCGACTCCGGCAAGGTCGCTCCCGGCTGGGCGAACGCCCGGATCGAGGGCGCGAACGGGACGCCCGGCCCGAACGACCAGCTCGATCAGCCCGCCTCGGTCGTCGCGTACCTCGCCACCTTACGCCGCGAGGCGGACCTTCCCGCGGAGTGGCGCGACCGGATCGACGAGACCATCGCCGACGCCGTCGGCTTCCTCTTGGAGACGACGGAGGACGACGGGCTCCCCCGTCGCTGTCAGAACTGCTGGGAGAACGCGCTGGGACGGTTCACCCACACCGGCGCAGAGTACCTTCGGGCGTTCGCCGCGGTCGCGCGCGCGCCGGTCGACGAGGAACTCCGCGCCGACGCGGCGGCCGCCGCGGACGCGGCGCTGACCGGCCTCGACGGCCGCTGGAACCCCGATACCGAGCGGTTCCTCCAGCGCGCCAGCGACGAGGGGCAGGACGGTCGCGCCGACGCCAGCACCTTCGCGCTCGCGACCGCCGCGGCCGAGTACGACGCGCTGCTCGATGACGACGTCCCCGGCGGCTCAGCGGCCACCGACGGGTCGGGCCGCGGACCGGTCGAGTCGGTCGCGACGAGCGAGTTCGACCGCTTCCTCGACCGCGTCAACACCCACGTCAGGCGGTCGATCGAGGCCCTCCGGCGCGAGACCTCCGCCGTGGAGGGGCTCGTCAGGTTCACCGGCGACGAGTGGCGCACGGCCGAACAGGGCGCCCCCAAGGTGTGGTCTATCGCGACGCTGTGGGGCGCGACCGCGGCGGCGACGCTCGCCGGCGTCGTCGAAGAGCGGGGGGGCGCAGCCGGTCCGCTGTTCGCCGACGCCCGCGAGCTGTACGCGCTCTGTGAACCCGACGGCCACTTCGTCAACGAGGCCGGGCTCTTCGCGGAGCAGGCGTTCGACGACGGCGACCTCGACAGCGCGACCCCCATCGCGTGGTCGCACGCCCTGCGGATCGACGCGACGGTGACGCTCGCGAGCCACGGGGAGCTCCCGGTCCCGCACGACCGCGAGACCGGTCCGGAGGCGGCGCCCCACTGGACGACCGGCAGGAAGTTCGGCGTCGGCACGCCAGCCGACTACGAGGCCGAGGACCCGGTTCCGGTGTGGTTCACGCTCACCGAGGGGGCGCTCACTGAGGCGCGGTTCCCCCGGATCGACGTGATGAACGTCCGGACCTTCGATTTCCTCGTCGCGGACCCTGACTCCGAGTACGCCGTCCGCACCTTCAAAGAGACGGACCACGTCACGACGACGGAGACCGTCGAGCGGACGACCGAGCCGGCGGCCGACGACGCGCTCGCGTACGTCCAGACGATCCGCGAGACGGGCGACGGCCACGGCCACACGTGGACCCTCTCGGTCGAGTACGCGGTCGACACCGACGGGACCGCGATCCTCGCAGACGTTCGGTTCGAGGGGAGCCGCGAGTACGACGTGTACGCGCTCGTGGACGCCACCGTCGCCAACGTCGGCACCGACGACCGCGCCGAGCGCGTCGACGGTGACGGGGGTTCGCACCTGCTCGCGCGAAAGGACGATCCCGACCGCGACGCGGGCAAGCTCGTCGACGACGAGGGCGAGCCGTTCGACGTCGCGCTCGCGTTAGCCAGCGGTGACGGCTTCGACTGGGCGAGCGCGCTCACGGCCGGCAGCGAGGCGGTCGACACGCTGTTCGGCGACGGCGAGCGCGGCGCGGAGTCGTCGGAGGCGGTCGGCAACGTCGTCCTCGCCGGTCTCGTCGGCAGCGGCGAGGCGGTCAGGGACACCGTCGCGCTCGGGTTCGCGGAGTCGTCGGACACCGCGGCGGCGCTGGGCGAGGCCGAGGGAGCGCTCTCCCGCGGCTTCGACGAGGCCGCGAACGCGTACGCCGAGACGTGGCGCTCGTGGCTCGCGGACCGAGAGCTTCCGGACTCGGTGGCCGGCGACGCCGACCTCGCGGCCCAGTACCGGTTCGCGCTCATGACGCTGGCGGCCGTCGAGGACAAACGACACGACGGTGCGGGGATCGCGAGCCCCTCGGTCCCGTGGGGCGAGACGGAGTACGCCGCCGAGGACCGCGGCTACGGCTACAACTTCGTCTGGTCGCGCGACCTCTATCAGGTGTTCACGGCGCTCGTCGAGATCGGCGAGCTCGACCGCGGCGCCGAGGCGCTCGCGTACCTCTATAACACCCAACAGGACGACGACGGGTTCCTCCCGCAGAACACCTACATCGACGGGCGGACCCGGTGGGGCGGCGAGCAGATGGACAACATCGCGTTCCCCTCGGTGATGGCGTGGCAGCTGTACGAGCACGGCGTGACGCTGGACGACGCCGGCTACACCTACGACCAAGTCAGCCGCTCGCTCGATTACATCGCCGCCAACGGTCCACAGACCGCCCAAGAGCGCTGGGAGGAGGAGGCGGGCTACTCGCCGTCGAGCATTGCGGCCGAGATCGCGGGCCTCGTCTGCGGTGCCGCGCTGGCCCTCGCTGAGGCCGATCGGCTCGCTGGCGAGGGGGCTGAGGCGGCCGGTGACGAGGACTCGGAATCGCTCCGCGCCGACGCGCTCGCGTGGCTGTCCCTCGCGGACGACTGGGCGGCGCACGTCGAGGAGTGGACCGCGACCGCGACCGGCACCGACCGCCACGGCGAGACGCCGTACTACCTCCGGATCACGGCCGACGGCGACCCCGAGTCCGGGCGGCCGCGCACGATCGCCAACGACGGCCCGACGTACGACGAGCGGGAGATCGTCGACGGCGGCTTCCTCGAACTCGTCCGGCTGGGAATCAAGCCGGCCGACGACGAGGCGATCCGTAACTCCGTCTCCGTCGTCGACGACTCGATCCGGGTCGACACGCCTCACGGTGCCGCTTGGTACCGATACGTGGGCGACGCGTACGGCGAGATAGCGGTCGGCGACCCCGGCGCGCCGTGGGCCGGAACCGGTGACGGCCGCGGGCGTCTGTGGCCGATCTTCACCGGCGAGCGCGGCGAGTACGAGCTCCGCGCCCGCGCCGACGGCCCGGACGCATTCGGCGGCACCGACGAGGAGGCGCTCGAACCGGAGACGCTGTTGGAGACGATGGCCGGCTTCGGTAACTCCGGGCTGATGCTCCCCGAGCAGGTGTGGGACCGCGAACACCCGACGAAGTACGGCTGGGAGTTCGGCGAGGGCACCGGGGGGGCGACCCCTCTCGCGTGGTCGATGGCCGGCTACATCCGGCTGGCACACGGCGTCGACGCGGGCGAGCCGGTCGAGACGCCGACCGCGGTCCGCGACCGCTACGTCGAGCGCGACCGGCCGGACGGTCCCGACCTGACGGCCACCGCCGATTTCGTCGAGGACGCGGTCGTGATCGCCGGCGAGACGGACGCCGAGCGCGTGGCGGTCCACACCCGCGAGACGTCCCGTCTCGTCACGCCCGAGGACGGCGCCTTCGAGGTCGACCTCGACGCGGCGACCAAGGCGGGCACCGTCGTGGTCGCGGCCGCGACCGACGCGGAGTTCGAACGCGCCGGCACCGCGGTCGAGCGACTGCGGCTGTAGTCGGCTCGGCCGCGAGCGGTTCTCCCGGCGTCCGCCGCTATCCGAGTGCGACAACGTCGACCGCGCGAGACTTGCCGTCGACCGCTATCTCGACCGACGAGCCGACGCGCTCGCGAACGCGTTCACGCCACGCTTCGACGGCCGCGGCGTGCCGGTCACGTCGGTCGTCGAGGTCGGCGTCGGGGAACTCGGCGGCCGTCTCGTCGGGTTCGGGGTACGGCGGTGCGTCGCTGACGAGATCGCGCGGATCGATGTGGATCGGCTCGGGATCGTCGGTCCCGTTGCCCCCGCTACCGCCCGCGTCGAGCGCGTGGAGTCGCGCGCGCATCCGTCCCGAGAACGGCGGCGTCGCGCGGAGGACGACCTCGCGGTCGCTCCGGAGCGTGGCTTCGAGGGCGTTCGCCACGTCGTCCCGGTGAACGGCGATCGATCGGATCCGCTCGGGACCGGTGTCGGCGGACTTGGCGGGGTCGTCGTCCCCGTCGCCGCCCGTCCCCTCAGTCATCGTTTGCGGTCCACTCGGCGTCCGAGAGCGTTCGCTGGACCGCCTCCTCTCCGACCGCGCCCGCGAGGTGTTCGAAGCCGGCGCGGACGCCGCGGTCGCCCGCGTTCGCGACCAGTCGGGAGACGATGAACTCCGGCGTGGACTTTCCGACGGTCTCGAACCGCGGCTGGTAGTCGACGCGGAGGTCGAGGTCGTTCGTCAGGCCCTCCGCGAAGATGCCGTCGATGCGCGCGGCGTCGGGCAGCGGGCTCAGGTCCTCCGCGAGGTGGGTGACGTAGACGCCGAGCGCGCCGCGGTCGACCGTCAGCGTCACCAGCCCGTTCAACAGGTCGGCGGCGCGGCCCGGCTCGGTGATCGCTTCGAACTCGTCGACGAGCATCAGCGTCCGGCCGTCGGCGACCAAGGGCGGCACGACCGACTTCAGCGTCGACTCCAGCACGCCGGCGTTGAACGAGGCGTGCCGCCGGTGGAAGACGATGCGGTCGAAGGTCCCCACTTCGGCCGCGTCGGCGGGGACGGGGAGCCCCATCGACGCGAGCAGCGCCACCGCACACAGCGTCTCGAGGAGCGTCGTCTTCCCGCCGGAGTTCGCTCCCGTGAGGACGCTCACGCGGTCGCCCGTCGGCGGCGCGTCGGCGCTCGCGACCCCCTCTGCGTCCGCCAGCGAGTGGGATCCCACGCCGTACGACACCGGTTGAACGTCGCCGCCGAGGAAGGGGTTCCGCGCCCCGCGCACGGCGATCCCGTCGTCGACGAGGGTCGGCCGCACGTGGCCGTGTTCGGCCGCGAACCGCCCCAGAGAGAGCAGGAAGGCGGCGTCCGAGACCGCCGTCGCGGCCCGGGCGACGGTCGTGTCGCCGGCCGCCGCGTCGTCGTCGCCCTCGCCCGCCGCGGCCGGGTCGTCGCCGAGCCGCTCGCGGATGTCGGCCGCGACTGCGGCTTCGCGCTCGTCGACGGCTGCCTCCAGTTCCACGACGAGCGCTCGCAGCGTCCCGGAGACGAAGTCGGCCGCGTCGAGCGCCTCGTCCGGCGCCGCTGCCCGGACCGTCGCCGGCTCGACGCCGGTCTCGCGCGCGACGTGGTCGATCGTCCCCGCTTCGAGGGCCTCGAAGTCGCGGAGGCTCCCGTCGCGGACCGATTCGAGCACGTCGAACGCGGAGTCCGCGAGGTCGCGCGCGGCCGACAGCTGCTCGCGGAGTCGGTCCAACTCCGCGTCGGCGCCGGACGCGATGGCGATGTCGTCCCCGTCGAGTCCGCCGGCGGGGTCGATCGACCCCCGCACGTCGGCGAGCGCGTCGGCCGCGTCTCGCAGGCGGTCGCCGTCCAGCGCGCCGACGTCCTCGAAGGGGCCGTCAGTCACCCCGGCCTCGCGGAGCGCGACGGCGGTCTCGACCGCGGCCAGGTCCGAGCCGTCCGCCTCGTCGTACACGGCGAACGCCTCGCGGACGGCTTCGCGGTCCGACTCGTTGAGGCCGCTCCACGCGTCGCGGGCGGCCACGACCCGGTCTAGCCGCGACTCGACCGCGTCCCGGTCGAGCAGCGGCGTCAACACCCGGATCCGGTCGGCGGCGTGTCCGGTCAGCGCCTCGTCGGCCGCGAGCGCGAGGAGGTCGTCGTACACCGCGCGCGCGTCGCTCGTCGCGAGCACGTCCATCCCCGCCTCGCCGTTCGCTCGGCGGAGGATGCGGGTCGCGCGGCCGCGGTGGAGACCGGCGCCGACGAGCGCGCGGACGTCGGCCGCCTCGATCGCCTCCGTCGCACGCTCGGTCCCGAGGGCCTCGGCGAGCCGCTCGCTCGTCTTGGGCCCGATCCCCCAGTAGTCCTGGAGTCGCATACGTCGTCGTGTCGCCCCGGCGTCTTGGCGCTTTCGTCGGCGGGGCTCGTCGCTGCCCTCCCGCCCCCGCGGTCCACCCCGCCCGCCACCGCCACGACAGCGTTCATTCCGCTCCGGTTCCTATCCGATCGACATGGCGACGGAGATCGCGGACGACGTCTGGCGGTTCGAGTGTCGCGGGGTCAACGCGTACCTGGTCTTCGACGACGTGCCGACCCTCGTCGACGCGGGCACGCCGTGGGACGAGGCGGCGATCCGCGACGGCCTCGAGGAGGCCGGCGTCGCCGTCTCGGAGATCGGTCGCGTGCTGCTCACCCACTACGACCTCGACCACGTCGGGAAGCTGGCGGCGCTCGCTCCCGACCTCGACGCGCCGGTCCACGCGTACGGCTTCGACGCGCAGTTGCTCCGGGGAGCCCGGCGGCCGCCGCTCCGCAATCACAAAGGTCTCATCCAGCGGCTCGGGGGACTCGTCACCGATCCGGCCGACCTCGACGTCGCTTCGATCGCGGACGGCGAGACCGTCGGCTCCTTCACGGCGTACCACACGCCGGGCCACACCCCCGGACACGTCGCGTACGTCAGCGAGAAACTGGGGGTCGGATTCCTCGGTGACCTCGCCTCCGAGTCCGACGGCGAACTGTCGCCGTCAGGGTGGGTGATCAGCTACGACACGGACGCCGTGGCGACGAGCGTACGCGGACTGGCGGCACGCGCCCCGCCGTTCGAGGTCGCCTGCGTGGGGCACGGCGACCCGATTGCGACCGGCGGCGGAGCGGCGTTGCGGCGGCTGGCGGAGCGACTGTAGGGACTGATCTGCGCGGAACGAGGCCGCAGCCGGTCGAAAAAGTACGGTGTCCGGTTCCGCTCTCAGCGCGACTGCCGGTAGATGAGGTTGCGCTGGATGTCGTTGGCGCCCTCGTATATCACCGGAATGCGCACGTCGCGGTAGACGCGGGCGATGCGGCGGTCGGTGAAGTTCGACCGGCCGCCGTGGAGTTTCATGCCCATCTCGGCGCAATCCGTCGCGACCTCGGTCGACTTCGTCTTCGCGAGTGCGGCCCAGTAGCCGGCGTCCTCGCCGTTTGCGACCTTTTCGCACGCGCGCCAGTTGAGCGCGCGCGCCGACTCGAACCCGATCCGCATGTCCGAGATGGTGTGCTGGACGGCCTGGAAGTCGTCGATGGTGCGGCCGAACGCCTCGCGGTCGCTGATGAACGCCTCGGCCTCCTCGATGGCCGCGGCCGCGAGCCCGAGGCCGTGCCCGCCGACGATGACCCGGCCGTGGTTGAAGAAGTCCGCGAGCGCGTAGAAGCCGCCGCCCTCGCTGCCGACGACGTTCTCCTCGGGGACGAAGCAGTCCTCGAAGACGATGTGACCCTGTTTGGACGCGCGCATCCCCATCTTCTCCGGGATGTGCTCGGCCTCGTAGCCGTCCGAGTCGGTCTCGACGATGAACAGCGTGTAGTTCGAGTACCGGTCGTCGCTCTCGCCGGTCTTCGCGTAGACGGTGAGCCAGTCGGCCTCGACCGCGTTGCCGACCCAGTACTTCTCGCCGGTCAGCTCGTAGCCGCCCTCGACTTTCTCCGCCTTCGTGGTCATGCCCGCGAGGTCGGAGCCGGTCTGCGGCTCGGAGACCGCGAGTCCCGATATCTGCTCGTTCTCGGCGACCGGCCGGAGGTACTTCTCCTTCTGTTCCTCCGTCCCGTAGTCCTCGACCATCTCCGCGCCGAAGCTGGCGAGCTGGAGCGTGAGCGCGATACCGGCGTCAGCGCGGTAGAACTCCTCGGCGATGGCGAGCACCTGAGCGAGGTCGAACCCCTTGCCGCCGTACTCCTCGCCGATGTCTTGGGCGATGAGTCCGGCGTCCATCCCGGCTTCCAGAACCTCCCACGGGTAGTCGCCGGAATCGTAGTACGCCTCGGCGTTCGGGGCGATGTACTCGTCGGCGAACTCGCGGGCCTCCTGCTTGACGTCTCGTGCGCGCTCCGGCACGATGCTGTCGTCGAGCAACTCCATACACCACGTGAGTGCCCCGTGGTCAAAACGTTCGTGGAACAACGAACAACGACGGGTGGGTTTACTCCGTCTCGTCCGCGTCGCCGCTCCCGCCGCTCCCGCCGTTCCCGCCGCCGGTCGCGCCCTCCGCCTCACCGATCACGACATCCCCGTCCCCGACTACGTCGTCCGCGTCGCCGCTCGCGGGGGACTCGTCCCCGGCCTCGCCGTCGTCCGAATCATCGACATCGCCGACATCGGTGTCGCCGTCGCTCTCGGCCATCCCGATGATGTCGGTGACTTCGTCGGTGTCGTCGGTGTCGCCGTCCTCATCGGTGTCGTCGGTGTCGCCGTCCTCATCGGTGTCGTCGGTGTCGCCGTCCTCATCGGTGTCGTCGGTGTCGCCGTCCTCATCGGTGTCGTCGGTGTCCCCGTCAACGGTCTCGACCTCGTCGGGCGATTCGGTCGGAGCTGCCTCGGGAGCCGAGTCGT
The DNA here is from genome assembly GCF_055389685.1 of Halorubrum ejinorense. NCBI lineage: Archaea > Methanobacteriati > Methanobacteriota > Halobacteria > Halobacteriales > Haloferacaceae > Halorubrum > Halorubrum ejinorense. The sequence continues at coordinate 1,878,209 of NZ_AP043777.1, forward strand.
CGGAGACGGCCGCCGCGTCGGGTTGTGCCTCTGACTCCGCTCCCGACTCCAACTCGTCCGGCGGCTCCGCCGGGGTCGCCGGCTCGAACCCCGCGGTTTCGAGGTCCGCGTCGTCGTCGCCGCGGGGGTCCGCGCCGCGTTCTCGGAGCACCGCTCGCGTCGCCTCCCGGTCGACCGTTCCCGAGACGGTCCGCGGTAGCTCTTCGACGTACGCGACAGTCTTCGGGATCTTGAACCCGGCCAGCCGCTCGCGGGCGAAGTCGAGGAACGCCGCCTCGTCGACGGGTACGGGACCGATGCGTTCGCTCTCGGCGCCGACCGCTTCGATCCCTGCGGCACCGGATTCGACCCCGCCCTCCGAGGGGGAAGCTGGCTCGCCCTCCTCGGCCGACTCGCCGTCGATGGAGGCGGCATCCGCCGACCCGGACGAGAGCCGGTCGCCGACGGCGACGAGCGCCGCCACGCGCTCGCCCCACGCGTCGTCGTCGAGCCCGACCACCGCCACGTCCTCGACCCCGTCGTACTCCCGGAGGACGTCGGCGACCTCGCCGGGTTCGACGTTCTCCCCGCCGCTGATGATCCGGTCGTCGACGCGGTTGAGGACGTGGAGGTATCCGGACTCGTCGAACTCGCCGACGTCGCCGGTGTGGAGCCCGTACGGACCGAAATCGGACCGGTCGAGGTCCGCGGGGTCGATCCCGTTCAGGTCGACCTCGTCGGGGGCTGGAGCGTCGGCGGCGTCAGCCTCGTCACCCCCGTCGTCGTCGGTCGATGCGTCGTCGGTCGACGCGTCGTCCGCTCCCGCGAGGTACCCCGGCGTGATCGTCGGGCCGTCGACGACTATCTCGCCGGTCTCCCCGCGGTCGACCGGTTCGCCGCCGTCGCCGACGACCGTCACGTCGGTGCCGAAGAGCGGCCGGCCGACCGTTCCGATCCGGTCGCGGGTGTCCCGCGGGGTCGCGGTCGTGATCTGTGAGGCGGCCTCGGTCATTCCGTACGTCGGGTACACCGGGATCGAGTAGTCCCGACAGCGCTCTAAGAGCTCGGCCGGGGCCGGAGCGCCGCCGAGCAGGACCGCGCGCAGCGAGTCCGACAGGGTCCCGCGCCGGTCGAGCATGCGCCGGAGCATCGTCGGAACGAGCGAGACCCCGGTCACGTCGTACGCGTCGATGTCGTCGGCGGTGCCGCCCGCGTCGAACCCCTCGCGCAGGACGAGCGTGGTCCCGTACAGCACCGATCGGTACACCGGCGCGAGCCCGCCCATGTGGTGGAGCGACAGCGACACCAGCCACCGGTCGTCCGGCTCGACGCCGAGGCGGAACGCGGAGGCGACCGCGGAGCTGTACACGTTGCCCGCGGTCAGGGGAACGGGCTTGGGATCGCCGGTCGTTCCGGAGGTGAACAGGATACAGAGCGGGTCCGGGAACGACCACGCCGGCGGGTCGAGCGCCGCGGGGTCGACCTCGTGGACGCCGGTCACGCCCGCGCTCGTCGGATCGTCGACCGAGTAGACGGGGACCCCCTCGATCTGCGAGGCGGCGTCGGTCGCGGTCGTCTCGGTCGGTTCCGCGCAGACGACCGCGTCGAGGTCGGTCCGGTCGATCCGGGCGGCGATCTCGCGAACGGTCAGCTCGCGCCCGAGCGGGACGAACGTCGCTCCGATCCGCATCGTCGCGTGGACGAGTCCGACGGTCCCCACGTAGGCCGGCGTGAGCACGCCGATCCGATCGCCCTCGCCGAGCCCGTGCGCGACGAGTCGGCCGGCCGTCTCGGAGACGAGGCGGTCGAGGTCGGTGTAGCTCCACGCCTCGCCGTCTTCGGCGCGGACGAGGGCGGTGTCGTCCGGCGACGAGACCACCCGGTGTGACAGCCAGTCCCGCATCGGTGTCACCCGCGGTCGCCGAGCGCGGTGTGGTTACGCATCTGTGGACTGTCGGACGGTCAGTACGGGGACGTCAGAGGTGCGGACGACGCGCTCCGTGACGCTCCCCAGCAGGTACCGGTCGAGCCCCTGGCGACCGTGGGTACCCATCACGACAACGTCGATATCGTGCTCGTCGACGTAGTCGTGGATCGACTGGTACGCGGTCCCCGACGTGACGTGCGTGACGCAGTCGACGCCGCCGTCAGCGGCGGCTTCCACGACGCGCTGTGTCGCCTCTTTCCCCTCGGATTCGAGCGCTTCGACGACGACCTCGGCGCCGGCCTCCAGGCTGGAGTACGCGGCGCCGTCGACGACGTACAGCGCGTGGAGGCGCGCGTCGTACTTCTCGGCGAGGTCGACCGCGTGTTCGATCGCGGCGTCCGACGCCGGACTGCCGTCGGTCGGAACGAGAATCTCCGAGTACATGTCGGTGTGAGCTACAGCGGGTGCGATTAAAAACCCGATCCAACTATCCGAGACCGGGAGACCGAAGGAAAGCGAGGACGCCACCGAGTCGAGAGCGGAACACAGGTCGTCGTGACCGGATACAGCGCGAATGAGGCGTCGTGACCGGACACAGCGCGACGGGACTCGTCCCGGCACGAGGCCGTTCTCGACTCACCCCGCCGCCGTTCCCGACTGGAACCGCCAGTTCGAGCCGTTCCGGGCGCCCGTCCGGCTTAGCGAAATCCCATCGCTTCGATCTGCTCTTGGTACCGGTTGCGGATGGTGACCTCGGTCACCTGCGCCACGTCGGCGACCTCGCGCTGGGTCTTTTTCTCGTTACACAACAGCGACGCCGCGTAGATGGCGGCCGCCGCGAAGCCCGTCGGCGACTTGCCGGAGAGCAGCCCCTGTTCGGCGGAGACGTCGATTATCTCGGTCGCCTTCGACTGGACTTCCTCCGAGAGCTCAAGCGAGGACGCGAACCGCGGGACGAACTGCTTCGGGTCGACCGGTTTCAGCTCAAGTCCGAGCTCCTGGGAGATGTATCGGTACGTCCGACCGATCTCCTTCTGTGGCACCCGGGACACGTCGGCGACTTCGTCGAGGCTGCGGGGAATCCCCTCCTGCCGGCAGGCGGCGTAGAGGGCGGCGGTCGAGACGCCCTCGATCGAGCGTCCGCGGATGAGGTCCTCGTTGAGCGCGCGTCGATAGATGACCGACGCTACCTCGCGGACCGAGCGGGGAACGCCGAGCGCGCTGGCCATCCGGTCGATCTCCGAGAGCGCGAACTGGAGGTTGCGCTCGCCCGCGTCTTTCGTCCGGATCCGCTCTTGCCACTTGCGCAGGCGGTGCATCTGCGACCGCTTCTCGGAGGAGAGCGAGCGGCCGTACGCGTCCTTGTCCTTCCAGTCGATCGTCGTCGTCAGCCCCTTGTCGTGCATCGTCTCCGTGATGGGGGCGCCGACGCGCGACTTCGACTGCCGCTCGTTGTGGTTGAACGCGCGCCACTCCGGCCCGCGGTCGATGTTCCGCTCGTCCAAAACCAGCCCGCAGTCCTCGCAGACGAGCTCCTGGTCCGCGTCCGTGACGATGTCCTTCGAGTCACACTCCGGACAGGAGACCGTCGATTCGTCCGTTTCCTGCTCCGTGTCCCGCTCCTGTTGTCGCTGGCGACTCGGACGTTCCATTAAAAGGTTTGTGGTCAGTCGCACATTTAAGCCTTGTCCACCAAAATAAACGATCCTGATCGTTTTGCCCGGCTGCTGAAGGGCCGTTATCACCAGTTAGGACCCGGATGCGGCACGAAACGGAAACCTCTCGCCGGATCACCGAGGGGTGCGACGCGGCTCCCGCGCCGCGAACGTGACCCACGAAACGTGACCGCGACTGAGGTCGAAATCCGACCCGAACGGCGGGCCGTTCGCTCCCCCTCTCCGTGCTGACAGCTGCGTACATCCCGTCGCGATCCGTCTCGTCACCGCCGACATATATTACTATGAAACATTGATAAAGACTTTTGTATTACCTATGCCAATACGGTTGTATGAGCACGACCCAGTCAGCCGGCATCGAGCGCACCCTTCGCGGTTGTCGCCCCGCAGACGTCGACCCCGTCGTCATCGACGCGGCCGACCTCGACAGCACGGCCCCCGAACAGCTCCGCGACCTCAAGCGCGGGCTCGCAGCCCGCGGCTACCAGCCCGCCGCGGTCGCGGCGTCGGCGGAGTTCGACGCGGAGAGCACGATGGAGCGCCAGCGCGAGGCCGACCGCCTCCGGGGGCTCGTCCGTGCCGCGGCGTTCCTCGGCGCCGGTCGCCTCGAGGTCGCGGTCGACGACGACGCTGACGAGGCCGGCACCGCGCTCGCGGCGCTCTCCGAGCGAGCCGACCGCGAGGGCGTCGAACTCGTCCGCGTCGACGCTCACGACGCGGCCTGACCATGGCGTCGAAGCGGTCGCTCGCGACGAAGCTCGGCGTCGTCGCCGGCTTCGAGCGTCCCGACGCCGCCCTCGAACAGTACCCGACGCCGCCCGAGCTGGCCGCCCACGTCGTCCACCTCGCCGACCTCCACGGCGACGTCGACGGGCGGACCGTGATCGATCTGGGCGCCGGAACAGGAATGCTCGCGCTGGCCGCCGCCCTCCGCGGCCCCGCCCGCGTCGTCGGCCTCGAACTCGACGGCGACGCGCTCGCGACCGCCCGAGCCAACGAGCGTCGCATCGCCGCGAGCGCGCCGGTCCACTGGGTCCGCGGCGACGCCACCCGTCCGCCGCTCGCCGTCGCCGAACCGGCCACTGTCGTGATGAACCCGCCCTTCGGCGCGCAAGACGGGAACCGCAACGCCGACCGCGCGTTCCTCGCGACCGCGAGCGACCTCGCCGACGTCTCCTACTCGGTCCACAACGCGGGGAGCCGCGAGTTCGTCGAGGCGTTCGCCGCCGACGAGGGCGGCGAGGTGACGCACGCCTTCGCGGCCGAGTTCCGGATCGACGCGCAGTTCGATCACCACACCGACGACGCCCGCGACATCGACACGGAAGTGTACCGGATCGAGTGGACCTGAGCCCGACGCGTCGGGGTTCCGGCCCGGTGAGACTCGAGCTCTAACTTCCGACCCTGAGATTCCGAGCCGCTACTGCCGTCCCTCGTACCGCTCCCGTTGTGCGATCCGCACGCGCGTCTCGCCGCGCTCCGCGAAGACGACTTCGCCCTCTCGGACGAACGCGACGCCGCGCAGGGTCACCGACCCGTTCGCCGGCGGGATCGGGGCGCTGGCGTTGCCGTCGGGACCGGCGACCCGCAGGTCGAATCCGCCGGCCGTGGCTGCGACGGTCACGTTCCGGCCGTCGATCCGCGGCTCGGCCCGCGCGGGCTCGCTCGTGAACAGCGTCCGCCTGGTCTCGTTTCGGACCGCGTCCACCCGGTAGGTCGGCCCGCCGTTCGCGGCGACCCAGCCGAGGCGCTGGACCCAGACGGTCTCTCGCCAGCCGGTCCCCCCCACGTCGACGGCGCGGTACCCCCAGAACGCGAGGTTCCCGGTCGAGACGGCGGTCGTCCATATCTCCCGGTCGGGGTCGCTCACGATCACCCCCGAGGTGTTGACCGACGTTGAGCGCCCGAGCGCCTCCACCTCGATGACGCTCACGAGTTCGTTCTCGACGTTCTCGGCGTAGGTCACCTGATACCCCTCCACCTCTATCGGATCCCCGGGGAGGTCGCCGTCGTCGACGGTGACGAGGTTCGGGACGACCCCCGGGCCGGCGACCGCCGCCAGCGCCGCGACGAGCAACAGGAGTCCGACGGCCGCCGGCGTCGCCGACCGGACGTTCTCTCGGAGCGTTTCCGGCGCCGGAACCGCCCGGTCCGGCCACACCGGCTCGTCGCGCGACACGGCCGCGGCGGCGACGATGGCGGCCAGCAGGGCGAGCAGCCCGACGCCGACCGCGCGGTACAGCTCGTACCGCTGATTTCCCAGGTACCAGTACACCGCCCACAGCCGACGCGACGCGCCGAACAGCAGCAGACAGCCGAACACGACGAGCCCGGATCGCCCCGTCGAGCCCGCGACGCGGGCGTCTCCGCTCCGGGTCAGGTCGCCGTCGAGTCCGACGGTACTCGCTCGGAGCCGCCGCCGGCGGAGGAGCACGACCGCGACGAGCGCACCGCCGATGAGTCCGATCGCGTGCCCTTGGATCGCGATGTTCGCCCAGCTCGGGGCCCCGAAGGAGGGGGACGCCTCCGCGAACGCCACCGGCGTTCGGAGGGCGTCGTAGACGACGCCGACGAGCGTCGTCCCCGCCATGGCGACGACGGCAGTGACGGGACGCGTGACGAGCGCGAACCCCCAGTACGCGAACACCACGACGGAGAAGCCGATAACCGGTCCCAAGGCGAAAAGCGACGCGGCGAGGCCGAACGCGACCGCGGCGCCGGGCACGATCACGAACGCCCTGACGTAGGGGTTCGCGGTCGGCGAGTCGACGCCGGCCATCCGGGTCGGCAGGCGCCGGAGCCGACTCGCGATCCCCTGTGGACGCTCCCCGAGTCCTCGGGATTTCGGGCCGGGGCCGACGGTCGCCGGCGCCCGACCGAGTCGACGCCGGAGTCGGTCGGTGAGGCGGCCTCCGTCGCCCACCGACCGCCCCGCCGGGAAGTGACCGTACGCGTACTCTGCGAGCCCGCCGGCGACGAGCGCGGACAGGAGGTTGCCGGTGATATGCCCGCGGCTCGAATGCGCGAAGCTGGACCAGAAGAGTCCCTCCGGGTAGAAGTACGACCACGACCGGAACGGGATCACGACCGGCCGGTTCGGGTTCTCGATACCCGACTGGACGAAGAGGTACACCGCCGTCACCCCGGCGATCACGACGAGCGTGCCCCACGGAACACCGAGGAGGAGCCGGGACCGGAGCGCGCGCGTCCAGTCGCCGCTCGGGCGGTCGACGAGGTACACCGCGGCGAGCGCGACGGCGAGTCCTGCGCCCCCGGCGACGAGGTGAACGACGTCCGACGTCAGCGCGTCCGCGACCATGTCACGTCAGATGCGGCCGCGCGCACATCAATAAGGTGGTCACGGATAACGCGGTCACGGGCTAGCGGCCGCACTCAGATCTTGTTCTCGGCGTCGTCCGCGAGCTCCTCCATCCGCTTGCCGACGCGGCCCGCGGGCGAGAACTCGTCTTCGCTCATCGCGTTCGCGAGCGCGTTTCCGAGGACGAAAACGGCGTGTTTGTGCTCGCTTTTGGACTTGTGGACGTGAGAGGGGTCGACTTCGAGTTCGTCGTACGGGTCGAACAGCGAGCCGTCGACCGTCTCCTGAGCGCGGAAGTGCTCCATGATCGTCACCATCTGTTCGTGGAGTTCGAGCAGCTCGTCTTTGTGCATACCGCGAGATACGGGTCGTAGGCCCTTTAAGCGTTGTTGAGGCCGGTACGCACGGTTCCTGCGCAGGTATCGGCGGCGCGACCCCGACTTCGGTCAGAAGACGTACTCGTCTTCGTGGCCCATCATCCCTTCGTCCTCGAACCCGCTTGAGTCGTCGTCATCCCGCGGGCCGCTGGTCTTGTACGCTTTGATGCCAGTCGACAGCAGTTCCTCGACCGCCTCCTCGCGGTTGAGGAACTCACCTTCCTCGACCATCTGGGCGATCTGCATCTCCAGATGTTCCGGCACGGTTATCTCCACTCGTGGCATTTGCTGTCCGGGTCTTATGCGATGGAGCATATAAAAGTGGCGTCGCATCTCCGCGTATTTGAAAAGTTAAAACGAAAGCTCAAAAGGTAATTTTCATTCAGTAAAACACGCGTTGGGTTATTTCGAACACCGCCGTCTCCCGCCGATCGGTCGGTGTCGAGGCGCCGCGCGAGAGCGACATTCATACGTCGGTCCGGTCCGTAACAGAGGCCATGACCGCATCCGGCGTCGACGCAGTCGAGGACCTCACCGACCTCTACCGCGAGTACGGCGACGACCGGCTCCCGCCCGGACAGCGCGAGACCGACGGCTTCCCCGTCCTCTCGAAGACCGGGACCCCCGCGTGGGACCCGGAGACGTTCGAACTCGAAGTCTGGGGCGCCGTAGACGAATCGCTCTCTTTCTCGCTCGAGGAGTTCCGTGACCTCCCGGCCGTCTCCCAGAGACAGGACTTCCACTGCGTGACGGGGTGGAGCAAGTTCGACTGCGAGTTCACCGGCGTCGCCTTCGCGGAACTCGCCGAGCGTGCGGGCGTCCGCGACGACGCCGAACACGTCATGTTTCACGCCCTCGACGGGTACACGACGGACCTCCCCCTCGACGACTGTCTGAAACCGGGCGTCCAGCTCACCTACGGCTACGACGGCGACGACCTGCCGGCCGACCACGGCGGGCCGATCCGCGTCGTCACGCCGCACAAGTACGCCTACAAGGGCGCGAAGTGGGTCTCCGGCGTCGAGTTCCTCACCGAGAAGGAGCTCGGCTACTGGGAGAAGCGCGGGTACAGCGACACCGCGAACCCGTGGAACGAGGAGCGCTACAGCTGAGACGGCCGTCCGAACGGACTCGTTTTCCCCGTCGTCCCCGCCCCGATAGTCAGGATAAAGGGTCCGCGGCCCCGAGTTCACGCTCATGGAACAGGCGCGCTCGCGGTCGTCGCCCCCCCTCGTCAGCCGGACCACGGCGGTCGACGAGCCGGCGTTCGCGGCGGCGTTCGACGCGCTTCCGTCCCCGCGGACGACCTGGAGCGCGCCCGACGACGCGCTGGTGCTCGGCGGCGGCGAGGCGGCGACGCTGACCGCTTCCGGAGGCGACCGGTTCGCGTCGATCCGCGAGGCCGCGACGGAGCTGTTCGCCGCCGGCGACGTTCACGCCGGAACCGAGGCGGCCCGCCCCCGCGTATTCGGCGGGTTCGCCTTCCACGAGGGCGCCTGTGACGGCGAGCCGTGGAAGCCGTTTCCGGAGGCTCGGTTCGTGTTACCCCGCGTCCAGCTGACGCTCGCAGACAACGGGGCGTGGCTGACGATCAACGCGGTCGGCGACGACGTCGACGCCGGCGCGGTCGAGGACCGACTGGCGCGCGAGGTCGACCGGTTCGCGGCGCTCGACGCATCGGATGATCCGTCGGCACCCGAATCCGGGTCGTCGCGTCCACCCCGCCCCGGCATCCGCGAGAGCCGCCGGACGACGAGCCGCGAGGCGTGGCGCGAGAGCGTCGACGCAGCGGTCGACACGATCCGCGACGGGGACCTCCAGAAGGTGGTGTTAGCGCAGGCGCTGGAAGCCGATCTCGCCGCCGAGTTCCCGCAGGCGGCCACGCTCGAACGGCTCGCCGAGAAGTACCCGGACTGTCACCGCTACTGGTTCGAGCCTCCCGGCGGCGACAGCGCCTTCTTCGGCGCCACTCCCGAGCGGTTGGTCTCGCTGCGGGGCCGGACCGTCGAGACGGACGCGCTCGCCGGGACGACCGGCCGGGGAGAGACCCCGACCGAGGACGAGTGGCTCGCGCGCGAACTCCTCGACGACGAGAAGAACGTCCACGAACACGAACTGGTCGCGGAGACGGTCCGCGAGCAACTCGAGCCGTTCGCGGCGTCCATCTCCGCGGGCGAGCGCCGCGTCCGCCGGCTCGCGACCGTCCAGCACCTCCACACCCCGATCACCGCCGAACTCGACAGGGACCGCCACGTGCTCGACCTCGTCGAGGCCCTCCATCCGACCCCCGCGGTCGGCGGGCTCCCGCCTGACCGGGCGCTGGCGACGATCCGCGAGACGGAGCCGTTCGACCGCGGCTGGTACGCCGCCCCGGTGGGCTGGATCGACGCCGCCGGCAACGGCGCGTTCGCGGTCGCGATCCGCTCCGCGGTCGCCAGCCGGCGGCGCGCCACGCTGTTCGCGGGCGTCGGTATCGTCTCGGACTCGGACCCCGACCGCGAGTGGGACGAGGTCCAGCTGAAGTACCGCCCGATCCTCGACGAGCTGGAGGACGAGGCCGCGACCGGCTCGGCGGACTAAGCGAGGTCGACCGATCGGCACGAGCCCGCTACTGAAACATCTTCAGCGGCTCGGCCCGCGAGCTGTCCTCGTTCGCCTGTCGCATCTGCTCGGCGAGCTGCTGTTTCGCCTCCCGTATCTCGGTCGCCTGATCGACGAGCCCGTCGGTCGAGGTGTCGACGCCGGCGATCGGGTCGATCCCGTCGAGTATCAGACGCCGGGCCGCCTCGGGATCGGGGAACTGCGGGTCCGACTCGACGACGAGGCCCACCGCGTCTCTCCCGGCCTCCAGCGCGGCCGCCAGCATCGCGCCCGTCGGCCCGGAGACGAGGCCTGACTCGGGCGGATCGGTCACCTCGGCGCGCGCCAGCGCCTCGCCGCCGTCGCCGGTGGCGATCCCGTACAGATCGGGGGGCGACTCGTCCTTCTCGCGCGCGAGCCCGGACAGGAACACGGGGAACAGGTCGACCTCGTCGAACCACGAGCCGAGACACGCGGCCACCTCCGTCGCCGCGCCCGGTTTCACCGGCACGTCGCTGCGGAGCGCGACGAGGTCGTTCTCGGGGTCGGCGTACAGCCGCACCGGCGTCGTCGCGGCCGCGTCGGACTCCCGGTAGACGGCCACGGGCGGGAGCCCGTCGCAGTGGACGTTCGCGTAGTGGGTCATCTCGTGGGCGTCGATCAGGTGGTCGGTCGCGATCTTCCCGACGAGGCCGACGCCGGGGAACCCCTCGACCAGGGTCGGCTCCGAGAGCGAGACGTCGTCGTCGAGGACGGAGATGCGCGCCATGCGCGACGCTACGACGGGGTCCGACCTAAAGGTGCGGCGCGGACCCACCTCGGCCCGCCCGCGTCCCGAAACCGTCTAACGGCGCGACGCGAAAGGAGAGCCATGAATCCGCTCGACCGATACGAGCCGCTCGTCGACGACGCGGAGTCGTTCCGGGCGGCGTGCGACCGTCCCCTCCCCTCGGTCGTGCGCACGAACGAGATCGCCGCCACGCCGGCCCGAGTCCGCGAGGCGTTCGAGGAGGCGGGCGTCGCCTACGAACCGGTCGACTGGTACGACGGCCTCTTCCGGCTGCCGGACGGGAAGCCCGGCGGTAACTGGCCGCACGTCCACGGCTGGACGCACGGGCAGGAGGAGGTGTCCGTGCTGCCGGGGCTCGCGCTCGATCCGCAGCCCGGCGACCGCGTCTGGGACGCCTGCGCGGCGCCCGGCAGCAAGACCACTCAGATCGCGGACGCGATGGACGACGAGGGCACCGTCGTCGCCAACGACAACAACCTCGGGCGCCTCTCGGCGCTCCGACACAACGCCGAGCGACTCGGAATCACGAACACGGTCGTCACCAACCAGGACGCGCGGAACTTCTCGACGAAGCCGCTGGCGTTCGACGAGTTCGACCGCGCGCTGGTCGACGCCCCCTGCTCCTGTGAGGGGACCTGCCGCAAGAACCCCGACGTCGTCGATCAGTGGACGCTCGACCACGTCCACGCGGTCGCCGGCATCCAGAAGGGCGTCCTCTCCCGGGCCGTTCAGGCGACTCGCCCCGGCGGAACCGTCGTCTACTCGACGTGTACGTTCGCGCCCGAGGAGAACGAGGCCGTCCTCGACCACGCCCTCGCGAACGAGGACTGCGAGCTCGTCGAGTTCGACCTCCCGCTCGAAACCGATACGGGCGTGACCGAGTGGGAGGGCGAGACGTACGACCCGACGGTGACGCGCGCGAAACGAGTCTATCCCCACCGCAACGACACGGGCGGGTTCTTCTGCGCGAAGCTCCGCGTCGGCGGTGCGGCCGACGACGCCGGCGACGGCGCGGAGGTGGGCGCGTGAGCGACGACGCCGGGACCGCGGAGGCCGACGCTCCCACCAACGACGGCCAGCGGTTCGACCGCCTGCCGGCGACGCCGGCCGACCGCGAGGTCGAGGGGCGCGCGAGCCGCGCCGAGGTCCTCGACTGGTGGGAGGAGCGATTCGACATCGCGCCGAGCGCCTTCGAGTCGTACTCCTTCTGGGAGAAGGGCGCGGGGAAGGTCTGGATCTTCAACGGCGAGGCGACCGACCCCAGCGAGGTGGAGGCGATCGGGATGACTTTCTTGCGCACGCGACAGGACCACTGGAAGCCGACCGGGCGAGCAGTCTCCCGGTTCGGGCACCGCGCGACGAAGAACGTGATCGAGTTGGACCCCGAGCGGGCGTCCCGGTTCGCCAGGGGCGAGGACCAGGACCTCCCGGAGTGGGACGGCGACTGGGGGTACCTGATCGCGACCCACGAGGTCGCCGGCGAGCGGGTCCCGATCGGCGTCGGCCTGTACCTGTACGACGAACTGCGGTCGGTGGTTCCGAAGGGGAGCCGCGCGGACCTGCCGGTCGTGGAGTGAGACGCGGTTCGCGCGTTCGATCCGGAATACAGTACTAACCGTGTCGCGGTCGTACGTGGGAGGTATGAGCCGCTCACAGGAACTCCGATCGATGCTCCGCGAGAGCAGCGAGATCAACATCGTCTGTCACAACAACCCCGATCCGGACTGTCTCGCGAGCGCGCTCGCCCTGGGGCGGATCGCGGCCACCGCCGGCATCGACGAGCGCCACATCTTTTACAGCGGTGACATCTCTCACCAACAGAACCGGGCCTTCGTCAACCTCCTCAACGTGGATCTCAAACCGTTCGACACCGCCGAAGTCGAAGACCGGCCGCCCGGCTCGCTGCTCGCCTTCGTCGATCACTCGATCCCCGGCAGGAACAACACGGTCCCTCCCGACACGCCAGTGGACATCGTGATCGACCACCACCCCGCCGAGGACATCGACGCCCGGTTCGTCGATCACCGCGAGGAACTCGGCGCGGCGGCGACGATCCTGACCGAGTACGTCCGCGCCCTCGAGGTCGACCTCGACAGCGACCTCGCGACGGCACTCCTGTTCGCCATCCGTTCGGACACCCTCGACTTCCTCCGAGGGGCGACCACCGTCGAATACGAGGCGGCGGGGTACCTCCACGACCACGGGGACCCGGAACTGCTCCGAAAGCTCTCGAGCCCGTCGGTCAGCGGCGGAACGATCGACGCGATATCGACCGCGATAGACAACCGACGGACGAACGGCGCAGTGCTCATCTCCCACGTCGGCCGGACCACCGAGCGAGACTCGCTCCCACAGGCAGTCGATTACCTCGTTCGGTTAGAGGGCGTCAAGACGGCCATCGTCTTCGGCCTCGTCAAGGAATCCATTCAGATCAGCGCCCGATCGCCGGACCCCCGCGTCCACGTCGGCGAGGTCCTGAACAACGCGTTCGGCGACGTCGGCAGCGGCGGGGGACATCACGACGTGGCGGGCGGTGAAATCCCGCTCGGTCTCTTCGCCGACTACGTCACCGACGACGGACAGCTACTCGACATCATCGAACAGGTCATCACCACCCGCCTCGTCGCGGAGCTCAACCTCTCCGCCGAGGCGGACGGGTCCGAACTCACGTGAGACGGGCGTGATTCCGCCCGGAAGAACCAAATTCGTCGCCACGTCCGCCACCCGTCGAGGCGCGGCCTCTCGCGATGGCCGCCGCAATTTCCCCTGAACACGCTCCAACGCCGGCTACGATCTCGCCCCACATCGCCTCTGCTCGCGCACGGCTACGCGTCCTTTTCTCGGACCGTCCCGCCGCCGAGCCCCTCCCACTCGACGCGGTAGCCGAGCCGCGAGAGCGCGGCGCTCGCGTCGTCGACGCCGCGGTCGTCGAGAACCGCCTCGGCGGCCGACAGCGACATCCCTGACTCTATCTCGGCAGCGACGGCCTCCAACACCGCGGGCCGCACGAGGGTGCGCCCGACCAGCTCGTGGTCGGGAAACGCCTTCCCCTCGAGCGCCTCGACGCTCACCATGTGTTCGTCGGCGAGGTCGTCGAGCCCGATCGCGTCGGCGTCGGGCGACAGCGACTCGGGGAGGTCGGCGGCGGCGTCCGCGACGAACTCGGCCTCGTACTCGTCGAGGACGTCGACCACGTCCTTCACGCGCACCGTCCCGGAGTAGGTGACGACGCGGTGGTCGCGCGCGGCGATCGCTTCGCCGACGCCGAGGCTCTCGTCGACCGCGACGAGCAGGTCAACGTCCTCCACGTCCGCGAGCTGCCCGAGCTTCTTCTCGACGTACTCGGGGGTCCAGAATCCCATCACCTCGAAGAACAGCCGGAAGTCGGCGTGCTCGTAGTCGAACGCGAAGTCGGGGATCATGACGCTCGTCCCCGTCTCGAGCGGCTCCGGTTCGCGGACGAGCGTCCAGTCGAGGTCGAGCCCGCGGAACCGCCCGGCGAAGTCGGCCTCGACCCCGCTGTCGAAGTCGGGCTCGGCGACCGGCTCCACGTCCGGCACGGTCACGTCGCCGTCCGAGAGGCGCATCGTGCGCTCGCGGCCGCGGTCGTCGATCGTCGCCTCCAGCGACCACTCCGCCGATTCGGCGACCGTCCGGAGCAGTCGCGCGAAGGCGGTCCCGTAGCGTCGTGTGCGCGAGAACAGCGTGTCGGGGCCGGTGACGACGAGTTCGCGCCCGTCGGCCGTCTTCTCCACCTCGTACATCAGCCGCAGGCGCTTCACCGCCGAGACGAGCCGCTTCGGGTCGTTCGAGCGCACTCGGACCTCGGTGGCGTCGAACAGCGCTGTCTGTGCCAGCGAGAGGTCGTACTGCGCCAGCAACGCGTCCGGGTCCCACCGCACGTCGGCGTCGACGAGCACCTGCTCAACGTCGCGGTCGGCGTACAGCGAGTCGTCGACGACCGACGGCTCGACCCCGAGCGCGTCGGCCGCGCGCTCGATCGCGGTCTCGCGGTCCGCCTCGCTCGCGACTCCCACGGCCGCGCCGGCCTCGAAGGCGGCTCGCCGGACGCGGCGGGGCGGCACCGGCGCGCGCGTCTCGAACTCGCACTCGCGCTCGACGAGCGCCGCGAGCCCGCGAACGAGCTTGAAGTCCCCGTTCCTGGCCGCGGCGTCGGCCTCCAGCGCCGCCAGCGCGTCGTCGAGGTCGCCCCTGCGCTCGCCGACGTGAGACCGGAACGCCCCGAGCACCTGGGCGGCGAGCGGGCGGTGTTCCCGGGTCGTGAACTGCGGGCGGTAGCCGCCGCCGGCCCGGGAGACGCGCAGGAGGTCCTTCCGTAACACGGGTGCGATTCGAGGCGCCGAAGCTAAAAGCGTGGGATCCGAGCGGCGACGAATACTGACACCTATCTATCGGCGCGCGCCTGCGAGGCCGCATCGCGGCCGAGGAGCGCGTGCGAGGGAGTCGCTGGCCCCGGAGCGAAGCGGAGGGTGCCAGCGACAGGGCGAGAGCTTCGCTCTCGCTTGAAACCGGACGTAGTCCGGTGACGAGGCTGGGGAGGCGTGAGGTGCTGTGAGGCCGCGGTGGGGTGGGGCTCGAAGGGGCAGTCGTGAGGCGGACGCAGGCGACGTAAGGACCACAGCGAGTGAGCGAAGCGAACGAGCGAGGACCGCAACGAGCGTGCGTCCGCCTCACGGCTGGGGCTTCAGTGGCGTTCGTGTTGACTGATCGTTTAGAAACACGCACCCCTCAGACGTATCGGTGCGACACGCTTAACACCGAAACTCGCGGATCGGAGGGTAATGAGTACCGACGCGGCGAGCGACGCCGAGTCCGACGACGCCGCCGGCAGCGCCGACGAGACCGACTCGGAGGCGTTCGTCCGCACCTGCGAGCACCTCGTCGAGCGCATCCTCGCGGGCGAGATCGAGCGCGACGACCTCGAACGCGCCAAGCTCGACGCCTGCTCGGAGTTCTCCTCGCCGAAGGTCCCGAAAAACACCGAGATACTCGACCACGCGCCCGCCGAACACCGCGACGACGTGATCGAGGTGGTCCAGCGCAAGCCGGTCCGGACCGCCTCCGGCGTCTCGCCGGTCGCGATCATGACCTCGCCGAAGCTCTGTCCGCACGGGAAGTGCCTCTACTGTCCCGGGGGACCGGCCTCGGAGTTCTCCTCGGCGCAGTCGTACACGGGCCACGAGCCCGCCGCGGCCCGCGGCGAGCAGAACGACTACGACCCCTACGGACAGGTCACGCTCCGCCTCGAACAGCTCCGGAAGATCGGCCACCCGGTCGACAAGGTGGAGTTGATATTGATGGGCGGGACGATGACCGCGCGCTCGCACGACTACCAGGAGTGGTTCGTCAAGCGCGCCCTCCAGGCGATGAACGACTACGACCTCGATAAAGAGCCCGAGCCAGCCGAGGGCGAGTCCTTCGCGCCGGCGCCCGAAGACTCCGAGTTCGAGTACCTCGAGGACGTGATCGCCGAAAACGAGACGAACCCGATCCGCAACATCGGGACCACCTTCGAGACGAAGCCCGACTGGTGTGACCCCGAGCAGATCGACCGCATGCTCGATCTGGGCGGCACGAAAGTCGAGGTCGGCGTCCAGACCACCTACGAGCGGATCAACCGCGAGATGCACCGCGGTCACGGCAACGAGGCTTCCCGGAACGCCAACCGTCGCCTCCGGGACGCCGCGTTCAAGGTCGGCTTCCACATGATGCCGGGCCAGCCCGGGATGACGCCGGAGATGTGCCTGGAGGACTTCCGGCAACTGTTCGAGAACCCCGACTGGCGCCCCGACTACCTGAAGATATATCCCACGCTCGTCGTCGAGGGGACCCGCGTCTATGACCGCTGGCGCCGCGACGACTTCGACCCGCTCACCAGCGAGGAGGCGGCGGACCTGGTCGCCGACGTGATGGACCTCATCCCGAAGTACACGCGGCTCCAGCGCGTCCAGCGCGACATCCCCGCGGACTTCATCGACGCCGGCGTCCAGAAGTCGAACCTCCGCCAGCTCGCGGCCCAGCGCGCCGAGGAGAAGGGGATCGTCCAGCAGGACATCCGCGCCCGCGAGGTCGGTCACAACGACGCCGACCCCGACCCGGACGACGTCGAACTCTCGGTCACCACCTACGAGGGCGGCGGCGGGACGGAACACTTCATCGCCTTCGAGGACCCGGTCCGCGACCTCCTGGTCGGGTTCTGTCGGCTGCGGTTCCCCTCCTTCGCACCGGACCAGCCCGGCGCGCCCGGCACCGAGAGCGACCCCATCCGCCCGGAGCTCGAAGACGCAGCGCTTGTGCGCGAACTCCACGTGTACGGCACCGAAGTCGGTATCGGCGGCGACGGCGACTGGCAGCACAAGGGGTACGGGACGAAGCTCCTCGAGCGCGCCGAGGAACTCTCCCGCGAGGCGGGCTACGATAAGGTCGCGGTCATCTCCGGCATCGGCGCCCGCGAGTACTACCGGAACAAGCTCGGCTACCGGCAGGACGGGCCGTACGTGTCGAAGCGGTTGTAGGTCCGTTTTCGGTCGAAACTCTTCTTTCTCCACGCTTCCGTTTCCGTCCGCGTCTCGTCGCCTCCCCACGTTTGCCTGCCGTCGTTGATCGTTTTGTACTCCCTGTCCGTGATAAGTACAGAACAATTAATTCATGAAGTTTTATGTTCAACAAGTCCCCATAGCTGGTACCTCGTCACACGAGGACTACTCACATGAATTTCGAACGACGGACGTTCGTGAAGGGAGTCGCTGGACTCGCCGCGACGGCGGCGGTCACAGGAACTGCATCGGCCGCGGACGGGAGGACGCAGTATCTCGTCGGCGCGAACGGAAACAGCGTCGCTGACGCCGTCGCGGACGCGGGGTTCGAGGTCCGTCACGAACTCGCCGACGGCGACGTACTGGTCGTGGTCGGGTCGAGCGACGCCGCCGCCGACATCGAGTCGATCGGCGGGGTAAACGACGCGAACCCGGACGTGACGCTCGAGCTCGACGAGCCGGAAGTCGACGCCGAAGCGGACGACGAGACCCCGCCGAGCGACGGCGCCGCGCTGTCCGACCTCCAGTGGGACAAGGAGGTCACCGACGTCTTCGAGGCCCACGAGTACGCGACCGGAGAGGACACGCGCGTCGCCATCATCGACACGGGGATCGACCTGAACCACCCAGACCTCGGAAACGTCAACGAGGATCTCGGTCGGGCGTTCGTCGTCGACGACGACGTCCCGGAGATCGGTCCGGACGATTCGGGCTACCACGGGACACACGTCGCGGGGACGGTCGGCGCCACGGGCGAATCCGGCGTCGTCGGCACCGCGCCGGACACGGAACTAATTCCGGTCCGCGTGTTCCCGGCGGACGGTGGCGCGGCGTTCGGTGACATCCTCGCCGGCATCGACTACGCGGCCGAAATCGGCGCGGACGCGGCGAACTTCAGTCTCGGGATCCCGGGCGTCCAGCAGCCGGGATCGGAGCTGAACAAGCTCAAAGCGGAGGTCCAGACCGTGTTCCAGAGCGCGGTTCGGCGCGGGACCGTGATCACGGGAAGCGCGGGGAACGCCTCGGGGAGCCTCCAGGGAAGCGGTTTTACCCTTCCGAACAGCGTTCCGGCTGCGTTCACCGTCAGCGCGACCTCGCCCGCCGACACGCTCTCCTTCTACTCGAACTTCGGCACGAGCGACATCGACATCGCCGCGCCCGGCGGCTACTACGAAACGATCCCGCGGACGCTCGGGGAGACGGGAGAGCCGGACGACATTCCCTTCCCGCTCAACGCCGTCCTCTCAACGTGGCCCACGGATCTCGAGTCGAGCGTGGACCTCCCCGGCTACGACTTCATCGCCGGTACCTCCATGGCCGCGCCGCAGGTCGCCGGCCTCGCCGCGCTCGTCCGCGAACTCGAACCGGACGCTAACGCGAGCCGGGTCGAGCAGGCGATCCAGAAGGGCGCCGAGGACGCGAACGGCAAGAGCGACTCGGAGTTCGGCGCCGGGATCATCAACGCCCTGAACACCGTCGAGCGACTCTCGAACGGGAAGTAGAAGCGCGGGAATCGAAGGGCGGGGGAACCGGCCCCCGCGTCGAATCCCACAACGACACGCCTTTTTCCGGGCCGACCGTCTCCGTGGAGTATGGACCAGAAGCGGGAGCTGTCGAGCATCGACCTCGCGGCCCTCGTCACCGAGCTCAATCGGTACGAGGGCGCGAAGGTCGACAAGGCGTACCTCTACGACGACGACCTGCTCCGGCTGAAGCTCCGCGACTTCGACCGCGGCCGCGTCGAACTCATGATCGAGGTGGGCGACATCAAGCGCGCGCACGCCGCCGACCCCGACCACGTCGCCGACGCGCCCGGACGCCCGCCCAACTTCGCGAAGATGCTGCGAAACCGGATGTCGGGCGCGGACTTCGCCGGCGTCTCGCAGTACGAGTTCGACCGCATCCTCACCTTCGAGTTCGAGCGCGAGGACCAGAACACGACGCTCGTCGCCGAACTGTTCGGACAGGGCAACGTTGCGGCGCTCGACGAGACGGGCGAGGTGGTGGGGGCGCTCTCGACCGTTCGGCTCAAGTCTCGGACCGTCGCGCCCGGCTCGCAGTACGAGTACCCCGCCTCCCGGCTCAACCCCCTCACCGTGAGCCGCGGCGGGTTCGAGCGGCACATGCGCGAGTCCGACAGCGACGTGGTACGGACCCTCGCCACCCAGTTGAACCTCGGCGGGCTCTACGCCGAGGAGGTGTGTACCCGCGCCGGCGTGCCGAAGGAGACGCCGATCGGCGAGGCGACCGACGACCAACTCGGCGCGCTCCACGACGCCCTCTCCCGGATCGGCGAGCGACTCCGGTCGGGCGACATCGACCCGCGCGTGTACGAGGAGTCCGTCGACGGCGACGGGGACGGAGACGCCGACCCACGCGTCGTCGACGTGACGCCCTTCCCGCTCGCCGAACACGAGGGCCTGCCGAGTGTCGGGTTCGACTCCTTCAACGCCGCCGTCGACGAGTACTTCCACCGCCTCGGTAGCGAGGACACCGACGAGGGCGAGGCGCCCGCGGACGCGAGCGCGTCCCGTCCCGACTTCGAAGCAGAGATCGCCAAACAGGAGCGGATCATCGAACAGCAGGAGGGCGCGATCGAGGGGTTCGAAGAGCAGGCGCAGGCGGAACGCGAACGCGCCGAACTGCTGTATGCGAACTACGACCTCGTCGACGAGGTGATATCGACCGTGCGAGAGGCCCGCGAGAACGAGGTGTCGTGGGACGAGATCGGCGAGACCCTCGCCGACGGCGCGGACCGCGGGATCCCGGCGGCGGAGGCCGTCGTCGATGTCGACGGCGGCGAGGGGACGGTGACGGTCGAACTCGCCGACGAGAGCGACGAGGACGGCGGAACCGAGACCCGGATCGAACTCGACGCGAGCGAGGGCGTCGAGGTCAACGCCGACCGCCTCTATCAGGAGGCGAAGCGGGTCGAAGAGAAGAAGGCGGGCGCACAGGCGGCGATCGAGTCGACCCGAGAGGAGCTGGAGGCCGTCAAGGAACGAAAGGAGGAGTGGGAGGAACAGCAGGCGGCCGACGACGGGAGCGGTGGCGACGACGGCGACGCCGAGGAAGACGAGGCGTACGAGACCGACTGGCTCGCCCGCTCGTCGATTCCGATCCGGAGCCCGGACGACTGGTTCGAGCGGTTCCGGTGGTTTCACACCGACGCCGGCTACCTCGTCATCGGCGGGCGCAACGCCGACCAGAACGAGGAACTGGTGAAGAAGTACATGAGCAAACACGACCGGTTCTTCCACACGCAGGCGCACGGCGGACCGGTGACGCTGCTGAAGGCCTCCGGGCCCTCCGAGTCGTCGGAGCCGGTCGACTTCTCCGAGCAGACCCTGCGGGAGGCCGCCCAGTTCGCGGTCTCGTACTCCTCGGACTGGAAGGACGGCCGCGGCGCGGGCGACGCGTACAT
This sequence comes from Halorubrum ejinorense, assembly GCF_055389685.1. Taxonomy (NCBI): domain Archaea; kingdom Methanobacteriati; phylum Methanobacteriota; class Halobacteria; order Halobacteriales; family Haloferacaceae; genus Halorubrum; species Halorubrum ejinorense. Next base: position 1,898,838 of record NZ_AP043777.1, read on the forward strand.
GGTCGAACCGGACCAGGTGTCGAAAACTCCCGAGAGCGGCGAGTACATCGAGAAGGGGAGCTTCGTGATCCGCGGCGACCGCACGTACTTCGAGGACGTACCCTGCCGGATCGCCGTCGGCGTCCAGTGTGAGCCGGTCACCCGCGCCATCGGCGGCCCGCCGTCGGCGATCGTCGACCGCGCGGCCGCGCACGTCACCTTCGAGCCGGGAATGTACGCGCAAAACGACGCCGCGATGATGGCCTACCGGAACCTGAAAGAGCGGTTCACCGACCAGTCGTTCGTCCGCAAGGTCGCGAGCGCGGACCAGCTTCAGGAGTTCCTGCCGCCGGGCGGGTCGGACATCGTCGACTGAGGCGCGTCGTCGACCGCCGACCGACTCCCTTCCGCCGAGCGCGACGTTTTCAAGCCTCCGCGACCGAGGAGGCGCATGGCCTTCGAATCGCTGCCGGAGGGGTGGCGGCTGTGGAACGAGGAGCCCAGCGGACGGGCGATCCTCGTCTATCGCCCCGACGTCTTCGGGAGCGGCGACCTCCCCGACGAGTGTCTCCCGACGATCTATCTGACGAACGGCGCCCGGAACGCCCGGCCCGGTTCGGGCCAGTACGCGACCGAGGAGTGGCACGTCGTCTGCTTCTTGGAGCCAGAGATCGAGGCGGTCACGGAGACCTACGAGAGCCGGGAGGCGGGCGCGGCCGGCGCGGTCGACGTCGCGGAACGGTTCGTCGCCGGCGACGTGGATTACCGCGGGGCGTATCAGGTGCCCCGTGAGGACTACTTCGCGCGCCTCGACGAGTTCGTCGGGGGCGACGATGCCCAGTGACGGTTGCGCCGTGAGTATCCATATTCTTGTATAATTCGCTGGGTGATTGCGGACGATACGCCACGAACACGAGGATTTTTATCGGCTGCGGCCCTCCCGACGCCTACATGAACGCCGGTGGGGACAACGGCGGCGACGAACCACGAGAGAAATGCGGCGTCGTCGGCGTCTCGCTCGCGGACCGGGAGGCCGCGCGACCGCTGTACTACGCGCTGTACGCGCTCCAACACCGCGGGCAGGAGTCCGCGGGGATCGTCACGCACGACGGGTTCCAACAGCACAGCCACGTCGAGCGCGGCCTCGTCGGCGACGCGTTCGAGGAGGGGGACCTCGCGTCGCTGTCCGGCGGCACCGGGATCGGCCACGTCCGCTACCCGACCGCCGGGAGCCTCGACAAGAGCTGCGCACAGCCGTTCTCGGTCTCGTTCAAGTCCGGCTCGCTCGGGCTCTCGCACAACGGGAACCTCGTCAACGCCGACGAAGTGCGCGAGGAACTGGCCGCCGCGGGCCACGCGTTCACCTCCGACGGCGACACCGAGGTGATCGCCCACGACCTCGCGCGCAACCTCCTCGAAGAGGACCTCGTGCGGGCGGTCAAACACACGATGAACCGCATCCACGGCTCCTACTCGCTCGCGATCACCCACGACGACACCGTGTTGGGCGTCCGCGACCCGCTCGGGAACCGCCCGCTGTGTCTCGGGAAGATCGACGGCGGCTACGTGCTCGCCAGCGAGTCCGCCGCCATCGACACGCTCGACGGGGAGCTGATCCGCGACGTTCGTCCCGGCGAACTCGTCGTCCTCGACCCCGACGGGACCGGTTACGACACGTATCAGCTCGTCGAGCGCGAGGCGACCGCCCACTGTTTCTTCGAACACGTCTACTTCGCCCGCCCGGACTCCGTCATCGACGAGAGCCTCGTCTACGAGGTTCGACGGTCGCTCGGCCGGAAGCTCTGGGAGGAGTCGGGTATCGAGTCCGACGTGGTGATGCCCGTCCCCGACTCGGGGCGGGCGTTCGCCTCGGGCTACGCCGACGCCGCCGGCGAGACCACGCCCGACGGCGAGTCCCGAGCGGCCGACGACCCGGGCGTCGAGTTCGCGGAGGGACTGATGAAGAACCGGTACGTCGGTCGGACCTTCATCATGCCCACGCAGGACGAACGCGAGCGCGCGGTCCGGCTGAAACTCAACCCGATCAAATCGACCGTCGAGGGCAAGTCGGTCACCATCATCGACGACTCCATCGTCCGCGGGACGACCTCGACGCAGCTCGTCGAACTGGTCCGCGAGGCGGGCGCCGAGGAGGTCCACCTCCGGATCGGCGCGCCGCCCATCGTCGCCCCGTGCTACTTCGGCATCGACATGGCGACGCGCGAGGAGCTGATCGCGGCCGACGCCTCGACCGAGGAGATCCGACAGACTGTCGGCGCCGATTCGCTGTCGTACCTCTCCATCGACTCGGTGGCGGAGGCGGTCGGCGAGAGCCGCGCGGACCTGTGTCTCGGCTGCGTCACCGGCGAGTACCCCTTCGACGTCGAGGGTGAAGCGACGGACCGAGAGGTCGACGCACCGGTCTCGGACCCGACGCCGGCGGACGACTGACGACTCGTCGCGGACCTCCGCGTCCTCCCGACGATGGACGCGACCCGCACACGTTCGTTTGCGGTCCGGCCCCGCGGGACGTATCGGGGGCTTAAATACGCTCACGCAGAGACGTGCGAACATGACACCGAACGCCGACGCCGCTGCCGAGGGTGACGACGCCGCGTCGATGAGCCGCCGCGGGTTCTTCCGCGCCGGGGCCGCCGGGGCGGCGGTCGCGACGGGAGTCGCCGCCGGAAGCGGGACGGCGGCCGCACAGTACGACGGCTGGCTGGAGGGCGTCAGCAACTACGACGGCACCCACGACTACCGCGGGCAGGACGAGGTCGCCGTCGAGGTCGGCGCCGGAGAGAACGGGCTTCGGTTCGGCCCCGCCGCGATCCTGATCGATCCGGGCGCGACGGTCGTCTGGGAGTGGACGGGCGCGGGCGGCAACCACAACATCGTCGCGGACGACGGGACCTTCGACAGCGGGTCCGCGGTCGGCGAGGAGGGCACCACCTTCGAGTACACGTTCGCGGACGCCGCGGACGGGGACACGTTCAACTACTACTGCGGCCCGCACCAGGCGGTCGGGATGAAAGGAGTCGTCGCGGTCGGCTCCGTCGACGACGACCTCGTCGACCCGCAGGCGGAGGGAGGTAGCGGGTCGGGCGGTTCGGGGGGTCCGGCCGGCTACGGCGACTGGTTCGAGAACGTCGGTAACTACGAGGGGACCCGCGACCTCCGCGGACAGAGCGAGGTCACCGTTTCGGTTGGCGCCGGCGAGAACGGTCTGCTGTTCGATCCCCCCGCGATCTTGGTCGACCAAGGAACGACCGTGATCTGGGAGTGGACGGGCGCGGGCGGTGGCCACAACGTCGTCGAGGAGAACGAGGCCTTCTCGAGCGGGTCGCCGGCCGAGGAGGAAGGAACGACGTTCGAGCACACGTTCGCCGACGCGAGCGAGGGGGACGTGTTCCGGTACGCCTGCGAGCCACACCAGGCGGTCGGTATGAAGGGCGCGGTCGCGGTCGGCGCCGTCGACGACCAACTCATCGGCGGCGAGGGCGGCTCCGGCGGCGAGGGGAGTTCCGGCGGCGGCAGCAGCCTCTCCGCGAGCGACATCGGAACGCTCGCGCTCGGCTTCGGTCTCGCCGGCGCGCTGCTCGTCCCGCTGTTCTACGCGGCACACCGCAAGGCGGACCGGAACGCGTAGCGCAGGTCTGCCGAGGGGTTCGAGAACCGTTTCCGATCGGTCTTTTTCACCACGTCTCGACCGGCCGCCGCTCAGTAGATGAGATACAGCATGAGGTACACGCCGATCCCCATGGTGAACGAGATCAGCCAGAGGACGGCGCCGACGAAGCCGACCTGTGAGTGGCGAGTCTGGTACAGGTCCTCGTACGGACGGGTCGCCGCGAGGAAGAGGGCGTGGAAGACGAACGGGACGCAGACGATGGCGAGCAGGATGTGCACCGCGAGAAACGGGAGGTAGACGTACGAGTAGGCGAGTTCCGGTCCAGGGAACTCCGTGGTCCCCACGTGGATCAGCCGGTAGAGGTACGCGCCGAGAAACGCGACGAACAGCGCGAACGAGGCGACCATGAAGTTACGATGGCGCGTCACGTTGTTGCGCGCGATGGCTCGCCAGCCGAGCAGGATAGTCGCGATGGCCGTCGCCGAGACGACGGCGTTGAAGTGCGGAATCGCGGCGAGGACGGCGTCGCTCGCGCGCGGGAGCGCCGAACTCGGGACGACACCGCCGACCGCGGCGAAGACGAGCGCGAGCGCGACGGCGGAGGCGACGGCGGTCAACACCGAGACGTTCTCGCGGGCCCAATCGGACATGACCGATCGTTCGGAGGCGACCCCCAAACCCGTGCCGGTTGCGGTCGACCGTCGGTCTGGGAAACTCCGGCACGGCACCCTCGAATGGAAGGGCTTTTAATCAGGGGAAAGGTAGGTGGAGACGCGACAGAACACCACGAGCGTGGGTAGCCAAGCCAGGCCAACGGCGCAGCGTTGAGGGCGCTGTCCTGTAGAGGTCCGCCGGTTCAAATCCGGTCCCACGCATCGCAGGGGTACACCCCCGAACGATGCACGGTGTTGTCTCTACGACAGCACCCACGCACAATTCCTTCCGACCGCTACGCGACGAGTGACGACTGCGTTCGGTGCTGTTTGGTGACGCGACGAGGCAGCCGGAACGAACGGGAACCGTTGACGGAAGATCAGCTCTGTCCGCCGGCAGGTACCGTCCGTATCCGTAGCCCACGGCAGCCGCTATCGGGGCGATGAGCGGAAGCGTGAACAGCGACCCCCAGACGACGATCACGGCGACGAACGAGATGGATTCGAACACCGTCGGTCTGGCGGTGCGCCAGCGGAAGACTCGATTAGCGTGGCTGTGACGCCTATCAGAGTCGTGAATACGAGTACGGAGGCGCCCCCCGAGCAGGCGCCGGCTACGGCACCGTAGCGCGGGTTCGGCTCGTCCGGCATCGTCACACGCCAGACGACAGTCGCGACGGTCAGCGCAGCGACCGGCGTGACGATCATCCCGGGGGTCGGAATGGGGCCTCCCCGGGACCCGGATCGCGAAAGGAGAGTGAAGAGGGCAAATAGCGCGGCGGCGACGTACGCCGACCCGGCGGTGGCGAGGCCCGCCCCAACGTCCCGTCGGGACACACCGAAACAGATGCTCATCTTCCGATCGACGAACGCTTTCGGTCATTCGATTACAAACCTTCGACGATCGACCGAGTCGACCGACACCGCTCACTCGCGACCGACCCGCGCTCCGCGTTCGGCGCGGTATCCACAAACTCCCCGACAGCTGTCAGTAGCGACCTGACCGATACAGAGGATGGATTGAGCACAGAGATACCGTTCGAGAACTCAGGTCGTCACCGGGAGTACCGTGGTGCCACACGGATAATCAGTTCACGCTCTTCGACAGTTCAGCCCCCGACTTGAATTTCACTTCCTCTGACACACTCGCCGCGTTCACCAAGTGTAACACTGGCGCATCCACCGCCACGTGCGTCACGAACCCGTATTCGTCGCCCGTCACCTCTAAGGTGACCTCATCCCCGGCCTCTCGTCCCGGTCGCTTCCGAAGAGTGTAGTCGACACCCCCCGACTCCGAAAGCACACCCGTCTCGACCAACTCCGCTACCGTCCCGGAATCCAACCGCGCCCCCCGCCGAGCACGCTCACCAGACACCGACCGTTTCACCAAGTCACCGAACCCGTCACCATCAGCGTCAGCCGAGTAATCGAAACAGCACTCGATACCAACCACCTCCGTCGGACCGGCCATCGACAACACTGTCACCGAATCCTCGTACAGCGCAGCGTCGTCGATGACCCATCCACCCGTGTACACGAGTTGGTCGTTGCTCTCACACCGCTGGACGTACAACAACGCCGGGAACGGACGCGGACACTGCGGCGGCTGCACCAGCACCTGATACACCAACACACCCAACCCAGACCCAGACTCCGTTGTACGAGCCCAGACACCCGGACCACACGGGTCATCATCCGCCGCAGCACACACCTTCGCAGACTTGTCTTCCGCCGTCGGTGGCGAATTGACGACCGTCACCGTCCCGTCACCACCTCGAACGACCTCAAGACGCCCACCCGTCGCCACAGGCCCCGTCATCTCCGAAACGAAGTGAGGCGTCGTCCCGCACACCGCCCCCGGATGAGCGGACGAGTCAGTATCATCACAATCACCACCATCATCCGAACCAGCAGCATACTCCGACTTCCCCCACGAGTACACCTTACCCTCACCATCTGACTCGCCCGTCAGATACGCGATGAGCCGCTCCGGCGTCACCTCCTCACGGAGACTCCCATTCCCACCCGGAACCTCCGCGTCAGGCAAACACACCGAGAACCGCTCAGCGACAATCGGTTCACCACCCAGATACGCGACGAGGTCAGCGTCCTCCTCAGAACCGTCACCGACACCATCCCCATCCGAATCTGAATCCGTATCACCCGCTCGCGTCTTCCGCTTGTTGCTCCGCGACGAATTGTAGTCCTGAGCCATCACCGCAGAAGACGTAACCCACCCCTCCAACTCGACATCCCCAAGCTGCCCGCCAGAGACCGTCGGAGTCAACCGACTCACGTGCGGGCTCCCCGGAGCCATCATAAACGTGACTTCCGTGTCATCATCATTCCAGTCTGTCCCTGCGAACACTGCCGCAGGCGACGAGCCCGTGTCCGTCACTGACGACGCAACTTGATTCAGACAGCCAGCGAGTCCCCCAACTACAATAACCCCGCTCGCTGCGAGTAGTGACCGACGGCTGACGGTCGTACGTGGCACAGTATTTCGGAGGTTGTTGCGTCTCTCTGAATACATAATCAAACAGTAGAGGGTACACGATATCATAAGTTTTCTTATATTTGTTACTTGTTAACAGGAGATTTGGAGACTGACTCGCGCCCTGTCTGTATCGCGGCATCAACGAGCTACTCAACAGCTGTCAGTAGCGACCTGAGCGATACAGAGGGTGTGTTCAGTACGCACCCTGTCGCCAGTAACCCTGCCAATTGTCGTTGAGGGTTGCCGAGTCGGCCCGGTAGACTGTGCGTATATTCCGTTAGAGACCTAATACCAATTATGGGGTAACACATATCTCACGATTGGACCATGAATAGACTCGAGTGCCCCATAGACGGATGTAGCGCGACTATCGAAGCCGAGACTGAACAAGAGGTTATGGCTCAAGCCGAAGAACACGCGAACAGTTCACACCCCGACCTCGAACTGGACGATGAGACCGTCGAAAACATCAGATCGAGTATTATACAGGTCTAAAGCCAAGGTCTGTACTGGTCGACGTATCGGTCACCAGTATTGAGCGATCACCTGTTTTCGCAGATCGGCCACACCTCGTACGACATTCGCGCTCTACATTCAGCACGGTTCGGCGGTACTCCCGATCTGCCACCGTGAGAACGACTACGCGTGTCTCATCACAAGCAACCCGGAACTGAATGGGCTGACAGGCATCGGCAAGCGCTCACGACTCTTCTCCGTACGAGTTCGACACGCTCAGCCGAACGTACCGCCGGCACCCCCTGCGATTAGCAGGACGCCAACGAACGCGAGTCCTCCACCGACGAACCGATTGTACGTTCGTCCGGCAGGACTCAACTCTCTCGGGGACCTACAGAGCGGGCTGACCCGACAGGTGGCGTCGATCACCCCCTGCGGTCTGAGGGCCGTAGCGAGTCCAGTTGCCGCCGCGAAGAATCCGATGAACAGTGCTCCCAGATTCACGATCGAATCGAATGCGGCGTCCACGTAAATCCGTTCGGGGACTACTTTCGCGGCACGCGATCGGTCCGTCGACGGCCGACTCTACTCGGTTGATACGCGCTTTGTATTCGGCACGGCTCCGAGAACATATCACCGGGTGGGGATTTCAACAGGGCCGCTGCGTTCGGATCGATCGTTTCATCTCCGAAGCCTCAGCCGCGTCGGTCCTCGCGATCCTTACGTCACCTCCGCCGGCCCACCGGCTACCGATTTAGGACTCGCCCGCCCGCGACCCCACCGCAGCCTCACGCCTCCCCGCCCTCGCCGCTCGCGCGTGTGACTCGCGGCCACCGGCGGCTTCGCCGCCGGCGACGCCGACCGCGTCTGGATTTATAAACAACGTCACCGGTTCCGGCCGCGCATCGCTCGCGCGAACTGCCACCCTTTTAGTCGCGCGCCGTCGGAGTGAGGCGTAATGAGTACGGACGCGACCCCCGAGTACGACTACGAGGAGCTGGGGCTCGTCGCCGGGCTGGAGATCCACCAGCAGCTCGACACGGAGACGAAGCTGTTCTGCGACTCTCCGACCGTCGAGCGGGACCCGGACGAGGCCGACCGGTCGATCACCCGAAAGCTCCACCCGACGAAGAGCGAACTGGGCGAGCTCGACGACGCCGCGATGGAGGAGAGCCGCGTCGACCGCGAGTTCACCTACCTCGCGTACGACACCACCTGCCTCGTCGAGGAGGACGACGAGCCGCCCCGGCGCGTCGACGGCGAGGCGCTCTCCGTGGCGCTTCAGATCGCCGACCTGCTCGACCTCTCCGTGGTCGATCAGGCACACGTCATGCGGAAGCTCGTCATCGACGGTTCGAACACCTCCGGCTTCCAGCGCTCGATCCTGCTCGGGCAGGACGGCGCCATCGAGACGGACGCGGGGCAGGTGTCGGTAGTCGACCTCATGCTCGAAGAGGAGTCCGCGAAGCGCGTCGAGGAGACCGACGACGGCGTCGTCTACTCGCTGGACCGGCTCGGCGTCCCGCTCGTCGAGATCGGGACCGGCCCGGACATCCGGAGCCCGGAGGGCGCCCGGCTGGCCGCAGAGCGGATCGGGATGCTGCTACGCTCGACGGGCGCGGTCAAGCGCGGACTCGGTACGATCCGCCAGGACGTGAACGTCTCCATCGCCGACGGCGCCCGCGTCGAGGTGAAAGGCGTCCAGGACCTCCAGGGGATCGAGGACATCGTCCGGGGGGAGGTCGGTCGGCAGGCGGAACTGCTCGAAATCCGCGACGAACTGGTCGAGCGGGAGGCGAGCGTCGGCGACCGTCACGACGTGACCGACGTCTTCGCCGACACCGAGTCCGGGGTCATCCGCGGCGCGCTCGACTCCGGGGGGAAGGTCACCGCGGTCCCGCTCCACGGCTTCGACGGCCTCGTCGGCCGCGAGATCCAGTCCGACCGCCGGCTCGGCACCGAACTCTCCGACCACGCGAAGCGCCACGGCGCCGGCGGCGTCTTCCACACCGACGAACTGCCGGCGTACGGCGTGACCGAGGCCGAGGTCGCCGCCCTCCGCGACGCCGTGGGAGCCGGCGACGAGGACGCGGTCGCCATCGTCGCGGCCGACCCCGAGACCGCTGACCTCGCGATCGACGCGGCCGCCGAGCGCGCGGAGACGGCCGTCGAGGGCATCCCGGAGGAGACCCGCGGCGCCAACGACGACGGGACGACCCGGTACCTCCGCCCGCTGCCCGGCGCCGCGCGCATGTATCCCGAGACCGACGTGCCGCCGGTCGAGCCGGACCCCTCCGACGTGGAGGCCCCCGAACTGCTCGACGAGAAGGCCGAGCGGTACGCCGCGGAGTTCGGCCTCGACGCCGGCCTCGCCGAGCAGGTCGCGTTCGGCCAGCGGTTCCCGCTGTTCGAGACCGCGGTCGATTGCGGCGTCGACCCCACCTTCGCGGCCTCGACGCTCGAATCCACGACGACGGAGATCCGGCGCGACGGCGCGCCCGTGGAGGCCCTCACAGACGACCACTTCCTCGCGCTGTTCGACCTCGTCGAGGCCGGCGACCTCGCGAAGGAGGGCGTCCCCGAAGTGCTGACGACGCTCGCCGAGGACCCCGACCTGTCGGCGGCCGAGGCCGTCGAGGAAGCGGGACTGTCGGGCGTGAGCGAGGCGGAAGTGCGCGAGGCGGTCGTCGAGGTCGTCGAGCGGAACGCGGAACAGATCGAAGCCGAGGGGATGGGCGCGTTCTCCGGGTTGATGGGCGAGGCGATGGGCGCGCTCCGCGGGAAGGCCGACGGCGAGGTCGTCTCGGACGTGTTGCGCGAGGAGATCGGCAAACGGTCGTAGCGGTCCCGGGCGGCTCCGCGTTCCGCTCCGCGATCCGGACGTAGTTGCCCCCGTTCTTTAGGTGTCGCGAGACCGTCCGTCTGCCTGAGGGACATCTTAGATGGACGACTCGTCCGCGACCGATCGCTCGACCGACTCGCTCACCATCGACGAGGCCGACGACACGTCGGCCCCGCGCACGCGCAGCGACAAGGTTTCAGACGCGACGAGCCGGTTCGTCCACGGCGTCGAACTCGCCGCCGCGGCGCTGTTCGCGCTCCTGTTCGGCATCGGCGTCGTCGACCTCGCCCTCCAGATCGCGGAGTCCGTCCCGACGGGAGAGATCACGGACCCGGACGTAGTCATCAGCTTCATCGAGACGGGCCTGCTGCTGTTGATCATCGTCGAGGTGTACCAGACGGTCGTCGCGTACATCGAGCAGAGCGACACGCGGCGGATCGTCAGGCTGGTGATCTACACCGGCGTCATCGCCATGGTTCGGAAAGTGATTATCTTCCGCACCACGGAGTACTCGACGACGCAGGACGCGCTGTTCGCCGCCGTCGCCTACGGGGTCGTAATCTTGGGACTCGTCGCGCTCCTGTACGTCGAGCGCTCGGTCGGTGCCTCGCTGGTCCCGGATACGGATTGAGTCCCGGGATCAGTCCGTTAGCTCCTCGATCAGCGTGTCGAGGTCGTACGTCGCCGGCGCGCGCGACTCGTCGCGCAGGGTGGCGATGGTGAACGTCGAGTTCGTGCGCTCGACTTCGGGGATCGCCTCGAAGTCGCTGATCAGCCGCTCGACGGTGTCCGACGACGAGAGCCGCGCGAGGACGACGAAGTCCGTCTCGCCCATGGTGAAGAACGCCTCCGTGACGCCCTCGACAGCCAACAGCTCGTCGGCGAACTCCTCGTAGGGCCCCTCGTAGCTCGCGAGCACCTCGACGATGACGGTGACGCCGAGTCCGAGCGCCTCGTGGTCGAAGTCGTACAGGTCGTTCTCGATGACGCCGTCCTCGCGGAGGTTGTTCAACCGGTAGTGGATCGTCGACACCGGAATCCCCGTCTCCTCGTGGAGCCGCTCCGGACTCCCCGTGCCGAGGTCGGCGATCGCCTTCAGCAGCCGCACGTCGCGCTCGTCCATACCACCGGATCGACCTCCGTTCGGTTGTATATGTCGGCCGACAGGCTTGAATTTGAATCCAAGATATCGACGTATTTCGGGAGCGAATCGGATCAGATTCGTATGTCTGATTGTTCATATCGAATATCCGGATATCTAAGAGTGTAGTTTAACTATCACCGCGAATTTCGAACACATACTCAATGAGGTTCAGGAACTTCCTCTCTACTCCGGAATCGATCGTCGCCGCCTTCATCCTCCTCGCGACGCTTTGGGGAACCTCGTTCGTCGCCATCGAAGTCGGCCTCCACTACTTTCCGCCGCTGTTGTTCGCCGGCGTTCGATACGCCGTCGCCGGGGCGATCGTCCTCGGCTACGCCGCGGTCGCCGCGGACCGCTGGCTCCCGAGCGGTCGCGACGAGTGGCTCGGCGTCGCCGTCGCGGGCACCTTCGTCATCGCGGCGTACCACGGGTTCCTCTACGTCGGCGAGCTCCGGATCTCGGGCGCCGTCGCCGCGGTCGTCGTGAGCCTCTCGCCGGTGTTGACGGCCGTCTTCGCGGCCGCACTGCTCCCGAACGAGCGACTTGGCCCGGTCCAGATCGGCGGGTTCGCGCTCGGAATCGTCGGCGTGGTGGTGGTCGCCGACCCGACCGCCGCCGGTCTCGGGAGCGCGGCCGTCGTCGGGGTCGCGCTCGCGTTCGCCGGGGCGGTCGCCTTCTCGCTCGGCGCCGTCCTGTTGCGCCCGCTCCGCACCGACCTCCCGGTCGCGGCGCTCCAGGGATGGGCGATGCTCATCGGTGCGGGGCAACTCCTCGGCGCCGCCGCCGCGATCGGCGAGTCGCCCGCGGCGATCGTCTGGAACGGGTCGTCGATCGCGTCGCTCGCGTACCTGACGCTGCTGTCTGGCGCGTTCGCCTTCCTGCTGTACTTCGCGCTCCTCGACGCCGTCGGCCCGGCGCAGCTCCACCTCGTCGGCTACGCGGAGCCCGTCGTCGCCGCGGTCGGGAGCTGGGCCCTGCTCGGACAGCTCATCGACGGCGAGGCGCTGATCGGGTTCGTCGCGATCCTCGCCGGGTTCCTCGTGTTGGAACGACGGGAGATCGCCGACTACGTCGGTTTCGACCGGCCGAGCGGGTAGCGGCCGACGCCGTCACTCGACGTCCCGGCTTAGCCCCGCCCGGAGGTCTCGGCCGAAGTAGTGGCCGAGCAGCGCGAGCACCAGCCCGACGCCTCCGCCGACCGCGACGAGCGGGAGCCCCCACTGCGAGAGGTAGTCGATCCCGATCGGCAGGAAGCCGACGCCGAGGACGCTCGTCACCGCGCTCGTCGCGCCCGCCGCCGCCCCGGCGACCCCGGTCTCGACGTACCGGCGCGTCGAGACGACGAGTCCGAGGAGGAACGCGGCGAGGAACACGCCGCCCGCGGTCCCGATCGTCCCACCGATGAGCGGGATCAGGCTCCCGGCGAACGCCCCGACAGCGACGGTCACGAGCGCGAGCGCGAAGGCCTTCGCCGAGAACCACCGCCCCGAGACGCCGACCCGCCCGGTCCCCCCGGCGGTCGACGCTGTCGGTTCGGCGGCCGCGGCGCCGCCCGTCTCGGCGCCGCCCGCCTCGGCGTCGAACTGACCCTCGCCGCCCGCGAGGTCGTCGTCGAGGAGGTCGTCGAGGTCGTCCATCGGGTCGTCCTCGGACGACTCGCGTTCCTTGGAGGGTTGCATACCCGACGGTTCGGCCCCGCGGACTTGGCTTTTGTGCCCCGCTCGACGCCGGATGTCATGTGACACGGTACCGTCCGCCGTTTCACCGGAAACGAGGTGTCCGACCCGGACGCGCTCGGCGCTCACTCGCCGTCCGGTGATCCCGCTTCTCGCTCCGGATCGGACCGTCGGCCGCCCCACACGCGCTTGTCCACGAGCGAGACTGTCATCGGGCCCTCGACCGTGATCTGACAGGAGAGCCGCGGATAGCCGAACCGGTCGGCGAGGCGGTCGTGCCAGTGGTCGGGCGGCGGTCCGTCGCGGACGCGGACGCCGCAGGTGGCGCAGATTCCCCGCCCGCCGCAGTTGAGGCGCCGAGTCGCCCGCGCGTACGGGGACAGGCCGGCGTCGAGCAGGACCCGCCGGAGATTTCGCCCCCGATCGACCTCGAGTTCGAATCGCTCGTCGCCGTCGACGACCACGAGCGCGACCGCCTCCTCGGCGCCGACCGTCCGCGTCTCTCGGTCCCCGCGGTCGTCGTCGGACTCGACCATGGCCGACACGTACGCGCCCCGGGCACAAAGCGTTCGGGACCCCACCGAGCGTTCGGGACCCGGAACGGCTTTCGGCGCGGCCGCCGGATCGAGGGACATGGACACGCGGCGCGCGCTGCTGGACGCCCTCGCGGCCGACGACGGACCCGTCTCCGGCCCCTCCCTCGCGGAATCGCTCGGGGTCTCGCGGGCGGCGGTCTGGAAGGCCGTCGAGGGGCTCCGCGAGGATGGCTTCGCGGTCGAGTCGACGGCCGGCGGGTACGTCCCGCCCGCGGACCCCGGCTACTCGGGCCCGGGGATCGCGTTCGGGCTCGACGCCCCCTACTCCGTGGAGTACCACGACCGGATCGCGTCGACGAACGAGCGCGCCCGCGACCTCGCGGGACAGGGTGCGACCGACATCGCCGTGATCGCCGACGAGCAGACCGGGAGTCGCGGTCGCCTCGACCGCGAGTGGGTCGCGCCAAGCGGCGGCGTCTGGCTGTCGGTACTGACCCGTCCCGACGTGCCGACCGCGCGGGCGCCGCTCTTCACCCTCGCGGCCGCGGTGGCGACGACGGACGCCGCCCGCGAGGCCGGCGTGGGCGCGCACATCAAGTGGCCGAACGACGTGCTCGTCGGCGGCGGAGACGGCGAGTCGGCCGGCCGCGGCGGGCGGAAGCTCGCGGGAATTCTCACCGAGATGGAGGGCGAGGCCGACCGGGTCGACTGGCTCGTCGTCGGGCCAGGTGTCAACGCCAACATCGACCCCGACACGCTGCCCGAGGGCGCGACGTCGCTGTCGGCGGAGTGCGGCACCCCCGTCGACCGACGGCGATTCGCCGCCACGCTGCTCGAACGTTTCGCGGAACTGACGGGCTCGCCCGAGGGCCTCGACCGGATCCTGCCGGCGTGGCGCGAGCGTTCGAGCACGATCGGTCGGCGCGTTCGCGTCGACACCGCGAACGGCTCGGTGGAGGGGACTGCCGTCGACATCGCGGGACCGGGCGCGCTGGTCGTCGAGACCCGGGAGGGTCGGCAGCGAGTCCACGCCGGCGACTGCGAACACCTCCGCGACGCGGAGTGAGAAGCGAGCCGGCAGGAGGCGTCGACCGCGGCGCGACCGCCCCGGATCCTCACCCCGTTTCGGTCGCGTCGGAGGCCGGTCCGTCCGTCCCGCTCGCGGCCGCCGACTCGGCGGCACTCGGGGCGTCCCCGTCGCCGATCCGGACCGTCAACACCGGGACCGACGAGCCGCGGACGACCTTCTCGGCGACGCTGCCGAGCAGGAGTCGGTCGATCCCGCCGCGACCGTGGGTCCCCATCACCACGAGGTCGCAGCCGGCGTCCTCGGCGTCCGTGATGATCTCGCGGCTCGGCGTCCCCTCGACGACCGCGGTCTCGACGTCGACGCCGCGGTCCGCGGCCAATTCTCGCACCGTCGACAGCGCGGCCTCCGCGTCGTCGTAGAGCAGGTCGCCGACCCCTTCCCACGTCGTCTCCATCGGCATGCCGGCGTACCGGGCGGTGTCGACCACGTAGATCGCTCGCACCGACGCCCCGTGGACCGCGGCGAGGTCGAGCGCGTGACAGACCGCCAACTCCCCCTCCGAGGAGCCGTCGGTCGGGACCGAGATCCGGTCGTATAGTGGCATGTTCACGTGTACCATGGACTCGGCCACTGATAACCCTTTGCGGTTCTTGCCGGTTTCACGACGGAGTTCCCAGTCGGTCGGCGGCGATCTCGGACGACCGCCGTGACTCGGTCGCGACGGGTCAGTAGCGACGCGGCGGCGCCGTCGAAACTCAGTCGTCGAGGTACGGTCTCTCGATCTGTTGGTCGCCCCCGATGAGCGTCGTCAGCCACCGAGTGACCACTTCGAACACCGCGACGAGCGGTCCCAGTGCGCGTTCGACGTACGAGATCGGGCGAGCGACGCGAAGGCTCCACGACTCGGCGTGACCAAGCCCGTAGGACTTCGGCACGATCTCCGCGAAGACGAGGATGAGAACGCTCACCGAGAGCGTAGCTATCACGACGGTGAGTTCGGCAGGAACGAACCGCGCAACGAGGAGCGTGACGATGCTGGTGATGGCGATGTTGACGATGTTGTTACCGACCAGCAGGGTAACGAGGAGCCGATGCGGATTCGCGCGGAGCTCGTCGAGCGTGCGGCTTTCTCTCGTACCGTCCTCGGTACCGGTCCGTGTCGGTTCATCCGGCAGCGAGAAGATGGCTGACTCACTACTCGAAAAGAACGCGCTCAGTAACAACAGGATCGCGACGGCGACGAGCGAGGGTGCCAGAATCGCGTACGAGACCATAGCTACCGTTTACTCTGTGACTGTTTGAACCCTTGTGATAGATTCGCACGTCCACCGGTCCGCCATCACCCGAGGCTTTCCGCGGAGCCAGTGTTTCCGGGGAACGACCCGTGGCGGAGACACGCCCCTCTTCCCCTCTCCTCCCTTCTCGCCGTTCCGACCGACTCCGCTGCGGGGCGATCAGCGCGCCGACAAGACCTCTGTGACCACGGGCGAGACGTCGGCGAGAAAGTCCCGCAGGTTCGACGCGCTCGCGGCGTCGACGCCGATGATCACCCCGGACGACGGCTCTCGGTAATGGAGGAGGAGCCACTCGTCGTACAGCAGCAGCGAGCATCGATGGTCGCCGAACGGGAGCGTCCGTCTCGCGGTCCCCTCGGTACAACATCGTCGAATCTTCGCCACTGCGGGGTGCGACTCGGTTATCCTTTCATCGGAGCGCCGGAGGACGCGTTTCGCAGCGGCCGAGACGTACAGGAGCTCGCTCGTCTCGTCGCGATACACGAGCGTCAAGTACAGGTACTCGCCGAGTTCGTGACGGAGGCGTCGCACGAGCGTCTGCTCACCGGAGGGGAAAGCGCCGTCCGAGGGGGACATATTCCGAATATCTGTGACAGAATAATAACTATTCCGGATGCTGCGGGGGCCAACCACGCTCAGCGATACAGTTTCTCTTAAATAACGTGTTAATAATGTAGTGCCATGTTTGCGGCATTCCCGAGCGCGTTGACCGGCACGTCACCGACGGTGGTTCTCGCCGTGTTCGGTGCGCTGGTCCTCGGGGCGACGATTCCGCGTATCATTCGCCCCCATGACTAGGTCGGTCAATGTCGATGCGTTCCGGAACTACCCACGGTGTTCCAGTATCGACTGGCACACGGACGTTCCGGTGAGAAACCCGGCAGAGTAGCGCTCTGCCTTCGCAGTGCGGTTCTGTCGAACCCCGCTTTTGTTGCCCCCTCGCGACCGGCAGAGGAACCGAGGCCCGCCATCGGAATCGAGACGGCCGCCGCTGCGAACGCGGGGATCGAAACGACGACGACTGCGCGACGCGGAGTGACACCCGTCCCCGATTCGGCGGATCTCAACGGGGGTGACCCGACCGTGACGAGGGGCGCGTTTATGCCTCGTCCCGCCGATATGAGAGTATGACCGACGAAATCCACCTGTCCCGGCTCGAACCGACTCTCGAAGAACGGTCGTACCCCGTCGAACGCGAGGCGCTCGCCGACTCGTTCGCGGGCACGACGGTGCTCTTCGCCGACGGCGACGCCGACCTCGGCGGCCTGATCGACGACGTCGATCAAGAGCGCTTCGAGAGCGCCACCGACGCGTTCGCGGCGCTTCAGAACGTGCTACCGGTCGAGGCGGTCGGCGAGCCGGGCCAGTCGGACGGCGACGCCTGAGGTCGAGAGCTGGGCGCCGTTCGCTGCGCGTCCGTCGAGCGCCCTCGTGACCGATCCCCACGCCACGGCGCGTCTCGCATCGCTTTTTACGCCGCGTCGCCCACCGGTGGTAATGAGCTACCGGATCGGTCTCGTCGGCAAGCCCTCCGTGGGGAAGTCGACCTTTTTCAACGCCGCGACGATGAACGACGTGCCCGAGGGCGCGTACCCGTTCACGACAATCGACCCGACCGTCGGCGAGGCGTACGTCCGCGTCGACTGCGCCGCGCCCGAGTTCGACGAGACCTGTACGCCGAGCGTCGGCGTCTGCCGCGAGGGGACGCGGTTCGTCCCCGTGAAGCTGGTCGACGTGGCCGGGCTCGTCCCGGGCGCCCACGAGGGCCGCGGGCTCGGCAACCAGTTCCTCACCGACCTCAACGAGACCGACGTGTTGATCCACGTCGTCGACTTCTCGGGGAAGACCGACATCGAGGGCGAGGCGACCGAGGGCCACGACCCGCGCGAGGACATCGACTTCCTCGAAGAGGAGCTCGACGCGTGGTACCTCGACGTGTTGGAGAAGGGCTTAGAGAAGTTCGAGACGCGGTATCACGGCGCAGACGCGGCCATCGAGGCGGAACTGGCCGACCAGATGTCCGCGTTCGGGACCGACAAAGACCGGATGAAACGGACCATCCTCGCGCAGGGGCTCGAACTCGACCCCGAGACGTGGGACGAGGCGGACCGGGTCGAGCTGGCCCGCGAGATCCGCAAGCGCACGAAGCCGATGGTGATCGCCGCCAACAAGATGGACACCCCCGAGGCGCAGGCCAACTGGGAGGCGATCACGACCGACCCCGACTACGACCACCTCTCCTTCGTCCCCGCGAGTGCCCACGCCGAGAAGGCGCTGAAGAACGCGGACGACGCCGGCGTCGTCGACTACACGCCCGGCGACGACGCGTTCGACGTCGTCGGCGACGTCTCCGGCGAGCAGGCGGCGGGCCTCGATCAGATCGGCGAGTTCGTCGCGGACTACGACGGCACCGGCGTTCAGGCCGCGCTCGAGTCGGCCGTCTTCGACGTGCTGGGCTGTATCGCCGTCTTCCCGGGCTCCGCGAACGGCAGCAAAGACGAGAAGGGCGTCTTCCGCGACTGCTTCATCCTCCCCGAAGGGTCGACCACGGAGGACTTCGCGTACCACATCCACTCCGACATCGGCGAGGGGCTGCTCCACGGCACCGACTGCCGGAGCGGCCGGCAGGTCGGCACCGACAACGAGCTCTCTCACCGCGACGTGATCGAACTGGTCTCGACGAAGCAGGCGGCGCCCTGAGACGCCGATCAGCTATTACCGTCGGCGTCCAACTCCCAACGCATGGAACGCACCGTGACGGTCGAACCCGAGGCCGGACTCCACGCGCGACCCGCCTCGAAGCTGGTACAGACGGCGAACCGATTCGACGCCGAGGTGTCGGTCGGACGCGCGGCCGACGGCGCCGACGGCCTCGTTCGCGCCGACAGCATACTCGCCGTGAGCGGCCTGAACGTCGGACACGGCGAGTCGGTCCGCGTGGTCGCCGAGGGGCCCGACGCCGGGGCGGCGCTGGACGCGGTCTGCGAGCTTCTCGCGTCGCCTCTCGACGGCGGAGACGAGGGGGAGGGTGACTCCGGGAACGCCGACCCGGAAGCGGGTGACGCGTCGTGAGGGGGCTCGACGGCGTCGGCAGCACGCCCCGCTCCGGCGTCGGCACGGCGCGCTGGTACCGACCCGACGCCGACCTGACGCTCCCGGACCGCCCCGCCCCCGAGTCCGTCGACACCGAGGCCGAACTCGCGCGGTACGGGGCGGCTCGGGACGCGGCTCGGGCGGCCCTCCGCGACGCTCGCGACCGGACGGCCGAGCGCGTCGGCGAGGACGAGGCCGCGGTGTTCGAGGCGCACGAGAGCTTTCTGGACGACCCGACGATCGTCGAGGACGTCGAGGGCGCGATCGGCGACGGGACGCCCGCGGTCCACGCCGTCGACGACCGATTCGGCGAGGCGGTCGCGCAGTTCGAGGAGATGGACGGCCGGATGGCCGAGCGGGCCGACGACCTCCGCGACGTGCGAGACCGACTGCTCCGCGCGCTCCTCGACGCGGAAGCCGACGAGCCGTCTGGAGCGACCGCGACCGATCGCCCCGAACCGGACGACGGACCGGGTGACCCCGGTGACGGACCGGTCCACTCCGGCCCCGCCCGATCCCCCGCCGACCTCGGCGCCCTCCCGACCGGCACGGTCCTGCTGGCGGAGCGGCTCACGCCGAGTGACACCGCCGCGCTCGACCCCGACGCCATCGCCGGGATCGCGACGGTCGAAGGGGGCCGCACGTCTCACGCCGCGATCATCGCGCGGTCGCTCGCCATCCCCGCGGTGGTCGGCGTCGGCGAGGCGCTCGAATCGGTCGCCGACGGGGAGACGGTCCTCGTCGACGGCGACGCCGGACGAGTGATCGTCGACCCCGACGAGGAGCACCGTGCTGCGGCGGAGGAAGACGGTCCGGACGCGATTACAGCGCGTGTCGAGACCGCCGACGGGCGACCGATCGAGGTCGCGGCGAACGTCGGCGGCGAGACCGAACTGGGGCCGGCCGCCGAGCGCGGCGCGGACGGGGTCGGGCTGTTCCGCACCGAGTTCCTCTTCATCGACCGCGAGTCACCGCCGACCGAGGCTGAACAGTACGAGGCGGTCACGGCCGCGCTGTCGGCGTTTCCGGACGACCGCGTCGTCGTCCGAACGGTCGACATCGGCGGCGACAAGCCGGTCCCGTACCTGGATCTCCCCGAGGAGGAGAACCCGTTCCTCGGTCGGCGCGGCGTCCGGCTGTCGCTCGGCGAGCACGCGGCCCTCTTCGAAACGCAGCTCCGGGCCCTGCTCCGCGCGGCCGCCACCGAACACGGCGACCGGCTCGCCGTGATGTTCCCCCTCGTCAGCCGAGTCGAGGAGGTCGAGCGAGCGGTCGAGACCGTCGAGTCGGTCGCGGCCGACCTCGCGGCCGAGGGCGTGGACCACGCGGTCCCGGAGCTGGGGGCGATGATCGAGACGCCGGCCGCGGTGTTCGTCGCCGACGCGCTCGCGGAGCGGCTCGACTTCCTGAGCGTCGGGACGAACGACCTCGCTCAGTACGTGATGGCCGCCGACCGCGGCAACGACGCCGTCGCCGACTACCACGACCCGCTCCACCCTGCGGTGTTGCGCGCGCTCGACCGCACCACCGCGGCCGCCGCGGACGCCGACGCGTGGGTTGGAATGTGCGGCGAGATGGCCGGCGACCCGGCGCTGACCGAGCTGCTCGTCGGGCTCGGCTTCGACGAACTCAGCATGAGCGCGGTGACGGTGCCCGAGGTGAAGGCCCGGGTCCGCGCGGTCGACAGCGGCGCCGCGGCGGCGCTGGCGGACGACGCGCTCGCCTGCGAGACGCGACGAGCGGTAACGGACGTGCTCGATCTCGACGACCGAGCGGAATAATCCGAGACAGAGAGCGTCGCCCCGCCCTACAGCTTCTCGATGTCCCGGGCCGCCTCGGCCTGCTCCCGGACGGAATCGACCGTCGCGGACGGGTCGGTGGCCGCCACCGCCGCGTTGACCGCGCCCTCGAGGACGGGCGCGTCGGCGATCACCGCCTCGGCGTCGCTCAGTTCGACGGCGACGTCGGCGTTCATCACCGCGCTGCCGAGGTCGACGAGGACGACCACGGGGTCGGTCGTCGTCTCCCCGCCGCCGCCGCCCCCGTCGCCGCCGGCCGCGGCGTCGATCGCCGTCTCGATCGCGTCGGGGACGGTGCCGATCCCGCCTTTCCCGTCGCCGCCGACCGGCTCGATGCGGGTGTCGCCCGCCATCTCGGCGGCGATCTCCGCGATCCCCTCGGCCGCCCGCTCGCTGTGTGAGACGACGACGATCCCGACCATCAGGCTCCCTCCGGCTCCGCCTCGTCGGGGTCCTCGTCCGGGATCGTCGGCGAGGAGGCGTCCGTCTCCGGCACGTCGACGCCGAGTCGGTCGGCGGCGACGGCGAGGAGCTCCTCCGCGATGAACAGCGTGCTCGTCGCGCCGGGGTCCTGGTGGCCGACCGAGCGCCAGCCGAGATACGAGGCGCGGCCCTTCCGGGCGCGGAGCGGGACGGTGAACGCGACGCCGCGCTCCGCGGCGTCGACCGCCTTCGCGAGCGCCTCGATCGGGGGGAGGTCGTCGACCTCGATCGACTTCTTGAACGTGTGGACCGCGGGCGTCAGCGCGTCCACCATCGTCTGGTCGCCGACGCGCGCGTCGCCTCTGTCCTCGACTTTCTCTAGGTACGTCTCGGCGAACGCGACCGCGGTTTCGGCCGTGATCCCGTCTTCGAGGTCGCCGGCCGCGAACACGAGCGAGCCGCCGAACAGCGGGCCGGAGGCCCCGCCGACCTCGGCCATCAGCGTCTTGCCGACCGTCTTCGCGACCGTCTCGGCGTCCGGGTCGTCGAGGTCGCTCGCGGCCGCCGCCGCCTCGGCCCAGCCGCGCGCCATGTTCCCGCCGTGGTCGGCGTCGCCGATGGCGGAGTCCAGCTCCGTCAGGTGGTCGCGCTCCGCCTCGATGCGTTCTGCGACGGCCTCGACCGCCGCGACGACCGTCGCGCCGTCCTCGGTCATTGGACGGACATGGCCGGGGTGTCGGCCGGCGCCGCGAACAGCTCCTTCAGCTCCTCGTCGACCGCACACACCGTGATCGACGCGCCCGCCATGTCGAGGGAAGTCATGTAGTCGCCGACCCAGGCGTCGTGCGTTTCGAGGCCGCGTTCGCCGAGCAGCTCCTGAAGCCGGCGGTTGACCACGAACAGCTCCATCTGCGGCGTGGCGCCCATCCCGTTAACGATCGTGAGCACCTCCTGTCCCTCGTCGAGGTCGAGGTCGTCGAGGACCGCCTCGGTCAGTTCGTCCGTGACCTCGTCGGCGCTCATGGTCCCGGTGCGTTCCGTGCCCGGCTCCCCGTGAATCCCGATCCCGAGTTCGATCTCGTCGTCGCCCAGATCGAAGGTGGGCTCGCCCTTCTCGGGGGTGGTACAGGAGGTGAGCGCGGTGCCCATCGTCCCGACGTTGTCGACCACCTTCTCGGCGACGCGTTTCACCTCGGACAGGTCTGCGCCCTGCGCGGCCTTCGCGCCCGCGGCCTTGTGGACGAGGATGGTCCCGCAGACGCCCCGCCGGCCGGAGGTGTACAGCGAGTCCTCGACCGCCACGTCGTCGTCGACCACGACGCTCTCAACTTCGACGCCCTCCATCTCCGCGAGTTCGATGGCGGTCTCGAAGTTCATCACGTCGCCCTCGTAGTTCTTGATGACAGCGAGGACGCCGTCGCCGGCGTCGCAGGCGCCGATCAAGGCTTCGAACTCGTCGGCCGTCGGCGAGGAGAACACGTCGCCCGCCGCCGCGCCGTCTAACATCCCGTCACCGATGTACCCGGCGTGGGTCGGCTCGTGGCCGCTGCCGCCGCCGGTGACGATCCCCACCTTCCCGTCTACCGGCCCGTCGTCGCGGACGAGCACTTGCGTTCCGTCGAGGCGTCGCAGGCGGTCGGGATACGCCGCGGTCATCCCGTCGAGCATCTCGTCGACGACGTCGTCCGGATCGTTGATCAGCTTCTTCATGATCGATCAAACTGACTCGCCCGGACCGGTTAAACGTAGTGGGGGCTTCTGGTCGTCGCTCTCCGTCGCTCGCCGGTCAGTTCGGTTCGACGGTGACGGTCTCGCACTCCGGACAGCGGTAGACCCCGGCGTCGGTCCGGTCGGGCGACGCGAACTGGTGGTCGTTCTGACAGACGCCGCCGGACTCGATGGCGGTCGTCGGGTCGAGGTCCCTCGACTCGCAGGCCGGACAGACGTAGGTCCCGTTCCCGACTTCAGTCGGCGCGGCGAAGTGGTGGCCCTTCAGACAGCGGCCGCCCTCCTCGACGCCGTCCGTGCCCGGCGTGACGTTCTTCGCGTTACAGGTCGGGCAGTAGTAGGTGCCGTCGCCCGCGCGCTTCGGCGACGCGAAGCGGTGCCCGTTCGAACAGGTCCCGCCGTTCTCGAAGAGGTCCATGTCCGGCCCACGGAGAACGGCGTCTAAACTGCTGTGGTCGTCGTCGTTCCGGGATCTCGAAACGAGCGACCCGTGCCCGTCGCGGCCGATCGCGGCGTCTCACAGCGACCGTCGAGAGGTCGGCTCGTCCGACCCTCGAACCGCCCGGGATACGACTCCGTGCCGACGGCCAGTGTCACGCCCTCAGACGTCACGTCGTACCTGCGGCTCTCCGCGAATATACATCTAATGTCCGACATAACCCAGAGAACTATTTCCCCGTCCGAATGCGGAGTGCGTCGTTCCGGCGTCGGCGACGCACAAAGGCGCGTTTGACCCACCACCGTCCTTTTCGAACCGGTACCCCTCGTCCTCGACATGAACAGGCGGACGTATCTCGCGGCGGTGTCCACCGCCAGCGTCGCCGCGGCGGCAGGCTGTAGCGCCGTTTCGGACACGCAGACGATCTCCGAGCCGACCGTGGACGCGGACTCGCCGGGGCGGAAGACGCTCGTCTTCGAGGCGGACGACGGGGAGGTGGGCCACGTCGGCGTGGACGGGACCGTCGACTCCGGCCGGATCGACCTCTCGACCGAGATCTGGCACCGAGAGGGGACGCGCGTCTCGTCGATCAGGCTGAACGTCTGGACCCCCGATCCGGCGACGGGATCGCCCGCGAGAGTCGCGGTCGTCTCTCCGGTCGAGGGGGACAGTTCTCCGCCGCCGTCGATCTCATTGTACACGCCCGATCGCCGGCCCGGCACGGTCGTCGAGATCACGGACTTGGACGACCTCGCGGACGAGACGATCAGCACGCTCGGTCTCGTCGTCATCCCCGCCGCAAGCGAGGACACGGAGTTGCGGATCCGCGCGACCGTCGAACTCACGGGGTCTGGCGTTCTCGGGAGCGACTACACGCTCGACGGGGAGCTTCAGTTGGCGTACCCGGCGCTCGCCGAACGGTAGCTGCGGCCCGGTCGCCGGTTCGGTCGGTGTGGCCGAGGGGTCGTCCGGCTGTGTCGGCGAGTCGTCCGGCTATGTCGGCAAGCCACACGACCGGGCCGATGAGCCGACCGGCGGCGCGTCTCCTCCGGGCGCGGAGCGCTCGCCGCGACCGCCGCTCGGTCACTCAGTTCGAGTCGAACACGGCCGCGAGCGCCGTGCTCGCCCCCTCGTGAACGCTCACCCCGTGCCCGACGAGCACGTGTTCGGGCTCCCACGCGGCGAGCAGCTCCGGAGCCTCCTCGACAGCCGGGTGAAGACCGAGCGTATCGCCCTCGGCTCCGAACGCGGGGAGCGTCCCGAGCGTCTCCGGCACGACGAGCGTCGCCGTCGACCCGTTCCACAGGACGGCCTCCTCCCACTCGTCGGAGCGGGTCAGTTCGCGGACCGCGTAGTCCGTTCCGGCGAGCGTCTCTCCGGTCGCCTCGGCGTCCGCGTCGAGTTTCTCCCGAGTCAGCTCCATCCAGCCCGGCACCGAGACCGCGACGTCGTGTCTGTCCGCCACCGCCGCGGCGTCGCGCGTGTGTCGGTCCTGAAGGACAGCGACACCGGCAACGTCGCCGAGTTCCCCCAGCGCGTCGTCTAACCCGTCTGCGTCGACGGGGTCGATCACCCAGACGCCGGCGTCCGTCGCGAGCGCGTGGCTCGCTCGCTCCGCGTCCTCCTCGGGGTGTGCGATCCAACTGAACCCGCCGCTCCACTCGGTCACCGCACCGATACCCGCGTCGTCCGCGCCGGTCTCGTCAGTCACGTGTCACCGAACAGGGCCGACGACCATACGTCTGTGGGCGGGATCGGGTCGCCTCCTCGCGAACCGGACGACCGAAATCCCTCAGCGACGGGCTCGGTGCGCGCCCGGTCTGGCGTCCCCGCCAGGTGGCGGCTGGGGACTCGGCCGGCCTCCCGAGTCGACAGACGCGGAGCCGTGACGCCTCCGTCCCGCCGGAGCCACTGGTTCCATTCCGGTCGCGGCGGTGGCGATCGCATGGAACTCGCACCCGGCCTGTCCGGACTTCCGCTCGACGTCTCGACGGGCGACCGCGAGATGCGGCTCAACCCGGTCGCCGTCGAGACGCCCCGGGGGCTGCTCCTCCTCGACGTGGGGCTGCCCGAGCGGGCGGACGTGCTCGCCGACGCGCTCGCCGCGTCGCGGACGCTCTGTTTCTACGGTAGATACGTCGACGCCGGGAGCGACCGGCTCGACGAGCTACTCGCCGAGCGGTAGGGAGTCGAGTCGGGGGACGCGCTTCGGCGTCCGGAGACAGCGCCTGGTACGGCCGTTCGCGAATCGGCTCTCCGCGCCTGTGGTTTATCAACGGTTTTGTCCGTCCAGCCACAACGACCGGTATGGAATTCGACTTCCCGCGGTCAGTCGTCCCGCTCGCCGCGATCGTCGCCGTCGCCTCGATCGGGCTCACGAGCGTGATGACGCCCTCGACCGTGTTCATGATGGTCCTGCCCTCGATGATCGTCTTCTCGGTCGTCGCGTTCTTCTTCGGGATGAAACACGGCGAGTTCCGCGCGAGCCCCTAGGCTCCGGTCGGGGGCGCCCACCAGAGGCGCGCAACGCGGCCGAGCGCGACGGTGCCCGCCACGTTGCCCGTGACGCTTACTCGCGGAACGGCCACGGCGAGACACCCACTCGTGCGGACGCGTCTTGCTACCCGGGAACGCGAAGCGCGTGAGTCGGGGGGACGTCGCGACCGGAGCGCTTTCCGACGCGAACGGCTCGGAGGCGTCGACGACGGCTCAGCTGAACAGCGCCCCGTCACCGACCGGCCGAGCGGCCGAGCTGGTCTCCGGAGAGGACGGGAACCCGTCGGATCCCTTCGAGCAGGCTTTGTTGAAATCCTCATTAGTTGATATTTTCATATCCTCAATCGCTCAGTATAGAGGATGCATTCCTCATCAAGGAGTTCCAGTTCGACTCCAAACTGAGGATGTAGAGACTACGTCTTCTTATTTGGAAGCGACCAGCGGGAGGAGGAGATGGTCGGGCGCATTCCCTACCGGTGTATCATTCCCAGTATTCGACTGCGAACGTCATCAGGGGAGTCGAACGTTTGGTCGTCCGTTGAGGCAAGTACTTCTTCGAGAGTTTTCGTCCCGTGTTGGGTTTCGATGCCGTAGTCGCCGTAGGCCTCGACCAATTCGTTCGTCGTGGTCGGATATTCTTCGGCTTCGAGTTCGTTATCAAGTTCACCAAGCCGCTCGTCAGGGTCGCCGGGCATTGCTTTGTCTTCCTGATCGCGGTCACGTGTTTCCTCCCGTTTCCGCTCTGGTTCGCGTCGCTCTTCGTCATCTGGCATATCTCTCCGTAGGCGATGGAACCGGATAACGGTGTGGTCGCTCCCTGATGTGCCCATCTTGAACACGATGAGAATACCCTCGGTGTATTGATGACCGCTGAACGAAGCTCGTCGTAAATCTGCTTTCGCAGAACACCCGAAAATTCGACGCCTCTCCTATCAGAACCAACCAGTAAGCATACATTCCTCTGCGACCAGCTGTTTCAGCTCAGTTTGTGTCTGAAGAATAGGATTTCAACAGAGCCTTCGACCACGAATCGGCCTGATACCCGACCGCCCACACGCCGATTAAAGGCCCCAAAGGACGGTGATCCCGACCGTCGCGACGACGGCGAGCAGCAACTGGAGCGGGCCACCGACCCGAAGGAAGTCGGTGAACCTGTACCCACCGGGGCCGTACACCATGAGGTTCGTCTGGTAGCCGACTGGCGTCATGAACGACGTCGCGGAAGCGAACATCACCGCGAGCAGGAACGCGAACTCGTTCGCGCCCAGTTGGGACGCCGCGTCGACCCCGACCGGAATCATCAACACCGCCGTCGCCACCGGCGTAATGACGCTCGCCAGCACCCCCGAAACGGCGTACAGAACGAACAGCACACCGACGAGCGGGAGGGACCCCTCCGTCGCGACGAGAAAGTTAGAGATGAGGGCCGCGCCTCCGGTCGCCTCGAGCGCGATACCGAGCGGAATGACGCCCGCCAGCAGGAAGATGACGTTCCACGAGACCGCGTCGTACGCGTCCGGGGTGGTCAGACACCCCGTGACGACCATCGCAACGACCCCTATCAACGCGGCGATGACGATCGGGAGGACATCGAGCGCAGCGAGGCCGACGACGCCGGCCAGAATCCCGATCGCGAGCGGCGCCTTCGGAGAGAGCGGCGCGATCTCGTCGACGTCCGCGTCGGCCAGGCGCTCCACGGCGCGCTCGTCGGCGACGAGGAGGTCCCCCGTCTCCGTGAAGTACCGGATGGACGCCGGCGTCGTCCGCACCAGTAGCAGGTCGCCGGCCTGTAGCGTCCGGTCGTCGACGTCCGTTCGGAACAGGTCGCTCCCGCGGCGGATGGCGAGGACGCTGGTCTCGTGATAGTCGTGAAGTCCGGTCTCGGTGACGGTCTCGCCGACGAACGGCGAGTCCTCTAAGACGACCGCCTTCGCTAAGGTGCCCTCCGTGGCAGTCGACTCGAACGTCTCCTCGGTCACTCGCTGTTGTACCCGCTTGTTGAGGGCCGCCTCCTTGCGGAACTGATCGATCGTCTGTAGCGACCCGTGGACGATCAGCGTGTCACCGGCCTCGATGAGGCGGTCGGAGTGCGGACCGGCGTACGCCGCGCCGTCCCGGCGCGCCTGGAGGACGCGGGTGTCCGGATACTCGCGGTCACACTCTTCGACGGAGAGGCCGACGAGGGGCGAATCCGCCCGTACCCGCATGGAGGTCAGGTAGTCGGCGATTTCGAACTCCGCGATCGGGTCGCTGTCCACGGGAACCCGAGCCGGCGTGAGTCGCCACCCGACGGTGAGGAGGTACGCGAGCCCGACCGTCAGGAGGACCAGCCCGAGGCCGCTGAACTCGAACATGCCGATCCCGTCCCGGCCGTCGATGAGGAGGCGAGCGAAGTCGCTGGCGAGGATGTTCGTCGACGTGCCGATGAGCGTGAGCGTCCCGCCGAGGATGGCGGCGTACGACAGCGGCAACAGGAGCTTCGAAGGGCTGAGCTCGGTCGTCTCCGCGAGTTCCGTGACCATCGGAATGAAGACGGCCACGACGGGCGTGTTGTTCACGAATCCCGCGATCGGGCCGGTCGTACAGACGGTCGCGACGAGCGCGCGGAACTCCCTGCCCGCGGTGAAGTCGGCGAGGTAGACCCCGAGCCGTTCGACGACGCCCGTGTTCTGGACGCCGGCGCTGAGCATGTACATCGCGATGATCGTGACCGTTGCGGGGTTCGCGAACCCCGAGATGGCGGCCCGCGGACCCACGCCGGTCCACGGTTCGAGGACGACGAGCGCCGCGACGACGCCGATGGCCGTGACGTCGTTGGGCACCACCTCGGTGACGAACGCGACGAGCACCAGCGCGATGAGAGCGAAGACCACGGTCGCGCCCGTCACCTCGAAAACTGCCATGTCCCTGCCGACTCGGGTCGCGGCCTTGACTGTTGTCCCGCCTCGTTCGGTCACCGACTCGGCGGTCGGCGCGGACGAGCGTCGCGAGCGCTGTCGGATTTACGAATCTGGGGAGAGTACCTTGCTGGTGAGCTACGACCCGGCGACCGTCGGTCGGTACGAGAAGCTCGTCGAGCCGTGGGCGACGGACCGCTACCCCCTCACGCTCGACTATCCGGTCGTGGACGGGCTCAAGTTCGACGCGGCCGACGAGGACGGCCGTCCGTGGGACGTGAAGGGGTCGATGGTGAACGGAGTTCGACCGACGTTCAAGTTCTGGGAGGACCAGCACGAGACGCTCGCGAACGCTGACGGCGGGTATGCGCTCGTGTGGTACCGAGCGGAAGGGAGAGAGATAACTGTCGTGTCGTCGCGGACTGTGAAGGCCCGGGACTTAGAAATCACGAACTGGACGAATCCAGGGGACACGCACTATCGGAGTCACTCTCGGGAGGCGCAAATCAACCCGGGAAGAATCAGGCCGTAATGTACATACTGGCACTGTTGAAATTCTTATGAACTGTGAGGATCGGCGTGCGAGATACAGAGGTTGTGTTCAGCAGAGGCCATGTTCTATTCGAGAAAGCTAGTTTGATGATCTATTTTATATTCTCCTCGTCAATTTTGGGATACAATATTATCCCAAACTATTTGTAGTCTGCTCTCTGGGATACAGGTGGGATACAATGGCAGACAGAAAAAACATCAAAGTCAGTCCGGACACCCACGAGCGACTCAGCGACACAAAACCAGACAACAGCACTTGGGATGGCTTTCTTCATCATTTGCTGGATGCTTATCATGACCCGCGGCCCAGAATCCCGCGCTGGGGTACAACGCTTGAAGAGACGGGATCGTTGAGCCATGACGATCGAGAAGAACTCGCGGAACAGGCCCGAGAACTCCAAGGTCAGGTCAATTTCAAAGAGTTGCTACAGGAGACGGATGATACCTCTGAATCATCGGCAGCCCTAATCGCGGAGTTGACCGCCAACCGTGTCGTCGAGAAGTTAGAGGATAAAACGGATGTCTGACCAGTTTCCGATTCACGAGGATTTGAATGAGCTTGACGGCAGAACTGTCTACAAGTCGAGTAACTGGTGGAAAGCAGTGGTGCTGTATGAGGGATTCAGTGGGCGCAAAATCAGTATTTATCTCTGGAAACAGAAGGAAGGCAGTTGGAAGAGAAAACAGAAGTATGTCATTGAGTCTGAAGACGACTGGGAAGCAGATCAAGAAGCCGTCCAATCCTTAATTGAGGGACTTACAGAGTCATGAGATCGCACATTTCCTTCTTACAGACTATACCCATCCCCATTACGCGTTCTGATACATGTGCGCGCTGTATTCAGCACGTCTTCAACAATATATCTCCGATCGAGGATTTCAACAGAGTCGAATAAGCCTAATTATCCAAGGTGTTATTTCCGACCCAATTTTTCGCCGAGCCCGGCGCTTGGGTTTTTAATGGGGTATCACTCGTCGACCGTCTTGTCGCCGGCTAAAAGCCGGCGGCTGTACGCAATGACATCTGAGACCGCAATTGAGGCGTTTCGAATAGCCATCGTAATTATCGTGGGCGTCTGGGTCCTGCTCCAGACGGTGGCGATCCTTTTCTAGGATCAAGAAGGGGTGCTGTACCCCATTTGGCTTATTCGGCCAAAGTTAGTACAACATCACCAGCATCTGGAGCAACACCCAAGCACCGACGGTTATTACAATGGCTGTTCTGACCAGATCTATCGTTTTATCGACTCTCATAGTTCGTGTCATCGGTTATCCCGACAACAAGTCTGCCGACGAGAGAATTATTGTTAAAAACCCAAGCGCCGGGAAGTCAAAGCGCATCCAATTGAGTATCCATCAGTCTCACAACATAGCCACAATCGATGATGATTCTCTATCCGATTAGGATTCACCTCGTGACGGAAGCCCAATAGACAGTAAAGTCTGTAGAGTCATTTGAGATGGCAACCAACTATTGTCATATTTATATTATTTCTATTTAACTGCCCAATAACCCTGGTGAAGCGGGGTGGTATCTTAGCTATGTGGCCTTAGCCACACCCCTAACCGCCAACCGACCCCTCGGTGTCGGTTCGGTGTCGGCGAGCAGCTCGTCGAGTCCGGATCCGCGCTTGTGTTGCGGTCGAGATCGTCGCGAACCAACCGGTCGAGAGGACCGATCGTGGCGAAAACAGGATCTGGGTAGTGTTGCCACTCACGAGGGGCCGCGCTACCGGAGCGTCTGCCCCTTCCCCCACGCACTCCGCACCGGCCGGATCTTCGGACCCGACGCGTCTCGGTAGTGCGACACCGCCTCTTTCAGTCGCTCCGGATCGCGACCCGCACCGACCCAGTATCGCTTGAGCCGCGTCACCAGCCCTGACTAGGACTCGTCCGCGAGGTTCCCCATTCGGACCCGGAGGTGCGCCTCGCGCTCATCGATGTGGATCCCGTTCGCTTGGCAGAACGCGATCAGTCCGTCCGCCCGCTCGTCGAGCGACGCTTCCCGCTGTTGATGAACCGCTTCTCGTCGCGGTCGAGCACGTACACGTCCTCGAACGTCTCCGGCAGGTCCTCGTACGAGCAGACCCAGTCGTCCTCCAGTCTCGCCATCCCGTCGACGAGCGCTTCGTGGTCGATCGCGTTCACGAGGTAGTAGTCCTCGTAGCCGACGTAGGGCGGTCGCAGTAGAACACGGTGTCCTCGCCGTCGTACTTCGCGAAGACGTCGGCCCAGTCGAGGTTCTCGGCGACCACGTCCCCGGAGCGCTCGGCGAACTCGTCGAGGCGGTCGACCTTGTTCGCGTACGACAGCGCCCGACTCGACACCTTCGAGGTCCCGAACCCGGCCGGGCAGTCGTACCCGGTGTCGCCTCCTTCGGCGACACGAAGGCGGAAGCCCTCCGGATGCTCGCGGAGGCGATCGAACTCCACGAGGGCGGCGGCGAGCCCGTCACCGACGGGGATCTCGAAGAGTGGGACCTCGACGACTCGGAACCCGGCGACGAGGAGCTTCCTGACTTCACGAAGTGAATGGTTCGGACGAGTTTCTCGGACGCGAGATCGCGTCTGTTCTCCACGCTCCGGCTAGGATTGCGTCGGTCGAGTCGAGAGCCACCTGAGGATGCGGTACGAGTTACCGGACACGGACGAGGTTCGCGTGGTAACTGTGCCGATGGCGTCGGAAGACGAGATCCCGACCGGGACGCTCCACTCGATCGCTGACCTGTGCGGCGCCGACGACTTCCACGCGCGAGTGGATCGACGAGCATCGCTGATTCCCGACTTCCCGACTTCTTATACATCCCGTTATCGTGAATCTCTCAATCGGTGATTGGTTTCGGCAGTCGTGTTGAATACGGCGTGAATGAGGTACAAACCGAGGCCGGTCTACGGGAGAGAGTGATCGGTCAGTAAGGGGAGTTCACTTTCTGAAACCGACAGGTGCTCTGAGTGACTACCGGCTTGGCGTCTCGACTAGCATATGGTGTTTTTACTCCAGTAACGATGATTAGGAAGAGATTACTTTAAGTATTCTTACGCTAATTGATAGGTATATAATGTACATCAGGTGCGTTCCCGTGAATGGGCGTGAGAGGACCATATCGCCCCAGAATGAAGAGAGTAATCTGACTATACTTTGCGACATATTCGTAGGGAACTCGTGGATCTAGATCTCAAACAGCATCTCCCGAGTTTGGTGCTTCTGTTCGGGCTTGCTGTCGTAGCAGTGTTTCTCCGGGCCAATTCTGATCTGTTCGTGCCGGTAGCTCGAGATCTCGACTTTGCGTTCCAGCTGATGGTCGCCGGGACGATTATCGCGATCCTTCGGAATGAACTCGGTATGAGCACCTTCGGCGTGTTCGGGCCAGTAATTCTCTCCTTTTCGTGGGTGATTATTGGACCGTTTTGGGGGTTTATCGTTATCGCTTATATCTTCATCATCACGTCACTCGCTCGTGTCGCAATCAGTGACTTGGATCTCGGAACCGCCCACCGTGTGGCGTCACTCCTCGTCGTCGCAGCTATTGGCTTATTTGTAATCGAAGCCGCTGGCCAACTCCAAGATCTCTCATCGCTTCAGGCGATTATTCTATTTCCGGTGGTGTTGACCACTTGGTACGCTGAGCGCTTCGTCGGGAGTCTCACCGAAACCGGGTGGCCGCCTGCGGCACGCCGCCTCGCTGCTACGCTTGTCAGTATCGCTGTAGCGTTCTTTATTATCAGCTACGAGCCACTCGTCGGATTCGTCATCCGTTCTCCGGAGCTGTGGGTCGCACTTGTAGCTATCAACATTTTCCTCGGGACGGCCACTGATACTCGCCTCGGCGAATACCTCCGATTCAGAACGTTACGGCGCTCTCTTGGAGCAAAAAATGCCGGTAATATTCTCACGATGCGCATCAGAAATCGAGAGTTCATCAGCAAATACAACCCCGCGTCGGTCATGTCGACGTTCAATAAAGGCAAGGTAAAGAGAACTCTTCACGGGCTTTCGATTCCCACGCCTGCCACCTATCTCATCGCTGAGGATGAGTCCGATTTCCAGGAACTTCAGACGCTTCTCGAGACACAGGACAAGTTCGCTATTAAGCCGATTGATGGCTCCGGTGGCCGTGACGTACTCGCTGTTCGTGGTCGCGACGAGGAGACCAACGAGTTCCTCACGAACCGTGGGCGGCTAACGGCTGATGAAATCGTGGCCCATACGCGAAATATCTGTGTCGGTGGTGTCAGTGACTATGGCGCTCGGAGAGAGGCCCTCGTCGAGGGGTTCATCACACCTGATGGACTGCTAGCTGACCGAACAACAGGTGGAGTCCCCGACCTTCGAGTCATTACTCTCCTCGGCTTTCCGGTGATGTCGATGGTTCGACTCCCGACCGAGGAGTCCAATGGAACTGCGAATATTCACACGGGCGCTGTCGCCGTCGCTATCGATATTGCAACTGGTGAAGCGTCCGGTGGGTACCAGCAGACCCGCAACGAATTCATTGACTCCCACCCTGATTCGGGAGCCGATCTCGAATTCAGCATTCCCGACTGGGAAGACGTCCTCACGATGGCTTCGCAGGCAGCCATCTCGAGCGGCCTAGGGTTCACTGGCGTGGATATTGTCTTCGATGAGGACGATGGTCCAATGGTGCTTGAAGTGAATCGACGTCCCGGCCTCGGGATCCAGAACGCGAATATGGACGGCTTGCTACACCGCCTTCGCTACGTCGAAGCACACGGTGATCCGGACCAATTCCAATCTGCGTACAACCGCGTGCTCCGCTCGCAAGAATGGGCGAAACAGGACTGGGGGATGGTTGAGCAACTACCTACAGAGCGCAAGACTCCCAGCGAGGTGGGGATCTGATGTCATCGAGAGAAGTCGGTGACAACGCGTGGCCGTACACGCAGCTCACAGCCGCCTTACTGTTCAGTATCCTCCTGTTCATCCCTATTGTCCTCGCAGGACTACCCGGAGTCGCTCGGACGGCGATCACTGGTCTACTCACTCGCGAAGAGGTAATCCTGATCTTCTTTACAGCGATGCCTCTCGTGTTCACTGCCTTCGCTGTGTACCGTGTAGCACAGTTTTACGGAATCTTTGGAGATAGCGATTCAACGTAGGAATCGCAGGACGAGACTCCCCGACTTCTAGAACAAGTCGTCAACGGACCCCTAATTCCGCCCCGATCACGCCGAGGACCTCGTGCGCTGGTTTGCCCGTGGCAGATCCGGCCATGACAACGTCCTCGTCGGCGTCTCCCGGCGGGAGGCGAGCCGCCGCGAACTCGCCGAGACGGTCGAAAATCACCACACACGCCTCGACACTTCCCGACGCAGACGAAGCTATTTGCTCGCTCGGAGAAACGCTCACGCATGGCCCCCACCCTGCCGGACGACTTCGAAGAGCGGTTCTGGCGCCGCCACTCCAATCCGAAGAGCGGCTGGAGTCGCACGGTCCTGCTGCCGGCGCTCCTCTTCGCCGTCTATCACCGGAGATGGCGACTCGCGGGCGCCGCGCTCCTGTTCACCGCGGTGAACCCGATCCTGTTCTCCCCGCCGGACGACGACGACGCCTGGATGACCCGCGTGGTGCTGGCCGAGCGCTGGTGGACGCGCGAGCGGAAGGCGGGCGTCTTCGACCGCGCGTACCCGAACTGGCTCAACCTGCTCAACGTTCCCGTCTCGGTGTACGCGTTCGTCGCCGCGTACCGTCGCCGACCCCTCCGGGCCGGCCTCGCCGGAGCGCTCGCGATGGCACTGAAGTTCTGGTACGTCGGCGCGCTGGTCCGCCGGTACGACGACGCCGACCCGCGGGAGGACTGACCGCGACCCGCCGCTCGCCACTTCCACTTTCACTCCCCGCGTATGGCTCACCCCTTTTTACCGTCTTCCCGTCGGCACGCACATGTCCACTCGTTCCGACCGACCGATCGCGGACCTCCCGGACCTCGCGCCGGGGGTCACGCTCGTCGACGTCGACGACGACCTCGGCGTCGCGCCCGTTCAGGCGCTGCTGCTCGACCGCGTGCTCGGGAGCGACGGCCCGGCGTTCTGGGTCGACGGCGCGAACCGAGCGAACACGACGCGCCTCCGCGAGCTCGCGCCGGCCGACCGCGTCCTCGACCGCGTCGAGGTGGCCCGCGGGTTCACGGCGCACCAGCACACGGCGCTGCTCGACCGGCTGGCCGGCCGGCTCGCGGCCCGGGCGTCGCCGTCGGTCGTCCTCGCGACCGGCCTCGACGCGCGCTACCGCGACGCCGACGTCGACGGCGAGCTGGCCGAGGCGATGTTCGTCCGCGCCGTCGCGTCGGTCGCGCGCGTCGCCCGCCTCCACGACGCCCCCGTCCTCGTGACGCGCTGCCGCGACGACGAGCTCTCGCGCCCGCTCCGCCGCGCCGCCGCGACGCACCTCACCTGCCGGGCGACGGCGTTCGGCCCGCGCTTCGAGGGCGCCGCGGGCGAGGCGGAGACCCTCGTGTACCACGGGGCCGACGGCTGGATACAGACGACGCTCGCGTACTGGCGCGAGGTCCTCGAACACCGCGCCCGGATGCACGAGTCGGCGGCGCTCGACCGCCCGGCCGCCGCGACGGGGGTCCGCTGATGGGCCGGACGACCCCGACGTACCGGGACCGGCTAACCGCGCTCGAAGACGAGTGGGGGCCGTTCCGCCGCGCGCTGCGCCGCGGGGACCAGCAGCGGTTCGACCGGCTGTTCGCTCACGCCCGCGACCGCGCGGACGCCGCCGGCCACCTCAACCACGCCGACCCGCTGGCGCCGGTGTGGATGGCGGTCGCGCTCGAACAGGAGCGCCGCATCGCCGAGCTCGAGTCGCGGGTCGACGCCCTCGACGACGCGTAGCCGTGGTCCTCACGGTCGACTTCCTCGACGACGGTCGCGTGGCCGAGTGGCGGCTCGCGTCGGACGGCGCCGACCGCGAGGTCCGCGAGAGCTACCGCCCGACGCTGTTCGTCGGCGACCCGGTCGACGACCTCTACGGGCGCGCGGGCGGCCCCGACCCGACGCCGCCGGCCCGCGACGGGCTCTCTGACGCGCTGTGTGACCTCCGGTCGTTCCTCGACGGGCAGGCGGCGGTCGACGCGCTCGACGTCGAGTCGCACCGCCAGACGTTCCGGACGACCGCCCGCCCGCTCCTCCGCGTCGACGCGGCGTCGATCGACGCCGTCCGGACGATCGCGAAGCGGGTCCGCGGGTTCGACCGCCCGGACGCGTACACCTGCTACGACGTCGATCTCACGCGGGAACTCCGGTACTGCCTCGAAACGGACGCGCCGGCCGCGCCCGACCGCGAGGTCCGCGATCTCCGGGCCATGCGCTTGGAACGTCCCCGCCACGAGTCGGGCGTCGAGTCGCTCCCGCACCTCACGGTCGACGGCGAGCGGGTCGGGTCGTCGCCGGGCGAGGTCGTCGCGGGCGTCCGGGCGGCCCTCGACGACCGCGACCCGGACGTGCTGATCGCGTCGACCGCCGACCTCGTCCCGCTGCTGTTCGAGGCGGCCGACGCCGTCGGCGTCGACCTCGCACTCGGCCGCCGACCGGGGTACGCGAAGCTCGCCGGCGAGTCGACGTACACCTCCTACGGGCGGGTGGGCCACTCGCCCGCGCGGTACGCGGTGCCCGGGCGCGTCGTCGTCGACGAGTCCAACTCCTTCTTCTACCACGAGTCGGGACTCGAGGGGTGTCTCGACCTCGTCGAACGCTCGGGATTACCCCTCCAAGAGCTCGGCTGGGCCTCCATCGGTCGGGTGTTGACGGCGATGCAGATCCGCGAGGCGCGGCGCCGCGACGTGGTCGTCCCCTGGCGGGCGTGGCGCCCGGAGCTGTTCAAGTCGGCTGCGACGCTCGACGACGCCGACCGCGGCGGAACGACGCTCGCCCCGGAGGTCGGCGTCCACGAGGACGTCCACGAGCTCGACTTCGCGTCGCTGTACCCGAACATCATCCGGACGCGCAACCTCTCGCCCGAGACCGTCCGGTGCGGGTGTTGCGAGACCGACGACGTCCCGGAACTGGGCTACTCGGTCTGCGACCGCGACGGCTACCTGCCGGACGTGCTGGGGCCCCTCATCGACGCCCGGAGCGAGATCAAAGCGGACCTGGCCGACGCCGACGGTGACGAGCGGGAGCGGCTGGCGGCCGCCTCGTCGGCGATCAAGTGGATCCTCGTCTCCTGTTTCGGGTATCAGGGGTTCAGCAACGCGAAGTTCGGCCGTATCGAGTGTCACGAGGCGATCAACGCGTACGCCCGCGAGATCCTCCTCGACGCGAAGGGTGCGCTGGAGGCGGCCGGGTGGCGCGTCCTCCACGGCATCGTCGACTCCATCTGGGTGACGCCCGCCGAGGGCCGCGAGCAGCGCCCCCTGACCGCGGTCGCCGACGAGATAAGCCAGGAGGCCGGCGTCGAGTTGGAGTACGAGTGCGCGTTCGACTGGGTGGCGTTCTGTCCGACCCGAAACTCGCAGTCGGGCGCGCTGACGCGCTACTTCGGGAGGCGACGCGGCGC
This sequence comes from Halorubrum ejinorense, assembly GCF_055389685.1. NCBI lineage: Archaea > Methanobacteriati > Methanobacteriota > Halobacteria > Halobacteriales > Haloferacaceae > Halorubrum > Halorubrum ejinorense. Next base: position 1,936,524 of record NZ_AP043777.1, read on the forward strand.
GCCGTACCCCGAGACCGGGCTCGGCGACGCGGTCAAGACCCGCGGGATCGAGGGCCGGCAGCGCTCGACCCCGGCGTGGGTCGAGGACGTCCAGCGCGAGGCGCTCCGCGTCTTCGACGAGACGCGCTCGCCGGAGGCGGTGTGCGACGCATTCCGGCGGCGACTCCGCGAACTGCGCGCGGGCGATGCGGACCACGCCGACCTCGTCGTCGACAACCGCGTGTCGAAGACCGTCGGCGACTACTCGCGCGAGACCCTCACCGTGGCCGCGCTGAAACGGGCGCAGACCGAGGGGGCCGGACTGGCCCCCGGGCAGACGGTCCGGTACGTCGTCGTCGACGCGGACGCCCGCGGTCCGGCGCGCGTCCGACTGGCGTTCGAGGACGTCGACCGCTACGACGCCGCGTGGTACGAGGACGCCGCCGTGCGCGCCGTCGAGAGCGTGCTGGCTCCGGTCGGGTGGCGCGACGGGGACATCGAGCGGTACCTCTCCGGAACCCGGAACGAGACGCTGGCGAGCTACTGACACGGGGGCGCGGCCGGTCCCGCGGAGCACCTCCCCGAGCGACGTCGGCGCGCTCGACCGTCAGGACACTACCTCGCGGACCGCGTCGGGGACGTCGGTCCGGTCGACCTCCCGAACGGACGAGATATCGGTGTCGGACGTCCCGTACTTGTACCCCGATCCGGTCAGTATCGCGGCGACGTCGTCGTCGGAACCGAACTCGCCGGACGCGGTGAGCTCCCGGACGGCGGCCGTGGCCACGGCGCAGGACGGCTCGACGGAGACGCCGGCGTCGGCCGCGAGCCGGTCCCGCTCGGAGATCATCACCTCCTCGGCGACGGAGACGACGCCGCCGCCCGTCTCCGCGACGGCGGCCAGCGCCCGGTTCCCGCTCGGCGGATCGGCGTTGTTGATCGAGACGGCCGCGGTCGGTTCGCCCTCGACGGACTCGACGCGCGACGCCCCGCGTCGATACGCCTGTGCGATCGGGTCGCACCGCGCGGCCTGCGCGAGGTAGATCCGCGGCACCGCCGAGAGCAGTCCGGCCGCGTCCAGTTCCCGAAGCGCCTTCCACACGCCGCTCGCCTGCCCGCCGCTGCTGACCGGCAAGACGATCGCGTCGGGCGCGTCGGGGGCGAACGCCTCGCAGATCTCGTACGCGACCGTCTTCTGTCCGGCCACACGGAGCGGGGCGTCCGAGTTGAGGAACGCGGCGCCGAGGTCGCGTTCGAGGGTGTCGTCGTAGAGCCGCCCGTAGTCGCCGCGGACTCGAAACAGGTGCGGGTCGTGTTGGGCGATCATCGCGAGCCGGGAGTCGGGTGTGTCCTCGGCCACGAGGATGATCGCCTCCCGGTCGACCGCCGCCGCGTGCGCGGCGACGCTCAGCGCCATGTTGCCGTGGGAGACCGTTCCGACCGGGCCCTCGAGCCGACTGATGCCGACGGCCGTCCCCCGGTCCTTGAAGCTCCCCGTCGGGTTGACGCCCTCAACCTTGAGGTGAACCCGAGGGCCGTCCGGCGATTCCATCGACGGGGCGCGGAACAGCGGCGTTCCGCCCGCGGCGGCGGCGAGCCCGTCGGGCACCGTCGCGGGAAGCACGGACTCGTAGCGCCAGAGCGTGTCTCGGCCGAGCGACACGCCGCCCGCCGTCGCTCCGCTCGCGTCGCGCCAGTCGAACCCCGCGGCGTCGGTCTCGAACCAGAGCGGCTCGCCGCAGCGACAGCGCGCCGCGTCGCCGAAGGGGAACGTCTCCCCGCAGTCGTAACACGTCAGCTGCTCCATACCCCTCTCTCACGGGCGGTGTACAAATGGTTAGTTGCGAGCGTCGACCGAGGCTCAGGAGGTCGTCGGGCCACAAACGCGCTCACGACTGAACTCAGTCGAACGGTGAACGTCGCGGTGAGACGGCTACCTCGGCCGATGTCGAGCCGCTCCCGTTCGTGCCGAGATTGCCTCTGCCACCGCGGATCGGGGGGCGGTGGTGACTACCGCGGTAATTCCTGCTCGGACAAGACACGCTATCAGCGCCTCTAGCGGTGTATAACGACGAAATTGGGTGGCTGGGGAGTCCCAGCCCACCAATCCCGCACGGCCGAAGACCGTGCGCGTTGTAGGTGGGCCAACACGGATTTGAACCGTGGACCTCCCGGTTATCAGCCGAGCGCTCAACCTGACTGAGCTATTGGCCCAGGTGAGCGCATTCAATCGTTGCGCGGGTAGGATTTTAAGGGTTTCCTTTCGCGAGTCGCCCCGCCGTGTGGCGGTTTCACGCGGCGTCTGGAGGCCGGCGTCGTCAGTCGGTTCCGGTCCGCTCCTCCTCCTCGACGCTGAAGTCGACGTCGACGACGTCGTCGTCGGCCGCCGAACTCCCGCCGGCCGCGTCGCCGGCGTCGTGGCCGCCCCCGTCACCGCCCGAAAACCCGTCTGAACCGTCGCCGGGGCCGCCGCCGGGGAAGCCGGCGCCGCCCATCGAGAAGCCGTCCTCGCCGTCGTTCGGGAAGCCGCCGACGTACACGTTCCCCGAGAAGAAGCCGTCCGTCTCCTTCTCGATGTACGGGACGACGACGTACTTCTTCAGGGCCATCCGGATCGGGACCCGCGAGAGCGGCAGCGCGAGCAGGAACCCGACCGCGTCGGTGACGAGCCCGGGGGTGAGCAGGAACGCGCCCGCGGCGATCAACAGCCCGCCGTCGAGCAGTTCGTCGGTCGGCGGCGTCCCTTGCGCCAGCTTGCGCTGGACGCGTGCGAGGGTCGCGCGCCCCTCGGCGCGCAACAGGAGCATTCCGAGGACGGCCGTCAACACGACGAGCGCGACCGTCACGGCCCACCCGAGCCGCGTCGCGACCACGATCAGAAACAGCGCGTCCACGAGGGGGACGACGAGTAGCAGCGCGAGCAGCGTTCGCGGGCGCATGGCCCCGCCTTCCCGCCGGGCGCTCATAGCCCTTTTCCTCGCGGCGGCCGGCGGACCCCCTACGCCGGCGCGGCTCGCGACCCGATCTCACCCCGCCACGGCCGCCGATTCGGGCTCGGTCCCCCGGCCGCGTCCGCCGCGACCGCCACGGCTTTGCCCGCCCGGTCCGAGCCGGCGGTATGGACATCGTCGGCGCGCTCGGACGCGATCCGCCGGACCGCGAGTCGCTGCCGCGGTGGGTCGCGCCCCTCCCGGAGTGGCTGGAGGACGTCGCCTTCCGCTTCGCGTGGGTCATCGTCGCCATCAACCTCGTCGGCACCGCCTTCGGCTTCTGGTACTATCGGTTCCAGTTTCAGGCCCTCCCGACCGAGATGTGGATCTTCATTCCGGACAGCCCCGGCGCGACGCTGCTCATCGCCGTCGCGCTCGGCGCGTGGGCGCTCGGCAGATCGAGCGACACGCTCGCCGCACTCGCCTTCTTCGGCAACGTCAAGCTCGGGCTGTGGACGCCGTACGTCCTGATCGTCTTCTCCCCGCAGTTCCTCGCGAACTCGGGCCCGGCGCTGTACGCGTTCCTCCTCGTGAGCCACCTCGGAATGGTCGTTCAGGCGTTCGTCCTCCACCGCATCACCGACTTCCCGCTCCGCGCGGTCGCGGTCGCGGCCGCGTGGTACACCGTCGACCTGCTGATGGACTACTTCGTCCCCTTGACGGGCGAGGTGACCCACACGTCGCTCCCGTACGCCGACGCCGAGCCGTGGCTCACCACGACCGTGTTACAGGTCGCGGCGGCGGGCGCGGTCGCGCTCACCGTGGTCCCGCTGTTCTGGATGCTCGCTACTCGGATCGCGACGCTTCGGAACGCCGCGCCCGAGACCTTCGCTTGAGCCGGGCCGCCACCTCCTCGAGTCGCGCCGTCTCGGGTCTCCTCGCCGTTTCGATTTAAGTCACGGCGCCCCGTCTGTGGTCCCATGAGCCACTACAGGCGGATCGCTGACCTCCCGGTGACCATCGAGTCCGTCGGCCGCCGGCGGTACGTCGCGAACACGACGAGCGGCTTCGAGCGGACGACCACGGAGTTCCGCCTCACCGGCGACGGCGTCGTCGGCCGCGGCGAGGACGTGACCTACGAGACGCCCGACCACGACGCGCTCGTCGGGACGGACCCGATCGACATCGAGGGCGAGTGGACGATCGACTCCCTGTCGGATCGGCTCGACGAGATCGATCTGTTCCGCGAGAAGCCGCCGGAACAGGAAACCTCTCGCAACTACCGCCGCTGGGCGGTCGAGAGCGCGGCGCTCGACCTGGCGCTCCGCCAGCGCGAGGAGTCGTTGGGCGAGTGCCTCGGGATCGAGCCCGACCCGGTCCGCTTCGTCGTCTCCACGCGGCTCGGCGACCCGCCGTCGACCGAGCGGGTCGAGGACCTGCTCGCGCTCGACGCGGACCTCGAGTTCAAGCTCGACCCGACGCCGGAGTGGCCCGAGGCGGCGTTCGAGACGCTCCGAAAGACCGAGGCCGTCCGCGTCCTCGATCTGAAGGGCTGGTACGAGGGGACCGAGGTCGACGTCGAGCCCGACCCGGAGCTGTACCGCGACGTGTTCGCGGCGTTCCCGGCCGCGGTCGTCGAGGACGCGGCGTTCACCCCGCAGACGAGCGCGCTCGTCGAACCGCAGGCCGACCGCCTCTCGTTCGACTACCCGATCGACGGCGTCGAGAGCCTCGAGTCGCTCCCGGTCGAACCGGGGTGGTGTAACATCAAGCCCTCGCGGTTCGGCACGCTCGAATCGCTGTTCGAGACCATCGAATACTGCGAGCGTGAAGGGATCGAGATGTACGGCGGCGGGCAGTTCGAACTCGCCAGCGGGCGCACCGCGATCCAGACGCTCGCCGCCCTCTGTTACCCCGGCGCGCCGAACGACGTGGCGCCCGGCGCGTTCAACGACCCCGACGCCGAGCCGCCGTACCCCGAGAGCCCGCTCCGGCCCGGCCGCGACGCGGTCGGGTTCGAGTTCTGAGCGGGCGCGAGCCCGACGGTTCTGGACTCGATTGGGTACAAACTGAACTGCGGCGCGCGCGGCTGGGGCTTCGTAAATCTCGCCGCTCTCCGGTTCAGCTGCTCACGAGACGAACTTCAGCAGGTCGTCGCGGTTGTGGTCGTGGAACCGCGTTCGGAGACACTCCTCTAACGCCTCGATGTCGCCGCGCTTCGCGCACATCGGCGCCACGCGGTCCGACCACTGCTGCCACGGCGGGTAGAGCCCGAGGCGGTCGCAGATCTCGTCGAGCCGTTCGTCGAGGTCGTCGATCTTGTCGGTCTTGTTCACCGCCACGATGGGCTCGACGCCGACGTCTTCGAGGAAGCCGAACATCTCCACGTCGTGGGGGATGTTCCCGCGCTCGGTGTGGCGGTCGATGATGTCGACCGCGGCCTTCCCGTCCATCACGACGACGCCGGCGAGGATCGAGTCCGCGTTGTCCTCGAGGTAGCGGACGATGTCCGTCTTGATCTGCTCGCGGTGTTCGTCCTCGACGCCGGACATGAACCCGAAGCCGGGCAGGTCGGTGAACATGAACCCCTCGCTGGCCCAGTCGAAGTGGTTGGGCTGTCGAGTGACGCCCGGCTTGCTCCCGGTCGAGAAATCGTGCCCCGTCAGCTCGCGCATCAGCGTGGACTTGCCGACGTTCGAGCGCCCCACGAGGACGACCTCGGCGTCGCGGTCCGGCCGGTCTTCGAACATGTCCGCCCCTGTGCGCCTGAACGGGTTAAAAGGCGCGTCGCGGCGGCGACTACTTACCGGCGGCTCTCCATCGGTCGACATGGACAAACAGGCCGTCCGCGACGCGGTGTGGGACGCCTTCGACGAGGGCGATCAGGCCCGGTTCCCGTTCCCGCCGCACGACCGCATCCCCAACTTCGCCGGGGCCGACGCGGCGGCGGACCGTCTCACGGCGACCGCGGCGTGGAGGTCGGCCGCGACGCTGAAGGCCAACCCCGACGCGCCGCAGCTCCCGGTCCGTCGGGCCGCGCTCCGCGCCGGCAAGACCGTTTACGTCGCGCAGCCCCGGCTCCGCGACCCGGATCCCTTCCTCCGGCTCGACCCGACGGAGATCCCGCCGGACGAGATCGACGACGCGACCACGGTCTCCGGCATCTCCGAGTACGGGACGCCCACCGCTCCCGAGGATCACCCGCACGTCGACCTGATAGTCGCGGGTTCCGTCGGCGTCGCGACGGACGGCGCCCGGATCGGCAAAGGCGAGGGGTACAGCGACCTCGAGTGGGCGGTCCTCCGCGAACTCGACGCGGTCGACAGCGACACGACGGTCGCGACGACCGTTCACGAACTCTCCGTCCTCGACGGGCCCGAGTCGGCGGTCGGCGGCGACGTGTCGGCTGCGGACGGACCGACGGTGCTCCCGAAGCCCGACGCACACGACGTCCCGCTCGACGTGGTGGTCACGCCCGAGCGAACCATCCGGACCGAGACGCCGCACGGCCGACCGGACGGCGTCGACTGGGACGCCCTCGACGAGGAGAAACTGGACGCGATCCCGGTGCTCGCAGAGCGGGCCCCGGAAGCGAACTGACGGATCTCCGTCGAAAGCGGAGGGAAAGAGGGACAGGCTCGGTTCGATTCGGTCAGTCGGCGGGCTGTGGCGTCGGCGCTGACCGCTCGGAGCGGTGGTCGGCGACGTGGCCGCACTCCGGACAAACGATCGTGCGCCCGTCGCTGTCGCTGACGACGAGCCAACCGTCCGTGAGGGCGCTCTCGAAGTGACACTCCGCACAGAAGAGGACCGACTTCCCGCGGGAGGACCGGGGACCGCTGGCGTCTGCGTTCATACACACCCGTAGGTGCCGAAGCTATAAGGGTCTTTTTCGACCTGATCGTTCGGCATGATCGGGGTTCACATGACGGTGTCTATCACGAAATCCCGCAGAACAGATCATTCATTTCTAAAACCGGAAGTGTATTGATCGCGAACTGTCACCATCGTCCCGGAATAGACCCGCTCGCCTTCGACGCCCCGTAGTCTCGTCGCGCCGCGGTCTCGTCGCGCCGCGGTCTCGTCGCGCCGCAGCTACCGCGCTAACGGCATGTTGTAGCTCGTCTCCGCCTCCATCACGTACTCCCACGTCGCCTCGCACTCGCAGGACACCTGGTCGAAGACGCTCGGGTCCTGGCGTTTGTCGAAGTCCTTGATGGCGGTCTGGACGCGGTCGTCACACTCGCCGCAGTTGTGCGCCCCGCGGTCGGAACCGTGTCCGACGGGGTCTGAGACGACGATTGCGTCCACGTCGGCAGTCGCTTCTAACACGTGTGCGACCGACCAGAGCCACGGCGGGCGGTAGCCGCCCTCGAAGAACAGTTCGTCCACCATCGTGTAGCGCTGGACGTTCGTCGGGTTCATCGAGACGGTGTGACACCCCTCGACGTCGGCGCACCGACGGATCGAGTCGATCATGTCGGCGGCGGCCTCCGGCTCCGCGAGGAAGGGCGGTTTCATCAAAAGGTACGCCTTGATCCCCACGGCCGCGTCGAAGTCGTCGTCGGCCGCGGCGGCCTCGGCGCAGGCGTCCTCGAAGTCGGCGAAATCGAAGTACTTGTTCACGCAGTCGTGGCGCACGCGGTCGGTCGCGGTCTCCAGTCCGACCGCCACGTCGGTCGCGATGCCGTGGTCCGCGAAGTCGGCGATCTTCTCGCGGTCGACGAAGTCCGGCAGCGACTCGACGACGATCCGGTCCCGGTCGGCGAACGTCTCGGCGATGGCGCGCCGCGTCTCGGCGGGCACCTCGCGCTCGTCGAGGAAGGAGCCGGACGTGTATATCTTGATCAGCTCCGCCGGCTCGTCCGCCTCCTCGGCCTCGTGGTCGAGACACGCGTCGATCTGCGTCATGAGGTCCTCGTGGGCGACGCTGCCGCCTTCGACCGACTCGGCGACGTAGCCGCACATCGTACAGCCGCCCGCGCGGGCCCACCGACAGCCGCCGGTGTTTAAGATGATCGTCAGGGAGTTCACCACGCCGTCTGGCGTGTTGTCCTCGTCGATCCACACGCGGGTGGGCTCCGTCGGGTCGTACGTCTCCGAGCGCTCGGCGCGGATGTCGCGCATCACGGCGTTGTGCGCGTCCATCCCGCGCCCCTGCTCGTACGCGTCGGGGCTCGGTTGGCTCATTGTCGGGGAAAGCGGACGAGCGCGTAAAGCGGTGTCGTCATCGCCGACCGGTCGGTCTCAGAAGGGTGATCGGCCTCGGGGGACCAGTCGCCGGTTGGAGACGGAGCGGCGCCGCTTCCGGGCCTCGAATCCTGATCGAGCATTCGAGTAGCGTTGTAAAAAGTCTCATCAATACAAATATATACTAATCTATAGAAAGATTTTAGAAACGCCGCTAAGTGAAAGAAACTGATGTCACGGGACCGTGACTACGGACGGCGTGACGTGTTGCGAGCGGGTGGAATCGTACTGGGCGGGTCGTTCGTTTCCGGATCGGCGACGGCCGCGGACGGGGCGACGACGCTCACAGTCCTGTCGTACAACGACATTCAGACGGCGGCGGCGGAGGACAAGAACTTCCCGCGGCTGGTGACGCTCATCGAACAGCGCCGGGCGGCGGCGGACGGCCCGGTCGTCGTGGTCGGCGGCGGCGACCAAGTGGGCCCGCACGCGCTCAGCCCCATCTCGCAGTGGCGCGCACCGGTGGACGTGCTCAACGAGGTCGACCCCGACGCCGACGTGATCGGAAACCACGAGTTCGACTACGGGTTCGACCCCATCTCGGACGTGACGGCGGACTCCGGGTTCCCCTGGCTGGCGACCAACCTCGTCGACAGCGAGACCGGCGATGCGTTCGACGGGACGGAATCCTCCGAAATCGTTAATCGCGGCGGCGTCAGCGTCGGGCTCATCGGGCTTGCCGACCAGGGCGCGACGACCGGCAAGACGAACATCGACTTCGAGGCGGAGGGCGTCACCATCGAGGACTACACCGAGACGGGGCCCGCCGAGGCGAAGCGGCTCAAAGAAGCGGAGGACGTCGACGCCGTCATCGCGCTCGCGCACACGGGTATCGACGACGCCGAGCTCCTCGCGGAGGCCGACGCGGACGACGACATCGACGTCGTGGTCGTCGGCGACGACGAGCAGCGCTATCCGCCCGAAGCGGTCGACGGGTCGATCATCTCGGAGGCGCGGGCCCGCGCGGCCTTCCTCAGCGAGATCGAACTGACGATCGAAGGGGGCGAGGTCACCGGGTTCGACGGGCGGCTGATCGAGGTCACCGACGACATCGAGAAGGACCCCACCGCGTCGCAGATCATCAACGACTACCGTGCGGAGGTGAGCCTCGACTCGCCGGTCGTGGAGACGGAGACGCCGCTCAACGCCACGTTCGGAGCGAACTACCACCGCGAGACCGGCTACGGGAACCTGATCACGGACGCGATGCGCGAGCGCGTCGACGCCGACGCCGCGATCACGAACGCCGGCGGCATCCGCTCCGACTCGGTGTACGGCCCCGGCGAGATCACCGGCGGTGACATCTTCAACACCCTCCCGTTCCCGAACACCGTCGTCTCGCTGGAGCTCACCGGCGAGGAGCTCGTCGAGACGCTGGAGAGTCAGGTCATCACGCTGGAGAGCGAAACCGGGCAGAGCTTCGGCGAGGAGATCTCCCAGCAGACCAGCGGCCTGCGCTTCGAGTGGGTCCCCCACGAGGACGCCGACGAACTGGTCCGCGACGTGTACGTCGGCGGCGAGCCGCTCGACCCCGACGAGACGTACGAAGTGGCCGTCAACAGCTACATCGCGAACGGCGGGAGCGGCTACCCGCTTGAAGACAAGGTGATCGAGGACACGGGAGAGCTTCAGGCGACGACCGTCGTCAACTACCTAGAGGAGAAGGAGACGATCGCGCCGGAGCCCGAGGGCCGGATGCAGCGCGTCGACCGCGACCTCCCCGACGCCGCCGTCACCGTCGACGGGAACGGCAAGGTGGTCGCGCAGTTCGACGCGCCCGACGACGTCGAGTCGGTCGCGGAGGACACCGCCACCGTGTGGACGCCCGAGGGCGACCACCTCGACGCCGAACACGTCGCATTCGACGAGGGCGACGAGCGGCTGGTCGTCCGCGTCGACGACGGCGACCTCGCGGACACTGTCGAGGACGCGGATGACGGCGACGAGCTCCCGCTCGACCTCTACGCGGAGTACGAGTCGAGCGAGTACGAGCAGATCTACTTCGAGCGCTCGCGGCTGAACGCCGACCTGACGGCGACCGTGCGGCGGCGGGGGCGAGGCCGCGCGGGTCCGCCGGGGCGCTGACCACGGCGACGCCGCAAGATCGGTCTCAGCCGCTCGTCGGTGCCTGCGGGTCTTCGGTGACGGTGCCGACGGCCGCGCCGACGACCGCACCGACGGCGTTGACGCCGGCGTCGCGCCACGCGAACGACCGCCACGGGATCGGCGCCTGAACGAGTTCGATCCCGAACCCGAACGCGGCCGCGCCGACGACCGCGAGGGCGACTCCCCGACGACCTCGCGGGGCGACCGGAACGAGCAGGGCCGCTATGAGCGCGTACCCGGCGAAGTGAAACGGTTCCGTCAGACCGACGCCGGCCGGGAGCGTCGCGACGACGGGGTCGAGAAGGCCGTCTCCACTCGTCGACGACCCCGCCGGGACCGGGACGACCGACCCGACGAACACTGCGAGCGCGGCGGCGATTGCCTTTGTCCGGTCGGGTCCGACCGCCCGGTCGCGTCGAACCGCTCGCTCGCGGTCGTCTCGGTCGGTCACGCCCGGGGTTCGACTCGCCGGCAATTATGCGCTGCGACTCCGCCACTTCTCGCGGTCGCACCGCGATCTCGGCCGAAACCGTTCGTTCGCACCGTCCGCTCGCCGGGGCGTGGCAACCGTCCGCACCGCACCGCGGTCGGCGACTATCTCACCGCGGCGTGCGCGGTTTATTTATAAAAATTGACGGACCGGGATACCATGCGACGTAACCCTTTCCGGTTGCTCTCGGAGGTGAACATCTAACACGCTGTGGTCCGTCTATAATGAACGAGCATTACATGACTGAAATGGGCGGCTACAGAGACCGTGTGGCACAGGTCGATCTCGGCGGTGGCGGGGTCAGCTACCGCGGGATCGACGACGACGACGCGGAGAAGTACATCGGCGCGCGCGGGCTCGGCGTCAAGTACGTCTTCGATCAGGGCCCGGACGTCGACCCGATGGGTCCGGAGAACCGACTGGCGTTCATGACCGGCCCGCTGACGGGCACGCAGACCGTGATGAGCGGCCGGATCGCGCTGGTGACGAAGTCGCCGCTGACCGGAACGGTCACCGACTCGCACCACGGCGGCTGGTCCGGGGCGCGACTCAAGTGGGCCGGCCTCGACGGGATCCTACTCGACGGCGAGAGCGACGAGCCGGTCTACCTGTTCGTCGAGGACGGCGACGTCGAGGTACGCGACGCCTCGCACCTCTGGGGACAGGGCGTCCACGACACCATCGACCAGATCGGCGAGGAGGTCGACGGGAAGGTCGGTCGAGACCTCTCCGTGATGGCGATCGGACAGGGCGGCGAGAACGGCGTCCGCTACGCCTGCGTGATCAACGAGGACGACCGCGCCTCGGGCCGCGGCGGCACCGGCGCCGTCATGGGCGCCAAGAACGTGAAAGCGGTCGTCGTGAAAAGCGGGACCGACATGCCGAAGCCGGCCGACCCGGAGACGTTCCAGGAGGGATATCAGCAGGCGATGGAGGTCATCCGGGAGTCCGACGTGACCGCGCCCAACGAGGGCGGGCTCTCGATGTACGGGACGAACGTCCTGATGAACGCGACCGAGGAAATGGACGGGCTCCCGACGAAGAACGCCAAACACACATCGACCGAGGCGTACAACGAGGCCGAGGGCGTCGACATCGAGGCCGAGCGCGTCTCCGGCGAGAACGTCCGCGAGAACATCCTCGTCGACGAGCCGACCTGTCACTCCTGTCCGGTCGCGTGTAAGAAGGAGGTCGAGGTCAACGTCGAGCACAAGGGACAGGAGATGAACGTCCGCACGGAGTCGTACGAGTACGAGTCCGCGTGGGCGCTCGGCCCGAACTCGGGTCACTCCGACCGCGACGAGATCGCGCTGATGCTCCAGCGCTGTAACGACCTCGGCATCGACACCATCGAGGCCGGCAACATGATGGCGATGGCGATGGAGATGAGCGAGGAGGGCAAACTCGACGACGTCGGCACCCTCGACTGGGGCGACTCCGAGACGATGATCGACCTCCTCGACGAGATCGGTCACCGCTCCTCGGACCTCGGCGACCTCCTCGCGGAGGGTCCGGAGCGCGTCGCCGACGCGAAGGACGCGCACGGCAACAAGCTCTCCGTCAAGGGCCAGACGATGGCCGCCTACGACCCGCGCTGTATGAAGGGAATGGCGATCGCGTACGCGACCTCGAACCGCGGCGCCTGCCACCTGCGCGGGTACACGCCGGCCGCCGAGATCCTCGGCATTCCGGAGAAGGTCGACCCGTACGAGTGGGAGGGGAAGGGCGAACTCACCGCCACCTTCCAGGACCTCCACGCGGTCTCGGACTCGTTCGACATCTGTAAGTTCAGCGCGTTCGCCGAGGGTATCGAGGAGTACGTCCTCCAGTACAACGGCATGACCGGCCGCGACCTCTCGGAGGACGAGCTGTTCGAGGCCGGCGAGCGCATCTACAACCTCGAACGCTACTACAACAACCTCGTCGGCTTCGCCGGCGCGGAGGACACGCTGCCGAACCGCTTCGTCGAGGGCCACCCGGACGCCATTCCCGGCACGGGCGCCAGCGAGGGCGAACTCGTCGAACTCGACCAGCTGAAGGCCGAGTACTACGAGACCCGCGGCTGGGTCGACGGCGTCGTCCCCGACGAGAAGCTCGCCGATCTGGGCATCGACATCGGCCCCGGCACCGGCGTCTCCGCGGGCGACTCCGCGGCTCCGGCAGACGACTGAGGACGGCCGCGTTCCGGTCGGCCCGAGCCGTTCGGTTCCGCGTTTATTTTTAAGTGGCTCGCGGCGATAGCGGTGCCTATGCCGCACGACCCGCTCTCTCCCGCCGAGGCCCTCCGCACGCGCGCCGGTACCGCGCTCACGGCGGTGAGCCTGTTCGTGTTCGTCTACTCACTGCTGATCGTCGGCCAGATCCTGCTCGGCGTCTGGACCGTCCTCGTGCTCACCGTCGGTCCATACCTCTCGTACCGTCTGTTCGCGGCGCTCGACTCGCTCGCCGACGGCGCCCAGCGGATCGCCGCCGCCCGCGAGCGCGAGGCCGACGGCAGCTCTCGGTTCGAGCGTCCCACCGAACGCGGCGCCGGCGAGACGCGCGACCGGCCGTCGGATCGCGCGACCGAGCGCGAGCGCTGACGCGACCGTTTATCCCCCCTCGCCGCGATCGGGTGGGCATGAACTGGCGACTCGTCGCGACGCTCGGAGTCGGCGTGACCGCGTTCCTCGCCGTGAGCGCGACGCTCACCGCCCTCCTCGAGCCGACGATCGAGTTCTCCGCGCTCGTCGGGCTGCCCGTCGGCCTCCTCTTCGGGGCGGCCGCGGCGGTCGCGACGCGGGTCCGCCTCTGGAACTCGTCGACGGCCCGGCCGGCTCTCCTCGGCGTCGCTGCGGTCGGCTACGCGCTCTGCGTCGTCGCGGCAGCCTCCTACGCGGTCTCGTCGGTCCGCGGGTTCGTGACCGTCGAGCGAGCGCTCGTCGCCGCGGGACTCGCCGGCGTCGTCGTCTTCGCATTCGCGAGGCTTCGACCCGATCGATTCGAGTGAGTACGACCGAGAGACACCGTTGAATCCCTCGAATCTGGAACAAACAGCGTGCCGAATAGAGGGCGCGTATCGGTCAGGCGTACGTCCGGAGACGAACAGGCACATCAGTAGGTTCGGCACCGCTCACGGGGGTGCTGCGAGCGAAGGGAAATCGGCAAGAAGGCACTTATTCGAAGCGCGCTCAACGGTTTCCGTGGCTGACTTTCTCTTGGTCGGGACGGGGCTCGTACTGATCTTAACGGGTGGATTGGCCGTGATAAATCACCCCCTCGTGGACAAGTTCAATCGCGTCGTGAAATCGTGGGGAACGAAACGGAGGGCGGCTGACATCGAGATGAGCGTCGTGTCGATTACGATCGGCAGGGTCGCGGGCACGTTCATCACGCTGTTCGGAGTTGGAGTCACCCTCGGCGGGTTGTGATTCACGGACCCGGTCGCGCGACCGCGCACCGTCTGAACTGAGAAGAGGGTAATTCGCCCGCTCACCGAGACATCGGACCTCGGTGAGCGGCCGACTACGCCCTCGATACTCACACGATCAGGAACGGATCTCACACGTTGGGGATTTCAGCAAAGCCGCCCGAGACGATCCGAGCGACTGAACGCGATCCGCGGCCCGGAGCCGACCCACGCGCCTCACGCGAACAGGACGAACCGGAACAGCCACAGCGTCGTCATGCCGGTCGCGATGGTCGCGAACACGTTCTCGGTCCGCCACGCGACGGCGCCCGCGACGACGCCGGCGATGAGCCGCTCGTCGAGCAGGGTGGCGGCGACCGACGGCCGCAGCGTCATCAGATCCGGGAGGACGAGCGCCGCCAACACCGCCGGCGGCACGTACCGCAGCGGACGCTGGATCCGCGTCGGGACCTCGTCGATCCGCCCGAACAGGTGGATGAAGGAGAGCCGGATCGCGTACGTGAGGACGCCGATCGCGGCGATGGCGACCCAAGCGCGCGGAGACGCGACGAGCGCGCCGAGACCGCCCGTCACCGTCCCGTCACCTCCGTCACTAACCCGGCCGCGACGCCGCTGAGGGCGCCGACGAGCAGGCCGAGGTTGAGCGGAAGCCCGGCCGCGACGACCGCGACCGCACCGCCGATGACGCCGGCGACGGTGGTGGGCCGGTCCTTCATCGCCGGGACCAGCAGCGCGAGGAACACGAGCGGGACCGCGAAGGTGAGCCCCAGCGAGTCCGGCACGCCGGCGCCGAGGACGACCCCGGCGACGGTCCCGACCTGCCAGACGATCCACAGCGACGCGGCCGCGCCGAGGTAGTAGCGCCACCGGCTGCGCGACGCGTTCTCCTCGAACTCGGCGACCGAGAGCGCGTACGCCTGATCGGTGAGCAGGTACGCGAGCCCCGCGCGCAGTCGACGGCCGTACTCCGAGAAGTACGGCGCGATCGACGCCGAGTACATTAGCATTCGGAGGTTGATCACGACCGCCGTCCCGACGACGACCGCCAGCGGCGCGTTCTCACCGAGCAGGTCCAACGCGGCCAGTTGGGAGGCGCCGGCGAACACGATCACCGACATCCCGACCGCCTCCGCGAGACCGAGCCCGGCGTCGACGGCGGCGATGCCTGCGACCAGCGCGAACGGGACGATGCCGAGCATCAGCGGCGACACGTCGCGCACGCCGGCGAGCAGGTCGTCGTCGAGGAGCGAGCCGCGCACGGCTATCCCTCCGGCGGGTAGACGGGCTCGTCGTACTTCGCCGCGAGGTGGTCGGCGTGGTCCAGCTTCGTGTTGGCCTTCCGGAAAGTGCCGAGCAGCGAGTGGATCTCGCGTTCGGTCGGGTGCGCGCGACCGAGGAGTCTGCGCATCAGCAGGGCGTTCTTCTCGCGGACGTGGTCGCGGGCGCCCGTCGCGGCGAGGAACTCGTCGAAGAACTCGTGGAAGCGCTCCACGTCGTTCTCCGGCGCACGCGTCACCTCGGTGTCGGGAAGCTGCGTCTCGTCGACGGAGAGCTCGCGGAGTTCGTACAACAGCACCGTCGCCGCCTGCCCGAGGTTGAGGACGGGGTAGTCGTCGCTGGCGGGAATCGAGCAGACCTCGTCGAGCCGGGAGAGCTCCTCGTTGTTGAGCCCGCGGCCCTCACGGCCGAAGACGATGGCGGTGGGAGCGTCGACGGTCTTCAGCGACTCGCGTAGTTCGGCGGGCGTCTTGAACGGGTACCGCTCGTGGCTGCGGTCGTCCTCGCCGGTGATGGCCGTGGTGCCGACGGTGTGGTAGTTCGCCACGACCTCGTCGAAGGTGACCTCCTCGGCGTTCGGCAGCACGTCCTCGCGGGCGTGGCCGGCGAAGCCGTACGCCTCGCCGTCCTCCGGGATCTCCGGCGGGTTCACGAGCTTGAGCTCCGAGAGGCCGAAGTTCTTCATCGCTCGCGCGATGGTGCCGACGTTGCCCGGCGTCTCGGGCTCGACGACGACCACGACGGGCTTTTTCCGCTCCCTCGGCGGCTCCGCGTCGTCGTCGTCCGAGCCCCCCGGAGACTCCGTCCCCTCCTCGTCGCCGCTCATCGGTCGGACGGATAGTCGGTCGAGAGGTCGAGATCGGAGTCGGCGAGGTCCGACTCCGTCAGCTGTTCGTCCTCGTCTCGGGGCTCTTGGCCCGCGAGCTCGAGGATGTCGATCCGGTCGCCGTCGAAGTCCGCTTCGATCCGCTCTTGAACCTCCTGCTGGTCGGGGAGCTCCGGCAGGCCGCCGGGGTCCTCCTCGACGTGTTCGACGGAGCCGAACCCCTCGGGCGACTCGTTGCCGGCGGCGACCCACTCGTGGAAGCGGTCGGCGAACTCGACCGACCCCTTGTGTTCGCTGCCGCCCGCCTCGCGGAACCAGTAAATCAGGTCGGGCTCGTGTTCGGGACAGAGCAGCACCTCCCCTTCGGGCTCGCCGTACACGATCTCCGCCTCCCGACAGCGGTGGATATCCTCTTCGCCGTGCTCGAGGTAACAGACGTCGCAGGGCTCCTCCACGAGAGAGACGAGCCGTACGAGCCGCTCTCGCGGGTCCTCCGGAATCTCGTCGAGGGGTTTCAGCTCCCCGTCGTCGCTGAATATCTCGTCCTCCTCGAAGCGCCAGCCGCGGAGGCCGATACTCACTTTCGCCATGTCACACGCTACGCTCCGGCGGCGATAAAAGCGCGTCCTTCCCGGACGGTTACGCCCGTTACGCGGCGAGACGCGCTAGCCCCGTGGCGTAGAACCGGATCGCGGCCGCCGCCGACTCGTTGCCCGGTCGGTCCACCGCCCCGGAGAAGCCGGGGTAGTCGACGACGAGGAACGCGAGGCTCAGGACCACCGCGAGCGCGCCGAAGCCGAGCGCTACCCGGTGGCGCGTCTCCGTCGAGAGTCCGAGGCGACCGCTGACTCGCTCGACCGCGAAGACGCCGGCGAACAGCAGTGCGAGCCCGACCCCGGAGACGTGACTCCCGCCGGCGGCGGACGCCTGATACAAGAGGAGCCCAGACAGCGAGACGGCCCCGCCGACGACGATAGCCGCGCCGCCGAGGACGGCCCCGTTGTCGGGGGCACCTCGGGGCGTCTCGCGGTCGCTTGAACCGGCCATGTCGGTAGCTGTCGGTCCACGGGCATAATCCTCGCGAAGGTGATCGGGGCGACGGAGCCTCGTCGCCCCGGCCGTCGTTCTCGATCCCCGCGACGACGCGGTCGCTTATATACGCGAGGCCCCTCGTCGATACCATGCGACGGCGACGCCTCCTCGGGCTGACCGCGACCGCGACCGTCGGGACCGCGGCCGGGTGTCTGGGCGACGGCTCGACGGGCGACGATTCAACGGGCGACGGGACCGATCCCGAGTGGCCGACGGGCACGTACGCGGACTACGAGACGACCACCGTGACCGCGGAGACGCCCGAGGGCGACGAACTCGGAGCGGTGACGGCCGCGATCGCGGACTCCCGGAAGAAACGGCTCCTCGGACTCAGCGACGCCGAGTCGCTCCCCGAGGACGGTGGCATGCTGTTCGTCTACGACGCTCCCCGAGACTCGCTCACCTACGTGATGCGACGGATGAGCTTCGGGATCGACATCGTCTACGCCGACGGTGACCGAGAGATAGTCGAGATCCACAACGCGCCGGAACCCGGGCCGAACGAGGACGGCGAGGAACAGCGGTATCCCGGATCGGGGCAGTACGTGCTCGAAGTCCCCTACGAGTGGACCGACCGGCACGACGTGTCGGTCGGGGACTCGCTGTCGTTCGACCGGTGATCGCGTCTCAGCGGGGTCGCTCGGCCGCGGCCGCGTCGAGCGCTATCAGGTCCGAACCACGGGCGACGTTCACCGCGAGGACGACGCTCATGACCGCGAACAGCGCCACGACCGCGAGGGCGAAGACGCCGACGCCGACCGTGACGAGGGGTTGACTCCCGAGGAGTTCGGCCCCTATCGTCGTGAGCAGGGCGGCCAACGCGAGTCCGAGCAGTCGATTCTCTGATTTCGTGTACATGCTTCAGATACGTGCTCGACGGCATTAAGACGTGTCCGACGACTGCCGTCGTGTCTCACACTGACACGTCTCGCGACGGTTTCGGGGGGGATCTGCGGTCCGTCTCCGACCGACGCTCGGGCGCCGCTCCGCGCAGACCACCACTTGGTCGTCCTGCCTCGACGTCGGCGGTCACTCCCCCAGTTTATGTCGCTCGCGCCCGTGGTGATCGTATGCGAAATGTGGACGCCGCGGGGCTCGGAATCGGCGACGATCACCCGCCCCGGATCATGGGCGTACTCAACGTCTCCGAGGAGTCTCCCTACGACCCGAGCGTGTACGACGACCCCGGCGAGGCGGCCGCGTACGTCGACGAGGAACTGATCGGCGAGGGCGCCGACATCGTCGACGTGGGCCTCGAGTCGGCCAACAAGGACCTCGACGTGCTCTCGGCCGAACAGGAACTGGACCGGCTCGACACCGCGGTCGAGACTCTCGAATCCACCTCCGGCGACGCCGTCTGGTCGATCGAGACGCGGTACCACGAGGTCGCCGACGAGGCGATCTCGCGCGGCTTCGACATGGTCAACGACATCTGCGGCTTCGCCGACTCCGAGATGCCGCGAGTCTGTCGCGAACACGACGTGGCGGTCTCGAAGATGGCCTCGCCGCCGGACCTCGAACGGCCGGGCGCCATCGAGGACGTCGACGAGATCTACGAGGCCCTGTCGATGAACGGTCTCACCGACAAGACGATCCTCGACCCCGCGTTCGGCGGCTGGTCGGTCGAGAAGACCCACGAGGACGACCGCGAGACGTTCCACCGCCTGCGTGAGTTCCGCGGCTACGGTCGCCCGCTCCTCGTGTCGATCAACCGCAAGAGCTTCCTCCGGACCATCGCCGGCCGCAGCACCGAGGCGGCGCTGCCGGTCTCGCTCGCCGCCACGTCGATGGCGGTCGAGCGCGGCGCCCACGTGATCCGGACGCACGACGTGGCCGAGACGCGGGACGCCGCGCTGGTCGGCGCCGAGTTCGCTCGGGACCGCTACCGCTCCGGCGGCGGCGCCGACGGGGTCGCCGTCGAGGAACTGGACGTGACGAGCGTCGCCGAAGCCCGGCGCCACCTCGACCGGCTCGGCGCGGCGGGGGTCACCGACGACGGCCGGAGCGTCGCGAGCAGCGCGGTCGTTCACACCTTCGAACTGACCGGCCTCGACGACCCGGCCGTCGGCGCGCTGCGCGCCGCGACCGTCGGCGGCGACGCGACCGGCGCCGCGTTCGCGCTCGGCGATCCGGCGGCGACCGAGACCGCTCCCTCGGCGGCCGACGGCGGAACCGACGCCGGAGCCCCCGAGGACCGCCGTGGCCTCCTGATCGGGACGCCAGCGGCCGTCGATTCGGTTCGAGAGGCCGTTTCCGGCGCTTCGAAGCCGCTCGACGCCGCACTCGACGGAATCGACCTCCACGTGAGTTAAGAGAAAGTTTATGCCCTCGTGTAGACAACCGATCGACCGGACGCCGGAGGGGCACGCGGGTAGGGGTACTCTGTGCCACTCCGGGCCATACCATATCTCGACCGACGAGCGGCGGCGCCGTCTCGCGTCGTCCCCGACAGGCGTTGCGGCGGCCCTGCCGGCCGGAGGCCGCCGATGAACTTCGAGACCTTCGAGCCGGTCTACGAGTCGATCCTCGCGGACTTCGGCTTCGACCGGGGCGCGGACGAGCGCGCGCGCGACGTGGCCGCCGATCTCGCGACACCGTTCCCGCTCGACAGGCTCGACGACTGGCGGGGCGAGACCGTCGCGGTCGCGGGCGCGGCCCCGAGCCTCGGCGACGAGGTCGCGACCGCCCGCGACGCCGACGTCGTCGTCGCCGCCTCCACGGCGGCCGACGTGCTCGCAGATCGCGGCGTCACGGTCGACTGTATGGTCACCGACCTCGACAAGAACCCGGATACCGCGGCGGCGTTGACCCGGCAGGGTGTCCCCGTCGCCGCACACGCTCACGGCGACAACGTCCCGGCGGTCCGCGAGTGGCTCCCGCGCTTCGCCGACGAGTGGACGCTGGCGACCACGCAGGCGGCCCCAGTCGGCGTGGTCGCGAACTTCGGGGGGTTCACCGACGGCGACCGCGCCGCGTTCCTCGCCGATCACCTTGGCGCCGGCGAACTCGTCTTCCCGGGGTGGGACTTCGACGACCCCGACGTCGACCCGATGAAGGCGCGGAAGCTCGACTGGGCGGCCCGGCTCCTGCGCTGGCTCGAACGCCGCCGCGGCGAGCGGTTCGCGGTCTTAGACGGGCGACGAGAAGAGGCCGACGCGGCGCTCGGGGAGAGCCTCGGGGACGGTTAGGAACTTTCGGCGCCGTTGAACTCCGATCTGTTCGGCACCCTTCTCGGTGGAAGCGCTGTTCCGTCGGGGCGTCCCTCTCGTAGCCCCCGTTAACTGGACCGACGTGCTCTCCCTATCGAGGGGTCCCGTCCTTCCACGTCTCCCGAGTTCACCGCTCTTCTCCGACGAACCTCACTTCGATATCGTTTCGTTGGATATGGACGTTATGCTCCGGACTAATCCCCTTATCGTCGGCCGGTCCCGCTTCCCACGCGCTCTCTGGCACGTCGAACGTCTTCTGAAGGGCCACGTCGTCCCCACGTACTTCGAGTTCGCTGACGTACGTCGCGGGGCGCGAAATCGCGATCACCATGTATTCGTTCGTTGAAATGGTTCCTTCACCCCCGAACACCAGCGTTCGTTCTCCTCCGTCGTCGACCGCGAGCGAGATCTCGACCGGACTCTCACAGTCGTTGTATATCTCCACCCCGTGTACGTCGTCAGTGCCTTTCGGCTCCGCTCCGAAAACCACCTCGGCAAACGGCTCCTGGCCGGGGTACGAGCGAGCGAACTCGCTCGTGCGTTTTTCGACCGGCAGTTCACCCGTCCGGGTGAAGGTGAACCTCGATTCCGCCGCCCTTCCTCGTATCGACGCACAGCCGCCGAGTGGGAGGGTTAGCGCGGCTCCGCTAAATCGGAGCACCTGACGGCGTTCCATACTCCGCGATTCGTGTCAAATAGCAAAAACCCGTTGGAAAGTAAAACATCCGTTTTTAGAGACGTCTCCGTTCGAGGGATACTCCGTCCGTCGTGATCTCGACCGGGAAACGGTCTCGGCTATCGACGGCGCTCCTGCTCGACCCGCGGTTCGGGGAACAGGTCGTCGCGGTCGCGGTCGCCGATCCACTCGGCCAGCTGGACGAGCTGGTCCGTCGCGGCCTCGAACAGCTGTTCGCTCTTCTCCGGGGTCACGTCGGTCGGGTCACCGAACGCGCCGTTGGGGGAGTTGTCGACCGCGTCGTAGAACGTCCGAGCGCCGTGGACCATCGTTTCCGCGTCGGCGAGGTCGACCAGCCCCCCGTCGCGGGCGTCTTCGAGTCGGTCCTCGCGGACGAGTTCGGGGGCGATGTGGGTGATCATCGCCGTCTCCTTCGGGCCGGCGTGGGGGCCGTTACGCTCGAACAGGTCGTCGACCAGCTCCGGGATCGACTCGTCCCACATCCACTCGACCGCGTAGACGGCCTCGTCCTCGTGGAGCCGGCGGCCGACCTCTCGGAGGTGCTGGACGTTCCCCCCGTGGGCGTTCACGAACACAACGCGGTCGACGCCGTGGTACGCGAGGTTCCGCGTGAACGACTCGACGTAGTCCCTGAACTCCGGCGGATCGACCCACATCGTTCCCGGGAACTGCCGGTGGTGCGGACTGACGCCGACGTTGATCGTGGGCGTCCGGACCGCGTCGGACCGATCTGCGGCGGCCGTCGCGAGCCCCTCGGCGATCAGGTGGTCGGTCGCGAGCGGGAGGTGCGGGCCGTGCTGTTCGGTCGATCCGAGCGGGACGAGCGCGACGGAACCATCGGAGAGCGCGTCGCCCAACTCCGGCCACGTGTGGTCGGCGAGGTACATACTCTCGCCTCGTGCGCGGCACGTATCAACCCCGCCGTCGCGGTCCGGCTCGCCGGCAACGCGATCCGTCCGTCCCGACGGCGTCGCGATTCGTTCGTCCCGGCGGTAGGCCGGTCGAGCGCCACGTGTCGACACCCTTTTTGTGTCCTCCGGCCGAATCGTCGACCATGTTTGGAGGCGGCGGCATGAACCCGCGGAAGATGAAACAGATGATGAAACAGATGGGGATCGACGTCGAGGACATCGACGCCGAACGGGTCGTCATCGAGACGGCAGACGGCGACCTCGTCTTCGACGGCGCGCAGGTCACCAAGATGGACGCGCAGGGCCAGGAGACCTACCAGATCGTCGGTTCGCCCAACCAGGTCGACGACGCCGGCGTGAGCGGCGGGGACGCGGCCGACCCCGCCCTCGACGAGGGCGACGAGGACGCCGGCGACGACGAGGGCATCCCCGAGGAGGACATCGCGCTGGTCGCCCAGCAGGCCGGCGTCTCGAAGGCGGACGCGAGAGAGGCGCTGGAGGCGGCCAACGGCGAGCCCGCGCGGGCGATCTCGAACCTCCAGTGACGGACGCCGCGTACCTGCTCGTCCACGAGGACCGGGAGTACTTACTCGAGCCGGGCGAGGAGTTCGGCACTGACCTCGGCGTGCTCGAGGTCCCCGAGGACGTCGCTGCCGGCGACGAGGTCGAGACGCACCTCGGTACCGTCTTCGAGGTCCGCGCGCTCCGCGGCCCGGACCTGTTCAACCACCTCGAACGCACCGGCGCACCGATGATGCCCCGCGACGTGGGGCTCGTGATGGGCCACACCGGCGCGTCCGGCGGCGACCGCGTCCTCGACGCCGGCACCGGGACGGGGATCCTCGCCGCGTACCTCGGGCGGGCGGGCGCCGACGTCACCACCTACGAGGTCGACGCCGACTTCGCGGAAGTGGCTCGCGACAACATGGCGACGGCGGGCGTCGACGACCGCGTCGAGGTGCGGACCGGCGACCTCACCGAGAAGTTGGACGCGCTCGCCGAGGGCGAGCCGTTCGACGCCCTGACGCTCGACACCGGCGACGCGCCGGCCGTGGTCGAGCGCGCCGACGAACTGCTCGCGCCCGGCGGTCGCCTCGCGGTGTACTCTCCCTTCGTCGAGGGCACCCGCGAGGCGGCCCTCGCCGCCCGCGAGGCCGGCTTCACCGGGGTCGAGACGCTCGAAACGATCCAACGCGAGATGGACTTCTCCGACCGCGGTTCGCGTCCCTCCACCGCGGGCGTGGGTCACACGGGCTACCTCGTCTTCGGTCGAGCGCCCTGAGCGCGGTCCGCGGTCGCTACCCGCTTCACGGACCGCAGCACCTCGCCGATCCGGCACAACGCTCTTTCCGATCGCGACTGTCTGCGACGTTGTGGCCGACGACGAGGCCGAAACGGAACCCGCACCACCCGTCGACGCCCGGAGCGGTCGCTCCGGCGCCGCGCCGGAGGTCGCCGACGCCCTCCCCCGAGACGACGACCCCCTCACCGAGTCGGTCGAGACCGCGCTGGCGGGACGCTCCGCGGTCGTCGCGGTCGGCGTTCCCCTCCGCCTGCTCCCGTCGGTGCTGGCCGCCCGCGAGCGGTCGTCCGGGGCGCCGTGGCGGGTCGCGTGTCGCCCCGGCGCGGTCGACGCGCTCTCCCGCGCGCTCGTACTCGGCAGCGCGGTCGCCGAAGCGGTCGAGACGGACGCGATCCGACTCCGAACCGGGGAACCCCTCGGTCACGGCACCAGCGGCACGCTGTTCGCGAGCCCCGATCGGGTCGACGCCGTCGTCGGTCCGCCCGGTGACCGAACGCTCGCGACGACGGCGGTCGACGACGGCTCCGGGGGTGCTTCCGCGGCGGGCGCCCGAGAGGCGATCACGGGCGTCCGCGCGGCCGCCGAGTCGCGGTTCGACGCGGCGGCGGCCGCTCCCGTCGGGATGCCGTCGCGAACGCGGTTGCTCGCGGCCGCCCGCGAGACGCTGGACGACCGCTTCGCCGACGACCTCGCCGCCGTCTTGGAGTCGCTCGCGCCCGGCGAGTTCGGGCGCACCACCGAGCCCACGGACCGGACGCTCCTCGTCGCGCTCGCGGCGCGACACGACCACCTGTTCCGGGACCTCCGCCGGTGGGTCGGCGTCGACGGCGTCGGGATCGCCCCCGCGCAGGAGTTCACGCGAGACCGGCGCGCGCTCGTCGAGCGAGAGCTGATCGAGTCGGTCAAGGTGCCGATGGGGCCGGGGCGACCGATGCTCCGGCTCCGGGCGGTCGACGACGTACTGCTTCGCGCTCGTCCCGAGGAGGTGCCGAGCGTCCTCGACGGTCGGTTCGCGCTGCCGACCGACGCGGACGGGCGGCTCAGCCGCGACGCCGGCCGCGAAGGCCGTCGACCCGTCTGGGAGCGGCGTCGGTGGTGACCGCGCGGCCGGCCGCCGGCGGACGCGTCGACTCGCCCGACGGTCGGTCGATCCGACGTGACAAGAACTAACTCTCGGCGGCGCGCCCACACGAGTATGACGACGTTCTCCGAGCGAGTCGAGCGGATCTCGATCAGCGGCATCCGCGAGGTGTTCGAGGCGGCCGGCGACGACGCGATCAACCTCGGGCTCGGTCAGCCCGACTTCCCGACGCCCGAGCACGCCCGCCGTGCCGCGGTCGACGCCATCGAGTCCGGGAAGGCCGACGCCTACACCGAGAACAAGGGCACCCCGTCGCTGCGCGAGGCGATCGCGGAGAAACACCGCGCCGACCAGGGCATCGACCTCGACCCGAGCAACGTCGTCGCGACGGCCGGCGGCAGCGAGGCGCTCCACATCGCGCTGGAGGCGCACGTCGACGCCGGCGACGAGGTGTTGATCCCCGACCCCGGGTTCGTCTCCTACGACGCGCTCACGAAGCTGACCGGCGGCGAGCCGGTCCCCGTGCCGCTGCGCGACGACCTCACGATCGATCCGGCGGCGATAGAGGCGGCCATTACCGACGACACCGCGGCGTTCGTCGTCAACTCCCCCGGCAACCCCACGGGTGCGGTCTCCTCCGAGGCCGACGTGCGCGAGTTCGCCCGCATCGCCGACGAACACGACGTGCTCTGTCTCTCCGACGAGGTGTACGAGTACACCGTCTTCGACGGCGAACACCACTCGCCGATCGAGTACGCCGAGACCGACAACGTCGTGGTCGTCAACTCCGCCTCGAAGCTGTTCTCGATGACCGGCTGGCGGCTCGGCTGGGTGTACGGCTCGGCGGACCGCGTCGAGCGCATGCTCCGCGTCCACCAGTACGCGCAGGCCTGCGCCTCCGCCCCGGCGCAGTACGCCGCCGAAGCCGCGCTGCGAGGCGACCGCGGCGTGGTCGACGAGATGACGGCGTCGTTCCGGCGCCGCCGCGACCTCCTCCTCGACGGTTTCGACGAAATCGGCCTCGACTGCCCGACGCCGCAGGGGGCGTTCTACGCGATGCCCCGCGTTCCGGAGGGGTTCGTCGACGAGTGTCTCGACCGCGGCGTGGTCGTCGTCCCCGGCGAGGCGTTCGGCGAACACGGCGCGGGCCACGCCCGCATCTCGTACGCGACCGACGAGGCGCAACTCCGCGAAGCGCTCGACGTGATGGGCGAGGCGTACGAGG
Source organism: Halorubrum ejinorense (assembly GCF_055389685.1). Lineage (NCBI taxonomy): Archaea > Methanobacteriati > Methanobacteriota > Halobacteria > Halobacteriales > Haloferacaceae > Halorubrum > Halorubrum ejinorense. Next base: position 1,962,310 of record NZ_AP043777.1, read on the forward strand.
CGGCGCGCTGAGACGGTCCCGAGAAGCGCGGCCGGTCAGCCGTCCCCCGAACCCGACAGCCGGAGGTACCGCTCGTAGTACGCCTCGCCGTGCCGGATCATCTCCTTGTCGTGTTCGCCGACGCCCGCGTCCTTCCTGATGTTACCGTCGAGGTACGGTCGCGCGTCGAGCGCCCGGAGCAGTTCGACGTACGCCTCGGAGTACGGGTGCGTCTCGGTGTACTCGTCGGCCGCCGCTCGGTCGATGATCCGCCCGGCCGCTTCCGAGAGCTCGTCCGACTCGATTCTGGGACCGACGAGCCGCGCTCGGAGGACCGTCTCCATTCGTTCGGGACTCTCCGCGACCGGTTGCGCGGTCGGCCGGTAGACGGCATCGTGAAAGCGCTCGCGCTCGATGTCGACGCGGTACGTGGTCTCTCGGTACGTGACGTGATCGGGACCGTCGTCGTCGAGCAGTTCGCTGTCGGCGCGGTCGGACTCGTCGCGGTACGCGTACCCGCCGCGTTCGACCAGTCCGACCGCGTACCCGCCGACGTTCCCGCGGGCCCGCGCCGCGAAGTGCGCGATCTTGACCGCGCGTCGGTCGACAAGCGGCAAGTCACCCTCCTCGTCCGCCGCGACCGCCGACTCGACCGCTCCGTCGGTCTCGTAGAGCCGCAACACCGGATACGTCTCGGCGACCTCGTCGACGACAAGCGAACCGAGCCGGTAGTACGTGCCCTTGTGAGCCACGTACGCCGGCTTCTCGGGACCCGCGTAGAACGGCTCTCTGTGTCGGATCGTGTACGAGTCGCCCGCCAGCGCGGCGTCGAGCGCCGCCTCGTCCCAGCGCTCGGCCGGATCGTCGCTGTCCCGCACGTAGCGCTCCCGCAACGAGCCGTCGACCCGCGAGAGCGAGAGACGCAACGTCGCTCCGTCACCGTCGCCCGGATCGTCGTCGGTCGTTCCGAGACAGCCCGCGACGGCGCCGACGCCGCCGGCGATCGCACCGGCTAGGAGCCGGCGCCGAGAGGGTGTGGGTCCGTCCATACGGACAACACCGTGAGGTGACGGAAAGTCGTTGGCGAGACACAAAGGCTCGCTTGCGTCTCCGCAGGGCGCGGGCACGATCGGCCGTCGAGGGGGCATTTGATTACTTGAGGTAATTTAACCGCGACGGAGCGTTTCCGCAAGTTATACTGTCAGCGGTGAAGTACCGGAGGCTAATGGACCGGAACATACAGGTCAGCCGCCTCGACCGGCAAGCGGTCGAGGACCAGGAGGTCGAAATCGTCGAGCGAAAGGGGATCGGTCACCCCGACTCGATCTGCGACGGCGTCGCGGAGTCGGTCTCGCGGGCGCTCTCGCAGCTCTACCTCGACCGCGTCGGGAAAGTCCTCCACTACAACACCGACGAGACGCAGCTGGTCGCCGGCCGCGCGGCCCCCGCGTTCGGCGGCGGCGAGGTCGTCGAGCCCATCTACATCCTCATCGTCGGCCGCGCCACGAAGGAGTACGAGGGCGAACAGCTCCCGGTCGACTCGACCGCCCTCGCGGCCGCCCGCGACTACCTCTCCGAGGCGATCCCCGAACTGGAGTACGGCACCGACGTGGTCGTCGACGCGAGGCTCGGCGAGGGCTCCGGCGACCTTCAGGACGTCTTCGGCGAGGAGACCCAGGAAGTGCCGATGGCCAACGACACCTCCTTCGGCGTCGGTCACGCCCCGCTCACGGAGACGGAGACCATCGTCCACGAGGCCGAGCACGCGCTCAACACCACGTACCACGACGATCACCCCGAACTCGGCCCCGACGTGAAGATCATGGGCAAACGCGAGGGCGACCAGATCGACATCACCGTCGCCGCCGCGATGGTCGACGCGTACGTCGACGGCCTCGAGGAGTACGACGACGCGGTCGACTCCGTCCGCGAGTACGTCGACGACCTCGCCCGCGAGTACACCGACCGCGAGGTCCACGTCGACGTCAACACCGCAGACGACTACGACGAGGGCTCCGTCTACCTCACCGTCACCGGCACCTCCGCCGAGCAGGGCGACGACGGCTCGGTCGGTCGCGGTAACCGCGCGAACGGGCTCATCACGCCGAACCGCCCGATGTCGATGGAGGCGACCTCCGGGAAGAACCCCGTCAACCACATCGGGAAGATTTACAACCTGCTGTCGACGCGTATCGCCGAGTCGGTCACGAGCGAGGTCGACGGCATCCGCGACCTTCAGGTCCGACTGCTCTCGCAGATCGGCCGGCCGATCGACGAGCCGCACGTCGCCGACGCGCAGATCGTCACCGAGGACGACGTGGTCCTGGGCGACATCGAGGACGACGTCCTCGCCATCGTCGACCGCGAACTGGCCGACGTGACGGACGTGACCCGCAGCGTCATCGAGGGCGACGTCTCGACGTTCTGAGCGCGGACACGGTCGGACCGGTGACCCGGTCCGAGCCGCGCCGATCCGGGGTTTCTACTGTCGACGCGCCGTACCGAACGGCATGCCAGACGCTTCGACAGACGTCGATCTCAAGGCCGACCTGACCGACGACGTGGCCCTCGTCACGGGCGCGACTCGGGGGATCGGCGCCGAGATCGCCGCGGAACTCGCCGACCTGGGAGCGACCGTCTACGCGGGAGCGCGCGACCCCGACGACGTGACCGCGTCCGACCAGCACGCCGTCCAGTTGGACGTGACCGAGGAGGAGGAGGTACGGTCCGCGGTCGACCGGATCGAGCGCGAACAGGGCTCGCTCGACGTCCTCGTCAACAACGCGGGCGTGTTCGCGCGGTCGGGACCCCTCCACGAGATGGACACCGCGGACTTCGACCTCACGATGGCCGTGAACCTCCGCGGCCCGGTCGTCTTGACCAAGCACGCGCTGCCGCTCCTCCTGGACGGGACCGGCGGTCGCGTCGTGACGCTCTCGTCGGGGCTCGGCCGGTTCACCGACGGACAGATGGACGGCGGGTATCCGCCCTACCGGCTCTCGAAGGTCGGCGTCGGCGGGCTGACGGCGTACCTCGACGGCGAGTACGGCGATCAGGGACTCATCGCCAACGCCGTTTCTCCCGGCTGGGTGCGGACGGACATGGGCGGCGACGAGGCGCCGCGGACGCCCTCCGAGGGCGCCGAGACGCCGGTCTGGCTCGCCCGGTTCGCGCGGGGGAGCCCCGCGGGGCACCTCTGGAAGGACCGCGAGCGGATCTCCTGGTAGCGTCACCGACCGCAACCGATTTCACCGCGCCCCGCGACCGCCGACGTGTGACGCGGGTGTGTCTCCTCGGCGACCCGGACGTGGAGCTCTCCTACGAGCTGCTCTCTCGCGAGACGGCGCGGGACGCGCTCGCAACCTACCGGATCGAGGAGCCCTTCGAGAACAGCGTCGCCGTCGACACCGTGAGCCTCGGCGCCGCCGTCTCGCTGCTGAACGACCTCGACTGGTATCTCGTCCGCTTCGTCGAGGAGGCGCTCGTCTTGGAGCCGTCGGTCGCCGCCGACGAGTGGCTCTCGCGGGACCTGGCCCGGGAAGTGCGAGACGGCGCAGTCCCGCCGGAGGAGACCGATCAGCGCCTGAAGGTGTTCGGCCTCGTCGACGGCCGGCCGGTCGAACCGCTGTTCGTCCGGCGCCGGCAGGGCGAGACGCCAGAGTACGACCTCCGCGACGTCGACGAGACCGTCGTCGTCCGCGTGAGCGAGTCGGAGTTCTCCGGCTGAGGCGACCGCGGCGCCCGCCGACTCACGCCTCCTCGTCGACCTCGGCGAGGATCCGCGTTCGAACGGGGTCGACGTCGACAGGCGCCCACGCCTCCACGTCGTAGGTCACGTCCGCGAGCGTCTCCAGCCGGTCGTCGTCCCCGTCGCCTATCGCCGCCACTGCCTCCTCGCGGAGCCGTTCGAGGACGGCGTCCGACAGCGCCTCGCGGTCGACCTCCCGTGACGGAATGTCGAGAATGTGCGGGAGGTCCGCTGCGCCCTCCGGAAGCGTCGGGAACGCGGCGGGACCGACGGCGAGCGCGGTCTCCCGCTCGGACGCGGACTCGGTGCCCTCGCTCGAAAGGGCGGCCGCCGGAGCCGGAACCAGCGCGTACTCCGCGACCGCGAGGTCGATGGCGGCGTCGATGGCGTCCTCGTCGACCTCGGTCCGGCTCTTGAACGCCAACTCCGAGAGCGCCTGCGAGAGCTCCGTCCGAGTGAGCCACGCGAACAGGTCGACGACCCCGGCGAGGTCGTCCCGGGCCGCGACGCTCGGACCGTCGGCCATCGTCAGTCCTCCCCCGGCGCCGGCTCCGTCCCGCCGTCACCGGTCGTCGGCTCGCCGCCGTCGGTGTCGACCGTCGAGCCCGACACCGCGGCGTCGCCGTCGCGTCCGAGGCTCCCCCCGACCGCACCGTCGCCGCGGACGTCCGCGAGGTCGGCGCTCGCGGCCTCGCGGACCTCGTCCGGATCGACCGGGGCGTGCTGCCACGCCGGGAGCCGCGTGTCCGGACCCGGCTCGCCGAGCGCCTCGGCGTACGTCGCCACCTGGGAGCGCTCGTCGTCGCCGTCGTACGAGAGCCCGTTGAACGCGGCGTCCGCGGCGTAGCCGTCGACCAGCGTCTCCGCGGCCTCGCGGTATCGCCCCGGGAGACCGTCGTAGTCGACGTCGACGCCGGCGTCCTCCACCGCGCGCAGCGTCGCCGCCCCGACCGCGCGGCTCATGTCGGCGAGGCCGGTCGGACCGTCGACCGACCGGTGGTCGTGTTCGTACCGGCCCAGGTCGACCTGCGCGCTGTCGGCGAAGCCGGCGTGGCCGAACGCCTCGCCGAGCGTCCCGACTTCCAACCCCCAGCCGCGCTGGACGCGGAGCCGCGAGACGAGGTCGCTCGTCGCCGCGAACTCGCCGGCGAGCGCGTAGCGGAACGCGGAGAGATACGCGAGCACGTCGGGCTCGCGACCCGGGGCCGCGTCTCCGAGCGCCCGGACGAGCGGCCGGAAGAACAGCCGGAACAGCCGACCGTACAGCGAGCCGTCCTCGACGCGGGCGTAGTACCCCTTCGAGAACGAGTAGCCGCGCCCGAGCGGGAACAGCAGGCGGTTCACGAACGCCGGCGAGTACGTCTTCGTGTCGGCGTCGTGGACGACGACGAACTCCTCGTCGAGCGCGCGACCCAGCGCGAGCCACACGTCGCGGCCCTTGCCGCGCTCGCCGTCGAGTCCGCGGGCCGAGAGCAGCGACGCGAGACGGGGGCCGTCACACCACAGCGTCTCGACGTCGAGGTCGAACCCGTCGAGCCAGTCCGCGAACGGGCCGGCGCGCTCCGCGGACGCTCGAAGCGGGACGATCACCCGCGCGGGGTCGACGGTCTCCAGCGTCGAGAGCACGCGCTCCGCGGCGAGGGTCCCGTACTCGCGTTCGGTCATCGGCACGACGACCGCCGCTCGGTCCGTGGGGGCGTCGGGCCGGTGGTCGGTCAACGCGTGGAGGGTCGTCACGCGTTCTTGAACGTACTCCATCTACCGATCACACGGGCGGGACGCTCAAAACAGGTGCGGTACCTCCGACCCGTTGCGGGCTTCGCCTCGACGACCTCAGGCCGCCGGCGTCGAACCCGCCGCGCCGCCGGGGACGCGGCCGAGGCGGTGTAACACCGCGTACACGACCACGAGGACCGTCAGTCCGCCGGCGAGCGCGAGGAAGACGGCGTCGTAGGTCGCGCCCGCCTCGACCGCCTCGCCGACGACCCACGAGCCGGCCGCCTGCGCCGACATCATCCCGGCGGAGAACATGGCGTACGCCGACGCGCGCGACTCGTCCGGCAGCGACGCGAGCAGGTACGTGTCGCCGGCCGGGAACAGCATGTGGATGGAGAAGCCGACGACGACGCTCGCCGCGATGACGGCCGCCAGCCCCTCGGCGAGGACGACGAGGACGATACCGCCGATGAACGCCGTGATTATCCCGAGGATGTAGGGGACGTGCGGGAGCCGGTCGGCGAGGTCGCCCGACACGAGGAACGCGGGCACGCCGGCCGCGAAGATGACCGTCAGGAGGTTCCTCGCGGTCCCCGGCGGCAGGTCCTTGGCGATCATGTACAGCTCGTAGAAGTTGAACAGGCCCTGCCAGACGAAGCTCGTGAGCCCCATCATCACGACCCCCGCGAGGATGAGCTTCCACTCGCCGCGAGCGGCCGCGAGGAAGTCTGTGTCGCTCCCGCCGGCGTCCGGCAGGTCGGTCCGGGCCGCGAGGACGACGAACACGACCGTGCTGGCGGCCGCGGCGACCGCGAGCCCGTAGAAGGCGAACCGCCAGTCGTACCACAGCGCGACGGTGACGGCGGGCGCGGCGATGACGGCGGAGAGCTGGCTCGCCATCCCGTGGACCCCCATCACGCGACCGACGCGTCGGGGGAACAGCTCCGCGATGAAGGGGTTCGCGGCCACGAAGTAGACGCCGGACGCGCAGCCGACCGCGAACGCGGCGACCATGAGCGCGAGCACGCCCGGCGCCAGCGCGACGCCGAGCGCGCCCGCCGTCAGCATCGCGCCGGAGACGAGGATCACGCGGTGGCGCGCGAATCTGGTCAGCGCCCAGCCGGCGGGGAGCCGCGGCGCGGCCGACCCGAGCCACGCGAGCGTGACGATGAGCCCGGCGGTCCCCTCGCCGATTCCGAACTCGCCGATGAACTGCCCCACGAGGGGTGCGAACACGACCCGCGCGAAGTTGACGAGGAAGACCAGGGCGCAAAGCGATCCGAACAGCCGAGTCCGTGACACGGCCTCGATTCACCGCGCCGGAACACAAGCGTTGCGAAAGCGATCGCCGGCGATCCCGGGCGCCTCGGCCCCTCTCGAACCCGGCTTCGACCGATGCGTTCGCCCACCGCCGATCGCGAGAAACGTGTCAGTACAGCGGTTAGTTCGCCGGAACCGTCAGCCCGACGTCGGACGGGGTTTTTATCCGCCCCGATGACGAACGCCGGTGTATGAAATCCACGCGCAAGGGGCTCCGCGACGGCGACCTGATAAAGGACACCTACGAGCGGCTCAACTGCGCCGAGTGCGATCAGGTGTTGAAAAAGGAGAACGACCCCGACGAGGTGTTCTCGGTCCGCATCTGTCCGGAGTGCGGCAGCCGGTTCAAGGAACTCCGCTGACGGACGTCCCGCCGCAGTCACCGTTTCTCCCTCCTTCGCCGTCGCCCTCTCCTCGCGTCGCTCCCGCCGAGCGGTCGCGCCCGCTCACGACTCGAACGCGTCCGCGACCGACTCCGTCACCGTTCGAGACTCACTCGTGACGGTCTCGATCCAGCGATACGACGCGTACGCACGGGCCACTCCGCGAGCGCTGCGGTCTTCGCTCGCGAGGTCGGCGTCCGGCTCCGCGAACGCCCGGAGGAACTGCGCCGCGAGCCACCGGTCCAAGGGGCTCTCGCTCGCCGCGAGCGCAGCCGCCGACTCAATCGCGTCGTCGCGCGCCTCGGCGACGGCGTCGGCGTTCGCCGGGAACATGGTCTCGCCCGATTCGATGCGCGACGCGATCGCGTCGATCCCGCGGAACCGAGCGCGAGCGAGCAGGGTCCGCGTGAACGCGGTCGCCGGGTGGTCCGGGACGTAGTCGTCCACCGGGATCGGGTCGAACCGGAGGTCCTCGAACGTCCGATAGAGCGCGTTCGAGAGCAGCGATACGCTCGGGGCGTCCTCGGGTATCGGTCGCTCGTCGAGGAACGCCTCCGCGCCGGGGTTCGACCGGATTCTGTCGACGTCCTCCCCGTGAGCCTCCCGGAGCGTCTCACCGATCTCGGCCCCGATCCGCTCGGCCGCCCGACGGAGCGCGTCGCCGACGGGTTCCGACGCGGCGAGCGACGCGCGGTACCGGTCGCGGAGGTGTCGGCCCGCCTCGACGTACGACTGGACTCGCTCGACGTCCCCGACCGCCTCGCCGGTTCGGATCGGGTTCGCGCGCCCCGCCGGACCCGTGTTTCCCCCCACGAGCGTCCGGCGCCGCGACTCGTCGTACCAGCGCTCGATCGGCCCGTACACCGCGGCCCCCGCCATCGGGTCGGACGCGGCGCCCGGAAGCGACTCCAGCGTCTCGTACGCCCGCCGTCGGACCGAACCGATGGCCGGGGCCACCGCTTCGGGGTCGCCCTCGACGGTCACGGCGGCCCACGTGCCGACGGCCGCCGCCGCGTGCTTCCGCGCCGTGGCGTACCGTTCCGCGGCCAGCAGGGGAACGGACGACTCCCCCGAAACCGGCAGGGTCTCGCGGGCCGCCGCCCGCTCCGTCTCGATCTGCTCGCGGATCTCGCCGTTCGGGAGCGTCTCCGCGGTCAACGGCTCCGGGATCGGACGGAGTAGCCGTTCGACTCGATCGGCGAACGCGCCCGTCGCCTCGGGGTCGAAATCGACCGGAACCACTCGCGGTCGCTCCGGCGGCGACGCGTCGAACGCGTTCGGGACCGCGTCGACGGCGAGCGCGGGCGGATCGGTCCAGAACCGGGGCTCGTTCCCGACCCCCGAGCAGCCGGCGAGCGCCCCGAGCGCGGCGGCGCCGCCGGCCATGAGCGCCTCGCGTCGGGTGAGCCGTCGCGTCACGCCGCGTCACCTCCCTCGTCGATGGCCGTCTCGTTCCCGGGAACGGTCGCGTTGCCGTCGATCACGGCGTAGTCGGTCGCGGTGGTCTGACACGGCGACATCCCGCTCGAACCGCTCCCCGAGAGCCGCCCGTCGAGCACGACGGGGAGTCGGAAGATCAGCGCTAGGGCGACCCGCGTTCCGGCCTCGCACGCCTCGTCGGGCGGTCTGAGTTCGCGGCAGTACTCGTACTCGACCCGCTGCGGCTGCCAGGAGACGGAATCGATGTGGAGGCGCTGGCACGAGTACACGCCGGCCCGCGCGACGTACACCGTCTCCGCGTCGAAGTTCGTCTCGTCGAGGAACGACCGGACTCGCCTTCGGTCGGCGTCGGCGACGCCGCCGGCGACCAGCAGGCTCGCCGCCCGGTCCGCGCTCGTGACTAATTCGCGCCCGATCGAGAGCGGGTCGCCCGCACCGTCGGTTTCGGCGCCGTCGACCAGGACGGCGTCGCCGTCCGGGTTCCGGACCTTCAGCACGGTCGGGTCCGTGTCGGTCCCGGAGGCCCGCCGCTGGACGGACTCCGACTCGGGCTCGTCGGCGCCGCCGAGACAGCCGGCCAGCGCGCCGACCGCGCCGAGTGTCGCGCTACTCAGGAGGGCTCGTCGCGTCGGGGACATGCGGGCCGCTTGGATCGGTCCCGATAAACTTCTTGTGGCGCGGCGCTCGGCGGCCCGTCACTCGAACACCGCGTCGAACGCCGACGCGCCGAGCGGGTCGAAGGTGCCGGCCGCGACGTTCTCGCGGACGTGGTCCGGGTCGCTCGTCCCGACGAGCGACGAGGTGACGCCGGGCGCGCTCCGCGCGAAGTTGAGCGCCCGCTGAGCGGGCGTGTCCCCCGCGAGCGTCGCGTCGACGTCGGCGGGGATCGCGCCGTCGACGGTCAGGTCTCCCTGCCCGACGCTGGCGCTCGTCACCACCGAGAGCCCGGCCTCGTGGGCGAACTCCAGAACCGAAACCGGGCCCTCGTCGTCGGAGCCGGGCGGGGCCGGCTGGTTCGCCCGCGTGAACGCGTCAGCCATCGCGACGTTGAACGGGAGTTGGATCGCTTCGAACCCGTGGTCGTCGTCCGGGCCGACCGCCTCGCCCGCCGCCTCTGCCCGACCGAGCACTTCGGCGAGCGACAGGGCGCCGTCGGCGTCCGCGGGGAGCCGGAAGGCGTCCCACGTGGCGACGCCGTACGCCCCGACGTCGCCCGCCGCGCGCCGGCGCTCCAGGGTCTCGAAGGCGGCTTCGAGCGCGTCGTACACCGCCTCGCGCGACCGGACGGCGAGCTGCGTTTCCGGGTTGTGGACGTAGTAGCAGTCGACCGCGTCGAGCCCCAGACGGTCGAGCGACCGCTCCAGCGACCACTCGAGGAACGCCGGAGCGAGGCTGTGCGCGCCGTTCGCGAGGTCGTCGGGGTCGACGATCCCCGGCTCGACGAACCGCTCGCGGACGTACGCGCTCGGGTCGGCCGGCCGCTCGCCGTCGAAGGGGAGGAACCCGCCCTTCGTCGCGACGACCACGGCCTCGCGGTCGACCGGGGCGTCTCGGAGCGCATCGCCGACGACGCGCTCGGCGCGGCCGCACCGGTAGTTGGCCGCGGTGTCGACGTGGTTGATCCCCGAGCGGAGCGCTAACGCGATGGACTCGCGCGAGTCCTCGTCGACGGCGGGCGTCGGCTCGCCGAGGTACGTCCCGATCCCGACGCTGGAGACGACGCCCGGACCGAACCGCCGGAAGTACGTCCGCCCGAAGGCGTCGCCGAACCGGTCTCGGTACCCCCAGAGGGCCTCGCGAGTCGCCATGTCGGTCCATCGGCGCGGACGGAATAAAAACCGCGCGCGTCGCCGTCGGCGGACCGACTCTGACCGTTGTCCCCGCGGTCGGGTGCGTCGTCACCGCCTCGTCTCGTCAGACGCAGGCCACCGCCGCGTCAGACGAACGCACGACGCCGACGCAACGACTATACGGATTCCGGAAGTCAGGGGTGATAATGGCCTCGCTCACCGACCACCTGACGGACCTCGTCGACGACGTCGACGCCACGCTGCTGTTCTCGCCGGCGAGTTCCTTCTACGAGCGCTTCGCGGACGACGGGGTTGAGGTCGTCGTCGTCGCGCCCGACAACGACGTCGACGCCGAGACGTTCGTCGAACTCCCGCTCCCGTTCGACAACGTCAAAGACCGGATCCGGTTCGGTATCGAGGGGTCGATGGACGAGGGGCTCGTCTCTCAGGGCGACGAGGTCGCCTGCGTGGCCTCGGTGTTCGACGGCGGCTCGGACGCGATCGTTCGGGTCACCGTCGACGAGGGGATACACACCGGCATCTACGACCTGTTCGCCAACTCCCGGGCGGAGCCGAGCGTCATCCGCGACGTGTTCGAGGTCGCGATCGAACTCGGACAGAAGGGACAGAAGGGGAAGCCGGTCGGGGCGCTGTTCGTCGTCGGCGACGCGGGCAAGGTGATGAACAAGTCGCGGCCGCTCTCGTACAACCCCTTCGAGAAGTCCCACGTCCACGTCGGCGACCCCATCGTGAACGTCATGCTCAAGGAGTTCTCGCGGCTCGACGGCGCGTTCGTCGTCTCCGACTCGGGGAAGATCGTCTCGGCGTACCGGTACCTCGAACCCGCCGCCGAGGGGGTCGACATCCCGAAGGGGCTCGGCGCGCGCCACATGTCCGGGGCCGCGATCACCCGCGACACGAACTCGACCGCCATCGTCCTCTCCGAGTCGGACGGGCTCGTTCGGGCGTTCAAGGCGGGCGAACTCATCTTGGAGATCGATCCGGAGGAGTACTGACAGATGTCCGCGGTCCCGAGCTTCCTCTCCGAGTTCGTGCGTACCGTCCCGGAGCGGATCTGGCTGGCGCTGTTCGTGCTGGTTGTCGGGCTCGCGTTGGCGTACCTCGTCGGCGTGATCAACCGCCGGCTGCTCCGCCGGGCGGGCGTCCCCGAGGTGATCGAGGGGACCGCCTTCGAGCGGACGGCCCGCGAGTTCGACACCTCGACGGTGCGGATCCTGGCACAGCTATCGAGCTACTTCATCGTCGCCGTCGCCGTCATCGTCGCGCTCACCGTCGCCGACGTGAACTACCTCGAACAGTTCTGGTCCGGCGTCGCCGCCTTCCTCCCGCGCCTGTTCGTCGCCGCGGTCGTCCTCATCGTCGGGGTCGTGGTCGGCGATAAGATCGAACTGCTCGTCGCCGAGCGCCTCCGCGGGGTCAAGCTCCCCGAACTCGGCGTCGTCCCGACGCTCGTGAACTACAGCGTCGTGTACGTCGCCGCGCTCATCGCACTCGGACAGGTCGGCGTCCAGACGCTCGCGCTCATCGTGTTGCTCGCGGCGTACGCGTTCGCGGTCGTGCTGTTCGCGGCGCTCGCGACCAAGGACCTCGTCGCGTCCGCCGCCGCCGGCGTCTTCCTCCTCCTCCGGCAGCCGTACGGCATCGGCGACGAGGTCCGGGTCGCGGGCGAGCGCGGCGTCGTTCAGGAGGTCGACCTGTTCGTCACGCACATCGAGACGGACGGCGAGGAACACGTCCTCCCGAACCACGCGGTGTTCCGCGAGGGCATCGTGCTGATCCGCGGTTGAGCAGGAGCGCGGCCGTCCGCTGGTCCGCGGCAGGGGCGGAGCGCACCGCCGACCGACCGTTCCCACGCCGTGAAAGTCGTTGTCACCCTATAACACGAGGGGGTGCCAACCGTGAAACATGACTCCCGATACCGCGAGCGTCGCCTGCGACGGGTGGGACGGCAGCGAGTGCGAAGGGACGCCACACTGTCCGCCGCGCTGTCCGCGGTTCGTCGACAAGGAGGGGGCGCGCTGGACGATCCGACCGGCGGTCGCGGCGGACGAGCCGTTCCTCGCCGAGATGTACGAGGGGTTCGACCGTGCCGACCGCGCGCAGGGGCTCCCGCCGGTGAGCCGCCGTCGGCGCGCCGACTGGATCGAGACGATGCTCGAAGACGGGCACGACGTCGTCGCCGAGCGGAACGGCGAGCTGTACGGCCACGCGATGTACACGCCGACCGCCGCGGACACGCCCGAACTCGCCGTCTTCGTCCACCCCGACGCGCAGGACCGCGGCGTGGGGACGGAGCTGTGTCGGCACGTCATCGCGGCCGCCGCCGCGGCCGGTCGGGAGGCGCTGGAACTCCACGTCGAGACCGGTAACCGGGCCGCTCGGTCGGTCTACGGGACGGTCGGGTTCGAGGTGGTCGAGCGCCGCGGGGACCTCCTGATGCGGCTCGACCTCGACGAGCCGGTCGCGACCGAGGTGCGCTGGCCGCCGCTCGCCCGCGAGGGACCGACGGAGTCGCTCCTCGAACGGCCGTCCGCCGCCTCCGGGCCGGGCCGGTCACCGGCGGACGACTGACGCGCGGCGTCCGCCCTCCGGACTGCTCGGCGGCGTTCCCGTCGGGCCCACCGCAACGGTTACGGCTCGCCGTCACTAGGGTATCGTAACCGTGGACGACGCCATCGAGTGGCTGCGGGACCGCCCCTTCTACGAGGGACAGATCGCCGACCACCGGCGGCTCCCGGCGCGCTCACCCGAGTTCGCCGACGTCGACCTCGAACCGCGGCTCGCCGGCGCGCTCGCCGACCGAGGGATCGATCGGCTCTACCGCCACCAGGCCGAGGCGATCGAGGCCGTCCGCGACGGCGACGACGTGGTCCTCGCAACCGAGACGGCCAGCGGCAAGTCGCTCGCGTACACCGTTCCCGCCTTCGAGGCGGCGATGGATCACGGCGGCCGCACCCTCTACGTCGGCCCGCAGAACGCGCTGATCGCCGATCAGGAGGAGTCGCTGTCCGAACTCGCGACCGACCTCGGCTTCGGCAGCCGAGTCTCGGTCGACTCGTACACCGGTCGGCTCTCGCGGTCGGAGAAGCGCGACGTGCGCGACCGCCGCCCCACCGTCCTCCTCTCGAACCCGGACATGCTCCACTACGCGCTGCTGCCGTACGCCGGGCGCCTCTGGGACTGGTTCTTCTCCTCGCTGGAGTGCGTCGTGATCGACGAGGTCCACAGCTACCGGGGCGTGTTCGGCTCGCAGGTGGCGCTCACGCTCCGTCGACTCGCGCGGACCTGCGAGCGGTTCGACTCGTCGCCGCAGTTCGTCTGCTGTTCGGCGACGATCAACAACCCGGTCGACCACGTTTCGACCGTCACCGGCCGCGACCCCGACGGGATCGCCTTGGTCGACCAGGACACCTCCGGACGCGGGCCGCGCGACTGGGTGCTGTGGAACCCGCCGGAGTACGACGACGACTGGCAGGAGCGCGGCAGCGGGCGCCGCAAGTCGAGTCACACGGAGAGCAAGCGGCTGTTCGTCGACCTCGTCACCGCGGGCCAGCAGACGCTAGCGTTCACCCGCGCTCGGCAGACCGCAGAGCAGTACGCGACGGACAGCGCGAGCGACCTCCGCGACCGGGGCGAGCGCGACCTCGCCGGGAAGGTCGGCGCGTACCAGGCGGCGCTCACCGACGACCGCCGCCGCGAGATAGAGGGCGACCTCCACGCCGGCGACCTCCGGGGTGTCTGGTCGACGAGCGCCCTCGAACTCGGCGTCGACGTGGGCGGCCTCGACGCCGTGGTGCTCGACGGCTACCCCGGCACGCGGATGTCCGCCCACCAGCGCGCCGGACGCGCGGGCCGCGGCGACGACCCCGCCCTCGTCGTGATGGTCGGCGGCGAGGACCAACTCGACCAGTACCTGATGCGCAACCCGAGCGACTTCTTCGACGCGCCGCCGGAGGACGCCATCTGCGACCCGGAGAACGGCCAGCTGATGCCCGGCCACGTCGCCTGCGCGGCCGACGAGAACTGGCTCTCGCCCGAGGACGAGCGCTTCTTCGGCGACTCGTTCCCGAGCGTCGTGGCCGACCTCACCGACGAGGGCGTCCTGAACAGACGCGAGGCCGCGGCGGGCACGCGCTGGGTCCACGCCGGTTCGTCGAGCCCGCAGCAGTCGGTGAACCTCCGGACAGCCGAGGAGCGCGAGATATCGCTGATCGAGCGGTCGAGCGGGGAGACGGTCGCCACGCTCGGCTTCGCCGACGCGCTCCGCGACGCCCACCCCGGCGCCATCTACCACCAGCAGGGCCGCACGTACGAGGTGGTCGAACTGGATCTGGACCGCGACGTCGCCGAGCTCCAGCAGTCGTGGGCGGACTACTACACGCAGGTGCGCTCGGAGAAGGACATCGTCGTGAACGCCGACCTCGACGAGCGGACGCTCTCGGCCCGGCCGGACGTGCCGGTCCGCTTCGCGGACGTGACGGTGACGGAGCAGATCACGGGGTTCGTCAGGAAGGACGCGGCGACGGGGGAGTCGCTGGGCGAGTCGACGCTCGACCTCCCGGAGACGACGCTGCGCACGAAGTCGCTGTACTTCCCGGTCCCGACCGACGTCGAACGCGAGATGCGACGCCTCGGAGACGCGCTCCCCGGCGACGGGTCCCCGGAAGTCGCGCCGGACGGCGGTGACGAGGCTCCGACAGAGGGGGAGGGCCCCGACGGCGGCGCGGACGTTCCAGGCGGCGACTACGCGTTCAACGGCGGGATCCACGCCGCCGAACACGGGATCATCTCGCTGTTCCCGTTCCACCTGCTCTGTGACCGCGCCGACGTGGGCGGCATCTCGACGCCGCACCACCCTCACACCGAGGGGCCGGCGGTGTTCGTCTACGACGGCTACCCGGGCGGCGTCGGGCTCACGCGCCGCGGTCACGGCCGAATCGAGGAGCTGATGACCCGGACGGCGCGGCTCATCGACACCTGCGACTGCGAGGGCGGCTGTCCCGCCTGCGTCCAGTCGCCCCACTGCGGCAACGGGAACGATCCCCTCGCGAAGGCTCCGGCCGTCCGCCTCCTCGAATCGCTCACCGGAACGGACGCCGGTCGCTGACGCGGTCCGCGGTCTCCGGCCTCCCGCCGTTCGTCCCGGTGGTTTCACGGTGGACGCGCCCGTGGGGATCCCATGGAGCTGTTCTGGCACCGACGGGACCTCAGAGTCGCGGACAACGTCGGGCTGGCGGTCGCGGCCGGCGCCGGCATCGACAACGCCGACCGGGGGCCGGCCGCGCCCGTCTTCGTCTTCGATCCGGACGTCCTCGACCACGCGAGC
Source organism: Halorubrum ejinorense (assembly GCF_055389685.1). NCBI lineage: Archaea > Methanobacteriati > Methanobacteriota > Halobacteria > Halobacteriales > Haloferacaceae > Halorubrum > Halorubrum ejinorense. The sequence continues at coordinate 1,978,033 of NZ_AP043777.1, forward strand.
GACGTGCGGGTGCGCCGCCTGCTCGACGGGCTCGCCGCGCTGCGCGACGACTACCGGGAGCGCGGGGGCGACCTGCTCGTCGCGCGCGGCGACCCGGAGACCGTCTTGCCGCGTCTCGCCGAGGCGCTCGACGCCGAGCGCGTCGTCTGGAACCGCGACTACTCCGGGCTCGCTCGGGAGCGCGACGCCGGCGTCAGACGGGCGCTCGACGCGGTCGACGTGTCACGCGAGGCCCACCACGACGCGGTTCTCCACGACCCCGACGCGATCCGGACGAACGCCGGCGACCCGTACTCGGTGTACAGCTACTACTGGAAGAAGTGGACCGACCGCGCGAAAGACGAGCCGGCGCCGGCGCCCGACGCGGACGCGCTCGTCGACCCCGATCGGCTCGCGGAGGCGGTCGAAGTCGTCGGCGCGGTCGACGAGAGCGACCCCACGCTCGCCGACGGCGGCGTCGACGAGCCGCCGGTCGCCGCGGTCGGCGACCTGCCCGCTCCCTCCGACCTCGGCTTCGCGGAGCCGGACGCCGCGGTGGGCCCCGCGGGGACCGAGGCGGCCCGCGAGCGGCTCGCCGACTTCCTCGACGAGGCGGTGTTCGCCTACGAGGCCGAGCGCGACTACCCGGCGAAGGACGCGACCTCCCGGCTCTCGGCGTTCCTGAAGTACGGCGAGATCGGTGTCAGGGAGGCGTACGCGGCGACCGCCGAGGCGATGAGCGAGGCGACTTCGGACGCGCGTCCCGACGACGCGCCCGGACAGGTCGAGGAGTTCCAACAGCAGTTGGCGTGGCGGGAGTTCTACACGCAGGTCCTCTTCCACAACCCGGAGGTAGTGACGGAGGACTACAAGGAGTACGAGGAGGGGATCGAGTGGCGCGACGACCCCGAGGAGATAGCCGCGTGGAAGCGCGGCGAGACGGGGTACCCCATCGTCGACGCCGGGATGCGGCAGCTCCGCGAGGAGGCGTTCATGCACAACCGCGTGCGGATGATCGTCGCCTCCTTCCTCACGAAGGACCTCCTCGTCGACTGGCGCCACGGCTACGAGCACTTCCGCGAGCGGCTGGCCGACCACGACACCGCCAACGACAACGGCGGCTGGCAGTGGGCGGCCTCGACGGGGACCGACGCGCAGCCCTACTTCCGCATCTTCAATCCGATGACGCAGGGCGAGCGGTACGACCCGGACGCGGAGTACATCGCCGAGTACGTCCCCGAGCTACGCGGCGTCGATCCCGAGGTCGTTCACGGCTGGCACGAGCTGTCGCCGACTCAGCGCGCGAACGCCGCGCCAGACTACCCCGCTCCGATCGTCGACCACTCCGAGCGGCGTGAGGACGCGCTGGCGATGTACAAGCGGGCGCGCGGCGAGGACCCGGACGAGTAGCCCGGCGGCCGTCCGAGACGGAGTCAGTCCGAGCGTGCTTCGCTGACGGCGCTCACCAGTTCGGTCACCGGGAACGCCTCGTCGTAGTCGAAGGACGCGAACACCGCGTCGTACCGGTCGGAGGGGAACAGAAACACCACGAGGTCGTCGAAGAACAACGTCTGTGCCCGGTACTGGGTCCGACCGACGAGGTTCTTGAACTCGTCGCCCGTGATCTGATTCGACATCACTAGCTGGTACGCCTTCTCCAAGTCGGCGTTCGAGTACCGGTCCTCCACGTCGTCGCGGACGTGTTCGATCTCGAACGCGACGCTCCGGAGGTCGGCGACGACGCGGGGCGTCGCCCCGTCGAACGCTACGATCGCCTCGGAGATCGTCGACATGACGGCACGGTTCACCCGCCGGACTGATAAATCACCTCGCCGGGGACGGGGCGACGCCGCGGGCGACCGTCAGAACAGCGCGTCGCTCTCGTCGAGGACGTGCGCGGGACCGCCGACCTCCCAGACGTCGGTGTCGATGCCGATCTCGGCGATCCGCGACTCCACCTCGTCTGCGTGGTCGGCGAGGGTGTTCACGTACACCGACGCGCCCGTGTCCGTCGAGAAGTAGACGGGAACGCCCGACTCGCGGAGTTCGCGGACCGCGTTGAACACGGCGATCGTCTCGGGCTGCCAGTACACCCAGCCCGACGGGCCGGTCATCGTCGTGGCGGTAAGCGACAGCGAGTCGTGTTCGGCCGTCTCGAAGATGCGGTCGAAGTCGCCCTCGCGCAGCGCGTCGGTCATCTCGACCAGTTGGTCCTGAACGTGCGCGGTCCGCGCCTGCATCATGTGGCTCGCGGCCGCCTCGCGGTGGGCCTCCTCCGTCTCCTTGTACGCCGGGACGTGCGCGGCGACGATCCGGAGGTCCTCTTCCGGGTCGAACCCGTCCTCGCTCACGCCCACGTTGAGCCGACGGGAGCGGCAGTCCTCGTCGTTGAGCCCGGCGTCGAGCCGGGAGTACGCGCCGGTGACCGCCCGCGCCGCCGAGGAGGAGCCGCGCCGAGCGATCGTGGAGACCTCCGGGAGGGTGCGGTCGAGGCCGGCGGCCTCGACTAAGGCGAGCGCGGCGGCCGCGAACCCGGACGACGAGGAGCCGAAGCCGATGTTCGACGGGAAGGAGTTCTCGCTTTCCAGTCGGACCGCGGCGTCGACGCCGGCCAGGTCGCGGACGTGGTCGACGACCATGTCGATGCGCTCGGCCGCGCGGCCGTCGACCTCCTCGCCGCCGATGACGTACGCGTCCTCGCTCGCGTCCGGCTGCCACTCGACGGTGGTCGTCGTGGCGGTCGGCGCGGTACAGAGGCTGATGCTGTCGTGGTACGGGAGCCGCAGTTCCTCGTCGCGCATCCCGTGATACTTGACGAGCCCCTGAATCGGGTGGGCTCGCGCGGTGGCCTTGCCGGTCATACATCGGGAAGCGTTCGGCGGGGGATTAGTCGTTGCGATGCGCGGGACCGCTCGCACATCCGGGCCGCGGTGGCCCGACACGGCGGTCGAACCGCTCGGCCCGTCTACGTGACGCGCCCGGTGAACCAATTACCTTCGCTCCGTGATGGCTCGGAGCGAGAGCGGTGTTTCGGCGTTCAGCTCCCGTACCCCTCGGCGTCGATCGGACCGCTAAACACGCGATAGAGGTAGGTGAAATACCACAACACGATGACCAACACGGGCAGCCCGAGGACCGTCACGAGATTCAGCGCGAGCGGCGAGACGACCGCCGCCCTGAGGGTCAGACCGGTCGGCGGATAGATCGTCGGGTACAGAAAGAGCGCGAGTAACACTGTCAACAGCGCCGGAAGCGCGAACGCGCTCGCCACCCACGCGCGATACGAACCGCGTCTGGCGAGGAGAATCCCACCCAGACCCGCACCGACCGACAGTCCCACGACCACAGCGGCGGGCAGCGAACGGACGGTGTCGGCGGCGCCACCGGCGTCCGTCAGGACGACGGTCGCCAGCAGGGCGACGACGCCACCGAGGTACACGATCGTCGCGCCGACCCCGTACGGGCGCAGGTCCGACGCGAGAACCGGTCCTCCCTTGGCCGCGATGAACGCCGCGCCCGTCGCGACGGAGACCGCTACCAAGCCGATACCGGTGAGCAGCGCCGGAAGCGACAGCGTTGCCGCGTCGAACACCCATCGGCCGGCGAGCGTCCCGAACAGCAGGGGGGCGAAGAAGCTGCCGACGACGAACAAGTAGTCGCAGTACCGTTGCCACTGCCTGTCGTGACGCTGTTCACGCAACTCCGGTCCCAGTCCGCGGAACAACAGCGCGAGCACGAACCCGATCGCGAGCAGGTAGTGGTCCGCCAGCAGTCGCGAGTACGCCCGGGGAAACGCCGCCAACAGCATCGTTCCGAAGGCGACCAACCAGACCTCGTTGGCGTCCCACACCGGCCCGAACGCCGACAGGAGTTTCTCACGCTCGTGTTCCGTCTCGCGGGTCGCATACAGCAGTCCGATCCCGAAGTCGAACCCGTCGAGCACGAGATACATTCCCAGTGCGAACAGCACAACGCCGAACCAAATCTCCGGTAGCGAGTCGACGAGGTACGCGTCGACGGGGATCATCGGGTCAGTCATCGTCGATCATCCCCGGTAGTGGACCGTGCCAGTGGTCGTTACTCGACCCCTCCCTCCCCAGCGTCCGGAGTTCCTCGCGGATCAGCCACTTCAGTACGTAGAGCGCGGTCGCCACGAGTCCGACGTACACGACGACGAACCCGACCAGCGTCAGCGTGGCCTCGGTACCGGTCAGCGTCGAGGAGACCGCCTCACTGGTCTTGAGTTCGCCCTGGATGACCCACGGTTGGCGTCCAACCTCTGTGACGTACCACCCCGTGAGGAGCGCGGCGTAGCCGAGCGGCGACGCGAGTATCATCGCCTTCAGATACCGATCGCTGTCGGAGAGCCGGCCGCGGAACATGAGACCACCGCCCCACAGGGCCAGCCCGATAAAGAGGAAGCCGAGCCCGACCATCATGCGGAACGACCAGAACACGATGGCGACGGGCGGGTTCGACTCGTACTCGTTCAGTCCGAGCACCTCGGCGTCGAAATCACCACCGCTGGCTAGGAACGACCCGATCCCGGGGAGACTTACCGTGAAGAGGTTCTCCGCTTTCGGGTCGGTGAACGCGTCGACGCTCTTCGGGAACGCGAGGAGGTGGAGGTCGGCCGTGCCGGTCTCGTAGTGGGCCTCCATAGCCGCGAACTTCTGCGGCTGTGTATCCGCGACGTGGCGACCGTACGCGTCGCCGTGAACGGCCTGTAGCGGCGCGGAGACGAGCAGGACCACCACCGCCAGTTTCAATGCGGTGTTCCACGCCGTCGCAGTGCGCTTCTTCCAGATGATGTACGCCGAGACGCCGGCGACCAACAGGGCGACCGAGATGACAGACGCGTTGATCATGTGAACGTACATCCACGTCATCCGAGGGGTGAAGAACGCGGCAACGGGGTCGGTGAGCTTGGCGACCTCCATCCCGTTGCGGGTGATCATCTCGTAGCCCCGCGGCGTCTGCATCCATGCGTTGACCACGAGGATCCAAAATCCCGACAGCCACGCCCCGACCCCCACGAGTACGGACGACAGGACGTAGCTCCGGTCACTCACCCGCTCACGACCGTACAGCAACACCCCGAGGAACACCGCTTCGAGGAAGAACGCCATCTTCGCTTCGAACGCCAGCGGGCCACCGATCAGTTCGCCGGCGACCTCCGAGAACTGCGGGAAGTTCGTCCCGAACTGGAAACTCATCGGAATTCCGGTGACCGTCCCCATGACGAAGCCGGCCGCGAACACCCGCAGCCAGAACGATCGAAGCCGTTCGAATCGCTCCTCGTCGGTTCGCACGCTCTTGTACGTGAAGTAGACGATGAACGGCGCGAGACCGATCGAGAGCGACGCGAAGATGATGTGGACGGAAATCGTCCACCCGAACTGTGCCCGGCTCGCGAGTTCGGGGGACAAGGCTGTGATCCACCCCGCGTTAACAGCGGGAACAAGCGCGGTCGGGTTCATACGTCTCAGTGTCGACGCAGCTCGCCAAAGAGGTCCACCGCTGTTCCATTTTTCGAGGACTGTACTACAGCAACTTATGCTCGTCAGGCCCTAGTTCATGTAGCGGTCGTCCGACACCGTCCGCTGAGGCTCCCTTGGAATGGGTCGAGCAACCGACACCGCTTCCTCCCCCCGCCGGCCGCTCTTCGTTCGTCTTCCGTCCCCGCGACGGCGACGCGTTCGAGGGGAACCCTTTTTGACCGGTCAGCGGGTATTCGGCGTCATGACAGAGTACACCGTCGAGTTCGTCGGCACCGGCGAGACGATAGAGGTGGCCGACACGGAGACGATCCTTCAGCCCTGTATCGAGGAGGGGATCGCTCAGGAGTACTCCTGCCGCGTCGGAATGTGTCTCGCCTGCTCCGCCGAAATCGTCGAGGGCGAGGTGACCCAGCCCGCGGCCCGCGGCCTCACCGACGAGGAGGCCGACGAGTACGCGCTCACCTGTATGGCCCGCCCGCAGTCCGACCTGGTACTGGACCGCGGGAAGTACCCGCCGAGCATCGAGGACGACGCGGCGACCGCCGCGGACGAGGGCGCGGCCGCGGACGACGACTGAAGGGCCGATCCGCGCCCGTCGGCTCTCCTCGTTCTCGATTCGCCTTCGCCGTGCGAGATGTCGCGGGCGTCAGTTGAGTGTGGCTTCGAGCTTCCGGTTACGGTTCGAGGTGGGAATGTCGGAATCACTGAGCTGTTGACACGCGTTGACGAATTCGGCGTCTCCGATCTCGCCACAGAGAACGTGCGTCTTCGCCTCGGTGGTGATGTACACGTCGATCACGTCGCGGTTCGAGTGAGACAGGAAGTCGTACGTGGTGTTCCAGCCGCCTATCGCGAAAAGAGACAGGAACGCCGCGAGCGCGACTTCCGTTCGGGTTTCGGCGTGTCCCTGATAGACGAGGAGGGCCGTGCCGACGGTGAGGATGAGCGAGAGGACGAGAAAGAACAGGCCGAGGAACGTGTGCCGGTGAAAGCCGGTGTTCCGGTCGAACTCGACGCTGTTCGCGTCGCTAACGGGAATCGAAACCATGCCCTCCTCACCCGGTCGGGTGTACGTGAGTTCGCCGTCGGACGCGGCGAATACCGCCGTGTCGTCGCTATCGATGACGTATTCGTCGACGTGTGCTTCCGTTTCGAAATCCATGGTAGGCGTCGAAGGCCGTAGCGATACCTCTCCGTCCCTAGACACATAACTTTTGATACCTGTTCGGTTTCGTTGCGACAGTTCGCCCGTTGCGCTTCTGACGCCGATCGGAGCGGCCCCGCCGCCACGGTATTCTGCGCAGTTTCGGCGCGCCAGTGTTCCGGCCGACGTAGCGATCGGGCTACGTCTGGTCTGCTCTCGGGACGAAAAATCGGGTTCGACCTCAGTACGGCACCGCGTACAGCGCTACCGCCAGGAACGGGATCAACGCGAGCAGCATCGCGATGGCGTAGCCGAACATCTCGCGCGCCTTGACGTTCGTGATCGCCAGCAGCGGCAGCGCCCAGAACGGGTTCAGCAGGTTCGTGTGCGCGTCGCCGACCGCGTACGCGATGGTGGCCTGTCCGTACGGCACGCCGAGTTCCTGTGCGGCCTGGAGGACCGACGGCCCGACGACGAGCCACTCGCCGCCGCCCGAGGGGACGAACAGGTTCGCGACGGAGCCGACGATCCACGCGACCACGGGGTACGTCGCCTCCGTGGACACGCTGAGCAGCGCCTCGGCGAGTAGCAGCGCGAGCCCGGAGTCGGCCATGATCCCCTGAATACCCGCGAAGAAGGGGAAAAGCAGGACGATACCGGCCGCGGCGCCCGCCGCCTCGTTGAACCGGTCGCGGTAGTACGCCGGGCGCTGGTAGATCAGCAGCCCGGCGAAGAGGAACCCGAAGTTGACCGCGTTCAGCGTGAACGCGCCGAGTCCCTGTCCGGCGAACTGGACCGCGAGGATGGCGATGCCCGACAGCGCGATCAGGCCCCCGAGGATCCGGCTGTTGTTCAGCCGCTCGGCTGGCACGTCGTCGACCGCCGCGGGCGGCTCGTCGACCGGGTCGGACGCGTCGGCGGCGTCGGTGCCTCCGTCGGTGGCCGCGTCGTCCGCTGCGCGCCCCCCGTCCGCCGCCGAGTCGAACAGCTCGGCCTCGTCGACGTACTCAGTGATCCCCTTCGTGCGGTCGCCCGAAGGCGCGAGGACGTAAAGCACGGCGCTCGCGAACAGGATTGAGAGGACGGTGAGCGTGAGCGCGTACGGGTGGAAGATGGTCTCGGCGGCGGGGATAGTCGACGAGAGGAACTCGAACCCGGTCCCCTCGCCGATGTTGTTCGCGTCGGTCAACTGGAGCGGCGCGGACCCGGAGATGCCCCAGTGCCACGTCAGGCCGAGCCCCATGTAGCCGGCGACCGCGAGCAGCGGGTAGTGCGCGTTAATCCCCTTGCGGTGGGCGACTTTCCCCATCTCGCGGGCGAAGATGGCGCCCATGATGAGGCTGAACCCCCAGTGGACCCACGCCAGCGACATCGAGATGAACCCGACGAACGCGGCCGCCTGCGCGCCGGTGTTCGGAATCTCGGCGAGCCGCTGTAAGATCGCGTTGACTCTCGGGTGGTACGCGATGACGAACCCGGTCATCAGGATGAGCACCATCTGCATCGAGAATCCGAGGAACGCCCAGAACCCGCCGTACCAGAACTCCAACAGTTCTGTCGGTCCCGAATCGGTGGTCACCAATCCGGCCACGAAGACGATATACGTCAACAGAATGGCGAAGACGAACGGGCTCGGCATCCACCGCTCGACGGCCTCCGACATTCGAAATCCGATACGTTCGACGACGCCGGCCTCGTCGCTGGCTGCCATACTCTCTACATCCAATATCTTACAGTATAAATAATGGGGTACGGTCGCGACGCCTGACACATCGCCCGACCGTGTCGGGCCGGCGACGAACGCCTACTCGACTCGCTCGAAGCGGTGTCGCACCACGTCCGCGTCGTCGTCCCAGTCGAAGTTCCCGCCGTGTGCGCGGACCATGCGCTCCTTGTACGCCTCCAGCGACGGCGACCCCTCGCGTTTCGCGTCCTCGTCGGTCATGTCGCCCAGCGTCCGCTCCGCGACCTCGGTCAGTTCGAAGGCGACGCCGTCTATCTCGAAGGTGTCGCCCGGCTCGCCGTACTGATTCCCGCGGTGGAGCTGTGTCACGTCGCCGTCGAGGGCGGCCTGTTTCACGCGGTCGTTCGGGAGCAGGTCGGCCGGGTCGTTTTCGCTCATAGACCCGTTTCGGTCCGCGGCGGCTTATGCGCGGCGGCGGGAGCCGTGTGGCCGTCGCGAGGCGCGGACGGATTCTCCCCGCGTTACGGATTTCGAAAGCACCTCTCGACGACTGTTCACGTCCGTGAACATCGGTTCTGCGGCCCGAGCCGAGGGATTCAAGATACTGCCGATACCCTTCTCGGATGATGCGTCAGGATCACCTCATCACCGCGACCCAGCTCTCGCGGGATGACATCGAGGCCGTGCTCGACCGGGCCCGAGCGGTCGCCGACGACCCCGCCGCCTACGCGGACCGACACGCCGGCCGCGTGCTCGCGCTCTGCTTTTTCGAGCCCAGCACGCGGACCCGCATGAGCTTCGACAGCGCGGGGAAGCGCCTCGGGATGGACACCATCGGCATGGGCGACGTCGACTCCTCGTCCGTCTCGAAGGGGGAGTCGCTGTCGGACACCGTCCGCGTCATCGAGGGGTACGCGGACGCCCTCGTCCTCCGTCACCCGAGCGAGGGCGCCGCGACGCTGGCCGGCGAACGCGTCGACGTTCCGGTCGTCAACGCGGGCGACGGCGCGGGCCAGCACCCGTCCCAGACCCTCCTCGACCTCCACACGATCCGCGAGGACCACGGGCTCGACGACCTCACGATCGGGATCATGGGCGACCTGAAGTACGGGCGGACCGTCCACTCGCTGGCGGCCGCGCTCACCGAGTTCGACGCCAACCAGCACTTCATCAGCCCCGAGTCGCTGCGGCTCCCGCGGTCGGTGCGGTTCGACCTCCACGAGACGGGCGCCCAGGTGCGCGAACACGAGGAGTTGGAGCCGGTCATCGGCGACCTCGACGTGCTCTACGTCACCCGGATCCAGAAGGAGCGGTTCCCCGACGAGAACGAGTACCACCGCGTCGCGGGCGAGTACCAGATCGACGCCGACACGCTCGAGGCCGCGGCGGACGACCTGACGGTGATGCACCCGCTTCCCCGGGTCGACGAGATCGCGCCCGACGTCGACGAGACCGACCACGCGCGCTATTTCGAACAGGCGCACAACGGGATCCCGGTGCGCATGGCGCTGCTCGACACCCTGTTGGAGAACGCGAATCCCGACGGCGACGAGGGGACGGAGGTGGACCGATGAGCGAACACGAGCTCCGCGTCTCGAAGATCCGAGACGGCACGGTCATCGACCACGTCGAGGCCGGCCAAGCGCTGAACGTCCTCGCGATCTTGGGCATCGACGGTCGGGAGGGCTTCGGCGTCTCCGTCGGGATGAACGTCCCCTCCGACCGGCTGGGCCGCAAGGACATCGTGAAGGTCGAGGACCGCGAGCTCTCGCAGTCCGAGGTCGACGTGCTGTCGCTCATCGCGCCCGAGGCCACGATCAACATCGTCCGCGACTTCGAGGTCGTCGAGAAGAACCGCGTCACCCGGCCCGACGGGGTCACCGGCGTCCTCTCGTGTCCGAACCGCAACTGTATCACGAACGCCGGCGAACCGGTCGAGACCCGCTTCGACGTCGTCGCCGACGGCGTGCGCTGCGACTACTGCGCGACGATCCTGCGCGCCGACATCGCCGACCACATCGACGTTTGAGCCGCCGCCGTTCGACGACCGACCCGCCGCGCGGTCGCCGGCCCTCCGGTAAGTTTTAGCGCCCGCCGTGCGAACGTCGGTCCATGAGCAAGAAAGCCAAGCTCGTCCTCGTGCTGTCGCTCGTCGCGCTCGCGTACTTCCTCTTCGCCGGCGACAAGCAGCCGGTCGAAGTCGAGTAGTCGTCGGACCCGCCCTCCGCGATCCGGCCGACCGCTGAATAGCCCCCTCACGGGGTCGCAGTACCCGCTGAGTTACGTCGCTACGCCGGTCCGCTTCCCCGCGCCGACCGTCACGAGACCCGCCGTTTTTACCGACCTACCGCCTAGCAAGCCCCATGTACGGGGTCGTCACGCGGAACGCCGACGAGGTCGCGATGGAGCCGTTCGACCTCGGCTTCTACGAGGTGAAAGACGTCACGGGGCGGGCCGCCGAGCCGCTGCCGAACGCCGTGAACATGGTGTCGTGTTTCGGCGACAACGCCGCCGCCGGCGAGAACCCGGAGCTCGTCCCGGTCGACGAGCGCGGCGAGCCGGCGACCCGCGACCGCGACTACTTCGACTGGGCGTACATCTGCCCGACGCACCCGGAGTACCGCGAGGGGCTCATGGAGATAATCTCCGACTGCGCCGCGGAGAACGGCGACGTCCGCCTCGACGACGTCGGCTTCCCCCGCGAGGGATTCTGCCACTGCGACCGCTGTGAACGCCTGTTCACCGAGAGCGACCGCGACGACTTCGGCGACTGGCGCGCCGACGTCATCACCGAGTTCGTCGCGGACGCGGCCGAGTTAGTCCCCGGACGCCTGCTGCTCACGCTGTATCCCGACCCGTATCCCGACCACCTCTACGAGCGCGCCGGCCTCGACCTCGACCGGCTCGCCGACCACGTCGACGAGTTCGTCGTCCCGCTGTACGACACCGAGTACGCGACGACCTACTGGCTGGAGACGATCGCACGGGGGTTCCGCTCCCGGCTCGGCGGCGACTACGACGTCCACGGCGCGCCGCCGGAGACGCCGTTCTCGCTGGAGCTGTACGCGGTCGACGTCGACGTCGACGACCTGATCCACGCGACCGAGGTGGCCGAGGCGTACGCGAAGGACGTGTTCTTCGGCTACGACGCGAACAACGCGGCCGCCGCGGTCCGCCGGAAAGGGGCCGACGAGCGCGACGGCGAGGTCCACCGACCGGACTGAGTCGCTCCGCCGGCACGCGGCGGCGCCGTCGCGTGACGCTCGCGGCGACGTGAAGGAGGGTTTATACCCTCGGGCGGACCACGTTCACGTGACCGGCCGCCGGCGTGCGACACAAACCGGTCGTCTCGCGTTCGCGTGGGGCGGCCGCCTTTCAACGTCCGCGCCGTAGCGGCGGTCGCTCTACGCTCGTGAGCCGCGGGCTCGTCGGGGAGCGACCGGGTCAGCGGTCGACCTCGCCCATGATCGTGTCGAGGCTCCCCAGCGCCGCGACCAGGTCCGGAATCGACTCGCCCTCGGCCATCTCGGGGAGCGCTTGGAGGTTCGAAAACGACGGACCGCGGATCTTGAACCGGGCGGGTTTGTCCGTCCCGTCGGCACGGACGTAGATGCCGAGCTCTCCCTTCGCGGCCTCGACGGCGCGGTAGATCTCCGCGTCGTCGTCCGGGCGGATCGTTCTGGGGACGTTCGCCTGAACGGTTCGGTCGTCCTCGGGCCAGTCGTCGAGCAGGTCGACGCACTGCCCGACGATCCTCGCGGACTCCTCGACCTCGCGCATCCGGACGAGCAGCCGACTGTAGTTGTCACACCCGTCCTCGGTGACGACGTCCCAGTCGAGTTCGTCGTAGTACCCGTACGGGTCGTCGCGGCGCAGGTCGTAGTCGACCCCGGAGCCCCTGAGTACCGGGCCGGTCGTCCCGTACTCCTTCGCGACCGACGGCGGGAGCGTCCCGGTGTCTATCGTTCGGAGCTGTAGTATCTCGTTCCGCGTCAGCAGGTCGTGGTACTCCTCGATGCGACGCGGGAGGCCGTCGAGGAACTCGCGGATTCCGCCCAGGAACTCCTCACGGGGCTCCGGGAGGTCCCACGCCACGCCGCCGAGCCGGAAGTAGTTGAACATCAGCCGCTGGCCGGTCAGGTCCTCTAATATGTCCTGAACGCGCTCGCGCTCCTGGATTGCGTACATGAACGTCGCGGTGAAGTCGCCGATCACGTCGAGCGCGTACGCGCCCATCGCCAGCATGTGCGAGAGGATCCGGCTCAGCTCGGCGCTCATCGTCCGGATCACCCGCGCGTACTCGGGCACCTCGACGTCCGCGAGGTCCTCGGCGACGCGCGCGTAGGCCCACTCGTTGAGCAGCCCGCCACCGCCCCAGTCCCACCGGTCGGGGTACGGCATGATCTGGTGGCGGTACGTGCCGGACTGGGCCATCTGCTCCTCGCAGCGGTGGATGTAGCCGATGTCGGGCTCGACGCCGATCACGTCCTCGCCGTCGAGGGTCACCTGAAGGTGGAGGACGCCGTGGGTGGCCGGGTGGTGCGGCCCGATGTTGAGCAGCATGGTGTCGCTCTCGACCGACGCCGAGGCCCCCGGCTCGACCGGCTCGTTCTCGGAGAGCGCGGCGATCTGCGGCCGGTCTTTGTCGTAGTCCGTCGACAGCGGGTGCCCCTGCCACGTCTCGGGGAGCAGTATCCGTCGGAGGTCGGGGTGGTCATCGTACTCGATCCCGACGAGGTCGTACGCCTCGCGCTCGTGCCAGTCGGCCGTGTGGAACACGGGCGCCGCGGACTCCGAGACGGGGTCCTCTCTGTCGGCGGGAACGACGACGCTGACCTCCCGCGTCGGGTCGTCGTACGAGCGCAGGTGGTAGATCGATTCGTAGCGGCCCTCGTACTCCTGTGCGGTGACGCAGGCGAGGTGGTCGTAGTCGCCCTCGGCTCGCAGGGCGGAGAGGGCCTCCTGTACCGCGTCCGGTCGAATTCGGGCGGCGGGCGCGTTCACGTGCTCCTCGCGCCCCGTCACCAACTCGCGGATCGGCGAGAAGGGGTCCGCCGTTCCGTCGCCCTCGTCGGCGTCGCGCAGCAGCTCGGTCGACATACACGGACGGAGGCGGCCGCGACCCCCGAATCTTCTGCCGGCTCAGCACGGGCATTTATAATCGCGCCGGCGCGATTGCGCGGCGTGAGATACCTCCGGCTCGAACTCCGCTATCCGCCGGACCTCATGCATCCCATGCACCGGCTCGTCGACGAGTCCGACGCCGTGGAGCGGGACGTCCTGCTACAGGGCACCGTTCTCGACGAGACGGCGGACACGTTCCTGTTCTACGTCGAGGGGGACATCAACGTCTACACCGACGCGCTGCGGGCGGTCGACCGGATCCGGGAGTTCGAGGTCACTCGGATCGACGACGACGGCTACTACGTCTTCCTCACGCAGCGGCGCGACGCGGTCGACGAGGCCATGTTCGACCCGTTTCAGCGGACCGGCATCGTCGTCGTCCCGCCGGTCGACTTCCGCCCGAGCGGGACCGTGCGCCTGACGCTGATCGGGGAACGCGGCCCGCTCGGAGACGCGCTCGCCGAGCTACCGGACCGGATCGGGAGCGACGTCCTCCGGATCGGGGAGTACGATTGGCGACAGGACCTCTTCGACCCGGGGCTGACCGACCGACAGTTCGACGCGCTCGCGGCCGCCGTCGAGAGCGGGTACTACGAGTTCCCGCGGTCGGGGACCGTCGAGGAGGTCGCCGAGCGGATCGACGCCGCTCCGAGCACCGCCTCGGAACACCTCCGGAAGGCCGAGTCGGCGATGATGTCCGCGTTCATCGAGCTACGCGACGTGGCTTGAGACCGAGAACGACGGTCCCGCGCTAGTGGACCGTCCGGTCGTCGCTCGTGTCGATGTCCTCGATCGGGTCGGCGTTGCCGAACTCGGGGGTCGGGCCGCCGCCCGGTTCGGCCCAGTCGACCGCGTTCCGGAGGACCTGCCGGACGTCCTCGTCGTGATAGATCGGGTACGTCTCGTGGCCCGGTCGGAAGTAGAACACCTTCCCGCTCCCGCGTCGGTAACAGCAGCCGGAGCGGAACGTCTCGCCGCCCTCGAACCAGGAGTTGAACACCAAGGTGTCCGGCGCCGGGACGTCGAATCGCTCGCCGTACATCTCGGTCTCCGGCAGTTCGATGGTCTCACCGATCCCGTCCGCGATCGGGTGCCCTGGTTCGATCGTCCACAGCCGCTCGCGCTCGGCGGCCTCGCGCCACTTCAGCGAACAGCTGGTCCCCATCAGGCGCTTGAATATCTTCGAGTAGTGCGCGGAGTGGAGGACGAGCAGGCCCATCCCGTCGAGGACGCGCTCGCGGACCCGGTCGACGACCGCGTCGCGCACCTCGTCGTGGGCCGCGTGACCCCACCACGTGAGCACGTCGGTGTCGTCCAAGACGGCCTCCGTGAGCCCGTGATCGGGGCCCTCGTCGAGGGTCGCGGTGCGCACGTCGTGACCCGCCGTCCGGAGCGCGTCCGCGATGACGGCGTGGATCCCGTCGGGGTAGACATCGGCGACCACGTCGCTCTCGCGCTCGTGTCGGTACTCGTTCCAGACTGTGACGCGTGCCATACGCCGCGTGGAGGCCGGAGGGACTTGAGCGCTCGCTACTGCGGTCGCGGATCGACCGGAAGATAGTCGTCGGTCGCGCGACATGACGAGACATGACAAGTCCCCGCCAACTGTACCGCCGCGCCGACGACTGGGCGCGCGGGCTCTCCAGAGTTCGGTACGCCCTCCTCACCGGAATCGTGGCGTCCGCGTCGGTCCTCGGTGTCGGCGTCGTCCTCGACACCTCGACGACGGTCTACGCGGTCACGATGGGCGTGACGATGGCCGTCGTCTACTACGCGACCGACGCGAACGCGGCAGACGACTGACTCCGGAGGGCCGTCTCAGGCGGTCGCTTCGACGTCGGCGAGCTGGCGCGCCAGCGACTCCGCGATGGAGACGTCCGCCTCCTCGACGAAGCGGGCGAGCTCCTCGCCGTCGGGGGACTCGACGACGACCGTCGGGATCAGCTCGACGCCGTACGCGTCGACCCCCTCTCCCTCCTTCCCGTTCGGCCCCTTCGTCACCGGGAACGCCTCGATGCGGTCGTCGGGGACCTCGGCGGCGGCGAGCGCGGCGCCGAACTCGGGGAGCTGGCGCTGGCAGTCGCCACACCAGTCGCCGCCCCACACCTTGAAGACGTAGTCGTCGGCCGCGAGCGCCGCCACGACCGCATCGTCGAACGCGTCCGCGTCGAGGTCCGTCGCGGGCACGAGTGTTTCGAGCGTCATGCCCACGTTACGTCGTCGGGACACGTAAACGGCGCGTCGGTGGCAACCGCGGGGACGCACGACGGCCGCGGGAAGGTAGACGCCGTCAGCGGGTCCGAGCGCGCGCGTTCGCGACCCACGAATCCGTGCTCAGTCTGCCGCCGTCGCGGTCCCTCGGTCGGGCTCGGACATCGTGTTGAGATAGAGGTAGACCAACACGAGGATCAGGGCGACCTGCGCCGCCTTGTCGACGTAGTCGACCACCCCGTATTCCGTCTTCGCCACGATCCAGATGGGGAATTGGACGGCGGTGTACGGAACGCCGATCAGGTAGAGCAGTCGCCGCCGGTAGCCGCGGAAGAAGAGCACGAGCGCCCCGGCGTAACCTACGCCTGCGAGCGCGACGGGAGCTCGTCCCTCGACGATGCCGGCGTACAAGTGGAGAACACCGGTGACGACGACCAACGCCACTGCGAGCCACTGGAGTCGACCGAGCGATCCGGCCTGCCTCGCTGAACTGTTTTGTGTATTAGACACAATATTATTGGACGGGTGACGGCAAATAAGTGCTGTTATTATTCGTCTCTAAGTGTCGTAAAACGGCCAAAATGGGTTTTGTGAGATAGTTTGATAGCGACGGCTACGTCTCTGTCGACGCCTAAAATGGGATTTACGGGCACTACTAAGTAGCTCACTCGCGACCGCCGTCGTCGCGCTTGCGCCGCCCGGTTGCGACTTTCCCGGCTACCGACCTCGATTGCCGGAGTCCGGGGGGCCTTTGGGTCGCGGCCGCCTCGTGTCGACTAATGGACGACGACATCCTGTCGACGCTCGGCTCGCCGCTGGTGCGGGTCGACGCGCCCGCGGGAACCACGGTGGCGGCGAAAGTCGAGTCCCGCAACCCGGGCGGCTCGGCGAAGGACCGCCCCGCGCTGTACATGGTCGAGGCCGCGGAGGAGGCGGGCGAGATCGAGCCGGGCGACCGCATCGTGGAGCCGACCTCGGGCAACACCGGCATCGGCCTCGCGATGGTCGGCGCGACGCGCGGCTACGACGTGACCCTCGTCATCCCCGAGGGGAAATCGATCGAGCGCCGCCGGCTGATGAAGGCGTACGGCGCCACCGTCGAACTCGTCGACGGCACCATCTCGGACGCCAAGGACCGCGCCGACGAACTCGAACGAGAGCCGAACACGGTCCAACTCCGCCAGTTCGAGAACCCAGCCAACCCCCGCGCCCACTACGAGACGACGGGCCCGGAGATCCTCGACCAGATCGGCGACCGCACGGCCGACGCGCTCGTCGCCGGCGTCGGCACCGGGGGCACGCTCTCCGGCATCGGTCGGCGCCTGCGCGAGGCGTTCCCCGACGTCCGAATCGACGCCGTCGAGCCCGCCGACAACGCCGTGCTGTCGGGCGGAGAGCCCGGGAACGACTCCTTTCAGGGGATGGGTCCGGGCTTCGTCGCACCGAACCTCGACGTCGACCTGATCGACGAAATTCACACGGTCGAACTCGGAGACGCCGAACTCGAGTGCCGACGACTCGCCCGCGAGGAGGGGATTCTGGTCGGGCAGTCGTCCGGCGCCTCGAACCTCGCCGCGAAGGACGTGGCCGCCGAGCTCCGCGAGACCGGCGAGTTCGCCGGCGAGGAGCCCCTCGTCGTCACCGTCTTCTGGGACAGCGGGGAGCGCTACCTGACGGCCGGCACGTTCGACGAGTGATCGGTCGAACCGCGATCGTCCGCGACCGCACCACCCGGACGTTGATTAGCGTCCGGCGCTCAATAGGCTCGTGAACACGCGCGCAGAACCGGCCACCGAGGGGACTGACGGCGGCTCCGCAGACTCGCCGAACGCCTCGGACCGACGCTTCGACGGCCCGTGGCTCGCCGTGCTCGCGGCGACCGTCGCCCTCTGGACGCTGCTGTACGCGGTCGACTGGGCGTTCCTCTCGCCAGGCACGCCGATCGGTGCGACCGTCGCCTTCGCGCACGGATACCTCCTCGCGCCGCTGGCGACCGCGACGCTGCTGCTCGACGCACTCTCGCTCGCCGAGCGACGCGTCGTCGACCTCGGGCTCTTCAAGTGGGTGTACGCGCTCGCCGCGCTCCCCGCGCCGCCGGTCGCCGCTATCTACTACGCGCACCGCGAGTGGCTGAAGCCCGACGACCGGGAGCTCCTCGGAGGCCCGCCGTGACACTCGACGGGTCGGCCCCTGACTCCGGCTCGCCTTCCGGTGCGGTCGACGCACTCGTCACGGCACCCGAGGCCGGCGCCACGCCGGTCCGCCGCGACGCGGTCGAAATCCGACCGGGCGGCGTCGAGGGCGACCGCTACCGAAGCGGCGACGGTCACTTCCAACTCGACGGCTGCGCCGTCACCCTCGTCGCCGCGGAGGCGCTCACCGCGGTCCGCGAGGAGACCGGGATCGACGTGACCGACGGTCGGCATCGCCGGAACGTCGTCGTCGACGGGTTCGGGGCCGAGATGGACGACCTCCTCGACGCGACCGTCGCGGTCGGCGGCGCGCTCCTGCGACCGACGCGGCGTCGGCCGCCCTGCGCACGCGTCGAGGAACTCGCCGGGGAAGGCGGGCTGTCGTCCGCGCTGCGGAACCGCGGCGGCCTCTGCTGTGACGTGCTGGAGCCGGGGCACGTCGCGGTCGGCGATCCGGTGACCGTTCGCGAGGCGGACCCCCGGACCGCGGGAGCGGCCATCGCTGAGCGACTCGCGGACCGGTCGGGGGCGAACGAAGGGCCAAATCCGGAGAACGACGGGTCGAAGCCGGAACACCACTGACCGGCCGGCGGGCGCGTGGGTGAGAGCGACCGGCCCGGTTTCCGATAGAGGACGGTTTATACCCGTCGCGGGCGACGCCGGACACGAGACGTGAACCGGACAGTGGACCCTCTGCGGTCGCAAACGTCGGCGGCGGGACGAACAGGTGCGGTTCGGAGGCCGCGATCGGCGTGAACTGGCGCTACCGCCACACGGTGTTGACGCTGTGTATGCTCGCCTTCTTCGTGACCTACTTCGCCCGGCTGGCGATCAGCCCGGTCGTCCCGCTGATCATCGACGACTTCGGGGTCTCGAACACGGCGGTCGGGGTCGCCCTCTCCGGCATGTGGTTCGCCTACGGCCTCTCGCAGTTCCCGAGCGGCGTCCTCGCGGACCGATTCGGCGAGCGCCGCGTGATCCTCGTCGCGGTCGGCGGGACGACGGCGATGAGCCTCCTGCTCGCCGCTGTCCCCGTGTTCCCGGCGTTCGTGCTGGCGGCGGTGCTCCTCGGGCTCGCCGCGGGGCTCCACTACGCGGTGGCGACCACGCTGCTTTCCCGGACGTTCGACGACCTCGGCACCGCGGTCGGGATCCACTCGCTGGGCGGGCCGCTCGCCGGGCTCGTCGCGCCCGTCGCCGCGACCTGGGTCGGCTTCCGATTCGGGTGGCGGCCGGGGGTCGCCCTTGCCGCGCTCGTCGGCGTTCCGATCTTCGCCCTGTTCGCCCGCCGAGTCCGACCCACCGAGCCGCGGCGCCCGGACCAGCCGATGGCGGAGCGGCTCCGGGTCGGCCCGCTGCTCGAACTGATCGGGCGGCGCGAGATCCTCGTGCCGCTCGCGGTGGCGACGCTCGGGACGTACGTCGCACAGGGCGTCATCTCCTTTCTCCCGACGTTCCTCGTCGAGTTCAGGGGGTACTCGCCCGCGTTCGCCGGCGGGGTCTTCTCCGCGTTCTTCGTCGTCCGAGCCGGGGCGCAGGTCGGGATCGGGCGGCTCTCCGACGGGCTCGGACGCGACGCGAGCATCGGCGGGTCGCTCCTCGGCGGCGCGCTCGGCCTCGGCGCGCTGGTCGCGCTCCCCGAGCTGGTCCGGCTCCCGCTCGCGGTCGGGCTGCCGGCCCTTCCCGAGCTCGCCGCCCTCGGGATCGCCGTGGTGCTCGCGGGCCTCGGCTCCAGCTTCTTCTCGGCCATCGACCCCCGCTTCATGGACGCCCTCGGTGACGCGGAGCGGGGCGCCGGCTTCGGCCTGATCCGGACCGTCTACACCGTGATCGGCTCGGCCGGCTCCGTCGGCGTCGGCCTCGTCGCGGACCTGTTCGGATGGGGGACCTCCTTTCTCGTCATCGCCGGCATGGCGGGGGTCGCGTTCCTCGTGATCGCCGCGAACGCGCTCCTCGGCCAGCGGCGGTAGCCGTCGGCACACCGTCGCGCTCCGACCGCGACCCGAACCTTCGAGTCGCCCCGGCGCGAATGCCCTCCGTGTACGACTTCCACGCCCACACGAACTACTCGGACGGGGCGTTCCTCCGTTGGATGGTCGACGCGGCCGCGGACGCCGGACTCGACGGGATCGGGTTCGCCGACCACTGTACCGTCTCGCCGGATCCGGGCGCGCGGCGACACCGGCGCGCGTTCGGGTTCAACCTCGATCTGACCTACGAGCGCCGGCGTCGGGCGATCGACGCGGTCCGCGAGGACGCCGCGATCGACGTGTTCGACGCCGTCGAGATGGATTACGACCCGGACCACGAGGCGGCCATCGGCGACTTCCTCGACGAGGCCGGGTTCGACTACGCGGTCGGCAGCGTCCACGACCTCGACGGGACGAACGTCCACGCAGAGGCGCATTTCGCCGGGAAGCCCGAGTCGGAGCGGCGCGCGCTCGTCGACCGCTACTTCGAGAAGCTGACCGCGCTGATCGACTCGGAGCTGTTCGCGGTCGCCGCGCATCCCGACTTGATCGAGCGCAACGCCCACCTCCGCGGGTTCGCGACCGAGGACCACTACGCCGCGGTCGCCGACGCCTTCCGAGACTCCCGGACCGTTCCGGAGATAAACGCCGGATGCCGACTCAGCGACTACGGCCAGTTCCACCCCGCGCCGGCGTTCCTCGACCGGCTCGTCGAGGCCGACGTTCGCGTCACCGTCGGGACCGACAGCCACGAGCCGGACGAGATCGCGCCTCGGGCCGGCGAGGTCGAAGGAGAACTCGACAGACGGGGGCTCGACGCGGTCGTTCTCGACGAAATCGTCGAGAACGCGTGAGGCGTCCGAGCCGACTGGAAAAGGAAGCCTTCGCGCTTGACTTCGGCTTACGCCTCGTCAAACGCCGAGAGACTCGCTCCGCTCGTCTCTCGAATCCGACTTCGCTTCGCTCAGTCGAACAACGTCTCGCCCTCGACCATGTGCTCTTCGACGGTGTCCATGTCGAGCGTGAGGCCGAGGCCGGGCTTCTCCGGCACCTCGATGTAGCCGTCCTCGATGACGTCCTCCTCGACGAGGTCCTCCCACCAGCCCAGCTCGTAGGAGTGGTACTCGATCGCGAGCGAGTTCGGGATGGCGGCGCCGACGTGCGTCGCGGCCATCGTCGCGATCGGCGAGGCGACGTTGTGCATCGCGACCGGGACGTAGTACTGGTTCGCCACGTCCGCGATCTTGCGGGTCTCGCGCATGCCGCCGACCTTCGGCAGGTCGGGCGCGACGATGTCGACCGCCTGGTTCTCGATGAGGCGGCGGAGCTCGGTGACGCGGTAGCGGTTCTCCCCGACCGCGATGGGCGTGACCGTGTTCTTCGTCACCTCCTCTTGCACTTCGAGGTTCTCCGGCGGCACGGGGTCTTCGAGCCACCAGACGTCGTACTCCTCGATGGCGTCCGCGAGGCGCTTCGCAGAGCCGCCCGAGAACGTCCAGTGGCAGTCGAAGGAGACGTCGGCCTTGTCCTTCACGCGCTCGGTGACCGTCTCGACGATCTCCGCCTTGTGGCGGATCTCGCCGGGACGGAGGTGGCGGTTCGCGCGGTCCTTCTCGAAGCCGCTCGGAACGTCGAGGTCGAACTTCAGGGCGTCGTAGCCGAGCTCGTCGACGACGCGCTCGGCCTCGTCCGCGCAGGCCTCGGGGTCGGCCTCCTCCTCGGTGTGACAGTCGCAGTAGACGCGCATCTCGTCGCGGTACTTCCCGCCGAGCAGCTGGTAGGCGGGCACGTCGAGGATCTTGCCCGCGAGGTCGTGGAGCGCGACCTCGATGCCGGAGATGGCCGTGACGGTGACGCCCTCGATCGACCCCTCGCCGGACATCTTCTGGATCAGGTGCTCGTAGAGGCGGTCGATGTCGAGCGGGTTCTCGCCGACGACGAACGGCTTCATGCGCTCGATCAGCTCCGGGACGCCCGCGCCCCAGTACGCCTCGCCGGTGCCGACGACGCCCGCGTCGGTGTAGACGCGGACGAGCGTCCACGGGAAGTTCCCGTCGACCATCGTCGTCTGAACGTCCGTGATCTCGACGTCGCGGCCGCCCCCGCGCGTCCCCGTGGTCCCCATCGTCTCGGCGGAGAGCTCTCGCATCGTGTACTCCGCGTTCGGGTCGTGGAGCGACTCGTAGTCTCGGCTCATGAGCGCTGATTAATTCGGAACAGGGTAAACGTTTACCTTCGTCCGCAGCACGGCCTGAACAGGTGGCTTTTCATCCCCGTGCGCTAGAAAAGGGATATGGTCGAAATCACTGATTCTCTCGCGTGTCTGTACACCGGTCAGGTGGAGTCCCGCGGCGACGACTACGTCGTCACCGTTCCCGCCTCGGAGATCGAACACGGCAGCGTCAGCGTCGGCGAAACGTATCGGATCGCCGTACTGGACCGCGCCGGAGCGAGCTCCGAGGCGGCGACGGAGGCGAGCGACGGCGGCACTCGGTCCGCTTCCGCCGGCGACGACGCCGCGAGCCCGTCCGACGGAGAACAGCGTCCCACCTCCCGCGGGGCCGCCGGCGCCGTTCAGCCCGACCCGCCGGTGTCCGAGGGGGAAGTCCGAGACGTGACGATAGAGACGCTCGGCGACAAAGGCGACGGCATCGCGAAGATCGAACGCGGCTACGTCGTCATCGTCCCCGACGCCGAACCCGGCGAGGAGCCGACCGTCGAGATCACGAGCGTCCGCGAGAACGTTTCCTTCGCGAACATCGTCGACGAGTAGCGTCCGAGCGGCGCGGCACTCCCGTTCGTCGCCGCTCCGCGCGTTCGCTGCCGTGCCGGAATCGGGATCTGTCGAAATTCCCGGACTCCCGGCGACGCAGCGCGCGAATTCGGTAGCGGCTTCGAGCCGTTCTTCGGCCGGGTACGCCGCGCGGTCGCGGGCCCGTCTCGTGGTCGGTGTGTGGTTTTAACACGCCGTCGCGTCAGCTTGCGTTCGATGGCATCGACGACGGCCGTCGCAGTCGACCTCGCGTTGATCTCGGGGAGCGTCGCCGCCCTCTGGCTCGGCGCCGAACGCCTCGTCGGTAGCGCGACGCGGATCGCTCAGCGACTCGGGGTTTCGGACCTGGTGATCGGTCTCTCCGTCGTCGCTATCGGGACGTCGGCCCCCGAGTTCGCGGTGACCGTCGACGCCGCGTTGACGGGCCGGGCCGACATCGCCGTCGGGAACGTGGTCGGGTCGAACCTGTTCAACCTGGGGTTCATCCTCGGCGGCGTCGCGATGACGAGCGTCACCGTCGCGGCCGCTCCCGAGGTGATCCGCCGCGACGGAACCGTTCTCGTCGGCGGGAGCCTCCTCGTTCTCGGCTTCCTCCGTGACCTCGAGCTCGCCCGCTGGGAGGGGGCCGTGCTCGTCGGCCTGCTCGTCGCGTACCTCGTCTACCTCTTCGTCTCGGAGCAGTCCCTGAAACAGGAGACGAGGGACCGCCGCGAGTTTCGGCGCAGGGACGTCGCGCTCCTGCTCGTCGGTCTCGGACTCGTCGTCGGAGGCGGCCGACTGCTAGTGGGGTCGGCGGCGGACCTCGCCCGCGCGGCCGGCCTCTCCGAGTGGGTCATCGGCGTCACCGTCGTCGCCGCCGGGACGTCGACCCCGGAGCTGGCGACGTCGGTCGTGGCCGCCCGTAGGGGGTCGGCCGGCGTCACCGTGGGGAACCTCATCGGGAGCGACCTGTTCAACCTGCTCGGCGTCCTCGGTCTGGCGGCGATCATCCGGCCGCCGACCGTCGCGTCGACGGCCATACAGGGGTTACTCTGGGTGACCGCGCTCGTTCTGGTCGCGCTCGCGATGCTGTGGAGCGAGGGCGAACTCACCCGTCCCGAGGGAGCGCTACTCGTCGGCATCGCCGCCGTGCGGTGGGCGCTCGACCTCGCGGGACTGGGCCCGTCGGTGCCGTGACTACCGACCGTGAGGCGGCGCGGCTAGTGTCAGAGGGGCCCGGACGCGCGTCACTTCGGCGGGTCGCTCCGCGAGAACAACGCCCGGAGGTTCGACGGCGAGAAGAACGAGGACGGCTCGTCCATGTGGACCCCGATCTCGCCCGACAGCGCCCGTAGTCCGACGCGCTGGACCGGCTCCGGGAGCGAGTAACACCGCCGGATCGCCTTTCCGAGCCGAATCTCTGTCGCCAGTTCGTCGCGCCAGCCGGACTCGTAGTCGGCGAGCGTCCCCGGGTCGCGGGGGTCGATCACCGACGCCGCCACGTCGGCCGCGCGCATCCCGTAGAGGATGCCGCCGCCGGTGAACGGCTTCGTCTGCGCCGCGGCGTCGCCGATCAAAAAGCCCCGGTCGCTCGTCGTCTCCGCCGGCGGCCCCACGGGGATCGCTCCCGAACAGCGGCGGTCCGTCGTCGCGCCGTACGCGTCGGTGAGGTTGTCGAAACGCGTCGATACGTCTTCGCTCGGCGGCGCCGCCAGCCCGTACTCGACGCCCGCGTCGCCGCGGGGGATCCGCCACGCGAAGAAGGTCGGCGCGGTGAGGTGAACGTCGACGAGGTCGCCGTCGTCGGGCGTCTCGTCGAACCCGAGGACGCCGTGGAGCAGTTCGCCCGGCTCCGGTAGGTCGAGCGCCCGCCGGACGCGCGACGTGGGACCGTCGCAGCCGGCGACCATCCGGGCTTCGACCCGTTCCACGTCGCCCGCGGGCGTCCGGACCTCGACGACGACCCGGTCGGAGCGCTCCTCGACGCCGACGACCGCGTGGTTCTCCCGGAGGTCGGCGCCGGCCTCCCGAGCGCAGTCCGCGAGGGTGCGGTCGAGTCCGACGCGGTCGATCACGTTCGAGACGGGGTCGTGCTTGTAGAAGGGGTACGACCGCGAGCCGGGACCGCCGACGTGGAAGCGCGCTCCGTACACCCGGTTCTGGTGGAGTTCGTCGCGGGCGCCGTCCGGGACGTACTCCCACACGTCGTCGGAGACGTGTCCGGAGCAGGCGAGCGGCTCGCCGACCGATCCCTTCTCGAAGGCGATCACGTCGTGGCCGCTCTCGGCCGCGCGCCGAGCGAACCGGGAGCCAGGCGGTCCGGCGCCGACGACGACGAAATCGTACATGGAGTGAGCGTGGTGACGGGGATATTTAATTACGACGTGACTTATCGACTCGATCCGGCGGGTTGCGGACGGGTGCGGTCCGGAACGTCGTCGCTACTCCGACCGGTCACGCGTCCCCAACCACTCCAGCGCCGAGTCGAGGTCCGTCCGGGGCGGCGAACAGGTGAAGTCCTGACAGACGTACGCCGTCGGCTCGCCGTCGGTCGCCTCGCGGCCCGCCCAGATCGGCGGCGCCTCCGCCATCCCGAGCCGGTCGAGCCACTCGTCGAGTCCGGCCTCGGTGGCGGGCCGCGGCGCGATCACGGCCCCCGGGAGGTAGCGTTCGCCGAGGGTCTCGCGCCACGCGGTCGGCACCTCGTCGGCGGCGATCGTCACCTCGATCCCGCCCGTCTCGACCAGATCGGCCGCCCGCACGAGGGAGGCGTGTTCGAGCGGGCTCCCGCGGACCCGGTCCGCGTGGGTCGTCACGACGCGCTCCGCGATCTCGCGGAACTCCCCGTCGGTCCGGAACCCGTCGAGGGCCGCGAGCGTCTCGGCCGCGACGCCGAGGCTCGACGGCGTCGAGCGGTCGGTGAACTCCTGCGGCCGCGCGATGAGCGGGCCGGAATCGCCGGTTTCCGCGTTCTCCCCGTCCGGGTCCCGGGTGAAGTATATCGTCCCGTCGTCGTCGTAGAACTCCTCGACGAGCGCCTCGGCCAGTTCGAGCGCGAACCCGAGCGGTTCCGGGTCGCCGGTGGCGGCGTAGGTGTCGAGCGCGCCCCGCGCGAGGAACGCGTAGTCGTCGAGGTACCCCGGTCCCCGCACGTCGTCGTCGAGCCAGCGCCGGGCGAGCGCGCCGGTCTCCGCGTCGGCGTCGTACAGTCGGTCGCGGCAGAAGTCGAGCGCCTCCCGGGCGATGTCCGCGTGGGGTTCGTCGAGGGCCCCGCCGGCGCTCGCGAACGCGGAGATCGCCCGCCCGTTCCACGAGGCCAACACCTTCTCGTCGCGGGCGGGTCGCGGGCGCGACTCCCGGGCGTCGAACAGCGCGGTGCGCGCCTCGGTCAGCGCCTCTCGGACTTCCTCGGGCGAGAGATCGCGGTCGGCGGCGAGCTCCGCAACCGACGCGGCGACCGTCGGGACCGTCGTGCCCCGCTCGAAGTTGCCGCCCGACCGGATCCCGTAGCGTTCCTTCGCGAGCGACGCCGCGGGCTCGTCGAGGACCGCGTCGACCTCGTCGGGAGTCCAGACGTAGAACGCGCCCTCGACGGCTTCCGGCTCGTCGCCCTCGTCCGAACCGCCTCCGCTCCGGCCCGCCGGCGGTCGGCTGCGCGCGTCGAGCGTGCTGAAGAACCCGCCGTCGTCGTGGCGGAGCTCGCGGTCGAGGAACGCCAGCGACTCGCCCGCGACGCGGGCGTACGAGGGGTCGCCGGTGAGCCGGTAGCCGTCGAGGTAGGCCATCGGGAGTTCGGCGTTGTCGTACAGCATCTTCTCGAAGTGCGGGACGGTCCACTGCCGGTCGACCGCGTAGCGGTGGAATCCGCCGCCGATCTGGTCGTACATCCCGCCGCGGGCCATCCCGTCGAGGGTGCCCGTCGCGGCCGACAGGACGGCGTCGCGGCCGCTCCGCGCGTACGCTCGCATCAGCAGGTCGAGCCGCCCCGGCATCGGGAACTTCGCGCCGCCGCTCCCGAAGCCGCCGTACTCCTCGTCGTAGCCTCGCAACGCGCTCGCGGCGGCCGATTCGAGTAGGTCCGAACCGGGCGGATCAGCGTCGCCGTCGACGTCGGGCGCCGGGACGGACTCCAACTCGTCGCGCGCGCTCTCGGCCCACTGATCGGCGCGTCGCCTCATCTCCTCGCGCTGCTCGGGGTCGCTCCAGGAGTCGGCGATCCGCTCACAGAGGTCGGTGAATCCGGGCTGGTTCCGGCGCGCGTCGGGCGGGAAGTAGGTCCCGACGTAGAACGGCTTGCCCTCGGGCGTACACCACGCCGAGAGCGGCCACCCGCCGCCGCCGGTGACGAGCTGGCAGACCGTCATGAACGTGCTGTCGACGTCGGGTCGCTCCTCGCGGTCCACCTTTATCGAGACGAACTCCTCGTTGAGCAGCGCGGCGACCGACTCGTCCTCGAAGCTCTCCTCGGCCATGACGTGACACCAGTGACACGAGGAGTACCCGATGGAGACGAACACCGGCACGTCGTGCTCGCGGGCGCGCTCGAACGCCTCGTCGCCCCACGGCTGCCAGTTCACGGGGTTGTCCGCGTGCTGTCGGAGGTAGGGACTCGCCTCCCCGTCGAGGCGGTTCCGCTCGGTCGGCTGTGACATACGCCCGATTCGGCCCGGCGGGGCAAAAGCCGACCGCACCGCGCCGAGGAGCGGTGTCGCGGCCGCTTCTGTCCACGGACGTGTACATCTCGCGGCGAATAGAGAGTAACACTTACACTACCGTGCGGACACCCGTCGGGCATGACGGAGACCGTTCTCTTGGTGGGGGGTGGCGGCCGCGAACACGCGATCGCCCGCGCGGTGGCCGACGACTGCGCGCTGTACGCCTGTGCGAGCGTCCGCAACCCGGGGATCCGCCGGCTCGCGGACGGGTTCGAGACGATAGACGAGACCGACGCCGCGGCGGTCGCCGAGTACGCGACCGCGGTCGACGCCGACGTCGCGGTCATCGGCCCGGAGTCGGCGCTGGAGTCGGGCGTCGCGGACGCGCTCGACGACGCCGGCGTCTACGCGTTCGGTCCGCGGGCCGAGGAGGCCCGACTGGAGACCGACAAGGCGTACCAGCGCCGGTTCATGGAGGAGGCGTCGATCCCCGGCTGCCCGGACTTCGAGGTGTTCGAGGACACCGAGGCGGCCTGCGAGTACATCGACGCGTACGACGGCGACCTCGCGGTCAAGCCCGCCGGACTCACCGGCGGCAAGGGCGTGAAGGTGATCGGCGACCAGGTGACGAGCGAGGAGGCCAAGGCGTACCTGCGCGACTCCGACTACGACCGGGTCGTCTTGGAGGAGCGTCTCGTCGGCGAGGAGTTCACGATCCAGGCGTTCGTCGCGAACGGCGACCTCCGCACGACGCCCGCGGTCCAAGACCACAAGCGCGCCTACGAGGGCGACGAGGGGCCCAACACCGGCGGGATGGGCTCGTACTCCGACACCGGGCTCTCGCTGCCGTTCATGGGCGAGGGCGACTACGACGCCGCCGTCGACGTGCTGGAGGCCGTCGTCGACGCGCTCCCCGACTACAAGGGCGTCCTCTACGGCCAGTTCATGCTCACCGAGACCGGCCCGCGAGTGGTCGAGTTCAACGCCCGCTTCGGCGACCCCGAGGCGATGAACACGCTGCCCGTCCTCGACACGCCGTTCGTCGACGTGCTGGCCGCCGCGCGCGACGGCGACCCTCTGCCCGAACTGACGTTCTCGGGCGAGGCGACCGTCTGTAAGTACGCGGTGCCGGACGGCTACCCGACCGACCCCGACGCGGGCGCCGAGATCGCCGTCGACGAGGAGAGCGCGGGCGACGCGCTCCTCTACTACGCGAGCGTCGACGAGCGCGACGGCCGGCTCTACACCACCACGTCGCGGGCGTTCGCGGTCGTCGGGCGCGGCGGTTCCATCGCGGCCGCCGAGGCGCAGGCCGAGGACGCGCTGGCGGCGGCCGGGGACCGGGTCCGAATCCGCCACGACATCGGGACCGCCGACCTCGTTCAGCGCCGGATCGACCACATGGACGAACTCCGCGACTGAGGGCCCGTCCGACGCCCGACCACCAGCGACCCTTTTATCCCCGCCGTCCGAACGGGGCGACGTGACAACCGACGACGCGGACGCGACGCGCGACGACGCGGACCCGCCTCGCAGCGACGAACTCGACCGGGTCCCGACGCCGGGACCCCGCAACTCCCTCTGGTCGTGGCCGGACGCGAAGTCGCCGCTCGCGGTCGTCCGCAACTACGTCGTCATCGTCCTCGCGCGGATCTGTCCGAGCCTCCGGCTGAAGAACTGGCTCCTGCGCCGGATCGGCGTCACGGTCGGGACGGGCGTCGCGTGGGGGTTAGAGTCGACGCCGGACGTGTTCTGGCCCGAACGGATCACCGTGGCCGACGACGCGATCATCGGCTACGACGCCACGCTGTTGTGCCACGAGTTCCTCACCGAGGAGTACCGGCTCGGCGACGTGGTCGTCGAGGAGGACGCGATGATCGGCGCGGGGGCGGTCGTGCTCCCCGGCGTTACTATCGGCGAGGGCGCGCGCGTCGCCGCGAACTCCCTCGTCGCGGACGACGTGCCGGCGGAGGCGACCGTCGCGGGCGTCCCCGCCGAAGTGGTGTCGCGGGCGGACGCGGACGGCGACGCGAGCGACGAGTAAGCGCCGACGCCTCCGGACTCGAACCCTACGCGCCGTCGGCGACTGAGTCGGCGTCGTCGCCGTCCGCCGCCGTCTCCTCCGCGTCCGTGATGTGCGCCTCGGTGCTCACGCGGTCGAGGTCGACCCCGACCTCCTCCGCGACGGCGTCGAGGACGGCCCGCTGTTCGGCCATCTCGTTTTCGAGCGTCTTGACGCGCTCGGAGGTGTCTATCACCGTCTCCTGCGTCTCGTCGACCTCGTCGCGGAGCTCGCTGATCTTCTTGTACGTCCGCTCGGCGCGGTCGGCGAGCGTCTGGATCTTCTTTGCGGTGTCCCCGAATCCCATATCGGGCGGTCGGCCCGGCGGTACGTGTGCTTTTCCGTTCGGTACGCGATTGCCCACCGCGTCGGCCCCGTCACGCGTCCGTGGCAGTCACGCGTCGGCCCCGTCGCGCGCCGCCGACGGTGGACTTTTGCCCGAACCGCCCGTGACAATGGTATGAGCGTCGACCGGATCCTGTTGACCAACGACGACGGCATCGACGCCGCCGGGCTTCGCGCCCTCTACGACGCCCTCTCTGGCGAGTACGACGTGACCGTCGTCGCGCCGGCCGACGACCAGTCGTCCGTCGGTCGGCTCCTCTCCGCCGACGTCGCCGTCGACGACCACGAGCTTGGCTACGTGGTCGACGGCACGCCCGTCGACTGCGTCGTCGCCGGACTCGACGAGCTCGTCCCCGACGCCGACTACGTGGTCGCCGGCTGTAACGAGGGAGCCAACCTCGGCGCCTACACGCTCGGCCGGTCGGGGACCGTCTCGGCCGCCGTCGAGGCGTCGTTCTTCGACGTGCCCGCGGTCGCGACCTCGATGTACGTCCCCGGCGGCGACGACTGGTGGAAACGCTCGTTCGAGGGCCCCGACTTCGCCCACGCGGCCCGCGCGACTCGCTTCCTCCTCGACGAGGCGGCCGACGCCGGCGTGTTCGACCGCGCGGACTACCTCAACATCAACGCGCCCATCGCGGACGACGACCGCGCGCCGCTCCGCGTCACGACCCCCTCGACGTGGTACGGGATGCGCGCGGAACGGAACGGCGACGGTCGCGTCGGGTTCAGCGACCCGATCTGGGGCCGCATGAACGAGGGCGACGTACCCGACCCCGTGGGGACCGACCGCCGGGCCGTCGTCGACGGCGAGGTGTCGGTCTCGCCGCTGTCAGTGCCGCACACGGCCGAGCCGGACGCGGGGCTCGACGAACTGGCGGAAGCCTACGAGGCGACGGTTCGGTCGTGAAACGCGGTCCGCGGTACCCGTCGCGCCTTACGCCTCGTCGCCGGTGCTCACGGTCACCTTCGCCTCGCTGAGCACGCGGTCGCCCATCTCGTAGCCGGGCTCGTACACCTCGTGGATCGAACCCTCAGGACGGTCGCTGTCGACGCGGAGCATCACCTGATGCCTGGCGGGGTCGACCGACTCGCCGGGCTCGGGTTCGATCGCTTCGACGCCCTCCTCGGCGAGCACCTCGTCGAACTTCTCCAGCGTCGACTCGACGCCCGGCCGGAGGTCGCTCCCCTCGTCTTGGTCGAGCGCGCGGAGGAGGTCGTTGCGTACCGGGGTGAGCCGCTCGACGAGCCCCTCCGAGGCGCGCTCGCGGATGTCCTCCTGTTTCCGTTTCGCGCGCTCCTTGTAGTTGCTGAAGTCGGCGCGGACCCGGGCGAGCTTGCTCGTTAGCTCTTCGACCTCCTCGTCGCGCTCGCGGAGCTCCTCGCGGGCCTCGGCCAGGTCGGCCTCCAGCGCCGCGACCTCGCGAGCCAGCGCCTCGTCGTGTTCGGCGACAGCCGCGGCCAATGCGGGCGACTCGTCGCCCTCGGCGGTCGCCTCCGCCGTGCCGTTCGCCTTCGCCGCGTCGGCGTCGTCGGGGGACTCGACATCGACGGCGTCGTCGTCGCTCATACCCGAAGGAAGTGGGTCGGCCGGCATAAGCGTTCAGAAGCGCGACGCTGAGCGCCCCGCGATGGTCTCGTGGCGGTTCACCTCGGACCGAGACGAAGCCGGCGACCCGACCGGTCGAGCGCGGCGACGCCCGGATTTATGATCGCGGCGACCGACAGTACGTTCGCATGAGTCCGCGTCCCTCGACCTTCTCGATCGCCGCCCGCGACCCGGAGACGGGCGCGGTCGGCGTCGCCGTCCAGTCGAAGTTCGTCAGCGTCGGCGCCGTCGTGCCCTTCGTGAGCGCCGACGCCGGCGCGGTCGCCACGCAGAGCTTCGCGAACGTCGCCTACGGTCCCGACGGCCTCGACCTGCTCAGGGAGGGCCACGACCCGGCCGAAGCGATAGACCGACTCACGGCCGACGACGACGAGTCCCCCTCGCGACAGGTCGGGATCGTCGGCGTCGACCCGGACGACGACCCGGCGGCGTTCACGGGCGAGGAGTGCCACGACCACGCCGGCGACCGGCAGGGCGACCACTACGCCGTTCAGGGGAACATCCTGGAGAACGCCGAGACGCTCGACGCGATGGCCGCGGCGTTCGAGGAGACCGACGCCGGCCTGCCGGAGCGGCTGATCGCCGCGCTCCACGCGGGCAACGAGGCCGGCGGCGACAAGCGGGGCGAGCAGTCCGCGGCGCTGTACGTCGCCAAGCCCGAGGGCGGCTACGACGGGAGAAACGACCGCTGGGTCGACGTGCGCGTCGACGACCACGAGCGCCCCATCGACGAGTTGGAGCGAGTCTTCAAAATATACGACGTGACGCTGCTCGAACGCGAGGCGCCGGAGAACACCCGAGAGTTGACCGGCGAGACGGCCGTCGCGGTCCAGTCGGCGCTCGCCGACCTCGGCTTCTACGACGGTGAGGCGACCGCGGAGTTCGGGGGCGACGCCCGCGACGCGCTGGAGTCGTTCCGCGGGATGAACAACTTCGAGAACCACTCGCTCGCGGCGTTGGAGGACGCCGTCGCGCGCGGGTGGAACGCCGCCGAGTCGGAGGGCGATCCCGAGTCCCGGCTCGTCGACGCGATCTGGCGCGGGCTCTCGCGGCTCGACCGCGTCTGAGGGCCGGGCGGGGCCCGGCTCGGAGGCCCGGGTCAGCGTCGCCGCACTCGCAACGCCTAAGCGTCGGCTGGCGGCTATGAATCGCATGGGGCGATTCCGGAACACGGGACAGCCGGACTGGGACTGGTGGGGCCGCGTGTGGCCGACGCCGGGCGAGACGCTTCGCGAACTCGGCATCGAGTCCGGGGACACCGTCGCCGAGATCGGCAGCGGGAACGGATACTTCGCGCTCCCCGCCGCGCGCGTCGCCGACCCCGGGACCGTCTACGCCGTCGACGTCGACGCGGCTCTTTTGACCGAACTCGAACGCCTCGCGGACGCACAGGGGATCGCAAACGTCGCGGCCGTCGAGGGCGACGCGCGCGACCTCGCCGCCCTCCTCCCGGAGCCGGTCGACGTCGGCCTCCTGTTGAACGCCTTTCACGGGATTCCGGACCCGGAGTCGTTCGTATCCGGTATCTGTGAGGCGCTCGCTTCCGGCGGTCGCTTCGTCGTCGTCAACTGGCGCGACGGACCGCGCGCGGAAACGCGGATCACGGGGGAACCGCGCGGGCCGCCCACCGACCTCCGGCTGTCGCCCGCGGCGACCCGCGAGGCCGTCGAGGGCACGCCCGGCGACCTGACGCTCGTTCGCGAGGTCGACCTCCCGCCGTTCCACTACGGGCTCGTCTTCGAACGGTAGTCGGGCTCGACGCGGTCCTCGGAGGGTCTCTCCCGCGTGCGAAGCGTCGCGGCGGGCCGGTCGACTTTTGCCCGTCCGCGACCGAGCGGGGGCATGTCAATCGAACCCGACGAGGTCGCGGACCTCATCGAGGCGAACGTCGCGGACGCCGTCGCCCGCGTGACCGCGCCCCGGATCCACAACGACGAGGACGAGGACGCACACTTCGCGGCCGTCGTCGTTTCCCCCGTCTTCGAGGGCGACTCGCTCGTCGACCAACACCAGCGCGTCTACGACGCGGTCGGCGACCACATGACCCAGTCCGTCCACGCCCTCGAGATCAAGACCTACACGCCAGCAGCCTACGCGGAACACGGCGACGGGAGCCTCGACGAGGCCCTCCGCGACGCCGGGCTGCTCCCGGTCGACGAGGCCTGAATCCGGATCCGTCTCCGTCGAATTTCACGGCCTCAGACGCTCTCTACCGACTCGGTTCTTCCTGATTCGACAGCGATCCGCTCGTCAGTCGGTCAGGAGTCGTTTCCGGCCTCCGTCGCGGCCGCTCCGTTACTGTCGTCGCCGGCACCGCTGCCGTCGGTGTCCCCGGTCTCCTCGTCGCCGGCGACCCGGTCGGCGACCGCCTCGGCCAGCGGGTCGACCGTGACCGTCAGGCGGGCGACGAGGAACACGACGGGGACGAGCGCGACGAACAGGAAGGCGGCGTCGTAGGCCCACGCGGCGTCGTTCAAGAGGGGAACGACGGCGCCCGAGAGCCCCCGGTACGCGACGAGGACGGCGCCGAAGACGACGAGCCAGTAGGCCATCCCGCCGGCGTTCTCGGCGATCCGGTCCGGCGGGGCGTCGCCGTCCGCGACTCGGCCGCCCAGCGCCGCCCGCGTCAGCAGCGCGAACTTGGGCGCGGCGTACAGGAGGATACCCGCCACGGCGACCGCGACGATACCCGTCGCGACCGCGGCGAACGTCACGGGCGCGAACGGGACGAGTCGGTCGACGCCCGGGAGGAGCGTGACGACCGCGAGCGCGCCGACGATCGCCAGCGCGCCGATCAGGAGTCTACTCGCCGACTCGACCGTGTCTCGGTCGAACGCCTCGCGGACCGACGACCCGTCCGCCGAGTCGCCGGCCGCCGTGTCGTTCGGACTCATGTGCGCGAGGGGCGAGGGGACGCCGAGGGTTATACCTCCGAGACGGATGCGCCGATTTTCGTCGAATTTGCTCGGTTTGAACCCGCGAGCCCCGTCTCGCCGGTTGCTTGGTCGAGCTCCGAAACCGACCGCGACGCGCCGCATTCAATACCTTTTACACGCGCTCCGCGGTACCTCCGCGCATGAGTGACGACTACCGCACGGAGGAGGACAGCCTCGGCGAGATGCAGGTGCCGGCCGACGCCTACTGGGGGGCACAGACCCAGCGCGCCGTCGAGAACTTCCCCGTCTCGGGGATCCCGATGAGCCGGCGGTTCATCCGCGCGCTCGGGGTCGTGAAGAAGGGCGCCGCGCAGGCGAACCGCGACCTCGGTCTGCTCGACGAGGACACCGCGGAGGCGATCGTCGCGGCCGCGGACGAGGTCATCGCCGGCGAACACGACGACCAGTTCCCGGTCGACGTGTTCCAGACCGGCTCGGGCACCTCCTCGAACATGAACGCCAACGAGGTGATCGCCAACCGCGCCGCCGAGATCGCCGGCGCCGAGATCGGCGACCGCGTCGTCCACCCGAACGACCACGTCAACTACGGCCAGTCGAGCAACGACGTGATCCCCACCGCGATGCACGTCGCCTCGCTCGAAGCCGTCGAGAAGGACCTCGTCCCCGCCCTCGAAACGCTCCACGCGGAGCTGGAGGCCAAGGAGGCAGAGTTCGACGGCGTCGTCAAGACAGGTCGGACGCACCTCCAGGACGCGACGCCCGTCCGTCTCGGACAGGAGTTCGGCGGCTACCGGACGCAGGTCGCGAAGGGGATCGAACGCGCCGAGCGCGTCCAGTCGAACCTGCGCGAGCTCGCCTTGGGCGGCACCGCCGTCGGGACCGGCCTCAACACGCACCCCGACTTCCCGGCGCTGGCCGCGGAGTACATCTCCGACGAGACCGGGACGGAGTTCCGCGAGGCCGAGAACCACTTCGAGGCGCAGGCGGCCCACGACGCGATGGCCGAGGGGCACGGCGCGCTCCGAACCGTCGCCGGCAGCCTCAACAAGATGGCGAACGACCTCCGGCTGCTCGCCTCCGGCCCGCGGAACGGGCTCGGCGAGATCGAACAGCCGGAGAACCAGCCCGGCTCCTCGATCATGCCCGGCAAGATCAACCCGGTCGTCGCCGAGTCGGTCAATCAGGTCCACAAGCAGGTCGTGGGCAACGACGCCGCGGTCTCGGCGGGCGCGGCGCGCGGCGAGATCGACTTGAACCTCTACAAGCCGGTCATCGCGCACAACTTCCTCGAGTCCGCCGAGTTGCTCTCGAACGTCGCGGCGACGTTCGGCGAGCGCTTCGTCGCCAAGCTGGAGGCCAACGAGGAGCACTGCGAGACGCGCGTCGAGCAGTCGATGGCGCTCGCGACCGCGTTGAACCCCGCGATCGGCTACGACAAGGCGAGCAAGGTGGCGAAGAAGGCGCTGGCCGAGGACAAGTCCGTCAAGGCGGTCGCCGTGAGTGAGGGGTACCTCACCGAGGAGGAGGCCGACGAGGTGCTCGACCCCGAGGCGATGACGCACCGCGTCATCCTCGGCGACGAGGACTGAGACCGCGGACCGGTCACCGAGTGGACGCGGCGAGGCCGCCGTCCCTGCGGGGACCGCCTGCCACGCCCGGACCCCCGGTACACTGATTGTCACGGGGCGGATCGGTCGGTAGTATGAGACCCACGGCCACCGGGCCCGCGAATTCGAGCGGTCGACGGGCCGGCAGATGAGCCGCCGGAACGCCGCGCGAGAGCGACCGATCACGCACGTCTACGACGCGGCGTACGCGGGCGTCCCCAACTGGGACATCGGTCGGCCGCAGCGCGCCTTCGTGGAGCTTCTCGACGCCGGACTCGTCGAGAGCCCGGTCCTCGACGTCGGCTGCGGAACGGGCGAGCTGTCGCTGTTTCTCGCCCGACACGGGTGCGACGTCCTCGGCGTCGACCTCTCGCCGCTGGCGATACGACAGGCCGACGAGAAGGCGCGCTGGCGGCGTATCGCCGCGCAGTTCCTC
This sequence comes from Halorubrum ejinorense, assembly GCF_055389685.1. NCBI lineage: Archaea > Methanobacteriati > Methanobacteriota > Halobacteria > Halobacteriales > Haloferacaceae > Halorubrum > Halorubrum ejinorense. The sequence goes on from NZ_AP043777.1 coordinate 2,014,201, forward strand.
GTCTGGGACGCGCTGGACATCTCTCGGCTCCGGGCGGCCGACCTCTCGTTCCGAACCGTCGTCGACTCCGCGATGTTCCACATCCTCGGCGACCGCGAGCGCGACCGGTTCATCGACGGCCTCGCCGACGTGGTCCGCCCCGGCGGACTCTACTGCGTCCTCGGCGACGCGCGGCGGAGCAACGGCGAAATTTACGGCCTTACCCCGGACGAAATACGGACTCGATTCGGGAACGCCGGCGGGTGGGAGGTCGCGTTCGCGTTCCGGACCACCTTCGAGCGGCGCTGGAGCAGTAACCCCGCCTACTTCGTGGGCGTCCGACGGCGCTGAGTCGTCGCTGCCGGGGGAACCGCGACGGCGGGCCGCTGCCGGGTCAGTTGAGAAGCGAGTTGTCGATCGGCTCGAACCGGTGGCCACAGGACGGGCACTCGACCGACCGGCGGCCGTCCTCGCCGCCGACGACCGCGAAGCGGCGGCTCCAGCCCCTGGTACCGCACTCCGGACATCGACGAACGATTGGTGGCATCATACCGGAATCGAACTCCTGAGTACACTACCCGCCCGAGCGGCAAATGGGTGCCGGGGGAAGCGGCGTAGTTCGGCCCGACCCGGTCGGAGCGTAGTTCCGACGGCGCGGACCGCCCGGAGCGTTGTCCCGGAGGCGCGGACAGCCGCGCTCAGTCGCTGACCGCACAGCCCAGCGCTTCCAGTCGCCGAACGGCGGCCGGGAGGTCTCCCTCCTTGACGAACACGTGGTCGGTCGCGTACGAGGAGACGACGAACACCGAGACCTCCGCCTCGGCGAGCGCCGTCGCGACCGCCGCGAGGAACCCGACGAGTTCGAAGGGGAGGTCCATCTCGAAGGTCAGGCGCTTCCAGTCGCGCTCCGCGTCGCCGGCCTCGACCGCGTCGAGGTCGTCCTGCTCGACGACGACCGTCGTCTCGTCCGCCTCCCGGACCGTCGCGAACGCGGCGGGGTGGTCTCGGTCGGTCCGGCAGACCGCGTACGTCTCTGCCGACACGCTCACCGCTCCCCCGTCGAGGAACTCGGCTGGGTCCATACGGACCGCAACCGTTCGGAGTACAAAAAGGGGTATCGCCCCCGTCGCTCGCGCCGGATCGGCACCATTTAAGCCGCAGTCGCTACCGATCCAACACGGATGAAACTACACGAACATCAAGCGAAGACTATCTTCGCCGACGCCGGGATCCCCGTCCCCGAGTCCCGGCTGGCGACGACCGTCGACGAGGCGCTCGACGCCGTCGACGAGATCGGCTACCCGGCCGCGATCAAGGCGCAGGTCCACGTGGGGGGCCGCGGCAAGGCCGGCGGGATCAAGATCGCGACCGACCGCGAGGAGGCCGAGCAGTACGCCGAGGAGATCCTCGGGATGGACCTGAAGGGGTACACGGTCGACTCGGTGCTCGTCGAGGCCGGCGTCGACTTCGTCGACGAGCTGTACGTCGGCGTCACGATGGACCGCGGCGAGGGGAAGCCCGTCCTGATGGTCTCGACCGAGGGCGGCGTGAACATCGAGGAGGTCGCCGAGGAGAACCCGGACGCCATCGCGCGCGAGCACGTCGACCCCGCCTTCGGGCTCCACCCGTATCAGGCCCGGAAGGTCGTCTACGAGGCCGGCGTCGACGGCGACGTGGCCCTCGACGTGGCGTCGATCCTCTCGACGCTGTACGACCTCTACGAGTCGAAAGACGCCTCGGAGATCGAGGTCAACCCCGTGATGATCACCGGCGACCGCGACGTGGTGGCCGCGGACGCCGTGATGAACATCGACGAGGACGCGCTGTTCCGCCAGCCCGAACTGGCCGAGATGGCCGAGGCGTCCTACGAGGACGACCTCGAACGCAAGGCCGGCGAGTACGGCTTCGACTACGTTCGCCTGTCGGGTAACGTCGGTATCATCGGCAACGGCGCCGGACTCGTGATGACGACGCTCGATCTGGTCGACTACTACGGCGGCAAACCCGCCAACTTCCTCGACATCGGCGGCGGCGCGAAGGCCGAGCGCGTCACGCAGGCGCTCGACATGGTGTTCTCCGACGAGAACGTCGACGCCGTCGTGTTCAACATCTTCGGCGGGATCACCCGGGGCGACGAGGTCGCCAAGGGGATCAATACGGCCTTAGAGCAGTTCGACGAGATACCCAAGAAGGTCGTCGTCCGGCTCGCCGGCACGAACGCCGAGGAGGGAATGGAGATCCTGAACACGGACCTCGTGGAAGTCGAGAAGACGCTGGAGGACGCGGTCCAGCGTGCGGTGAAGAACGCGGAGGAGGTGACCCAATGAGCATTTTCGTCGACGACGACACCAGAGTAGTGGTTCAGGGGATCACCGGCGGGGAAGGCAAGTTCCACGCCGGCCAGATGATCGAGTACGGCACCAACGTCGTCGCCGGCGCGGTGCCCGGCAAGGGCGGGCAGGAGGTCGACGGCGTTCCGGTGTACGACACCGTCGACGAGGCCGTCGAGGCCGAGGACGCGGACGCCTCCGTCATCTTCGTGCCGCCGGCGTTCGCCGGCGACGCGGTCTTCGAGGCGCTCGACACGGACCTCGACCTCGCGGTGGCGATCACCGAGGGGATCCCGACCCAGGACATGGCGAAGGTGAACAAGCGCCTGAGCGAGACGGACACGCGCCTGCTCGGCCCCAACTGTCCGGGCATCATCACGCCCGGCGAGGCGAAACTCGGCATCCTCCCCGGCAACATCTTCTCCGAGGGGAACGTCGGGCTGGTCTCGCGGTCGGGCACGCTCACCTACCAGGTCGTCGACAACCTCACCGAGCGCGGGCTCGGCCAGTCGACCGCCATCGGCATCGGCGGCGACCCGATCATCGGCACCTCGTTCATCGACGCGCTGGAGGCGTTCGAGGCCGACACCGACACCGACGCGGTCGTGATGTGCGGCGAGATCGGCGGCGAGGACGAAGAGCAGGCCGCGCGGTTCATCGGCGAGAACATGGACACGCCGGTCGCCGGCTTCATCGCCGGCCGCACGGCGCCGCCGGGCAAGCGGATGGGCCACGCGGGCGCCATCGTCTCCGGCTCCGGCACGGGCACCGCCCAGTCGAAGATCGACGCGCTCAACGACGCGGGCGTCCCCGTCGGCGACACCCCCGAGGAGGTCGCCGACCACGTCGAGGACTTCCTGTAGGCGTTCGCCGGTCGACCGGCGTTATTCCCCGCGCGCCGATTTCCCGTTTTCAGTTTCGGTAGCCGGAGCGAAAGGTAAAATTACCAGTGGCCAGTCTATCGGCCACATGAACACCGGTTCCGGTCACCCGCCGACGGACGTCGACTCGGCCGCGTCGGGCGGATCGGGAGGGAGCGGCGACGGACCGGGCCGGGTGCTGTTCGTCGACGACGAACCGGGCGCGGCGGACCTCGCCGCGACCCACGTCGAACGACTCGTGGACGGCATCGAGACGGTCACGCGGGTGTCCCCGGACGAGGCGCTCGACGTGGTCCGGAGCGAGCGCGTCGACTGCGTCGTCAGCGACTTCGACATGCCGGGCTCGAACGGGCTGGAGTTCCTCGACGCGGCCCGCGAGGTCGACCCCGGACTCCCGTTCGTGCTGTTCACCGGGAAGGGGAGCGAGGAGATCGCGAGCGAGGCGATCACCGCCGGCGTCACCGACTACCTCCAGAAGGGGGCGGGTCGAGACCGCTACGAGATGCTCGCGAACAGCGTCGCGAACGCGCTCGGCCGGCGTCGGGCGGAGCGTGACCTCCGGGAGGTGAACGCGAAGGTCACGGCCATCCACGAGTTCGCGACGGAGCTGGCGTCGGTCACCGACGTGGCGACCGTGTTCGATCGCACCGTCGACGCGGCCGAGGAAATCCTCGCGTTCGACCGCTGTGTCGTCGCCCGCCGCCGCGGCGATCGAGTCGTTCCGGTGGCGCTCTCCGAGAGCGTCACCGAGGCCGAGGTCCGGTCGTTCGACGTCGGCAAGGGCGTCGTGGGGACCACGATCGCCGAGGAACGCACGATGGTGGTCGACAACGTCTCCGCCGACCCCGCCGACCCCGACGACATGGAGGACCCGACGAACGCGAACCGGCCGTCCGTTCGGGGAGACAGGCGGGACGGGGCCGAGGTGGCCGATCCGGTGGCCGACGACGTGCGGTCCGCGATCAGCGTCCCGATCGGGCCTCACGGCGTCTTACAGGCCGTCTCGGACGGTTACGCCGCGTTCGACGCGCGAGACGTCGAGTTCGCGGAACTGCTGGCCACCCACGCGGCCGACGCCGTCGAGCAGATCGAGGCGAAGGACGCCCTCATGCGGGAGCGCGACCGCCTCGCCGCGCTGTTCGACAACCTCCCGCTCCCGATGGCGCGGACCGCCGTCGCCGAGGACGGTGACCGAACGCTCGTCGAGACGAACGACGCGTTCGTCGAGACGTTCGGACACGACGCCGACGAGTCGAGCTACGAGACGACGGTCGACGCGGTCGTCCCGCCCGACGCGGCGGGGTTCGACCACGAACGACTGATCGCCGAGGACGAACCCGCGAGACTGGAGGTCGAGCGGCGGACGACCGAGGGGCTCCGGAACTTCATCCTCCACGCCATCCCCGTGGTTCAGCCGGAGGAGTCGGTCGTCTACTCCGTCTACGCCGACATCGACGAGCAGAAGCGGGTCGAACGGACGCTCCGGAAGCTCCACGCGACGACCCGCGAGATGTTCGGCGGCGAGAGCCGCGAGGAGATCGCCGCGCTGGCCGCCCGCGCCGCCATCGACATCCTCGAGTTCCCGAACAGCGGCGTCAGACTGTACGACCCCGAGGCGAACCTCCTCCGTCCGACCGCCATAAGTGACGAGGCGACCGCCGCCTTCGGCGACAGGCCCGCGTTCGGCGACACCGACGGTCGCGTCTGGGAGGCGTTCGAGTCCGGCGAGCCGATCGTCGTCGACGACCTCGACGCGGTCGACACCGCGGTCGGGTACGGCGACCTCCGGGGTCTCCTGGTCGTGCCGCTCGGCGACCACGGCGTGATGCCCCTCGGTTCGCGAGAGCCGGGCTTCTTCGACGACACCGACCTCCAACTGGCCCGCGTGCTCGCCGCGAACGTGACGGTCGCGCTCGACCACGCCGAACGGACCGAACAGCTCCGCGACCGCGACGCCGCCCTCCAGCGGGAGATCGACCGGCTGGAGAAGTTCGCCGGACTCGTCTCACACGACCTCCGGAACCCGATCAACGTCGCCACCGGCCGGACCGACCTCGCCCGGTCGCTGACCGACGACCCGGCCGTCCTCGACGAACTGGACCGGGTCGAAGACGCCCACGACCGGATGACGCAACTGATCGACGACCTTCTCGCGCTGGCGCGACAGGGGCGGACGGTCGACGAGATCGAGTCGGTCTCGCTCGACGCGGCCGCCGAGAACGCGTGGCGCACCGTCGACACCGGGGACGCGACGCTCGACCTCTCGGCGGCGACGTCCGCGGTCGACGCCGACCCGGAGCGACTCCGGACCCTCTTGGAGAACCTGTTCACGAATAGCGTGGAACACGGTTCCACTGAACGTCGGGCTCCGCCCGACGACGGCGTCGAGCACGGCTCCGCCGGTAGCCGAGACGAGCCGGGCGCGACGGCGGATCTCACGGTCTCCGTGGGGTCGCTTCCGAACGGGTTCTACGTCGCGGACGACGGGACCGGCTTCGACATCGATCCGGACGAGGCGACGACGTACGGCCGTTCGGGCTCTCCCGACGGAACCGGCTTCGGGCTCGCCATCGTGCGCGAGATCGCGGCCGCACACGGGTGGTCGATGTCGATCGACGCCGGCGGACCCGCAGACGACTCGGACGGCGACCCCGACACCGGCGCTCGGTTCGAGTTCCGCACCGGAAACTGATATATAAAAACCCGGTTGCCGTGCGCGGACGCCGCACAGGCGGGCCACGGTTATGCGCGATTCTCTCCTGTAGATAACGTATGGACGAAGGCACCCGCGAACTGCTGGAACCGCTCCCGCCGAGCGCCAAGTTGGTCTACTACGTGCTCGACGCGGAGGGTCGGTTCGACCAGACCGGTCTCGCGGAGGAGACTCGGCTCTCCACCCGCACCGTCCGGTTCGCGGTCGAGAAGCTCACCGACGTCGGCCTCGTCGAGGAGGGGCTGTGTCCGCGCGACGCCCGCCGCTCAGTCTATCAGGCCGTCCCGCCCGCGGACCGCGACGCCGTCGAAGAGCCGGAAGCTCCCGCCGAGTCGGCGTCGGCGCCGGAGACGGACTCGACCGCCGCGGCCGTCGCCGAAGACTGAACGCCCGTCGTCCGCACCGACGACCGCTGTCACTCACGTTTTCTCCTTCAGCGTCCCCCCGTCAGTCTCCGGTCTGCCGTCCCGGCCGTGGGCCTCCGTTGTGACTCGGGGACGCGCCGATCCGTCGCGTTTTTGCCCTCGGAACCGGTACTAAACGCACTCCGATGGCGACGTACCACATCGAAACGTACGGCTGTAGCTCGAACCGGGGAGAGAGCCGGGAGATCGAGCGCGCCCTCCGCGACGGGGGTCACCGCCCGGCCGACGGCCCCGAAGACGCGGACGTCGCCATCCTCAACACCTGTACCGTCGTCGAGAAAACGGAACGGAACATGCTCCGCCGCGCCGAGGAGCTGTCGGAGACGACCGCCGAACTCGTCGTCACCGGCTGTATGGCGCTCGCGCAGGGAGACATGTTCGCCGAGGCCGACGTCGACGCCGAGATCCTCCACTGGGACGAGGTGCCGACCTACGTGCTCAACGGCGAGTGTCCCACTGTCACGCCCGACGCCGAGCCGGTCTTAGACGGCGTCGTCGGCATCCTCCCCATCGCGCGCGGCTGTATGAGCAACTGCTCGTACTGTATCACCAAGTTCGCCACCGGGCGGGTCGACTCTCCCTCGGTCGAGGAGAACGTCGAGAAGGCGCGGGCCTTGGTCCACGCCGGCGCCAAGGAGATCCGCGTCACCGGGCAGGACACCGGCGTGTACGGCTGGGACGACGGGGACCGGAAGCTCCCCGAACTGCTCGACCGGATCTGCGACATCGACGGCGAGTTCCGCGTCCGGCTCGGGATGGCGAACCCCGGCGGGATCCACGGCATCCACGAGGAGCTGGCAGACGTGTTCGCCGCAAACGAGGAGCTGTACGACTTCATCCACGCCCCCGTTCAGTCCGGCTCCGACGACGTGCTCGCCGACATGCGCCGCCAGCACCGCGTCGAGAAGTTCCGCGAGGTCGTCGCGACGTTCGACGACCGGCTCGACCACTGGACGCTCTCGACCGACTTCATCGTCGGCTTCCCCACCGAGGACGACGCCGACCACGAGCTGTCGATGGACCTCCTCGCCGAGGTCCGCCCGGAGAAGATCAACGTCACCCGCTTCTCGAAGCGGCCCGGCACCGACGCCGCCGACATGAAGGGGCTCGGCGGGACCGTGAAGAAGGAGCGCTCGAAGGCGATGTCCGAGCTGAAGATGGAGGTCGTCGGCGAGGCGTACGAGTCGATGGTCGGCGAGACCTACGACGTGCTCGTCGTCGAGGAGGGAACCGGCGACTCGGTGAAGTGTCGCGACGGCGCGTACCGTCAGATCATCGTCCAGGGCGCGAGCGATCGCGGGATCGAGGTCGGCGACTTCCTCCGCGTCGAAGTGACCGGCCACAACACGGTGTACGCGTTCGGTGAGCCGGTGACGGCGGACGCGACCGCCGACCCCGACGCGGTCGACGACGACTCCGCCGAGCGCGACGAGCGCCCGGAGTCGACCGTCTCCTCCGCGTAGCGACTACCGTAGCCGTTCCCCCCGTTCCGGGTTCACCGGTCGTCGGTCTCGCTCGGGCTCCACGTCTCGGTTTCGCCGTCGCTCGGTCCGTTCGAACCGCTCTGACCCGGGAGCCGAATCCGAACGACTGTTCCCTGCGGGTCGTTGTCCTCGAACTCGACCGTGCCGCCGGACCGGGTCACGGTCCAGTAGATCATCCAGAGGCCGAGTCCCTCGGTGTGTTCGAGCGGGGTCTCCTCGGCGTTCCGGAGCGTCCGGCGTTCGTTCTCGGGAATGCCCCGTCCGGTGTCCGCGATGTCGACGCGAACGTCGCCGTCTTCGTCCCGCCACAGGCGGACCGTGATCGCGACGCCGTCCGGGTTGTGCTCGACGGCGTTGCGGAGTGCCTCCTCGATCGCGAGCGAGAGCGCCGGGTGTGCCCGAACGACGCAGTCGTCCGGAAGCTCGGTCCGGATCGTCGCCTCGTCGTCTTCCGCCGTCAACTGAGACGCGCGCTCTTCCACGACCGCGACGAGGTCGATCGAGTGGAGCGTGTCGGTCCGCCAGATCGACGCGATGCGTCGCGTTCGTTCGCTCGTCTCCACGAGGTCCTCCAGGTGGTTCCGAACGATCCCCACCCGTTCTGCGATCTCCGCCCTGTCTTCCGTCTCCTCGATCCCGTCGAGATAGCCGAGCCCGACCGAGAGCTCGTTCCGGATATTGTGTCGCAACACGCGGTCGTTGATCGAGAGGAGCGTCGCCAGCTCCTGTGCCTCGGTGAGCTTCTCCTCGGATTTCACCGCGTAGAGGCTCGCCCGCGATCCGACCGCGGCGCCGAGGCTCGCGGCGAACGACAGCAGGAAGGACAGCTTGAACGCGTGGTGGTCGATCAGCCAGATGATCCACACGATCCCGGCGAGCGCGGCGAACGAGAGGGCGGCCAGCGCGCTGATCCGCACCGCGCGCCACCGACCCGACTCGGAGAGGTCCCAGCGCGGGAGGTCGTAAGCGGTGTAGAACGCGGCTCCCGACAGCGAGAGGATCAGCGCGGACTCGAGGAGCCGTCCCACGCCACCGCCGCCGAACGCGAGGTGTCTGACCCCCAGGCCGGTACAGAGTCCGCCGAGAACGGCGAAGCCGTATTGAGGGGGTATCGGTGACACCGTTCGAGTATGTACCGAATCACGCCGTATAGCCGTTGTCAGTTCCGTCGACCGCGAGAGGCGCTATTCGCCCTCGTAGATCAGGTTCACCTCGTCGGCGAACCAGTCGAGGATGTTCCGACGCTTCTTTTTCATCGTCGGGGTGAGCAGGTCGTTGTCCTCGGAGAACTCCTCTTCCACGAGCCGGAACCGCTTGATGCGCTCGTATGACTCGAACTCCTCGTTCACGCGGTCGACCTCCTCTTGAATGCGTTCGCGGACGCGGTCGTCGCGACAGAGCGAGGCGCGGTCGTCCGCGACGTCGTGCCCGCGGTTCTCCGCCCACTTCTCGATCCGTTCGAAGTTCGGGACGATGAGCGCGGAGACGAACTTCCGACCGTCCCCGAGGACGACGCACTGCTCGACGAACTCGTTGGCCGCGAACCGGTCCTCGATGGGCCCGGGGGCGACGTTCTTCCCCGTCGAGAGCACGAGCAGTTGCTTCGCCCGCTCGCGGAACGCGATGTAGCCGTCGGGGCGAAGCTGGACGATGTCGCCGGTGCGGAACCACGGCTCCTCGGCCGGGTCAGTCTCGTCCGTTCCCCCACTGCCGGGACCGATCCGCTGGTCCGGCGGCGTCCCGGCCGTCACGACGTCGTCGCCGAGAACCTCCGCGTCGGTGAACGCCTCCGCGGTCGCGTCCGGACGGTTCCAGTACCCTTCTGTCACCTGCGGGCCGCGGACGAGAAGTTCGCCCACGTCGCCGTCGACGTCCGCGACCTCCTCGCCCACCACGCCGTCGTCGACGGCTATCTCCGTGTCGACGACCGGCGGGCCGATCGTTCCCACCTTCGGCTCCTCCGGCGGGTTAACGCTGATCACCGGCGAGGTCTCGGTGAGTCCGTACCCTTCCAGTATCGGCAGGTCCATCGCGTGATACAGCGAGCACAGCTCGGCCGACAGCGAGCCGCCGCCCGAGATGAAGAAGTCGAAATTCCCGCCGATCGCCTCCCGTACCGACGAGAAGACGAGCCGGTCGGCGACCGCGCGCTTGGCGTCGAGGAGGACTCCCGGATCGTCGGTCTCGTGGTGCGTCTGCCCGACGTCGACGGCCCACTCGAAGATCCGCTCTTTGACCGGCGACTCGCTCGCCTGTTCGCGGATCGCGTCGTAGAGCTTCTCGTAGACGCGAGGGACGCTCGTGGTCGTCGTCGGTCGGACGAGCTGGAAGTCGTCCCGGAGCGTGTCGGAGCTCTCCGCGTAGGCGACGGTCGCGCCCGCCGTGAACATCATGTAGTGGCCGGACATCCGCTCGAAGACGTGCGCGAGCGGGAGGAAGGATAGGGTGGTGGTCTCCGCGGAGATGCCGGGCGCCTCCGGGTCCCGGTCCGGGCGGTCGGCGAACCGCCGGTAACACTGCGAGACGTTGTCGCGGAAGTTGCCGTGCGTGAGCCGGACGCCCTTCGGCTTCCCGGTGGTCCCCGAGGTGTAGATCAGGCTGGCGAGGTCGTCGACGTCGAGCGCGTCGATCCACCCCTCGTAGGTCGCCTCGTCGAACGCGTCGGCGCCGAGTTCGTGGACCTCTCCCAAGGTGTACACGTCGTCGTCGACTTCCGCCGCGTCGACGTCGTCGAAGGTCACGATCGCGTCCAGTTCGTGTTCGAGGTCGTCGCGCACCGCCAGCACGTCGTCGAGCATCGCTCGGTTCTCGGCGACGACCGCGGTCGCCCCCGGGTCCTCCAGCAGGTATCGTAACTGGTTCGGCGACGAGGAGGCGTACACGGTCGTCACGACCGCGCCCGCCGACAGCGCCGCGAAGTCAGTATGCGCCCACTCCATGCGGGTGTGCGCGTACAGCGCCAGCCGCGTGTCGCCGTCCACGCCCAACTCGCGGAACCCGGCCGAGAGGTTGCGGACGATCTCGCGCATCTCGTCGTACGTCAGGTCGGCGTACTCGCCCGCTGCCGCCGGCGGCACGACCCCCGCGGAGACGAGCGACCGGTCGTGGACTCCCCCCTTGTACCGCTGGGCGACGCGCCCCCCGTGTCGCTCCGCGGTGCGCTCGAACATGCGCGGGAGCGTCTCTCGGGCGATCGCGTCGTCCGTGAACGCTCGTTCCGCCTTCTGCCAACTCATACGCCCTCAGTTCCGCCCTATCCTCATAAACAATCCGGTAGTTTGGAGTTTCTCCCCGTCGGGCCGTCGTCGCGGAAATCGTCACGGTCGCCTCAGTGTCACTCCACAGAGAGCGCCTCGCCGCAGACGGTGACGAGAGCGCCTCGCCGTAGACGGTGACGAGAGCGCCTCTCGGAACGGACGTGTTTGCGCGAACCTGCCGGTAAAACTGCGTTCGGGGGCGTCAGCGGTCGCCGGCGATCCGCGTCGCGACGCGGTCTTTGTCCGCGCGGACGCTCTCGGCGAGCTCTGCCGCCTGCGCCAGCACCGGGTAGCGCGGGCCGTCGGTGCGGTCGTAGAGATACGCGTAAAACGCCTTTTCGGTCTCTTCTATGGATGCTCCCGCGCTCATCGGCGGATCGTCGAGCGAGCGTTGCCGGTCGGCGGCGAGCCGGTCGCACTCGTCTTCGAGGTCGCTCAGTCGGTTCCAGACGTCGAGCGCCGCGTCGGCCTCGTTCCCGGACCGGATCCCCTCCAAGTGGCCGAGCAGCCGGCGCCGGCTGCGGTCGATCCCCGAGAGCGTCGTCTCGCGGTCGGCCAGTTCGTCGATCTCCTCCTCGATGGCTTCGGCGAGTCGTGTGCGCGCGTCGGCCGCGCGGCGACTCCGATCGACGAGCGCCGACTGCGCGCCGCTCGACAGCCCGCCGTCCGTCGCCAGCGCGGTCGTCGTGTCCGGCCCGAGTTCGGCCGCCAGGCTCTCCGTCGCCGTCTCGTCGTACTCCTCACGGTAGTGTGGCAGCGACAACACGGTGTCGTCGTACGCGGTCATCACCCGGCGGAGCGTGACGTCCCCGCCGCCGGACGTGCCGCCCGGATGACCGCCGCCCTCGGCCCGGCCGATTCCGCGGAGCGCGCCCGCGGGCACTCCGGCCGGAGTCGAGTCCGTCGCGGCCGAGACGGTGTCCATCTCGGCAACCCGGTCCGCGAACGTCTCGAACGCGTCTCGCTCGTCGAGGACGCGACGCCGCTCGCGGCGACAGGCCGCCTCCGCGTCGCGGACGTACGTGAACGCGAGCAGCGCGAGGAGACCGACGAGCGCGACCGCCGTGATCGCGCCCGGCTCCGTCACGGCCGCCGCCACCTCGCACCAGCCGCTCGAACAGCCCGCCGCCGTCACCCCCTGATCGGGGATCTGGAACACCGCCGTCGATCCCGGTGACATGGTCATTAGGTGCGTTAACACGGTTCATACACTAATCTCTTTGGGCGCGCTTCTCCGGTTTCCGGCGGGATTTCGGTCCTTCGGCTTAGTACCACCTTCATCGAGCGCGGCCGACCAAACGACGGACGTTCCGTCGAGGTCGAGCGGTCGCGGCTCAGTCTCGGACGCCGTCGTCGGTGATCACGGTGTCGATCATGCCGATCGGCGTCGCGTCGTAGCTGGGGTTCTCGATCTCGACGTCCTCGACGGGCTCGCGCATCACCTCGACTGCGTCGCGGAACTCGTTTTCGAACCGGAACTCCTCGATGGTCTTCGCGCCCGAGCCGACGGCGGTGACGGGGACGCCGAGTTCGTGCGCGGTCACCACGAGGGGGAACGTGCCGATCCGGTTGTAGTAGGTGCCGCCCGTGATACAGGTGATTCCGAGGACGACGCGGTCACAGTCCCGGAGCGCGTACCCCATCGCGCTGTCGACGACCATCCGCGTGTCGACGCGCGACATTCCGGCGAGTGCGCGAGCGGTCTTGCGGCCGAGGGTCCGCGGGCGCGCCTCGGTGACGTAGACGGTCAGGTGCGCGCCGTCGCGGGCCGCGTTCTCGATGGCCTCCAGCACCGTCGTCGAGTAGTCGTGGACGAGCAGCGTGTCGCCGTCGTCGATGTGCTCGGCCGCGTTGGCGGCCGCCTCGCCTTTCGCCGTCTCGATGTCTTCGGTGACGCGGGCAATCACGTCCTCCAACAGCTGTTTCGCGCTCTCGACGCTCGTCGCCTCGCCGACGATGGAGCGCTCGACCTCCCGCATTGCGTTGTGGAGCGCCGCGTGGGAGGGGTTCGACCGGCGCAACACGCCCGCGTTGTGCTCGAGGTCGCGCTCGAACTCGTCGACGGTGACGTACTCCCGTTCGAGCAGGTCGCCCAGCGCGCGCGTCGCCTTCACGGCCACCGCCGACGTGCTGTGGGTCCGCATCGCCCGTATCTCGGCGACGGTCTCGTCGATCATGCCTGAAGGGTCGACCGCGCCGGTAAAAGGGGTTCCGGGGTCGGCGACGGACGTGGCCACGCCGACCACGCCCGCGCCGACGCCGACTCAGTCGAGCCCGATCCGGCCGACCGCTCGCGGCAGACAGCCCGTCTCCGGCTCGAAGTACGAGTAGTGGTCCGCGACCAGGTCGGTGACCTCGACGTCGGTGTAGTCGGGTGGCGTGGCCGCGGCGTCCGAGACTCCCCCGTGGCCGACCGCGCGGGTCCGGTCCGATGCCCGGTACACCCAGCCGAGGACTCGGTCCTCCCGACTGTGGAAGTTGTAGACGGGAGCGTCGAGGGCGTCGATCGCCGGCCCGTACCTCCCCCCTTCGGCGACGCTGTCGTGCGGGATCGCCCCGCCGAACAGCGACACCGATTCGAGTACGGCTGTCCGGCCACGGTCGGCGAGTTCGCCGAGCGTCGCGCCCGTCACGCGGGCGCCGAGCGAGTGCGCGAACAGGTGGACCGGTCGTCCGTCCTCGTCGGCCCACCGCACCAGCCAGTCCGCGAGCGGCGCCGCGTTCTCGTCGGCGGTCGCCTTCGCCGGTCCCCAGTCGACGTCCGACGCCCACGAGTAGCCGATCACGGGGAGGGCGTCCGCTTCGGTCGACCCCTCCGTCGCCGCCGCGAGTCCCAGCCGAGCGGTGTACGCCTGATCGCGAGCCGACTCGGCGTCCGCGCCGAGCCCGTGGACGAACAGCACCACGGCGTCGGCGTCGCCGAACGCCCACGAACCCGACCGCGCCGTCGGGTCGCTCTCGTCGAGGCGCCCGCGGGTGCTCACTATCGGCTGCGTCTCGGGGGCCTCGTAGCCGGCGAACCCGGCGTCGAGTTCGTTCGCGACGTAGAGCCCGCCGCCGCCGAGGAGGGCAACGCCGGTCGCGGCCCCGCCGAGCAGCCGCCGTCTCGTGACGGGGCCGTTCGTCGCCCCGGCCGCGTCGGTCGAGTCGTCCGCCTCGGCCGCGTCGCCCGCGCCGTCCGATTCGTCCGATCCGTCTCGGTCGTCAGGAGGGGCCGCGTCGCCCGCGGAGGGATTCCGTGTGATACCGAACACGACGGGCCGATCGATCAAATACCTGACGCGGCGGCGACGGCTGTTTATCGTTCGGTCCCTAATCACCGACATGAGCTATCCGGTCACGTACTACTGTCCGCACTGCGGGACGCTCGTCGCGCTCGAACGCGAGGGGTACCTCGCGGACAAGTCGGTGACGCCGTACCCGCTGGAGGGATGGACGTACGTCGCGCCGACCGAGCCGTTCGACGCGGACGAGGGCGACGGCGGCGAGGGCGATGTCGAGTCGGTCGACGCCGACGGCGTCCGGTTCGTCTGCGGCGAGAGCGACGGCGTCGACTGGGACCCCCACGACGGCGTGCGCGGCACCGACGTCGGCGGCGACGAGCCCTCCCGCGAGCCGGACGCCGACGGGGACGGCTGCGGCGAGCCGTTCTACCTCTCGTTCGTCCGGTACGAGGAGGGCCGGGAGATCGACCCACGCGCAGAGACGGAACTGGTCGAGATCGACCCGGATCCACGGCCGAGCGGTCCCGGCGGCCCGGGCGGTCCCGGAGCGGCCGGCGGCCCGAGCGATTCCGACGGCTTCTGGTGACCGGTCGAACAGCCAAACCCCTTAAACGGTGAGCGAGTAGGCCGTCGTATGGAGAGTATCAACCGGACCGCGATCGAGCTGGTCGACGAGGCGCTCGACTTCGCCGGCGAGCTGGACGTCGTCGGCTACGAACTGGACAACGGCGCCACCGTCGTCGACTTCGGCGTCGACGCGGCCGGCGGCGTCGAGGCCGGCCTGCTGCTCGCGGAGATCCAGACCGCCGGGCTCGCGAACCTGCGAACCCGGATGGGCGAACTCGCCGGCGCGCCCCGCCAGTACGTCGAGCTGTCGACCGACCACCCCGCAGTCGCGCTGCTCTGCTCGCAGAAGGCCGGCTGGGAACTGACGACAGAGGGCGGCTTCGAGGGCCTCGGCTCCGGCCCGGCTCGCGCCCTCGTCGGCCGCGAGACCGAGTTCGAGCGCGTCGGCTACTACGACTCATCGGAGTTCGCCACCCTGACGATCGAGTCCACGACGCTCCCTGACGAGGAGGTCGCGGAGCAGGTCGCCGAACTGGCCGAGGTCGACGCGGAGGGCGTCTTCCTCCCGACCTTCGCGACCGGCTCGACGGCCGGCTCCGTCACCACCGCGGCCCGCGCCGCCGAACTCGCCGTCTTCCGCCTGCTGGAGGTCGGCTACGAGCCCACGGACGTGCTTCACGCCTCCGGCGCCGCGCCGCTCGCGCCCTCGACGCGCGACGAGACCGAGGCGATGGGCCGGACGAACGACGCCTTAGCGTACGGCGGCGAGGTCCACCTCCAAGTCGCGCGCGACGACGACCGGTTCGACGAGATCGTCTCGACCGCCAGCGAGGAGTACGGAACCCCCTTCGTCGAAGTGTTCGAGGACGCCGACTGGGACTTCTACGACGTGCCCGAGAGCGTGTTCGCCCCGGCGCAGGTCACCGTCGACGTGGTCGACGGTCCGGTCTACACCGTCGGCGAGACGAACGAGGAACTGCTCGCCGAGTCGTTCGGCTACCGCTGACCGCCGCGTCGCGACCCCGACCCGACGACTGCCACGCCTCACCGATGCGACTCAAACCCGTCCCGGACCCCCCGACCGGACTCGACGCGCTCCGCGCCTTCCAGCGCGCGGTCCCGCTCGTCCCCGGCGACACGGACGACTGCTGCGCTCGGCTGCGGCGGCGCCGCGACCTCGCGGACCGTCAGACGGCCAACGACTGGCTCGCCTTCCTGCGCACGCTCGGACTCGTCGAGGAGACGCCGCGCGGGTTCGTCCGCGCCGACGCCGAGCCGACCCCGGAACTCGTCCGGGACGGGCTCCGCGACGGGGTGTTGCTCGTCCCGGAGGCGCTCGCTGCGCTCCGGGACGCCTCGCCCGCCGACCCCCTGACCGCCGCCGACCTCTTCGCGGCCACCCGCGACGCCGTGCCGCGACACGACCGCGCTCGCGACCCCGACTGGGAGGCCGCGTGGCGGGACCGCGCGGCCCGACTGCTGGAGTGGCTCGCGCTCGTCGACCTCGCTGTGCCGGTCCGAGGGGACTCCGAACCGGCCGACAGTGACTCGGAGCCCAGCGGCGAGCCCGCGGGATACGTCGCCGGCGACGCCGCCTGACGCCCCCGAGCCGAGGGTCCGCTCCCGCCGCCCCGTCGCGGCTCCGGGTCGGCCCCGCAGCAAGCCTTTTACTCGGGCCCGGAGAGGGACGCACATGAACGGCGGCGACGAGCGCACGGTCCGCTACGAGCCGACGAGCGTCAAGGACCTGCTCGTCGAGATGAAGGACACGTCGGAGCTGCTCATCGACCTGTCGTACTCGGCGGTGCTACACGCGAGCCCGACGGTCGCCGAAGAGGTCGTCGAACTCGAACACCGGATGGACGTGCTCCAGATGCGCGCCCGGATGAGCCTGATGCTCGCCGCGCGCAACCCGAAGGACGCGGAGACGCTCGCCCCCGTTCTCGGGGTCATCTCCGCCGCCGAAAAGATAGCCGACGCCGCGGGCGACATCGCCAAGATCGTCACCGAGGAGATCGGCCTCCCCGACGCGATGCGCGGCGCGCTCTCGGAGGGCGTCGAGACGCTCGTCCGCGGGACCGTCGCCGCCGAATCCGCGTACGCCGGCCGGACCCTGAACGGGATCGACCTCGAATCGGAGACGGGCGTCCGTGTCATCGCGATCCGCCGGGACGACGACTGGATACTCAACCCCGGGCCGACAACCCGGTTGGAGGCGGGCGACGTGACACTGCTTCGCGGCCCCGAGGCGGGCGTCGCGGACGTCTTCCCCGAACTGAGCGGGGAGCCGTTCGAGCCGAACCCGCCGGCCGAACCCGCGATCGACGACTTGGAGCGCGCGGTCGACTCGATCGTGTTGATGAAGAACCTCTCCGAACTCGCGGTCGACCTGGCGTACGGCTCCGTCCTCTTCGACAACGAGGAGCTGGCAGAGGAGGTGAGCAACCTCGAGATAGAGGTGGACGCGCTCCAGTCGCGGTTCGAGGCGTGGACCCTCCGAGCCGCCCGCGAGGCCGACGACCCCGTCTCGCTGCGCGGACTCATCCACCTCGGCGTCGCGACCGAGGAGATATCCGACGCCGCGCTGGCGATCACCGAGGGCGTCCGTCGCGACCTCGACGTCCATCCCGTCGTCGAGATGGCGGTCCAGGAGTCCGACGAGATCATCACGCGGACCGTCGTCACGGAAGGGAGCGACCTCGACGGGACGGCGATCACCGACGGCGTGCCCGCGACGGACGTCTCCACGAGCGTGCTCGCGATCCGACGCCCCGAAGACGGGTGGCTGCTGGCTCCCGACATCGACACCACCCTCCGGGGCGGCGACGTGGTCATCTCGAAGGGAACCCGCACCTCGGCCGCGGAGTTCGATGCCCTCGCCGCCTGACCCGTCCGCTCCCGGCTCGGGGGCGGGCGGCGACGAGCCGGCCGGAGACCCGGACCCGGCGGTCCCGGACTCGGGTCCGGCGCCACAAGCGTCGGACCCCGGCGCCCTCGCTCGGGCGTACTACGACGCGCTCGACGCCGGGGACTACGACCGACTCGCGTCCGTCCTCGCTCCCGACTTCGTCCAGCGACGCCCGGACCGGACCTTCGAGGGGCGCGACCGGTTCGTCGCGTTCATGCGCGACGACCGACCGAACACGGACACGACGCACGCCGTCGAGCGCGTCTATCCGTCCGGTCCGGGCGTGGCGGTCCACGGCCGACTGCTCGACGCCGACGGCGAGGAGCTGTTCGCGTTCGTCGACGTGTTCGACGTCGCGGAGGGTCGCCTGACCGCGCTGGAGACGTACGCGGCCGAGTCGTAGAACGGAGCCGCGTGAGCGCGGTACGAGCCGCCTACCAAGCCGCGCGCAACACGCCGAGAACCCCCTCGACCGTCGCGTCGAACTCCCCCGGCGCGCGCTCCATCGGCGGGTCATCGGCGACGAACTCCGCGATCGCCGGCAGGTCCGCCTCGTCGGTCTCGGGCAGGTCTCGGAGCCGAGCGGGGACGTCGAGCGCGTCGCGCACGTCGGCGACCGCCTCCACGACGTCCTCCGCGATCGCGTCGTCGCCGCGGCCGTCGGTCCGGACCCCTAACCCGGTCGCGAGCGCCCGGCGACTCCCGTCGACCTCGTCGAAGAGGTACGCCAGCGCGTGGGGCGCGACGACCGCGTGGATCGCGCCCTGCTGGACGTCGTAGCGGCGGGCGAACCCGTGGCCGAACGCGTGGATCACGCTAATCTTCCGGTCGAGTTGGACGAGCAGCGACCCCACGACCGCGCGGTCCACGGTCGCCTCGCCGTCCGGCCTGTCGCCGGCGACGCGGGGGAGTGCGTCGGCGAGGAGCCGGAGCCCGTGGACCGCGGCCGCGTCGCTCACCGGTGAGGCGTCGCGGGCGTACGGCGTCTCGATCCCCTTGTCGAAGCCGTTCATCGCCGACCCCGCCAGCACCGAGGTCGGCGTGGTCTCGAACAGGTCCGGGTCCGCGACGTCCGCGATCGGCCACGCGCCGCCCCCGCTGACGCTGATCGGCTGCCCGGTCGGCGACTCCTCGGCCGAGAACACCTCCAGCGACCCGCCGGTGGAGATGTCCGCCCCCGCGAAGGTCGTCGGCACGACGACGGACGGGAAGGCGGGGCCGCTCCCGGGCGCGAGGTCGCCGAGCGCGTCGTTCCCCGCCTCAGCGTCGGCGCGGAGGTCGCCGAGGTCGCGGCCGTCGGCCGCGAGGAGCGTCGCCTGCCTCGCGATGTCGAGGCTGGCGCCGCCGCCGACCGCGACGAGGACGTTCGCCCCGACCTCGGCCCGCGCGTCGAGCAGGTCGTAGGCGGTCTCGACCCGCTTGTCCGGCGAGGTCCCGTCGAAGACGCCGGCGAGCCGCTCGCCGAGTCCCACTCGGACCGGGTCCATCAGCGCGTCGTTCGCGCCCGTGTTCGAGCCGCAGACGACGAGCGCGTCGTCGAGGCCGCGATCGGCGAGCCAGTCGCCGAGACCGGCGATTCGGCCCCGTCCGTACCGGATCTCGCAGCCGCGGTGAACGTGTTCGAAGGAGTCCGCGATCGGTAGCATCGACGACAGCTACTCGCGGCCCGGGCTTGTAGCTGTGGGAGCGATCGGCACACGGGCTCGACCGTGCGACGGCGGGCGCTACGCCCCACAGTTTACCGTTCGCGAAGCTTCGGGGCCTCTCACGCCCGCGCGCGTGCGCCGGCTTTATAAGCCGACAGCAATTAGCTGGAGTAAGTTCCTATGTCAGAGCAGAGCGAATACGGAGCCGGCCAGATACAGGTCCTCGAAGGCCTACAGGCCGTCCGTAAGCGACCGGCGATGTACATCGGGTCCACGGACGGTCGGGGGCTCCACCATCTCGTCTACGAGGTCGTCGACAACTCCATCGACGAGGCCCTCGCGGGCTACTGCGAGGGGATAGAGGTGCGCATTCACGACGACGGGTCCGTCTCGGTCCGCGACGACGGGCGCGGCATCCCCGTCGACACCCACGAAGAGTACGACCGCCCCGCGCTGGAGGTCATCCTCACCGTCCTCCACGCCGGCGGGAAGTTCGACTCCAAGTCGTACCAGGTCTCGGGGGGGCTCCACGGCGTCGGCGTCAGCGTCGTCAACGCCCTCTCCGAGCGACTAGAGGTCGAAGTCAAACGCGACGGCGGCGTCTTTCGCCACCGCTTCGCTGGCGGCGAACCCGCCGAGGACGGCTTCGAGCGCGTCCGCGACATGGACGCCGACGAGTCGACCGGGACCCGGATCCGCTTTTGGCCCGACGAGGACATCTTCGAGACGACCGACTTCCAGACGTCGACGCTGGCCAACCGCCTCCGCGAACTGGCCTTCCTCAACTCCGGCGTCAAGATCCGGCTCGTCGACGACCGCGACGACACCGAGGAGACATTCCAGTACGACGGCGGCATCCGCGAGTTCGTCGAGTACCTCAACGAGACGCGCTCGCCGATCCACGAGGACGTCATCTACTTCGAGGACGAGTCAGACGGCGTCCACGTCGAGGTCGCGATGCAGGCCACCGAGGAGCTTCAGGGCTCCGTCCACGCGTTCGCGAACAACATCAACACCCGCGAGGGAGGGACCCACCTCACCGGCTTCAAGACGGCCCTGACCCGGACGGTCAACGACTACGCCAACGACCGCGGGCTCGTCAACGACCTCGACGCCAACCTCAAGGGCGAAGACGTCCGCGAGGGGCTCACGGCCGTCGTCTCGGTGAAACACCCGGACCCGCAGTTCGAGGGACAGACGAAGACGAAGCTCGGCAACAGCGAGGTCCGCGGCATCGTCGAGTCCGCGACCCACGAGAAGCTCGGGACCTTCTTCGAGGAGAACCCCGACACCGCCGAGAAGGTCGTTCACAAGGCCGCCGAGGCGGCGCGCGCCCGGAAGGCCGCGAAGAAGGCCGAGGAGCTGACCCGCCGGAAGTCCGCCCTGGAGTCGACGGCGCTCCCCGGAAAGCTGGCCGACTGTCAGACCCGCGACCCGACCGAGGCTGAGCTGTTCGTGGTCGAGGGCGACAGCGCGGGCGGCAGCGCGAAGCAGGGACGGAACCGCGAGAACCAGGCGATTCTCCCCCTCAAAGGCAAGATACTCAACGTCGAGAAACACCGCCTCGACCGCATCCTGGAGAACGACGAGATCCGCGCGCTCATCACCGCGATCGGCGCGGGCGTCGGCGAGGAGTTCGACATCGACGACGTGCGCTACAACAAGATCATCCTGATGACGGACGCCGACGTCGACGGCGCCCACATCCGGACGCTCCTTCTGACGCTCCTCTACCGACACATGAAGCCGCTCCTGGAGGCCGGCTACGTGTACGCGGCCCAGCCGCCGCTCTACCGCGTCCGCTACCGCGGCGAGACGTACGACGCGATGACCGAGGCGGAACGCGACCGCATCGTCGAGGAGAAGTGCGACGGCAACCCCACGCAGGTCCAGCGGTTCAAGGGCCTCGGCGAGATGAACCCCGACCAGCTGTGGGACACCACGATGGACCCGGAGAACCGTCGGCTCAAGCGGATCACCATCGACGACGCCGCCGCGGCGGACCGGATGTTCAACGTGCTGATGGGTGACGCGGTCGAACCGCGGAAGCAGTTCATCAAAGAGCACGCGACCGAAGCGGAGTGGGTGGACATATGAGCTCCGACGTACCCGACACTGACCCCGAGGGCGTTCCCGCCGCGCAGGTGACGAACGCGCGCATCGAAGACGAGATGGAGCAGTCGTACATCGACTACGCGATGTCGGTCATCGCGGGACGCGCGCTGCCGGACGTTCGCGACGGGCTCAAGCCGGTCCACCGCCGCATCCTCTTCGCGATGAACGAGGCGGGCGTGACCAGCAACTCCGCGCACCGCAAGTCCTCGTCCGTCGTCGGCGAGACGATGGGCGACTACCACCCGCACGGGGACAGCGCCATCTACGACACCCTCGCGCGCATGGCGCAGGACTTCTCGATGCGCTACCCGCTCGTCGACGGCCAGGGGAACTTCGGTTCCGTCGACGGCGACCCGCCGGCCGCGATGCGGTACACGGAGGCCCGGATGGCCCCCATCGCCGAGGAGCTGATGGCGGACATCGAGCGCGACACCGTCGACTTCCAGGCCAACTACGACGACCGGCTGGAGGAGCCCGAAGTGCTGCCGGCGGCGTTCCCGAACCTGCTCGTCAACGGCTCCTCGGGCATCGCGGTCGGGATGTCGACGAACATCCCGCCCCACAACCTGGGCGAAGTGATCGACGCGACCGTCGCGCTGATCGAGGACCCCGACTGTACCGTCGAGGACCTGATGGAACACGTCAAGGGGCCCGACTTCCCGACCGGCGCGAACATCGTCGGCCGGAACGCGGTCCACAAGGCGTACAAGACCGGCCGCGGCCGCATTCGCGTCCGCGCCGAGTTCGAGGTCGACGAGGAGGAGGGCCGGATCGTCATCAGCGAGCTCCCCTTCCAGCAGAACAAGTCCCGACTCGTCGAGCGGATCGCGGACGACGTCAACGAGGGTTCGATCGAGGGGATCCGCGACCTCCGCGACGAGTCCGACCGCGACGGCATCCGGATCGTCGTCGAGCTCAAGCGCGACGCGATGGCGGAAGTGGTGAAAAACCAGCTGTTGGAGAGCCACCTCGAACGCACGTTCGGCGTCATTAACCTCGCGCTGGTCGACGGCTCGCCGCGGGTGTTGGACCTCAAGGAGACCCTGGAACACTACGTCGAGCACCGGCGCGACGTGGTCCGGCGGCGCTCCGAACACGAACTCGCGGAGCGCGAGGACCGCGCGCACATCCTCGAAGGTCGGCTGAAGGCGCTCGACAACGTCGACAGCGTCGTCGAGACGATACAGGACTCCGACGACCGCGACGCCGCGAAGGCGGCCCTCGAGTCGGCGTTCGAGTTCACCGAGGCGCAGGCGGCACACATCGTCCGGATGCAGCTCGGTTCGCTCACGTCGATGGAGACCGCGGAGATCGAGTCCGAGTACGAGGACGTGACCGCCCGGATCGAGCGGCTGGAGACGATCCTCGCGAACCCCGGCGAGCTCGATCAGGTGATCGTCGACGAGCTCGAAGAGATCAAAGCCGAGTACGACGACGAGCGCCGCACGAGCTTCATCGAGGACGTGGGCGACGTGACTCACGAGGACCTCATCCCGGAAGAGGAGCAGGTCGTCGTGATGAGCGAGGACGACTACATCAAGCGGATGCCCCTCGACGAGTTCCGCGCGCAGAACCGCGGCGGGAAGGGGATCATCGGCACGGGGCTCAAGGAGGGCGACCGCGTCTCCTCCGTGTTCGCGGCCAACTCTCACGACTACCTCCTCGTGTTCACGAACCACGGGCAGATCTACGAGCTGAAGACCTACGAGATCCCGGAGATGTCCCGCACGGCCCGCGGGAAGTCCGCGGTCAACCTCCTCGATCTGGACGACGGCGAGGAGATCGAGTCGGTGGTCAACACCGAGGACCTCGACGACGACGAGTTCCTCACGATGGTCACCCGCGACGGCTACATCAAGCGGACCGCCGTCGACGAGTTCGGTAACATCAGGTCCACCGGTATCCGCGCCATCCGGCTCGAGGACGGCGACGAACTCGTCGACGTCGAGGTCACGGACGGGGACACCCACATCGTCATCGGGAGTCAACACGGGATGGCGATCCGGTTCGAGGAGTCGGAAGCCCGCGCGATGGGCCGCACCGCCCGCGGCGTGATCGGGATCGACCTCCGCGAGGGCGACGCCGTCGCCGGCGTCGCCGCCATCGACGAGGGGTACCACAACTGGGTGCTCACCGTGACCGAGAACGGGTACGGGAAGCGCTCGGACCTCGACGAGTACCGGCCGCAGTCGCGGAACGGCAAGGGCCTCGTCGACATCAAGACCGGCGATCGCAACGGCGAGGTCGTCGCCATCGAGGCGGTCACCCACGGCGACCACCTGATCGCGATGAGCGCGGACGGCCAGATCATGCGGACGCGCGTCGAGGAGATATCGACGGTGAGCCGCAACACGAAGGGCGTCATCGTGATGAACCTCGACCCCGACGACGAGGTCGCCTCCGTCGACATCGTTCCGGAGGCGACGCACGCCGCCGTCGAGTCCGACGCGTCCGAGACCGACGCGTCCGAGGCGGAGTCAGACGACAGCTCGGCCGACCTCGACGCCGCGGTCGACGCCGAGTAAGCCGCTCGCGACGGCTCGTCTTCGCCGCGGTGACCGCTTTTCGCCCCGCTCCGACGGTCGCCTCTCGCACCTCGCTCGCCGTGTACCGCGTTGGGGATTGAAGTCACGCGACGACGAGTGACAGCCATGGAACGACGCCGACTCCTCGCCGCGGGCGCCGGAGCCGTCGCCGGCGCGGTCGCCGGCTGTCTCGGTTCCGGCGACCCCGACCCGAGTCGACTCGACCTGACGGTCCGCAACGACGGCGACGACCCCGTCGACGTCGACGTGGTCGTCGAGGGCGACGACGGAACGGCCTACGAAGACGATTCGGACCGGATCGACCCCGGCGTCGCCCGGGCGTACGAGGTGGTCGCGGGCGCGACGGGCCGTCACGAGGTCGCGGTGACGGGACCGGACTGGGGGGGGGCGACTGGCGTGGGACGCCGGGACCTGTCTGCGCTACGACGCCACGGTCGCCGTCGACGCGGAGACG
This sequence comes from Halorubrum ejinorense, assembly GCF_055389685.1. Lineage (NCBI taxonomy): Archaea > Methanobacteriati > Methanobacteriota > Halobacteria > Halobacteriales > Haloferacaceae > Halorubrum > Halorubrum ejinorense. The sequence goes on from NZ_AP043777.1 coordinate 2,038,730, forward strand.
GTCTCGGTCGCGGGCGAGTGCGCGGACCCGCGGTAGGTCTTTCAGGAAAGTTACTTACTGTCGCCGGGAAAACCCTCGGACGAGATGGACGAGTACGAGGGGACAGACGAGGTCGTACACGAACCGAGCGAGGCGTTCGCCGAGTCGACGAACGTCGCCGCGTTCATGCGCGAGTACGGGATCGACGACTACGAGGCGCTGATCGAGCGTACCACCTCGGAGATCGCGGGCGAACCCGCGTCCGGCGTCGACTGGTTCTGGGACGAGATTGTCGACTACCTCGACATCGAGTTCTACACCGACTACGACGCCGTCCGTGACGACGCGGAGGGCCCGCAGTTCTCCGACTGGTACCCCGGCGCCGAGGTCAACGTCGCGCACAACGTCGTCGACCGCCACGCCGCGGTCGACTCGCCGAACCGCAACCGCGTCGCGCTGATCTGGGAGGGCGAACCCGGCGACGTCCGCGAGATCACCTACCACGAGCTCCGCCGTCAGACCGACCGCGTCGCGAACTACCTCGCGTCGGCCGGCGTCGAGACCGGGGACACCGTCGGGCTCTACATGCCGATGGTCCCGGAGGTCGTCTCGATCCTCTACGGCTGCCTGAAGATCGGTGCGATCGCGGTGCCGATCTTCTCCGGGTTCGGCCGCGAGGCGACCGCCACCCGGATCGACGACGCGGAGCCCGACGTGCTGTTCACGGGTGACGGGTTCTATCGCCGCGGAAACGAGGTGCGGCTGAAGGCGACCGCCGACGAAGCGATCGCGGACGCCGGCCACGTCGAGGAGGTCGTCGTCTACGACCGCCTCGGCGCGACGCCGGCGGGACGCGGCCCCGAGGGGTCCGAGGCGTCGGCCGTCGACCCCGTCCCGTGGGACGACGACCGCGACCGGACGTGGGACGAGGCCGTCGGTTCACAGTCGTCGACCTACGAGACGAAGCGGCTGCCGAGCGATCAGGAGTCGATGTTGCTGTACTCGTCCGGGACGACCGGGACGCCGAAGGGCATCGTTCACACCCACGCGGGCGTCCTCACGCAGTGCGCGAAGGAGATCCACTTCGGCTTCGACCAGAAGCCCGCGGACCGGTTCTTCTGGGTCTCCGACATCGGCTGGATGATGGGGCCGTGGACGCTGATCGGCAACCACGCGTTCGGGGGGACCGTGGTGATGTACGAGGGCGCGCCCGACCACCCCCAGCCGGACCGCTTCTGGGAGATGATCGACCGCCACGGGATCACGCAGTTCGGCATCTCGCCGACCGCGATCCGCGCGCTCCGGAAGCACGGAGATGAGTGGGTCGAAGGTTACGACCTCTCCTCGCTCCGAATCCTCGGCTCCACGGGGGAGCCGTGGGACCCCGAGTCGTGGCGCTGGTTCTACGACGCCGTCGGCGGCGGCGACTGCCCGATCATCAACATCTCCGGGGGGACGGAGATCTGCGGCTGCTTCCTCATGCCGATGCCGAACCAACCGCTGAAGCCCTGTACGCTCGGTGGCCCGGGGCTCGGAATGGACATCGACATCGTCGACGAGAGCGGCGAGTCGGTCAGGGAGTCGGGCGAGCGCGGCTACCTCGTCGCGCGCGACTCCTGTCCCTCGATGACGAAGTCGCTGTGGTCAGGCGACGAGCGCTACCTCGACGAGTACTGGTCGACGTGGCCCGATCTGTGGGATCACGGCGACTTCGCGCAGAAGGACTCGGACGGCTTCTGGTTCCTCCACGGCCGGGCCGACGACGCCCTCAACGTCGCGGGGCGGAAGGTCGGGCCGGCCGAGATAGAGGGCGTCCTCATCGACCACGACGCCGTCAACCAGGCGGCGGCGGTCGGCGTCCCGGACGACACCACCGGAACCGCGGTCGTCGCGTACGTCGTGCTCGAACCGGACGCCGACCCGAGCGACGCGCTGCGCGAGGAGCTGCGCGAGTTGGTCGGCGACGAACACGGCAAACCGTTCCGCCCGCGAGAGCTGCTGTTCGTCGACGCCTTCCCGAAGACGCAGTCGGGGAAGATCATCCGTCGCGCCATCGGGTCGGTGTACAGGGGCGAAGACCCCGGCGACCTCTCGTCGATGGAGAACCCCGAGGCGCTCGAAGCCCTGCGCGACCCGGCCTGAGCGCGGGTGCGGTTCGGTCCGGTGACGCCGAATCAGGCCGCGGCGTCCGCCACCGCCTCGTCGAGCGCCTCGTAGTCCGGCTCCTGTCCGGCGTTGTCCGCGAGCCACCGGTACGTCACGGTCCCGTCCGCGTCGATCACGAACACGGCCCGCTGAGCGACCGTCTCGACGCCGTAGTGTTCGAAGTCCTCGATCACGTCGTACGCCTCGATCGCGTGGTGGTCGGAGTCGCCGACGAGCGCGAACGGCAGGTCGTACTGTGCGCGGTACGCGCCGAGCGCGTGCGGCAGGTCCGTGCTCACGCCGAACAGGGTACAGTCGTCGCGGTCGAACTCGTCCCGCAGCGCCTCCATCTCGTCGGTACAGGTGTTCGAGAAGGCGGCCGGGAAGAAGGCGAGCACGATCGGTTCCTCGCCGAGGTGGTCCGAGAGTTCGAACGGCGCGATGTCGCCGTTCACGAGCGATCCGGTGAAGTCGGGGGCGTCGTCGCCGACAGCTGGCATATCTCAGGGTCGTCGGCCGGGCGTATCACCGTTTCGGCGGCGGCGGTCCGATCGAGGCAAAAAGACTATAGTCGACACAGGGCTACTGCGGGATAGACATGGTAAGTTCGATTCCACTGATCGGCGGCATTCCGGCGGGGCCGGAGCTCCTCATCATCCTGCTCGTTCTGGTCCTCTTGTTCGGTGCGAACAAGATTCCGAAGCTCGCCCGGTCGACCGGCCAGGCGATGGGCGAGTTCCGGAAGGGGCGCGAGCAGGTCGAAGAGGAGCTGAAGGACATGCAGGACGGCGAGAAGGCGGACTCGACGCTCGACGAGGAGGACGACGACCTCGACGAGCTCGAGACCGAGACCGACAAGGAAACCAGCGCCTGACTCTCTCTGACGCCGACCACTGCTGTATCGTTTTCTCCACCCGTTTTGGGCGCGTGGCCTAGCGGACAGGGCGAGAGGTTCCTAACCTCTCGATCGCGGGTTCGAATCCCGCCGCGCCCGTTCTCCGCTCATCCCGGGCGCGACTGACTCCGCGCTCGCTCACTTCGCTCGCTTGCGTGGATCCCGCCGTGCCCGTTCCTGCGAATTCTCCGAGAGCGTGTTCCCGATCAGCGCGCCGATCGTTCGTCCCGCTACGACTAAGAGGAGCGGTCGACGACGTTGGGACGACACCCATGGACGCATCCTGTCCGCGGACCGACGGCGCCACCGAAGCGGCGAGTGTGAACCGATCGATCCGCGACGCGGCGGTGGTCGCGGCGTGAGCCGGTCGACCGGCGGACTCTCCTTCGGCGTACTCGGGACCGCGAACATCGCCCGGAAGGCCGTGATCCCCGGGATCCGAGCGAGTGACCACGAGGTGGGGGCGGTCGCCTCACGCGACCGGAGCCGTGCGGAGGAGTTCGCGGCGGCGGAGTCGGTCCCGCGGAGCCACGGCTCCTACGAGGCGCTGCTCGCGGACGACGGCCTCGACGCGGTGTATATCCCGTTGCCGAACGGACTCCACGCCGAGTGGACGAAACGCGCCGCGGACGCCGGTCTCGACGTGCTCTGCGAGAAGCCCCTCTCGGTCGACGCCGCCGAGGCGCGCGAGGTCGTCGATCACTGCGCGGACCGGGGGGTCACGCTCATGGAGGCGTTCATGTACCGGTACCATCCGCGAACCGAACGCGTCCTCGAACTGGTCGAGCGGGAGCTAGACGACGTGCGAACGGTGACGTCGACGTTCCGCTTCCCGCTGTACGGTCGCCCGAACGACGTGCGGCTCGACCCCGGCCTCGCGGGCGGGTCGCTGATGGACGTGGGCTGTTACCCGGTGTCGCTCGCGAAGGCCGTCCTCGGCGTGCCCGACCGAGCGTACGCCCACGCCGGCGACACGCGCGACGCCGGGGTCGACACGGAGCTCGCCGCCGTCTTGGAGTACGAGGACGGTCGGTCCGCGCGCGTCGCCTCCGGATTCGACACGCAGCTGATCCAACGCTACCGGATCGACGCCACGAACGGCTGGATCGAAGTCAAGGAGGCGTTCGACGCGCCGGAAGACGAGCCGACGACGATCGAATACGAGATCGACGGCCGCCACGGGGTCGAGACGTTCGATCCGATCGACCAGTATCGCTTGGAGGTCGAACACTTCGCCGATCGCGTCGGCGACGGGTCGGCACCGCTCACCGACGGCCACGCGGCGGTCGAGAACATGCGAATCATCGACGCGCTCGCGGAGAGCGCGTCGACCGGTACGCCGGTCGAAGTCCGATAGCTGTCGGGCCGAATCGGATGGGTATCGGGCCGAATCGGTTGGGAATCGGGCCGAATCGGTCCGTCGGCGACTCGACTATCACCCGTCCAACCGCCGGAAGGAACGCGAGGCGAGCGCGACCGACCCGACCGCGATCGCGAGCGTCGCGAGCGCGAGTCCGAGACCGGGCTCGTACAGCAGCGGCGGGTGGTACCCGAACCCGTAGTCGACGACGACGTTCACGACGCCGAGCGCGAGCGCCGCCGCGAGCGCGCCCCGCGTCGTCCGACCGAACGCCGGAAACAGCAGGGCGAGGCCGACGAACAGCAGATGCGTTCCGATCACGCCCCAGTAGTAGATCCACGCGTCCGGCGCCGCGACGTACTCGCCGAACGCGAGGTTGAGCGAGACGAGCGGCCAGACTCCGAACTGAACGAGCCAGACGAACGCGAGCGTCTGGAGGTACGCCAGCGCCCGGGAGGTCGGGGCGTCGACCGTGACGTTGCCCCCGCGTCGGACGGTCGGTACGATGGCGCCGAGAACGACGCCGCCGAGCGCGACCGCGACCGCCGAGTCCGCGTACAGCGGCCAGAGGAGCCGCGGCACGGTGTCGGCGGTGGGCGCGTAGTAGCCGGCACCGACCGCGAGCATGAACGCGGTGAACGCGCAGACGACGGCGAGGCTCCGCGGAACACCGAGCAGCTCCTCGGCCACCGCCGCCCGAACTCGGCGTCTGACCTCGGCGCGCCGGAGTCGCCGGAGCCTTCCGAGACGCTCGGTGCGTGACACACGGGCCGGTCGGTCCGCGAGGGATTAAAACCGCTCGTCCCGGTCGATTATCAAACACGGTGTTTTGCCAGACAGCTTTTTCAACGGAAGCGATGGAGAGACGCACATGGCTGACGAGGACGCTGAGCGATCCGCCCAACAATCCGACGCGGAGGGCGACAGCTCGGCGTCCGACCCGCCCACGACTGACGGCGAGGAACCGGACGCGGCAGCGGCGGATGTGACGGACGCGGACGCGGGAGCGGCAGATGGGGGTGTAGAGACGGTGGACGAGGGCACGGACCCGTCGAACGGAGCCGGGACCGAGAGTCCGGAGGACGAAGCGAACGGTCGATCGCGAGGCGACGAGGACGCGCCGGCGGACCTCGGTCCGCCGGTCGTCACCGACCGGTACAGCTGGCGGTCCCTGCTCTCGCAGCGAGGGCACGGAGACGCCGCGAAACGAGTGTACGCGGACGTGCCCGACGCGCCGGCGGTCCCGGCGGACGCGGTCGCGCTCCACCTCCCGAACGGGGCTGACGAGGTGATCCGGGCCGCGGGCGTCGACGAACCCTTCGAGGCTGACGGGGAGACACCGGTCCCCGGTCACGGTACTCCCGAACGGGGGGCGCTCGTGGTCGGTTCCGACGCCGTCGTCCTCGGCGGTGCCGCCGTCGTCCCCACCGGCGAGCGACGGGCCGCGCGGCCGACGACCGCGACCGACACTGATGCGGAAGGTGCCGATGACGGTGTCGACGGTGACTCCGAGTCCGGCGGGGAGGACGACGCTGTGCCCGGTGACACGGCCGAGGAGGCCGCAGGCGGCGTGGAAGACGACGCCGATGCCGCCGAGCGCGACGTGCCGGAGTCCGGACCCGACGACGCGACCGCGGCGGACCCTGCCGCCGACGACGCGACCGCGGCAGGACCTGACGACTCCGACGCGACCGCGGCAGGACCTGACGACTCCGACGCGACCGCGGGCGACGACAACGAGCACGAACCGGACGGAGCGGGTATCCCAGCCGATGACGGCCCGGACACCGTGTTCGCCGACGCGGTCGGACGCGGAGGCGTGTCCGGACTCGTCGTTGCCCCCGGCGACCGCGTCGAATCGGTGCCCTCGCGAGCGCCGACCGACGAGGAGTGGGACCGGGTCGACCTCGACCCCGCGGACCTCCTCGGGTTCGCCCCGGACGAGACCGACTACCGGTTCCGGGCGGCCGCGGCCGTGGGGGACGTCCTCTGGGACCTGTGTGCCGCTCGCTACGACCTCTACTCGGTCCCCGTCCTGAAGGGGTACTACACCTGGGACGACTACCGCGACGAGTACTTCCTCGACGAGGAGGGCAACCCGCCGACCGAAGAGAACGAGGAGGGGGAGGAGGTGCCGCTGTCGTTCACCCACGAAGACAAGACCGAGGCGCTCGGCTTCGACCCTGACCGTACCGAGGAACTACTCGGAGCGGGCGGGAACGCGGCCGACGAACTCGCCGACCTCGTCGACGAGCGGACCGTGGACGTGAACCCCGACATCGACGAGGACGCGTTCTTCTCGACCGCGGACGGTCACACCACGCTGGCGAACCGCTACGACCTGGAGAAGGCGGTTCCGATGCCGAAGAAGACGCATTTCCGCGAGGAGGAGCGTTACTGGGTCAACAAGCCGTACGCGTTCGTCATCGTCTTCCGGTCGACCAAGGAGAACGAGGCGAAGTACTACGCCGTTCAGCCGTACCGGACCGAAATTGAGGCCGACCTCACGGAGTTCCTCACCGGGAAGCTCCGGACGGCGATCAAGTACGCCGACGAGTCGATCGCGGGCGGCGACGAGGCGTTCCGCGAGGAGGTGATAGTCGAGGAGGCGCACACGCTACTCGACCGGTACGGCCTCTACGAGAGCGACGACGAGCGCGGGATCGCTGACACGCTGGTCGACCGCTTCGGCATCGACCCGACCGAGGGGATCGCCGGGCGGATAGCGGAGTCACTGGGGTACGAGCTCTCCGTCGAGTCGCCGGCCGATCCGCCTTCGATCAGCGCCCGCCCGGAGCCGGCCGTCCTCGCGGAGGACGCCGAGACGCTCTCCACACACCAGGTCGAGAAGTTGCTGTACTACCTCAAACGCGACTTCGTCGGCTACGAGCGGATCGACCCGGTCAAGTACGACATCAACGTCGAGGACATCTCCTGTGACGGATACAACTCACCCGTCTTCGTCTACCACTCCGAGTACGAGCAGATCATCACGAACATCCACCACGGCACCGACGAACTCGACGATTTCGTCGTGAAGCTCGCACAACGGTCCGGAAAGGGGATCTCCAAGCGTAGACCGCAGGTGGACGCCACGCTGCCGGACGGCTCGCGCGCCCAGCTCACGCTCGGCCGCGAGGTCTCCGACCACGGGACCAACTACACGATCCGGCAGTTCAACGACGTGCCGTTCACCCCGATCGACCTGATCAACTGGAAGACGTTCTCGCTCGACGAGATGGCGTTCCTCTGGCTCTCGATCGAGAACCACAAGAGCCTGATCTTCGCGGGCGGGACCGCCTCCGGGAAGACGACGAGCCTGAACGCGGTCTCCCTCTTTATCCCCTCCAACGCGAAGATCGTCTCCATCGAGGACACCCGCGAGGTCGAACTGCCCCAGCGCAACTGGATCGCCTCGGTCACGCGCCCCTCCTTCTCCGACGACGACAAGGGCGACATCGACGAGTTCGACCTGCTGGAGGCCGCGCTCCGCCAGCGCCCCGACTACATCGTGATGGGCGAGATCCGCGGCGAGGAGGGCCGGACCGCCTTCCAGGTGATGTCGACCGGCCACACCACCTACACCACGTTCCACGCCGACTCCGTCGGCGAGGTGCTCAAGCGGTTCACCACCGATCCGATCAACGTCTCGAAGACCATGTTCACCGCCCTCGATCTGGTCTCCATCCAGACGTCGACGCGGGTTCAGGGCAAGAAGGTCCGACGCAACAAGTCGATCACCGAGATCAACCACTACGACGCCGAAAACGACGAGATCAACGTTCAGGACGTGTTCCAGTGGCAGGCGGAGACGGACGAGTTCCTCCAGATGGGCGACTCGAACACCCTCGAAGACATCATGTTCGACCGCGGCTGGAGCCGAGCCACCCTCGACGCGGAGCTTCGCAAGCGGCGCGTCGTGTTGGCGTACCTCATCGACCGCGGACTCAACAGCTACGCGCAGGTGGCGGCGACGTTCCAGGCGTTCATCAACGACCCCGAGACGGTGTTGGCGCTGATGGCCAACGACGAACTGGAACGGTCGCTGGAGGACCTCCGCGAGATGGAGTCCGTGCTGATCAACGTCGACCGCGACAAGGAGGAGCTGGTGCCCCGGCCGACGCCGGACGAGGACGGGAAAGCGGAGGTCGAAGCGATCCTCGAATCGGCCCAGGACCTGTTCGAGACCTACCGCGGCGAGGTGCCCGACTCGGTCGCCGACGCGCTCTTGGAGATGAACACCGCCCGCGACGTCGAGGCGACCCCGACGGCGGACCGCGAGGCGCTCGCCGAGACCGCTCGGGAGGCGGACGCGGCGGATGCGGCGAACTCGGACGCGGCGGACTCGGACGCCCGCGACGCTGCCGAGGCCGGACCGGCTCCGATGGGCTCGGATCCGATGGACTCGGGGGCCATGGACCCGGACACCGTAACCGGGTCGACCGATGCGGATGCGGCGACCGGAACGGCCGGTCCGGAGGCATCGTCGCCGGAGGGCGCCCGCGACGACTCGGGAGACGGTTCCGAGACGGCGCCGACCGCCGCCGGAGACGGTTCGGGCGCGCCGAGCGCGATCGACTTCGACGAGCCGTTCGAGGAGGGGGTCGACGTGCTGTCGTCTCCCGGAAAGCCGTCGAGAGCGGACGCGACGCCCGACGTGAGCGAGGGATTCGGCGTCGCCGAGGACCCCACCGATGAGGGAACTCCGAGCGCCGACGCCCGTGACGATGGCGCGGCCGGACCGGCGGACGCAACGGGCACGGGCGAGGGAGAAGCGGCGCCGAACGAGGGCGACGCGGAGAGCGGTGACGAGGTTGCGGACGATTCCGACGGCTCGGCCGACGACGAGACGGACGGCCCGGACGCGGACGGAGAAGAGGCGGCCGACGACATCGACGACTGGGGGTTCGGCGCCGTCGAACCCGCGGAGGACGGGTGACACCATGTCCGTCGTGAGGGTCCAGCCGTGAGTCTCGACGTCGACACGGGCGAGGGCGGAGTCGACGCGAACGTCTTCGCGGAGCTGTGTTACCCGATTTTCGAGCGGCTCTTCGACCCCGAGGGCGACTTCGTGGGCGACGTCGAGCGCAAGCTCGTCGAGGCGCGGATGCCCGATCAGGTCGAGATGTACGTCTCGCTGGCGCTTGCCGTCGGGCTGTTCGTCGGTGGGTCGCTGTGGGCGCTGGGGACTCTGGTCGGCTACGGCGTGTTCTCGCTCGGACTGATCGAACCCGAGATGCTCTCGCTCGGGCTCCCCGCGCCGACGTCTGCGATCCGGTCGCTGCTTCGGTCGCTCGTCGTGCCGTCGGCGGTGCTTCTCAGCGGGCTCATCTTCGGCTCCATCGGATTCGCGCTCGGGTTCGGCGGCGTCGTCGCGGTCCCGTACTCGCGGTCGTCGTCGCGGAAGCGGGAGATCAACCTCCTGCTCGCCGACTCGGTCTCGTTCATGTACGCGCTGTCGGTCGGCGGGCTCAACCAACTCGAAATCCTGCGGGCGATGGCGACCGCAGAGGACACCTACGGCGAGGTGTCTCGCGAGTTCCAGAGCATCGTCAACGAGACGGAGTACTTCGGGACGGACTACCGGAACGCCATCCGCCAGCAGTCGGTGGAGACGCCCTCCGACGAGCTCTCGCAGTTCCTCGCCGACATGCTCTCCATCGTCAACTCCGGCGGCGACATGGAGGGGTTCCTGAAGGACAAAAAGGAGAAACACCTGCGCACGTCGAAACAGGAGCGCGAGATGACCCTGGAGACCCTGGAGCTGTTCGGGGAGATGTACATGACGCTCTCTCTGTTCCCGCTGCTTCTCATCATCATCCTCGTCATCATGGGGATGATGGGCGAGGCCGACGACCGCCTCCTGTACGCGACGGTGTACCTGCTCATCCCGCTGGTCGGCGCCGGCTTCCTCGTGTTGGTCTCGACGGTGAAACAGGACGACCCCGGCGACGGCTACCTCCAGCCCGACGGCGGGAGCGAGCGGCTCCGACAGACGAGCAAGGAGGGACTGTTCCACTTCGGGCTCATCGAATCGTTCGTCGGGGGCTTCGGCGTCTTCGACCGCATCCGCGACCGCGAGGGGACCTACAAGACGAAGGAAATCCTCTCCGCGCCGCACCTCTTCTTGCGCGAGAACCCGTTCTACACCCTCGCGTTGACCGTCCCGGCGGCGCTCGCGCTCGTCGGCGTCACGGCCGCGGCCGGCGCGGCCCCGACGACCGTCGACGGCTGGGTCGGTCGTCCCGTCTGGTCGGCGTTCATATGGGTGTACGTGCCGACGTACGTCGTGTTGGTGCCGCTCGGATTCTTCTACGAGTGGCACCAGCGCTCGCGGCGAGCGGTGACCGGGAAGCTCTCCGAGACGCTCCGGAAGCTCTCGTCCGCGAACGACACCGGACAGACGCTGCTCGAATCCGTGCGCACGGTCTCGTCGACGTCGACCGGGAAGCTCTCCGAGGAGTTCGAGGTGATCCACGCGAAGGTGAACTACGGGATGAGCCTGCGCGACGCGCTCGTCGAGTTCAACAACGCGTACGCGGTGCCGCGGCTCGCCCGGACGGTGAAGCTGATCACCGAGGCCCAGGAGGCCTCCTCACAGATCACCGACGTGTTGACGACGGCGGCACAGGCCTCGGAGAACCAAGACGACATCGAGCGCGAGCGCAAGTCCCGAACTCGGATGCAGGTGGCGATCATCGTGATGACGTACATCACGCTGCTGGGCGTGATGGCCATCCTCCAGACGCAGTTCATCAGTGTGATGGGCGATCTGGTCGCGCAGAGCGGCAGCGGCGGCGGGACGGGGGGTGCGGGGCTCGGCGGCGGCGGCGGCAGCATCGACCCGGACGTGCTCTCGATGCTGTTCTTCCACGCCGTGACGATCCAAGCGATCCTCTCGGGGTTCATCAGCGGCTACATCCGCGACGCTGAGTTGGCGTCCGGCGTCAAGTACGCCGTGATCCTGATGACGCTGGCGCTGGGGGTGTGGATCTATGTCGGGTGAGCGCTCCGGCGGTCGGCGGCGGCCGCTCGGCGCCGACGACCGCGCGCAGACGGTCCTCGACTTCATCGTCGGGATGTCGGTGTTCCTCGTCGCGGTCGGGTTCACCTTCGCGTTCGTCCCGTCGCTTCTGGAGCCGTACGCCGTCGGCGAGGGCGCGACCGTCATCGTCGCCGAGCGCGGCGCCGCGCGCCTCGCGGAGTCGTCGCTCGTCGGCGCCGGGTCGACGGCGACGCTGTCACACGCCTGTACGCTCGCCTTCTTCGACGGGACGGACCCGGCGACGGCGGCGAACGAGTCCGGCTGCGACTGGACGGCGAACGCGGACGACCTCCACGCCGAACTCGGGGTCGACGACTTCCGCGGGCTCAACCTCACGGTGACGCGGAACGGCACCGTCGCGGAGCTCGATCCGGGCGGCGACGCCGTCGAGATGCGCGCCGGTCCCGCGCCGCCCCGAGGCGAGAGCGTCGCGGCCGCGAGTCGCATCGTCACCGTCGACGTCGATCCGCGCGACGACGTCGGGAGAGAAACGCATCGGCTCACGCTCCGGGTGTGGTGAGATGTTCGTCGAACACCTTCCGGACGACCGCGGGCAGGCGCACACCTTAGAGGCGTTCACGGCCGCGCTGCTCTTGGTCACCGGCCTCATCTTCGCGACGCAGGCGACGGCGGTGACGCCGCTCTCGGCGAGCACGTCGAACCAGCACGTCGAGAATCAGGCGGCGATCGCCGCACAGGACGTGTTGACGACGACCGAGGCGAGCGGCGATCTCAAGTCGGCGCTGCTGTACTACGACGACGGGTTCGTGGGCGCGGAGAACCGCTACTACACCGGGCTACCGAACGCGTCGCACCCGCTTCACGACCCGCTTCGCGAGGCGTTCGACGCGAGGCGGATCGCGTTCGACGTCGACGTGTATTACCCGGCCGCGGACGGCGACGGGGTCGACCGGACGCGGCTGATCGACATGGGAACGCCGAGCGACAACGCGGCGACCGCGAGCACGCAGGTGGCGCTGTACGGCGACGACCGGTTCGGCGCGGGCGGCGAGTACACGCTCGCGGAGAACGGCTCCCGCCGGTACTTCGCCGCGCCGGTCGGCGGTGGCGACACGCTGTACACGGTCGCGGAGGTGCGCATTACCGCATGGCAGATGTGAACGTCCACCGCAGATCCGACCGCGAGGACGGCGAGGCCGACCGCGACGAGGACCGAGCGCAGATCATCCTGATCACCGGGCTGACGCTCGCGGTCCTCTTCGTCGCCGTCGTCCTCCTGTTGAACACCGTGATCTACACCGAGAACCTCGCGACTCGGGGAGTCGACGCGGGCGGGGCGGAAGCGATCGAGTTCCGCGACGGGGCGGTCGACGACCTCGCGGGGATCCTCCACCGCGAACACCGGAACAGCACCGGTAACCTGACGGATAACTTCAACGCGAGCGCGAGGCGATACGGCCGCACCGTGGCCGACCTCCGGGCGCGCGACGGTGCGGTCGGGGAGGTGCGAGTGAACAACTCCACCGTCGTCTCCGGGTATTTCATCGCGCAAAACGAGACCGACAGCGGGTTCCGCAACATGACCGCACCGGACGGAACGACGACGGACTGGACGGTCGCGGGCAACGCTACCCGGGCGCGGAACTACCGGCTGACCGTCAAGCCCAGTTCGCTGTCGAGCTCGGCCGGCACGGCGTTCACCGTCGTGGCCGACGGCTCGACCGGGGGGACCAACGAGACTTGGTCGGCGGCGCTGTCGAACCCGAGCGGCGACAACCTCACCGTGACGGTGGACAACGGGACGACGGCGGTGTCCGAGACGTTTGACCCGCGGCCCGACGGGAACCACACCGTCGACCTCACCGGCGGAACGGTCAACGGCGAGCGGTTCGACGCGCTGGTGTGGGCTCAGGGGGTCCAGACCGGCGACGACCGGTTCGACCTCCGCTACGAGAACGGCGACGCGGCGCGCGGGACGTACCACCTCGTCGTCGACGAGCGCGACGGCGGAACGAACCCCGGTCGCCCCTCCCGCCCGTACGTGACCGAGGCGATATACAGCGTCTACGTCGAGATCACCTACCGGACGCCGGAACTGGAGTACGGCGACGTGATCCGGCTCGCGCCGGGTGAGCGCGATGCGTGAGCGCCCCGGCGGCACCGACCGCGCGGTGTCGGTCACCGTCGGCTACGTCATGACGCTCGCGATCTCGACGCTGCTGCTCTCGGGGCTGTTCGTCGCGGGCGGGTCGTTCGTCGACACGCAGCGCGAGCGCGCCGCACAGGGGGAACTCACCGTCATCGGCGAGCGCGTCGCGGCCGATGTCGGGACGGTCGACAGACTCGTCGCGAGCACGACGCCTCGCTCCAACCTCACCGTCAACCGGTCGGTAGCACTTCCCAGGCGGGCGGCCGGCACCGGCTATCGGATCGACGTGACGGCGACGGGTCCCGGCGGGACGATCACACTGGAGAGCGACCGGCCGGGCACTGCGGTGACGGTCCCGTTCCCCACGAGCAGGAACGTCACCGTTCGGAACGCGACCGTCGACGGGGGCGACCTGCTGATCTACTGGGACCCCGACGCCGGGAGCGACGGCGAAGTGGTGGTGAAAGCGGCGTGACCCGGAGCGACCCGTTCGCCGGGCTGTGCGCCGACGACCGCGGCGTCAGCGAGACGATCGGGTTCGTGTTGGTGTTCGCGCTGATCACGTCGACGATAGCGGTCACCTTCACCGTCGGGCTCGGCGGCTTAGAGGACGCGCAGGTGGCCGAACGCGACAACAACGTCGAGCGCGCGTTCGACGTGCTTCAGGACAACCTCGACGACATCAGCCGGGACGGCGTGCCGAGTCGCGCGACCGAGGTCCAACTGGGCGGCGGCGAACTCCGGCTGGAGCAGGAGTCGACGTTCCGACTCAACGACACCGCGACGGCGGGGAGTATCGTCGAGACGGGGTCGCTCACCTACCGCGGCGCGGGCGACACGCGCATCGTCTACGAGAACGGCGCCGTGTTCAGGATGGAGGGAGACGACGGCGTCATGATCAAACCGCCCGACCTCTTGGTCGGCGACACCGTCGTCTACTCGCTGTACGGGCTCGGCGGGCCGGCGCAGTCCACGGCCGGTGACCAGACGGTCCTCGTGGTCGGTCAGCGGGGCGTCCGCGAGACCGCGCTCGACGACCGGACGCCGACAGACAACGTCACGCTGGCGATCAACTCGACGCAGGCGACCGTCTGGGAACGGTACTACAGCGGACTCGCGTCGGAGCACGAGCACGTCTCGGTATCGACCGGCGGCGGTCCCGACCTCACCGTGACGTTCGACGCCGACCACTACGAGCGGTTCGTGATCCACCGAACCTCGACGCGGATCGACTTCTCCGACTGAAAGACGCCTTCAGACCGGTCAAAAGAGCGCGTTCGCCTCAGTCGGACTCGATCTTCACGCCGTGGACTGAGACGTGGAGATGGCTCACCACGGGCACCGAGTTCCCCTTGAACGGCTGTTCCGTCTCCAGCGACTCGTCGTAGTGGATGTCGATCTCGGCGTCGTCGAACTCGAACAGCTCGAAGGTGAACGACCCCTTGATCGTCATGTTGCCGTCGAGTTCCGCGTCGCTCTGGGGGGCGTAGAAGACGCCGCCGAACTGAACCCCGCCGGTGTCGTTCGCTTCGACGTCTATCTGATCGCCGCTGGAGTACAGCCAGAGGTTGCTCGCCACGTCCTCGTCGGCGGCCACCACGGCGCGGTCCTTCAGGTCGATCCTGGCGGTGTTTTGCAGCTCGAAGCGGGTGTCGGCGGCGCTCGTCACCGAGGCCCTGTCCCGAACGGTCAGCGAGTCGTCGACGTACACGAAGGCCTGTCCCCCGCCGGCCGCCCTGACGGTCGCGTTCTCGGTGACGTTCATCGAGCCCTCGACGAGCACCTCGACGTCACCGCTCCCCGTGTCGACGGCGACGCGCCCCTCGTCACCAGCCAGCGTCAGACCCCCCGCGACGTGTAGCGTCGCCCCGTCCGTGACGGTCAGGGTCGCTCGGTCGGCGACGGTCACGTCGCCGTCGACGTACGTGTCCACGTCTATCGTCTCGGATTCGGTGCCCGAGAGGTCGATACCGCTGCCGCGGTAATCCCCGGTCGTGGCGAGGTCCCGGTCTCTCACGCTCTCGATGCGCTGAGTGATCGCTCCGTCGACGGGAGCGGGCTCGTCGAACGCGGTCTCAGTACGGCGCTCGCCGGTCACGTTGAGTTTGTCCTCCTGTCCGGGCGGAATGTTGTACGACTCGGCGATCAGGTCCCCGCGGATCGTGATCGACTGGGTGTTCCCGCCGCCGCCGGCGGTGAGGCGGAACTGGTCCCGCGTCTGGATGACCGCCCCGTCTGCCGGCGTCTGATCGTCGTAGGACCCGACGGTCGAGTCGTAGCTGTCGGCGTCCAGCCGGTCGACCCCGCCGGTGTCGAACGTCGACCGCCCGGTCGCGGAGACGCCGGCGCTCAGCGTGGGGTGGACCGTGGTGGTCCGGAGCCGCACCTCCACGCGCCGGTCGGAGACGTCCGTCACCGTCGCGCTCGTCCGCGTCTCGAAGAACTGCCCCCACGCGTCGGCGTAGTCGCTCTCGACGGTGATCGTGACGTTGCCGCCGAGGAGCGGGTTCGACCCGTTCGGCGAGGGGAACACGCGCTCCGACCGACCGGCGGTCTCGGTGATGCGGACCTCGTCGCCGAGCGACCCGGAGCCGTTCTCGATCCGCACGAGCGGGAGGGTGAGCGTCTCCGTCCCGCCCCCGCCGCGGTAGTGGAACTCGGGCGGGGAAACCATCTCCGAACTCTCGCCCCTCGACCGCCAGACCCCGCCGCCCTGATAGGCGACGGTTTCATCGCCGCGCTCGTAGACGACGGCGCCGAGCGGCACGGTCTTGTTCGTGGCGTTCGGGTTCTCGCTCGTCGTCACCTCGATCCGCATCCAGCCCGCGTCCCCGTTCACGCGGAAGTCCGCGCCGCGACCGAGACCCATCCGCACGCGCTGTGAGGGCGACTCGCCGTGCGCGACGAGGCTCGCCTTGGAGTCCACCTGCGTCATCGCTCCCTCGACGCGCTGGAGGTCCGCTCTCTGTTGGGAGTCGTCGAGCGCGGCGCCGCCCAGCGCCACCGTGGTGCCGACGACCGCCACCGTCAGGCCCAAGAGTAGCACCGTGCCGAGCACCTCGCTTTGCGCGCGTTCACCCCCGAACATGGCGAATGATACGTCGGGTGCGCTGATAAACGTGGACACCCGTCTATCGCGGTTGAGATCTGGCCGTGCGACGCGGCCGATCGATATAACCTCGCGGCGCCCCTCTCGGGAGCCGTGACCGAGCAACTACACCTCGACGACGACTCCGTGACGACGTTCGAAGCGACCGTCGAGCGGGCCCTCTCGGACCCGCCCCGAGTGGTCCTCGACCGGACGCACTTCTACCCGACCGGCGGCGGCCAGCCGCACGACACGGGCACGCTGCGAGCGGCCGACGACGACCGGGTTTGGGACGTGGTCGGCGTCGAGAAACGGGACACGGTGTATCACGAGCTCGGACCGGTCGAGGGGAGCGAGGGTGACGCGCCTGAACTGCCGGGGTCCGGCACGTCGCTCCGCGGCGAGGTCGACGCCGAGCGGCGCGCGGCACACTCGCGGTACCACACCGCCCAGCACCTGCTGTCGGCGCTGTTGCTCGCGGAGTTCGACGCGCCGACGACCGGAAATCAGCTGTACCGGGACCGCGCGCGCCTCGACGCCGCCCACGACCGGTTCACCGACGCGGACCTCGACCGGATCGAGACGCGGCTCAACGGGCTCGTCGCGGACGGGCGGCCGGTGTCGAGCTACACGATGGACCGCGAGACCGCCGAGGCGACCCTCGACACCGACCGGACGCGGATCGACCTCCTTCCCGACTCGATCGACGAGCTCCGGATCGTCGAGATCGGGGGAGCGGACGGGGCTGACGAGCCCTACGATCGGACGGCCTGCGCGGGCACTCACGTGGGCGACACGAGCGATATCGGCGAGGTCGTCGTCACCGGGCGGGAGACGAAGGGCCCCGACGAGGAGCGGGTCCGCTTCGCGCTCGCCGAGCACGTCGACGGCGGCGAGTGACGCGGTCACGGTCGCGCGCGTCGCTCGTTCGCGATCCCGTCGTTTATATACGATCCGCGGTAGGTTCGGGCATGAAGTTCTGCGACGAGTGCGGATCCATGATGAAATCCGGCGCGGGCGAGGACCACTGGGTGTGTGACTCCTGCGGCTACGAGAGCGGACGCGAAGCGGACGACGACGAGTGGACGACCCAGTCGCAGGTCGAGTCCGAGATCGTCGACGTGAGCGACGCCGAGGACAAGGGACTCCCGACGACGACCGCCCAGTGCCCCGAGTGCGACAACGACCAGGCGTACTGGTACATGCAACAGATCCGCTCGGCCGACGAGTCAGAGACCCGCTTTTTCGTCTGTACCGAGTGCGAACACAAGTGGCGCGAAGACGACCACTGACCGGCGACTGAGCCCTCCGTCGCTCAGATTGAGCCCTCCGTCGCTCCGATTCAGGCCCTCCCTCGCTCCGATCCCGTCACGACGAGTGACGCCTCACCACCGCCCCTCCGTTTTATTTCCGTCGGCACAGTGGTGCGCCCATGGAGCCACCGGTCGTCTCGCGTGACCGCCTCGACGACTGGACTCTCGTCGACGAGACGACGGAGCACCCGTTCGCCGCGGGGCCGGTCTCGGTCACCGCGGGAACGGTACGGTACGAGCGCGAGACGCCGCCGCCGCGACCGTTCTTCTTCGCGAGCCGACTCCGCATTTCCCCCGATACTCGCCCGAACCCCGCGCTCACTCGCCTCGTCGAGTCGCGGGCCCGAGAGGGGTTCCGCGACCGGCTCGCCGACCGCGGCATCGTCGACGTCGGACGCCGCGACGACCGGGACCTCGCCGTCGACGACCCGGGAGCGTCCCGCGCGACCCTCTCCGTGTTCCACGCCAACTGCGAGGTCGACGGCGACCGCGTTCCGATAGAGGCGCTGCTGGCGGTGTGGGAGCGCGGCGAGTACCTGCTCGCGGGCGGCGCGTACCCGACCGGAGACGGCTTCGAGGCGACGCGGCAGTCGGTGTTGGCGCTCGTTCGCGGCGTTCGACCGCCGGGCGTCGACGGCGGCGACGACGCTCGCGAGCGATAGGAGTTCGACGGCGTCCGGAATCGATCAGCGGCGCCGCTCGACCGTCAGCAGGCGACCGCGCCGGCGCTCGAATCGATCGGCGAGCCGTCGTCCTCGTAGCCCGCGTCTCCGATCGATCCCTCGAACATCGGCAGTCGCAGGTCGTAGGCGTACAACACGTCGAACGCCGCGAAGGGGTCGAAACCGTTCGCGATCGCCTCCCGACCGGTCAGCCTGACGCCCGCCGCGAGCGTCACGATCGGTTCGCCGTCGAGTTCGCCGGCGGTCTCGATACCGAACTCGTTGCCCGCGCCGGGGTCGGTCAACACGGAGAGGTGGATCACAGTCGCCATCGTCGCGCCGCCCTCGCCGCCGATCGAGATCGGATACCCGTCGCCGCTGAAACACCGCGTGAGCCGACCGACTTCGCTCCGGCTCGCGTCGCCTCCCGGTCCGACCGTCGCAGGCCCGGGGTCGGCGGACCCGACGCTCGCGAGAGTGCCGCCAGCGGGCTCGACGAGGGCCGCACCGTGGCTCTCGGGGTGGCCGGCCGCCCCACCGACGCCGACGCCGGCGGTCGCTGCGACGAGCAGCAGCGACAGCGCGACGGCGACGGTACGGAGTCGCGGGCGACGTGGCATTGCTGGCGTCTTCGGGAGCCGCACTTATATCGTCGCGGGCACCGGTATCAATCCGGAGAATCGCGGCCGAGCAGCCCTTCGACGAGCAGCTCCGCGGAGGCGACGTTCGTCGCCAGCGGCACGTCCTTCACGTCGCAGACGCGGAGCAGCGCCGAGATGTCGGGCTCGTGTGCCTGCGCCGTCAGCGGATCGCGGAGGAAGACGACCCCGTCTATCCGGTCGCTCGCGATCATCGCACCGATCTGGAGGTCGCCGCCGAAGGGTCCCGACGCCTGCCGGTTGACCGACAGGCCGGTCGCGTCGTTGATGCGTTTCCCGGTCGTTCCAGTGGTCACGAGCTCGCACCCGTCGAGCACGTCGGTGTGGCCCTCGACGAACGCGACCATCTCGTCTTTCAGCTCGTCGTGTGCGATGAGCGCGATGCGCATACGACGCAGTCACCCCGCCGTCGCTTAAAACTGGCCTCGGGCGGCGTGGGGCGTCGACGCCGTACCGTGACTCATTCGGCCGGCACGGCCTCCTCTCCCTCCTCGCCGACGCCGACGATCAGGGCCGCGCCGAGGAGGCCGAGCCCCGCGAGGAAGCGGCGGAGCGGCAGGGTCAATGGTGGCTGACTCACCGTGCCGAGACCGCCCGGAACGGCACCCATAACAAGAGACCTGGACGCGTTCCCCCTCCGTCTGTCCCCGAAGATGTTCGCGGGCACGACCGCGGACGGCACGGTGTTAAGTCCGTCCGGTAACGAGTCCCCCCATGCTACGCGACCGAGACACCGCGACTCTCGGCGTCCGGATCCGCTCCGACGCCGCGGGGGTGTCGTAGATGGACGGGCGGGCCGTCGGCGTCGACGTGGGCGGGACGTTCACCGACGTCGCGCTCTCGCTCGACGGCGAACTCGTCACGGCGAAGGTGCCGAGCACCGACGACCAGAGCGAGGGCGTCGTGGCCGGCATCGAGAAGGCGTGCGAGGCGGCCGGGATCGACCCCGAGACCGTCTCCGAGTTCTCCCACGCGATGACCGTCTCAGTCAACGCGCTGCTGGAGGGCGACGGCGCGCGAACGGCGCTCGTGACGACCGAGGGGTTCCGGGACGTGCTGGAGATCGGTCGGCAGACGCGCCCGTCGCTGTACGACCTCGACGCCGAGAAACCGACGCCGCTCGTCCCCCGTCGCCGCCGATTCGAGGTCGCCGAGCGGGCGACGCCCGAGGGGGTCGAACGCCCCGTCGACGACGACGCGATAGAGTCGCTCGCGGCCGACCTCCGCGAGACGGAGGTCGAGTCCGTCGCGGTGTGTCTGCTTCACGCCTACGTCACCCCGGAGAACGAGCGCCGAGTCGCGGAGGGACTGCGCAAGCGGCTCGATGTCCCCGTCTCGGCCTCCCACGAGGTACTGCCGGAGTTCCGCGAGTACGAGCGCACGTCGACCACGGCCGTCGACGCCTACGTCCGACCGGCGATCGACGGCTACGTCGGTCGCCTCACCGAGCGAGCGCGAGCCCTCGGCCTCCCGCGGCCGCAGATCATGCAGGCCAACGGCGGCGTCACCGACGCCGACACGGTGCGGCGGAACGCGGTGACGACGGTGCTCTCGGGGCCCGCCGCGGGCGTCGTGGGCGCGAGCGCGACCGCAGCGGGCGACGGCCCCGAGCGCGACGGGCTGATAACCTTCGACATGGGCGGCACCTCCAGCGACGTGAGCCTCGTCCGCGACGGGGCGGTCGAACGGACCACGGACTCGGTGATCGCGGACCGACCGATCCGGACGCCGATGGTCGACGTCGAGACCGTGGGCGCCGGCGGCGGGTCGATCGCGTGGGTCGACGCCGGCGGCGCGCTCCGGATCGGGCCGCGCTCGGCCGGCGCGGATCCGGGACCCGCCTGTTACGGTAAAGGCGGCACGGAGCCGACCGTCACGGACGCCGACCTCGTGTTGGGCTACGTGGGCGCGGACACCGACCTCGGCGGCGACCTCTCGCTCGACGCGGCGGCCGCCCGCGAGGCCCTCGCCGACCTCGCCGACGAGGCGGGGATGGACGGCCCGGTCGAGGCCGCGCTGGGCGTCCACCGCGTCGCGAACGCGGACATGACGCGGGCCATCCGCTCCGTCACCGTCGAGCGCGGGTACGACCCGCGGGCGTTCGGCATCGTCGCGTTCGGCGGGGCGGGGCCGATGCACGCGGTCGCGATCGCGGACGGCCTCGACGTCGAGCGCGTCGTCGTCCCGCACGCCTCCGGGGTCCTGTCGGCGTACGGCCTGCTCGCGGCCGACGAGACGCGGGACGCGGTGCGGACGCACCAGCGACCGCTCGGCGAGGCCGACGCGGAGGCGCTCGACGCGCGCTACGAGGAGCTGACGGACCGGCTGTCGAGCGAGGTCAGCGACGCGGACGCGGCGCGCGTGGGGTACGCCGCGGACCTCCGGTACGCCGGACAGAGCTTCGAACTCACGGTCGACGTCGATCCCCCCTTCGACCCGGCGGCCGTCGCCGAGCGGTTCGCGGCGGCCCACGAGTCGGCGTACGGCTACCGGGCCGACGAGCCGATCGAACTCGTCAACTGCCGCGCGACGGCGACCGTTCCCCGGAGCGCGCCGGCTGTCGAGGTCGACGCGCCGGACGACGCCGCCCCGCGGACCACTCGCGAGGCGGTGTTCCCGAGCGGTACGCACGACGCCGCGGTGTACGACCGCGAGCGGTTCCCGGGCGGCGATCCCGTCGCGGGGCCGGTCGTGGTCGAGGGCGACGAGAGCACGGTCGTCGTTCCGCCGGACTGGTCCGTGCGACGCCGCGGCGACGGCGCGCTGATCGCGGAGGTGGGAGACGCGTGAGCGGCCCCGACATCGACCCCGTCTCGCTCGAGATCCTCCGTAACCAACTGGAGAGCGTGGCGACCGAGATGGGCCACGTGCTGATCCGCGGGGCGTACTCGCCGAACATCAAGGAGCGACAGGACTGCTCGACGGCGCTTTTCGACGCGTCGGGCCGCATGGTCGCGCAGGCGGAGCACATCCCGGTCCACCTCGGCGCGATGCCGGACGCGGTGGCGGCCGTCCGCGAGCGCGACCCGAAGCCCGGCGACGTGTTCATCGTCAACGACCCGTTCACCGGCGGCACCCACCTCCCAGACGTGACGCTGGTCTCGACGGTCGCACCGGACGACGAGGTAGTCGGCTTCGCGGTGTCGCGCGCGCACCACGCCGACGTCGGCGGCGCCGCACCGGGAAGCATGCCGCCCGGAGCCCGAGAGATATACGAGGAGGGACTCCGGCTCCCGGCGGTCCGACTCGTCGACGGCGGCGAGCCGAACGAGGCCGTCCGCGACCTGATCCTCGCCAACGTCCGTACCCCTGACGAACGCGAGGCGGACCTCCGGGCCCAGCGCGCCGCCAACGCCCGCGCCGAGGAGCGGGTCGGCGAGCTGCTGGACGAACACGGGGAGACGCTCTTAGACGCGTTCGACGCCGTTATCGACTACTCCCGCGAGCGAGTCGAGGCCGAGATCGCGGACCTCCCGGACGGCACGTACCGGGCGCGAGACGCGCTCGAAGGCGACGGGATCACCGACGCGCCGATCCCGATCGAAGCCGCCGTCACCGTCGACGGCGAGACGATCGACGTCGACTTCGCCGGGACTGCCGACCAGGTCCCCGGCAACCTGAACGCCCCGTTCTCGGTCGCGAAGAGCGCGGTCTACTTCGTCGTCCGCGCGATCACCGACCCGGAGATCCCGCCGAACCACGGCTGTTACGAGCCCGTGTCCGTCTCCGCGCCCGAGGGATCGCTGCTCGACCCCGAGCCGCCGGCCGCGGTCGTCGGCGGGAACGTCGAGACGAGCCAGCGCGTCACCGACGTGACTCTCGCCGCGCTCGCCGAGGCGGTTCCCGACGAAATCCCCGCCGCCGGACAGGGGACGATGAACAACCTGATCATCGGCGACCGCGCCGGCGAGTTCACCTACTACGAGACCATCGCCGGCGGGTTCGGCGGCCGGCCGAGCAAGGACGGGATGGACGGCGTCCAAGTCGGGATGACGAACACGCTCAACACGCCGGTCGAAGCGATGGAGACGGCCTACCCGCTCCGCGTCGAGCGGTACGCGCTGCGCCCGTCGAGCGGCGGCGACGGCCGGTTCCGCGGCGGCCTCGGAATCGAACGAACCGTCACGGTCGAGACGGACGCCACCGTGTCCGTACTGACCGAGCGGCGGCGAACCGGTCCGCCCGGGCTGGCGGGCGGCGAGGACGGCGCGACCGGGAGGAACCTGGTCGACGGCGACCCCGTCCCGGCGAAGACCTCGGTCGACGTCGCGGCCGGCGCGACCGTCTCGATCCGGACGCCCGGCGGCGGCGGTCACGGCGACCCCGACGAGCGCGACCCGGCCGCGCGGGAACGGGACCGACGGGACGGGAAAGTGGCCGAGCGCGTCGAGAAGAGCGAAGACTGACCGCTCGCTCCGCGGGCGACCCCGCGGACTTACTTGAACCGGAACGTCTCCAGGTTCTTCGGGGCGAACGTCCGCATGTTGTAGTCGTGGTACAGCGACGAGGAGAGGTCCTGAACGGAGCTCTCGTCGCCGTGGACGCAGAGCACCTTCTCGGGGCGCGGGTTCATCGTCTTCACGAAGTTCTCTAACCCCTGCCGGTCGGCGTGACCGGAGAATCCGTCGACGACGTCGACGCCCATCTCCAGCGTGAGGGTGTCCCCGCGGCTCCCGCCGCCCCAGCCGTCGACCGGGATCTCGTCCCAGCCGTTCTGGATCCGGCGGCCGAGCGTCCCCTGCGCCTGGTAGCCGACGAAGACGAGGTTCGAGTCCGGGTCGGGCCCGATGTGGCGGAGCCACGACATGATCGGGCCGCCCTCGATCATCCCCGACGTGGAGATGATGATACACTCCTCGCCGTCGGCGACCTCCTGTCGCTCCTCCTCGCCGGCGTCGATGTGGTTGAACTGGTCGGCGAGGAACGGGTTCTCGTCCTCGTGGAAGATGCGGTCGCGGAGGTCGTCGCGGAGGTACTCGGGGTAGGTGGTGTGGATCGCGGTCGCCTCCCAGATCATCCCGTCGAGGTGGACGGGCATCTCCGGGATCTCGCCTTCCCGCATCGCCTCCTCCAAGACGAGCATGATCTCCTGCGAGCGCCCCACGGCGAACGCCGGGATGACGACCTTGCCGCCCTGCTCGTACGTCTCGTTGATGACCTCCTTGAGCGCCTCCTCGGAGTCCTCCTGGTCGGTCTGGTAGTCGTTGCGGCCGCCGTAGGTGGACTCCAAGACGAGCGTCTCGACGCGCGGGAAGTCGTTGACCGCGCCGTTGAACAGGCGGGTGTCCTCGTAGTGGATGTCGCCCGAGAACGCGACGTTGTAGAGGCCGTCGCCGATGTGGAAGTGAGTGACAGCGCTGCCGAGGATGTGGCCCGCGTTGTGGAACGTGAGCTTCACGTCCGGCGCCACGTCGGTCACGTCGCCGTACTCTAGGGGGATGGTGTGTTTGATCGCGTCGCGGACCTGTGCGGACTCGTACGGCGGCGTGCGACCGTCCTTCGCCGCGACGTCGAGGTAGTCCAGCGTGAGCAGGCCCATCAGGTCGCGGCTCGGCTCGGTGGTGTAGATCGGGCCGTCGTAGCCGTACTTGAAGAGGAGGGGGACCAGCGCGGAGTGGTCGAGGTGGGCGTGGGTCAACACGACCGCGTCGAGCGTCGCCGCGCCGGCGCCCAGCGCCTCGGGCACTTGGAGGTAGGGCACCTCGCCTTCCGCACCGGGCTTGTCGCCGCAGTCGATGAGGATCCGGGTCTCGGGCGTCGAGAGGATGAAGGCCGCGCGGCCGACCTCGCGACAGCAGCCGAGCGTCGTGATCCGCACCCACTCGTCGTCGGACATCTCCTCGCGGTGGATCTGGCGGCCGACGCGTTCGAGGATGTCGCGGCGCTCCTCGCGCTCGTTCTTCAGGAAGCCGCGGACGTTCGAGACCGTGGAGGACTCGATCGGCGGGGTCCGAACGACCTCGGGGGTCCAGCCGACCTCTTGGGTGATCTCCCGGAGCGTCGAGCCGCGGCGGCCGATCACCATCCCGGGCTTTTCGGCCTCGATGACGACCTCACCGGTGTCCTCGTGGAAGTCGAGGTCGGTCACGCCGGCCTCCTCGGGGATCACGTCGCGGACCTTGTCCTCGGCTCGCGCCGGGGGAGAGAGGGCGCTGGGGTCCGGGCGGACCGTGATCCGCTTTCTGAGCTTGGACGCGAGCCGTCGGATCAGATCGCCGTCGCCGGCGAAGCGTTTGGGGTCGCGGGTGTAGACGACGAGCTCCGGCCCCTCGTACTTGACATCGGTGACCGTGATGTCGTTCGGAATTTCCTGTTCGATCTCTGATTTCAACGTATCGAGTTGCTTGTCGACTTGACTCATATCTCACTGCGGGTCGTCGGGGCCGCCGCCGTCGTCGAGTCGCACCTGACTCGTCGCCGATCGGTCGACCGTGACGGGGTAGGCATAGTGGAAGTACTATCCGTAGTTGTTCCGTGCGGGAACAGCCAGCGAAAACCCGCTTAACTCACGCTACTGCCCCGCCGTTATAAAACTCTTCGCAAAAGGCAAGCCACAGGCGGCCGCACCCCGACGTATGCGCGTCACCCCGCAGACGGTCCGCGACGAACACGCGTGGGTCCGCGACCGCGCCGACACGGTCGTTCCGATCCTCAACGACACCCGAGACCGACTCGGCCGACGCTTCGACACGCACGTCGACGCGGTCGCTCCGGAGGCGTACCGGCGAGAGGTCGACGCCGTCTTCGCCGACGGCGAAGTCGCGGTCAACGTCGCGGCCTGCGTCGCGCTCCTCCGCGACCTCGACGTGGCGGGCGACTACCCCGGGTTCGTCGTCGACGAGGTGCTCGGGCGGGAGCTCGCGGCGACGATCGCCGGCGGGCGACCGCTCTCGCTGCTCGCGCAGGCGACGTTCCACGTCGCTGACCTCTACGTGACCGAGGACGCGACCGCGCCGGAAGCGGAAGGGGCTGGGACCGCGGGCGCCGACGACCTCGACGCGGCGCTCGCCGCGGGGTTCCAGACGCGGCTCCCCGGCTGGGACTGGCGGGAGGGAGAGAGTCCGTTCGCGGTCGACGCCCCGAACGATGACGGGTCAGACGGGTGACGGCCGGTCGGACCCCGACCGAACCGCCGGCGACTACGAGGTGAAGTTCCTGACGAGGCCGTACGCGCGGTCGAGCACGGCGTCGGGGAGGAACCGCGCGAGGACGCCGACGCGAGCGACCGTACCGGGCTGGACCCGCGCCGGGGGCTGGGTCGCGCTCGCGGCGTCGTAGATGGCGTTCGCGACGACCGCCGGCTCGACCGACCCGGGGCCGTCACCGCCGATCAGCTTCGCGTCCTCGAACATCGCGTAGAACTCCTCGTAGGCCTCCGTCCGTTCGATTCCGTCGCTCTCCTCGGGATCGGCCTCCCGTTCCGCGCGGGCAGAGAACTCCGTCTTCACCGGGCCGGGCTCGACGACGACCACGTCGATGCCGAGGTCTGCGACCTCGCTTCGCAACGCGTCCGACATCGCCTCCAGGGCGAATTTCGACCCGCTGTACACGCCGCCGCCGGGGATCGAAACCCGCCCGGCGACCGACGAGACGTTGACGATGGTGCCGTCGCGCTCGCGACGCATCGCGGGGAGCACCGCCCGGATCAGTCGATGCGGGCCGTACACGTTCACGTCGAACTGGTCGTGGACCCGTTCGGTCGATACGTCTTCGACCGGCCCGAACTGCCCGTAGCCGGCGTTGTTGATCAGCGCGTCGACCGCGCCCTCCTCGTCTAAGACGCGTTCGACGACGCGGTCGATGTCGTCCTGGTCGGTGACGTCGAGCGTGGCGAGCTCACACCCCGCCTCGCCGAGCGCCTCGATGTCCGCCGGGTTCCGCGCGGTGGCGTACACGGTCCATCCCTCGTCGAGGAACGCGTGCGCCGCGGCGCGGCCGATGCCCGAGGAACAGCCGGTGATGAGTGCCGTCTTCTGCACGCGTTTCCGGTCTGCCTCCGTCGGCATAACTCTCCCGACCGACCGCGTCGCTCGCGGTTCGTCCGAACCTCTGAATAACAACTCGGTGCGGGGGCGCCTTACTCCTCGTCGCCGTCCGCGTCGCTACGCTCGTCGTCCGCGGCCTCGTCGGCCGACTCCTCCTCCGCTTCGTCGCTCGCGAGTAGGCCGCGCTCCTCCAGAATCTCCTCGATCTCGTCGGCCGGATGTTCGGTGTACTCCGGATCGTCGACGGTGATCGTGGCGACCCCGACGCCGTCGGGCGACAGCTCGCCGTCGTTGGACTGCGCGAGGGTGTCGAGCGCGAGGCCCACCGCCTCGTCTATCCCGATCCCCTCCTCGTACTCCTCCTCGAGGTAGTCGCGGAGGTCGCTCCGGTCCGACCCGATCGACAGCGCCTGCCACTCGTAGGGGGTGCCGGACGGGTCGGTCTCGAACAGGCGCGGCTCGCCGTTCTCGATGCCGCCGACGATGAGCGCGACGCCGAAGGGGCGCGCGCCGCCGACCTGCGTGTACTGCTGGATGTGGTCGGTGATGTTCTTCGTCAGCGTCTCGATGCCGACCGCCTCGCCGTAGCGCAGTCGGTTCACCTGCGCCTGCCGGCGCGCGAAGTCGATGAGCTGGCGGGCGTCGGCGACGTGGCCGGCGCTCGCGACGCCGACGTGGTCGTCGGCCTTGTGGAGCTTCTCGATGCTCTCCGGCTCCATCAGCGGGGAGCGGGCTCGCTTGTCGGCCGCGATGACGACGCCGTCCTCGGCGCGGACGCCGACGCTCGCCGTTCCTCGTTTCACCGCCTCCCGGGCGTACTCGACCTGGTAGAGTCGGCCGTCCGGAGAGAAGATGGTGATGCCGCGGTCGTACGCCTGTTGT
Source organism: Halorubrum ejinorense (assembly GCF_055389685.1). Classification (NCBI taxonomy): domain Archaea; kingdom Methanobacteriati; phylum Methanobacteriota; class Halobacteria; order Halobacteriales; family Haloferacaceae; genus Halorubrum; species Halorubrum ejinorense. Next base: position 2,066,853 of record NZ_AP043777.1, read on the forward strand.
TGGGATTGGCCCTGCATGATATCACTCGATGTCGAAGGTCGTCGCGCCGACGTGACCCGAGTCGACCCGGAGGTCGCACGCGTCGCCGCGCACGGTCGCGGTCCGTTCGGCGCCCTCGAACGCGACGTCTCGCTGTGTCGAATTGGGGGCCGCACGACCCATATATCTTTCCTCACAGGCACGCACCGTCCCCGAAATCCCGCGAACGCGGATCCCGACGGGTTCGCCGTCGACCTCACTCACGCAGGCGACCGCGGCGCGCGCGTCGTCGACGTGGCCGTGTCTGACCCGGACGACCGCCTCGCCGGTCCCCGCCGCGTGTGCGAACGACAGCAGCGTGAGGTCGGCGTCCGCGCTGCCGGCGTCGCCGAGGAGGTTGCCGGCGCTGTACCACAGCGCGCGCTGGAACGCGCGGCGGCCGATCTCCGCGTCCGGCCACGTCTCGACGCCGACGGCGAGGTACCGCCACCGCGGCCGGAGGTGTTTCGGGAGGTGTTTCATCGGACCCGGATCACGCCGAGAGATCCCGGAGTCGATCGGCGACGATCACCGCAACCTGATCGTGGACGCGCTCGACGGTCGTCACCGCGTACCCCTCGTCGGTGAACGCCTCGACGAGCGTCCCGACCGTCGCGGGGTCGTCGACCTCGGGGCTGTAGAACGGCGCGTCCGGGTCGGGCTCCTCGAACAAGGCGACGTCGCCGAGCACGATCCGGCGCGCGCCCGTCTCGGCCATCACGCCGATCGCCTCGCGCTTCTCGTCGTCCGCGAGGTGGTGGAGCGCGAAGTTCGAGGTGACCACGTCGACCCGCTGGTCGGGGTCGAGGTTCGGCTCGCGGAACTCGCCGTACGCGAACTCGACGTTGTCGAGCCCGCGCGCCTCGGCCTTCCGGCGCCCCTCCTCCATCATTCCCTCGCTGATGTCGCGAGCAAGGACGCGCTCGGCGTCCTCGGCGAGCGCGAGCGCGATGGCGCCGGTTCCGGCCCCCAGGTCGAGCACCACGTCGTCCGGCTCGGGCGCCGCGTGGTCGATCACGAGCCCCGCGCAGGCGTGGTACTCGTCGCTCTTCGACTCGTCGTACTCGCCCGCCTTCTCGGAGAACCGCTCGGCGTGTTCTTCAACCGTCTTCTTCATACCTACCGAGTCGGACCCCCGGCTCTATGAAGCCCTCGGAGCGGCGCTCCCGGTTCCGCTCGACGAGGTCGCCCCACGCCCGGAGCCCCTCGCGGACGGCCTCGGCGTCGAACCCGACCGCCTCCCCGACGGCGACGAGCTCCCGGGGCGCTCGCAGTTGGAGGTGCGAGCGGGCGTTCGCGCTCACGACGTAGGGCGCGTCGTAGTGGTCGACGATCTCGCGGAGCTTCCGGAGGTCGGCGAGCGCCCGGACCCGCTTCCCGCCGGTCGCGCGGAGCGCCGGCCCGAAGTCGAACTCGACGTGGACGCCGTTGTCGCGCGCGGCCTTCGCGAGCACGTGGTTGAAGTCGCCGCCCCCGGCCATCGGGCGGACCAGCGCGTCGACGCGTTCCTGTTCGACCGCGAACCGGTTCAGGGCGTCGTCGCCGCCGACGACGCAGACCACGGTCCGGTCCGAGCGGTAGTTCCCGACCGCGCCCGACGCGCTCGTCGGGTCGGAGGCGTCGATCTCCACCGCGTCGACGACGTCGACGCCGTACTCCTCCCGGACGGCCTCGGGGTCGCGGACGGGACTCCCGTCGCCGCCGGTCGCGACGGCGCCGCCCCCGTCGCCGGCCGCCGCCAGCGCGTCGCGCGATCGCACCACGATCCCGTCGTAGCCGTGGCGAGCGGCGGTGGCGGCGTGGCGCGCGACGGTCGCCTCGCCGTCGGGGTGGGCGTGAACGGCCTCGTACATGAGGCGCCGTTTCGCGGCCGTGCGTATCGGCGTTGCGCTTTCGACGCCGCGCTCCGCGCCGTTCCGTCACCAGTCGCCGGTGGTGTCCTCCTCCGTTCTCCACTCCCGCCGCGGGTCCTCGCCCGTGAACCACGTCGCGATCCCGTCGGGGTCGTCCTCACGGACGGCACGGCGCCGACTCCACTCGACCGTCGCCTTCCCGAGCGCGATCGGCAGGAGGTACGGGAGCAGGACGACCTCGACGCCGAACGCGTCGGCGAGGCCGTCTAGCAGCCCCGGGGCGAGCGCCGCCTCGATCACGGCGATGCCGGCGGTGACCGGGATCACCGTCGCCACTCCGACGACGAAGTAGAAGAAGACGACGCGCTGTGCCGCCTCGACGACCATGTACGGCGACCGCCTCTCGTAAGCGCGTTCCGCGAAGAACTCCCTCCTGACCTCCGCGACCTGCGCGCCGCAGACGCCGAGCGCCGCCAGCCCGACGGTGGGCGTGAGATACGAGAGAGCGTCCCAGCCGACGGGGACCAGGGGAAAGAGGAGGAACGCGAAGATGCCGAGCGAGCGGCTGACGACGCGCGCGTTTCGACGGTATACCGGCGGTAGCCACGAGACGAGGTGAATCGGCCTCGGTTCGCGTTCCCACACCTCGTCTCGCTCGGCGTCCTCGTCGTAGCCGGTGATGTAGAACGAGCGGTCCTCCAGCCGGATCGGCCGCTCCGCGAACATCGCGGCGGCGGCGTAGGCCACCACCAGGACGGCGACCTCGATCCAGTACACCGCGAGCAGCTCCCCGACGCGCCAGCCGAACCCCACGACGCCGGCGAGCGGGAGGAGGTTCGTCGCTATCACGAGCGCCAGACCCCCGCGACCGGCGGGGTTGAGCGGGGGCGACGGGTCGCGGTCGGGCTTCGGCGAGCCGTCGGAGGGCATCGTGTCACGCCCGGTTCGCGTCGAACATAAATTTCACCACCCCGACGCCCTTTTTGTCCGCTCGCGGGAATCACCGCGTATGCCCGCCGACCTAGAGGAGAAGACGGACCGGTACGAGCGGATGCTCGCGGACGCGCTGGCCGTCGCCGAGCCGCGCCCGCCGGCCGACACCCCGCTCGGGGAGGCCGCCGCGGACGTGGCCGAGATGGCCGAGTCGTACCTCGACGACGGCCGGCACTTCCGCGAGGACGGCGACCCGGTGAACGCGCTCGCGTCGTACTCGTACGGGTACGGCTGGCTCGACGCCGGGGTCCGGCTCGGGCTGTTCGCGGTGCCCGACGACACCGAGCTGTTCACCACCTGACGCGCTGTCCTGCCGGCGGAGAGCGCGCCGGCGACGACCGCCGCGAGGGACGCGCTTATGCGCCGACGGCCTCCAGAGGCCGCATGGACGAACTCGCCGACCTGACCGAACGGCTCGTCTCGATCCCCTCACACGAGGACGAGACGGCCGCGGGCGACGCCATCGAGGACTGGCTGCGCGCGGAGACGGACGCGACCGTCGAGCGCGACGACGCGGGAAACGTGCTCGCGTTCGCGGGCGCGACCGACGACCCCGACGCCGACTCGCTCGCGCTCGTCGGTCACCACGACGTGGTCCCGCCGGCGCCGGGACAGACGACGGGCGAGGGGCTCGACGGCGAGTACGCGGTCGAGCGCCGGGACGGCCGTATCTACGGCCGCGGGACCGCCGACATGAAGGGGTCGGTCGCGGCCGCGATGTGCGCGTTCCGGGACGCGACGCCGCCCGCGGGCCGAGAACTGGTCTTCGCTTCCTTCGTCGGCGAGGAGGTCGGCGGCGAGGGGGCGCGTCACGCCATCGATGCCGGGTTCGCGCCCGACCGCGCGCTCGTCGCGGAGGGGTCGACGAACTACTCGAAGCCGGGCGTCACGGACGTGGTCGTGGCCCACCGCGGACGGCGGGGGTCGCGGCTCGTCGCGCGCGGCGAGGCCGCCCACGCCTCGGAGCCCGAGGCCGGCGAGAACGCGATCTACCGCGCCTGCGACGCGATCGACGGGGTCCGCGGGCTCGACACGCCGGAAACGACGGTCCTCGGCAACGACGTGTCGGGGTCGCTCGCGGTCACGATCGTCGACGGCGGCGAGACGTGGAACGTGATCCCCGAGCGCTGCGAGGCGACGGTCGACGAGCGCACGGTCCCGGGCGGCCGCGCCGACCTCGCGGGCGTCGCCGACGCGACGCCGGGCGTCGAACTCGTCGTCGATCAGGACCTCCCGCCGATGGCCTGCGGCGACGCCGCCTTCGCGGACGCCGCGCTCGACGTCGCCCGCTCGGTCCACGAGGAGCGCGGCCTCGACGCGCCGGAACACGTCACCAAGCCGCATGCGACCGACGCGGGGTGGCTCGCTGGGGCCGGCACGGAGTGTCTGGTCTGTGGCGCCTCCGAGCCGGGCGAGGCGCACACCGACACCGAGAGCGCGAGCGTGGACGTCCTCGACCGCTGTTACGAGATATACGCGGGGATCGCAGAGCGGGAACTGTAGCGGTCTCCGGCGGCGTTCCGGTCCGATTCAGGCGGCTCGGGCGCGACCCGTATGGAAGGGGTTTTATGCGCCCCGTGGAAAGTGTGCGCCACTATGGGAGACAAGTCGAAGGCTCAAAAGAAGCGTCTGGCGAAGGCGGAGCGCCAGAACACCCGCGTCCCCGCGTGGGTCATGATGAAGACGGACATGAACGTGACGCGAAACCCCAAGCGGCGCAACTGGCGCCGGAACGACCTGGACGAGTAAATGTCCACGAACGACTTCGAGGAGCGCGTCGTCACCGTCCCGCTCCGCGACGCCAAGGAGAAGCCCGTCCAGCAGCGCGCCGACTACGCCATGAAGATCACGCGCCAGCACCTCGCGAAGCACTTCTCCGTCGACGAGGACGCGGTCATCATCGACGGCTCCGTCAACGAGGCGGTCTGGACGAACGGGCGGCAGAACCCGCCCAGCACGGTGCGGGTCCGCGCGGCTCGGTTCGTCGAGGACGGCGAACCGGTCGTCGAGGCCGAGCACGCAGAGTAACGTGTTACGGGCGACCTTCACCGGCTCGTCGTACGTGGGCGTGTTCGCCCGCGCCGTCGACGACCTCCTGTTGATCCGGCCGGACGTCGACGAGGCCCTCGCCGATGACCTCGGGGCGGAACTCGGCGCCGAGCCGCTGCTGACGACGGTCGGGAGGTCCAACACCGTCGGTTCGCTCGCGACGGGCAACGAGGAGGGCGTCCTCGTCTCCGCCCGCGCGACCGAACGCGAGAAGGACCGGATCGCGGACGCGGCCGGCGTCCCGGTGCGCGAGCTGCCCGGCGAGATCAACGCCGCCGGAAACGTCGTGCTCGCGAACGACTACGGCGCGTACGTCCACCCGGACCTCTCACGCGATGCGATCCAGACGATCAAAGACGCCCTCGACGTCCCCGTGACTCGCGGCGACCTCGGCGGCGTTCGAACCGTCGGCACCGCCGCGGTCGCCAACAACACGGGCGTGCTCTGTCACCCCCAGTCGACAGAGGACGAACTCCAGGCCGTCGAGGAGGCGCTCGACGTTCGCGCCGACCTCGGCACCATCAACTACGGCGCGCCGCTCGTCGGCTCCGGCCTCGTCGCCACCGACGAGGGGTACGTCGTCGGCGAGGACACGACCGGCCCCGAACTCGGCCGGATCGAGGAGACGCTCGGCTTCATCGACTGACACACCGCCGCTCCGTCTCCGTCCGGTTCGAGGCGGTTCGCTGCGCCTCGACCGCTGAGCCGTTCCTCGCAGTCATCGCCTGTTTTTAAGAGCCGAACCGGAGTTGTGGGCGGTATGCCCGCCATCGAGTGTCGGAAGCTCTCCAAGTACTACGGCGACGTCCGGGGGATCGAAGACGTCTCGTTCACCGTCGAACGCGGCGAAGTCTTCGGGTTTCTCGGCCCGAACGGCGCGGGCAAGACGACCGCGATCCGCACGCTGTTGGGGTTCCTGTCGCCGACGAGCGGCGGCGGAACGCTGCTGGACCACGACGTGACGGACCCGGTCGCGTCGCGTCGCGCCCGCGAGCGGATCGGGTTCCTCCCCGGCGATCCGGGACTCGACCGCGACCGCACCGCTGGGGCGTTCCTCGACCATCAGGCGGCGCTCCGGGGCGAGTCGAGTCGCGCCGACCTCGTCGACCGGTTCGGTCTCGACGAGTCGCGGCGCATCGCCGACCTCTCGCGGGGAAACCGTCAGAAGGTGGCGCTCGTGGCGGCGTTCATGCACGACCCGGACCTGCTGTTGCTCGACGAACCGACTTCCGGGCTCGACCCGCTGCTCCAAGAGGAGTTCGCCGCCTTGGTGCGCGAACGCGTCGACGACGGGGCGAGCGTGCTCCTCTCCTCGCACGTCCTCGGCGAGGTGGCCGCGCTCTGTGACCGCGTCGGCGTCCTCCGCGAGGGCCACCTCGTCGCGGTCGAGTCCGTCTCCGAACTCCGGTCGCGCGGCGGCAAGCAGGTTCGCCTCCGGGTCGCCGAGGACGTCGAGCACGCCGACTTCGAGCGTCGCGGCATCATGAACCTCCGCGTCGGCGAGACCGTCTCGTTCACGTGGACCGGCGAGTACGACGCGTTGATCGACCTGCTCTCGGGGTACACCGTGCGCGACCTCGACGTCGTCGACGCCCCGCTCGAAGAGGCGTTCATGACGTTCTACGACGGCGACGTTCCGGGGCCGACCGGTCGCGGCGGAGGCAACCGAGGCGGCGGGACGGGCGGCGGCGACGCGCCCTCGAACGCGGCGCCCGCGGACGCGGTCGCGGACTCCGGAGGTGACGAGCGATGAGCGACCGACCGGCGCCGTGGCTCGCCATCGCCCGGTACGACGCGGCGGGACGCGCCCGTGGGTCCCTTGTGTTGACGGGGCTGCTCTCCGCGTTCCTCCTCCTGTTCCTCGCCTTCTACCCGTCGCTGTCGACCGCGGGCATCGACCTCGACGCCTACGTCGAGGCGCTGCCGCCGGCGTTTCGGGAGGCGTTCGGGATCGTCGCCTTCTCCTCTATCGAGGGGTTCCTCGCGGTGGAGTTCTACCAGTTCGCGTGGCTGCTGTTGGTCGGCCTCTACCTCGCGTACCTCGCTGGTGGGACCATCTCCGCCGATGTCGCGTCCGGGCGGATGGATCTCACACTGTCGGCGCCGGTCGCGCGCCGCGACGTCGTGATCGGGCGGTTCCTCGGACTGGTACCGCTCGTCGCGCTGTTGAACGTCGTCCTCCCTGTCGTCGCGTACGTCGGCGTCCTCGCGGTCGGTGAGACGATCGCGGTCGAACGGCTCGTCGCGGTCCACGCGCTCGCGGTGCCGTACCACCTGACGTGCGTCGCGCTCGGCCTCGCGGTGTCGACGTTCGTCTCGCGGCCGGGAGTCGCCCAGCGCGTCGCGCTCGGCGCGCTGTTCGGCCTGTTCATGTTCGAGTCGCTCGTCGCGAGCACCGACTACGCAGGGTTCGGGGACCTCAGCCCGACGGCGCACTACGACCCCTCCGCCGTCCTCGTCACGGGCGAGTACGACGCGACGGGTGCGGCGGTCCTCCTCGCGGCGGCGGTCGGCCTCGTCGCGCTCTCCGTCGTTCGCTTCCGTCGCGCCGACCTCACGGGGTGAGCCTCACGTCGGTGACAGGCTGAGAGCGGCGTCTGCGGCGACAGAGGGGGCTGTCGCTTTTTAGGAAGATACTTCCCTGTGCCTGCCGGATCGGGGAACATGAGTACCTACACGGTGAGTGGACGGTTCCAGAGCCGAGACGGCGACCAGCCGTTCACGAAGGACGTTGAGGCGGAAAACGAGGACCTCGCCCGCGAGCGGATCTACACCACGGTCGGGAGCCAGCACAACCGCAAGCGCACCCAGATCGATATCGAGGAGGTGTCCGAAGCATGATGGGTGGCGGACAACAGCAGCTCCAGCAGCTTTCCCAGGAGCTTCAGGCCCTCGACGAGGAGATCGAAGAGCTCGAAGCCGAGATCGCTGACCTCCGCGAGGAGCAGGCGGACATCGACGACGCCATCGAGGCCATCGAGACCCTCGAGACCGGCTCGACGGTTCAGGTTCCGCTCGGCGGCGGCGCGTACCTCCGCGCGGAAGTTCAGGACATCGACGAGGTCATCGTCTCGCTCGGCGGGAACTACTCCGCGGAGCAGGAGCAAGACGACGCGATCGACGTCCTCCGAAGCAAACAGGAGGCGCTCGACGAGCGCATCGAGGAGACGGAAGGGGAAGTCGACGAGCTCGAAACCGAGAGCAGCGAGCTCGAACAGCAGGCCCAGCAGATGCAACAGCAGATGCAACAACAGCAGATGCAGCAGATGCAGCAGGCTCAGGACGAAGAGGAGTAAGACGGGGATCAGACCGTGTTCGACGGACTGAAAGACAAGCTCTCCGGCTTCCGCGAGGACGTCGAAGAGTCGACCGAGGCCGACGACGAGGCGCCGGCCGAATCGGCGCCCTCCGAGAGCGACGCCGCAACCGACGACTCGTCCTCGGGCGGCGACGCCGTCGCGGCCGCCGAAAGCGACGATTCCGACGGCGAAAGCGACGCCGAATCCGACGAGCCGAGCACGTTCCAGCGGGCCAAGGCGTTCGCGACCGGTCGGATCATCATCGAGGAGGAGGACCTAGAGGAGCCGCTGTGGAACCTCGAGATGGCGCTCCTCGAGAGCGACGTGGAGATGAGCGTCGCCGAGGAGATCCTCGATAGCGTCCGCGAGAGCATGCTCGGCGAGTCCCGCAAGCAGGTCGAAACGACCGGCGAACTCGTCGAGTCGGCGCTCCACGACGCGCTCTTGGACGTCATCGCGGTCGGGCAGTTCGACTTCGAAGGGCGGATCGCCGAGGCGGACAAGCCGGTCACCATCGTCTTCACCGGCGTCAACGGCGTCGGGAAGACGACGAGCATCGCGAAGCTCTCCGAGTGGCTCGGGGACCGCGGCTACTCCACCGTGCTCGCGAACGGTGACACCTACCGGGCGGGCGCGAACGAACAGATCCGCGAACACGCCGACCGGCTCGGCCGCGACCTGATCAGCCACGACCAGGGCGGCGACCCGGCGGCGGTCATCTACGACGCCGTCGAGTACGCCGAGGCGAACGACGTCGACGTCGTCTTGGGCGACACGGCGGGACGGCTCCACACGAGCGACGACCTGATGTCGCAACTGGAGAAGATCGACCGCGTCGTCGCCCCGGATATGACGCTGTTCGTCGACGAGGCGGTCGCGGGACAGGACGCGGTCAACCGCGCGAAGGAGTTCGACGACGCCGCCGCTATCGACGGCGCGATACTCACGAAGGCGGACGCCGACTCCTCGGGCGGTGCCGCCATTTCCGTCGCGTACGTCACCGGCAAGCCGATTCTCTTCCTCGGGACCGGACAGGGGTACGACGACATCACTCGGTTCGACCCCGAGGACCTCGTCGAGAGCCTCCTCGACGAGGAGTGATCGCAGGCCCGTCGGGGCCCGCTGTTTCCCGTTTCCGCCGCGGTCACCGCGCCTCCCAGCGTCGGCCTTTTCGTGGTAGTTCCGGAGACGAGCGTCCGGCCAGTCGACTAGCGTTTTCGGTGTGGTCGAATCGGTGATTCAGGGCCGTGCGTCGGCCGACGCCGGGACGGCGCTCAGTCGTCGCCGCCGATCTGGCCGGCCGGATCGCCCCCGCCGCGAGTCGGCGTCGACTGCGACGCCTCCACTCGGCTCACGATCCGTACCGCGGCGGACACCGATCCGACGCCCAGTGCGACGCCGGCGACCACGTCCACCAGCCAGTGGATACCGAGGTACATGGTCGAGAACACCACGGCGGCCGCGACGACCGCGGCCACGGGCGTCCACCGGGGGTGCGTCCGTCGCGAGCGCCACGCGACGGTCAGGACCGCCACGGAGAGGGACGTGTGAAGCGACGGGAAGACGTTCGTGTTGGAGGCGACCGCCGCGGTGAGGTCCTGCGTCTGCGGGTAGACGCTGTACATCAACCCCGACACCGTCTCCAAGTAGTTCCGCGGGCCGTACGAGACGAACAGCGTGTAACAGACCGTCCCGACCGCGTAGTTGAGCATGTACGCGACGAGCAGTTCCTTCAGACGCCGCTGTCCGCTCCCGGCCGAGAGGAGGTACGTCACCGGTGCCGCGACGAGGAGGAACGCGAACCCGACCATGTAGCTCACCGTGAAGAACTCCAGCGTCGCCTCCGGAGTCAGCCCCTGGAGCGTCGCCACGAACTCGCCTTCGAGGGCGTACAGTTCGTCGGTGATGTTCCAATCGAGCGCGCGTGAGAGGCGGATTCGATACCCCTGTGTGATCTGCTTGACCGCGAGCAGCGCGAGCGCCGCTCCGAGGTACGGGGCGATGTCTCGGAGCCGGTCGTCCACGTCAGTCATCGCGCGAGACAGCTGTCGGGGCCCGATACAGAGGAGGGCGACGACCGCCGTTCCGGCGATGACCGAAAGGCCGGTGAGGGCGGTCACTTCGAGGAGCGCCATTCGTCGTCTAGCCGATGTCGCTGCGGCGACATGAGTGACACGGTCTCCCCGACGAGAGACGGGATACCGGCGTCACACTCCTATCTGTCCGGCGTGAAATCGGTGGTTGCGGTCGAACGGGGCGCATGCCGCTCCGACACGCCGTCCGACTGCGGGGTGATTCGCCCAGGCTCCTCAGGCCCCGAAAGCGGTTCGGCACCGCTTCGACGGATCTATCTAGTCTGTGCCTGCTCGTCGGGAACGGCTCAGAAGGATACGTTCGGCGACTACCGTTCGGCGCAGAGCGGATCTCATGCGGTGGCTACACGTTCGACATCGGCGACGAGGCGTTCGATGTCCGTCCGCGGGCCTCTCGGGTACGCGCGCTCAACGATTCCCTGCTTGTTTGCGAGGAGGATCAGCCCGTAGTGCGGGAACCGGTACTCGAGGTCGTCAGACTGATCGGCCGGCGCCTTCTCGATCACGAGCCCGAAGTTCTCGTCTAGCAGCTCTTGGCCTCGTTCGTAGCTCTCGGGGCGGAGGAAGTGCCAATTGCCCGCATCGAGGTTCACACCCTGCCGGCCGGCGTACTCACGGAGCACGCCCGCGGTATCGCGCTCGGGATCGAACGTCTGCGCGAAGAACGCGGTCTCGTTGGCGTATCCACCCTCGGCGGCGGCCGCCTGTGCGCGACGGAGCCGGAGAATGAGCGCGGGACAGACGCCGTCCGGGCAGTTCGTGTAAAACGACGTCCACAGGACGGCCCGCTCGCCCTCATATTCGCCGCTCGAAATCTCTTCGTTCGTGATCGGGTCCGGAACGGTGAACTGAGGCATCTCGTCGCCGTAGCTCGGGTGTACGGCCTCGCTCAGATCCTGTTCGGGCGGACTGAGAACGGTTCCGTCGGCACCGCCGTCACCGAGCACGCCGAGACAACCGGCGGTACCGATGGTCGCGCCTAGGGCTCCGGCCGATTTACAGAACGTCCGTCGGTCCATGTGCTACCGTGGTAGATCTGAGGACTTGAGGCGTCTGGTGTGACCCCCGAATGCGCACGCTGTGTCCGATCTGCGCGTGTGTTCGACCTGCCGAGACGGCGGTCAGTCGAAGAGCTCGTCGACGGTCCGGACGAACCGATCGACGAGGCGGTCCGGTAGCGACGGCGACACTACTCCCAGCAGTTCGGCCGTGCGGTCCGGACGGTTCAACGCGAGCGTCATCGGGCGATCGTCGGACTTCTCGACGATTCCGTTCTCGGCGAGCGTCGAGACGTGCCAAGAGATCGTGCTCCGTGCGAGGTCGAGATCGCTCGCGAGCGCCTTCGGTCGCTTCGGGCCGTCGGCGTGAAGCCGGACGATGATCTCGCGGGGCGTCTCGCGTCTGAGGAACGCGAGCGCCCGTCGTTCCCACGGGTCAAACGACGGGTCGAAGTAGTGCGTGCGGCCGCCGATCCGCTCGACCGCGAGTTCGTCGTTACGCACGAGACGGCGGAGGTGGTACTGTACTTGTCCGGTCGCGATATCGAGATCGCGGCCGACCTGGTTGAAGTGGACACCGGGAGTGTCGCGAACGTGGCGTCGAATCTGGGTCCGGGTGTCCGACATCTGTGATCGGTGGCCGTAACCGGTACCCGAATAAAGCGTACGCGTTCGTTATCCCTGCTTGGGAACCGGCGAAACCGCGATCTCGGCCGAGAGACCGGTTCGGAACCCCACGGCCCGGTCGAAGGGTCGTTTTCTTATTCGTCCGGGTTCAATAGCCGTTGTGACGCGGCCGATCGGCCTCCTGCTGTCCGTGATCGATGGGTGGTCCGTAGAGGGGTCGCTACTGCTTCTCACGATCGCGCTCGTCGCCGGAGTGGGCACGGGGATCCTCTTCGCCGTCAGCGTCGTCGCGTATCGTCGACGGCGAGAAACGCAGTACCGATTGATCGCCGTCGCGGTCGGCGTGCTGTTGTTCCGATCGGTCGTGGGCGCCGGAACGATCTTCGGTATCGTACCGATGCCGATCCACCATTTCGTGGGGCATAGCCTCGATTTCCTGATCGCGGCGATCGTCCTCTACACGGTGTACACGCATGCGCCGGGATCGGTCGGCAACGACGCTGCCTCTGACTGAACGGGCGGTGGTCGTCGGGCGAACGGTCGCGTTTCGTCTCGCTCGCCTAGCCGCTGAACCGCTCGTGGACTCGCTCGGCGACGACATCGATCTGCGGGGCGTACGCGAACGTCGCCACTGCGGTTGCGGTCCCGGCGAGGATCCAGCCGAGTAGTGAGCCGAGCGCGCGGCCCGTCCCGATGAACCGCTCGTCGGGGGCGAAGGCGACACCGATGACGTGTTCGAAGACCAGTCCGCGGAACGCCCCGTTCGGGGTCAAAGCGAGCGATTCGGCGATGCCGCCCGGGGAGGCGCCGCCCGCCAGCGACCGGAGGATCGCGAGGTCACCACCGATGACGCCGGCGAGCAGCGTGAGGAGACCGATCGCGACCGCGCTCCGGCGGCTCGACGCCAGCGCCGATACCGCCGCCGACAGCGACAGGTACGCTGCCCCGAGGAGGAGAACGAACGCGACGAACCGCACGAACAGGAGCGGCGAGTCCACTCCGCTGTGGGTCGCGAATATTCCCGTTTCCGGCGCCGCGGTCAGCCAGACGAACAGCCCGATGAGGGCGAACGGGAGACCGACGACCGCCACGAGCGCGGCCGTCCGCGCCAGTACCACGCCGAGAACGTAGCCGGTGGTGCTTACGGGGTAGGTCCGGATAACGACGAACTCACCGCTTGCGCCGTCGGTGAGCAGGGCACGGTACCCGAGCGCCACACCGAGAAGCGGGACGAGCACCTCCGACGGGAGCAGCAGGTCGACCACGGCCGGCACGAAACCGGTCTCCCCGCCTCCGCCGACCGCGACGAGACCACCGAGTACGACGAGAAGTCCGACCGCGAGCACGGCGTAGCCGGGAGTCCTGCGAACGGTTACCAGTTCGCGACGAAACACGGTCCCGACGCCCGCGAGGAACCGACTCATCGGTCCGACACCCCCGTGACGTGGAGCGACTCCGAAGCGGTCTCGTCCGTGTGGGCGACACCACGGTCGCCGTCTGTGCCACCGGTTTCGCCGTCGCTTTCGGCGCCAGATCCGTCACCGACGACGACGCGGTACAGGCTCTCCACGTCGTCGACCCCGTGGTCGATAAGCAAGCGATCGCGGGCCCCCGCGGCGGCCACTCGGCCGCGATCGAGAACGACGAGGTCGTCGGCGTACGCGTCGACGAGGTCGAGGTCGTGGGAGCTGACGACGACGGCGGTGTCGTCGCTCGCGCGAGTCGCCGCCGCCCGGAACGTCCGCTCGCGCATCTCCGGGTCGAGCCCGCTCGTCGGCTCGTCGAGCACCGCGACCGCCGGTTCGCCGAGCGTCGCCTGCGCGACCCCGAGTAGACGCCGCATCCCGCCCGAAAGCGCCGAGACGCGTCTGTCGCCCGCGTCGGCCAGTCCGACGTCCGCCAGCGCCGCGTCGGGTTCGTCACCGACGAGCGCCGCGTAGAAGCCGAGCGTTTCGCGGGCCGTTAACTCGCCGCGGAGCGGTACCCCCTGCGGAAGGTAGCCGATCCGCTTGCCGGTGTCAGCGCCACCTCCGCCCCCGTGGGCGTACCGCACCGCCCCGGCGGTCGGTTCGACCGCTCCCGCGAGAACGCCGAGCAGGGTGGATTTCCCGGAGCCGTTCGGCCCGACGACGGCGGTGATGCCTGAACCGATCGAAAGCGAGACGTCGTCGAGAACCGGGATCCCGCCGTAGGTCCGGGTCACGCCGACGACTTCGGCGAGCGCGCTCTCTGTCATCGGTGCCCTCTCGACTCCGCGGTAGTCCCCTGATTCGTCGACTCTCGGACGGTCGTGTTCGAGTGAGCCGCCTCTCGTTCATCTGGCGGTCCGAGTTCGGCGCGCCAGTCCGCGTGGAGCGGCCCTGCGCGTTCGGAGCCGGGGCCCGTCACCGCGTCGATTCGTTCGGGGGCGTACGGCTCAGACGCGGGCGCCGGGTCGATAATACTCCCGGAGCGGGCACCGGGAACGGTACCGCGGAGTCGGTCGAGCAGGACCGCTGCGGGCGACTCTCGCAGGGTGACGGCCGCGGCCTCGCGGTGGAGCGCGGCGTCGACCGGTGACGTCGGACGGTACGCTCGCTCGTCGGACGAGCGCGGCCCGACGTTCGCCCCCTCCCAGTAGTTACCGCGATCACCGTCCGCCCAGACGCGGAGCGCGCCCGCACCGGCGGCGGCGTGGTCGTCGTTTCCGACGAAGTCGTTCGCGACGACGCGACTCGACGGGACGATCGTCGTCGCACGCGCGCCGAGCTCGTTTCCGACGACCACGTTGCGTTCGTACAGGGACCCGCGCGCGCTCGTCGAGAAGCCGAGTTCGTTGTCGACGAGCGTGTTGTACGCGACGTACGTCCGCGTCCCCGAGGACTGAATCCCCGCACCGGAGTCGCGCACGTCGTTGCCGACGATCGCGTTCCCCGAGGGCCGGGTCATCACCGTGACCCCCGCGAACAGCTCGTTGCGAACGGTGTTGTCCGCGACCAGCGCGTCGCCGGTGTACATGAGATGGACGCCGTACCGGTTGTTCGTGAACGTCGAGTTCCGGACGATCGAGCCGTCCGCGCGGTGGAGGTAGATCCCGTCGCGACCGCCCTCGAATCGGCTGTCGGTCACGGTTACACGCGACTCCATCCCGGTAAGCCCCATGAACCCGTCTTGCCACGTGTCAGATCCGTCGACGCGGAGGTCACGGACGACCGCGTGCGATCCCTCTCGCAACAGGAGCCCGCTCGCGTTCGTTTCGATCGCGACGTCGTCGACGACGAGCCCCGGCGCGTCGATCGCTTTGATCCCGGCGTCACCGCCACCGTATCCGCTCTGGATGTACGCGTCCCACGCCTCGCTCTCCCCGTCTCCGGAGTCGCCCGCCGCCTCCGGATCTCGCGTCCGGTTTCCGACACCGTCGATCCGGAGTCCCTGAATAGCGACATTAGCCGCGCGAACGGTGATGACCGATCCGTTGCCGTCGCCGCTGATCCGTGCGCCGTCCCCGGTGATGGTCACGGACTCGTTGACCGTTACCGTCTCGTGATACACGCCCTCCGGGACGACGACCGTCGAGTTCGACGGTGCCGCCGCGACCGCCGCGTCGATCGACGGCGCGTCCTCGCCGACGATCACCGAAACCGGGCGGTCGGCGGTTCGTTCCGCCTCGGCGATCCGATCGTCGGCCGCCCGCCACCGGCCCGGTGCGAGCGAGCGCACCGCCGCCGCCGAGTCGACGTCGAACGAGCGGTCGCGGACCGACTCCCACCCGACCACTCCCCCGCCGTGAGCGTCGGCGAACGACTCGGCGGCCGCTCGGCTTCGAAAGGGAATCACGGCCTCGCCGGCCGGCGTGTGGGCGTCGCTGCCGACGACGTAGTACGCCGCATCGACCGGGGTCCATCCGCCGGCTCCGGTCGCCGCGAACAGCCCGTCATCGGTCGTTTCGGGGTTTCGGTGATCGAAGGTCTCGACGTACGCGACGAGCGGATAGCCGAACTGACGCTCGGTCCGCCCGTCCGACAGCGACGCCGTGAACGAGCCGATCCCGTTGTATCCGACGACGTACTGTAGCTGCGAGTAGAACACCTGCGTCCGCGGGATCGTCGCGTTTCCGGCCATTACCTCGTCGCCCTCTGCGGAGAGTCCGAGCTCCGTGGTGTCGTCGTACGCCACCGGATCGGGGGCCGACTCGGCAGGATCGGCGACGAACGCGCCCGCGGTCGCGACCACGCCGAGGGCCATGACCGCGGCGACCGCGAGCCGAACGCGCCGTGACCGGTCGTCGTCGCGTGCGAAAACTGCCACACGGTCGCGTCGCTCCGCGATGACTTATCGAATCTGGTGTGACTCTCGAACGCGCGTGATTCCGGGGTTCACGGAGTGCCGCACCCCGGCACTCGTCGCGAGGCGTGACCGGGTTCGTCCGTCGAAGATCGCACCAGACGACAGAAACCGAACAGGGGTCGATACTACCTATGATCGAATCGATCTTCCGGATCGACGTCGTGTTGTTCGTCGTCATCGGCGTCCTCGGGGGCGCACACTGTATCGGGATGTGCGGCCCGCTCGTCACGCTGTACTCGAAACAGATGACGCCGCAGCCAGACGGCGGAACCGCGTCGGTCACCGACGGGCGTGCCGGTCATCTCACGACCTACGAAGTTCGACAACACTTCCTGTTCAACGTCGGACGGGCGACGACGTACGCCGTTCTCGGGTCCGTTTTCGGCGCGGTCGGGAGCGCCGTGTTCGTCACCGCCGACCAGCTGACGCCGATCGCCGACCTCCTGCGAGGTACCGTCGGCCTCGCGGTGGGCGGATTTATCGTACTGACCGGGGCTCGGTACGTCATCGGGGGAAGCGGGGGCGATATCCGAATCCCCGGCGTCCAGCGCGTAACGTCGTGGCTCGCGGCGAGGGTTCACCGTCACGTGAACAGCCCGGGCATCGTCGGCCTCGGCGCCGTTCACGCGCTTCTTCCCTGCCCGATGCTGTACCCCGCGTACCTGTTCGCCTTCGCGAGCGGCTCCCCGATCACCGGCGGGGTCGCTCTCGGCGCCCTCGGCATCGGGACGATTCCCGCCGTCTTCCTCTACGGAACGGTCATCCAGTCGGTCGACGTCGCGCACCGGCGTCGCGTCCACCGGCTGCTCGGTGTCGCGTTCGTCATACTGGGGTACGTACTGTTCGCGCACGGACTGATGGCGCTCGGCGTACACCTCCCGCATCCGATGTTCCCGCACTACCAGCCGCTCGGCGGGATGGGCCACTGACACGCGGGTCGCTCGCCTCGATACGCGGACGGCGTTCGACGGCCGCACCAGAATGGTATTCGGTGCGTGGTCGAACTGTCGCGTATGGGTCTCGAGTTCGGCCAGCGCTCGGTATCGCGTCGACACACCGTTCACGCGATCGGTACCGGAGTCGCGATAGGTCTCGCCGGTTGTCTCGGCGGCTCTCCCGACTCGGCTCCCGAACCCGTGGATCTGTCGGGTCAAAAGACGGACTACCAGGGGGGAATGGTGATCGGAGACCACGGCGGACCGAACGGCCAGGTCTTCTACGCCGACGCACGCCCGGAACCCAGACAGGGACCCGCCGAAGACGGTGAGGACACCGCACACCTCGCTTGGTTCCACACGCTCGCGCACGGGCTCTTTCCGTATCACTTCGACATGGTGGCCGACGGTGCGGAGGCGACCGCGATCTACGTCACGGACTACTCTCGCGTCGACTGGAAGATCCCCGACGGAACGGAACGGAAGAAGATGCCGGCGCCGACCGCACCGGAGACCTTCGCCGATGCGACCGGGCTCACCTACGCCGTCGAAACGGACGTGATGGGAGGGATGGGACCGGAGCTTCTGCCGTTCTCCGACGACGGTGAGGCTGAAACGTTCGCGGACGATCACGGTGGGCGAACGCTCGAGTACGACGACATCGACAGGTCACTGGTCGAGGGCATCCAAATGACAGGGATGGAGTAGGTCGGCCTCTTCACCACAACTCCGCCTGAGCAATCGGCCGGACGGTTCTACCATCCCGGCTTACGGCGAGTATCCGCGAAGGCGCTCTCCGTGCGAAGTACCGACTCGGGTCGCCGTCCGAAACGAAACCGAAGAGCCGGGCCTCGTCACCCCCTTTGAGGACCCGGCCGTCGCGTTCGGAGGGCCCGCCAACTCTATATAGCGGCATACAGTTTACGCGTTCGCTATCCGACGACCTCCTATCCGATAATTATGGTAAATTATCTCATCACTCGCGCTACTCGTCGACCTCACACCCCGAGCCGGTAGACGTTCGCCTCGTAGGTCTCTCGGACTTGGTCCCCCCAGTTGTGTGTATACGTGTCGATCACGTCGTCCGCGACGTCGCCCCGGAGGTATTTCACCACGCCGCGGTCACCGGTTCGGTCGCGGAGGTGTGTCGTGAAGAAGTGGCGAAAGTAGTGTGGGGTGACGTTCTCGTCGGCGCCGCCACCCGTCCGATACCACCCCTCGTCGCGCGCGTACCGCTCGACGACGTGTCTGACCGCCTGCGGTTCCAAGCGCTCACCCCACCCGTCCGCGGTACCGACGAACAGCGGCTCTGCCGGTGACGGTACGTCCGGTCGGACCGCGAGCCACGCCTTCAGGGTCCGGCGCAGTTCGTCGTCGACCGGGATCACCGTCCCGCGCTTGCGCTTGTTGGCTGCCGTGCGGACCTCGCCGTTCAGTTCCTCCCCGACGGTCGCCTCGGCGGTCACGAAGAGGGAGTCCGGTCGCTCGGACAGCGCCGGGCGCCCGCCGAGCGGGTACGC
This sequence comes from Halorubrum ejinorense, assembly GCF_055389685.1. Lineage (NCBI taxonomy): Archaea > Methanobacteriati > Methanobacteriota > Halobacteria > Halobacteriales > Haloferacaceae > Halorubrum > Halorubrum ejinorense. The sequence goes on from NZ_AP043777.1 coordinate 2,085,564, forward strand.
GGCTTCGAGTTCCGAGTCGGCGACCGATACGTCCCGCAAGTCGAGATTACACAGCTCGCCGACCCGCATGCCGGTCTTCAAAAGCGTCACCACGAGCGCACGGTGAAGCGGATGTCGAATGTCGCCGACGAACGACCGCATCGCCGGAATCGAGACGTCGCGGCGGGCCGGGTCCTTGTCGACGGTCTCGTCCATCTCCTCCATCACGAGCGTCATCGGATTCCCCTCGAACGCGCCCACCTCCGTCATGTACCCGTAGAACCGGTGGAGATACGCCGCGTACGTGGCAACGGTGCTGTCGGCGACCTCTCCTCGCAAGGAGTGGACGAACGACATACAGTCCCGGTGGGTCGCACCGCTCGGTTCCGTGGTCTCTAGGAACCTCTCGAACCGCCGGAGGACGCGTTCGTACGCCTCTCTGGTCCGATCCGTTTTCCCGTGGTAGGTGAGGTCTTCGAGGAAGTAGCCGACCGGGTCGTCGGGATCGGGATCCGCCCTCGCGCTACTCATCGGTCAACACGTACCCCCCGTCTCGGCCGCTGTACCGAACGCGGTTTCGATCCTGGAGGTCGTCGAGCGTCTGCTCCAAATCGTCTTCCACGTCTCCGACGACCGCCTGGACGAGTTCGTCCCACGAACGAGGGCCGGATTCGAGAGCCGCGCGGACACGTCTTTCGAGGTCGCGACCCCCGGGGGTAGAGCCCTCGGATGTGGGTTCCGTTTCCGACTCCGTTTCGCCCGGGGCGAACCCCCTGCGTCCGCCTTGGACCATCGTCCTGACGAACTCGCTGAGTGACATGCCGAGCTCGTCTGCGTGGTCGCGCCACACTTCCTTCTGTTCCGCCGGCACGTAGGTTTTCACCGACTGTCGATCGCCTCCCATCTGTCTTGGTCAACGGTTCTTGCGGGTCCGACTTCAATGTATCCCAGATTTCGGGATAAGGTCACTTATCTTCGTGTAAGGTGCCGCAGAAGCCGCCGCATCGAATATTTATCTCTATTTATGGGGCCTCAGTTGAGGCAAACGGGTACTAGAAATCCAGATATAATACATACCTGTTCGCGTCGCATCTAGGGGGTCGGAATCGATATCGGTCCGCGCGACTCGCTCAACTCTGAGTCGCGATCGCGAGCGCCCGTCATCGAGTCGGGGAGGTGATAGACGGGAGCAGAGATCCGTCCGAACCGACGAAGTCGCTTCCTGTCGACTCGGCTCCCGGAACTCGTCCGTACCGAGCGTACCACAGTGCCGACGAGTATATCTTATTCCGCTATACGCTCTCCGAGTCAGACGCGAATTTCTGAGTCGGTGGTCTCCCGTTCGAGGGCTCGGAGGACGGTGGAGACCGATTCGTCCGTCTCGGCCGCGTTACGCATCAAGACCGTCTCACTGGGGAAGAGGTGTTCACCGACCGCCAGCCCGTGTTCGCGAGCCGTCGTCCCCGTCACCGTGAGGTAGACGCCGAGGCCCACCCGAGCGATGGCGGCCTCCTCCTCCTCGTCCGGGTCGGGATAGACGAACTCGACGCCGTCGAGCGCGTCGGTCCCCAGCACGGCCGTGACGAGGCGTTCGTATCGCGGCGAGATACACAGCGGTCCCTCGTAGTCGGCGAGGTACTCCCGGTCGAACGTCGTGTTCGGTGCTCGCCGGTCTTCCCGCCCCATCAGGGTGTGATACACCGTGTCGCCGAGCCCGGTGACGACGCGCACGTCGGTGTCGACGGGGTCGATCCGGTCGTTGATGTCGGCAATGTCGCCGAGGCCGGCGCCTCTGATTCCGACGACCTCCTCTAAGACGAGGTCGGCCGAGTCGAATCCCAGCGCGAACTCGTGGGTTCGAAGCGCCCGGAACGGTTCCTCGCGACCGACGAGCTTGACGGTCACGTCGCCCAGATCGACCGTCGCCGCGTCGAAGACGATTCTGCGCGGTTTCCCGTTCCGGTCGTCGCGCATCAGGGTGAACTCCGGTTCCGCCGGTGTCGCGGGGTCCGAGTACTCCGCGAGTCGCTCGTACGGTCCGTCGTCGGCGTCGACCGATCCCTTCGTGACGGCCTTCTCGTACCGGAGCGTGTTGCTCACGCCGTCCGCGAGGCGGTCGAGGCGGTCGGCTTCCGCGACGGCCGCGAACCGCTCTAAGACGGCCTCGAGCGGGCGTCCCTTCCGGGGGACGGCGACCGGAACCGGGTCAGTCATTGACCGATGTGCGGTCGGGCGCGTAAAACGGGTTGCGTTTTCGGGCCGTTCCAACGCCCTCGTCTTCGGGCGGGCGGTTCGGCGCCGAGAACCTCTCTCAGGGGCCGAACGCTTCGTTCAGCCGCTTGCGGAACTCGTCGAGCTCGTCGAGGTGGTCGTTGATGTCGTCCAACTCGGCGGCCACGTCGTCGAGGTCCTCGCCGAGCCGGTCCTCGATGTCGGTGAGCCGCGAGTCGACCTCCGCGAGGTCGTCCCACAGGTCGTCGAACTCCTCGTCGAACCGTTCCAAGTCGGACTCCACGTCGTCGACGCGGTCCGTGGCGACGTCTGCCTGATCGACCGCTTCTTCGGCCTGCGATTCGGCGTTTTCGGCGCGCTCGGCCGCCTTGTCGACCTCCTCGTACAGCGTCTCGACGTCGTCGCCCAGGTCGTCGACCGACTCCGCGACGGCGTCGGACTCGTCGTCGATCCGGTCGACGTCGGCGGTGAGTCCGTCGATGTCGCTCTCGACGGCCGAAACGGCGTCCCGGACGGACTCGACCGACTCGTCGACGGCAGCGACCTCCACTTCGACCGCTTCGAGGTCGCCCTCGACGTCCTCGACGGAGGCCTCAACGTCGCGGACGTCGCCTTCGACCGCCTCGACGTCCGTTTCGACCGTGTCCACGCGCTCTTGGACGGCGTTCGCCGTTTCCGAAGCAGCGGCGGCGGTGTCTTCGACGCGGGCCACGTCGGAATCGATCGCATCGCGCTCTGCGTCGGCGTCTTCGAGACGGTCGTCGAGCGCCTCCACCTCGGACTCCACCGCGTCGACGCGCTCGTCGATCCCGTCGAGTATCTCTCTGGCGGTGCCCTCCTCGTCGATGAACTCCGCGAGGGCGTCCGCGTACGCCTCGATGTCGGCGACGCTCGACTGGAGTCGGGCGATACGCACGTCGACGCTGCGGGGCACGGCCGCGTCGAACGCCTCCTCGATGGCGTCGATGTCCTCCTCGTCGGCGGCGCCGGACCGTATCTCGGCCGCGAGCGCGGCGGCGATGCCGCCCTCGCCGGGCAGCCGCGGAGCGGCGCTGTCGTCCGGCTCTTCGTCGGGCGCTTCGTCGCTTTCCGGCGCACCGTCGCTCTCCGGCGCCTCGTCGTCGTGCGCGTCTCCTTCCGCGGCTTCGTCGCCGACGTGTTCTTCGACGTCGTCAGCGTCGGTACCGGCCGCCTCAGCCGCCTCGTCTGCGTCCTCGGACTCCGCCTCGGGCTCGGAGCCGAGGGGTTCCCCCTCGTGTGCGGTCACGGCGGCCGTGCCCTCGTCGGAAACCGTCCGCGGCTTTGGTGTGGCGGGTTCGCTCTCCTCGCCAGCTCCCTCGGGTTCGCTCTCTTCGTCAACTCCCTCGGGTTCGGCCTCCGTGTCGGCAGACTCCGGAGTCCGCTCTTCGGCCGGCTCCTCGCCTTCGGCCGGGTCTTCGGGCAGTAGTTCGTCATCTTCGGCCATCCCGGGGAGCGTCGCGCGGTCCCCGGAGAGGACCTCCCTGACCGCGTCCGTCTCACCGGCGCCGAGGACGTCTTCGATCTCCTCGCCGACGGGGACGTGCTCGATCACCGGCGTGCCGAGGAACCCGTCGAGGTCTGGGTCCTCGTCGCGGATCCCGAACACCGTTTCGACGGTCTCGTCGGGGTCTATCACCCGTTCGAACTCGACCCGGTGGTCTTTGTACGCCGTCCAGTTCTCGCTTTCGTACTCCGGGTGGAACCCGACGCGGTCCATCGGGAACGACTCGGGAATCCGGTCGACGATCCGCACCCGTACGGGGTCCTCGCGGTGCGAGGAGAGGGAGTACCTCACAGCGGGTACGGGGAACGCGTCGTCCGTGAAGGACTTCTCGACGCGAATCCCGTCTTCGTCGACGGTCGTGGCCGCTTCCGCCGTCCGTTCGCTCATACCCGCACGTCCCGGAGCAAGGGCTTAAATTCCACGGGCCGCGTTTCGTGGTTGATAACCGAAACGCCGCGAAAACGGCCGCTCGACTCCCGATTAGAGGTCGATCCGGTCGCCGATCTCCACGATCTCTAGTCGATTCGGCGCGTCGTAGCTCCGGACGTGGTCGTGAAGCGCGGTCGGGTCCGCGGTCAGTCCCTTCCACATGTCCCAGTGGGTCGGAACCAGCCGATCGAGCCCGAGGTCCGCGGCCGCCTCGGCGATCTCGTTCTCGTCGCTGTACCACTTGGTACGGACCGGTTCCCCCGTCTCCTTGTCCGGAATCGTCCCCGCGGACCCGAACGCCAAGATTCCGAGGTCGATGTCGAACCGCTCGGCGAGCCCGGAAAACGAGGGCGCGGGCTTGCTGTCGCCGGCGTGGAACACGGTGCCGGCGTCGTGTTTGATCAGGTAGCCGACCGGATGCGTCGCGTCCGGGTCGTGGGTCGCGACGACGTGGACGGTGAACTCCCCGATCCGCAGCTCGTCGCCCTCGGTCACTTCGGTGAAGGCGGCCTCGCTCACCGCGTACTCGTCGGTCCATTGCTCCTCCTCGCGCGCGACCGCGAGCGAGTCGTCGGGCGCGACGAGGTCGGCGTCCGTATTCGCCAGAATCGGCGCCTGCGACGGACCGTGGACGTGATCGGTGTGTTCGTGGGTCGCCAGCACCGCGTCCGCGATGTCGACGTCTTCCGGATCGAACGGAATCGGGATCATCCGGACCGTTCGCGGCGGGTCTCCCGTGCCGACGTAGGGATCGATCCAGAGGACCGTCCCCTCGCTCCCCTTGATCGCGAAGCCGTTACAGCCCAGGTACCACAGCGCCACGGTGTCGGGGTCGGCGTCGGCCACCGCGCGCGGCAGCCAGTCACCCCAGTCGGAGTCGACCATAGCTGTCGCTGCGTGAGCGCCGAGGGTAATTATTCCGGAGTCCGGCGAGGTCGAGGAGTATTCTATTGCTATCTTAGCAACAGATAGCTGTTGCGGACGCGACGAATAAACTGAATAGCGCTATACAAAATAACTCCTCCGTGGGAGCGAGGGCTCAGCCGGTCAGTCGTGTGGAATCAACGCTGACAACGAAGTGGGCAGCGGCGTGGACATATTCGTGGGTCGCGTCGTCGAACCGGTTCCGTCGTCCCCGCGAGAACGAACAGGAAGCGCCGGCGAACCTCGGAGGCCGTGAGATGTCCGGCACGTCCGTCGTTGGCTGTCACCGTCCCGCCGTCAGGCTGTGGCGTCATCTGCTTCGCGTACATCTCACCAACGGTCCAACACATCACGATACAGTGTGCGCCGTCCAGCACGCCGAGGAGGACGAAGAGCATGACGTCAATCCGGAGGAGCGACTCGATCACAGTCGTTTTCGGCTGCGTATGAGTTCGCGTCGTCTGTTGTGTTTATCGAACGAGACCGGACAGATATCGAGGACACGTTACTACCGGCTAACAAGGGGTCTTGCTAGGCTGGAGACGTCCTCAAGCATCTGGAGTGTAGCTTGGGGCAACAATTCTTCATAGTGGATGCCTATACGCCAACGATGACGGACGAAATCGACATCCCAACCGAGCCGCGGGCCGCGGTCGACGCGCTGGCGACCCATCTAACCGCGACCGCAGATCGCCCAGTACCGCCAGCGACGAACCGATGGCTCGGGGAGGCTGAAGCCGTCGCCCGCGATGCTACCAGTGACGATCTTGACACGCAAACCAGACAGAAACGGGTTCGGCAGGTTGCTACACTGCTTGAGTCGGCTGACGAAACGGGCGACGTGGTCGCTGACCGCCACATCGAAGCGGCGATCGAGTGCTGTCGAGTCGTTCTCGCTAACGAGTGGATGTGATCCTGTCTGTACGGAATAACTCTCTCCACATATTAAATTCTACTAACTATAGAAACCAAATTAAACTACGCAAAGTTATTCAGTTTCGTTAAAGCAACCATTATAAGTTACTAACGTGTGTTCCAGCGCACCACACTTATATTCGTAGTCTCTGAAGAATACTTTGATGAGTTCAAAACAAGACGATCTCAAAGAGACGAACACCGAGGCCCGCTTCGAATTCAAGAAGGAGGAGAAGTCCGCCTTCAAAAGCGAGAAGGGTCTCACCGAGGAGACGGTCCGCGTCATCTCGGAGGACAAAGACGAGCCGGAGTGGATGTTGGAGCGCCGACTGCGCGCGCTCGAACAGTTCCAGCAGATGCCGATGCCGACCGACTGGCCCGGCCAGCCGGACCTGAGCGAGGTCGACGTCGACGAGATCATCCCGTACATCCGGCCGGACGTCGACGTCCGCGCCGGCGTCGACGACTGGACCGAACTCCCCGACGAGATCAAAGACACCTTCGACAAACTGGGCATCCCCGAGGCCGAGAAGAACGCGCTCTCCGGCGTCGGCGCCCAGTACGAGTCCGAGGTCGTCTACCAGAACATGCAGGAGCGCTGGGAGGAGAAGGGCGTCATCTTCTGTAACATGGACGAGGCCGTCCAGGAGCACGAAGAGCTCGTCCGCGAGCACTTCATGACGAAGTGCGTCCCCCCGAGTGACAACAAGTTCGCGGCGCTTCACGGCGCCATCTGGTCCGGCGGCTCGTTCGTCTACGTCCCCGAAAACACCACCGTCGACATGCCGGTCCAGGCGTACTTCCGGATGAACTCCGAGGGAATGGGCCAGTTCGAGCACACGCTCATCATCGCCGAGGAGGGCTCGGAGGTCCACTACATCGAGGGCTGCTCCGCGCCGAAGTACTCGGCGTTCAACCTCCACTCGGGCGGCGTCGAGGTGTTCGTCGGCGAGGACGCCCACGTCCAGTACTCCACGGTGCAGAACTGGTCGAAGAACACGTACAACCTGAACACCAAGCGCGCCATCGCTGAGAAGGGCGGGCGCATGGAGTGGATCTCGGGGTCGATGGGGTCGAAGGCGACGATGCTGTACCCGTCGACGATCCTGAAGGGCCGCGGCGCCTCCGACAACCACATCACCATCGCCTTCGCCGGCGAGGGCCAGGACATCGACACCGGCGCGAAGGTGTACCACAACGCGCCGGACACCAAGTCCACCGTCGAGTCGAAGTCGATCGCGAAGGACGGCGGCCGCACCAACTACCGCGGGCTCGTCCACATCGCCGACGGCGCCGAGAACTCCTCGACCGCCGTGGAGTGTGACGCGCTGATGTTCGACAACGAGTCGACCTCGGACACGATGCCGTACATGGAGATCAACGAGTCGAAGGTCGACGTCGCCCACGAGGCGACCGTCGGGAAGATCGGCGACGAGGACATCTTCTACCTCCAATCGCGCGGCCTCGACGACGACGACGCGAAACAGATGATCGTCTCCGGGTTCATCGAGCCGATCACGGAGGAACTGCCGATCGAGTACGCCGTCGAGCTGAACCGGCTCGTCGAGCTGGAGATGGAGGGCTCGTTGGGGTAATTCGATGCCGGAGTGCGCCCACTGCGGAGCACACGTCTCCCAGCAGTTTGTGACCGTGTTCGGGTTAGACGGCGGTGACGTAGTCGCTTGCCCGGGGTGTTCCAATAAGGCGAACATCGCAGAGACAGTGCGAGCCCGTCGCTAACAGCGAACTATGGAACACTGCTTCGCGTGTGACACCGACTATGGGTACCTTGGAACGACGCCGCACGAAGGCTCCTGTCCAGCCTGCGGCTCATCGGTCGTTACGCCGGCAGGCGACCTCAATATCGTCGACACAACGACGTGGGAGAGTGCGAACGGGCCCTCGACGATCCACGTGACGGCGGTCGACGCCCGCTCTCGTCGCTTCGAGTTTGTCGTTGCGGCGCGTCGCGGGCGAGGGAAACTCGTCTGTCTCGCGATCGATGGGATGACGGTACCCACTGATACGGTGTGGTCGGTTCCGTCTGCCGTCGCCACGAGAGTGACCGCGCATGGTATCAGAATCAGCGACTCGACACCTGCTCAAGGCGCGTGATGACCAGTACAGGCCAGACACGCGGTCGGTCGCGTCTGCGCTATCCCGGTCACGAGAGTGATGCCACGTGATGAGCGAGCACACTGACGGAGGGCAACCGGACACAGTTTCTCGCAGAGACGGGACCGACAGGGCCTCGTCGAGCGAAACCGGCGACGGACAGTCTGTTACCGACTCCGTTTCGGAGGAGAATAGGGACGGACAGCACAGTCGGACCACGTGTCCGGAGTGTCACGGGCGACTTCGTCGAGCCGATGATGACGTGGATGCGGTCTGTGACGACTGTGGACTCGTCGTTTCAGACGCGACGCTTGATACGAACATCAAACTATACACGCCGAACGGCGCCGGCGGTCAGGACTCTCGCGTCGGGCCATCGAGCACGAACCTCTTACACGATAAGGGGTTGTCAACGATGATCGGGTGGCAAGACACCGATGCGAAGGGGAACGCGCTGTCAGGAGAACGGCGACAACAGATGCGTCGCCTCCGACGGTGGGATGAGCGCTTCCGACGACGCTCATCTGCGGATCGGAATCTCATGCATGCACTCGGTGAGATCAATCGCATGGCTTCCGCGCTTGGCGTGCCCGACAGCACCCGAGAGACAGCAGGCGTCATCTATCGTCGCGCGCTTGCGGACGGACTCGTTACGGGTCGAGCCGTTGAAAGCGTCGCCACTGCGGCGCTGTACGCGGCGAGTCGCATGGACGGTGTGCCGCGCTCTATCGACGAGGTCTCAACAGTGAGCCGCGTCGAACAGATTCGCGTTGAGCGGGCATACCGACACGTCTCACGCGAACTGGGGTTGGAAATTGCCCCGACAGACCCCCGTTCGTTCATCGGACGGATCGCGTCTGACGTGGAGTGTACTGACGCGACAGAGCGAGAGGCACGACGTCTCGCCGGAATAGCGGTTGAAAACGGCGTACACAGCGGGAAACATCCGGTAGGCATCGCCGCGGGAGCACTGTACGCGGCTGCCAAACAGTGCGATGAGTCTCTCCGACAAGCAGATATCGCCCGTGCTGCAGACGTAAGCGAGATGACGATACGGAACCGGTATCCTGAGATTTTGGCCGCAACAGATACCGAGGATGAATAGGCACAGTGAGTAGTTGACTTGTGCTTGAGTAGGTTCGAGTTGGACAGTATCGATCAAGGATTGTTTTGCTCCGTTGGATCGCATAACTGTGTCCGGACCAAGATATCACAAAAGGCGGAAAATCATCTTTCGCCGTCGGCAGCTTAGATCAACTTCCTACGACATCTGCTGTCTTACTTCTCTTCCAAATGTGTGTTTCAGAAGCCCCCGAAAGCGACACAGTGCCGGTCTTGTCTTCACCTAGTCCTAACACACTCTGCGGATTCAATGAAAAATAGAAGGCGAAGCTAGAGTGGGTGTATTACTCCATATATTTAAGTAGAAAATAGAAGGCACCCATCAGATCTATCCTCCGAGATTATGGAGAAAGGCAGTTCCGGGGCTACACGCGCATTGAGATCGGATCGGTGAGAGCCCGACTGCGTAGGTAACGGAAAGGGCGAACCAGTGCGTCCGCGCAGTCGCCGAACGCGAAGCGTCAGCTCACCGCTCGAACGTCGCGGGATCGAAGGGCACTGCTTCCTCCCAGTAGCGTTCGAAGCGGTCGTCGGCCCACGCCCGCACCGCTTCCGCGTCGGTGTGGAGCGAGGCTCGTAACACGCCGTCCGCGTCGCGCACGAGTATCGAGACGGTCCCGTCGGCCACGGTGACGGCGAGCGGGATGTCGGCCCGGCGGACGCGGATCTCGGCGCCGTCCTCGGCGGCCAGATCGCGGAGGCGACTCCAGAGCGCGTCCTCGGCCGCGAGCGCTTCGATGGCGCTCTCCGAGAGGACGGTCTTGAACACCAGCCCGCCGGACTGAACCCGTGACAGCGCGGTCGACAGGCTCTGTTCGTTGAGCGCGTGCGAGAACGCTCGAAGCGTGCCGGCGCGCTCCATCGCGTCAATGACTCGTTGAAGCGGGGCGCTCGGGTGCGTCGGCGTCGGAACCGCGACGGTCGCGTCGGCGAGTTCGCGCAGGTCGAATCCCAACTCCGACTCCGGGAGGTAGCCGACCACGTCCCGCAGCAGGTTCTCGGTCTCGAGTACCGACAGCAGGTCGGCGACGGCGTCGGCGACGAGTTCGCCGGTGGCCGTCGCGACGTACCCGTCGGGGTCGCGTCTGACCCACGACCGGTCGGCGAAGTCCTCCAGAATGCGCCCGAGCGTCGCCTGCGACGCGCCGGTGGTGCGAGCGAGGCTCGCACGGGTGTGCGGCTCCGCCGCCACCAACCGCAACACTTCGACCCGGTTTTTCGAACGGGCGAGGAACTCTATCTCCTCGATCGGCGCGTCCATACCACGCGTAACGGGCGCGACGGGAAACAGACTTCGCTCGCCGCCGCGGTCGCGGCGGGTCGGTTCTCCCCGACGAGAAACCCTTTCACGCCGTGATCGCCTCTCACGACCGCGGTGAGTTTCTCGCTTCGGAATCCTTTCCGAGATCCGTTATACGGCCCGAGACCCTCCGATCTACTGTGATGTCCCCCTCCGAGTGCCCCGAACAGATCAGCGAGAAACCCGTCGCGGTGGCCTAAGCGTGTTCACGCGACGCAGCGGTCTGTTGCTCGCCGTCTCTGCGCTCCTCTTCGGCGGGACGTTCGTCGCCGCGAAGGCCGGCCTCGCACACCTCCCGCCGCTGTTTTTCGTCGCGGTCCGGTTCGACATCGGCGCGGTCGTGCTCGGCGTCTTCGCCGCGACGAAGCTGTCGCGGTCGGACCTGCGGCCGCGGACGGCCGGCGACGTTCTCGGCATACTCGCGACCGGCGTGCTCGTCATCGGACTCACGAACGCGCTGCTGTTCGTCGGGCAACAGTACGTCACCAGCGGCGTGGCCGCCGTCGTGTTCAGCCTGAATCCGATCCTGACGCCGGTGTTCGCCGCACTCCTGCTGTCCGAGGGCCGGCTCTCGGCCCGAGGTGCGGCCGGGACGGTCCTCGGTCTCGTCGGCGTCGGGCTGGTCGCGAATCCCGACCCGTCCGCGCTGGCCGCGGGCGGACTGGGCGTCCCGCTGCTGTTCGGTGCCGCGGTGACCAGCGCGCTCGGCGCCGTGGTGATCCGGCGCGCGAAGGCGACGATGTCAAGCACCGCCCGGACCGTCTGGGGCGTCCCGATAGCGGCCGTCCTCTCGCACGCGCTCAGCCTGTCCGCCGGCGAATCGGTCACCGGCCTCACGCTGCCGCCGGTGGCGCTCGCGGCGCTGCTGTACGTGGGCGTCTGTTCGGGCGCGGTCGCGTACCTCGCCTACTTCGCGCTGATCGACGAGGCGGGCGCGAGTCAGGCCAACCTCCTGTTTTACTTCGTCCCCGTCGTCTCTGCGGTCGCCGGCTGGGCGCTGCTCGGCGAGACGATAGCTCCCCTCTCGCTCGCCGGATTCGCCGTGATATTCGTCGGGTTCCTCCTCGTCAGCGGGGTCCCGCCCGGCGCGTCCGACTCGCTCAAGCGCGCCGTCCGGAACTGGGGCGTGCGGATCGGGTCGTGAGCCGTCCGGCGAGACGCCGCCGACCCGGCCGTTCAGCGATTCCCGGTGTCTCCGACCGAACCACCGCGGTCTCCGTCGTCCGCGCTCGGATCCTGATACGCCGCCTCACTCGTGGGACTGACAGGTGTCTCGCCGGGCGGACGGTCCGTCTCGATTCCCGTCGGCCGGATCGATAACCGACACGAGCGGTCGCGGGGGACGTGAGCGCTCCCCGCGCTGGCTACGGGTTACGCTCTATCGAGCGTGACGTCGGTCGGCGTCTCGGCCGCGAGGTTGTCGCTCACCGGACACCGCTCCTCGACGGCGGCCCTGAACTCGGCGAGCGTCTCGTCCGGGACGGTGTCCGCGAACGCTACGTCGACCGACGCCTCCACGCCCTGGTAGCCAGCACGGGGGTCGTCTGCCTGCCCGAGGTGTTTCCGCGGGTCGAACTCGCCGGCGACCTCGACGTCGACGCCCTCCACTTCGAGGTCGAAGTCGGGCGCGACCGCTCGGACGGTGGCGTTGAGGCAGCCGGTCCACGCGGCGAGCAGGTACTCGACGGGCATCGCGCCCGTGTCGTCGCCGCCCATCGCCTCCGGGTCGTCCATCACCAGGCTGTGGCCGCGAGCCTCCGCGACGAACCTCGACTCGCCGTCACTCGTTCCGCGCACGCGCATCCGCTGTGTCGTGTCCGAATCGCTCATGGCCACACATACCCGCCGAACGCGGTTAAGACGGCCAGTTAGTGGGCTTATGGCCGGTGACGAAGACGCCGGCTTCTCGCTCGCGAGCCGTCGATCGCCGCTGAAGCGGCCGAACAGGCGCTGTCCGGCACTCGAAATCGCTGATCGGCGCCTCGGATACCAGAAAAAACCGCCGCCCAGCGGAGTTCGCCTCGGGGTTGCTCGTGTGACCGAGACGCCGGTCTCGCCGGAGCCACCGGTCGTGACGCGTCTCCGTCCGCTGTCCGACGACCCGCTCCGAGACAGGTTCAAAGGTCCGGGAATCAAGTAGTCGGCATGGGACAGCGGACCCTCGGCGGGGACGACCTGTCCGAGTTACGTCGGCGGTACCGAGCGCTCGTCGAGACGGAACTACCGCGGGCGGCCCGGGCCCGCGGCGACTGGCCGGTCAGCGAGGACCACTGCTTCGCGAGGATCGTTCTCGACGACCTGTTCGACGACGTCTGGTACGACCACGTGGCGGGCCGGCCGGCGTACGAACACCTCTCCGCGTCGGAGCTCCGCGAGGCCGTCGAGACCGCGGAGCGGATGCTCGAAGCGGGGCGACCGCTGGTGGACGAACTGAACCGGCGGTCGCTCGACCGCCGCGAGGCGGACCCGTAGTCGCGGGACCGAGAGATCCGACCCCGGCCCGCCCGGGGCCGGTTCGCTCCGTCGAGACGACCGGCCGCTGGATCGATCGGTATCGGTATGTGTGAACCGACGCGACGGTCTATGAGATGGAACCGACTGGCCTAGGGTTCCGGTCGTACAAGCCGCCGGACGACGACGCGATCTGGGAACTCCACCGGTGGGCGATGCGCGAGACCGGCGTCGACCCAGACGACGTCCCCGGGACGGACGACCTCCGGTCCGTCAGATCGTCGTACCTCGATTCCGGCGGGGCGTTCGTCGTCGGCGTCGCCGACTCGTCGCCGGAAGAGGACGCGGGAGCGGCCGCGCCGGCGGACTGGGCCGGCGAGACGGCGGGTGAGGCGCTGACCACGCACGACGGCGTCGTCGTCGCGATGGGCGGCTTCCTGCCCAACGGCGAGGGCCACGCGGACGAGCGCGACCGCCCCGGGGCGGCGGAGCTCCACCGGATGCGAGTCGCGCCGCCGTGCCAGCGACGAGGAATCGGTCGGGCCCTCATCGGAGAGTTGGAGCGCCGCGCGGCGGCCGCCGAGTTCGAGTCGCTGCTGGCGACGACGTCGACGCGGCAGTCGGCGGCCACCTCGTTTTATCCCGACAACGGGTACGAGGAGGTCGGCCGCTCCACGGCCGGGGCGTACGAACTCGTCCACTACGAGAAACGGCTGTGAGGCGGCTGGGGGTGACGGGCCGCTAGCTCCGGGGCGGTCTCAGTCCCCGAGGTCGAAGTGCTCGGCCGCCGTCTGCATGTCCTTGTCCCCGCGGCCACAGAGGTTGACCAATATCGTGTCGTGCCGGTCGGCCTCGGCGAGCTTGGCGGCGAGCGCGAGCGCGTGCGCCGGTTCCAGCGCCGGGATGATGCCCTCGGCCTCGCTCAGTTCGCGGAAGGCGGCCAGCGCCTCCTCGTCGGAGACGGCGTGGTACTCGGCGCGCCCCATCTCCTGGAGCGCGGCGTGCTCCGGGCCGATCGCCGGGTAGTCGAGCCCCGCCGATATCGAGTGGTTGCGGGTGTCCTCGCCGATGGTCTTCGTCTTCATCCCCTGGAAGATCTGCGGCTCGTCCTGCGCCGTGCGGGACAGCGGGGCGGAGTGGTTCGACTCGTCTTTGCCGCCCGGCTCGGCCCCGTAGAAGGCCACGTCGTCGTCTTTGAACGCGTGCCAGAGGCCGATCGAGTTCGAACCGCCGCCGACGCAGGCGACGCAGGCGTCGGGGAGGTCGCCGTGGAGCTCCTGAATCTGTTCGCGCGCCTCCTCGCCGATGACGGACTGGAACTCGCGCACCATCCGGGGGAACGGGTCGGGACCGACGACGCTCCCGACGAGGTAATGCGTCGAGTCGACGTTCTCGGCGAAGTCCTCCAGCGCGGCGTCGACGGCCTCGGCGAGCCCCTCGTTCCCGCGGTCGACCGGCTCGACGTCGGCGCCCATCAGCCGCATCCGGAACACGTTCATCTCCTGTCGCCGCATGTCGTGCCGGCCCATGTAGACGGTCGTCTCCATGTCCAGCAGCGCGCCGACCATCGCCGTCGCCGTGCCGTGTTGCCCGGCGCCCGTCTCGGCGATGAGCCGCTCTTTGCCCGCCCGTTTGGCCAACAGTCCCTGCCCGAGCGTGTTGTTGAGCTTGTGGGCGCCGCCGTGGAGCAGGTCCTCGTGTTTCAGGTAAATGTCGGCGCCGTACCGCTCGCTCAGCGTTTCCGCGTGGAACACCGGCGTCGGGCGTCCCGCGAAGTGTTCCAACAGGTCGCGGAACTCGGCCATGAACTCCGGATCCGAGACCGCGGCCTCATAGGCCGCCGCTAACTCGTCCAGCGGCTCTTCGAGCGGTTCCGGAACGTGTCGACCACCGAACTCACCGAACTCACCGGGTGTCGCCATATTCGATACAGACGCGTGAATAATAAAAAAACGCGGTGACCCCGTGGCGGTGGGGCGACCGCGAGCGCGACGACCGTGAACTTCTTGAGAGCCGAGCGGGTCCACGTGATCTGTCACCACGTATGTCGACGCGCCTCACCGACTCGGTCTCGGCCGGGCTCGCAGCGGCGGCCGTCTGGCTGAGCGGGCGACGGAGCGGGCGCACGCCGCGTACGCTGTTGCGTCCCGCTCCGTTCGCCGTCGGCGTCGCGAGCGCGATCGGCGTCGAAATCGCCTTCGCCCGGTGGCCGGAGCGCCTGGGACGGCTGTGGCGGCGGCCGGCGGTTCGCGTCGCCTCGCCGCTCGCGCTCGTCGTCGGGACGCTCCTCTTAGACCGTCGCGGCCCCGGGACGGCCCACCCGTTGACGCTCGGCGGGCTGGCGGGGTATTTCGGGCTGCTGGTCGGGATACTGTCTGGTCTCGTGCCGGAGCCGAGGACGTGGTTCTCGGACGGGTTCCGCCCCTATTCGAGGGCGAGGTCGGACGGCGACCAGCGCGCCGAGCCGAACGCTCGCTCGGAGCCGAGCGCTCGCCGACGCGTCGCTCCGTCGGTTGCGGCCGTCGCTGAGTCCGCTGTCCGGTCGCTGACGGCGATCAGCTCAAGGGCGGTCGCGCACGTCGGTGCTCGTGTCGACACTGATCCGTAGCTTGTCGGTCCCCCGGATCCACTCGAGGTAGCCGTCGAGGCGGTCGGCGGAACGGAGCGCGTCGATCGTGTCGTAATCGGCCCTGAGCTCCGCGTTCGTGAAGACGGCGTGGACCTGATCGTGACACGGCCGACAGAGCAGTACCGTCGGGCTCGTGGCGCGCTCCTCCGGCCGCAGGTGGTGTTCTTGAACGACCTGCGGGTCCGGGATCCGCTCGTCGCGGACGACGCGTCGACAGAGGGCACACGTCGTGGGCACGGACGCGGCTAGGGGTTCGGCGCGGATAACTGCTGCCCGCGGCCGGCGGCGAAAACACCGCTCAGTTCATGCTCCGACCGGGGAAAGACGGGCCGTAGAACTGGCCGTGGAACCCGTACGGAAGTCGGTGCGGGAGCCGTGCCCGTCCGCGTTCGCTGAGGGTCTCGGCGTCGAGACACACGAGGTCCGAACGGTTCGCGTCAGGCTTGAGCACCACCGAGAGCAACACGCCGTCGTCCTCGCCGGCCGAGTCGGGGGCCGGCACGAACAGCGGTTCGCCCGGGTGCGCGCCCGTCTCGCGCCAGCGGCGGACCGTGCCGCGCTCGACGTCGACCTTCGTGACGTCCGTCGGCAGGCTCGACCCCCCGTCCGTCTCCGCGAGGTAGACGTACCGGTGCGGCTCGCCGTTCACGGCTCGGTAGTTGATGACTGGGAACTCGACCGGTCCGCGGTGGAGCCGCTCGCGCTCGGCGTCGCCGCCGTCGAGGGGGAGCGTGTAGCGGTAGAGGTCGCCCCTCGGTAGGTCCGGATCGCCGCTCCGTAGGTTCGACAGTTCGAGCCCGGAGACGGCGCGCTCGTCCTCGAACGCGACGAGGTCGACGACGACCTCGCCGTCGCGCTCGTAGGCGTTCGCGTGGTGGTAGACGAACGCCGGAGGTGCCGTCACCGTCGCCTCGCGGGCGCCCGTCTCGCGGTCGAGGACGAGGAAGCGAAGCGGGGCGTCTAAGGCTTCGAACGCGTCGAGGAACGTCTCCTTGGTCACTGCGCCGCGCAGGAGGCGAGCCGTGTCGAGTCCGAACGCGTTCACCGTGACTACGGCGTACCGCTCGGTCAGCGCGAACGAGTGGATGTACGGTGCCGCCTCGAACCGGAGCCGCGTCAGGGGAGTCGGTTCGCCGCCGTCACCGGGCCGACGGAACAGCGTGTAGACGGTCTCGCGACCGTAGGAGACGCCGAGGTTGTAGAACGCGTCCTCCTCGCGGTCGTAGTGGACGTGCGCGAGCGTGAGGTCGCTGTCGAGCCCCGCCGTGAGGTCCGTGCGGCCGGTCGTCTCGAGCGTGTCGAGGTCGATCGTCAGCGCGGTCGGGGACTCGGTGACGGCGGCGACCTCGTCGCCCAGGCGCTGGACGCCGATGACGGGGTTGTCGGGGAACGTCCCGTCGAGGACCTGTCGGAGTCGCGTCCAGACGGGCCGGTCCGGCGGCGTCCCGGGGAACGGCGTGCGGACGCCGCCGCCGTCCTCCGCGAACTCGTAGTCGCGACTACGAACGAACCGGTTCGCGTACGTCACGTCGCCGTCGTCGATCCGGAACCGGCGTATCATCGCCAGCGGGTCGAACCAGTGGCGCAGCGACGTGTCGCCGGCCTCGAACCGCCCCGGACCGTTGCCGACGAGGTCACCGGTGAGCCAGTCCGGGAACGAGCCGTCGACCGGTAATCGGGCGTCGTCGACCTCCTCGCGCTGCGTGCGGAAGCCCGCTCGGTAATCGTCAGGCGTGGTCACACCTGACAATACGCCCGAGACGCCCTAGTAGCATCGGTGCTGCTCCCGGACTCCGACACTTCCCGCGTCGTCGCGGAGCGCTCGCACCGGCGCGAGCGACGTCGAGACGGCTGGAGAGAGAACGAGTTACCGGTCCGACAGCCGCCCGGGCGTCCACTCCGCGCCGTCGAGTTCGCGGTGCGTGAACGGGGCCGCGTCCTCGCCGCTGTAGCTCGCGACGAGGTGGCCGTCGCCCTCGAGGTAGTACTTGTAGGTCGTGAGTCCCGCCAGACCGACCGGACCGCGGGCGTGGATCTTGCCCGTCGAGATGCCGACCTCCGCGCCCAGCCCGTACCGGTAGCCGTCGGCGAACCGGGTCGAGGCGTTGTGGAAGACGCTCGCGGCGTCGACGCCGGTCATGAACGTCTCGGCCGTGTCGGAGTCCTCGGTGAGGATCGACTCGGTGTGTTTCGAGCCGTGCTCGTTGACGTGCTCGACCGCGTCGTACACGTCGTCGACGACCGTGATCGACAGTTCGAGGTCCCCGTACTCCGTGTCCCAGTCGTCGGCGGTCGCGGGGTCGACGTCGACGACCTCGCGGGTGCGCTCGTCGCCGCGCAGTTCGACCCCGGCCGCCTCGTAGCGGTCGACGATCTCTGGGAGGAACTCGGCGGCGACCGACTCGTTCACGAGCAGCGTCTCGACCGCGTTACACACCGCCGGATACTGGACCTTCGCGTCGAAGGCCACGTCCGCCGCCGTCTCCAGGTCGGCGTCCGCGTCGACGTACACGTGACAGATCCCCTCGGTGTGACCGAGGACCGGAATCTGCGTGTTCTCCTGGATGTAGGAGACGAACTCCGAGGAGCCGCGCGGCATGACCAGATCGACTCGGTCGTCGAGTTCGAGCAGCCGGTCGACCTCCTCGTGGGCCTCGATGTGCGCGGCCCAGCCGTCGGGCAGGTCGGCGGTCGCATCGACGATGGCCTCGTACAGGGCTCGGTTCGACTCGCTGGCCTCGCTGCCGCCCTTGAGGACGACCGCGTTGCCGGACTTCAGGGCGAGCGCGGCGATCTGGACCAGGGCGTCCGGCCGCGACTCGAAGACGGTCGCGACGACGCCGATCGGTACCGACACGCGGTACAGCTCCAGGTCCTCGTCGAGTTCGCGCGCCGCGAGCGTCTCGCCGAGGGGGTCGTCCTGTTCGGCGACCGACTCGACCATCGACGCGATCGACTCGACCTTCGTCTCGTCGAGCTTCAGGCGGTCGACTAGGGCCTGCGTGTACTCGCCGTCGGCGAGCATCGCCTCGGCCGCCTCGACGTCGGTGGCGTTCGCCGCCAGGATCGCTTCCTCCCGCTCGCGGATCGCGTCGGCGATCGACCGGAGCATCTCGTTCCGGGTCGCTTCGTCGACGTTCGCGAGCCGCAGGGCGGCGCGCTCCGCCCGCCGCGCCAGTTCGTCGGTGCCTCGTTCGAGGTCGGTGTCGGTCTCACTCATCGTCGTCACCCGTCTGGGGCACGAATAGCGTGCCCGTCGGCTTACCCGCTGCGATCCGCGCTAACACGTCGCGCTCCGCCGACCCGGCGATGATCGCAGGGATGCCGTGGCGGCTCACGTCGTGGGCGCCCTCGACTTTCGTTCGAATCCCGCCGAAGTCGGTCTCGGTGCCGTCCCCGACGATCTCCCGTAAGCGGTCGTAGCCGTCGTCGACCGCTTCGATCAGCTCCGCGTCGGCGTCGCGCTTCGGATTCCCGGTGTAGACGCCGTCGACGTCGGTGAGCGTCACGAGGAGGTCGGCGTCGAGCCCGATGGCGACCGACGCCGACAGCATGTCGTTGTCGCCGATCCGCAGCTCGTCGGTCGCCACGGCGTCGTTCTCGTTGACGACCGGGACGACGCCCCACGACAGCAGCGTCTCGACGGTGTTGGTGAAGTTGTCGAACCGCTCGGGGGCGTCGAGGTCGGTCCCGGTCACGAGGATCTGTGCCACGTCCTGGTCGAACCGCTCGAAGCTCTGCGTGTAGTGGCGCATCAGGAGCCCCTGACCGACCGTCGAGAGGGCCTGACTCTCCGCGATGGAGTCGACGCCGTCGCGCGACTCCGGCCCCACGTCGAGCCGCCCCGTCCCGGCGCCGACCGCCCCCGACGAGACCAACACGACCTCCGTTCCCCGCTCGCGGAGGTCCATCACGTCGGCGACGAGTTTGTCCAGCTTCACGCGGTCGAGCCGCGAGTCCGCGTCGGTCAGCGAGTTCGTCCCGGCCTTGACGATCACCCGGTCGGCGGCCGCCGCCCGCTCCCGAGCGGTCGCGACCCCCTCGGGGTCCGCCGACCCGACGCGTTCGACGCTCACGTCTTCAGCCATCGTCGAACGCCTCGGCGAGTTCGCGGGACCGGCGCTCGGCCGCCGCGACGGCGGCCTCGACCGCCGCGTCCGCGTCGCTGTCCCACAGCACGTCCATCCCCTCTATCGTCGTCCCGTTCGGCGAGCAGACCGCGTCGATCAGCTCGTCGACGCTCCGGTCGTCTCGCAGCACGGTCTCCGCGGCGCCCTTGAACGTCTGGGCGGCGAGCGTCTCCGCCTGCTCCGGGTCGAGCCCGCCGTCGATCCCGCCCTGTTTCATCGCGTCGATCAGGTAGAAGGCGAAGGCGGGGCCGCTGCCGTTGACCGCCGTCGAGACGTGCATCAGCGACTCGTCGACCTCGACGAACTCGCCGACGTCGTCGAGCATCGCCCGGACCTCGTCGGTGAGGCCGACGTTCGTCGCGGCCGCGGCCATGTCACCCGTCTCGGCCGCGAGGTTGGGCATGATCCGGACGACGGACGCGTCGGTCCGGTCGGCGACGAACTCGCGGGGGAGCCCAGCGGCCAGCGTCACGATCTGCTGGTCGGCCCGGAGGTCGAGGTCGTCGAGCACGGCCGGTGCCACGTCGGGCTTCACCGCGAGGACGACGATGTCCGCGTCGCGCGCGACCGCCACGTCGTCGGTCGTCTCGTCGGCCGCGTCCTCGACCGCGGCGAGCGCCTCGGGGTCGAGGTCGATCGCCGTGAGGTGATACCCCTCCGCGCGGGCGAGCCCCTTGAGCAGGGCCCCGCCCATGTTCCCACAACCGATTACGCTGACTCGAGTCATTTGCCTCTACGGAGACGGTAGCCCGACATACCAACTGCGGTTTTCGCAAATTTCCGATCGGCGCCGTTAGACGACCGTTCCGCGTCTCCTACGCCAACTCCGCGTACAGCGACCGGTACCGCTCCGCGATCGAATCGAGCGAGAACGCCTCGCTGCGCGCGGCGGCGTTCGCGCCGAGTTCCGCTCGCCGGTCGGCGTCGCGCAGTTCGTCGATGGCCGCGACGAACCCGTCCACGTCGTCGCCCGGCCCGTCGTCGACGCCACTGGCGTCGTTGTCCACGTCGTCGCCCGGCCCGTCGTCCCCGCCGCCCACTTTCAGGCAGTCCTCGCCGTCTTCGAGCCACGAGAACGTCTCGATGTCGCGGACGACGACCGGTTTCCCGGCCGCCATCGCCTCCAGCAACGCGATGCCCTCGTTCTCTTCGTGGGTCGGGAAACAGAACACGTCGCCCGCGGCGTACGCGCCCCGGACGTCGTCGACGAACCCGGTGAACGTACAGTTCTTCGGCGCTTCGTCGACGAGTCGCCTCGTCTCTCGACCCTTCAGCGAGCGGTCCATGTGGCCGAACCAGACGAAGTCGACGTCGGGCATCCGGTGGGCGGTCTCGACGAACGTCTCCAACCCCTTGCGCTTGATGACGTGGCCGACGAGGAACACCGTCGGCGGGGAGAGGTCGTAGCGCTCGCGGTACTCGGCTTCGAGCGACTCGAACCCCGCCAGCTTCTCGCGGTCGACGCCGTTCGAGACGACCGTCGTCGGCACGTCCGCGTACCCGCGGATGAGGTCCTGATTGTACTCGGAGGGACAGACGAGCAGGTCGGCGAGCCCGTACGCGCGCCGGAGGTACGGCTTCAGCGGTTTCGCGAGGGCGTTGGTAAAGCGGAAGCTGTCACCGAAGTCCTCGGCGGTGACGTGGGTGTGCGCCACGACGGGCACGCCGGCCTGCCGGGCGCGGCGCGCGTGCCAGACCGATCGCGGGCCCATCACGTTGAGGTGGAGGACGTCGGCGTCGAGGGTCGGCTCCGTCGTGTACTCGACCCCCACCCGGTCGAGCATCTTCCGCTGGTGGTCGACGGAGGCGGCGATGCCGCCGGTGACGTGCTCCTCGAACTCGAAGTAGTGGCTGACCTTCATCGGCGGAGGCGGGTGCGAGCGTGTCCGGGCCGCGCGCTTACTCGACTTCCAGCCACGGGACCTCCATCAGCGCGGGGATGTACGTCTCGATGTGGTGTTCCCAGACGCCCTCCTCGCCGAACGCCTCGCCGTGGTCGGCGGTGACGACCACGTCGCCGTCGAGCTCCTCGACGAGCTCCGACACGCTCTCTAAGGCAATTCGGAGGTTCTCCTCGTACATGCTCAGGGCCGTGACGCGGGTGCCGTCCTTCACGAGGTCCTTCGGGTCGAGTTCGAGCCAGAGTCCCGCCTTCTGGGCGAACTCGCTGTCGTCCAGTCGGCTCTCGATCTTCGGCCGAACCGTGTCGCTGAGCGAGGAGAGCAGCCCGCCGTCGTCGTCGCTTCCGCCGTCCTCCTCTCCCTGCTCTCTGATCCCCTTCTGGATCTGCTTGAGCTTCTGGCCCTTCCCGCGAGAGAGGTAGGGCGCGTGCGGTTGCATGTAGTGGAGGACGGTGCGGTCGGCGCGCTCGACGGCGTCCTGATTGCGGTGGAACGCGTCCGCGAGCCCCTCCGGCGGGACGGTCCCGAGGTCGTCGTCCCAGTCGCTCTTCCAGACGTCGTGGATGTCGCTGATGTGCTCGGAGGCCGTCCACTCGTAGTCGCAGCTCGCGCCCCACTTCAGCTCGTTCAGCGGGATCCCGAGGTCGTTGATGAAGGGGTTCCCGGAGAAGTACGCGATGTCGTGGTCGCCGGTGAACGTGCGGTAGGCCCACTCCGGCGTCGAGGAGCCGACGCTCTTCCGCTTTTCGAGCGTCCCGTCGAGGTACTCGTCGTACACGTCGGCGAACACGTCGTACCGGCACGCGTCGAGCACCAGACAGTAATCCCACTCCGACTCGAGGAACCGCTGATCTTCCATTAGGTGGGCCGTCGGCCCGCCGGTACGTATGTATTCTCATTCGGTTTCCGCGTGCGCGGCGGGCACGACCGACCGAACCCACCGGACCGGATCGCCCCGTCCCGCCGGCGCGAAGCAGACGTTTCAAGTTCGCTACCGCGTCACCACGTCTATGGAAGGCCCACAGCGGCGGGCGCTGATCCTCGGCGGCGCCGGGGCGGTGGCGCTCCTCGCCCTGCTCTTCGTCGTCGTCGGGGTCGATCGGGTCGTCGACGCGCTCGCGGCCGCGGACCCGCCCCTCGTCGTCGCGACCGCCGGACTCGGGCTCTGCTGGCTCGCCGCGTGGAGCCTCATGCTGCGCGCCGTGTTGGGCGCGCTCGACGTCCCCATGTCGCCCTGGACCGCGTTCCTCGTCTACAGCGGGGCGGCCTTCGCGAACAACGTCACCCCGTTCGGACAGGCGGGCGGCGAGCCGGTCGCCGCCGCGCTCATCTCGAAGGTGGGCGAGGCGCGCTACGAGACGGGGCTCGTCGGTATCGCGAGCGTCGACGTGCTCAACGTGGTCCCCTCGGTGTCGCTCGTGTTCCTCGGCGTCGGGTCGTACGCGGCCACCACGGCCGTGGGCGACCGCGTCGTCGTCGCCGTCGCGAGCGCGGTCGCGCTGATCGCCGCGATCGTGACGACCATCGCCGTCGTCTGGCGCTACCGCGTGGCGGTCGTCGACCGCGTTCCCGGCGCCGTCGGTCCCCTGCTCGGGCGCCTCGACCGGTTCGACGCCGAGACGATCGAGGCCGGCCTCGCCGACCGGCTGGGGAACTTCTTCGCCGACATCGAGCGCGTCGGCACCGACAGGCGGCGACTCGTCGGGATCGTCGCGCTGTCGCTGGTCGGCTGGCTCTTTCAGGCGGCCGCGCTCACGGTCGCGTTCGCCGCGATCGGCCACCCGATCTCCCCGCTAATCGCAGTGTTCGTCGTCCCGCTGTCGTACGTCGCGGGCGCGACGCCGCTCCCCGGCGGGCTCGGCGGCATCGAGGCCGCGCTCGTCGGCCTGCTCGTCCCGACGACCGGCGTCGCCGCCTCGTCGATCACCGCCGCCGTCTTAGTCTTCCGCGGCGCCGTCTACTGGATCCCGATGGTCATCGGGGGCGCGTCGGCGTCGGCGCTGGGCGTCAAGGCTTTCGAGTAGCGCGCAGAGCGTCTCGGTATCAGATGCGATCCCTATTGCTGAGTACGTAACCGAGCAAGATGATGAGTGCCGTCCCCAGATACGTCTCGACGAAAACTACTGCCTCCGTGAGCGCGCCGAAGACGATCCCGGCTACCTGCGGCGGATGGGGCGGCGATGTGACTAGCGTAACCACGCTGTAGTAAACACTTCCGCCCTCCCAGCCGCCGCCAACGGTCGGAACGACGGCGTACCAAGCGGTCGTCAGGGCAAACAACAGCGCCGTCAGTCCGAGGACTCGGGAGGCTCTGGTTCCGTACCCGGTCAATAGCCTGGATAGTGTCATCCCGACCCAAGCGACCAGCTGCCGACGATGGAATGCCTCCATCGTCCGTGCCTTTTTCTCCGAAAAACGGGCGCTGCGGGCGAGTCGGTCGATCCCCTTATCGCTGAACACTGACTTAAGATGGTGGTACGCTTTCGCAAGCGCGTCATAATGATCAGCGTCGTCAAGAGCCGGCGGCACGCCCCCGACGACGGCCTCACGGTCGATATCCGCGTCGTCAACGCTGACTCCACGGATGTCCGCTCGCAAGAGGTCGGCGCCTCGTAGGTTCGTCGTGGAGAAGTCAACCCCCCGCAGGTCCGCTTCGGCGAACCTAGTCTGTTTAAAACGTGTCCCCGACGGATCGGTACCGGATAAGTCCGCCCTAGACAGGTCTGCCTGACTGAAATTGGCTTCCGACAGGGTCGCACCACCGAACGTGGCTTCGGACAGGTCCGAGTCGATGAGAGACGCCCCAGAGAGATCAGCGTCGCCGAACTCTGCGCTCCCCGCGTCGGCTCGGATCACCCTCGCCTCTTGGAGCTCAGCTTCAAGCAAGTGTGCTTCTGAGAGGTCGGTGTAAAACATTCTGGCGTACGAAAGGTTCGCTCCAAAGAGATCGGCTTCCGACAGAACCGACCTGTTGAGCCGCGTTCGTTTTAAAATCGCCTCCGGTAGAAAAGCACCGTCAAGATTCGCCGAAGACAGATCGGCGTCGCTGAGGTCAGCTCCGGGCAGGTCAGCACCTTGTAATTCCGTCTTCGTGAGGTCGACTCCCGACAGGTTTGCCCCGGATAGGTCAGCGAAGGACAGATCCGCTTCGGAGAGAGATACCTCCTCGAGTTCCGCGTTCGAAAGGTCGCTCTCTCGCAACGCCACCTTGTCGAGGTTGACAGAGTCCTGAAGTTCGACGCCGGACATACACGCGCCGTCGAGTAGCACTTCGAACCGAGCGCTCTCTACCGTCTCGGGAAACCTGATCCGGCTCGTTCGGCCGTCTATCGACCCCGCCTCTACATCGGTCGTATGCCATACACACCGCGCCGCTTCTGTCGACGCCGTCTCCCTCCAACAGCAACTCTGCTGGTCCGGCGGCGTCCCTACTTCGTGGTCCTCTGGCCATGTGTACCCACACCGATCTATCGGCGGACCGGCCATAGTGAATATTAATGATCATTCGACAACAGCTTTTCGCAGCAACAACTTCCGTACCGCCCTCAGAAGAACAGCCACAACACGAGCAGCGCGTACAGCGTCACGAGGGAGATTACCGTCAGGCGGATGAGGATGTTGACGCTGAACACGAGTCCGTTGTAGTCGTTCTTGAGGAGCTTCACCGGCCCCGTCCGGCGGCTCGCGAGCCCGACGGTCGCGGGGGCGACGTCGTCGACGGCGCGGTCGATCGCGCGTTCGATGGCGTCGGTGTCTGACTCGCGCATGTTCGCCAGTTCGTGGATCGAGGCGTGGGTGTCCGTCGAGAAGGGGATCACCGCGTCGAACTCGTCGCGGTAGCGGTCGGCGGTCGCGCGCACGTCGGGCGTGAGCCCGTTCGTGTCGACGCCGATCCACAGCGTCTCCTCGCCGTCGACCGACTCGACGAACGCCAGCGCGTGCTGGTCCGCGTCCGCCAGCGCGAAGCCGGCGGCGTAGTCGCCGAGCGGGGCGTCAGCGAGCGTGTCGCGGAAGTCGTCGAACGCGCGCTTCAGCCGGTCCGCCCGGTCCGTGCCGTACTGGATCTCCACGTCGGGACCGTTCTGGATGTCGTGTCTGTGCTGGTCGACGAGGAGCACCTCGTCGTGGTCGACGTCGCGCATGAACACCCCGGTGTCGTAGTCGTCTATCCCCTCACCGTGGAGGACGATCACTTCCTTGTCGCCGATCCGACGCCCGTGGAATCGGATGTCCGCGTACCCCTCACGCTCGCCGTACGACTCGGTCACGAGCCGCGAGGCGCGGTCGGTGCGGTCCGGCTCCGCGACCGCGTCGAGGATCCGCTCCGCGTCCGCCGGGTTCGAGAGGTCCTCCTTGTGCGTACACGGGACGTGAAAGAAGAAGCCGGCCGAGCCCTCCGGCGGGTCCGCGCCGACGCGGTCGCCGCCGTCGCCGCCGTCGCCGCGCCTGCCGTCGTCTCCGCCGCCGTCGCTCCGCTCGCCGCGGTCGGCGTTCAGCGCGTCGATCACGTTTCCGCTCAACTGCCCCCCGCCGAACCCGCCGAGGGGACCGGGGTGGACCCACGGCGCGGCGAGCGTGAGCCGGTCGCCGTTGTCGACGGCGAACGTCTCCACGAACGGGCGGGCCTCGACGCCGAGGTCGAGCGATTCACGGTCGTTCCGGAGGAGGCCGGAGGTGAGTTCGAACGCGGAGACGTCGGTGTTGCTCTTGATGAGGTAGTCGACGACGACGAGGACCAAGACGAGAAAGCCCGCGGCGATGAGCAGCGAGGCGAACGCGAACACGTGTCGGTACGTCGTGAAACCGAAGTCGCTGCCGCCCAGCGCGTAGAACGCGCCGATCAGGGCGGCCGGCTCGACGAGCGACAGGAGGAGGATCCGGTCGGAGCGGTCGATGCCCGTCGAGACGACGAGGACGAGGATGTTGATCAGGTACAGCGTGATGAAGCTGAGCCAGATGATACTCCAGGCGTTCCCGACGTTGTTCGCGCCCGAGAGCACGAGCGCGTACACGAACAGGACGGACTGCGAGGTGAGCGCGAGGAAGTAGCTCCACGACCGCGGGTAGCCGTCGAGGACGCGCGGGAACAGTTCCGCGGCGACGGCGAAGGGGAGCAGGAAGATGAGCACCGCCACCGGAACGATCCGGGAGGGGTCCGGCGCGAACGGGGTGAAGAGCCAGATCGACGCGAACGTCGCGAGCCCGTACACCCCGCTGAGGCCGACGAGCGCCGCCGCCTGAACCCGTACCCCCGGGACGGAGAACACGAGCCGCTGGAAGGCGTCGACGTTGTCCGCGCCCATCTAGGCGGTCACCCCGTAGATCGATTCGAGCTCGTCTATCGTCTGTGACACGGAGAACCGCTCGACCGCGCTGCGAGTGTCCCTGTCGCGGTCGAGGCAGTCTCGGACCGCGCGCTCCATGTCGTCGAGGTCGTCCAGCGCGAAACGGGCCCCGTTCTCGGGGCCGATCGTCTCGTCGAACGGCGCGACGTCCGCGGCGGCGACGGGGGTGCCGCAGGCGTTCGCTTCCAGCGTCGAGAGGCCGAGGGTGTCGCAGGTCGACGCCGTGACGAAGACGTCGAGGGCGGCGTAGAAGTCGGGGAGGTCCGCTCGCGGCAGGAAGTCGTGGAACCGGACGTTCGCGGGCGCGTCGGCCTCCAACTCCGCGCGGACGGGCCCCTCCCCGACGAGTTCGAACCGGAGCTCCGGCAGTCGCTCCGCGAGCCGAAGGATCTCGTCGACGTTCTTCTTGCGGGTCATCCGGCCGCTGTACCCGACCACCGGGGCGTCGGCCGCCGTCGGGCCGCCGTCGGTCGCGAGCGCGTCGACGCGGGCGTTCCGTCGGGGCCGGAACCGGTCCATCTCGATGCCGACCGGCAGTCGGTACGGCTCCACGTCGCGGCGGATCCGAGAGGTCGAGGCCGTGACGCAGTCGAACGCGTTCAGAAAGCGGTTCTCGTAGGCGACGTACGCCTTGCCGGCGAGCGAGGCGAGCCGCTCGGACTTGAGGCCCTGAATGAAGTAGTCCTCGATCGGCGTGTGGTGGGTGTACACCGACGTGGCACCGTGCCGCTTCGCGTACCGGATCCCCATCAGGCCCGTCGAGGCCGGCCCGTGACAGTGGACGACGTCGAGGTCCGGCAGCGACGACAGGCGGCTGTAGGTCGGGAAGCGGTACTGGCGGTAGAATGGGTTCGGCAGCGACGGGACCGGTATCTCGTGATCGTCCGGGTCGTGGCTGCTCGCGGGGTACACGACGTACACGTCGTGGCCCCGCGCCTCGAGGCGCTCCCGCCACGCCTGAATGGTGTACGTGACGCCGTCGATCCCGGGAAAGTAGCTGTCGGTGAAGAAGCCGATTTTCATGATGGCGTCTGGTGGTGGAGGGGTCGCGGTCGGCCGCGCTCGTCGCGGCGGACTCGGAGTGGAGGGAACGCGCCGGTGAGGGCCGTCGAAGGGGCCGTTGCCGGGGTCGGCGCGTCGACCGATAGTGCCGATACCACAGTTGATCGCGGGTTCTCCACCGGACCGCTTCAACATTTTCATTTCCCGAGACGACCGGTTCGCCGGCGGGCGCACCGACCGCGACCCGCCCGCTTAATCGTCGGGCGCCCGAACCGACCCCCATGATCACGACCGACCGAATGGCGGCCGTCGACGCCAACGCGGCCGCGCTCGGCGTGCCCCGCAAACAGTTGATGGAGTCGTCCGGCAACGCCGTCGCCAGCGAGGTTCGAGCCGTCGCGGACCCGGGCGCGGCCGTTGCGCTGGTCTGCGGCCGCGGGAACAACGGCGGCGACGCGCTCGTCGCGGCGCGGTTCCTGTCGGCGTACGACGTCACCGTCCACCTGCTCGGGCGACCGGAGACGATCCGGACCGACATCGCCCGGGAGAACTGGGACGCGCTCGCGAGCGCCGAGATACCGACCGAGGCCGTCACCGACGCGAGCGAGTTCGACGTGACCGATCCCGGCGGTCGCGACCCCGAGGTCGTCGTCGACGCGATGCTCGGGTCCGGCGTCTCCGGCGGGCTCCGCGAGCCGGAACGCACGGCGGCGACCGCGATCAACGCCACCGACGCGACGGTGATAGCGGTCGACGTTCCCTCCGGTATCGACGCCGACACGGGCGACCCGACGGGGGAGGGCGATTCGGTCGCCGTCGACGCCGACCGCGTGGTGACGTTCCACGACGAGAAGCCGGGGCTGGCCGCGCTCGACGCCGCCGTCACGGTCGCGGACATCGGCATCCCGGCCGCGGCCGAGCGGTTCACCGGGCCCGGCGACCTCCTCGGTCTGGACCGCGACCCCGACTCGCACAAGGGGGACAACGGCGAGGTGCTCGTCGTCGGCGGCGGGCCGTACACCGGTGCGCCGACCCTCTCGGCGCTCGCCGCCCTCCGAGCGGGCGCGGACCTCGTCCGCGTGGCGTGCCCCGAGTCGGTCGCGAGCGCGGTTCAGGGGTTCTCGCCGAACGTCATCGTCCGGGCGCTCCCCGGGGACCGCCTCGGCCCGTCGCACGTCGACCGGGTCGCGTCGCTCGCGGCCGACAACGACGTGACGGTTGTCGGCCCCGGCCTCGGGACCGACGACGGGACCCGCGAGTTCGTCCACGAGTTCCTGACGGAGTACGCGGGACGCGCCGTCGTCGACGCCGACGCGCTCCGGGTGGTCCCCGAGGTCGACACCGACGCCGGCCTGATCTGTACGCCCCACCAAGGCGAACTCGTCGGCATGGGCGGCGAGACGGCGTCGGACCCGGACGAACGCGCCGAGTTGGTCCGCGCGTTCGCGACCGAGATAGGGGGGACGCTGCTCGTGAAGGGAGCGGTCGACGTCGTCTCCGACGGGGCGGCGGTCCGACTGAACCGCACCGGGAACCCGGGCATGACCGTCGGCGGGACCGGCGACGTGTTAGCGGGGACCGTCGGCGCGCTGGCGGCCGTCACCGACTCGTTCGGCGCGGCCGCGGCCGCCGCGTACGCAGTGGGGCGAGCCGGTGACGCCGCCGCCGACGCGAACGGCGCCGGACTGGTGGCGACGGACTTACCCGACCGGCTGCCGGAGGCGATGCGTAATGGCGAATGAACGGGACGAGGCGGGGTCCGGAGCGGGCGACGCTGACTCGCTGACCCACACCGACGACGACGGCGACGTTCAGATGGTCGACGTGGGCGACAAGCCCGATTCGAGCCGCCGGGCCGTCGCGCGCGGCGAGATCCGACTGACGCAGTCGACGGTCGCCGCGGTCGAGGCGGACGCGGTCGAGAAGGGCGACGTGCTCGCGACCGCGCGTATCGGGGCGGTTCAGGCCGTGAAACACACCTGGGAGACGATCCCCATGTGTCACCAGATACCGATCACCAACGTCGACACCGAGTTCGCCGTCGGCGACGACCGGATCGAGCTGTCCGTCGCGGTCGAGACCACCGGGAAGACGGGCTGTGAGATGGAGGCGTTAGAGGGGGTCACGACCGGACTCAACACCATCTGGGACATGGTGAAGGCGGCGGAGAAGGACGCCGACGGCGGCTACCCGGACACCCGTATCGCCGACGTCGAGGTCGTCGAGAAGCGGAAGCGGCGGGTCGAGTCGGCGGAGTGAGCGAGCGAGCTAGCGGTCGAGGAACGGCGGGATCACGACCTCGGCGCGCTTCTCGTCGCCGCGGACGACGACGCTGACCTCGGTCCCGGCCTCGGCGTAGGACTCGTGGAGGTAGCCCAGTCCGATCGGTTGATCGAGCGTGGGGCTCATCGTCCCCGAGGTCAGCTTTCCGACGCGCGTGAGGTCCCCGTCGGTCACGGCGTAGCCGCCGCGGGGGACGCCGCGCTCCGTGAGCCGGACCCCGACGAACCGTTCGGTGACGCCCTCCTCCTTCTGCGCCGCCAGCGCGTCGCGGCCGACGAACTCCGTGTCGAGGTCCACCACGAACCCGATATCCGCCTCATAGGGCGTGCGGGGCTCGTTCTCCGGGTCGAAGTCCTGACCGGAGAGGAGGAACCCCATCTCGGTGCGGAGCGTGTCGCGCGCGCCCAGTCCGCACGGCTGTGCGTCGCGCGGTTCCCCGACGAACGCGTCCCAGACCGGCTCGACCGCGTCGGCGGGACACATCACCTCGAAGCCGTCCTCACCGGTGTAGCCGGTGCGAGCGACCCAGCTCTCGACGCCCGCTACATGCGCGACGGTCGCCTCGAACTTCGAGAGGCCGACGACGCGGTCGGTCGGCGTCCCTTCGTCGAGGGCGTCGGCGGCGTCGGGGCCTTGGACCGCGAGCATCGCCCAGTCGTCGGTGACGTTGGCGACGGTCGCGTCGAGCCCCCACTCGTCGCGGTGGTCGACCCATCGCTCGGCGGTGTCCGCGTCGTGGCCCGCGTTGGGCACGAAGAGGTACGCCGGGTCGCCGTCGGGCGCGTCGAGGTCGACGACGTCGGTCCCCGATCGCTCGGCGAGCGACGGGGCCGCTTCGCCGGCCTCGGTCCCGTCGGGGAGCCGGTAGACGACCGTGTCGTCGAGCATCACGCCCTCCCCGTCGGTGATCGCGGCGTACTGGGAGTCGCCCGGGCCGAGCGCGCTCACGTCGTTCGTCGTGAGCCGGTTCATCAGCTCGGTCGCGTCCGGGCCGGCCACCTCGATTTCGCCCATGTGCGAGACGTCGAAGACGCCGAGCGACCCGCGGACCGCGGCGTGTTCCTCGCGGATCGAGTCGAACTCGACGGGCATCTGCCAGCCGCCGAAGTCGGTGAACTTCGCGCCGCGCGCGTCGTGGGCCTCGTGGAGCGGGGGGTACCGATCGGTCATACCTGACCCTCTCTCGGCCGAACCTAAGCTTTTGTGACATCGGGGAATCGCGGCCAGAGCGGCCCCCGGCCGAGCGGGGTCACGCGAACCTCGGGCGACAGGCTCAAGCGGTCGCCGGCCCCCCTATCGGCCGTGAGCAGCCCTCGCTCCGACCGCACCGCCGCGGTCGCGCCGGCGGTCGCCGTCCTCCTCGTCGCGGTGGTGATCGGCGCGCTCGTCGGGACGTGGCCCCCGTTCGTCGCGGTCGAGAGCGGCAGCATGACCCCGGCCGTCGAGCGCGGCGACCTCGTCGTCGTCACCGCGACCGACCGAGCCCCGTGGGGCGACCTCGCGGCGGCCACCGACCCCGACGCCCCCGAGCGCCTCGGCGGCGCCGGCGACGTGGTCGTGTACGCGGTGCCGGGCGCCGGGGGACGACCGGTGTTCCACCGGTTGGCGTTCCACGTCGACGCCGGCGAGGACTGGACGGAGCGGGCCGATCAGGACCTCCTCAGCGGCGACTGCGCGGAGTTGACGACCTGCCCGGCGCCGTACGACGGCTACGTCACGCACGGCGACGCGAACGAGCTGTACGACCAGAGCGCCGGGATCGCCCCCGTCGTCCGCGAGGAGTGGATCGCGGGGAAAGCGCTGTTCGCGGTGCCGAACCTCGGCTGGGCGCGGGTGGGGGTCGACGCGGCGGCCGCGCGGTACGGGGGCGTGGCGACCGCCGTCGTCGTCGTCGGCATCGCGGGGCTCGCCGGCGGGGTCGGCGCGCTGGTCGTCGGGAGAGTACGGCACGGAAAACGACGGTAGGTCGGCGGTGTGGCGGGCGGACCTACCGCGAGGCGGACGGGGAGGCGTCCGCGTCGGTGTCGCCGTCGAGCGTCACCGAGCCGTTGGCCGCGTTCCGGAGCGCGTCCGAGCGGCCGAACTCGCCGGGCGCGATCGCGAGCGTCCGGATCCCGTAGCCGTTCGCCGTCTCGACGACCGGCTTGAAGTCGGTGTCGCGCGAGGCGATCGCGAGCGTCTCCATCCGCCCCTCGGCGGCGAACCGGGCGGCGTCGACCGCGAGCCGCACGTCCACGTCGCCGCTCGTGATCACGACCTCGAAGCCGCGGGCCTCGGCGGCTTGGATCAGCCCCGGCGTCGCGTGTTCGTCGAGGTACAGCCGGGTCGTCACGAGCGGCCCCTCCGCCTCGGCCGCCAGCCGCACGTCGTCGAGGTCGACGTCGAACTCGTCGCGCAACACGTTCGGGCCGTCGACGAACAGCGCCACGCCGCCCGCGTCCGGGTCCGTCTCGCCGCTCGCCTCGTCGCCTTGCTCCATGGCCGCGATCCGAGACCGCCGGAGATAGGCGTGGTGATCCGCGCTCGACCGAGGCGGAGTGCGGCGTCCGGTCCCCCGACCGCCGAGCGGCGGTGCCGCACGCGCCACGGGCGCCGCGTCGAGACTGATCGTTTCGGCACTTGGACACCTTATATTCGTATAACCACCTCCCTCACGACCGTAGTGAATATACGGAGAGTTAAAGTAGGATGTCCAATTATCTGGAAGTAAGATGTCGCAACCAAACGCGTACACCGTCATTTCCGAGCAGAACGATCATGAATGTACCACGGTCCGTGCACATCCGCGGAACGAGACGTACCACGTCGTCGAGTACGCCGACGAGGACGCGCGCGAGCGCGTCGCCGACCTGCCGGTCGGTTCGGTGGTACGCATGGAGCTCTCGCGCGCCGGTCGCCGGAGCAACGTCTGGTGTGCCGACTCGGTCCGGACCGCCGAGACCGACGGGGGCGAGCGGCAGTAGCGCTGGGTCCGCTCCGCGGGCGGCCGCGGGAGACCGTTCCGCGTCCCTCGCCCGCCTCGCCGGAGTCCGTTTCGGGTCCATCGGTCGCTTTCTCGGAGTCCGCCTCCGTTCCCCGTTCGATTCGCCGCGTTCCTCCTCGTTTCCGCTCGTTGCTCGATCCCGAGCGGCGAGTCTCAGACGGTCTCGTCACCGATTACGCACAAGTTACCACAGATGACAGTGCGACGAGGCGATGGCCGAGGCCGTCTCGAAGCGCGCTCCCGCGCCGGTCGTGCTCGTCCGCTGACGGGGCGTCCGACCGCCGGTCCGAATTCCTCCCCGGTTTGCCACCATGCGTTCGGCGACCCTCGCGCCGACCCCAAACGGTTTCCCCCGAGCCACCGCCGATACGATGGAAATGGGAACCGAACCGACACAGCCGATCGCCGAACAGACCGTTCAGGCGGTGTTCGACGAGTTCATCACCGGCGTCGTGGGCGCGATCCCGCGGATCATCTCGGGGATCGTCTTCCTCGCGCTCGCGTACGTCGTTATCAAAGTCATCCTCCTCGTCACGCAGGCCGCGTTCCGGCGGGTCTACCCCGTCGAAGAGGAGCTCGTCGTCGACCTCTCGGTCGCCATCGTCGGCATCTTCCTCTGGTTCGGGGCGGCGCTCGCGCTCTTGAAGATCGTCGGTATGGGCGAGGTGGCGACCAGCCTCGGGTCCGCGGCGGGCTTTATCGGCTTGGGCGTCGCGTTCGCGCTCAAGGACATGATCGCCGACACCGTCGCCGGCGTGTACCTCCTGCGCGACGAGGATTTCAACCACGGAGACGTCGTCGAGACGGCCTCGGTCACCGGGACCATCATCGGGATCGGGCTGCGAAAGACGCGGATCCGCTCTGGGGACGGGAAAACGATCGTACTCGCCAACAAGGACGTGGAGAAGAAGTGGACGCAGCACGCGACGGGTGACGCGTCGGACGTGCCCGGCGACGCGACCGTCTCGGACGCGGCGTGACGCCGGCAACGCGGCACGGCTACGGAACGGGCGCCGGAACTCCGTGTCCGCTCAGCGCTCGCGCGTGAGCCGGGGGTTCGTCACCGCGCCGAGGTCCGCCGACGCGAAGTCGCGCGCGTACTTCGCGAGGACGCCGCCCTCGTAGGGGGGTTCGGGCGTCTCCCACTCGTCGCGGCGGGCGGCCAGTTCCTCCTCGGAGAGGTCGACTTCGAGGTCGCGCTCGGGGATGTCGACCGTGACGTGGTCGCCGTCCTCGATGAGTCCGATCGGGCCGCCGACGGCGGCCTCGGGTGCGACGTGGCCGATCATCGGGCCGCGGGTGCCGCCCGAGAAGCGGCCGTCGGTGAGCAGCGCCACGTCGTCCTCGTGGCCCGCGCCCACGACGGCGGCGGTGACGCCGAGCATCTCGCGCATCCCGGGCCCGCCGCGGGGCCCCTCGTTGCGGATGACGATCACATCTCCGGACTCGATCCCGCCGGACTGGACGTACTCCATCGCCTCCTCCTCGTCTTCGAACACTCGGGCCGGACCCTCGTGGTAGAACTCGTCGTCGCCGGTCACCTTCAGCACCGCGCCGTCGGGCGCGAGGTTGCCGTCGAGGACCTTGATCGCGCCCTCGGGCTCTTTCGGCTCGTCGACGGTGTAGAGAAAGTCGGCCTCGATCTCCGAATCTTCGGGGAGGTCCCCTCGCTCTTCCAGTTCCGCGATCTCCTCGGCGAGCGTCCGACCGGTCACGGTCATCGCGTCGCCGTGGAGCAGGTCGGCCTCCAGCAGCCGCCGGAGCACGACCGGCACGCCGCCGATCTCGTGGAGGTCGTTCATCACGCGGGTGCCGCCGGGCTGGAGGTTCGCGACCTTCGGGGTCCGCCGCGAGATCTCGTCGAAGTCGTCGATTGAGAGGTCGACGTCGGCCTCGGCGGCGAGCGCGAGGAGGTGGAGGACGCCGTTCGTGGAGCCGCCGATGGCGGTCTGGAGCGCGATCGCGTTCTCGAAGGACTCCCGCGAGAGGATGTCGGAGGGGCGGCGGTCGTTCTCGATGCAGTCCATGACGAGTTCGCCCGCGCGCTCGGCGACGGCGTAGCGCTCGGGGTCCTCGGCGGGCGCCGAGGCGGAGCCGAGCGGCGCCAGCCCGAGCGCCTCGGCGATGGAGGCCATCGTGTTCGCGGTGAACATCCCGCCGCAAGAGCCCGCGCCGGGGCAGGCGTGGCGCTCTAGATCGTCGAGTTCGTCCGCGTCCATGTCCCCTTGCGCGTACGTCCCGACCCCCTCGAACACCTGGACGATCGTCACGTCGCGCCCGTCGTGTTGGCCGGGCATGATCGAGCCGCCGTAGAGGAACACGCTGGGGAGGTCGGTGCGGATGGCGGCCATCATCATCCCGGGGAGGTTCTTGTCGCAGCCGCCGACCGTCACGAGGGCGTCCATGCGCTCGCCGAAGGAGACGAGTTCGACGCTGTCGGCGATCACTTCCCGCGAGATCAGGCTCGCCTTCATCCCCTCGGTACCCATCGAGATGGCGTCGGAGATGGTGATCGTCCCGAACTCGATGGGCATCCCGCCCGCCGCGTCGACCCCGTCGAGCGCGGCGTCGGCCACGTCGTCGAGGTGGACGTTACACGGGGTGATGTCGGCCGCCGGGTTCGGCACGCCGACGATGGGCGACGAGAGGTCCTCGTCGTCGAACCCCATCGCGCGGAACATCGCCCGGTGTGGCGCCTTGTCCGGTCCCTCGGTCACGTCTCTGCTCCGGAGGTCTTCGTCCTTTCCGCCGGCGAATCGGTCGGTGTCCTCCCGGCGGCGCCGCCGCTCGTCGTCGTCAGATTGCGACTGCTGTTCGCTCATACTCGCCCCTGTCGCTCGGGGCTCTTAAACCGCCGCGTCGGGGCGAGGGTTGCTCGGCGGGGCGAACCAGTTCGGCCCGGCGGTGAGGGGGTCGGCCGACGTCGACGTGTCGGACCGCTACTGCGGGTCGCGAGCGGGGATCAGCCCCTGGGCCATGAGCCGCCGGGAGATCACGACGAGGCCGTTCCCGAACCCCTCGCCGAAGATCGCCTGCTCCTCTTTGTTGTCGGGAATGATCGTGCTGACGAGGATCGTCGAGCGGTCGACCAAGAGGAGCCGCCCGATCGCCGTCTCGTCGGCCGGCAAGTCTTGGTCCCGTAACCATTCGAGCCCCGAAACGAACGTCGTGGCGTTCGGAACGGCCGTTTCGATCTCTTCCCGAAGCGGCTCGGACAGGGCCCCGACGACCAGATCGATGTCGTCGTCGACGCCGTTGAGCGTCTCGATGAGGTCGTCGGTGAGAAGCGAACCGTCGCCCACGACGAGGACGATCTCCTCTTCCGCCGCGCCGATGAGCTGGTCCGCCCTGCTCTCGATCGCGTCCCGACCGGTCATCGCCCAGATCTCCTGTACCGGGGACTCCTCGTCGTCCTCGACGGTCTCGATGGTGTCGAGCGCGTTCCGGAGCCGCCCCACGCGCTCCTCGTACTGGCCGCGGAGCGTCTCCGTCGCCTCCTCCAGCGAAACGGCGCGGAACCGCTGCGGGCTCGAGTGTTGGATCTCGACTAATCCCTGCGCCTCCAGCACTCGTATCGCGTCGTACACGCGGGTCCGCGGGACCTCCGTGATCTCGCTGAGCTTCTTCGCGGTGCCGGTGTTGAGCCGAGCGAGCCCGACGAAGCATCGGGCCTCGTACTCCTTCAGACCGAGTTGCTGGAGGATCTCGATCGCTTCCTCCACGTTTTTTGACGTATCCATGTGTCCCAACCTCTCGGGATCCCCCCGAGATTCGCATGAGGATTACCCCCGGGAAGGGATAGGCATTGTCACTATCGGAGTGACGAACGAGTCCGTTTTGCGCGCTCTTCGCCCCAGCTCTCGGCACGGCGCGTGCCTGAACGATATCCGGCCCAGAGAGGTTGTCACGTTCATAGTGACTAAACCCGTGACGCTCCGTGTCAGCTCGAAATACGCCCACAGGTATATTCCCCCGGAATAACTCAGTTAATCACAAAAAGGATAACTACGTGGGGCACGGGTCATTACTCGCACGCAGTCCAGTCGAGTGTCCCAACCACCCTACTGCTGCGTGCCCGGTCCGGTCACCTCGTTTCGGGGTGACCGGGTTCTCAACACTCGACACTACCGATGAACGACGAGCCGATCGAAGACCCGCAGTCGGCAGCCGTCGAACAGCTCGAACAGTTCGGGCTGAGCGCGTACGCCGCGCGGACCTTCGTCGCGCTCTCGGCGCTGGAGTCCGGGACGGCCAAGGACGTGAGTCGCGCGTCGGAGGTCCCGCGGACGCGGGTGTACGACGCCATCGACGAACTCCACGAGAGGGGACTCGTCGACGTGCTCCAGTCGTCGCCGAAGCAGTTCCGCGCCACCTCGGCCGAGACCGCGAGTCGGACGTTCGAACACGAGCTCCGACATCGGGCGGGCGTCCTCCGGGCGGCCCTGAGCGAACTCGAACCCGTGGACCACCGGACCGAACAGCGCGGCGTCTGGACGGTCGACGGCCGGCAGCCGGTCACGGAGCGCGTCCTCGAGTTCTTCGCGAGCGCGGACGAGGAGATAGTGTACATGACCGTCGAGGACCTGCTCACCGACGAGGTGATCGACGGACTGAGCGAGGCCGCGGGACGCGGCGTCTCGGTCAAGCTCGGCGGCGTCTCGCCGGCCGTTCAAGAGCGCATTCGAGACGACATCCCCGGGGCGACGATGTTCGAGTCCCTGTGGGTCTGGTCGGACACGTCGGCGGGACGACTGCTGATGATCGACCGCCGCAAGACGCTCGTCAGCGCGCTCGTCAACGGCGCGGACGCGTCCAGGTCAGACCCGCGGTCGGAGACGGCCATCTGGGGCGAAGGCGAAGCGAACAGTCTCTCGGTCGTGTTGAAGGCGATGTTCACCTACCGGTTAGAGCGCGAGGACGCGATCTGAGCGACGCGCTCGATCGGGTCGACACCCTCGATCACGTGCCGTAAGGCGTCGGCTCGTGCTCGGTCGGAAGGGCGTCTAACACCGCTTCGACGCGTTCGTCGGGTCGGTACCGGATCACGCCCTCGTCTCGTCTGTGTTCGATGAGGCCGTGGTCGGCCAGTTTGGGCAGGTGGCTGTGGATCAGTCGGATCTCGAGTCCCTCTCGGTCCGTATCAGCCGGGAGCGACTCAGTCGCGTCCGCGTCGTGGAGGTCGTCGACGAGTTCCTCGAACGTCGTCTCCCCGTCCGAGTCGGTTCGCAACCGCCGAATGACCCGTCTTCGCTGGCGGTCAGCGACGAGAGACAGCGCGGCGTCGAGACGTGATTCACTCACGACAGAGCGGTCGGTGCCCACGGGTATCAAGTGACCAGTTCCTCACGCCCGGACTTTTTTTCATTAACAGAGTAACGGTCGGCCGACGACCGGTCGTTCTCCGTCCCGCATCCCTGACGGCGGTCCGAATGGACAACCTTATGATTATAAATAAGGGAATTAACGGTCGTGACTCAAGCCCTCATCGAGGAGGTAGCAAGAGCCCTCGCCGACGTCGAATCGGTGGAGCCACACGAACTCGACGTCTCCATCGAGGACCACGTCTCCACCGACGCGATCCGCGACCTCGTGAGCCACGACAGCGACTCGTGGCGCCTCCGGTTCGAAACGCCGAACCACGTCGTCGAGGTCACGGGGACCGAACAGATCCTCGTCGACGGCGAACAGGTCCGATCCCCTCGCTGAACGCGGCCCGCCGGACGCCGGACGACGAGTTCACTCGTCGTCGGGGACGAGCATCTCGGGGTCGCGTTCGTACTTCGGGGTCGACACGAACGTCGCGATCCGCCGCTTGTCGGCTTCCGTGATGGAGCTTTCCATACCCACCCATTAAGCCGAGGTAACTTGAGTAATAAGTCCGTTCCGGTCGGTAGTCCGTCGATACTCGGCACCGATCGCGGGAGGCGACGGCTTCGCGGACTCGCGTGCCGAACGGCCGGACGGACGCGGGCCGGAGACGCGGTCACACCGCCGGTCTCACGGCTGGCGTCAGACCGGTCTCCGCGACCGATCAAACGGCGTTTCACGGGTCAGTACGCGGAGCGGGGAACCGGTTCGGAGGGCGGGAGTCGAGAGCGCGTCACCGCATGGTGGCCGCAGAGCAGTAGGCCTCCTCGCGGGCGGTGATCCACGCGGTCGTTCGGCGTTCGTCGTCGACGTCCCTCGGGAATATCGTACACTCGGTCGACCGCCCGTCGTCGCTGACGACGGCCGCTTCGTACGCCTCGTATCTCGGGGTCGGTGAGTCCCGATCCATCGGATATCGGCGAGACCACCGCCGAACTGATTGTTATAGACGGCTTACACGACCGCGACGACCGACGGACTCGACGGGGAAACCGACTGCGGCGAGTCTGAAGCGGGGGGCGCTCGACGAGGCAGGCGCTAGCGGGGTAGCGACGGAAACGGACGACGATATCGCCGAGTTACTCGCTTTGAGGGTCAGTAGAACTGTGTTTCACGGCGACTTCACCGTCGTTCAGGACGGTCACCTCGCAGCGGGCGAACGAGAACGCGAGCGACATCGGGCCGTCGCTCGAACGAACCAGCGAATCCAGCGCGTCCGGGTCGAGAGCGCCGTAGAGCTGCGGCAGGTCCAGCTGTTCGCGGTTCGTCGCCTCCGACACCGCCTCGACCACACCGGTGCTCGGTGCCGTCGACTCCCAGTCGTACGCTGTCCGAAATTCGTCCGTCCCCGCCGCGCCGAACTCGGAGACATCTCGATCCACTTCGTTCATTCAGATACATATTACTCGGGCGAACCCACTACTAACTCTTATGAATTCCAGCGGGTCGGTCGGGAGGCGACTCAATTCATCGGTTTTCGGGGACCGGCCGCCGATCCGGGGAGGTCGACCGCGTCGCGTCACGCGCGACATGTCAGATTGATATACGGTCCGGGCGGCGCAACGCCGCTCGTCACTCGTCGGCGTCGTCCCGGGCCGCCGTGCGGACGACGACCGTTCCGCTGCCGTGGACGACGACGGTCCGCTCGGCGAGGGGAAACGAGACGCGGGTTCCGGCCGCCGGTCGGTCGTCGCCGTCAGACCGGAAGATGTCGTCCAGCGCGTCGGGATCGATGCGATCGTACAGCGGGCCGAACGAGACGGGCCCGCCGGCCACGACGTCTGCGACGACCTCCACGACCGCGTCCGACGGCCTCGTGTCCGACCAATCGTATCGTTCGCGTGCCTCGATCGCTCCGCGCTCCGACACCCTGTCCTGTTCCATGCCCCTACCTTTCGACGCGGGTGTATAACTTTGTTGTGAGTATCTAGGTGACACGTTTACTCCGGGGGCGCTCACGCGCTCGTGTCCGGCGAGCGCTCGCCCGGAGTCCGTTGCGGCCGGACGTACACCGTGGAGTCGGCACAGACGAACACGGACATTCCGGCGTACGAGAAGGCGATCGTCACGTCGTGTGAACGGTCCTCCGTCACCACCGCGTCGAGTCCGTCGGTGTCGATCGCCTCCGAGAGCGGTGGGAGCGCGTCCACCGGCTCCCCGAGCGCGTCGGAGACGGTTTCGCTCACGGTGACACAGATCTCCTTGTGAACGCTGCTCATACAACGGTGGAGACGCCCTTAGTAATTAATAATAAAGAACATATTCGATCCTCCCTCGTGCTTACTCGAACCGCGCTTTTCGTGTTCCTATGCTTACACCTACGCGGTTTGAAAATTACTGGGGTGGAAGTCGGGAACGACCGCACCTCGCCCTCCGACGGCCGGAACGGAACCCGTGACCGCTCTCGGGCGGGTCACTGGTCGTACTGGCTCAGTTCGACCGGAACCTGCTCGGTGTCGTTTTGCATCCGCCAGTACTGCCCGACGATCGACGCGACGAGCGCGACGAGGGTGGCGACACCTACTACCAGTAGCGAGACGGCCCCGAAGACGGCGACGTTCAGCGCCGACAGCGACAGCGCGGTCGCCCCGACCACCGTGAGGAGGAAGTAATGGAATCGCCACGGGTACGTCGTCCGGTCGTCCGTCGTGAGGTACTCGTCGATGTCGTCTGCCCGTTCGGCGAGCCGGACGACCCCGCTGTCTTTGTCGTACTCGATGGTGTTCATCTCCGCCATCTTCGGGAGGTGCGTCTGGTACAGGGAGACGTAGACGCGCTTGCGCTGTTGGCTCGTCAGTTCGTCTACGGGAACGTCGTTCTCCATCGACGCGATCTCCGTGGCGAGCTCCTGCATGTCGACCGACCCGCCGTTCGTCCGGAGGTAGTACAGCACCATCCGACGCCGGTGGTTGCTCAGTAGTTCGAACACGCCGTCCGGCGTCAACGGCTCCGTCTCGGCGGAACTCATCGCCAGGCGTACCGGTCCCGTTCGTCGGTTCCGTCTCCGTTCATGTCCCGTCTCTTTCCCAAACGGGACATAGTTATGGACCGGATTATCTCCTCGTAGGACGCTCCTAACGGGCGTTTTCGTCGCAGTCACTTCCCCTGACGCGAGCGCTATCCGGGCGGTAGGAACCCGGAAGACCGGTGTCGCGTTACTCGAAGTACCGGAACGCCGACACGCCGACGAGCGCCCCGACGAGGAGCGCCGTCGTCACTTGGAACACGGTGTTCGATCCGATCGCGCCGAGGACGACGGGGACGGCGAGGACGACGGCGGCGACGAGCGACAGCGTCGAGTGGTACTCGGTCCACCCCGAGTCGTCGGCGTCTTCGTCGACGGAGAGATACCGCTCGAAGAGGTCAGTGTTGTCCGCGGTCTCGATATGGCCGCGCGGTTTGTTGTACGCGATCGCGCCGTAGTCGTCCATCTTCGGCAGGTGGCACTGGTAGAGCCCGACGTAGACGCGCTTGCGTTCCTGTGAGGTGATCTGTCTGATGTCTTTGCCCGTCTCGCGCGCGGCGATCTCCTCGGCCAACTCGTCCAGTGTCACCCCCTCGTTCTCGTCTTCGATCAGGTATCGCAGCACCCGTCGGCGCCGTTGGTTCTTCAGGATCTCGAACAGCTGATCGAACCCGATCGGCGCCTGCTCGATGTTCAACGGCTCGACGCTCGAACCGGCGGCTTCCGGTCCCGACGACTCCGGATCGGCCTGACTCTCCGGGCGAGTTTCGGCTTCTGGATCGGCGTTCATTTCACACCTCTGTTCCAATTTGTCACAGAACTATGCGTCTTTGTTGTCTTTTCGTTCATCATTGTCGGGATATTTGTTATCTTGCTACGTTGGTGACGAGTCTACGTGTGAGGGGCCTTACCGGGTAATTTCATGTTTCTTACTTAACTCTTCTATATTTTCACAGACTGTTTGTGTACTGAATAAACGAGAGAATCCGGTCCTCGTCGCGACGCGCCGGAGGACACCGACGTGTCGGGTCCGGCCGCTCGGACCGTCCGCTTCACCCGGAAATCGCGCGACCTCGCTCGCGCGAGGACGGCCGAAAGAGACGTTAAAACCCACGGAGAACGGCGGAGCGCTGGACGGGGTATCAGCCACATACTCGC
The DNA here is from genome assembly GCF_055389685.1 of Halorubrum ejinorense. Lineage (NCBI taxonomy): Archaea > Methanobacteriati > Methanobacteriota > Halobacteria > Halobacteriales > Haloferacaceae > Halorubrum > Halorubrum ejinorense. The sequence continues at coordinate 2,128,319 of NZ_AP043777.1, forward strand.
GGTCCGGAGCGAAATCCGGTCCATAACAAAGTACATCTCTGGGTATGTGACGGCATGGAAATCGGTCCCTGTACGAACACGAACGGTGCGCGCCGACTACCCGAGACGGCGTGTGCGGGCGGCGAGGCCGACGGGGTGACGAGGTAATGTGCGGCATCGTGGCTCGGATCGGCGAGAGCGACGAGGCGGTCGACGAGCTGCTCGCCGGACTGGACAACCTCGAGTACCGCGGCTACGACTCGGCGGGCATCGCCGTCCAGCGGGACTGCGGCGTGGACGTTCGCAAACGTGCGGGCGGCATCGACACGCTCCGGAACGCGCTCGCGGCGGCCCCGTCGGGCGGGGCCGTCGGCATCGGTCACACCCGGTGGAGCACCCACGGGCCGCCGACCGACGCGAACGCACACCCGCACACCGACTGTCTCGACGACGTCGCCGTCGTCCACAACGGGATCATCGAGAACTACCAGCGGCTCCGTCAGGAGCTCTCCCGGGCGGGACACGTCTTCGAGAGCGACACGGACACCGAGGTCATCCCGCACCTGATCGAGTCGGCGCTCGCGGACGGAGCGGCCCCCGCGGCGGCGTTCCGCGCTGCCGTCGATCGGATCGATGGGAGCTACGCCGTCGCCGCCGTCATCGGCGGTCGGAAGGCGGTGTACGCGGCGCGGAACGACTCACCGCTGGTGGTCGGCGCGGGCGACTCGACGCAGTACCTCGCCAGCGACGTGCCCGCGTTCCTGGAGTTCACCGACCGCGTCGCGTACCTCGAGGACGGCGACGTGGTCCGGGTCACCCCGAGCGGCTTCACGGTCACCGACGCGGACGGCGAGCGCGTCCGCCGCGCGACCGAGACCGTCGACTGGGACCCGAAGGACACCGGCAAGGGAGGGTACGACCACTACATGCTCAAAGAGATCAACGAGCAGCCGACCGCCCTCGGACGGTCCGTCAGCGGCCGGACCGACTCGGCCGGGAGCACGGTCGACCTCGACGGGTTCCCGGCGGGCGAGTTCGAGGGGGTCGACCGGGTCCATCTGGTCGCGATGGGGACCTCCTACCACGCGGCGATGTACACCGAAGCGCTGCTGGCGCGCCGGGGCGTTCCGGCGCGCGCCTTCATGTCCTCGGAGTACGCGTCGTCCCCGCCGCCCGCGGAGGACGGCACGCTCGTGATAGCGATCTCACAGAGCGGCGAGACCGCGGACACCATCGCGGCCGTCAGGGCGGCCCGGGCGGAGCGGACGCTGGTGGTCACGAACGTCGTCGGGTCGTCGCTGACGAGGGAGTGCGACGACGCCCTCTTGGTCCGTGCCGGCCCGGAGATCGGCGTCGCCGCGACGAAGTCCTTCTCCTCGCAGGTCGCGACGCTGTCGCTGCTCTCCGAGCGGATCCGTCGGGACGTGGTCGGCACGCCGTCGCCGGACGCGGAGGCGTTCCTGTCCGCACTGACGCGACTGCCCGACCAGGTTCGACAGGTCGTCGAGAGCCCCGCCGCCGAGGAGATCGCCGACGCGTTCACCGACTCCGAGGCGTACTTCTTCATCGGTCGCGGGCCGGGCCACGCGGTCGCGCTGGAGGGGGCACTGAAATTCAAGGAGATCACCTACGAGCACGCCGAGGGGTTCACCGCCGCCGAGCTGAAACACGGCCCGCTGGCGCTCGTCACCGAGGACACGCCGGTGTTCGCGGTGTTCAACGGCGGCTCCGACGACACGGAGACGCTCGGCAACGTCAAGGAGATCCGGGCCCGCGGCGGTCCGGTCATCGCCGTGGCGAGCGGGGACACCCCCGACCTCGAGGGGATCGCCGACCACGTCCTGTCGGTCCCGTCCACCCACCCGGAACTCGTGGGCGTGCTCGCCAACGTCCAGCTCCAGCTCGTCGCCTATCACGCCGCCAGACGCCGCGGCCGCTCCATCGACAAGCCGCGCAACCTCGCGAAGAGCGTCACGGTCTGAAGGCGGCGCCGTCAGCCGTTCCCTTCCTCGCCCGACCGGTCGGCGTCACCGCGACCCCGCCACGACACCGCCGCCGTCGTCCACCGGCCCGCGAGCGACTCGTAGGCCCGTCGCAGCCCTCGCACGCCCCGCCACGCCGGGGCCCCGCCGAGCGCCACCAACAGGTAGACCCACGTCTGCCGCTGTCCGGGGTCGTGACGCACCGAGCGCGCCAGCCAGCGGCGCGCCTCCCCGTAGCGCCCGTTCTCCAGCGCGGTCGCGCCGAGCTTCCGCGAGAGCGACGCGACGAGCATCCGCTCGCAGCCGGCGCCGTACTCGGCGGCCGACGCCCGGTGTGCGTCGAGGAACCGCGGGTAGGCCACGTCACGGGCGGCCTCGAAGTCGTCGGTGAGCTGGTCGTACTCCCCCAACCCGCGCCGGACCAGCTCCTCTGGGACCGACCGGAACTGCCCGTGTTCGGAGAGCCGGACGTACCACTCGCGGTCCTCCCAGATCGGGAGCGCCTCGTCGAAGGCACCGGCGTCGTCGATGGCCGCCCGGCGCACCATGAACGCCGAGGTCGGAACGCACGGGGCCCCGCGGAGCAGCGCCTCGGTGACGTCCCCGGACAGCGACGGGGAGCGGCCGCCGACGCGTTCGCCGTCGCGCACGGCGAACTGCCCCGTGTACACGGCGACGACGCCGGGCTCGAACGCCGACACCTGCCGCTCGATCTTCTCGGGGAGCCACCTGTCGTCGTCGTCGAGGAACGCGACGTACTCCCCGTCAGCGGCGCGAATCCCGACGTTCCGGGCGGCGCCCGGTCCCCGGCCGTCGTCGCGCCGGTACGTGACCGGCCGGTCACCGGCGCGGCGGCGCGCGAGCGACTCGACCGGCTCGCTGGACCCGTCGACGACGACGAGTTCAATGTTCGGGTACGTCTGCGCCCGGACGCTGGCGACGGCGTCCTCGAGTTTCGCCGGCCGATCGCGGGTTATCACGATCGCGCTGACCAACGGTCGGTCCGGTGTCTCCATTGGATGGACGTGCCCCGGGAACCGTATTGTTAGGACGGTCGTTACCGCGGGCCGCTCGTCACGGCGCCCGGCGTGACCCCGGGTTCGACACCACGCGACGCGGTCCGGCGTCCCCTCGACGGGCCGGTAACGCGTACATAACAATGCCCGAAACACGGGTCTGCGGAGACGGACCAACTCACCGCACCATGTCAGTTCTCTCCTCGGTTCGTCGACTCCTCACGCGGCTCACTCCGGGCGGCGACCTCACCGAACAGACGGTCAAGAGCGGCATCTGGGCCACGATCACGAACGTCCTCGATCGCGGCCTCCAACTGCTGATGATCGCGATCCTCGCCCGGATGCTCACGCCGGCCGACTTCGGGCTGCTCGGGATCGCCCTGTTGACGCTGACGGCGTTCAAGCGCTTCTCCAACATCGGGTTCGACCAGGCGCTCATCCAGAAGGCGTCCGGGAACGTCGACGACTACCTCAACACGTACTGGAGCATCGAGATCCTCCGCGGCCTCCTGCTCGCCGGGATCCTCGTGGTCATCGCGCCCTTCGTCGCCGGGTTCTTCGACGAACCGCGGGCCACCCCGATCCTCCGAGTCATCGCGCTCACGCCGCTGCTCCTCGGTCTCCGGAACCCCGGCATCGTCTACTTCAGGAAGAACCTCGAGTTCCACAAGGAGTTCCTCTACACGATGAGCGGCTCGCTGACGAACTTCGTCGTCGCGCTCGCCGTCGCGCTCGCGACCCAGAGCGTCTGGGCGCTCGTGCTCGGCTACGTCGCCTCCGACGCCGCTCGCATGCTGACGTCGTACGCGGTCCACGGCTACCGCCCGTGGCCGGACTTCGACGTTGAGATCGCCCGCGACCTGTTCGGGTTCGGGAAGTGGATCACCGGCTCTGAGAGCATCTACTTCCTCATCAACCAGGGCGACGACGCGGTCATCGGGTGGCTGCTGTCGGCCGCGTCGCTCGGGCTGTATCAGGTCGCCTACCAGTTCGCCAAGGCGCCGGCGACGGAGATCTCACAGATCATTTCGAGCGTCGCGTTCCCGGCCTACTCGAAGCTTCAAGACGACATTCCGGCCCTCCGGTCGGCGTTCTACCGGACGCTTCAGGTGACGATGGTGATCTCCTTTCCCGCCTCCGTCGGCATCGCGACGGTCGCCCCGACGTTCGTCGAGGCGGTCTTCGGCCCCGACTGGCTGCCGATGGTGCCGGTGATGCAACTCGTCGCGGTGTACGGACTGCTCATCGCGCTCGGTTCCGCCTACTCCCCGGTCTGGAAGGCCCTCGGCCGACCCGACTACATGGCGAAACTCGGCGCCTTCCGGCTCGTGTTGACCGCGATCATCATCATTCCCGCCACCCGCGAGTTCGGGATCGTCGGGGCCGCCGCGGCCGTCCTCGGCGTCTACGTCTTCCCGGTGATGCCCATCGACGTGTACCTCGTCATCGACTCGGTCGAGACGAGCCTCGGCCGACTGCTCCGGGAGATGTCGTACCCGGCGCTCGCGAGCCTCCTCATGGGCGGCGTCGTCCTCTGGTTACAGGCGACGCTGACGCTCCCGTGGGTGTTCCTCGAGCTGGTCGTCCTCGTCGCGGCCGGCGCCGCGGTGTACGGGGTCGCGGTACTGCTGCTCGAGACGCAACTGAATTGGGAGCTCCGGGAGACGCTCCGGAACTTCGCGGGGGCGATCTGACACCCGAGCCGGCCGCGTAAGCGATCGATAACAAAGCCGACCGCGGTCCAGCGGGAATCCATGCAGACACAGCGACCCCGCTTTCGCCACGAGGTCATCGACCCCGCGCCTCCGACGACGAAGCTCGGGATCTGTCTGACGACCGACCTCACCGGCAACGGCCGCCCGGACGTCATCGTCGGGGGGACGGGGCCGGAAACGAAGCTGTTCGTGGCCGGCGGCCGGACCCGCCTGCCGAGCGTGGAGGGGATCAAGCAGGCGACGGGACTCGCCGGGCCGACGCTGTTCTGGTACGAGAACCCCGGTTGGGAGCGGCACGCCATCGCCGACGTGCCGCAACTCGGGGTCGGCTGTTCGCTCGGCGACGTGAACGGCGACGGCCGGGTCGACGTCCTCGCCGGTCAGGGAATCCATTACAACGCGGTCTACTGGTTCGAACAGCCGGCGGACCCCCGGTCGCGGTGGGAGAGACACCTGGTGACCGACCGCTTCGAGAAGTACCACGACCTCGCGTTCGGCGACGTGGACGACGACGGCGACCCGGAGGTGGTCGGGCTGTCACAGCGCTCCGGCGCGGTGTTCTACTACGACGTTCCCGACGACCCGACGGGCGGGCCGTGGCCGGAACGGAACTGTCACGTCGTGGACGGCGACAGCGACGCGGAGGGCGTGTGGATCGGCGACGTCGACGGGGACGGTCGGACGGAGCTCGTCGTCGGCACCGACCTCTACCGCCGCCGCGAGGGGACCCACGAGTGGGACCGCGAGCCGATCGCCACCGGCTGGGACGACGTCCGCGTCGCGGTCGGCGACGTGGACGGCGACGGCGAGCCCGAGGTCGTGCTCGCGGAGGGCGACTCGCCTACCTACGGCACCCACCCCGGACGGGTCGGGTGGTTCGACCGCCGGGACGACGGCTGGGCGGAGACCGTGATCGCAGAGGACCTGTTCTGTCCCCACACGCTACAGCTCGCCGACTTCGACGGGAACGGCCGACTCGACGTGTACGCGGCGGAGATGAGCCTCGGCGAGAACGAGGTCCCGCGACACTACCTGTTCAGGAACGAGGGGGACGGTCGGTTCGAGGAGTCCGTCGTCGCGGAGGGGGTCGAGACCCACGAGGCGAAGGCCGTCGACCTCTCGGGGAACGGCCTCCCGGACGTCGTCGGGAAGTCGTACACGCCGGACCACCACGTCGACGTCTGGCACAACGAGGGAGGCGCCGACCGGTGATACGGCGCCGAGCGGTCCGGGGGACCGAGCGGTCGGTGACGGACGCCGAGCGCGGAGCGTGACCGAACGCGACGCTGACGGGACGCGGCGCCGCGACCTGCTGCGCGGCGCCGCGTCGCTCGGGCTCGCCGGGGTCCTCGCCGGCTGCGGCTCCGGTTCCGATCGGTCGGGATCCGGTTCCGGCGGGTCGGGATCCGGGGTACCGACCGAGAGCCGGGACGACCCCGCCGTGTACGCCGGGTTCCTCGACGGCAACGAGGTCGTCGCGATCCGCGATCGCGTGGAAGACGACGAGCGGCCGTGGAAGGCGGCCTACGACGCCCAGATCCGGGACGCGGACCGGGCCGTGACGGCGACCCCGTCGAGCGTCGTCGACGACGGCTCACCGGACGGCGTGGACGAGCACCGGTTCGCCACGGGCGAGGAGCGGCCCGACTACCGGGCCGCGGTCGAGATGGGAACGTGGGTCCGTGATCTCGGGATAGGGTACGTGTTCACCGGGCGGGAGCGGTTCGCTCGCAAGGCGATCCGGCTGCTCGACCACTGGTTTCTCGACCCCGAGACGCGGATGTACCCCTCCGGCCGGAACTTCGGCGAGACGTACTTCTCCATCGAACTCCACGTCACGCTCCCGACGCTCATCTACGGCGCGGCGCTCGTCCGGGACTCCCCGCGGTGGTCGGCCGTCGGAGCGGACCGAGAGGCCCTTCGCGGGTGGATCGAGACGTACCTCGCGGACCTCGAGGACGGACGGGGGAAGCAGCGCTACACCGGTGCGGTCAAGAACAACATCTACGCCTGGTGGATCCTCGCGAGAGCGACCGCGGCGGCGTACCTCGACGACCGCGACGCGCTGACGCGCGCGTTCGACGACTGGCGCGAGCACGGCTTCGACCAACTCGAACCGAACGGCCTCCTGCGGCACGAGCGGCAGCGGGTCGACGGGCTGGAGTACTCGGTGTACGGGCTCAAGGCGCTCGCGTTCACCGCGGAGATAGCCCGGCACTACGACGTCGACCTCTACGGGCACACGCTCCCCGACGACGACGCGAGCGCGCTCCTGCGGGCCTTCGAGGGCCTGTGTCCGTACGTCACCGACGCCGCGGAGTGGGAGTACGGAACCGGAGAGAACGGATACACCGACGGGGACCGAACGGCTGCCGGCTCGGTGTACGAACTCGCGCACTCGCGGTGGGACCGCCCCGCGTTCGAGGGCGTCGTCGAGTCGATCGGTCGACCGCTGTACGACCGACGTATCCTCGGGTGGACGACGCTGACGCACGCCGACCGCTTCGAACTCGACGTCGACTGAGACCGGTCGCGAACCGCGTCTCCGACCGGTAACGCCGCCTTACTCGGGTACGAAAGGCATAACAAACGGCGTCCTTCCCCAAGCGGGGCGCAATGATTCGGACCGAGCGGCGTCGACGGGGGCGGTCGCGGTGAGCGACGACGGCGACCGCGCGTTCGTACTGGGGCTCGACGGCGTCCCGTGGCCGCTCATTCGGCCGTGGATCGACGACGGCGAGCTCCCGGCGTTCGCCGAGCTGGTCGATACCGGGGCGTCCGGTCCCCTCCGGAGCACGACGCCAGCGAACACGCCGGTCGCGTGGCCCTCCATCGCGACCGGCACCTGGCCCGACCGACACGGCCTCTACGAGTTCATGAAACTGGAAAGCGACTACAGCCAGCGGCCGTACAACCGGAACGACCTCCGGCAGCCGCCGCTCTGGGAGCTGCTCTCGCCGGCCGTCGTCGCGAACGTGCCGATGACGTACCCCGCCGGCGGCGTCGGCGATGACGGGGCGATGGTCGCCGGGATGATGACGAGCTCGACCGACGCGGCGGGGTTCACTGATCCGCCCGAGCTCGGCGAGGAGATCCGCGAGGAGATCCCCGACTATCGGGTCGGTCTCAAGTGGCACGAGTACGGCGAGGACCGACGCGAGGAGTTCCTCGCTGACTTCGCGTCGCTGCTCGAGGCGCGCCGCGAGCTGTTGGAGTCGCTCATGGAGCGGGAGGACTGGCGGCTGTTCTTCTTCACCTTCACCGCGCCTGACAGGCTCCAGCACCTGATCTGGGACGAGGGCGTGCTGTTGGACCACTACCGCGAGCTGGACGCGGTCCTCGCCGAGGTGATGACCTACTGCGACCGACTGGGCGCGACGCTGTACGTCGTCTCAGACCACGGGTTCGGGCCGATCTCGCGGGTCGTTAACCTCAACCGGGCGCTGGCGGACGCGGGCCTGTTGACGCCGAAGGACTCGACCGGTACCCGGGGCGTGCTCTCTCGCGCAGGCGTGTCGAAGTCGTCCGTGTTGAACGCGTTAGAACGGATCGGCATCGACGACGAGGTGCTCGTCGATCGGCTTCCGGCGGCGCTCGTCGACAGCGTCGCGCGAGCGGTGCCCGGCGACCACGCCCTCTACGACGTCGACTCCGAGCGGACCCGGGCGTTCCTCCACGGGCTGGGCAGCGTCTACGTCAACGACACCGTCCGGTTCGACGACGGGGCCGTCGACCCCGCGGAGCGAGCGGAGGTGAAAGCCGAGGTGATGACCGCGCTCTCGGAGCTGACCGACCCCGAGACCGGCGAACGGGTGCTCTCGGTCCACGACGGCGACGACCTCAACCCCGAAGACGAGTTCGCCCCCGACGTGGTCGTCGAGGCCGTCGAAGGGTATCACGTCAAGCCCGGGCTCGCGGACGAGGCCGTCGTCGACGCCGACGGCATCGCCGGCTACCACCGGCCGGAGGGCGTCATCTTCGCCCGTGGCCCCTCGATAGCGGCCGACGTCGCGGTCGAGGGCGCCGCGGTCGTCGACGTGGCGCCGACCCTGCTCCACGGGCTCGGCGAACCCGTTCCCGCGGCCGCTCACGGCCGCGTGTTGACGGAGCTGTTCGAACCCGGATCGCCGCCGGCGGAGCGGGAAGCGGTCGAGGTGGACCGCGGCTCGTCGGACGCGACGGCCGGCGGGCCCGGAAGCGACGAGGCCGTCGAAGAGCGGCTGCGCGGGCTGGGTTACCTATGACCGCCGGTGCGGGCAGCGGCCACCGCTCCGGCGACGAAGCCGGTGCGGGCAGCGGCCACCGCTCCGGCGACGACTCTCGCGGCGTCGGCGACGCGGCCGGAGCCCGCGGGAGGCGCCCGTATCTCGGCGCCATCGGTGCCGCGGTGGCCTCGGCGGCCGGCTGTCTCGGGTTCGCGCGGGGTGACGCGTCGAAAGACCCGCCCGCAGATCCGGACGATGGAGACGGACCGTCGGGAGACGGGCCAGACGGGCCGGGGGACGGATCCGACGACGAGGACCTGGGAACGCGCCACGGGATCGAGTTCGACCGAGTGCTCGACGCCGTCGACGACCTCGGCCTCGACCCGACCGGCAGCGCGCCGGCAAACGACCGGCTGGAGGACGCGCTCACGGAGGGGACGCTGGTGCGGTTCCCCGAGGGCGAGTACCGGTTCCTCGGCGAGGTCGTCGTCAGCGCGGACCGGGTCGGCGTGTTCGGCGACGGCGACGTGCGGTTCCTCCCGCCGGTCGGCTACACGCGACCCCTGTTCGACTCCGACTCGGTGCCGGACGACGTCCTCATCGAAAACGTCGACGTGGACGTCAGCGCCGACGACACGACGACGGGGATCCGGCTCGAATGTCGGAACCGGTTTCACATCCAAGACGTCGAGTTCCTCGGTCGTGGAACCAGCGAGTCGCCTGCCGGAACGCCGAGCGCGTTCGTCCTCGCGATCGACAACGAGGACGGTCGGGGCGTCCTGCGGAACGCGGTGGCGAAGAAGGGCTCTCGAATCGACGGGTACAAGCGCGGTAACGGCCGGATCGGCGTGTGGGTGGGCTGGTCGAACAAGGGGACCGTCCGCATCGAGGGCTGTGACCTCCGCGAGTTCGGCAATAACGGCGTGTACGGCTCTCGGACCCCCGGAAACGTCGAGATCGTCGACTGTTATTTCCTCAACAACAACGCGGCGAGCGCCCGCATCGCGGGCGAGGGAAGTTACGTCGAGGACTGTACGGTCGAGATCGACCTCGACCGGTACACCGGCGGGGCAGTGGACACGTCGACGGAGTTCAACACGCGGGCGATCGTCGTCGAACAGGGCGTCCAACGGGCGGGTGCGCCGCCGTTGCCCGCGGGTGCGGAGATCCGCGGCTGTACGCTCCGCGCCCGCTCGTCGCCGCGGTCACAGGCCGTCGTCGAACAGTCGCCCGTTGCGCGGAGCCTCGTCGTCCGCGACACGGAGATCCGGTGTGACATCGACGGGACGCCGGCGGTCCGCCGCGGCCCCGTGGGGTCGCTCCCCTACCGTCCGGACCGGCGGGAGCCTCCGCCGCCGCACTGGACGGAGTTGCGCAACGTCACCGTCGGTGGGAACGCGGCCGGGGGCGTCGCGGTCGACCTCAGGTTCGCGCCCGAGTCGGCGGTGATAGACTGCGACATCCGCTGTCGAGGGGAAGGGCGGGACGGCGTGTTCTTCGATCATTCCCCGCGGAGCGAAGTGAGCGGGGGCGAGATCCGCACCGACGGGCACCCGATCGTCGTCGACGTCGACCTGACGACGCCGCCCGACGAACACGTCGTGTGTCTCGGCGTCGACACGGTCCTAGAGCGGTTCGGCGACGCGGGCTTGGGCGTCGAGCTCACCTCGGACGTACCCCTGTTGCGCGCGCTCGCTCAGAGCGCCGGGACCGAGCGCGTCTGTCTCGGGCTCGACGCGGTGCCGTCGCTGCCGGACGCCGGGTCGGTCTCGAGCTCCCTCCGGATCAGCGTCGACGCGCTGGAGGGAGACGTACCGTTCGGACGAGTGCTGGATCGGCCGTGACGCTCGTCCGACCCCAGCGATCCGCGCGCCCGACGAACCGGTGGCTCGCGGATCGGGTCGATCCGGTCGCGGTTTCGATTAGTAGGAACCCCCTACGACCCGGTATTCGCCGGTTACGGAAAGCCCGGCCGGACACGGCGTTAGTAGGGGGTTCCTACGGCGGAGTAAACCGTGCCGCCAGCAACCGGGACCCATCTGGTAACCAAGCGATTCCAACCGGACGCATCCGGTCAGTTACTGGCGAAAACGAATATCATAGTAAGCCGGATATGCCCGGCCATGTCCAAAGAACGGACACCCGACGACGAGAGAGTAGGAGGCAGTTATGGTGCTGACGGGACAGTAAGCACCGACTACGAGGTCGAGACGGGGGACGAAGACGGGTCTGCCGGCGAGACGGAGGGGGGTGACGACACCCCGCTGCTCGAACGACGCGGGTACCTGAAGATGGCCGGCGTGGCCGCCGCCACGGTCGCCACCGCCTCGGCCGGCGGCGCCGCCGCGAGCGGAACGACCCGTCGCGGGATCGAGTTCGACCGAGTGCTCGACGCGGTCGACGACCTCGGACTGGACGCGGGCGGGAACGACCCGGTCAACGCCCGGTTGGACGACGCGCTCTCGGAGGGGACGCTGGTGCGGTTCCCCGAGGGCGAGTACCGCTTCGACGGTGAGATCGAGATCGACGCCGACCGCGTCGGCATGCTCGGCGAGGGCGACGTGCGGTTCCTCCCGCCGACGGGGTACTCGGGACTGCTGTTCGACTACTACCCCAACCCCGACGACGTGCTCATCGAGGGCATCGACATCGACATGCGGGCGAACGACACCACCACGGGCATCCGGCTCCTGTGTCGGAACCACTTCCACATCGAGGACGTCGAGTTTCTCGGCCGGGGGCTCACGGACAACTCCGGCCAGATCAGCGCCTTCCTGCTCGGGATCACGAACGAGAGCGGGCGCGGTGTCCTGCGGAACGCGGTGGCGAAGAAGGGGTCCCGCGTCGACGGGTACGCGCGCGGTAACGGCCGGATCGGCGTGTGGGTGGGCTGGTCGAACAAGGGGACCGTCCGCATCGAGGGCTGTGACTTCCGCGAGTTCGGCAACAACGGGACGTACACCTCCCGGACGCCCGGTCAGGTGGAGATAGTCGACTCCTATTTCCTCAACAACAACGCGGCGAACATCCGCATCGGCGGAGACGGGAGCTACATCGAGAACTGTACGGTCGAGATCGACTTCGGGAAGTACACCGGCCCGGAGCTCGGCGACATCTCGACCGGGTTCGGGATGCGCGGGATCCACGTCGATCAGGGCGTCCAACTCGAGGGCGCGGAGACGATCCCGGCGGGCGCGGAGGTCCGCGACTGCGAGCTCATCGGCGCCGACGCTCCGAACGGCCTCGCCATGATCAACCTCTCGCCGCAGGGGCGGAGCCTGCGCGTCGAGAACACTCGCGTCCGGGTCGACATCGACAACATGTGGGCCGTCCGCCGGGGACGCCCCGGCGCTATCCCGTGGCGCGAGTGGCAGCGGACGCCGCCGAAACCGCATTGGATCCGGATGGATAACGTCAGCATCACGGGGTCGGCGTCCGGCCGGGAGGCGGTCCGTCTCGTCGAGGCCGACGACTCGGTGGTCCGGAACTGCTGTGTCCACCAGTCGGGATCGAGCCGTGACGGCATCAACTTCGTCGACTCGACCGGCGGCGTCGTCGAGGACTCGACAGTCGACGTGACCGGGAGGGAGATCACCCTAGAGAACTCCACCGCGTCGAGCTCGTCGATAACCAAGGACGGGTCGTGCCCGTTCCCGAACCCGGAGCCGGCGTCTTCGGACTCGACCGGCGACTCCACGTCCGGCGGCTCCACGGACGACTCGACCCCCGACGACGGCCAGCAGGAGCTCGTCATCGACGGCGGCCACACCTCCGACAAGCTCACGTACACGTTCACCGTGGACGGTGGCGTCGAGCCCGGTCCCCGTGCGAACCCAGACGACGTGATAGACGGGACGACCGTCTCCGGTCAGGTCGAGGGCGGGAGCGACTCCTTCTGGGTGTCCGGAGAGTTCACCGACTTCCAACTCGACGGCGACGCCGAGGTCCGCCTCGACGGCGAGACGGTCGCCCCGTCGGATCTGGTCGTCTCCGACTCGACCGAGGAGACGAACGATTCGACCGACGGCACCGACTCGACGACGGACGACTCGACGGCGGAGACGACGGAGGAGCGCGAACTCGTCATCGACGGGAGCGGCATCTACGACCGCGTCGAGTACGCGTTCACGGTCGACGGGAGCGTCGCGCCGGGTCAGTACGCCAACGACAGCGACGTGATCGACGGGTCGACCGTCACCGGCCACGTCGAGGGCGGGTTCGACTCGTTCCTCGTCAGCGGGGAGTTCACCGACTTCCAGATCGATGCGGACGTGCCCGTTCGCCTGAACGGCCAGACCGTCGATCCAGCGGATCTGGTCGTCGACGACGGTCGCACGGTCGAGGTCGACGGCACCGACTCGACCGACCCGCTCGCGTACACGTTCAGCGTCGACGGGAGCGTGACGCCCGGCGACGGCGCGGCCGCCGCGGACGTGACCGACGGCACCGTCACCGGACGCGTCCAGGGCGACGCCAGCGCCTTCCAGGTCACCGGCGAGTTCACGAACTTCCAGGTCGAGGGCGACCTCGTCGTCCGCGTGGACGGCGAGCCCGTCGACCCGGCGACGCTCGACGGGGGCCACGACCTGCCGCACGAGCTGGTCGTCGACGGCGACGGCGCGGAGGCGAGCTACCTCGTCGAGACGACCGGTTCGGTCGCGAAGCGCGCCGGCGGCTGGGGCGCCGAGGCGTCGGACGCGGCGACGGGCGGCGTCGCCAGCGGGACCGTCGCGGACGACCGCGACACGTTCGGCTTCTCCGGCGACGTCGCTCGGCTCCAGATCGACGGCGACGCCTCCCTCACGTTCCGGAGGTGATCTGATGGCCTCGAACCCCGAGGAGCCGTCGGCCGGTCGGCGTCGACGCCGCTCCGCCGCGAGCGCCGTGACCGCGGCCGACTGCCGCGGGGTGGGAGCATGAGCCGGAGTGCGCTCGAAGTGGAGTGGGAGGCCCAGCCGGACGACCCCGACAGCGAGGACCTCGGCTACGACCTCGACGACTGGGAGCGGATACGGGCGTCGGGGGTCGACTCCGAGAAGTTCCTCTACCTGCCGGAGGACGAGGAACTGCTCCGCGAGGAGGCGTTCGTCGTGGCCGCGCCGGCGGCCGTCGTGGACCTGCTCGACAACAGGTAGGCCCGCCGGCTGACCGGTCCAGTGCGGTGCCAGACCCGCCGGCGGTCCAGTCCGGTGTCACAGACCGGTCCGCGGACCGATCGCGGCCGAAACGGTCAAGCCGTTGACTCTCGAATTATTTCCGATGGGAGAGCCTGCCGACTCGGCGAGGAAGGCCGCGGAGTATCGACACGACGACGGGTCCGTGGAGATCGTGTTCGCCGTCGACGACGGTCGCGTCCTGACCGTCCGCGAATACCCGGACGAGGAGACGTTCGAGACGGTGACGGAGTCGGCGGCGTACGTCGGCCAACACGAGGGCGTCTCCGACCTGCCGGGTGTCGAGGCGTTCCAGGAGACCGACGACTCCTGACCCGGCGGCGAGAGGGACGGTGCGGCTCGGGTCGGTCGAGTCCGCGTCGTCCGCGCCCGCCGAGTACGCGTCGTTCTGACCGGCTCCGTGCGCGTCAGGGACGGCCGGGTCCCTCGGCGTCGGTGTCGGTCGGCGACGCCAGTTCGAGCAGTTGTCCGTACGCCTTCGCGAGCGACGTGACGTAGGCCACGACGAGGAACGCGAGCTTCCGCCGGGCGGGCAGTTCAGCCCAGTCGCGCACGGACCGGCGCATGAAACTCGGCCGCGGCGGGAGAAACGCGGCGGGGTTGAGCGCGGCGAGGATCGGCGACCCGTACCGCTCCGGGTAGTACCGCCGGAGCTGGGTCTTCCCGCGGCCGACCCGTCTGGACTTCCGGAGCAGCGCGCCGAGCGTCGTCCGGGTGGGATGGTACATGACGACGTCCGGCGCGTATCGGAGGTCGCGCCCGCTCGCCGCCACGCGGTTCCCGAACTCCAGGTCCCCGCTCGACTGGAGTCGGGCGTCGAACCCGCCGACCCCTTCGATCAGTGCTCGCGTGACGACCAGACAGCAGGTCGGCGCGAACGAGAGCTCCTCGATGAACCGCTCGACGTGGAGGTCGTTCAGTCGGTTGTACTCGGCCACCGTCCCCTCGTCGCCGGTCGTGAACAGCCGCACGTCGCAGGCGAGGTAGTCGGCGCCCGTCACGGCCATCTCCCGCGCGACGGCCTCGACCCACCCGGGATCGACGACCATGTCGGCGTCGACGAAGGCGATCACGGAGCCCGTCGCGGCGGAGATGCCCGCGTTCCGCGCGGCGTACGAGCCCCGAACGTCGTCTTCGACGAACAGCCGGATCCCGTCGAACGCCTCGTCCCCGAGGTACTCGCGGACGACGTCGCGCGTCCCGTCCGTCGACCCGTTGTCCACGACGATCACCTCGTACCGGTCGGTGGTCGCGGTCTGTCGCCGGAGCGAGTCGAGCGTCGCCTCGATCCCGGCCGGGTCGTTGTACACCGGGATCACCACCGAGACGAACGGGAGTCCCTCCCCAGCGGCGTCGGTGCCGTCACTCGCCTCGGCGGAGCTGCGATCGGCGGTCGACGGGCCGGGGTCGGGAGTCACGAACGGGGGTTCCGCGAGCGACGGTATTGTTATACGAATCGTACCGCCGACTCGAGTCGCCGACGGGTCGGGGGCCGCCGGGTGGATCGGCTCGCCGCGTCGCGGTGCGGTCCGGGCGCGCGAGGTAGGCGGTCTATACTCTTTGGTCGGGGACGGCGTTCTCAGTCCGGAATGGTCTACGACGTCGCGGTCATCGGCACGGGCCCTGACCCCTCGGACCCCGATCGAGACGGGTACGCGATGGGGTATCGGCACGGACACGCCTACGAGAACAACGAGGACTGCGAGCTCGTCGCGTGCGCGGACATCGTCTTGGAAAACGGGCGGGCGTTCGCCCGCGAGTTCGACCTGCGCGAGGGCACCGCCTACGAGGACTACGAGGCGATGCTCGCCGCGGTCGAGCCGGACCTCGTGAGCGTCTGCGTGCCGCCGGGGATCCACGCCGCGATCGTCGAGGACTGCGCCGAGAGCGGGAACGTCGCGGCGATCCACTGCGAGAAGCCGATGGCCGACACCTGGGGCGACTGTAAGTCGATGGTCCGGACCTGCGACCGGAACCGCGTCCAGCTCACGATCAATCACCAGCGCCGGTTCGGCGCGCCCTTCCGCAAGGCCAAGGAACTCCTCGACGACGGCGCGATCGGGGAGCTCGCCAAGATCGAGTTCGCGGACGAGACGCTCTTCGACGCCGGGATCCACCAGGTCGACCTCTCCCGATACTTCACCGACGGCGCCGACGTGGAGTGGGTGATAGCACAGGTCGACTACCGCGAAGAGAACCGGTGGTTCGGCACCCCGAACGCCACGCAGGCGCTCGTCCAGTGGCGGTACGCCGACGGGACGGTCGGGCTCGCCACCACCGGCGAGTCGGCGCCCGCGGGAGCGTGTTACTTCCGACTGGTCGGCACGGACGGCGCCATCGAACTCGGCGTCGACGGCGGACCGACGCTCCGCTACCGGACCGACGGCGGGAAGTGGCAGTCGGTCGGGACGGACGGCGAGAACCTCCACGGCCTCGGTTCCCCGGGGTACCTCGGCGCAGCGCTGCGCGGTGTCCGGGCGCGGCTGCCGCTGCTCTCGGCCGAGGACCGCGAGGCGCCGGTGTTCATCGAGCGCGCGATCGCCGACGCGGTCGAGGGACTGAAGACGGGGTCGGAGCCCGAACTGTCCGGGCGGAACGCGCTCCGGGCGACGGAGGTGGTCTTCGCCGCGTGGGAGTCGGCCAGACGGCGCGGGCGGATCGACCTCCCGCTCGAGATCGAGGACAACCCGCTCGTCGCGATGATCGACGACGGGTGGCTCGGTCCCGCGGCCGACCGCGCGGCGTCCGCCGCCGACACCCCCGCGAACGGGTCCGGCGACGCGCCGTCAGCCGACCGGTGAGGCGTCTCCGACGCCCCCGACGCAACCCGGAGCGCGTTCCGGCAGGACGCGGAAGCCGAACTCACGAACGACGAGCTCACGCGGACGCGACACAACGTTGGCTTGTCGGGGGGAGCAAGGAGACGAGCGGGGATATAACGAGCTGCTACCGCGCACAGTTCGTCGACGGCCCGCCGTAGCCGGCGGCGGGCGCGGCGGTCGCGCCCGCACCGACGTGCGGTTTTAGGAGTCGAACTGGGCCCTGTACTGCTCGCGGATCGTCTCTTTCTGCGTCTCGTCGAGCGCCTCGTACTCGCTGTCGAACCGCTCTCTGGCCAGTTCGTCCCACGAGTCGATCCGGTCGCCGTCGTCGGACTCGAACTGGTCGTCGAAGGCGGCCTCGATCTCCTGTTGGGTCTCGACGTCGATGCTGGTGAAGTCGAACTCGTCGTTCCGCTCGACGTCGAGCCCGAACTCCTGTCGCGCTATCTCCTCGCGGGTCAGGACCTCGGTGATCACGAGGTCACCCGCGAACGGCTGTCGCTCGTGGATCTCGTCGACCTGCGACTGCGTCTCGGCGCTGACCTCGTCGTAGTCGAGCCCGTACTTCTCTTGGGTGATCGCGTCCTTCGAGACGGTCTCCGACTCGCCGTTGTCGGAGTCCGAGGACGACGAGCCGCCACCGCCGGAGTAGTAGTCCTCGATGACCACGACACCGGTCGCGTTGGCGTCCCCGCTGTAGACGCCGTAGACGTGCGTGCCGAGCAGGTCACGGTCGCTGAACCGGTCGCGGTCGTCGGCGGCGATCGCGAACTCGACGGTCGTCCGCTCGCCCGGCGCGAGGTCGACCGTCGAGTTCGCCGTCACCGTCTCCGGGTCGTCGTCGCCGTCCAGGTCGATGCGGTGTTCGACGGTCTCGTTCGCGGCCGCGTCGCCGATGTTCGACACCTTCGCGGTGAACGCGACGTCGTCGTCCACGTCGGCCGACCGCGGCCCGTCGACCTCGTCTACCTTGAGGAAGCTCTCGCGGACGCGGAGCGTCGCCGTGGTCGCGTCGTTCGGCGTCGCGACGGCGACCGAGTAGTTCCCGCGGGTGAGGTTCGCCGTCGCCGCCTCGAACTCGAACGTCTTCGTCTCGTTCCCGTCGAGCGTCACGGAGCGGTTCCAGTCGAACGACTCGGCCGGCCCGTCGAGCCAGACCTCCTCCGTGCCGGGAACGTCGCCCGCGTTCGTCAGCGTCACCGACCCGTTGAACCGGTCGCCCCTGACCGCGTCGGCGGTCATCGTCGCGCCCGCGACGCGGACGGTCGCCGGTCGGAGGACGACAAGCGTCCCCTCCCGCGAGCTCCCCGACGCCTCGACCCGGTACGGGTAGGTCCCCGGTTCGAGCCCGCCGGTCTCGACCGAGAAGCTCACGGCGGCCTCGCTCCCGGCGCGGACCATCGGGGCCTTCGCGGCGACGGTCTCGTCGCCGTCGAAGTCGCCGTCTGCGTTCCGGTCGAGGCGGAGGTCGACGTTCCTGAGCCCGCGGAAGTCGCCGTCGTTGCGGACGGTCACGGCGACGCTCCCGGTGTCGCCGCGAACCACCCGGTCAGCCCGGGCGTCGGAGACGACGAACGCGGGTGGATCGAGGGAGACGGTGCCCGTCTCCAGCGCTCCCGACTCGTCGCCGAGCGTGTAGTTGTACCGTCCGGCCGTCAGCGCGTCTCTCGGGGCCGACAGCGTGAGCTCCCGCGTCTCTCCCGCGGAGAGCGTGACCGTTCGCTCGTCGACGGTGACCGATGAGCCTTCCTCGTCTTCGACGACCAGCTCGTAGGACCGCGTCGCGTTCGCGGCGTCGGTGTTGTTGATCGTGGTCCGAACCTCGAAGGCGGCGTCGCCGGCGCCCGGTTTGACCGCCTCCGCACCTTCGACGGTTACCGACGCACCGCTCCCGAGGTCGGCGACGGACGCGGCACCGACGCCCGCACCGACGACGAGCAGCACCGCGACGACCGCGTGTATTCCGGTGATCTCCATACGGGGACGTTCGCGAATATCGTCTTTGTTACGATGGGCATACTCCGGTGGAGAGCCCCCGCAGCGGGGCGATCGACCCGAGAGGACCGAGAGCGACCCGTCGCGGACGCGAGTCGAGTAACGACGGACTTGAGCCGAGTA
The DNA here is from genome assembly GCF_055389685.1 of Halorubrum ejinorense. Classification (NCBI taxonomy): domain Archaea; kingdom Methanobacteriati; phylum Methanobacteriota; class Halobacteria; order Halobacteriales; family Haloferacaceae; genus Halorubrum; species Halorubrum ejinorense. The sequence goes on from NZ_AP043777.1 coordinate 2,147,330, forward strand.
ACGTGACACGTCGGGCAGATGTTCGCTCCTTACTCCGCTCCTCTCGCGGACCCGCTCACCGCTCGCGTTCACCGGTCCGTCCCTTCGGTGACTCGTAAGCCCCTCCCGCTCGGTGGTTCGGGCGTCGCCTCGAGATTCCGCAGACGGCCCCGACTCCGTCGCGAACCGACCGACGAGAGAGCACGCGTCGAGTGCGGTTCAACTGGCGGCGGCGGTGGAGTATGTCCAGCGTACCTCGGCAAGCCTCTCCATAACAATGCCCGGACCGACCGGACCGCTACACGAATCAGTCATGGGAGACTCACAACGGAACGACCCGGCGTCGGCGGTCGCGGACATTGAGCTCGGCGCGCGATCGGCGATCAGCGATCGCGCGACGCTCGGCTACGAGTACGCCGCAGACGCCGGTGCGACCGTCCTCGGCGCCGACGCGACGGTCCGAGCCGGCTCGATCGTCTACGCGGACGTGCGAGCGGGCGACGGCTTCACCACCGGACACAACGCCCTCGTCAGGGAACACACCGAGTTCGGCGACGACGTGCTCGTCGGGACCAACACCGTCATCGACGGCCGGACGACGGTCGGCTCGCACGTGAGCCTCCAGACGAACGTGTACGTCCCGCGCGAGACCGTGATCGGCGACGACGTGTTCGTCGGTCCGGGCGCGGTGTTGACGAACGACCCCTATCCCGTCCGTCAGGACGTCGACCTGGAGGGGCCGACGATCGCCGACTCGGCCTCCATCGGGGCCAACGCGACCGTCCTTCCCGGCGTCACCGTCGGCGAACGGGCGTTCGTGGCCGCCGGGGCGGTCGTCACGGACGACGTTCCCCCGGAGACGCTCGCCGCGGGCGTCCCGGCAGAGCCCCGCGATCTGCCGGAACCGCTCGACGGCTCGAACACGATAGCATGAGCCGGATCGCCATCGCCGACCCAGACGTCGGCGAACGGGAACTCGAACGGGTCCGCGAGGTGTTGACGAGCGGTCGGCTGGCGGACGGGCCCGTCGTCCGCGAGTTCGAGCGCGAGTTCGCGGCGTTCTGCGGCGCCGACCACGGGGTCGCGGTCGCGAACGGGACCGCCGCCCTCCAGACCGCGTTCGAAGCGGTCGGGATCGGCGAGGGCGACGCGGTCGTCACGACGCCGTTCTCGTTCGTCGCGAGCGCGAACGCGGTCAGGCTCTGTGGCGCGCGACCGGTGTTCGCCGACGTCGACCCGGAGACGTACACGCTGGACCCCGACGCGGTCGAGGCGACCCTGGAGGCGACCGACGACGTGGCCGCGATCCTCCCGGTCCACCTGTACGGGCTGCCCGCGGAGATGGACCGGTTGACCGAGATCGCGGCGGACCACGAGGTCGCGCTGATAGAGGACGCGGCACAGGCACACGGGGCGGCATACGAGGGGACGACCGTCGGCACGTTCGGCGACGCCGCCTGCTTCTCGTTTTACCCCACGAAGAACATGACGACCGGCGAGGGCGGGATGGTCGTCACGGACGACGAGGGGGTCGCCGACCGCGCCGCCCGCTTCGTCAACCACGGCCGGTCGGACGCGGCCGACCGCGGCTACGACCACGTGTCCGTCGGGCACAACCTCCGGTTGACCAGCCTCTCGGCCGCGATCGGCGTCGAACAGCTCCGCAAACTCCCGGCGTACAACGCGCGACGCCGCGAGAACGCGAGGCGGCTCTCCGCGGCGCTGGAGGACGTCTCGGAGCTGACGCTGCCGGTGGAGCCGCCGGAGCGGCGCCACGTCTACCACCAGTACACGGTCCGCTGTCCGGACCGGGCGGCGCTGCGGGACCACCTCGACGAGCGGGGGGTGGACACGGCCGTCTACTACCCGACGTTGATCCCGGACCAACCCGCGTACGACGGCTACGAGGCGTCCGTCTCGACGGCTCGTCGGCTCGTCGACGAGGTCGTGTCGCTGCCGGTCCACCCCGGGCTCGTCGACGAGGACCTCGATCGGATCGCCGACGCCGTCCGCGATCACTACGGCCTGCCGCAGGCGGAGGTGACCGCCGATGACTGACGACGGGGCGCTCCGCGTCGGCGTCATCGGCGTCGGGAGCATGGGCGCACACCACGCCCGCGTGTACGCCAGCTCGGCCGCGGTGGACCTGGTCGGGGTCGCCGACACCGACTGGGACCGAGCGAAGGAGATCGCCGAGAAACACGGGACGCGAGCGCTCAATCGGGGCACGCTGCTTCAGGCGGTCGACGCCGTCTCGGTCGTCGTTCCGACGCAGTTCCACGCGTCGATCGTGCGGGAGGCGCTGGAGGCCGACACCAGCGTCTTAGTCGAGAAGCCGTTCGTCGACGACCCGGCGGCGGGACGCGAGCTGATCGCGCTCGCCGACCGGCGGGACCTCCGGCTCCAGGTCGGCCACATCGAGCGGTTCAATCCGGCGGTGCGGGCCCTCGTGGACGTGCTCCCGGAGATGGACGTCCTCGCGGTCGACGCCCGCCGGCTCGGTCCGCCGGTGGACCGCGAGAACACCGACGGCGTGGTCGAGGACCTGATGATCCACGACCTCGACATCCTCCTGTCGCTCTTCGACGCCGAGGTCGACGAGACGTACGCCGCGGGGATCGACGGCGAGCCCCACGTCACGGCGACGCTCCAGCTCGACAACGGCGTGTTGGGAACGCTGACCGCGAGCCGGATCACCCACCAGAAGGTCCGCGAACTCGCGGTCACCGGGCGGGAGTGTCGGGTGACGGTGAATTACCTGACGCAGTCGGTGAAGATCCACCGCCACTCGCTGCCCGGCTACGTCGAGTCGAACGGCGACCTGCGGTACCGGTCCGAGAGCGTCGTCGAGCGGCCGCAGGTCAACAGCGGCGAGCCGCTCCGCGGCGAGATCGAGTCGTTCGTCTCGTCCGTGACCGAGGGAACCGCCCCCGAGGTCACCGGCCACGACGGGCTCCGGGCGATCGAGCTGGTCCGCGAGATCAGCGATGCGGTCGACGACCCCGAGGCGACGATCGCGCAGACGGGTGGGCGATGACCGCGAACGCCCCCGCGACGGAGACCGTCGGACTGTACGGCGCCGACGCGTCCCCGGACGAACAGCGGGCCGCATTCCGGGAGGGTCGCGTCCCCGTCGCGGTGTACGGGATGGGGAAGATCGGGCTGCCGCTGTCGCTGGTGTACGGCGAGACGACGGGCGCCGTGACCGGCGTCGACATCGATCCCGGACGCGTCGCGGCCCTAGCCGACGGGACCAACCCGCTCGACCACGAGCCGGGCGTGTCCGCGCTGCTGTCGGAGCTGGTCGCCGAGGACCGCTTCGCCTGTACGACCGACGGCGAAGCGGCGGCGTCGACGGCCCGCGTTCACGTGATCGTCGTTCCGACCGTGATCGACGCCGACGACGACCCCGACCTCTCGTCGCTGGAGGCGGCCGCCGAGACGGTCCGGTCCGGTCTCGACCCGGGCGACGCGGTGTTCGTGGAGTCGACCGTACCGCCGGGGACCTGCGAGGACGTGATCGAGCCGGTCCTCACGGCCGGCGAGCGGTCGCCGGGCGAGTTCGGGCTCGCGCACACGCCGGAGCGGACCGCTAGCGGCCGCGCGCTCCGCGACATCCGCGGGTCGTACCCGAAGATCGTCGGCGGGGTCGACGGCGAGAGCGGCCGGGTCGCGGCGCTCGTCTACGACGAGCTGACCGACAACGAGGTCATCCGGACCAGCGACGCGAGGACCGCGGAGTGCGTCAAGCTCTTCGAGGGCGTCTACCGCGACGTCAACATCGCGCTCGCCAACGAGCTGGCGACGCTGACCGACGCGTTCGGCGTCGACGTGATCGACACCATCGAGGCCGCGAACACCCAGCCGTACTGCGACATTCTCACGCCCGGAGCGGGCGTCGGCGGCCACTGTATCCCCTACTACTCGCACTTCCTCCTCGATGCGATCACGGACCCCGCTCCGATGATCGAGACGGGCAGATCCGTCAACGAGCGGATGCCGGGATTCGTCGTCGAGACGCTGGTCGACGGGCTCTCGACCGACCGCTCGGTCGAGGGCGCGACGGTCGCGCTGTTCGGCGTGGCCTACCGCGCGGGCGTTCCCGAGACGCGGGCCTCGCCCGCGATCGACGTCGCTCACCGGCTGGACCGGCTGGGAGCGACCGTCCTCGCGGTCGACCCGATCCTCGACGAGCTGCCAGAAATGCCCGCCGAGGACGTCGCGCTCGACGAGATAACGGACCGTGACGTCGACGCGGCCGCCCTCATCACCGCCCACGAGGAGTTCGGCGACGTCGACTGGCACGCCTTCGAACGCGAGGGGTCGGACGGGATTCGACGCGGCATCACCGTCGTCGACGGGCGACAGGCGCTCGACCTCTCGGAGACGGCACACACCGTCTACACCGTCGGCCGGGGGTGGCACTGATGTACCAGGAGGCGACCGTCGCCGTCGTGATCCCCGCCTACAACGAGGTGGGGTTCGTCGGCGACGTGATCGAGACCGTCCCCGGGTACGTCGACCGCGTGTACGTCGTCGACGACTGCTCGACCGACGACACGTGGGGAGAGATCCGCCGGACGCTCGACGGGCTCGAAGGGTCGGAACGACCGGGCGGGAGGCTCCGTCCGATCGCCGACGACTCACCGTCCGCTCCGGGGAAATCGGAGTCGGGCGCCGACGGTTCGGGCTCGGTCGCCGGCGGTTCGGATCCGATCGCGGACGGTTCCGGCGCCGTCCCCGACGCTACCGGAGACCTCCCCGGCGGTGCCGGACCGGCCTGGCGGGACCGGATCGTCGCTCGGGACGCGCGCAGCGGAACGGCGCTTCCGGACCGTCTGGTCGTCGCGCTCCGGCACCGCGAGAACACCGGGGTCGGCGGCGCGATAAAGACGGGGTACCGCAACGCGATGGCCGACGACGCCGACGTCGACGTGGTGGCGGTGATGAGCGGCGACGGGCAGATGGACCCGGCGATACTCGACCGGATCATCGGTCCCGTCGTCCGCGACGAGGCCGACTACGCGAAGGGGAACCGCCTGCGACACGCGGAGTACCGGCGGCAGATGTCGACCTGGCGGACGTTCGGCAACGTCCTGCTCACGGGACTCACCCGGATCGCCAGCGGGTATTGGCGGATGACGGACCCGCAGAACGGGTACACCGCAATCTCCCGTCGGGCGCTCGACCGCGTCGAGTACGAGTCGCTGTACGAGGACTACGGGTTCTGTAACCACCTGCTCGTCCGCCTGAACAAGCAGGGGATTCGCATCGCTGACGTTCCGATGCGCGCGGTGTACGGCGACGAGACCAGCAACATCAGGTACAGTTCCTTCGTGCCGAGGCTCTCGGCGCTGCTGTTTAGAAGCTACCTCGGTCGCCTGCTCGCGGACGGCGACCGCGGGGTCGGCTCGCCACCGTCCGTCGCACAGCTTCTCGGGTTGGGGCTCCTCCTCGGCGGGACTGCGCTCGGGGTCGGGTCGGCCGTCGCGGGCGCGACCGGGACGGCGGTCGCCGGCGGCCTCTTCGCGCTGTTCGGGCTCGCCTCGTTCGTCGCGGGGATCGCCGCCGAGCGACGGGCCGACACCGACATGGAGGTCCGCGTCGGGCCCGCCGACCTCTCGGGGGAGTTCGACTTCGCCGCGTCCGAGGGCTCGTCCGGGGACGAGCGGTCGGGGATCGCCCCGACGACGGACGAGTCGACCGCGAGGGAGGACTGACCCGTGCGGGTCTGTTCGGTGGTCGGCGCGCGACCGCAGTTCGTCAAGGCGTTCCCGGTCTCCCGACGGCTGCGCGCGGACCACGAGGAGGTGCTGATCCACACGGGCCAACACTACGACGAGGAGCTCTCGGGCGTCTTCTTCGAGGAGTTGGACATCCCCGAACCGGAGTACAACCTCGGCGTCGGCTCGGGGGACCACGCCCCGCAGACCGCCGAGATGATGCGCCTGATAGACGAGGTGCTCGACGCGGAGTCGCCCGACGTCGTGCTCGTCTACGGGGACACGAACTCGACGCTCGCGGCCGCGCTGGTCGCGGCCAAGCGCGAGCCGATGCTCGCGCACGTCGAGGCGGGCCTCCGCAGCGGGAAGTGGTCGATGCCGGAGGAGGTGAACCGCGTCCTCACCGACCACTGCTCCGACCTCCTTTTGACTCCGGGCGAGAACGCCGCGGAGACCCTCCGCGAGGACAACGCCAGAGGCGAGGTCGTCGTGACCGGCGACGTGATGTACGACGCGGTCCTCGCCGTTCGGGACCGAGTGCTCGACGAGTCGACCCCCCTACCGATCTCGGGACTCCGCCCGGACGAGTACGTGTTGGCGACGGTCCACCGGGCGTCGAACACCGACGACCCGGACCGGTTGGCGGGCATCCTCGACGGCCTGACCGGGGTCGACATCCCGGTCGTCCTGCCGCTTCACCCGCGGACGGAGAACGCGCTCCGGGAGCACGGGCTGTACGACCGCGCCGCGGAGGAGATACGCCTCGTCGACCCGGTCGGCTACGTCGAGTTCCTCCAACTGCTCTCGAACGCGTCGAAGGTCGCAACCGACTCCGGCGGCGTCCAGAAGGAGGCGTTCTACCTCGACACGCCCTGCGTCACGCTCCGCGACGAGACGGAGTGGATCGAGACCGTCGAGGCCGGCTGGAACGCGCTGGTCGGGGGCAACCCCGACCGGATCTCCCGCGCGCTGTTCGACCGGTCGGAACTCCCGCCGAAGCCCGAGTTGTACGGCGGCGGCGACGCGGCCGATCTGACCGTCTCGGCCATCGAGGCGAAGCTCGCCGACGCGGCGGACGACTGAGCGGCGGCGAAGCGCGGTCGCGCCGTCGACCGCTATCGCTCGTCCCGTTCGCGCCCTCGCTCACGGGCGTCTAGGTACTCGCCGAGCGCGAAGGCCATCCACGCCTGACACCACCGCATCAGCGTGAACCGTTTGGTGTAGAACCGGCGCTTCTGGTAGTAGAACCGGCCGTCACCGGCGTAGAGGTTCGAGAGCGTCCAGTCGATGATACGGGACGCGAACGCCGTGTCGCCGGCCGCGCTGAACAGCGCGATCCCCTCCGCCGCGGCGTGGATGTCCTTCGGGTAGGCGCTCGTCTCGTCCCAGTTCGGCGCCCCGGACGGCTCGAACAGCGTCTCGCGATAGAACTCGAGGCCGCGCCGCAGCGTGTCGTCGTACCGGGTCGAGCCCGTCACCTCCCGGTATCGGAGGAACGATTCCACGATGAAGCCGTTGTGGTGGTTGTCCATCGAGAGGTGTGACGCCGACGGCGGGTCGGTGTAGTACCACCCGCCGATGTCGGCCTGGAGGCCCGCCACGTAGTCGAGGATGCGCTCCGCCCGGTCGCGGAGTTCCGGTCGGGGGCGACGCTCGTGGAGGTCCATGAGAAGCCGTGCGCCGAGCGCGTTCGAGTTGATGATCGGCGTCTCGCCCGCCTCGACGCTCGCGTGGTAGTCGATCCTCGCCGTGCCGTCCGACTCACGGTAATTGAGCTCGTCGAGCACGAACGGGAGGGCGGACTCGGCGACCGACGCGAAGCTCCCGCCGGCGGCGCCGTCGTCGAAGTCGGCCTCGGACTCGCCGTCGTCGAAGTCGGCCTCGGACTCGCCGTCGGCCAAGTCGACATCGGTCTCGCTCGCGGACAGCAGCGCCCGCACCGCGTAGCCGGTCGAGACGACCCCGGGGTGTTTCGCGGCCAACCGGTCGTCGAGCCCCTGCGTCGCGTGCTGGTGACCGCCACAGAACCCCTCGTACCCGCGGCTCTGATTCTCGACGAGCCACGTCGACAGCCGGTCGGCCTCGCGGCGGTACAGGTCGTCGCCGAGGTGGTCGCGCGCGCTCCGGTTGGCCAGCACGAACAGCGCGGTCCCCTTGAAGCTCTGCCGCTGTTCCACCAGCATGAGCGGCCGGAGGTTGACCGGCGCCCGCTTGATCCCCTCCTGAATCAGGATGTTCGTCCACTTGGTCTCGAACGGGAGCGCCCGCCTGACGCGACTGCTCATCCCGTCGAAGTAGTCCCAACCGGTGTAGTCGCGCTCTCTCGCGTACCTCAGCGTCTCCGACAGCACGTCCGCGACCGCGTCGTCGGTGACGCGGTGCGCGTCGTCGCGGCGTCTGCCGGTCTCTATCGGCGCGGGAGGACCGCCCTCGCTCCCGGGGCGTCCGGTGCGGGCGTCGAATTCCGCTCCGCGGTCGAGACCGTCGTCGCCGACCGGTCCGATGTCGGACGCCGTCACGTCGACTCCTCCGTGAGGGGCGTCGACCGGTCGGACCGCCGTCGCTCGGTCTCGCCGCGCCACCGTTCGAGCCCCGCGACGGCCGTCCCGCCGCCCGCCTGGGCGACCGCGACGATCACGTCCGTGAGGTCAACGAGGCCGCCGACGTACTCGTTCCGCCGCCGCCGCCACGCCTCGCCGATCGACTCGTCGAGGAGGACGTCGACGCCCGTGGAGATCACCGTCTCGAAGTCCGCGGTGTTGACGACCAGGTCCTGTCGCTCCAGCTCGGTGAAGTTCCCCATGTCGCCGTCCCCGACGAAGGAGTTCGATCGGACGACCGGCGTCCCGAGCAGGGCGGCCTCGGTACACACCGTCTGCGTGTCGGTGACGACGAGCCGCGCCGCGGACAGCGCGTCGTGAAGCAGCGCGGGGTGAACGTCGAACTCGCGGGCGGGGAGCGAATCGAGGTCCAGCGTCCCGCCCTCGTCGGAGACGAACACCGCGGCGTGGTCGGCGAACGTCTCGATCAGTCGCCGCCGCTGGTCGGGAGAGAACCCGGACTGGCCGACGTCGTGGTGCGAGCCGAACGCGTTGAACCGCAGCAGGACGAACTCCTCGTCGGGCTCGAGGCCGAGGGGCTCGCGGATGCCCGGATTCGGCCGGAAGGTGTCCGGGTGGAGGTACGCCGTCTCACAGAAGCCGTGGAACTGGTAGTGGTTCTCCCCGAGGTCCTTCCCGAAGGTGTGGGGAGTGAGGAACGCCGAGGCGAACGGCCGAGAGACCGCGTGATCGAGCGACGTGGGCTCCGAGTCGAGGACCAGCACCGCCGGGGCCCCGGTGACCACCCCGGCGTGGGCCGCGTACGCGCCGACCCCGAAGATCACGTCCGGATCGAAGGCCCGGACCGCGGGAACGATACGGGCGTAGTGTCCCGGGAGATTGCGGAACAGCGACCCCTTCGTCGTTCCGCAGGAGCCGTAGAGGCGGTACGGGAGCTCGTACCGGTCGAGCAGCGCCACCGTACAGCCGTAGTCCCGACCCATGACGAGCACGTCGTGACCGGCCCGTTCGAGCCGGTCGACGGCGTGTTTGTACAGGTGAACGTGGGCGGGTGTGTTGGCGAAGAAGACGAAACGCATGTACGGTCGAGTGGGGCGCCGATCCGATTGTAATGGCTCGCTTACCGCGCCTGCGACCGGCGGTCGGGGGCGGTTGCCGTCTCCGGGGCCGGTAACCGATGTATAACAAAAGCCGGCAGGGGGCACGATAGGGTAGTGTTCGTTCGACAGCGCGTCGGGTCCGTCGGTCTGCGGGCGGCCCGCGGACCGCGAGACCCCACACGGAGTGAGACGGCGTGAGGACGCCCGCCCATCGAGATGACGGACAGGTCACCGAAGCGGCGCTCGCGGTCGGTTACCTCGCGCTCGCGGCGGCGGTCGCGGCCGCTTACGCCGCGCCGGCGACGGGCTACGAGATATCGGTGTACGCGGCGACGCCGGTGGCGACCTGGGCGGCGCTCGCGGTCGTGGCCGTGGTCTCTGTCGCCGTCTTCCTGTCCCGCGAGGGGTACCTCGTCCCCGCGGTGTCGCTCGCGGGACTCGGGGCCGCGACGGTCGCCGGACTCCCGCTGATCCGCGGCTACCACTTCTACGGCCGGGCGGACTCGCTGGTCCACCTCGGACTCGCGCGGTCGATCAGCGTCGGGAACGACCCGCTTCAGCTGTTTTACCCCGGGAGCCACCTCATCGCCGCGGGGCTCGCGAAGGTCGCCGCCGTGGAGGTCACGAGGGCCATGATGTTCGTCATGTGGACGTACACGCTGATGTTCTTCGCCGGCGTCGCGCTTTGCGTCTGGTTTCTGATCCCCGACCGCCGTGCGCTCGGGGTCGGCGCGTTCTCCGCGTTCCTCCTCCTGCCGATAAACAACGTCAGCACTCACCTCCACTTCCACACGTACTCGATCGGAATGCTGTTCGTTCCCTTCGTGCTGTATCTGGTGTTCTCGCACCTGGTCGGCGGCGACGGACGCGAGCGGCTCGTCGAGCGCGTCGCCGACGGACGCGGCACGGTCGATCGGGCCGGGTTCGGATTCGACGACACCGCCGCGCTCGGCGTTGGGGTGCGGCAACCGGTGCCGACGAGCTACCTCCTGCCACCGGTCCTGATCAGCCTCTTGTTGTTTCACCCCCAGGTCGCGTTGAACGTCCTGTTCCTCCTCACCGGGATGTCGGTCGCACAACACGGGTACCGGCGGTTCCGCCCGAACAATCCGCTGGCCGGGTACCGGCTGCTCACGCTCCAGACGGTGCTTCTCGTGGTGGTGTTCACGGTTTGGGTCGCCACGCACGACTGGCAGTTCATCAACACGGCGGAGGCGATGATAGAGTCGGTGAGCGACTTCGTCACCGGCGACGGCAGCACGACGCCGCGCGTGGAGCGGCAAAGCGAGTCCGCCTCGTCGATCGGAGTGAGCGTCCAGGAGCTGTTCGTCAAGCTGTTCGGCGTCGCGGCCGTCTACTCGCTGCTCGCGGCGGGGGTCGTAGTGGGGCGGCTGACCGGCTACCTCGGTCCCTTGGACGCGGGCGGGTCGATGCGGTCGACGCCCGACACCGCGAAGGACGTCATCGTGTTGTTCTTCGGCGGGTGTCTGCTGTTGTTCCCCTTCTTCGCGGCGCACTTCGTGGGGTCCATCTCGACGTACCTGTTCCGCCACGTCGGGTTCCTGATGGTGCTCGCCACGATCTTCGGGGCGGTCGGCGTCCGGTACCTGCTCGACGACGAGTCGCCCGTCGGCGACGTCAACTACCCGTGGGTCGAGCCCGGAGGCCGGTCGGCCGGACGGCGGATCGCGGCAGTCCTCCCCGACGGCAAGACGATCGCGGCGGTCGCGGTCGTCGTGCTCGTCCTGTCGCTGTCGCTGGCGACGTTCTTCCCGTCACCGTTCATCTACCTCCCGGGCTCGCACGTCTCTGAGGGCGAGATGGACGGCTACGAACAGGCGTTCGCGAGCCAGTCGAGCGGGTCGCCGGTGTGGTTCGGCGGGGTGCGCAGCACGTCCGACCGGTACGAGGTCGCACTGTACGGTGCGGCCTCGGCGCCGTGGGAACGGCAGGTGAACCCCGCCGTGAAAAAGAGCGCTCCGGTACCGGAAGAGGCGATGCTTGACGACTTGCCCGGGTTCTACGCGAACCATCCCGAAGAGATCGTCAGGCGCGACCACTACTTCATGGTGGCCGAGGCCGACAGGCAACGGGAGGTGACCGCCTACCGGGAACTTCGGTACTCCGCGCTGAGTTTCGAGGCCGTCGCGGCCCAGCCCGACGTGGGCAAAGTCAGGGACAACGGCGAACTGACCGTCTACTTCGTCGACATCTCGGACGAGGCGTCCGCGAACGACCTCGACGACCGGGAGGCGGACCCGCCGGGCGGCGGATAAGAGGCCAACGGGGAGTAATGAGCGGACGGGGGGTACGGAGCGGACGGCGAGCGCGGTCGGGCCGGCGACGCGGTCACTCGACTAGCCCTTCGGCCTCGATCCGGTTCCAGAGCCGCTTCCCCTTCTCCGTGACGCCGTAGATGCGGCCCTTGCGTTTGTCCTTCGAGACGAGCAGTTCGACGAGCGAGCGTTCGCGCAGGGAGCGCAGCGCCCGCGAGACGTGAGTGATCGGGAGACCGGTTCGGGACGCGATAGACGAGGGGATCGACGGGCCGTCGACGAGCTGTTCGAGCACCGCCGTTCGGTACTTCGAACTGATTATGAACCCGATCTGGTCCCAGTCGTCGGTTGGGTCTTCGTTCCGCTCGTTCTCCATCGGACTCCCTATCGGTCGTACGGGCATAAGGCGTGGAGATCGTTTATTCCGGTCGGAGCGCCTCCACGGCGACGCGGACGCTCCGCTCCGGACGACGCGGATCCGCGCGGCGTCCGGCGGTAACTCGAACTTACCGACTCGAGCAGCCTCCGGAGCCCGAACCCGACGGCCGGGATATGCCCTCCATAACGATATACCGACTCGAGAGAGGTACCCACGAATGAGTGATCGCCATCCCGCACCGGTCGCGTCGCGACGCAGTCGCTCGGCGCGGACGGAGCGGCCCGACGCGGTCGGATCGGTCGACGTCGACGACTCGCGTCTCAGGGCCGACCGCTCGGGCTCCGGACAGCGATGAGTTCGATAGCCGACGAGCTCTTCGAGAGCCGCGACCTCCTCGCGGTCGGCGGGCTGGTCGCGGTCTCGGTCGTGGCGATCGCGATCGGAACGACCGGCGTGGTCCGACTCCCGCCCGCCGTGCTCCTCCTCTTCGTGCTTCCCGGGTACGTGACGGCGACGTTCGCGTACGCCGAGCGAGAGCGCGAGCCGTGGACGTTCGCCACCGTCGTCGAGCGGTTCGCGCTCTCGGTGGGGGGCAGTCTGGCGGTCCTGCCGCTGCTCGCCATCGTCGTCTACCTCGCGGCCGGGGCGCTGTCCGCGTGGGGGCTCGTCGGGCTCGTCGCCGGGTACGTCGTCGTCGGCGCCGCGGCCACGCTCGTCCGTCGCGCCCGTCGCTCCGGAGGGGTCAGCGGACACCGGAGCGGAGCGGCCGGAAGTCGCGCCGGGACCACGGCGTCGTCGAGGCGCCTCTTCGGAGAGCTGACTCCGACGACCGCTATCCTCGCGGTGAGTGTGGTCATCGCGGTCGCGACGCTCGGCGTGGCGGTGACCGTTCCCGCGGACGGGGAGACGGCGACGGACCTCCACCTGTTGACCGAACAGGACGGACGACTCGTCGCGAACGAGTATCCCGACTCGCTGACCGAAGGTGAGTCGGCGGCCATCACCGTCGGGGTGACGAACGACGAGCACCGGACGGTCGAGTACACGGTCGTCACGGAGCTCCAACGCGTTCAGGTCGACGGTCGCTCCGTCGTCGTCACCGACAAGCGCCGGATAGACCAGTACGCCTTCGAGCTGGGACAGGGGGAGAGCTGGCGCGAGTCCGAGGAGTTCCAGGCGTCGTTCACCGGTGAGAACGTCCGTTTCGTGACACACCTCTATCGGGGCGATCCGCCCGAGAACCCGACCGCGGACACGGCCTACCGGACGACGTACGTCTGGTTCGACGTCCAACCCTCGTCGGCGGGCGGTGAGTGAGATGTGGCCGTGGGGTCACCTCGCGGTCGGGTACGTCGCGTTCTCGGCGTTCGTCCGGGTCGTGTTTCGCCGTCCGCCGAGCGACAGGGCAGCGATCGCGCTCGCGGTCGCCACGCAGCTCCCCGACCTCATCGACAAGCCGCTGGCGTGGCAGTTCGGGCTCTTGAGTAACGGTATCGGCGTCGCGCATTCCCTGCTCGTCGGCGTTCCCGCGGCGCTCGTCGTCGGCGTCGCACTCCGATACAAGGGTCGGCCGGAGCTGGGTGCCGGCGTCGCGGTCGGCTACGGCAGCCACGTCTTCGGAGACCTCCTCTTCGCCTCCCTGTTCAGCCGTCCGCCGATCCTCCCGTCGTTCCTCTGGCCGCTCTACACGAGGCCCGTGTCGCCAGCGCCGGGGCTCGGCGCGAAGACGTGGCAGCTGCTGTTGGACAGCCGGGCCCTCCTCGGCGGGGAGATGGGCCGGACGTATTTCCTGCTCGAAGGGCTCCTCCTCTGTGGGACCGTGGCGCTCTGGCTTCGCGACGGAAAGCCCGGCTTACCGCTGCCTCGGTCGGTCGATCGATCGAAGTGAGGAGGGCCCTCGGAGCCTCGACCGGCCGAAGCGGCCGGCGAACTCGCGGGCGGTCCGGCTCAATTCCCGCCGCGCTCGGTTCCGACGTACTGGTAGAGTGCGAGCGCGACCAGGAGCGCCCACGCGACGCCGATCACTATCACTCCGGTCTGGCCGACCGACCCGTCGCCGAGCGTGACCAGCCCGAACACGACGACTCCGAACAGCGCGATCAAGAGGTAGTACCGCCCCCACTGGCGGGGTTCTTCGCCTCCGGGGGCGTCCGCGTCGAGGTAGCGGTTGACGTCGGTGCCCCGGTCGGTGAGCCGGATCTCCCCCGAGTCACCGTCGTACTCGACGATGCCCGCCTCTTCGAGCTTCGGTATGTGCGTCTGGTGGAGGGAGACGTACAGCCGTTTCTCCTGCTTGTCGGTCAGGTCGTCCGGGTCCGTCTCGTTCTCCCAGGCCGCGACCTCAGTGGCGAGGGCCTGCAGCCGGATGCCCTCCCTGTTCCTGTTCAGGTACTGGAGAATGAATCGTCGTCGCGGATTGCTGAGGAGACTGAACAGCTCGTCCTGACTCAATCCGTTTTCCCGAGTTTCTGTCATTTTGTCGGTCGGTGGCGGCGTCACCGTTCTCCGTCCGTCTCCGCCACCGTTCGCTCGACGAACCGCCGGACGGGGTCGAGCGTCGTCGACAGGAGGTCGGTCGGCTCCAGCCAGGCGTAGTCGAGAATGCTCTCAGCCGGGTTAGGTTCGGGCTCGGATCGAAGCGACGCGTCGAACACGGCGTAGACGGTCGTGGCCGGCCGGCTCGTGTGGTGGTAGACACAGCCGCCGACGCGTTCGCCGACGGACGCGCGACACCGGATCTCCTCGCGGATCTCGCGGTCGAGACACGCCGTGAACGACTCTCCGGACTCGACGCCGCCGCCCGGGAGGGTCCAGAACGGCGAGCCGTCCTCGTGGCGTTCCTTGATGAGGAGGACCCGACCGTCGCTCGTGACGAGGGCCTTCGCTCCGAACCGGAGCGCCCGCCGCTCGGGTTCACCCTCCGACACGTTCGGAGGGACGGACGCGGCCCCTCGCTCATCGCGTACCCGCCGGACGACGCCATCGGAAGGGTGGTTTCGCATACCTCTCACCGACAGGACCCGTGTTGATTATTATACGGCTCATACCTCCACACAGGACCACCCTTCTCGCCGACGGTCCGACGGACGCGGCGCCCTCGGCGGGGGTTCGCGATCACTCGCCGCCGTCGTCGTCGAGCGCCCGTGCGTACAGCGAGAGGAGCTCGTCGACGACGTCGGGCCACGCGTACGACTCCTCGATGCGACGGCGACTGACCCGGCCCATCCGCTCCGTCCTCTCCGGGTCCGCGAGCAGCTCCTCGAGGGCGTCGGTCAGCGCGGGCTCGTCCCCGGGAGAGACGAGGGCGCCGTTCGCGTCGTCGACGATGGATGGGATCCCCCCGACGTCGGTCGAGACGATCGCGTTCGCCCCGGCCATCGCCTCCAGGACGGCTATCGGCAGTCCCTCCGCGCGCGTCGGGAGGACGTAGACGCTCCCCTCGCTGAGGAGGTCGCGCTTCCGCGCCTCGGACACGAACCCCGCGTACTCGACCCCGTCGTGCGCGTCGGCGACGGCCTCGGCGTGGTCCGAAAGCGGACCGCTCCCGGCGATCGTCGCCCGGAACCGGACCCCGGCGTCCTGGAGTTCGTCGATGGCCCGCGTCACCTCGACGATCCCTTTCCGCTCGATATGGTTAGAGACGAAGACGAGGTGTGGCGGGTCGGCGACGGGATCGGGGTCGTACTCCTCCGGGTCGACGGCGTTGGGGAGCACGACGATACGCTCCGGCGGGACGCGGGCCGAGAGGACCTCTCGCCAGTGCTCAGAGAGGGCGACGACCGCGGTACAGGCGTCGAACACCGTCTGTTGGAAGCGGGCGGCCGGCGCCGAGGCGTCCTCGATGAACGCGTCGAACGACGATCCGTGGACGTGGAGGATCACCGGTCGCCGCCACAACAGCCCGGCGACGAGCACGTACGGCGCCGAGATGTAAAACGAGAACGAGTGGGAGGTATGGACGTGGACGACGTCGGGCCGCCGGCGCGCGAGGAACCCGAGCCACGTCAGGAGGGCGGTCACCGCGGCCCGGAGGTACTCGAGCGGTCGCTCGGGGGTTCGCACGGCGGTGTCGACGACGTCGAGCGACACGCGGTCCTCGAGGTAGCGCCGCTGTTCCGCGATGTAGCGGCTAATTCCTCCCGTCCCCTCCGTCCGGTATCCCGCCGGACCGACGACGAGCACCGCCGTCGAAGACGCGACCGTCGGCTCGGTCGAACTCGACGCCGAGACCGCTTCCTCGTCGCCGTCGGCGTCGGCGTCGACCCCGCCGACGAGGCTCATTGCGGCCCTCGATCTGGCGCCGACCGCCCCCGTGGGGCGTCCGCCTCGGACGCACGGCCGTACTGTCGATCACCGTCGTCGCAGGCACCGCCCGAGCCGGCGAGCGGCCGACTGAACGGGGCTTCGTTGTCCATGTCCGTCCCCTCCACCGAGATCAGTTTTGTTATCCGTCGACTACCGGTGACGACGCCGCGCGGACCCCCGTACGGCGGCTGTTTCGGGGGTCACACCGCCTCGGTCGTCGCGGCGCCGCCGTGCGACTCGGCGTCACTTCGGACGCGACTCGGCGTCGTCTTCGGACGCGACTCGGCGTCGCTTCGGACGCGACTCGGCGTCGACCGCGACGCGACTCGGCGTCGACCGCGACGCGACTCGGCGTCGACCGCGACGCGATACCGGGGGTCCGACCGCATGAGCCGACGACGGTCGGCGTTGCGTCGCCCGATTCGGCGGCGGTCCGCTCGACGGGTCCGGGAACTGGCGGCCCGGAAGAGAGAGTGACCCGGAAGGTAAGTGATCTATAACGAAACCGCGGACCCCCGTTCCGTGGGACATGACGGACATCAGTGTCATTATCCCCACGCTGAAACCGCCGGACGAGGTCGAATGTCTCGACCACTTGGCCTCCAACTCCTTTTCGGACTACGAGGTCTGTCTCCAGAACGAACCGACGGCCACGTCGGCGCGGAACGCCGGTATCGAGCGCGCGGAGTCCGGCAAACTGGTCTTTCTCGACGACGACTCGCGGCCGCGCGACGGCTATCTCTCCCGGATGTCCGAGGTGTTCGAGACGGAGTCCGCCGTCGCGGGCAGGACGGTCCATCCCCGCGACGACATCTTCGCCGGGAAGCTCACCAACCACTACGACTTCGGCGACGAGCCGCGCTACGTCACGCGCTTTTGGGGCTGTAACATGGGGGTCCACCGATCGGTGTTCGACGAGATCGGCGGGTGGGACGAGGCGATCCCGTGGGGTCACGAGGAGGTCGAGCTCGCGGAGCGGGTGCTCACGGTCTCGCCGATCTACTACGATCCGGAGTTGGTGGTCGATCACCCGTACGCCGACTCGGTGTCGGACTACCTGCGGAAGACGTACCGACAGGAGGTCGAGCAACCGTACCTGTGGGCCAAGCAGGGACGCAGCGACCGGGAGCAGTGGTTGACGATCCTCGGCGACGCGATCACGCCGACGAACTACCTCGGGTTCCCGGTGCGGTCGGCCCTGCTAAACGGCGCCGGAACGCTGGCGCGGGCCGCCGGCCGCGTTCGCGGGATGCGCCGACACGACTCCGTCCCGACAGACTAGCGGGAGCCGAGACACCGGTCGCCGAGACGAAGGGGAGAGCGAGACGGTCGCCGCGACGGATCGCACACCGGGGACCCGCCGCGGGTGCGGCTGTAGCTCGTCCGTTCGTGTTCGAGGTAATCCGGCGGTATACCGCCGCTACGGTCGAATAAGCCGCTCATACTTTAGGTCGTGTTCCGGCCAGTGAGGCGTATGAAAGCAGTCATCCTCGCGGCCGGGAAAGGCACGCGTCTCAAGCCGCTGACGGACGACCGCCCCAAGGCGCTCGTCGAGGTGGCCGGGCGTCCGCTGTTGGAGCACGTCTTCGAACAGCTTCTCGAGGTCGGTATCTCGGAGTTCGTCGTGGTCGTCGGCCACCGGAAACACCAGATCATCGACCGCTACGGGGACGGGTTCCGAGGCGCGTCGATCACGTACGCCCACCAGCCCGAGCAGCTGGGCCTCGCACACGCGCTCTTACAGGCCGAGCCGTACGTCGACGAAGAGTTCGCCCTGATGCTCGGTGACAACGTCTTCGACGCCAACCTCGGGGACGTCATCGACCGACAGCGTCGCGGCGACGTGGACGCGGCCTTCCTCGTCGAGGAGGTGCCCATCGAGGAGGCCTCCCGGTACGGCGTCTGTGAGACCACCGAGGACGGAGAGATCGTCGAGGTGGTCGAGAAGCCGGACGACCCGCCCTCGAACCTAGTGATGACGGGATTTTACACGTTCTCGCCCGCGATCTTCCACGCCTGTCACCTCGTCCAGCCGTCCGACCGCGGCGAGTACGAACTGCCGGACACCATCGACCTCCTGTTGGAGTCCGGTCGGACCATCGACGCGATCCCCATGGACGGCTGGCGGATCGACGTCGGCTATCCCGAGGACCGCGACCGCGCCGAACGCCGGCTGCGAGCCGCCGAGGAGCAGGCGGTGACGGGGAGCGACAGCACCGACGACTGAGGCCGGTCGCAGCCGATTCGGCCTCCGTTCACACCCGCGCTTTCAGTTCCACCCGATAGCCGAACGGGTCGCGGACGTACACCGCTCCGGCCTCCCCGGTGGCGCCCAGCGGCGACTCGAGCGTCTTCTCGACCTCGACGCCGGCGTCGGCGAGTTCGGCCGCCACCTCGTCGACGGACTCCTCGACGACGACCGCGACGTGGTCGTAGTTCGTCTTCGACGGCGCCTCGAACGACTCGGTCGGCCACAGGTGGATCACCGCGGTCGCCGAGAGCCGCACGTCGAAGAAGGGCTTCTCGTCGGCCGCGTACAGCGCGTCCTCGATGCCGAAGCCGAGTTTCTCGCCGTAGAACTCGCGGGCCTCGCCGACGCCGTCCTCGGGTATCCGAAGGTTCACGTGGTCGATGTGGCGCGCCTGCATACTCGTACCGACGGGCGCCGGCGGAAAAAGTCGCCCGGGTCGACGGGACCTCTCACCGCCCGCGAACGAGCCGTGCGTACTTATGTGTAGACGTGTAACTACTTCCCATGACTGTGTTTACGAGACCGAACCGGGTCGGCGACGGGTTCGCCGGTGACGGGTTCGCCGGCGACGAGTTCGGTATCGGTAGGCCCCGAGGCGGGAACGGAGGGGTGGGGCGATGATGGGCGGCGCCGGGATGATGGGCGGGATGGGCGTCTGGACGTTCCTCTTCCCGCTGCTCGCGCTCTTCGCCGTCGCGGCGCTGCTCGTGTTCGGCGCCTTCGGGATCCGCGCGCTCGCCGAGGACGCGAGCGACGAGACGGCGGACGCCGAGTCCGACGAGGACCCGGTCGAACGGCTGAAGCGACGGTACGCCGAGGGCGAACTCACGGAAGCCGAGTTCGAACGGGCGCTGGAACGCGAACTCTCGGAGGAGACGGGCGGGACGGAGAGCGGGCTCGGCGAGGTCGGGTCGGACCGCCGTGCGCGCTCCGAGCCGGCACGCGAGCGGTGACGCGGCGATCCGGAGGGCCGCGGGCGACGGGCTACCGGATCGGTCAGGCGAACGCTTCGAGGATCCCCGCGCCGTCCGTGCTCCGGCCGAGGTCGGTGAGGGTGGCGCGCTCGGGGTGGGGCATCAACACGGCGACCGTCTCGCGCTCGCCGAGGACGCCGGCGACGTTGTCCGTGGAGCCGTTCGGGTTCGCGGCGTCGGTGACGTTCCCCTCGGCGTCGCAGTAGCGGAAGAGGACCCTGTCGTCGTCGAGGAGGTCGTCGTGTGCGTCCGCGCCGATCTCGAAGCGCCCCTCGCCGTGGGCGATCGGGATCTCGATCACGTCGCCCTCGTCGTAGGCGGCGGTCCACGGGGTGTCGGCGCGCTCGACGCGCAGGTGAACCGGCTCACACTGGAAGCGCGCGGAGGCGTTCGTGGTGAACGCGCCGGGCGTCAGACCGGACTCAGAGCCGATCTGCGCGCCGTTACAGACCCCGATCACGGGGACGCCGTCGTCGGCCGCCTCGCGCACCTCCTCCATGATCGGGTCGCGGGCCGCCATCGCGCCGGCCCGCAGGTAGTCGCCGTAGGAGAAGCCGCCGGGAAGCACGATCCCGTCGGCGTCGTCCGGGAGGCCGTCCGCGTGCCAGACGCGCTCGGCGTCGACGCCGAGGTGGTTCAACGCTCGGACCGCGTCGCGATCGCAGTTCGAGCCGCCGAATTGGACGACGGATACCGTCATCGCTCCGCGACCGCCACGTCGTAGTCGTGGATCGTCGGGTTCGCGAGCAGCCGCTCGGCCATCTCGTCGGCGCGCGCGGCCGCCTCGTCGGCGTCGGCGGCGTCGAGGTCCACCTCGAAGCGGTCCGCCGAGCGGAGGTCGGACAGATCGAACCCGAGCCGTTCGAGGGCCTGCTGGGTCGTCTCGGCTTCCGGGTCGAGGACGCCCCGCTTCAGTCGGACCGTCACCGTCGCCGTGTATGCGGTCATGGATTGTGGTGCGGAGTCGTGTGTAAAAACCGTTTTGGAACGGCGTTTATGCCCACGTTCGTGGATATAGATCGGTCGACCGTGCGGGAGGCAGGGACCGCGCGGAACGAAAGGGGCAAAACCCTCCGACTGCTCTGATGGGTGTATGCAGCCCGTCGAACCCGCGGAGGTGATCGTCGCATGACCCGCGAACTGACCGAGATCACGGTCGTCGGAGGAGACAAGACCGGACTCATCGCGCGGGTCACCTCCCTGCTGTTCGAGCGGGGAATCAACATCGAGGACCTCGATCAGGCGGTCCGCGAGGGCGTCTTCCGGATGACGATGCGCGTAGACGCGTCCGAGATGGAAACGTCCCGCGGCGAACTCCGCCGCGCGCTCGCCGAGCTCGGGCGCGAACTCGACGTCGACATCCAGGTGCGGTTCCCGAGCGACCGCGACGCGCGCCGCGTCGCGCTGCTCGTGACGAAGGAGACCCACGCGCCGGAGGCCCTCCTGGAGGCCGAGGCCAACGACGAACTCGCCGACGACGGCGAGGACGCGGAGATCCCGGTCGTCATCGGGAACCGCGGCGACCTGCGGTCGCTCGCGGAACGCTACGACAAGCCCTTCTACGACGTCGGCGACGGCAACGGCAACACCGACGAGGGCCGGCTCCTCGACCTCCTCGCCGAGTACGAGGTGGACCTGATCGCTCTGGCCCGGTACATGCGCATCCTCTCGCCGGAGGTCGTCTTCCGGTACGAGGGGCGGATCGTCAACGTCCACCCCTCGCTGCTCCCGGCGTTCCCGGGCGCCGAGGCGTACCGGCAGGCGAAGGACGCCGGCGTCCGTATCGCGGGCGTCACGGCCCACTACGTCACGACCGACCTCGATCAGGGGCCGGTCATCGCCCAGCGCGCCTTCGACGTGCCGCCGAACGCCGACGTCGACGAGATCAAGCGCCGCGGGCAGCCGCTGGAGGCCGAGGTGTTACTCGACGCGGTCCGGCTCCACCTCGCGGACGCCATCGCGGTCCACCGCGGCACCGTCCACGTGCGCGAGGACGTCGACGTCGACGCGCAGCTCGGCCTCTCAGACGCCGCCGTCGACGCGAACCCCGACGAGCCCGTCGACGGCGAGCCCCTCGGCCGGTCCCGACCGTCGCCCTCGGACGACTGAGCGTCGGTCACGACCCCGCCATCGACTACTTTTAATCGACTGCGGCCCCACCGTCGGTCCGATGACCGATCGTCGCACGCGGACGCAGTTCGTCGCGGACACCGCCGCCATCGTCCGGAGCGACGAGCGACTGGTGCTGTTCTTCCTCCTGTTACTCTCCGTCGCGGCGCTGGCGGTGTTCCTCCACTACACGACGCTCGTCTTGGAGGGACTGCCGGAGCCGATCCCGACCGATCCGGTCCTCCCGTGAGCCGCGACGTCGACCGCCCCACGCGCCGCCGTCAGTCCAACCGAACCAGCAGGTCGCGGTTCGCCGCCTCGTAGCGGAGCCGGCCCGCCTCCAGCGCCCGTCGCCGCCGCGCCGCCCAGTCGCTCGCGTCGAAGCCCGTCTCGCCGACCGCGCCCTCGACCGTGTCGAGCAGGTGTGCGAGCACCGTTCGCTCACCGGACTCGTACGGCGGTTCGATCACCCACGGAGACGGGCCCTGCGCGATCACCGTCGCCTCCCGCGCCAGCGCCGCCGCGCCGTCCGGGCCGCCGGGGCGGTACTCGCGCATGTGTCGGTGGTAGCGGTCGACGACCGCCTCCTCGTCGGGGTCCGGCGGGGCGAAGCGGGTCTCGCCGTCGTAGGTGATCGGCGCGTACGCGAGCGGGGCAACTTCGGCGAGGGCGTCGACCGCCGGAGCCGCGTCGACCACGTCGAAGAACGCGCAGCCGACCACGGCGTCGAACCGTCGCCCCCCGGCCGCCGCGTCGCTCGCGAACTCGAAGGCGTCGGCGACTCGGTACTCGACGTCGATATCGCCGACCGCGTCGCCGACGCGTGCCTCCCCCGCGGCGAGCGCCTCCTCGTGGGCGTCGACGGCGACCCACCGACCGCCCTCGATCACGTCCCACTCGCCGAAGCGCTCGACCATCGTCGCCGTGCCGGCGCCGACTTCGAGTATCTCCGGCTCGGGCGGGAGCTCGCTCGCGAACCGGTCGAGCACCTCGCGGTTCAGCGAGCGGTCGTCGAGCGCGCGCTTCGCGTCGAGGTAGGTCGCGTGGTCCGTCACGCGTGTTCACCCCCGGCCTCCTCGCCGCCGGCCACTCGCTTCAGGAAGTCGACGACGCGGTCCAACGTCTCGGGCCAGCTCGGCCACGCCTCGTAGTCGCGGCGCGCGGCGGCACCCATCTCGGCGAGCCGATCGCGGTCGTCGAGATCCCGGAGCGCCCGAGCGACGGCCGCGGGGTCGCCGGGCGGGACGAGGACCCCCGACTCGCCGTCGCGGACGAACTCTCCGGCCCCGCCCGCGGTCGTCGCGATCGGGACGCAGCCGAAGCCCATCGCCTCTAAGTACACCATTCCGAACGGCTCGTACCGCGAGGGCACCGCCAGCACGTGGCTCTCGCGGAGCCGCTTCGCGACCGCCGCGTCGTCGAGTCGACCGGCGAAGCGGACTCGGTCGTCGACGCCCGCGGCGGTCACCGCCTCGGAAGCGGCCTCCGCGTGACCGGGGGCAACGGTCCTGTCGCCGACGACCGTCAGGCGCCAGTCGACCTCGCCGCCGCCGAGTCGCGCCGCGCCGTCGACGAGCGCGTCGAGGCCCTTGCGGGGGACGACGTTGCCGAGGAACGTCACCTCCAGCGGCCCCGAGCGCGCTCGCTCTCGGATCTCCGCCTCCGTGACCGTCGGCTCGAATCGGTCGCCCGCGGGCGGCGCGACCACGCTCCGCTCCGGCCCCCCGAGGGCGGCCGCGTCCCGCCGCGTCGTCTCAGCGTTGTACGCCGCGGCGTCGACCCCGCGGAAGAACCGGCGTTCGATCGCCGCGACGCCGCGACGACCCAACTCGGCCCGGACGCCGCCGCCCGCTGCCCCGCTTCGCGCTACCCCGCTCCGCGCCGCCCGCGCGCGCTCGGCGATCATGTGGACGAGCGCGACGGCCGGGACCCGGAGCCGGCGGTTGAGGGCGAGCACCGAGGGGTGTGCCAGCCCGTCCTCCACGACCACGTCGAACGCGGAGAGCGGGTCCGCGAGTCGACGAGCGCCGACGTTCGCCGCGAGGCGTCGGCGGTACGATCCGCGCGGCAGCGAGAATACTTCAACCGCGTGACCGCGCTCGCGGAGCCGGTCGCGGAGCCGGCGGTCGTAGTAGAAGCCGCCGGACTCGGACTCGATGTCGCCGGCGAGCACGAGGGCGACGCGCATCCCGCGGTCACCGCAGCTCGCCGGCGTACGAGACGCTCGCGACGTCGTCTTCACGGACCGTAACGGTCAGCTCCGTCGCGGCCGGGGCGTCGATGTCGGCGAGCGCCTCGAACAGCGCGCGCGCCAGCCGCTCGGTGCTCGGATTGCCGTCGAGCCGGTCGTTGAGGGTCTCGTCGCGGTAGTCGTCGGCCGCGTCGGCCAGGGTTTCGCGCGCGAGGTCGATGTCGAGCAGATAGCCGTACTCGCCGAGTTCCGGTCCGCTGAACGTCGCCTCCGCGGTGAAGGTGTGGGAGTGGAGCGTCGCCTCGTCGGCGGGCGGGTTCGGCACGGTGAGGAAGTGCTGTGCGACGAACGTCTCGCTGACGGTGAGTTCGTACATCAGTAGGTGAAGAGGAGTTGGATGGTGGGTTCGCGCTCGTCGGCGAGCCGCCGATACGCGGTCGGCGCGTCGGCCACGGGGACGCGGTCGGTGACGAGGCGGTCGGTGACGTCGAGGTCGTCGTCGAGTCGGCGGAGTTCGCGCCAGGCCGTCTCGCGGCGGCGCTCTCGGTCCCAGCGCCCGCGTAGCTCCGGGGCGATGGTGGTGACCTGACTGCTCCGGACGGTCACCCGGCCGCGGTGGAAGTGGTCGCCGAAGCCGAGGTCGGCGCGCTTCGTGCCGTACCACGATCCCACGACCACGTCGCCGTCGAAGCGGACGCTCTCGACCGCGGTCTCCAGTGTCTCGGGCCGGCCGGAGACCTCGACCGCGAGGTCGACGCCCCCGGTTCGGTCGCGGACCGCCTCGACGACGCCCGCCCGCGCGTCGTGTCGGCTCGGGTCGACGGTCGCGTCGGCGCCGAACTCGCTCGCGAGCGCCCGGCGGTCGTCTCGGGGCTCGACCGCGACGACTGTCTCGGCGCCGCTCCGAGCCAGCAGCGCCGTCGTGAGCAGTCCGACGACGCCCTGACCGAACACCGCCACGCGCTCGCCGAGTCGAGGAGCGGTGTCGACGGCGAGAGTGACCGCGGTCTCGGCGTTCGCGAACAGGGTCGCCGTCTTCGGGTCGAACCCCTCCGGGACCGGGCGGAGCCCGTCCGGGGAGACGGCGAACCGGCTCTCGTGGGGGTTGAACGCGAAGACGGTGCGGCCGCGCCATTCGGGGTCGACCGCGTCGCCGACCGCGGTCACGCGCCCGACGACCGCGTAGCCGTACCGGAGCGGGTACGAGAGGTCGCCTTCGAGCGCGGACAGTTCCTCGTCCGCGACGGTTTCGGGGTCGAGGTCGCCCCGGTAAGCGAGCAGCTCCGAGCCGGCGCTCACGGCCGAGACGGTCGCCTCCACGACCACCTCGTCGGGGTCTGGAACCGGGTCGTCGATCGGGACCACGTCGACTCGTTCCGGTCCTGTGAACTCCACCGCGTGCCCGGCGTCGCCCTCGCTCACGGCGACTCACCCGTCCGCGGTCGGCGACTGAGACGGTGTGGCATTACCGATCACAGGGACCGATCGGACATAAAGCCCCGCGAGGACCGACGCCGGTCGCCCGACCGGCGAGACCGACGGGTCGAACCGCCGTCGGCGGGGTCGGCGCCCGGGCGACGAATAGACCTAAGTCGACCGGGGCCGTGTTACGGGTGTCCATGTCATACTCCGATTCCGGCGCCGCCGGCGCGCGAGTGACTCCCCTCCACTGGATCGGAATCCTCGCCGCGACGGTGACCGCTATCGCCCACGTCGTCCTCGGCGTTCAGTTCGGCGGGACGTTCATGATCCTGTTCATCTTCGCGGCGATCGGATTCGGGGCCGGCATCGCGGCGGTCCTCGCCGGGTACCGCCGACGCCTGGTGTACGCGTTGGGAATCCCCTTCACGGCAGGGCAGATCGTCATGTGGTGGGTCCTCAACGACGTGCCGCCGATCCCGACGAGCCACGCGGTCGACAAGGTCGCGCAGGTCGTGTTGATCGCCGTCCTCGCGGTGCTGCTGTACAGGGAGTCGTAGCCGTACCGCCGAGAACGGAACCCGTATCGAACTGACCACTGAGATCCGCCGCAGCCTCCGTCAGTCGGCGCCGCGACCGGCCGCGATCGGCGGGTCGTCGCGGCCGAGTCGGCCGGTCGCGGCGGCCCAGTCGCGGGCGAAACTCGCCAACAGCGTCGCGAGCGCGAGCGCCGCGACGGCGGCGAGCCACGCCGGCGTCGTCGATCCGACCGTCGGGAGCAGCGCGAGCGCGACGACGCCGAACTGCGCGCTCCCGACGAACGGGCGGACCCGGCTCGGCGGGAGTTCGTACACGGGCGCCCCGCTCCGTCGCCGTCGCCACAGGGACCCGGCGTAGGCGTACCAGACGCCGCCGGCGACGAGATACCACGCGGGGAGGGCGCCGACCGCGACGGCGACCGCGGCGCCGACGAGGACGGCCAGCGCGTCCGTCGCGCCGTCGAGGCGCGCGCCGAACACGGTCTCACGGGTGCGGCGGGCGACCGCTCCGTCCACCGCGTCGAGGCCGACGGCGCCGGCGAAGAGTCCGAGCGGCACCCACGGGTTCGGCGGCGGAGCGACCAGCGCGCCGGCGAGGACCGCCGCGAGCGAGCCGCGGAACAGCGTGACCGCGTTCGCCGGGCCGAGCCGTGAGCCGGGGTCGCCGCCGCCCGGCGGGTGGTTCGCCGGGAGGTTGGTCCACGCGTACGCCGTGAGGTACGTTCCGGGCGGCACGGCGGCGAGGACCCACTCGGTGCCGAACGGGCGCCAGAGCGCGGCGAGGCCGAGGACGCCGAGAGCCACGCCCGCGACGAACCGCAGGCGGAGCCGGGACGGCACCCTCGCGGAGTCCTCCGAGCGCGTCATGTCTCTGGCCGTCGGACCGCGTCGTGTTCGGTGTTGCGGTCGAGCGCCGCGACGGCGGCGGGCGATCGGACTCGGGATCAGCGGATCACGGGGTTACCCGGTTTCTCGATCGGTCGGGTCGGGCCGCTCCTCTGCGCTCCGTGGAGTCTCGCCGATCTCCTCCATCACGCGGGCGTGGAACTCGCGGAGGACGGCGGACTCGTCGTCGGCGATGACGGTGTCGGAATCGACGAGCGTCGCCAGCCCGAACGCGAGCGGGCTCGGCGAGTCGACGACGCGGTGCTCGACCGCGAGGTCGCCCGCGGCGATCCGGCCGACGACCTCGCGGATCCCCTCGACGTCGAGCCGGTCCTCTAACAGTTCGCGGTACGTCTCCTCTAACACCGCGAACTCGTCGAGGTCGGCCGCGAACGACAGGAGCATCTCGGCGGAGACCTGCTGTTCGGCGGCCGACTTCTCGTACCCCTTGTACCGCTTCAGGATCATCAGCGAACGCCCGGCGTCGATCCGGAAGTACCGCTGGAGGAGGTCGGTCCCTTGGACCGCCTCGCGCAGGTCCTCCCGGACCGTCAGCGGGTCGAGGTCGGCCAGAATCCGTGCCACGTCGACCTTGCGGTTCAGCGGGAGCGCGAGGCTGAACCCGCGGTCCGCGACCGCGACGGCGACGTTGGCGTCCGTCCGGTTCGCGACCGCGGCGGCGACGAGCCGCGAGAGCCCGTCGTTGAACCGCCGGCCGTACGTCGAGTGGACGTAGAACCGCCGCTTGTACTCGTTGCGGTCGAGCTCCTCCTCGACGACGAGGCGGTCGGGAGTCGAGACGGCCGTCGCCCCCGCGTACTTGACCTGCTCGTCGTACATGCGGGCGAGCGCTCGGACCGCGTTCTCGTCGAGGGGGAACCGGCGGAGCCACGCGCGGACCGCGGCGGGGCCAGCACTCGACTCGTCGCCGGTCAGGCGATCAAGGAGTTCGGCCTGGAACGCCAACACCTCGCGGGCGAGGTCCGCGGAGAGGGGCAGGCGCTCGGCGAACCACGACGGGACGGTGGGCCGTTCGCTCGTGCGGTCGGCGTACACCTTTGAGCCGCGGCGGTAGCGGAAGGCGAACCGCTCGCCGCCGAGCGCGAACACGTCGCCGGACTCCAGGGTGTCGAGGTACGACTCGTCGAGGGTGCCGACCCACTCGTCGTCGCGCGTGAACACGTCGCAGGTGAACGAGTCGGGTATCGTCCCCACGTTCGTCATGTAGATGACCCGCGCGAGCCGGCCGCGCTTCCCGACGAGCGTCTCGCCGACCGGGAACTCCGGGTGGTGGTGCTCGCCGTCCGGCGGGTCGTTGGCGTCGCGCCACACCTTCGGGTAGACGTTCTTCGACTCCAGTCCCTCGTAGTCGGCCGTGAGGTACCGCATGAGCCGCTCGTAGTCGCCCTCGTCGAAGTCGCGGTACGGGTGGGCCCGGCGCAGCACCTCTCGGATCTCGCGGTCGGGTCGGATCCGGTTGATCGCCATCCCGTACACCTGCTGGGCGGCGACGTCGTAGGCGCCCTCGGGCGGGAACACCCGGTCGACGAACCCCTCCTCGGCGCGCGCGAGCAGCGCGGCGCACTCGATCAGCTCGTCGCGGTCCAAGGCGAACACCCGCCCTTCGACGGTCTCGCCCGGGCTGTGGCCCGCGCGGCCGACGCGCTGGAGCAGCGCCGCGACGGACTTCGGCGACCCGACCTGGACCACCAGGTCGAGGTGTGGCATGTCGATGCCGAGTTCGAGGCTCGTCGAGGTGGTGACCACGTCGAGCTCGCCCGCCTTCAGCCCCTCCTCGACGCGGGTCCGCTGGGTCTCGCCGAGGCTCCCGTGGTGGACGCCCGAGTCGGACTCGTCGTAGTCGAACCGCTCGCGGAGCTCCTGGAGCGTGCGCTCGGCGCCCGACCGGGAGTTCGTGAACACGAGCGTGTTCTCGTGGCTCTCGATCAGGTCGCGGAGCGACTCGTAGAACCGGTCGGTCACCGCCGACCGCGGGGTGTGGATCAGGTCGGCGGCGGGCGTTTTGAGTTCGAGGTCGAACTCCCGCGAGAACCGCGCGTCGACCACCTCACAGGGGCGCGTTTCGAGGCCGTCGGCGTCGCCCGGCGCACCCGAGACTCGGTCGCGGCCGACGAGGAACGAGGCGATCCCGTCGAGCGGTTCGACGGTCGCCGAGCAGCCGATCCGCGTGATGTCGTCGGTCGCGTCCGGGGGCGCGGTCGCTGTCGACTTCTCGTCGTCTCCCTCGTCCCTCTCAGGGCTCGTCCGCGTCAGTTCCGTCAGTCGCTCCAGTGACACGGAGAGGTGCGTCCCGCGCTTGTTCGCGGCCAGCGAGTGGATCTCGTCGACGATCACGTACTCGACGGTGCGGAGCTTCTCCTTGAACTTCGGCGAGTTGAGCAGGATCGCGAGCGTCTCGGGCGTGGTGTTGAGCACGTGGGGCGTCTCCGAGAGCATCGCCTGCCTGTCGGCCTTCGAGGTGTCCCCGTGGCGGATCGCCTGCCTGACGCCGGGTTCGTAGGCGTCGGCCTCGTCCCCTGAGGCCTCCTCGCCTCCCGCTTCCACCGCCGCGACCGCCTCACCGATCCCGTCGATCGGGGTCGCCAGGTTACGCTCGATGTCGTTCGCGAGCGACTTCAGCGGCGAGACGTACAGGCAGTAGACGGAGTTGTCGAGGTCGCCGGCGCGGTCTCGCTCGAAGAGGTCGTCGAGGACCGAGAGGAAGGAGGCGAGCGTCTTCCCGCTGCCCGTCGGCGCGGCGACGAGGCAGTTCTCTCCGTCGTCGACGTGGGGGATCGCCTCGCGCTGTGGCGGCGTGAAGAAACCGCCATTCTCCCCGACGTACTCACCGAACCGCTCGACCCACCAGCGCCGGACCGGCGGCGAGAGCCGCGCGAGCACGTCGGCGTCGGCTATCGGCACCGTCTCCGGATCGAAGTCGGGGTTCTCGACCGCCCCGCGGTCGACGGCGTCCCGGAGGAGGGACCGCGCGGCCGCCTCGTCGCCGCGGTCCGTGGACTCGCTCACGTCCGATCGGTGGGGTCGGGGAGGGAAATCGGTTGCGTCGGTGCGGATCGCTCCCCCGCGAGAGCGCTCGGAACCGACCCGTCGTCCGTCAGCTCCGCGGACGTTCGCGGAACCGACCCGTCGTCCGTCGGCTCCGCGGATCTCGCGGAACCGACCCGTCGTCCGTCGGCGCCGCGGATCTCGCGGAACCGACCCGTTTATCCGACGGCCTTCCGTGCCGCAAGACGCATGAGCGGAACCTCGCCGGAGCCCGAGCGACGGATAGACCGCAACCTGTTCGTCACCGTCTCCGGACCGCCGGGCTGTGGCGCCACGACGCTCGTCGAGGGCGTCGCCGAGGCGCTCGACTGCGGCTACGTCTCCGGGGGCGAACTGTTCCGCGAGATCGCTGCCGAACGCGGCATGAGCCTCTCACAGCTGATCGCCGAGACCGGCGAGTCCGAGGAGATCGACCGCGCGCTCGACCGGCGGCTCCGCCGGATCGCCGAGAAGTGGGGCGCCGCGAACAAGGCGTTCGTGCTGGAGTCGCGGCTCGCGGGCTGGATCGCCGGCAACCGCGCCGACGTTCGGATCTGGCTCGACGCGCCCGAGGAGGTCCGCGCGGACCGGACCGCCGACCGCGAGGAGATGACCTCCGAGATGCAGGTCCGCGAGGTCATCGAGGAGCAGCGCTACAAGTCCTACTACGGGATCGACCTGTCCGACCGCTCGATCTACGACCTCGCGATCAACACCGGCCGCTGGGACGCCGAGGCGACGCTCGACCTGGCGCTCACGGGCATCGAAGGGTACGACGTCGAGGCCGACGAGGGCGCGTTCGACACGCCCGACTTCGAGATCTGAGCGGTCCCGCACGGCCCCCCTCCTCCGGGAGTCCGCTTCGGATCAGTCGTCCTCCCGCACGGCGACCGTCTCCTGTTCGAACGTCTCATCCCCCGCGCGCCAGCGCCACGACCCCACGAACGGGTGGCCGTCCAGCGCGCAGATGACGTACGAGCGGTCCGGCCACGTCGCGCGCTCGGCGTCCGTCTCGCTCGGCCGGGGCGGTCCCGCCGGGTGCGAGTGGTAGAACCCGACCACGTCGCGCCCCGCGGCCTCTATCCCGTCGATCAGTTCGAGCAGTTCCGCCGGATCGATCCGGTACCGAGTCCGCGGCGTCTCCGCGACGTTCTCGGCCTCGTGAGCCCGCGCGACGACGCTCGGCTCGTCCCCGTCGCCGCGGGTCCCGGCCAGCACGCCGCACACCTCCGCCTCCTCGCCGTCGGACGCCCGGGAGACGACCTCGTCGTAGACCGCCCTGGGGAACTCGATCACGACCGTACCGACGGGGGCTTACCCGATAAGTCCGGCCCACGGGCCGCGTCCAGTCGGGGTCAGTCCGCTCCGGCCACTTCGACCGCCAGTTCGTTGCGCCGCATGAACGGCGGCGTCCACGGGTCGTTGTACCGGAGGAGGGAGGGGTCCCCTATCGGTTCGATGCCTTCGGCTTCGAGCGTGGAACGGAGCTTCCTTGCGCGGCGTTCGACCCGCCAGTTCGGGGCGTACCAGGAGAACCGATCCACGGCCACCGCCCTCCGTGGCTCGGTCACGAGCGCGACGTCCGATTCCGTCGGCTCCGGGGCGGTTTCGGGGCCGTACTCCGACGGGAGATAGAACGCCATACGGACCGTGCCGGCGTCGTCCCCGGCCGTCTCCGTTCGAACCGGTGCCGTCATCGATATCGATTCTCCGGTCTCCGTCTCGACGGGAGCGGTCATCGAGATCGACTCCTCCGCCCTGTTGGCTCCCGAGATGTATCCGAAGAGTCGCTGGAAGGCGACGCGCCCGTCCGGCGCCGTCGTCTCGACGGCGATCGTTTCGGGGTAGCGGCGGAGTTCGGCACCGTCCAGCGCTCGGAGCCGTTCGTACGGCACCGACTCCGTGTTCCTCGTCGAGTAGACGCCCCACCCGACCCAGCCGGCGAACGCCACGCCCGCGCCGACGAGCAGGGTCTTCGTGATCGTTCTCATACGACGCGTTCGTCGCCGGCGGTCATTAACCGACCGCTCAGACCGCTTTCCGTGTCGGCGGCGCGTTCGCGGGGAGTCTATATCAGCACACGTTCCGTGGGATTCCCCATGGATCACGCCGAATACGTGTACACGAGTGGAATGACCGAGTCCGACATCGACGAGTACCTGCGGGCGGGCGAGCACGGCATTCTCGGACTGGCGGACGGCGACGACGCGTACGCGGTTCCCCTGAGCTATCACTACGACGGCGACCGATTGCTCCTCCGTGTGAGCCGACACGACGACGAAAGCGAGAAAGGGCGGTTCCTCGGGACCACCGACACCGCGGCGTTCGTGTGCTATGAAGCGTCAACGAACGAGTCGTGGAGTATCCACGTTCGCGGCCCGGTACGGGAGTGGGAGTCGGACGTCGGCGAAGCGACGTTGAACGAGTGGTTTCCGCCGTTCCGACTGTTCGACGAAGCGGTGGCGAACGTCGAGTTCTCGTTGTATGCGCTCGAGATGGAGACCGTCATCGGTCGCAAAACGGTCGAGTGAGAAGCGTTCGAGACGCGACTGAGTAGCCGTCGTGGCTCGTGACGGCGACGGCCGCAGCGAGGAGGGTGGCCGGAGCGAGCGGGGATCGCCGGGAGAGGAGGGTCGCAGGTACGAGCGCAGCGGGGTGAGGTCGTTGGGACGGAGCCGTGACGGGCGCGGAAAGGCGACGCCTCGCCCGAGGGGTCGCCGTCAGGACTCGATCCCTTCGATCGAGCGCAGCGCCGCCCGGGTGTCGCCCGGCGTCGCGTACGGCCCGCCGCTCACGCGATGGTCGGGCAACAGGACCGGGATCGGGTTGTCCGCGAGCGCATCGGTGACCGCTTCGAGGTCGTCGGGGTCGTCGGGGTCGAACCCGCCGAGCCTCGCGAGTCGGCTCACGGTCACCTCCTCGCCGTACGGCAGCGTGCGGAGCGACTCCAGCACGTCTCGCTGGGGGGTCGGCACCGTGAGACCGATCGCCACTTCGGCGAACTCGTCGCGCTCGCCGCGGAGGTACGCGCCGATCCGGTCGAGCAGGTCGTGGTCGGTGTCGGCGTCCGCCGGCGGCTCGGCCGGGAACGACACGGCGATGACGCGACCGCCCGCGAACCCCACCTGGACGGTGCGGCCGATCTCGTCGAACTCTCGGGCGAAGACCCCGGAGGTGCTGCCGATACTCATGACCTTCATTGGAAGGGTCGTTCACTTAAAACGTCGGCCGCGAGACCGATTGACGCCGGCCTCGGACGACCCTCACCGCCGGCGGGGAACCGACCCGGGAGAGGTGACGAGAGCGACGAACGCGGGAGCGTGACCCGTTGCGGTCGCGGTACGCGGCCCGCAAGCCTTATGAACAGATAAGTACATTAGTGTATAGTAATGGACGATCCAGATGAGCTGGCACCGGCGGTCAGATCGATCCTGTCCGCCGCTCGCGACCGGGCCGACGCGGCGGCGACCGAGGCCGTCTCGGTGGCTCCCCGCGACCTCGCTGCCGCGTTCGAGCGCGCCGAGGCCGACGGGCGCGTTCCGGTGATCGCCGAGGTGAAACCGACGAGTCCGACGACGGAGGGCACCCGCGAGGACGACCCCGTCGCGCTCGCGGAGGAGATGGTCGCGGGCGGCGCGGCCGCGCTGAGCGTGCTCACCGAGCCGGAGCACTTCGGTGGGAACGTCGAGACGGTCGCCCGCGTGCGCGACGCCGTCGACGTGCCGGTCCTCCGGAAGGACTTCGTCGTCGACGAGGCGCAGTTGGACGCCGTCGAGAGCGACGTGGTCCTGCTGATAGCCCGGTTCGTCGGCGACGACCTCCCGGACCTCCTCGCCGCCGCCCGCGAGCGCGGCTTCCAAGTCCTCGTGGAGGTCCACGACCGCGACGAGCTGGCGGCCGCCATCGACGCGGGCGCGACGACGGTCGGCGTCAACAACCGCGACCTGGCCGAACTCGTCGTCGACCTCGGAACCTTCGAGTCCGTGGCGCCCCACGTCCCTGATGACGTGACGCTGATCGCGGAGAGCGGCATCGGGTCGCCGGCGGACGCTCGCCGGATGCGGGCGGCCGGAGCGGACGCACTGCTCGTCGGGAGCGCCATCATGGACGGCGACGTCGAGGCGAACACCCGAGCGCTGACGCGGGCGGAAGCGGACGAGGACGACGACGCGGACCCGACAGCCGACGACACGACCGACACCACGGAGACACCCACATGAGCGAAACCGAATCATCGACGAGCGAGGTTGGAGAGCTTTCGCGACGCCCCGGGCGCGAGCGCGGCCGCGACGACGGGAAGTTCGGCCGCTACGGCGGCCAGTACGTCCCGGAGGCGCTGATGCCGGCGATAGAGGAACTGGCGGACGCCTACGAGCGCTACGTCCTCGGCAACGAGGACGGCTTCATGGACGAGTTCCGCGAGCGGCTCGCCGACTTCGGCGGTCGGCCGACGCCGCTCCAGCGGGCCGACCGGCTCTCGGAGCGCTACGACACGGAGGTGTACCTCAAGCGGGAGGACCTCCTCCACGGCGGCGCCCACAAGCTGAACAACGCGCTCGGGCAGGTCCTGCTCGCGAAGTACATGGGCAAAGAGCGGATCATCGCCGAGACGGGCGCCGGCCAGCACGGCACCGCGACCGCGATGGCGGCCGCCCACCTCGACATGCCCTGTACGATCTACATGGGCGAACGCGACATCAACCGCCAGCGCCCCAACGTCTTCCGGATGAAGCTCAACGGCTCCGAGGTGAAGCCGGTCACCACGGGCCGCGGGACGCTGAAAGAGGCCATCTCGGAGACGATGCGCGACTGGGCCGAGACGGTCGAGGACACCCACTACGTGATCGGCTCTATCGTCGGCCCGCACCCGTTCCCGGTGATGGTCCGCGACTTCCAGGCGATCATCTCCGAGGAGGCCCGCGAGCAGGCCGTCGAGAAGACCGGCGGGCTCCCGACCGACGTGGTCGCCTGCGCGGGCGGCGGCTCGAACACGATGGGGACGTTCGCCGACTTCGTCGACGACGAGTCCGTCGCGCTCCACGCCGTCGAGGCCGGCGGCTCCACGCTCGAAGTCGACGAGGAGGCGGGCGTGGCGCCCAACTCCGCCTCGCTGTACACCGGCGAGGAGGGCGTCCTCCACGGCGCGCGGACGAAGCTGCTTCAGGACTCGGACGGGCAGATCATGGAGAGCCACTCCGTGTCCTCCGGGCTCGACTACGCGGGCGTCGGGCCGGAGCTCGCGTACCTCGTCGACGAGGGGCGCGTGGACCCGGTCGCCGTCGGCGACGACGCCGCGCTGGAGGGGTTCCACCGGCTCTCGAACACCGAGGGGATCATCCCGGCGCTGGAGACGGCGCACGCCTTCGGCTACCTCGAGGAGCACCACGAGGAACTCGGCGAGCGCGTGGTCGTGAACGTCTCCGGGCGCGGCGACAAGGACCTCGACGCCGCCATCGAGGAGACGGACAAACGCGACATCGACGAGGCGCCGGACATGTCGATGTTCACGGAGGGGATGTAGATGGGCAACTCCGACGCGATCGACGCCGCGTTCGCCGACGGTCCCGCCTACGTCCCGTACCTGGTCGTCGGCGATCCGGATTACGAATCCTCGAAGGCGTACGTCGAGGCGCTCGACCGCGGCGGCGCCGACGTGATCGAACTCGGCTTACCCTTCTCCGAACCGATCGCCGAGGGGTCGACGATCCAGGAGGCGCTCGTCCGCTCGCTCGACGCGGGGATGACCCCCGACCGCTTCTTCGCGTTCGCGGAGGACCTCGACGTCGACGCCGCGCTGGTCTGTATGACGTACTACAACCTGATCTACCAGTACGGGGGTAGCGAGGCGCGAAGCGCCTCGAACGCGAGCGGCGAAGCCGCGAGCACCGGCCCGCGACCCTTCGTCGAGCGCGCCGCCGCGGCCGGCATCCAAGGGCTCGTCGTCCCCGACCTGCCGGCTGAGGAGGCGGACCCGCTGCGCGAAGCGTGCGACGAGTTCGGGCTCGATCTGGTCTTCATCGTCGCACCGACGACGCGCGGTGACCGACTGGACCGCATGATGGAGAACGTCTCCGGCTACGTCTACGTCCAAGCGCGGCTCGGGACCACGGGCGCCCGCGACGACGTGTCCGACCAGACGACCGAGAGCCTCGACCGGCTCCGCGAGTACGACGTGCCGAAGGCGGTCGGATTCGGCATCTCCACCGGCGAGCAGGCCGAACGGATCGTCGCGGGCGGCGCCGACGGGATCATCGTCGGCTCGGCGCTCGTGGACCTGGTCGCCGAGGGCGTCGAGGAAGACCGCTCGACGGGGGCGGTCGCCGACCGGCTGGAGGCGCTCTCCCGGGAACTGAAGCAGGGCGCCGAGCGCGGCTACCGCTCCCGGACCGAAGCGGCGAGCACGCAGTGAGTCGGGAAGGGAGGCAATACGTCCCCGAACGAAACCCACTTACCTTCGATTGACACACTCTCTCACAACGACCCACGACATCATGACAGCAGGACTCTCGGCACGACTCGACCGCATCTCCACGAACGACCGATACCTCGTCGTCCCGATGGACCACGGGATCACGATGGGCGCCGTCCAGGGGCTCGTCGACATCGAGTCGACGATAGACGGCGTCACCAGCGGCGGCGCGGACGCGGTGCTCACGCAGCGCGGGATCGCCGAGCGGGTCCACGCGAACAAAAACGACGCGGGCTACATCGTCCACCTCAACGGGTCGACGACGATCGGCCCCGACGAGAGCGACAAGCGCGTCACCGGCACCGCGGAGGACGCGGTCCGCGCCGGCGCCGACGCCGTCTCCTTCCACATCAACGTCGGCTCGGAACACGAGCCGAAACAGATCGAGGACCTCGCCGAGCTGACCGCGGACGCGGAACGGCTCGGGCTGCCGGTCCTCGCGATGGCGTACGCACGCGGCCCGGGCGTCGACGGGTCAGACCCCGAGGCGCTCGGTCACGCCGTCAGGCTCGCCGAGGAACTCGGAGCCGACGTGGTGAAGACGGGCTACTCCGGCGACGGCGACTCGTTCGAGCGCGTGACCGAATCGACCCGGCTCCCGGTCGTCATCGCCGGCGGGTCGAAGGGGACCGACCGCGAGACGGTGGAGATGGTCCGCGGCGCGATGGACGGCGACGCGGCCGGCGTGTCGATGGGGCGGTCGATATTCCAGCACGAGGACCCCGAGGGGATCGCCCGAGCGGTCTCCGCCGTCGTCCACGACGACGCGTCGGTCGAGGAGGCGCTGCGGGCTGGCGGCTTCGTCGAGGCCTGAGGGTCAGTTCGCGCCGACGTTCTGCGTCCCTTCGAACGAGTCCGGGTCCGGCTCGATGTCGGCGTACTGGACGGCGCGCCGGCCGAGTGTGAGCGTCCGCTCGTCGAGTCCCGCGTCGACGACGTCGCCGTCCTCGAACTGCGTGCTGGCCCGCGGGATCGCCACCTGATGAGGGATTACCCACGCGTTGAGCGCCCGACAGACGGAACGGAGATGTTCGAGCGCCGTCACGGGGAAGCCGCCGCCGGCGACCGCGACGAGCCCGACGGTCTTGTCCTCGAACTCCTCGAAGCCACAGTAGTCGAGCGCGGTCTTCAGCGGCGAGGAGTACGACCCGTGATACATCGGCGTCCCCAGGATGACCGCGTCGGCGTCGCGTATCGCCGCCGTCAGCGAGCTGGCGTCTCCCGCTTCGCCGCGGTCGGCGTCGTACGCCGGGAGGTCGTACTCGCGGAGGTCGATCAGTTCGGCGGTACCCCCCGCACGCCGAGACCCGTCGAGCGCCCGGCGGACCCCGAGTCGAGTGTAGCTCCCGTCTCGAAGGCTGCCGACGACGCCGACGACGCGTGGTGAGTCGGACATGCTCCACACGACG
Organism: Halorubrum ejinorense; assembly: GCF_055389685.1. Classification (NCBI taxonomy): domain Archaea; kingdom Methanobacteriati; phylum Methanobacteriota; class Halobacteria; order Halobacteriales; family Haloferacaceae; genus Halorubrum; species Halorubrum ejinorense. Next base: position 2,184,944 of record NZ_AP043777.1, read on the forward strand.
CGTCATCGCCACTAATACGATCGGGCCGGGCCGGCCTCCGGCGAGGTACGGCCCGCGACGACGGGCGTCGACGCGATCAGCAGGCGGCGCGGGCCAGCTCTTCTACCTGCGGCTCTCCGACCGGTCCGTCCGGGCCCACCGGCTGCTCCGCCCGGAAGACGGTCACGGACGACAGATCGCGGTCCGATCGGTCACAGGCGTACGACGCCACCGGCCGGTACTGGGACTCGCCGGCGTTTCTCATCCGGAATCCGAACTGGTGCCAGAGCGTCGTCGGATACGTCTCCGCGGCGTCCGGCGGCCGGTCGTACGTGACCGCGCCCCCGTCACGTACGTCGATCGTGTCGCCCGACTCCAGCGTTCCGCGAACGACGTACCAACCGGAGGCGTCCGGCGGGTTCGGTGCGAAGAACGACCAGCTCACCTCAGAGAGCTCGCCAGCCGACTCCGACGCCGGGAGGTCGACGAGCCCGACCCCCGCGGCCTGCCACCACACCAGCGCGACGAAGAACCCGACGAGCAGCAGGGTGGCCCCCACTCGAAGCCCGCGCCGAACCCGCCACCGACCGGAGGGGGCGGTCGACTTCGCGCCTCCGTCGTCACCGCTTCCGCCGTCGCTTCGGGGCGCGCGCGTCGCGTCCCGAGTGGGAACGGGGAGCTCCGGCGCGACGGCCTCGAGGGCGTTCCACGCTCCGGGCGGGAGGAACAGGAGTAACACCGAGATCATGACGAAGGGGAAGACGGCGAGCCGCATCGTCGCGGCCATGCCGAGGTGCGCGGAGACGAACGCGAGGGCGACTCCCGTCCTGAGCCGTCCGGTCGCGACGACCAGCAGGACGGCCGCCGAGAGGAGCGCGACCCAGAGCCAGTTGATCGCCGCGAGGACCGCGGTGTACTCGGAGACGAGCGGTCCGAGGCGGACGGTGAACTCCCCCAACTGGAAGATCCGAGGGACCGCGACGCCGGACATCCACGCGTCGCTCCGGTACTTCGAGACCGCGTTCGCCGCGTATATCGACACGAGCGTCAGCAGCGCGACGGCCGTGCTGACCGAACAGACTCGCCAGTCGCTCCCGGCCTCGCTCCCGGCGTCCGCCCTCCGACCAGCCGGCTCCCGACCGTGACCGTCGCGGTAACGGCTCCCCCCGAGCGACCAGCGAGCGTCGAGCGGGAGGAAGAGACTCAAAAAGAGGAACGCGGCCAGAATCGTGTTCCCGCCGTTGAGCGCGTACGGGTTCCGTGCGTACAGCGACGCGAGCAGGACGAGGGACACGGCGGTCGACGCCCGCGTGCGGTAACCGACGAGGAGGCAGACGGCCGCGCCGACCGCGACGGCGATCAGTCCGGTCTGTACCCACGCCGATCCGGACAACGCGTGGAGCGAGACGGCCTCCAACAGCGGATACGTCTCGCCGAGGGTCGACCGCGGGAGTACGCCCGCGTCCGTGTAGAACGGGCGTACCCCCGGGAGCCGATAGAGCAGCAGGTCGGCGAGGAGGAGGAGCGCCAGCGCGATCCGAAACGCGCCGAGCGCCCGCGGATCGATCCCGAGATGCGGTGCGGCGCGCTCGCGGAGCGACTCGCGGACCGCCGCGTACCGAGAGCTGGCGTCCGAGGACCGCTGCCGTTGTGTCGTCATTCGGAAGTGTGCGTCCTACGATACGATCTCAGCGATAAGTGCTTTGTCGTCTCCGCGGCGCCGCGGTCGCGTGCAACGCCCGACCCTTCCGCAGTTTTCAAGCCGGCGCGCCGCGACGTGTCGGTAATGACACGCACGGTCTGGGTCAAAGCCGACAGCGCGGTCGGCGACTGGGAGGCGCGCAAGCGACGGATCACGGCCGCCATCGAGGCCGGTGCGGACTGGGTGCTCGTCGACGAGCAGGACGTCGGCCGCGTGCGGGAGCTGGGCGACGTGAGCGTCGCCGCCTTCCGCTCCGAAGCCGACGTGATCGACGACGCCGAGAGCGACGCCGAGGCCGACGCCTACTTCGTCGGGAAAGACGGGGAGGGCGACGGGACGATCGACCTGCCGGACGACTTCTCCGGCTCCGCGGACCTCACGACGGTCCGCCGTCGGGACGACCGCGCACAGGGGGCGTACGTCCGCGTCCTCGGCACCGAGTACGAGCGCTTCGCGGAGGAGGCGGCCGCTGACGCCGAGTTCACGATCGTCATCGGCGAGGACTGGTCGATCATCCCGCTGGAGAACCTGATCGCGCGGGTGGGCGACGAGACGCACCTCGTCGCGGGCGCGACGACGGCGGCGGAGGCGAAGACCGCCTTCGAGACGCTGGAGATCGGCGCGGACGGCGTCCTCCTCGATTCCGACTCGCCCGACGAGATCCGCGGCGCGGTCGAGGCCCGCGACGCGGCCGACCGCGAGACGCTGGACCTCCGCCACGCCGAGGTGACGGAGATCGAACAGACCGGGATGGCCGACCGCGTCTGTATCGACACCGGGTCGCTGATGGACGACAGCGAGGGAATGTTAGTCGGCTCGATGTCGCGCGGGCTCTTCTTCGTCCACGCCGAGACGGCGGAGTCGCCGTACGTCGCCTCGCGCCCGTTCCGGGTGAACGCCGGCGCGGTCCACGCGTACGTCCGCAACGCCGAGGGCGGCACCAACTACCTCGCGGAGCTGTCGAGCGGCGACGAGGTCCAAGTCGTCGACACCGACGGACACACCCGCGAGGCGGTGGTCGGGCGCGTGAAGATCGAGAAGCGTCCGATGTTCCGGATCCAGGCCGAGATCGAGACCGAAGACGGCACCGACCGCATCGAGACGCTCATCCAGAACGCCGAGACCGTGAAGATCGCCACGAGCGAGGGTCGGAAGGCCGTCACCGACGTGGAGGCGGGCGACGAGGCGCTCGTCTACTACGAGGACGTCGCGCGCCACTTCGGCGAGGCCGTCGAGGAGAGCATCATCGAGAAGTAGGACTCCAGCCGGCGGGACCGCAGGCCGCGCATCGACGCGTTTTCTCTCGGGGACGGTCCCACGCATCGCGCTCCCGAAACGCGCCGTATTCGTGTCTATCAAAACGAATATTATCGACAATTGCTATCTTCTGACATGGCATTCGCTAACGAGGCCGATCGCCGGGTGCGAGAGCTCGGCTTCCTCGACCGCGTCCGCCACCTCGCGGACGCGGCGAACCCGGCGTTCGCGGCCGGAAGCGTTCTCGTCCCGCTGGCGTTCCTCGGGGCGAGCGTCGCGATCGGAAGCACGGAACTGCTCTTTTACACGCACGTCGGAGCGGGCGCGGTCTGGTTCGGCTTCGCGCTGATCTTCCCGGCGGTCGTCGGCCCGACGCTCGGCGGGCTCGACGAGGAGGCGTCGGCGGCGGTGACGGGAACGCTCGTCCCGAAGGTCGTGTTCTTCCTCGTCGGCTTCTCGCTGACGACCGTGCTGTCGGGGACCGTTCTCCTGACGCCCGCGCTGGGACTCGGCTACGGCTTCTCCGGGACGTGGTCGACGCTCTCGCTCGGCGTCGGCTGGGGGCTGTTCGCGTTCGGACTGGCGGTGCCCCACCGGCTCCACCTCAGCGCGTACTACGAGACGCGCTCGCCGGACCCCGACGCCTCGCGGCTCGAATCGATCGAGAAGAAGAACCTCGTCGTCGGACTGTTCGAGGGCGCCGTGATGCTCGCGATCGTCGCGTTGATGACCGGGTTCCGGCTCGGGTAGGTCGCGGGAGAACACGCGGGGTTTTGGGGCCGCCGAGCGGGTCGTCCCGCCTCAGATCCCGTACAGCTCGCCGTACTTCTCGTCGACGTAGTCGAGGAAGGCGTCCGCCGAGAAGTCCTCGCCGGTCGCCTGTTTCACCAGCTCGTTCGTCTCGTAGCGGGCGCCGTGTTGGTGGACGTTCTCGCCGAGCCAGTCCTGGAGGTCCTCGAAGTCGCCCGCCGCGATCTTCCCGTCGAGGTCGTCGATCTCCGCCTCGGCGGCCGCGAACAGCTGGGCGGCCATCACGGAGCCGAGCGAGTAGGTGGGGAAGTAGCCGAAGTTGCCGTGGCTCCAGTGGATGTCCTGGAGGCAGCCGACCGCGTCGTTGTCGGGCCGGATGCCGAGGTACTCCTCGTACTTGTCGTTCCAGACCTCCGGCACGTCCTCGACCGCGAGGTCGCCGCGGACCAGGTCGCGCTCGATCTCGAACCGGACGACGATGTGGAGGTGGTAGGTGAGTTCGTCGGCCTCGACGCGGATGAGGTTGTCCTCGTACACCTGATTGAACGCCTCGTAGGCGTCCTGAACGGTCGCCTCCTCCGTCTGCGGGAAGTGCTCCTGGAAGACGGGGAGGAACTCCTGCCAGAACGCCTTGCTCCGGCCGACGTGGTTCTCCCAGAGGCGCGACTGCGACTCGTGGACCGAGAGGTCACGCGACGTGCCGAGCGGCGTGCCGAAGTGCTCCTGCGGGAGCCCGAGGTTGTACTGCGCGTGTCCGTACTCGTGGATCGTCGAGCCGACCGCGCCGAGCGGGTCGGTCTCGTCGAACCGGGTCGTCACGCGGCAGTCGAACTGGTTGCCCGAGGTGAACGGGTGCGAGGAGACGTCGAGGCGGCCGCGGTCGAAGTCGTAGCCGACCAGTTCGAGCGCCTCGCGGGAGAGCGCTTCCTGGTCGTCCTCGGGGAAGGTCCCCTCGAAGGTGTCGACCGCGAGTTCGACGTCCGACTCGCGGATGTCGTCGATCATCGGCACGAGGGCCTCGCGGAGCTCCGTGAGGATCGACTCGGCGCGCTCCATCGAGAGGCACGGCTCGAACTCCTCGAACAGGACCTCGTAGGGGTCCCGGTCTGGGTCGATGTGCTCGGCGTACTCGCGTTTCAGCTCGACGTGTTTCTCCAGGTAGGGCGCGAACTCGTCGAAGTCGTCCTCCGCTTTGGCCTCCTCCCACGCCTGGAGCGCCTCGGAGCCCGTCTCCGATATCTCCTCGACGAGTTCGACGGGGACGGCGTCGGATCGCTCGTACTCGCGGCGGATCTCGCGGACGACGGCCGCCTGCTCGTCGGTGAGGTCGGCGTCGGCGAGCTCCTCGAGCAGCTCGCCCGTCTCGTCGTCGGTCACCATGTCGTGGTGGACGGAGGACAGCGCGGAGAGCTGCTTCGAACGGGCGGGGGTACCGCCTTCGGGCATCATCACCTGCTGGTCCCAGCCGAGGACGCCGGAAGCGCTGCCGACCGCGTTCCACCGTCGGGCGCGGTCGAGGAGCGCGTCGTAGGCGTCCGGTGCGTCGGCCGTGTCGTCGGTCGCGGCTTCCGTAGCCATGTGTTTCGAATCGATCCCCGTCGTTAAGAAGGAACCGAACTCGGAACCGGCGTTTACGGCCGGTAGCGGCCGCGCCGAGCGCGGGATATATCCGCGCCGCCGCGGAACGATAGCCAACCGATGCCCGAAGCCGACGAACTCGACATCGACCTGCGCTCGGACACCGTGACGACGCCCTCGGACGCGATGCGCGACGCGGCCGCGACCGCCGAGGTCGGCGACGACGTGTACCGCGACGACCCGAGCGTCAACGAACTGGAGCGTCGGGCCGCCGAGGCGGTCGGCACCGGGGCCGCCCTGTACGTCCCCTCGGGGACGATGGCGAACCAGATCGCGGTCCACGTCCACACCGATCCCGGCCAAGAGCTCCTCTTGGAGCGCGAGTCGCACATCTACCGCTGGGAGCTGGCCGGCGCGGCCAAGCTCTCCGGCGTCCAGACGCGGACGATCGACGCCGGCGAGCGCTGCGTCCCGACCCCGGACGCGGTCCGTGAAGGCCTCGTCGACGAGGACCTCCATCGTCCCGGAACCGGCCTCCTCGCCGTGGAGAACACCCACAACTACCGAGGCGGCGTCGCGGTCCCGGTCGACCGGATCGCGGCAGCCGCTTCGGTCGCCCGCGAGCGCGACGTGCCGGTCCACCTCGACGGCGCGCGCGTGTTCAACGCCGCGGTCGCGCTGGGCGTCGACGCGAGCGAACTCGTCGACCCGGTCGACAGCGTCACGTTCTGTCTCTCGAAGGGGCTCGGCGCTCCCGTCGGCTCGATCCTCGCCGGCGACGAGGCGTTCGTCGAGGACGCCCGCCGGGTCCGCAAGCTGTTCGGCGGCGGCATGCGGCAGGCCGGGATGATCGCCGCGCCCGCGCTCCGCGCGTTGGACAACGTCGACCGCCTCGCCGACGACCACGCCAACGCGGAGCGGCTCGCGACCGGGCTGGACGCGCTCGACGGCGTCGACGCCCCGGCGCCCGACACCAACATCGTCGTGGCGCACACCGAGGACGCCGGCATCCCGGCCGAGTCGCTCTACGCGGCCTGTAAGGACGCGGGCGTCGGCTGCGTCGAGTTCGACGAGTACGCGACGCGGTTCACCACGCACCTCGACGTCGACGCCGACGAGGTCGACGACGCGATCGATCGGATCGCGGGCGTCGTCGACGAACTGCGGGCGTGAGCGGGTCGACTCGTCCCGTCCGCCCCACGGAAACGTTCAATTCGCCGGCCGACCTACGGTGACACATGGACGAGGCGAGGACGATCGTCGCGGTCCGGTCCGAGCGAACCGAGGTGAACGGCGCCCGCCCCTGAAGTCGTCGGCGTCGACATCAGCGGCCGCCACGAGGAGGACGGCGAGTACCTGATGGTCGCGGCCGCGGTCCACGCGCGGGTCGACTCGGCGCGCATCCGGTCGGTCGAGGGGATGGGTTTCGCCGCCGTCCGTGAGGGACCGACGCTGGAGGCGACCGTGGCGCTCACCGCGGAGGCGGTCGGTCACCTCCCGGAGCCGCCCGACGGACCGGTCGTCGCGGAGGCGGGCGAGTACTACGAGGAGCCGGCCGAGCGCGTCGGGCTCAGCTTCCAGCCCGAGTTTAAATACGTCGAGAGCATAGGCGAGCGCGAAACAGTGCAGGCAGCACACCACGCGGCGTACGCCGCTCGCGACCTCCTCCTATGAGCGGGGACGCCGACCCGAGCGAGGCCGACACCGCGGCGCGCCGGGCGGTCGTCGCCAAGCGCGTCGACAGCGGCGCGGCCGACCTCACCGAGATCCGCCAGCTCGCGGCCGCGGCGGGCTACGAGGTCGCCGGCGAACTCACGCAGACCCGGACGGAGGACGCCGCGTTCATGTTCGGCGAGGGGAAGGTCGCCGAACTCCGCGATCTGGTCCGCCGGACCGGCGCCGGAACGGTGATCATCGACAACGACGTGGGCCCGTACCAGACGTTCAACATCGGCGGGGAGCTCCCCGAGGGCGTCGAGGTCGTCGACCGGTTCACGCTCATCCTCGAGATATTCGGCCAGCGCGCGAACACCCGCAAGGCGCAGCTCCAGGTCGAACTCGCGGAGCTACGGTACGAACTCCCGCGGGCCGAGGCGAAGGCGAGCCTCGCGAAACGCGACGAGCGGCCGGGGTTCATGGGGCTCGGCGAGTACGACGAGAGCGTCGAGCGCGACATCAAACGCCAGATATCCGAGATCCGCGACGAGCTCGACTCGATAGCGGAAAAGGAGGAGGCGCGCCGCGAGCAGCGCCGCGACTCCGGGTTCGACCTCGTCGCGCTCGCGGGCTACACCAACGCGGGGAAGTCGACGCTGATGCGCCAGCTCGCGGACGAGCTGGCCGTCGACGAGAACGACGAGCGCCACCGCGACCTCGACACCACCGCCGAGTCACAGGACATGCTGTTCACGACGCTCGGCACCACGACCCGCCGCGCCGAGATGGAGAAGCGCGACGTCCTCCTGACGGACACGGTGGGATTCATCGCCGACCTGCCCCACTGGCTCGTCGAGTCGTTCGAGTCCACGCTCGATTCGGTGTACCGCGCGGACCTCGTGTTGCTCGTCGTCGACGCGAGCGAGTCGGTCGAGGAGATGCGCGAGAAGCTCGTCACCAGCCACGACACGCTCTACGAGCGCAACGAGGCGCCGATCGTCACCGTGTTCAACAAGATCGATCGGCTGGCGCCCGGCGAGTTGGCCGACAAGCGCGCCGCGCTCTCCGGGGTGGCCCCCGATCCGGTCGCCGTGTCGGCGAAGACGGGAGCGGGCGTGGCGGAGCTCCGCGACCGCGTCGAGGGCGAACTCCCCGAGTGGGAGCGCGAGCGACTCGTCCTCCCCGTCTCCGACGACGCGATGAGCCTCGTCTCGTGGGTTCACGACCACGGCCACGTGGCGGAGGAGACGTACGCGGGCGAGCAGGTGACGCTCGACTTCGAGGCGAAGCCGTCTATCGTCTCCCGCGCCCGCGCCCGAGCGGCCGACATCGCGGCGCCCCCGACCGAGGAGTCGGCCTGACCACGGCGGTATCGACTCGAAGGCGCGGATCGGCCCCGTTTTTCGACCGCTTCCGACCGACGGGGAATCGGACAAAGTATACGGTTCTCCGCAGGCCATGACACGGTATGGACGACTTCGCGGACGGCGGTCGGCTCGTCGACGGCGACGGGGACGCCGTCCCGCCGCCGGCCGAGTTCCGTCAGCGGGCCGCCGCGAGCGATCCGGGAGTGTACGAGCGGTTCGCGCGCGATGGGCCCGAGGCGTGGCGCGCGGCCGCCGACCTCCTGACGTGGGACCGCGAGTACGAGACAGTCCTCGACGACGGCGACCCGCCGTTTTACGAGTGGTTCCCCGACGGGCGGCTCAACGCCGCGGCGAACTGCGTCGACAGACACCTCGACGACCGCCGGAACCAGCTCGCGATCCGGTGGTTCGGCAAGCGCGGCGAGCGCCGGTCGTACACCTACCTCGACCTCCACCGCGAGGTGAACGCGGTCGCGGCCGGGCTCCGCGACCTCGGCGTCGAGGAGGACGACGTCGTCACGCTCTACCTCCCGATGATCCCGGAGCTACCGATCGCGATGCTGGCGTGCGCGCGCATCGGCGCGCCGCACAACGTCGTGTTCGCGGGGCTGTCCGCCGAGGCGCTCGCGACCCGCATCGACGCGGCCGACTCCGAGTACCTGATCACCTGCGACGGCTACTACCGTCGGGAGGACGCGTTCAACCAGAAGTCGAAGGCCGATAACGCTCGGATCCGCGCCGACCAGAAGCTGTCGGCCGCGGTCGTCGTCGACCGCCTCGGCGACGAACTCGCCGTCTCGCTGGGAGACGACGAACACGAGTACGGCGCGCTCGTCGACGCGCACGACGGCGACACGGTCGAACCGGTCGCCCGCGACGCGACCGACCTCCTCTTCGTGATGTACACCTCCGGGACGACCGGGCGACCGAAGGGGGTCGAGCACGCGACCGGCGGCTACCTCGCGCACGTCGCGTGGACGACGCAGAACGTCTTGGACGTGCGGCCCGAGGACACCTACTGGTGCGCGGCCGACATCGGCTGGATCACCGGGCACTCCTACGGCGTGTACGGCCCACTCGCGACAGGGACGACGACGGTGCTATACGAGGGGTCGCCCGATTACCCGGACCGCGACCGCGTCTGGGACCTGATCGAGCGCAACGCCGTCAGCGTCTTCTACACCTCGCCGACGGCGATCCGGTCGTTCATGAAGTGGGGGAAGGAGTACCCCGAGGCCCACGACCTCTCTTCGATCCGCCTGCTCGGGACGGTCGGCGAGTCGATCACGCCGAAGGCGTGGCGCTGGTACCGCGACCACGTCGGCGGCGGCGACGCCCCGGTCGTGGACACGTGGTGGCAGACCGAAACCGGGGCCATCGCGCTCGCGACGCTGCCCGGGATCACGCCGATGAAACCCGGGAAGGTCGGCCCGCCGCTCCCGGGGATCGACGCCCGCGTCGTCGACGAGGACGGCGAGCCGGTCGAGCCCGGCGAGTCCGGCTACCTCACGCTCGCGTCCCCGTGGCCCGGCATGCTGCGGGGGCTCCGCGAGGGCGACGAGCGCTACCGACGGGAGTACTGGCTCGAGGGCGAAGACGAGTGGCGCTACCGGACCGGCGACGGCGCGACCGTCGACGAGGACGGCTACGTCACGATCCTCGGGCGCGTCGACGACGTGATCAACGTCCGCGCCCAGCGGTTCAACACCGGCGAATTGGAGTCTGCCATCGTCGACGCCGCCGGCGTGACCGAGGCCGCGGTCGTCGGCGACGACGACGGCCGGGTCGTGGCGTACGTGACGACGAAGAGCGGCGTCGAGCCCGACGAAGCGCTCCGCGACGCCATCGCGGACCGGCTCGCGAGCGCGGTCGGTGCGGTCGGTGACGCGGCCCGGGCCGACCGAGTCGTGTTCACGCCCGACCTCCCCAAGACGCGCTCGGGGAAGATCATGCGACGCCTCTTGGAAGACATCGCCCGCGGCGAGGAGTTCGGCGACGTGAGCGCGCTCCGGAACCCGGAAGTGGTGGGCGAGATCGAGTCCACCGTTCGTGACGAGGAGTAAAGCCGGTCACGTACTAAGCCCACGAGCGCCTGTGGGGCCACGTCGCGTGCGGCGTCGGCATTTCAGGCCGACTGCTAGCGCCTGTTTCGGAACTCAGACGAGAGCCGAAACTGATCGAGGGGCTATCGCGACCGCGAACACGACCCGTTTCCTGTTCCGACGAGTCTCGACGGCGACGCACCGTCTCCCGGAACACTTTACTTTCGGTTCCACGTTGGGATGCGAAACGGATGGTCGACCACCTCGGCCCGGACGCCTACGACGCGCTGGTCACCGCCGCGGAGACGTATCGGTCGGCATTGGTGGTCAGGCTGGCCGGCGAGGCCGGACTCAGGACCGACGAGATCACCCGCGTCGAGCCCCGGCACCTCCGCGAGGCCGAGTCCGTCGCGGGCGCGCACCTCCTCGCGGTCCCCGCGACGGACGCCGACGGGGAGCCGGGCGCGCCCGACGAGACGGTCGACCGCGAGACGGTCGTCCCGGCGTCGCTGGCTGCGGACCTCGGACGATACGCGACGAGCGAGGGGATCGGCGACGACGAGCCGTACGTCGACCTCTCGCCCCGCCGCGTCCAGATGATCGTGCGCGAGACCGCGGCGCGGGCGGCCGACCTCAGCGACGCCGTCCCGGACGACCGGGTCACCCCGAGCGTGCTGCGACAGACGTTCGCCCGGCGGCTGCTCGTCGAGCGCGACGTCGACCCGCGAGCCGTCCGGGACGCCGGCGGGTGGGAGTCGCTCGCGACGCTCGACTCACACCTCGACGCGCTCGACGGCGAAGCGCTCGCTGCCGCCGTCGCCGGTGACGGGGGTCGCGGCGACGACCGCGCGGAGCGGGTGGAGCCCGTCGCCTTACCGGGGTTCGAGGCGCTCGCGGACTCCGGCTCGTCGGACCCCGCCGCCGCCGTCGCGGCGGGGCTCGCGGAGGCCGATCGCTGGGACGAGGCGTGGGTCGTCCGTCGGGCGGTCGGCGGGGACGGAGCCGACGTGGCCGCGGCGGCGGGCGTCGACGCGGAGCGCCTCTCGAACCGCGGCGTGACCGCCGGCGGGCCGTGGCTGGACGCGATAACCGAGGGCGCGCCCGCGGCGACCGACGGCCGGCAGGAGACCGACGGGCGACCCGCGGTCGCGGTGCCGGCGGCACACGAGGGCGTGACTCACGGCGCGCTCTGCGTCGTCGCGGCCGACGAGGGTCGGGTCGACGAGAGCGAGCGACGGGCGCTCGTCGCCCTCGGGCGCTGTCTCGGGCGAGCCGTCACCGCGGACCGGTGGCGAGAGCTGCTCCACTCGGACGCGGTCACGGAAGTCGAGTTCCACGCGACCGACGAGGGCGCGTTCCTCGCCCGCGCGAGCGACCGGCTGGACTGCCGGATCGAGGTGGCGTCGACCGTCGACGTCGACGAGGACGCCTCCCGGGCGTACCTCTCCGTCGACGGCGCTCGGCCGCAGGACGTCGCGGTCGTCGTCGAGGACGCCCCGGGCGTCTCCGACTTCCGGGTGATAGAGACACGCGAGGAGGGCTGTTCGGCGTCGGTTCGGCTCGCGGACGGGTCGCTGGTGCGGGGGCTCATCGACCACGGGGCGACGGTCCGCGACGCGTCGGGCGCCGACGGGCGAGTCCGCGTCGTCGCGGACTTCCCGGAGGGGACGAACGTCAGGCCCGTCGCGGATGGGCTCCGCGACCGGTTCGCGGACGTTCGGCTCGCCAGCAAGGAGTCCGTCGCGCGCTCGCCGCGCACGGAGTCGTCGCTTCGGGACGGGGTCGCGGACCGGTTCACCGACCGCCAGTGGGCGGCGCTGTCCGCGGCGTACCACGGCGGCTACTTCGACTGGCCGCGCGGGAGCACGGCCGAAGAGGTCGCCGACGCGATGGGCGTCTCCTCGCCGACGTTCCACAACCACCTCCGGAAGGCCCAGCGCGCGCTGCTCGACGGGCTCTTCGAGGACGGCAGCGAGCGACCGATCCGAGCCGGCGACGAGCCGACGGCCCGGATAGAGGACTGAGCGGGCGAGGCCGGGCCGGCGGTCCCGACTCGTTCCCCCGCGAGACGGGGGTATCTATCACGGTTTTTCCTATTTAGCGTCAGCGTTTATATGGTGATATCGGTTGGGTACGACCGTACCATGACAGAGGGAGACGGCCAACTGGAAGCGAGATTAGCGGAGCAAGAGGTGTTCGAGCCACCGGAGTCGTTCGTCGAACAGGCGAACGTCTCCGATCCGGACGTGTACGAGGAGTTCGAGGAAAACTGGCCTGAGTGCTGGGAGTCGGCCGCCGACCTGCTGGAGTGGGAAACCGACTACGACCAGGTGCTCGACGACAGCGACCCGCCGTTCTACGAGTGGTTCACCGGCGGTGAGCTGAACGCGTCGGCCAACTGCCTCGACCGACACCTCGACGAGCGCGGCGACGAGGTCGCCATCGAGTGGGTCGGCGAGCCCGTCGACGAGGACGACCGCTCGTACACCTACGCGGAACTCCACCGCGAGGTAAACGAGTTCGCCGCCGCCCTCCGGGAGCAGGGCGTCGAGGAGGACGACGTCGTCACGATGTACATGCCGATGATCCCGGAGCTGCCGATCGCGATGCTGGCCTGTGCGCGCATCGGCGCGCCCCACAGCGTCGTGTTCGCCGGGTTCTCGGCCGACGCGCTCGCGACGCGGATGAACTCCGCGGAGTCGGAGTACCTCGTCACCTGCGACGGCTACTACCGGCGCGGCGACCCGCTCGACCACCTCGACAAGGCGAACGAGGGGCTCGCGGGCGTCGACCACGACACCACGACCGTCGTCGTCGACCGGCTCGGGCCGAACGGCGACGACTTCGGCCACGACCTCGGCGACGACCAGCTCGACTACGGCGACCTCGTCGCGGAACACGAGGGCGCCGAGGTGGAGCCGGTCACCCGCGACGCCGAGGACATGCTCTTCCTGATGTACACCTCGGGGACGACGGGGGAGCCGAAGGGCGTGAAACACACGACCGGCGGCTACCTCTCGTGGGTGTCGTGGACCTCGCAGTCGGTCCTCGACATCAAGCCGGATGACACGTACTTCTGTTCGGCCGACATCGGCTGGATCACGGGTCACTCCTACATCGTCTACGGGCCGCTCGCGCTCGGCACGACGACGATGATGTACGAGGGCACGCCCGACCACCCCGAACAGGACCGGCTCTGGGAGATAGTCGAGGAGCACGAGGCGACCCAGCTGTACACCGCGCCCACGGCGATCCGGGCGTTCATGAAGTGGGGGAAGGAGTATCCCGACCGCCACGACCTCTCCTCGCTGCGGCTGCTCGGCACGGTCGGCGAGCCGATCAACCCGCGCGCCTGGAAGTGGTACTACACCCACGTCGGCGACGAGGAGTGCCCCGTCGTCGACACGTGGTGGCAGACCGAGACGGGCGGAATGATGATAACGACGCTACCCGGGGTCAAGGACATGAAACCCGGCGCCGCGGGGCCGCCGCTGCCGGGCCTCGACGTCCAGATCCTCGACACGCTCGGCGAGGAGGTCGAACCCGGGAAGGCCGGCTACCTCACCGTACAGAAGCCGTGGCCCGGCATGCTCCGGACGCTGTACAACAACGACGAGCGGTACATCGAGGAGTACTGGGCGGAGTACTCCGACACGGACAGCGACGACCCCGACGACTGGGTGTACTTCCCGGAAGACGGGGCGAAGATCGACGACGACGGCTACATCACCGTCCTCGGCCGGGTGGACGACGTGCTCAACGTCTCCGGCCACCGGCTGGGGACGATGGAGATCGAGTCCGCCATCGTCGGCGTCGAGGGCGTCGCCGAGGCGGCGGTTGTGGGCGGAGACCACGACATCAAAGGCGAGGCGGTGTACGCCTACGTGACGACCGAGGACGGCTACGAGGGCGACGACGAACTCCGCGACGCGATCATCGCGGGCGTCGAGGACGCAATCGGCCCGATCGCCCGGCCGGAGCAGGTCGTGTTCACGCCCGACCTGCCGAAGACCCGCTCGGGCAAGATCATGCGCCGCCTGTTGGAGAACATCGCCGACGGGAAGGAACTCGGGAACACGAGCACGCTCCGAAATCCGGAGATCGTCGAGCAGATCCAGCAGAAGGCCGACGGCGAGTAGCCGAGCGACGGCTCCGTTTTCCGAACGACAGCCGAGCGACGACGCGGCGACACCGCGAATAAACATCACGATAAAACCACACAAACACACCACGACACTACATACCACAGCACATGTCACACGATAACTCACGAAGTTCGGACGACGTCGCGACCGACGGTGGCCGCACAGCTGACGATGCGGCGACCGACGGTGGCCGCACAGCTGACGATGCGGCGACCGATGGTGGCCGCACAGCTGACGATGCGGCCACCGACGGCGGCGTCGCCACGGGCGCGGCGCAGACGCACAACGACACCGACTACCTCGGCGCGGAGGTGAACATTCTGAATCCGAGCACGCCGTACATGCGCGATCACCTCCGGATCGTCTGGACCGGGTTCGCGATATGGGTTCTCGCCGTCTGGGGCCCGGTGACGCTGACGCGGCTCGCGCCCGGTCCGATGACGAGTCAGATGCCGATCTTGGGCTTCCCGCTCCACTACTTCCTCGTCGCGTTCGGCGCGCCGACCAGCGCGCTCATCTTAGCGTTCTGGTACTCGCGTAAGCGGGACGCGCTCGACGAGAAGTACGGCATCGATCACGCCAGCGTCGTCGAGAGCAGCAGCGGTGCCGCGGCCGCGGCGGCCGACGGAGGGACCGAGGAATGACGGCGAGTTCGATCCCCCTCCAGAGCGACCTCCTCCCGGAGGCCCTCGACATCTCGTTCAAGCTGGTACCGGCTATCCTCGTGCTCGCGATGTTGGGGCTGTTCCTCACTATCGGCTTCGTCTTCCGCGTCGCCGACACCGACAACATGTGGGTCGCCGGGCGGTCTATCGGCAACCTCGAGAACGGGATGGCGATCGGGGCGAACTGGATGTCTGCCGCATCGTACCTCGGTATGGCGGCCTCCATCGCGCTCGCCGGGTTCTACGGGCTCGTGTTCGTCGTCGGCTGGACGACGGGCTATTTCATCCTGCTCATCTTCCTGGCCGCGCAGCTGCGCCGGTTCGGGAAGTACACGGCGGCGGACTTCGTCGGCGACCGATTCAACTCCGACACCGCGCGCGCCATCGCGGCGGTGACGACGTTCCTCATCGGCTTCGTCTACGCGATCGGTCAGGCGAAGGGGATGGCGCTCGTCTCCCTGTACATCTTCGGTGATTACGGCGGGCTCATCCCCGGCCTCGACGGCTACCAGGTGATGGTCGTCTTCATGATGACGATCACCGTCGGTTACCTGACGCTGTCGGGCATGATGGGGGCGACGAAGAATCAGGCGGTTCAGTACACGATCCTCATCATCGCGTTCGTCGCCGGTCTGTACGCGGTCGGCTGGACGCAGGGCTACTCCACGGTGTTGCCGCAGCTCGAGTACGGCGCGTTGATCAGTCAGCTCGGCACCGAGTTCAGCGAACCGTTCGCCTCGTCGAGCTACTACCTCTGGGTCGCGACGACGTTCTCGCTGATCGTCGGCACCTGTGGGCTGCCGCACGTGCTCGTCCGGTTCTACACGGTGGAAAGCGAACGGACGGCCCGCTGGTCGACGGTCTGGGGGCTGTTCTTCATCTGTATCCTGTACTGGAGCGCCCCGGCGTTCGCGGCGTTCGGAACGGACCTGTACTCGCAGAACGTCGGCGCGACGTACGGCGATCCCGGCATGGCCAGCGCGGCCAGCGAGGTCATCGTCGTGCTCGCGGCGCAGCTGGCGGAACTGCCGCAGTGGTTCGTCGGCCTCGTCGCCGCCGGCGGTATCGCGGCGGCCATCGCGACGGTCGCCGGCCTCTTCATCGCCGGGTCGTCGGCGATCAGCCACGACATCTACACGAACATCATCAACGAGGACGCGACGCAGCGCCAGCAGATCCTCGTCGGGCGCCTCTCGATCGTCGCGCTCGGTGTGTTGACCACGTTGGCCGCGCTGAACCCCGCGTCCTCGATCGCCGCGCTCGTCGGGTACGCGTTCTCGCTGGCCGGCTCCGTCCTGTTCCCGATGTTCTTCCTCGGCATGTGGTGGGAGAACGCCAACCGGCAGGGCGCGCTCGCCGGCATGTCGACCGGGCTCACGCTCTGGTCGATCCCGATGATCAACCAGATCGTCCCGACGTACATCGGCTCGCTGGAGGCGCCGCTGTCGACCGGGCTCGCGACGTGGATGCCCGCCATCGGCTCGGCGCTGATCACGCTTCCGGTCGTGTTCGCCGTCACCATCGTCGTCTCGATGGCGACCGACGAACCGTCGCTGGAGACGAAGCGGGTCGTGCGGCAGTGTCACAGCCCCGAACCGATGGCACAACAGGAGAGCGCCGAGGACGTCGTCGCCGCGGACGGCGGCGAGGACGTGGTGACTGATGGCGGCCGCGCACCGAACGACGCGGGTGTCGATGGCGGCCGCATAACGGACGACGCGGGCGTCGGCGGTCGCACAGACGACGACAACGCGTCCACGGAGGAGTGATCATGTACGAACGCATCCTCGTCCCCACGGACGGCAGCGACGTCGCGGAAGCGGCCGTCGACCACGCGCTCGACCTCGCCGAGAAGTACGACGCCGAGGTCCACGCGCTGTACGTGGTCGACATCGACTCGATCAACCTGGGCCTCGGTACGGAGCAGGTCGACCGGCTCAAGCAGGGCCGGTTCGACGAAATGGAGGAGGTGAAAGCGAAGGCCGACGAGGCCACCGGCGCCGTCGCGGCGCGCGCCGCGGAGCGCGGCGTCGAGGTCGTCGAACACGTCTCGGGCGGTCGGCCGCACAAGCTGATCGCCGAGTACGCAGAGGACCACGACATCGGCCTGATCGTGATGGGGAGCCACGGCCGCGCCGGAGTCCGGCGCGCGCTGCTCGGGAGCGTCACTGAGCGCACCCTGCGCTCGACGCACGTCCCCGTCCTCGTCGTCGACTACCTCGACGAGGACTGAGCACCCCGGTCGGATCCCGCTCTCCCTTCGAGATCGACGTTTCACACTTCCGCAACACCGACGTACCTCCCTCACACACTCACGCCATGTCCGACTCTGATTCCGCTGAGACGCCCGCCGACGAACCGACCGATCCGAGCGTCGCCGACCGCGCCCGCGACGTGCTCAGCGAGAACGGCACCGGGATGGTACAGGACCTGCTCTTCGCGTTCGCGTGGGTGGGGCTCGCGTCGCTGCTGTACGACTTCGGTTTCCCGACGGCGCCGCGGTGGGTGCTGTACATGTTCATGCTCGCCGGCATTCCCGCGTACTTCGGCTTCTTCATCTCGCTGGAGATGGCCAGAGAGCGGAGCCGACGCTGACGCCGGCGCCGGCGCTCCGCACTGTCCAGTCTATTTCAAACGTCCCGCTCGCCGCTCTTATCGGGCGAGATCGCGGATGTCGGACACGTCGAGCAGCCGCTCTCCCGGGTCCATCGCCGCCCGGTAGGTCGCCCGGGCAACGGTGTCGACGGAGAGCGGCCGCGACTCGCCGAGCCGAGACGCGATCGGCGGCGCGCTCGCGGCGAACCGGAGCACGCGGTCGGCGACGCCGGGAAGGTGGGGCTGCCCCTCGCCGTACACCGGTCCCGGTCGGAGGGTGACGGCGTTGAGGTCGAGGTCGGCGATGGACGTCTCGGCGCGCCGTTTAGCCGTCAGGTACGCGTTCCGGACGCCGGGCGGTTTCGCGGCCGCCGAGAGGAAGACGAAGGTGTCGGCGCCGGCGCGTTCGGCCTCCAGCGCCGTGAGGATCGCCGCGTCGCCGTTGACGCGCTCGAAGGTGACGCCGTCGGTCGGGGACTCGGTGAGCGTCCCGACCGAGTGGACGACGGCGTCGACGCCGTCGAGCCGGTCGCGCCACGCGTTCGGTCGGAAGAGGTCGGCGCTCGTCCACGAGACGGCGTCGGCCCAGTCGTCGTCGGTGTCGGGCCGGCCGCGACGCGAGACGCTGCGGACCTCGTGGTCGTCGCGGACCCCGAACCGGCAGACGTTGCGCCCGACGAATCCGCTGCCGCCGACGACGAGGAGGGTCGACATACGACCGAATACGCCCCGCCCCGTCTTGTGGTTTCGGGAGGGGGCCGACGAGGAGGCGTCGGCGAACCGTCGGCGTCGATCAGCGCCGCAGGAACCCGAAGAGCGCGTAGTCGTCGTCGGGGTCGTACCGGCGGAAGAGGAGGCTGTTCGTCAGCACCGACACCGACGAGAACGCCATCGCGCCGGCCGCGAGGACGGGCTGGAGCAGCCCGAGGGACGCCAGCGGTATCATCGCCGTGTTGTAGCCGAGCGCCCAGACGAGGTTCTGTTTGATCTTCTGGAGCGTCGCGTCCGAGACGCGGATCGCCTTCACCACGTCGAGCGGGTCGTCCCGCATCAGCGTCACGTCGGCGGCCTCGATGGCCACGTCGGTCCCGGAGCCGATGGCGGTGCCGACGTACGCGACGGCGAGCGCCGGCGCGTCGTTGACGCCGTCGCCGACCATCATCGCCCGGCTGCCGTCCGACTGGATCGACTCGACCGCGTCGGACTTGTCCTCCGGGAGGACGCCGGCGCGGACGTTTTCTGGGTCGATCCCGACCTGTTCGGCGACCGCGCGGGCCGTCCGCTCGTTGTCCCCCGTGATCATCATCACGTCGACGCCGCGCTCGCGGAGCTGGCTCACCGCCTCCTTCGCGCTCGGTTTCACCGTGTCGGCGTCGGCGACGACGCCGAGGAGCTCCCCGCCGTCGGCGCCGGCGCGGACTCGCGCGACGAGCATCGCGGTCTTCCCCTCGCGTTCGAGCCGCTCCATCGTCTCCGCGGCGGGAGAGGGGTCGACGCCGGCGTCTCGAAGCAGCTTCCGGTTCCCGACGAGGACCTCGTCGCCCTCCACGGTCGCTCTGACGCCGTGGCCGGGGACGTTCTCGAACGACTCGGGATCGGAGAGGTCGAGGCCGCGCTCTTCCGCGCCGTCGACGATCGCCCGGGCCAAGGGGTGTTCGCTGCCTCGTTCGGCGCTCGCGGCGAGCCGGAGGACTTCGTCCTCGCGCGTCGCCGAGCCGTCGGTCTCGTCCGCCGTCGGAGCGTCGTCCGCCGTCGGAGCGTCGTCCGCCGTCGGAGCGTCGTCCGTCGCCGTCGCGTCGTCCTCTGCGAGCGCGCCGCCGTCCGGGACCGTCTCACCGCCGTCGGTGGTCGTCTCGCCGTCGAACGCGACCACGTCCGTGAGCTCCATCTCGCCCCGCGTGAGCGTGCCCGTCTTGTCGAACACCACGGTGTCGACGTCTTTCGCGCGTTCGAGGATGTCACCGCCCTTGAACAGGACGCCGTGTTGAGCGCCGATGGTCGTCCCCACCATCGTCGCGGCCGGCGTCGCGAGCCCGAGCGCGCAGGGGCAGGCGATGAGGACCGAGGAAGCGAACACGACGAGCGCGAACTCGAATGTCGAGACGGTTCCGCCGGCGACGACGGGGCCGCCCGCGACCTGGCCCCACAGCGGGAGCCGGTCGACGAACGCGGCGAGCGTCTCGGGGAAGAGGAACCAGACGGCGCCCCACAGCAGGGCGTTGACGATGACGGCCGGCACGAAGTACGCCGAGATCCGGTCCGCGAGGTTCTGGATGTCGGGCTGGCGGGACTGCGCCTCCTTCACCGTCCGAACGATCTGCTGGAGCGCGGTGTCCGCGCCGACCTTCGTCGCCTCGACGACGAGGAGTCCGTTCTCGTTGATCGTCGACCCGACGACCTCGTCGCCCTCCGTCTTCTCGACCGGGACGGACTCGCCCGTCACCATCGACTCGTCGACGGCGGACTGGCCCTCGACGACCGTCCCGTCGGTCGGGATCTGCTCGCCCGGGCGGACCTTCATGCAGTCGCCGACTTCCACCTCGTCGATCGGGACCTCGCGTTCGACCCCGTCCTCGTCGACGACGGTGGCCGTGTCGGCCTCCATCTCCAGGAGCTTCCGGAGCGCCTCGCCGGCCTGCCCCTTCGAGCGGGCCTCGAGGTAGTTGCCGAGCGTGATGAAGACGAGGATGAGCGCGGCCGTGTCGAAGTAGACGCTCCCGGCGACCGCGTCGAGCAGGACCGCGACGGAGTACACGTACGCCGTCGTCGAACCCAGCGCGATCAGGACGTCCATGTTGGCGCGGCCGTTCTTGACGATCGCCTTGTAGGAGTTCACGTAGAAGGGGCGCCCGAGCGCCACCTGGACCGGCGTCGCGAGCGCGAACTGGAGCCATCCGATCTCCACGCCGAAGACCGACTCGGGGATGACCGCGCCGCCGAGCAGGAGCTTGTCGACCATGAAGAACAGGAGCGGCGCGGCCAGCGCGGCGCCGAACAGCGTCAGCCGGAGCTGTTTCCGGATCTCGGCGTTCCGCGCCTCGTCGCGCGCGCTCTCGCCCGAGCCGTCGGCGTCGTCGCCGTCCTCGCGGACCGGCGAGTAACCCGCGTCCTCGACGGCGTCGTACAGCGCCGAAAGCGAGGTGTCTGCGGGGTTGTACCGCACCTGCGCCTCGTCGGTCGCGTAGTTCACGTCCGCGTCCACGACGCCCGGGACGGCTTCGAGCGCGTCGCGGTTCGCGTCGGCGCAGTTCGCACAGGTCATGTCCGTGATCGCGACGGTCGCCGTCTCCGAGACGGCGCCGTAGCCGGCGTCCGCTATCGCGTCGTAGATCGCCGCGAGCGAGGCCGTCTCCGGGTCGTACTCCACGGTCGCCTCGTCCGTGGCGAAGTTCGCGTCCGCCCGGACGACACCGTCGAGCGACTCGACGGCGTCACCGACCGTGCCCGAGCAGTTGGCGCAACTCATCCCCGTGACGTCGAGGTGGGCGGTTCTGGTACTCATGCTGTGTTCTCCTACGGGCCCCTCCCTTAGTGTCCTTTCCACTTCGAAACCAAAGAATACCCGCGCCGGTATCTTGGAATCCAAAGCAGATCGGGCGTCTCGGCCGGGGCACAGTCGACACGGCGGGGCCGGTGACGCTCGCAGGCGGGGGCACACAACACTTATCACGGCGTCGGGTGACTGTTAGGGTGCGATGGCGACAGGCAAGGTCGACTTCTTCAACGACACTGGCGGCTACGGATTCATCGAGACTGACGACGCTGACGAGGACGTGTTCTTCCACATGGAAGACGTCGGCGGCCCGGACCTCGAGGAAGGACAGGAGGTAGAGTTCGAGATCGAGGAGGCGGACAAGGGTCCGCGCGCGACGAACCTCACTCGGCTGTAGCTCGTCCGACGGCATCCGTTAGGCGAGATCGGACAGCTCTCAAAACGCGTTCCGCGTATATTATTCCGCTGAGCGACGGCGCCGACGTTTTACTCGGCGAGCGAGGAGGTGTCTCCGTGACCACCGCCGACCTCGATCCGTTCGACGCCGACGACCTCGGCGCGTTCGTCGCCGAGAACCTCGACCGCTACGCGGAGACGCAGGGCATCCTGCCCGCGGAGCTCGAAGCGTACGGCGAAACGTACCGGTCGCAGGGGCACCTGACGCGCGAGCAGCTGTACGAGATCGCCTACGAGTCGTCGACGCGGAGCGCCTACCACGTCGAGAAGAACCCCGGGGCACGCTGCCGAGAGGTGACCCGCAACGCTCGCGCGGTCGAGGGCGACTTCTCGGCGATCCAGCTTCTCACCGGACTCTCCGGATTCAAGGCCGCGACGGCGTCCTGCGTGCTCGCCGCGCTCGACGGCGACCGTCACGCCGTCGTCGACACCCGCGTCTGGGCGTCGCTGGAGCGGCTGGGCGCGGTCGACGGTCGGAAGGAGTCGTTCGACGCCGCCGACTACGTGACCATGATCGAGCCGATCCGCGGAATCGCAGACGAGACCGGCTTCCGCGCGGTCGACGTGGGCTACGCGCTGTTCGCGTCGGACGCGCACGTCCGCGAGGGGACGCTCCACTGACCGGGCGGCGCCGCTCGCAGGCGGCTTACACCGGGTACTCGACGCCCGTGGCCTCGGTCGAGTACTCCCAGAGCTTCCGGGCGTCGTCGCGGTCGTAGGAGGCGTCGTTCGACCGGCCGACCGTCGGGTGGCCGCGCATGTTCATCAGGCCGCCCGGCTCGACGTACGCGCCGCCGTCGACGTCGGTCGTCGCCGCGTACAGCATCGGCAACACGCCGATCTCCGGCGACTGCCCCAACACCGCGTTCGCGGCCTTCATCCCGACCTTCATCAGCGGGTTCCCGCTCTCCGCCGCGGTCCGCATCTGGAGGTTCGTGTCGGTGTAGCCGGGGTGGCAGGCGACGCTGCGGACGCCGGTGACCTCGTCGGACGCGTCGAGGCGCCGCTGGAGCTCGTAGGCGAACAGCAGGTTCGACAGCTTGCTCCGGCCGTACGCCTTCCACTTGCCGTACGAGCGCTCCCAGTTGAGATCGGAGAAGTCCATCTCTCCCTGCTCGTGGGCGCCCGAGGACTGCGTGACGATCCGCGCGTCGCCGGACTCCGTCCGGCCGCCGTCGGCGCTTCGCGCCGCCCCGTCGCCCTCGATCCCGTCGGAGGCATCGAGGAGAGGGAACAGCCGCCCGGTGAGCGCGAAGTGGCCGAGGTGGTTGACGCCGAACTGCGTCTCGAAGCCGTCCTCGGTCTCGCTGCGCGGGATCGCCATCACGCCGGCGTTGTTACAGAGAATGTCGACCGCGTCGTAGTCGTCGTCGAGCCCCTCGGCGAACGCGGCCACCGAGTCGAGCGAGGCGAGGTCGCACTCGCGGACGTCGAGCGCGCCGTCGACCTCGCCGCCCGCGTCGACGCGGATCTCGTCGGCCGCGTCCTCGGCGCGCTCGACGCTGCGGCACGCCATCACGACGGTCGCCCCCTTCGCGGCGAACTCGCGGGTCCCCGCGAACCCGAGCCCGCTGTTCGCTCCCGTGACGACCACCGTCTTCCCGTCCAATCTCGGCATCTCGTCGGCCGTCCAGTCGGTCATGGGAGAACGGTGGGGCGTCACGGCAAGAAACCTGTCGGCGGGAAGGACAGTCGTCGGGCCGCGTCGAGCGTCGTGGCCCGATGGCGGTTCGCCGAGCGTCGCCCGTGTGACACGTCCGCGAGGAGGGGTCGAGACGGCGTCTGACGCGGAGATCCACTTCCGCCGCGCCGCCGGTGCGTTTTTACCTGCCTCGGCGGAAGGGAAGTGTACCGAATGACGTCCTTCCAGTCGACGATCGGCGACGAGGAGGGGATCGCGGAGGAGCTGGCCGAGGGCCAGCGCGAGATCTCCATCGCCGAGTTCTTCGAGAAGAACAAACACATGCTCGGGTTCGACTCGGGCGCCCGCGGGCTCGTCACCGCCGTCAAGGAGGCGGTCGACAACGCCTTAGACGCGACCGAGGAGGCCGGTTACCTCCCCGACATCTACATCGAGATCGAGGAGGTGGGCGACTACTACCGGGTCGTGATCGAGGACAACGGCCCGGGCATCACCAAAGAACAGCTGCCGAAGGTGTTCGGGAAGCTCCTGTACGGGAGTCGGTTCCACGCCCGCGAGCAGTCTCGCGGTCAACAGGGGATCGGGATTTCAGCGGCCGTGCTGTACTCGCAGTTGACCTCCGGCCAGCCCGCGAAGATCACCTCGCGGCCGAAGGGGCAGTCGCGGGCGCAGTACTTCGAGCTGATCATCGACACCGACACGAACGAGCCGGAGATCAAGGCGGACGAGGAGACGACGTGGGACCGACCGCACGGCACGCGGATCGAGCTGGAGATGGAGGCGAACATGCGCGCCCGCGGCCAGCTCCACGACTACGTGAAACACACCGCGGTCGTCAACCCGCACGCCCGGATCGAGCTGCGCGAGCCGGGGCTCGACGAGCCGATGAAGTTCGAGCGCGCGACCGACGAGCTGCCGGCGGAGACGAAGGAGATCCGCCCGCACCCCCACGGAGTCGAGCTGGGCGCGCTGATCAAGATGCTTGAGGCGACCGAGTCCTACTCGGTCTCCGGGTTCCTCCAGGAGGAGTTCACGCGGGTCGGCAAGAAGACCGCGGACAGCGTGATCGACAACTTCCGCGACGTGTACTACGGCCGGGAGCTGTCGTGGTCGCCGCCCCGAACTCACGACGACCGCGACGTCGCGGCCGCGGTGAGCGACGCCGTCGCGAACAAAGGCGAGACGGCGACGAGGGCCTTCGCCGAGGGCGTCGCCGAGACGGTCGCGGGCAACGACCGCGTCTCCCGGTCCGAGGTCGCGACTATCGTCGACAACGTCGCCGAGACGGTGGCGAACGACACGGGCAAGACCTTCGGCGGGACCGTCCGCGAGAACGCGGTCGACGCCGCGTGGCAGGCGATCACGGGCGTCGGCCGGGAGGAGGCGGCGGCCGACGCGGGTGAGAGTGACGGCGACGCCGTCGACGAGTCGCCCCTCGTCCCCGACACCTACGCGCTCGTCGACGACGCCACCTCGACGCGGAAGGACGACGCCGCGGTCCAGGCGATGGCCGAGGCGCTCGCGCGCCGGTTCGAGGGGCTCGACGGCGAGGCGTTCCGAATCGCCCGCGACGACCTCGAGCGCCTCGTCGCGGACGCGGCGTCGTTCGTCGCCGAGCAGCGCGACGCGACCTTCGGCGAGACCGCCCGCGAGAACGTCGTCGAGGCGCTCTGGTCGCGGGCGCGGACCGTCCCGGACGACCCGCCGAAGGTGAAAGCGATCGCGGGCGACCGCGACGCCGCCGCCGACCTGCTCGACGCGATGCGGACGACCGACATCCTCGCGCCCCCGACCGACTGCCTCGCGCCGATCACGGCCGAGCTGGTCGAGGCCGGCCTGCGGAAGGAGTACGACGCCGACTTCTACGCGGCCGCCACCCGCGACGCCGACGTCCACGGCGGCGACCCGTTCATCGTCGAGGCCGGCATCGCCTACGGCGGGTCGATCCCGGCGGAGGGGTCCGTGGAGCTGCTCCGGTTCGCGAACCGCGTCCCGCTCGTCTACCAGCGCGGCGCCTGCGCGACGACGGACGTGATAAAGTCGATCGGCTGGCGCAACTACGGGCTCGACCAGCCCGGCGGCTCGGGGATGCCGAACGGCCCGGCCGTCATCAGCATCCACGTCGCCTCGACGAACGTTCCGTTCACGAGCGAGTCGAAGGACGCCCTCGCGAACGTCCCGGCGATCGAAGACGAGATCGAACTCGCGGTCCGCGAGGCGGCCCGCGAGCTGAAGTCGTACCTCAACAAGCGGCGCTCGATGCAACAGCGCCGGGAGAAACAGGACGTGCTCGGCCGCATCCTCCCGGAGATGGCCGACAAGGTCTCGGAGGTGACGGGGCGGCCGCGGCCCGACATCGACGGGGCGCTCGCGCGGATCATGAACAACGTCAGCGTCGAGCGGGAGGTGGACGACGACACGGTGAGGCTCGTCGTCGAGAACCACTCCGACGTGAACGAGGAGCTCGACATCACGGACATCGTCTCGACGGAGCCGACGGACCTGTCGGACGGGACGGTGGTGGACATGGACGGCGAGTGGTTCGTCCAGTGGAAGCCCGAGGTGCCGTCGGGCGACGAGCGGGAACTGACGTACGCGATCGACGGCGACGCGGAGTTCGAGGTCAGCGTCGGCGGCGTCGAGACCGAGAAACTCACGGTGAACGAATAAATGACGACAGAAAGCGACGCACGAGACGAGCTGATCGACCTGGCGGCGGACTTCTACGACCAGTTCGCCGACGGGAAGATCCCGGAGATGACGCTTCCCACGCGGACGAAGAGCAACATCGAGTACGACGAGGAGAGCGGCGTCTGGACCTACGGCGACCGCACCTCGACGCGCAGCGCCAACTCGGTTCGCGGCGCGCGCAAGCTGCTGAAGGCGGCGTACACGATCGAGTTCCTCGCGGACCAGCTCGACGACGAGCGGTCGTCGACCCTGCGTGAGCTGTACTACCTCTCGGAGTCGTGGGACAACGACGAGGCGCAGTTCAAATCGCAGGACGAGTCGAACGACCTCGTGGAGGACTTGGAGATCGTCACGGGCGTCACCCGCGAGGACTTCCACATGCGACCGGAGGAGTCGGGCGCGAAGGTGATGGGCCCGCTCCGCCTCCGCGAGCAGACGAACCGCGGGGACCGCGAGATCCACTGTCAGCTAGACGTTGGCCAGGGCGGCTACCAGATCCCCAACAACCCGGACACGATCGAGTTCCTCGACAACGACGCCGACTTCGTGCTCTGCGTGGAGACCGGCGGGATGCGCGACCGGCTCGTCGAGAACGGCTTCGACGAGGCGCACAACGCCCTGGTCGTCCACCTCGGCGGGCAGCCGGCGCGCGCCACGCGGCGGCTGACCAAGCGCTTCCGCGACGAACTCGACCTCCCCGTGGTGGTGTTCACCGACGGCGACCCGTGGTCGTACCGCATCTACGGCTCCGTCGCGTACGGCTCGATCAAGTCCGCGCACCTCTCGAAGTACCTCGCGACGCCGGAGGCGCGGTTCATCGGTATCCAGCCCAAGGACATCGTCGAGTACGACCTGCCGAGCGACCCGCTCGCCGACTCCGACATCAACGCGCTGGAGTCGGAGTTGGAGGACCCGCGGTTCCAGACCGACTACTGGGAAGAGCAGATCGAACTCCAACTCGACATCGGCAAGAAGTCCGAACAGCAGTCGCTCGCGAGCCGCGGGCTCGACTTCGTCACGGACACGTACCTCCCCGAGCGGCTGAACGAGATGGGCGTGCTTTGACCCGCTAGCCGACGCTTCTCACTCGTCGACGTAGGCGATCTCGTCGATCTCGCGGCGTTCCCCCTCGGGATCGTCGCCCTCGTATTTGTACACGACCCCGTCCGCCTCGTCTTCGGCCGCCTTGTGTGAGCCGTCACAGAGCGGCTTCGAGTCCGAGAGACCGCATCGACAGACGAATATCTTCCCGTCGTCGCCGGTGTCGGACGCGTCGAGTATCGCCGGGCCGTCCGCCTCGTGCGTCACTTCCCGAGTCATGGTTCGGGCGTCGCACGCGACCCGCATACCGCTTGCGACGCCGGCCGCCGCAACCCCCTTGCCCGTGGGGCGCGTACCGGTGGTATGAGCGAGACGAGCGACCCGACCGACGACGTCGACCCCGCCGAGTTGACCGACGAGGAGTGGCGCGAGCGACTCTCCGAGGAGGAGTACCGCGTGCTCCGCGAGAGCGGCACGGAGGCGAAGTTCTCCGGCGAGTACGTCGACCACCACCCCGACGACGGCGAGTACCGCTGTCGGGGCTGCGGGACCGTCCTCTTCGAGGCCGAGACGAAGTACGAGTCCGGCTGCGGCTGGCCCGCCTTCTACGCCGCCGAGGAGGAGTCGGTGACGACTAACGTCGACACCAGCCACGGGATGCGCCGCACCGAGGTCCGGTGTGCGAACTGCGACTCGCACCTCGGCCACGTCTTCGACGACGGCCCCGAGCCGACCGGGAAGCGCTTCTGTATCAACTCGGTCGCGATGGAGTACGACGACGAGTAGTCCGAGGCCGTTCGAGGCCCCGAGGCGTCACTCGTCACACAGCGGCAGCCTGACGACGAACACCGCCCCCTTCGGTTCGTTGTCCTCGATCCACACGTCGCCGCCGTAGATCTCCACGAGCGACCGAACCAGGTACAGCCCGATCCCGGCGCCCGGGCTGTCGAGCCCCTTCTCTCCCTTGCCGAATATCTCGTCGCGCTGGTCCGCGGGGATCCCCGGCCCGTTGTCGGCGATCCGGACCTCGGCGGCGCCGTCGGCCTCGTCGACGGTCGCCGACACCGTCACCTTCGGCGGGGTCTCGTCGTTGTGTTGGACCGCGTTTCGGAGGACGTTCCGGAACACCGAACTCAGCATCTCGTCGGCGACGACCTCGTCTTCGGGGAACGAGCCCTCGACCGTGAAGACGGCCTCCGAGTACCCAGACCGGACCTCTTCGATCTGCTGGGAGAGCACCCGGTCGAGCGAGAGCCGGCTCGGTTCGGCGTCCTCACGGAGCATCACTTCGGCGAGGTCCCTGACCGTCGTGGTGAGCGAGACGGCGCTCTGGGTGTTCCGCTTGATCACGTCGAGGTACTCTTTACCCTCCTCGTCGACGTGGTCGTCGAGCAGTTCGGCGTACGCGCCGACGAGCTGGAGGTCGTTGCGGATGTCATGGCGCATCACCTGATTCAACAGCTGTAAGTCGTCGCGCTGGCGTTTGAGACGCTCCTCCGGGTCGGCCTCCTCCGCCGGCCGGCGTGTCAGGTCCCCGTCGGCGGCCGGTCGGGTGTCCGGGTCGTCGCTCATGACCGGGCGATACGTCGGCCGCTCGCTTTTACATATCGGTCGAAGCGGACGAGGGCGCCCCGACGAGAGGCGGCTCAGACCCCCTCGTCGAGCAGCTCTCGCGCGATGATGTTCTTCTGGATCTCGGTGGTCCCCTCGTATATCTGCGTGATCTTGGCGTCGCGGTAGAGCCGTTCGACGTCGTGGTCGTTGACGAAGCCGGCGCCGCCGTGAACCTGGACCGCCTCGTCGGCGACCTCGACCGCGGTCCGCGAGGCGAACTCCTTGGCCATCGACGCGAGCGCGGTGAGGTCGCCGGCCTCGTTGTCGACCGCCCACGCGGAGCGGTAGGTGAGCCAGCGGGCGGCCTCGGTGTTCGTGTGCATCTCCGAGAGCTTGTGTTTGATCGCCTGGAAATCGGAGATGGACCGACCGAACTGCTCGCGCTCCTCGGCGTACTCCAGCGCGCGCTCGGCGGCGCCGCGGGCGATCCCGACGCCCTGCGCGGCGACCGCGGTCCGGGTCTCGTCGAAGAACTGCATGAGCTGGAGGAACCCCATGCCGCGCTGGCCGATCAGGTTTTCCTCCGGGACCCGAACGTCGTCGAAGCGCAGTTCTGCCGTGTCGCTCGCGCGGATGCCGAGCTTCCCGGTGATCTTGTCGCGCGTGAGCCCGTCGCGGTCGCCCTCGACGAGGATCTGCGAGTAGCCGGAGTAGCGGTCGTCGATGTCGGGGTCGGTCTCGCAGACCACGACGAAGTAGTCGGCGACGGTGCCGTTCGTGATCCACATCTTCGAGCCGTTTATCACCCACTCGTCGCCGTCCTTCTCGGCGCGAGTCGCCACGCTCGTCACGTCCGAGCCGGCCTGCGGCTCCGAGATGGCCGACCCCATCACCGCGTCGCCGGCGGTCACCTCGGGCAGGACGCGCTCCTTCTGTGCCTCCGTGCCGAACTCCATCAGCGCCTCCGCGCCGAAGCCGGCGCTCGAGATACAGAGGCCGATCCCGGGGTCGGCCGCGAACAACTCCTCCGTGAGGATGGCGTTCTCCAGCGACGAGTAGCCGATGCCGCCGTACTCGACCGGGACGTGCGGCGCCAACAGGCCCATGTCGGCCGCCTTGTCCATGATCTCGTACGGGTACTCCTCCTCGACGTCGTACTCCGTGGCGACCGGCTTGATCTCCTCGTCGGCGAACTTCCGTACCTCCTCGCGTAGCTGTCGTTGCTCGTCCGTTAGCTGGAACTCCATGAGGGAACGATCCGGATCGAACGTGATAATCGTTAGCGAACGCTGAACAATTGGAAACGAGTTGTCCGTCACAAACCGGGCGGGGAGATCGCGCGCCCCCGGTGGCTCGCCGGTCGCCGCCTCAGCGGTTCTCGACGAACGTCGCGATCCGGTCGGTCGCCTCCTTCAGGTCCCGCATCGAGGTGGCGTACGACACCCGGAGGTGGCCCTCGCCGCCCGCGCCGAAGACGGACCCCGGGACGACCGCGACGCCCTGCGCCTCCAGTAGCTCCTCCGCGAACGCCTCGTCGTCGCCGCCGCAGTCGGGGAAGGCGTAGAAGGCGCCGCCCGGCTCGAAGGTGTCGAGGCCCATCTCGTTGAACCGGGAGACGACGAGCCGGCGGCGGCGGTCGTACTCGTCGACCATCTCCGCGACCTCGCCGTCGCAGCCGTCCAGCGCCTCGATCGCGGCGTACTGCGGCGTCGTCGGCGCCGACAGCATCGTGTACTGGTGGATCCGGTTCATCGCGTCGACGGCGTCGACGGGGCCCAACGCGTACCCGAGCCGCAGCCCCGTCATCGCGTACGCCTTCGAGAAGCCGTTGACGACGACCGTGCGCTCCCGCATCCCCGGCTGCGTCGCGATCGACGCGTGGTCGGTCTCGTAGGTGAGCGCGGCGTATATCTCGTCGGCCACGACGCGGAGGTCGTTCTCGCGGCAGAACGCGGCGACCTCGGCGAGCTCCTCGTCGGTCATCGTCGCGCCCGTGGGGTTGTTCGGGTAACAGAGCACGAGCAGGTCGGCGTCGGCCGCGCCGGCGGTCTCCAGCGCCTCGCGGGTGAGCACGAAGTCGTCCTTGGCTCTGGTCGGGACCGTCAGCTGCTCGCCGCCCGCGAGCTCGATCCCCGGGCCGTAGGAGATGTACGTCGGCTCGTGGACCGCCACCGTGTCGCCGGGGTCGACCAAGGCCCGGAACGCCAGGTCGACCGCCTCGCTCGCGCCGGTGGTGACGAGAATCTCCGCTGCCGGGTCGTACGACTGGTCGTAGCGCTCGTGGTGGTCGGCGATCCGCTCGCGGAGCGCGGCCATCCCGCGGTTCGCGGTGTAGGAGGTCTTCCCGCGTTCGAGCGAGTCGATCGCGGCGGTGCGAGCGGCCCACGGCGCCGAGAAGTCCGGCTCGCCGACCCCCAGCGATATCACGTCGTCGCGGGCCTCGGCGAGTTCGAAGAACTTCCGGATCCCCGACTCCGGGAGGGTGCGAGCGCGGTCGGACAGCCTCATGGCGACACGGAGAGGCGGTCGTCGTCGTCGCCGTCCTCGAACCGGATCCCGCCGTCCTTGTACGTCTCCATGATGTAGTGGGTCACGGTCTGGGTGACCTCGGGCATGGGCGCGACCTGCTCGGAGATGAACTCGGAGACGTCTTGCATGTTCTCGCCGAGCACCTCGACGGCGAAGTCGTAGTCGCCGGAGACGAGATGTAAGGCGTCGACCGCGGGGAACTTCGCGATCCGGTCGGCGACCTGCTCGTAGCCGGTCTCGCGGTCGAGTTCGACGTTGATCTCGACGACAGCGCGGATCTTCCCCTCGTCGACGCGGTCCCAGTCGACGACCGCCTGGTAGCCGTGGACCACGTTATCCGCTTCCAGCGCGTCGATCGCGTCCGCGACCGCCGCCGCGTCGAGGCCCGTCTGGGCCGCGATGTCGTCGATGTTCTCGCGAGCGTTCCGCGCCAACACGTCGAGTACCTCGCGCTCGGCGTCCATACGTCACGATCGCGCGGGGGCGGTTTATGGGTAGCGACGCGCGCAACACCGGCGACGTGTGGGCGACGCGTCGAGGACAGGTCGATGTCCCCCGCCGCGGCGAGCAGCGGCCGTCGCTTCCGCCACCCGCACGGCTTTCCGCGCGGCACCGCAATCGGACGGACATGCCATCCGACTCACTAACGGCGAGCGACACGTTCGACATCGGCGGCGAACTGACCGTCAACCGGCTCGGCTTCGGCGCGATGCGGATCACCGGCGAGGACATCGTCGGCCGCCCGGAGGACGAAGCGGACGCGAAGGCCGTCCTCGAACGCGCGGTCGACCTGGGCGTCGACTTCGTCGACACCGCCGACTCCTACGGCCCGGGCGTCTCGGAGCGACTCATCGGCGAGGCGCTCGGCGACCCGGAGGACGTGGTCGTCGCGTCGAAGGCCGGCCTGCTCCGCAACCGGGACGGCGAGTGGCTCCCCCACGGCGACCCGGACTTCCTGAGAAATCAGGTCCTCTGTAGCCTCGACCGGCTCGGCACCGACCGGATCGACCTCTACCAGTACCACCGGCCGGACCCCGACACCGACTTCGAGGACTCCGTCCACGCGTTCGCGGAGATGAGAGACGCCGGGCAGATCGCGCACGTCGGTCTCTCGAACGTCACCGTCGAACAGCTGGAGACCGCGATGGAGATCGTCGACGTCGCCACGGTCCAGAACCGATACAACGTCGGTCACCGCGACGACGAGGACGTGTTGGCCGCCTGTGAGCGCCACGACGTGGGCTTCATTCCATGGGGGCCGATGTACGCGGTCGACGACGAGGACGCGGGCGAGGTGCTCGCCGAGGTCGCCGAACGCCGGGACGCGACGCCGCAGCAGGTCTCGCTCGCGTGGCTGCTCGACCACTCGGACGTGACGCTCCCGATCCCCGGCACGTCGAGCGTCGACCACCTCGAATCCAACCTCGCGGCTGCGGACCTGTCGCTGACTGAAGAGGACCTGACGAGACTGAACGGCGTCGACCCGCAGTAAGCGCCGGACTCCCCCGACCGCCGACCCTCACTCGACGGTCTCGACGCCGGCCATCTCGGCGACCTTCAGCGCGGTCGCGACGTTGAACGCGAGCCCGAGCGGCGCGGCGACGACCGCGGCCGCGACCGCCCCCGCCGGACCGGCGTGAGCGAGGAGGCTCACGGGGACCGAACAGAGCGCCGTGACGACCGCGACGGCGAGGAAGAAGCCGAGCGGTCGGTCCCGATCGACGAGTTCGCGTGCGCGCACCGCCGCGGACCGGATGCCGCGGTCCTCCAAGGCGAGGACGTAGACCGTCGGAAAGTACAGGTACGAGACCACGAGCGCCGCGACGATCGCGACCACGAACAGCGGCGGGACGACGATCAGCGGGAGGAAAAGGGCGGCGAGCGCGACGACGACGAGCGCTTCCAAGAGGATCAGCCGAACGCCGAACCGGCGGACCGCCGCGACGAAGTCGAACCGGCCGGTCGTGATCCCGTCCGCGATGCTCCCGAAGTAGCCCGCGCTCAGCG
This sequence comes from Halorubrum ejinorense, assembly GCF_055389685.1. Taxonomy (NCBI): domain Archaea; kingdom Methanobacteriati; phylum Methanobacteriota; class Halobacteria; order Halobacteriales; family Haloferacaceae; genus Halorubrum; species Halorubrum ejinorense. The sequence goes on from NZ_AP043777.1 coordinate 2,218,093, forward strand.
CACCCGAGACGACGACGTACGCGCCGATCGCGGGGGCGAGAAGCGGCAGCGGCTCCAGAGATCCGAACGGGAGCGACACCGACGCGCCGCCACCGCGAGGGGGGTCGACGAAGTTCCAGAGGTCGTACCGGTAGACGGGGAACGACGCGCGGAGCGAGACGCCGTCCGCGTTCCCCGTGGCGAGCAGCTCCCGCGCCCGAAACAGCGCCGTCGCCAGCGGGACGAGCGCGAGCGGGAGCAGCCGCCCGAGGTGAGAGAGGGTCCGCTCGGCGATCGGTTCCGTCGGGCCGCCGTCGGTGTCCGGGGGACCGCTGGAGGGCCTGCTCATACCGGCGCTTCACGTTCCGTCCTCAAAAGCGTCAGCCGACCGGGTCGATGGTTCGGCACGGAGGGAGCGCCCGACTGACTGCCACGGCCGCTCCTCGCGGTCCTACTCGTCGAACGGGTTCGTCAGCTCGACCGTCTCCTCGCGGTCGGGGCCGACGCCGACCGCGTAGATCGGGGTGTCGATCTCGTCGGCGATGAACTCCAGGTACTCGCGGGCCGCCTCGGGGAGCGCGTCGAAGCCGGCTTCGGCGACCGCCGCCGAGTCGAACGGCTCCCACGTGTCGAGCGTCTCGTAGACGGGCTCGCAACGCTTCCACCGCCCGGTGGTGGTGGGAACGGTGTCGATTTCTTCCCCATCGAGCTCGTACCCCGTACACACCTTCAGTTCGTCGAGGCCGGCGAGCACGTCGACGTGGTTGACCGCGACGCCGGTGAACCCGGAGACGCGCGCGGCGTGGCGGAGCATGGGCAGGTCGAGCCAACCGATGCGGCGCGGCCGTCCCGTGACGGTCCCGAACTCGCCGCCCTTCTCGCGGATGTCGTCGGCGAGCGCCTCCTCGTCGGCGTCGCCGTCCAGCTCCGTCGGGAGCGGTCCCTCGCCGACCCGCGAGAGGTACGCCTTCACGATGCCGACGACCTCGCCGTCGCCGACCGTCGTGACGCCGACGCCGGAGCCGACGGCCGCCGCGCCCGCGGTCGGGTTCGAGGAAGTGACGAACGGGTAGTTCCCGTGGTCGACGTCGATGTGGGTCCCCTGTGCGCCCTCGAAGAGGATCTCGTCGCCCGCCTCGTGACGGCGGTGGAGGTAGTCGGAGCAGTTGACGGTCATCCCCTCGTCGGCGAGGCGTTCGCCGATCGCGGCGTACTCCTCGTGGAGGGCGTCGACGTCGAACGCGTCGGCGCGGTCTTCATCGAGGTCGAGCCCGTACACGTCCTCGACGAGCGCGCGCTTCTGCGGGACGACGTACTCCAGTTTCTCGCGGAGCGCGTCGGGGTCCAGCAGGTCGGCGATCCGGATCCCGCGCCGGCCCGCCTTGTCCTCGTAGGTCGGGCCGATCCCCCGGCCGGTGGTGCCGACTTTCTCGCCCGCGTCGTCGTCGGCTTTGACTTCCTCTTCGATCCCGTCCAGCACGCGGTGGTACGGCATGATGACGTGTGCGCGGCGAGCGACGCGAACGTCCGGGTCGAGGCCGCGCTCGCGTAGCTCGTCGATCTCGGTGAACAGGGTCTCCGGATTGACGACGCAGCCGTTTCCTAAGATTCCGACGGTCCCGCGGACCGCGCCGCTCGGAACCAGTGAGAGCTTGTACTCCGCGCCGCCTTCGACGACGGTGTGGCCGGCGTTGTCGCCGCCCTGATAACGGACTACGACATCCGCGTCCCCTCCCCACCGGTCGACGAGGGCGCCTTTGCCCTCGTCACCGAGTTGGGAGCCGACGATGGTGAGTGTCATACGACCTGCCGATTCCGGGCGGGGGGTAAAACCGATTACGGTCTGCGACCGCGAGACCACCACGGGCGTGGATCACCGCACGACGGCATCGTGACGAATACGCTCGTTCGTGTATTGTCTCGATCGCAGTGGACGCACCCTCGGCCCCTACGCTCACCGGAGACGGACTGCCCTGTCCGCCGTGCCGCGATCGAACACGTTAACTACTGTCACGTAAAAGTGTCAAATCTGACGACCGCGGCGCAGGCGGCGACAGCAACTTTTAAACCGGGGCATGACAAGTTAACATGTGCCATGATAGACCGACTAGAAAAAGAGGTAGACATGCTAGAACGTCACCTCCAAGTCCTGCGGATGGTCATCGAAAACGAGCCGATCGGCATCGTCAAGATGTCGAACGAGACGGGCTACCCGCATCACAAGGTCCGGTACTCGCTGCGCGTCCTCGAAGAGGAGAACCTCATCGAGCCGTCCAGTCAGGGTGCGATCACCACCGAGCGGACCCACGAGTTCGTCGACGAGCTCGACGAGAAGCTCGACGAGACCGTCGACAAGCTCGGCTCCATGCGTATCGACGACGCCGCGGAACTCGAGAACTGACTGCGCTTTCGATTTCGCCCGCGACGCCGGCACCGCGTTTCGCTCCCGTCCAGCAACGACCGAACTAGCCGTTCTCTTAGACAGTTACGTGTTCGCGAGCGACAGCACGGTCGAACGGCGGCTCCCTGTCCCTAGAGGTCGGGGACCGTCATGTGGAACCCGCCGTCCCGCGCCTCGACGAGACACAGGTGATAGCCCTGCTTGCGGGAGAGCTTCACGAAGCTCGCCCGCTTCGACCCGAACAGGCCGCCGCCGACCGCGTCGCTCGCGGTCTCGAGGGCGCCCGGCTCGAAGAAGCTCTCCGTCACCGCGAACGCACCGGCGAACGTCTCGTTCGACCCTGCGATGTCGCGGCCGTTCTCCACGAGCGACTCCAGCGTCGCCTCGGGCGTCGGGTCGCGGCTGTCGTTGAGGTCGGCGACGAACAGCGGGTGACCCATCCGGTCGCGGAGCACGAGGTCGAACGCGCGCTGTTCGCGCGTCTCCTTGCCGCCCTCGCGGAGTGCGATCGACACGGTGCCGCCGATCTCCGCGCGGTCCACCTCGGGGAGGGCGTCGTAGAGGTCGCGCAGCGCGCCCTCGTTGCCGGTCCCGCGGACCTCGAACGGGAGGTCCTCGACGAGCCAGCGGGCGAACCCGTACTCGATGGTGTCCTCTAAGAACTCCGCGAACGGCTGGCCGTCCACGGCGAGCCCGTCGGTCTCGAAGCTCGTGTGGTGTTCCACCCGGAGGTTCTCCCGGAGCGCCTCGCGGTCGACGTTCCCCTCGTGGGCGTCGGCCAGCGTCGCGCCCTCCTTCGAGTCGTACCTGATGAACAGGTTCGTCCCGTCGCGCGCCTCGGCGGGCGTGAGCGTGCGCTCCGCGTCGGGGAGCCGCTCTTTCGCTTCGGAGAGTTCGCGGCGGAGGCGGTCGCGCTCGTCTTTGAGCTCCGCCACCTCGTCTTCGAGCCGCCCGACCTCGTCGGCGAGTTCGTCTCGCTCCGACGCGACCTCGTCGCGTTCGTTCGCGAGCGACCGCCGCTCCGTCTCCGCCTCCTCCAGCGCCGCTTCGAGCTTCCGGAGCCGGTCGGGGTCCGCGCCGCTCGCCGCGTCGCGCTTCGAGACCGCGGACGGCGTCGAACTCGACTGTGCGGTCGACCGCGGCGACGGCGAGCCGCCGTTCGGGCTCGACTCGCTCCGCTCGGACCGGCCGCGCTCGTCGGTCGACCGGGTGCGCTGGGGCGAGTCCGGGCGCCGGTCCCCCTGCTGTCGCGCCTCGATGTCCGCGGACTCCGAGGGGTCGAGCGCCGGGATCGACTTCTGTTCCCGCCATTCGGCCTCCTCGGAGAACACGTCCTCAGACCCGGGCGCCTCGCCGGCCGCGTCCGGGGCCGCGGCGTCGGAACCGGCCGCCGAGCCGCGGCCGGCTCCCGTCGAACCGCGGCCGGGTCCCGACGATCCGTCGGCCTCCTCGTCGCCGGCGGACCGATCGCCGATCTGAACCGCGTTCGGTCCGGACGCGGCCTCCGAACCCGCTCCGGTCGCTTCCGCGCCGTCGTCGCCGGCGGGCTCGTCGGCGCCGCCGACCGATCGGTTCCGATCCGCCGGCGAGCGGTGTCGGGGAGATACCGACGGACCGTCGTCTCGGCCGGCGCTCTCGGGAGTTTCGTCGTCGTCTCCCACCGTCTCGTCCGTCGCGTCCGCCTCGTCGTCGCCGGCCGAACCCCCTTCGACCGTCTCGGAGCCGTCGCTCGACTCGGGAGAACCGGACGGCGACGCGGCGGCCGCCGAGTTCGCGTCGGCGTCTGCCTCCGTCTCGGTCGCGTCCGCGTCGGTCGCGGCGGCCGATCCGGACGCGGCGGTCGATCCTGACGCGCCGCCGCTCGGGAGCGGCCGGACGTCAAGGTCGACCTCGTACACCGTGTAGATGCCCACCTCGTCGGCGGCGAGGTCGAACGCCTCGTCGCCGGTCTCCAGCCGCCTCGCGTTGCCGACGTACGCTGCCGCCATCGACTCGCCGCCGGTGTACGCGACGTAGTAGTCGCCCGAGAGGACGTTCTCGGACAGCTCGATGTAGCCGGTGAACCCGCCCTGCGAGAGCTTGCGGTCGGCCTCGGTCAGGGGCGTGTCGTTCGTGTAGTATTTCGCCCGCGGCTCGCCGCCGAGTTCCTGCATCGCGAAGAGCACGGGGAGCGCCTCGTCCGGGGCCTTGTAGACGGTCCCCGAGGCGTCGGCGAAGTCGTCGACCGTCGCGTCCACCGCCCCCACGACCCGCCCGTCGACGAGGAACAGCCAGCCGACGCCGTCCGTCGCCGCGCCGGAGAACCCGTCGGTGACGATCCGGCGGAGCCCCGCGAACCCGTCGGAGAACGAGCGGTCGTCCCACTCGGTGATCGCTTCCCGTCGCTGTGCGTCCATCCTTGCGTTTACGTCGCCAACAGCGACTCAAATACCTTCCGGAGCGTGAGACGGCCGTCTGACGCCTCGCTCAGCGGTCGATCGGGCCGCTCGATTCACCGGCCGTCGACGGCGGCGATCGCTTCCCGCCCGAGGTTGACGACGTCGTCGGCGAGGTCGCTCGCCGCGAGGTCGGCGGGGGTGTACCAGTCCCAGCGGTCCGGGTCGACCTCGTCGTCGCCGTCGGGGTCGATCGCCCGAGACTCGACTCGCGCGTAGTAGAGGTGGTCGATGTGCTGGTGACCCACCGACCCGTCCTCGTAGACGTTGATGTCGTGGAGCATGAGGTGGGCCGGCTCGGGGATGCCGCGCGTGTTGGGGCCCGTGATCGACGACTCGGTCGCGACCAGTTCGGCTGTCAGCCCGGTCTCCTCGCGGACCTCGCGCAGCGCCGACTCGTGGGGGAGTTCGTCGCGGTCGACGTGGCCGCCGGGCGGGAGCCGTATCCCGAGTCGCTCGTGTTCGTGAAGCGCGGTCGCCCCGTCGTTGACGATGTAGGTCGTCGCCGTGAAGTGGCGCGTCGTCTCCATGTGATCGGCTCGGGACACGCCCCTTTCGCCGTTTCGACTGGCGGCGACGACCGGCGAGACCGTCGTACCGACTGGCGGGCCAGTCGCCCCGACGCCGGCGCGCGGCCTCACCGAGGGGACGCAAACGGCTTTTGCCCGGGGGACCGACCTCGGCCCATGCCGCCGATCAACGCGGACGACCTCTCGTGGACGACGAGCGAGGCAGTGGACGCGACGTGGCGCCGGAAACAGCTGAGCGAGGCGGCCGGCGGTGACGACCTCGGCTGTAGCCTCTACGAGCTCCCCCCGGGAGACCGGTCGTGGCCGTACCACTACCACACCGCCAACGAGGAGGCCCTGTACGTCCTCTCGGGTGAGGGCACGTTGCGTCTCGACGGCGACGAGCACCCGCTCCGTCCCGGCGAGTACGCCGCCTTCCCGGCCGACGCGTCGGGAGCGCATCGAGTCGTGAACGACGGCGACGCGGTCCTCAGGTATCTCGTCGTCTCGACGATGCGCGAGCCGGACGTGACCGTCTATCCGGACTCCGAGAAGTTCGGCGTCTACGTCGGCTCGCCGCCCGGCGGCCGCGAGTCGCGGTCGCTGGAGGGGTACTACCGCGTGGACGACGGCGTAGACTACTGGGAGGGCGAAAACGAAGGGTGAGACGCGAGCGGAACCGTCGGCGTCACGACGCGCAGCGAGTCGGAGAGCGAGTCAGTTCAGCGCGACCGAGTCCTCGGCTTCGAGGAGCTCGTGGTAGCGGTTGCGGATGGTGACCTCGCTGATGTTCGCGACCTCGCTGACCTCGCTCTGGGTCACCTTCTCGTTGACGAGCAGCGACGCGGCGTAGACGGCGGCCGCGGCGAGCCCGACCGGCGACTTGCCCGAGTGGATCCCCTGTTCTTTCGCGGTGTTCAGGAGGCTGCGGGCGCGGCGCTCGGCCTCGTCGGAGAGACCGAGGTCGGAGGCGAACCGGGGCACGTAGCTCTCGGGGTCTGCGGGCTGGATCTCCAGCTTGAGCTCGCGGACGACGTAGCGGTACGTCCGGGCGATCTCGTCTTTCTCGACCCGGGAGACGCCGGCGATCTCGTCGAGGCTGCGCGGCGTGCCCGCCTGCCGAGCGGCGGCGTACAGCGAGGCAGTCGATACCCCCTCGATGGAGCGGCCGGGGAGGAGGTCCTCGTCGAGCGCGCGGCGGTAGATGACCGAGGCCGTCTCGCGGACGTTGTCCGGGAGGCCGAGCGCGCTGGCCATGCGGTCGATCTCGCCGAGCGCCTGCTTGAGGTTGCGCTCCTTGGAGTCGCGGGTGCGGAAGCGCTCGTTCCAGGTCCGCAGCCGCTGCATCTTCTCGCGCTGGCGGCTGGACAGCGACTTGCCGTAGGCGTCTTTGTCCTGCCAGCCGATGTTCGTCGAGAGCCCCTTGTCGTGCATCATGTTCGTCGTCGGCGCGCCGACGCGGGACTTGTTGTCTTTCTCCTTGGAATCGAACGCGCGCCACTCGGGGCCGCGGTCGATCTCGTCCTCTTCGACGACGAGCCCGCAGTCGACACAGACGGTCTCGCCGTGTTCGGTGTCGGTCGCGAGCTGGCCGCCACACTCGGGGCAGTGAAGCTCTTCGTCCTCGGATTCCGACTCGGTCTCGCTCTCGTCGTCGACCTGCTCTGTCGTGTACGTTCGAAGGTTCTCGCTCATTGGTTTGGTGCGTGGAGGGAAAGACAAAACCGAGAGACGGATCTCGGTATTTTCCTCACCCTTTGGTAAGGCCCCCGAATATTTAAATGTTTGCGTGTTTGGCGTCTCAGAGACACTGCCGAAAACAACGTGTACAACCCTGTACAATTCGGAATTCTCGAGGATAATATCGGAGCCGCGTCGAGAGCGAAACCGACGCCGAGAGGACGGGATTTAGTATATATACGTTTCGTGAGCGGCGTGCGGCCATCGAGGCGGCCGCTCGGTCGGTCAGTCTCCGGTCGCGGCCGCCGCGACCGCGCCGGCGAAGGAGCCGAGGACCACGCCCAGTCCGGTCACCAGCGCGAGGGTCACGGCGAGGTCGGGGCCAGCGGTGACGCCGTCCGCCTCCGACACCGGGATCCCGTCGGCGTCGGAGATGGGCACCGTTGCGCCGGAGGCGTGACGCGTGAGCGGCACGCGGGAGACCGCCCGCAGCGCGAGCATCGCCGGGAGGTACCCCAGCGTCGCGCCCGCGCCGGTCACGGCGCCGACGAGCGGGTCGTCGATACCGAGGTACCGGACGGCGGTCGCGACGCCGAGACCGAACGTGAGGGGAACGAGACGGAGCGGCCACAGCGCGGCGTCCGACTGTATCAGCGGGTGCCCGAAAGTGACGAGGTTAGACAGATCGGGGCCCGTCCGGGTCCGGATCCAGTGCGCGTCGAAGAGGAACCAGATCGACCCTTCGACCGCGGATATCGGTCCGCCGACCGTCCAGTGAGCGACTTCCGAGTTCCCGGGCGACACGCCGGCGGCCGCGAGTCCGACCCACGTCAGGCCCAGTCCCAGGAGGGCCGCGCCGGCCCCGCACGCGACGGTGACGGGGAGCCAGCGCGACGGGAGCGACACGAGCGAGCGGAGGGTGGTTCGCTCTTCCGTCGGCATCTCCGGCCCGCGGTTCCCGAGCGAGCGGTATATGCTTTCTCACGGGGTGGGCTCCGACCGGTTCCGCGAGGACAACCGCTTTGGGCGTCGCGCGAGCAGCGGGTGTATGAACCGAACGCGGCTCGACGAGCACTTCGCCGACCTCGACGCGGACGGCTACCTCCTTGACGCGTCGCAGGAGGACGCCAACCAGCTGTACCTCTCCGGGTTCACCGGGCCGGACCCGTTCCTCACGCTGTACGCCGACGGCGAGGTCCACGTCCTCGTCAGCGGGCTGGAGTACGGACGCGCGAAGTCCGAAGCGACGGCCGACACCGTCGAACGCCACGCCGACTACGACTACGAGTACGGTGGCCGCGAGGCCCGCAGCGATATGTACGCAAAGTTCGTCCGCGACAAGGGCGTCGAGTCCGTCTCGATGCCGCCGCGCGGCCCGGTCGGCACCGCCGACGCCCTCCGCGAGCGGGGTATCGACGTCTCCGTCGACACCGGCGACCGGCTCCAAGAGGTCCGCGCGGTGAAGACCGAAGAGGAGGTCGACGCGATCCGGGAGGCCCAGAAGGCGAACGAGGCAGCCATGGGCGCCGCCGAGGACCTGATCGCCGGCGCCGACGTGGCTGGCGAGGACGCCGCCGGCGACGTCGAACCGGGCGTCCTGCTTCACGAGGGCGAGCCGCTCACGAGCGAGCGCGTCGCGGAGGAGATCGAGGTGACCCTCCTGCGACACGGCTGCGCGCTCGACGAGACGATCGTCGCCGGCGGCGCGCAGGCCGCGGACCCGCACGACCGCGGCTCCGGTCCTCTCCGCGCGAACGAGGCGATCATCGTCGACATCTTCCCGCGCTCGAAGGCGACGAAGTACAACGCCGACATGACGCGGACGTTCTGCGTCGGCGAGCCGAGCGAGGCGCTCCGCGAGTGGTACGACCTCACCGAGCGCGCGCTGGAGGCCGCGCTCGACGCGGTCGAGCCGGGCGCGACCGGGGAAGAGGTCCACACCGCCGCCTGCGAGGTGTACGAGGAGGCGGGCGAGCCGACGTTCCGAACCGATCCCGAGACGGAGACCGGATTCATCCACTCGACCGGCCACGGCATCGGTCTCGACGTCCACGAGTCGCCGCGGCTCGCGAGCGGGGGCGAAGAGCTGGAGCCGGGTCACGTGATCACCGTCGAACCGGGCCTCTACGACCCCGAGGTCGGCGGCGTCCGGATCGAGGACCTCGTCGTCGTCACCGCGGACGGCTACGAGAACCTCACCGAGTACCCGGTCCGGTTCGCGGCGGAGTGACTCCAGAGGGCGGGTCCCTCGACCGCGACAGCCGGCCCGTCTGACCGCGATCGGAAGTCGCTTTGACCCGTGCCGGGAACGCCGAGCGTGAACTGGCGGTACGACCACACGGCGCTCGCGCTCTGTACGCTCGCGTTCACCGGGACGATGGTGGCGCGGCTCGTCGTCAGTCCGCTGGTCCCGGAGATCACGACGCGGTTCGGCGTGACGAACGGAACCGTCGGGCTCGCGCTCAGCGGGATGTGGCTCACCTACGCGCTGGCGCAGTTCCCCTCAGGCGTCCTCGGCGACCGCTTCGGCGAGCGCCGCGTCATCCTCACCGCGGTCGGGGCCACCGCCGTCGCGTCGGTCCTCCTCGCCGCGTCGCCCTCGATCCTCGCGTTCGGGCTGTTCGCGGCCGCACTCGGCATCGGGGCGGGGCTCCACTACTCGGTCGCGACGACGTTCCTCACGCGGCAGTTCGACGACACCGGCCGCGCCATCGGCGTCCACGTCGCCGGCGGCCCGCTGGCCGGGCTCGCCGCGCCGCCCGCCGCCGCGCTCGTCGGGTCGCGCTACGGCTGGCGGGCGGGCGTCCTCCTCGGCGCCGCCGTCGCGGTCCCCGTGTTCGCCCTGTTCGCGTGGAAGGTCCGACCGACGGAACCGCTCCGCCCCGACCAGCCGATGGGAGAGCGGTTCGCGCTGGGCCCCCTCGTCGAACTGCTCTCGCGGCCGCGAATCTTGTACACGACCGCGCTGGCGACGATGGGCGCGTTCACGTGGCAGGCGACAGCCTCCTTCCTGCCGACGTTCTTAGAGATAGGGAGCGGCCTGTCGAGCGCGCTGTCGGCGCTTCTGTTCTCGGTGTACTTCCTCGTCCACGGCTCCACCCAACCGCTGACGGGGTCGATATCCGACCGGATCGGTCGCGACGCCACCGCGATGGTGACGATGAGCGCCGGCGTCATCGGCTACGGGACGCTCGTCGCGGCCGCGACGCTCGACCTGGGTCTCCTCGCCGTGGTCCCGGGCGTCGGCCTCGTCGGGCTCGCGATGTCGTGGGGAGCACCCGTCCAGTCGCGGTTCATGGACCTCCTCTCGGACGCCGAGCGCGGCGCCGGCTTCGGGCTCGTCCGCACCGCGTACATGGTCACGGGCGCCTCGGGCAGCGTCGTCGTCGGCGCCGTCTCCGACACGGCCGGCTGGCCGGTCGCGTTCGCCCTCCTCGCCGGCGTGATGGGTCTCGGATTGGCGACGCTGACGGCGAACCGACTGTTCGGGCTGGGCTACTGACCGCGCGTCGAACCGGATAGAGGCCGTCGAAAAGGAACCGTGGAACCGTTCGTCACCGACTACAGCCGGTCGTCTTCGAGGCTGCCGGGGTCCTGTGCGGTGTCGAACATGTTGTTCTCGGCGCCGTCGAGCATCTCGTCGCGGGGTTCTTCGTCCACGACGCTCACGTTGTACGCCTCGATGCCGGAGGCGATGAGGTCCTCTGCGGCCTGCTCCTCCGAGACGAACTCCTGTTCCGCCAGCTGCTGAAACTCCGCGTACACGTCGTCCGAGAGGTTCAGCTCGAAAGTGGGCATACCTTCCGTTCCGACCGGACACTTTTAAATCGTTCCCTCGTCGCGACGCGTTCGCCCGTCGCGGGCGGCGGCGGGAGAATCGACGAGTCCCGAACGTCTGCGGGGTCAGGAGTGCCCCGCCGGACCGGCGAGCGGCCCACGTGATCGGCTTCCCGTCCCGGTTTGGCGACGACGGCGATCCGTTCGACGGCTGCGACGTGCGCGACGGGGAGGGCCGCGGATCGACCAGCACGCGGCTGTGAACGAGTCGGACGCGAAAGAGAAGCCCGCGGGAGCGCCGCCGGTCGAGTCGGTGCCCGCGCGTCACTCGACGAGTCACACCGGGACGGCCGCGTCGCCGGTCGGCCGCTACAGGTCGCGCCAGGCCCCGAGGAACCGCTGGACCGCCGTCAGGTGGCCGACGACGGCGAACAGCGCGAGCAGGAGGCCGACGACGTTCAGTCCGGCGACGACCGGCGCCGAGTACACTGCGGCGACGACGCCGACGATACCGATCAAGGCGAGCCGGTCGGCCCGCCCGAGCAGGCCGCCGTACTCCCGTCCGATGCCGACCGCCTGGATCTGCGTCCCGAGGTAGGAGGTGAGGAGGACACCGGTGACGGCGGCGAAGCCGAGCGCGTACGCCTCGACCCCGGCGGTGAGCCCCGCGATCACCGCCACGTCGGCGTACCGGTCGAGGACGTGGTCGAGGAAGTCGCCGCCGTCCGAGGCGATCCCCTGGTGACGGGCGAGCGCCCCGTCGACGAGGTCCAGCCAGCCGTTGAGGAGGACGAACAGCGCGCCGACGGCGTAGAGGACGGCCGACCCGCCGGCGAAGGCGGCGGCGGCCCCCACCGCGACGAGGAACGCGATCACGCTCACCTGGTCGGGCGAGAGCCCCAGCCTGTCGGCGGCCGACACCCACGGGCCGAGCAGGCGGTCCGCCACGGAGCGGTACTGGTCGAGGGTCATCTAACGTCCCGACGCTCGCGGCGGGCTCATATATAATCGATGAAGTCCACGGTGCCGGCGCTCGGCTCGCGCTCGCCCTCGACCGCCTCGCGTATCGCGTCGGCGACCGCCTCCGGGTCGCGGTCGGTGGCGTCGACCTCGTAGACGTTCTCCGCGCCGTGTTCGGCGACCGCTTCGGAGAGGATCACGTCGAGCGCCTCGCTCTCGGCGTTCTCGCGAGCCTTGCGAGCGAGGGCTCGAGACGGCTCATCCGACTCGGCGTTCTCGCGAGCCTTGCGAGCGAGGGCTCGAGACGGCTCATCCGACTCGGCGTTCTCGCGAGCCTTGCGAGCGAGGGCTCGAGACGGCTCATCCGACTCGGCGTTCTCGCGAGCCTTGCGAGCGAGGGCTCGAGACGGCTCATCCGACTCGGCGTTCTCGCGAGCCTTGCGAGCGAGGGCTCGAGACGGCTCATCCGACTCGGCGTTCTCGCGAGCCTTGCGAGCGAGGGCTCGAGACGGCTCGTCCGACTCGGCGTTCTCGGCGGCGGTCTCGGGGGATTCGCTCCGGGCTTCGAGCCGGGACTCGATCGTTTCGGGGTGACAGCGCAACACGACGACGCGGTCGGCGTCGAACCGGTGGGCGAGATGCGAGTCGAGGACGCCCGACCAGTCGCCGAGTTCGGTCCGAACCGCGTCGAGGTCGGCGACGAGCGTGTCGCGGTCGGCGTCGCGCTCGGTCCACAGGTCGTCGTCCGACTTGATCCGCTCGTTGAGGTGGATCACGTCGTACTCGGCTTCGAGCAGCGTCGTTGCCGTCGTCTTGCCCGTTCCGGGCGTCCCCGTCACGGCGACGCGATCGGCGCGGCCCGCGGGGCCGTCGCGGGAGCTGTCGTCGGACTCGCTTCGCTCTCCGCTCACGCGCGGACACCGAGTTCGAGGTCCGCCAGCGTCTCGTTGAGCAGCGCGACCGCCTCGCGGGTCTCCTCGCGGGTGCCCGTCGAGATCCGGACGTGCTCCGGGAGCCCGAACGAGGTACAGTCGCGGATGATCACGCCGCGCTCTTGTGCCGCCTCGGCGACGCGCTCGCCGTCGCCGACCGCGGCGAGGACGAAGTTCCCGCCGGAGTCGACGGTCGGCGCGTCGAGTTCGTCGGCGATGTACTCGCGGGCCCAGCGGGAGGTCTCGACCGTCATCTCGACGTGCTCTTCGTCGTCGAGGGCGGCGAGCGCGGCCCGGCAGGCCAGCTCGTTGGCCGCGAACGGCGTGTTGACGCGGGCGTACGCCTCGCCCCACGCCTCGGGGACGACGCTGTAGCCGATCCGGAGGCCGGCGAGCCCGTACGCCTTCGAGAACGTGCGGAGGACGGCCACGTCGTCGCGCTCGTCGACGAGGGGAATCGCGCTGTCGACCTCGGTGAACTCGCCGTACGCCTCGTCGACGACGACGAGCGTCTCCGGCGCGGTCGCGTCCGCGATCGCCTCCACCTCGTCGAGGGGCATCGTCGAGCCCGAGGGGTTGTGCGGCGAGGTGACGTAGACGATCCGCTCGCCGCCGTAGGCCGACAGCACCGTCTCGGCGTCCTGCGCGAAGCCGTCGGCCGTGTCGAGCGCGTAGGTCTCGACCTCGCCGTGGTGGTAGCGCGACGACATCGCGTAGTAGGCGAACCCCGGCTCGGGGACGAGCGTCGCGTCGCCCGGCTCCAAGGCGGCCCGCGAGAGGTAGTCGATCGAGCCGTCGGCGCCGGGCGAGACCCACACCTGTTCGGGCTCGACGTCCCATCGCTCCGCGATCTTCGCGGTGAGGTCCGTGTGCGAGGACTTGGGGTACTCGTTCACCCGGTCGGCGTGGTCGTGGATCGCCTCGACCGCGGCCGGGCTCGGCCCGTGGGGGTTCTCGTTCGACGAGAGCTTGATGAGGTCGTCGGGGTCCATCCCGCGCTCGCGGGCGACCTCCTCGACGCCCCGCCCGGGCACGTACGGCGAGTGATCGGAGAGATCACGTGGTTGCATGTACAGTGGTCCGGGGGCGTCGGGCTTAAGCGTGGTCTTGACGGCCGAGCGGATCGCCGCGGGAGCGGTCACTCGCCTCCGTCGGCGGCCTCACCGACCGCACCAGTCAAGCGGCGCTCCGCCTCGGCGACGACTTCGGGGCGTCCCGCGAGGTCGACGGTGACCGTCTCGCCGTCGTAGTCGACCGCGGCGACGACGCCGCGGTCGTACGCCCACGAGAGCGCGGCCTGCGCGTCGCCGCCGTTCGACGCTTCGACGGTCGCCGTCGCGGTCGGGAGCGCGTCGGCCACCGCCTCCGTCAGATCGGCCAGCCCCGATTCGTCGCGGGCGCTGACCGGAATCGGCGACAGCAGCGAGTCGACCACGGGCGCGTCTCCGGCGTCGAGTTCGGCGACGGCGGCCTCGTACGCCTCGACCGCGGCCGCGAGCCCGTCCGCGCTGACCTCGTCGGACTTGGAGAACACGGGGATAACCGGGCCGTCGGTCGCTTCGACCGCGGTCAGCGACGCCCGGAGCTTCCGGCGCAGGGCGTCTGGCTCGTCGCTCGCGTCGACGACGAGCAGCGCGCAGTCGGCGCGCCGGACCGCCTCGGTGGTCGTCCGGAAGGATCGCAGCGACTCGTGGGGCAGCCCGTCGAGGAAGCCGACGGTGTCGGTGAGCAGCGCGCGCCGGCCGCCGAGCGTCGCCCGCCGCGTCGTCGTCGAGAGCGTCTCGAAGGGGCGGCCCCCCACGGAGAGAGCGGCGGCGAGATCTGTCGGGGCGTCTTCCGGCTCCGCGTCGGCCACGTCGTCGGCGAGCCGTCGGGCCAGCGTGGACTTCCCGGCGTTGGTGTAGCCCGCGAGCGCGACGAGGTCGAACCCGGCGTCCCGCCGCTCGGTTCGGCGCGCCGCGCGGTCGCCGCTGATCTCGTCGAGGGCGCGCTCCGCCGACTCGATGCGCTTCTCGACGTCGAGGACGCGGCTGTCGCCCTCCGGCTGGAGCCGCACGTCCTCGGCGGCGTCTCGGGCGACGGCCTCGCGGAGCCGCGGGAGCTCGTAGCGGAGCCGCGCCAGCTCCAGCTGTCGGTCGGCGGCGCGGGAGTCCGCCGCGTCGGCGAACAGCTCTAAGACCAGTCTCGGCCGGTCGATCACCGCGGTCCCGGTCGGCAGGAGGTCACCGAGCGAGAACGTCTGTCCCGGCGACAGCGACCCGTCGTATATCACCGCTTCCGCGTCGGTGTCGGCGGCGAGCCGCATCAGTTCCTCGGCCTTCCCGCGGCCGAGGTCGTAGGTCGGGTCCTCCTCGCGTCGCTGCGTGACCGAACCGACGACCGCGTAGCCGGCCGCGGCGGCCAGTTCGCGGATCTCCGTCGTGTCCGGGGGTTCGTCGGCGGTCCGCGCCGCGACGACGGCGGGCGTCGCGTCGGCGGCAGGGGAGTCGAGGTCGGTCGATTCGTCGCGTTCGTTCATCGTGGCGTCGTCTCGTGACATTCGGTCGGGCGCTCGCGTCGGCCCGCGGAGGGGAGCGTCTCGCTCCGGGTGCGGCCTCGTCGGCGCGTCCGGCGTGGTCGCGCCGCGTCGGTCGGGTCAAGCGTCGGCGACGAACGAACTGGTCTCCATACCTTCCGGGTTCGGCGGGAGCAGCATAAGCGTTCACCGAGCGTGTGGCGCGGTCACAAGGGAAAGAACGGACCGACCGACGGTGAGCGATCGAGACGAGACCGGTCCCGGCGCTGTCGGGCGGCCGGCTCAGGGAACGCGAACGTCGTGTTCGAGGGTGCCGACGCCCTCGATCTCCACCTCGACGGCGTCGCCGTCGGCGAGCGCGCCGACTCCCTCGGGGGTGCCCGTCGCGATGACGTCACCGGGTTCGAGCGTGAGGTACGTCGTGATCTCCTCGATCAGCGTCGGCACGTCGAAGATCATGTGCTCCCGGTCGCTCGACTGCTTCGTCTCGCCGTTGACGCGGAGTTCGACGCTCGCGTCGTCGGGCACCTCGTCGGGCGTCGCGAGGACGGGCCCGAGCGGGGCGGCGCCGTCGAACGCCTTCCCGCGCACCCAGTTCTGTTCTCTGTTCTGGTCGTCGCGGTTCGAGACGTCGTTCATACAGGTGAACCCCGCGACGACGTCCATCGCGTCCGCGGCGTCGACCGACTTGCACTGCTCGCCGATCACGACCGCGAACTCGGCCTCCCAGTCGATCCGCTCTTTCCCGGCGGGCACGGTCACGGTGTCGCCGTGGCTCGCCACCGCGTTCGGCGGCTTCAAGAAGAGGAGCGGCCGGTCGGGCACGTCGTTGCCGAGCTCGGCGGCGTGGTCCGCGTAGTTGCGTCCGATACAGACGATCTTCGACGGGTCCGTGGGGGCGAGCACGTCGATGTCGGGGTCGTCGAGGGCGTACTCCTCGCCGCCGAAGGCGACGGTGTCGCTGTCGGGGTCGTACTCGCCCTCGCGGATCGATCCGGCCGGGTCGCGGAACCGTGCGCGGTACATACGCGAGCGAACGTGCGGGTACCCGAAAAGGGTTCGCGGAGAGGCAAGCGGAGCGGGGCTACTCGTTCCGGCCGACCGCCTGCTCCCCGTCGGTCGGGTCCGGCTCGTCCGGTATCGACGCCTCTTGATCGGGTATCGACGCCTCTCCTTCGGACGCCGACTCCCCCCGATCCGAGGGCGGCTCCTCTCGGTCCGTCTCCTCCTCGCCACCGAACGACGAGTCCACGTCCGCCAGTCGATCCGCGCCGAGCGGATCGCTGAACAGCTCCGACTGCGCGCAGTCGACGCAGTAGTGGTTGTGGCGGATCGAGTGGGTACGAACCGGGACGCCGGCGACGACCGTCTCGTCGCGACGCCGCCTGACGAGGCCGCGGTCGAACGCCTCGCCGCAGACGACGCAGGGGTCGTCGACCGACTCGGGCGGGCGGACCACCCGGTGATCGACCGTCTTCTGGCGGCCGAAGTCGGTGAGCCCGTGGCGGCGACCCAACCGACGCTTCACCGGCGGGACCGATCCGACGCCGAGCAGGGCGAACGCGAGGCCGATCAGCGCCGCGGGCGGCGCCGCAGACTGGACCGCGAAGAAACAGATGAAGCCGCCGATCAACACCAGTAGGGCGCTCATCATGTACGCGGTGATAGTCTCCGTCCGCTGCCCGCCCTCCGACCGCGACGGCGCGCGGACCGGCGTCTCGTCCCCGCGGACGAGCCGACGACGGTCGGCCAGCTTCGAGTAATGCCACCAGCCGTACAACAGGTTCCCGATACCGCTGGTGAAGATGAAAAGGAGGATGTGAACGCCGACGGAGCCGATCCCCCGGTCGACGAGGACGACGCGCTCGCCGTCGTCTCGCTCGATCTCCCACCCGGCGTCGAGGTGGTCCTGAACGCGGCGGCGGAAGGCGCCCGTGGTCTCTTCTCGCGCGGACGACGAGCCGGGAGCAGGCGAGTCCGCGTCGTCGGACCGCTCGGACGCGGTCGGTGCGTCGCCCGAGCGCGACGCGCCGCAGTTCGAGCAGAACCGATCGTCGGCCGCGAACGGCTCGCCGCAGTCGGCGCAGTACGCGGGATCGGACGCGTCGTCGAGGTCGGCGCCGCAGTCCGGACAGAAGCTCGCGTCGGGCGGGACGGCCTCGCCGCAGTCCGGGCACGCCGGCTGCGGGTCGTCGCTCGTGGAGGGCATCTGCTCGGTGTTGGCGACCCGACCAATTAATCGCTTTCCTCGGTCAGCGACGGCGCAGGCGTATCCGAACGTCGTTGCCGCCGAGGTCGCTCGTGCCGAAGGAGAGTTCGCCCCCGAACGTCTCGACGGTCAGTTCGGCCAGCCAGAGACCGAGCCCGCTCCCGTGGCGGGTCTGCGTGATCTCCGCCTCGTCGAGGACGACGTTCCGCTCGTCCGGCGGGATCAGCGGTCCGTCGTCCTCGACGTGGACGACCACCCACTCCCCGGCGCGCCCGTCGCCGTCGGCGTCTCGCTCGGGATCGACGCGAACCCGGACGCGCGGCTTCGGGCTGGGGTTGTGCGTGATCGCGTTGTCGACGAGCGCGTCGACGGCGTACCGGAGTCGGCTGTCGGCGATCACCGGCTCGGACCCGCCGAGGTCGAGCGTTACCTCGGCGCTCGGCGACCCCTGTCGGTACTCGTCGGCGACCGACCGGACGACAGACGCGAGGTCCACGTCGGCCGCCTCGTCGGGGCGGTGGTTGAGGACGTGGCGGATGTGTCCGGCCTCCTCGGCGAGCCGTTCGAGCTCGTGGGCCGCGCGCTCGATGGTGGCGGCCACGTCCGTCGTCTCCTCGTCCTGTCGGTCCAACTCGTTCAGCAGCCGCGCAGTGTGGCCGGCCACGACGTTCGCGCTGTTGCGGATGTTGTGCCGGAGGATGCGGTTCAACACCTCCAGTCGCCGCTCGTTGCGAGACAGTTCGGTGAGGTCCGTGTAGACGGCGAACCCGTTCGTCGACGGTCCGTCGGTGCCGTACGGGACCCCGCGATAGAGGAACTCCCGGAGCCCGGTGGCCGTCTTCCGAGTGACGTTCCGGTAGTTCACCTCGCCGGCGCCGGTGTTCGCGTCCAGCGCTCTGGCCTCCTCGAGCTTCCACTCGGGGACGACCCAGTCGTTGAGCGACTCGCCCCGGATATCGTCCGCGTCGTATCCGAATATCTCGACGAAGGAGTCGTTCACGTCCCTGACGAGCGGCTCCCCGTCGACCAGTTCGAACTCCACGACCGCGTCCTGGACGTGTTCGATCAGGTGGCGGTACCGGTCGCCGCTCCCGTCGTCCCGGCGCCCGGTCAGGTCACGAGCCATGTCGGCACTCCGTGATCACGATGTCGAATACACGCACCGAGAAGGTAAGGCTGTATTCGCGAGAATATTTTGCCGGCGAGGCGAGAAAACTGATCGAACGATACCTCTCTGGCGACAGACGTGGAAGAAAAAGGCCCGCGTAGCCGATCGGCGGGGTCGGAAACGGGGATTCGGACGGAGTCCGGCCGTGGGTTCCCCCGGTCGGTGGCGGCCGTCGGAAGGGGAATCGGGTTCCGCGGCGTCGAGTTTTATTACGGCTCGCCGAGACGTTACGTTCGAACCATGGAACTCACTTGGCACGGCCACTCCACGTGGCACGTCGTCGTCGACGACACGGAGCTGCTCATCGACCCGTTCTTCGACAACCCGAAGACGGACGTCGACCCCGAGGAGCTCGACCCCGACTACCTCCTCCTGACTCACGGCCACAGCGACCACATCGCCGACGCGGACCGGTTCGAGGGCGCCACCGTGGTCGCCACCCCGGAGCTGACCGGCTACGTTCAGGAGAATTTCGGTCACGAGCACACGCTCCCGGCCGGCGGGATGAACATCGGCGGCACCGTCGAGTGCGGCGACGCGTGGGTGACGATGGTGCGCGCGGACCACTCGAACGGCATCGACAACGGGTACGGCGCCTCTGGCGGGATGCCGACCGGGTTCGTCATCGGCGACAAGAAGCCGACCCAGGAGTCGGACGCCGACTGTACGACCTTCTACCACGCCGGCGACACCGGACTCATGTCCGAGATGGTCGACGTGATCGCGCCGTACCTCGAACCCGACGCGGCCGCGCTGCCCGCCGGCGACCACTTCACCATGGGGCCCGCCGGCGCCGGCATCGCCGCCGACTGGGTCGGCGCCGACGTCGTCTTCCCGATGCACTACGACTCCTTCGGGCCGATCGAGATCGAGACACAGGAGTTCGTCAACGAGGTCAAGGCCGCGGGAGCGGCCGCCGAACCGGTCGTCCTCGACGGGGACGAGACCTACGTGCTGGAGTGACGCTCGGGGCGGGCGGGCCACCGGTGGTTCCGCGATTTTTCTCAGCGCGACCGCGTAGCGACGCGACCGCGGTCCGGTGACCGCGGGCCGCTCTCCGGCACCGACAACCAGTGTCGGCAGCCTTTAGCGGCGGGGGGACGAACGGGAAATCGACTATGGCAGACATCGAGACGTCCACGGTTTCCGAGGAAGGGTACGCAAGCACCAGCCAGGTCGGCGAGTTCGACCTCCAGATCGACGCGACCGACGAGACGGGGCCGAACCCGAACGCGACGCTCGTCGCGACGTACGCCTCCTGTTACCTCCCGGCGCTCCGCGTCGGCGGAAGCCAGCGCGGCGAGGAGGACCTCGGCACGATCCAGATCGACGCGAGCGCCGAGCTCGACGGCGACGACGACCTCGAGTCGATCGCCTTCGACGTCCACGTCGAGGCCGACCTCGACGACGAGACCGCCGCCGACATCGCCGAGCGCGCCGAGGGCATCTGTCACGTCCACAGCGCGCTCCGCGACGAGCTCCACGCCGACATCAGCGTCTACCCCGGCGCGTTCTGAGCCGCGCGTTTCCACCGTTTTTTCGCCCGCGTTCCGTCCGATCAGTCGCCCGACTCGACTCGGTCCTCAGTTGCCCCCGACCGATCGCCTCCCGGCTCCGGGCGGTCGACCTCGGCGAACTCGAAGCGCGCGCCGCCTCGCTCGCCTTCAGTGACGGTCACGTCCCAGCCGTGCGCCTCGGCGATGCGCTGAACGATGGAGAGCCCGAATCCGGTCCCCGTCTCGGAGGTGGTGTAGCCGCTCTCGAGCACCTTATCGCGTTCGTCCGGGTCGATCCCGGGACCGTCGTCCGCGACGTAGAACCCGTCCGGACGGTCGCCGACCACGACGCGCTCGCCGCCGTGTTCGTCGGCGTTCCGGAACAGGTTCCCGAGGAGCTGTCGGACGCGACCGGGGTCGGCGAGGATCTCGCCGTCGGCCTCGACGTCGATCTCGACTGAGACGGTCTCCTCCTCGTCGCCATCGCCGCCGAAGGCGTCCTCACGGTCGGCCGAACCGAACGTCTCGTCGCCGTATCTGGCGGCCAGCTCGCCGAGGTGGACGCGCTCGAAGGAGCCGACCGCTTCGCCCTGCTTGGCCAGCGTGAGCACGTCCTCGATCAGCCGTTCCATCTCGTCGAGCGCACGCTCACAGCGGTCGAAGTACGAGTCGGTCCCCGTCTCACGGGCCAATCGGAGGTACCCGGAGAGGACGTTGAGCGGATTCCGGAGGTCGTGCGAGACGATGGAGGCGAACTCGTCGAGCCGCTCGTTCTCGCGTTCGATACGGCGCTCGTACGCCTTCCGATCCGAGATGTCGCGGCTGCTCGCGAGGAACCGGTCTTCCCCCTGGACGTCGACCCGCCTGACGTGGACCTCGGCCGGGAACGTCGAGCCGTCGGCACGGGAGAACGTCGTCTCCAGCCGGAACGTCTCGTTCACCTCGAGGCTCTCCCAGAGCGGAATGGCCTCGTCCGGATCGAGATCCGTGTCGACGTCCCAGACGTCCATGCCCTCCATCTCGTCGCGATCGTACCCCAGTTCCGCTACCATCGCGCGGTTCACGTCGACGATCTCGCCGTCCACGTCGTGGATGTCGACCATGTCCGGCGACCCCTCGAACAGCGCCTCCAGCCGAGCCGAGGTGCGTTCGAGCCGTCGCCGCCGCCGCCGCTCGTCGGTCACGTCCCGAGAGATAGAGAGCACCCCGTCGAACTCGCCGTCGATGACGAGCCGCGTCAGCGTGTAGTCTGCGATGGTCTCGGGCTTCGCCGGGAGGTCCATCTCCAGCGACCCGCTCAGCGAGTCTCGGTCGCCGGCGACGAGCGCGCCGAACGGGTCGCCGTCACTCGTGGCACGGATCCGCTCGACGAGGCGACTCTCCCGGCCGACGAGCGCGTCCGCGTCGCTCTCGTAGAGGTCGGCGACGTGCTCGTTGACGAGTTCGAACCGCCCGTCCGCGTCGTAGACGCAGACGGAGTTCGGGAGCTCGTCGACCATGCGGCGATACCGCTCGAGCTCCCGCTCGCGGGCCTTCTCCTCGGTCACGTCGATGTGGATGCCGACCGCGCGGCGGGGCTCACCGTCGTCGGTCCACTCGACGACCCGACCGCGGTCGCGGATCCACTTCCAGTCGCCCGACTTCGACCGCATTCTGAAATCGCTCTGGTAGAGGTCGGTCTCGCCGGCGAAATGCGCCTCGATGGCGCTCCACGCGTCGGCGATGTCGTCGGGGTGAACGCGGTCTTCCCACGTCGACAGGTCGAAGGCGAGTTCCTCGGCGTCGTGGCCGAGCATCCCGGCCCAGCGCTCGTCGAACCGGACCTCGTCGGTCTGGACGTTCCAGTCCCAGACCCCCACGTCGGCCCCCTCGACGGCCAGCTGAAGGCGCTCGGAGAGCTCGCGGAGCTCGCGCTCGCGCTCCCGCCGTTCGGTCACGTCTTGGAGGTACAGCGATACCCCTTCGTCGATCGGGTAGGCGTTCACGACGAGGTCGGCGTCGAGCCGGTCGAGGTGCTGTTCGAACCGCACCGGTTCGCCGGTCTCGACGGCCTCGCGGAGCGTCGCCTCGCCGTCGGTGTCGACGGTCTCCGGGAACAGGTCCCAGATCCGCTCGCCGACGAGCTCGTCGGCGTCGAGGTCGATTATCTTCACCGCCTGCTCGTTGAGGTACCGCACCCGCCACTCGTCGTCGAGCTCGCAGAACGCGTCGGAGATCCGTTCGAGGTGCTCGGTGACTCGGCTCTCGCTCCGGCTTTCCGAGACGAGCCCGTCGACGACGCCCGCGAGCCGGTCGTGTTGGTCCGACACCGCATCCTTCCGGAGATACTCGTCGACGCCCGCGGAGATCGCGGCGCTGGCGACGGCCTCCGACCCCTCCCCGGTGAACAGCACGAACGGGACATCGCCGTGTCGGTCGCGGACGGTTTCGAGCAGTTCGACCCCGTCCGAGCCGGGCAGGTCGTAGGACGAAACCACGCAGTCGAACGACGACGCGGACAGCGCGTCAAGCGCCGCCGTCGGGCCGTCGACGGGGGTCGCGTCGATCCGGTCGCCGCGTCGCTCCAGCGTCGAGGCCGCCTGCTCCGCGTGTCCCGCTTCGTCGTCGACGATGAGCACGCGGACCGGGGACGCGTCTCGCGCGTCGACCGACCCGTCGGTGTCGTTCCGTCCGGTCATCCGGACAGTTGTTTTATATTTGACATGATAACTATTTCGCTCGGGCTCACCGGACGACGGTCGAGACGGCGATGCCGGAGCCGACCGGGAGGACGGCCGTCTCGACGGCGTCGTCGGAGCGGACGGTCCCGAGGTACTCGCCGATGCCGCGCGTCTCCTCGTCGACCGCCGAGTCGGGGAGCGGTTCGCCCGCCTCGAAGTGCGCGACGAGGTCGTCGAAGTCGATCGGTCCCCGGGTGATGTTGTCGGCGACGATGACGCCCCCCGACCGGACCTTCGGGAGTACCGTCCGGTAGGCGTCGGCGTACCGCCCCTTCTGGTGGTCGATGAGCACGACGTCGAAGGGGCCGTCGTAGCGCTCGACCGTCTCCATCGCGTCGCCGACCTCGAAGGTCACGCTGTCGGCGTAACCGTGGTCGGCGGCGAACGCCACCCCGCGCTCGGCCTCGTCGGCGTCGAACTCGGTACAGACCACGCCGTCGGCGCCGCCGCGCAGGAACCACGTGGCGGAGTAGCCGAACCCCGAGCCGAACTCGAAGACGCGGCTCGCGTCCGTGAGCCGCGCGAGCAGGCGGAGAACCGCCCCCGACTCGGGGCCGATGATCGGGAACCCCCACTCGTCGGCGAGGTCGGCCATCTCCGCTTGGACCGGGGTGTGTTCCGGCGCGGTCGCGGCGAGGAACCGCCGCCCGGCGTCCGTGAGCACGTCCATACGTTCGCGTCGGACGCCTCACACTTAAATCGAGTCGGCGGGGTCAGCGGGGACGGACGAGCCGACGGTTCGGCCGGATCGGCGGGGCGGCCGGGTCGACGGTTCGGCCGGATCGGCGGGGCGGCCGGGTCGACGGTTCGGCCGGATTGACGGGGCGGCCGGGTCGACGGTTCGGCGGCCCGAAGCCCGGCGAACGCCCGGTCCTGAAAAGCGTTAAGTCCCGGTCGGCCGACCGATTCAATAATGTACGACCCTGAGGAACTCGAGGCGATCCGCGACGCCAAATCGTCGTGGGAGGAGGGCACCTACGGGGAGACGGTCGACCGGTTCGGCGAGCGCGAGGAGACGTTCACCACCGACACCGGCGGCCAGGAGGTCGACCCGCTCTACACCCCGGCGGACGTCGAGGCCGACTACCGCGAGGACATCGGCTACCCCGGCGAGGAGCCGTACACCCGCGGCGTCTACTCGACGATGCACCGCGGGCGGCTCTGGACGATGCGCCAGTACGCCGGGATGGGCACCGCCGCGGAGACGAACGAGCGATTCCAGTACCTCATCGACGAGGGCTCGTCGGGTCTCTCGATGGCGTTCGACCTCCCGACCCAGATGGGATACGACTCCGACGCCGCGATGGCGGAGGGCGAAGTCGGCCGGTCCGGCGTCGCCATCGACACCCTCGACGACTTCGAGACGGTCTTCGACTCGATCCCGCTCGACGAGGTGTCCACGTCGATGACGATCAACGCCCCGGCCGGGGTGCTGCTCGCGATGTACGTCGCGATGGGCGACAAGCAGGGCGTCCCGCGGGAGGAGCTCCGGGGGACGATCCAGAACGACATCATGAAGGAGTACATCGCGCGGAACCTCTACATCTACCCGCCGAAGGAGTCGATGCGGCTCATCACCGACATCTTCGAGTTCTGCGCGACGGAGGCCCCCTCGTTCAACACCATCTCCATCTCGGGATACCACATCCGCGAGGCGGGGTCGACCGCGGCTCAGGAGATCGCCTTCACCCTCGGCGACGGCATCGAGTACGTCGAGGCCGCCCTCGACGCGGGGCTCGACGTCGACGAGTTCGCGCCGCAGCTCTCCTTCTTCTTCAACGCCCACAACAACATCTTCGAGGAGGCCGCGAAGTTCCGCGCCGCCCGTCGGATGTGGGCCAAGATCATGGACGAGCGGTTCGACGCGGAGGACCCCAAGTCGAAGCAGCTGAAGTTCCACACCCAGACCGGCGGCTCGACGCTCACCGCCCAGCAGATCGAGAACAACGTCGTCCGGGTCTCGTATCAGGCGCTCGCGGCGGTGCTCGGCGGGACGCAGAGCCTCCACACGAACGGGAAAGACGAGGCGCTCGCGCTCCCGACTGAGAAGTCCGTCCGGACCGCGCTCCGCACCCAGCAGATCCTCGCCCACGAGTCGGGCGCCGCCGACACGATCGACCCGCTCGCGGGCTCGTACTACGTCGAGAACCTCACCGACGGGATCGAGGAGGACGCGTTCGAGATCATCGAGGAGGTCGACCGTCGCGGCGGCATGTTGGAGGCCGTCGAGAGCGGCTGGGTCCAGCGGCAAATCCAGGACGTCGCCTTCGAGCGTCAGGAGGAGATCGAGGCGGGCGAGCGGGTCATCGTCGGCGTCAACGAGTTCGAGGTCGACGAGGAGCCCGAGATGGACCTCGAAGAGGTCGACCCCGACCAGGAGCAGAACCAGCGCGAGCGCCTGGCGGAAGTGAAGGCCGACCGGGACGACGACGCGGTCGAGGACGCCCTCTCGGGGCTCCGCGATGCGGCACGGGGGACCGAGAACGTGATGCCGCACATCGTCGACGCGGTGAAGGCGTACGCGACGGTCCAGGAGATATCGGACGTGCTCCGCGACGAGTTCGGCGAGTACAAGCCGGGGAGATAAGCCGGAAAGGGGCGTTCGCGGTGCCCGCTCAGTCCGCGCCGCGGACGACGTGCCCGTACTTCAGCAGCGCGACGAACACGCCGCCGCCGAAGGCGTTGCCGACCGTCGCCAGCACGAGGAACTCGGCGTAGTCGGTCAGCGTGATGGCGTCCGAGACGATCAGCCCGAACAGCACCTCGACGTTGCCCGCGATCGAGTGCGGGAGGTGGAGGAGCCCGATCGTTCCGGTGACGATCAACACGAGGAGGATCCGGGCCGTCGTGTCTTGGGCCGCCGTTACGAGCCACGCCAGCAGTCCCATCAGCCACCCGGCGAAGACGCCGCCGACGAACAGCCACGGGAGGCCGTGGTCGACGAGCTTCAGGGCGATGGTCTCGAACGCCGCCGGGTCGACGACGCCGAGCTCGGGCATCAGCAGGGTCACGAGCAGCGTGAACAGCAGCCCGCCGACGATGTTCCCGGCGTACACCAGCCCCCAGAGCCGACCGAGCTGACGGACCGAGGCCTGCCGGTCGAGGACCGGGATCACGGCCAGCGTCGTGTGCTCGGTGAACAGCTCCGAGCGCCCCAGGATGACGAACATGAAGCCGATGGAGTAGACGCTCGCCAGCAGGAGCTCGGTCCCGAGGTCGCCGAAGGTCCCCGGAGAGAGGGTCAACACGACCGCCATCATCAGCGGCCCGAAGCCGATGTCGAGCCCCGCCGACAGCCCCGAGAGGAGGAGTCCGGAGCGCTCTCGATTCATCTCGTGGAGCCCGCTGTCCAGCAGCGAGCCGAGGATGTTCCGCGAGGTCATCTGTTCCGTCGCCGCGTCGGTCTCTGAGTCGCTCACGAGTAGGGTCCCGCATGCTTCGTCCGGCCCGTACCCAAACCTTTGGATCCCGGCGGGCTGGGGAGGGCGGGGGTCAGCGCTCGGTCGTTATAAGTCGCCGGCGATGGAACCGGGGCGTATGCGCTTCGACCACGTCGGCGTCGCGACGCGAGACGCCACCGCTCTCGCCGACCTGTTCGGCGGCCTGCTGGACGCGCCCGTCGCCCACGAGGAGACGTTCCACGACATGCGGATCGTCTTCCTCGAACTGGAGGGCGGCGGCTACTTCGAACTGCTCGAACCGGACGGCGGCGGAACGATCGCGGACTACCTCGACCGCGAGGGCCCGGGCGTTCACCACGTCGCGCTCGCGGTCGACGACCTCCCGACCGCGCTCGACGACGCCCGCGACCTCGGCATCGACCTTGTCGACGAGGAGCCGCGCCCCGGCGCGTGGGGCCACGAGGTCGCCTTCTGTCACCCGCGGTCGACGGGCGGCGTGCTCGTCGAGTTCGTCGAGCACTGAAGCCGTCGGCGCGCCCCGGAACCTACCGGTTCACTCCTCGGCGGACTCGGCCTCGACCGCCGGGTCGTGAGACTCGTACCAGCCGAGGATCTTCTCGAACCGGTGGATCGCGCGGTCGGGGTCGCCGATGTTGTGGTGTTCGTCCGGGTAGACGACCAGCTCCGCGTCGACCCCCTGCTTCCGCGCCGCGACGTACAGCTGCTCGGACTGCGAGGAGGGGCACCGCCAGTCCTCGCCGCCGGCCATCACCAGCAGCGGGGTCTCGATGTTCCCGGCGTCGAGGACCGCCGTCGACGCGTCGTACGCCTCGGGGTCCTCCCACGGGAGCCCGAACTCCGCCTCCAGCCAGACGTGGGTGTCGTCCGTGCCGAACGCCGACCGGAGGTCGTAGATGCCGTGTTCGGGCGCGGCGGCGGTGAACAGGTCCGGCTCCTGCGTGACGAGGAACCCCTGCGCGATGCCGCCGTAGGAGAAGCCGTAGCCGAACACGCGGTCGGGATCCGCCCAGCCGCGGTCGGCGAGCGCCTCGACGCCCGCCGCGATGTCGTCGACCTCGGCGGTCCCCCACGCGCCGGACAACTCCGCGGTGAACGCCCGGCCGCGGGAGGTGCCGCCGCGGTAGTTCGGCCGGAGAACGAGGTAGCCCCGGCTCGTCAGTGCCGCGTGCGCGAAGCTGAAGACGGGCTCGTCGTACGACATCGGGCCGCCGTGGATCGCCACCACGAGGGGGTGGTCGCCGTCCGCGGGATCCACATCGGGGTCGTGGTAGCACACGCCGTCGATCGTCCAGCCGTCGGACTCCCACTCGACGCGGCGGGCCGTCGGCATGGCGAACTCGTCGATGAGCGACTCGTTGACGCGGGTGAGTCGCCGGAAAGAGTCGGGCTCGGTGGCCGCGTCGTCACCTGCGCGGCCCCCGTCGCTCGCCGCGTCGCCACCTGCGCGGCTCCCGTCGCTCGCCGCGTCGCCACCTGCGCGGCTCCCGTCGCTCGCCGCGTCGCCACCTGCGCGGCCCCCGTCGCTCGCCGCGTCGAGGTCGGCGACGTCGATCGCGTAGAGGTCGGTCCCGTCCGTCGGGTGCGAGAGGACAGTTACCGCGGTCGCCCCGTCGGCCGCGGCGTCGAACGCGGCCATGGCGCGGTCGTCGCCCTGCGCCTCGAAGACGCGCGCCGCGGTCCCGTCGGGCTCGACGCGGACCAGCCGCGTCCGGCTCTCGTCCGCGATCCGCGTGTAGAGCGCGCCGTCGACCCAGTCGATCTCGCCGCCGCGAGCGACCGTCCGATCGAGGTCGGCAGTCAGCGAGACGGGATCGTCGCGGTCAGGCCCGTCCTCGGCGGCGTCGACGAGGTACACCTCGGCCGGAGCGGGCGGGTCGTCCGGGTCGCTCGCGACGGTCGCGATCGCCTCCGCCTCGGGCCGCCACGCCGGGACGCCGTGTGCGAGGTCGCCGTCCGTGAGGCGTTCCGCGTCGCCCCCCTCGGGCGAGACGACGTAGAGGTCGCGGATGGTGGTGTCGTCGGGGCGGTCCAGCCGGCAGGACGTGAACGCGATCCGGCCGTCGTCGCCCCACGCGGGACTCATGCCGGAGAGGTCCTCGAACGCGCCGCCGCCGTACGCGTCGTCGAGCCTGCGGGGGTCGCTCTCGGGGGCGTCGAGGTCGACCACGAAGAGGTACCGCGTCACGTCGTCGGTCCACCCCGCGCCGTCGACCTTGTGCTGGAGCCGCGTCGTCTCGATCGGTCCGCCCTCCTCGCGAACCTGATCGAGGTACTCGGACTCCTCGTCGGTCGGATCGCGGGACTCGATCACCAGTCGGTCCCCGTCGGGCGACCAGTCGAACCCGGCGACGCCCTCGTCGCGGTCCGTGACCTGCCGCGCGTCGCCGCCGAGCGCGAGGTCGAACAGCCACACCTGCGGTTTTGGCTCCTCGTCGCCGTCGCCGAGCGGTTCGGCGTCCCCGTCCGCTTGCTCCTCCGCGTCCGCGTCCTCGGCGTCGTCGCTCCCCGCGTCCTCCCCGTCTCGGTCTCGCCTGCCGACCCGTCGCTCGGCGTCGCGCTCGCGGGCGGCGACGAACGCGAGGCGGTCGCCGTCGGGCCCCCACGTCGGCGCGGAGGCGCCCGACGCGCTCGTGAGCCGGTGCGGGTCGCGGGAGCCGTCCGTGGGGGCGACGAACAGCGAGGAGACCGCCTCGTCGGCGGCCTGATCGTACTCGGTCGCGGTGAAGGCGACGCGGTCGCCGGTCGGCGAGACGGCGACCTCGCCGATCTGCGTCAGGTCGTAGTAGGCGTCCAACGGGAGTTCCGACATGAACACGTCCAACGACGGGCGGAGGAAATACGTTCGGGCAGCGGAACCCGACAGCGGTGCTCCGGCGACCGAACGCCGACCGACTTAACCGCGCCGCGGACCGACCGCGGACCGTGTTCCGCGACCTCTCGCGACCGATCGAGACGGGGATGCCGACCTACCCGGGCGACCCCGAGGTGACGCTCTCCCCCGACGCGACCCACGAGGCCGACGGCTACGCGACGAGCGAACTCCGCGCCGGGACGCACGCGGGAACGCACGTGGACGCGCCGCGGCACACGCTCGCCGAAGGCGAAACTGTCGACGGGCTCGACCCCGAGTCTTTCGCGTTCGAGGCTCGCCTCGTCGACCGCCGGCCGCTAGGGCCTCGGGAGCCGATCACGGACGCGCAGTTGCCAGACCCGGAGGCCCTAGCCCCCGACGTCGACCTGCTCGTGGTTCGGACCGGATGGGCCTCACACTGGGGCACCGACCGCTACCGCGATCACCCGTACCTGACCGCGGCGGCCGCCGAGCGCTGTCGGGAGGCCGGCGTCGGCGTCGGACTCGACACCTTCGGTCCGGACCCGACGCCGACGGCGGACGGACGCCGCGACGGGGCGTCGATCGACGACGAACCCGACGGGACGCCCGCCCACGACGTCCTCTTGGCCGACTCGCTTCCGATCGTCGAGAACCTGTGCGGGCTCGACGGCCTCCCGGCGCGGTTCCGGCTGTTCGCCTTCCCGCTCCGACTGCGCGACGGGGACGGATCGCCGGTGCGCGCGGTGGCCGAGTGGGAAGAGTGACGGCGAGCGTTCTCCCGGCAGCGGTGCCGTGAGGCGACCGCGCCGTCCGCGGGCGCCCGAGACCAAACCCGTTTTAAGCGTCGGCGACGAACCGCGTTTCAAGGTCGATATCCATGGAAATGCCACGCCGCTTCAACACGTACTGCCCCAACTGTGACTCCCATCAGGAGCACGAGGTGGAGAAGGTTCGATCGGGTCGCGCGACCGGAATGAAACGCGACGCTCGGCAGCGACGCCGCGCGCTCGCGACGATCGGCAACGCCGGCGGGTACTCGAAGGTGCCCGGTGGCGACAAGCCGACGAAGAAGACCCACCTGAAGTACCGCTGCGGCGACTGCGGGAAGGCCCACATGCGCGAGGGATGGCGCGCCGGCCGTCTCACGTTCCAGGAGTAAGTATGGCGGGAGACTTCCACCGCGTCGCCTGCGGCGACTGCGAGAACGAACAGGTCGTCTTCGGCAAGGCCTCCTCGACGGTGTCGTGTGCGGTCTGCGGCACGACCCTCGCGACCCCCACCGGCGGAGAGGCAGAGCTTCACGGCGAGATCGTCGAAACCGTTGAGGCGCGGTAACCGCCTCGTCACCCCGTCATGAAGTACAGCGGCTGGCCCGAACCCGGCGAGTTGGTTGTCGGTGACGTCGACGAGATCGCCGACTTCGGCGTGTTCGTCGACCTCGACGAGTACGAGGACAAGCGCGGCCTCTGTCACATCAGCGAGGTCGCCTCCGGCTGGATCAAGAACGTCCGCGACCACGTCCGCGAGGGACAGACGGTCGTCGCGAAGGTCTTGGAGGTCGACGAGTCGTCGAGCCAGATCGACCTCTCGATCAAAGACGTCAACGAGCACCAGCGCAAGGAGACGATCCAAGACTGGAAGAACGCCCAGAAGGCCGACAACTGGATGGAGATCGCGCTCGGCGAGGACGTCGACGACGACCGCTACACCGGCGTCGCGAACGCCCTCCTCGCGGCGTACGAGAGCTTGTACGACGCCTTCGAGGCCGCCGCGATCAGCGGCGACGAGGCGCTCGAAGACGTCGACCTCGACGCGGAGACGGCCGACGCGGTCGTCACGACCGCCCGCGACAACGTTTCCGTGCCGTACGTCGACGTGACGGGGTACGTCGACCTCGAGTCGGCGGCTCCCGACGGCGTCGACGACGTGCGCGACGCGCTCGCCGCCGCCGAGGGGAACGGCGAGGTCCCGGACGGCGTCGAACTCGACGTCGGCTACGTCGGCTCGCCCGAGTACCGCATCAAGGTCCGCGCCCCCAACTACAAGACGGCCGAGGACCAACTCGAGTCGGCCGCCGAACGCGCCCGCGAGTCGATCGAGGCCGCAGGCGGGGTCGGCGAGTTCCACCGCGAACGCCGCGAAGACGACGAGTAGTCCACCACCGTTGAGGCGTCTTTTCCCGTGAAATCCGACATCCGCGTCTGCGCGAACTGGGAGACCGCCCACGACCGACCGGTGTACGCGCTCGGCGACCGCTGTCCGGCCTGCGACGGCCCGACCGAGAACAGCGCGCCGGCACCGTTCGGCCCCGAAGACCCGTACGGCGAGTACCGGCGTCGGGCGCGGCGGCGCGGCCCCGAGGAGTCGTCGGACGCGGCGTCGCAGTCGGAGTGACTGCCGGACGCGATCGGCCCTGCGAGCCACCGGAATAGCCACGCTCTTGTGACCGCCGCCCGGACGGGCACGGTATGGAAGACATCGAGATCGACGCGGTCGCGACGCCGGAGCTCGACGACCCGGTGTTGATCGAAGGGTTGCCGGGCGTCGGACACGTGGGGAAGCTCGCGGCCGAACACTTACTCGAGGAGTTCGACAGCGAACTCGTCCGCCGCGTGTACGCCACGGAGTTCCCGCCGCAGGTGGGCGTCGACGAGGAGGGGGTCGCCGAGCTGACCTGCGCCGAGTTCCACGCCGTCGAGACCGACGGCGCCGACCTGCTCGTGTTGACCGGCGACCACCAGGCCGGGTCGAACGCGGGTCACTACCGACTCACCTCGACGTTCCTCGACATCGCCGAGGAGTTCGGCGCGACGCGGGCCTTCGCCCTCGGCGGCGTGCCGACGGGCGAACTCGTCGAGGAGTACACGGTGCTGGGCGCGGTCTCCGACGCCGCCCTCCTCGACGACCTGAAGGACGCCGGCGTGGAGTTCCGGGCGGACGAACCCGCTGGCGGCATCGTCGGCGTCTCCGGGCTCGTGTTGGGTCTCGGCGGGCGCCGCGGCTTCGACGCGGCCTGCCTGATGGGCGAGACGAGCGGCTACCTCGTCGACCCCAAGAGCGCCCGCGCCGTGTTGGAGACGCTCGAGGCCGTCCTCGGCCTGTCCGTCGACTACGAGAGCCTCGAGGACCGCGCCGAGGAGATGGAGGAAGTCGTCGGGAAGATCCGCGAGATGCAGGAGGGGCCCGCCGTGCCCGACGACGACCTGCGGTACATCGGCTGACCGCGCACGCGGCCGCCGACCTCGGGGGTCGCCGACCGACGCCGTCTCCCCTCCGACCCGCCGACCGGAACCCCCGCTTCCGGCAGAGCTAAACCGGATCCCCGATCATCGTTCGTGTATGACCGACGTACGCGTCGCCGGGGTCGGGCTCACTCGCTTCGGCAGCCACCCGGAGCGGACCGGCCGCGACCTGTTCGGCGAAGCCGCGTTGCGGGCGTTCGAGGACGCCGACGTCCCGAGATCGGACGTTGAGGAGCTGAACTACGGGAACTTCATGGGAGCGCTCGCGGAACACCAGGGCCACCAGGCGCCGCTCATGGCCGAGGCCGCCGGGGTCCGCTGCCCGGCGACCCGCTACGAGTCGGCCTGCGCCTCCGCCGGCGTGGCGGTCCGAGAGGCGGTCCGAACGGTCGCCGCGGGCGACGCCGACGTCGCCCTCGCGGGCGGGATGGAGCGGATGACGAACCTCCCGACCGACGAGGTGACGGAGGGCCTCGCCATCGCCGCCGACGACCTCTTCGAGGTTCGGGCGGGGGTGACGTTCCCGGGCGCCTACGCGCTCATGGCGAACGCGTACTTCGACGCGTACGGCGGGAGCCGCGAGGACCTCGCGCACGTCGCCTCGAAGAACCACGCCAACGCCGTCCCGAACGAGTACGCGCAGTACCGCAAGGAGGTGTCCGTCGACGAGGCGATGGACGCGCCGCCCGTCGCGGAGCCGCTCCACCTCTACGACGCCTGCCCGATCACCGACGGCGCGAGCGCGCTCGTGATCGTCTCCGAGGAGTACGCGGCAGAACACGACGTCGACGCCCCCGTCGCGGTGACGGGCACCGGTCAGGGGACCGACCGGATGGCGCTCGGCGACCGCGAGCACCTGGCGCGGACGCCGGCCGCCGACGACGCAGCGGCCGCCGCCTACGACGACGCCGGCGTCGAGGCGGCCGACGTCGACCTCGCAGAGGTTCACGACTGTTTCACCATCGCCGAGGTGCTGGCGCTGGAGTCGCTCGGACTGTTCGAACCCGGCGAGGGGATCGCGGCGGCCCGCGAGGGGGTGACGACCGCCGACGGCGACCTCCCGGTGAACCTCTCGGGCGGGCTGAAAGCGAAGGGGCATCCGGTGGGCGCGACCGGCGGCTCACAGATCGCGGAGCTGACCCGACTGCTCCGCGGCGACCATCCGAACAGCGATCACGTCGCCGACGCCGAGGTGGGCGTCGCACACAACGCGGGCGGCACCGTCGCCAGCGCGGTCGTCCACGTCCTGGAGGTGGCGGAATGAGCGACGGAGACGGGGCGGAGGGCGCGGTCCCGGTGGACGCCGACTACGCCGAGTGGCTCGCCGCGCTCGCCGACGGCAGTGGGTTCGCGCTCGTCTGTCCGGACGGCCACGGGTCGCTCCCCCCGCGGCGGGTGTGTCCCGACTGCGGGTCCACCGACCTCTCGACGGAGCCCCTCCGAGAGACCGGGACCGTCGAGACGTACAGCGTCGTCCACGTCCCGTCGCCGCGGTTCGCGGCCGACGCGCCGTACGCGACCGCCGTGGTCGACTTCGGCCCGACGCGACTGACCGGCATCGTCCGCGGCGGCTCCGGAGACGGCGACGCGGACGCACCGCCGGAGGTCGCCATCGGGGACGCGGTCACGGTCGCCGTCGGCGAGCGCGCCACCGACGGCGAGCGACTCGTCGTCTTCCGGCCCGCGACCGAGGAGTGAGGAAGGGAGACCGGAGCGGCCGCGATCGGGGTGGTTCCCGCCACAACGGTTATGTTCCGGTCGTTGATACGTGAGACGTATGACCGACCGCATTCCGGTGCTCCTGGTCGACGACGACCCGGATCTGCTCGCGGTCACCGCCTCGTTCTTGGAACGCGAGACCGACCGGATCACGGTCGAAACCGCCGCTGACCCGACTGCCGGCCTCGAACTACTGGCGGAACGCGACGTCGAGTGCGTCGTCTCCGACTACGACATGCCCGGGCGGAACGGGCTCGACTTCCTCGACGCGGTCCGCGAGCGCGACCCGGACCTCCCCTTCATCCTCTACACCGGGACGGGGAGCGAGGCGGTCGCGAGCGAGGCTATCTCTGCCGGCGTCACGGACTACCTCCGGAAGCGCGGCGGAACGGAGCGGTACGAGCGGCTCGCGAACCGGATCGTCGAGGCCGTCGAGAAGCGCCGGGCCGAGCGAGCGGTCGAGCGGGTCGTCGATCAGTTCCACGCGGTCGCCGAGGGCACGACCGACGCGATCCTGTCGCTCGACGCCGACGGGACGGTCCGCTTCGCGAACCCGGCCGTCGAGTCGGTGTTCGGATACGAGGCGACGGAGTTGGAAGGCGAACCGCTGAGCGCGCTGCTCCCGGAAGGGGCGCCGGTCGATCGCTGGCTGTCGGCAAACGGCGGACCGACCGCCGAGCACGAGGTCCGAAGTCGGGTACGGCGACCCGACGGGAGCGAAGTGCCGGTCTCGGCGTCGCTGGGCGAACTCACGGTCGGGGGCGAGTCCCGAGTCGTCGCCGTGGTACGGGACGAGACGGAGCGCGACAGACACCGGACGTTCGTCGAGCACGCCAGCGACGTGGTCGCGGTGCTGTCGCGCGACTGGCGGTTCCGGTATCTGAGCCCCTCCTGCGAGCGCGTTACCGGCCACACGCCGTCCGAGCTGCTCGGCGAGCGGTCGCTCGATTACATCCACCCGGACGACCGGGAGGCGGTCGAGGCGGCGTTCGGCAGCCTCGACGCCCGCGACGCTCCGACGGCGGAGTACCGCTTCCGGACGGCCGACGGCGAGTACCGCTGGCTCGAGTCCGTCGGGAGCGAGCGAATCGACGCCGACGGGATCGAGGGGTACGTCGTCACCACGCGCGACATCTCCACGCGGAAGGAGCGCCAGCGGACGCTCGGTCGACTCCGGGAGTGGACGCGGGAACTCAACTACACCCGGACCACCGAAGAGGCCGCAGAGCTCGCCGTCGACGCCGTCGACGACCTGATAGACGCCGGCCTGAGCGGGATCCATCTACTGAGCGCGGACGGAGAGAGCCTCCAACCGGCCGCGCTCGGCGACTCCGTGTCGTCGCTGTTCGAATCGTCACCGTCGTACGAACGGGATGCCCCGGCTGGGACCCGGGCGGCGCTGGCGTGGGACGCCTTTCGGGGCGAGGAGTCGTCGGTGATCGACCGGCTCTCCACGTACGGTGACCTCGACGAGGACTCGCCCGCGGAGAGTTTGGTGTTGCGTCCGATCGGCGACCACGGGCTGTTCGTCGTGTCCTCGCCGGACCCCCAGGAGTTCAGCGACACAGACGTGCTCGTGGCCGAGATCCTCTCTAGCCACCTCGAAGCGGCGTTCGACCGGATCGAGCGGGAGAGCCGCGTCGAGCGGCTCCACGGCGCGACTCGAACCCTCGTCGGGGCGGCGTCGCGGGAGGAGATCGCCGAACGGGCGGTCGAGGCCGCCACCGACGTCCTGGGCTTTTCGATCGTCACCGTCCGGATCCACGACGAGGAAGCCGGCGGGCTGGTGCCGATGGCGGTCTCGCCCGAGGCGGTCGAACTGCTGCCGGACCGCGAGACGTACGACCCCGAGGGCGGGAGCCTCAACTGGGCGGCGTTCGAGGCGGGCGAGACCAGGATGTACGATGACATCCGGACGGCCGACGCGCTCGACACCGACACGGCGCTCCGGAGCCTGCTCATCGTCCCGATCGGCGAGTACGGGACGATCGCGATCGGCGAGACGGAAGTTGGGGTGTTCGGCGGCGGCGACGAGTACCTCGCCGGGATCCTCGCGACCGCCGCGGAGACGGCGTTTCAGGCCGAGGCGCGCACCCGTCGGCTGGCCGAACGGACCGCGGATCTGGAGCGGCAGAACGACCGCTTGGAGGAGTTCGCGGGCGTCGTGTCACACGACCTCCGGAACCCCCTCGAAGTCGCCCGGGGTCGGACCGAACTCGCGCGCGAGGAGTGCGACAGCGACCACCTGGACGCGGTCGAGCGCGCGCACGACCGGATGACCGCGCTGATAGACGACCTGCTCACGCTCGCGCGCGAGGGCGAGCCCGTGACCGACGCCGAGCCGGTGGACCTGGGGCAAGTGATCGGTTCCTGTTGGCGGACCGTCGACACGGGCGAGGCGACGCTGCGTGCCGACGCCGAGGAGATGATCCTCGCCGACGAGGGACGACTTAAACAGCTGTTGGAGAACCTGATGCGCAACGCCGTCGAACACGGGGGCGATGACGTGACGATCACGGTCGGGTCGCTGCCGGACGGGTTCTACGTGGCCGACGACGGGCCGGGGATCGACCCGGAGCAGCGCGAGGAGGTGTTCGACGCCGGCTACTCCACCTCGCAGTCGGGGACCGGGTTCGGGCTGCGGATCGTCGAACAGGTGGCCGACGCTCACGGCTGGTCGGTCCGGGCCACCGAAAGCGAGGAAGGCGGTGCGCGCTTCGAGATCACGGGCGTCGAGTCCGCCGCGTGATCGGCGCTACGGGAGGGGCGCGCTCGGTCAGTCGCGCGTGACCAGTTCGACCTCGTGGCCGTCCTGGTCTTTCGTGAACGCGTAGCTGTGGCCACAGGACTCTGGGTCGCGGTAGTCGGGCGCCTCGCGGGTCATCAACGCGTCCCACGCGTCGTCGAGGTCGTCGACGCGCACCGCGACGTGGCCCCAGCCGTCGCCCATGGTGTACTCGCGGCCGTCGTAGTTGTAGGTGAGCTCCAGCTTCATCGCCTCCTCGGCGGCGCCTTCGGGCGCCATGAAGTAGTTCGAGAAGGAGTCCGCCTCCCAGCGACCGGACGGCTGCTCCGCGTACTCGAACTTGCGGGTCCAGTAGCCGAGCGCCTCGTCGGCGTCCTCGGCGCGGATCATCGTGTGGTCGATGCTCCACTTCGCACCGTAGTCGCGCTTGACGATCTCGATCTCGTGACCGTCGGGATCTTTCACGAACGCGTAGCGGTTCCCGCAGGACTCGGGGTCGCGGTAGTCGTCGACGCCCTCGGCCATCAGCTGGTCGTACGACTCCTGAAGCGCGTCTTCGGGGACGCGGACCGCGATGTGGCCCCACGCGTCGCCGACGTCGTAGGTGCGGTCGTCGTGGTTGTACGTGAGTTCGAGGAGCGCGCCGTCCTCGTGTACGTCCTCTGGGCCGAGGAAGACGTTGGTGAACGTGTCGGCCTCCCAGCGGCCCTTCTCCTCGTAGTTCAGGTGCGTCTGATACCAGTCGAGGCTCTCTTCGAGGTCCTCGACGCGGATCATCACGTGATCGAAGGTTCCGTCCATGGGTGTGAGATCGGTCGCTCGGGTCAAAAGCGTACTGAAGCCCGAAGCAGGCACGCGGCGCGGGAGCGGCCGAGCAGATAACAGCCTCATTCGAGTTTTATTAACGCCGTACGGCGTGGATAGATATGGCTTCCGTGCCGATACCGGACGTTCGCCGCCAGACGGCGGCGGACGCCACTATGGCAAACGAACCGACCAGACCGTCCACCCCGGACGGCACAGCGGAGCAGCATCGCTCACAGACAACGCCCCGCGAGGCGAGCGGGATCAGACAGGCGGCCGCGTTCGCCGCGGGCGCGCCCTTCACGGCGGTCGTCGCCGCGCTCGAAGTCGCCATCGCGACGGTGGCGCTCGGCGTCTCGTGGTCGACCGCGCCGGTCGCGGTGGGGCTCGTCGCGTTCGCGGTGTACGCCGCGGACCACGTCGCCGACGCCGGCACCGACGCGGGGTCGATTCCCTCCCGGGCCCGCTTCGCGCTGCGCTACAGCGACCAGTTGATGACCGCCGCGGCGGTGAGCTACGCGCTCGCGGTCGCGCTCGCGGTCACCGCCGGCCCCGCGGCGCTCGGGCTCGTCCTCGTTCCGGGCGCGGTGTGGGTCGGCTACGCCGCCGACTGGTTGCCGGCCGTCGGCGGCCGTGACACGCGGCTCGGCAGAATCACGCTTCCGCGGCTGAAGGAGGTCTTCCTCCTCAACTCCGCTGCGGTCGCGCTCGCCTGGGCGGTCGCCGTCGTCGGTGCCCCGCTCGCGTTCGCCGGGACCGGTATCGAGTCGGCCGGGAGACCCACGGTCGCGCTGCTTTTCGCGTACGTCGCCGTCCGTTCGTTCGTCGACGTCGAGGTGCCGAACGTCAGGGACGTCGCCGCCGACGCCGCACACGGCGTGGCGACGCTGCCGGTCGTGTACGGGGTCGCCCGAACGCGCCGGGCGCTGCTCGGCGTCGACGCGGTCGCCGCCGGGCTGCTGGTGACCGTCGCCGCGGTCGGAACGGTGTCGACCCCGGCGCTGGTAGCGCTCGGTGCCGGCCTCGCCGTCTCGCTGGTCGTCACCGCGGCGTCCCACCGGCTCGACGGCGGGATCCTCGGTGCCGCACCCGACTGTAGCTACCTCGTCGCGGCCGGGGTCCTGTTGGCGCTTGCCGGCTGAGATCGCGTCTTCATCGCGCCGACCGACCGAGAACGGAGGTCGCGGCCGTGGCGGCTCGGAACGCCCGATTTTTGAGTGAGAAAATTAGACCCGATGAGTTATAAACACAATGTGTGTAAAAAACCCTATGGCCGCGCTGAGCACACTTTCTCCCTTTCTGCTCGTCTCGGTGACGGTCGGGTTGGCGGCGGCGATCCTCGCGTGGCGGGAGCGCCCCGAGCCGGGCGCGACCTGGCTCGCGGTGCTGCTCACCGGGCAGGTCTGGTGGGCGACGTTTCTCGTCTTCGAACTGGAGGCCGCCACGCTCCCGGCGAAGGCCCTGTGGTACGACATCCAGTGGGTCGGCGTCGTCGCGATCCCGATCGGGTGGCTGTTCTTCGCGCTGGCGTACACCGGGTACGACCGCTACGTGACCCCCTTCTCTGTGTCGTTGGTCTCCATCCTCCCCGTCGCCACCGTCCTCGTCGCCGCCCTCGGCGACCCCGGGGGCCTGCTCACCGTCGACTACACCGTGCGCGAGACCGCGGTCGGCACGTTCCTCGACGCCACTCCGGGACCGCTGTACTACATCATCGCGGCGTACACGTACCTCCTCGGCGCGGTCGGGTCGGTCCCCCTGCTGCAGCTGATCCGCGACGACGCCCGCTCGTTCCGGGGACAGAGCGCGGCCCTGCTGGTCGGGACCGCAGCGCCGTGGGCCGGTAGCATCGCGTACCTCACCGGCTCGACTCCGATCCCCGGACTCGACCCGACGCCGCTGGTGTTCGCCGTCTCCGGAGTCGCGTACCTCCTCGCGCTCTCGCGGTTCCGGCTGCTGACGCTCGCGCCCGCCCCGCGCCGCCGGGCGCGACAGCTCGTCTTCGAGCAGCTCCACGACCCGGTCTTCGTCGTCGGCACCGAGGGGTTGCTCGTCGATCTGAACGAGAGCGCGGTCGAGACGTTCGGCATCGACCGCCGGGAGGCGATCGGTAGGGACGCCGCGACGGTCGTTCCGAAGTACGACACGGTCCGCGACCCCGACGACGACGGGGACGCGCCGCGTGCGATCCCGATCGTCGGTCGGGACGGGCAGCGCCCGTACGAGGTGACCGTCAGGGACGTGACGGACGACCACGACCGCACGACCGCCCGCGTGATAGCCTACCACGACGTCGGAGCGTACCTCGGCCAACAGCAACGTCTCAACGTGCTCAACCGCGTGTTCCGCCACGACGTGCGGACGGAGACCAACCTCATTCAGGGGTACGCCGAACAGCTGCGGGCGGACCCGGCCGACGAACGCGCCCTCTCCGTCGTCGAGGAGAGCGCGTCGCGCATGCTCGAGCTCAGCGAGCGCACCCGGACCGCCGGCGAGCTGTTCGACCCGACCGAGAAGTCCACGTCGGTCCCCCTCGAGGACGTCATCGACGAGGCGGCCGCGGACGCGCGCTCGCTCGACGCCGACGCGCGGATCGAGGTCGGGTCGGTTCCCACCGTTCGGGTGCCGGTCGTCTTGCGGTCGTCTTGGAGAACCTCTGTTCGAACGCGGTCCGCCACAACGACGCGGAGACGCCGTGGGTGGGGATCGACGCGGCCGTCGCGGACGGGTGGATCGAGGTCACCGTCGCCGACGACGGTCCCGGCATCGAGCCCACCGAGTACGACGTGTTGAAGCGCGGCACGGAGACGCCGCTCCGACACGGGAGCGGGATCGGGCTGTGGATCGTCAAGTGGGGCGTCGACCACCTCGGCGGACGGATCTCGTTCGACGCACGGGACCCCCGAGGCACGACGGTCACGGTGAGCGTTCCGGTCGACCGCGACGGGGCGGGCGGCTCCCAGTGGATCGGCCGTGAGCCGACCGACGGCGACCGGTCGGCCGGCGACAAACCGGGGCACCGGGGGCCGCCCCCGAACGCGGGTCGATAGGCACTTGTCGCCGGCGGGCGACCGCGAGGTATGGACGCCACGGCCACTACGTACCTCCCGTACGCGCTGCTCGCGATGGGCGCGTACGCGCTCGTCTCTCCACTGATGCGCGTCGCCACGACCGGCCCGAACGCGATACCGAGCGACGTCGCGGTCGTCGTGTCGAACACGCTGCTCATCGTGATGGCGGTCGGAGTGATCGCCTACACCGGCCAGGGGTTCACGACGCACCTCGCCTCGCCGAAGTTGGCGCACGTCCTCGCCGCCGGGTTCTTCCTCGGCGTCGGGATCCTCGCGCTGTACCGGTCGCTGTCGCTCGGTCCGGTGAGCGTCGTGACGCCCATCTTCGCGATGTTCCTCGTCTTCTCTTCGGTGATCGGCTTCCTGTTCCTCGGCGAGTCGTTCACCCTTCGCAAGGGGCTCGGGATCGTCTTCGCCGCCGCCTCCGTCTACCTCGTCTCGGGCGCGTAACGGCCCCGAAACCGATTTTCAGGCCGTACGGGCCCCGCCGCCGCGACCGGGAGTCCGCCCGTCGATCCGGCACCCGCTGCCGCGTGACGAAACCCCTTTAGCCGGCAGCGGAAAAGGAGCGCACCCGCAGTGTCCCGCCTGTCGAACCTCCCGAACCCGTTCCGCGCGCTCATCCTCTACATCGGGTTCGCCCTCGCGAAGGTCGGGCTGATCGACCGACACCGCGTGGTTCGGACCACCGACCTCGCGTGGCCGCGGATCGTCACGGGCATCGCTCGGATGTCCAAGAACGCGGTCGACGTGGCGATGGTCGGCGTCGCGGTCGGCACGAGCGCCGTCGCCGGCGTCGGGTTCGCGGGCCCGTACTGGGGGCTCGCGTTCGCGCTCGGCGGCGGCGTCGCCGGCGGCACCATCGCCTTAGTCTCCCAGCGATACAGCGCCGAGGCGTTCGTCGAACTCGGCGACGCCGTCCGGTCGAGCGTCCTCCTCGCGGTCGCGATCACGATCCCCGTCAGCGCGGCGTTCTGGCTGTTCGCCCCCTCGTTCATCGACGTGTTGAGCGGCAACGAACGGGCGATCGCGTTCGGCGCCGACTACCTCCGGATCGTCGGGCTCGGCGTACCGTTCGCCGCGCTCAACCTCGTCGGCAGCCGCGTGCTGGTCGGCTGCGACGACGCCTACACCGCGATGCAGGTGCGGGCGGGCGGCGCGGTCGCGAACATCGTCCTCAGCGCGCTGTTCATCTTCGGGTTCGGCTGGGGCGTCGAGGGCGCCGCGGTCGGCACCGTCCTCTCGAACGTCCTCGCGGTGGGAGGGTTCACGGTCGGACTCGTTCGCGGGAGCGCCCCGCTGATCGGCGAGTTCCCGGTCGCGATCGACCCGGCCGGCTCCTACCTCAACCCCGGAATGTTACGCGACCTCGTCGAGATCGGCGTGCCCGTCGGCGCGCGCAACCTCGTGTGGACCGCCGCCGAGTTCCCCATGCTCGCCATCCTCGACGTGTTCGGCGAGAACACGGTGGCCGCGTTCGTCATCGCCCGCCGCATCTGGGGGATCATGAACACGCCCGGCTGGGGGTTCGGCCTCGCCTCCTCCAGCCTGGTCGGGCAGGAGCTCGGCGTCGAGCGGCCCGACGAGGCCGAGGCGTACGCCCGCGACATCATCCGCCACTCGGTGGCGACGTACGCGGTCTCCGCGGTGCTGATCGCGGTGTTCGCGACCGACATCGTCTCGCTTTTCGCCCAGTCGCCCGACAGCCCGGAGATACCGATCGCCGTCAACCTCGTGTACGCGGCCTGCGCCGCGGTGATATTCCAGGGCGTCTCCGGCGGCGCCGCGGGCCCCCTCGACGCTGCCGGCGACACGAAAATTCCGTTCGCGAGCCAGTTCCTCGGGATGTTCTGCGTG
This sequence comes from Halorubrum ejinorense, assembly GCF_055389685.1. Classification (NCBI taxonomy): domain Archaea; kingdom Methanobacteriati; phylum Methanobacteriota; class Halobacteria; order Halobacteriales; family Haloferacaceae; genus Halorubrum; species Halorubrum ejinorense. The sequence continues at coordinate 2,260,568 of NZ_AP043777.1, forward strand.
TCGATCCCGCTCGCGTACGTCGGCGCGTACGACGCGACGCCGGCGATCGACCTCCCGCTCGTCGGATTCACCGTCTCGGAGGTCGCGCTCCCCGCGATCGGGCTGTGGGGGCTGTACCTCGCGTTCATGGCCGAGACGACGATCCCCGCCGCGATCAACTACCTGCGGTTCCGCTCCGGGAAATGGAAGGCGATCAGCGAGGCGTACCGCCCGGAGGCGACCGCGGACGACTGAGTCGGGCGAAGAGTCGATCCGCCGTTTCGCGACGCGAGTCGTATGCGGATACCGTACCGGCGAGATAGTATTGTATCAAGAAAACAATTTTCTATGCTAGATGGAACGAGGGACCGAATTTGGACGAGATAGTGTATCCAGTATTGGAGAATGTGGGCAGTATTTATGCGCCAGCGACACCGACGGATCGACGTGAAAGACTGCGAGAAAGGCCGGCTGTTCGGGTCGGCGCTGATACTGTTACAGGGAGTCGTGACGGCGCTGTTCCCACAGGCGAGCGTCCGGCTCACGAAGAAGATGATAGGGAAGAACTTCGACAACGCCTCGGATCTCGAAGCGAAGCCGGCGTACGTCCGGCAGCTGCGCGCGATCGGCGTGGGCATGATCGCCGCGGGCGGGACGGGGCTCCTCCTCGAGGATACGGAGGAGTTGGAGGCCGAACCCTCCGGGCTCGCCGACGCGGCGGGGACCGAAGACGACGAGTGAAGGTATCTCGGGCACGGGCTCCCGGGAGACCGGCCGACGAACGGTTTCGAGTCGGACTCCGCGGGCCCTGACTCGCGTCACTCGTTCGAGAACGACGAGAGAAGTGGGAGGAGTCACTCCGCGCGGCGTTCGACACCGCCCGCCGACCGGCGTTCCGAGACGCTCGGTCGGCTGCCGAGAACGCCCCGCACGCTTTTGTTCGCCCCCTCGGAGGGTACGCTCGTGAACGACGAGCTATTCGAACGCATCCTGATACCGATCGCGGGCCCGGACGACGCCGAGGCCACGGCGCGGGCGGTTCGGCCGCACCTCGACCCGGGTACGACGCTCATCGTGACGCACGTGACGCGGGGCGAGAGCGGCGAGACGACGATCAAGACGGGCCGCGACGAGTTCGCGGGAGCGACCTACGAGACGTTTTTCGACATCCTCCACCGAGACGACCTCCAGTTCGAATGGGTGACGCTCGACGCGCAGGAGGTCGCGACGGCGCTCGTCGACGCCATCGGCATGACCGAGGCGACCCTCGTCGCGTTCACCCCCCGTGACATCGACGCGTGGAAGCGGACGATCACCGGTGACCCCGGAGGCCGCCTCATCCGAGAGGCGGACGTTCCCGTGATGGTGTTCCCGGACCGGCGAGCGTGACGCCCGACCGACGCGCCGGGCCCCCGAGCGGCCGGCCGGCGCGAGAGGACCCCACTGTCGCGGTGACCGCCGCGGTCCCAGGGTGCGGTCAGCGGAGGCGATACCGCGCGTGGCCGGCGCCTCGTCGCCGCTCCGAGGGTGAACCCGCAACCGCTACGATTCGCTCCCGGACGACTCGACGAGCTCCGCGAAGTTGGCGAGCGTTCGGGTGGCGGTGGAGTCCTCGAAGGAGCCGTCGGCCGCATCCCAGCCGTCGTACTCGTCCGCGATTCGGTGGGTGAATTCGGGGTGATACTGGACCGACCAGACCGGCCGGTCGCGGTGTCGAGTGGCGAAGTACTCGTAGTAATCCGCACGCCCGATGACCTCCATCCCGTCGCCGAGTTCCGTCACGACGTCGGAGTGGAGCACTGGCACGCTCGGTTCGACGCCGTCGAACAGCGGCTCGTCGGCGTCGAGTTCGGCGTCGTGGAGCCGGAGGCGGGACGTCCCGCTGTCCGCGACCGCGCCGCCGAGGGCGGCGTTCAGAATCTGATGACCGAAACAGATGCCGAGCGTCGGGACGCCCTCCTCGACGAGCCGGCGCGCGAAGCGCTTCTGGGCCGTGATCCACGGCCGGTCGGGCTCGTCGTGCACGCCGGCCTCGCTTCCGCCGATGACGACGCCGTCCACGGCCTCGAGGCTCGGGTCGCCGTCCTCGTGCGGGTAGCGGTACGCCCGGGCGTCGGGGAGGAAGCGGACTACCTCGTCGGCCATGTACCCGCCGTCGACCGCGTTATCGAGTACCAATATCATCTGGGGTTTATTTAAGATGAGTTGCACTCTTGGTAGCTACATGAGTTTCGATGCCGAGGCGGTCCGTTCGGATTTCCCCGTGCTCGACCGGCGCGTGAACGGGCATCCGCTCACCTACCTCGATAACGCCGCGACCACGCACACTCCCCGCCAAGTGTACGACGTTTTCGAGGAGTTCTACGCGGGGTACAACGCGAACGTCCACCGGGGGATCCACGAGCTCAGCCACGAGGCCTCGCTCGCCTACGAAGAGGCACACGACCGCGTCGCGGACTTCATCGGCGCGGACGGCCGCGAGGAGATCGTCTTCACCAAGAACACCACCGAGAGCATCAACCTCGTCGCGTACGGGCTCAGCCGACACCTCGACGAGGTCGACGAGATCGTCGCGACGGAGATGGACCACCACGCCTCGCTGGTCACCTGGCAGCAGATCGCCAAGCGCACGGGCGCGACCGTCCGCCACGTCCCCGTCACGGCCGACGGCCACCTCGACATGGACGCCGCCCGCGACCTCGTCACCGACGACACCGCGGTCGTCTGCGCGCCGCACGTCTCGAACGTGCTCGGAACGGTCAACCCCGTCGCGGACCTCGCGGCCCTCGCGCACGACCACGACGCGTACGCGGTCGTCGACGGCGCCCAGTCCGCCCCGACGCGGCCCGTCGACGTGGGGGCGATGGACGCGGACTTCTTCGCGTTCAGCGGCCACAAGCTCGCCGGCCCCACCGGCATCGGTGGACTGTACGGGAAACGGGAGGTCCTAGCGGAGCTGGACCCGTTCCTGTTCGGCGGGGAGATGATCCGGAACGTCACGCTCACCGACTCGACGTGGAACGAGCTCCCCTGGAAGTTCGAGGCCGGCACGCCGCCCATCGCGGAGGGCATCGCGCTCGGCGCGGCCGTCGACTATCTCGCGGAGCTGGGGATGGACGCCGTCCGCGACCACGAGAACGAGCTCGCACAGTATCTCCTCCGGGAACTCGCCGAGAGGGAGTTCGTCCGGACGTACGGTCCCGGCGTCGGCGAGGAGCGCACCGGCCTCGTCTCGTTCAACGTCGACGGCGTCCACGGCCACGACCTCTCCAGCCTCCTCAACGACCGCGGCATCGCGATCCGCGCCGGCGACCACTGTACGCAGCCGCTCCACGATCGACTCGACATCCCCGGCTCCGCGCGGGCGTCGTTCTACGTCTACAACACCCGTGCGGACGTCGACCGCCTCCTCGACGTCGTCGACTCCGCGCGCGACAATCTGGACGCGTACCTCGCCTCCGACCGCTACCACGACCTCATCAGCGAACACTACCATCGCCCACGTAACTCGGGCCCGCTCACCGATCCGACGTTCGCGAAGTCCTCCGAAGAGACGACCTGCGGCGACGACGGCGAGTTCCACGTCGCGATCGCCGACGGCCGCATCGAGGAGATCGCCTTCGAAAGCCGGAGCTGTGCGGTCAGCCGCGCCGTCGCCAGCCTCCTCTCGGAGCACCTCGTCGGGATGTCCGTCGGGGAGGTCGCCGACCTCGACGGGTACGTCACCCGTACGCTCGACGCGCAGTACCCCGACCTCCGACGCGAGTGCGTCGAAGGCCCGGAGGACGTCATCCGAGAGGCGGCCCGCGAGTACGTCGAGGGGAACGGCGCGTAGAGCCCTCACCGCGTCGTCCGTCGCCCCTCTCGGACGAGACGGGAGAGTGCCTCGGTGGTGCGGCCGACCCGTCCGGCCCGATCGGCCCGATCGGCCGACCTACCGCTCTCCGGCCCAGTCAGTTCTCGTCGGCGTGCCGGACCTCCACGGCGACCCCGCGCGTCGAGCCCGCCATCTCCGGGCCGGACATCGCCGCGCGGCCGACAGCGAACGCCTTCGGCCCCTCGACGACGACCTCGTCGCCGACTCGGATCCTGTCGTCCGCGTCGACGACGCCGGGCGCGAGGACGGAACCGTGCGGGACGAACGCGTCGATCTCGACGCGTTTCGTCGGCGCGTCGCTCTCGACCCAGCGGCGCGCGCCGTCGAGGGTGAATGAGAGGGTGCCGTACTGCGGAACCATCGTCGCTAACTGCTCGCCAGGTTCCCCCTCGCGGCCCGCGTCGGGGTCGTCGCCCCACACCTGGAGCTTCGGGTAGCGTCCGGTGGTGCGGATATCGGCGCTCGCTCCCGCGTCGCCCCCGAACAGGTCGTCGCCGGCGCCGTCGCCGAGCAGGTAGTCCGCGAGCGCGCGGACGGTGTTGTGCTCGCGCTCCCGCTTGCTGTAGGCCGGCTCGCCCTGGAGCGCGGCGTTCAGCTCGCCGAGCGACTCGTCGGTCGTCGGGTGGTCGACGCAGGTGTACTCGAAGTCGAGGTCGACCGCGGGGTCGCGCTCGACGCGCTCGCAGATCTCGCGGTAGCCGTCCTCGGGGACGTGCGCGATCACGCGGGAGTAGTCGTTGCGTTCGAGGTATCGTCGGAGGACCTCGGCGACGAACTCGATCTCGTCTTCGCTCCAGTCGCCGGTGACCACCGAGTCGTAGTGTTGTGCGGGGTAGGTCGTCTCCAGCTCCTGGGGGACCACGCCGATCGGCGAGGTCATCGAGACGGTGTGGCCGCGCCACTTGACCGCGTCGTGGAACTGGCGGTGGCTCTGGGAGTCGCTGTACGGCTTCGTCGCCGAGCAGGGGACCAAGACGAGCGGCTGGTCGGTGAACCGGTTCCGGTAGCGGCTCGTCACGCGGTCGGCGAACCGCCGGATCTCGACGCGGTCGAGCGTCTCCGCCGAGGCCGCGGTCACCTCGGCGTCGCGCATGAGCGGCGTCCGCTCCTCGAGGTATCCCCACTGGTCGTCGAACTCGCGGAGCGTCGCCGTGAGCCAGCCCTCGTGACGCGCCTGTCCCTCGACGTAGTCGCGCAGGCGGCCGCTTCGGATCCGTTCGCGGACCCGACGGAGTTCGGCGCGGAGCGCGTTCACGTTGTGCTCGGCGCAGTCGGCGCGCGTGAACTCGCCGCGGGGTTTCGCGCAGGCCGGGCAGGCGCACGGCAGCTCCGTGAGGTCTTCGAGGAAGTGGGCCGCGTCGGCGGTGAGGTATCGCCCCTGCGTCCCCTTCGTCCGCGCGAGCGTCGCGTCGACGAGGTCGACGCCGGCGTACGCGAGCACGGCGACGTTCCGCGGCGTCGCGACCCCGGAGAGCCCGAGGGCCGCGTCCGGCGGTAGCGCCGCCTTCGCCCGAACGATCGCGTCGCGGAACGCCTCGCCGTGGCCGACGAACCCCTGCGCGTCGGACAGGAGGTAGGCGTCCGCACCGAGGTCGGCGGCGCCGCGGCTGTCGACGACCGCCGCCGAGGGGAACTCGACGTCGGGGTGGTCGACCGCGAACGACTCGCGCACCTCGTCGCGGGTGCCGGCGGGGAACGACCGGTGCGGCAACACCGTCAGCGCGGCCTCGTCGCCCTCGGGCACCCCCTGCTCGGCGGCCCAGAGGCTGCCGGGGTCGTCGAGGAACGGGTCCGCGAGCGCCGGCGTCGACACGGACTCGGCGAGGCGGAGTTCGCCGAGGCGAGCGGCGCCGTCGCGCTCGTGGACCTCGAAGTAGTCGGTCATACCTCCACTCGCGCGGGGACGGTCAATTCTCTTGTGTTCCGCGGTCGCCGAGCGGGACCCGCCGGCCCGCCTCGACGCGCCCGCCGCAACTGTTAGGCGGCGAGCGACCGTTGCGATCACATGGAACCGACCGGCCCGTGGGACCGCGACCGCGTCGACGACTACCTCTCCGCGGCGCGCGTCCCGGTCCGTCTCGGCTGCCGGACGCCGAGCGACCGCCCGTGGATCGTCTCGCTGTGGTTCGCGTGGGACCCCGACCCCGGTGACGACCCCGACGGTCCGAGCGACGCGATCCGCTGTGCGACCAGCGCGGACGCGGACCTCGTCGAGTTCGTCGGCCACGACGACGAGGTCTCCTTCGACGTGTCGACGAACGACCCGCCGTACATGGGAGTCCGCGGCCGCGGCCGCGCGACGGTCCTCCCCGACGACGACAAAGACCTGCTCCGGTCGCTGCTGGAGAAGTACCTCGGCGGCGTCGACAACCCGACCGGCGAGCGACTCCTACGCCCCGAACGCGAGGAGGTCGAGATCCGGATCCGGCCCGAGCGGCTCCACACGTGGGACTACTCGGGCCGGATGGGCTCGGCCGACGAGTGAGGCGAGGGCCGCGCGACCCCCGTCGCTGTCCGCGGGGCGATCGTTTAAGCGGTCGCCGAGCCACCGACCGGTATGAGCGTTCTCGACGCAGACGAGTACCGGACGTTCCGCCGCGACCTCCACCGCCACCCCGAGCCCGCGTGGCGCGAGTTCTACACCACCGCCCGCATCGTCGAGGCCCTTCGGGACCGCGACCTGACGGCGCTCCACGTCGGGCCCGACGCGCTGGCGACCGACGAGCGCCTGAACGTCCCCGACGACGACGAGCTCGCGGAGTGGGAGACGCGGGCCCGCGAGGCGGGCGCCGACCCGGAGATCCTCGACCGGCTCTCCGGCGGCTACACCGGCTGCGTCGCGGTCGCCGAGCGCGGCGAGGGGCCGGTCGTGGGACTCCGCGTCGACATCGACGCCCTCCCGATCACCGAGTCGGAGTCGGACGAGCACGTCCCGGCCGCCGAGGGGTTCCGCTCCGAGAACGAGGGGTTCATGCACGCCTGCGGCCACGACGCTCACGCGACCATCGGGCTCGCCACGCTCGACGCCGTCCTCGACTCCGACTTCTCGGGCACCCTCAAGGTGTTCTTCCAGCCGGGCGAAGAGCAGGTCGCGGGCGGGAAACCGATGGCCGAGTCGGGCCACCTCGACGACGTCGACTACCTCTACGCGGTCCACGTCGGGTTAGATCACCCCTCCGGCGAGGTCGTCTGCGGGGTCGAGGGGTTCCTCGCGGTGCGACACTTCCTCGCGGAGTTCACCGGCGCGCCGGCCCACGCCGGCGCCCGCCCGGAGGCCGGACGCAACGCGGTTCAGGCGATGGCGGCGGCGGTCCAGAACCTCTACTCCATCCCGCGCCACGCCGACGGCCCAACGCGGGTGAACGCCGGGCTCGTCGGCGGCGGCACGGCGACGAACATCATCCCCGAGGAGTCACACATCGAGGGCGAACTGCGCGGCGGTTCGACCGAGCTGGCCGAGTACATGTCCGACCACGCCGACCGCATCCTCGACTCGGCCGCCGAGATGCACGACTGCGAGGTCGACGTGTCGACGCTGGGCGAGGCGCCGAGCGCGACGAGCGACGACGCCCTCGCCGGGCACGTCCGAGAGTCCGCGGGCGACGTCGCGGGCGTCACGAACATCGTCGACAGCGACGAGCTGGGCGGCTCCGAGGACGCCACGTTCCTGATGAACCGCGTCCAAGAGCAGGGCGGGCTGGCCTGTTACGTCGGCGTCGGGACCGACCACCCCGGCGGCCACCACACGAGCACGTTCGACACGGTCGAAGACGACATCTCGGTCGGCGTCGACGTGCTCGCGGGCGCCATCCGGCGCGTGGCCGAGACGCGGCCGTAGCCGGTCGAGGTCGGCGTCGGCGGGCGCGGTCAGAAAGTCAAGTGCGAGCTCGACGACGGCCCCTCGTCGTCGCCGTCGTCGTCCGGCAGCCCCTCGTAGAGGTACGCGAGGTCGTCGTCGGTGAGGAACACCGCCCCGTCGCGCACGTCGACGTCGATCGAGCGGAGCGTCGTCCCCGCGGCCTCGCCGTCGTCACAGGAGCCCTCGCAGGCGTCGAACGCCGAGCCGTGCTTCGGGCAGACGACGGAGCCGCCCCGCGTGACCGCACCGATTTCCTCGCGGTAGAGCCGCTGGTCCTCGTGAGTACAGCGGTTGATCCACGCGCGGACCGGTTGCCCTTCGCCGTCTGAATCCTCGGGGTCCACTCCGCCGTCCGGCTCGTCGGCGCACGGCACGAGGAACACCTCGCGGTCCGCGTCGCCCTCGCGGGCGGTGAACGCCCACGATCCCCGCTCGCGAACGGTCTCGACCGTCGTGAGTCGGTAGTCGCTCATTGGGTGAGTCGCGGTCGATCGGCCGGCGTCTCAGTACTTCGCGTCGGCGCCGGTCGTCTCGTACACCCGGTCCATGATGGCGTCGCGCTCGCTGGTCCAGTTGGCCATCGCGGCGGGGCTCGTCGGGTACTCCTCGTAGTGGGCGAGCAGCTCGTCGGCCAGCGACTTCGTCTGGTAGAAGTTCCGGATCGTTCCCCAGTAGCCGAAGCTCTTGATCGCGGCCTTCACCTTCAGCCCGAAGGACATCGAGGTCGAGCCCTCGTAGAGCGCCTCCGCGAGCTTCTCACCGGGCAGCGACGCGAGCAGGCCCATCAGGTCGTCGACGTCGACCGCGGTCGAGAGGACGTTGTACACGTCGAGGCCGGCGTAGCGACCGCCGAAGTGGTCCATTACTCTGGTGTTGTAGCGCCAGAGGTTCTCCTCGGTCACGTCGCCGTCGGAGATGGCCTTCACCGCCTGTTCGCCGGCGTACTTGCCCGCGTACGCCGCGCCGGCGATGCCGCCGCCGGTCGTGGGGTTGACGTGGCCCGCGGCGTCGCCGACCGCCATGTAGCCCGGCGCGACCGCCGAGTCGTAGGGGCGTCGGGTGGGCAGCGCGGCGCCGAGTTTGTCCTTGACCTCCGCGCCCTCGAACTCGGGGCGGTTCCGGAGGTCGCGTTTCAGCGCCTCGACCAGCTGCATCGGCTCCTCGTTCATCTGGAAGCCGAGCCCGGCGTTGATCTCGGTCGAGGTCCGCGGGAAGTACCAGAGGTAACCCGCCGCGCGGTCGGTCGCTTTGAACACCAAGGCGTCGTCCCACTCGACCGGCTCGGGCACCTCGACGATCTCGCGGTACGCCGAGCAGAACTGCGAGTAGCGCACGTTCGTGTCGAAGGTCGCGTCCTCGAAGTCGGCCTTGTCCTGGAGCAGCGAGAGCGAGCCCAGGCCGTCGATCACGAGGTCGGACGCGTAGGTGACCGGGTCGCCTTTGCGCTTGGCTCGCAGCCCGGTGACGCGACCCGTGCCGTCTTGGATCACGTCGCTGATCACCGTGTCGTAGTGGAAGTCGACGCCCGCGTCCTCGGCGCCGGCGATGACCTGTCGACCGTACTCCCAGCGGTCGATGACGGCGAGCTCGCCGGGGACGGGGATCTCCAAGATCGTGTCCTCCTGCGGGATCTCGAAGCGGCCGTGGTCGACGCCCGTGTTCGTGAACGCGGGTTCGAGTCGGTCCTTCGGGATCGCCTCGGGGAAGGCGTCGGCGCCCTTCAGTGCGTCGCCGCAGGCGATGTGGCCGGCCTCCTGTTCGTCCTTCCGCTCGACGATGACGACATCGAGCCCCTCGTTCGCGATCGTCGCTGCGGCGTAGCAGCCGGCGGTGCCGGCGCCCGCCACGACCACGTCGTACTCGTCGATATCCATTACCGAAGCGTGTCGTGCGTCCGGCAAAACTCTTTGCTCCCGTTTCGGTCGGGAGTGAGGGGACGGATTTCCGGGCTCACCCCGAGGTCGCCGGGCTCCGTGCGGAAACCTAACTGTTCAGGCTCGCTTATTAACAACGTCCAGACCGGCTTCATGTCTATGGGTCAACTGGAGCAGGTCGACGCAGATCGGCTTCGGGCGTGGCTCCCGGAGGTCCGGTCGGCCGAGACGACCGCGGCGCTGATGATCGCCGTGGCGTACGACAGGGGGATCGGCACGGCGGAGCTCGCCTCGTGGTACGGCCGGTCCGAGGAGTGGATCGTGGAGACGATCGAGGCGCTCGACTCGCCCGGGTTCGCCTCGACGGTCGCCCGGCTCGAAGGGGTCGACATCGAGGCGGTCGCCGACGAGTCGAACCTCGCGCCCGCGACCGTCCGCGGCTGGTTCGACGCGCTCGACGGCGAGCCGGTCGCCGAGGCGGCCGACGTGGTCCGGCGGTACGCCGAGGGGTCGGTCGAGCCGGTTCGCACCGGGTCGCCGTCGACCGTCTACCACCTCGACCGCGGCGCGCTGACCGAACGCGGCTGGTCGATCGACGACGAGGACCTCTTCGAGAAGGCGTCGGAGGCGGACCTCGACCTGCCGGAGTACGGGCGCTTCCTCGTCGAGCCCGGCGAGTCGATCCTCGAGGCCGCGGAGCGCGGCGGTCGGTCGTGGCCGTACGCCTGCCGCGGCGGCGCCTGCTCGAACTGCGCCGTGACCGTCGTCGAAGGCGACGTGGCGATGCCGGGACAGTCAGTGCTCTCGGACGAGCAGATCCGAGAGGCGAACGCCCGGCTCTCCTGCGTCGGCGTGCCGATCACCGACGAGGTCAAGTTGGTGACCGGCGTCGGCGACACGGACGCCTTCGCCGACCTCCGGCTGCCGTCGCCGGCGGACGACGCCGGCGCGTCCGACTGACCGCGAGAATAGTCCGACACCCGGCCGCGACGGCCGCGCCGCCGTCGGCTCACTCCTCGGTGTCGTAGTGCTCGCCGGCCGCCTCCGGGAGCTGCGTCCGACCGACCAGCGCGAGCACGATGATGACCACCACGAACGGGGTGATCCGGATCAGCTGGCGGGGGACGCCGATCCCCTGTAGCTGGAGGACGGTCTGTACCGCGTCCAGGCCCGCGAACAGCATCGTCGAGAGGAACGCCCCGATCGGGTTGTAGTTACCGAACAGGTACGCCACGATGGCGATGAACCCCTTCCCGTTGACCATCGTCGGCCCGTTCCCCGTGAACTGCCCGAGGTCGAGCGACAGCGCCGCGCCGCCCATCCCCGCGAGCACGCCGGAGATGATAACCGCCGCGTACCGGACGCGGGTGACGCTCACGCCGGCGGTGTCGAGCGCCTTCGGATTCTCTCCGCTTGCGCGGATCCACCGACCGAACGCCGTCCGCTCGAAGACGTACCACGAGGCGAAGACGGCGAGGAACAGCAGGTACACCGACGGCGACGCCGAGAACAGCGCCCCGAAGAACGGCAGGTCGGCGAGCACCGGCACGGTGATCGACCCCATGGTCGCGACGATCGGCGTGTTCGGGCTGCTGTAGATCACCTGCGAGGCGAACGGCGCGAGCCCGAGCGCGATGAGCCAGACCGCGAGCCCGGCGATGATCTGGTCCGCGCGGAACTTGATCGTCACCACGGCGAAAAGCGCCGCGAGCAGCGTGCTCGCGATCACGCCGCTGACGAAGCCGATCCAGACGCCGCCGGTGACCTCGGTGACGTAGACGGCGCCGAACGCCGAGATGATCAGGAGCCCCTCCAGCCCGATGTTGATCACGCCCGACTTCTCCGCGAAGATGCCGCCGAGCGCGGCGAACGCGATCGGCACGGAGAGCCGCAGCGCCGCGGCCAGCGTGTTCTCGCTCGTGAGGACGGCGGCGAGCGTCCCAGCGAGCGAGTCCGGGAACAGCAGGCCCGCGACGAGCAGCGCGACGACGGCTCCGATCGTCGTTCCGGCGAACAGCGCGCGCGTCGAGTACCGGTCGAGGAGACCGTCCTCGTCAACGGCCGCGCCCTCGGCGTCGACGTTACTCATCGGACTCACCCCCCTCCTCGACGACGGTGCCGCCGTCGGTCGCGACCGCCTCCGGTTTCGACCCCACGCCCGGGAGCCCCTTGGCCAGCAGCCGGAAGAACTCCGGCATCGCCACGAAGAGGATGATGAGCCCGCGGAGGACGCCCACGAGCTGCGGCGGCACGTCGGTCGCGAACTGGACCACCGTGGTCCCGCTTTTCAACACGCCGAAAAGCAGCGCGGCGACGCCGACCCCGAGGGGATTGTTGCCGGCGAGGATCGAGACCGTGATCCCGTCGAAGCCGTAGGCCGGAATCCCCGTCTGGAACGTCCCGAGGATCATCATCACGTACATCGCGCCCGCGACGCCGCCGAGCGCGCCCGAGAGCGTCAGGCTCGCGACGATGGTGCGTTTGGAGTCGACGCCCCCGTACTCGGCCGCCTCGGGCTGGACACCGCTCGTGCGGACGTCGTACCCGAAGGCCGTGTGTTCGAGGACGTAGTACAGCGCGCCGACGGCGAGGAGCCCGAACAGGAGCGCGACGAGCGAGAAGTCCTGGCGAGCGCCGAACAGCACGGCGGGGAACTGCGCGAACTCCGGCAGCGGGACGGTCTGGTTCGCGGCGCTGTTGGGGTCTTTGAAGATCCCGCTGACCAGGTACAGCGCCACGCCGGTCGCGATGAAGTTGAGCATGATCGTCGTGATCACCTCGTTGGCGTCGGCGTACGCCTTCAGCAGACCCGGAATCGACCCGTAGAGGCCGCCGCCCACGCCACCGACGAGGAGCCCGAACGGGATCAACACGACGGTGCCGACGACGCCGGAGACGAACGCCGACGCCCAGAGGACGCCGAGGGCGGTCGCCAGCGCGCCGACGACCATCTGCCCTTGGGTCCCGATGTTGAATATCCCGGCGCGGAACGCCAGCGCGACCGAGAGCCCGGTGAAGATCAGGAGCGTGGTCTCCCTGAGCGTCACAGAGAACTGCCCCTCCGGCGACCAGCCCCCGCTGAACGGGTCGCCGAGCGCCCCGAGGAACAGCCGATCGAAGACGACGACGGGGTCGTAACAGAACCCGGTGCCGAAGTAGTACACCGCCTCGCCGGCGGTACAGCTCGTCATCCGGCCGGCCACCAGCACCAGCACCGCACCGATGAGGACGGAGAGGACGAGCGCCGCCGAGCTGATCAGGATGCGTTCGGTCGCCGACGCCTCGACGAGCCGTTCGAGCGCGCCGCGCGCGCGGTCGGCGGCGCTCACGCGCGCTCACCGTCCGCGGCGTCGGTGTCGGCCGCTGCGTTCGGCTCCGCCTCGCTCGTCGTCGCCTCCGGGTCACCGCCCCCGCCGTCGTCGCCCGGACGCTCCCCGGCCATCAGCAGGCCGAGCTCCTCTTCCGTCGTCTCGTCGGGGTCGACCACGTCGATGAACTCCCCCTCGTAGACGACCGCCAGCCGGTCGGAGAGCCCTTGAACCTCTTCGAGCTTCGAGGAAACGAGGACGATCGCAACGCCCTGTTCCCGGAGTTCGAGCAGTCGCTCGTGGATGAACTCGATCGAGCCGACGTCGACGCCCCGCGTCGGATGCGAGGCGACCACCAGCTCGGGGTCGCGCTCGAACTCCCGGCCGACGATGAACTTCTGTTGGTTGCCGCCCGACAGCGAGTGCGCCTCGGCGTCCGCGTCCGGCGGTCGCACGTCGTACTCGTCGATTATGGCGTCGGCGTGGTCCCGCGTGTCGTCCCAGTTTATCCGGCCGTTCGGCGCGAGCTCGCGTCCGTGTTGACTGCCCAACAGCCCGTTCTCGACTAAGTCGAACTCCATCACGAGCCCGCGCTCCTGACGGTCCTCTGGGATGTACGCCATTCCGGAGTCGATCCGGTGGCGTCGGGAGGCCGTCGTGACGTCCTCGCCGAGGAAGCGGATCTCGCCCGCGTCGGCGTCCTGAAGCCCGGTGACGGCCTCGACGAGTTCGGACTGGCCGTTGCCGTCCACGCCCGCGATCCCGAACACCTCGCCGGCCCGGACGTCGAAGGAGACGCCGTCGACGGCGCGGACGCCGCGGTCGTCCTCGACGACGATGTCCGAGACCGACGCGACGACATCGCCCGTCTCCGCGGCGCCGTGATCGACGTCTAAGAGGACCTCGCGGCCGACCATCAGCTCCGCGAGCTCCTCCTGGCTGGTCGCGTTCGCGTCGACGGCGCCGACCTTCTTCCCGTCGCGGAGGACGGTGATCTCGTCGGCCGCGCGCATCGCCTCGCCGAGCTTGTGCGTGATGAAGATGATCGTCTTCCCCTGCGCCGTGAGTTCGTCGAGCACGTCGAACAGCTCCTCGACCTCTTGGGGCGTCAGGACGGCGGTCGGCTCGTCGAGGATGAGCGTGTCGGCGCCGCGGTACAGCGCCTTCAGAATCTCGACGCGCTGTTGCTCGCCGACGGAGACGTCCTCGATACGCGCGTCCGGGTCCACGTCGAACCCGTAGCGGTCGGCGAGATCGACGACGGCCTCGCGGGCGCCGGCTCGGTCAACCGCGAGTCCGCCCCACTTCCGCGGCTCGTTGCCGAGCGTGATGTTCTCGGTGACGGTCATCGGGTCCACGAGCATGAAGTGCTGGTGGATCATCCCGATTCCGGCGTCGATCGCGTCCCGCGGCGAGCGGAACGCCTGCGGTTCGCCGTCGAGCCGGACCGTCCCCGACGTCGGTTCGTAGAGGCCGTAGAGAACGTTCATCAGCGTCGTCTTGCCGGCCCCGTTCTCGCCTAAGAGTGCGTGAACGGTGCCGCGCTCGACTTCGAGGTCGACGTCGTCGTTCGCCACGACCCCGGGGAACCGCTTCGTGATCCCGTCGAGGTGGACGGCTGAGGCCATTGGTCTGATTATCTCTGGTTCGAGGGGGGCTGAATATGTTTGGATACGTCCGCGGAAGCCACCGGACGACTGCCCGTTACCGCGGAACGCGAGAAGGGGTCGCGTCGGTTCGGTGACCGTTACGGCTCCGAGGGAACGTCGATGTCGCCGGCGATGATGTCGTCGCGGGCGGTCGCGACCTGATCGCGGATCTCCTGGGGGATCTCCGAGCCGAGCTGGTCGCCGTAGACGAGCTCGACGCCGTCGCTTTCGAGGCCGAGCGCGACGTTCGAGCCGCCGGGGAACTCGTCGTTGACCGTCGCCTCGATCGAATTGAACACGGCGGTGTCGACCCGCTTGACCATGCTCCCGAGGATGACGTCGGAGTACTCGGGGCGCGTGACGGACTGGTCGCGGTCGACGCCGATCGCGAACCGCTCCTGCTCTTGGGCGGCCTGGAAGACGCCCGTGCCGGTGTTACCCGCGGCGTGGTAGACGATGTCGGCCCCGCTGTTGTACATCGCGTTCGCCGCCTCGCGGCCCGCCGCCGGGTCGTTGAAGCTCCCGGTGTAGTTGACGCTGACGTCCACGTCGTCGCTGCCCGCGGAGGCGCCCGCCTCGAAGCCGGCCTGGAACTTCTGGATCAGGTCGGACTCGACGCCGCCGACGAACCCGAGGTTCGTCGAGTCGCCCGCGGTCGAGCCCGCGCCGGCGGAGAACGAGCGCGTCGTGAGCAGGCTCGCCATCAGCCCGGCGAGGTACGACCCCTCGTGCTCTTGGAAGACGTAGCTCGCGACGTTGTCGGCGTCGACCGCCGAGTCGACGATCATGAAGTCCTGGTCGGGGTACGACGAGGCCGACTCCGCGAGGGAGTCCGCCTGGAGGAAGCCGATACAGCAGACCAGGTCGTAGTCCGGGTCGTCCGATCCCGCGAACTGCTGCTGGAACGTGCTGAACTGCGCCACCTCGTCGGGCTGGGACTCGCGGAACGCGATCCCCAGTTCCTCTTCGGCTTGAATGGCGCCCTGCTGGGCCTGGTCGTTGAACGACCCGTCGCCGAGGCCGCCGGTCGCGTAGACCATGCCGATGTTCGCCGCCGGGCCGTCCCCACCGTCGGAGCCGTCGGACCCGTCGTCGCCGTCCCCACCGTCGTCGCCGTCCATTCCGTCTGACCCGTCAGAGCCGTCGGAGCCGTCCTCACCGTCGCTCGGGCCGCCGCTACACCCGGCGAGGCCGATGAGGCCCGCTGCGCTTGCCGCCTTGATGAACCGCCGCCGCTCGAAGTCGGATGCCATCTCGTACGTAACCCCGTCGGAACGCGGCATAAATTCACCGTTCCCTCCGCGGCGCGGGAGCACGTTCGTGAGGAGAGCACGCCGAATTCGACCCGAATGAGCGACCGTTCACCGCATTTCGATCCACGAATCCGAATTCCCCACGGTTGTGAACGATTAACCCCGCGGCGTCGGCTCGGCGGGAGGCCCGACCCGGAAGGCGGGCTACGACGCCGCGACGGCGTCCTCGACCACGGCTTCGACGTCCGCGACGAGGTCGTCGACGTCGTCGCTCTCGGCGTACACCCGAACGTACGGCTCCGTGCCGGACGGTCGCACCAGCGTCCACGAGGCGTCGGCGAACTCCAGCCGGACGCCGTGGTCGGTGTCGACCGCGGCGTCGGGGAACGCCGCCGGCAGCGCCGTCTCCAGTCGGTCCATCACCGACTCCTTCGCCTCGTCGGGACACGAGACGCTCGCCTTGCGATACGGGCGTTCGGTGACGGGTTCTCGGAGCGCGCCGAGTCCGTCAGCGGCGACGAGGCGGGCGATCACCGCCGCGGAAGTCACCCCGTCGATCCACCCGCCGAAGCCGACGTGGATGTGCTTCCACGGTTCGGCCGCGAAGACGACGCGGGTACCGGCGTCGTTCCCGGCGGCCGCGGCCGCCTCCCGGACCGTCGCGATTCCCTCGTGAAGCGCGCCGAGGCGCACTCGTTCGACGCGCCCCCCGGCTTCGCGGACGCGCTCGTCGATCCGCCCGGAGGCGTTGGGCGTCGTGACGACGACCGGGTCGGCCGCATCGCTCGCGCGGGTGTAGCGCTCCGCGAGGACGGCGAGGACCGTGTCCTCGTGGACGACTTCGCCGTCGGCGTCGACGATCACGATCCGGTCGGCGTCGCCGTCGTGGCCGATGCCGAAGGCGAACCCCTCGGCCTCGCCGTCGCCCTCATCGGTCGGGCGTCCCGGGTCCGAGACCCCCTCGTTGGCGTCGGCGACGAACGCGCGCAGGTCCGCGAGCGTCTCCGGGGTCGGCTTGCTTCCGCGGCCGGGGAAGTGGCCGTCGACGTTCCCGTTGAGCGTGACGACGTCGGCGCCCAGTTCGCGGAGGACGGTCGGCGTCGCCGGGGCGCTCATCCCGTTGCCGCAGTCGACCGCGACCCTGAGCCCGTCGAGGTCGGCGCCGAACCCCGCGGCGTACTCGCGCACGTCGTCGAGGTAGTCGCCGAGGGGATCGGTCCGGACCGCCTCCGTCCACTCGTCCCACGGGGCGACCGGCTCCTCGTCGGCGACCCCGGCCTCGACGGCGCGCTCCAGTTCGCGGTCGAACTCGGAGCCGTCGCGGAACAGTTTGATCCCGTTGTCCGTCGGCGGGTTGTGCGAGGCGGTGAGCATCACGCCGTACCGCCCGCGAGAGGCGTGCGCGAGCGCCGGCGTCGGGAGTTGACCGGCGCGGCGGACGGTAACGCCCCCGGCTGCCAGACCGGCCTCCATCGCGGCCGCGAGCGCGGGCCCCGTCACTCGCCCGTCGCGGGCGAGAACGACGGTCGACTCGGCGTCCGTCTCGTCGGCTCGCGAGCGGATCTCGGCGCTCACGGCTCGCCCCACTGCGAGCGCGAGCGCCGGCGTGACGCGGTCCTCGACGCCGCCGCGGATACCGGCGGTTCCGAACAGGTCCATGTCGGCCACCTCGGCGCCCGGGAGTTAGTAGGCGTCGGTTGCGCGCGGGCCGGTCGGTCGAGGACCGGTCGCTCGCGGGCCGGACGGTCACGCCGCGGTTCGGTCGCTCGCGGGCGGGCCGTTTAACAGGACGGCGGGCGCACGACCCACCGATGACCGACCGCGTTCGTGCGCACGTGTTCGTCTCGGGTCGCGTTCAGGGCGTCTACTACCGGGCGACCACCCGCGACACCGCCCGGGAGGCGGGGGTCGACGGGTGGGTACGGAACCTCGACGACGGCCGCGTCGAGGCCGTCTTCGAGGGACCGGAGGGAGACGTTCGCGACATGGTCGCGTGGTGCGAGACGGGGAGCAAGGCGGCGGACGTCGACGACGTCGACGCGGAGTACGTCGAGCCGGAGGGCGAGGACGGGTTCGAAGTCAGGTGGTGAGGAGCGACCGCCGGGCCGGGGTCGACGGAGGCGGTGAGAGGTGACCGCCGGGCCGGGGTCGACGGAGGTGGCGTCCGGCGTCAGTCGTCGCCGACCGTCGCGGCGTCGCCGGAGCTGTCTCGCACGCCCAGTTCCTCTAACGCGCGCAACACCACTATCGCCTCGACGACGTCGCGCTCCTCGGTGTAGGCGTCGTCGACCGCGTCGAGCGTCGCCTCGGCCTCGCGCGTCAGTCGCGCCTCCAACTCGGTCTGGTCCGTCTCGGCCTTCGTCGCCGACAGCAGGGCCTCGTGGTCCTCGCGGAGGTCCAGGGAGACGTGCGCCGCGTTACACCGCGAGAGCGGATGCGCGTCCATCTCGATGGCGAGGTCGCTTACGAGGTCCCAGTCGTCGGCGCAAAAGCGGAGCGTGACCGTCCCGACCACGTCGCGCCACGCGATCGGTCCTCCGTTCTCCATGAGCCGGAGCGCCCGCGGCGGCACCGCTATCCGGGTGTGGGTGTCGTCCCGGCCGCACAGGCAACAGGGGGTGTTCTTCAGTCCGGCGTACACGTCCATTCATACGGGTCGGAAAGGGGTGTGCGTTTCGGCGCGGAGAAGCCCACGGGCGAGACCCCACCGTCGGCAATACCTTATATAACTAAACTGACGGTCGGAAAGCGTAACCATAATCACCGTACATTAACCCATCTGTGGCTGTTAGCAACCTATATTTCCACAATTCTTATATTGTTAGATGGCAGTTATGTCATGTGAGTAAAGTAATTTGGGCACTCGCTGTAGCGTACGTTCTCGCCGGATTCGGGATGTTCTACAGTTTCGCGATAGATTCCGCCGAGCTATTCTCAGCCCTAACCGCCGTCATCTTCCTTCTGATGGCTCCCTTAGCGTATCTTGTTTATAAGCGGCAGGTGGTGAACGGGTAATCGTCACGGATCGGTCGGTACGTGTCTCCCAGCGATCCACTGATTCGGACGAGGTCTGGTGCGGTGGCGCGTGCCTGCGAGGCCGCCTCGCGGCCGAGTAGCACGCGCGAGGGAGTCAGTCGCCGGAGCGAAGCGGAGGCGACTGACGAGGCTGGGGAGGTGAGAGGTGCGATGCTGTGCGGGGCGGGACTCAAAGGGGCAGCCGCGAGGGCGGCGCAGGCGACGGAAGCACCGCAGGGAGCGAGTGAAACGAGCGACCGAGGAGCGCAACGAGCGTGCGCCGCCCTCGCGGCTGGGGCTTTGGAGGTGTTAGCCGTCAATTCGCCAGTACCGATTTATAAACAAACAGCCACGAGGCAGAGTGTCACTTATAAATGACCAACAGTATATTTAACCAGATCTTACGCTTCACATTCGGCCAGCCACTCGTTGGCCCAGTCGTCGATCTCCTCGAAGACGGGCGCGAGCGACTCGCCTTTGTCAGTTAAACTGTAGTACGTCGCCACCGGCGAGTCCTCTTCCAGCCTCCGGTCGACGAAGCCGGTCTCCTGGAGGTCGTCGAGCACGCGCGAGAGGGTGCGGGCGTTGGCGTCGGTCTCGCGTTTGAGCTCGTTGAACCGCACCTCGCCGCTGAGCAGTTCGTGGAGGACGACGAGCCGCCACTTCGAGCCGATCTGCTCGAGCGAGTCGATCACCGGACAGGGCGTCTCCGGCGCGGTCGCCGCCTCCGCTCCCGTCGCCGACTCGCTCCCGTCGGTCTCCGATCCGGTCGCGGCCGGTTCTGCCTCTCCTGCCGTCGTTTCCGCCGATTCCGTCCCGGCGAGATCCTGCGATGACATCGGTGTTACCTACTAACCGTATTGTCCGGGAAGCGATAAATAGGTTACGTCCGTATAGCAGGTTACACGATGTTAGCTGAATTCACGACGCTACCGCTCCAGTTCGACACCGCCCTCGCCGGCGAGCTGTTCCTGCTCGGCCGGATCCTGTTCGGCGCGACGCTCGCGTTCATGGGGCTCAACCACTTCATGGACCTCGAAACGATGGCCGGCTACGCCGAGTTCAAGGGACTCCCGGCGCCGGCGTTCTCGGTGATCGCGTCCGGCGCGGTCCTCGTTCTCGGCGGTCTCGGGGTCGCGGCGGGCGCGTTCCCCGTCGTCGCGGCCGGCGGTCTCGCCGTCTTCCTCCTCGCCTCCGCCGTGACGATGCACGACTTCTGGTCGGTCGACGACCCCGAGGAGAGACAGAACGAGATGACGAGCTTCCTGAAGAACGTCTACGGCGCCGGCGCGGCGCTGGCGCTGCTCGCCGTCGGCGGCACCGCGTGGCCGTACGCGGTCGGCGTCGGGCTGTTCTGAGGCGCGCTTGGGCCCCGCTCTCGTCACTGCCGGCCGCTCCCGGACCGTGACCGCCGGAACGGCTAACCGTCTCGGCGGCGAGGCCGGACGCATGAGCGACCCGCCGCCGACGACCGGGCTCCACCACGTCACGAACATCTGTACCGACATCGAGGAGACGCAGTCGTTCTACGAGGACGTGCTCGGCTGGCACACGGTCAAGCGGACCCAGAACTACGACGACCCGGGAACGCCCCACTACTACTTCTCGTCGACGCCCGACGGCGAGCCCGGGACCACCGTCACCTACTTCGAGTACCCGGACTCGCGGGGGACGCCCGGGCCGGGCGCGAGCCACCACTTCGCGTTCGGCGTCGAAGACGAGGCGACGCTCCGGGAGTGGCAGGCGCACCTGCGCGAGCGGGACGTGCGGGTCTCCGAGGTGAAGGACCGAACCTACTTCAAGAGCATCTACTTCACCGACCCCGACGGACTCGTCTTCGAGCTGGCGACGCAGGGGCCGGGGTTCACCCGCGACGAGGACGACCCCGGGAGCGAGGCGATCGACCCGTTCGAACGCGGCTACGAAAACTGACCGGGCAGACGCCGGCCCCTTCGGACCCTCATTCGTCCCCTTCGACGAGCGCCGCGAACCGGTCGAGCGCGCGGCGACAGATCGGGACGTACGGCGCCGCGAGCAGCGGCACTTCGATGACGACTCGGCACCGATCGGGACGCCGGGGGTAGCGCTCGACGCGGTGACCGGTCGCTGGCACGCCGGCGACCCGCCAGTCCCAGCGGAGCCGCGTCGCGGCCGTCACCCGGAACGGGACCCAAGCGCCCGCGACGCGGACCCGCCCGGTCGTTCCGGTCTCGACGTACCGGTCCGTGCTCTCGACGGCGCGGACGGAAGGGCTCCACTCCGGCCACCGCCGCGTGTCGCGGAGCGTCTCCGCGGTCGCCTCCGGCGGCGCTGCGACGTCGCGGCCGACCGCCAGCGTCGTTCCCTCGCGGACCACCGACGTTCGATCGTCGCGATCGCTTTCCTCCGAACCCGCGCGGGTCATCGCGGTGCCATCGCCGATGGATCCGAACGTGCGTTCGGTTCCGCACACCTGAAGGGGCTGTTTCCCGAAGTTCGTCTACCGATCGAGGTGCGCTCGCGACGTAGCATATATATTCCTTATATGGTATCAGGACTCATTATCT
The DNA here is from genome assembly GCF_055389685.1 of Halorubrum ejinorense. Lineage (NCBI taxonomy): Archaea > Methanobacteriati > Methanobacteriota > Halobacteria > Halobacteriales > Haloferacaceae > Halorubrum > Halorubrum ejinorense. Next base: position 2,281,928 of record NZ_AP043777.1, read on the forward strand.
CTTTCCACGAAGGGTTAATACGGGGTTTAGCGGTAGGAGGGAACAAGATGGCAAACGACAACGACACCATGAAAGACGTCTCTCACACGGCACCGAACGGCACGTCCGCCGACGCGGTCTGGGAACGAGGCCGAGGGCCGGTCGAAGAAGAGGAAGAAGAGGAGTAACGCGGTCTTTTTCGGTCCGTTTTTCGCTTTCGACGACGCGGAGCCGACGGCTCGGCTCTCACCCGAGAGCGCGCTCTCCCGGGGCGATCTCACTGACGTCGTCCCGACGGTGGTCGCTCGCGAACCCCGGCGTCGCGCCCGGTCCGTCCGTCCGTTCTCGCCGCCGATAACCGAGGGCGTGGCTTTAACCCGAACCCCGGCGGAGGCGCACGCATGATCGAGGTGTCGGGGCTGCGGAAGACCTACGGCGACTTCGCGGCCGTCGTCGACAGCGACTTCAGCGTCGACGACGGCGAGGTGTTCGGGATCGTGGGCCCGAACGGGGCGGGCAAGACGACGACGCTCAAGGTGATCGCCGGACTCGTCGAGCCGACGGACGGGGAGGTGACCGTCGCCGGGTTCGACGCGTCGGACCCCGAGATGCGCCGGCACCTCGGGTTCCTGCCGGAGGAGTCGCCGCTGTACGAGGAGATGACCGCGCTGTCGTACCTCCGCTTTTTCGCCGACCTCTACGACGTGCCCCGCGACGTGGCCGACGAGCGGATCGAGGCCGCGCTCGACCGCCTCGAACTCGACCACCGCGAGCGGCGGCTCGGCGACGTCTCGAAGGGCATGAAACGCAAGGTCGCAATCGCGCGCTCGCTCGTCAACGACCCGGACGTGCTGGTGTACGACGAGCCGGCCTCCGGGCTCGACCCGGTGACGACGAACTCCGTGCTGGCGTTCACCCGAGAGCTCCGCGAGACGGGGAAGACCGTCGTCTTCTCGGCGCACAACCTCTATCACGTCGAGTCGGTCTGTGACCGCGTCGTGGTCATGAACGAGGGGCGGATCGTCGCCCGCGGGAGCGTCGACGGGATCCGCGAGCGCCACGGCGAGACGACCTACCGCGTGTTCACCGACGTCGAGCCGACCGCGACCGGCGCGCTCGCCGACCTCGACGCGCCGACGGAGGCCGTCGGGGACCGCTTCCGAACGACCGTCCCGAGCATGGACGCGATCGCGGCGGTCCGCGAGGCCGTCGCCGACGCCGGGGGCGAGGTCGTCGACATCCGGAGCCGAGAGCCGAGCCTCGAGGACGTGTTCCTCGACATCGTCGGCCGCCCGATGCCGGGCCGGTACACCGGCGACCCAGACGCGGACGCAACGGAGGGCGACGCGGCCGACGCGAAGGCCGGGTCGGACGGGGGGTCAGAAGACGAGACGGACGCCGAGACGCCGACGGAGGCCGTCGAGTGATCGATCGGCTGCGCCGGGTCGCCCAGCGGCTCGCGGTCGGCGTCCGCCGCGTCCTCCGAGTCGCGAAGTGGGAGTCGTCGCGCGCGACCGGCGGCGTCGACCGACGGACGCTCACGGCGGGGCTCGCCCTCCTCCTCGTCGCTGGAGGCGTCGTCGGCGTCGGCGTGGCGACGGGCGTCGCCGGCCTCGACGTCGACCGCGACATCTACCGCGTCGGCGTCGACGCGGACTCTCCGTACGCGGACGCCGTCGAGGCGAACCCGTCGCTCCGCCCCGTCTCGGCGGGCCCCGAGTCACTCGGTGACTCCGCCGACGCCGTCGTGGTGACGGTCGTGGCCGCGGGGGCCGAGGACGACGGCGCGATAGACGCCGCCGAGGTGACGGAGGTGGTCGTCCGCGCCAGCGACACGCGGAAGGGCGAGGCCGCGGCCGCGTCGGTCCGCGAGGCGGTCGAGGCGCACAACGAACGGCTGATGCGGGCCGAGCCGAACCGGACGGCCGCGTTCCCGATCACCGTCACGCTTCGGTACGCCGGTCGGACGACCGGGTTCGACGAGGGCGCGACCCTCGGCGGGAGCGGCGGCGACGCGACCGACGGCGGCGGATCCGGCGGAGGCGACGCGACGGGCGGCGGCTCCGCCGGCGGTTCGGACGGCGGCGACGCGACCGACGGGAGCGGGCCGGACGGCGCCGGTTCCGTCGACGCGGACGGCGGCTCGGACGACGGCGGGTTCGCGGTGCCGTCGATCGGCGGCGGCGCGTTCGGCGCGGACACGGTCGGCTCGCCGGGGTCGATCACGCCGCCGTTCCCGTTCACCTCGCTACTCCTCGCGTTCGTCTTCCTCGTGCCGATGAACTTCCTAATTCAGGCGTACGGCTCGTCGATCCTCGACGAGCGGACGAACCGCCGCGGGGAGCCGCTCCTCGTCACGCCGCTGTCGCCGGCGGAGATCGTCGCCGGCAAGACGCTGCCGTACGCCGCGGGCGCCGCGGCCGTCACGTCCCTCATCGCGCTCGCGGTCGGCGGCGGGCCGCTGTCGGTGTTCGCGGTCGCACCGGTGGCAGCGACGTTCCTCGGGGCCACGTTCGTCGGCGCGATGTTCGCGCGCTCGTTCAAGGAGCTCACCTTCGTCACGGTGGGCGTGAGCGTCCTGTTGACGACGTACGCGTTCGTCCCTGCCATCTTCACGAACGTGACGCCGGTGGCGCTCGTCTCCCCGCTCACGCTCGTCGTCTTCGACCTCCAGGGCGAGGCCGTCTCCGTCGGCGAGGCGCTGTTCTCGACGGTGCCGATGGCGGTCGGCGCGACGCTGCTTTTCGGCCTCGGGCTCGGCGTCTACCGCGAGGAGGACATGTTCTCACAGAAGCCGGTGGGCCGGAAGTTCCTCGACGCGCTCGCGGTGCGGCTCGCACCCGTGTCCGCCGGCGGATCGCTCCTCGGGCGCGGCCAGCTGCGCGCGCTCGTGTCGGTCGCGTTCCTCACGGCCTGTACGATCCCCTTCGTGTTCGTCGCCGAGCTGTTGGCCGTCGCGGTGCTGTTCGCGCTGCCGATCACGGTGTCGGTCCCGGTGTTGCTCGTTACCATCGCGTTCATCGAGGAGGTCGCGAAGTCTATCGGCCTGTACGCCGGCTTCGAGCGCGGCGTCTTCGGACGGTCGAGGCGAGACGCCTCCGAGTCGCCGACCGACGACGGCCCCGTCGGCGGCGCGCTCCGCGTCGCGCTCGCGGTCGGGCTCGCCTCGGCGGTCGGCTTCTTCCTCGCGGAGAAGGCAACCGCGGTCGTTCAGGCGGTCGGGCTCACGGAGCTGTTCCTAGGCCGCGCCGCGTTTGGCGACGTGGCCGGGCTCTCCGGGCTCCCGCCGGTCGCGCTGGCGGCGCTGTTCTTCGCCCCGCTGGTCCTCCACGGGGTCACGACGACCGTCGCCGCCGTGGGAGCGAGCCGCGGTCGGACGGCCTACGCGGTCGCGCTCGTGGTGGCGACGCTCGGTCACGCCGCCTACAACGCGGGGGTGGTGAGCCTTGGATAGCCGCCTGACGATAGCCGGGCGCGAACTCGCCGGGTTGCGCGCAGAGAAGACGATCCTGCTGGCGATCGCGATCCAGCTGTTCATCGCGGCGTTCTCGTCGTTCCTCGTCGTCGGGCTCGTCTCGATGTACGACCCGGGCGCGCTCGACGGCGCGGAGATCGAGGTCGCGGGCGCGGGCGACGCGGTCGACGACTTAGAGCGCGCGGCGGCCGAGGTCCCGGGGGCGTCGGTCACGCCGTACGCCGACCCGGCCGACGCGCGGAGCGCCTTCGAGCGGAACGCGGCCGACGCGGTGGTGATCGCGACTCGCACGGAGTCGGGGCGGGTGTCGACCGTCGTCACCGCCCCGGACGCGACCGTGGAGACGACGGTGATCGTGGTACAGCTCCGGGATCTCCTCCGTGCCTACGAGCTGAACGAGCGCGACGCGCGCGCCTCGTATCTGGAGGAGTCGCCGCTGCCGCTCCCGGACCGCGGCGAGACCAGCCCGTACTTCTCGTTCACATACACCGTCCTGATCCCGGTGTTGGTGTTCCTTCCCGTCTTCATCTCGGGGTCACTCGTCGTCGACTCGATCACCGAAGAGATCGATCAGGGCACGCTGGAGCTACTTCGCGTCGCGCCCGTCACGGTCGCCGATATCGTCGACGGGAAGGCGGCCGCGGCGATCGGGATCGCCCCCGGACAGGCGTTGCTGTGGCTGCTGCTCCTCGAGGCGAACGGCACGTCGGTCGCGAACGTCGGCCCGATACTCGCGCTGATGACCGCGTTGACGACGCTCGTCGTCTCGGTCGCGGTCGGTATCTCGGCGGTCGCCCCCGACCGGCAGGCGGCACAGCTACTCTACTCCGTCGCGGTCCTCGTGCTGTTCGGCGGCGCGACGGCGATGGCGGGCGGCCCGGCCAACGCGGTGGCGCGGCTGGCGATCGACAGCGCGGACGCGACGACCGGGGTCCTCGTGGTCGCGTACGCAGCCATCGCGGCGGCCGCCTACCTCGGCGTCCGGCGCGTCGTCGCCGCCGAGGGGTTCGGCCGCTGAGCCGGCGACTCGTTCCGTCGAACGTCTACGACCGGCCGCTGATCCGCTCGTCGAGCTCCGCCGCGGTCGGGAGTCGCCACCCGTACGCGACGGCGAGGAGCCGGACGCCGACGGTCACCGCCGCGCACGTCGCGGCCGCGAGACCGGAGGGCGCGCCGAGCGCCCCGGCCAGCCAGTAGGCGACGCCGCCCGCCACCGCGCAGCTCGCGTAGAAGTCCTCGAAGAGGATGAACGGCGGTCGGTCGAGCAGAATGTCCGCCAGCGCGCCGCCGCCGACCGCGTTGATCGTCGCGACCGCAACCACGCCGAAGGCGGACACCCCCGCGCCGGTCGCGACGATGGCGCCGGTGGTGGCGAACGCCGCGAGCCCGACGGCGTCGGCGGCGACCGTGATCGGGTGTTCGTCCGGCGAGGCGAGCCGCGCGCTCAGTCCCACGGCGAGCGTGACCCCGACGAACCCCAAGAAGATCTCGACCGGCGAGCGCAGCGCCAGCGGCACGCGAGCGACGAGGAGGTCGCGCGTGACGCCGCCCGCGAACGCCATCGCCAGCCCGACGACCGCGACGCCGAACAGGTCGAACTCCTCGCGGACGGCCTTGCTCGCGCCGACCAGCGCGAACGCGACGAGTCCGACCGTGTTCATGACGGCGAACGGATCGCCGAAGAGGGTCGTCAGGACGCCCTGTGTCACTGCTCGATCGTAGGCGCTCGGCCGTTTTGAGCGCTCCGGCTCACCCGCCGAACGCGCCGAGGCTCGACTGGAGCTCCCGCTCCGGCACGGCGTCGGTCAGTTCGTAGCCGACGAGGTCGCGGGCGTCGACCGCGTACGTCGAACCGCCGCGGTCGAGCACCAGGACTCGCCCCTTCCAGCCGCGGACGGTCCCGGCGGCCATCGTCTCGGCGACCGGTCGCTCGTCGAGGCCGAGCCCGTAATCGAACGAGAACCGCTCTATCGGATCGAACCGCGCGAGAAGCGCCTCCCACGCGTCGCCGTCGACCGAGCGACCGAACCCGTCGAGCTTCGTCGGGACGCGCACGCGGTCGACGAGGTCGTCGCCGGCCGCCAGCTCGGACTCCACTTCGCGGGCGATCCGACCGTTCTCGAACGTCCGAATATGCGCCGCGCGGTCGGCCCCCTGCTCGCGGAGGCGGGTGCCGAGCCGCCACTCGCGGGTGACGCCGACCTTCAGCACGTCCGGCGCGAACGCGGCGAGGTACATCGCGTGGGTCTCGTGGCAGTCCATCTCGTCTTTCAGGCACGTCCCGGTACACCGGGCGCACACCCAGACGTGACTGTGGTCGTCGCAGTACGGCGCGTCGCCGGCGTCGCAGGCGACGTGGTCTCCCTCGTGAACCGTCCCGGCACAGCGGCGCTCCCCGAGCCCGAAGGACAGCTCGGTCCCCGGACTCGCGTCGACGTAGTCGACGCTCCCGCCGTCGGCGACGTAGAGCCCGCCTCCAACCGGCCCGTCGGTCGCCGCGGTCGGAGCGTCGTCCGCGGCCGAGCCGCTCTCCGTCTCCGGGGAGTCGCTCGCGCCGTCCGTCTCGTAGCCGACGACCTGCACGCCCCGAGGTACGGGCAGCCGATGCTTATAGCCGTCGTCGCGGCGCTCGGCGGCGACGGAGACCGACGACGGGGTGGCGCTCTCGCTGGGGATCGAAACCGACGGGTCGGAGCCGGCCACGCTCGAATTTCAGACCGGCCAGCGCGCGGAGTTCACCGCGTATCCGCCGGGCGCGCTCGACGACGAGAGAGGGGAGCTAGTCCGACTGGCGGCGACTCCGCCGACCCGATCTGGCGGTACGGCGCGGCCCGGACGTTCACGCAGGCGCTCGGCAGCGAGACCATCGCCCCCGGCGAGTCGGTCGCCTACGAGCGGACGTGGCGCCACCCGCCCGCCGAGACGGCCTTGTCAAAGTATATAGAGGATGACATTTTTTTACAGTCGTGCTGAATACAGAGCATATATACAGCATAGTATCGGAATGGAACTGACTCCCAACGTGCCATCCGAAATTCATAACTTTTCGGCTCCCATGCCCAAGATATCGACTTCCTCGCCACTGCCCGCCGCTTCGAACTTTTCTTCCTCCGATAGTTCTTGGGCCCCGGCCAGATGGACGAGCGGAGCGTCCAGCGCCGTCGCGCTCAGCCAGATCTCATCGCTGCCGTCGTCGTCATCGTCGTCGTCCCCCCGTTCACCGAGGACTTTCACGTTCACGGCGTTGAGTCCTTTCCGCCCCTCGTCGGTCTGGAATGCTTGCGATGCCATCTGCTCGATCAGTTCTGCGTTATTCATCTCGGTGCTCTCTGCCAGAGTGGTACCGACCAACGAGCCCAATCGGCTCCGGTCGCGGACGAACTGCTCGACGATACGGTCCCCGTACTCGTCGCTCTCGATATCATCCGGGGTGACGCTCGCGACCTCGGTCAGACCCTCGTCGAACAGGAGCGTCACCGACTCCTCGAAGAGTGCGCCCTCGTCGAGTATCCACCCGCCGGCCAAGATGATTTGATCGTCGTGGATGACCCGCCGGACGTAGAACAGCCCGGGCAACGCCGTCGGTGCATCCACCGGCGTCACGGCCACGGGACAGACCAGCGTCTGCGAGCCTGATCCGCCGTTGTCGTATTCGACGTTGTCGCCCGGCATCACCATATCTCTGTCCTCGCCGAGGATGATTTCGCCGGTGCCGTCGGTCGTGAGGAAGACGCGTGTTCCGATGGTGCCAGCCGATATCGGCGCACCACTGACGACAGCGGCCCCCTCCATTCCGTGGCCGACGATGCCCCGGCCTGCGGTGCGGTAGGTGTCCAGTTCCGCCGAGAGAATGTTCTGACAGGCGAGGTCCTCGTGGAGCGACACGGAGCCGACGGTCCGGATACACCCGTCGTCGTCGTACTCGATTCCCTGGCTCCCGTACTGGTCGTGGAACGGTGCGCGGACACCGTCCGGTTCGCGTGAGGGGGCGAAGTACGCGAGCACCCGATCCAGCGTGAGTTGCTCGGCCAGCGAGCCACGGTCACCCGGCAGCTTCGCGTCGGGCAGACAGACGACGAACCGCTCTCCGATAGTCGGCTCGTTCTCCAGGTACTCCCTGAGAGCGTCGTCATCCGCGGTCTCAGTGTCCGTATCGTCGTCGGCACTCTGCGTCCGTGGCCTATTCCGTGGTGGTCTGCCCGCGAGGGCCTTGCGGCGGTATCCCGGTCCCCTCGCCTTCTGTTGCGCGCTCGTCGACCAGCCCTCAAGGTCGATCTCACGAGAATCAGCCCGGACCGTTGCCGGCACCGCCCGAACCTCGGTAGTACCAGCGAGAGAGAACGCCAGCCCGTCACCGTCGCTGTCAGGGCCCTGGTTCGGCGGCGCTTGCCCGGGGTAGAACGCCGCCGGGGCGGAGGCCGTCGTCCCGACCAGCTGCTGGGCACCGCGGTCGATGAGTCCGTCGACGGCGGAACATCCCGCGAGCCCACCGAGTACGGCCGCTCCGCCGGCAGCGAGCATCGTTCGCCTCGTGATTCCCCACCCGGAGGGGCTCCGCTCGGTACGGCTTCTCGTCTCGTTCGAGTTGCTATCCATATCTGAACTACGAACGTGCTTTAAACATATAAATTAGATTATAAATAGTCATCAAATTTGTGCACGCGCTTCCTGTTCCAGATCCATTGCCTGTGCCCGAGATCGACAACGAACGGAGTTCGGTCTGAACCAGCTCTCTGCGAGATACGCGTCCGTATTCAGCACGCCGTTTCTATCAGTTGTTGAAGCTTTCAACGGAGCCGCCGGTACCTATCGAGTCGGCGGCGAGAGACCACGACGGACCGCGACGTGCGCTCGGAGGCGGTCGTTTCCCTGGAGTGATGAATCTATAAGTGCCGCGCGGTCCGGCCTTCAGTCATGCGTACGGCAGCCCTCCCACCGATCGTCGCCGCGGTCGTTGCGCTCGCGGTCAGCGGAATCAGACGGTTCTCGGCCCTCCTCCTCCAATCACCCGTGTCGCTTCCGCCGTCCGAGCGGTTCACGATGTACCTCATGAGCGCTCAGTTCGTGGCTTTCGTACTGATATACGGCCTGGTCTTCGGCGTCGCACTCGGGTCCGGCCTGCGAGACGCGGACGTCTCCCCGACGTCGACCGCGCTGGCGACGGGCGCGAGCGCGACGGTCGCGTTCCTCGTCGGTTCGGCCGCCGTCCTCTGGTATCTCGCCCCGAGCAGCGGAGCGGTCCTCACCGCCGTCTTCTCGCTCGGCGCGAGCCTCGGCGTCGGGATCCAATTCGCCGTCGTCGCGTACGCGGGGGTCTCGATCGGCGAGGGGCGCCGCGACGAGCCGAATCCGATGGCCGCCTGAGTCCTACTCGGCCGGCTCGTCGCCGTGGACCGCGCGCTCGACCGCGGCCGCCAGCCGCTCCCGCGTCCGATGGCTGGCCTCGGCCGCCGTCTCGACCTCGATCAGGTGCGACCCCGCCGCCTCGTGAGCGCGGGAGACCGCGGCGGTCACGTCCGCGGCGACCGCGTCGGCGCGCTCCGCCGGCGTTTCACCGCGCTCCGCGAGCGCCTCGGGACGCGCGTCGATCCGGGCGTACTCCAGCCCGTGGAACTCGGAGAGCGGCTCGAACGCCAGCCCGTGCGGGGTCTTGAACGAGTCGGTGAACGGCGGATCGAACGCCTCGATCGGTAGTTTGTGAAAGATGCCGCCGCCGTCGTTGTTGATCGTCACGACCGTCGCGTCCGCATCGCAGCGGTCGATAGCGAGCAGGCCGTTGGCGTCGTGGTACAAGGCGAGGTCGCCGAGGACGAGCGTGAGATCGTCGGTCGTCCCGACGCCCGCGCCGAGCGCGCTGGAGACGATCCCGTCGATGCCTGAGACGCCCCGGTTGCCGAGCGCGGTGACGTTCGCGGTCGTCGGCCCGACGAACCGGTCGAGGTCGCGGACGGGCATCGAGTTGGAGACGAAGAGCGTCGCCGGGTCGGGGAGCGCGTCCGCGACCGCACGCAGGGCGTCGCCCTCGTGAAACCCGGCGTCGGCCGCGGTCGACTCCGCGTCGCCATTCCCGTCGCCCTCCACGTCGGCGTCACGGGCGTGAACGGCCGCCGCGGTCCGGTCCGCTTCCTCCCACTGTTCGCGCCAGCCGGGGTCGCCGCTGCCGCCGCGGACGTGCCGGGAGAGCCGTGCGCAGAGCCGACTCGGCTCGGCGACGACGAGGTCGGTCGCGGCGAACTCGGCCTCGCGCCACCGTCCCGCGGGGTCGACCTGGTACTGGTCGGCGCCCGTCTCGGCGAGGTACTTCCGGAGCCGCTTCGAGGTCGGCGAGGCGCCGAGCCGGAGGACCGCGTCGGGGTCACGCCAGTCTTCCGACCCCTCGCCGTCGCCCGCGAGGTCGGCGGAGAGGTACGCGTCGTAGGCGCCGACGACGGGCGCGACGCGCGTGTGGCCGCCGTACCGGAGCCCCGAGAGCGGGTCGGCCAGCACGGGGAACCCGGTCGCGTGCGCGAGCGCCGTGACCGACTCGGGGTCGATGCCCGGCGGGTCGGCGGGGCCGGCGACGATCAGGCCGCGCTCCGCCTCGCCGAGGGCGGTCGCGAGCGCTCGCACCTCGTCGTCGCCCGGTTCGGGGGCCCCGGGAGTCACGTCGACGTAGGGGCCGTCGCGTCCGTATTCGGCCAGTTCCGGGAGGTCGTCGGGCACGTCGCCCGGAACCGGTGTCGGCTCCAGGGGCTTCGCGAACGGGACGTTGAGGTGGACCGGTCCCTGGTCGGCGCCCTCCGCGGTCGCGACGGCGCGGGCGACGGTGGTGCGCAGCGACCGGAGCGCCCGGTCCTCGGCGGCCGGCTCGGGGAGGTCCTTGTAGAACCTGACGGCGTCGCCGTACAGCTTCTCCTGGTCCGCGGTCTGGTTCGCGCCGGAGTCGCGCAGTTCGGGCGGTCGGTCGGCGGTGAGCGCCAACAGGGGGACGCGGGCGTTGCTCGCCTCCATCACGGCCGGGTGGTAGTTGGCGGCGGCGGTGCCGGAGGTACAGATCAGCGGCGTCACGCGGCCGGTCCTGCGGGCCCGACCGAGCGCGAAGTACGCCGCGGAGCGCTCGTCGAGCTGCGAGTAAACGCGGATCTCCTCGTGGCTCGCGGCGGCGACGGTCAGCGGCGTCGAGCGACTGCCGGGCGAGGCGACGACGGCGTCGACGCCCGCGGCGACGAGCTCGTCGACGAGCGCGTTCGCCCACAGGACGTTCCGGTTCGGCGCGGTCATTACCCGCCGTTCGACCTCCGAGGTAAATACTCCGGCGGGTTCGGTCGACGGGGCGGTCCCGGCGACGACCGAGCGGCGCACCGACCCCTCGCTACTCGGACTCCCGCCCTGTCACCTTCCGTACGCACGAGGAGCCGAACGGACCGAGCTCGCCCGCGTCCAGTTTCACGAAGTGCCCGGTCGTGACGCTCGCGCCGCACCGCCGGCAGGTGAACTCGCCCTCGCGAACGGCGACCTGACTCTCGTACTCGACGTAGGTCCCACCGCGGCGGATCCGAAGCAGAGCGCCCTCGCGGTCGACGACGCCGCGCTTCTCGGCGGCGTCGAGGATGTCCCGGGTGAGCGCGGGGCTCGTCGTGATCGTCTCGATCCGGTCGACCGCGTCGGCGAGGTCGAGCTCCTCGCGTTCGAGGTGCGCGAGCAGCTCGACGCCGAGCTCCAGCTTCTCCTCGCGGGTCGACGGCTCCGTCACGGCCGGCGAAACGGCGCGGGTCGTCTTAAGTCGGCGGGATGCCGGTCCGGCGCCGGAACCGCGAGAACCGGCAGATTCACCTTCGTCTGTCGACAGTTCGATCCGTGGTTCGATCCCGCGACCGGTCCCGGCGCCGCCCCGCGTACCGCCGGCGCCCGAACGAGTTCTACTGGCTGTGGATCGCGGCGACCGCGACGTACGGCGTCGGCGACATCGTCTCGACTATCGCCTTCCTCCGGTACGTCCCGGCGATAACCGAGGCGAACCCCGTGGTCGCCTTCGCGCTCGACTCGTTCGGGTTCGCGGGGCTCGTGGCGCTGAAGTTCGTCGTCTACCTGATCATGCTCTGGATCAGCGTCGAGGGAGCGCGCGAGGGCGACAAACTGTTGTACTACTTCCCGCCGGTGCTGCTCACGGCGACCGGGACGTACCTCACCGCGAGCAACGTGCGACTGCTGTGGCTCTCCTGAAGCCGGAGACGCTCTCAGCCGACGGCAACGCTCGCGCGCGGCCGATCCTCGGACCGGCGTCCAGCGACCGAGTACCCGGCGGAAACCCCACTACCGACACCGACTTTCCCGCGCGCGGCGAACGGATCGGCATGATCTCTGACACCCCCGGCCTCCATCACGTCACGGGGATCGTCGGCGAGCCGACGGCCAACGCCGACTTCTACGGCGAGACGCTCGGGCTCCGGTTGCTCCGCCGGACGGTGAACTACGAGGAGCGGCTCCAGTACCACCTCTACTTCGGTGACGCGACCGGCTCGCCGGGCTCCGTGGTCACCGTCTTTCCGGACCCGAACGCAGACCCCGGGAGGCCCGGGAAACCCGGGTACGAGGCGGTCGCGTTCGCGGTGCCGCCGGACTCGCTCGGATACTGGCGCGACCGGCTCGCCGACCGCGACGTCGAGGCCGACCCGCTCGACGCGGACGCGCGCTTCGGCGACCGCGGCCTGTCCCTGGCGGACCCCTCCGGTACCCGGATCGAACTGGTCGCGACCCCCGGCGGGGAGGCCGGCGCCGATCCGTGGACCGACGGTCCCGTCTCGGCGGCGAACGCGATCCGGGGGCTTCACGGGGTGACCGCGCTCCCCGCCGACCCGTACGGGACCGCAAGCGTGCTGGAGACCCTCGGCTTCGAGTACGAGGCGGAGTCGGCCGACCGGATTCGGTACCGTGCGCCGGGCGACCGCGCGACGGTCGTCGACCTCCTCGACCGCGACGCGGCGTACCTCCGGGAGGGGCCGGGGACGCTCCACCACGCCGCGGTCCGCGTCGCCGACCGCGAGGCCCTACTGGAGTGGCACGACCTGTTCCGCGACCGCGGGTACGACGTGTCGCGCGTGAAGGACCGCCACTTCTACCACTCGCTGTACGTCCGCGGTCCCGGCGGGCTCCTCGTCGAACTCGCGACCGAGGCGCCGACCCCCGACGGGCCGGCGGGACCGGGGCTCGCGGACCCCGACGCGACGGGTCACGCCGCGGACCTCTACCTCCCGCCGCGGTTCGAGCCGGACCGCGAGCTGATCGAGTCGCAGCTCCCCGCGTTCGACGGACCGGGTGCCACCGAGGCGAGCGAGGGAGACGCCGCCGACTCGCAGCGATGACTCGCCGACTTCCCGGGGTCTCCGGCCCGCACGCGGAGGCGACGCTCGTGACCGGCGGCGCGCCGGTCGCGGCCGCGGAAGTCGCGGTCGTGTTGGTCCACGGTCGAGGCGGGACGCCCGAGGGGCTCGTCCGCCTCGCCGACGAGTTCTACCGCTCGGGGGCGACCCTCCTCGCGCCCGGCGCGGTCCGGTCGACGTGGTTCCCGGCCCCGCACGACGCTGCGATAGCGGCCAACGAACCCGCGCTGGCCTCGGCGGTCGACTGCGTCGCCAGCGCGGTCGAGGTCGCTCGCGACGCCGGCGTCCCGCCCGAGCGCGTCGTCCTCGTCGGCGTCTCGCAGGGCGGGTCGGTCGTCGCGGAGTACCTCCGGCGTCGCCCCCGTCGGTTCGGCGGCGCGTTCGTCGTCTCGGCCGCGCTGCCGGGGGAGGAACTCGATTCGCGCGAGGTGGACGCGGCGGCGGAATCGGGCGAAGGAGGTCGCAGCGACGAGGAACCGCCCGGCCCCCTCCACGGGACGCCGGTCGCGCTCGACAGCAGCGAGGACGACCCGTACGTGCCCGCCGACCGAGTCCGGGCGACCGGGCGCGTCTTCGAGCGCGCCGGCGCCGCGGTCGAGTGCCGGATCGACCCGGGCGACGGCCACGGGCTCTCCGACGCGACGATGGAACGGATCGGCGAGCGCATCGGCGACCTCCTCGACGACGACTGACTCGCGGCCGGGCTCGGGTGTCCTGGGGGCTCGCGCGACTCCCCGGCCCGCCGCCACACGGCCGAGTTCCGAACGGGTTCGCGCCGGAGGACATGCGGGAGCGTCGTCGACGGTGAGACGCCGATATCCGAACTCGACGTCAGATCCATACCGCCGAACGAGCGACACGACCGGATCCACGACGCGTTCGCGGCGCTGGAGCCGGGCGAGTCGCTCACGATAGTCAACGACCACGACCCGAAGCCGCTGTACTACGAGCTGTCGGCGGAGGTCCCCGCGTTCGACGACGAGGCGTACGCGGTCGGGCGCGAAGGGCCGGAGCGGTTCGTCGCCGAACTGCCGAAGGCGGCGACCGGAGCCGATCCGGAGGCTGTCAGCCTCGCCGACCTCGACGGCGAGCCCCACGCCCGTGCGTTCCCCGGCCGCGAACCGAAGACGGTCCGGCTCTCGCTGTCGCTCGCGCTCGCCGCATGGTGTGTCGTCCCCGTCGCGATCGCCGCGCGGTTGGTCCGGCGGCGGCTCTGAGCGGGGCCGGCCGACCGCTCTCCGGGGTCACTGGGGCGATCGAATTCGCTCGGGGCGCTACTTCGTCCAGCGCTCGTAGTACTCCTCGACGGCGTCGATAGTCACGTGTAGTCCGTACTGTGACGTCTGATACGGGTACTCTTCGAGCGCCCCCTCTTCACTCGGTGTCGGCGGTCCGCTGCTTTCCTCGCGAGGGGTCCCGGCGTACGTGAGTCCGACGACAGTCCCGTCGAGCGTGATGACCGGAGAGCCGCTGTTCCCGGTCGTCGAGGGCATCTCCGTGTTGAAGGAATCACCGTATCCGTCCTTCGCGTACTCGCCGAGACCGATGACCCAATTACCGATGAACGAAGGGTGTCCGACCTGGACGAGCGGTTGGCCGGCAGTCAGCGAGGACGCCGTTCCTCGCGGCGGGACGTACGGGGCCGCCGTCTCGGTCTCGACCAGCGCCACGTCGTCGTCCTCGGCGACGTCAGTGACCGAGAAGTCGAACTCCGTGCCGTCGAGGAGGTATCCGGTCGCCGACTCAGTGTCGCCGTTTACCGCGTCACGGACGACGTGCGCGTTCGTAATGACGTGGTTCTGATCGATGAACCAGCCCGTTCCGCCCGATCCGTAGTTCCCGGCGTACTCGAACTCGAACGCGACGACAGCCTCCCTGAGCGTTCGACCGGCAGCAGTCGCGGCCTGTCTGACCTCCTCGCTGTACTGATGCTCCCCGGACCTCCCTTCGAGTGCTTCGATCCGCTCGTCTTTCGTCGACAGTTCCTCCTGAAGAGCGCTTATCTCGCCCCGTAACTCCGAGATGCGGTTTCGTAGCTCCGCCTTCGTCGCTTCGGAGGAGTTGGACGGAGGCGACGTCGACGCTCTCGAACCGTTCGAGTCGTCCGAACATCCCGCCGCTCCGACGACCGTTCCGGTCGACGCGAGTTCGAGGAGTCGACGTCGAGAGACTGAATCCATGCGTTCCGTTTCGTTCGCATATGTAAATGGATTCGTGTGACGCGAGTATCGTAGGTGTCGGATCTGTCTAACGGGTTATGAGACGGAACGACGGCTGAACGAGACCGCGATACCGACCGATCTGCGCTCGTGGATCGCCTGCTCAGGGGGACGGACGACGTCGGTTCCGTGGATATCGACGAGGCCGGGCGATCGCACCCGCGAACGAGGCGCTTACTCGATCCGCTCGACGCCCTCGGCGTCGTCCGGCGACTCGAAGCCGACCGGCCGCCGCGGGAGGTCGTCGACGAACTCGCGGACGACGGTGCGCTCGACGCGCTGGAGCACCTCGCTACAGGTCGACTTGGCGATGCCGACGTGGTCGGCCACCTCGGTGAGCGTACACTCCCGGGGCACGTCGTAGTAGCCGCGGTCGACGGCCTCGAAGAGGACCTCGCGCTGGCGGTCGGTGAGCGATCCGCCCGGGTTCACCCGCTGTTGGACGTACTCGACCTCGAAGTCGGCGCCCACGTCGCGGAGCGCGTCGCCGAACTTCGCGACGCGCTCGTGGTCGCCGGTAATGTCGATGCGCGCGACGCCGTCCCGTATCTCGACCGGCATCTCGATGGGGACGCCGGCGCGGCGCGCCACCGTCTGGAGGAGCGGGACGAGCGCCTCGACCTGTACGGTGACCATGCCGTCGTCTTCGGCCATCACCGAGCAGTGGGTGACCACGTCGTGGTCCTCGACCGCGTCGAGTATCGGGTCGAGGTCGTCGGCGGAGGTCCGGACCAGGGCGAACCCGGCGCCGTCGTCGGGCGTCGCGGTGAGTACCTGAAACCGCGCGTCCGGGAACGCCCGGGAGACGTCGCCGACCCACGGCCCCTCCGGAACGGTCACGCTGAGGCGTGCCTGTGCCATGCGCGTGGGTTCGGCGCCGCGGTGAAAAGTCCCTTCGGCTCCGCGCTCGCCGGAACATGTTCGTCACAAACGGTGCGGGGACGGGGTCCGTACCGTCGCGTATGCGCTCCGAACCCGACGATCCCGGCGGTCGAACGGGCGGTGACCGAACGGACCGGCGCGCAGACCCGTGGGGAACGGTATCCCTCAACGTGCGCGAACTGGGGCCGCCGAAGCTGCTACGTGAGACGCTCGAACGCGTCGAGACGCTCGGCGACGACGACGTGTTGATCCGGTACAACGACCGGACTCCGCAGTTCCCCTTCCCGCGACTCGACGACCGCGGGTTCGCGTACGCCGCGGTCGAGACCGACGAGACCGACGCCGTCGTCACGGCGATCCGGCCGGCGGGCCGCGGGTAAGCCGGCGCGGCGAGCGGGCCGACGACGGCGACGCGACCGCCGGCGACGCGACCGCGACGTAGCCACTCGGCGTGTTGAATCAGCCAGTACCAACGCAGTTCCCCCGGTGTCACGCTCGGGACCGGGTGAGAACCGGCGGGTCCACCGCGCCCGGCTACGTCCGGCGCAGCGCCCGCCACTTCGCGGCGACGAACCCCGCCAGGATGAACGCGAACCCGACGACGGTCGCGGGCGTCACTTCCTGTCCGAGCACGAGCCAGCCCGCCAGCGCCGCGAACACGGGGATCACGTACTCGATGAAGCTCATCTCGATGGGGCCGAGATCGTCTAACAACGTGAAGTACAGCAGGAAGCCGCCGACGCCGGCGACCGCGGAGAGGTACGCGACGGCGCCGAGCGCGGACGGGGTCCACGTGGCGGTCGCGAACGACTGACCGGGCAGCGCGAGCACGGCGGCGTGGAGGACCGCCGCGCCGACGGCCATCATCCACGCCTGCGTGGAGAGGAACGGCATCGACGGCGATCGACTGTGGGTCACGACCGCGGCGACGGCGAACGCGAGGGCGGACGCGAGCACGAGCGCGACGCCGAGGATGCTGTCCGCGAGGTTCGCGGGGTCGGGGTCGGCGATGACGACGACGCCGACGAACCCGAGCGCGACGCCGAGCGCGGTGGCGGCGGTGAACTCCTCGTCGGTGGAAACGAGCCGCGTGAGCGCCGGCGTCACCACGGGGACGAGGCCCAACAGAACGGCCGCGACGCCGCCGGTGACGTACCGCTGCCCGGCGAACAGGAACGCGTGATGGGCGCCGATGATGAGGGCGCCGCCGACGAGCACGTAGACGTAGTCGTCGCGAGTCCGAGGGCGGAGCTCCACACCGGAGCCGAGGACGGCGGCGAACAGCAGCACGGCGGCGACGTCGAAGCGCACGGCCGCGAACGGTACCGCGGGGAGGTCTGCGAGGCCCACGTCCGTCGCCATGAACGCCGTTCCCCAGACCGCACACAGCAACAAGAAGCGGCCGGCCGTCCGGTAGCGACTCATTCACGGGGAGGTCGCCGCCGACGGCGAAGTACCCGTCGAACCGCCCCGGCGATCGCTCACCGCTGTTTCGGGGGAACACGTTCGGGGACGGCCCCAAACGGATCGGGATCGTATCCACGTGCGACCGATGTTCGACGACCTCGACACGGACCGGCGGCCGCTGGTCCTCGTCTGGGAGGTCACGCAGGCCTGCGGGCTCGCGTGTCGGCACTGCCGGGCCGACGCCCGGCCGCAGCGACACCCGGACGAACTGACGACCGCGGAGGGGAAGCGACTGTTGAGGGACGCCGCCGCGTTCGGCGACGGGCAGCTCGTCGTCCTCTCCGGCGGCGACCCGCTCGCGCGCGACGACCTCACGGAGCTGGTCGCGCACGGCGACGACCTCGGGCTCCGGATGACGATCACGCCGAGCGGCACGCGGTCGCTCACGCCCGAGCGCGTCCGCGACCTCGCCGACGCCGGGGTCGCGCGACTGGCGCTCAGCCTCGACGGCTCGACCCGCGAACGCCACGACGCGTTCCGCGGCGAGGAGAGCTACGCCGACACGGTCGCGGCCGCCCGAGCCGCCCGCGACGCCGGCGTCCCGCTCCAGATCAACACCACGGTCTGCGCGGACACGGTCGAGGACCTCCCCGCGATCCGCGACCGCGTCCGCGATCTCGGCGCGGTCCTCTGGAGCGTCTTCTTCCTCGTCCCGGTCGGTCGCGGCCGCGTCCTCGACCCTATCTCGCCCGAGCGCGCCGAGGCCGCGATGGCGTGGCTCCACGAGGTGTCCGACGAGGAGCGCTTCGGCGTGAAGACGACCGAGGCGCCCTTCTATCGTCGCGTGGGGATCCAGCGGGCCGAGGCGGGCGCGCCCGACGGCGCCGCAGAGCGCCGCGGCGGGGTCACCGCCGGGCGCGGGTTCGCGTTCGTCAGCCACACCGGCGAGGTGTACCCGTCCGGCTTCCTCCCCGAGTCGGCCGGCGACGTGCGCGAGCGATCCGTCGTCGACGTCTACCGGAACGCCGACCTCTTCGAGTCGCTCCGGGACCCCGACGGTTTCGCGGGGAAGTGCGGCGCGTGCGAGTTCCGCCACGTCTGCGGGGGGAGCCGCTCTCGGGCGTACGCCGCCACCGGCGACCCGACCGGCAGCGACCCGCTCTGCCCGTACGTTCCGGAGGGGTACGACGGGCCGCTCCCCGAGCGGCAGCGCGGCGCGGGCGACGACGGCGAGCGTTCCGAGCCGGCGGACTGAGCGGCGCACCGGCGGGTCGAAGCCGGACTCGAACTCAGGCGTACGCCTCGAACTCCTCGCCGAACGCGAGGAAGTAGCCCGTGCCGACGACGCCGACGACGGCCGCGACGGCGAACGCGACCTCGGGGCTGACGAAGTCCCACAGGTAGCCGCCGACGGCGGCGCTCGGGATCACGATCGTGTTCCGGAGCAGGTAGTACGTCCCGGTGACGCGGCCGCCGGCGCCGCTTTCCGCCGGGCCGACGATCAGCGCCTTGTGCGACGGCAGCCCCGCGAATCGGAGCCCCGAGAAGGCGAACACCGCGACCATCACCGCCGACAGCGGCAGGGCCGACCCCGCGAGCGTCGGCGCGTAGATCAACACGACGGGAAAGACCGCGTACACCGCGAAGCCGACCGCGACGACCGGCTTGAGCCCGACGCGCTCCGCGAGCTTCGAGGCGGGGACCATGATCAACAGCGCGACGAGCATCTCGACGCCGAGGAGGTAGCCGAAAAAGGCCTGCGGGGAGAGGCTCACGTCGTACGCGAAGCCGCCGAGCGCGACGGTGGCGTCGAGGCCGACCCGGAAGAACTGCGTGACCACCAGCACGAAGAACACGTACACCATCCCGTTGGCGAATCGCACGAGGGTGTCGCCGACGAGCAGCGGGCGGAGCGGCGCCGGCATCTCGCGGAGGTCCTCCCGTATCCGGTCGAGGCCCGCGAAGGAGTCGCCGAAGGAGTCGTCGCTCGCGTCGTAGAGGCGGTGCTGGACGAGGGTGCCGAGCGCGCCGAACGCGACCGCGACCGCGAGGACGAACCGGAAGCTCACCGTGAACTCCGAGCGCAGGCCGATGAGGACGGCCGCCAGCACGGGGCCGATCAGGAACGCCGTCCGTCGGAACGTCTCCGTGCTGGCGAACCCGGCGGCCAGCCGCGAGGGGTCCGTCGCCTGCTTGACCACCGCGAACGTCGCGCCGAGGCCGAACGACTTCCACGCCTGCGCTAAGATCAGGCCGACGAAGATCCACGCCCACGCCGGGACCGTCACGCCGCCGAACGAGAGCGCGCCGAGTCGAGGCGCGACCAGCCAGACGCCGAAGCCGGCCGTCGAGACCAGTCCGAAGAGCGTCAGCGCGTTCCGCGAGCCGATGCGGTCCGAGACGGCGCCGCCGGGGTACGGGTACAGCGCGGAGATGACGTTCCCGAACGTGCCGAAGAGCCCGACGACGAAGCCGGACGCGCCGAGCGCGACCATGTACTCGGGGAGGAACCGACTCGTCATCTGAAAGCCGAGGCTGAACGCGAACATCGCCGCCGAGAGGACGAGCACGTCTCGCTCTAACGCGAAGAACCGTCGGAACGCGTCGAGCGGGTCGGCGCTCTGGTCGTCGACCGCGTCGCCGTCCGCCTCGTCGCCGTCGCTCACGGCCGACCACCCGGCGTCCGCGGCCGGTTCTGGTCGTCGACTCGGGCTGGAGGTACCGGTACGGCGGGCGGTGCCATACGAGTCGTCCCGTTCCCGTCGGCAAAAAATCACCCCGTTGGGGCGGCGTCAGTCGCCCGCCGCCTCGGCGGATCGAACGAGCGACCGCAGCTCGTCGAGCGCGAGCGGGTCGATCCGCTCCCGGTGCCCGTCGGTGGTGTAGAACAGGCTCGCCTCGACGCGCTTCTCGCCGAACCATTCGTCGAGGACGTGGTAGTAGACGGTGAGCTGCTTCCGGTACTCCGACTCGGCGCGTCGCGTCGCGTCCGTCTTGTAGTCGACGACCTCGACGCGATCCGCGGTCTCGTGGACGAGGTCCGCGATCCCGGAGACGGTGACCCGCCGCCCGTCCACGTCTATCGGGAGCGTGATCGGCTCCTCGACGTGGAGCTCGCCGGGCAGGGAGTCGAGGAACGCGGCGACCCGCTCCTCGTCCCCGTTCGACGGCGTCGCGTCGTCCCCGTCGAGCGCGTACGCCTCGGCGAAGTCGTGGACGCGCGACCCGAATTCCATCCCCCGCGTCTCGGGCTCGGCCTCCGTCCGTTCGCCCGCCTCCTCGAACACCGACTCGTCCATGAGCGAGTGGGGGGTGTGACCGATCGGTCCCTCCGGCGTCGTCACCGCGAACGGGAGCTCCGCGTCGGCCGGCTCGCCGCGGTCGAACGGCTCGACGGTGGGGTCGACCTCCTCGACGCCGACCGGGAGTCCGTCGAGGAACGCGTTCGGGTCCTCGCCGGCCGCGAACAGGACGTGGCTCTCGGCGCGGGTGACCGCGACGTAGAGCAGTCGCCGCTCCTCGTCGTACCCCTGCGGCAGACAGCGACGGCGGACGTCGTGGCGCCAGCTGTCGTAGACGTGCGGATAGGCACCGTCCTCCGAGTAGCGCTTTCGCTGTCGGAGCCCGACGGGGTCCCGGTACTCGATGACGCTCGAACCGCGGGACCGCGGCGGGAACCGGCCCTCGTTCATATTGGCGAGCACGACGATCGGATACTCTAACCCCTTCGCCGCGTGGATCGTCTGAACGGTCACCGCGTCGTCGCCCGCGGCCGCGCGAGCGTCGACCGTGTGGCCGGTCTCGATCCCGCGCTCGATGTGTCGGATCAGCTCGCCGCGGGTCGCCGTCGTCGAGTCGTGAACGGACTGGACCGTGTCTAAGAGCACGTCCGCGGTGTCGCCCGCGAACCCGTACCGGTCGAACACGCGACGCGCGAGCGCACCGACCGACTCCAGTTCGCGGAGTTCGTCGCGGAACGCGGCCGGCTCGTCCGGGTACGAGTCCGTCTCCAAGGCGTGGTCCACCTCGTCGAACGCGTAGCCGGCCCGTTCGAGGACCACGGCCCAGCCGCGGTCGGCGTCCGACTCGGCGATCCGGAGCCACGCGAGCAGGAGCTTCGCCGGGTCGGTCCGGAAGAGTTCGATCCCGCCGTCGTAGGCCATCGGGAAGTCGTACTCGGCGGCGACGTCGAGCAGCTCCCGACCGTAGTCCCGCGTCCGCGTGAACACCGCTACGTCCCCGTATTCCGGGGGCCGCGGCTCGCCGTCATCGCCCTCGACCGCGTAGCCGTCGTTGCCGACGACGTCTTGGACCGTCGAGAGGACGGCCTCGTGTTCGTCCTCGTGGGTGACGCCCTCGACGACCGTGTTGTCGAAGGCGGCGTTCGACGAGAGCTCGACCACGTCCTCGAGCGTGGCGTCGGCCGTCTCGCCGCTCGACGCGGGCGTCACGATGGCTCGCTCGGAGAGGTCGATGACCGACTCCGTCGACCGGTAGTTCTCGCGCAGTTCGATCCGGGTCGGATCGACCGCGTCGAACGAGACCCGATCGGCCTCGCGGTCGAGGTCGGCGGTGAACCGCTCCAGTCGCTCCTCGAACGCCAGTATGTTGCGCACGTCGGCGTACTGGAACGAGTAGATGCTCTGTTTCCAGTCGCCGACGACACAGAAGTTGTCCGTCCCGGAAAGGAGGAGCGCGAGCTTGAACTGTATCTCGCTGGTGTCCTGAAACTCGTCGACCATGACGTACTCGAACTGCGCCGCCTCCCGGGCGCGTCGGTCCTCACAGAGCAGCACGAACGCGAACAGCTGGAGGAAGCTGAAGTTGAGGTAGTTCCGGCCCAGCGCGAACCGGAGGTATTCGACGTAGACGTCGTGGACGAACGACTTGAGCCCCTCGCGCTCCTCGTCGAAGACCATCCGGGCCACGCCGTCGTCGAGGCGCTTCGTCCCGCGGCCGCCGCGGAGTTCCGACTTCGACGGCGCGTTCGGGGTGTACGCCTTGTCACGGCCGAAGCGGCTCAGGTCCTCGCGGAGCGGCGACTGCTTTCGCCCGTCGTTCCGCGGTCGGTTCGCGGCGTCGAACAGCTCCTCGAACGCCTCGAAGTCGCCGTCGAGGTGCGCCTCGCCGTCGCGGTACCACCCGTCGGTCGTGGGGAACACGCCCTTCGCCGCGAGCTCCTCGATCAGGCCGAGCAGCTCGCCCGGCTCGGAGAGCACGCGGTAGAAGTCGGCGTGTTCGGGGTGATCGTCGCGGAAGGCCCCGAAGAACTCGCGGAACCGCTCGGCCTCGATCAGGTCGTCGTCGACGATCTCCGTCGAGCCCGTGATCCGCTCGTCGATGCCGAGGTGCGTCGGCGCGGCGTAGCCGTGTTCCCCGAGGAGTTCGTGGCAGTGCGAGTGGAACGTCCGGATCGGCGCGTCGGCCAGCTCTCTCAGTCCGTACGCGCTGTGGTCGACGATCCGCTCTTTCATCTCCGTCGCCGCGCTCCGCGTGAACGTCGCCAGCAGCACGTCCTCCGGTTCGACGCCGTCGCGGTCGACGATCGCCCCGTAGCGACGGGTGATCGCGAACGTCTTGCCCGTCCCCGGCCCGGCGTCGACGAGGTAGGCGCCCTCGGTGTTCTCGATCAGCTCCCGTTGCCGCTCGTTCGGCGTCGGATCGGTCATCGGCTTCCCTCCAGGAGGAGGTCTCGGTGGTCCACCCGTCGGTAGTTCGGCCCGCCCTCGCGTCCCGCGACCGGGAAGCGCTCCGCGCCGGCTCGCCGCTCGTTGAGCTCCCCGAGGCGCTCGTCGACGAAGGACTCGAACGCGTCCAAGTCCTCGCGGAAGAAGGCCCGCTTGCGGACGCCGTTGAGTTCCCGGATCGCCTGGTCTGACCCCTTCTCAGCGTCGACGTCCGAGGACGTGCCGGCGTCGACGGCGGCCGTGAACGCCGCGGCGAACTCGGAGGCTCGCAGTTCGTCCTTCTCCCTCGTGTCGGGGAAGGACAGCTCCGCCACGGCCTCGCGGTAGGCCGCGTAGCCGAGGTCGTCGAACGTCTCGCGACAGTCGGTGTAGCCGTCGAGCAGCGCCTCGTAGGCGTCCCGCGAGGCGACGTACTCGTCGAAGGTTCTCGGGTGGTAGGTGACGGTCGCGAGCGCGTCGTCCAGGTCGGCGTCGCCGGCGATCACGTCGGCCATCGGTTCGAGGAAGTGGAAGAAGGTGAACTCCAACTGCTCGTCGGGCCGGAGGGTCCGGTAGTACGTCAGGTACAGCGCGGCCTGGAAGTTCGGCGTGTCCGTGGGCGGGTCCACCGCCGAGCTCGCAACGACCCGAGACGGTCGCTTCCGGCTCCCGCTCTTGTAGTCGAGCAGTCGGGTCGGCCCCCGAACGAGGTCGATCTTCCCCTTGACGCCGAGCGAGGAGTCCTCGAACCAGCGCTCGGTCAGCGGCGAGTCGACCGGCTCGTCGAAGTGCTCGGCGAAGCGGTTGGTGCCCCGGCCCGACGAGGGCGTGAGGAACTCGTCGGACTGCGGGCCGTTCTCGTCGAGGTACGACGCGATCAGCTCCATCCCGATGCGGTACTTCCGGCGGCGGAGCGTCTCGTCGTCGGCCGACCCGAACGGCGCGGCCGCATCGAGCATGAGGTCGACGAGTTCCGCCGTGTCGGCGGCCGCGACGGCGTCGGGGTGGTTCACGTAGAACTCCGCGAAGTCGTGGAAGAGATTCCCCTCGACGAACCGCTCCTGATCGGGGCTGTCGAGGAGGCGCCCGAAGAAGTAGTCGCGCGGACTGTTGACGTAGCTGTTGAGCGAGGACTGGCTGACGGTCTCGACGGTCTCCGGGTCGACGCCGAGGGGTTCGCGGTCGAAGCCCGTTCCCGTCGCTCGCGCGCGTCGGCGGTGTTCCACCGAGTCGAGGTCGCTGAACCGGTCGAACTCCGCGTCGAGGAGGTCACCGAGGTACAGACAGGGCGTGACCGGCTCCCCGCCGGCGGTGTCGCGGACCAGGTAGTACTGCCGGTCGCCGCTCTGGAGCAGCCGCTGGAAGTCCGCGACGTAGCGCTCGAACTGCGTCTCGGCGTCGACCCACGGCCGCCGCGGCGCCGAGTGGGTCCACCCCTCCTCCATTCCGAGGTGGAAGACGACGGGGCGGTCCACGTACGCGGAGGACTTCGCGTCGGCGAGCAGGACGCCCTCGTTCTCCCTGTCGACCGGAACCTCGTAGGTCCGGAGGTAGTAGGCGAGTCGGTCGACCCCCTGGTCGGTCACGAGTTCGTCGGCGATCCCGAGGGCCCGTAGCTCCTCGTCGAAGCGCGCCAGTTCGACGCCCGTCTCGCGCTCGTATGCGTCGAGCGCCTCGGAGAACGTCCGGTCCGCGACCGCGTCGCGGAACGCCCGCACCCACGCCAGTTCCGGGCTCTCGACCGCCGCGAGTCGCTTCTCTCGGTCGTCGACGGGCACGTCGACGTCCAGCCGGGAGAGCAGCGGCTCCACCTCGCCGACGGTCACGTCGGAGCCCCGGGAACCGAGTCGGAGGAGCCGGACGAACGCCCTGTGATGCGGGTCGTCGGCGAACCCCGGGCCGCCGTAGAACGGCACGTCGGCCGCTTCGAGCGCGGACTCGGCGAGCGAGGAGTACCGGCTCCCGCCGTCGAGGACGACGGCGACGCGCCCGGCGTTGCGTTCCGAGACCGCGTCGAGGAGCGCCGTGACGATGTCGGTCGTCGACTCGAACACCTGAAACGGCGGGTGGTCGAAGGCGCCGTCGGTGAACAGGTCGACGCGGTCGAACGCGTCCGGGAGGACGCTGCGCTCCAGCGCCGTCAGTCGGTCGTAGCCGACGACGGCGACGGACCGATCGCCGTCGATCTCGTACTCCGTGAGCCGCTTCGAGGTCGTGGGGAGGGTCCGCAGCCGTTCGACGACCTCGCGGGTCACGTCGTCGACGTAGGCGTCGTACTCGAGGATAGCGTCGAGGCTCCCTCGGTGTTCCCAACACTGGAGGACGTTCCCGACGGCGTACGCGATCGCCTTCCAGTCGTGGTCCGTCTCCTCGACGAGTTCGAGGAAGGCGAGGCGGTCCTCGGCCCGCTCGCGCCGGCCGGCCGCGAGCAGGCGGGGCGTGGTCGCGAACGTCCCGAAGTGCGGGCGGTCGAGCCGGCGGTCGATGGCCCTCGCCAGCGGGGCGTCCGGGGTGACGACGAGGTCGTACTCGGCGAGGTCCGCGTAGAGTGAGTCGACGGGGTTCGCGCGGCGGATGGGCACGAATACGCGAGAGACGGACGGGCGACTAAAAGATAGCGGGGGACGGCGCCAGATCGATTCGGCGAACCGACGCCCGTCGCCGACGCGCCGGCTTACCAGTCGTACTCGTCGCGGGGGTCGACCGCGTCGCGCTCGCGGTCGAACACGTGCTCGCCGTCGACGAAGACGTGTCGCGTCCGGCTGTCGTTCTCGTAGAAGACGCCGTCCCAGACCGCCACGTCGGCGTCCGTGCCGACCTCCAGCGTGCCGACGCTGTCGTCGATGCCGAGGATCTCCGCCGGATAGCGCGTGACCGCCTCCAGCGCCTCGTCCGCCGGGAAGCCCTCGCGGACCGCGAGCCCGACGCAGACGTCGAGGTGCTGTTGGGGGAGTACGGGCGCGTCTGTCTGGATCGCGACCTTCACGCCGGCCTCGCGGAGGATCGCCGGCGTCTCGAAGGTGATGTTCCGGAGTTCGTACTTCGCGCCCGAGTACAGCGATGGGCCGACGATCGCGGGCACGTCCCGCTCCGCGAACTCCTCGGCGATCAGGTGGCCCTCCGTCGCGTGTTCGATCGAGAGCGACTCGATCCCGAACTCCTCGGCGATCCGGAAGACGGTCATGATGTCGTCGGAGCGGTGGGCGTGAACGCGGAGCGGAAGCCCCTCGGTGAGCACGCGCGAGAGGTTCTCCATGCCGAGGTCGCGCTCGAACGGCTCGCCCTCGTTGCGGGCGTGTTCGCTCCGGTCGACGTAGTCTTCGGCCTCCATCAGCGACTCGCGGAGGGTGGCCGCGACGCCGGGACGCGTCGACGGCTGGCGGTTCTGCTCCTCGCCGTGGAAGCGCTTCGGGTTCTCGCCCATCGCGGCCTTCATCCCGTCTTCGCGGATCAGCATGTCGTCGGCCGTAAGCCCGTGGGTCTTCATCGAGCAGATGATCCCGCCGATCACGTTGCCGGACCCCATCCGCGCCGAGACGGAGGTCACGCCGTTCTGGAACGCGTGTTTCAGCTCCTCGTCGCGCGGGTGGAACCCGTCGAGCGCGTTGACGTGCGGCGTGACCGCCGAGGTCCCCTCGTTGATGTCGCCGTCCTCCGGTTCGCCCCACTCGGCCATGCCGGCGTGGCTGTGGGCGTCGACGAGTCCCGGCGTGACGTGGTGGCCCGAGACGTCGATCACGGTCGCCTCCTCTGGCGGCTCACCGTCGTCGAGGGAGACGATCTCGCCGTCGTCGATGACGACGGTCGCGTCGATCGTTCCCCGCTCCGTTGCCGTGTGGACGGTCCCGCCGACGAGCGCGTACATGGTACCGGATTCACCGGGACGGTACTAAACGGTTCAGGAGGCGGTTCGTCCGGCCGGAGATCGGCGTCGGGCCACGACGACTACCGAGGCGAACGTCCGATCTGCGAAAGATACCGCGGTCGCTCCGAGGAGTGTGTAAATCGGATGGGCGCTACAGGACTTGAGTCCCGTAGTTATCCCGTTGTATTCGGCTTGAATTTGTGTGGTACTCATTGTTGTATAATTTGCCAGCGGCGGTCTGCTTTCTCGCGCTCTGAAGCGCGGTCATAGTGCTTATCGAGAACGTCCTCGCTCGCGTTGAGTTGATCCGAGACGACACCGCGCGGGACGCCGTCGTTCCGGTATTTCGTCACCCGTGCCTTTCGGGCGTCGTGCGGTGACCGAGCGGACGGACACCCGCTCACGTGCCGGAACGTCGCGAACTTACACGACTCCGGATCCTCGTCGTGCGGGCACTCTTTGCCGACGAAACACGGGCGAGTCCACCGGTAGAACGCTTTCCGGATGGTCCCGGCCGCGATCCGGCCCGCGTCGGTGGTGACGAGCGGGGTTCGGCCGTGGTCGTCGACGGAATCCGTCCGCGGACCCTCGACATAGTCCCGGAGGATCTGCGCGACTCGGCGGCTGACACGGTTTACCCGCTCGCTTCCGGTATCATTCTTGAGCGGGGTTCCCGTCTCCGGGCGGTGAACGAACTCGACCGAGGGCTTGTTTCCTTCCAAGTCGAGGTCTCGGAGGTCCAGCGCCCGAACCGCACCGAGACGTGCGCCGGTGTGCCAAATCAGCGCCCAGACGACGTGGTCGCGGCTCGCGTACTCGTATCGGGAGAGGTATTCAACGATGTCGGCCGCCCGCTCCGGTCGAAGGTACGAGTCGCTCACCTCGTCGTCGCGGGTGAGCTTCACCAGCGGCACCTTCTCGAACAGGTCCGACGGGACAGCTTCGATCTCCCCGCAGAACTTGAGGAACGACCGCAACGTCGAGAGGTTCGAGTGAAGCGTCTTCTTCGCGAGCTCGTCGACCTTGCTGTTGCTGTACCCGCCTTCGCGACGCCAGATCCGGTATTCGTACAGGTCCCGGCCGGAAAGCTCGTTCAGATTGTCGATCGAGCCCTCTTCGCGGCACCACTCGACGAATGGCCGAAGCTCGCTCTGGTGGGTCGTTCGAGTCCACTCCGCGCGATCCTCTTTCATCCGGTCGAGGTGCATCTCTACCGCGCGCTCCGGTGGAATCGGTTCCAAGTCGTCACTCATCGGAATCCTCCGCTTCGTCCTCGTCGTCTCCGTCGTCGTACATCGCGAGCTGGTCGGCGATCCGGCTGGCGTGTCCGCTCTCGTCGCTCACGCGGACCCCTCCTTTCCGTCGAGATCTCGGTCGTAGGGACCGACCGGCGTCACTAGCCGCACGCGGTCGCGGGCCAACTCCGCGCCAGTCTTGCGGTCGCGGAGGGTCTGAAACACGCCGTCGTGGTCGTCGCTCGCGGCGCATTTCTGGCACCAAAAGTGGTGATTCGTTGGTTCCCACGAACGGTGGCCGCGGGGACACACGTACCGCCACCTATCCTGCCGGTCTTCGATCCGCACAACTTCTTTCGGAGGCATCGATTCCGACCGAAGGGACGGGGTTAAAAAGAGAAGATCCAGACGCGGGCAGTGAAACTGAAAGTAGTCGCGTGGGGTGCTTGTGTTGCGGTACCGCGGTCGACCGGGGATTTCAAACCCCGGCGCGTAGTGGTCTGGCATGGCTTTCGTACCTCAGATACGGAAGCCCACGCGGACCCGCTGTCTCCAGCAGCGGGGTCCGCTTTTGCGAACGATAGGACCCATCGGGAGCGACGGGTCCGCGAGAGCGCTTCCGTTAGACGCTCCGAAGAACACTGACAACTTAACTTTAACCCATCAAATCGTGTAGTAACCAACACGGATAGATATTTGTACAGAACCGAACCGATATCTGTTATATGAATCCGTATGAGGCGATGGTATGCGCCCCCGGGTGGAGTGGATGAATCAGACGGACGATCGGATCCTCGAACTCCTCGCTGAGTCCGACCTCATCTTGACACCTGCCGTGATCGGGAAGAACCTCGAATACACCCGCAACTGGGTCTCTCGACGAATCAGTAAGCTCGAAGACGCCTCCCTCGTCGAGCCGGTGGACTCAGGGTACTACCGGATCACGGAGCGCGGTCGCGCGTATCTCTCGGGGGAGATCGACGCCGACGAACTCGAATAGCTACGCGGGACAGAACTCCCGAGCCGCGTCCGCTGAGATGATCACTTTTCTGTCACCGACTGTCACTGAGCCACCAGTGACGGCCGCAAAGAAGTCCCGAAGCCCCTCCAGATACGCCGACGGTCGATTCTCTTGGATCACCATCGTTCGTTTGTCTGCGAACTCTGTTGCTCGGTGATCGATATAGATCCGCGCGAAAGACGCCCGAGTTGACTCCGGTACGTCCCACGCGACCGATGGGAAGGCATCGAGATCCACCTTTTCGCCCGCAGGGGCACCCATTGTGACGAGACACCGACCGAGGACCGATCCGTCAGACTCGGGTAGTACCTCAGTTGCGCGTCCGTCCTCGTTGGCCCGACGGACGACGGTCTCGACGCCGACTCGGTCGAAGGCTTCTCGGAGATCATCCGCTTCGACCCGCCGACCGACAGTCACAGACGGAACGTAGGTCTGCGCTTTGATACTACCGCCGGCGAGGACGTGTGCGAGCAGCTCGACGAGCGCAGCCGCGATCTCACCTCCGGGGTCAGGATTGAGCCATCCATGATCGATCGCGGTTTGGATTCCGCGGACCGAGTCGGGCATTCCATCGCTAATCCATCCGCGCACACGACCCGGGGGAAGATCGAGAGCTTTGCCAACGCGCGTGCGGCCGTGGTTCGGGTGTTCGGCTGTGTATTCCTGAACACGTCGGTAGTCGAGGACTTTCTCCCACGGGTCTAGATATTCCCGGTCACTGTAGGTCCGGGCGAGGGCTTGGGCCGTGGGGCTCATACCTTGAGTAATGGACACTTACGGCTTGAACGTGCCGGACTAATTTTCACGATTGAGAGGTGGTCCATCAAGTATATATACAGGATCTACTTACTTTTCAGTAGCCAGCGACCCGAGAGACGTGACCCGCGACTGAGCCGGATCACGCTCGTCGGACCCTGCTGGGTTCAACTATGAAACTAGGTAAACTATTCAACGAGGACGATCGTGGTGTGAGTCCCGTAATCGGGGTCATACTGATGGTCGCGATCACTGTCATTCTGGCCGCCGTCATCGGGACGTTCGTACTCGGACTCGGCGATCAGATTGGTGGGTCTGCCACTGCCGGTGTTACAATTGACGGGGACAATACGACAGAAGTTACTGTGACTCTCACTAACACTGGAACCGCTGAGACTGTGGAAGTCAGGAACTCAACCAGTGGTTCGCCGGTTCGGACCCTGAACTCCACAGGACAGAGCGTCACACTCGACAATAGTTCGATTAGTAGTAGCACGAGGTACAATGTGGTCGCGATCGGACCGAACGGAGAAGCTTCAGTTGTCCGTTCGTTCACCGTCGCAAACTCGTAAACCAACGCTCAGCCCGAACGGCTGATTCTTTTTACCGATCCTCAATGCTACATTTGAATTTCTCTATTAACACTGCTTGATGAATACCAGAACGCATTGTTGCGGAACTGATCAAATCGGGTTGATGCTATTGGCAGGAGCAATCTGAGATTATTTTATCGCCACCGACTTTGGACCTCTGTCCGATACCTCAGTCCAAGCACATCAGTGTTGAACTTCTGGATTGTCGCCGGATCTAGCTCGTCGCGTGCGTCGCGAATGTTTGCCTCAGACTGAATGAGGTGCGCAAGCGCAGCGTCGATCACCACGCTCATCGGTGGATCATCGTTGGGACCACTCGCAACGATCTTACTTGCTTTTTCGAACTGACGTTCACGCTTGTCGGTGAGCTTGAGACTGGTTCGACGGCTCATTTATACCACATCGTATGTACGGGGGTCGCGTTTCCGTCGTTTTGGAGTGACTGACCGTACTCTGTTGAAGTGGGTCCGCCGGATCGGCCGAAATTTCGGTGGTCCCCACTCGCAACACGACTGATTTCTATGTACCTTGTACGCTGATCGCGCTGACCGAGGTGCATAGATCGCGGATCGTGAATACATCTACTTCTAGACCCACGGGGTCGCGTCGAGAACCCCCTTCCACGGGGTTTCACGCTCGCCCCACGAGTTCTAGCAGCGTCGGTACTTCACCGTCCTCGGGGAAGCGCACTAGGTACGCGCGCTCGCCGACGCGCTGCGTGTGAGCGTCGGCTTCCTTGATCGAGCCGTCCTCTGCGACTAATCCGTCGAGTTCGAGGTGCTGTTTGTCGATCGTTACGGTTCCGCTACCGTCGCGGTCGACGAGACTTTTGAATCCCATCGACCCTCGCGGGCACGGTGGTTCACTTAAAGATACCTCAAGGTGACACGTGACGGCCGTAGACCATACTGAATGCGGGAGTATATGGGGGCCACCGTAGCCCGGCCGCTCGCATGGCGAAAATGGAATTCGACGCCGTCGACGCCGCCCTCGTAGTGACGGGCCTCGCTTCGGCGTTCATGCTCGTCGGTATCGCATCGTTCCAACTCTTCGATGTCCAATTCGGCGCGACCCAGTTCACCGTCGCGGGGATCGGGCTCTCGACGGCGTGGGTCCTCGGCTACGGGTCGATCGTCCTGACAATCCTCACGAACGACAACACCGAGTTTCAGTCTCTCTCGGAGGACATCAAGGGACTACAGGGCTGGTATATGGCCGCGGCCGTGGGGACGCTCGTGCTCCCGATCGCGTTCGTCGCGCTCCCCAACACGATTGGTAGCTTCTTCCAGAGCTCTGATCTCTGGGGTCTCCTGTACGTCGTCGGTGTTACAGCTGGGCAGTTCGCTCTGGGGTGGATGCTATGAGCTCCATCTGGGACGGGGAGGACACGATCGCGGGGATCATCTGGATACTCACCTCGATCGGCTCCCTGAACTGGGGGCTCGTCGAGTTCTTCCAGTATAACGCGGTCGCCAAGCTCAGCTCGGCGCTCTCGTCGCCGGCCGTCGCGACCGCCGTCTACGGCGCCGTCGCCGTCGCTGGCGTGATCACGCTCGCCGACCACCTGGGCGTCTACGATGTGACGGATGTCGTCGACTCGATTCGCGGGGACGATTCATGAACCGCAACACAATCGCTGCCTCCGGGCTCGTTCTCGCGGTCGTCGTGTTGCTCGCCGGGATCGCGGCCGGCGGCGTCGCAGCCGATACGGCAGTCGACAACGGCACGGTAGAAGTGACGAACGACACGGAAAGCGCGTACGCCGACGTGTCGGCAGTCACGCTCTACAGCGGTGCCCCCGCGCCGAATGTGACGGTCGTCGTCGAAGGGGTGCCCAACGGGACCGATGTCGGGAACGGAACCGAGCTGCTGAACGAAACCCGTACGCTATCGAGTGGGTCCGTCGAATCCTTCGAGTACGCACTCAACGACACAGAGCGGGGTAGCTACACTCGGGTTCATATCTCGGTGACGAGCTCGGGCGACGGGTCGCTCATCGAGTCGGTCGACTGGGGGACGATTAAGCGCGTCTCCGGTGGTGGCAGCGGCGGACTCGGTGGGGCAGGTACCTCGACTGGGGTGATCGTGGCAGTGATCGTCGTCGTCGGGGCGATCTACTTCGGGCGCGAGGACTAGCATGACCGCAACACAACCAGACAAAGAGCGGACACTCACGCGGCGGGGGGTACTGAAAACGACCGCCGTGGGCGTCGGCTCGGTGGCGACGATCGGCGGCGCATCAAAGGTCGGACTGTCACCGGTCGGATCCGCGTCCGCTATCGCACCGCTTGTAGCGGCCGGGTACGCGGGGGCGATTGGGCTCGGCTACTTGATGTACCGGAACGCCGAGAAAGAGACTGGTCAAGAACAAGATTACTCGAATTTCACAGGTAGCGAGGCACTAAAGCGTGGAATTTACGAGGACGCTTTATCGACAGTCTCGGCAAACGAGAGGGTGCTTACGTCGATCTCCAACAACGTCAAAAACTCGGAGAATGTCGCACTGGCGAAAGGCAAAGCGGCGGCACTGACGGTGATGAATAATGGGGGCACTGAGTCGGAGGCGGCTACGGCGTCGACAGAGGCGGTTAACTCGTATTATTCTACAATTCAAGAAAACCTGATCACCCACTTCGACGCACAGATTGACAAAATAATCTCGGCGGGGCAGTCAGTACAGAGCAAAATAGACGCGAACGTAGACACGATACAACTCTACCTCAGTGGGTCATATCAGTCCCTCAAAAACGTGTATGAGCAGGGGGTAGAGTCGGTGAATCTCTTAGACGGGTCGACTGCTGAATTGTCGAAGCCCGGGTACGCCTTTGACACCGGAAGCGGACAAACAACCTCTAACAACTTCAGCATCGCACCCCCGAACCCGCCGACCCCGACCACGACGGACGGCGATGGGAACACGATCCAAGTCGAAAAGTGGCGTTTTGCCTCCCCTGATGGGGGATCTGTTGATTACGGATACAAGCAACTGGAGACGATTTGGAGCGATATAATCGCGTCCAGAGACGAGGTTAACGCCAATCTCACGGGTCTGGTGTCGGATATCTACGCGCAGTATGAACAGGGAGATATTCCGACAGAGGATATCCTAGATCCGATAACCGCAGCGACCGAACTGGGGCAGAATACCGGGCTCTCGTCGCAGGCCGCGGCCGCGGGGATGATGGGAATACCCACGTCGGCGGGGTTCGCACTTCGGCTGGAGCTACAGGATGACTCGGGCGAGACGTATGAGGTAGACGGCGAAATCTATACGAACGCCCAACCGAACGACAGCGATGGAAATCCGGCCGGGTTCGCAGTCGGACAAACCTATGATCCCAGCAACTTCGAGGCACCGATATACGTCTCATATGAGTATATCGACCCGGATACAGGAGAGCGATCCACGGACTTCACGCAGATCGTCAATCCGTTCACGGTTCTAGAGGCGACCGACTCCGAAGGTAATGACGTAGAGGAAGTAACGCCGACGAGCCGGACGGCTCAGACGGCAGATATATCATCAATCGAAGAGGAGTTAGCCAGCATCAGAGAGGAACAGCAGCGGCTGCTGGAAACGACACAGCCACCGAGCGGAGGGGCAGGCGCCGGCTTCTTCGGCGGTGAGTCGCTGAACGTGGGAGCGATCGCCGCGGTCGTCGGCGCGGTCGGCGTGGTGTACGCACTCGCGACAGGAGGCGGGTCGTAGCATGGTCAACCCACTTGCGCCGTACCTGTCGATCATCAGTTTCGCCGTCGAGCCGATTCTAAAGCTCGGCTTCGCTCTCGTCGCGATCGGGATCGTGATGATCGCCCTCGGCTACGACCCGGTCGGGCTCACCGTGAACTGGATAGAGACGACCATCCGGTCGTTCATCCCGGGGATCTAGCCGTGCGCCGTATCCTGATTTTTTGTGTTGCGGTGAGCATCGCAGCTTGTGTTGCGGTTGGCGGCGTCGCCGGGCAGAGCGACGGGAGCGGACCGGGTCTCGAAACGAACGCGTCCGTCGACGTCGGCGAGCCCGAGACGTACGCCCAGGAAATCGACGCCGATACCCGACTCGTCGAGTGGGAATACGACCGCGAGCGCGGAGGGTTCAGGCTGCTCTTCGAGACCGACGAGTCGACGAGTATCACGCTCACCGAGGCGGTCCAGTTCGGTGAGGGGTCCGGCTCCGGCCGAATCTACCAGCATCGGCTCCCGCAGGGGCAGACAGAGTTGTTCGTCTCAGTGCCGCTCCGCGCCGGGCAGGCGGCCGTCACTATGACCACGCCGGGCAGCATCGCGAACAACCGGTTCGCGTACGTCTCGACGGGACAGACGACGCCGGACCGGCCACCGATCAGCTATGAGCGGGCCCAGATCCTCATCCTCCTATCGGGGATCGGCGGCGCCGGGCTCACGTTCCGCGTCGTCAAGAACCGCCGCGAAGACGAAGAGAAATCCGTCGAGAGGGTACTATGAATCCGGTCGCCGCGGCCCGCGAGCGACCGATCCTCGCCGGCGGGCTTGTGTTGCTGTTCATCGCCGGCGCCGAGAGCGGGCGGTATCCGTACCCGTGGGAGATCGACGGTGCCGGCGTCGTCGCGACCGCCGCGGTCGCGATAGCGATCGGCGGGTACGTCGCCGGCGGCTACGTCGTCGACCTGCTCCCCGAGGAGGAGGGGATCTATCTCGTCGCGTTCGAGGCGAACGACGACACCGGCGGCGCCGTCTACGAGCTCAGCGAAGACCAGTTCGCGGACATGGACGTTCACGCGGGCAGCCTCTTCGAGTGGCCCGTCGCGAAGCGCGTCTACGAGGTGCGCGAGTACCGCCCCGAAGACAACGTCGCCGTCGCCAACTGGCGGGAGTCAGTCGCCGGGTCGGAGCTCGCGGGCAACGTCCAGGTCGTCGACGCGCTCGAAGCGGTCGCGGAACTCCGCGAGGAGTTCGAGCCCGACGCCCAAGAGGCGCGGCGCCTCAAGCGTCGGCTCCGGTCGATCGCGCGGACGCTCGACAAGCGTCGGCTCAAGGACCAGGAGGCGATCCTAGACCCGACGCTCACCCCGTCGTTCGACGACGAGGGCGCGACCGTCTCGGCGATTCTCGACGAGGAACTACCGGACGATCTGAAACCACAGAGCATGAAGGGAGACGACATCGACACCGAGCGGAACGGACACGGAGACACAATCGGCTTCGAGCTGCTCGACGAAACCGAGGCGCTGGAGGTGGACGATGAGCGATAAGACCGGCGCGTACGCGGCGGCCGAACTCGCGAGCGCGCTCCGGGGCGAGGATCCCGGCAAGCACGTCCGCGGGTACGCCGGGCTCGTCGACGACCGCCGCACGCTCGCGGTCCTCAACTACTATGACGGGCTGCTCGACGAGCCGATCGAAGAGACGCGGATCGGTCAGCTCATCATTTCCAACGCCGCGACCGAGACGATCGACGAGGCGGTGCGACACGGATCGGTCTCGCAGATGAAGAGCGCGACCGGGCTTACCGGACAGGAACGCGAGGGCGGCGACCTGTATCGCGACGCTGCCGGCGAGCTCGCGCACGAGGGCGCGATCGGACTCGTCTTCGGCGCCCCCGGCTCGGGCAAGACCGCGACGACGCTGGACGTGGCGATGGCGTGGCGGATCCGGACCGGCGGCGCACTCATCGGAAACACGTCGTGGGACGGCTTCGACCGCGTGGTGCGCTCCGACCGGGAGATGCTCGAAGCGATGGCGGAGATCGAGGGCCCGGTGCTGGCGGTCCTCGACGAGATCGCGCAGGAACTCTCTGGGTTCGGGTCGGGGAACAAGGCGGCCGAGCAGTTCTCGGACTCGCTGCTCTTCATCCGCAAGAAGGAGTCCAAACACGGGCCGCACCCGAAGCGCGGGAGCGTCCTGCTCGTCGGGCACACGCGCACGAAAACCGCGAAGTCGATCCGCCGGGTCGCGTCGCTCGCGATCGAGAAGCCCTCGCGGTCCGACCCGGGTCGCGCTCGCCTCTTGGAGAGCGAGGGCGGTAAAGACGACTGGGAAGAGGGGAGCGACTACAAGGGACTGACCGACACGGCCGCGAACTACCCGGAACACGAGCCGAGCGAGTTCGCGATCGAGCTCGTCGACGAGGACGACGAGAGCGAGGGCGTCGACGCCGACTCGGTCCGGCGCGAGGAAGCGGTGAGCAAGGCGATCCGCGCGGTCGAGAATCACGGCATGACGTACGCCGAGGCGGGCGACCTCGTCGGCTACTCCGCGGCGTGGGTCTCCGACAGGATGGCTGAATACAGGAACGGCGACCACGGCGAGGTAGTGAACGATGCGGTCGCGTGAATCGATAGACGCGGTGGGGATTCATGCGTTCATTCAGCCGCCCGCCCCGGCGCATACCTCTGTTTATACGCGTGCGATCGCGGCGGGGAGTCCGAATCCGCGGGGGGCCGCGCGGCCGGGGTTCGGTCGAAATTCGTTCGTCGACGGCGATCGGCGCGGCGACCAACCGCAACCCAAACGAGGATCGTCGTGAGCTACGACCCGGCGATCGTCGGTCGGTACGGGAAGCTCGTCGAGCTGTGGGCGACGGACCGCTACCCGCTCACGCTCGACTATCCGGTCGTGGACGGACTCAAATTCGACGCGACCGACGAGGACGGCCGTCCGTGGGACGTGAAGGGGTCGATGATCAACGGCGTGCGACCGACGTTCAAGTTCTGGGAGGACCAGCACGAGACGCTCGCGGGCGCTGACGGCGGGTACGCGCTTGTGTGGTACCGAGCGGAAGGGAGAGAGGTAACAGTCGTATCGTCGCGGACGGTCCGCGCTCGGGACCTAGAGATCACGAACTGGACGAATCCAGGCGAGACACACTACCGGAGTCATTCGAAGGAGGCTCAGCTATCAGCAGTCAGGCTAATGAAAAATCTTCAATGAACATATCCCGCGTGGATCATTACAAAACACTGGATGAGAGGAGGGTCATCATAGAAATATTCCTTGGACGGTAGTAGAGAATGAATTAATTACTTCACGGACCACTATGCCGATATGTCAGACAAACAGTTATCCCTGCTTCTTTTGGGTGGATCACATATCGGAGATTCAAGCGACCGGTTCGAATTAACTAAACAAAAGTTTGACACGGTAGATTTTGTTTTCATCGAATGTGTCACTGATGATGAATCAGCATATACAAAAGCAAAAACCAGTGTTATAGCGCCTCTTATCGTTCTGGGTGCGATATTAGTCTTAGCCGCAGAGTCCATTGCGAACGCGATAGGAAAAGGAGACGAGCAGTTGAAACAACAGATTGCTAATGAATATGACGTGGAGATAATAGAAGTTGATGGGAGTTTTCACCCAACAATTAATTCCTCACCGTATTTTTGGTTTCTATCGAACTTTGCCCTCTTATTCATCGTATTTGTAACGCAGGCAGCGTTTGGAAATCCAATATTTACTCTAATTGCTTTCATCTACGTTACCGCGGTGGCATTCCTGTCGTACCTAGCTGCTACGCTGTATGGACGGGACGCACAGATGGCACTC
The DNA here is from genome assembly GCF_055389685.1 of Halorubrum ejinorense. Taxonomy (NCBI): domain Archaea; kingdom Methanobacteriati; phylum Methanobacteriota; class Halobacteria; order Halobacteriales; family Haloferacaceae; genus Halorubrum; species Halorubrum ejinorense. The sequence goes on from NZ_AP043777.1 coordinate 2,319,910, forward strand.
GACATCGAACAACACGCACAAACACACTCGGGAAATGCCTGCGCGATCGTCGGCGGACATCATGAGAGAGGCCTAATTGATAGGCTCATAAACAGTTCCAACGTACAAATTATACCACAAGACGATTGAAGAATATGACACAATTCAAATTTCTTTTTTGCTCAGTTTCCTCACCTTCTGGGACAGATTAAGTATCTCTTCCTCTCGTTCTTTGAAGTCCGACTGTGAATTCATGTGTAAGGGAAGATTTTCAATTTCTTGGCAGGCAGAGATGAGGTCGGTCATGGCTGCCTGTAGCTCTTCATCAACATTATCACCCGCTTCTATTCGTCCCTCAAGTTTAATGAGAACCCCTGCTTGGCGGCCAAGTTCTCTCTGAATCTTAGAATGATCGGGCTGTGGGTTGTCCTTCTCAACTACTTGGCTAAACTCATGGTCCCATGTAGATTCGATATCACTAGCAGCATTATTCACTTGTTGGAACCATTTCTGACGATCATTTTCTTTCTCAATCTGATTTCTTCTCCATCTTTTGTATTCAAATGGTAAGACATCTCTAAATATAAACACGGATACTACACCAGCACCATATGCCACCAAATTAGAGATGATGTCAACCATGGATCAAAATCAAGCCAGGTCGATATGAATTTTTTGAGCGGTCCTACCGCGATCTGCGTTTGGCTTCGCAGAGGGAGTGTGGTACCTTAGAATCTGTGGCCTTAGCCACACCCCTAACCGCCAACCGACCCCCCGGTGTCGGTTCAGCGTCGACGAGCAGCTCGTCGAGCTCGGATCCTCGCTTGGGTTGCGGTCGAGATCGTCGCGAACTCACCAGTCGGAGGGGTCGATCGAGGCGAAAACGGCCGCAAAAAGAGGGTCAGGGTAGTGTTGCCACTCACGAGGGGCCGCGCTACCGGAGCGTCTGACCCTTCCCCCACGCACTCCGCACCGGCCGGATTTTCGGACCAGATGCGTCGCGGTAGTGCGAGACCGCTTCTTTCAGTCGCTCCGGATCGCGACCCGCACCGACCCAGTACCGTTTGAGCCGCGTCACCAGCTCCGACCACGACTCGCCCGCGAGGTTCCCCATCCGTACCCGGAGGTGCGCCTCGCGCTCGTCGATGTGAATCCCGTTCGCTTGGCAGAACGCGATCAGTTCGTCCGTACGCTCGTCGAGAGACGCACGCTCGGCGTTTTGAACCGCGTTCGCCGCGGCCCCCATCGCGTTCCGGACGCCCTCACGCGCCGCGTCGAGAGCCTCAACGACCTGCTCCGCGACGTGGTGCGACCGCAACGCGACGGTTCCCTTCTCGCGAACGACCATGTCCTCGATCCGTCGGAGTCCCCGGCGGACGCTATCGGGATGCCAGTCGTGTTCGTCCGCGATCTCCGCCGGCGACACGTCGCCCCCGTCCGCGACGAGCGTCTTCAGCGAGTCCCACTCGACCGGCGAGAGCCCGTCGGCGAGCTGCCGGACGACCACGTTCCGCTGATCGCTCTCGACGCGCTCTAAGTTCAGCGGGAGCACGCGCGAGCGGTCGACAGTCTCCGCCTCGAAGTACGTATCTTCGACGAACGTGCGACCGCCGCTCGGGCCGTCGTCGTCGAGCGGTTGCGTCGGAAGCCCCGACTCGTTCAGCGTCGCGAGGATCGCCTCTTCGAGCTCGTCGACGATCTCCGCGTGGTCGACCGGCCGCAGGGTCTCGTTCCACCGACTCGACTGATACGACGCTTCGAGCTTCGGGTGCGCGAGCGGGTGTTCGTCGGGGAGCGATTCGGCGTTTCGCGCGTAGTAGTGCTTGAACTCCTTCGGGATCCGGTGGTCAGGAAACGCCTCGCGGATCCGCTTCGGCCCGAGCGTCACCGTGTGGTAGTAGCCGGCGCGCTCGGTGTCGTCTTGAACGAGCTTCCGGTACCCCGAGCGATCGCTTTCGAGCAGGTGGCCCATCCGAGCGAGCGGTCCCTCACGAGCGTGGACGGATCCAGACACGTCCCGATCGAGCCGGACGTACCGCGCCGCGTCGATCACGACGCTGTACTCGTCGTTGCGGCTCTCGAAGTACATCGGGTCGAGCGTCACCGCGCCCGCGGCTCGCTGGATGACCGACTCCACCTGGTCGAACTCGACGTTCGACGCGTTCACCCGGACGTTCACCGCGTCGCCGAGATCCCACATCGGCCGGGCGACCGATTTCCCCTCGGTGGATTCGAGCCCGTGCCACCGTGGCTGAATGAGGGCCTTCACCTTCCGCTCGCCGACCTCGTCGTCGACGACCGCGTTCAGCCGGAACTCCCGGAGCGTGTCGAAGTCGACGCGCGTCCCGTCCGGCGTCTCACCGCCGTCCGGCGGCGCGAGCCCGGACTCCTGATAGGAGAGCGTCACCCGCCACTTCTCGCCGTCGAGCGTGAAGCTCCCGCGCCGGCTCCCGGTCGCGTCGACGAGCCGCGCGGCTCCGAACCACGCCCCGAGCCCCGAGTACACGTAGTTCGCCATGTACTCGTGCGGGGCCGTCTCGACGGCCTTCATCGCGAGTACCCAGCGCGGTTGAGGTAGCAGCCGGCGCACTCCGTCCGGCCGTCGATTCGGACACGGACCGACGGGCGCTCGCACCCGCACGTCTCGCAGGCGCGCCTCATGCGAACACCACCACCAGGTTCACCGCGGCGACGGCGGCGCCGATCGTCGCGACTCCGAGCCCGACCCACTCCGGCGTCTTCAGGGCGTCAGCCGCGACCGGCCACGCACCGCAACACAAGCCGACGGCCGCGAGCATCGCGACCGCCGCGGGCAGCTCGCCCATCGCGAGCAGCTCGCGGACGATCGGGTTCGCTTCCGCCTCAACACCAATAGCTCGGGACGCAAGGACCGTCGTCGCTGCGTCGAGCACCCCGTGCGACGTGAAGATCGCCACAGTCTCCCCCGCTCGGGAGCGGTCAGGACTCACGCCGATCGCCCCCGTTCGGCGTCGCGCTGCCAGCGGAGCCGGGCGGCGTCACGGATGTGAGCCTGTGGACCCTCTGCCGGGTCGTACAGCTGACTCGCGCGGACAAACGGGCTCATCCCGACACCCCTCCGTTCCACGGCTCGCCCGCGTTGCGAGCGGGGCTCGTCTGCGGGTCCGGCGTGTCGACGTCTTTCCCGGCCGCGCTTCCTTCGCAGATCCGCACCCACGAGTCGCACTCGGGACAGCGGTGCGCGCGATCGTCGTCGTCGCCGTGAACCCGACCGAACCGCGGCGGGAGGTGCGACCCGCACTCCAAGCAGACTCCGGACGCGTCCGGCTCGACCCGGAGATCCATCATCCGGAGATCACCCCGACGTTGGTCGGGTCGATCGACCGACGAGAAGGGGCCGCGATCGGTGACGTATTGAACCCGATTTCGGGGGCGGGTTCGTGAGGAACAGCTTCGACCGATTCCACGGCGTAGCGAGTCGCTACAGTGGAATCGGCATTAGTCGTGAAACGGTCGGTGAGTAAGTGGGCGCTACAGGATTTGAACCCGTGGCAACTTGGTCCGAAGCCAAGCACTCTGTCCAAACTGAGCTAAGCGCCCGTACTCTCACTGTTCGCCGTGAGCGTGTTAAGTCCCGCGATCCGAAATCGACGTCGCGCGGTCGCCCGATCCGCGTCGCCTCGACGGGTCCTCGGTCGATTCGCGAACGTGACACGTCAGCCGTCTCGGGAGCGATCGGCACCGATCGAGAGAGCGGACACCGCGACCTGTGGGAACTTCACACGGACTGAGAGGGGGACCGCGGGCTGACAGGGGCCGATCAAAAAGAATATTATTCGGAGCGGGCATGTTTCGGTAGTAGATGTGTCCTGGTCGTACGGCCTCGCCGCCGAACGAGTGGCCCGCGCCGACGTCGTCGCCCTCGAGGTGCGTCCATGTATGAGTTGACGCCGCACTTCGACGCCGAGGTCGATCCCGGGACCAACATCCTGTTGACCGGCCCGCCGCTCAGCGGAAAGCGGTCGATAATGATGGACATCCTCGCCGCCGGGACCGAACGCGACGAGGGCGCCATCGTCGTCACCACCAAGGACGGCGCCGACCGAGTCCTTCGCGACTACGAGAAGCGAGTCGCCTACGAGGGCAAGCCCGTCGCGGTCGTGGACTGCGTCACCCGCCAGCAGGGCGGCGACACGCGCGAGTCCGACCGGATCAAGTACGCCTCCTCGCCGGTCGATATGACCGGTATCGGGATCAAGCTCTCGGAGTTCCTCCAGGCGTTCGGCGACCGCGGCATCGAACGGAACCGCGTGATGGTCCACTCGCTGTCGACGCTGCTGATGTACTCCGACCTCCAGACCGTGTTCCGCTTCCTCCACGTGTTCACCGGCCGGGTCCAGAGCGTCAACGGGCTCGGCCTGTTCAGCATCGACTCGACGGCCCACGAAGACCAGGCGATGAACACGATCAAACAGCTGTTCGACGGGATCATCACCGTCCCCGAGGACGGCGAACCCGAGATCCGGCTCGCCTGACGAGTCCCCCGGCCGCCGGCCGGCGCACGACCGGGGGATCGACTTAATCGGATCGCGACCGAACGGACGGGCATGCCTATCACTGACGACGCCGGACTCGACCGTCTGCTCGACGCGGAGACGATCGCCGTCGTCGGCTGCTCGACGACGCCCGGAAAGGCCGCTCACGACGTGCCAGCGTACCTCCAGCGACGGGGATACCGGGTTATCCCGGTGAACCCGTACGCCGACGAGGTGCTGGGCGAGCCCGCGTACGACGCCGTCGGCGACGTCGAAGAGGCGATCGACCTGGTCGACGTGTTCCGGCCGAGCGACGAGGTGCCGGACATCGTCGAGGCCGTCCGCGAGCGCCACGCGGCGCGCGGCGACGCCGGAGCGGTGTGGCTCCAGCTCGGGATCAGCCACGACGAGGCGGCCGCGAGCGCCGAGGCCGACGGGATCGACGTGGTCCAAGACCGGTGTCTCAAGGTCGAGCACGGACGGCTGCGCGGGTAGCTGGGAGGGAAACCGGTCTGAGCTACCCTTCCCACTCCTCGAAGCTGCGGTAGACGCCCTTCGAGAGGTAGCGCTCGGAGGAGTCACAGAACACGGTGACGACGGCGTCGTGCGGGGCGTCGATCTCGCCGTCGCGGATGTGGCGGGCGACGCGCTTGGCGGCGAGCGAGTTCGCGGCCGCCGACGAGGCGACCAGCTGCCCCTCCTCGGCCGCGAGCCGCCCCATCTCCTCGTGGACCTCGCGGTCGGGTATCGCCTGGACCTCGTCGACGAGCGCGGGGTCGAACAGCTCGTTCGTGTCGATGTCGTGAGTGCCGATCCCCTCGGTCTTGTACTCCTCGTGTTCGACCTCCTCGCCGAAGAACTCCCGGTACGCGGAGCCGGCGGGTTCGACCGCGGTGACGTGCGTCTCCGCGTCTCGCTCGCGGAAGTAGCGGGCCATGCCCATCAGCGTCCCGGCGGTGCCGCAGCCGGCGACGACCGCGCCGACCGCGCCGTCGAGCGCCTCGTCGATCTCGGGGGCGGTCGTCTCGTAGTGCGCCTCGGCGTTGAGGGGGTTCGAGAACTGCTGGGGGACGACGGCGTCGTCGAGCTCGTCGGCGATCTCGTGGGCGCGCTCGATGGCGAGCTCCATCCCGTCCTTGCTCGGGGTGTTCACGACCTCGGCGCCGAGCGCGCGCATGAGCTGCTGTTTCTCCACCGAGAAGCGCTCGGGAACGACGAAGATAGCGTCCAGTCCGAGCTGTCCCGCCGCGACCGCGATCCCGATGCCGGTGTTGCCCGCGGTCGGCTCGATCACGGTGCCGCCCTCGCTCACGTCGCCGCGCTCCAGCATCCGTTCGAGCATGTACTTCCCGATGCGGTCCTTGATGCTCGCGCCGGGGTTGAACGACTCCAGCTTGGCGTACACCGGCACGCCGTCCGGGGAATCGTGGACGCGGACGAGCGGCGTCTCCCCGACCGTCTCCAACACCGACGAGAGGGGCTCCGCGTGAGTGGTCATAGCCCGGCAAAGGTTGCCGCCTGATTTGTGTGTTGTCATCGCTCCGTCCGGCTCCGGAACTCCCCGGCAGCGGCGTGGCTTGCCGGGATCGGGTCGCCCTGACCGCCGTGGCCCGCTCTCGATGACCGCCACAGCCTGCTCGGCGACCGTCACGGCATGCTTCCAGCGACCGCCGCGACAGGGCCCCGAAGCCGGTCGGGCGTGTGATCCGACGCCGCGGATCGAACACACTTATGACCGTCGTCCGGCTGCGACACTGTATGAGCGAGACCGATGCGGAGGCCGAGGTGACGGTCGTCCTGCCGGACGGATCAGAGCTGAGCGTTCCGGCAGGGTCGACAGTCGAAGACGTCGCCTTCGAGATCGGCCCCGGGCTCGGTCGCGACACCGTCGCGGGGAAGATCGACGGCGAACTCGTCGAGAAACACGCCGCGGTCCACGACGGCGCGCGGATCGAGATCGTCACCGATCAGTCGGACGAGTACCTCACGGTGTTGCGCCACTCCGCGGCGCACGTGTTCGCGCAGGCCCTTCAGCGGCTCCACCCCGAGGCGACGCTGACGATCGGTCCGCCGACCGACGACGGCTTCTACTACGACGTGACCGACGTCGACGTCGACGAGGACGATCTGGCCGCCATCGAAGAGGAGATGGACGCGATCATCGCGGCCGACTACGACATCGAGCGCGAGGTCCGGTCGCGCGAGGAGGCGAAAGAGATCTACGCCGACAACGAGTACAAACGGCAGATCTTAGACGAGGAGGCCGACGACGAGGAAGTCACCTTCTACGTTCAAGACGGCTGGCGCGACCTCTGTCAGGGACCGCACGTCGAGTCGACCGGCGAGGTCGGCGCCGCGACGCTGCTCGAGGTGTCGGCCGCCTACTGGCGCGGCGACGAGGACAACGACACGCTCACGCGCGTCTACGGCACGGCGTTCGCCTCGGAGTCCGACCTCGAAGAACACCTCGAACTCCGCGAGGAGGCCTTAGAGCGCGACCACCGGAAGATCGGTCAGGAGATGAACCTCTTCTCGATCCCGACGGTGACCGGGCCGGGCCTCCCGCTGTACCACCCGCCGGGCAAGACCGTGCTCCGCGAGCTGTCGGACTTCGCGAACGAGCTCAACCGCGACCACGGCTACGAGGAGGTGGAGACGCCCCACGTGTTCCGGACGGAGCTGTGGAAGCAGTCCGGCCACTACGAGAACTACAAAGACGACATGTTCCTCCTCGACGTCAACGACGAGGAGTACGGCCTGAAGCCGATGAACTGCCCGGGCCACGCGACTATCTTCGACCAGCAGTCGTGGTCGTACCGCGACCTCCCGCAGCGCTACTTCGAGAACGGGAAGGTGTACCGCAAGGAGCAGCGCGGCGAGCTCTCCGGGCTCTCGCGCGTCTGGTCGTTCACCATCGACGACGGCCACCTGTTCGCTCGCCCCGACCAGATCCGGCAGGAGATCGAGTCGGTGATCGAGATGATCTTCGAGGTCGTCGAGACGCTCGACCTGGAGGTCGAGGTCGCGCTGGCGACCCGCCCCGACAAGTCCGTCGGCAGCGACGAGATCTGGGAGTCCGCCGAGGAACAGCTCCGCGACGTCCTCGACTCCGGCGGCTACGACTACGACGTCGAGCCCGGCGACGGCGCCTTCTACGGCCCGAAGATCGACTTCGGCTTCGAGGACGCCCTCGGTCGCGTCTGGGACGGCCCGACGGTCCAACTCGACTTCAACATGCCCGAGCGGTTCGATCTCACCTACACGGGCGAGGACAACGAGGACCACCAGCCCGTGATGATCCACCGCGCGCTGTACGGCAGCTACGAGCGCTTCTTCATGGTGCTCATCGAGCACTTCGACGGGAACTTCCCGCTGTGGCTCGCGCCGGAGCAGGTCCGGATCCTGCCGGTCTCCGACGAGACGCTCGGCTACGCCCACCGCGTGAAGAACGCCTTAGAAGAGGAGGGGTTCCGCGTCGAGGTCGAGGACCGCGACTGGACGGTCGGCCGGAAGATCCGCGCCGGCCACGACGACCGGCTCCCCTACATGGTGATCGTCGGCGACGACGAGCAGGAGGCCGGCACCGTCTCCGTGCGCGACCGCTTCGAGAACCAGCGCGGCGACGTCGACCTCGACGACTTCGTCGGCCACCTCGTCGCGGAGCGCGACGAGAAGCGGACGGAGCCGGACTTCGTCGACGAGTAGCCGGTCCGAACGGTCCCCTGTTGGCCGCGTTCAGTCGTCGACGAACTCCACGCCCTCGATCTCGAAGCGGGCCCCGCCCTCCGTCCCCTCGCACACCGCCACCGTCCACTCATGAGCAGATGCTATCTCGTCGACGATGCGCAGGCCGAACCCGGTCCCCTTGTCGCTGGTCGTGAAGCCCGACTCGAACACCTGATCGCGCTCCGAGGCAGGGATTCCGGGTCCGTCGTCCTCCAGGAAGAACCCGTTCCCGTCGGCGAGGGCCCCGACGCGAACCGTCACGTCGGCTCCCCCGTGGTCGACCGCGTTTCGGAACAGATTTTCGAGGAGTTGGCGGAGCCGCGACCTGTCGGCGCGGATCACGGCGCGGTCGACGGTGACGGTGAGGTCGGCGTCCCTCGTCTCGGCGGTCCCCCACGCCTCGCGGCTCAGGTCGGCGAGAGTGACCGCGGTCAGGTCCTCGACCTGCGCGCCGTCCCGGGCCAGCGTCAACAGGTCGTCGATGAGCGTCGCCATCCGCGACAGCGAGTCCTCGGCGGCTTCGAGGTGGTCGTCGTCGTCGCCGTCGACCGCGACGAGGTCGACGTGGCCCATCGCGGTGTTCAGCGGGTTCCGGAGGTCGTGGCTGACGACGCTCGCGAACTCGTCCAGCCGGTCGCGCTCGCGTTGGACCTGCGATTCCGCCCGCTCGCGCTCCAGTTCGTAGCTGACCCAGCGGGTGAGCAGTCGAACGAAGGTCTGCTGGAGTTCGGTGAACGGCTTCGATCTGGCCGCGGTGTCGGCGAAACAGAGCGTTCCGTACAGCTCGCCGTCGACCTCGACTCGGCCGCCGACGTACGTTCCGAGGTTGAACCGGTGGAACGCGGGGTCGTCGCCCCATCCCTCCTCGGCCGCGTCGACGACCGTCAGGAGGTCGTCGACTTGGACGGTTCGCTTACAGTACGCCTCGTCCAGCGGGCAGCTCTCGCCGGCCTGGAGCGCCTCGTGTGTCGCGTGTGACGCCTCGATGTGCTGTGTCCCCTCGTCGATGCGAGTGAGGAACCCGTTGGGCACGTCGAGGTACTCACAGCCCAGTTCGAACAGCGAGCCGAGCTTCTCGTCGAACGGCCGGTTCCGGTCGGAGGAGACGACGTACAGCCGTTGGACCGCATGGAGGGCCCGCTCGCGCTGCCGTTCCAACTCGCGCTGTTCGGTGATGTCGCGGAGGTGGACCGAGAGGCCCGACTCGGAGGGCGAGACGCGCACGTCGAACCACGTGTCGAGCGGTTCGTAGTACGAGTCGAACGACACCGCTTCCTGCGTCTCCATCGCCTCGTGGTACCGGTCGTAGAACTCCGTTTCGACGGCGTCCGGGATCGACTCCCAGAGGTGCGCTCCCTCAACGGAGTCACGGGACTCAATGACGTCGTCGGCCATCGCGTCCCGGAGGATCGCCGCGCCCGTCTCGTTCGTGTAGGTGATCCGCCAGCCGGCGTCGACCGCGAAGAACCCGTCCGCCATCCGATCGAGAACCGCCCGGAGGTCGGCGTCGGGCGCCGAAGCTTCGGGCGCGTCGTTCATACCTACAGGCCGTGTCCCTGCCACTTCACTCCCGGGGATCACCGGTGATAGACCCCCGATCGGGCGAGCGGCCGCAGGGTCGTCTCCGCGCGTCGGCGCGCTCGGTTCGGCTTCCACCGCGTTTTTATTGTCGCCGCGGGAGCGTCAGGTATGAGCGACCGATCGGTGATGGCCACCGCAGACGAGAGAGCACCGGATGTCGGAGAGCTGACGCCGCCGGACCGCACGCTGATGGGGCCCGGTCCGAGCGACGTACACCCGCGCGTCCTGAAGGGGATGAGCACGCCGCTGGTCGGCCACCTCGACCCCTCGTTCGTCGAGATCATGGACGAGGTACAGGAGCTGCTGCGGTACACGTTCCGGACGGACAACCGGTGGACGATTCCGGTCTCCGGGACCGGCTCGGCGTCGATGGAGGCCGCGGTCGGGAACCTCGTCGAGCCGGGCGACACGATGTTGGTGCCGACGAACGGCTACTTCGGCGGCCGGATGAAGTCGATGGCCGAGCGCGCCGGCGGCGAGGTCGTCGAGGTGTCGGCGCCGTGGGGCGAACCCCTCGACCCCGTCGACGTGGAGCGCGCGTTCGACGAACACCAGCCGGACGTGTTCGGGTTCGTCCACGCCGAGACTTCGACGGGCGTCCTCCAGCCGAACGTCTCGGAGCTGACCGACATCGCGCACGCCCACGACGCCCTCGTGATCGCCGACTGCGTCACCTCGCTCGGCGGCGTCGAGATGCGGGTCGACGAGTGGGGCGTCGACGTGGCCTACTCCGGCCCGCAGAAGTGTCTCTCGTGTCCGCCCGGCGCGAGCCCGCTCACCCTCAACGACCGCGCGATGGACAAGGTGCTCGACCGCGAGGAGCGGCCGCGGTCGTGGTACCTCGACCTCTCGCTGTTGGAGGGGTACTGGGGCGACGACCGCTCGTATCACCACACCGCGCCGATCACGAACGTCTACGCGCTACGCGAGGCGCTCCGCTTGGTCGCCGAGGAGGGGATCGAGAGCCGGTGGGAGCGCCACCGCGAGGTCGCCGGCGACCTGAAGGCGGGGCTCCAGGAGCTGGGGCTGGAGATGAACGCCCCCGACGAGTACTGGCTCCCGAGCCTGAACGCGGTGCGGGTGCCCGAGGGGGTCGACGACGGGGCCGTCATCGACCACCTCCTCGCCGAGTACGACCTGGAGATCGCCTCCGGGCTCGGCGACCTGGAGGGCGACGTCTGGCGGATCGGCTGTATGGGGTACTCCGCCCGGCCGAAGAACGTCGAGTACGTCCTCGCGGCGCTGGCGGACGCGCTGGCGGAACAGGGGTTCTGAGCGGCCGCGAGCGCCGCCGGAAACGGCGCAGCCGACCGTCGACCGTCCGGCGCGGGGTTTTTCACCGTGCGTCTCTCTCCTCGGTAAGGGTATGAACGATCTACGAACCGGACTGAGTTACGGGGACGTGCTGTTGGTCCCCCAGCGGTCGCCGGTCGACAGCCGGAGCGACGTCGACCTCTCGACGCCGCTCACGCCGAACGTCGAACTGGAGACGCCGCTCGTCTCGGCCGCGATGGACACCGTCACGGAGGCGGCGTTGGCGATCGGCCTCTCCCGGGCCGGCGGGATCGGCGTCCTCCACCGGTTCCTCACCGTCGACGAGCAGGCGGCGCAGGTCGAGCGCGTGGTCGCGGCCGGCGAGCGGGTCGCCGCCGCGGTCGGCATCAACGAGGACTACATCGCTCGGAGCGCGGCGCTGGTCGAGGCCGACGTGGACGCGCTCGTGGTCGACGTCGCGCACGGGCACTTGGACCGGGCCGTCGCGGCGGTCGAGGAGATCGCCGGGGCGTTCCCGGAGACGGACCTGATCGCCGGCAACGTCGCCACGCCCGCCGGCGTCGAGGACCTCGCGGCCGCGGGCGCCGACTGCGTGAAGGTCGGCATCGGCCCGGGGTCGCACTGTACCACCCGGAAGGTCGCCGGGGCGGGCGTCCCGCAGCTGACCGCGGTCGACGACTGCGCGGCCGCGGCCGAGGACCTGGACGCCACGATCTGTGCCGACGGCGGGATCCGCACCTCCGGGGACGCGGTGAAGGCGCTGATGGCGGGCGCCGACAGCGTGATGCTCGGGAGCCTCTTCGCCGGGACTGAGGAGGCGCCGGGCGCCGTCGTCGAGGTCGACGGGACGCGATACAAGCGGTCGCGCGGGATGGCGACGACCGCGGCCGCCGAGGCCCGCGGCGACAAGGGCGCGGACGTGGGCGCAGACGAGGGCGTCGAGGCGCTGACGCCGTACAAGGGTCCGGTCGCGACGGTCGCCGAGGAGTTCTGTCAGGGGATCCGCTCCGGGCTCTCCTACTGTGGCGGGCACACGATCGAGGGCGCCCGCGAGAAGGCGGAGTTCATCCGCGTCGCCCCCGGGGCGAAGGAGCGCGAGGGGTTCCACACCGACGACGACTGGGAGGGGATCAGCGTGGACAGCGAGACGAAGCGCGTCGCCAACTCGTCAGCAGGACCGGCGGCCGAGGGCGACGACTGAACGGCCGATTCGGGACCGATTTCGACGGGTGAACGACAGGCTCGGCGGCGTGTTCGACGGAACACGTCCCGGCCGGATGCGGCGTCCCGCCCGAATGCGGCGTCCCGCCCGGATGCGGCGTCCGATCCGGTGTGTCACTGCGAGGCGAACTCACGGACAGCTTTTGTCGTCCGGCGGACGGGGTCGGCACATGGCCGACGCCTTCGGACGCGCGATCCGCGACCACCACCGCGGCGAGCGAACGGAGCCGCTCGCTCAGGGAGACGGCGAGGAGACGCGAGCGCACCCGATCGAGTCGTTCTACTTCGACGAGTTCGATCCGGAGAGCGACGCCGGATCGTGGCTCGCGTCGCGGCTCCGAGGGCCGCTCGTCGACCTCGGCGCCGGCGCGGGGCGCCACGCGCTCCGGTTTCAAGAGCGGTTCGAGACGGTCGCCGTCGAGACGAGTTCCGCCCTCGTCGAGACGATGCGCGACCGCGGGGTCGAAGACGCAGTGGAGGGAGACATGTTCGCGCTCCGGGACGCGTTCGGGCGCGACCGGTTCGAGTCGGTGCTCGCGATCGGGACGCAGGTCGGCCTGACGGGGTCGATGCGAGGGCTCTCGGCGTTCCTCGGCGACCTCGCGTTCGTGACGACCCCCGACGCGACCGCCGTGATCGACTGTTACGACCCGGACCATCCCGGGGCCGCCGACCTCCTCGGGTACCGCGACGACCCGACGCCGGGGCTCGCGGGCCGCGTCGTGTGGTTCGCCTACGAGGGCGAGCGGGACCCGACGCTCCGGTTTCGACTATTCTCTCCCGATCGACTCCGGGAGGCGACGATCGGAACCGGATGGTCGGTCGAAGCGGTCGACCGCGAGGGAACCGGGGACGGGCCGCACTACCGCGCGGCCCTCGAAAAGCGGTGAGGTCGCCTCGCCTCCGGACTTAGCCGCGCTACCACGCCGTCAGCGCCGCCCGACCGTGGTCGTTCGCGAGGATCGCGAGGAAGGAGGCGACGCCCGTGATCGCGAACGCGCCGCCGACGTAGAAGACGGAGGCCATGCTCACTTCCACCATCAGCCAGCCGGCGATCAGGGGGCCGGCGACGGAGCCCGGCCGCCAGACCAGTTCGCGGATCCCGAAGCTGGACGCGACGCCGCCGTCGTCGGTGCCCTCGTCAGCGAACAGCGCCATGCTGGCCGGCTCGCGGAAGGAGTCGGCGACGCCGAGTAGCCCGGAGAAGGCGACGAGGGGCAGGTACGCGGCGGGGAGGTCACCGAGCAGCGGCAGGGTCACGTCGGCGCCGAGCGCGGTCCCGATCGCCGCGGAGAACGGGATCGCCATCGCGATCGCGCCGTAGGCGCCGCCCCCCGCGAAGACGAACAGCGACCGGCCGTAGGCGTCCGAGAGCCGGCCGGTGAACAGCTGTCCGACCATGTTCGTCGCCTTCTCGGCGGTGACGGTGACGCCGATGGCGATCCCGGTGACGCCGAGGCCGCCGGTGGCCATCGTCGTGCTGGCGTAGATCGGGACCCACGTCCGCACCATCGTCACGGCGAAGGCGTACTGGGCGCGGAAGCTGGTCATCGTGAGGATCCGTCGGTTCACGGCGAGATCGGAGAACGGGAACCCCTCGATCCGGGTGTCGTCGTCGTCGAGGAAGAGCCACGTGACGACCCACGCGGCGACCATCAGCAGCGCGATGACGGTGAAGATAGGGTCGAAGCCGACCGCGTCGTATATCGCCCCGGCCGACAGCGACCCGAGGATCGAGGCCGCGAAGGAGGCGGCGTTCGCCTTGCCGATCTTGTCGGCGCGCGTCCCGACGTCGGCTATCTGTCCGACCAGCGACAGCGTCATCAGCCCCGCGCCGGTGACCACGAGCCCTTGGAGGGCGCGGACGAGGATGAACGAGGCGGAGGAATCGACGAGCGGGAACAGCGCGTAGACGCCGGCACCGACCGCGAGCACGCCCAACAGGACGGTCCGCTTGTCGAACCGGTCGCCGGCCCACGCCAGCGGGACCACGGCGACGGTCTGGGCGAGCGTGAACCCCGTGGTGTACATCCCGATGATGAACCCGGCCGAGACGGTGACGCCGAGCACCGTCGTCGCCTGCGGGTCGAGCGTGTTGATGTACGTCCCCAACAGGGTGATCAGGGTGATGAACCCGAACCCCTCGGCGAAGCGCGTGAGGTAGAGCGCCCAGAACTGCGTGCGGCGGTCGGCGTTGCTCACACGGAGACGCGGTCGGTCGGTTCAAAAGCAGTTACGATTCGACGGACGGGCGCGGCGTCGCCGGAACCTACCGCGGCTGTTCGACTCCGCCCTATCGTGGGAGGCGACCTCAGAACGACTCGGCGTACTTGTCGCGCCGGAAGAGGTCGATCTCCTGTGCCGACGACCCGGGTCGTTCCGCCGCGAAGGCGATCGCTTCCGCGACCTCCTCCGGCTCGGTGACCGTCCCCGGCTCGAACCGCTCCTCGAAGGGCTCGCCCTCCTCGCTGCCGAACTCGGTGCGGACCTCCGAGGGGTTGATCACGCTCACGGCGACGCCGTCGTCGCCGACCTGCGCCGCGACGCTGTGCGCGAACCCGCGCACCCACCACTTCGTCGCGGCGTAGACGGGGTTGAACGAGCGCGGGAACCGCCCGGCGAAGCTCCCGACGACGACGAGGGTCCCCTCGCTCTCCCTGAGGCGCGGGAGCGCCGCGCGGGTGAGGAAGAACGTTCCGTCGACGTTCGTCCCCTGCATCGCGGCGTACTCCTCGTCCGTCATCGCCTCGACGTCGCCGCCGCGCCCGATCCCGGCGTTGGCGACGACAACGTCCAGCCCGCCGAGCCGGTCGACGGCGGCCTCCACCGCCGCCTCCGAGGTCGCCCGGTCGCGGACGTCGCCGTCGGCGACGACCGCTTCGACGCCGTGTTCGCGTTCCACGTCGCTCGCGATCGATTCGAGCGCCTCGCGCCGTCTGGCGACGAGGACGAGGTCCGCGCCGCGCGCCGCGAGGGCGTGGACCGTCGCCTCGCCGATTCCGGAGCTCGCACCGGTCACCAACGCAGTCGCGTTTTCGAGTGGCATCCCGGACCGACTGTCGACGACCGCGAGGATAAACGTTGGCTCGCCCGGACCGAGGCCCCGCTCGGAGCGGACTGAGTCACTCGGTGAGCGGGAGGACGACCCCGAACACGAACGGCGCGAGCAGCATCACCAACACGCCGAGCAGCTCGGCGTCGACGAGCAGCGTCTGTTCCCACGCCGGGACCGCGGCGCCCGTGGTCCGCAGGTACAGGTCACCGATCAGCCCGAACGCGAACAACACGGCGCCGACCGCGAAGGCGCGTTTCGTCGCCCGCGAGTAGTCGATGTCGCCGTACCGTCCTGTCATACTCGACGCTTTGCCTCTCGCATGTACAAGTATTCGTCGGACGTTCGGTGGGAGTTCGACCGGGCGGTACCGGCCCGCCGTCCCGACGGTGTGGCGCGTGACACCCTCTCAACCGACCTTTTTATCGACCGGTCCGAATCGAGGGCCATGCCCTCCCGACGGCGGTTTCTGACGACGGTCGGTGCCAGTGCCCTCGGCGTGACCGGCGGCTGTCTCGACGCTCCGATGTCCGGCAAGGACGGCGTTCCCGGCCCGGAGTATCCGGCCGGGACGCTCTGGGTTTACAACACGGCAAGGTCTGACCTCTCTGTAACGGTCGAAACCGTCGACCGCTCGCCCGCGGCGAGCTTCGAGCGCGTGGTGGAGTCGGGACAGACCGCGATCCGACGGGAGTTCGCGCCGGCCCCGGCCGGAACGACCGTGACGCTGCGGGCGTCCGTCGAGTCGTTCGCCGATGGGTGGCTGTCGTTCTCGTTCACCCCGGGTGGCGGCGGTCCCGAGAGCGACGCGCCGCCGCAGTACGCGCGGCTACACATTCCCGGTGCCGACGGCGAAGTGGGCTGGCAGGCGCGGGAAGCGGTCGAGTGACTCTCGGGCGGGGAGTTAGAGCGGCCGACCGCACTCGCACCCGTTCTGCCGGAACCCCCGCGCTTTCAGGCGCGACCCGCCAGCGTCCGAACGTGACCGCGAACGCGACGTTCGACTTCGACCTGCTGGCACGCCTGGCGGACGCACCCGGTCCGGTCGGCCACGAGGACCGCGTGCGCGACGTGATTCGCGACGAACTCCCGCCCGTCGACGCCGTGCGGACCGACGCGATGGGGAACCTCGTCGCGACCGTCGAGGGCTCCGCGAACCCGGACTACGAGGTGCTCGTCGCCGCGCACATGGACGAGATCGGGCTCGTCGTGAGCGACGTCGACGACGACGGCTTCTGCTCCGTGGAGCCCCTCGGCGGCTGGAACCCGGACGCGCTCCGCGGACACCCGGTCACCGTCCACACCGACGACGGCGACTACGACGGGGTGGTCGAGATCACCGCCGCGCACACGGCCGCCGAGGAGGCCCCCGAGGAGTGGACCCTCGACGACGCGCACGTGTTCACCGGCCTCGACCCGACGCACGCGGCCGAGGCGTTCGGCGTCGGTGACGTGGTGACGCTCGACAGCGACCTCCGCGAGCTCAGCGAGTGCGTCGCCGGCTCCTCGCTAGACGACCGCGCGGGGGTCTACGTGCTGCTGGAGGCCGCCCGCCTCGCGGATCCCGCGGTGACCGTCCACTACGCCGCGACGGTCCAAGAGGAGGTCGGACTGCGGGGCGCGACCGCCCTCGGCGCGGACGTCGACCCGGACCTCGTCGTCGCGCTCGACGGGACGCTCGAACAGTCCTACCCCGGCGTCGACCCGTCTGACGCGATCTCGAAACTCGGCGACGGCGTCGGTATCAAACGGAAGGACGCGAGCGTCATCCCGACCCCCGGTGTCGCGGAACGGTTCGAGTGCCTCGCCGAAACTCACGGCGTCCCCTTCCAGCGCGAGGTGTCTTGGAACATCGGGACCGACACCGGCGGTCTCCAGCACGCCGGCGGCGCGCGACCGGTCGGCGCGCTCTCGATCCCCGTCCGCTACCACCACTCCGCGGTCGAAACGGCCGATTCGCGCGATATCGAAGCCGCCGTCGACCTCCTCGCGGCCTTCCTCGACGCCGAGGAGGGGGCGGACTACGCGCCGGATTGAGGGGAGGGCACTCGGACTGTCGTTCGTCCAGTTCCACACTCTACCATGGATCACAGGGGTCGTCGCTCGAATGCGGAACGGTATTGACGCAATCGTTTGAATGCCACCACAATGACGGGGAGCTATGGGCTGTCACGGCGGCCGTCCGTCCCCGCCAGCATCCTCAAATACTATCTCTACAAGGGAACGAAAGCGGTCGAGTTCTATCGGCCGATAATGTATCTCTTCTTTCTCGCTCAGGACCTCTCATTCACGCAGATCGTCGTTCTCGAATCGATATACAATCTCACGACGGTTCTCGGCGAGATTCCGACGGGATACGTGGGGGACCGGCTCGGGCGCAGAAACAGTCTCCTCATCGGGACCGCGCTCATCGCGGTAACGCTGCTCGGGATCGGACTCGCCGGGTCCTTTCTCGCCTTCGCCGGACTGTACGTCTGCTGGTCGATGGGCTACAACTTCCGATCCGGGAGCGAGGACGCGTGGTTGTACGACACGCTCACCGACGACCTCTCTGCGGATCAGTTCGCGCACGTTCGCGGACGCGGCGACGCCGTCGCGCTCGCAATTGGGGCGGGTGCCGCCGTCACGGGCGGGTACCTCGGGAGCCTCGACCTCTCGCTCCCGTGGTTCGTCGCGGCCGGCGTGACCGCGCTCGGTGTTCCGGTCTTGCTCACCGTCGAGGATCCAGAGACGTACGAGGGAAGCGACACCACGCTCGGCTTCCGGCAGTCACTCGGAATCATCCGTGACGTCCTCTCTCGGTCCCATATCCGGGCACTCGTTCTCTACTACTACGTGCTGTACGCGGCCGTCACGTACCTCGTGTTCGTCTTTCTTCAGCCGGTGTTCGAGACGGTAGTCACTGACATCGGCGTTCCTCCGACGGCGATCGAGTCCCTTCTGGGCGTGTTCTACGCCGCGTACAGTCTCGTCGGCGCGGCACTGAGCTACTACACTGGTGTTATCAAAGAACGCGTCGGGATGCGAGTATGGTTCCTCCTCCTCCCGTTTCTCGTCGGGGGAGCACTGGTCGGGATGTATTTCGTCCCGCTGCTCGCGTTGCCGACGTTCCTCCTCGCCCGGGGACTTGCCGACGTGACACAGACCTTCGCGGGTCAGTACGTAAACGACCGCATCGAGACGGTCGGGCGGGCGACGGTCCTGAGCGCGATGGCGATGGTTAGTGGTCTGACCGTCATCCCATTCCAGCTCGGGAGTGGGGTCATCTCGGATCTCGTCTCTCCGCTCTTCGCGCTAGCTGTTGCGGGCATAGTCCTGATCGGTGGGTCGGGAGCGATTCTGCTCTGGGAACACCCGATTTCGGAGTGATACCCGTGGCCGGCCGTAGGTGCTCTGTCCGTGCGTTCGGGCGGCTCGCTTCGTGAGTGCCACACAGGCCCCGTACCTCGCTGGCCCCCGCCGACGGCGCCCCGGTCGCTCGGCGCGTCCCTCCTGTGGGGGAGCGACGTCGTACGGTCGAGTACGAGCACATCCCCTCCTCCCGACCGGTCAGGGAACCGGGCGGCGTTAGCGAGATTCTTTCGCGACTTCGGTGACGGGTGCCGGACGGAGCGCAACCGGGTCGAACCCGGTCTCAGTGGCGACGTCTACTACCGACGGACGAACTCGTTGAGTTCGGCTTCGATGAGCGTTGCGACGCGCTCGCTGTACGTCCAGAGGGCTGCGTTGAGCCGCTCTTCGGTCGCGTCGTCGAGATCGTCGATCCCGCGGAAGACCGAGTCGCTGGTGATCTGTGGGTGGTACACGCAGACCACGCCGAGCGACGCGTCGGAATTCGAGGCCCCCGCCGCGTGGACGCCGTACTGATCGGTTCCCCAGACGCCATCGCCACCCTCTCGCTCCAGTTCGGAATCGAGTGCGTCAAGCAGTTGTACTTCTTCGGCGGAAAGGATCGGATCGTCGCCTTCGAACAGTTCGACGTACGCTTCCCTCCGGGCGCTTTTCGTCCACTGGTCTAACTGGGAACGCGCCTCGAGCACGAGCTGTCGTTCGTCTGAAACTTCCACCATGGCTCTCGTACGGTGGCTAGGTGAATCAACGTTCGGACACCACCTCCGAGAGATCCCCGAATCGAGCGAAAATGTGTCCGTGAGGCCTCTAAAGTTTATTAAGGGAGCGGGCCGGGCGCGATTTTGAACGACGAGAAGACGGTCGCTCGCTTCGCTCGCGCTGCGACTTCTCTCCTTCAAATCGCTTCCGTCCGGGTCCCTCGCCGCATCGCTGTCGCTCTGCGGTTCAGTGTACGGGCCGGGCGCGATTTGAACACGCGACCGACGGATTAAGAGTCCGTCGCTCTCCCTAACTGAGCTACCGGCCCTCACAAGTCCGTATCGGGGTGACGGTAAAAGGCCTTTTCATTCGCCCCCGTCGCCGCGCCGCTCGTCGGCGGCGAATCGCCCGAAAGCGGAGGGCCACGAGTCACGTCGACCGGGACGTACCGGGACGACTCGGACGGCCGCGACGGCGGCCGCGACGCCCCGCGACCGGGAGAGCGCACTCGTTAAGTGTCGTGCCGCGGAAATCCCTCTAATGAGTAGTGGGGCATCCGGATCCGCGCGGACCCGATACGCCATCCTCGGCTGTGGAAGCGTCGGTCACGCCGTCGCGGAGGAACTGACCGGACGCGGCAAGGACGTCCTCATCCTCGACCGCGACGAGAGCCGAGTCGAGGCGCTCCGCGACCAGGACCTCAACGCGCGCGTCCAGGACATCGCCGATCCCGATCTCGTCGACGAACTCGCCGACCGCGACATCGTCTTGATCCTCGCAAGCGACGTGGAGGCGAACAAGGCGGCCGTCTCCGCGGTCAGGGAGACGGGCGGCGACCACTACGTCGTCGTCCGGGCCTCCGACCCCGTCAGCGAAGACGAACTGCGCGATCGGGGCGCCGACGTGGTGATCAACCCCTCGACCGTGATCGCCGACAGCGCGCTCCAGTCGCTGGAGACGGGCGAACTGGAGTACATGGCCCGCCAGCTCGCGGAGATCATCGAGGAGGGCGGCGGCCGGATGGCCATCCTCACGCACGACAACCCGGAGCCCGACTCGATCGCGTCCGCGACCGCGCTTCAGGCCATCGCGGAGGCGTTCGGCGTCGACGCCGACATCGTCTACTCCGGCGACGTCGGCCACCAGGAGAACCGGGCGTTCGTCAACCTGCTCGGGATCGACCTCCTCGAACGGAGCGAGGCGCCGCCCCTGAGCGAGTACGAGACGATCGCGGCCGTCGACCTCGCGAAGGCGGCCGCCGAGGACCTCGCGCTCGACGTTCCGATCGACATTTACCTCGACCACTTGGAGGCCGAGGTGCCGTTCGACGCCCGGTTCGTCGACGTGCGGACGAACGTCTCCTCGACGTCGACGATCCTCACGAAGTACCTCCAGGAGTTCGACCAGTCGCCCTCGGAGGCGGTCGCGACCGCGCTCCTCTACGGGATCCGCGCCGAGACGCTCGACTTCAAGCGGGACACGACGCCCGCTGACTTGACCGCGGCGGCGTACCTCCACCCGTTCGCGAACCACGACACGCTCGAACAGGTGGAGTCGCCGTCGATGAGCCCGGAGACGCTCGACGTGCTCGCGGAGGCGATCCAGAACCGCGAGGTCCAGGGGAGCCACCTCTTCTCGACGGCCGGGTTCATCCGCGACCGCGAGGCGCTCGCGCAGGCCGCACAACACCTCCTCAACCTGGAGGGAATCACGACGACGGCGGTGTTGGGCATCGCCGACGAGAAGATCTACCTCGCGGCCCGCTCGAAGGACATCCGGCTGAACATCGGCAACGTCCTCGACGAGGCGTTCTCCGAGATGGGCGACGCGGCCGGCCACTCGACGCAGGGGTCGCTCGAAATTCCGCTCGGCATCTTCACCGGCATCGAGGCGAGCGGCGAGAACCGCGACACGCTCCTCCACCTCACCGAGGAGGCGGTCCGGCGGAAGCTCTTCGACGCGCTCGGCGTCGAGGGCGGCAGCGGTGACGGTTCGAACGGGTCTTGAACTCTCCCGCGCCCGACCCTCCGATCGCCGCGTCTCGGCGGGGTCGTTTTCCGGCTCGGGGCCGTACACTCGGACGCCACGCCGCATGTACGTTCCCGAGGACGCGCCGCCGGACTGCCCCGCCTGCGGCGCCCCGTACGACTCGGTCTCCCGGCACACCGACGGGTTCGTGGCGAACCTGATCGACAACGAGCGCTACCAGCGGGTGTGTTTCTACCCCGCGAGCGACGGCGGCGAACCCGCGTTCGACTGTTATCACCACACGCACGCGCAGGCCGGAACCGGCGGGCGGACCGACGCCGAGGGAACGGGAAGCAGCGACTGAGAGCGGCCGCGCTCTGTGGGTCGCAGTCAGAACTCGTCGCCGTCGGTGATCGAGGTGTACGATCCGATCAGCGCGCCCGAGAGGTCGACGCCCTCCAGGGTGGCGCCCGTGTCGATCACGGAGTTCCGGATCTCGGAGTCGGTGATAGTCGCGTCCTCGAAGACCACGGTTCGGTCGAGCGTCGAGTCCGTCACCGTCGCGCCGCTCATCACGTGGACCACGTCGCCGAAGTCGCTGCCCTCGACGGCCGCGTCGTCGGCGACGAGCGTGCCGCCGTCGAGCGCGTACTCGACCGCGTCGAGGTAGCTCTCCGCGGTACCGATGTCGAACCACGCGCCGTCGAAGGTGTACGCGTGGACGGACCCGCGCTGCTGGAGCCACTGGAGGAACCAGCCCGGCTCGTCCGGGTTGTTGTCGTCTTCGAGGTACGTCGTGAGCTTCGGAAGCGTCTCGGCCGGGAAGGCGTAACAGGCGATGGAGACGAGCGTGGACTGCGGGTCCTCGGGTTTCTCCTGGAAGTCGATCACCTCGTCGCCCTCCAACTGGACGAGCCCGTACGACTTCGCGCGCTCGCGGTCGCCAACGTCGTAGGCGGCCAGCGTCGGCGTCCCCTTGTCTTGGAAGAAGTCGGCGAAGTCGGCCAGATCGAAGCTGATCATGTTGTCGCCGGCGACGACGATCAGGTCGTCCTCGACGCCCTCGCGCTCGACGAGCTGTTCGAGCGCCCCCACGACGCCGAACTTCTCGTCTTCCTCGACGGTCTCCTCGACGGAGAGCGTCGGCTTCTCGAAGGGACTGTCGGCGAGGTACTCCGCGAACGTGTCGGCGAAGCGCTCGTTCGTCGAGACGAACACCTCGTCGACGCGGTCGTCCGCCTCCAAGTCCTCGAATATCTCGTCGATGACGGTGTTCTCGCCGACCGGGAGGAACATCTTCGGCCGGTGTTCGGTGATCGGCCAGAGTCTGGTCGCGTAGCCACCCGCGAGTACGACGGCTTTCATACCGACCCTCTCTCACCCCGGTGACATACCTTTTGTGCCCGGCAGCGGTGAGCGCGCGACCCCCGGACCGAACGACAGCCGAGACCGGAGGTCGACGCGACGCGGACCCGCGGCGGAACCCCGGACGGTTTTACTCGCCGCACCGCGAACCGGTGGTATGGAGACGACTCGCCAGCGCATCGCCGACGCCCTCCGCGAAGGGCCGCGGACCGCGAGCGACCTCGCGGCGACGCTGTCGCTGCCGACGCCGACAGTCTACGAACACCTCGAACACGTCTCGCAGTCGATCACCGAGGCCGACGGGGGCGGCGGCGAGGAGTTCCTCGTCGCGCCGCCGACCTGCCCGGAGTGCGGGTTCGACAGGTTCGACGACCCGGTCAACGAGCCGTCGCGGTGTCCGAAGTGTAAGTGTGAGCGGATCGAGGAACCCGCGTTCGTGATCCGGTGAGAAGGCCCGAAAGCCGGTCGGGCGCCTACAGCTCGTCCAGCAGCGTCGCCGCCGCGTCGGCCGAGGAGCCCGGGCCGCGCGCGGTGATCAGGTCGCCGTCGACCGTGACGCTCGTGTCGGCGTCGAGTTCGGCGTCCCAGTCGGCGCCCGCGAGGACGACCTCGTCTTCGACCCAGTACGGGAGCTTCCGACCGTCCGGCATCACGTCGTGGTCGTCGACGATGTCTTCCTCCCACGCGTTCGGGAACCCGGTCACCGATCGGCCTTCGACGAGCGGCGTCCCGTCCGCCTCGCGAGTGAACCCGAGGATGCCGACCGCGTGACAGACGACGAGGGCGACGCTCTCCTCGCCCGCCACCGCGTCGAGCAGCAGCTGGCGGGCGTGGCGGTCCTGGTTCACGTCCCAGACGGTGCCGTGGCCGCCGGGGAAGACGACCGCGTCGTAGCCGTCGGCCTCGACCGTCGCGATCGGTTCCGGGTCGTTGAGTTCGGGGTGCGTCTCGTCGACCTCGCGGAGCTCCGCGACTCGCTCCTCGCCGCCCGCGGCCTCCGGGTCGAGCGACCGCTCGTCGACGACCGGCGGCGACCCGGACGGCGTCGCGACCGTCACGTCGACGCCCTCGCTTTCGAGCGTCGTCAGCGGCTCGATACACTCCTCGGCCCAGTACCCTTCCTCGCTCACGACGAATAACGCGCTAGTCATGTGTACGCTCCCGTTCACGCCCCCGACACAAAAGGCGCCCGCGCCCGGCAGCGACGCGGGGTGGGCGCGGGGTTTATAAACTGCGGTGACTCGGACGGCCCTCGGGTTCGAACCGAGGCCGACCGCCTACCCGTCCTCGTCGTCCCGGGCGATCACCGACTGACGCTCCAAGGCCCGTTCGAGGAAGGCCGCGGGCAGCGAGCCGATGTCGCCGACCTGAACGCGCCACAGGTTCGCGTAGAGCCCGTCTTCGGCGAGCAGGCCCCGATGCGTGCCGTCCTCCACGACTCGGCCGTCGTCCAGCACGAGGACGCGGTCGGCGTTGCGGATCGTCGACAGCCGGTGAGCGATCACGAAGGTGGTACGGTCGGCGGCGAACGCCTGGAGGCTCGCCTGTATCAGCGCCTCCGTCTCCGTGTCGACGGCGCTCGTGGCCTCGTCGAGGATCAGGATCTCGGGGTCTTTGAGCATCGTGCGAGCGATCGCGAGCCGCTGGCGCTGACCGCCGGAGAGCTTCACGCCGCGCTCGCCAACCAGCGTGTCGTAGCCGTCGGGGAGGTTCCGGATGAACTCGCCGGCCTGGGCGCGCTCGGCGGCCGCCCGGACCTCAGCGTCGGTGGCGTCGAAGGTGCCGTAGCGGATGTTCTCCGCGACCGTCCCGTAGAACAGGAACGGGTCCTGACTGACGTACCCGATCGCGGTCCGGAGGCTCCGCAGGGTCACGTCGCGGACGTCTCGCCCGTCAACGCGGACCGCGCCCTCGTCGGCGTCGTACAGCCGCGGGAGCAGCTTCAACAGCGTAGACTTGCCCGCGCCGGTCGGCCCGACGACGCCCACGGTCGCGCCCCCATCGACCGCGACGTCGACGTCGCGGATCACGGCGTCGTCGCCGTAGGCGAACGTGACGCTCTCGAAGTCGACGGTCCCGTCGGTGACAGTCAGCGCCGTCGCATCGGGGCTGTCGGCGACGGCCGGTTCCCGCGAGAGGAGCTCGTCGACGCGGAGGCCCGCGGTCTTCGCGCGCTCGTAGTCGTCGACGACGTCGCCGAGCCTGATGATCGGCCAGATGAACTGCTGCGCGTAGATGACGAACGTGACGAACGCCCCGGGCGTGAGCGACCCGGCCAGCCCCAGCGGGGTCGCGCCGAGCACCCACAGCCCGCCGAGCAGGAACGTCGCCGCGAAGCCGAGCCCCGAGATGAGGTTCAGCCCCGGGAAGTACGTGATCCGGACCCGGATCGCGGCCAGGCTGGCACGGAGGTAGCTGTCGGAGGCCGCCCGTACGCGATCCGTCTCGAAGCGCTCGGCGCCCTGCGTCTTGATCACCTCGATGCCGGAGACGCTGTTCTCCAGCCGGGCGTTCAGGTCGCCGATCTCCTCGCGGACGGCGAGGTAGCGCGGCTCGACGACCCGAGTGAACAACAGCGTAAACAGCGCTAGCGCGGGGATCGGCAGCAGCGCGACCGCGGTCAGCGTCGGGTTGAGCCCGACGAGGATGAGGCCGATACCCCCGACGGTCGCGAGGATCCACACCGTCGCGCTCAGGCCGTCCTCTAAGAACGTCTGGAGAGCGTTGACGTCGTTGTTCAGCACGGACATCAGGTCGCCCGTGCGCCGTCGGGTGAAGTAAGCCAGTTCCTGGTCTTGAAGCGCGGCGTAGGCGTCGACGCGAAGCGACCGCTGGACCCGCTGCGCGAACACGCTCCACCCCCAGTCCTCGATCCACGAGAGGACCGCGCCGCCGACCGTCGCTGCGAGCAGCACCGTGATAGAGAAGTAGAGCTGCCCGGTCGGCGTGGACGGAATCAGCTCGGCGGGAACGAGCGGGAGCGCGTACGCCCGCTCACCGAGGAACACCGCGTCGACCGCGAGGCCGATCACCAGCGCCGGTAACAGGCCCAGCGCCCGCCCGATCAGCGTCGCGACCGTTCCCAAGACGGCGTAGCGGCGGCTCCCGTCGGCGTAGTCGGTGTACAGCCGCCAGACGACGTTGCCCGTACGGAGGGCGCCGTCCGGCCCCCGGTCGCTCATGCCACAGGTCTGGGCGCCACGGGTATCAGGGTGTGGACCGGGACGGGTCGTAACTCGCGTTCGGGGAGGATCTGAGACCCGCGGACCGGGTGAACCGAGACACCCGAGCGGGCCGCTCGGTCCCTATTCGTCGCCCTGCGCGTCGACGATCACGACCTCGCCGTCCTCGACGGTGACGTTGATCAGCGTCTTCACGTTGTAGTCGGTCTCGTCGAGCTCGTTGGGGCCGGCCTTCTTGATCACGGCGACGACGTCGACGACGTCCGCGCCGACCTCGTCGGTGAGCGCGTCGAGGATGGCCTTCATCGTGCCGCCCGTCGAGAGCACGTCGTCGAGGACGAGGACGCGGTCGCCCTCCTCGACGTCGTTGATGTACATCTCCGACTCGGAGTAGCCGGTCTCCTGGAACAGCGGGACCTCGCCGTCGAGGCCGTACTGGCGCTTGCGGATGACGACGAGCGGGATGTCGGTCATCAGGGAGAGCGCGGTGGAGATGTGGATCCCCATCGCGGCGGGCGTGACGATCTTGTCGACGTTCTCCAGCTCCGCCTTCCGGATGATCCGGATGACTATCTCCCGGAGCAGCTCCGGTTCGAGCATGGGAACGCCGTCGCTGATCGGGTGGACGAAGTACTGGTACTCGCCTTTCTCGATGATCGGCGCGTCGAGGAGCGACTGCCGCAACTGGTCCATGTCGCGGGTACTCGGGCGGATTAATAAAGCGTGGCGATCCCCGGGTTCCGTGAACCGCACTGACACGGTCGAGTTCGCTCGCCGCCCGAAGCGGCGTGACGGGAGCTACCGGCCGGCCACGTGTCGCTCCGGGGCGTCCGCCGCGGGACCGAGCATCTCGGGGAGCCCCCGCTCCGTCGGCCACGGCGCCGCCGACTCCATACACCGCGACGCGACGCCCTCGTCGCGGACGGCGTCGGTCGGGAGGCCCGCCGCGACGACGTTCTCCGCGACGGCGTCTACAGCACCCTCGCGACGCCGCGGAACGCCCGTCGGAACCCACCCGAAAACGTATGTTCCTCGTGTCTCGTTGTTGAACGGATGAGCGACTCGACGCAGCCGGGCACGGGCGACGGGCTGCCGAACAGGACCCGGGCGCACCGGGGCCAGGCGCGCAGCCCGCGACACGGCCCGCCGGGCCGAGAGACGCGTGCGGCCACGTCGACGTACCGCAACGAGTTCCTGGCCATCGGGAACCGGAGCGGGACCGAGAAGGACCGGCTCGGGGCCCTCCTCACCGACTTCGGACGGATCGCCGGCGAAGTCGGGCTCCTTACCCTGCCGGTGATGCTGGTCCTGCCCTTCGTCGGGGCTCGGGCGTCGCCGGCGCTCTTCGAGACGTGGCTCGTGGGCCTGGCGACGATGGTCGCCGTCGGCACGCTGGTCAGGAACGGCCTGATCGCGTCGCCGCCGTTCACGGACGCGCCGGGGTGGGCGCGCCTGTTCCCGACGTTGGTCCTCCTCAGACTCGTCTACTTCAACGGGACGCTCCTCGCGGCGATCCTCGGCGGCGGTGCCGTGGTCGTCGCCGCGACGGGCTCGGTCGCCGCCGGCCTGCTGGGAGCGTCCGTCGTCAGCGCGGCAGCGACGGTGCTGTTCCCGGCGGCGGTCGACGCGTGGATGACCAGGCTGGCGTGACGCGAACGGACCGCCTCGCCTACTCGAACTCCGGCTCGCGCTTCTCTAAGAACGCCGCCATCCCCTCTCGCTGGTCGCGGGTGCCGAACAGGCCGGCCCACGCCCGTCGTTCGAGGGCGAGCCCGGTCGCCGCCGAGCCGTCGCCGGCCGCGTTCAACGCCTCCTTCGCGGCCCGGAGCGCGGTCGCCGGCTTCGCGGCCAGTTCGCCGGCCAGCTCGTCGATCCTGTCGTCGAACTCCTCGTCCGCGACGACCTCGCCGACGAATCCGACCTCGGCCGCCTCGGCCGCGTCGATCCGCTCGCCGAGGAAGATCAGCCGCCGCGCGACCTCGTCGCCGACGAGCGCCGGGAGCCGCTGCGTCCCGCCCCACCCGGGGATGATCCCCAGATCGATCTCCGTCTGGCCGAGCACCGCGCTCTCGGCGGCGACCCGCAGGTCACAGGCCAAAGCGAGCTCGCAGCCGCCGCCGAAGGCGTACCCGTCGACGGCGGCGACCGTCGGCGCGGGGAACGTCTCGATGGCCTCCGCGACGCGGTGGCCGAGCTCGGCGTACGCCTGCGCCTCGGGCGTCGACAGGTCGACCATGTGGCTGATGTCCGCCCCGGCGACGAACGCGTCGTCGCCCGCGCCGGCGATGACGAGAGCCCGCGCGTCGCGGTCGGCGGCCTCGTCGAGCGCGTCCTCGATCGCTTCGAGCGTCTCGGCGGTGAGCGCGTTGAGCTGTTCCGGTCGGTCGACGGTGATCGTCGCGACGCCGCGGTCGTCGACGTCGAAGGTGATCGTCTCTCTGCTCATGGTCCACCCTCACGGGGCACGCTGAAAACGATTCGGCAGGCGGAACCCCTCTCGTCGACCGTCTCGACCGTCAGACCTTCTCGCGGCTGTCGATCCCGGTGTAAATGAACCAGGCCGTCGTGTAGACGCCGACGAACAGCAGGTAGCCGACGACGAGCCCGCCCAGCTGTCGGCTCGCGAGCCCGCCGGGGACCGTCCGCGAGAGGAGCCAGAGGGCGAACACGAAGACGACGAGCGAGAACAGCCCGGAGAGAGCGTACACGCCGAGGTCCGAGGTAAGGCGTTCGCGCACGCCCCCACTAACTCGGTCCGGTTACATACCCCCATCGGTTGCTCACCGCCGATCGGGCGCGGAGCGGTTGCGCGGATTGCAACCCCTATATGCCCGCGGCCACACGTTCGGGTATGAACGGGAACCGGTTCGGCCGACTCTTCCAGCTGACGACCTACGGCGAGAGCCACGGCGACGCGATGGGCGTCACCGTCTCGGGCGTGCCCGCGGGCGTCGAGCTCGACGAGGAGGCCATCCAGGCGCAGCTCGACCGGCGCAAGCCGGGGCAGTCGATGATCACCACCTCCCGGGGCGAGCCCGACGAGGTCGTCCTCAACTCCGGCGTCCAGGACGGCTACACCACCGGCACCCCGATCGGCATGGTGATCCAGAACAAGGACGCCCGCTCGGGGAAGTACGAGCCGTACGTCACGGCGCCGCGCCCCTCGCACGGCGACTACACCTACTCGGCGAAGTTCGGCACGCGCAACTGGGGCGGCGGCGGGCGCTCCTCGGCGCGCGAGACGGTGAACTGGGTCGCGGCCGGCGCGGTCGCCGAGCAGGTCCTCGACGCCTCCGACCACGACGTCGAGATCAAAGCCCACGTCAACCGCATCGGCGACGTCGAGGCCGACCCGGTGAGCTTCGAACAGCTGCTCGACCACAGCGAGGAGAACGACGTGCGCTGTGCCGACCCCGAGGCGGCCGCCGAGATGCAGGAGCTGATCGAGGAGTACCAGGAGCGCGGCGACTCCATCGGCGGCTCCATCTACTTCGAGTGCCGCGGCGTCCCCCGCGGGCTCGGCGCCCCGCGCTTCGACAGCTTCCCCGCCCGGCTCGGGCAGGCGATGTTCGCCATCCCGGCGACGACCGGCGTCGAGTACGGGCTCGGAAAGGACGCCACCGACGTCGCCGGCAGCGACCGCAACGAGGACTGGACGTTCGACGACGGCGAGTCGTTCGACCACGTCGAAAGCGACGAGGGCGACCCCGTCCCCGTCGGCAACGACCACGGCGGGCTCCAGGGCGGGATCACCACCGGCGAGCCCATCTACGGCGAGGCGACGTGGCACGCGCCGACTTCGATCCCCAAGAAGCAGCGCTCGGCCGACTGGGAGACGAGCGAGGAGAAGGACGTTCAGGTCGTCGGCCGCCACGACCCCGTCCTCCCGCCGCGGGCCGTGCCCGTCGTCGAGGCGATGCTGTACTGTACCGTCCTCGACTTCATGCTGCTCGGCGGCCGGATCAATCCCGACCGCGTGGACGGTCAGCCGGGCGAGTACGACACCGAGTACCACCCGAGCAGCCCGGACAACGAGTAGCCTGAGCGGCCGCCCGACTCGTCCGCCGGGCAGCTCGCGGAATCACTCCCTGACCGCGCGTCGCCGCTCGGCGATGAGGTCGAGCCCGGCGTCGGTGTCGCCCAACACGAACAGCGCGTAGTACCGGAGGTAGGTCCGGATCGGCACCGAGACGAGCAGGGCGACCGCCGCGACCGCGAGCACGAACAGCAGGACCGAGACGGCGATCAGGGCCGCGCCGACGGGGGTGGCGACCGAGAGGAGCGCGACGCCGACGATCCCGGTGATCCCGAACGGGACCGCGGCCACGATCACGCCGAAGACGACCGCGACGCCCGAGACGACCCCGGTCGCGATCCGGATCACGAACGCGAGGGCGACGTACGCGGCGTACTGCTTCCACTGCCCCGTCAGCACGGGCCAGAACCGTCGCCACGCGGAGAGCAGCGACCCCCCCTCGACCAGCATCACGGGCACGACGAAGTTCGTGGTGAGGCCTCCGACGAGGCCGCTGACGGCGGCGAGGCCGACCAACACGGGAACCGCGAGAAGCAACACCCCGACGGCGACGGACGCGTCGCCGGAGAGCGCCGGCAACAGGGCTGGCGCGAGGGCCGCGGCGACGAGCGTCAGCGTGACGACGCCGAGGACGAGTCGGAAGCCGAAGAGGCGGACGCCGGCCCGCCAGCGGTCGCGCCAGTACCGCCGGATCGAGACCGCCTCGCGGCGAAGCGACTCGACGAAGACGAACTCCATGACAGACCCGACGAACAGGAGCCCGATCACGACCGCGGCGACGGCCCCGAGGACGACACCGATCACGAGCAGCTCGCCGCCGCTCGGGAGGACCGTTTCCGGGGCGGGCAGCTGCGGGAACGACCCCGGCTGAGAGCCGGTTCCGGTGGAGGCGCTCCCCCCGAGCTGCGACGGCGCGGAGCCCCCGGCGCCGCCGACGAAGAAGACGACGACCATCAGCCGGAGCCACCGCCCCGCGTCGAACGGCCAGAGCAGCGATCGCGTCGCCTCGACCGCGTCGTCGATCGCGTCGACGGCGTACAGCGTCATCGTCCAGCCTCGCGCGCGGCGGTGGTCACGCCGGTGTGCTCCCTCGGACCGGACCGGCGCGTCGCGTCGGTGCCTCGTGTCGGCGGTCGCGAGCCGCTCGGCCCGCGGGCACGTCCGCGTCGGTTCGACCGGGAGCGGCCGCCGTCGGAGGGTGAGCGCGGGGACCGGATTCGTGTCATCGCGCCCCTCAACGCCGCCGGGCCAATTAATCCTTGGTGGAAACCGGCGTCGACGCGCGCTCGTGAACCCCGTCCCGCCGGTCACCGGACGACGACTCGCCGGAGGTCGCCTCCGTACGCGAGGACGGCGACGCCGGCCGTCGCGACCGCGCCAATCGGGAGGACCGCCAGCCAGCCCGCGGTCGCGCCGACGCCGAAGCGCACGCCCAGCCCCGCGGCGACCCACAGCGTCGCGGCCGACGCGAGCAGGAGCAGTCCGCCCGTGACCCGACGGTCCTCGCGGCCGACTGCGATCCCGCACGTGGCGCTGCCGGCCGCGAGCAGGTGGAACCCGACCGCGAGCGGCCACGCTCGGATCGACGGTGGCAGGCTCGCGAACGGGCGGGGCTGGTCGAGGAAGTACGCCCACACCGGGTACCCCCCGAGGGCGCCGCCGTCGCCGCCGAGCGTCACGAACCCCCAGAGACTCACCAGCGTCGGGTCGCCCCCGCCGGGGACGACCGCCATCGGTACCGCGAGCAGCGTGACGACGAGGAGCCACTCGACGCGGCCGCTGGTCCGCGGCGACCGTGACTCCGCCGCCGAGCGCGATTCGGTTCCGGGCGGCGACGCCGGTCCCGAAGCGCCCTCCGGTTTCTCCATGCCCTCGGTTCGATCCCCGAAAGTAAGTATCGTCGGGGGACGCGGTCGAACGAGTGCCCGACCCCCCTCCCCCGTCAGGCGTAAGCGGTCGCCGCCCGTACCGTTCACGCGTGAACACGAACGACGGCGGCCATCACGACGCGGCGGTCGACGCGCTGGCGGCTCGCGAGTACGAGCGGGCGGGGAACCGGTACACGCGGGGCGGGCGGCGCGTGCTCGCCGACCCGCGCGACGGACTCGACCCCTTCGATCCGGACGAGAAGGGGTGGATCGGCCAGGGGCTCCAGCAGCTGCTCGCGGCGACCGTCGCGTACCGCGTCGCGGGCACGGACCGCCGAGCCACGCAGCGCGCGGTCGAGGGGATCGCCGCGGCGCGCGACTTCGAGACGGTGTTGGAGACGCCGGGACAGGCGGCCTGTCTCGCGGAGTTCGTCGCCGACTTCCGGGTGGCGGGCGACCTCGGCGACGCCGGAGCGGCCTACGACGTGGCGGCGGACCGATACGAGGCCGCGAGCGACGCGGTCGATTCCCCGCAGGCGCTGGCGACGACCCCGCTCTTCGAGGCCGCGGCCGCGACGGTCAAACAGGTCGCCCGCGGGCAGGCGGACGGCGAGATCGCGATCAAGTGGGAGGACCTCCACGGATCCGACCCGAGCCGCGCCGGCGACTTCCTCGCGCACCGGGCCCGGTTCAAGAAGCAGCGGTTCCCGAGCCTGCTCGAGCGTGCGGTCGCGGACGGCCACCTCGCGGCGCCGCGGGGGACCACTGAGTACAACAACGAGACCCACGAGTGTCCGAGCTGCGGGTCGAGCCACGTCAACTGGGCCGGCACCGGGATCCTCTGTCTGCGGTGTTCGACGCCGACCGAACAGGGTTGATCCGACGCCGACCGGAGGCGTCCGGCGAAAGCGACGTCGCCCCCGGTGACCGTCGTCGTCCGCTCGATCCGCGCGCCCCGTCGAACCGACTCGACGACGACCGGCGGCCTCGCCCCGGACGGCGATGACAACGGGCAGTACACGCCGGCGGCGAGCCGACTCGTCAGCGCGGGCGTGCGACCGCACTGACCCGGCTCCGATCGCCGGACGCGGAACCGGCCCCGACGGAAGACGAGCGTCCCCCGGCCGCCGCCTTCCGAACGGCGGGAGAGCCGTTGAGAACGGGCGCGTACCGGTCGGGGTTCCGTCGGTCTTCGAGGCGACGTCGACGGACGCGTTCAGTCGATCGGCAGCTTTTCGAGGGCTCTAAACGCGAAGCCGTACGCTCTCGGACCGAGTATACTGACGCCGAATCCGAGGAGGTAGAGCAACCGCGGATTGCGCTTACACGCCGCCAGCAGCTCCGCCCGGCCTCTCCGCGGCTGACCGTTGAGCAGGCACGTCTGTCCCAGTTGCCACTGGTGTCTGGACAGCAGTTCGGACCGGCTCCGGAACTTCTCCGCGTGCTTCTCTAACACGTGTTCGATGGCGTCGATCTGAGCCTCCTCGTCGGAGCTGATGCTGACTTCGTCGTGGTCCATCGATTTGACGACCAGCGGCTCCGGATCGTGTCCGAACTCGAACTGCTGGGAGATACGTAGCCACATCTCC
Source organism: Halorubrum ejinorense (assembly GCF_055389685.1). Classification (NCBI taxonomy): domain Archaea; kingdom Methanobacteriati; phylum Methanobacteriota; class Halobacteria; order Halobacteriales; family Haloferacaceae; genus Halorubrum; species Halorubrum ejinorense. Next base: position 2,353,316 of record NZ_AP043777.1, read on the forward strand.
CAGTCCTGTTGGCGCGGGAGCCCCTCGTCGAACAGACCGACCTCCTCGAAACACGCTCGTCTGACGAGCGCGGTCGACGTCGGGATGAAGCGGCCGTTCCCCTTCAGCAACTCCTCATGGATACTCCCCTCGTGCGCGTCCCGGTCAGGGTCGGGGCCGTACTGGCGACCGGAAGGGTACTCGAGCCAGTAGCCCGTGTAAACCACGCCGGTGCGGTCGGACGCGTTCCGCATAGCGCGCACCTGTCGTTCGAGCTTCTCCGGGTGCCACCTGTCGTCGCTGTCGACGAAGGCGAGGAAATCACCGTCCGCGTGCCGGATACCCGCGTTCCGCGCGACGTTGGCTCCCCTGTTTCGCCGGAACCGAACGTACCGTATCCGGCGGTCGTCGAAGTCCTCGACGACGGCGGGGGTGTCGTCCGTCGACCCGTCGTCGACGACGAGCAGTTCGAACCGGTCGTACGTCTGTCGGAGGACGCTTTCGACGACCGCGTCGATGGTGTGTGCCCTGTTATACGTGGGGAGGACCACGCTCACGACTGAACCACTCGTGTCCCGTTCGGCCATTTGTCATCAGAGGCGACAGTGAACGTTGTTCGCTGACTCGGTTAAATGTCGTATATGGTAAACGATGAGGTTCGATAAAATTGTTTCGGGAAAGGCGGCCTCGAGGGACCGTTACGTCCGCGTTCGATCGGCACGCCGCCGCCTCGGTCGGCGCTCAGGCGACGACGCTCACTCCGCGAGGAGGCTCTCGCCGTCGAAGTCGACGTCGACGTCGACGTCCAGCAGGTCGAGGACCGTCGGCGTCACGTCGAAGAGGTTCGCGTCGGACAGGTCGAGGTCCGCCTCGGTCGAGTACAGAAGCGAGTTCTCGAACTTGTGCATCCCGTTGCGGGGGCCCTGCGTGAACACCGCGTCCTTGCCGCCGAAGCCGGACTTGAGGTCGAACCCGTCCGCGGGGATGACGACCAAGTCGGGGGCTATCTCGTCGTGGGCGCCGTCGAAGACGGTCTCGCCTTTCACGATCCGCCGGCACACCTGCCGGCCGTCGGGGCCGGTGAGCGACTCGAGGTCCGAGATGAGCTCCTCGCGGACCGCCTCGTACTCGGACTCGGAGACGACGCCGTTCGGCTCGCGGCCCTCCACGTTGAGGTAGAATCGGCCCGGAATGAGCGAGTACGCGCGGGCGTCGTCGTCGATGTCGGAAAGCGAGTCGTGGTCGTCGTCCTCGTAGGAGAGCCACCCCTCCTCGGCGAGGAACTCGTTACAGTTCACCTCGTGGGTCAGCTCCGTGAACCCGTGGTCGGAGGCGACGATCAGCGTCGTGTCCTCGTCGAGTGAGTCGCGAATCTCGCCGACGTACTCGTCGAGCGTGCGGTAGAACTCCAGGAACTCCTCGGCGTACTCGCCGTCGTTCGCGTAGTCGCCGAACAGGAAGTGGTTCACCCGGTCGGTGCTCATGAAGACGCCGAAAAAGAGGTCCCAGTCGTCCTGTGCGAGGTAGTGCGAGAACGCGTCGTACCGCGCGTCGAGCGTCGCGTGGGCGTTCTCGATGAAGTCGGTCTTGTCGTCGTCGTGGCCGAGTTTGGCGTTGACGTCGATCCGGTAGTCGAAGTCGTCGAGCGTCGCGCGCAGCGACTCGTCGCTCGCGGCCGACTCCAGATCGGGCGAGAGGAATCCGGAGACCATCCGCTGGACGCGCGTCGACGGCGGGAACGTGACCGGGACGTTGAGGACGGTCGCGTCGCGGCCGGCGTCGGTGACGCGGTCCCACAGCCGGGTCGCCTTCACGTGGCGCCCGAGCGGGACGTACGTCTCGTAGGAGTCGACCTCGCGGTCCTGGAAGCCGTACACGCCGGTCTCGCCGGGGTTCACGCCGGTCGTGAGACTCGGCCAGCAGGCGCTCGACTCCGGCGGGACGATGCTCTCCAAGCGCCCGCCGGAGCCCGTCTCCGCGATGTCGGTCAGGTTCTCGAAGACGTCGGGGTGGTCCTCGACGAGGTCGAGCGGTACGCCGTCGATTCCGAGGAAGACGACGCGCCCGGCGTCGTCGCCGCGGAGCCGGTCGAACAGACCCATGTCGTGTGGTTCCGAGGCGGCCGGCATATCCCTTGTGTTCCGCGAGACGCGACTGCGCGATCGGTCAGTGCGAGACGCCGTGTCACAGTCGTCTGAGCGGCCGGAGCGCGCGGCCCGGCCGTCGGACGCGAGTCAGAAAGCCTATTTTCTTTCGCGCGGACGTATCTGGCGTATGAGCGACGACTTCCCGGCGAGCGTCGACGTCGACTACACCGACGGCGAGGGTGAGGACCCGGCGGACTACCCGTCGATCCAGCACAAAGTCGAGAAAGCGGTGGAGGTCACCCGCCGCGGACTCGAACAGTACGACAACCCCGCGGTGATGTGGACCGGAGGCAAAGACTCCACGCTGACGCTGTACTTCATCAACCAGGTGGCCGAGGAGTTCGGCTACGAGAAGCCGACCGCCGTCTTCATCGACCACTTCCAGCACTTCGATTCGATCACCGACTTCGTCGAGCACTGGGCCGACGAGTGGGACATCGAGCTGGTGTACGCCCGCAACGACGACGTCGGCGCGTACGTCGACGAACACGGGCTGGAGCCGGGCGACGACATCCCGGTCGACGCGCTCTCGGAGCACAATCAGCACCACATCCGGGAGATCTTAGAGTACGAGGAGGAGACGTTCCCGTTCCTCCTCGACACCTACGTCGGGAACCACCTGCTGAAGACGGTCGCGCTCAACGACGCCCTCGAAGAGTACGACATCGACGGCGTCATCTCCGGCGTCCGGTGGGACGAACAGGAGGCGCGCGCCGACGAGACGTTCTTCTCGCCGCGTCACGATCCGGACCTCTTCCCGCCGCACGACCGCATCCAGCCCATCCTCCAGTTCGCCGAGGCCGACGTGTGGGAGACGTTCTGGAACTACGTCGTGCCCGACTCCGTCGAGGCGTTCCCCGACGAGGGGTACGTCCCGCAGGCCGACGACGACCTGCCGGAGGGTGTCACGCAGGAGGACATCCCCATCTCGCCGAAGTACTTCGCCGGGTTCCGCTCGCTCGGCAGCGAGGTCTCGACGGACAAGACGACCGAGGAGCCCGCGTGGCTTCAGGACCTCGAGGGAACGACCGAGCGCGCCGGCCGCGCCCAGGACAAGGAGGACCTGATGGAGCGCCTGCGCGACCTCGGCTATATGTGATAGCCGCCGGGAACTGACTTTTCACCGCCGCGTTCTTTTCGCGATCCGCTCCCGAACGGCGCCCGCCCTCGGCCGCCTCGCCGACCGACGCTCAGCGCCCGCCCTCGGCCGCCTCGCCGACCGACGCGGTGAACCCCACCTCGCGGAGCCGCTCCGCGAGCGGGAGCCCGATGCCCGACGCGGGCGTCAACACGCCGCCGTCGAGCGGGGAGTCGACGTCGTCGCGCGCCAGACACACCGCCGACTCGCCGAGCATCCGCGCGGTCGCGCCGTAGCCGGGGTCGCGGTCGGCGCCGAACTCGGCCTCGACGGTGAACGAGCCGTCCGGCGCCGTGCCCCGCCCGATGACCCGTATCTCGAAGCTGCCGGCCTCGGCCTCGGCTCTGGTGGGCCCCTCGCCGGGCTCGGGGAAGACGTAGCGGCTGAGCGCCGACCGCACCGGCCCGACGGACATGGCCGTCTTGAACAGTCCGAGCCCGCCGGCGACGAGGCCGGCGGCGGCCGCACCTCTGGGGCCCGTCCCCGTCGTGACGACCTCGCTACACCGGAACTCGCGGCTCCACGGGTAGCCGAGCAGCGCGTTGCTCCGCCGGATGACCCGTTCGTTCACCGACGCCATCGGCGACGGGGCGGTCCACGCCGAGCGGAGCGCGTCCCTGCGGGGGAACCGCTGTTCGCCCGGGTCGACGCCGCTCCGCTCGCCGGCGGGAGCGAGCGAGTAGGGGTTCCGGATCGCCTCGCGGGCGAGCGGGTCGTCCGCGGCCGCGTCGAACAGCGCGACGAAGCTCGCCAGCGTGCCGCCGCTGACGCTCCCGCTCCCGCCTTCGAGGTAGATCCGGACCGTTTCGCAGTGCGCGTCGAACGTCTCCGCCGCGAACGACTGGACGAGAAGGGTGCCGATATCCGCCGGCACCGAGTCGAACCCGCAGCTGTGGACGATCCGGGCCTCGGCGTCGACCGCGGCCTCGTGGAACCGGTCGACCGTCTCCCGCACCCAGTTCACCTCGCCGGTGAGGTCGCAGTAGTCCGTGCCGGCCTCGACGCAGGCCTCGACGAGGGGCGAGCCGTACGTCGTGTACGGGCCGACCGTCGTACAGACGACCCGCGCGTCGCGAGCGATCGCGCGGAGGCTCTCGGGGTCCGTCGCGTCGCCGACCACGACGGGGACGTCGTCCCACGCGTCGCTGCGGCGGGTGAGTTCGTCGACGAGCGAGTCGAGTCGGTCGGGGCTCCGGCCGCCGACGGCCAGCGAGAGGTCCTCGGGCGCGTACCGCTCGGTGAGGTACTCCGCGACGAACCGGCCGGCGACCCCCGTGGCTCCCCAGAGGACGACGTCGTGTGTTCGATCGGTGTCCGTCATCTGCGCGGACGTACGGGCCGACGGCGGTAAACTGACGGGGGTCTCGGCACGCGCTAACTCTTTACCTCGCCAGCCGTTACTCGCACCATGGCCGTTGGCACCCGGTTGTCATTACAGCTCGCCGACTTCGGCACCCGCTCGCTCGTCACGCACAGCCTCATGGCGCTGGGGTTCGTCGGGGCCGTCGTCTCGGGACTGTTCGTCGAAGGACAGATAGGCACCATTTCGATGGCGGCGTTCATCAACTTCACCGCCGGGCTGTGGATCTCGCAGTCGATCCACTCGCTCGGCAACGCCGCCACCGAAGACGACTACCAGGGCGTTCTCAAAGAGCTGTTAGATCGTGTCTAGCGAGCCGGGGATCGACGGCGGCCGACTCGGGCGAACGCTCGTCCTGATCGGGTTCGTGACGACGGTGTTCCTGTTCCTCATCGCGAACCGGCTGTCCGGCGACACGTTCCGAATCGGCGCCGTGGCGATCGGGACCGTCGCGCTGATCACCGCGATCATCGGCTTCATCATCGCGGCCGGCAGCGCGGTCGAAGGGCACTAACGCGCCGTCTCGGCGCCGTCGGCGACGTACGGCGCACAGACCAGTTCGACCCCCTCCTCGAAGCTGACTTCCGGCTCCCAGCCGGTGGCCTCGTGGAATTTCGAGTAGTCCGCCATCGTGTCGTGGACGTAGCCGTCGAAGGGGCACTCGATGTACTCGGGGTCGACGTCCGTGCCGAGCGCGTCGTTGATCAGCCCGACCATCTCGTTGAACGTGTACGCCTCCTGGGTGCCGACGTTGTACACGCCCGTCAGCTCGTGGTCGGCGGCGAGCTCGCAGGCGCGGGCCACGTCGGAGACGTGCGTGAAGTCGCGCGTCTGCGACCCGTCGCCGAAGAGTTCGGGCGCCTCGCCCGACGCGATGGCGTCGGCGAACTGCGCGACCGTGTTCGCGTACTCGCCTTTGTGTTCCTCGTTGCCGCCGAAGCCCTGGTACACGGAGAAGAAGCGGAGTCCGGCCACGTTCATCTCGTGGTGGTTCGCGTAGTACTCGGCGTAGCGCTCGCGCGCGAGCTTCGACGCCTCGTAGGCGGTGCGGGCCTCGACGTCCATGTCGACCGGCGAGGGCTCGGTTCGGCTCCCGTAAATCGATGAGGTCGAGGCGTAGACGACGGTGTCACAGCCGTGCTGCCGGGCGCGCTCGACGGTGTTGACGAACCCCTCGACGTTGACGCGGCAGCCGCGCTGGGGGTCTGACTCGTGCATGTTCCGCGAGGAGAGCGCGGCGAGGTGGAAGACGACGTCGACGTCGGCGGGGAAGTCGCCGTCGACGACCGAGGCCTCGACGAACTCGACCGAGTCGTCGAGGTTCTCCGGGGTGCCGAGGTAGGTGTCGTCGACCGCGATCACGTCGTTGTCGGCCGCGAGGCGGTTCGCGAGGTTCGAGCCGATGAAGCCCGCGCCGCCCGTGACGAGGACGCGTTTGTCCTGCATGGATACGCCTTCTCCGAGGCGGGTGTTTAGCGCTTCGGTCGCGTCGGCTCGGCGGGGACAGCGGACGGCCCGACGAAAGCCATTTGCTCGCGGTCCCGCTACGAAGCGTACGAAATGTCGCCCCGTGACGCGGAACTGGTGATCGAGACGTGGCGCGTCCGCGAGCGGGACCTCCCGCGCGTCCCGCCGTCGGGATGGGGGAGCGTCGACCGGCTCCGTGAGGCCGTCTGTCTCGCGGTGGCGTGCGGCGTCGACGGGGTCGAGCGCGTCGAGCCGTTCGAGGGGCCGGCCTCCGAGCGCGAACGCTTCGCGGCGACGGTAACGAAGGAGTCGGTCGACGACGAGCTCGTTCGGGTGCGGCCGTCGTCGGACTCGTCGGACGGGGACGCCACGCCCGACGCGACGAGCGGACGGGACGAGGCGTTCGAGGACACGACGGAGCAGTTCGACCTCGACGAGGCGCTCGACCGGCTCTGACGCGGCCGCTCCGGAGGCGTGGCCTCGATCGCCCCCGTCGCGCTCCGAACTCTCGGACCGGTCACGGCCCGAGCGCGGCGATGTCCGCGCCGACGGCGGCGCGGGCGTCCGCCGGGTTCGGGTCGCTGTCGGCGAGGTGGGTCCACTCGCAGGCCGGAAGCGCCGCGAGCCGGTCGCGGATTCCGGGCTTGTAGGGAGCCGCCGCGGCGAGCCCCTCCGCGTCCCCCCAGACGTCGTCGATGACCGTCCGCGAGTCGATGCGAACCTCGACGGTCGCCGGCTCACACCGCGCCGCCAGCGCTTCGAGGCCGAGATGGAGGGCCGCGTACTCCGCGGTGTTGTTCTCGGAGCGCGCGCCGACCGGTCGACCGAGACGGACGGTCGGTCCGTCGGCGACTTCGAGCACCGCGCCCGCGCCGGCCGGTCCGGGGTTCCCCCGCGAACTCCCGTCGACGTAGAGGACCACGGCGTCGTCGGTCGGAGTCGTCCGGCGCTCGGGCGGGGCCGGCGGGTCGCCGGCGAGCACGTCCTCGGCGGCGCTTCGGATCTCCCCGTCGGTGGTCTCCGGGTCGAACAGTCCCCCGTACCCCGGGACGGCACCGTCGATGGCCGCTATCGCGGGGCCGATCTCGTAGTCGTACCGCGCGAGGACCTCGTCGACGCGAGTGGCGAGCGGGGAGAGCGTGCCCGTGGGAAGTCGGTCCACGCTACGCCTCTGGCGAGCGTCGATTTTCGTGCCGGTTCATCACTCTCGACAGGGCCAGCAGGCAGAAAAAGACGACGGCGGTGAGCGGCGCCGCGAGAGGGCGGTGGAGAGAACGCGGCCGGGTCGTCGACGGCGACGGTGACGTCGTCCGCCGCCGCCCAGCCAGAACCGTCTTTTCGATGGCCGGCGAACGGCGGGATATGTTCGGGACAAGCGGCGTCCGCGGCCCGGTCGGCGACGAGATCACGGCCGCCCTCGCGCTCGACGTGGGGCGCGCGCTCGCGACCGACGGCGCGGAGACCGTCGTGATCGGCCGCGACGCACGCGACAGCGGCGCGATGCTCGTGCGTGCGCTCACCGCGGGGCTCACCGAGTGCGGGACCGACGTCGTCGACGTCGGCGTCGAGGCGACGCCCACGGTCGCCCGCGCGGTCGTCCGCGAGGAGGCGGACGCTGGAGTGGTCGTCACCGCGTCGCACAATCCGGCGCCCGATAACGGGATCAAGCTCTGGACCGAGTCGGGGCGCGCGTTCGACGACGCGGGCAACGATCGGATCGCCGAAATCGTCGAGGCGGAGTCGTTCGACCTCGCGGCGGCCGACGCGATCGGTGCGGTCGAAGCCCGGGACGTGGTCGCTGGTGGCGACGCCCGACGGCTCCACGAGCGCGCCCTCCGCGAGAGCGTCTCCCTGCCCGACGACCTCTCGGTCGTCGTCGACCTCGGAAACGGGGTCGGCCGCGTCACGGCCGACGCGCTCCACGCGGCCGGCTGCGACGTGGAGACGCTCAACGGCCAGCGAGACGGGCGGTTCCCCGGCCGTCCGAGCGAGCCGACCGCGGCGAACTGCGAGACCGCCTGCGAGGTCGTGGCGGCGACCGACGCGGACCTCGGCCTCGTCCACGACGGCGACGCCGACCGGCTGATGGCCATCGACGAGCGCGGCCGGTTCGTCGGCGGCGACGCGCTGCTGGCGCTGTTCGCGCGGCGCGAGGCCGGCGCGGACGACCGCGTGGCGGTCCCGGTCGACACGAGCCTCCTCGTGGCCGACGCGCTCGCGGCGGTCGACGCGGAGGTGACGTACACGCCCGTCGGCGACGCGTACGTCGCCGCGGAAGCGGAGCAGCCGGGCGTCGTCTTCGGCGGCGAGCCGAGCGGCGCGTGGATCTGGCCCGACCGGACGCCGTGCCCCGACGGCCCGCTCGCGGCGTGTATTCTCACCGCGCTCGTCGGCGCCGAGGGCCCGCTCGCCGCGCTCGTCGACGACCTCCCCGAGTATCCGATCCGCCGCGACTCGGTGCGGACGGACGCCAAGTCGGCGATCGTCGAGCGCGTCGGCGAGGTCGCCGACGAGGAGTACGACGACGTCTCGACGCTCGACGGGATCCGCGTGGAGACGGAGACCGGGTGGTTCCTCGTCCGCGCGAGCGGGACCGAGCCCCTGGTGCGGATCACGGCCGAAGCGCGCGAGGCGGACGACGCCGACGCGCTCTTCGAGACCGCGCGAGGCCTCGTCGACCGCGCCGCCGAGGGCGCGTGACGAGACGGAACAGCGGCGTCCGGTGGGGGGCGGGAAGACCGACCGCAGCCCATAAACCGTCCCCCCGCGTCGGGCGCGTACATGTACGGAGTCGTGCTCGCGGCCGGCCGAGGGACTCGGATGCGACCGCTGACTGACCGCCGTCCGAAACCGCTCCTCCCGGTCGGGGACCGCTCGCTGCTCGAACGAGTGTTCGACACCGCCCGCGACGTCGTCGACGAGTTCGTCGTCGTGACGGGGTATCGCGGCGAGGCGATCCGCGACGGCGTCGGCGAGTCGTACCGCGGCCGACCGGTCCACTACGTTGAGCAGGCGGAGGCGCTCGGGACCGCCCACGCCGTGGCGCAGGCCGAGCAGGTCGTCGACGACGACTTCCTCGTGCTCAACGGCGACGTGGTCGTGGACGCGTCGCTCCCCCGGGCCCTCTCCGACGCGGGCGCTCCGGCGATCGCCGCCACCGAGGTTCCGGACCCGCGGGCGTACGGCGTGCTCTCGACCGCCGAGGACGGGTCGCTCGCGGGGATCGTCGAGAAGCCCGAGGACCCGCCGACGACCCTCGCGAACGTCGGCTGTTACGCGTTCGAGCCGGAGGTGTTCGACTACATCGAACGCACGCCCGAAAGCGAGCGCGGCGAGTACGAGATCACGACGACGATCGATCTCCTGCTCGGCGACGGCCGTCGGATCGACGTGGCGGCGTACGACGGCGCGTGGCTCGACGTGGGTCGCCCGTGGGAGCTCCTCGAAGCGAACGAGCTGGCGCTCGCCGAACTCGAAGACGAGCGCGCGATTTCCGGCACCGTCGAGGAGGACGTCCACCTCCACGGCCCCGTCGTCGTCGAGGACGGCGCGCGGGTCCGCTCGGGCGCCTACGTCGAGGGGCCGGCGCTGATCCGCGAGGGCGCCGACGTGGGACCGAACGCCTACGTCCGCGGCGCGACCGTGGTGGGGCCCGGTGCCCACGTCGGCCACTCGGTCGAGGTGAAGAACTCGGTGCTGATGGCCGACGCCTCGGTCGGGCACCTCTCGTACGTCGGCGACTCGGTGCTGGGCCGCGGGGTCAACTTCGGCGCGGGGACGAACGTCGCGAACCTCCGTCACGACGGCGAGAACGTCCGGATGACGGTCAAGGGAGACCGCGTCGACACCGGCCGACGGAAGCTGGGCGCGATCGTCGGCGACGGCGCGAAGACGGGGATCAACACCGCGCTGAACGCGGGCGTCGTGCTGGGCGCCGGCGAGACGACCGGGCCCGGCGAGGCGCTGACGCGCGACCGCCAGTCGGAGTAGCGCCGGGTCGACGCGAGGCCGGCTCACTCCCCTCTCCGCGCGTACCGACCGAAGACGTCGCCGACCGCGGTGGCCGACTCCTTGAGCCGCTCGGTGTACGCCGGGCGGTCCCACGTCGGCGGCGCGAACGAGACGGAGCGTAAGGTGCCGTCCGCGACGCCCGGGGCCGCGTGCGTGAGGTTCGTGTCGGCGTCGAGCGGCCGCGCCGTCCCGTCGGCGCCGGCGGGGACGTACGAGGCCGCGGCGACGTCGATCGACTCGAACGTCTCGTAGGCGTCGAGCCCGTCGGTCCAGAGGTCTCCGAGGCGTCGCCGCCGGCTTGGGTCGGCGACGTTGAGCAGTTGCCACGGGAGCCGGAGCTCGATCGCGTCGGCCGACGGGGCGACGTGAACGTCCGCCAACGAGTCGTACTCGGGCGACTCCGGGTTGCCGTTCCCGTAGCGCAGCCGCCCCGTCTCCACGGACCGGAAGGGGACGCGCTCGTCGGTCACCGGGACGGTGTAGCCGCGGTTGATAACCAGCCGCAGCGGCGTGAAATCGCCGGGATCGGGGTCCCGGTACCGGTCGAGGTCGAGGCCGGCTTCGGCCCCGTACTCGTACGCGAAGGCGTCGTAGCGGGGGTAGACCGTCATCCGGGAGGCGTCGGGGCCGCCGAGCCGGACGACGAAGTCGGCGGGCGCCGTCGCGTCCGCCCCGTACGGGAGCGCCCGCGCGCCGGTGTCGGTGGTCCCGAGCGCGATGAGGTAGTTGGTCGCGTCCCAGTCCGGCCCCCCGTCGAGTCCCGCGAGCTCGAGCCGCACGTTGAGGTACGCCGCGTCGCTCGCGACGCGGACCGCCGTCAGTTCGCGCGCCGCGTCGGCGCCGTCATCGATCCGGACGGGCTCGCGCTCCGGCGTCGCGGCCGTCGCGTCCGCCCACGCCTCGAGCGAGCCGTCGAGCGGGACGGCGTCGGCCGGGTCGAAGGCGAGCAGCCCGAACCGCTGTTCCGGCGTCTGGACGTTCGACCAGAACGGCCGGCGGTTCGGGTCCGAGAAGGGCGCGAGGTTCCACGTCCGCTTGAACCACTCGTCGTGCCAGCTGAACACGACCCCGCCGGCGGTCCCGGCCTCGCGGATGTCCGCGTACATCGCGGCGAGTATCTCGCCCTGTTCGCTCTCGGTGAGGCGTCCCTGATCGCGGCCGTGGACGTCTCGCTGGGCGATCCCGCGCGAGGAGGGGACGCCGAACTCCGCGACGAGCAGCGGGTGGTCGGTGGCGCCGACGAGGTCGTTCAGGTAGCCCGCGTAGCTGTTCGGCTCGCCGCGGTGGTCGACGTAGTCGGCGTACGCGGGCGTCTCGTTCAGCAGCGGCGGGTAGTACGGGTAGACGTGGTAGGCGGCGAACGTCCCGGCGTCGTACGCGTCCGTCGCGGCGAGCGCGTCGGGGTCGACGGAGACGGCGTCCTCGTTGACGAACGGCTCGTACGGGTGTTCGAGCGGGTCGGTCGTCACCCAGTTCGTGAACGCCGCGGGGCGACGCGCGCCGTACGCGCGGTCCTCGTACGCGACCGCGGCGTCGAGGCGGGCGGCAAGCCACGCCTCGAACGGGGACCCGTCGGGCGCGGTGACGAACTCGCCGTCGTAGCCGGTCGCCTCGTTCACTCGGTTCGTCTCGCGGACGACCGCGGGCGGCCACTCGATGCCGGCGACGTAGCCGAGGACGGCGTCGCTCACGTCGACGTCGTAGGTGCCGCTCGCGTACCCCGGCTCGGGCTCGACCGTCGTCGCGCCGTGGACGGCGTCGACGACCTGCCGCATCGAGCGGTCGAACGAGGCCGACAGCGACGTCGCGTCGCCGGCCTCCCGGAGCGTCTCCTCGCCGATCCAGTTCCCGTGGAGGACGTAGACGGGGTCGGCGTGCGAGCGGTTGTACGCGGCGAGCGCCCGGTAGAACGCCGGGGGATGGACGGTGTACACGCGGACGACGTTGACGTTCAGCTCGCCCATCATCTCGAGCCAGCGGTCGTACTCCGCACGGGTGATCGCCGCTTCTCCGGGGAACCGCCCGGGCTTCGCCATCCCGAGGTTCACGCCGCGGACGGACACGGGCCCGAAGGGCCCGCCGTCGACTGCGACCTCGAAGCCGTCGTCGCCGACACGAAACCGGCGGGAGGGGCCCTTGCCCGCGCCGGAACCGTCGCCCTCCGACGCGTCGGCGTCGCCGCGGAAGCCGCAGCCGGCGGTCCCGACCGCTCCCGCCACCCCGACGCGACCGAGAAACCGGCGTCTGCGCACACACGTCAGTACGGGTGGCGAATGTTAAGCCTACCTGCCGGACTGAGCGACGGGCGGGCGGAACTCGCGCTTTTATCAAATCCCGCCCCGTAGCGTCGGTAAGGACCGCTTACTCAGCATGTCATCCAACACGATACGCCGGGATCCGTTCAGGAGCCTGCTACAGCTTACCGCGGCCGACCTCACGACCGAAGAGCGAATCCGGAAGGCGCTCGACGTCGGCCGTGAGTACCTCGGCGTCGACAACGGCGTCCTCTCGTACACGGGCGGGGGCCGGTACGAGGTCGTCGAGACCAACATCGAGAGCGGCCCGTACGCGAAGGGCGGGTCGGTCGACCTCGAGGGCACGTGGTGCCGCCACGTGGTCGACGGCGGGCGGACGCTCGGGTTCGCCGACGCCCGGAAGACGTCCTACCGCGGCGACGACGCGCTCGACACGACGGGGCTTCACTGTTACGTGGGCGCCGCGGTAGAGGTCGACGGCGAGACGTACGGAACCCTGTGTTTCTCCGACGAGGAGCCGCGCTCGGACCCGATCTCCGATCGCGAGCGAGACTTCATTTCCGTCCTCGCCGAGTGGGTGAGCTCCGAGCTGGAACGGCAGAAACACTACGCGGAGCTGCGGGAGCAGAACGAGCGCCTCGACGAGTTCGCGGGCATCGTCGCTCACGACCTCCGGAACCCGCTCGCGGGCGCGATCGGGTTCACCGAGCTCGCACAGGATCACGTCAGCGGCCAGGCGGCCGAGTTCCTCGACCGCGTCCGGGGCGCGCTCGACCGCATGGAGACGATGATCGCCGAGTGTCTCATGTTGGCGAAGGAGGGAACGGACGTCGGCGAGCGGACGCGGGTCGACCTCGAAGGGGTCGTCCGCGACGCGTGGGACTCGGTGCGGACGCGAAACGCGACGCTGTCGGTCGAGGTCGCCGCCGGCACGACCGTCAGCGCCGACGAGATGCGGCTCCGGCGGCTTCTCGAGAATCTGTTTCGCAACTGCGTCGAACACGGCGGGCCGGACGTCGCGGTGACGGTCACCGGCGACGACGACGGCTTCACCGTCAGCGACGACGGCCCGGGGCTCCCCGCGGACGTCGAACGCGCGCTCACCGCGGCCGACGCGGAGAACATCAGGTCGTTCGGGCTCGGGCTGTTGGTCGTCCAGCGCGTGGTCTCGGGGCACGGCTGGGACCTCGCCGTCGACAGCGACGGCGGCGGGACGCGCTTCGCCGTGACCAACCTCAACACCGCGGAGCCGGTTCACGAGGGCCTGACCGCGGGCTGATCGGTCGCGGACTACTCGCGCACGTCGACCGCGTCGACCACCCAGACGAACCCCTCGTCGCCGGCGCCGACCGCGGCGTCGCGAACCCACACGAAGCCGCCGTCGCCCGCGCCGAGCGCCGGGTCGGTCGTCCAGACGAAGCCGCCGTCGCCGAGGCCCTCGGAGAAGTCCGTCGTCGCGGCGAGCCGCACGCTCCCGGCGTCGTCGACCGCGAGGACGTAGCCGCCCTCACCCGCACCGAGCGTCGGGTCGGTCGTCCAGACGAACCCACCGTCGCCGGCCGAGAAGTCGGAGGTCCAGACGAACCCGCCCTCGCCGACGCCGACGGTCAGGTCCACGACGGACGCGAACGCGCCGGGATGACCGTCGCTCGCGATGCGGTCGAGCCACCGGAGCCCGTCGGTACCGGACTCGTCGGCAAGCCGGGTCGCCCAGACGGACTCGCCGTCGTCCGAGGCGGGCGTCGGCTCCGCGGTCGCGGTCTCGTCTCCGGCGTCGCCGTCCGCGACATCGTCGTTCACTGCCGCGGGCTCGCCGCTGTCGGCCGCCGCGACGCCACCGGCAGCGGCGGCTCCCGCGACGGTTCCGGCCGCCGCGCCGCCGGCCTCCTCACCGCCGAAGCCCCTCCGCTCCATCACGCCCCACGACTGCTCGCCGCGGAGGAACTCGATCAGGCCGTGCCAGGCGACGACCGTCTTCCACTGACGGTAGCCGAAATTCTCCAAGACGCCGTACCAGAGCAGCCGGGCTGCGTCCCACGGCGACTCGTAGCGGTTGTAGCTCCACACCTCGCTGAACACGCCGAACCACGAGAGGAACACGCCCGCGCCGACGGTGAGCAGCAGGAAGGTGAGGAAGAACTCGACGTTGAGGATGCCGAGATACCAGCCGAGCGGGAGCAGCACGTAGCCGAACCCCTCGATGAGCGGGCCGATCGCCTCCGCGGCGGTGAAGAAGGGGAGGACGACCGTCCCGACGCGACCGTAGCGGCGGCGGAAGAAGAGCCCGCGGCTGGCGACGACCGTCTCTAACATCCCGCGGTACCAGCGGCGCCGCTGACGGCCCAGCGACCGGAGCGACTCCGGCACCTCCGTCCACGCGACTGGCTCGGGGACGAACTCGATCCGGTAGTCGACGTCGTTGTCCGAGAGGTGTTCGTGGAGGCGGACGACCACGTCGAAGTCCTCCGTGATCGTGTCGTGGCGGTAGCCGCCGATCTCGCGCACGCGGTCCGTCCGGAACACGCCGAACGCGCCGGAGATGAGGATCAGCCCCTTGAGCCGGGCGAGCCCGAGCCGCCCGGAGTAGAAGGCCCGCAAGTACTCCATCACCTGGACCCCGGCGAGTCCGGTCTTCGGGAGGTTGGTTTCTTTCACCTGGCCGTCCTGAACGACGCAGTTGTTGGCCACTCGGATGGTGCCGCCGCTGGCGACCGTCCGCGAGGGCTCCTCGAGGAACGGCGAGACGACGTCGAGCAGCGCGTCGCGGTCGATCACGGTGTCGGCGTCGACCGCGCAGAACAGCTCCTGGTCGGTGAGCCAGACGCCGGCGTTGAGCGCGTCGCTTTTGCCGCCGTTCTCCTTGTCGACGACCAACAGGTTCTCGTGGGTCGCCGAGCGGTACACACCGCGGATCGGCTCCGAGGGCACGTCGTACGGGACCTCGGCGTCGACGGGCCGCAGCCCGAACGCCTCCTTGAGCCGGTCGAGGGTGGCGTCCGACGAGCCGTCGTTGACGACGACGATCTCTTGGTCGGGGTAGTTGAGCGCGAGCATCGAGCGCACGCTCTCGACGATGTTGGCCGCCTCGTTGTACGCCGGCACGACCATCGCGACGCCCGGGTAAAACGGGCTGTCGAACGCGCGGAACGAGGGCTTCCACTCCGACTCGCGGACGCTGTCGCGGAGTTGGAACAGCGCGAGCACGTGGATCAGCAGGTAGCCGACGTTGATCAGCAGGTAGTACGTGACGATGAACACGCCCGACCCGACGACGAGCGTCGTCCCGATGCTCTCCAAGGTCGTCATCCGCGCACCTCGTCGTAGAGGCGCTCGCGGTCCCGGGAGATGTCGCGCGCAAGCCGGTCGAAGCGGGCGTGTTCGGCCGCCCATATCCACGCGACATCGAACGGAGCCGCGTCGGGAGCGGGCGGCTCGGGCCCGGTCGCGGACGGCTCGGCGCCGGTAGCCGTCGAAGCGTACGTCGCCTCGCCGCCGGGCCGTGGCGATTCGCGCGGCGCGGGCGTTGCGTCCGGGCCCCGCTGGGCGATCAGCGTTGCGGCCGCGGCGACTCGGGAGCGCGGCGCCGGGTCGGCCCTTCCGGCGGCGTCGATCGCCGCGAGCGCAGTCGCATCGCCCCACACCCCGAGCGCCCGGTAGGCGTCGGCGCGGACCGCCGGCGCCGGCTCGTCGGGAATCGCGCCGAGGTCGACCGCGTCGCGAACCCGGGGGTTCCACCCGTAGGCGCCAAGCGCCCGCCACGCGGCCCCGCGTACGCTCGGCTCCGAGCTCGACAGCGCCGCGACGACCCACGAGAGGTCGGCGTCGCCGATCACGGTGGTGAGGTGGCGGACGACGAGCAGCGCCTGTCGCTGGAGCGCAGGCGGCCACGCCGCGAAGTCGGCGGCCGCCCGCTCGAAGAACGGGCTCGGATCGCCCTCGGCGACGCGGTAGAGGGTGTCCACGCCGAACACCGAGAACGAGTCGGGGTCGTCGCGGAGCAGGAGGTCCACGCCGGTCGCCGCGCAGTCGTCCGCCCCGGCGGCGTACAGCACCTTGGCGGCCGCGGCGCGCTCGCGCGCCGTCTCGGTACAGTGCGCCCTGAGCAGGTCGCGGTCAGGGGCGTCACGGAGCAGCGCGAGCCAGACTAAGGCGTGAATACGGTCCCAGTAGTCGCCGTCGGCGATGTGGCGGCGCGACCGCTCTCCGATGCCGAGCGCCCGCCCGAGCCCGGCCAACGACTCGGCGTCGCGGCCGTCGAGTTCGCGGAGGTACACGTCGAGAAGCGACTCCAGCACCGCCTGCTCGGTCGCCGAGAGGCCGGCGACCCACGCGTCCCACGCCGGGTCGTCGCGCCCGTAGAGCCGGTCGAGCAGTTCGGACCGCAGCGCGGCCCGCATCGGCTCCCGGCGCCGGCTTCGACGGGCGGCCACGACCGAGTAGCCGATCGTGACGACCGCCGCCGCGACCAGCAGCGAACCGAGCACGACGACGCCGAACGCGAGCACCCGCGACTGCGAGCCAGCGAGGGGGCCGTAGACGGACGACGCCGTGGTCGGGGCCGCGAACAGCACGCTTACCTCCCGACCAGTCGGTCGATGCGGGCCAGCAGCTCGTTCGGGCTGAACGGCTTCGTGAGGTACTCGTCGGCGCCGGAGTCGAGCCCCTCTAACACGTCGGCCTCCTGACCGCGCGAGGTGAGCATCACGACGGGCACGTCGGGGTCGACGGCGAGCTCGCCGCGTCGGATCGTCCGCAGCACCTGGGTTCCCTTCATTCGGGGCATCATCACGTCGAGGACGACGACGTCGGGCGTGACGCCGCCGTCCAGCGCCTGCCGACACTCCTCGCCGTCGTGACACACCGTCAGGTCGTAGCCCGCGTTCGACAGCTTGTACTGGAGGATCGACCGGATCGTCTCGTCGTCGTCAGCGATGACGGCCGATTTCGACACATAAAGTATAGACACGCTGCTCTACTTGACTCTTCTCCAACGGCCCGCCGTCGCGCGAACGATTTAACACCCGGACGGGCGAGGTGTACGGTATGGCTACCGACTCCGTGACCGCGGTGATCCTCGCCGCGGGTGAGGGACGACGGTTAGCGCCGCTGACGAACCGACGCCCGAAGCCGATGGTCCCCGTGGCGAACCGACCCCTGCTGGAACACGTCGTCGAGGCCGTGACGGCGACCGACGTCGACCGGATCGTCCTCGTCGTCGGCTACGAACAGGAGCGCATCCGGAACCACTTCGGCGACGGCGACGACTGGGGCGTCACGATCGAGTACGTCGAACAGACCACCCAGCTCGGCACCGGCCACGCCGTCCTCCAGGCCGAGCCGGTCGTCGACGGCCCCTTCGTCGTGCTCAACGGCGACCGGATCGTCGACCCCTCGATCGTCTCGCAGATGCGCGACAGGGCACGCGACGGCGACCTCCCCGCGATGGCGGTCACGACCGCGGCGAGTCCCCGAGAGTACGGCGTCGTCACCCTCGACGGCGACCGCGTGACGGCCATCGACGAGAAGCCGGAAGGCCCGGTCGAGACCAATCGGATCAACGCCGGCGTCTACGGGTTCTCGACCGACGTGTTCGACGCGATCCGCGAGACGCACGCGACCGGCGAGCTGGCGATCACGGCGACGCTCAACGACCTCGCCGGGCGCGAGCGGCTGTCGGCGGTCCGCTACGACGGGCGCTGGCTCGACGTGTCGAACCTCTGGGACCTGCTGGCCGTCAACGCGGGGCTGGTCGAGGAGGCCTCGACGCCCGAGTCCGCGGGCGCGAGCCTCGGCGACTCGGTGAGCGTCGCCGACGACGTGGCGCTCGCGGGCAACGTGCGCGTCGGGCCGAACGTCACGCTCGGCGGCAGCACCGCGATCGGCAGCAACGCGACGGTCGAGGCGGGCGCGGTCGTCGAGAACGCGGTGGTCTTCCCCGACGCCGTGATCGGCGCGGGGGCCGTGGTCCGGGACGCGGTCGTCGCCGGTAACGCGCGGGTCGGCCCCAACGCGACGATCGCCGGCGAGCCGGCGACGGTCGTCGTCGGCGACGCGGTCCATCACGGCGTCGAACTCGCCGGCGTGGTCGGGGACAACGCGACCGTGGGCGCCGGCGCGACGCTCACCGACGGCGCGGTCGTCGGCGACGACGTGACGGCCGACGCGGGGGTCGTGATCGACGACCGCGTCGAATCGGGCGCGGTCGTGCGGAGGGGGTAATCATGTGCGGCATCACCGGCTACGTCGGCGACGGGATCGCACTGGACGACGGAGATAGCGACGGCAGCGTACCGGACGGCGACGAGGGCGGCGCCGCGGGCGACGGCGGGTTCGCCGGCGTGGGCGACATCGTCCACGAGGGGCTCCGCAACTTGGAGTACCGCGGCTACGACTCGGCGGGCGTCGCGCTCGTCGGCGAGGCGAGCGGGCTCACCGTCGCGAAGCGGTCGGGCGAGGTCAACAACCTCACCGTGCCCGACGTGCCCGACGCGTCGCTCGGGGTCGGCCACACGCGCTGGAGCACGCACGGGCCGCCGACGGACGCGAACGCCCACCCGCACACCGACTGCGTCGGCGAGGTCGCGGTCGTCCACAACGGGATCGTCGAGAACCACGAGGCGCTCAAACGGGATCTGGCCGACCACGAGTTCACGAGCGACACCGACACCGAGGTCATCCCGCACCTGATCGAGGAGGAACTCGACGCGGATTCTGAAACGACCCTCCTCGACGCGGTCCGGGCCGTCGAGGACCGCTTGGAGGGGAGCTACGCGATCTGTGCGGTCCGCGAAGGGGAGGACGAAATTGTCGTCGCGCGCCGCGGGAGCCCGCTCGTGTTGGGCCGCGGCGACGACGCGACGTTCGTCGCCAGCGACGTGACGGCGTTCCTCGAACACACCCGCGACGTGACCTACCTCGAGGACGGCGACGTGGCGGCCCTGTCAGCCGACGGGGTCGAGGTCTACGCCGACGGCGAGTCGGTCGACCGCGGCGTCGAGACGGTCACCTGGGAGGCCGACGCCGCCGAGAAGGGCGGCTACGACCACTACATGCGCAAGGAGATCCACGAGCAGCCCGAGTCGCTCCGCCAGACCATCGCGGGGCGGCTCGACGTCGACGGCGGCGACGTCGACCTCGACGTCTCGTTCCCGCCGGGCTTTCTCGCCGATCTGGAGGAGATCCAGATCGTCGCCTGCGGTACCTCCAACTACGCGGGGCGATACGCCGCGCAGCTGTTCGAGGAACTCTCAGGGGTACGCGCGACCGTCGAGATCGCCAGCGAGTACGAGTTCGGCGCCGGCCGCAGTCCGGACCGGACGCTCGTGGTGGCGGTGACACAGAGCGGCGAGACCGCCGACACGCTCGGCGCGGTTCGCCGCGCGAACGCCGCCGGCGCACGGACGTTCGCCGTGACGAACACGCTCGGGAGCACCGTCACGCGCGAGGTGGACGACACCGCGTTCATCCGCGCCGGCCCCGAGATCGGCGTCGCGGCGACGAAGACGTTCGCCTCGCAGGTGGCGACGCTGACGATGCTCGCGGTGGCGATCGGCCGCGAGCGCGGCGCACTGGCCGCGGCCGACGCGCGGCCCGTGTTAGAGGGGCTCCGCGACCTCCCTGGCGCGGTCCAGCAGGTGCTCGACGCAGAACCGACGGTGCGGGAGGCCGCGACCGAGTACGGCGACAGCGAGGCGTTCTTCTTCGTCGGGCGGCAGCTCGGCGTGCCGGTGGCGCTGGAGGGCGCGTTGAAGCTCAAGGAGATCTCCTACGACCACGCCGAGGGGTTCGCCGCCGGCGAGCTGAAACACGGCCCGCTCGCGCTGGTGACGCCCGACACGCCGGTGTTAGCCGTCTTGACCGACGGGTCGCGCGCCGACGAGACGATGAACAACGTCACCGAGGCGCAGACGCGCGGCGCGCCCGCCATCGGCTGCGTCTCCGCGGGCGAGGAGTACGCCACGCTGGACGTGTCGCTCCCGGTTCCGGACGTGGGACTCGTCGAGCCGCTCGTCGCGAACGTCTACCTCCAGCTGTTCGCGTACCACGTGGCGAACGACAAGGGCCGGTCGATCGACAAGCCGCGGAACCTCGCGAAGAGCGTGACGGTCGAGTAGTCTGCCCTCCGCTTCGGTCCTACCAGGTCAGCCCTTCGTACGTAATCCCGTCGCGTCGCTCGATGACACGTCGCCCGTCGACGACGATCGGGGTCGCCATCGCGTCGAACTCCGCGTCGAGCGCGGCGAACTCGTCCCAGTCGGTGACGACGACCGCGCCGTCGGCGCCGTCGAGCGCCCCCGCGGCCGAGTCGGCGTACGTCACGTCGTCGACGTAGTTCGGGGCGTTGTCGGCCGCGACCGGGTCGTAGGCGGTGACCGTCGCGCCGCGTTCTTGGAGGTCGTCGATCACCGGAATCGCGCGGGAGTTCCGCATGTCGTCGGTCCCGGGCTTGAACGCGAGGCCGAGGACGGCGATCTCGGCGCCCTCGAACTCGCCCTCGAGATGTTCGGCTAGCAGAGCGACCAGCCGCGCCGGCTGGCGGTCGTTGACCTCGACCGCGGCGTTGAGTACGGCCGGCTCGTAGCCGGTCGCCTCCGCCGCCGAGATAATTGCGCGGGTGTCTTTCGGAAAACATGAGCCTCCCCACCCCACGCCGCTCTGGAGGAACTGTGCGCTGATCCGGTCGTCGAGCCCGATCGCGTCGGCGACCTCGTAGGCGTCGACGCCGAGCTCCTTACAGATGTTTCCGAGGTCGTTGATGAGGCTGACCTTCGCCGCGAGGAAGCCGTTGTTGGCGTACTTGATCATCTCGGCGGTGCGCGTGTCGGTCTCGACGACCGGCGCGTCGGCCGCCTGGACGAGCGGGTCGAACACCGCGCGCATGTCCTCCAGCGCGCGGTCGTCGTCCGCGCCGAGGACGACCTTGTCCGGACTCAGGAAGTCGTGGACCGCCGTCCCTTCTCGGAGAAATTCCGGGTTCATCCCGACGCCGAAGTCCTCCCCGGCGGTCTTGCCGCTCTCCCGTTCTAAGATCGGCGTGATCGTGTCTGCCGTCGAGCCGGGGACGACCGTGCTCTTGACGACGACGGTGTGCCAGCCGGGCGCGTCGGCGAGCGTCTCCCCCAGTTGGCTCGCGCCGGCCTCCATGATCGACAGGTCGATGCTGCCGTCGTCGTTCTGCGGGGTCGGGAGACAGAGGAACGTCACCTCGGTGTCGCGGACGGCCGCGTAGTCGGTTGTCGCCCGGAGCCGGCCGCTGCCGTTCGGACCGGCGTGCTCGGCGATGAGCTCCGAGAGGCCCTCCTCGTGAATCGGCGCGTCGCCGGCGTTGATCGTTTCGACGACGGACTCGTCGATGTCGATGTTGACGACGTCGTGGCCGAGGTCCGCGAAGCAGGCGGCGACCGTCGTGCCGACGTAACCGCTGCCGATGATAGAGAGATTCATTCTGGGTGCCCTTTCGAGAATCTCCGACAAGAAACGTTGGATCGGGAGAACAAACTCCTCCGACAGGCGCACTCATAGCAAAGAGATGTTCAGACGATCTGAACAGTATAGGCTAGTATACTGTGCGCCGATAGCGTGTGTATCTGATATTTTCCTTGTTTCTCTTCCCATCTGAACACCGCCTCTCAGGGCGTCAATAAATATTTATTCTGAAAGACAAGATGCCTATTAAATGAGTCTTACAGACCGATTTGTTAGCCGGTTAAGATCCGAGGGACTACTCTTTTCCCTTCACTTAGTACTACGACATCTGGTAGGAATAAATATCATAAACTTGTACAACGCGATTCGTTTCCGAGAACACCGAATCGTCACTTCGTGCGATATCTCTATGGTCCTTCCCAAGAGTACAGAGATACCACACCCAATTGGAATCGTTATCGGACACGAGGCCAAAGTCGGAGCGAACGTCCGTATTCAACAGCACGTAACGCTGGGGCGCCCCATTCCTGAAAGGTCCGCAGGGTATCCAAAAGTAGGTGACGGCGTGGTCATCGGTACTGGTTCGACAGTCTTAGGTGATGTTTCGGTCGGAGAAGATGCCAGAATTGGTGCGAATTCAGTGGTTCTTAACGATGTTTGCCCCGATACAACCGTAGTTGGTTCGCCGGCTACCGAGATAGATCAATCTCAGTAATCATTTCAACACACTCTCGAACAGCTTAAGATACGACCGCGAGATATCGTGCCAGCTCTCCAACTCGTTTTCGTTTATCATCGCTCTGTGAGCCGCAGGAGAGTTCCCCCCGATCTTGTCAATTTCGGACGCAATCGTTTCTGGTTTCGGTTCTGTGAATATTAGGTTATCGTAGTCGTACCACTGCTTCATCGCGGGAATAACAAGAGTTGAAATTCCTGCGGCCGTGTACTCCTTGAGCTTCAGTGGTTGCTCAGCGTCGATGAGGCACAGACCGAGATCAGCGTGCGCCAAGAATCCCGGAACTAAATCGTAATCGAACGAGCCGAGGAAGTGGGCGTTGGATCTGTTCGATACGATACTGTTGATGTCCGCGCCCCGATCTTTGCCGATGAAAACGAACTCCCAATCAGGGAGCCGTTCCGACGCCTCACCAATTTCCCCAAGATGATATCGTTCGACCATGCTACCGGTGTAGATGGCGATCCGGCTGTCGGGATCGATTCCATGCTCCTCAAGGATGGTTCTACTTTCGTTCACCGCCCACTCCGCTGGCTCCGCGAAACGGTCGTAATCCACGGCGTTCGGGAGTCGAACCGGATCTGAAACCCCTCGATCGATCGCCTCTTGATAAGATGATTCGTAGACGAACACCGATTTGTCCGATCGTCGGAGAACGAACCACTCATACCGCTCCAACATGCTGAATAGAGCCCGTGGAAGGTCCCGTATCTGCGATAGCGGATCCGTAACATCTCCGACGAAGGGCTTCCGAAGTGCGATGGAGAGTGGATACCCGACGTACAGTCCCATCCGTACCGTTCCGACAATTACGTCGTAATCGCCGGTGATAGCCGCATAAGTGGCGGGAAATGCGCTGGTTCCGGTCGCATCAACAAGCGTTACGTCAACGTCCATCTCGGCGAGGTGTTCGGAGATTCGCTCGCGTCTAACGCTCACGTTGTCGCCGGTATCGGGGCGGAGCCAAAGTACATCCATTATACTTCAGTGGGTTGGACCTAGCGGGTTTGAATCAGCGATCTCGGTGACCTTCCCGACTTTCTGTCGCATTATAACTTTCTCACGTTCGGTTCGTCAACTGTCGCGTTCCTCGTGTCGAAGACGAGTTGACTGTTCTCAACGACCGACTCGATGTCGAGATCATCGTGATCGGTTACGATGATCGCACAGTCGTGTCTGCCGAGTTCCTCCGGAGTCAAACTGACCGATTGGAACTGCTCGCCTTGAACCTCGAAATCCGGAACGTGAGGGTCGTGGTAGGAGATGTTCGCGTTCCACTCGTCGAGCAGTCCGATCACGTCGTACGCCGGGGATTCGCGGACATCGGAAACATCGGGTTTGTACGCGACACCGACGACGAGGATCGACGACTTTGAGAGCGCCGTTCCCCGGTCGTTCAAAAGCTTCGTAACACGCTGGACGACGTGCTTGGGCATCTCTCGGTTTACCTCGTCGGCGAGGTCGATGAATTTCGTCTCGATTCCCTGTTGTCCCGCTTTCCAAGAGAGGTACAGCGGATCGATCGGGATACAGTGACCACCGAGACCAGGACCGGGATAAAACGGCATGAATCCGTACGGCTTGGTAGCGGCCGCGTCAACGACGTTCCAAATATCCACCTCAAGTTCGTGGGCGATCATAGCGGTCTCGTTGATGAGACCGATATTTACCGATCGAAACGTGTTTTCCAAGAGCTTCACCAGTTCCGCTTCAGTCGCGGAGTCGACTCGAACGACTTCGTCGAAGACGGTGGTGTATAGCGCTTCGGCGCGATCACCACAAGCAGCGGTTACACCGCCCAAGACTTTCGGAATCTCTGTAAGTCCGATCTCTTCCCGCCCCGGGTCAATCCGCTCCGGAGAGAACGCGACGTATACGTCTTCTCCGACGGAAAGCCCGTTCTCAGCCAAGGTGGGCGCGACCAGTTCTTCCGTCGCACCGGGATATACGGTACTTTCGAGAACGACTACACACTCTAGAGGAATAACGGACGCTAACCGATCGACAGCGTCTGCGACGTATGACAGGTCCGGCTGACCGGTCTTGCGGAGTGGCGTCGGAACACAAACTGAGATACCGGTTACATCGGCCAGCTCGGCGTAGTCCGTCGTTGGAGAGAATCCGGCGTCGATCGCTTCTTGAACCGTACTGTCTGCTATGTCCGTGACGTACGATGTGCCGTCATTGAGTTCGGCGACTCGATTAGCGTCGACGTCAACACCGACAACGTCATACCCAGCTTGTTCGTAAGCGAGCGCTAATGGTAGACCGACGTATCCTAATCCGACGACCCCTACAGTGTCCCGATCGCGATTCATGTGCGCCTTGTAGTCTTATCCCGATGATAAGCCTTCTTGACTACTGTTACGGTACGTAGCGACCCCGTAGAGGTATCCGAATCCGACCGCGGCGGTAAACACGAAAATCGCGAGCAGTTGCGCCAGTTTCGCGCTCGTCGGATCGGCGAGAAAACTCCGAAGCCGACCCGGAACGTACCTCGTCGTGAGGTCGCGCAGGTACTCCCTTTCGTTCCCCTCGTCTTCGGGATACCGCAGGTTCATCACCCGCTTCGAATACCCCTGCCAGAACGCCCGGCCGACGAGCCACCGGAAGTCGGTCCGGTACTCAAATATCTTGTGAAAAACAACCGCCTCCTCGTTGTACACGACACCGCGGCCGGACTGCTCACGGACGCGGATACAAGCGGGCGCTTCGTGTGCCTGAACGTGGCTGTCGCCTTTCCGTCCGGTCTCTTCGTCGTACCCACCGACGTCGAGAAACACCCCTCGGTTGAACGCGATGTTCGATCCGTACGTGTTCCGGACCTCTTCGAGGTGCTCTGCGAAACCCTTTTCTGTACACCCGATGAGCCAGTGGAACTCCTCCGGGAGGAACGACGGCTCGCCTGCGACCCATTGCGGGGCCAAGCGGCCGCCCACCACGTAGGCGTCGGTCGACTCGTAGGTCTCGACCAGCGTTTTGATCCACTCTGGCGTCGCGATCGCGTCGTCGTCGAGGAACGCGATGAGGTCGCCGTCGGCCAGCTCGGCTCCCTTGGTCCGACTGTACGATATTCCGCGGTTCTCATCGTTATTGTGGACGCGGACGTTGGCCCTGTCGCCGAAGTCCTCGCGCATCCGGTCGGCGACGCGCTCGTTCCCGTCGCTCACGAGGACTACCTCGATCGGCTCGTACGTCTGATCTAGCGCACTCCGTACGGCCTCCGCGAAGTCGGAATAGCGATTCATCGCGTACGTACAGACGATAACGGAGACCTTCATCCAAGATGAGGTTCGAAATACGGTCGAATAAGAGTTACTGAGCCGAGCCAACGGCGACCTCGGAACTTGCTACTCATGTCAAGAAAACATATAGTACGAGAGTCCCATTCAGCTCGGCTGTTGTAGCAAGATGACAAGCCTTATGCGCGTTTTGACAGTCCCTTGCGGTAATGAGCGATTCGAACGATCCGCCGGACGAATCGGACTCGTCCCCGTCCGATCTCCTCGCGCGGTGGTACCACGTTCCCGTCCTTCTCGGGGTGTTCGCGTTCATGCTGTGGACGCGGCTGCGCTCGTACGGGAACTTCATCCAGAACGGCGAGGTGTACTTCCGCGGCAACGACGCCTGGTATCACCTTCGCACGACGAAGTACCTCCTCAAGAACTATCCGAGCACGCTTCCGTACGACGTCTGGACCGGCTTCCCCCTCGGGACGAACGCCGGCCAGTTCGGGACGCTCTGGGACCACATCATGGCCGTCGGGATCTGGATCGCCCGGCCGATCATGGGCAGTACCGAGGAAGTCATGCTCGTCATGGCGCCGATCGTGGGCGCACTCGTCGCGATACCGACGTACTTCATCGCCCGCCGGTTCGTCGACCGCGTGCCCGCACTCGCGGGTGCGGCGACGCTGGCGCTGTTCTCCGGCACCTTCCTCCGGTACACGCTCGTCGGCTTCCCCGACCACAGCGCGGCCGAAGTCCTCTTCCAGAGTACGGCGGTCCTCGCGTTCCTCGTCGCGCTCGGCGTAGCGGAACGCGAGAAACCGGTGTGGGAGCTCATCGTCGATCAGGACTGGGACGCGCTCCGCCGACCTGTCGCTTACGCCGCCGCGGCCGGCGTCGCGCTCGGCCTCTACATGTGGACGTGGCAGCCGGGCATCCTGATGGTCGGCTTTACGGGAATCTTCCTCGCGGTCAAACTCACGAGCGATACCTACCACAGCAAAAGCCCCGAGCCGGTCGCGTTTGTAGGGGCGATCGCGATGACCGTTGCGGGATTAATGCAGATTATTCCACTCGATACCTTCTCGTTCAATCCGACTGACTACTCGCTGCTCCAGATCGTCACGCCGCTCGGCGTCGCGCTCGGCGCTGTCTTCCTCGCGTGGCTCGCCCGCCAGTGGGAGGCGCGCGACCTCGACACCGACGCCTACCCCGCGGCCGTGGGCGGCCTCATCCTCGCGTCCGCAGGCGTCGTCTGGCTGGCGATTCCGTCGCTGTGGTCGACCGTTATCAACAACCTCCTGAACACCGTCGCCTTCTCCGCGAGCGCCGGCGCCCGCACCATCGGCGAGGCCCAACCGCCCCTCCAGGAGGCCTCGTTCTCGAACTTCGTGCTCTCGCAGTACGGCCTCGCGTTCTTCCTCGCACTCGCTGCGGTCCTCTACATCCTCGCGCGCCCGCTCTACCGCTCCGACGACGTCAACCACACGCTGTACATCCCGACTGCGCTCGCCGTCATCGGCACCGTCTACGCGGTTCCGCAGGCGTACAGCGCGGTCGGCGGCCTCGTCGGCGTCGACTGGCAGGTGATCGGCCTGCTCCTCGCTGCGGCGTTCCTCGTCGGCGCAACGCTGCTCGTCGAGTACGACGCCGAGGAGCTGTATTTCGTCGTGTGGGCGGCGTTCATCGGGAGCGCCGCGTTCACGCAGGGCCGGTTCAACTACTACCTCGCCGTCGTCGTCGCAGTGGGGACAGCGTACTTCCTCCAGGTCGCGTTCGACGCGCTCGATCTCACCTCGTTCGACGCGCTCCGCGAGATCGAGGGGTGGCAGATACTCACCGTCGCCGCCGTCCTCGCGGTCCTCATCGTCCCGCTCGTCGGCGTCGCCACGCCCGTCTGGCAGGCGGGCAACTCCAGCCAGCCGGGCAGCGTGGTCCAGTGGGACGAGAGCCTCCAGTGGATGAACGACGAGACGCCCCAGCCGGGCGAGCTCGAGGGCGCGGACAACCCGATGGAGCTGTACGGGACCTACGAGCGCCCCGCTGACGGCGACTTCGAGTACCCGGAGGGCGCGTACGGCGTCCAGTCGTGGTGGGACTACGGGCACTGGATCACCACCCGAGCCGAGCGCATCCCGAACGCCAATCCGTTCCAGCAGAACGCGGGCGAAGCGGCCGATTACCTGCTCGCACCGAGCGAGGAGGAGGCCGCGGAGGTGCTCGCGAGCCAGAGTACCGAGGGCAACGACACCCGGTACGTGATGGTCGACTGGCAGATGGCGTCGGTCAACTCCAAGTTCACCGCCCCGGTCACGTTCTACGGCGGCAACGAGACGGTGCGCGACTTCACCGGCGTGCTCTACCAGCGCGTCGAGGGCCAGAACGGCCAGCAGGGCGGCCTCCAGGCCGCGCTCCGGACGCGCACCCAGCGCTACCACGAGAGCCAGATGATCCGGCTCTACCAGCACTACGGGAGCGCGGTCGAGCCGCAGCCGGTCGTCCTCGACTGGGAGCCGCAGACGGCCCAGACCGCGTCGGGCGAACAGGTCGAGATCCGCGTCCTGCCGAACGACCGGCAGCCGGTCCAACGCTTCGAGAACCTCTCGGCCGCGCGGTCGTACGTCGAGGAGGACGGCTCCGCACAGATCGGCGGCGTCATGGGCGTCCCCTCCGAGCGTCTCGACGCGCTCGAACACTACCGGCTGGTCCACTCCACGGAGGCGCCCGGCCGGTCGCCGTACGCCCAGCAGGCGCAGATCCTCGCCCAGCGGTTCGGGGTCGATCTTCAGGCGACGTTCGGCGAGTCGCTGTTCGGCGCGTTCAGCGACGACTTCGTGAAGACGTTCGAGCGGGTTCCGGGCGCGACCGTCGAGGGCTCGGGCGCCGAGCCAGGCCAAGAGGTCGAAGCGACCGTCGAACTCGAGAAGCCGAACGGGCAGACGTTCGAGTACACCCAGTACGCGACCGCCGACGAGAGCGGCGAGTTCGAACTGACGCTCCCGTACTCCACGACGGGGTACGACGAGTTCGGCCCCGAGAACGGGTACACGAACACGAGCGTCCGCGCGACCGGGCCGTACAACGTCACCACCGAGCAGACGACGGGTGACGACCTGTACACCACGCAACTGGTCGGGCAGGTCGAGGTGACGGAAGGCCAGGTCGTCGGCGCCGACGACTCGGCGGCCACCGTCGAACTCGAAGAGGAGATCGTCGACTGTCCGAGCGGCGACCCCGACTGTCCGGTCGACAGCGACGGCGGGAGCGACGGCGGTAACACGACGAACGCCGTCGACGCCTCGGACGCACTGGTCTCGGCAGAGTCGATCGTGCCGGGCGATATCGGAAGTCGAGACGCGGCCGCCTGATCCCGGGCCGTTAACTACCGCCGCCGTATTTTGCGACGTATGGGTGACCGCCGCGAGTGGCTGGCGCTGTATCTGAAAGGCGTCGCCATGGGAAGCGCGGACGCGGTTCCCGGCGTCTCCGGGGGCACCATCGCGCTCATCGTCGGCATCTACGAGCGACTGATCGCGGCGGTCACCGCGGTCGACGCCGACCGGATTCGGCGCGTGCTCGCGGGGGTCCGACCGCGGAACCTCGCGGACGCGCGGGCGGCGTTCCGCGAGGTCGACGGGGCGTTCCTGCTCGTGCTCGGCACCGGGATCGGGACGGCGGTCGTCACCGTGTTGAGCGGGGTGAACTACCTGCTCGAAACCCGACCGGTCGCGACGTACGGGTTCTTTTTCGGGCTGATCGCCGCGAGCGCGGCGGTGCTTCTCGGCGACGTCGACCTCGACACGCCGCGGCGGAAGGCGGCCGCGGTCGGCGGGTTCGCGCTCGCGTTCCTCGCCTCCGGCGTCGCCTCGAACGCGCTCGGAAGCCCGCTGCCGCTCGTGTTCGTCGCGGGCGCGGTCGCGGTCAGCGCGATGGTCCTGCCGGGCGTCTCCGGCTCGCTGTTGCTCGTGGTCCTCGGGCAGTACGAGTACATGTCCGGGGTCGTGAGCCGGTTCGTCGACGGGGTGGCCGCGCTCGCGGTGGGCGACGGTGGGGGCGTGATCGTCGAGACGCTCCCGCCCGTCGCGGCGTTCCTCCTCGGCGGCCTCGGCGGTCTCTTCACGATCGCACACGCGGTTCGATACGCCCTCGCCCGCGCCCGCGCCGCGACGCTGGCGTTCCTCGTGAGCCTGATCGTCGGCGCGCTCCGCGCGCCGCTCGTCGAGACGACGGGCATCTTGGCCGAGAGCGGCGAATCGTGGCGCGCCGCGGCGCCGCGGTTCGCGCTGGCCGCGCTCGTCGGCGCCGCGACGGTGCTTGTGCTGGACCGCTACTCCGCCGCGATCGAGTACTGAGCGCGCAACCCCTTTTCGGCTCCCAACCCTACGCACGGCTATGGTTCAGACGGAATCCGACTCGGCGCTCGACCGCGGCGACGCCGCTCCCGACTTCGAACTCCCCGGAACGGACGGCGAGACGCACCGACTCGACGAATTCGAGGCGGACGCGCTGCTCGTCGTCTTTACCTGTAACCACTGCCCGTACGCGAAAGCGAAGTTCGGACTGCTCAACGACCTCGCGGCCGAGTACGACGACCTCGCCGTCGTCGGGATCAACCCCAACGACGCCGAGGCGTACCCCGAGGACTCCTTCGAGGCGATGCGCGAGCGCGTCGCGGACGGGACGATCGCGTACGACGCGTACCTCCGCGACGAGACCGCCGAGGTCGCGGCCGCCTACGACGCGGTGTGTACCCCCGACCCGTTCCTCTTCGGCCGCGAGGACGGCGCGTGGCGGCTTCGGTACCACGGCCGACTCGACGACGCGCTCAACCCCGACGACGAGCCGACCGAGTTCTACGTCCGCGACGCGGTCGACGCCGTCCTCGCGGGTGAGGAAGTCGAGATCCTCGACCGTCCGTCTCGGGGCTGCTCGATCAAATGGCCCGAGGAGTAGGGCGGCTCCGGATCGCGGTGCCGCCGAGGACGGGTTAACAAGGATGGGGGCCGAACGAGCGGTATGAGCATGAAAGGCGGCGAGCCGGATCTCCACGAGATCGATCGGTACGACGGCGGCGTCGGGTGGATCGCGTACCCCGACGAGACGATGGAGCGCGCGAGCCACGCGTTCGCGGTCCACAACGAGGAGACGGACCAAGACGAAGTCTGGGTGGTCGACCCGGTCGACGCGCCGGGCGTCGACGACCTGCTCGACGAACTGGGCACCGTCGCCGGCGTCGTGGTCGGGCTCGACCGTCACAAGCGCGACTGCGCCGAGATCGCCGAGCGGCACGACGTGCCCGTCTATGTCCCCGAGTGGATGACCGGCGTCGCCGACGACCTCGGCCCGGCGGTCGAAATCGAGCGGTTCGGCTCGCGGCTGGCCGACACCGGCTTCGAGGCGATCCGGATCCGCGACTCGTCGATCCCGCCGTGGCAGGAGGTCGGGCTCTTCGACGGCGAGACGCTGATCGTCCCCGAGTCGCTCGGCACCGGCTCGTACTTCCGCGGGGACCGCGAGCGCCTCGGCGTTCACCCGATGTTGCGGCTCACGCCCCCGACGACTGCCCTCTCCGGACTGAACCCCGAGCGCGTCCTCGTCGGTCACGGCGTCGGCGTCCACGAGCGCGCCGCCGTCGCCGTCGAGGACGCGCTCAGCGACTCCCGGCGGAAGGCGCCCGGGCTCTACGCGAAAACGATCACCGGCGCGCTGCCGTTCTGACGGGCCAACCGAAGAGCCGGGAGGCGACGACCGCGACGGGTCCCGCGACTCGCACGTGCCCTTTTGCCGGCCCGGCCCGTAGCGGCGTGCGAACAGTGATTTACGTCACCCGCGACCTGTTGACCGTGCTCCGCGAGCGCGCGGCGAGCGAGGACCCGGACGAGGTGAACCTCCGGCTCTCCGCGACGCCGGCCGGCGACTTCGAGAGCGACACCGGCCTCGACCCCGAGACGCCGGTGTTGACGCATTTCACGCTGTCGAGCGTCGGCGGGTCCGTCAGCTCCGTCTTCGGCGTCGACCTCGGAACGCCCGCCGGCGAGGGGGGCGCTCGGTTCCTCTCGCACCCGGACGGGTTCCTCGGCGTCTCGCGGACCGACGACCTCGCGGCCGTCGTCCTCGTCGCCGTCCCGCCGTACGACGGCGATTCGGTCGCGGCGTTCGACCGGTCGGGCGAGGGGGTCGAACTCGCCGTCGTCGACGCGGCCCCGCCGACCGAGTCCGTTCCGGAGTGAGTCGAGCGCGGAGAACAGGGGTTTCAAGCCGCCGGAGGGAGTAGCGGTCGGCGATGGCAGCACGGCCACCCGGCGGCGGCGATACGAGCGAACCGGAGGCGATCGAGTTCGGCATCGCCGCGCTCGACGCCCGGCTCGACGAGGCGGACGTGTCGTTTCCCGCGACGGCCGCGGAGCTAGGCGAGGCCCTCGGCGATCAGGAGATTCCCTACGACGCACAGGGGCGCTCGCTCGCGGTCAGCGAGGCGCTCGACCGCACCCCGCAACAGCGGTTCGAGAACGAGACGGAGTTCCTCGACGCGCTGTACCCGGTGTTCGACCAGGCGCGCCGCGAGGAGCGCGGCGTGATCGCCAGTTTACGCGACGTCCTTCCCTTCTGAGCGGCCGATATCCTGATCAGAGACCGACTGAGTTCGCCGGCCGACCTACCGTGACTCTGAGCGGGCCTCGATCTCGGTCGCCTCCTCGTCCGACTCCGCGGCGTCGTATCGCTCGATGACGTCGTTGATGAGGACGACGTCGCCGACCGCGCGGACCCAGCGGTACGGGACGATGACGCCGGTCGAGCCGCTCACCTGTCCGGCGAACAGCTCGTGGTTGAGTTCCGCGAGCGCGAGGCCGGTCACGGAGCGGGCGTCCAGATCGAGCTGGATGTCTTCGATTTCGCCGACGAAGACGCCGTTGCTGGAGTACACCTCGCGGCCGACGAGCGACGTGATCTCTTCGGGGGCTGCGTTCATACACGATACGGTCACGAGCGCGCCTATTAAGCGTTCGTTGTCGAACGACGCGCGTCGGACGCAGCCGGGGCCCTGCCGCCGTGGCCGAAGGTCACTCCCGCGGCGCGATCACTTCCACCGGGTGGCTCGGCGCCGTGTCCAACAGCGCGTCGAGCTGTTCGGTACAGGAGGTGCCGGGCGCGACCACGGTGCGGTCGGTGTCGCCGAACTGCTCGCGGAGCGGCTCGCCGACGTCCATGCTCAGCTCGTAGTAGTCCGTCTTGTAGCCGAACGAGCCGGCCATGCCGCAACACTCCGTCTCGGAGACGCGCACGTCGTAGCCCAGTCGCTCGAACACCGCGGTCGCGTACTCGCCGGCCTCCACCGTGCGGGCCTGACAGTGCGGGTGGTACGCGAGCCGCCGGCCCGAGGCGACCGGACCGGTGCCCGCGACCGGCGCGCGCAGGGCCGCCGGGTCGCCGCCGTTCTCGAGCAGGCCGAACACGTACTCCATGACGTCGTAGCTCGCGTCCGCGAGCCGTTCGTGCGAGTCGGCCGGGAGGAACCGCTCGTACTCACGGCGGAACGTCGCGAGGTCGCTCGGCTCGATCACGACCACGTCGCGCCCGGCGTCGACGTGGGGCGCGAGGCCGGCGTAGAGGTCCTCGGCGGCCGACTCGGCGGTCGCGATCATCCCCTGCGAGAGCGGGGGTCGCCCGCTGCCGGGGAGGTCGGGCACCCGGACGCGAACGCCGAGCGCCTCCAGCGCGCGGACCGTCGCCTTCCCGCGCTCGACGTCGACGTAGTTCGTCGCGGTGTCCGGGTAGACGACGGCCTCGCGCACGGCGTCCTCGGGGGCGACCGCGGCGCCGCCGCGGGCCGCGAACCACTCGACGAGCGACTCGCGCGCGAACTCGGGGAGCTCGCGGCGCCGGTCGATCCCGGCCACTCGTTCGGCGAGCGCGCGGACCGGCCCCGCGTTCGCGAGGCGGTTGGCGACCGGCGCGGTCTTGTGGCCCCACTCCGCGAGCGTCGCGTAGTTGCCGACCAACCGCGTACTCAGATCGAGGCCCCCGGGCTCCTCGTCGGGGACGAGCTCCTCGAACGCCCAGTCGAGCTGGCTCGCGTCGGCCTCGCCGCGGTTGATCCGGTCCCGGACCGCGGTGTTGATCCACGGGATGTCGATGCCGACCGGACACGCGGGCACGCAGCGCGAGCAGCCGGTACAGAGGTCGTTGAACTCGGCCGCGGTGTCGAGCCCCTCGATGCCGGCCTCCCAGCCCGTGGCGATGCCGCCGGAGTACGTCTCGCCGCCGAACGCGTGGCCGCCGACGCTCTGGAAGTTCCCGCAGGCGTTCGAGCAGGCCGAACAGCGGATGCAGTACAGCGTCTCCTTCAGCGTCTCGTCGTCGCGCATCGCCAGCCGGCCGTTGTCGATCAAGACGAGGTGGAACTCGCGGTCGTCACCGGAGCCGTCCGCGAGCGGCTCGGCGTCCGCCGCGAACTCCGGGACCGGCGAGTCGACCGGCGGCGTGAGCGTCGAGATGTACGAGGTCACGTCCTGCCCGGTCCCCGAGCGGCCGATCAGCTCGACGAACGGCGAGAACTCCTCGACCGTCGGGACGAGCTTCTCGACGCCCGCGACGGCGACGTGAGTGTCCGTCGCGGTCACCGTCTTCCGGGCGTTCCCCTCGCTGGTGACTAAGAGCATGGTGCCCGAGTCGGCCGCGATGAAGTTCGCGCCGGTCAGCCCGAGGTCGGCGTCCTCGATCAGCTCTCCGAGTCGCTCGCGGGCGAACATCGTGAGCTCCTCGGCCGTCTCGGGCGGCTCGTCCGGGTCGAACCGCTCGGCGAACAGCTCCGCGATCCCCTCTCGGGACTTGTGGATCGCGGGGGCAACGATATGCGAGGGCTCCTCGTCGGCCAGCTGGAGCACCCACTCGCCGAGGTCGGTCTCGACGACCTCGACGCCGTCGGCTTCGAGCGCCTCGTTGACCTCGATCTCCTCGGAGGTCATCGACTTCGACTTCACCGCGCGCGCCGCGTCTCGCTCGGCCGCGACCTCGCGGACGTACCGGTTCGCGTCGGCGGCGTCGTCGGCGAGGTAGACGGTGCCCCCGTTCGCTTCCACCGTCTCGCGGACCTCCTCGATGAGGTCGGGGAGTCGCTCGATCGCGTCCTCCTTTATCGCCCGCGCCTCGTCTTTCAGGGCCTCGTAGTCGTCGAGGCGGCCGGTCGACTCGTAGCGGCCGGCGTTGAAGCCGCGGGTGTTCGCCGCGACCGCGTCACCCTCCGTCGCCAGCAGTTCGCGGATCCGGTCGGCCTTCGCCTCCCGCTCGGGCTCGGTCGCCGCCTCGGCGTCGGCGGCGGCGTTCGCGTCGCTACTCATGACTTCCCCCCGCGTCGGCGTCGGGACTCCGTGCGCCGCCCTCGGAGCCGTTCACGTCGTCGTCTCGTAACAGGACGACGTGGACCTCCTTCGGCCCGTGCGCGCCGTGGACGAGGCCGCCCATGTCCGCGGTGGCGCTCGGGCCGGTCGCGAACACCACGTCGACCGACTCGTCGCGCGTCCGCGGGCCGAGCCAGTCGAAGGCGTCGGGCATGTCGGGCACGAGGTCGGCCTCCCGGAGGACGACGACGTGCCGGTCGACGAAGAGGCTCACGGGCTCCGTCCCTGCGGCGTCCGACTCCAGCGCGACGCTGCCGTACGCGGCGACGCCGAGCGGCGACGCGGTGACGCCGGTGTGCGCGGCGCGCAGGTCGGCGGTGGTCGGGTCGGTGTCGATTCGGTCCGGAAGCGACGCCGGGCCGTCGGCGAGCGCGTCGGGCCCCGAACGGCCGAGCGGCACTCCGACCGCCGGGTCGCCCGCGGCGGCGTCGACCATCGCCGCGCACTCCCGCGCGGGCCCCTCGGAGAGCGCGACGCCGAGGTCGTCGAGCCGACCGGTGAACGTCGACGTGTCGATGAATGACATGGTCGACCGTTCGACGGCCGGTGTGTTGGGTGTTACGGCGGTTCTCAGCTCCTTCCGAGGTCCGTTCTCACGCCCTCGGCGGACGGAGGTGCCTTTTTGACCGTTCGACCGTGAGAGTTTCGCATGGCGACACACACCCCGGACCCGGACCCGGCTGACGGCGGGGACTTCGACTACACTGGCGGGGCGGTGGAGCGACCCGACCTCGTCGAGGAGCTCGACCGGCGCGTCGCGGGCGACGTGCGGTTCGACGACTACTCGAAGCGGCTGTACGCGACCGACGCCTCGGCGTACGAGGTGACGCCCATCGGCGTCGTGATCCCGGAGTCGACGGCGGACGTCGCGGCCGTCCACGAGTACTGCTTCGCGGAGGGGATCCCCGTCCTCCCGCGGGGCGGCGGGACCTCGCTCGCCGGCCAGACCGTCAACGAGGCGGTCGTCCTCGATCTGACCGGCGAGATGGACTCGGTGATCGAGACCGACCCGGACGCGGAGACCGCCCGCGTTCAGGCGGGCGCGTACGTCGGGGACCTCAACGCCGCGGTCGAGCCCGACGGCCTGAAGTTCGCGCCCGACCCGGCGTGGCGCGACAAGTCCGCGGTCGGCGGCGCGATCGGCAACAACTCCACCGGCGCCCATTCGCTGAAGTACGGCAAGACGGACCACTACGTCGAGGAGCTGGAGGTCGTCCTCGCTGACGGCACGATCGCCGCGTTCGGCGATGTCTCCGTCGAGGAGCTCCGCGAGTCGGCCGACCCCGACGCCGACGAGCTCCTCCCCCGAATTCACGCGGAGATCGTCCGGATCCTCGACGAGGAGGCCGGCGCGATCGACGAGCGCTTCCCGGAGCTGAAGCGGAACGTCTCCGGCTACAACCTCGACCGGTTGCTCGCCGAGTACCGCGGCGAGTACGGCGAGGAAGGGGTCGTCAACCTCGGCCGCCTCATGGCCGGCAGCGAGGGGACGCTCGCGACGGTCACCGAGGCGACCGTCTCGCTCGTCGAGATCCCCGAGACGAAGGCGGTCGCGCTGCTCACCTACGACGACCTCCTCGACGCGATGGAGGACGTGGCGGCGTGTCTCGAACACGACCCCGCCGCCGTCGAGGTGATGGACGACGTCCTCTTGGGGCTCGCCGCCGACACGCCGGAGTTCGCGGACGTCGTCGGGATGCTCCCGGACGGGACGGACTCCGTGCTGCTCGTCGAGTTCTACGCGGACGACGACGCGGCGGGCGAACAGAAGGTCGCGGACCTGATCGCGGACCGCGTCGGCGGCGAGGAGGGCGCGGACGGCCCGGCCGTCGACACCGCGACCGAACCGCGGGCCGGCGCCGCCGAGACGACGAGTCACCCCCGCCGGGCCGCCCACGCGATGGAGGCGCACGATCCCGCGAAGCGCGACCGCTTCTGGAAGATGCGCAAGGCGGGGCTCCCGATCCTCCTCTCCCGCACCACCGACGAGAAGCACATCTCCTTCATCGAGGACTGCGCCATCCCGCCGGAACACCTCCCCGAGTACACCCGCGAGTTCCAGCAGATCCTCGAGGACAACGACACGTTCGCCACCTTCTACGCCCACGCCGGACCCGGCGTGCTCCACGTCCGCCCGCTGATCAACACGAAGGAGGTCGACGACGTGGAGGCGATGCTCGACATCGCCGACCGCGTCACCGACGCCGTGGTCCGGCTCGGCGGCTCCGTTTCGGGCGAGCACGGCGACGGCCGCGCGCGGACCCAGTGGAACCGGAAGCTGTACGGCGACGACCTCTGGGAGTCGTTCCGCGAGCTGAAGACCGCGTTCGACCCCGACTGGCTGCTCAACCCCGGCAACGTCTGTGGCGAGGTGGACATGCGCGAGAACCTCCGGTTCGACAGCGACTACGAGTACGACGCCGGCTTCGACCCCGCGATGGAGTGGGCGGTCGACAACGGGATGCAGGGGATGGTCGAGCTCTGTCACGGCTGCGGCGGCTGTCGCGGGCCCCAGGACACCACCGGCGGCGTGATGTGCCCGACCTACCGCGCCGCCGACGAGGAGATCCAGTCGACCCGCGGGCGGGCGAACATGCTCCGGGGCGCCATCTCCGGCGAACTCCCCGACGACCCGACCGACGACGAGTTCGTCACCGAGGTGATGGACCTCTGTGTCGGCTGTAAGGGGTGTAAGGTCGACTGCCCGAGCGGCGTCGACATGGCGAAGCTGAAGGCGGAGGTGGAACACGCCCACCACGAGGAACACGGCGCCGACCTCCGCACGCGGCTCCTCGGCCGCTTCGAGTCGCTCGCGCCGCTCGGCTCGAAGTTCGCCCCGCTCTCGAACCTGCCGAACAAGATCCCGGGGAGCGGGCTCGTCGCTGAGAAGCTCCTCGGCGTCGCCCGCGAGCGCGACCTCCCGACGTTCCGGTCCGAGTCGCTCACCGACTGGTTCGCGGCCCGCGGCGGCGCCCAGGTCTCCCGCGAGGCGGCCGACCGCGACGTGCTGCTCTTCCCCGACGTGTACACCACCTACACGAACCCCGGCGCGGGGAAGGCCGCGGTGCGCGTGCTGGAGGCCGCGAACTGCCACGTGCGGATTCCGGACGT
This sequence comes from Halorubrum ejinorense, assembly GCF_055389685.1. Taxonomy (NCBI): domain Archaea; kingdom Methanobacteriati; phylum Methanobacteriota; class Halobacteria; order Halobacteriales; family Haloferacaceae; genus Halorubrum; species Halorubrum ejinorense. The sequence goes on from NZ_AP043777.1 coordinate 2,391,571, forward strand.
CGACGGGAGCGGGCGTCCGCCCCACTCGAAGGGACTCCTCGACGTGTCGCGAGCGACCGCGAGAGACGCGGTGGAGACGCTCGCGCCCGACGTCCGCGACGGCTGGGAGGTCGTCGTCGTCGAGCCCTCCGACGCCGTCATGCTCCAGTCCGATTACCACGACCTGCTCGACGGCGACGCCAGCGACGTGCCGGACGCCGACGTGGCGGCCGTCTCCGAGCACACCTACGGCGTCATGGAGTACGTCGACGCCCACCGGCTCGACGACGACCTCGCGCTCGACGCGCCCGGCGAGCGGCTCACGTACCACGGTCACTGCCACCAGAAGGCGACGAAGAAGGACCACCACGCGGTCGGCGTGCTCCGTCGCGCCGGCTACGGGGTCGACCCGCTCGACTCCTCGTGTTGCGGGATGGCGGGCTCCTTCGGCTACGAAGCGGAACACTACGCGATGAGCAAGGCGATCGGCGAGAACTTATTCGAGCAGGTCGACGCGAGCGACGGCGACGCCATCGTCGCGCCCGGCACCTCCTGCCGGACGCAGTTGGAGGAGGGCCCCGGCGAGGTTCCGGAGCCGGACCACCCGATCGAGAAGCTGGCGGCCGCCTTAGCGTAGGCGGTCGCGGGGTCGGTGAAGCGACTTGCTCACTCGACGACGCGGTACACGCGGGCCTCCCACGGGCGCAGGCGGAGGTCGCCGGCCGCGAGCGCTCGCGTCGCGGCCGCCTCGTCGACGTCGTAGTTCCCGAGGAGGTACGAGCCGCCCTCGGTCGCGACGTCGCTCGGGAGCCGGACCTCGGTCTCCTCGCCGGTGAAATTCAGCGCGACGACGAGCCGCTCGGTGCCGTCGTCCCCGTCGAGCGTTCTGGTGTACGCCCACACCTCGTCGTCGTCCGGGAACAGCGGCTCGTAGTCGCCGTAGACGACGACGTCGTGTTCCTCGCGCAGCGCGACGAGGTCGCGGTAGTACCGTAACACCGAGCCGTCGGTCGCGCGCTCGCGCTCGACGTTGATCGCGTCGTGGTTCGGGTTGACGCCGATCCACGGCTCCCCGTCGGTGAACCCGGCGTGCTCTCCCGCGGACCACTGCATCGGCGTCCGGGCGTTGTCGCGGCTGTTCGCACGGACCCCCTCCTTGACGGCCTCGAACGACGCCACCTCTCCCGCCTCGATGGCGGTTCGGAGTGGATTGAGCGTGTCGACGTCGCGGAGCTCTTCGAGCGAGTCGAACGGGTAGTTCGTCATCCCCAGCTCCTCGCCCTGGTAGACGTACGGCGTCCCGCGGAGCGTGTGGAGGAGCGTCGCGAGCAGCGTCGCCGACTCGCGCCGGTAGCGCCCGTCGTCGCCGAACCGCGAGACCATTCGCGGCTGGTCGTGGTTGTTGAGGTACAGCGCGTTCCACCCGCCCGTCTCCAGCCCCTCGTCCCAGCGGTTGAACACCGCCTTGAGCTCCGAGAGGTCCCACTCTTCTCGCTCCCAGACGTCCTCGCCGCGGTCCAGTAGCATGTGCTCGAAGTGGAACAGCATCGAGAGCCCGTCCCCGTCGGGGTCGAGGTATCGCCGAGCGTGTTCCATCGGTAGCTCCGGGCCGACCATCTCGCCGACCGTGAGGAGGTCGCGGTCGAGGACCCGGTCGTTCATCTCCGAGAGGTACTCGTGGACGCGCGGGCCGTTCGCCGCGTTCATCGTGCCGCCGAGGGGGGCGTCCGGGTCGCTCGGGAGCCCGTCGGGCTTCGACACGAGGTTGATCACGTCCATCCGGAACCCGTCGATCCCCCGGTCGAGCCACCAGTCCATGAGGTCGAACACCTCCTCGCGGACCCGCGGGTTCTCCCAGTTCAGGTCCGGCTGTTTGGGGTCGAACAGGTGGAGGTACCACTCGCCCCGCCGCTCGTCGTAGCTCCAGGCCGGCCCGCCGAAGAACGACTGCCAGGCGGTGGGCGGCGCCTCGCCGTCCGGCCCCCGGTCCGACTCCCAGTCGACGGCGTCGGCTTCGCGGCCCTCGCGCCACCAGTAGTAGTCCGCGTACTCCCCCTCCTCTCGTCGAGACCGCCGGAACCAGTCGTGTTCGTCGGAAGTGTGGTTGACCACGAGGTCCATGATAAGCCTGATGCCGCGGTCGTGGAGGGCGTCACGGAGCGCGTTCCAGTCGTCGAGGGTGCCGAACTGGTCCGTGATCGCGCGGTAGTCGCGGATGTCGTAGCCGTTGTCGGCGTTCGGCGAGTCGTAGACGGGACAGAGCCACACCACGTCGACGCCGAGGTCGTCGAGGTAGTCCACCCGGTCGACGATCCCGCGGATGTCACCGACGCCGTCGCCGTCGCTGTCGTTGAAGCTGCGAGGATAGATCTGGTACACCACCGCCTCCTTCCACCACCGACGGTCCGGATCGCTGTCGCGTCCCATGGCTGCGCTACTTTCGCTCCGGGTAAAATAGGTAGTGGCGACGGCGGGCGCGTCCCGCGGACCGCGGCGGCGACGAGGCGACTACGCGGGGCCGAAGGTGAACAGTCGGCCCTCGCAGGCCGGACACTCCAGCGTCTCGGGCGGCTCGTCGCCGGGACCGGTGTGACCGCCGCAACAGGACATGTCGGTCCCGCGCTCCAACTCGGTCCCGCAGTCCGGGCAGGCGTCGAGGAACATCCGGTTCGTCCGCGCGGCCGCGAGCCGGACCGCCTCGTCGTCGAGGAACGGCTCTGCGGCGCGGTAGCCGGCGATCTCGGCGATCGCGACGGGTCGCCTGAGCCACGTCTCCTGCATGACTGTCGCGTCGTCCGCGGCGAGCGCGACCCACTCGTCGTCGCCGTCTCGTCGCACCTGTGACGTGGTCGCCGGAGAGAGTTCGCGGGCGATCTCGGCCAACTCCTCGGTGTCGCGGTCCCGGAGGCGGTCGATCTCCGCCTGCCACCGCTCGTCGTACGCCGCGGTGGGCACGATGGCGTCGCCGTCGACCTCGAGGACGCCGCTCTCGACGAGCCGGTCGAGCAGCTCCTCGCCGCCGATCTCGGCCGGGTCGAGCGAGCCGGTCCCGCCGTCGGGCGTGGCCGCCCCGCCGCCGTCCGTCCCGTGGAAGAGCGCGTCGCTTCCCGGGATCGGCGCCACGAGCCGCGGCGCGAACCGAGGCGTCCCCGGCACGACGTACCCGCGGAGCCAGACGAGCGCGAGGCCGGCGAGCCCGAGGCCGGCGCCGACGCCGGGCCAGCCGGCTAGCGCCACCGCCGCGGCGCCGGCCGCGACCAGCACCACGTTGACCACCGTACACGGCCAACACCGGTTCGAACCGGTGTACTCCGGGCGCCGGAGCCCGATCTCGGGAGAGAGACTCATACACGACGAATGCCTCCAGCGCATCATCAAGGTTACCCTCTCGGCGCGGGCAGCGTTCATCGACGAGTGGGCCGGATACTCGCTCTCGGTCGCTCTAAAAGACGCATCTGTCGGTGTGAGGTTATTAACACCTCCTGTTGTAAAGACCATAGTTATATTAATGATTGTTCCTTATGTCCCAGCGATGCCAGACGATAGCACACCAGAGGGGGTCTCGCGGCGACAGTACCTCGCGGCGACCGGAGCGGTGGGGGCCGCTGGTCTCGCGGGCTGTTCCGGCGGGGGGGACAGCGGCGACGGCGGATCGGGCGACGAGATAGGCGGGACGGTCACGGTCTTCTCGGGGTCGGCGTTCGTCGACATCGGGATGGAAGAGGCGCTCCACGACGCCGGCGTTCCCGACTCAATCGACATCGAGATGGTCGTGCCGCCGCAGGACTCCGGAAGCAAGCAACAGCAGCTGCGGACCGCGATCAACGCTGAGGAGGCGGACCCGGACCTGGTCTTAACCGACAACGGGTGGACGATCCCGTTCATCGTCCGCGACGACCTGGTCAACCTCGAAGAGGAGATGGACGACGAGTTCATCGCCCGCGTCAGAGAGGAGGGCGTCCAGTCGATGATCGACACGGGGACCCACCCCGAGACCGGCGACCTGTACTCGGTGCCGGTGTTCCCGGACTACCCGGTCATCACCTACCGGAAAGACCTGCTCCGGGACGCCGGGTACGGCGACTCGGACTTCGAGTCGTGGCGGACCGACCCGCCGACGTGGGCCGAGTTCACCCAGATCGTCGCCGAGGCCCAGAGCGGGTCGGACGTCCAGTACGGCCACCTCTGGCAGGGGAACAACTACGTCGGGCTCGCCTGCTGTACGTTCAACGAGTTCCTCACCAGCATGGGGGGCGCCTTCTTCGGCGGCGAGGACAACCTCTTCGGGCCGGTCGGCGACCGTCCCGTCACCCTCGACACGGAGGAGTCGATCGACGGGATCGAGGCCGCGGTGGACATCATCCACGGCGAGGGGCTCTCGCCGATGGACATCGAGGGCGTCTCGCCCCAAGAAGTGGCCGGCTGGATCGAGCCCGACACGAAGAGCACCTTCGAGGCCGGCAGCGCCGTCACGCAGCGGAACTGGACCTACTCCATCGGCGGCGCTGTGAGCTCCTTCGAGGGCACGGACATGGAACTCGGCGTGATGCCGCTGCCGCAGGGCCCCAACGGGTCCGCACACGCGCAGGGCGGGTGGATCATGTCCATGAACCCGCACACGGACAACATGGCGTCCGCGAAGGAAGTGATCAAGGCGTGGTGGGAGGACCCGGTCCTCCAGCTACAGTTCGACGAGGCGAGCTACATGCCGCCGAAGCCCGAGCTGTTCAGCTACGTCCAAGAGAGCGAGGCGGTCGGTCCGTACTTCGAGGCGCTCCAGTACTCGGCGCAGAACCTGATGCCGCGGCCGACGACCTCGGTGTGGCCGAACCAGCGGAGCATCGTGGCCAACGAGGTCAACGCGGCGCTCCGGAAGGAGAAGTCGCCGGAGGAAGCGGCGAGCGCGATGCAAGAGCAGATCGCCGCCATCGAAGAGCAGTCGGGGTGAAGGCGCCCGGGTGAGCGGCTCCCCGTCCGGCGGCGTTTCAGGGGGACGGAAATCGAACGAGGGTCTCAAACAGACAATAATGATAAATATTCGCACGAAAAACAGGCGGGCGATGCTCGTACCACAACGGCGGGCAGTCACGGGGGGTGTCGAGCGCCGTGGCAGTTGAACAGGGCAGAACGGAGACGGCGAGCAGTCCCGACGGCGTCCTGGCGGGGCTCGCGACGCGGACGGAGAACCTGAGCGAGCAGGCGTACGCGTACATGCTGTTGGTGCCGGCGTTCACCGTGCTGTTGCTGTTCGCGTTCTGGCCGCTGGCGTCGGCGATCAGGATGTCGTTTTTCGCCGACGTGATCACCGGCGGGCAGCTCGGCGAGTTCACCGGGCTGACGAACTACGTCCAGCTGCTCACGAACACCAACGCGCTCGCGCCGGCGGCGTTCGTCGACCCCTCGTTCCAAACGCCGATCTTAGAACAGGCGCTTTTCATGACGATCCTGTTCGCCGTGTTGAGCGTCACCGGCGAGACGCTGCTCGGGTTCCTCTACGCCATGCTGATGAAAGCCGAGTACAGGGGCCGCCGGCTCGTTCGGCTCCTCATCATCCTGCCGTGGGCGATCCCGATCGTCATCCAGGGGATGATCTTCTTCCTCCTGTTCCGGCCCGGGTACGGGCTCTTGACCGAGCCGCTCCAGCAGCTCGGCCTCTTCTCCAGTCTCCCGCTCAACACGACGTTCGACAGCTTCGTCATCGTGACGGTGGCGGACATCTGGAAGACCTCGGCGTTCATGGCCCTGCTGATCTTGGCGGGGTTAGAGAGCGTCAATCAGGACTTGTACGAGGTGGCGGACGTGATGGGCGCCTCGCGGTGGCAGCGCTTCCGCTACATCACGTTCCCGCTGGTGTTCCCGGTGTTGATGGTCGCGATGCTGTTCCGGACGATGGGCGCGCTCCGGGTGTACGGCATCATCGAGTCGACCACGGTCGGCTGTTCGACCGTCCCGTCGATGACCTGTCTCGTGACGCAGTTCATGTTCGGGTCCGCGTCGCTGTACGGCTCCGCGGCCGCCGTGAGCGTCCTGATCGCCATCGTGGTCGGACTGTTCATCATGGTGTACCTCGGATTCATCCGACGGAGCAACCAGAGCCTGGGGTTAGCCTAACATGAGCATCGACGCACGCAACCACGACGACGCCGAAACGTTCGACGGCTCCGGCGAGGAGACCGGCGACGAGGAGAACAAGTCCCGCATCGCTCGGTGGGCCGACGACTGGATCAAAAACCCCGAGAAGGCGTACGCCGTCATGTTGGTGTTCCTCGGCGGGGTGCTGTTGACGACCTCGCTGTTCCCGCTGTACTGGCTGTTCAACGTCTCGATGGCGCCGCCCGGCCAGACCGACATCCCGCTCGTCCCGGCGACGTTCGACCTGTCGGTGTTCATTCAGGTGTTCCAGCAGGTGCCGTTCGCGCGGTTCATGTTCAACAGCCTGTTTTACGCGTTCACCGTGACGGTGTTCGTGCTCCTCGTCGGGAGCCTCGCCGGCTACGCGTTCGGGCGCCTGGAGTTCCGCGGGAAGACGCCGCTTTTATTCTCGCTTTTGGTGCTCAGCTTCTTCCCGCCGGCGACGCTGTTCATCCCGCTGTTCCGCGCGTTCAACCAACAGGTGCCGATGCTCGGGCTCTTCACCCTCCCGGTGGAGATCTACGGGACGCCCGCCGCGGTCGTCACGCCGCTCAGCGCGTTCACGATGCCGCTGGCGATCTTCATACTGACGACGTTCTACGGCCAGATCCCCGACGGCCTCGAAGACGCCGCCAGAGTCGAGGGGACGACCCGTCTCGGCGCGCTGTTCCGCGTGATCATGCCGCTCTCGGCGCCCGGCGTCGCGACCGCCGGGATTCTCACCTTCATCACGGTGTACACCGAGTTCTTCTTCTCGTTCCTGATGACCGGCAACAGCGCGGCGGAGTGGGCGCCGGTCGTCGACGGCGTCATCGCGTTCCAGACGCAGTACACCGTTCGGTACGACCTTCAGGCGGCGGCGAGCCTGATCGCCATCGTTCCGGTGGCGATCCTCGTCGTCGTCGCACAGGACAAGATCATCAGCGGGCTCACCCAAGGAGCACTCAAGGAGTGACCACACATGGCACGAGTACAACTCACTGACGTAACGAAGCAGTACGACGACGTAACGGCGGTTGACAACATGAACCTCGACCTGAAAGACGGCGAGTTCATCTGCCTCGTCGGTCCGTCCGGGTGTGGGAAGTCCACGACGCTCGAGACGATCGCCGGCCTCACCAAGCCGACGTCGGGCGAGATCCTGATCGGCGACAAGGAGGTGACGAACCTCCCGCCGAAGGACCGCGGGATCGCGATGGTGTTCCAGAACATCGCGCTGTTCCCGCACATGGACGTGTACGACAACATCTCCTTCGGCCTGCGGCTCCGCGACTTCCCGCAAGACGAGATGGACGAGCGCGTCGACGAGGCCGCCCGTGTGGTCCGCATGAAGGGGATGCTCGACCGGATGCCGAGCGAGATGTCCGGCGGGCAGCGGCAGCGCGTCGCGATCGCGCGAGCGATCGTCCGCGACCCGGACGTGTTCCTGATGGACGAGCCGCTGGCGAACCTCGACGCCAAGCTGCGCGTCAACATGCGAACGGAGCTCCAGCGGCTCCACAAGCAGTTGGACACGACGATCATCTACGTCACGCACAACCAGGCCGAGGCGATGACCATGTCGGACCGGATCGCCGTGCTCGACAAGGGCCAGCTCCAGCAGATCGCGCCGCCGCTGACCTGTTACAACGAGCCGGCCAACCGGTTCGTCGCCGGCTTCATCGGGTCGCCCTCGATGAACTTCGCCGACGCCACCGTCGGCGACGGCACCCTCGACGCGAACGGCTACTCCATCTCCTTCGACACCTCGGCGATAGACGGCGTCGGAAACGGCGACGCGGTGGAGTTCGGCATCCGGCCGGAGGACATCTACCTCGAGAGCAACAGCGCCGAGGCCAAGGACCCGAGCCGGACGTTCTCGGTCACGACGGACGTGCTCGAACCGATGGGCGACGAGATCTTCGTCTACCTGAAGCCGATCCTCGACACGTCCAGCGAGCAGGCGGACTTCGAGGAACGGCAGGGGCTGTTGATGAGCATCGATCCCTCGAGCGACATCGCCGAGGAGGAGGACGTCGAGATCGTCTTAGACCGCTCGCACCTCCACCTGTTCGACGACGCCACCGGCGACGCGATCTCGCACGGGATCGTGGCCGGCGCCGGCGTCGAGGCCGACGGCGAAAGCGCTCAGGCAGACTGAGCGGGCGGTCGCGTTTTCTCGCGGACGACGTTTCGGGGGCGCGACCGCGGGCCGTCGTTCCGACACCGGGTTCCGTGAGCCTCAGTCGGCAGTCCCCGATTCCACGCTGAGGACGGAGATCCGATGGGCCTCGACGGCCTCGACCATCGCGCCCCAGCCGCCGACCTCCACCGGTCCGTCGTCTGTCTCGACGACGAGCGCGACCTGACCGCCGAAGCTGGCGATCGCCTGGGCGTCGGCCGCGTCTTCGAATCCCGTCGTGGTGACCCCCGAGAGCCGCCCCTCGACCACTCGGTCCGCGCCGGTCTCCGTGTCCGCTCCCTCGATGCGGACCTTCACCGTCGCGCCGTCTCGGAGCAGCGGGGCGACGTCCCGGACGCAGTACCGGATGTCGACGTACTCTATGGGCGGTTCGTCGCTGAGCGACGAGTAGATCGGCTCCCACATGTCCCACTGCGTGGTCAGGAAGTACCAGTGGAACACGTAGGTGTGCGTGCGGTCGTCGACGAGCACGCCGTACTCGTTCATCGAGCCTGCGTGCGGCGCGAAACACGTCTTCGTCCGGTCGACGATCACCGCGAACGGCGAGGGGAGCCGGCGGTGCCGCGCCTCGGAGCAGACCTCGCTGAGTTCCTCTGCGTCGGGGAGGGCCTCCCGGCCGGCGTCCGGCGTGTGGATCGAGAGGTTGACCCGAATTCCGCGTCCGGTCGCCTCGCGGAGGGCCGGTCGGAGCCGTTCGAAGTGCTCGACGCCGAGCGAGACGTTCACCTGCGATTCCGCCTCGCGGATGAACTCGTCGGCGTTCTTGATCACCGTCTCGAAGCGGGTGACGATGCTCACCGTCGACCGCTCGACCGACGGCTCGTTCCAGCGGCGTTCGATCTCCTCGGTCGCGGTGGTGAACCGGTTCGCCCGCGACTGGAGGTCGTCGGTGATCTCGTCGAGGCTGTTCGCGCGGGCGTACAGCGACTCCTGGTCGTACATCTCGATGTACCCGTTGCTCTCTAGGTCCCGCAACACGTCGTAGATCCGCGGATCGGGAACCCCGCTGGCGTCCGCGATGCGGGTCACCGGTGCCGAACCCAGTTCGAGGACCGTCACGTACGCGTCCGCCTGGTACGGCGAGAGCCCGGCGTCCTCTAAGACTCCGGTGAGCTCGTCACGCTCCACCGTCACCACCCGTCACACGTCGCTTCAGGAGGGCGGCGCGCCCGACGCGGACCGTCGTCACCCGGCGCGGACCGTCCGGTCTGCCGGCGCCGCGCCCGCGCGTCGAGGCCACGCGTCTGCCGAGTCGGTTAGCCATGCTTTCGACTACCACGGAAGTGATAAAACATTTTATTTTGCGGTCACCTGTCATCCGCCGGGTCCCCCCGGTGTGAACGCGATCCGGCTAAACGGGGCCGTTCCGACTGAAAAGGCTTTATTCGGTCCGTCGTCGACAACGTTCATGAACGACTCGCCCGGCCGAGACGACCGTCCACCCCGGTCGCGGTGGACGCGAGAGCAGGCGGCGTCGGTCGAGCGTCGCCGCGGGAACGTCGCGCCGGTCGCGGGGCCGCCGACGGTCGACCCCTTCCCGGACCTCCACGTCTGGGACACGTGGCTGCTGCGCGACCGCCACGGGGAGATCGCCGAGGTGAACGGCTGGCGGCTGGCGTTCTCGCTGACCGCGCCGGCGGACCTCCTCCCCGGGACGCGCCACGACGTGGCCGAGATCCGCTGTTTCTACTCGCGTAACGGGAGCGAGTGGCGCGACGCCGGTCCGGTCTTCGGCGGCGACGCGCTCGGACAGCGGCAGTGGGCCGGCTCCGCGCTGTACGACGACGGGGACTGTTACCTCTACTACACCGCGGCCGGCCGCGACGAGGCCGACGAACTGACCTACACCCAGCGGGTCGCGGTCGCACACGGCGGAACCGTGACCGCGGACGATTCCGGCGTCGAACTCGCCGGGCCGTGGACCCACGAGACGCTCCTCGAACCCGACGGGGAGTGGTACGAGACGGAGGCGCAGTCGCGCGGGATGACCTACACCTTCCGCGACCCGTGGTTCTTCGAGGACCCCGCGACCGGCGAGACCCACCTCCTCTTCGAGGGCAACGCCCCGGCGCCCGAGCGCGAGGGCGACGGCGCCGAGACCTCGCGTCGACGGGAGTTCAACGGCTGCGTCGGCGTCGCTCGCTCCGCGTCCGGCGACCCGCTCTCGTGGGAGCTCCGGCCGCCGCTCGTCGAGGCCGTCGAGGTGAACCAAGAGCTCGAACGCCCGCACGTCGTCGTCGCCGACGGCCGGTACTACCTGTTCGTCTGCAGCCACGTCCACACGTTCGCGCCCGGCGTGAGCGGCCCCGACGGCCTGTACGGGTTCGCCGCGGACCGGTTCGACGGGCCCTACCGGCCCCTGAACGGGAGCGGGCTAGTCGCGACGAACCCGCCGGAAGCGCGGTTCCAAGCGTACTCGTGGATGGCGTTCGCTCACGACGGGGAGGTGTTACTCCAGAGCTTCCTCAACTACCACGACTTCGCGGGCGACTCGCTCGACGCGGTAGCCGAGTTCTCCGAGGCCGAACAGCGCGCGCGGTTCGGCGGCACGCTCGCGCCGACGCTCCGGCTCGGGGTCGACGGCGACGAGACCCGGCTGCTCGGAGCGCTCGACGCGTGGCGGATCCCCACGCCGGACGAGGCGCTCCCGCCGGTCGACGAGTCCGAACTGCCGGACGACGACTTCGACGGGAGGGTCCTCGAGGGCGGCGTCCGCGACGGCTACGGCGACGCGCCGTCAGAGTCGGAGTACGACGAACCGTTGCCGTAGCTCGCGAGGGGGTTTCGCGGCGTCTGCGGCGCGTGGAACCGCGGAGGGGCCGGCGGCTGGGTTCCGGGTGAGCCGGCGCGGCAGAAGAAAGACGACGATTTACGCGGGGACGGCCGCTTCCGTCCGCTCCTCGGACCGCTCTTTGACGAACGTCACCGGGCAGTCGGCCTCGAGCAGCACGCGCTGAGAGGTCGAGCCGAACAGGGCCTTGCCGGCCGCCGAGCGGGTTCGCCCGCCGACGACGACGAGGTCCGCGTCGAGGGTCTCGGCCTCCCCGAGGATGCTGTCGGCGGTCTCGCCGAGCGCGCCGCGGATCTCGTAGTCGACGCCCGCGCGTTCGAGGCGCTCGGCGACGTCGGTGACGATCCGCGACCGCTGAGAGACGTCGTCGGGCGTGACCTCCGAGTCGGGGTCGATGTTCAGCTGCGTCTCGATCGTGTCGTACCGCTGGCGGTCGAACACGTGGAGGAGGACGATGCGACCGTTCGGGTCGACGACGGACGCGGCGGTCTCTGCGAGCTCTTCGAGTCGGCTCTCGTCTTCCGATCCGATAGCCAGAAGGACGGTGTTCATGCTCATCTCGATTACACGTAGGCGACGAAGGAACTTATATCTTCGCAAAGTTAATTCGTAGTTGAGTTAATATTCATGTACATCGCGGCAGGCGCGCTTCGAGGGCGTGCTCGCTGACCGTCGGGGAAGCGCACCCGTGAGGGCGGCGTCGACGGGGCTCGGTGACGCCGCTTTCACCCTAGGGCCCGGTGACGTCGCTTTCCTCCGGCCGACGCTCCGGAAAACGGCACAGCCGTCGCTCGCGGTGAAACGAGTCCCGAGTCGGGCGGGCGACGACTCCCGGCGTCGCCTCGGTGTCCGCCGGGTCAGTCGGTCCGCGGGGTCGCCGAGTCCGGATACGCGTCTCCGAGTTCCCAGACGGTCACGTCCTCGACGTCGGCGCGGCCGCCCGACGCCGCGAACGAGATCCCCGTGCTGTCCGCCCGCGTCGGGTACACGCGGCTCGTCAGGCAGTGCCGCTCGTTGGCGAATAGCTCCACCGTGGAGCCGTCGAGGAACGCCCGGAGCGCGAGCGGTCCGTCGTACGGCGTCACGGTCATCCGCTGGTCGTCGCTCCGAACGCGGGGGTCGTCGCTCGCGGCCGAGCGGTCGACGACCAGTTCGTTCGTCGAGCTGTACCGGATCTCGGTGCGCTCTCGCCGGTCCGGCGACTCGAAGACGGAGAGCGTCACGGCGTCGGCGTCGTCGAGCGCGATCGTCGCCGACAGTTCGAGCGCCCGGCCGCCGGCGGGAGGGGTCCACCGTTCGTCGTCGAGCGAGACCGACGCCCCGTCGACCTGCGTCGTCTCCCTGAGCGCGGTCAGTTGCGGCGCCGGACGCTGCGTGAGACCCCCCGCGTCGTCCACCTCGATCCGGCGCGGTACCGACAGCGAACCGGACCACCCGGCGTCCCACTGCGCCTCCGTGTCGCGGGCCTCGGGGAGCCACCCCCACGTCAGGTAGCCGTCGTCGACGGCCATCGACTGCGGCGCGTAGAAGTCGCCGTGGTCGAGGACCCCCCGGGCGGCGACGTCGAACTCCCCGTCGCGCCGGGTGCCGATGAAGTACGGGACGGTCTCGTAGTCCGAGACGTGGAGGAGGTCCCACTCGTCGAAGCGGAGCAGCTCGGGGCACTCCCAGACGGCCCCGGCGTCCGGCCGGTCGGCGGTCAGGAGCTGGCCCTCGTAGCGCCAGTCGCGGAGGTCCTCGGAGCTGTACCGGAAGACCGTTCCGCCGACGTCGGCGAGGCCGGAGCCGATGAGCTGGTGCCACCGGCCGTCCTCGTGCCAGACGCAGTGGTCCCGGAACTCGGCCTGCCAGTGTTCGGTCTCCAGCACGTCGACGTCGTCCGGCGGCGCCTCGATGACCGGGTTCGACCGCTCTTTGGTCCACGACCGGAGCGTCGAGTCGGCGGCGGTCGCCAGGCAGGGGAGCTGCCGCCGGTCGCGCCCGCCCGTGTACAGTATCGTCGGCTCGCCGTCGAACTCGACCGCACAGCCCGACCAGCAGCCGTCGCGGTCCGGGCCGTCGGGCGAGGGCGCCAGCGCGACGGGTTCGTCTCGCCAGTGGACGAGGTCCTCGCTCGTGGCGTGGCCCCAGTGGATCGAGTTGTGGTACGGCCCGCCCGGGTTGTACTGATAGAACAGGTGGTAGGTGCCGTCGCGTTCGATCAGCCCGTTCGGGTCGTTGAGCCAGTTCGCCGGCGGCGTGACGTGGTATCGGGGGCGCTGGCGGTCGTCGTCGAGTTTCCCTCGGAGGCGCCGGAACTCCTCGCCGCTGGCGGGGCGGTCGAAGCGCGAATCCGGGCCGCTCGCCAGCGAGTCGATCAGTCCCTCCGCGAGACGGTCCCGGTTCGCGCCGTACGGCTCCCCGGCCGCCGAGGCGAACGCCAGCTCGCTGGCGCCGAGCACCGCGCCCTCGCCCGGGTGCCACCAGATCACGCTGGTCTGTTCCGGGCGGTCGTGTTCGCCCTCGACGGTCGACGCGAGGACTTCGCCCTCGGCCGGGAGCTGCTCCTCGTAGCGGGCGTACGGGACCGCCCCGCGGTCCGCGACGGGGGTCCGGAGCCCCTCGAACGCGTCGACCGCGGGGTGGTCGTCGTACACCGAGCGCCAGAGGGGCCCGGTCGGGGCCGTGACGGTCCTCGTCCCGACGGCGTCGGGAGCGACCGGCTCGACGCCGAGCGACGTCACCGCCCCCACGGCGCGGAGGCTCAAGAGGAGGCCGCCGCCGTCTCGGACGTACGCGGCGAGCGCCGACGCGGTCCGGTCGTCGAGCGCCGTCGGCGGCTCCTCGCGGTGCCACCAGAGGACGTCGTGCGGCGTCGACGGGTCGACCTGAGCCGGGTCGACCGCCTCGACGTCGTACCTGGCGTCCGCCCACTCGCGCGCCGCCTCCTGTCGGTCGCTCGGGCGCCCGTCGACGAGGAGCCCGACGCGAACCGGCGTGGCTGTCATGGGTCGGCTATCGCGTCCCGAAGTAAAAACGCGATCCATCCGGCGGCGAGTCGGCGGCGGTCGCTCGCTCACCGCCCGCCGCTCGAACCGAGTGACTGCGGGCACACGGGACCGTTCCGACAGTGCTAACAGACGCGGGACCAATGTGGACGCAGTACGCTCTGGACCGGCGGCACGTCGCGGGCGATGGCGTGTCGCGTCGGCCGGGTCCCACGCAAAAATGACAGCGCACGAATGGTGGAAGGAGGCGGTGGCGTATCAGATCTATCCGCGGAGTTTCAACGACTCGAACGGCGACGGCGTCGGCGACATCCCGGGGATCGTCGAGAAGCTCGACTACGTCGACGAGCTCGGCGTCGACGTCGTCTGGCTCAGCCCGGTGTACGAGTCGCCCCAGAACGACAACGGGTACGACGTCAGCGACTACCGCTCGATCCACTCGGAGTACGGGACGATGGACGACTGGGAGTCGCTGCTGGCCGGGCTCCACGACCGGGACATCAGGCTGGTGATGGACATGGTCGCGAACCACACCTCGTCGGAACACGACTGGTTCCGGCGGTCCCGCGCGGACCCGGACGGGGAGTACGGCGACTACTACGTGTGGCGCGAGGGCGACCCGGCCGACCCCCCGAACAACTGGAAGTCGTTCTTCGGCGGCTCCGCGTGGACGTACGACGAGGAGCGCGAGGCGTGGTATCTCAGCCTCTTCGACACGACACAGCCCGACCTCAACTGGCGCAATCCGGACGTTCGACGGGACCTGTACGACGTGATGAACTGGTGGCTCGACAAGGGGATCGACGGCTTCCGGCTCGACGTCCTCAACCTCATCTCGAAGCCGGAGGGGCTGCCCGACGGCGACCCCAGTCGAGACCTCGTCGGGAGCGAACACTTCGTCGACGGGCCGCGGATCCACGAGTACCTCGACGAGATGCGCGAGGCGGTGTTCGCCGGGAGAGACATCGTCACCGTCGGCGAGATGCCGGAGCTCACGCTCGATTCCGCCCGCGAGTACACCGGCGAGGACGGGCCGCTCGATCTGGTCTTCCCCTTCGAACACGTCCAGGTCGACTTCGGTCCGAACGGTCGCTGGGACGTCGGCGAGTGGACGCTGTCGGAGCTCAAATCCGTCCTCGACAGGTGGCAGCACGGCCTCGACGACGAGTGGTGGACGACCCTCTTCTTCGAGAACCACGACCAGCCGCGCAGCGTCTCCCGGTTCGGCGACGACGAGGCGTATCACTACGAGTCCGCGACCGCGCTCGCGACGGTCCTCCTGACGCTGCGCGGAACGCCGTTCGTCTATCAGGGACAGGAGCTCGGGATGACGAACACGACCTTCGAGACCCTCGACGACGTGGCCGACGTCGACACCGTCCGGAACGTCCGGGAGCTGCTGGCGGACGGGGCGTACGACGGGTACGAAGACGTCAGACACGTCGTCGAGGCACGGTCGCGTGACAACGCCCGGACGCCGATGCAGTGGACCGACGGGCGGCACGCGGGCTTCACCGAGGGCGATCCGTGGCTGCCGGTCAACGACGACTACGAGGCCGTCAACGCCGCTCGCGAGCGCGAGCGGACGCCGTCGGTGCTGTCGTACTACCGGACGCTGATCGACGTGCGAGGGAGCTCGGAACCGCTCCGGTACGGCTCCTACGAGCTCCACTACCCCGACGAAGAGCAGCTGTACGTCTACGAGCGGAGCCTGAACGACGAGCGGGTCGTGGTCGTGCTCAACCTCTCTTCTGAACCCCGGTCGGCCGACGTCGATCCGGTCGCCGCGTCGGCCTCCCTCCTCCTCGGAAACTACGAGTCGGTGCCGGAAGCGCCCGGCGAGCCGTTCGACCTGCGTCCGTACGAGTCCCGGCTGTACGCCGAGTCACGCTGAGGCCAAGCGTCGGGCGACGCGGGCGGACCGATCTCGGTGACGGGACGGGGTCGAGGACGACCCGTCGCCGTCCCGTGAATTTATTATCGGCACACGCGTCGGCACAGTCGAGAGATGTCCCGTCGGCAACGAGCGGCGACGACCGCGGCGCAACGGCACGGCCACCACGACGGACCCGCCGGGGCACGCCATGACGCGTGAGACGCTCGTCGCCGGCGAGGCGCTGATCGACTTCATTCCGGACAGACACGGGGCGCTGGCGGCGGTCGAGTCGTTCTCTCGACAGGCGGGCGGCGCGCCGGCCAACGTCGCGGTCGGGCTCGCCAGGCTCGGTCGGACGCCCTGGTTCTGTACGACCCTCGCGACCGACGCCTTCGGCGACCACCTCGCGAGCGTGCTCGACCGCGAGGGGATCCCGGACCGGTTCGTGAGCCGCGAGCCGGACGCTCAGACCGCGCTGGCGTTCGTCTCGCACAGCCGGGACGCGGACCGGGAGTTCACGTTCTACCGCCAGGGGACGGCCGACAGGCGGTTCGATGCGAGCGGCGTCCCGGACGACGTCCTCGAGTCGGTCGACGTCGTGGTCGTCGGCGGGGTGACGCTGACCGTCGAGCCGGCCCGCTCGGCGACGTTCGACCTCGTCGAGCGCGCACGGGCTGCGGGCTGTCGGGTCCTCTTCGACCCGAACGTCCGGCCGGAGCTCTGGGAGGTCGACCCCGCGCCGACGATGCGTCGGATGCTCTCGATGACGGACGTTCTCAAGGGCTCCCGGGAGGACCTCGGCGGCGACACGCTCCCGACGGAGCCCGACGAGTTGCTCGACGCCGGACCGGACGCGGTGTTCCTGACGGAGGGCGACGCCGGGGCGCGCCTGATCGCCGCCGAGGGCTCCCCCTGGGGACGCGGCGAGTGGCACCACGGCGGCTACCGCGTCGACGACGTCGCCGACACGACGGGCGCGGGCGACGCCTTCACCGCGGGCGTCGTCGCGGGACTGGTCGACGGCACCGCGCCCGAGGAGCTCCTCGGGTTCGCGAACGCCGTCGCCGCGGCGTCGACCCGCTTCGAGGGCGCGATGACCGCGCTTCCGGACAGGGAGGCGGTCGAGCGGGTCCGCGACGGTCGCTGACGGGGTCTCCGGTCCGGGCGCCTCCCGTGGGGACTCACTCCGCGTTCGAGCGGACGTTCGCGACGGCGACGGCGATCAGGTACGAGAACGCCGGGAAGGTCACCGCGACCACGACGAGGAACGCCGGGTCGAGGCCGGCGGGACCGTCGGAGAGCCAGCCGGTGTACTGGAGGACGGCCAGCGTGAGGACCACGAGCGCCGTGTTGATCGCGTACTCGGAGAGCGGGGGAGTGGGGAACCGCATACGGACGGGAGACACCGCCGCTCACTCAACGCTTTCGACGCGGTCTCGCTCGCGGTCCCGCCGCCGAGCCAACACCCGTTTGAGCCCCTTTCCCGGCCCGCCCTCGATGGGCCACCCCTTCGTCCGCCACTGCGGGGGTTCCGGCGAGAACTCGGAACAGGAGCCCGAACACTCGCGCGCGGTGGGGACCTGCTCTTTCGCGGCGCAGTAGGGAACGAGCGCCCGGCCCTCGCGCCGGAGTTCGAAGTGGCGGCAGTCGGGACGCATCGTGTCGTGGAACGAGCGCCACCCCTTGCCGTAGGCGCGCTCGGCGATCTCCAGCCGCAGCGTCTCGGTCTCCGGGTCGCGGCGCTCGCCGTCCGCGGGCGAGAGATCGCTCGGGTGCCACGCCACGTCGGCCGCGTCGGCGTCGACCCCGTCCGCGAAGTCGGTGGCGAGGATCCCGGCCTCGACCGGCATCTCGCGGAGCAGCGCCGGTTCGACGCGCTCGCCGGTCGTCTCGGTCGCCAGCCACACCTCGTCGGCGAGCCCGGCGTCGACGTCGTGTTCCAGCTGGTCCGCCAGCCGGTCGGCGGCCGAACGGTCCAAGTCCGGCTTGTTCTCGACCGCGACGATCCGCTCGACCCAGTCGGGGTACGGTCGCTTCCGGCGGATCTGGATACGGTTGCCGTCGCGGCGCTCCTCAATCAGGTCGCGGCCCGCCGCGCGGTGGACCGCCTGGCGCACGTAGCGCCACGGGTAGCCGGGATCGGGCAGCGCGTCGCGGTACCACGTCCACTCGGCGGGCGCGCCGCGGACGACGTGGAGCTGGTCCGAGCCGATGGTCCGGTCGCCGAGGGCGCGGCGCCGTTCGAACGCCGTCGGGTCGACCTCGATCACGACCGTGTCCCAGCGCCGCCGCTGGGTGCCGAGCTGTCGGGAGACGAGGGCGGGACGCGGCCCCTCGCTCGGGTGCCACGCCAGCTCGGCGTACCGGCAGACGAGCAGCTCGTAACCGAACTCGGCGTCGGGCGTCACTGCTCGAACGGTCGGCGGCGGCGGACAAAAGCGGACCGCTCGGCTCGCGGCCGAGCCGCGGGTCCGCCGTCGGGCCCGCGTCCGCGACAGGTCTTAACCGGTGGGGACCCGTCTCCGTGGTATGGAATCGCACTCCGGATTTCACTCCCTCCACGAGGAGACCGCGGTCTCGCTCCCCGTGACCGGTGCCCTCCCGGACTGGCTCCGCGGGAGCCTCGTGCGGAACGGGCCCGGGGCGTTCTCGTTCCCAGACGGGAGCGCCGTCGACCACTGGTTCGACGGGCTGGCGATGCTGTACCGGTTCACCTTCGACCCGGACGACGGCGCGGGGCGCTCCGACGGCGGCGCGGTCCACTACCGGAATCGCTTCCTCCGGTCGGCGGCCCACGAGGCGGCCCGAGCGGGCGAGTTCGAGGGCGGGTTCGCGACCGGCGAGACCACGCTCCGCTCGCGGCTGGCGGGGTTCCTCACGGCGCCGTACGACAACGCGAACATCGTCGCCGAGCGGGTCGGCGACCGGTACGTCGCGCTGACCGAGTCGCCGCGGGGCGTCTCGTTCGACCCGGACACGCTGGCGACGACCGGCCACGTCGACCGCGAGGGCGACGCCCCGAGCGGGCAGCTGTCGTGTGCGCACTTCAAGCGCGACCCGGCGACCGGCGCGCTCCTCACGGTGGACACGGAGTTCGGTCGGACCAGCCGGTACCACGTCACGGCGTGGACGCCCGACGGGGACCGCCGGCACGTCGCCACCGTCCCCACGGAGAAGCCGGCGTACATGCACAGCTTCGCGCTCACGCCCCGATACGTCGTCCTGACCGAGTTCCCGCTCCGGCTCGACCCGCTCCGGTTCCTCAGGCCGGGGCGGCAGTCGGCGTTCATCGAGCAGTTCGACTGGGAGCCCGATCGGGGCACGCGGATCGTCGTCGTCGACCGGACCACCGGGTCGGTGGTCGCCGAGCCGGAGACCGACGCGGTGTTCGGCTTTCACCACGTGAACGCCTTCGAGCGGGACGGCGGAACCGAGATCGTCTTCGACCTCGAGACGGTCCCGGACGCGACGACGATCGACTCGCTGTACCTGGAGAACGTCCGGGCCGGCGAGATGGGCGCGATCGTCGGCCGGGTGGACCGGTTCACCGTCGATCTCGGGGGCTCCGGCGGCGCCGGCCGTTACGGCGGCGGGAAGGGATCGGTGTCGCGGGAGACGCTCTTCGACGGCGGCACGGCCCTCCCGACGTCGTCGCCGGCCCGGTGGTGCCGGCGCCACCGGTACGTGTACGCGATGGGGATGGACACTCCCGTCACGGAGTGGGCCCGTCGGGTCGTGAAGATCGACGCGACGACCGGTTCCGCCGAAACGTTCGACGACGGCGGGGACTACTTCGGAGAGCCGCTGTTCGTCCCCGACCCCGACGGTGACGCCGAAGACGACGGCGTCGTCCTCACCGTCGCGCTCGACGTCGACGAGGAGCGGTCGCGGCTGCTCGTAATCGACGGGGAGACGTTCACCGAGCGGGCGCGGGTGACGCTGCCGCACGCGACCCCCTTCGACTTCCACGGTCGGTACTTCCCGGAGCTACGAGCCGCCGCGGGGGAGTGAGTCCGGTCGGACGCGTCTCAGACGTACTTCCCTTCCTCCTCGTCTTTCCGCTCGTCGAGGTACTCGTGGGCCTCCTCCAGTATCTCGCGGGGACCGTCCTGGGTGATCGTGTTGATCGCCTGATCGTAGTCGCGCCACTGGAGGTCGCGGTGTTCCGTCGAGATCTCGGCGCTCGCCTCGAACGAACGGGCGATGAACAGGTGGACCGTCTTGTGGATGGTCTTGCCGTTCGCCTCGAACACGTAGTCGTACTCCTCTCGGAACCCGTCTATCAGCCGGAAATCCTCGATCCCGGCCTCCTCACCGACTTCTCGTATCGCCGTCTGCTGGAGCTCCTCGTCCCCCTCGACCCCGCCTTTGGGGAACTCCCAGTCCCCCGGCCGGCTCTTCAGGAGTAAGTACTCCCGTTCGCCGCGGGTATCGCGGAAGAGGATGGCTCCGGAGCTGGTCGCTTCGACCGTCATTAGCCGAAGGTAAGCGATCACCCCTAAAGAGCGTGTCGGACTCCCGAACAGATCGGGCCCACCGGGGGAATCGGCCGACCGGGCGGATCTGATGCCCGTCTCACGCGTAGCCCGCAGGTAGATGCGTTTTTACCGCTCGGGAGGCCATTCACGCACGACCCCCAGCCATGACCTTCGTCACGAAACTCGAGTTCACGTCCGGCGACCGCGACGTGCTCGTCGAGACGGTTCAAGAGCTCAAAGAGACGCTCGAACGCAAAGGCGCCGAGTGTAAGGGCCCACACGCCACGCCGTCGGAGAGCGTCACCGTCCCGCTGTACAAGGACCTCGCGCCCGGCGACGAGTTCCCGCCGTGGCGTTACGACGTGTACCGACGCTCGATGGAGATCCACGGCGCCGACGACATCGCCCGCGGCGTCGTCGCGCGCGACTTCCCCGACTCGATCCACGTCGAGGTCGAGGTCGATCAGAAGAAGCCGCTCGGACACCGTCGCGACTGAGCGCCCGACACCCGGGCGGCAGTCGATCCGGTCACGGCTGCGGTTTCTGCGGTTCGCCGACGCGACCTGTCGCGTCAGAACGCTTCGTTAGCGGAGGCGCTTCTCAGCGGAGATTCCGCAGGTCTTCCGTCTCGACGCGGTCCGGCAACCGGTCGAGGGCGGACTCGGCCCACGCGTCGTGCCCGAGCGTGAGTTCCGTCTCCGGGTTGGCCGCCGCGAGCGCGGCAACCCCCCTCGCGGCCGCGAGTTCGGCGGCCTCGTCGGTTCGCTCCGGCACCTCCGCGGTGAGTGGATACGTCTCCGAGAGCGCGGGCGGGTACGGACCGAGCGGCGGCTTCACCCGCCATACGGCGTCGTACGCGTGATCCGAGGGGGCTTTCGACTCGGTGAGCAGGAGGCGGTCTGGCGCCGCGAGCCGCGCGAGGCGGTCGTGATGCCGCTGTACCTCCGGGCGACGGGCGGCCTCGTGTGAGGTGTAGAAGAACGCGTCCTTGGATCCGGGGTCGGTCCGCTCCAGTTCGTCGGCGTGGTCGAGGAGCGCCCGGTACCCGTCGAGCATCGCCGGGTGACCGCGGGCGCGGCGGTCGACCAGTTCGAGCAGCGAGCCCGACCGGATCGCCTCCTTGACCCGGCGGAGCTCCTCGAAGGTGACGTGGAGGTTGTGCTCGGCGAGCAGCCGCTCCGAGTCGTCGTCGTCGAGGCCGCGGAGGTCCGCCGGCGTGTGGTCCGCACAGACCGGACACGAACAGGGGAAGTAGTCCAGGTCTTCGAGGTGTTCCGTGCCCGAGACCGTCAGGTAGCGACCGTCGCGCGCCATCAGGGCGTACGCGGCCGAGTCGAACAGGTCGCAGCCGGCCGCCACCGCGAGCGCTAACATCATCGGGTGGCCGGCGCCGAACAGGTGGACCGGCGCGCCCGGGCCGAGCCCGCGCTTCGCGGCGCGGACGGCCTCGACCACCTCGGCGTAGCGGTAGGAGTTGAGCAGCGGCACCATCGCACCGACCGGGAAGATGTCGAGGTCGGTCGCCGCCGCGTGGCTCCCCGCTTCCTCCCGGAGGTCGCCGAAGGTCGACCCCTGAACCGGGGCGTTGATCAGCATCTCGCCCGTCTCGGCCGACTCGGCGTCGGCGAGCGCCTGCCGCGTCGTCGCCAGGTCGCGTTCGGCGCGCTCGCGGTCGGCGTCCGGCGGGGTCGGCACGTCGACGGGCGTCGCCACGTCGCTGCCGATCTCGCGCTGGAACTCGATTATCTCCTCGGTGGTCACGTCGATGTCGCCGTACTCGGCCAGTTGGAACGAGCCGGAGTCGGTCATGATCGCCCCGTCGAACCCGAGGAAGTCGTGGAGCCCCCGCTCGACCACGCGGTCGCGGATGCGGTCCGTGCTCCGGATGATGTAGGAGTTCGTGATCAGCATCTCCGCGCCGAACTCCTCGCGGAGCCGCTCCGGCTCGATCGTGAGGACGTTGGGGTTGACGACGGGCAGGAGCGCCGGCGTCTCGACCGTGACGTCGGCGCGGGGGACCTCCAGCCGACCGATCCGACCGGCCGCGTCGTGGTCCCGGATCTCGAAGTGATCGCGCATACCTCGACTGTGCGGACGCGAGCGGTAAGCGTTGCGTTCGGTGACGAGCGAGGCGTGGGGCGAGGCCCGGGCGACCCGGCTCAGAGCCCGGTCGGGTGCGAGACGTACGTCGTCTCGACGCCCCACTCGGCCGACAGCGACTCCAGCGCCCGGACGCCGAACGTCTCCGTAGCGTAGTGGCCGCCGAGGAAGACGGTGACGCCCGCCTCCCGAGCGTCGTGGTACACCTGCTGTTTCCCCTCGCCGGTGATCAACGCGTCCGCGCCGGCCGCGACCGCCTCGTCGAGCCAGTCGACCCCGGAGCCGGTGACGACCGCGACGCGCTCGATCCGGTCCGGACCGAACTCGAGCACCCGGGTCGGGGCCGTCTCGCCGTCGGGTTGCCCCTCGAACCCGTCGAGCGTCTCCCGGACCGCGTCCGCCGACAGCGGCGACGCCGCCTCGCCGATCGTCCCGATCGTCACCGGACCGATCTCGCCGAACGGCTCCCGGTCGGAGAGTCCGACCGCGTCGGCGACGCCGGCCGCGTTGCCCAGTTCCCGATGCCCGTCGAGCGGGAGGTGCGAGACGTACAGCGCGAGGTCGTTCTCGACGAGCGCCGCGATCCGGTCGTGCGTCCGGCCGGTGACGCGCTCGATCCCGCCCCACGAGAGGCCGTGGTGGACGACGAGGGCGTCCGCCCCCGCGTCCGCCGCGGCGTCGATCGTCTCGACCGCAGCGTCGACCGCGAACGCGACGCGGTCGATCTCGGGGTCTTCGGCGGTGGTATCGGCCGACGCCGTCTCGCCGCCCGGGCCCACTTGGAGCCCGTTCGCGCTCGCGTCCACGTCGGCGTACGCGGCCGTGTCGAGTCGGTCGTCGAGTCGGTCGACGTACTCGGAGAGTTTCACACCGGTCCGTACGCGCGTCGGAAAGTAAAGGACGCGGAGGCGGTCTCGGTCGACCGCGCCGCTCAGTCGTCCAGCTCTTCGGCGACGGAGTCCGGGACCGCGTCCGGCCGGCCGGTGCCGGCGCCTGCGGGGTCGGCGTTCTCAGGGGCATCCGTCTTGGGTGTGAAATCGGGGTCGAACAGCCGGAGCGCCGTCCGGATGGTCTCCCAGTCGTCCTCGCCGGCCGCGTCCCGGAGCGAGCGCGTCGGCGCCGCGAGCAGCTGTCCGACCAGCGCGTCCGCCAAGTCCTCGACCGTCTCGCGCTGCTCGTCGTTGAGGTCGCCTTGCGCCTCCAGCTTCGACATCGCGCGGTCGAGCTCTCGCGCCTTCACCCGGTCCGCGCCGGCGTACATCGCGGAGATGGCGTCGTCGGCCCGCTTGCGCTTGTACGCCTCGAGGATGCGGTCGAGCTCGTCGTCGATGATCGACTCGACCTCGCGCGCCTCCTCGGCGCGGCTCTCTCTGGTCCGCTGGGTCACGTCTTCGAGGTCGTCGATGTCGTAGACCGTTACGCCCTCGCGGGCGCCGGCCGCCGGGTCGATGTCGCGGGGCTGTGCGATGTCGATACAGACGACCCGGCCGGCGGCGTCGACGTAGGAGGGGTGGACGACGAAGTCGGGGCTGCCGGTCGCGGTGACCACGAGGTCGGCGTCCGGGATCACCGCGGGCAGGTCCGCGAGCGGGACCGCCTCGGCCGGGGTGTCCACCTCCTCGGTGACGAACTCCGCGTGCGGGACGGTGCGGTTCGCGACGATTATCTCCGAGACCGGGGTGTCGTCGAGCGTGCGGGCCGCCAGCGTGCCCATCTCGCCGGCGCCGACGACGACCGCCGACCCGTCGGTCAGGTCGATCTCGCTCGCCGCGAGCCGGACCGCCGCGGAGCCGAGCGAGACGACGCCCTCGTTGATCTCAGTCTCCGTCCGGGCGCGCTCGCCGACGTGGAGCGCCTTCGTCACCGCGTCTTTCAACACCGGACCGATCCCGCCGGCGGACTTCGACTCCTCGTAGGCCTCCCGCAGCTGCCCGATGATCTGGTCTTCGCCGAGGACGAGCGACTCCAGTCCCGACGCGACGCGCATCAGGTGTTCCAAGCTCTCCTCGTGGCCGAGGCGGCGGACCGCGCCGCCGCGGACGTCGGGGGCGAACGTCGCGAGCGCCGTGGTCCCGTCGACGGTCCGGTCGGTGACGACGTACGCCTCGGACCGGTTACACGTCTGAATCGCGAACGCCTCCTCGACCCCTTCGCGTGCGAGCAGGTCAGAGACGGTCGCGCGGACGCCGTCGCCGCCGGCGGCCTCGATCTCGTCGACCGTCGCGCCGGAGTGGGCGACGCTCACGCCGGCGATCGCACCCGTCTCTCTCATCGGTTGAGTACCTCCTCGATCACGGTGTCAGCCTCTTGCCGTCCGTAAGATCTCCCCTTTTGTAAACCCTTCCAAACCCCCCGGGATCTGACAACGCGCCGGACCGCTTCCCGGCGTTTCTCCGGAGCGACGCCGTCGGCTTTCAGCTCCTCGCGGATCTCCCCTGAGAGCCTCGCCATCTCGCCCGCACCGTCGATCTCGGCTTCGATCCGCTCGCGCAGCGCCTTCGCGAGCGCGGGGCTGGTTCCCCCCGTCGAGAGCGCCACGGCCACCGGGTCGTCCTCGATCGTCGCGGGGACCACGACGCTCCCCGGGTCGCGGTCGCCGGAGACGTCGGTCCGGTTGACGAGGAGCCCCCGATCGAGGGCGGCGGCCTCGACCGCGGCGTTGACCGCCGCGTCGTCCGTCGCCGCGACCGCCAGCGCCGGGTCGATCCGTTCGACCCAGCCGGCGACCGCGTCGGGGTCCGGCGCCGCTCGGACGAGTTCGACCCGCTCGTCGTCGGCCGCGAGCGACACCACGCGGTCGGTGAACTGCGGGCTGACGACGACGATGCGCGCCGCGTCGTCGAACCCGCCGGCTTTCCGCGAGCCGACGGCGCCCCCGCCGAAGACGAGGACCGTCTCGCCCGCGAAGTCGTGGTACAGCGGCGTCACGTCGGACCTCCGAAGTCGGTCGTGCGGCGGGTCACGCCGTGTTGCTGTCCGCGCGGTCGGCGATACGGATGCCGGTCTTCTTCAGGATTCGCGTCGAGAACAGCGTGTCCCAATCGTCGCTGCCGACGTCCCAGAACTCCGACATCAGGTCCCGGACCTCCGCGATCCGGCGCTCGCTTTCGGCCTCGGTGCGCCCGTGGGTCATCGCGAAGAAGTTGTACTCCCAGACGCCCTCGTGGCGCGGACGCTCGTAACAGTGCGTGACGAAGCCGAGGTCCGCCACGGCGGGGCCCACCTCGTCGAGTGCACTCTCCGGCACGTTCCACACCGTCATCCCGTTCTCCGTGTAGCCGAGCGCGTAGTGGTTCGGGATGACGCCGACGCGCCGCACCTTCCCCTCGGCGTCGAACCGCTTGATCGTCTCGATCACCCACTCCACGTCGGCGCCGAGCGCCGCCGCCACGTCGGCGTACGGCGTCTCCGTCACGGGCAACCCGCCCTGAATCTCGACGACGAGGTCGCGCTCGTCGGGGGTGAGCGTCCCCCGGTCGCTCGGCGTGACCGCCGGACCGAGGTGCGATAAGTCGACGTCGCCGTCGGGGACCGGCCCGTCGACGAGGAACTTCGCGCCCACGTGGAACTCGCGGAGCTTCGGGAGGTTGTACGTCTCCTGGCCCGTCGCCGCCTCGATGTCGGCGAGCACCTCCTCGACCCGGTCGTTGCCGTCCTTGTCCGGGTCCGAGTGGTCGGCGACGCTCACCACGAACCACATGTTGAGGTGCGGGTGTTCGCGTTCGTAGTTGTGCGCGACGGCGGTGAACTCGTTGACCACGTCCGCGATCTCCTCGTAGCGCTCCTCGGGCGCGTGCATCGCCACGAGCGACGCGGCGCCGCCGATCTCCTCGGCGTTGACGAGGGCGCCGAACCGCGAGAGCGTGCCCGCCTCGTCGAGTTCGCGGACGCGCTCGCACAGTTCCGGCCCCGTGACGTCGACGCCGCGCTCCCGGAGCGCGGCCGCCGCCGCGTCGAAAGGCCGTTCCGTCACCGGGAACCCCCCTTGGAACGCGTTGATGATCGCGCGGTCGAGCGTCGTCAGGTCCGCGTCGACCTCCTGCATGATACTTCGTCGGGGCCGAGCGAGAATAAGCGATCCGACCTGCCGCCGGAACGGCGGACCGTAGCCGTCGTCTCGGCGGTCGGCCTTCGCGGCGCGGTCAGCCGTCCACGTCGCGGGCGATGTCCGCGAGCGACGACCGAGGCTCCCGGTTGGCGTCGTAGACGGTCCGTTCGCCCGGAACCCGCAGCCCGTACAGTTCGCCGGGGACGACCACGTCGAGGACGACGCTGTCGCCCGGCTCTCGACCGTTCGCGTCGAGCCACTCGACCAGCCGGTTCTCGCCCTCGCCGGGGTCGCGCGCGAGCCGGCGGTTGTCGAAGGCCCCGCGGAGGAGGCGGCCCTCGGAGTCGCCGGCGACCCGCGCGTGGTACTCTTCGCGGTCGAACGCGACGCGGACGACGTCGCCCGCGCTCACGCCGAGCGCGTCACAGTCGCCTGACTCGACGCGGCCGTCGAGCGCGTCGTCGTCGGGGAGTCTGACGCAGGGGCGGCGAGTGCCGCCGCTCCGCGCGAGCGAGACGCGAACGGAGGAAACGTCCTCGCCGTCGGAGGGGACGCGAGGCATCGGCCCGGCTTACTCGTCGTCTTCGGCGTCGCCCTCGCCGAACGCGTCCGCCACGTCGCCGTCGCCGTCGACGACGCTCACGTTGATCTGTGCGATGTCGTCGTCGATTTCGCGGCCGCGGACGGTGATCCGCTTGCGCTCGCCCTCGCGGGACGGCTTGAACCCGACGCCGCCTTCGAGGAGCAGCTCCTTCAGGCGGGTGCCGGAGACGTCCTCGCGCATCGGACGACCGGTCTCGTCCGAGCCGCCGGTGAGTTCGATCGTGTAGTCGGACAGCCCGACGGCGTCGCCGCCGATCTCGTCGCCGAGTTCGCGACCGAGGAACCGGTTGGCGTCCTGTCCGTCGACCTCTCGCTGGAACGTCTCGCCGGTCTCGGGGTCGGCGACGACGACTTTGAATTCGGCCATGCGCGAACCAAAACTCCCGCGCATAAAAAGCACGTCGAAACGTCGGAACCGCGAGCCGCGACGCGCTCAGGCGTCTGTCCCGTCGACGCGGACGATCCGCCGCTCGCCGTCGCCCCAGGGACCGTCGACGAACGCGTCCTCGACCGCGCGGGCAACGGCGTCCGGGTCGCCCGGGCCGCCGGCGTCGGCGACGCTCCCGACCGACTCCGGGTCGAACGGGACCCCGAGCGCCTCGTAGACGGGCTCCGTCACCCTCGCGATCGGGTCCGGATCGGCCGCCGAGACGACGAGGACTCCGGCGACGAGCGCCGCGTCCGCCCTGACCCGCTGGGCGAGGCCCGCGACCTTACCGCCCCCCGCGGCCCGCAGGGAGTGGTCGCCGGGACAGAACGCGGCCGGCGGCTCGCCGCGGACCACGTCGGCGCCGAGGTCGCGGAGCGCCTCCCGGAGGGTCGCGGTCGCGGCGTCGTACCGCGACTCGATCGACCCGCGACCCTCGCCGGTCGGCACCGCGACCCCGAACGAGAGGGTCGAGCCGGTGTACGCGACCGCGCGGCCGCCGACGTCGCGCTCGACGACCGGGAAGTCGGCGCCTCGGGCCGCGCGCTTCGCCCGATCGAACCCGTCCTCGCGGGCGTCGCGGCGACCGAACGCCACCTGCCGCGGCGGCGGGGTGACGCGAACGGCCGGCACGCCGTCCGCGGCCGACGCGAGCAGGTCGGCCGTCGGGCTCCGGTCGGCGGCCGGCGTCTCGAGTTCTCCCCTGTACACGCGCATACGACGCAACTGACGGGCGGACCGCACAAGCCCCTTGCGCTCGGTCGGGTCGCGCGAGGGCGCCGCCCTCACGCGTCGCGAGCGTCGTCGCGTGACACAACAGTTTTGTCGGCCCTGAGAGTGGTACCGATATCGATGAGCGACCTCGGCGCCCTGCCGGTCCAAGCGTACCTCACCGCCTGCCTGCTGGCGGGGGGTATCGGACTCTGGCTCGGCCGGGTCGCGTGGCGGGACCGAGACGAACCCGGGGGGCTCGAGGTCTCGCTCTATCTCCTCTGTGGCGGGGCCGTCTCCGTCCTGTACGCCCTCCGCGTCGCCGCACCGGGAGAGGTCGCGATGACGGTCGCGCTCAACCTGTCGACGCCGCTCCTGGGCGCGCTCCCGGTCCTCTGGATGGCGTTCGCGCTGGCGTTCACCGGCCACGACAACTGGCGGACGGAAAACCGGATCGTCGCGCTCGTGACGCCGGCGTTCGTCTGGGTGCTACTCGCGTGGTCGAGCGGGACGCACGGGCTGGCTCGGCGCTCGGTGACCCCCGTCGTCGACGGGCCGTTCACGCTGCTCGGATACGGGCTGGGTCCCGCCGGCGGCGTGTTCGTCCTCTTCTCGTACGCCCTCTGTATCGCCGGCGCGCTCCTCGTCGTCGACCTCTACGAGCGGACGGGGAACCGATACCGGCTCCAGACGTTCGTCATCCTCCTCGGCACGCTGTTCCCGTTCCTCGCGGGGGGCGCGACGGTGGTAGACGTCGGGAGCTACGCGCACCTCTCGTGGCTCCCGACGGCGTTCGTGATCCACGGCGTCTTCCTGTACGGCACCGTCTTCTGGCTCGGGACCCTCGACGCCGCCGTCGTCGCCCGTGACACCGCCGTCGAAGTGATCCAAGACCCCGTGATCGTCGCGGGTTCGGACGGACAGATCCGGGACCTGAACCCCGCCGCGGAGTCGATCCTCCCGCCCGACGCGGTCGGTTCCGAACTGGGCGAGGCGTTCCCGCGGCTGGAGACCGGCGTCGAGCACCCGATAACCATCGGCGACCGCCAGTTCGACATTCAGGAGGACCCGATAACCGACCCGCGCGGGACCGACCGCGGCCACGTCTTCCTCCTCCGCGACGTGACCGCGCGGGAGCGGCGACAGGCGGAACTCGAACAGCGCGAAGCCGAACTCGAACGCCAGAACGAACGGTTAGAGGAGTTCGCCGGCGTCGTCTCTCACGACCTGCGGAACCCACTCGCGGCCGCCTCGGCGGCGGTCGAACTGGCGCGACAGCGCGCCGACGACCCCGACGGCTCGCTGGACCGGGCGGCGAACGCCCACGAGCGGATGGACGACATGATCGAGGGGCTGCTCGCGCTGGCGACGGCTGGCGAGACGGTCGACGAACTCGACCGCGTCTCGCTCGACGCGACGGTCAGGCGCGTCTGGTCCCGGCTGGAGACCGCGGACGCGACGCTCGCCGTCGAGGGCGACGCGACCGTGTCGGCCGACGGCGACCGCCTCGAACAGCTGGTCTCGAACCTGTTTCGCAACGCCGTCGACCACGCCGGCGAAGACGTGGCGATCACCGTCTCGGTCGCGTCCGACGGCGACGAGGTGACGCTCGCGGTCGGGGACGACGGCCAGGGAATCCCCCCGGAAGACCGAGAGCGCGTCACCGAGCGGGGCGTGTCGCTCGGCGGGGGGACGGGACTGGGGCTCGCGATCGTCGGCGACATCGTCGAGGCCCACGGCTGGACGCTCTCGGTGTCGGCCTCCGACGCCGGCGGCGCCCGGTTCGTGATCGAGGGGATGGAGGCCGCGGACTGATGCCGGGAGCGCCCACCGACGGCGAGCCGGTCGAGGAAGCGGTCCGGATCCCCCCCGGGGTGATCGAGCGCTACCGACGTTTCTCGCGGTTCAACTCCCCGTATCCCGCCCACGACCGCGGCCGCGCCGTCGACCTGTATCCCGGCGACGGCGTCGGCCGATCGCCGGTCGCGGGCGTCGTCCGCGACGTTCGGACCGTCGGCTGTCCGGACCGCTCGTACGCGGCCGCCGAGGACCACCTGATCGTCGTCGATCTGACCGACGACTGGTGTGCGCGCGCCGGGGCCCCGCCCGGCACCGCCGCGCGCATCCTCCACGTGATCCCCGAGGTCTCACCCGGCGACCGGGTGGCCGTCGGCGACGCGCTCGGCCCGACGACCCGGTCGGGGTTCTTCGGGCAGTGGGTCGCCGACCACGTCCACCTCGGCTTCCGACCGCCGGACGCGGACCCGCTCCGGGCGAGCGGATCGCTTCCGGTCAGGGCGGACGTGCCCGTCGAG
Source organism: Halorubrum ejinorense (assembly GCF_055389685.1). Lineage (NCBI taxonomy): Archaea > Methanobacteriati > Methanobacteriota > Halobacteria > Halobacteriales > Haloferacaceae > Halorubrum > Halorubrum ejinorense. The sequence continues at coordinate 2,422,200 of NZ_AP043777.1, forward strand.
CCGGTCGAGTGGGACGGAACCGGTCCCGTCGTCGAGCGCGGGCCGACCCACGTCGTCGTCGCGGGGCCTCGGCGCGCGAAGTCGGGTCCGGACTTCGCGGCGCTCGCGAGCGACGAGGGAGCCCCGCTGGACGGCGGCCTCACGCACTACGCCGGCGGCGGGACGTTCGCGGCGCCGGACCCGACCGGCGAGGCGGCCCGTCACGACCGCGCGGCGGACGGCGCGTGCGTGTCGCTGTTCGGGACGACGGTCGGAACCCGGATCGAGCGCCCCGGCGAGCCGGAGGTCGGCCGCGTCGAGTGGGCGCCCGTCGACGTGCGCGCGAACGGCGAGCGGGTGGTCGGCCTCTCGCTTTTCGCCGACCGCGGCGAGCGGTTCGGGGTGAAGGTCGTCTGTCCCGACCGGGAGTTCGCGGTCGGCGAGTCCGTGACGCTCGACGTCGTCCCCAGCGACGACCCGATCCGGCTCGGGGTCGGGTGACCCGCCGCGGGGCCGGCCGGTCCAATTGACGGCCCGTTGTCTCGCGTTTCCGGGGGCTACAAGCCGCCCGAGAGCGACCCGGGAACATGGACCGCACGGACGTCGCGGAGATGGACCCGCTCCCTGACGAGGCGAAGTCGTTCGTCCAGCGGAAGCTAGAGGACGAACACGGCTACCTCTCGTGGCTGAACACGTCGGTCGAGGTCATCGAGCGCGGCCGCGTCGTGCTCTCGATCCCGTTCGACGACAAGCTCACGAACGCCGACGGACGGACGATACACGGCGGCGTCGCGGCGACGCTCATCGACACGGCCGGCGGCGTGGTACAGCGCACGGCGTTCGAGGACCCGCTCGCGGGCGGCGTGGCGACAGTGAACCTCAACGCGAACTACCTCCGGCCCGCGACCGGCGACCTGCGCGCCGAGGCCGAGATCGTTCGAGCCGGCGGGTCGATCGGCGTCAGCGACATGACCGTCACCGCTGCGACCAACGGGGACAGCTCCGAGGTCGTCACCGGTCAGGGGTCGTTCCGGCTGTTCCGCGAGTAGCCGGGGAGGGAGTCGAGGATCGCGTCGAGGTCGGGACGCTCGGCCGTGGCTTCACCAGAGCCCTCGCCCGACAGCTCCGCCGCCAGCGCCGCGACCGGATCGCGGTCGGCCCGGTCCGGAGCGGCGCGGACGACCACGGACTGCTCGCCGAGCGGAACGAACTCGCAGCCGAGTCGCGTCGCCGTCTCGCGGAGCCCGAGCCCGGCGTCCGCGTCGCCGGCGGCGACCGCCCGGACCGGGCTCTCGAACGCTTTCACCGTCCGCTCGTACCCGTCGATCCGCTCGGCGAGTTCGCGGCGGTCGGCGTCGCGCCCGCTCGCGAGGGCGTCGAGCGCCGCGTCGAGGCTCCGCCGGAGCCCGGAGACCGTCGGCCGGTTCCGGAACCGCAGGTCGCGGTCGATCAGGTCCGCGATCCCGGTCACGTCGTCGGGGTTGCCGTCGGGGACGACGAGGCCCCACTCGCGGGTCCAGCCCCCGAGGTCGACGCCGTCGACCTCGCGGTCGGTCGGCCCCGCGGTCACGGCCACGTCGGGGACGCCGTCGCGGAGGCGTCGGAGGCCCTCGCGGGAGCCGACGGCGAGGTAGCGCGGGCTCGCGAGCCGGTCGAGCAGCCGGTTGAGCGCGGGGTCGTCCTCGCCGACGCCGAGGAGCGTCGGCGGCCGCACGTCGGGCGAGAACAGGTCGACCGAAACGGACTCGCCGACGTCGAGGTACTCGGTGTCCGGGTCGACCGCGACGACGCCGTCCGCCTCGACGAGGCTCGTCGTCGCGCCGGAGCCCTTGTCGACCGGGTAGACGAGCGGGCGGTCGTCCGCGTCGCCGACGGCGCCGCCGTCGCTCAGGTCGAGCAGGCCGACCGGCATCAGACGCAGGCGTCCCTCGCCGTAGCGCTCGCTCACGCCCATCCGGCCCTCGACCGTCGCCGTCGCGGGCTCGGGCTGGCCGGCGGCCTCTCGGATCGCCGGCGCGACGAACGTCCGGAAGATGGTAAGCGCGGACACCGGGTAACCGGGGAGGCCGACGTATGCGGACTCGCTGCCGCGCGAGTCGTCCGCCTCGTCGGTTCGGTCCAGCCGCCCGACGAGCATCGGCTTGCCGGGCTTGACCGCGACGCCGTGGAGGAGGAGCTCGCCGCGCGCCTCGATCACGCGGTAGATGACGTCGACCGCGCTCGCAGAGGTCGACCCGGAAGAGAGCACGAGGTCGCACTCGTCTGCCGCCCGCCGCAGGAGTCGCTCCATCTCCTCGTAGTCGTCGCCGGCGTGCGGATAGAGGACAGGTTCGCCGCCCGCCTCCTCGACGCCCGCGGCGATCGTCGTCGAGTTCACGTCGTATATCTCGCCGCGGCCGGGGTCCAGTTCCTCGCCCGGCCGGACGAGCTCGTCGCCGGTCGAGACGATCCCGACCCGCGGGCGGCCGCGGACCGGAACCTCGTCGACGCCGAGCGCCGACAGCAGCCCGATCTCTCGCGGCGTCAGCCGAGTGCCCGGGCCGAGCGCGCGCGCTCCCGCCGCGATGTCCGTCCCCGCCGTCATCACGTGATCGCCGGGCGCGACCGAGGTTCGGACCGCGATCCGCGAGGGTTCGTCGGCGGCTTCGGCGCCCCCGCTGGCCCCGTCGCTCTCGCCCACCTCGTCCGTCCGCTCGACCATCACGACCGCGTCGGCGCCGTCGGGCATCACCGCGCCCGTGGATATCTCGGCGCAGGTACCGGGCTCGACTGTCACGTCGGGAGCGGCGCCCGCGTGGACCGTGCCGACGAGGTCGAGCGTCGCGGGGTCGGCCTCGTCCGCGCCGAAGGTGTCGCGCGCTCGCACGGCGTAGCCGTCCATCGAGGCGCGGTCGAATCCCGGCACGTCGATAGCGGCGTCGACCCGCTCGGCCAGCACGCGGCCGCGGGCCTCCCGCAGCGGGACCGCCTCCGGCGCCGGCGACAGGTCGAGCGACGCGACGGCGTCGCGGGCGGCCTGCGGGGTGGCGAGGTCGCGGAACTCCTTGCGGTCGCTCATTGGGTCACCTCCCACAGTTCGACGTCGACCGGCTCGCCCGCGTCGAGCCCCTCGCGGGGCTCCGGCACGACGACCCAGCCGTCCGCGAGCGCGACGCTGGAGAGGATCCCGGAACCGCTGGCGCGCGTCGGCGTCGCGGTCGGGAGCGCGTCGGCGGGTCCGTCGCCGTTGGCGGCAGCGTCGTCGCCGTTGCTAGCAGCGTCGTCGCCGTTGGCGGCAGCGTCGTCGCCGTCGGCGGCGTCCGGCTCAGAGAGCGACACCCGCGCGAACGTCCGCACGCCGGGCTCGCTCGCGACCTTCCGACCGAGCGTCGCCCGCCGCGTGGGGAACGGGTCGGCGGTCGCTCCGGCCGACCGCTTCATCGCGGGCCGGAGGAACTGGGCCGCGTTGACGATACACGCCACCGGGTACCCGGGCAGCGAGACGACCGGCGTCCCCTCCGCGCGGCCGAGACACACCGGGTGGCCGGGCTTCAGGGCGACGCCGTGGACCAGCACCTCGCCGATACCGTCGACGACCTCCGGGATCAGGTCCCGCTCGCCCACCGAGGAGCCGCCGGTGGTGACCACCACGTCGGCGTCGAGGTCGGCCGCGACCGCCTCGCGGAGCGCGTCCGGGTCGTCGGTGACGACGTCGCGGTAGCGCGCCTCGCCGCCCCACCGCTCGACGAGCCGCGAGACCGTGAGCCCGTTCGTCTCGATCACTTCGCCGGGGCCGGGGTCGGACTCGACCAGTTCCTCGCCGGTCGGGATCACGGCGACCTCGGGCGGCTCCCGGACCGCGACCTCGTCGAGGCCCACGGAGCGCAGCAGGCCGATGTCGGAGGGGCGGAGGGCGTGCCCGGGCTCGTACAGGCGCTGTCCGGCCGCCACGTCCTCGCCGGCCTCGCCGACGTTCTCGCCGGTCGCGACCGCGTCGAACACTTCGAGGTCGTCGCCGACCGCCTCGACCCGTTCGATCATCACGACCGCGTCGGCGCCCTCCGGGACCGCGCTGCCGGTGTGGACGCGGACGGCCTCGCCGGGCGCGACGCGCTCCGACTCGACCGGCTTGGCGGCGAGGACCGCGGGGGAGCGGTCGCCGGCGCCGAAGGTGTCGCTCGCGCGGACCGCGTAGCCGTCCATCGCGGCCCGGTCGTACCCCGGCACCGGCGCCGGCGCGTCGATCGGCTCGGCGACGACGCGGCCGTCGGCGGCCCCGACCGGGACCGTCTCCCGCCGGTCGTGCGGCGTGACCGCGTCGAGCAGCGTCGCCCTCGCGTCCGCGACCCGGGTCCGCCGCTTGAATCCGGACTCGCGTCTGTCGTGGCTCATGGATGTCCATTTCGCGGCCGCGGGCAAAAACCCCGTTCTCCGCGGGCGGCGTCGCCGGAATCAACGGGTTCCGGCGCGCTCGCCGAGACGGCCCGTCAAGCGAACCAGGAGAGGATCCGACGGGTGCGGTGGATCGATTGGAGGGTCGCGACCTTCGCGGCCGAGAGCCCGTCGGCGGCGGTCCGCTTGGTGGCCCGCGCGCCGCGGGCGGCGCCGGTCCGCGCGTAGTACGCCGACCGCCGACTCGCGGCGCCCACGTAGTGTTTCGCCGCCATCCGGATGGGGGCGCGGCGGCCGCTGACGGTCGTCGTCCCGCGGCGGATCGCCGACAGCACGTCGTCCGCGGTGACCCCGTGAACCGACTCGCACCCCTCGATCGTCAGTTCGGTGAACGCCCGGCCGACGTACTGGAGGTGGTGCGCGTCGCTGGCGGCGACGCCGGGGTAGCCGTGCGTCGCCGCGAACCGCCGGGCGCGACGGTTGCGGTACCCCGTGAACAGCCACGCGTTGAACACCTCGATCGCGTCGACCTCGTGGACCGGTGCGGACTCGCGAGCCGGCGCGGGCTCGTTGACGACGTCGATGTCGGCGGCCGCGACGGGCGAGCCGCCGTCCCCGGTGACCGACGCGGCGGGCTCCGCGTCCGACTCCAGCACGGCGCCCTCCGCGGGCGCTTCCTCGGCCGCTTCGGGGGTCGGGATGTGACGCTGGCGGACCCCGTGTCGCGAGCGCTGGAACGGGTGCGGAACGATCGCGACGCCGCCGCGCTCGTGGATCCACTCCACCGTCTCGGCGTACGGGCGCCCGCGCGGCGGCATCCGCTCGACGCCGATCGCGAGGAGGTGGCCGTGCGCGGTCGACACCTCCACGCCGGGGATGCCGATCAGGCCGAACTCGGCGGCGATCTCGGCGGCTCGCTTCGACTCGCGGATCACGTCGTGGTCGGTGATGACGACCGCGTCGAGCCCGATCTCGGCCGCGTGCTCGAGTATCAGGTCCACGGGCTCGTGGCCGTCGTAACTGCCCTCCGAGTGGACGTGGGGATCGATGCTGACGGTGACGCGAGACACGTCCCGACTACGCGGCGGCTCGTATATAAATGCGCGAGGGACGCGGACGGCGTCGCGTTAAGTTAGAGGATGAGGCGCTCGACTTCAGAGTGTCTATGGCCGAAACCGAGCGCCTCAGCGAACGTATCGCGTGGATAGACTTGTCGTTTGTGGAGCGAGATCGAACGCCGCGATGGGCGATTGAAGTAGGGATCCGCTGTCACTTGGCCGGTATGTCACTGCGAGAGGTAAGTAAGCATCTTGAACTGTTTGGGATCAAGCGGAGTCACGTCGCGATCCATAACTGGGTTCATAAGGCCGAACTACAGCCGATCTCGACCGTCTCCGAGGATCAACTCGCGGTTGACGAAAAGATGATCCGCCTCCACGGCCAGCAGTTCTGGCTGTACGGCGCGGTTGATCCGCAGACGAACGCGATCCTTCACGTGAGTCTCTATCCGACCGCAAATAAACAGACGACGCGATGGTTTCTCACCGAGCTCCACCGGCGCTATCAGCTCGATAGCGTGGAATTTCTCGTCGATGACGCAGACTATCTCGGATCAGTTCTCGCTGAAGACGGCTATCGATTTCAAGTCATTCAACATGGAAATCGGAATGTCATCGAACGTGTCTTTTGGGAAATAGAACGCCGAACATCATCGTTTGCGAATAGTTTCAGCAATGTCGCGTTAGAGACAGCTCAAAACTGGCTCGAAGCCTTCGCCGTCTACCACAATTCACGCCAAACTTAACGCGACCGCGGACGGGCGATGTTAAGTTAAGAACGAGGCGGTTGGTATTTCGAATGCTCTATGTCCGAATCCAACCGCCTCGACGTCTGTACTGATTGGATCGACTTGGAGTTTGTGGAGCGAGAGCGGACACCCCACGAGATCATTGAAACCGGTATTCAGCTCCACCTTGCTGGCCTATCACTTTCGAATACCAAACAGTATCTTGAGAGGTTGGGTGTCGAGCGAAGTCGAACAGCAATTCACAACTGGATTCAAAAGGCCGATCTACAGCCAGCTGACGGTGCGAGCCCGAATCGCGTTGCGGTCGACGAGACTGCGATTCAGATCGACTCAGACCGATTCTGGCTGTATGCCGCCGTAGATCCTCGTACAAACGAATTCCTCTACGTTGACGTATTTCCCGTTCAAAACCAACAATTTACTTTGGTGTTTCTCCGCGATCTCAGAGAGAAACACCACGTTGACGACGCGCTCTTTCTGGTTGATGCTGGCGGACATCTCACGGCTGCGCTCTCACGTACCTCGCTCCGATTTCAAATTACTCGTCATGGAAATCGGAATGCTGTCGAACGTATCTTTAGAGAAGTAAAACGCAGAACCTCTTCATTTTCAAATACATTCAGAAATGCGGAGCCGACGGCGGCAGAATCATGGCTCCGAGCCTTCGCCGTCTGCTGGAACCGATGCTTAAGTTAACACGACCCGGACGGATCGGCGCCCGCGTCGGCCGCGGCGGGATGCGACGCGCTCGGCGGGGCGATCACGCCTCCGATCTCGAACTCGAAGCGGGGACGGAGTTCCTCGGGTGGGACCCGCGGTAGCGGGGCGCCGACCACCCGCCGGGCCGCCCGGAGGACCGACAGATTCGACACGCCCCGGCCCGTATCGCGCGTATGACCGACACGGAGACCGCGTCGGCGAACGGCATCGCGGCGCGGTACGAGGAGACCGACGGCGAGCGCCTGCTCACCTTCTCGCTGGACGGCCGCGAGGCGACCGTCGCGCAGAACGTCGAGGGGTACGCCATGCTGAAGGTCCGATCCGGACCGAACGGCGACGAACTGGAGCGGTACTACGGGTTCGACATGGCCCTCGACCACGCCGCCGAACTGCTCGGCGTGACCGTCCCCGACCTGCCGGTGCCGGACGGGGCCGCCGACATGGGAATGTAACCGGAACCCCGGCCGGAATCCGCGCGGGAACTGACCTCCCGACCGCTGCGGAATCGCGAGGCGGCCCCTCGCCGCGAGCCGGTACCGGCAACGAAACCCGGTACCCGGAACGCGAACCGAACCGCTTCGGCGGTACGCGGGGCTCCCACTACGAGCACGTCTCCGAGCGGTAGCGGTCGTCACGCGCCGATCGAAGGTCGTGTGACGGACGCCCGCTGCCGAAAATAAATAACTACAAAGCATCATAGCCGTAGCTGAATATTCTCCATAGCCATATCGACTTATGAACGGGACCGGTACGTGGAGTCACGATGGAACGAAGACAGGTTCTCCGCGGCACCGGGGCGGCGATCGGCGGATCGCTGCTCGCCGGCTGCGTCGGGGGCGGGGGCGAATCGGAGACCGTGACGGTCGACTACGCGTACTACAACCCGGTCAGCCTCGTGTTACGGGAGAAGGGCTGGCTCGAAGAGGCGTTCGCCGACACCGGCACCGACGTGGAGTGGGTGTTGAGCCTCGGGAGCAACCAGGCCAACGAGTACGCACAGAGCGGCGAGGCGGACGTCTCCTCGACGGCCGGCATCGCGGCGCTGATGGCTCGGACGAACGGCGTGCCGATCACGACGCCGTACGTCTACTCGGAGCCCGAGTGGACCGCGCTCGTCACGTTCGAGGAGACCGGGATCGAGTCGGTGGCCGACCTCGAAGGGCGGAGCGTCGCCGCGACCCGCGGCACCGACCCGTACTTCTTCCTGCTCCAAGCGCTCGAAGACGCCGGGCTGAGCGAGGCGGACGTCGAGGTCGTCAACCTCCAACACCCCGAGGGCCAGTCGGCGCTCGTCCAGGGGCAGGTGGACGCGTGGGCCGGGCTCGACCCCCACATGGCGGAGCTGGAGCTCGAACACGACGGCGCGGAGCTGTTCTTCCGCGAGCCCCGGTACAACACGTACGGCTTCCTCAACTTCCTCGACGGGTTCCTCGCGGACCGCACCGAGGACGCGCGGCGCGTGATCGAGGCGTACGAGCGCGGCCGCGAGTGGGCGATCGAGAACCCCGAGGAGACCGCGGGGATCCTCGCGGACGCCTCCGAGATGTCGGCGCCGGTCGCCGAGCGCGTGTTCACCCGGCGGACCGACCTCTCCCAGCCGATCCCGGGCGAGCCGCACCGCGAACTACTCGCAAACCTCTCGCCGATCCTCGAGAGCGAGGGACTCGTGACCGACGACGCCGACCCCGCCGACAACGTCGACGAGCTGATCGACTCCGAGTTCGCGAGCGAGGTCGTCTGAGATGGCGACCGACGCGCGGACCGAGTCGCGAACGGTCGGTCCGGTCGCGCTCCCCTCGGCGGAGCGCTTCCGGCCGCTGCTCGGGCTCGTCGTCCCGTCGGCGCTCGTCGTCGTCTGGCACCTCCTCGTCGCGAGCGGCACCATCGCCGCGTACCAGCTTCCGACCCCGGTGCGGGTGGGCGAGACCCTCTACGGGCTGGCCGCCTCGGGCGAGCTGTGGGGCCACGTCGCGATCACGCTCCAGCGCGTGATCTTCGGCGCCGGGCTCGGTATCGCGGTCGGCACCGTCCTCGGGACCGCCACGGGACTGTCGCGAACGGCGAGCGACCTGCTCGACCCGCTGTTACAGAGCCTGAAGAACATCCCCTCGCTGGCGTGGGTCCCGCTGTTCCTCCTCTGGTTCGGTATCGGTGAGAGCGCGAAGGTCCTGCTCATCGCGGTCGGCGCCTTCTTCCCGGTGTACCTCAACCTCTCGACGGGCATCGCGGCGGTCGACGAGGAGCTGTTGGAGGTCGCCGAGGTGTACGACCTCGGCCGCGTCGAGTCGCTGCGCCGGGTCGTCTTCCCGGCCGCGCTCCCGAGCCTCCTCGTCGGGATCCGCGGCGGCGTCGGACTGGCGTGGATGTTCGTCGTCGCCGCCGAACTGATCGCGGCGAGTCAGGGCGTCGGGTTCCTGTTGAGCGACGGCCGGACCCTCGCACGCCCCGACATCATCGTGGCGTCGATCCTGCTTTTCGCCTTCCTCGGTAACTGCTCCGACGTCGCCGTGAAGGAGGTGAGAGACCGTGTCGTCGGACGCTGACTCGGTCCTCGCCGTCGACGACCTGCGGAAGCGCTACGACGACACGGTCGCGCTCGACGGCGTCGACCTCTCGGTCGCGGACGGGGAGTTCGTCGCCGTCGTCGGCCCCTCCGGCTGCGGGAAGTCGACGCTGCTCCGCGTCCTCTCCGGGCTCGAAGCCGAGTTCGCCGGCCGCGTCGACGTCGACGGGACCGACGTCCGCGACGGCGGGAGCGACGCCGTCGGGATGGTGTTCCAGGAGCCGCGGCTGCTCGACTGGGCCGACGTCCGCGAGAACGTCGCGGTCGGGCTCCCGGCAGGCGTCGACCCGGAGAGCCCGGCGGCCCGCGAGCGCGTCGACGACCTGATAGAGACCGTCGGACTCGACGGGTTCGCGGAGAGCCGCCCGAACGAACTCTCCGGCGGGATGGCCCAGCGCGTGTCGCTCGCTCGGGGGCTGGCGTACGACCCCTCGGTGCTGCTGCTCGACGAGCCGTTCTCGGCGCTCGACCGGCTGACGAAGGCCGACCAGCAGGACCACCTGCTCGACGTCTGGGAGGCGCGCGGGACGACCGTCGTCCTCGTCACGCACGACGTGGAGGAGGCCGTCTACCTCGCGGACCGAGTCGTCGTGCTCGGCGGGCAGCCGGGGACGGTGGAGACGGTCGTCGGCGTCGACATCGAGCGCCCCCGCGAGCGGGCGGACTCGGACCTCGTCGCGCTCCGACGCGAGGTGACCGACGCGCTCGGTCGGTAGCGACGCCTCCCCCCGCCGACGGGGCTCTCGGTGCGGACCGGAACCAGACCACCGTGGGGCCGGACCGCCGCGGGTGTGCGTCACCGTGCGGACCGCTGACTCGCCCCGCGCGTGAACCGCCTGCCGCCCGCAGTCCGAACGAAACGAACGTCGAGGCCACTTATTAACTGACTTCCGAATCGGAATACTCGCCGGATCCCCGGTGTGTGTATTACCTCCTTAAGGTGTATTGACACCGGCGCAGTAGTGCGATTTACTGCTCGATCTCTTCCCCGCTCCGAACTGCCGGTCCGCCCCGATTTTGCGATCGTCCAAACCATTAAGTACTCGACCGACTTGTCGACAATCGATGACAGACATCACGGAGGCTTCGTCGGACACCCCGGCGGATCGAGTTCTTCCAGGGCACAATAGCTTCTAACGTCGATATAGGTCCTGTCAGGATCTTCGACACGACCCTGCGAGACGGAGAACAGTCACCACGGACTTCGTTCAGCTACGACGAGAAACGCCGCATAGCGGCGACGCTGGACGACATGAACACCCACGTCATCGAGGCGGGGTTCCCGGTCAACTCGGACGCGGAGTTCGAGGCCGTCAGCGACATCGCCGCCGCGACGGACACCACGGTCTGCGGGCTCGCCCGCGTCGTCGAGGGCGACATCGACGCCGCCATCGACTCCGGCGTCGAGATGGTCCACGTGTTCGTCTCCACCAGCGACGTTCAGCTGGAGGACTCGATGCACGCGACCCGGCAGGAGGCGAAACAGCGCGCCGTCGACGCCGTCGAGCAGGTGAAAGACGCCGGCGTCGAGTGCATGTTCTCGCCGATGGACGCCACGCGGACGGACCCGGAGTACCTGATCGACATCGTCGAGGCGGTCAGCGACGCCGGCACCGACTGGATCAACATCCCGGACACCTGCGGCGTCGGGATGCCGACCAGCTTCGGACAGACGGTGAACGCCGTCGTCGAGGCGACCGACGCCCGCGTCGACGTCCACACGCACGACGACTTCGGCATGGCCGCGGCCAACGCCGTCATGGGCTTCGAGAACGGCGCCGAGCAGGCGCAGGTGTCGGTCAACGGGATCGGCGAGCGCGCCGGCAACGCCGCCTACGAGGAGGTCGTGATGGCCGTCGAGTCGGTGTACGGCGTCGACACCGGCATCGACACGACCCAGATCACCAAGCTGGCCCGGATCGTCGAGGAGGCGTCGGACATCCCGGTCCCGGCGAACAAGCCCGTCACCGGGCGGAACGCGTTCGCCCACGAGTCGGGCATCCACGCCGCCGGCGTCATCGAGAACGCGGACACCTTCGAGACGGGCGTGATGACCCCGGAGATGGTGGGCGCCGAACGCGAGTTCGTGCTGGGCAAACACACCGGCACTCACAGCGTGCGCAAGCACCTGGTGGAGGCCGGCTTCGACCCGACGGACAGCGAGGTCCGGCGCATCACCAAGCGGGTCAAGGAGTACGGCGCCGGCAAGCGGCAGGTCACCGCCGGCGACGTCGAGCGGTTCGCCGAGGAGGCGGGCATCGCGCGTGAGGAGGAGGTCAGGGTCTGATGGCGCTCGCCTCGACCGGGGGGCCCGCCGAGCGACCGCGCGGGCGGTCGCGGGAGGGCGACGACCGCCGGTCCCTCCGGCGGCGCGGTAGCCGTCGGTGGGGGACGTGCCGCGTTCCCCGACAGGAATTTATACCCTGGCTGCGATGTCAAGACAGAGATGCGACGGCACGTCACGGTCGCGGCGTCCGCGGACGTTTCCGTAGCCGTCGCGCCGATTATTGTAGGGGTCTAACCCCCTACATCACCCCTTCTCCACCGACGCGACGCACCGCCGAACGCCGGCGGCCGGACCGTTCCCGCCGACGGGAGTACCGCTTCCGACGCGAGATCGTCGGTCCCGCCCGTCCGGCGTTCACAGCGACCGACACCACGACTCCCCAGATGCCACACCGCACACACCCACGACAATGAGCGACACAGCAGCACCGCCCCGATCCGACGCCGAGGAATCGGACGGCTCGTCGACCGACGCGACCGCGACGGACGACCGGTCCGAACAGGAGGACGGACGGGCCACCGACCCCGTCTCGACCGGCGCCGAGTCGGTCGTCGCCGCCCTCGAAGCCGCGGGCGCGAAGACCGCCTTCGGCGTCCAGGGCGGCGCGATCATGCCGGTCTACGACGCCCTGTACGACTCTTCGATCCGCCACGTGACGATGGCCCACGAGCAGGGCGCGGCCCACGCCGCCGACGCGTACGGCGTCGTCGCCGGCGAGCCGGGGCTCTGTATGGCCACGTCCGGGCCGGGGGCGACGAACCTCGTCACCGGCATCGCCGACGCCGACATGGACTCGGACGCGATGTTGGCGCTCACCGGACAGGTCCCCACGGAGTTCGTCGGCAACGACGCGTTCCAGGAGACGGACACGGTCGGCGTCACCCGCCCCATCACGAAGCACAACTACTTCGCCGGCGGCGCGGACACCGTCGGCGACACCGTCGGCGAGGCGTTCGAGCTATCGCGGGCCGGACGCCCCGGACCGACGCTCGTCGACCTCCCGAAGGACGTCACGCAAGACGAGACCGACCGGACGCCCGGGCCCGCGTCGCCGCCGGCGGGGAGCGACCCCGATCCGAACGCCGACGCCGAGGCCGTCGAGGCGGCGGCGCGCGCCATCGAGTCCGCCGAACGACCCGTCTGCCTGTTCGGCGGCGGCGTCGTCAAGGCCGACGCGAGCGACGAGGCGCGGACGTTCGCCCGGAGCTACGACATCCCGGTGACGACGACGATGCCGGGAATCGGCTCGTTCCCCGAAGACGACGACCTGTGTCTGTCGTGGGGCGGGATGCACGGCACCGGCTACGCGAACCTGGCGATCACCCACACCGACTGTCTGATCGCCGTCGGCACCCGGTTCGACGACCGGCTCACCGGGGGGATCGACACGTTCGCGCCGGAGGCGGAGGTCATCCACGTCGACATCGACCCCGCGGAGATCAGCAAGAACGTCCACGCCGACTACCCGCTCATCGGCGACGCCGGCCGCGTGTTAGACCAGCTGACCGCCGCCGTCCGCTCGGGCCCCGACACCGAGGCGTGGCGCGAGCGGTGCGCGGAGTGGAAGGAGACGTACCCGCTCACGTACGCGACGCCGGACGACGAGCCGCTGAAACCGCAGTTCGTCGTCGAGGCGTTCGACGAGGCGACCGACGACGACACCATCGTGACGACCGGCGTCGGCCAACACCAGATGTGGGCCTCCCAGTTCTGGACGTACACGGAGCCGCGCACGTGGGTCTCCTCTCACGGGCTCGGAACGATGGGCTACGGCGTGCCGGCCGCGGTCGGCGCGCGCGTCGCCGCCGACACGATGGGCGAGCCCGACCGCGACGTGGTGTGTTTCGACGGCGACGGCTCCTTCCTGATGACGATGCAGGAGCTGTCCGTCGCGGTCCGCGAGGAGCTCGACGTCACGATCGCAGTGCTCAACAACGAGTACATCGGGATGGTGCGACAGTGGCAGGACGCCTTCTACGAGGGCCGACACATGGCCTCCGAGTACGGCTGGATGCCCGAGTTCGACAAGCTCGCCGAGGCGTTCGGCGCGCTCGGCCTGCGCGTCGACGACTACGACGAGGTCGCGCCCGCGGTCGAGGAGGCGCTCGACTACGACGGGCCCGCGGTGATCGACTTCCACGTCGACCCCGCGGAGAACGTCCTGCCCATGGTGCCGAGCGGCGGCGCGAACGGGAAGTTCGCCACCGCGGAGGACCAGCTATGAGCGGCGATTCGCCAGCCTCCGGCGACGAGCGGACCGGCGTGCCCGACGCGGACCCTCGCCCCCTCCCGGGCGAACAGCCGGGCCCCGGCGAGCGCGATCACCCCGCGGGGCGCCGGAACCTCGAAGGGATCCGGATCGACCCCGTCGTCGAGGCCGAACACGAGTCGCGACGCGCGGTCATCTCGGCGCTGGTCGAGGACGAACCGGGCGTGCTCGCGCGCGTCTCCGGGCTCGTCTCGCGGCGCCAGTTCAACATCGAGAGCCTGACCGTCGGGCCGACGACCGTCGAGGGCCACTCGCGGATCACGATGGTCGTCGAGGAGACGGACCCCGGCATCGACCAGATCGAAAAGCAGATGGCGAAGCTGAAGCCGGTCATCTCGGTCGGCGAGGTCGCCGGCGACGCCGTCACCTCCGAGCTGGTCCTGTTGAAGGTCGAGGCGGACGACCCGGCCGCGGTCCACGCGGTCACGGACATGTACGACGGCGAGACCGTCGACGCCGGTCCGGAGACGATCACGGTCGAACTCACCGGCGACAAGACCAGCATCGACAACGCGATCGGCGCCTTCGACCGGTTCGGGATCGTCGAGATCGCGCGGACGGGGCCGACCGCCCTCGCGCGCGGCAACACCCCCACGGCGCCCGGAGAGAAACCCGGAACGGCCGGCGAACCGACCACGCACGACGACTGACGCGGTTTCACGACACAACAATCACCATGACCGAAGACGACACGCAGACGTTCGATTCGACAGTATACTACGACGACGACGCGGACGAGGAGGCGATCGCCCACGAGACGGTCGCCGTCCTCGGCTACGGCTCGCAGGGCCACGCTCACGCGCAGAACCTCTCGGACAGCGGGGTCGACGTGATCGTCGGCCTCCGCGAGGACAGCTCCTCGCGGGCCGCCGCCGAGAGCGACGGGCTCCGCGTCGAGACCCCCGCCGACGCGGCGGCCGAGGCCGACATCGTGAGCGTGCTCGTGCCCGACACCGTCCAGCCGGACGTGTACGAGAACGCGGTGGAACCGAACCTCGACGCGGGCGACACGCTGCAGTTCGCCCACGGGTTCAACATCCACTACAACCAGATCCAGCCGCCCGAGGACGTCGACGTGACGATGGTCGCGCCGAAGTCGCCGGGCCACCTCGTCCGCCGGAACTACGAGAACGACCAGGGGACGCCCGGCCTGCTCGCGGTGTACCAGGACGCGACCGGCGACGCACGCGACCAGGGGCTCGCGTACGCGGCCGCGATCGGCTGTACCCGCGCCGGCGTCGTCGAGACGTCGTTCCGCGAGGAGACCGAGACAGACCTGTTCGGCGAGCAGGCCGTCCTCTGCGGGGGCGTCACCTCGCTCGTGAAACAGGGGTACGAGACGCTCGTCGACGCCGGCTACTCCCCGGAGATGGCGTACTTCGAGTGTCTCAACGAGCTCAAGCTCATCGTCGACCTGATGTACGAGGGCGGGCTCGGCGAGATGTGGGACTCCGTCTCCGACACCGCGGAGTACGGCGGGCTCACGCAGGGCGACGTCGTCGTCGACGAACACGCCCGCGAGAACATGGAAGAAGTCTTAGAGAAGGTTCAGAACGGGCAGTTCGCCCGCGAGTGGATCGCCGAGAACCAGGCGGGGCGGCCCTCCTACACGCAGCTCCGGAACGCCGAGAAGAACCACGAGATCGAGGCCGTCGGCGACGAGCTGCGCGGCCTGTTCGCGTGGGAGGAGTCGGCCGAAGACGACGAGGAAGAGTCGGCAGAGGTGACCGCCTGATGAGCGAGGGGACGCTGTACGACAAGGTGTGGGACCGACACAAGGTGACGGAGCTGCCGAACGGGCAGGACCAGCTGTTCATCGGGCTCCACCTCGTCCACGAGGTGACGAGTCCGCAGGCGTTCGGCATGCTGCGCGAGCGCGAACTCGACGTGGCGTACCCGGACCAGACGTTCGCGACGACGGACCACATCGCGCCCACCGAGGCCGACAAGCGCGAGCGCCCCCTCGCCGACGACCAGGCCGAGGAGATGCTCTCCGCGCTCGAACGCAACGTGAGCGACAGCGGGATCACGTTCTTCGGCTTCGAGTCCGGCAAGCAGGGGATCACCCACGTCGTCGCGCCCGAGCTGGGGCTCTCTCAGCCCGGGATGACCGTCGCCTGCGGGGACAGCCACACCGCGACCCACGGCGCGTTCGGCTCCATCGGCGTCGGCATCGGGACCAGCCAGATCCGCGACGTGCTCGCGACCGGCTGTATCGCGGCGGACAAACAGAAGGTCCGCCGGGTCGACGTCGAGGGCGAACTCGGCGAGGGCGTCTACGCGAAGGACGTGATCCTGAAAGTGATTCAGGACCTCGGCGTCGACGGCGGCGTCGGGCACGTCTACGAGTACGGCGGCCCCGCCATCGAGGCGCTCGACATGGAGGGTCGGCTCGCGGTGTGTAACATGTCCATCGAGGGCGGCGCCCGCGCCGGCTACATCAACCCCGACGAGACCACCTACGAGTACCTGCGAGGCCGCGAGTACGTCCCCGAGGGCGAGGCGTTCGAGGAGCGGAAGGCGTACTGGGAGTCGATCAGCTCCGACGCGGACGCCGAGTACGACGACGTGGTCACCGTCGACGCCGACGGGCTCGACCCGCTCGTCACCTGGGGGATCAACCCCGGACAGGTGATCGAGATCTCGGAGCCGGTCCCGCACCCGGACGACTTCGAGGCGCGGACCGACCGCGAGGCGGCCGAGCAGGCGCTCGATCACATGGAGATCGAGGCCGGCCAGTCGATGCTCGGCTACGACGTCGACGTGGCGTTCCTCGGCACCTGTACGAACGGCCGCCTCTCGGACTTCGAGGAGGCGGCGAAGATCCTGGAGGGGAACACGGTCGACGAGGGCGTCCGCGCGCTGGCCGTTCCCGGCTCCGAGACCGTGCGCCAGCAGTGCGAGGAGCGCGGCATCGACGAGACGTTCATCAACGCCGGCTTCCAGTGGCGCCGCGCCGGCTGCTCGATGTGCCTCGCCATGAACGACGACGCCCTGGAGGGCGACGAGGTCTGCGCCTCGTCGTCGAACCGGAACTTCATCGGCCGACAGGGGTCGAAGGACGGCCGCACCGTCCTGATGAGCCCCGCGATGGTCGCGGCCGCGGCCGTCGAGGGCGAGGTCGCCGACGCGCGCGAGTACCTCGAAGACGGGCCGACCGGCGGCGCCGGCGGCGTCGAGGAGGTGGCGGACTGATGGCTCCCGACGCCGACCCGGGCGCCGATCAGCACATCACCGACGTCTCCGGCACGGGCGTGCCGATCCCCGGCGACGACGTCGACACCGACCAGATCCTGCCGGCGAAGTTCATGAAGGAGGTCACGTTCGACAACATGGCGGACTACCTCTTCTACGACGCCCGGCGGGACGACGACGGCGAGTTCAACGACCACCCCCTCAACCGCTTCGAGGGCGCGTCGATCGCGGTCGTCAACTCCAACTTCGGCTGCGGCTCTTCCCGGGAGCACGCGCCACAGGCGATGATGCGCTGGGGCATCGACGGCGTCGTCGGCGAGTCCTACGCCGAGATCTTCCGCGACAACTGTAAGTCGCTCGGCATCCCGGCGGTCACGACGGACCACGAGGCGGTCGTCGAACTCCAGGAGTGGATCGAGGCCAACCCCGACGGCGACATCGAGGTCGACGTCGAGGGCGAGACCGTCACCTACGGCGACACGGTCATCGACGTCGACGTCGACGACGCGATGCGGGAGGCCTTAGTCGAGGGGATCTGGGACACCACCGCCCTGATGTACTCGAACCGGAGCAAGGTCGACGAGACGGTCGCCGACCTGCCGTACGTCGAGGGGGACGACTGACCCGGATGACCGACGAGATCGTCGTCATCGAGGGCGACGGTATCGGCCGAGAGGTCGTGCCGGCGGCCGTCGAGGTCCTGTCGGCGTTCGAGTTCGACTTCGAGTTCGTCACGGCCGAGGCCGGCGACGCGACGAGGGACGCGACCGGCGACGCGCTCCCGGACGCGACGTACGAGCGCGTCGCCGACGCGGACGCGACGCTGTTCGGCGCGGCCGGCGAGACGGCCGCCGACGTGATCTTGCCGCTCCGCAAGGCGGTCGACTCGTTCGTCAACGTCCGGCCCGCGACGGCGTACCCCGGCGTCGACGCGCTCCGGCCGGAGACGGACGTGGTCTTCCTCCGCGAGAACACCGAGGGCGTCTACTCGGGCCACGAGGACCGGCTCAGCGACGACCTCTCGACGCTGACGCGCGTCGTCACCTCGTCGGCGTCGAGAGAGCTCGCGGAGTACGCCTGCGAGTTCGTCGAGGACGGCCGGGGGCCGGCGGGTGACCCCGACGAGGGGTTCACCGTGGCCCACAAGGCGAACGTGATGCGCGAGACGGACGGCCGCTTCCGCGAGGAGGTGCTGGCTGTCGCCGACGAGCGGGGCGTCGACGCCGACGAGGAGCTGATGGACGCCTTCGCGACGAAGCTCCCGCTCGACCCGACCCAGTACGGCGTGGTCGTCTGTCCGAACCTCGCGGGCGACGTGCTCTCCGACCTGGCCGCCGGTCTCGTCGGCGGGCTCGGACTGCTCCCCTCCGCGAACGTCGGCCACGACAACGCGCTGTTCGAGCCGGTACACGGCACCGCGCCCGACATCGCGGGCGAGGGGGTCGCGAACCCCACGGCCGCCATCCTCTCGGCGGCCATGCTGTTGGAGTACCTCGGTCACGCCGGGGCGGCCGACCGCGTCCGCGAGGCGGTGGAAACCGTCCTCGCAGAGGGACCGCGCACCGGCGACCTCGGCGGCGAGGCGACGACCGAGGAGGTCACCGCGGCCGTCGTCGACCGGCTGTAAGGCGCCTTCTCGCCCGACTTCTCCCCGACCGACGGTCCGTCCGCGACCGCGAGCGGATCACAAGACAAGAAACCCTGCGTCCCCTCGGGCCGGGTATGAGCAACTACTCGGTCGCGATGGAAGCCGCCTGGTTGGTTCGAGACGTCGAGGAGACCGACGACGCCATCGGCGTCGCGGTCAGCGAAGCCGGCAAGCGACTCAACGAGACGGACAAGCAGTACGTCGAGGTAGAACCCGGCGTCACCGGCTGTCCGGCCTGCGGCGAGCCGTTCGACGCCGCGTTCCTCGCGGCGAACACGGCGCTCGTGGGGCTCCTCTTGGAGATCGATATCTTCAACGCCGACAGCGAGGAGCACGCGGAGCGGATCGCGAAAAGCGAGGTCGGCGGCGCGCTCCGCGACGTGCCGCTCGAAGTCATCGAGATCATCGAGACGGAGGCCGACGAGGACGAGGACGCGGAGCGATAAGCGCGACCTCTCTCCTTCTGCCTCTCACCCGAGTCACTCCGTGTCGCTCGGCGGAAGCGCCCGGACGGCGTCGAAACCTTTTCTAATAACCCAAGGTAATGAGCCGGTATGGAACTGCCGACGCCACAGGACCTCCGCGAGCGCCGGACCGGGTTGGACCTGACGCAGAGCGAGCTCGCCGACGCCGCAGACGTCTCGCAGCCACTCATCGCGCGCATCGAGGGCGGCGACGTCGACCCGCGGCTCTCCACGCTCCGTCGGATCGTCAACGCCCTCCAGGAGGCCGAGGGGAAGGTCGTCCGCGCGACCGACCTGATGAACGAGACCGTGATCAGCGTCGCGCCGGACGACGCCGTGAGCGAGGCGGTCGAACTGATGGAGGCCGAGGCGTACTCACAACTGCCCGTCCTCCAGAACGGCGTGCCGGTCGGCTCGATCAGTCAGGGTGACGTCATCCACGCCGGCGAGAACGTCGGAAACCACCCCGTGAGCGAGGTGATGAGCGAGTCGTTCCCGACGGTCGCGCCGTCGGCGACGGTCGACGAGGTCCGCAACCTCCTCGACCACTACAAGGCCGTGATGGTCACCGACGGCGGGGAGACCGTCGGGATCATCACGGAGGCGGACATCGCGGCCCACGTGTCGTAAATCGGGCACGCGACCGAGCGCGATCGAACGGTACGGCGGTCCCAGCTCCGTTCGACTACTCCTTCCGCGACTCGGAGAGCCGCTCCCAGATCTCCGTACAGCCCGCGCCGTCTCGGACACCGTCGAGGTGAGCGGTGTCCTCGTCGCGTTCCGCCGCCTCTCCGTCTCGCTCCGCGTCGTCCTGTTCCGGACAGTCTCGCTCCGCGTCGTCGCCGTCCGCGGAGCCGCCGCCCCCGGCGGGGTCGTCTCCGGCCGTCGGCGTCTCCGAGTCGGTCATCGATAGGAAAGAAGCGGTCGTCGGCATTAAGCGGCCGCACGACTGCGCGTCTCTCCGGGGCTCCCCGATGGACGCGAGTCTCTCCGCTATCGCGGACGCGGGCTCAAAGCGCCAGTCCGCGGATCGCGACCGTCGCTTCGCCGTCGTCTCCGCCGCTCCCCTCGGACGCCTCGACGCGCCCGATGACGCGCCCGTCGGTGGCCTCGGCGAGGGCGGCCGCGCGGTCGGGGTCGACGGCGGCGACGAAGCCGGTCCCCATGTTGAACGTGCGGTACATCTCCTCGTCGGAGACGTTCCCCTCCGTCTGAACGAACTCGAAGACAGGCTGGGGGTCGAACGCGTCGTCGATCACGTAGCGGTGGGCGCCGAGCCGTTCGAGGTTCGTCCAGCCGCCGCCCGTCACGTGAGCCGCGCCGCGAACGCCGTGCTCCCGCATCGGGTCGAGCAGGTCCGTGTATATCGCGGTCGGTTCGAGCAGCGCCTCGCCGACCGTCTCGTACCCGTCGAACGGGCACGGATCGGTGTACTCGTGGTCGCGCGTGGCGGCCTCGCGCGCCAGCGTGAGTCCGTTCGAGTGAATGCCCGACGAGCGCCAGCCGACCAGCGCGTCGCCCGGTTCGGCCCGCCCGTCGAACACGCCGTCCTTCCGGGCGAGTCCGGCGCAGGTCCCCGCCAGGTCGAGCCCGCGGATTACGTCGGGCATCACCGCGGTCTCGCCGCCGACGAGCTCCATGTCGGCGAGTTCGGCGCCGCGGGCGAGCCCCTCGCCGACCTGCTCGGCGAACCGCTCGTCCGGCTCGTCGACCGCGAGGTAGTCGACGAACGCGACGGGGCGGACCCCGGCCGCGACGAGGTCGTTGACGTTCATCGCGATGCAGTCGATCCCGACGGTGGAGTAGTCGCCGAGCGCCTCCGCGACGAGGAGCTTGGTCCCGACCCCGTCCGTCGCGAGCGCGAGGTACCGGTCGCCGATGTCGAGCAGGCCGGCGTACTCGCTCCCGGAGCCCTCCGCCTCGGTGTCCGCACCGACCGCGCCGATCAGCGCCGCGGTCGCGGCCTCGCTCGCGTCGATGTCGACGCCCGCGTCCGCGTAGGTGAGTTCGTCGTCGTCGGCCGGTCCACCGTCGTCGCCCCCGTCGCCCTCGGTCATGTGTGTGGAGCCACGCCCGCGGAGCAAAAACGCACCGTTCGCCGCGGCGGCGAGGCGGGTCTCGTCGCGCCCGTCGTCGCCGCGGCGGCCCGCGCTCGGTCGCCCTCAGAACGGGCCGCCGAAGCCGAGCCCGAGGACGAAGACGAGGCCGACGGCGAGCACCAGCGAGGGGACGAAGACGGCGGCCCACACCGCCTTGTTCCAGTCCATCACCGTCTGCCCGTCGAGGGGGCCGTACGGGATCAGATTGAACGCGGCGAGGAAGGCGTTGATCGCGATGCCGCGCGAGCCGAGGACCGTCACGAGGTCGCTGCCGACGACGCCGCCGAGGACGAACAGCGGGGCGAACGCGACCATCAGCCCGAGGTTCACCGCCGGTCCGGCCAGCGCGATGTGGCCGTGCTCGCGCGGCGTCAGGCGGCCGCGGTGGTGGACGGCGCCGGGCGCGGCGAAGATGAAGCCTAAAAGCGAGCTCATCACGGCGAGGAACAGCATGCTGTTGTCCGCCCGGAACTCGGCGACCTGGTCGTAGTGGACCGCGACGACCTTGTGTGCGACCTCGTGGAGGAGGAAAGCGACCCCGGCGGTCGCGAGCGCGACGAACAGCGGGGCGACCACGCCCGCGTCGACGATCCGGCCGATGCCGCTCGCGCCGTTGACGAAGAACAGCATGAACGCCACGCCGAGCGCGAGCCACGCGACGAGGAGGTCCCTGATCTCGGTGCCGCTGAAGTACAGCCCCGCGATCCGCCGGCCGCTGAACGCCGAGTCCGCGCTCATGCGATCCCACCTACGACGCCGCGAATAAGTCGGGCACCGTTAGCGGCGCCGTCGACGAGCAGTCGGCCGACGTCCTCGACGCCGCCCACCTCGGCGCCGAACATCGCCGGGATGACGTACGCCGCGAAGAGGAAGCTCGCGACGATGCTCCCGACGTTCGTCATCGCGACGACGACGATGAGCCGGAACAGGGGCACGTCGAGCATCGCGGACACGAGGTCCGTGACCGACCGGCTCTCGTCGGCGAGGAGCTCGTTGAGCGCACCGATGTCGGCGACGTTCACGGTCAGGGTGCGGAGTTCGACGTAGCCGGTGAACCACCCCGGAGCGAGCAGCGGGTTGATCGAGGTCATCCACGCGACGGCGCCGCCGACGCCGGCCGAGAGCCAGCGGGCGCCGGCGACCTTCGCGAACGCGAACGCGAAGACGCCGTTGATGAGGAACCACGCGCCGAACAGCCGGAGCAGGAACGCGTCGCCGGCCCCGCCGAGCGCCAGCAGGAGGAAGAAGCCGACGAACCCGACCGTGATCGCGTAGCCGATGGCCTTCTTCCACGGGAGCCCGCGCCCGGACTCCTCGCCGACGAGGTCGTCCATCGCCGGGAGGGTCGCGGGGTCCGCGAGGTACCCTTCGATCCCGGCCCGGTGTCCGGCGCCGACGACGGCGACCACGTCGTAGCCGGCGTCGCGGAGGGCGACGAGCCGGTGCGCGATGAACGCGTCGCGCTCGTCGATGAGCGCCTCCGCGCCGCCGGGAGAGAACTGCCGGAACTCCTCCATCATCATCGTCACCACGTCGGTGTCGGTGAGGTCGGCGGCGTCGAGCTCCTCGATCCCGCCGGCCTCGACGTCCACCTCGCCGCCGGTGAGCGCGCCCACCGCGACCGCGAGGACGGCGCCGACGACCAGTCCGAGCCCGATCCCGAGCCCGAAGCCGCCGATTGCCGTCACGGCGAAGCCGCCGAGGTACGTCGAGACGAGTCCGTCGACGGCGCCCGTGACCGCGGCGGCGACGCCGAGGGCTAGGCCGGTTCCGCTCGCCGCGTAGAGGCGCTGGTCCGGGGAGAGCACGAGCGTCCCGACCTGATCGACGAGGATGCCGGTGACGAGCGCGACGAGAACGCCGCTGGCGACGCTCGTCAGTACGGCGCTCGTGATCCCGACGGCCCCGCCGAAGAGCCCGATCGCCGGCCCCGCGAGGATACCGACGATGAGCCCGCCGATCACGCCGGCGACCCGCGGGTCGCTGACGCCGAACGCCAGTCCGCCAACGAGCCGGAGCTTCTCGGTGATCGTCATGCGCGCCCAGAACCGCTGGATCGTGGTCTGGATGTCGCGGTCGACCAAGGCCACGTCGATGCCGAGCGACTCGGCGACGTCGACGGCGGCTTTCATGTCGGCGCCGGGCTCGATGTCGAACCGCTCGCCGAGTTGAGTCTGGACGTACGAGAGCATCCAGTACGCGAGGAACTGGAACACGGTGTTCCCCTTGAGCAGGTCGCCCGCGTCGAGGTCGTCCGGAGTCTCGCCGTTGAGCTGTCTGTAGCGCCCCTCGTCGAGTTCGACGGCGACGACGTCGGGCCGTTCCCGCTCGATCGTCTCCTCGACCTCGTCGACGGAGTCCTCCGACACGTGCGCGGTCCCGACGACCGTGACGCTCCCGTCGCCGTCGTCGGGGTTCCGACGCGGCTCCTCGGCGACGCCGCCGTCGGTCCGCCGGGATCGGTCGGTCGACGGGGGTGCCTCGTCGTCGCTCCCCCGTGACGTCTCTGTCATCACCCGACGTACTCGGTCACCGCGTTTAGGGTTTGTGAGTCGGTGTCGAAACCGCTCCCGCGGCGCGACCGACGCACGTTCCCAGCGATCCAACAGGTTTGTATTCTCACGCGACCCATCGGCTCGTATGTCCCGGCTGTTGCCCTCCCTGCCGGACGCGAGCCCCGAGGAGCGCGAGCCGCGGGTCGTCGGCGTCGACGACGACGAGGCCGACGACCTCATCGCCGCCCTCGGATCCGAGACGTCGCGCGACATCCTCTCGACGCTCCACGACCGCCCGGCGACGAAGTCCGAGATCGCCGACGAGGTCGACACCTCGCTCCAGAACGTTCAGTACCACCTCTCGCGGCTCGACGAGGCCGACCTCGTCGACGTCGTCGACACCGCCTACTCCGAGAAGGGCCGCGAGATGGACGTGTACGCCGCGGCGGACGAACCGCTCGTGTTATTCGCGGGCGGCTCCGAGGAGTCGACCGGGATCAAGACCGCGCTCATGCGGCTGCTCGGCGGCTACGGGATCATCGGACTCGCCGCGGTCGCGGCGCAGCGGCTCCTCTCCGTCGGCTCGCTCGCCCAGCGCGGCGGCGGCGGCGACGTCGGCGCGGCGAGCACGGAGGGGCCCACGACCGAGAGCACAGGGGGCGCCGGCGACGCGGCCGACGGCGCGGTCGAACTCGTCGGCGACCCCCTCGCGGAGTACGCCGTCTCGCTGGTCGAGCCCGGCGTCGTCTTCTTCCTCGGCGCCGCGCTCGTGTTCACCGTCGCGTGGGCGTACTGGTACCGGTCGTCGAGCGGGTAGCGGGCGCGTCGCCCGGGGGTCGAGCGGTCGCTCGCGGCGGGCGTGGGACAGCTATTCAAGCCGCCGTCACCACGTCCACGTATGGAACACGAAGCCGAGGTCGTCGGGGTCGGTGCGGGTTCAGCGCCGAGCGGCGAGGTCCCGGCGGTGATCCTCTCGGCGCGCGGCGAGTACGTCCCGATCTTCGTCAGCGGCGACCAGGCCCGGTCGATCGGCATGGCCTTAGAGGGCGAGCCGTTCGACCGACCGCTCACCCACGACCTCCTCGTGGACATCCTGACCGAGTTCGGCGGCGCCATCGACCGCGTCCGCGTCGACGACCTCCGGGACGGCACCTTCTACGCGAAGGTCGACGCCGAGCGGTACGAGGACGGCGAGCCGGATCAGTTCGTCTTCGACGCCCGCCCCTCCGACGCGCTCGCGCTCGCGGTGCGCGTCGACTGCCCCATCGTCGTGACCGACGAAGTGATAGACGAGGCGGGTCGCCCGCCGGACTCGGTCCGGTTCAACGACGACCCCGAAGGGCGCTGAGCCGGCGGTAACGAAGCCGGCCGTTCAAGTCGTCGCGCCGCCCACGAGGGGCATGGACGAGACGGCCACGCTCGCCTCCTCGCACACCGAGATGACGGAGATGCTCCTCCCGAACGACACGAACAACCTCGGCCGCGCGCTCGGGGGCGCCGTGTTACACTGGATGGACATCTGCGGCGCCATCGCCGGAATGCGCTTCTCGAACCGGCAGGTGGTCACCGCCTCGATGGACCACGTCGATTTCATCGCCCCCATCGAGATGGGCGAAGTCGCCATCATCGAGGGGTACGTGTTCAACACCGGCCGGACGAGCGTCGACGTGAAAGTCGACGTGCGCGCCGAAAACCCCCGCACCGACGAGACGCGTCGCACGACCACGTCGTACTTCACGTTCGTCGCGCTCGACGACGACGGCCGCCCGACGCCGGTCCCCGGGCTCGAGTGCCCGACCGAGGACGAGCGGGTGCTCCGCGACGACGCCCTCGACGGCCGCGAGGACCAACTGCGACAGGTCGTCGACCGGTACGACCTCTGACCGGAGAACGGACCGTCACTCCTCGGACCCGGCGACGACCTCGACGGTCGCCTCGGGCGCCGCCGACGCCGCGACCGCCGCCTCGTGCGCCGCCTCCGCACGCGCGGCCAACTCGTCGCGGTCGTCGCCGGCGGCGAGGTGGCTCGGACAGCCGCAGTCGGAGGCGCCGAAGCCGGCGACCGGTCCGGCCGGGAGCCGCTCCGCGACCGCACACTCCACGTCGACCCCGACGCTCCGCACGACGCGGTCGATCCGCGCGTCGGGGTGGCCGAGCAGGTAGTCGACGTGCCAGTGGCGGACGTCGTGCTCACCGCGGGCGGTCCGTCGGTGTCTGTCGACCCGCGAGAAGCCGCCGGCGCCGAGCGCGCTCCCGGTGTACGCGTACGCGCCCGCCGGCAGGTCGCGGTCGCCGAGCGCGCCGACCGACAGGCTCGCGTCCGAAGCGAGGTCGACGACGAGCGTGTAGCTCCCGCCCGGGGCGTCGCTCATCGGTCGATCACCGGTCGGCTCACCGCTCCCTTCACGACAGCGCGGTCGGCGCCTCGGACGCGGCCGACCGCAGCGACGCCACGAGCTCGCCCGCCTCGTCGTCGAGCCGGTAGGTGTCGTGGACGTCGGCCGGGTCGCGGCCGCGGCCGGACAGCGCGCCGACGACGCCGGCGATCGCGTCGTAGTTCTCGCGGACGAGCCCGCCGACGATCCCAGGGGTTCCGGCGCGGTCAGCCAGCTCCTCGGCGGCCGACCGGCCGGCGTACACCCGCCGCTCGACGGGGTCGACGAACACCATCGCGAACGGGCGCGAGCCGAACTGCGCGTCGAGGAACGGCCCGACCGGGTCGGCCTCCCACGGGACCGCGACGACCCCGTCGAGCTTCCGGAGCGCGACCGCCGCCATCGAGCAGTACGGGCAGTCGCCGTCGAATATCAACACCGGAGCGTCCGCCCCGTCCGGGTCGGTAGTCATGTCGAACAATACGGTCCCCATCGGCTTAAGCGGCCGGCCGAGGAGTAGTTCGAAAGGCGGGATCCGCTCAGTACGGGTGCCGATGTCGAACTAGTTCGAGCGGCCGCGTCAGTGCGAGTGGCCGAATCAGCGCGAGCGGCCGCGTCAGTGCGAGTGGCCGAGCGCGTCCTCCAGCGACTGCCCGAAGCGCTCCTCGAACAGCTCCGCGGCCGTCTCGCTCATCTCCTCGATGTCCTCGGGCACGTCGCCCTCGCTGTGGTGAACGATCACGTGCGCCTGCTGTGCCATCGCCTGGACGACCACGTCGGAGACGACGGCGGTCGACGGCTCTCCCTGTTCGCTGAGCACGTCGACGAGGCCGGCGGGCAGTTCGAAGGACTCTTCGTCACCGTCGGGACCGGTGACCGTGTAGGTCTCTGTGTCTCCCATACGCGTCAGTCGCGGCCGCGACATAAGGGTCTGTGGAAACCGGACGCGAGACGCGGCTCCGCGGGCGCCTCGGGACCCAGTTCGGAGGTTCCCGTGGCTATCCGTGCGCGGAGACGGCGTTCACCGAGAACCCGGAGACGGCGATGCTCGCGAGGTACACCGCGATGGCCGTGACCACGATCGATCCGCCGGAGGGGAGCCCGAGACCGATCGAGACGACGAAGCCGCCGATCACCGCCAGCTGTCCGAAGATCACCGCGAGGTACATCGTCTCGCGGAAGCTGCGGGCGAGCTGCGACGCGGCTGCGACGGGCACGACCAACATCGCGGCGACGAGGATGACGCCGAGCACCTGCATCGCGCCGACGACGACGACCGCGGTCAACACCACGAGCAGGGTGTTGTAGCCGGTGACGTTCAGCTGTGCGACCCGCGCCGCCTGTTCGTCGAACGTGATGAACAGCAGCTGTTTGTACGTCATCGCCACGCCCGCGACGACGAGGATCGAGAGCGCGCCCATCAGGCGAGCCCCCTCCGCCGTGACCACCGCGAGGTTCCCGAACAGGTACCCCTCGATGTTGATCGCCGTCAGCCCGCGCCCGTAGCTGACGATCAGGGTGCCGACCGCGAAGCTCCCGCTGAGCATGATCGCGATGGGGACGTCGCCGTAGGCGTCGGTGCGCTCGGTGAGCCACTGGACGGCGAGCGCCCCGGCGATCGCGACGACGAGCGCGACGAGCAGAAGCGAGCTGTCCCACCCGGTCGACGCGTTGACGAGGATGCCGATCGCGACCCCGGCGAACGCCGTGTGCGCGAGCGTCTCCCCGATCAGCGCCATCTCTCGGTGAACGAGGAACGAACCGACGAGCGGCGCGACGACGCCGACGAGCACGCCGACCGCCATCGACTGCCACATGACCGGGTGCCGGAACACGTTCGTCCCGAACGCGGCGTCCATCCCCCGCCCGAGCGACCGGAACGCGTCGTACAGACCGCTCGCGACCGGGAGATCCTGCGCCCAGTAGAGCAGGAGGAAGCCGATCATTCCGGCCGCGACGACTCCCGTGAGTCCGATCCCGGCGAGCTCGATCCGTCGGCGGGTCCCGCGGTCGGGGCGGTCGAGCGCCGGCCCCTCGGCGGAGTTTCCCCCGTCCCCGTCCGTTGTCGTGGTCCCGCTCATCAGTGGTGGTGGTGGACGACCTGTCCGGTGGTGCCGTACGCCTCCGCGAGGGCGTCGCTCTCGACGAACGACTCGGTGTCACCGTGGTGGTACAGTTCGGTGTTGATACAGGCGATACGGTCCGCGCGGTCGGTGACGACGCCGATGTCGTGTTCGATGAGGATGATGGTGATACCGTCGTCGTTGAGCTCGTCGAGGAGGGCGTAGAAGGCGTCGCGCGACTCGGCGTCGACGCCGACGGTCGGCTCGTCGAGCGCGAGCAGGTCCGCGTCGCTCGCGAGGGCGCGGGCGATGTACGCCCGCTGCTTCTGCCCGCCCGACAGCTCGGAGACGAGGCGGTCGGCGAGGTCGCCGATACCGACCGTCCGGATCGCGTCGGCGACGGCGGCGCGGTCCGCCTCGGAGAGCCGCCCCCGGCCGGCGTGCGCGAACCGACCCATGGTGACGCACTCGCGAACCGTGACCGGCATGGCACCGCCCCGGCTCGTCGCCTTCTGGGAGACGTAGCCGATCCGACCGCCGTCGTCGAAGTCGTCGATCGGCCGACCGAACAGCTCGACCGTCCCGGCGTCCGGTTCGTGGAGGCCGAGCATGAGGTGAAGCAGCGTCGTCTTCCCGGAGCCGTTCGGGCCGACGAGGCCGAGGAAATCGCCCTCCTCGACCGTCAGAGAGACGTCGCTCACGGCGACCGTGTCGCCGTAGGCGAACGTCACACCGTCGAGGTCGACAACTGCGCTCACTGCGTGTGCCCGACGTGGGTCGCCCGCACGTTTAGCTCTTTTAGTCCGCCGTCGCCCCGCCCGCCACGTTGCCGGCGCGGCGCCGCACGGCTCGCCGTCGACGCGTTCGGTGCTCCGATCACTTGAGGCCGAACGCCCGCTCGAAGGCGGGCACGTTGATCTCGGTCATCTGTTCGAGGTAGCCGTAGTCTGCGTCGTTCCACTCCTCGGTCGTTCCGCCGGCCGGAGTGACCGCCCTCGTCTCCGTCGCGTCGCTGTTCTCGACTATCGTCTCGGCGAGCGTCGTCGACTCGAACCGGTCGTAGAGGACCGTGTCGATCCCCTCGGAGTTCACCAGTTCGATGGTGTCTGCGATCTCGCTCTGGCTCGGCTCGTTCTGCGGGGAGACGCCGACCGGCGAGTGGAGCCGGAACCCGTAGCGCGCCTCCAGGTACTGGAAGGAGTTGTGGCCCGCGATGACCGCCACGTCCCGGTCCGCGCTCTCGGCGATCGACTGAAATGCGGAGTCGACCGCGTCGAGCTCCTCGGCGTACGCGGCCGCGTTGTCGGCGTAGGCGTCGGCGTTTTCGGGGTCGGCCTCGCCGAGCCCGGTCGCGATGGTCTCGACCATCGTCGCCGCGAAGACCGGATCGACCCAGACGTGCGGGTCGTGCTGGCGGTCGTCGTCGTGACCGTCTTCGCCGCTCTCCTCGTCGTGACCGTCTTCGCCGCTCTCTTCGTCGTGCGAGTGGTCCCAGTCGAGGAGGTCGTCCTCGACGCCGGCGAGCGCGTCGACCACCGCGACGGAGTCGTAGTCGGCCTCGAGCGTCTCGGCGAGGTCCTGGGCCCACGCGAACTCGGGACTGTCGAGGTAGACGAACGCGTCCGTCGAGGCGACCTCCGCGGCGAGGGTCCCGTCCGGCGTCCAGCCGTGTCCCAGCCGACCGACCTCGACCGGGTCCTCGAAGCTCGCGCGGTCGGCCGCGACCTCGTTCGCCCAGTCGGTGAGCGTGAAGAAGGCGGTGTACCCGCCGTCGAACCCCGCGGAACCGCCGTCCGGGGCGCTCGAACACCCGGCGAGCGAAGCCGCCGCCCCGGCGGCCACCAGTCCGGCCCCGCGCTTCAGTACCGACCGCCGTGAGTGAGTCATACCTCCCTCTACCGCCGGTTAATAGAAAAAAGTTATTATTTCACAACTACAGATTAATAATAGGCTGCTCGAAAGCGGGGCGGATTAACAACTCGGCTCCGGAACCGGGGCCGCCGCCTCCGGATCACTCGGTGAGGTCGACGACGGTCGCGTCCGCGAGCTCGGCGAGCGTCTCAGGGTCGACCGCGAACACCGCGCTCGGCGTTCCCGCGGCGCCGTAGACGGTGTCGCACTCGGTGAGCGTCGGGTCGAAGACGGTCGGGAGCGCGGCGTCGTGACACAGCGGCGGAACGCCACCGATGCTCCACCCGACGACCTCGCGGATCCGCGCCGGGTCGGCCATCTCGACCTCGGCCGCTTCGAAGTGGGCCGCGACCGCGTCCAGGTCGAGCCGATTTGCGCCGCTCGTGATCGCGGCGACGAGACCGTCGGAAGAATCCTGACCGCCGGAGAGCGACACGACGATCGTCGACGCGATCGCGGCCGTTTCACAGCCGACAGCGTCGGCCGCCGCGGCCGCCGTCTCCGTGCCCGCCTCGAACTCTACCACGTCGGGCTCGAGGCCGTGACGTTCCCTCGCTCGCTCCGCGAACTCCGCGGCGCGTGGATGCATACTCACCGAGCCGCGTCCCGCCGGTATAAAGCCCCCGGAGCCGGTGAAACTGCGCCGTAAGTCCTCCCGGGAACGGCGTCAGCGGGTTCGAAGCTCGTCTTTGTCCTTGATCACGCGGACGTCGCCCTCGCCTGACGTGACCTCGTTGACGAGGTCATAGAGGTCGTTTTGAAGCCCGGCGGGGAAGGTGAGCACGCCGACCCACGAGCCGTCGTTCTGCCACTCCTCGCGTTCGAGGTCGCCGAACTCACGAATGCGCGCCTGGCCGGACCCCGCGTCGTCGGCCGGGAGCTGGACCGCCATCGTCACCTCCTCGAACCGGATCGGGATCACCGGACGGAGCGCGTCGAGCGCGTCGTCGACTTGGCTTTCCACCGGCTCCATCGGGTCGACCTGAAAGCCGGCCTCCTCCAGCGCGCGCTCGATCCGCTCGGGCGGGTGCGGCGAGTCGTCCATCTGCGGGTTCACCGCGTTGCGCGTGATGGTGTTGACGAGCTGGTTGTGCTTCCGCGCTTGCATCTCCTCGCGCTGCTCGGCGGTGATCTGTATCTCTCCCCGCTCGACTATCTCGGGGATGATCGCCATCGGGTCCGTGGTGCCGAAGACGGTCTCTAAGTCCTCCTCCGCTGGGCGGTCACCGCGCGAGGCGTTCTCGAAGACGTCCTCGGCCGCGATGACGTCCGCTAACTCGCCTTCGAACTCGCCGCGCCTGATCGCGAGCGCGGCGTCGGGGTCGATCAGGACTTCGAAGCGCTCCCCGTGTGACTCCAGTCGGGCCGTTACGGCCTCGTCGAGCGATATCATACCGAGAGCTACCACCCCCGCGGGCAAAAAGCCTCCCGCCGCGTCGGTCAGTCGTCCGCCGACGGTCGCTCGTCGTCCCACGCCGCGCGACACGCCTCCGAGCAGAAGTGGCGGTGGACGACGTCGGTGCCGTCGACCCACGTGATCGTCCGGTGCCCGGCGCCCAGCGCCGGGTCCCCACACGCCGCGCACCCGGGCGCGGACTCCTCGTCGACGTCTTCCTCGAGGTCCGAGGTCGGATCTACCATACCAGTGCGTTCGCCCGGGGGCACTTGAATCCGGGAAGGGCGGCAGTTCTGGCCACGGCCGTCGCGGCCGCCGGACCGACGCGACCTCGCGCGGTCGCCCGCACAGCCGAGGCCGACGCCGTCTGCGGTCTCTCGCGCGTGACGGCCGCGCCCTAGCGCGTCGTCCGGGCGTCGCGGTCGGTCGCCTTACGCGACGGGTGTTTGACGGTGATCTCTCGGTCCGCGCTCGGCCCGACGACGGTGCGCTCGCGCCCGTCCGGCCACCGCACGTCCACGCGCAGCGGCTCCGCGTTCGCGAGCCCGAAGTGCGCGACCGGCTCCGTCTGGCAGAGACAGCCGCCGCCGGCATCTATCGTCCGCCGCTGAACCCCGTCGACCGTCTCCAGGGTGACGACGGCGCCCCGGGCCGGCGCGCCGTGGCGCGTCGTCGGCCGCACGCGGAGCCACCCGTCGTCCGCCGCGTCCGGATCGCCGTACACCGTCACCGGCTGCGCGGCCACCTCCCCGTGAACGACGACGAGTTCGAGCGCGCCGTCGCCGTCGAGGTCGGCCGCGACCGCGCCCGTCCCGAACCCGTCCGGCTCCGCGGCCGCCCCGAGCGACGCGGGCTCCCAGCGCGGCGACTCGTCGGTCCGGTCGACCCGCTCGAACAGTCGGTTCTCGGCGTCGCAGACGTTGAAGAACAGCTCCTCGCGGCCGTCGTTGTCGAAGTCGGCGGCGACCACGGTCCGGACCGCCCCGATGTCGCGGAGCGCGGACGGGGCCACGTCCTCGTACCCGCCGTCGGGCGAACAGCGCAGGAGTCGGCTCGGCGCCGCCTCGTTGCCGACCGCGAGCGCGAACGTCCCTCCCTCGTCGACGAGCGCGGCGCCGCGCGTGTCGCCGCCGGGGTCCGAGAGCTCCGGCCCCCCGTCAGTCCGCGTGTAGTGGCCGTCGCGGTTGCTGAACAGTCGGTTCGGACCGCTCTCGACCCCCGCGAACAGGTCGCCCTCGCGGGAGCGGTACGGGACCGCGAGCAGCGACCGACAGCCGCCCTCGACCTCCAGCCCGACCGCCGCCGCCATGTCGGTGACCTCGCCGTCGTCGCCGAGTTCGTAGAACGCGAGCGGCGCGGCGTATCCGGAGACGGCGACCCCGTATCGCCCGGTCCCGAGCCGGTCGAGCGCGGCCACGGACCGCCCGGCGCGGACGTCGAGTCGATCCGCGTTCACCTCGCGGGCGAACACGTCGGTCCAGCGGTACCGGTCGGGCTCCAGTCGGCTCAAGAGGAGGTCCGGGTCGCCGCCGTCGACGCCGCGCGCGCAGTTGTGAACGTACACCTCCTCGCAGCCGTCGGCGTCGAGGTCGGCCGCGCAGACGCCCATCCCGTGGCGCGTCCCGTCGGCGACGATGCCGCAGGCGGTGTCGGTGAAGCGGTCTCCGTCCCGGGCGTAGAGCCGGTTCGGCTCGCCGTAGCCGGCGACGAAGACGAGCGGACCGTCGCGGCCGGGCGTCACCGCGACCCCGTATCCGCGCATCGGGCGTCCGTCGTCGACCAGCGCGGACCGCTCGGTGAACATGGCCGTCCGTCACCGCTCCGAGGATATGAACGCACGGGTTGGATACGGACGAAACTCGCCGAGAGAAATGATGGCTGAAGAACACGTCGGCGGAAAGTCGGCTACAGGTTCCGCTCGATGTAGCGGTTCACTCGGGAGATGCGCTCCGCGTCGAACGTCCACAGGCCGCGCCACGTCCGGGGGTCCGTCTCGACCGCGAGGAGCGCGACGCCGCCCTCGATTCCCCGTTCGAGGTCGCTGTCCGGATCGCTTTCGACTCGCTTCGGCCCCTCAGACGGGCGATACACCACGAACCAACTGTCCGTGAAGTCGCGGTCGTCGCCGGCGTGGATCACCGCGTCGAGGTCCCTCGGCAGTTCGTCCGCGACGCCGTAGAGGTGCGTGTCGACGCCGGTTCCGGTCACGCGCTCGTACACGTTCCGCGTGCCGACCTCGTCGTCGATCCGCGAGAGCCGCTGGAACGACGACCGCAGGGTCCCGTCGCCCGACAGCCACGCCGCCCGCTCGATGAACCGCGAGATGGTGATGAGAAGCAGCTTCTGCCGGTTCGACTCGGGATACCCCCGGAGCGTGAACGTCGCGTCGTTGAGGCCGCTTATCACGGAGGGGAGGTCAACGTCGCCGAGCGACCGACTCCCGGTGACGTACAGGTCGGAGTTGACGAACAACACCGCGTCGCCGAGTTCGGCGAGCGTCGATCCGGCCACCACATCGTCGCCTTCCATGAGCAGCACGAGGTTCTCGATATCGGCCGGGTCGCCGCCGTCGAACGGAATGTCCTCGCGGCGCCGGAGTACGTCCACGTCGAGCGAAACGTCGCCCTCCTCGACGTCCCCGTCCGCCGCGGTCAGGTCTCGGGCGGTCAGTCCCACGTCCCGGTCGGCGCCGATCGGTCCCGCCCCGTCGGTCGCGGGGCGGTCGCTCGGGTCCGGAACCGCGCTGGCGTCGGCCACCCGTACTACGTCGTCGCCGAACGTGTCCACGAGCATGTTCAAAACCGGGTCCGGGTCGGTGCGGTTGACGACGACCACGGAGCGCTCGGGCCCGTCGAAGCGATCGAGAAACTGTTCGAGAGTCACGTGCCCCACAGTGAGCGAGTTCGAATGTTAAGCGTTCTCGCGCAGTTATCGGGGCTGAGAACGAGCGCGAATCGGCTGCCGGTTCACCGGTCGCGTCCCGGGATTCGGTTACGCGACTTCCGCGTCTCACGCTCGGCGACCCGGCGATGAGACTCCGGGATCGGCTACGCGCCCAGCGTGTCCTCTAACAGCTGGAGCGGGTGTTCGATCTCGTAGCCCGTCCCGTGTTCCATCTGCATCGCGCAGGTCGGACACTCCGTCATCCCGACCTCGCCCTCGGCGTCTTCCATGTGCTCGAACATCTCCTCGCCGATCTCCATCGACTTCTCGTACTTCTCCTCCTTCCAACCGTAGGTGCCGGAGATCCCCGAACAGGAGTCGCCGACGTCCTCCATCCGGACGCCGTCGACGTCGCGGAACGTCTCGACGGCCTGCCGCGAGAGCCCCTGGTTGCGCGCGTGACACGGCGCGTGGTACGCGAACGCGCGCTCGTCGTCGAGCCCGCCTTGGGCCTCGAGTTCGCCCTCTAAGTCCTCGTGGATCCGGAGGTACTCCAGCGCCTCGAAGGTGTGCTCCGCGAGGTCCTCGATCCCGTGGAGGTCGAACAGCTCGGGGTACTCCTGTCGCAGCGACATCGAACAGGAGGTACAGGAGGCGATCACGTCGGCGCCCTCGCCGATGGCCTCGACGAGGTTCTCGACGTTCGTCTCGGCGTGCCGTCGCGCGTCCTTCAGCATCCCGTTCGCGAACATCGGCGTCCCCGAGCACTTCTGAGGCGGGACCATCACCTCGTATCCGAAGTGCTCGTAGACGCGGACCATCGCCTTGCCGACCTCGGGGGTGTTGTAGTTGGAGTAGCAGCCGTGGAAGTACGCCACGCGCTTGTCCGGGTTCTCCACCTGTGCGCCGCCGCGCGCCTTCCACCACTCGCGGAAGGTCTCCGTGGCGAACTCGGGGAAGTCGCGCTCCTTGGGGATCCCCATCACCTTCTCCATCGCCCACCGCGCCGGTCCGAAGTTCATCGCGAACGACGCCGTCCGCGGGAACATGCTCGCGAGGCTCGCCGACGTGCGGTAGTTGGCGAGGATTCGGTTCCGGACGTACTCGACCGAGAGCTTCTCCATCTGCCGTTCGACGAACTGCCCGCGGGCCTCGTTGTGCATCTGCGAGAGCGGCACCGAAGAGGGGCACGCGTCGTCACAGCGCATACAGTTCGAACAGGAGGTGATCGACTCGTCGATGTCGTGGTCGTCCTTCCGCTTGAGCCGCCACTGCTCGGGGCCCTGGAACTTCGGCCCGGGGAACTCGTCGTCGACCTCCGCCACCGGACAGGAGGTGTCACAGCTGGTACACTTGTAACAGGAGTCGGCCCCTTCACGGAGGTCGAGGTCGCCGCCCGGGAACACGTCGACGGGGTCGTACGCGTCGGGGTCGAGGTCGGTCGAGTCGGTCCCGCCGGTCGCGCTCTCGACGCCGCCGTCGGTCGCGGCGCGGTCCGCGGCGGAGTCATCCGCGGTCCCGGCTCTCCGCCCCTCACCCGCGTCCGTCTCCCCCTCGTCGGGGACGAATATCGACGGCTGCTCGTCGCGGCCCGCCTCCGGGACGCCGGGGCTCGGCGCTCCGCAGCCGCAGTTGTCGCCACACGACTCTCCGCCGTCGCCGTCGTCCGTGTCTCGTGTCATCGGTTTGCCTCCATGGCCGCCTGCCGTCCGGCCGTCAGGCCGGTCGCGAGCGACACCCCGCTCGCGGACTTCTCTCTCGCCGCGTCAGCGCCGCCGACGACGCCGCCGGCCGCGAAGACGTTCTCGTACTGTACCTCGCCGTCCGCGTCCAGCGGTCTGGTCCGCTCGTCGGGTCGGACCCCGAACCGCGCGTACGGCTGGTCGCCGAACGCGTCGTCGACGAACCACTCGTAGCGGTCGTCGGGCTGGTCGACGTGGCAGTCGAACACGGGCTCGCGAACGCCCTCGCGGTCCGAGTCCAGCCCCTTCCCGACGAGCCCGCCGGTCGCCAGCACGAACGCGTCCGCCCCGTACGGCGCCGTTCGTCCCTTCCGATCGACGGCGATCGTCTCGACGCGGCCGTCGGTCGCCGACTCGACGCCGACCACGGGGTTGCCGGTCTCGAACCGGACGCCCTCGGCGTCGAGCGCGTCGAACAGCCGGTCCTCCAGTCGGAGTCCGGGGAGGCTCGGTGGCCCGGTCGGGATCTCGAAGACGTCGGCGCCGAGTCGGTCGGCCAACTCTGCGCGGACCTCCTCGCCGCGGTCGTCGCCGAGGAACGCCGGGAAGCCAACGCGCTCGACGCGGTCGACGCCGCCCGACTCGTCGACCACGTCGTGGAGGTGGGGCGCGACCGCCTTCGCGAGCGCCTCGCGGGCGGGGACGCCCTCGATGTCCTCGTCGTGGTCGAGCGCCTTCGCGACCCGGGTGATCTTCGCGTCGGCCCGGAACGCCTCCGCGAACTCGACCTCGACGCCCGCCACGTCGAAGGGAACGCCCGCCGCCTCCAGCCGGCCGGCGAAGGCGCGGGCGTCGTACTCGGTCAGCGAGCGGAACCCGACGACGAGCATCGGCCGGTCGTCGCTCGCGAGGCCCGCCTCGGCGGCCGCGGGGTAGCGCGCGGTCGGCTTCACCGCCCCGCCGAACGTCGGGACGAGGGCGTTGCTGTCGGTGTGGCCGCCGCGGTACGCGTCGCCGGCGAGGTCGTCGAACAGCGCCAACCCGTCGCGTAAGGCGTCGGCGCCGACGACTCGGTACGGGTGCGACTCGGGCAGCCTGTCGATACCTTCGAAGGGGTCGGCGAGCGGTCCCTCCGGGTCGGGCCACTCGTCGCGGTCGAGTTCGCGGCCCGCGGTCGGCGGCCCGTCGCGGAGCGGTTTCGCCGGCTCGGTCGCCGGGACGTAGCCGAGCGCGTCGATCAGCCCCGACGCCTGCCGGAGCGTGCTCGCCTTGTGCGAGACGAGTCGCACGTCCGCGCCCTCGCGGGCCGCGGAGACGGCGGCCGAGACCGCGGCGAGGCCGCCCCCGATCACGAGGACGTCGCTGTTGATCGCCATCAGCGCCCTCCGTCGGCGGTCGTATCGTCCGCTGCGCGACCACCGTCGGCGGTCGTATCGTCCGCTGCGCGACCACCGTCGGTGCTCACGTCGTCCGTTGCGCGACCACCGTCGGTGCTCACGTCGTCCGTTGCGCGACCACCGTCCGCCGCCGCGGTCCCCGGCGACCCGGACTCGTCGGTGCCGGCCGGGCCCGACCCGGCGCCGGCGTCGAACGCGCCGAAGTCGACCGACTCGTCTAAGTTCGCCGGGTCGCCGTCGCGGTTCATGGTCGTCGCGTGAAGCATGTGGTTCAACATCGCCTGCGAGAGCTGTTCGCCCCAGAGGGCGTGTCGCTGGCCCTTCCAGCGCTCCTGATACAGCTCGTCTTCCGCGTCGCGGACCACCGGTTCGGGGTACTCCTGTGCGAGCTCCGACGCGATCCGATGCGTACAGAAGCCGCCCTGGCAGTTCCCCATCGAGGCGCGGGTCCGCAGTCGGACCGCGTTGAGGTCGGAGCCGGCGTCGTCGATGGCGTCTTGGACCTCCGCGCGGGTCACGCTCTCGCAGTTACAGACGATCGGGTTCGGGTCGGCGGTGTCGAGCACGTCGTCCGCGCGCGACCCGAGCCGCTGTCCCGAACGCCGCGCGACGGGCGAGCGCAGCCCGAACTCGTCCATCAGCTCCTCCATCCGCGCGTCGCTCTCCGAGCCCGGCAGCGGTGCTTCGGCGGTGTCGCAGGTCGCCTCGTGGCCGAGCGTCTCGCAGACGTGGTCGGAGATGGACTCGGCCATCATCCGGTAGGTGGTGAGCTTCCCGCCGACGATGGTCGTCATCCCCGGGAGGTCGTCGCGGTCGCCGTGGTCTAAGAGGAAGTAGTCGCGCGTGATGTCCGTCGGGTCCTCGGTGCCGGTTCCCGGGGGTTCATACAGCGGTCTGACGCCCCAGAAGGAGCGGAGCGTCCGGGCGTCTTCGAGCGCGGGCACCAGCTCGGAGAGCGTCTCGATCATCAGGTCGACCTCCCAGTCCTCCTCGGGGTAGTCCTCGGGGTCGTCGACCTCCTCGTCGGTCGTCCCGAGGATACAGGCCGTCTCGTGGGGGACGATGATGTCGGCGTCGCCCTTCGGCCGACAGCGGTTGATCACCGTGTCGACCTGCCGGGTGTTCATCACCGTCATCACGCCCTTCGAGGGGCGCACCTCGACGTCGACGCCGGCCATCTCGCCGACGTTACCCGCCCACGCGCCGGTTGCGTTGATCACGTGGCGCGCGCGTATCTCCTCGGTCGCCCCCGGCTCCCGGTGGACGCGCTTGCCCGGGCCGGTCTCGTGTTCGATCTCGACGCCGACGACCTCGCCGCCCTCGACGAGCACGTCCGTCACCGGGGCGTGGGTCTCGATCCGGGCGCCGTGCTCGCGGGCGTCCGCGGCGTTCGACACGCAGAGCCGGAACGGGTCGACCGCGCCGTCCGGCAGCGCGATGGCCTTCTCCACGTCACGCGCGAGGTAGGGCTCGCGGCGGCGCGCCTCCTCGCCGTCGATCACCTCGGCGGGGATGTCGCAGGCCCGACAGCCCTCCAGTTTCTCTTGGAAGTACTCCTCTGAGTCCTCCGGCCGCTTGACGAACAGGCCGCCGGTCTCCTCGACGCAGTGGCCCGCGATGTCGCGGAGCACCCGATTCTCCTCGATACACTCCGTCGCGCTCTTCTGGTCCGAGACCGCGTACCGGCCCCCGCTGTGCAGGAGGCCGTGCATCCGCCCGGTCGTGCCGTGCGTCAGGTTCCCCTTCTCGACGAGTACCGCGTCGAGCCCGCGTCGAGCCAGGTCCCTGACGACGCCGCATCCCGTCGACCCCCCACCGACGACGACGACGTCCACTTGTCTGTCCATGCTCGCCACTTGGACCCCGACCACTTTACTTTACCTCCCGGCGCGCCCTACCCATAACTATCAGGGACATTCAAGTAGTGTAGCGGCTGCCTTTGCCGTCAGAATTATATACTAGACTTTATGATTCGGGCCGATGTTCGGATTTCAACAGGAAGTTTATTATGGTAGTACATTATGTTCACGACCGGCGTGGTAGCTTCCGTGAAGATATGCCGCGGCGGCGATACGCGGTGCGGCCGACCCGGACCGGCTCCGGACGGACCGTGTCCGGTCGCCGCGCGACGCGGTGACGAACGCGGTTACGGGGTCGCTCTCGGCGGTGAGCGCGACCTCGTCACCACCGCGCACGGACCAGCGCCACAGGAGGGATCCACAACATGACACAATACGTCGGTGCGATAGACCAAGGCACGACCGGCACCCGATTCATGGTGTTCGACCATGAGGGCCAAGTCGTCGCGAACGCGTACGAACAGCACGAACAGATCTACCCGAACCCGGGTTGGGTCGAACACGACCCGATCGAGATCTGGGAGAACACGCAGCAGGTCGTTCTTGACGGGCTCGCGGACGCGGGGCTCGAAGCCGAACAGCTCGACGCGATCGGCATCACGAACCAGCGCGAGACGACCATCGTGTGGGACAAAGACTCCGGGAAGCCGGTCCACAACGCCCTCGTGTGGCAGGACCGGCGGACGACGGACCGCGTCGAGGAGATCCAGGAGGCGGGCAAGGTCGAGGAGATCCGCGAGAAGACCGGTCTGGAGTGTGACGCGTACTTCTCCGCGACGAAGACCGAGTGGATTCTCGACAACGCCGAGCCGCTCAAGATGCAGAGTTCCCGCGGCGGCGACCTCCGCGACCGGGCTCGCGAGGGCGAGCTCATCATGGGAACGATCGACGCGTGGCTCATCTACAACTTGACGGGCAACCACATCACGGACGTCACGAACGCCTCCCGGACGATGCTGTACAACATCCGGGAGATGGAGTGGGACGACGAGCTCCTAGACGAGTTCGACGTGCCGAAGGAGATGGTCCCCGAGGTACGCCCCTCGTCCGACGAGGACTACTACGGGCACACCGACGCCGACGGCTTCCTCGGCGCCGAGGTCCCGGTCGCCGGCGCGCTCGGCGACCAGCAGGCCGCGCTGTTCGGCCAGACCTGCTTCGACGAGGGCGACGCGAAGAACACGTACGGCACCGGTTCGTTCTACCTGATGAACACGGGCAACGAGGCCGTCAAGTCCGACCACGGACTCCTGACGACCATCGGGTTCCAGATGTCCGGCGAGCCCGTCCAGTACGCGCTGGAAGGCTCCATCTTCATCACCGGCGCCGCGATCGAGTGGCTCGAAGACGTCGACCTGATCAACAACGCGGCACAGACCGCGGAGCTCGCCCGCTCGGTCGACTCGACCGACGGCGTCTACATGGTCCCGGCGTTCACCGGGCTCGGCGCGCCGCACTGGGACGGACGCGCACGCGGTACCATCGTCGGGATGACCCGCGGCACGAGCAAGGAACACATCGTTCGGGCGACGCTCGAGAGCATCGCCTACCAGACCCGCGACATCGCCGAGGCGATGGAGGCCGACTCCGGCGTGGAGACGACGAGCCTGCGCGTCGACGGCGGCGCGGTCAAGAACAACTTCCTCTGTCAGCTTCAGTCCGACATCATCCAGACGGACATCGCCCGGCCGGAGGTCGACGAGACCACCGCGCTCGGCTCGGCGTACGCGGCCGGCCTCGCCGTCGGTTACTGGGACAACGTCGACGAACTTCGCGACAACTGGCAGATCGACCGCGAGTTCAGTCCGGAGAAGAGCCAAAAAGAGGTCGACAAGCTCTACAGCCGCTGGGACGACGCGGTCGACCGCTCCCGCGACTGGGCGCAGGACGACGAGGAGGAGGAGTAGATGAGCGTCGAACTGCTCCCGGAGCTGACCGTCGCGGCCGACACGCTGCTTCAGGTCGGCTACGAACCGGGTGCACCTACCGACGTCATCCAGAGTCTCACCAGTCCGGGGATACTCCTCGGCGCGCTCGCGGGAGGCGCGTTCGGTGCGGCGCTCGGCGCGCTACCGGCGTTCATCTTCACCGGCTTCCTCGTGATCGGCGGGTCGCTCGGCGGCGGCGGCTTCGGTGTCGACGTCGGCTTCGGTCCCGTCTTCGGGCCGCACATCTCCTTCGCGGGCGGTGTCGCGGCCGCCGGCTACGCGGCAAACAAGGGCTATATGGAGTCCGGATTCGACTACCACAACGCGAAGGACATCGGCTTCGCGTTGGGGAGTAAACCGGACGTCCTCGCCGTGGGCGCCGTCTTCGGGATCTTCGGCGTCCTCATCGAGCAGCTCTCCCGACAGCTCGCGCTCCCGGTCGACCCGATCCCGGTGAGCATCGTGATCAGCGCCATCGTCGTCAGGGCCGTCTTCGGCTACAGCATCATCGGCACGGTCAGCGACAAGGCGAACGGCTACTTCGACATGGGGCCGTTCGAGCGCGAGGAGATGCGCGAGCCCGGAGAGGTCAAAGGCGACGGCGGCAAGGCGAGCGAGGACCGCCTCGCCGTCGAGCCGTGGCTGCCCAACATGTACAAGTGGTCGCACGTCGCCGCGATCGGCTTCTTCACCGGTCTCGGAGCGGGCGTCATCACGTACAACATGATCAGCGGCGGCCACGGTCTCATCGCCGTGTTCGCCGGCTTCGGGATCAGCGCGGCGTCGCTGCTGTTCTTGAACCTCGGCGTCGACCGCATCCCCGTCACGCACCACATGACGCTGGCGGGCGCGACCGCCTTCCTCTCGACGTGGGAAGAGGGAATCCTCATGCTCACCGACCTGTCGGCCGCGGACCTGACCGCGCCGCTGGCGTTCGGCGCCGCGCCGGCGCTGCTCTTCGGCGCGGTGTTCGGCCTGTTCTCGGCCCTCGTCGGTGAGGCGAGTCAGCGCGTGTTCTACGCGCACTCCGACACCCACTTCGACCCGCCGGCGGCCGCCATCGTGGTCTGGACGCTGACGATCGGGCTGCTGGTCATCGCCGGCCTGCTCAACTGGGGCGTCTGGATCCCCGGCACGGGAATCTAACGCAGCCTCACCCCCGGCAGTATCCTTTTATCATGGAACGTCGCTCATCCGCGGTCGCTCGGAATCAGTCGGAGAGCGTTCCGCACGCGACCACAGCCGAGCGTGTACGCCACTCAGTCGGGGAGCAGCACCGAGAGCCCGAGAAATCCGACCACGCCGACGCCCGTCGCGGCGACGGCGACGGTGACGATCTCGCCGCCGAGGTACCGGCCGATCAGCGCGACCGCGCCGGCCGCCGCGAGCGCGACGCCGATCGCGCCGTGGTGGAAACTCCCGGCGGTCGGCTGGTCGGCGATCGTCACCGCGTCGTCGTCGACGAAGACGCGGACGCCCCACCAGACGGACGCGAAGCGGACGCCGATCCCGAACGCGGCCGCGGCGATCGAGACGAACTCGATCTCGCCGATCGTAAGTATTCCGGCACCGAACGCGACCAGCGTCGTCAGGACGGCGACCACCTTGCTTCGGTCGTCGACCGTGTGCAGCGTTTTCACGGCCGGGTCGTTCGACATACGGGCCGTAGTTCGCCCGACGGTGGTATAGGTTTCCATCGGTCCGGCTCCTCCCCCGCGCCGGCGTCGGCCGCGCGCGCCGCCGCCCCGCCGCACCGCGGTTTCGGATCGAACGGTGGGTATTTATCCGCCGCGAGCGGGATGGGGAGCTATGTTGGATCGGCTCGGGTTCGAGCGGAAGGACCGACGGAACCTCCTCGTCGTGATGGCGGTCGTGGCGACCGTGATGGCGGTCGTCTCGTCGGGGACGCCCCTCGTTCGGCTCGTCGTCGGACTGATAGCCGGCCTCATCAGCGGGTCGGTCTTCGTGGTCTCGACGGTGGTCATCAACCGCTACAAGCCCGCACACTGGTGATCGCCGGCCGGCACCTACCGCGGCGGAACCGAGCGGGAGCGGCTCGAGACGGTCACGAGCCGCGCTCCCGGCGACGAACTCCGGAGGGGCGGCCGTGAACATCGACGACCGGATCGAGCGTCGGCTCGGCTACGACGCGGGCATGAGCGTGCTCGTCGACTTCGAGGCCGTGTCGCCGGTCTCTCACGCGGAGTCGCCGATCGGTCGCGGCCCGGCGATAGAGCGTCTCCTCGACGTGTTCGCGCCCGCCTTTTCCGGGTCGCTCCCGCCGACGGCCTACGTGTACGGTCCGAAGGGGAGCGGGAAGTCCGCGGTCGTCTCCGCGCTCTTCGACCGGCTCGCGAGCCACAGCGGCCCGCGGCGAGCCATTCAGACGACGACGCGGGCGGTCGAGCCGACGATCCCCGGGTTCGTCTACGTCGACGCCCGCGAGGCGTCGACCCGCTTCCGGCTGTACCACGCGATGCTGGCCGCGATGAGCGACGAGCCCGTTCCGGACCACGGGATCGGCACCGACGACCTGGCGGAGTCGCTGCGCGACGCGATGCGTACCGGTCCGGAGCTCGTCGTCGCCGTCGACCACACGAACGAGCCCGAGACGCCCACGCCGACGACGCTGATCGACTGGCTCACCGACGTCGGGGAGCGACTCACGTCGGTGTGTCTCGGCCGCGACCCGCCCGACTCGATCGACTGGATGCCGGAGACGACCGTCGAGTTCTCGAAGTACCGCCGCCACGTGCTCGTCGAGCTGTTGACGAGCCGGTGTTCGACGGGTCTCGGCCGGGACGCGCTCTCTCACGACCAGATCCGAGAGATCGTCGAGTGGGCCGCGGGCGACGCC
Source organism: Halorubrum ejinorense (assembly GCF_055389685.1). Taxonomy (NCBI): domain Archaea; kingdom Methanobacteriati; phylum Methanobacteriota; class Halobacteria; order Halobacteriales; family Haloferacaceae; genus Halorubrum; species Halorubrum ejinorense. The sequence goes on from NZ_AP043777.1 coordinate 2,466,448, forward strand.
CACGACGCGCTCGCCGCCGTGATGGGCGCGGCCGTCAGCGCGGAGCGCGCGGGCGCGTCCACCGTCCGGTCGCGGGACGTCGACGCCGGAATCGAAGGGGTACCCCGCCCGTGCGTGGCGCTGGGCCGCGTCCTCGCGCTCCCGGAGAGCCGCCAGCGACTCCTCTACGAGCTCGCCGGCCTCTCCGAGTCGGAGCGCTCCACGGTCGGAGAGGCGACGGAAGCGATCGCGGCGCGTCCGGGCGTCGACCTCTCGGCGTCGACGGTGCGGCGCGTGCTCTACGAGCTGGCCGACGGCGGCCTGCTCGAACGCGTCACCGTCCATCAGAGCGACGGGAAGGGCCGCCCGCCGAGCCGACTGGTGCCGCTATTCCCGACGGTCGTCTTCCGCGAGCTGTTCGACCGGCGCGTCCGGGCCGGATAGCCGCCGCGCGGACGGCCACCGCGCGGGCGCCCCTTCTCGAACGGAAGACAGTTGTCGCCGAGTCTCCGACTCTGGATATATGGTTCCGCCCCTGGCGCTCGACATCGACGGGACGTTGACGACGCCGACCGGCCGCGTCGACCCCCGCGTCTTCGAGCTGTTGCCCGCGTGGGACGCGCCGGTCGTGTTCGCCACCGGGAAGGCGTTCCCCTACCCGGTCGCGCTGGCGCACTTCCTCGGCCGCGAGGAGACCGTGATCGCTGAGAACGGCGGCGTCGCGTACGTCGACGGCGAGACGACGATCGTCGGCGACCCGGACGCGGCGTGGGCCGTCGTCGAGGCGTTCCGCGAGCGCGGCGGGGCGGTCGGCTGGGGCGACGGCGACACGGTGAACCGCTGGCGCGAGACTGAGGTTGCGGTCTCGCCCGACGCCGACGAGGCGCTCTTACGCGAGGTCGCGGCCGCCGCGGGCGGCGACGTGGAGGTCGTGGACACCGGGTACGCCTTCCACGTCAAGTCCGCCGGCGTGAGCAAGGGTCGGGCGCTCGAACGCGTCGCCGCCGCGCTCGATATCGACCCCGAGTCGTTCGTCGCGGTCGGCGACAGCGAGAACGACGTCTCGACGTTCGGCGTCGCCGGCGAGTCGTACGCGGTCGCCAACGCGGACGACGCGGCCCGCGAGGCGGCCGACGAGGTGGTGGCGGAGGGGTACATGGACGGCACCGCCGCGGTGTTGGCTTCGCTGCGCGAGCGCGCTCGATAGTCCGTACCCGACGGCGGAGCGCGTCCACTCTGCTCAGCTCGTCCCGGCGACTCCGGGGGGACGCGCACGGGTCATCAGCTCGATTCGGAGGGAATCGCCCTCGTGGTCAGGATCCCGCTCACGCGTCCGTCACGGCCGCGAGTTCGCGGAGCGAGCCGATTTCGTGGGTGGGCGTGACGGAGAGGGTCGTCTCGCGGCAGTGTGGCCGTCGGACGAACGCCGAGTCCAACCCGGCCCGGTGGGCCGCTCTCACGTCGCTCTCGCTGTCGCCGACGTAGAGCGCCGACTCGGCGCCGAGCTCCGCGACCGCCCGGTCGAGATAGTGCGTGTTCGGTTTCTTCAGGTCCAGGCTCTCGACCGTCTTCTCCCGGCCGTGATAGGTGTCGAACGCGTGCCGCAGGCCGAAGAAGTCCAACACGAACTCGACCGTGCTGTGGTGGTTGTTGCTCACGACGCCGCGGGGTCGATCGAGGTTCGTGACGCTCTGAACGTCGTCGTAGAGCGTGCGTGACCCCGACTCGAACTTCTCGAACTGAGACTGCTCGTCCAGCCGCTCGCGGGCTCGCCAGAACGCCTCCACGTCGACGCCGTAGGCGGCACACATCTCACGCAGTCTGTCGACGGTCGTCCCGCGTACGACGTCGTCGACGTGTGCTTGGTTCGGGTCTCGAACGCCCACCTCCTCGAACGCTTCTCGCGTCGCTTCGACCGCCGTCTCGTGGGCCGGCGGCTCGACTAAGACGCCGTCGTTGTCGAAGAGAATCGCGTCGTATCCGGTCACGGCCTCGGTGTTTCCCAAAACCCGGATTAATCGTTTCGGTGTCCCGGTCCGCCCGGCGACACGATGGCCGCGTCGAGCGGGTGGCGTCGTAGACCGGCGACCGCGGCGATCACTCCTCGCCGTACGGATACCGCGCCGTCGCGCCGCACTCCAGACAGCGGACGACGACGCGCCCGGGTCGCGTCCGGACGCGACTCGTCCTCGCCGGCCGGAGGTAGACGGCGCAGTCGTCGCAGGCGCGTCTGGAGAGTTCGGTCGGGATCCCACACCGGTTCCGCTCCGCGATCCGGCGGGCGCGGGCGACGTACTCCCGGGCGCGGTCGTACTCGTCGTCGACGACCGCCTCGCGGGCGAGCGCGAACAGTCGCTCGATCCGCTCCGCCGGAATTCCCATGTCACGACGGCGGGGGCGCGCCGGCAAAGACGTTACCATCCCGACCGGTCGCGGCGTCCCTTCGATCCGTGCGTCCCCGAGAGGGACGCGGCGTCCGCGACCCGCACGCTTTTTTATCGGTCCGATCCAACCGAACGGTATGAAAGAGTCTCTGATGGACGTGATCTGCTGTCCGCTCGACAAGGCGACCCTCGAACTCGACGTCGACGACGAGGACGACGAGGAGGTTCTCGCCGGCACGCTCACGTGTACGGAGTGCGGCGAGACCTACCCGATCGAAGACGGGATCCCGAACCTCCTCCCGCCGGACATGCGCGAGGAGGCGACGGCGTAACCGGCTCGAACCGATCGCTTTCGGCTCGTCGGCGGTCTCGACCCCGCCGAGAGCGCCGACGGACCCCTCAGTGGTGTGAATCTTTTTTTAGTGCGGGGTCGTGGTCTCGACTGTGCCGACACTCGACGTCGAACTGAACGGGGAGGCCGTCCACGACATCGACGCGCCGGACGCGTTCGTCACGGACGGCCCGTTCCCGATCGCGTTCGATAACGACGGGCGCTCGACGCACGTTCACCTCCACTTCGACGACGAACTCGATCGGGTGGCCGCGGTCGACGAGGTAAACCACTACGTCGCCGACGAGGCTACGCGCCGGGTCCACGTCTCGACCGCCGACGTCGACGAGCCGGTCCGCGGGAAGCTGAAGATCGTCACCGGCTACGGGTCGAACACCCGCTACGTCGACGTGCGGATCGACCCCTCGCCGGACGAGCCGAGCGAGCCCGTCGCCGTCGACGAGGAGCTCTCGGCGCCCCCGGAGCGCACGCCGGACGTCCCGCCCGGACGGCAGGTGGCGAACGCGGTGGACCGACTGGTCAGACGCGGCGGGATCGCGGGCGCCGTCTTCGGGTTCCTCGCGGTCGCAGCCGGGGTCGCGCTCGCGCTCGCCGTCGACAGCGCGGTCGTCTGGGTGGTGGTGGCCGTCGCGCTGACGGTCACCCTCGGAGCGGCGCTGATCGCGGTGAGCTGACGCGACGGCGCCCGACGCCGGTCGCGGCGCGCGGACCGCGGCCGGCGTGGCTCGCTCCATCTCGTCCGATCGCCACCCCGCTCGATCGCCACCCCGCTCGATCGCCACCCCGCTCGATCGCCACCCCGCTCGATCGCCACCCCGCTCGATCGCCACCCCGCTCGATCGCCACCCCGCTCGGCCCGTATCCGCGCGCTTTTAACCGTCCCGGCAGAATGTCGCACCATGAGCTTCGAGAAGGAAGACGAGGTCGTGCTCCACGACAAACACAGCGAGTACGACGGCGAGTCGGGCACGATCACGCAGGTGATGGAGACGATGTTCGGCGACGCGACGTACACGGTCAGCTTCGAGGACGGTCAGGAGACGGGCGTCCCCGAGGACGCGCTCGACGCCGTCGAGAGCGAGGAGTAACGCCGCCCCCACTCGTTTCGCATGCCGAAAGTCCCCTTCCACTACGTCGATCTCCGCGCGTTCTCGTACGCGACGGAAGACGTGAAACGCGTCGAACAGGCGCTGTACGCGCTCCTCCCCGAGGACGTCGAGCTCGAGCGCAACGAGAACGTGGGCCATCACGGGGACCGGATCGTCGTCCTCTCGGCGCGGGTCGAGACCGCCGACGAGATGCGACACGTGCTCGACCGCCTCTCCGAGTTGGACGACCTCGACCGCGTCCTCGACGAACTCGACGACCGGATCGACGACAACTGCGCGCTGTTCTTACGCCTCGACAAGCAGGCCGCGTTCCGCGACGAGGTACGGCTCGGCCCCGGGCTCACCGTCCGCACGAAGGTCGAGGCGTACCCGGCGAAAAAGGAGAAGGCCGTCGCGAACGCCCGCGAGACGCTCTCGCGGCTAGCTGACGACGACTGACCGGCGGTCGGGGCGCGTTTCGCCGGTCGCGTGCCCCGCCCGCATCCCCGGGATGCCTTTTTCACCGCACCCGCTGACTACCGACCATGAGCGATCCGTTCGTGGTCGTCGGCGCCGACGCGGCGGGGTTGAGCGCGGCCAGCAAGTTCCGCCGCGAGGCGCCCGACCGCGAGGTCGTCGTCTTCGAGAAGGGTCAGTGGATCTCCTACGCCTACTGCGGGATGCCGTACTTCATCGCCGGCTACGTCGACCGCATGTCCGACCTCCTCTCGCTGTCGCCGAGCGACGTCGACGAGCGGGGCATCGACCTCCGTCGGGGTAGCGAGGTCGTCGGGGTCGACCCCGACGCGAAACGCGTCACCGTCGAGACCGCCGACGGAAACCGGACCGAGCAGGCGTACGACGACCTGCTCGTCGCCACCGGCGCGCGGGCGACCACCGGCCCCTTCGACGTGCGCGGCCTCGACGGCGCCTTCACCCTCCACGACATGGACGCGGCGGCCGCCATCGACGCCTACGTCGCCGACCCGGACGCCTACGACCCGGACCGCGCCGACGTGAGCGCGGTCGACCGCGAGCGCGTCGAACGCAACAGGGCGATGCCGGCGCCGGAGAGCGTCGCGGTCGTCGGCGGCGGGTACGTCGGCGTCGAGGTGGCGGAGGCGCTCACGGAGCGGGCGCTCTCGGTCCACGTGTTCCACCGGTCCGGCCACCTCCTCTCGCCGTTCGGCGAAACGGTCGGGAACCGCGTCGAGGACGCGCTCGACGCCGAGGGCGTCACGGTCCACACCGACGCGCCGGTCGACGCGCTCGTCGGCGACGACCGGATCGAGGCGGTCGAAGTCGGGGGCGACGACGCCGAGACGGTCCCCGTCGACATGGCCGTCGTCGGCGTCGGCATCCGCCCGAACACCGACCTCCTCGACGGGACCGGGGTCGATCTCGGCCCGGGCGGCGCGATCCGCGTCGACGACCACGGCCGGACGAGCCTCCCGGACGTGTACGCCGCCGGCGACTGCGCGACGGCGCGTCACGCGGTGACCGGCGAGCCGGACTGGACGCCGCTCGGGCTCACCGCCAACCGGGCCGGGCGCGCCATCGGGACGACGATCGCCGGCGACCCGACTCCCGTGGGCGACATCGCGGGCACGGCCGCGGTCAAGGCGTTCGACACGGAGGCCGCGCGCGTCGGGATCCTCGACCGCGACGCCGCCGTCGACGCCGGGTTCGACCCGGTCAGCGAGACGGTGACCGCGGGATCGCGCTCGGGCTACTACCCGGGCGCGGCCGAGACGGACGTGACGCTCGTGGCCGACCGCGACACGGGGCGCCTGCTCGGCGGGAGCATCGCCGGCACCGACCGCGCCGCGATCCGGATAGACACGCTCGCGACCGCGATCGAGGCGGACATGACCGTCGCCGAGGTCGAGCGGCTGGACCTCGCGTACGCGCCGCCGTTCAGCCCCGTGTGGGACCCCGTACTCGTCGCTGCGAAGGTGTTGAACGGGACGTTAGACGAGTGAACCGAGGGGTCAGGCCCGAGCCCGCCCGACGAGGAAGCCGATCACCGCGGCGGCGAACCCGACCGCGACGGCGACGGCGACCGCGAGGCCGAGCGGTTCGGCGACCGCGAGCGCTGACGGTCCGCCGGCGGCGAAGGGGCTGACGTACGGCGCCGGCCCGATGCCCCGGAGTAACGTCCCCGCGAAGGGCCCGTACGCGAGGACCGCCGTCGGGAGGGCGCCGCCGCCGGTCGCGGCGAACGCGAGCGCGCCGACCGCCGTGACGGCGGCGAGCGCGAGGGCGGTCTCCGGGGCGCCGACGCCGATCGCGCCGGTCGCGTCGAAGGCCACGTACGACAGCGCCAGCCCGACCGCGCTCCAGACCGCGGCGCGCTCGAAGCCGGTCTCACCGAGGAGGATCGAGCGGAACGCGCTCTCGCCGTCCGCCGACTCGCCGCTCGTCATTCCGGGCGCGTCGCGCCCCGCCCCTCGCGGTCGGGGGTGCGGTTGCCGTGTTCGTCGATCTCGCCCGCGACGATCCGGGTCGAGGAGATGCGCTCGCCGTCCTCCGCTTCGACGTGGCCGACCACGATCAGATCGAGCGGGTCGTGGCCGCGGTCGGCGCGGATCTCGTTGATGCGTTCGCCGCCGTCGCGCGTCTCCGGCGAGACCACGAGCGCGTCGAACTGCGGCTCGACCGCGATGCCGGTCGGCTCCGTCAGCTCCCGTATCGCGTACTCGCGGCCGTGGGCCTCGGCGCGCGGGGCCAACTCCGCCTCCAGGTCGCGCTCGCGCTGCTCGTAGGGACGGACGTACCGCTCGACGTGTCGGGTCTTCGGCGCCAGCTCGTCGGTGGTGAGTCCGACGGTGACGTCACCCAGTTCGAACGCCCGTTCGAACAGCTTTCGGTGGCCGTCGTGAACGGGGTCGAACGTACCCCCCAGCGCGACGTTCATGCCTCTCCGTTGCCCGGGTCGAACTTAAAACGTCCCGAACCGCGGTCGCGTCGACGGGAGGTCGCGTCCCGGTCGCCGACGCCGATCAGTTCGTGGCTTCCCGGTCGCCCGCGTCTTCCGGCTCCGCTCCGTCCTCGTCGGCGGTCGTCTCCGCCTCTGTACCCGCGTCGTCCGTCTCGTCGTGGCCGTTCTCGTCGTCCTCTCCGCCGACGGATATCTGGACGGGCTCGGTGTCGCCGTCGGGCGACTCGCCCCCGAGGCGCCGGTCGAGGTTGAACACCGCGTTCAGCTCCGCCTGAACGTCGCCGACGACGCCGCGGACGAGGTCGCTCGGCGCGATGGCCTCGTACTCGTAGGGGTTGTTGCCCGCCCCCTCGGACTTCCGTTTGTCGCGCTCGACGGTCTCTTCGTCGTGGAGCTCGGCGAGCGCCTCGCGGACGGTACTGGGGTAGAGCCCGGTGCCGTCGGCGACCTCGTCGCTCGTGCTCTGCGGGTTGTCCCGGAGGTAGACGTAGATTCGCGCCCGCGTCTCCGTGTCGAGCACCCACGCGAGGAGGTCGACGACGTTGTCGTCGAACCCCTTCACCGCGCGGTCGGCGCCCTCGCCGAGTCGTTCCTTCGTCTTCCGAAGCTCTTCGCGGGTGCGCTCCGTCGGCGACTCCTCCGCGTCGTCGCTCGAACCGGAGGGCGTCTCGTCCGTTGTCATACCGAAATCTGGGGGCTACGCGGGCAAAAGAGTTTCTCGTCGCTTTCGTTCCGACGAAAGATCCGGCGCGGGTGGGCCCGACCGGGCCCGGCGTCAGGCGCCGACGAGGAGGTCGGCACACAGCGCGTCGAGGCCGGACTCCTCGCGGAGGCGGCGCTGCCGCGTTGCGCCGCTCTCCGCCTCGTACACGTCGCGAATCCCGGAAACGCCGAGCCGGTCACACTCCCGCTCGACGACTTCGCCGAGCGAACTCGTCTCCTCGCCGTTTCGGTCGACGAACGCGGCGTCGTGGCCGCGACGGATCGCCCGCCACTTGTTCTCGTCTAACAGTTCGCGGCGCAGCGTCGGCGGGGACTCGCCGTCCTCGTAGCGCTCCGCGTAGTCGACGACGAGGGCCCGGACGTACTCGACTAAGGCGAGGGTGACTTCGGGGTCGCGCTGGGCGTCTGGCGCGCGCACTTCCACGGTACCGTGGCCGGTGTGCGGGCGCACGTCGAACCACAACTCGCCGCGGTCCGCGATGGAGTCCGTCTCGACCATCCGGCGCTCGTACCGCTGGAAGGCGTCGAAGTCGTCGAACGCGGAGGGGATCCCCGTGTTCGGGAGGTTCTCGAAGACCTTCGCGCGGGCCGAGGCGAGCCCGGTGTCGAACCCGTTCCAGAACGGGGAGTTCGCCGACAGCGCGAGCAACACGGGGCAGTGCCACCGTAGCCGGTTCGCGACCCACACGGCCTTGTCCGCGTCGTCGACGCCGACGTGGACGTGGAGCCCCGCGGTGGTGTTCCGGTGTTGCGGGTACTGGATCCGGTCCAACTGCGCCTGATACCGCGGCTTCTGAACGTGGTCGAGCTCGCGCCACTTCGCGGCCGGGTGGAGGCCGGCGGACGCGATCTGATACCCGTCGGCGGCGGCGTGTTCGACGAGCGCCTCGCGGACGGTCGCGAGCGCCTCGTCGGCGTTCGCGGGGTCTTCGATCAGCTCCGTCTGCGCTTCGATCGTACACTCGAACAGCTCGTGGTCGAACCCCTCCGGCACGGCCGCCGGCGGGTCGCGGCCGTACACGAGATCGTCGGTCCCGGACGTCGGGCGGCCCTCGGCGTCGACGATGTAGAACTCCTCCTCGATGCCGAGCGTCCCCATCCGGGAGAACGCGTCCCGCGAACCGAGTTCCATTACCGCCCCGTACCGGTCGCTCGGTCTTATATGGATTGGAAGCCGGAAGCTGCGGCGTCCGGAACGGAAATCCGCCGTCAATCGATCGGAAAACGAGTCGGACGGGTGGGTCACACCCCTGTCACACCGAGGCGTCCGGTTCAGCCGAGGACGTACCGGAGCGCCGGGAACTTCTCGATGAGCGCCTGCCCGCCGACCTGAATCTGCTCGACGTAGGCGTCGAGTCCGAGGACGCGGCCCGCACCGAACGCCGCGACCGTCAGGAACACGACCGCGTACACCAGCGTCGAGTCGAACAGCGCCAGCGCCTCGCCGCTCCACCCGCCGAGGTAGAACAGCATCATCTGCATGGCGCCGCCGAGCGCGGCCAGCCGGACGAACGCGCCGGCGATGAGGGCGAGGCCGATGAGCAGCTGCGTCACCGGGACGACGACGTTGACGAACTCCATCAGCGCCGCGTTCGACGCCATGGCGGCGTAGATCCCGCTGACCGGACTCGCGGGGTTGATGTTCGCCAGGTATCCGGCGGCGTCGAACGGCCACTCGGAGACCTTGCCGAGCCCCGCGAACAGGATCATTCCGCCGATGGTCGCCCGGAGCAGGACGATGAACAGCGCCGACAGCGAGTGCGCCTTCCCCAAGAGCGTGACGCCGCCGAACTCCCCGCCGAACTCGTTTGTGTCTGTTGTGGACATAGTGTCTCTCCTCACTTACAGATACGCCGGAGTAGGGCATAAACCGGACAGCGGGTTCTCTCTCGGCGAGACGGATTTCACCGACTCCCACGGTGGGGCGGGTCTTTTTATACGGCTCGCCGAAGGAGTTCGACTCGCGCCAGGCGTCACGGACCGTGCCTCGCCGTCTCCCGGTGTCTCCGGGCGCGGCCGGCCTACCACGCCTCGCCGCTCGCTAAGTCGACCTCGGCGTCGCCCTTCTCCGAGGGGCAGACGTCCGCCAGCACGCAGTCGGCGCAGTCGGGGTTGATCGCGGTACACGTGGCGCGACCGTGGTCTATCATCAGGTGCGTGAACTGCTGCCAATCGCTCTCGGGAACGACGTCCAGGAGGTCCTGCTCTATCGCCTCCGGGCGCTCCTCCTCCGTGATTCCGAGTCGACGGGTGAGCCGCTGGACGTGCGTGTCGACGACGATTCCCTCGACGACGTCGTGGCCGTGCTGGAGGACGACGTTGGCGGTCTTGCGGCCGACGCCGGCCAGGTCCGTCAGCTCCGACATCGTGTCGGGCACTTCGCCGTCGTGTTCCGCGGCGATGTCGCCGCACGCGGAGCGGATGTACTTCGCTTTGTTGTTGTAGTAGGTGATCGAGTTGATCGCCTCCGCGAGCTCCTCCTGTGGCGCGTTCGCGTAGTCTTCGGGCGTCTCGTACGTCTCGAATAAGTCGGCGCACACCTTGTTCACGCGTTCGTCGGTACACTGCGCGGAGAGGATCACGGCGATGAGCAGCTCCAGCCGGTTCGAGTAGTTGAGCGAGATGGTGGAGTCGGGGTACTCCTCGTACAGCCGGTCGAGGACCTCGGCGACCTGCCCTTCGCGCGTGTCGAGTGACGTGCCCATGTGACACCCTCCGTCCGGGCGACATTGAACGATCCGACTGGGACCGTCCCGGCCGCCCGGGCCGGAGGCGCGCTCCCCTCCCACCGAGTAGTAAGACAGTTACCACGCGGCGCGCTGGTGGAGGTATGGACGTACTCGACGTCGCGGCGCGCGCGACCGCGACCGGGCCGGTGTGCGACGCCTGTCTCGGTCGGCTCGTCGCCGACCGCAGCTTCGGACTGTCGAACGCCGAGCGCGGCTCGGCGCTCCGGGTGTCGCTCTCGCTGCGCGACGACGAGGACCACGAGCCGGTCGAAACGGCGGAGTGTTGGGTCTGTGAGGGGCGCTGTGCCGACTTCGACGAGTGGGCCGGTCGCGCCGCCGAAGCCGTCGACGGCGTCGAGTTCGCCACCTACAACGTGGGCACCCGGCCGCCGCCGCTGATCGAGGAGAACGAGGCGCTGTTGCGCGCGGAGGCGGGCCTCGACGAGGACGCCGGGGAGCCGTTCAAATCGGAGTTCAACCGCGAGGTCGGCAAGCGGTTCGGGCGGGCAGCGGGCGCCGAGGTCTCCTTCGACCGCCCGGACGTGCAGTTCACGATCGATCTGGCCGAAGACGCGATCGACGCGAAGGTGAACTCCACGTTCGTGTACGGGCGATACCGGAAACTGGAGCGCGACATCCCGCAGACCGAGTGGCCCTGCCGCGAGTGTAAGGGCTCCGGGCGACAGGGTCCGGACCCCTGTGACCACTGCGGCGGCTCCGGCTACCTCTACGACGACAGCGTCGAGGAGTACACCGCGCCGATCGTCGAGGACGTGATGGACGGGACGGAGGCGACGTTCCACGGCGCGGGCCGCGAGGACGTCGACGCGCTCATGCTCGGCACCGGCCGCCCGTTCGTGATCGAGGTCGAGGAGCCGCGTCGCCGCCGGGTCGACACCGACCGCCTCCAGTCGGACATCAACGCCTTCGCCGACGGCGCGGTCGAGGTCGAGGGGCTCCGGCTCGCCACCTACGACACCGTCGAGCGCGTGAAGGAACACGACGCCGCCAAGCGCTACCGCGCGCAGGTCGCGTTCGACGCCGACGTCGACGCCGACGCGCTCGCCGCGGCCGTGGCGGAACTGGAGGGGCGGACCGTCGAGCAGTACACCCCGAACCGGGTCGACCATCGGCGCGCGAGCATGACCCGCGAACGCGACGTGTACGAGGCGACCGCCGAACTGGACGCCGCGGATCCCCGCCACGCCACGGTCGAGATCCGCGGCGAGGGCGGTCTCTATATCAAGGAGCTGATATCGAGCGACGAGGGCCGCACCGAGCCGAGCCTCGCCGGCCTGCTCGGCGTCGGCGCCGAGGTGACCGCGCTCGACGTGCTCGCCGTGGAGGGCGAGGACGAACCGTTCGAGCGCGACGAGTTCTTCCGGGAGTAGCGCGCTCCGGACTCCGGGTCCGGCCTCTCGGCACACGTCTCGAACCGGGAACCAACGGGATTTATCTGACGAGCGTCAGACGTTCGCGTATGAACGGGAGCGACGCCGACGGCGGAAACGCCCGAGAGGGCGGGACGCGAAACGGCGGCGCCCGCGGCGAGTCGGGCGGTTCGGCCGGGACCGGAGGCGCCGGTCACGCCGGCTCGCCCGCGGTCGGTGACACCGTGATCCGCCCCGCGGTCGACGACGCGGCCGAGGTTCCGGCCGTCGCCGACGCGTCGCTGAACGGCGCCGACCGCGCGGAGCGCCCCGACCGCGTCTCGTCGGTCCTCGTCGCCGTGGGCCCCGGCCCGCACTCGGGGGCGACCGTCGACGTCGCGCGAGAGATCGCGGCGGCGACCGACGCGTGGCTCGAACTGTTCCACGTCGTCCCCTCGGACGCGGCGCTCGCCGACGCCGGCCCGGGCGAGGACGCCTCCGGGACCGCCGTCGACGCGGGCGACCCGGACGCCACCGACTACGCCTCGGCCGGGGAGCGGCTCCTCGATGCGGCCGAGAAGCGGCTCGGCGGCTTCGACCGCGCGGACCGCTGGCTCGTCGAGGACCGGACCGCGGCGGGCGCCATCGTCGAGCAGTCGGCGTACTACGACCTGGTCGTCGTCGGCGCGCCGACGACCGGGACCGTCGGCCGCTTCGTCTTCGGCTCCACCACCGACACCGTCGTCGGGGACGCCGAGGTACCCGTCGTCGTCGTCGAGGCCGACGGGTCGACCGCGCTCGACGCGGCGTAGACCCCCTCGACTTCTCGCCCGTTGCGCGCCCGTCTCGTCGCTCTCGCCACCCGGTTCTCGCCGCGTGTTACCGATCCGCGTCGCGGCGACAGCGTTAAATTAGTGTACATACTTGTACATCACAACGCGGAATACTACATCGGTGGACACAATGAATCTCAACGACACGGTCGAGCGCGTGACGGACGGGACGGATCTGACCCTCGAGGAGGCGCGCGAGGCCGCGCGACTGGTCTTCGAGGAGGCGACGGAGGCCCAGATCGGGGCGCTGCTCGCCGCGCTCCGCGCGAAGGGCGAGACCGAGGCGGAGATCGCGGGCTTCGCGCAGGGGATGCGCGACGCCGCGCGCACCATCGACCCCGACGGCGAACCGCTCGTCGACACCTGCGGGACCGGCGGCGACGACTACGACACGATCAACGTGTCGACGACCGCTGCCATCGTCGCCGCCGGCGCCGGCGTGCCGATCGCCAAGCACGGCAACTACTCGGTCTCCTCCTCCTCGGGGAGCGCGGACGTGCTGGAGGTCGCGGGCGCCGACGTCGAGGCCGAACCCCCGGCCGTCGAGGACGCGATCGAGACGGACGGGATCGGCTTCATGCTCGCGCCCGTCTTCCACCCGGCGATGAAGGCCGTCATCGGCCCGCGGAAGGAACTCGGGATGCGGACGATATTCAACGTCCTCGGTCCGCTCACCAACCCCGCGGGCGCCGACGCGCAGGTGCTCGGCGTCTACGATCCCGACCTCGTTCCGGTGATCGCGCGGTCGCTCGCGCACATGCCCGTCGAGCGCGCGCTCGTCGTCCACGGCGCGGGCATGGACGAGATCGGGATCCACGACGAGACGGTCGCCGCCGAGGTCGACGGCGAGGACGTGACGGAGTTCTCCGTCTCGCCCGAGGACCTGGGACTCGACCGCGCGCCCATCGAGGCCGTCGCGGGCGGGAGCCCCGAGGAGAACGCCGCCGACCTGCGCGGGATCGTCGACGGCTCCGTGACGGGACCCAAACGCGACCTGATCCTCGCGAACGCGGGCGCAGCGATCTACGTCGCCGGCGAGGCCGACACGCTCGCGGCGGGCGTCGACCGCGCGGCCGAGGCGATCGACTCCGGCGCGGCCGCAGAGAAGTTCGCGGCGCTTTGCGGCGACGGCGAGTCCGCCGGTGACGGTGTCGAGACCGCGACCGCGGAGGACGACGACTGATGGCTCGCGTGAAGATCTGCGGCATCACGAGCGAGGCCGACCTCCGCGCAGCGGTCGAGGCCGGCGCCGACGCGGTGGGCGTCATCACCGAGGTCCCGGTCGACTCTCCCCGCGAGGTCGACCCGGCGACGGCGGCCGAACTGCTGGCCGACGTGCCGCCGTTCGTCACCGCGACGCTCGTGACGATGCCCGATTCGGCCGAGCACGCGGTCGAGCTCGTCCGGACGGTCGCCCCCGACGCGATCCAGCTCCACGGCGAGTGGACGCTCGACGAGCTGCGGTACATCCGCGCGGAGACGGAGCGGAAGGTGCTGCTCACGGTGGACGCCGACGACCCGGCCCGAGCGGAGGAGTTCGACGGCGCGGTCGACGCGCTCGTCGTCGACTCCACGGACGACTCGGGCGCGGGCGGCACCGGCGAGACGCACGACTGGCGCGCGACCGGAGAGCTCGCCGAGCGACTCACCACGCCCGTCGTCCTCGCGGGCGGCCTCACGGCCGACACGGTCGCCGAGGCGGTCCGCGTCGCCGACCCCTTCGCGGTCGACGTGGCCTCCGGGGTCGAGATCGAGGGCGGCCGGAAGGACCACAACGCGGTGGCCCGGTTCGTCGCCAACGCGGGCCGGGAGATGGAGCTGGCATGACCGACCGCGACACGGCTCCCGACGGTCCCGCGCCCGCCCTCGACCGCTCGAAGGAGGCGTTCGTCGACCTCGCCAGCGACGCCGACAGGCCGGTCGTGGTCCGCGCGTCGGCCTCGCTCGACGCCGACGTGTCCCCGCTCGCGGCGTACGCGACGCTGGTCGGCGACGGGCCGTACGGGTTCCTCCTGGAGTCCGGCGAGAAGGTCGCCTCCAGCGACCCCGACGGCGCGTTCACCGCCAGCGGGAAGGCCGACAAGCACGCCCGCTACTCGTTCGTCGGCTACGACCCGGAAGCGATCGTCTCCGTCCACCCCGACCGCACCGACGTGACCGAGCTCGGCCCGGCCGCCGAGTTCGTCGGCGGCGACGAGGCGATCGGTCCCGACGCGGGCGACGCGGTCGACCGCATCCGGGCCGCGTTCCCCGACGTGAGCCTGCGCGGGTTCCCCGACACCGACCGGCAGATACTCTCCGGCGGCTTCGTCGGATTCCTCGCGTACGAGGCGGTGTACGACCTCTGGCTGGAGGAGGTCGGCGTCGATCGCCCCGAGACCGAGTTCCCGGACGCGGAGTTCGCACTGACGACCCGCACCGTCGTCTTCGACGAGAAGGACGACAGCGCCGAGGTCGTGTTCACGCCGGTGATCGGCGTCGACGACGACCCGGCCGCGGTGTACGACGACTTGGTCGCGGAGGCCGAGCGCGTCGCGACCGAACTCCGCGCGGCGCCGGCTCCGGACCCGGACGGCGTCCGCGTGCGTGAGGAGTCCGCGGACCCCCGAGAGACGTACGAGGACGCCGTTCGGACGGCGAAACGGCACGTCCTCGACGGCGACATCTACCAGGGCGTGATCTCGCGCAGCCGCGAGCTCCGCGGCGAGGTCGACTCGCTCGGGCTCTACGCGGCCCTCCGGGACGTGAACCCCTCGCCGTACATGTACGTCCTGCGCCACGACGACCGGAGTGTCGTCGGGGCCAGCCCGGAGACGCTCGTGTCGGTGAAAGGCGACCGCGTCGTCTCGAACCCGATCGCCGGCACCTGCCCGCGGGGGACGAGCCCGGTCGAGGACCGCCGGCTCGCCGGCGAGATGCTCGCCGACGGGAAGGAGCGCGCCGAGCACACGATGCTCGTCGACCTCGCGCGCAACGACGTGCGGCGCGTCTCGGAGCCGGGCTCCGTCCGCGTCGAGGAGTTCATGAACGTGCTGAAGTACAGCCACGTCCAGCACATCGAATCGACCGTGACGGGAACGCTCGCGGCCGACGCGGACGCGTTCGACGCGACGCGCGCGACGTTCCCCGCGGGCACGCTCACCGGCGCGCCGAAGGTGCGGGCGATGGAGATCATCGACGATCTCGAAACCACCCCGCGAGAGGCGTACGGCGGCGGCGTCGGCTACTACGCGTGGACCGGCGACGCAGACTTCGCCATCGTGATCCGGACGGCGACGCTCGACGAGAGCGGCGACGAGTCGGTCGTCGGCGTGCGCGCCGGAGCCGGGCTCGTCGCGGACTCCGACCCGGCCGCGGAGTACGAGGAGACCGAACAGAAGATGGACGGCGTGTTGACCGCCATCGACCGGATCCGCGACGGTAACGCGGAAGCGGCCGGATCGGACGAGTCAGCCGACGCGAACGAGCACGGCGGCGCGGACGACGGTGAACCGCTCGCCACCGGTTCGGAGGCCGACCGATGAAGGTCGTCGTCGTCGACAACTTCGACTCGTTCACCTACAACCTCGTCGAGTACGTCTCCGACCAGACGATCGACGGCGAACCGGTCGCCGTCGAGGTGTTCAAAAACACCGCGTCGCTCGCGGACATCGAAGCGGCCGAGCCGGACGCGGTGATCATCAGCCCCGGGCCGGGCCATCCGAAGAACGAGCGCGACGTGGGCGTGACGACCGCGGTTTTGCGCGATCTCTCGCCGACGGTGCCGACGCTCGGCGTCTGTCTCGGCTTGGAGGCCGCGGTCTACGAGTACGGCGGGACCGTCGGTCACGCCCCCGAGCCAGTCCACGGGAAGGCGTTCGGCGTCGACCACGACGGGACGGGCGTGTTCCGCGGGCTCGACCAGGGGTTCCGCGCCGGCCGCTACCACTCGCTCGCGGCCACGGAGGTGCCCGAGGCGTTCTCGGTGACGGCGACCACGGACCACGACGGCGAGTCGATCGTGATGGGGATCCGCCACCGAGAACACCCGATCGAGGCGGTCCAGTTCCACCCGGAGAGCGTGTTGACCGCGTCCGGCCACGACCTCATCCGGAACTTCCTCACGGGAGTCTGAGGGAGCGGCGCCTCAGGCGTCGTCTTCGGCCTCGGTCTCTTCGTTGCCGTCGGCCTCGATCTCATCGTCGCCCGCGCCGCTCTCTTCGTCGTCCGCGCCGCTCTCTTCGTCGCCCGCGCCGCTCTCTTCGTCGCCCACCTCGTCTCCTTCGTCGTCATCGACCCCTCGCCCGGCGAGGCCGACGAGGTGACCGACTTCGGGGAGGATCACCTCGTCGACGCCGAGCCGGACCGCGTTCTCCGAGCCGGGGAGACAGAACACCGGCGTCGTGGTGACGACTCCGGCGGTCGCGCGCGACCCGATCGTTCGCGTCCCGACCTCGTCGTACGAGAGTCGGCGGAACAGCTCGCCGAACCCGGGGAGCGGCTTCGCGAAGAGCCCGCGGACCGCTTCCGGCGTGACGTCGTCCGGCGTGACGCCCGTCCCGCCGGTGGTCACTACCGCGTCCGTGTCCTTCCGGCGAGCGAGTCGGTCGACGGTCCCCTGAACGCTGTCGTAGTCGTCGGGGATCAGCTCCCGGACGGCGACCTCGTGGCCCGCCTCCTCGAACGCGGCCGCGACGTAGTCGCCCGCGGGGTCCTCCTCCGCGCTGCGTGACGAGGAGACGGTGACGACCGCGACGGAGACCGCCTCCGCGTCGTGGGTGTGGTGGTCGTGGTCGTCGTCGTGGGTGTGGTGGTCGTGGTCGCCGCCGTGGCCGTGGCGGTCGTGGTCGCTCATGACTCCGCGTTCGTCGCCCTCGCCAAAACACCTCCCGGTCGTCGGAGCCGAGTCGCCTCGCGAACCCCTCGCGCGACCGCGCCGCGACCGCCGATCAGGGCCAGTCGTCGCGGGCCTGCTCGTCGGGCTCCTCGTCTCCCTGCTCGCCCGTCGCGAGGGTCCATCCCGCGGCGTCGGCGGCGTCCTCGACGTGGAGGAACTCCCACCCGGTCGCGTCGGCGACCGCCTCGTCGTCGGCGTCGACTCCCACGAAGACGTGACGGTCGGTGTCGAACTGCTGGCTGATGTTCTCTAAGCTCTCTTCGACGCCGCGCGGTCCCGAGAAGAAGTCCTGTCGCACGCGGTGTTTCCGCGTGAAGTTCGTGACGACGTAGGTGGGCTTCTCGCTGACGACGCCGACGTACTCGGTCCACTGGCGGGCGTTGTTGAACACCGCGTTGGGGTCCGCGAGCGCTTTCAGCGCCTCCAACTCGAACGCCAGCGTCATGTCCGTGGATCCACCGCTGTCCATGGAACCGCTTGCTCCCCACCGGCGAAAACAACTTCGTTTCCGGGGAGGTCACGCGTCGAGCGAGGCGCCCGGCCTCACCGCGACCGAACCTGGTAGTAATCGGTGAATTTCACCACGTCGCCGTCGTCGAGATCTCCGATCTCCGGCGCCGTCCACGGCTTGCCTGCCAGCTCCCGGACCACGCCCTGTTCGTCGTCGTCCAGTTCGTCGTAGTGGCGCACGCACGCGTCGGACGGAACGCGGCCGGTGCGGCGGAGCCGTACTTGTCGCCCGGTATCTCTGAGTGACATGTGATACCGTATGCCACGATTAATCATAAACGTTACGCGGCGAACGCCGGCGCCGACGCTCGTCTCCCGTTCGGGAACTGCGGTGACTGGCGTTTCAGCCGTCAGATCGGGGGAACGTGAGCGTGACGACGGTCCCGCGCGGGTCCGCGGTCTCGACCGCCGCCGAGCCGCCGGACTGCTGGATGACCCAGTAGACGAGCCAGAGCCCGAGACCGCTGCCGTGGTACAGCGCGTCGATCGCCGTCCCGTCGACGAGCACGTCTCGGTTCATCCCCGTCAACCCCGGACCGTCGTCGGCGACGCGGAGTTCGACCGAGTCGGCGCTCGCCTCCACAGACACCTCGACGGTCGGCCGGTCCCGGTCGCTGTGAAGGACCGCGTTCCGGACCAACTCGTCCACCGCCCGCGAGAGCCACGTCGTCGCCGACGCCCTCGCGACGCCGTCGTCCGGTCCGGACGCCTCTATCGCCGCGTCCGGGAACTCCTCGGCCGCGGTGGCGACGACCTGTCGAGCCACCCGTGCGACGTCGACCGGCTCGGTCTCCGGCGAGTCGCTCAGTATCTCGGTGATGTGGTGTGCCTTCTCGCTCGTCTCCAGCAGGTCGTCGGCCCGCGAGACGATGTACTCGGCGGCGGCGGGGTCGGCGTTCCCCGCCGCGATCTGCTCTGCCCGCCCCCGGACCACCGTCAGGGCGTTTCGGAGGTTGTGTTGGAGAACGCGGTCGACGACCCGGAGCTGGCGGGCGCGGTGTTCGCTGTCGGTGATGTCTCGCAGCACGCCGACGACGCCGGCGGGGCTCTCTTCGCCGGGGCTTTCGAGCGGGTAGTACCTCACGTCGAACGTCCGCCTCCCGCGGGTCGGGTGCGTGCGAGTCGTCCGATACTCGACCGTCTCGCCCCGGAGCGCGCGTTCGACCTCTCGCTCGACACGGTCGTAGCTCCCCTCGGGAACGACGTCGGCGAGGGTGAGGTCGGTCACGTCGCGGCCCTCGATCCCGTGGTACGCGCGGTACTGCGGGTTCGCGAACAGGAGCCGGCCGTTCCGGTCCACCGCAGCGATGAGGTCGGTCGCCCCGTTGATCGCGCGTTCGTACCGTTCTAGGTCGCGTTCGCGCTCCTTGCGGTCGGTGATGTTCCGACAGATCGCGAAGGTGCCCGCGAGGTCGCCGTCGGCGTCGTAGTAGGGGTACCGCTGCGTGCTGAACGTCGCCTCGCGACCGCTCTTCGGAAACGTCGGCGTGATCTCGTATTCGGCCACCTCCTCTGTGTCGAGCACCGCCCGCCGCCGCTCGTCGATGGTCGCCGCCGCCTCCGGGCCCATGAACGCGAACTCGTCGGTGCCGTACAGCGCCTCGCGGTCGACGCCGGCGAAATCGCTCACCGCCTCGTTCAACAGTTCGAACTCGCCGTCGCGGTTCTGGAGGAGGACGGGGTCGTCGAGTCGCTCGACGATGTCGCGGTACTGTTTCAGCCGTCCCATCGCCGCCTTCCGCTCGGTGATATCCGTCTGGATGGCCACGAACCGCGAGACCTCGCCGTCCTCGCCGACGACGGGGGCGATGGTCTGATGGGCGTGGTACAGCTCGCCGTCGTCCCGCCGGTCGATGATCTCCTCTTCCCACACCTCGCCGTCCAGCAGCGTCGACCACAGCGCGTCGAAGTACTCGCCGGGCATCTCGCCGGAGTTGAGGATCGCCGGCGTCTCGCCCAGCGCCTCGTCGGCGTCGTAGCCGGTATGGTCGGTGAACGCCGGATTGACGTACTGGATCGTCCCGTCGACGTCGGTGACGTAGATGGCGTGGCCGGCGTGTTCGACGAGGTTGCGGAACGTCTCGGTCACCGCCCCACCGACCTCCTCGACGCCGTCTCGGAAGACGCCCGTGTAGACGGCGTCTGACCCGTCTCCCTCCGCCTCGGGGTCGTCCCCCGCCGCCTCGGGGCCGTCCCCTCTCCCGTGGTTCGGGGCTTCGCTGCCGGGTGCGTGCTCGTGAAACCGTACCGAGAATGTAACGGTGTGGCCGTCCGCGTGCCGGACCGGGACCGAGAGGGTCCCGTGGCCCTCCAGCCCTTCGACCTGCCCGAGTCGCTCTCTGACCGACTGTGTCCGTTCGTCCGGCGTCTCGGACGCGACGAAAGAGGCGAGGGTCCGGCCGCGGAGGTCGGCCGGATCGTAGCCGAGAACCGCATCGGTGGCGGGATTCGCGTACACGATCGTCCCCTCGCGGTCGAGAGAGACGACCGGGTCAGAACACTCCTCGACGAAGGAGGCGAAGAAGTCGTCGGGAGGGCGTGACGATCCCAGAGTCATATACGCACGTCTAACGCACACAGCGTGAAAAGCGGTCTGAACCGTCGTCCGGAGGTCGGCGCAGTCGGGGCGGGTGGCGCCGCGGCGCCACAGGCACCGACCCCGAACGGGCGGTCCGCGACTACTGCTCGGCCGACGCCGGCAGGTCGTCGACCGAGAAGCCGGGCTCCATGAGGCGGTCGGTCTGGCCGCTCACGTCGCGTCCCTCGCGCATCAGCTGTTTGAACGCGGACTGCGGCGAGAGGTCGCCGATGAGCACGCCGCCGACGACCTTTCCGTCCTTCAGCGCGACGCGGCGCCACTCGCCCTCGGCGGTGGTCGCCTCCACCGACTCGTCGCCGAGCGTCGGGTGGCCGAACGAGAGGAACGGGAAGTCGAAGTGAGTGATCGAGTACGAGGAGACCCACTTGAACTCCTCGCTGCCGTAGTCGATCATGTTGCGCGCCGCGATCGATCCCTGCTCTTTCGCGGACCCCCACGAGCCGTTCTTCGCGTGCTCGCCGAGGATGAGGTCGTTGAATTTCGTGATGTCGCCCGCGGCGTACACGTTGTCGACGTTGGTGCGCATGAACTCGTCGACGACGATGCCGTCGTCGAGCGCTAAGGGCGTGTCCTCGACGAGTTCGGTGTTGAAATTCAGGCCGATGGCGACGCCCGCGAAGTCGCACTCGTAGCGCTCGCCGTTCGGGTCGACGGCGGCCTCGACGTGGCCGTCGTCGTCGACCTCGAAGTGGTCGACGCCGGAACCGAACACGGGCTCGACGCCGCGCTCGCGCATCGCGTCGTGCATGATCTTCGCGCCCTCCTCCGAGAGCGCGTAGCGCCACCAGTTGTCGCCGCGCATGAGATACTTCGCCTCGACGCCCTGCGCGCCGCAGATGGCCGCGAAGTCGATACCAAGCAGGCCCGCGCCGACGATGACGCCCCTCTCGGCCCCCTCGACGCTCTCTTTGATCTTCCGGGCGTCTTGGAACGTCCAGAAGTGGTGGATCCCGTCAGCGTCCGCGTTCTCGACCGGGAGCTGCTGGGGGGTGCCGCCGATGGCGAGCAGGAGGCTGTCGTACTCGAAGGTCTCGCCCTCGTGAGTGTGGACCGCGTCGTTCTCGACGTCGATGTCGACGACGACCGTGTTGAGGCGGAGGTCCACGTCGTGGTCGTCGTACCAGTCTTCCTGATGGATCGAGATGGGCGCCTCGGGGAGCTTCCCCTTCGCGTACTCTTTGATCAGGATCCGGTTGTAGAGGGACTCACCCTCGTCCGTGAGAACCGTGATATCGGCGTCCGGCGCTTCCTCGCGGAGCGTCTCGGCCGCGGACGCGCCCGCGATACCGTCACCGATGATCACGTACGAATCGCTCATGTCCCGGCGTTCGGATTCATGGTTAATGTGGGTTGTCATCCGCGTCCGAAACCGTGACAAACACACACACTGCCTGCGAAAAACGCCGATTCGGACGCCTCTCGCAACCGACCGCGTTCCGCGGGCCGGCGCCCGACGCCCCCGTCGGCGCCCTCAGTGATCCGCGCCGGCGGGCTCCGCGGGGAACTCCTTCTCCCCGGCCTCGATCGCGACGTCGAGCCAGTTCTCCGACGGCACGAGCGGGCACTCGTACGCGTGGTTGTACGCGCAGGTGGGGTTGTACGCGAGGTTGAAATCCAGCACCCACTCGCCGTCGACGCGGTCGCGTTCGGGCTCCAGATCGAGGTATCGACCCGCGCCGTACGTCTCCTCGCCGCTGGTCGCGTCGCGGAACGGCACCCAGAGGCGGTCCTCGCCGCCGACGGGTCGGTACGCCTGAACCGTCACCTCCTCGCCGTCGACCGCGAACCGGAACTCGCCCAGTCGGCTGTAGGTCTGCTCGCCGTCCGCCGTCGTCTCGACGGTGACCGTCTCCGCCTCGTCGTGTTCGTGGAGCGGGAGGACGAACCGATACGCGGGATCGGCCTCGTAGTAGTCGAGGCCGGGGAACGCGTCGCCCCGCATCGACGCCGGCAGCGGCGACCGCGGCGAGTCGCGGAAGTGTTCGCGTTTCGCCCGTCGCTGTGCCTCGACCTGTCCCGCCCAGTCGTCGGCCTCGCTCGGTGACATCGTTGTCTCGGTGTCGGTCCCTGCGAACAGTAATACTTCCGCGGTCCGGTCGGTTTCGCGCACGACCACGGCGCTCGCGTCGGTCACGAGGGCACGTCGAGACGGCCTCGCGAGCCGGGCCGAGGCGACCGCGACGCCACAGATTCAAGAGCGTCCCGTCCCAACGACGCGTATGAAAATCCGGCAGAACATCCGCCACTGGGCCGCGAAGAAGGCGTTGACCACGCCGGTCGTCGGCGACGTCGCCAACGACAAACTGGTCGACCTCCACACGAGCATCTTCCTCAACAAGGCCGACGAGGACCGCCGCGAGGAGCGTCGCGACCACCTCGACAGCTTCTTCGACGCGACGATGGACACGTACGTCGCCGCGCTGGAGGACGGGTTCCCGGAGGCGGAGGCCCGCGAGATCACGCACGTCCAGGCGAACTTCGACTTCTTCAACCACGGCTGGACGGAGATGATGGAAATCCCGGGCGACGAACTGGAGGCGCACTACCGCCGGTACGAGTCCTTCTTCGCCGACTACGGGATCACGATCGACGACCCGCTCGGCGAGTTCCGCCCGGTCGACGGCGTCGTCGACGCGCCCGAAACGCCCGAGAGGCTCGCCTCGCCCGAGTACGAGAACGCGCTGGCCGGCTTCGCCGACGACGTGTACGTCGAGACCGACGAGGGCGAGACGGTCGTCGGCGGCGACACCGAGGAGCCCGACGAGGTCGACGCCGCGGCGGCGCCCGGCCTCGACGAGGACGAAGCGAGCGCCTGACGCCGTCGGGCCGAGACGACGGCGCCCCGCTTCACCACTCGTCTCGCGGTCTCGCCTCTCGCCTTCGCCCCCTCGACGCGCTCGCGGTCGCCCTCCGGCCACGTTTATAACCTACCGGGAAGACGGACCTGCATGAACCGCGGGCAATCGTTCCTCCTGCTCCTGATGGGCGCGGTCGCGCTCCTGACGCTCTTCGTCATCCTCCCGTTCGTCGAATACGTGATCGCCTCGGCGATCCTCGCGTTCATCCTCTACCCGTTCCACCGGCGGCTCACCCGCTGGCTCCGGGCTCGGTTCTCGACACGGTTCGGCGAGACGCTCTCGGCGCTTCTGCTCATCCTCTCCTCTATCGTCGCCGTAATCCTCCCGGTCGCGTACATCACGTGGGTTTTCATCCGTGACCTGACCGCGATCGCCGCCGGTGAATCGTCGATCGACGTCGCGGCGATCGAAGCGGAGATAGCGGCGCTCACCGGACAGGACCCGGAGATCGGCGACGCGCTCCAGATGATCGGCGAGCTCCTCGTCCAGACGCTTTTCGGCGGCTTGAGCGGCGTGTTCACCACGACGATTCGAGCGTCGGTCGGGCTGTCGCTCGCGCTCTTTTTAGTGTACTACACGCTCATCGACGGCCCGGCGTTCGTCAAGTGGGTCCGGGCGACGAGCCCGCTGCCGTCGGGCGTCACCGCGGACCTCGTCGACCGCGTGAACGTGATGACTCGCGGCGTCGTCATCGGTCACATCGTCGTCGCGCTGCTTCAGGCCCTCGTGGCCGGGCTCGGGCTGTGGGTCGCCGGCATCCCTAACGTGGTGTTCTGGACGTTCGTGATGGCGGTTCTGGCGCTCCTCCCGCTCATCGGCGCCTTCTTCGTGTGGGGACCGGCGGCCGCCTACCTCGTGGTCATCGACCAGGTGACCGCCGGAGTGTTCCTCGCCGTGTACGGCGTCGCGGTGATCGCGATGGTCGACAACTACGCGCGGCCGCTCGTCATCGACCAGCAGGCGCACCTGAACCCGGCGATCATCCTGCTCGGCGTGTTCGGCGGGATCTACTCGGTCGGGTTCACCGGGCTCTTCGTGGGCCCTATCGTGATCGGCGTGCTCGCGGCCACGCTGGAGACGTTTCGAGAGGACTACGACGCGATCTGACGCCCGCGGAGCCGACTCGGCTTTAACCGGGTACGGAACGTACCGCCGATATGGCGACGACCACCTCCGGACGACTTCCGGACCGACGAGACGCGCTGATCATCGCGGCCGCGGCGGTCGCGGTCAACCTGATCGGAGCGGTGGGCGTCCCCTTCACCGCGACCGGGAGCGCCTGGTTCGCGGCGCTGGAACTCCCCGGCTTCTACCCGCCGAGCTGGGCGTTCGGCGTCGTCTGGCCGACCCTGTACGCCCTGCTCGGCACCGCCGCCGCCATCGTGTACTTCGCCGGCCGCGACGGCGCGGCGTCGGCGGGACGCGTCCGGACCGCGCTCGCGCTGTTCGGCGTCCAGCTCGCGGTCAACGTCGCGTGGTCGCCCGTCTTCTGGGGGCTCGAACGCCCCGGCCTCGGGCTCGTCGTCCTCGTCGCCCTCCTTCCGCTGGTCGTCGCGACCATCGCCCTCTTCGACCGGATCGACCGCCGGGCTGCGGCGCTGCTCGTCCCGTACCTCGCGTGGGTCTGTTTCGCGACCGCGCTCAACTACGGCATCTGGGCGCTCAACTAGTTCACCCCTCGCTCCCGTCATCGTCGACCGCCGGCGGCCCGCGCTCCAGCCGCTCCGCGACGAACCGGCGCTCCGCGCGGGTCAGTTCCCCGTCGGTCTCGCGGAACGCCGCCAGCCCCTCGCGGTACCGCTCGGGCTCGACGGGCGCGGCCGTCGCGGTCGGCCGTTCAAGCTCCAACTCGGCGATGCCCGTCCGCTCTCCCGTGTAGGCGAAGCCGCACTTGTGACACGCCTCGTAGGCGAACGGGTTGTTCACGGCGATCTTCACGCGATCGAAGCCGTCGGCGGCGAGGTCGGCGGCGGTCTCGCAGATCAGCCGCGGGCCCACCTCCTCGCCCCGCCGCGCCGCGTGGACCGTGACGTATCGGAGCCGACAGCAGTCGGGGTCGGTGCGGTCGGGCGAGAAGGAGACGGCCGCGACGACCTCGTCGTCGAACGCCTCGGGGTCGACCGTGTCCGGCAGCGGCTCGTCGGGCTGCCAGCCGGGCGCCGCCGGGCTCCCGTCCGCCGTTCGGATCACCGACTTCCCCGGCGCGCCGACGACGAACTTCCCGGCGTACGCGAACGCTCGGTAGTCCAGTCGCAGGGTCGCCCCCTCGCCGGGACGACAGACGAGCGCGTACTCCATGGGTCTCATACGGCGTCGAGCGGATAAATGGGGTCGGTGGCTCTTTGCCCGTCCGGGCGCTCGCTCCGCGTATGTACGGCCTCGGCGACGTGGACTTCTTCGACCGGATAGCCCCCCTGTACGACCTCGTGATGCCCTCGGCGGACGGCGCGGCGCTCGCCGCCGGCCTCGATCACGCCGCGCGCCCGATCGAGCGTCTCATCGACGTGGGCGGCGGGTCGGGCCGAGCGGCGGCCGCGCTGATCGGCCCGGAGATCACGGTCGCCGACGCCTCCCTCGGAATGCTCTCGCGGGCGCGGCGCGTCCGCGGCCTCGACGGGGTCGCCGTCGACGCCGGACGACTCCCGTTCCGCGACGGGAGCGTCGACGCGGTCACGGTCGTCGACGCGCTCCATCACCTGCCGGACCGAGAGGCCGCGCTCGCGGAGGCGGCGCGCGTGCTCGCGCCCGGCGGCGCGCTCGTCGTCCGCGAGTTCGACCCCGAAACCCTCCTCGGGCGGGTGCTAGTCGCCGGCGAGCACGCGATCGGGATGGGCTCTCGGTTCTACACGCCGGCGGCGCTCGCGGACGCGATGGACGCCGTCGACCTCGATCCCCGGATCGTCGACCGCGGCTTCGGCTACACGGTCGTCGGCGTTCGGCGGTAGCGGGAGAGACGCCCTCCGTGCTGGAGACGGTCCCGATCGGAAAAACAGCGGCCTCAGTCCTGCGTTCGTCCGTGCGGTTCGGCGCCGGGGCTCGCGTCTGCCGACCCTTCCCCGTGTCCGCCCTCCTCGCCGTGGGCGTGGTCGTGGTCGCCGTGGTCGTGGGCGTCGTTCGCGCCGGTCTCGCCGAGGACTTCGGCGCCCTCGCCGTCGATCATGTCCATGTTCTTGAGGTTGTCGCGCTCCTCGAAGTCCTCGACCGCCGCCATCACGTCCGCTTGGGTGATCGTCATCCGGTCCTCGGTGAGCGCGCCGAGGACGGCCTCCCGGAGCACCATCCGGAGGTCGGATCCGGTGAGCCCGCTCGTGCGGTCTGCGACCTCCTCGGGGTCGAAGTCGGCGATCTTCATCTCCTTGGTGACCACGCGGAGGATGTCGGCGCGCATGTCGCGGTCCGGCTTGGGGAAGTTGACGATCTCGTCGAACCGGCGCCACGCGGCGGCGTCGAGCTGGTCGGGGTGGTTCGTCGCGCCGATGAGGAGGACCTCGTCGCGGACCAGCGACACCTCGTCGATCGACTTGAGGAGGGTGTTGACCGCGCGCTTCAGGGCGGCGTGTTCGTCCGAGCGGCGGGTCTTCGCCACGGAGTCGAACTCGTCGATGAAGAGGATACACGGAGAGAGCCGCTTGGCGACCTCGAAGGTCTTCTCGACGTTCTTCGACGTCTCGCCGAGGTACTGGCTCGTGATCATCGAGAGTTTGACCTCGACGAACGGGAGTCCGAGTTCGTGAGCGAGCGCGCGCGAGACGGTCGTCTTCCCGGTCCCCGGCGGGCCGACGAACAGCAGCTTCCCGATCTCGCGGAGCCCGATGCTCGCGAGGTACTCGCGGTGTTCGATCGCCTTGACGATCTTCTGTATCTCGCCCTCCTGATCGCCGGTCAACACGAGGTCGGCGAGCGTGGTCTCGATCTCCTCGGGCGCGCGGACGTTGACGAGGTCGAGCATCTCCGCGTCGTCGTCCTCGTCGAAGTACTCCCCGAGCAGCGCGTCGATCCAGACGCGGTCGGCCTGGATCGGCCGCACGTCCGATCTCGCCTCCTCGTGGGTCACCGGGGGGCTGAGGTCGCCCGCGTCCTCCAGGGCGGCGACGATCGTGGGGTTGCCCGCGATCCGCTCGTCGTCCGCGCGGTCGCGGTACCACTCCAGCCCCATCGCCGGCTGTGTCAGCGATATCTCGCCCGAGAACTCCGTCCGTTGGGTGAAAAGGAGGTCTGAGACGGCGTCCCACGGTCGCTCGACACCGGTCGCGGTGCGGGTCGTCTCGTCCGTCGCTTTCAGCGGTCGCTCCACGCCGCCGGGAGCGTCCTCGGCGGCGTCGGCCGACCAGAACACCTGCCGAAAGCGAGGTGGGAGATCGTTCTCGTCGAGGTCGCGGTCCTCCGTGTAGAAGTGCGTCGTCAACACGAACTCGACGACGTCGAGCGCCGGGTCACTCATCCGGGTCTAGTAGCGCCGGGATGCGGTTAAGACCGTCGAAGCGCCGGCGGGGTCGACCGCCGGGCGGCGTATCGAACCCTTATTAGCCCTGGTGCGCGACGTAACGCGCATGAGTTCCGAAGACGCGACTGCGGCGGGAGACCCCGGCGGCGGCGCGAGCGAGACCGACCACGAGAACGCGCTTCAGGACGTCATCGCCGTCGACCCGGACGACGTCGCGCAGGGCACGGTGAACCGGCTCGACGCGCACACCGGCGACGGGATCCGTCACCGCGCGTTCACGTGTCTCGTCTTCGACACCGAGGGTCGAATTCTCCTGGCCCAGCGCGCGCCGAACAAGCGCCTGTGGGACGGCCACTGGGACGGCACCGTCGCCTCCCACCCGGTCGAGGGGCAGTCGCAGGAGGACGCGACCGAACAGCGCCTCGAGGAGGAGCTCGGGATCTCGCCCGACCAGTACGACGACCTCCGCGTGACGGACAAGTTCGAGTACAAGCGGTACTACCCCAACGAGGGCGTCGAATGGGAGGTCTGTGCGGTGCTGAAAGTCACCCTCGACGACACCTCGCTCGACCCCGACGACGACGAGATCGGCGGCATGCTGTGGGCCGACTACGAACACCTCCACGAGCACCCCGAGCTGTACCGCCAGCTCCGACTCTGTCCGTGGTTCGAGATCGCGATGCGGCGCGACTTCGCCTGACCGGTCTCGGGACCCGATCTCCGCCCGTCTCGCGGTTCCTTCTCTCGGTCGCGCTCGCCGGATCGAAGCGGCGAGTTGAAGGCGCTCCCGAGCCGCCATCAGGTATGACCGTCGTCGCCCTGCTGGCGAACCCGCCCCGCGAGGGGCTCGTCGGAACCGCGCTCGCCGAGTCGACGCCGCTTTCGACCGCCGAGGCCGCCGACCTCTACGAGGCCCAGTTCCGCGACGCCGTCCTCGCGGTCGAGCGCTCCGGCGGCGAACTCCTCGTCAACTACCCCGACGAAGAGGACCTCCCCGCGGCCCACCGGACCGACACGAAGCCCGAGGCCGAACTGCGCACGCTCGTCGCCGACACCCTCGGCGGCACGGACGGCGTCCGCTTCGAGCGACAGGTCGGCTCCTCGTTCGGCGCGCGCGCCGGGAACACCGTCACCCACCTCCTGCGCGAGGAGGGCGCCGACTCGGTCGCGGTCGTCACGCCGACCGCGCCGCTGCTGTCACGGACTATCGTCGACTCCGCGGCGATGAAGCTCCGGACCACCGAAGTCGTGATCGGCCCCTCCTCGGACGGGCGGGCGTACTTCGCCGGCTTCACCGAACCGATCGACTTCGACGGGGCGTTCGAGGCGCCGGCCCTGCCGACGCTCGCTGAGCGCGGCCGCGACGCGGACCGCTCCGTCGACTTCGTGGAGCCGTCCCCGTCGCTGGAGACCGGCGCGGACCTCTTCGACGTGGTGCCGATGTTGCGGGCGCGGTTCGCCGCCGAGCGCGTGGTTCCCGACTACACCGCGGCGTTCGTCCACGAACACGGCCTCGACGTGACGGTCGAGGACGGCGAACAGCAGATCGTCCGGGACTGACGGTCCTCAGCCGTCGCGCGGTCGGCCCGGACGAACACCGATATTCATTAGTCGGACGCTCCCGAGCGTCGAAGTGTGGTGGGATGGCAGAGCGGCCCATTGCGCCTGCCTTGAAAGCAGGTAGCCTCACGGCTTCCTGGGTTCAAATCCCAGTCCCACCGTGTCGAGCGCCGCGCACTTTCGCGCCGCGCGAGTTCCGTGCGTGGATTTGAGCCCTGCCAGTCGCAGCGCCCGAGCGGAAGCGAGCGGCGGAGCCGCGAGCAGCGAGGGCGACCGTCTGGCACCGGTTCAAATCCCAGTCCCACCGTGATGCGTCCGGCGCAACTCCGCGCCGGACGCGATTCGTGCGGGATTTGAATCAGAGAGCGACTGGAAGGGAGCGACCGTGGTTCAAATCCCAGTCCCACCGTGTCGAGCGCCGCGCACTTTCGCGCCTGTGTTCTGTACGAAAACTCGAGTTCTGCCGGCGACCGCGCCGAATACTGCGGGCACGTCCAAAGCTACTTCCATTGTGGGTTCATTCAGTTGTACATGAATCGGACACTCTGGTTATCGATCGCCTTCGGGACCGTGTTGCTGCTGTTTACCGGCGTTGCCAGCGCCGAAACGGGCATCGTACCCACGGACAGCGAAATCGAGTTCCTCACGCAGCTGCTCGACATCCTCGATACCTTCGTCGACGGCGTACGGAGCCTGTTGAGCGAAACGTCGAACTGACCCCTTCCTGCTTCCGGGCCGAACTCCCCGGTTGCGGTCGCCGCGGCGGACGGTGACATCACTTTTCGTTCGGAACTCCGGTCGGAGTCGGTCCCCCTTCGGCTCGCCCCCGAGACTGCGATCCGAAGGCATCGCTGTCTGCGCATCTCGACCGGTAGAAACCGAAATCAGTTACACGGCTTTACTCCGGGTGTCGCTCCGCGGGCCGCTGATTCCGGCCGGAACCGCAACGACACCGCTGCCGGCACGAACCATCCGGTAACACTCACGTCTGGTGACGCGTGCTATCACGTGCCGCATTATCTTTAACAGCGTTCCGACACATGTTCGTGATAGGTGATACAAGCATGAGCTACGAACTCGATCCGCTACCGTACGATTACGACGCGCTGGAACCGCACATCTCCGAGCAGGTGCTCGAATGGCATCACGACACCCATCATCAGGGGTACGTAAACGGCTGGAATTCCGCCGAAGAGACGCTCGAAGAGAACCGTGAGTCGCACGACTTCTCTTCGTCGGCCGGCGCCATCCGCAACGTGACCCACAACTCCTCGGGTCACATCCTCCACGACCTGTTCTGGCAGAACATGTCGCCGGAGGGCGGCGACGAGCCCGAGGGTGCGCTCGCCGACCGCATCGCCGAGGACTTCGGCTCCTACGAGGCCTGGAAGGGCGAGTTCGAAGCCGCGGCGGGCGCGGCGAGCGGATGGGCGCTGCTGGTGTACGACACGTTCTCGAATCAGCTCCGCAACGTCGTGGTCGACAAGCACGACCAGGGCGCGGTCTGGGGCGGTCACCCCGTCCTCGCGCTGGACGTCTGGGAGCACTCCTACTACCACGACTACGGTCCGGCTCGCGGCGAGTTCGTCGACAACTTCTTCGAGGTCGTCGACTGGGAGGAGCCGGTCGCTCGCTACGAGCAGGCCGTCGAGCTGTTCGAGTAAGCGCGTCCGAGAGGGCGCGTTACGCGCGTCGAGATCCGCATTTTTTCGCAGTACGTCGCCCGGTGAGCGATGGGTCCGTTCCGGTTGGTGATTTATAACTGGGGTCGCCGATCGAACGGCTGAGAACACCACGAAATCCCAGCTGCTCGCTGATAAATACCAGACCGCAATTGGCGGTGAACACCTCTAAAGCCCCAGTCGCCTCGCGACTGCCCCTTTGAGTCCCACCCCGCACCGTTCCGCACAGCACCTCTCACCTCCCCAGCCTCGTCGCGGCCGGTTAAAAGCGGGCGCGATCCCCTCGCGCGTGCTGATCGAGACCTGTCGGCCGCTCGCAGGCACGCGCCACCGCATCGGATCGAGTGGTGTCGGATCGATTCGAACCGTATCGGCAGCGTTTACGGACGCCGTCGCGTACACCCGCGCATGCCCGAACCGAAGTCGGCGTTCGACGCCACCTACCCGTGCGACTTCTACGAACCGGCAGAGCTGTTCGACCCGGACCAGATGTACACCGTGCCCGAGATCGGTCGCCTCCTTCAGGGGCTCGAACCGGACGCCGAGGTCGACCCCGACACCGAGGCGGTGTTGGTCGACTGGGCCGTCCCGTGGGTGATGGTCCACGCCGACGGCATGGTCGTCGCCGAGCCGCTGGAGGAGGACGGCCCGGGGTACTACGGACTCGCACCCGAGGCCGAGGACGCGGCGGAGGCGGCGACCGACGCCGCCGCCGACGAGTGAGCGTGACCGGGGGCGCCTCGGAACCGCCGGTGTACCTCGTCGCCGGCGGCTCGCGCGTCGACGCCGGGAAGACGACGTTCTCCGCGGGACTGGTCGCACACCTCGCCGAGCGCGCGGGCGACGCGGTCGGCGTCAAACCCCGCGCCGGCAACGACTACTGGTTCGATCACGACGACTACCGAGTCGCGACCGACCGCGGACGCCTCTACGGCAAGGACGCCCGGACCCTCGCGGCCGCGAACACCCGCGCCCTGACGGCGGTCGACGACTCGTCGCCGTCGCCCTCGACGGTCACCCCCGAGTCGGTCAATCCCGTTCACCGTCTCTGGCGACCGACCCCGGGCCGAACGGGAATGCTGGGCGACGCCGACCGCACCTTCCTCTGTGACCGCGTGACGACCGACTCCGGGTCGCGGTTCGTCGTCAACGGGGCGGCCGAGGAGACGGGGCTGCTTCCCGAGGCGCTCACGGAGCGGCTCCCCCTCGCGGACGCGACTCGCGTGCGCGACGTGCCGGCGTTCAACGAGGCGATGGCCGAGGCGCACCTCCCCGCGATCGAACGCCTCGCCGCGCGCGTGGCGCGGACGCCGGTCCCGGTCGTTGTCGAGTCGTACGCCGACGTCGCGGGGACGCTCCCCCGCGACGGCCCGGTCGCGCCCGACGCGGTCGCCGTCGTCGACCCCGGCCGCGCCCGTCTCTACGCGGGCGACCGGTACGCGAAGGCGCGAGCGGTCGCCGCCGGGAGCCCGCGCGAGGGGAGTCGCGAGGAGCACGTCGACGCGGTCACGGAGATGATCGAACCGCTCTCGACGGTCGCGCTCCCGGCGCTGCCCGGCGACGTTCGCGGGGATCCCGACCGGATCGCGGCGCGGTACGAACAGGCGTACGAGTCGCTCACGACCGCGGTCGACGAGCGGTAAGAAGGAGTCCGCGACCGCCGGTTCAGGCGTTCCGCTTCGTGTAGTGGTTCAGCGCGGACTCGATCGACGAGAGGTCGGCGGTGACCCGGCTGTCCGCGACGCGCATGAAGCCGGGCGTGTACGTCGACGAGTAGTCGAAGATCCGGTTGACGGCGCGCTTGGGCGCGGAGACGGGGTTGTAGTCGGTGACCGTGTAGACGCGCGTGGTCGGGAAGGCGGTCCAGAACGTCCCGCTCGCCCAGCGGTCGTCGTCTTCGAACGTCTCGCCGACGCGCGCGGTCGCGATGTACTCGTCGTCCGTGTAGAACAACAGGAGGTCGCCGGATTCCATCTTCTCGAACGTCGACCCGTTGCCGCTGTCGTCGTCGACGGCCCACAGACGGGCCTCGTCGAGGTCCGCGAGGGGTTCGGGACGGTCCGCGTAGTTGGTCAGATCGACGGCGGACCGGACCGTTCGGTCGAAGTTCTCCGGGTCGATCGGGACCAGGAAGACGTTCTCGCTCATTACCCTTCGTTTCGCCGGGAGGGGTTTAAACTCGTTCGTTGATGTGTCAGATCACTCCTCGGCGTCCGCGTACAGTCGGTCCATCTTCGCCGCCATCACGAAGTCGGCGCGGGTGAGCCCGCCCACCTCGTGGCTCCACAGCTCGACTCCGACCTCCCCCCAAGACAGCGCGATGTCCGGGTGGTGCCACTCCCGTTCGGCGAGTTCCCCGACCTCGTTCGTGAACGCCAACGCGCTCTCGAAGTCGGGAAACTCGTAGCTCGCCTCCAGGTGATGGCCGTCGATTACCTCCCACGCGTCGCCGAGTTCGGCGAAGTGGTCGGCGTACTCGTCTTCGGTGAGCGGCTCCGCGTCGTCGCCGGCCGGCTCGACCGGCTCGTCCGCGAGCGGTGAGGACATACCTCACGTTGGGCGACGAGCGGTTTGTACTTTCGGTGGGCGAGGAGCGTCCGGCGGCCGGTCGTTCCGCGGCCGACCGGCGAGCGGAGTCACCGGAACCGAGAGAGCGCCTCCCGAAGCGCCCGCCGCAGCCTCGCGAGCCGTCCCCCCGAGCCGCTTCGCGTCGTCCCCCCGGGCGTCCCCGGCTCGGTGAGCGTCCAGTCCGCCTTCTCGGCGGCCTCGTCGACGGTGAGGAACTCGTAGCCCGTGTCGGTCGCGACGCGCTCGTCGGCGCGCGTCGTGCCGACGAACACTCGTCGCGGGGCGTCGCTCTCGTCGCGGACGTCCGCGAGCGTCCCCCACTTGTCCCAACTCGTGAGCGCGTAGTCGTTGTCGACCCCGTATGACCGAGCGAACTCGGCGACCGCGTCGGCCTCGTTCGCGACGATCCCGACGTGACGGCTCCACCGGCGCGCGTCGGCGAACGCCGCGGCCGGGTCGGCGAGCGACCGCGCGGCGCCGAGCGAGAAGACGAGCGTCACCTCTCCGTCTCCGGGCTCCGTCACGTCGATTCCCATCTCGACCGAACCCACACGACCCGCGGCCTAAACGCTGTGGGGAGGCTTATGCCCGGTCGACTCGTCGGGCCCGACGATGGAGTTCGAATCCACCTTCGGCACGGCCGAGCCGCTCCTCGGCATGGTCCACCTCCCGCCGCTGCCGGGCGCGCCGCGCGCGCCGGACGACGGCCGCGAGGCGATGCGGGCGGCGGTCGACCGGGCGGCGAGCGACGCGCGGGCGCTCGACCGCGGCGGCGTCGACGGTATCGTGATCGAGAACTTCGGCGACGCGCCGTTCTACCCCGACGAGGTCCCGCCCCACGTCGTCGCCGCCGTGACCCGCGCCGCGACCGCGGTCGCTGCCGAGACGGACCTCCCGCTCGGGATCAACGTCCTCCGGAACGACGCCGAGGCGGCCCTCTCGGTCGCCGCCGCGGTCGACGCCGACTTCGTCCGCGTGAACGTCCACACCGGCGCCCGCGTGACGGATCAGGGGATCGTACAGGGGCGAGCCCACGAGACCCTCCGGCTGCGCGACCGCCTGGGCGTCGACGTCGGCGTCTTCGCCGACACAGACGTGAAACACTCCGCGCCGCTGACGCCGGCGGGCTACACGGCCGAGTCGTTCGCGGACACCGCCGAGCGCGGCCTCGCCGACGCCGTGATCGCCTCCGGCTCCGGAACTGGCCACGCGGTCGACCGCGACGCCCTGGAGTCCGTCGTCGCCGAGCGGGAGTCACACGGCCTCGACACGCCTGTCCTCGTCGGCAGCGGCGTCACGGCCAAGACGGTCGCCGACCTGCTCTCGGTCGCCGACGGCGCCATCGTGGGCACCGCGCTCAAGCGCGACGGCGAGACGACGGGCCCCGTCGACGCCGACCGCGTCGCGGACCTCGTCGCGGCCGCCGACGCGGTGCGGTGACGGGCCTGTACTCTCGACTCACTCCCGACCGGCCGCGTCGCGTTCGGCCAGGAACGCCTCGACGTCGCTCCGACTCGGCAGCCCCGGCTGCGTGAAC
Organism: Halorubrum ejinorense; assembly: GCF_055389685.1. Classification (NCBI taxonomy): domain Archaea; kingdom Methanobacteriati; phylum Methanobacteriota; class Halobacteria; order Halobacteriales; family Haloferacaceae; genus Halorubrum; species Halorubrum ejinorense. The sequence goes on from NZ_AP043777.1 coordinate 2,501,481, forward strand.
CGCGCGGTACAGTTGATCGCGGCGACGGCGGCCGCGAACCTGACGCCCGTCGCGACGTCGTCGCGCTCTTCGGGGTCGCGCCCCTCGGATCCTTTCACACCGGAGCCACCCGCGATCCACCGGTCGATCAGGCCGGCGGTGAACGCGTCGCCCGCGCCGGTCGCGTCGACGGTCTCGACGTCGAACGCGTCGAACTCCTCGACTTCACCGCCCGTGATCGCCGTCATTCCGTCGGCACCGTGCGTGAGGACGGCCCGAGGCCAGGTCCGCCCGCCCCTCGGCCCTCGTCGTGACCCGGTCGCCGAGACGTGTGCGGCGGCGATCCTGTCGACCGCGCCGGCCGCGGAGCCGAAGAACGCGGGGGCGGCGACGCCGCCGGCGACGAACAGGTCGGCGGCGTGGAGGATCCGGTGGATGGTCTCCGGTTCCGTCCCGCGACCGACCAGCTCCTCGACCGGACCCGAGAGGTCGAAGACGAGCGCGGGAGCGCTCGACGGTTCGCCGGCGGCGGCCGCGCGGAGGGACTCGACCCGGTCGAGCACCTGACGCGTCGCGCGGTCGGGGGTGTACGCGGTGAGGAAGACCGCGTCGGCGTCGGCCATCGCGGCGAGCGCGTCGCCGTCCAATCTGAGCCCGCGGAAGCTCTCGCCGGCGGTCACGATGGCCCGTTCGCCGTCCGGGTCGCGGAGGATGAGCGACCGGGTGTGGGAGTCGTCACAGACCGCGACGTGCGTGGCGTCGACGCCGGTGTCGGCGAGGTACTCGCGGGCCCGTCGCCCGTACTCGTCGTCGCCGACGCGGCTGACGAGCCCCGCGTCGCGGCCGAGCCGGTCAAGTGCGACCGCGACGTTCGCGCCGACGCCGCCGAACGCGGTCGTGACCTCGTTCGCGAACGCGCCGCCGTCCGGCTCCGGGAGGTTGCTGACGGCGTACCACTCGTCGATGGCCGCGGCGCCGACGGCGAGGACCGCCGGCGACCCGTCCGCGGTCACGGCTCCCCGTAGAACGACTCGTGGACCGCCGTCGCCGCGTCGACGGCGATCGGTCCCTCGACCGTCGTCTCGCCGCCGGCGCGCCGGATCACCTCCTCGCAGGGAATCGGCACCACGCCGCCGGTGAGCTCGCCGAGGGTCCCGCCGTCGACGCCGAAGACGACCCGGCCGAGCCCGGCGTAGTGGACGCCGGTCGCGCACATCGGGCACGGCTCGGTGCTGGCGTACATCGTACAGGCCGCCCGCTCGTCGTCGTCGAGTTCGCGCGCGGCCCACCGGGCGAGCGCGAGCTCGGGGTGCGCCGCGATGTCGTCGCCGGTCCGCGTCTCGTTGCGCGCCTCGCGGACCACCTCGCCGTCGACGACGAGTAACGCGCCGAACGGCGTGTTCCCGGCCTCGACGGCCGCCTCGGCGAGTCGGATCGTTCGCTCAACGTACTCCCGGTCGGTCGGGTCGTCCGGCAGGTCGTCGAGGTCGCGGACCTCGTCGACGTCGTCGCCCGCGTTCGCGTCGGTCATGTCCTCACGTTCGCCTCGGGGCACCTAACGGTTGGTGCCGGCGTCGGTCGCTCCCGAGGGCGACGGTCCATCCCGTCGTCCGCGTCGGCGGCGTCCGCGTGGTCGTGTTAACTTAAGCATCGGTTCCAGCAGACGGCGAAGGCTCGGAGCCATGATTCTGCCGCCGTCGGCTCCGCATTTCTGAATGTATTTGAAAATGAAGAGGTTCTGCGTTTTACTTCTCTAAAGATACGTTCGACAGCATTCCGATTTCCATGACGAGTAATTTGAAATCGGAGCGAGGTACGTGAGAGCGCAGCCGTGAGATGTCCGCCAGCATCAACCAGAAAGAGCGCGTCGTCAACGTGGTGTTTCTCTCTGAGATCGCGGAGAAACACCAAAGTAAATTGTTGGTTTTGAACGGGAAATACGTCAACGTGGAGGAATTCGTTTGTACGAGGATCTACGGCGGCATACAGCCAGAATCGGTCTGAGTCGATCTGAATCGCAGTCTCGTCGACCGCAACGCGATTCGGGCTCGCACCGTCAGCTGGCTGTAGATCGGCCTTTTGAATCCAGTTGTGAATTGCTGTTCGACTTCGCTCGACACCCAACCTCTCAAGATACTGTTTGGTATTCGAAAGTGATAGGCCAGCAAGGTGGAGCTGAATACCGGTTTCAATGATCTCGTGGGGTGTCCGCTCTCGCTCCACAAACTCCAAGTCGATCCAATCAGTACAGACGTCGAGGCGGTTGGATTCGGACATAGAGCATTCGAAATACCAACCGCCTCGTTCTTAACTTAACATCGCCATCCGTCCGCGATGGCAAGGTTAAGGGACGCCACGCACCAATCGACGGCAATGAGTACCGAGGTGACCCGTCGGCGGGCGTGGGTGATCGCCGCTCGTCCCCAGACGCTCCCCGCCGCGGCCGCGCCGGTGATCGTCGGGGTCGGACTCGCGATCGACGCCGGCGTGTTCGCCCCGCTGCCCGCGCTGGCGGCGCTCGTCGGCGCGGCGCTGATCCAGGTCGGCACGAACTTCGCGAACGACTACTACGACGCCATTCAGGGGGCCGACACGGACGACCGGCAGGGGTTCACCCGGGTCGTCGCCAGCGGCCTCATCGAACCGGCCGAGGTGAAGCGGGCGATGTGGCTCACCTTCGCGGCCGCGATCGGGGTCGGCACCTATCTCGTCGCGGTCGGCGGCGTCCCGATACTCGTGATCGGGCTCGCCTCCGTCGCGGCCGGGATCGCGTACACCGGCGGCCCCTATCCCCTCGGCTACCACGGGCTCGGCGACGTCTTCGTCTTCGTCTTCTTCGGCGTGATCGCCGTGACCGGGACCTACTACGTTCAGGCCGCGGCGCTCCTCTCCGGCTGGTTCCCGGTGGGCGTCCCGGCGGGGACCGTCACGATCGCGGCGGCGGTCGCCAGCCTCCCGATCGCCGCGCTCTCGACGAACATCCTCGTCGTCAACAACCTCCGCGACCGCGAGGAGGACGCCTCGACCGGAAAGCGCACGCTGGCCGTCCGCTTCGGATACCGGTTCGCCCGCGCCGAGTACCTCGCGATGCTCGCGGTCGCGTACCTCGCCCCGCTGTGGTTCGTCGCGCGCGGCGGCGGCCTCGCGACGCTCCTCCCGCTCGTCACCCTGCCGCTGGCGGCGGCCGTCGCGCGAACGGTGCTGACCGAGACGTCCGGCGAGGCGCTCAACCCCGCGCTCGAATCGACCGGGAAACTGCTCGCGGCGTACGCCGTCGCGTTCGCAGTCGGACTCGCGGTGTGAGCGGAGACCGACGCACAGGAGAGACCTCTCACGCCATGCGACACCGCTCGTTCGCGCTCGACCTGACTCGCCCGCTCGGCACCGCCAACGGCGAGATCCGTCGCCGGGAGGGGTTCGTGATCACCGTCGGCTCAGAGCGAGACGACTCGACCGCGGTCGGCCTCGGCGAGGCGACGCCGCTCCCCGGGTGGACCGAGTCGTACGAGGCCTGCGAGACGGCCTTGGACGGCCTCGACGAACTCGACGAAGGCGGCGGTCGCGACGAGGGACACTCGCGCGAGTCGCTCACGGCCGGCCTCGACGCCGAGTCGACCCCGGCGGCCCGCCACGGCGTCGCGCTCGCGGTCGCCGACGCCGCGGCTCGCGACGCGGACCGGTCGCTCGCGTCGCACGTCGCCGAGGAAGCCGGAATCGACGCGGACCCCGCCGCCGCGGTCCCGGTCAACGCGACGATCGGCGACGGAACTCCGAGCGAGGCCGCCGCGGAGGCCGAACGCGCCGTCGCCGCGGGGTTCGACTGTCTCAAGCTGAAGGTCGGCGCCCGCGAGGTCAACGAAGACGTCGAGCGCGTCCGCGCCGTCCGCGAGGCGGTCGGTGAGGGGGTCGCGCTCCGGGCCGACGCGAACGGCGCGTGGGACCGGGAGACCGCGCGTCGCGCGCTCGACGCGTTGGCGCCGTTCGACCTCGCGTACGTCGAGCAGCCGCTTCCGGCGGACGACGTCGACGGGTTGGCGGCGCTCCGCGCCGACGGGCGCGATCCGGGCGTCCCGGTCGCGGCCGACGAGTCGGTCGGTCGTCACGGGATCGAGGCGGTGGTGGACGCGGACGCCGCCGACGCGGTGATTCTCAAGCCGATGGCGCTCGGGGGGCCCGACCGGGCGCTGGCGGCCGCCCTGCGGGCGTGGTCGGCCGGCGTCGACCCGGTCGTCACGACCACCATCGACGCGGTCGTCGCGCGGACCGCCGCCGTCCACGTCGCGGCCGCGGTCCCGGACGTGTCGCCCTGCGGGCTCGCCACCGGGTCGCTGCTCGACGAGGACTTGGCCCCCGATCCGTGCCCGGTCACGGACGGGGCCGTCCGCGTTCCGACGGGGCCGGGGCTCGCCGGCGGCGCGTTCGACGAACTGCGGCGACCGTGAGGCCGCGGGGGTAGTGCCGGGGGTCAGTCGTCGCCGGAGACGACCTCGACGCTGCCTCGCATTCCGCGGGTCTGGTGGGGCGTACAGACGTATTCGACCGTTCTCGGTCTCTCGAAGGTGTGCTCGAAGGTGTGGCCCTCGGCGGCGACGAGCTCCGAGACGAACGACTCGTCGGCGGCGTACACGTTATGGCCGCCGCCCTTTCCGGTCCACTCCCACACGACGGTCGTTCCGGCGTCGATCCGGACGTGTGCCGGCGCGAACGAGAACCCGCCGTCCGCGCCGACGGCGACCGAGACGGTCGCCTCGCCGGTCCGGTCGGCGCGCTCGTCCTCGCTCGTCGCCGCCTCGCCTCCGCCGCCGGGAAGCACCGCGCCGGCGCAGCCAGCGAGCGCGGCGACGGTCGCGGAGCCCGCGGCGAGGAGGGCGCGGCGGCTGCTGTCGGTCATGGTCGGATAGAGGCGCTCCGTCGTCTAAACCCCTCCGTGTCGCGCTCCGCTGAGCCGGTCGCGAGCGGGCGGTCACCGCGGGGGGACGGACTTTTCACTGCGACCGTCGAACGGGAGCGCATGAGCGAGTGGACCGACGCCATCGTCGGCGAGCGAATGACCGTCGACAACCAGTTCAACGAGCGCGTCGCGGCGTCGCGCTTCTCCAGCCAGGAGTGGGGACTGATCATGACGGCGACCGAGTTCGAGATCGAGAACGCCGACGACCCCGAGGCCGCTCGCGTGGTGGCGGACACGTCGAGCCTCCCGGCGATCATGCCCGAACTGGAGAACCTCCGGTCGCAGATGGGTGCGATGGGCGGCGCCCCCGGCGGCGGCGGGAACGAGGGCTCCGGCGACGGGCTCGTCGACTCGATCAAGGGCGCGCTCGGACTCGGGGGCGGTAGCGACGGTCCCTCGGACGAGGAGATGGAGGCGGCGGAGCGGCTCGTTCAGGAGTACGCCGACGAGCTACAGGCCCACCTCGAAGAGGTCGGCAAGTGGGACCAGGTCCGCGTCGCGTATCAAGAGTAGCGAAGCGGTCCCGCGGGCGACGGCCGGGTTACTCCAAGTCGCCGCCGCGGAACAGCGTCAGCTCCTCGGCCTCGTAGATGTTGATGAGTTCGGTCACGATCGCGTCGTACTCCTCGTCGTCGACCCGGAGCGCGTCGAGCCGTTCGACCGTCTCCTCGTCGAGGTGGATCTGCGGCATGCGTGGCGGTTCGTGGTCGGGAGGTAAAAACGTCGGCGGGTGCGGTGACGGAGTTCGACTCGACGGCACCGGTCCAGACTCACTGTCAGAATCGAGATTCGTCGCCGGATTCCGACACCGCCCCTTCGGAGAGGGACCGTTCGGCGAACTTCGCCACGTCTTCGTCGGTGAGGTCGTCGCTCCAGAAGACGAGGTCGTCGGAGAACCGTAGAACTGGGGCCTTCTCGTCGTGAATAGCGCGAATCCCGGAACTGTCAACCTGCCCCACTTCGCGTTCCGGAGCGCCCACGAGAGATTTTTTCGAGTCGAGAGGGTCAATAATAAGACCGATCTCTCTCCCCAGACGGAATTCGGTCGTAAGATACGACCTGAGCAGGACTCGAAACGAGTCAGAGCCGGCGACACGAAACGAGTACAGTTGAGGCACGTTCCCTCGATCGGTCGCGATGCCCGTGGCCGGATCACCGACGAAGCGGGCGTCTACGTCGTCCTCGCCGAAGGCCAAACTCACCGCGAGAGCGATCGGAGAACCTTTCGCCAGCAACGCGACGAACTCCGCGATCGAGGTCGAGCGGGGGGCACCACCGAGAGCGACGCTGCTCGTGCTACCCCGATCGACGGCGGAGAGGGAGGCCGAGAGGTTTCGGTCGTTCTCGAAGACGGACAGGGTAGGTCCGCTCGGGCCGCTCTCGGCGGAGATCCTTGCGGTGTCGACCGATCCGTCGGTTGTATCGATGCGTCCCTCCGTCACAGGCAGCCCACAGAAGACGATGTCGAGAGTGCTGTCCGACAGCACTTCCGTGACCGCCTCGCGGTCCGGTCTCTGATGTACCGACCACGACTCGACCCCGGCTGGCGCCGCAGAGTCCGGCAGCGACTCTCGGACGGAGCGAGCTCGCTCCGCGTCCGCAAGGAGGAACGCCACCGTGACCTCGCCGTGTTCTGCCACCTCCCCGTCCAGTCGATTCTCGTACGCCGCGGGAGTCATGAGCGACGTCCCGGAGGAGACGGATGCCGCGTCGCGGGGTGGAACCACATCACCGGGCGAACCGAACTTCGACGGGCCGATGGGCACCTGCGGGGACGTCGCGAGCGCAACGGGAGCGTCAGGTGCGAGCGGATCTGACTCCCCACGGACTCGGACGGGTGCGAGGACGTGCGCGAGATGCGGGAGCAACTCTGCCGCTTCGGGAGCAGGCCGCAGAACGGCTTCGGTCGCCCAGACCGGGGCATACGGCGCGACGGTTTCCGCGCCGACTTCGAGATACTCCATCAGTCGCTCACTCATCGACTTTTCCGCGAGGTTCGGTGGATAAAACGGGAGCTTGCCGCCGATCTGGTCGTATTCGTACCGGTCCGACGGGACGTATCCCTCTGTCCGTGCGAGCGTGTCGAGGAAGAACCACGTCCGGAGCAGCTCCTCGACTCGTCGTTCGAGCGCCGGCCCCTCGGTCGGGAGTCGCTCCTCGTACCCGTTCTCCAAGCGGATCGCGGGCGCGTCTCCCACGGTCATCCGTGCGCCGAGGTAGTACGACAGCGTCGAGAGGCGGTACACGTCGGCGTACGTCGGTCGCACGACGACCTCGACGCCGGTATCGGGAACGGTCAGGGGGCTCGGGACGTCAAGCGAATCGCCACGCTCGATCCGTGGCGGATACCCGCGAAGGGTCGGCCACGACCGTTCGGGGGAGAACTCCTTGATCGACGACCCCAACACCGACACCGCTTCCGTCAGTGCTGCCGGATCGTCGGGGACCGTTATCGTCGCCTCGGGCCGCGTGTGGAACGACCGACCGCCGACCGTCACCGTCGTCGTGCGATCGAGGGCGAGTTCGACGGGGTCTGACCCGACGGCCCCGGTAGCCGATATGCTCACGTCGGCCACTCGGACGAGCGTCTTGACACTACCGTTGATCTCGATATAGTACGAACCGCGCGGGAACTCTGCGGCTTCGTCTAGCCGCGAAAGAAAGTCGCCGTCAGCGTCTCGAACGAAAACCGAGGCGTACTCCGGAACGGCGATACTCTCGGCCTCGAAGCTGACCGCGTCGTCCACCGGGAACGGAAACAGCTCCGGGAGCGCCGGCGAGAGCGTCGGCTCGCGGTCCGCGGTCATGCGGAGCCGCTGGCCCTCGATGACGTCGTGGACGGTGAGGGTCTCGCCTTCGACTTCGAAGGCGACACGTCCGTCAGGTGACTCGTCTTCCACTGGACTACTCCTGATCCGCCGACGCACATGAGGATGTCGATTTCGGCCGATTTCTTCGTTTCTGGCGCCTGTAACTCACATTTAGGTGAACGCTTCGAGCGGCACTGACAACAATCTTAACATGACTCGGTCCGGACAAAATAACATGGACGGCGCCGACTCGGGGGTGATTGAGCGGGCCCTCTCCGAAGCCTTCCCGGACCGGGAACCGAGGCGGTTGACGGAGGTCGGCCCCTCGTGGAACGGCGCCAACGAGACGGTCGGCGTCGTCTTCGCCGACGGCGGCCGGGCGTTCCTCAAGGTCGCGCTGGCCGACGAGAGCCGTCGGATCGCTCGGGAGTGTGCCGTGCTCCTGTACCTCCGAGCGAACGGGCCGCTGTCGGTCCCGACGGTGTTGGCGGCCGACCCCGACGGCGACCCCCCCTACCTCGCGACGGCGCCGGCGCCCGGCCGCGGACTGCTCGACGTGTACGAGGCGGCGGGCGACCCGGAGCGCGAGCGCCTGCTCGGCCGCGTCGGCGCCGCGCTCGCCGCGCTCCACGCCGACCGGTTCTGGAGCCACGGCGAGATCGTTGGGGCGGGAGGCGAGAGGGGAACGTCCGCGGACGGTGACGCGGACGACCGCGGATCGCAGTCGGTCGGGCTCGCGGTCGAGCCCGCGTCGTGGACGGACGTCCTCCTCGCGACGATCGAGCGGACCCGCGAGATCGGAACGACGGAGCGGCTCGCGGACCACTACGACATCGTCGTCGACTGCGTTCGGGAGAACCGCGCCGCGCTCGACGGCGCGCCGGCCGCGTTGGTTCACGGCGACGTCACCAAGCCGAACCTCTTCGTGACGAGCGAGCGGGAGGCGGCCGGTGCGGCCGAAACGCGGGGTCCGGTCGGGGCTCGCGACACGGGCGTCGCGCCCATCGACTGGGAGCTGTCCCACGTCGGCGATCCGGCGCGAGACCTCGTGCGAGCCGAGGACCAACTGCTCAACGGCTTCGACTCGACGGGAGATGAGCGGTTCGCCGCGGCCCTCCGCGAGGGCTACCGCGAGCGGGCCGGGTCGCTTCCGACCGGCTTCGAACGGCGCCGCCCGGTGTACGAGGTCGTCAGGATGCTCGGCCGGTCGGGCTTCATCGACCAGTGGGCGACGTATCTCGACGAGCCCGTCGACGCCCTAGCCGAGCGCGCGGGCGCGGAACTCCGGCGGCGTCTCGACGCGGTCTGAGGTTGAGTCGGAGGCGGCCGCGACGACCCGGGGCGACTCGGTGATCCGATTCCGCGCGGCCGGCTCAGCGGTTCCAGGCCGCGTCGTCGGGGTCGATCTGACGGTCGCCGGGCTCGAGCGCGTCGAGCGCGTCGAGGTCCGACGCCGGCAGATCGAGGTCGATCGCACGAAGGTTCTCCCGCACGTGGTCGCCTCGCGCCTTCGGGATGGGAACGATCCCGCGGTCGAGCGCCCACGCGAGCGCGACGACCGCGGGCGAGGCGTCGTTGCGCTCGGCGATCGCCGCGACCTCCGGGTCGTCGAGGATTTCGCCGCGGCCGAGCGGCGAGTAACCGACGAGGCGGTGGTCGAACGAATCGGCGAGTTCGCGCAGTTCCGACTGCCGGAACCGCGGGTGACACTCGACCTGATGGGCCGCGATCGGCGCCTCGAGGATCTCGCGCGCCTCGCGCAGCAGGTCGGGGGTAAAATTCGAGACGCCGACGTGGTCCGTGAGGCCGGCGTCGCGGAGTTCGTCGAAGACGGGCAGGGTCCGTTCCGCGTCGTACGCTCGGATCGGCCAGTGGACGTACAGGAGGTCGACGCGGTCGAGCCCGAGCCGGTCTAAGCTCGCCCGCGCCGTCTCGCGGACGTCCTCGGGCGCGAGGTTCTCGGGGTGGACCTTCGTGGCGACGACGACCTCGTCGCGGTCGACGTCGCTCTCGGCGAGACCCGCGCCGACGGCCGCCTCGTTGTCGTACATCTGTGCGGTGTCGACGTGGCGGTAGCCGGCCTCCAGCGCCGCGACGACGGTTTCGGTACACGTCTCGGGGTCGTCGAGCCCGGAGGTTCCGAGTCCGATCGAGAGGTCGAGTGGTGGCACGCTCAGGGGTTCCGAGCGCGGCGGCAAAAAGGCGCGCGAGCCGGAAAGCCGTCCCGCACACTTACCCCGTCGCGCTCGTAGGATCGCCCGATGCCGACCGGCCCCGCTTTCCCCCTGCTCCCGGAGCCGCTCCCGCTTGAGCAGTTCTCCGGCCCCCTGTTGGTCGACCCGGGGCCGCGACTGCTCGGAGCCGTCGTCGAGGCGTACCGCGAGGCCGCGCCGACGCTCGTGGCCCCGACCGTGTCGGACCTCGCGAGCGGCGACGGCGAGGCCGCGCCGTCCCCGGACCTCCCGACGCTCTCGGTATTCGCCGGTGAGAGCGCGATCGACGCCGCGACCGAGGGATTCCGGTCCGCGGCGCGGCTCGCGGCGCTGCTCGACGCCGGCGTCGTGGACCTCCGAGTTATCGACGCGCCACAGCCGAACCCGGTGCTGGCGGGAGTCCGGACCGGGTTCGCACTGGTCGAAGGAAAAGTGAACGACAAGGCCGGGACGGCCGGGTGGTACCGCGTCGGCGACGACGGATCGCTCCGCGAGCGGTACGCATCGCGGTTCGCGGACGCCGAGCCGTACCGCCTCCGAACGCCGAGTCGCCGGCGGGTGTACGAGGGGTTCGCGACGCGCTGTGACGAGTCGGTCGCCGCGGCGGTGGTGCGGACGCTCGACGCGCCGGCGGCCGCGGCGTCCGGAGGCGACGACGCGGCGCATTCGACGGGGGGCGGCGACGGTCCCGGGCCCGAGAGCACCCGCATCCGCGCCTACGCGGCCGGGGCCCGCGAGGGCGTCCTCGACCGGACGCTCCGGCGGGCCTGCGAGGACGCGGGACTGGGGAGTCCGTCCACGTTCACGCGGGTGAAACGGCTCCTGCGCGAGGCGGAGCTGATCGAGACGGTGTCGGAGTCACAGCCCGTGGGGCGGCCGCGGGACCGGCTCGCGGCCCGCGGGGCGCTCGCGGCCGCAGAGACGCCGGCGGAGACCGTCGCGGCCGTTCGCGGTGTCGGAGACTGAAAGGGAGAAAACCGGAGGGGGAACCGAAGCGACAGAAGCGCTCGGCCGTCGGCTCGGTGCGAGCGAGCGCCTCAGTCGTCCGTCGTCTTGATGTCCGCGGAGAGGCCCTGCGCCATCTCGATATCCTTGGAGTTGTTCAGCGTCCACGCGGTGCGGTCGGTGACCGCCTCGATCGCTTCCCGGGCCGAGGGGTAGCCGTTGCCGGACTTCTTCACGCCGCCGAAGGGCAACTGAACCTCGGCGCCGATACACGGGAGGTTCCCGTACGCGAGCCCCAACTCGGCGCGGTCGCGGTAGTAGTTTATCTGCCGGTAGTCCTCCGAGATCACCGCGCCGGCGAGCCCGTAGTCCACGTCGTTCTGGATCTCCACGGCGCGCTCGATGCCGCCCTCGTACTCCAGGAGGGCGACGTGCGGACCGAACACTTCCTCGTGGGTACACCGCAGGTCGGCGTCGGGGTCCGCCTCGTAGACGAACGGTCCGATCCAGTGACCGCCCTCGTGGCCGTCGGGGATCTCCTCGGGGGCGAGTTCGGTCCGGTCGACGAGGACGTTCACGTCCTCCTCGCGGGCCAGTTCGTTGTACTCGGTCACCTTCTCGAGGTGCTCGTCCTCGATGAGCGGCCCCATGAACGTGTCCTCGTCGAGCGGGTCGCCGACCGCGACCGACTCCGCGACCTCGACGAACCGCTCTTTGAACTCGTCGTACACGTCGGTGTGGACGATCAGGCGCTCGGCGGAGACGCAGCGCTGGCCCGTCGTCTTGAACGAGGACATCACCGCGGAGTGGACCGCGACGTCGAGGTCGGCCTCCTCGGTGACCACGACGGCGTTCTTCCCGCCCATCTCGCAGGCGGCGCGCTTGCCGGCGACGCCGCCGAGTTTGTCCTGAATGAGGTGGCCGACCTCGGCCGACCCGGTGAAGATGACCGTCTCGACGTCGTCGTTTTCGACGATCGCGTTCCCGGTGTCGCCGAACCCTTGGACCATGTTGAACACGCCGTCCGGGATGCCCGCGTCGTCGAACATCTCCGCGACGATCTGCGCGCACCACGGGGTCTGTTCCGCGGGCTTGAACACGACGGTGTTGCCCTCGACCAGCGCGATGGCCATGTGCCAGTAGGGGATGGCGACCGGGAAGTTCCACGGCGTGATACAGCCGGTGACGCCGCGTGGCTTCCGTCGCATGTACGCGTCCTTCGAGGGGATCTCCGAGGGGACGATGTCGCCTTTCGGGTGGCGGGCGTCGCCCGCGGCCCACTCGACCATGTGCGCGGCCTCGACGACGTCGGCTTTGCCCTCAGAGATCTCCTTGCCGCACTCCTTGCTGACGATCTCGCCGAGCTCGTCGGTGCGCTCGCGGAGCTCGTGGTACACGTCCCAGAGATACTCCGCGCGCTGGATCCGCGAGAGCTCGCGCCACTCTTCGAACGCCTCGTCCGCGGCGTCGACCGCGCGGTCGACGTCGCCGGGGGTCCCCTGCTGAAACTCGCCAAGCGTCTCTCCCGTGGCGGGATTCTCGCTTTCGAAGGTCTCCGAGCCCTCGCCCGAGACCCACTCGCCGTCGATGTAGTGGTTGTAGGCGTCTGCCATAATCGTCGTTTCCGTGCGGACGGCCAAATAACCCACCCGACCATGGTCGGAAGTGTTTTTGTGGCACGGTACCAAATGTGAAGTCTCATGGCGATCTCAGACGCGAATTCGGAGGGGGAGTGGTCGGGCACTCGGCTGACGCTGGACCTGTGGCATCCGAACTGCTGGGCGATAGAGGCGACCGAGCGCACGAGCGGGGGCGTGTTGGCTCACGCGATCTACAACACCCCGAAGACGGACGGCGACGCGCCGAACTCGGTCAACGGGCTGTTCACCGCGTTCGCGGACACGAACGAGGAAGTCGAGGCGCTGCTGGACGCGATCCGCGAGTCGGACCGCGCGGGCGAGCTGTTGGAGCTGAAAGAGCGGTTCGGCCGCGCCCGGGACACGCCCGGCAACGTCGTCCGCGAGTTCTTCTTGGAGTACGACCCGGCTGACATGGTGTGCCCGACGCTGTTAGAACACGGCTTCGTCCACAGCGCGCCGGTCAAGATCGAGGACGGTCGCGAGGAGTGGCAGGTGTGTTTCGTCGGCGAACGGACGGAGATCCGCGACTCGCTCGACGCGGTCCAGGCCGACGCCGGCGCCGAGGTCTCCGTCGAGTCCATGTCCTCGACCGGGTACGCCGGACGGACCGCCCGCGGCCAGCGGCTCGACACGCTGACGCCGACCCAACGCGACGTGTACGAACACGCCCGGGAGGCGGGCTACTACGAGTGGCCCCGTGAGGCGTCGACGCGCGAGCTCGCCGAGGCGATGGACGTCTCGAAGACCACGCTGCTCGAACACCTCCGGAAGGCCGAATCGAAGCTGCTGGACCCGTGACCGCCAGGAGCGGCCCGCTCACGCTCGCGAGCGAACGCCGGCTCAGTTGCCGATGATGGCTCGCAGCGCGAACAGCGCGTTCGACTTGCGCTCCCGGATCCGGCGGTAGAAGTAGGAGAACCACTTGGAGCCGTACGGGATGTACTGGTAGACTTCCACGTCGTCTTCGGCGGCGAGGTCGAACTGCGCCGACTCGCGGACGCCGGTCAGCATCTGGACCTCGTAGGGCGTCCCGTGTTCCGCGTGGAGCTCCGCGGCGTAGTCGATCATCGCCGGGTCGTGGCTCCCGACGCCGATCCCGCCGTCGAACGCCTCGAACATGTACGCGAGGCAGTCGCGGTACGACTCGTCGACGCGGGCCTTCTCCTTGTACGACAGCTCGGCCGGCTCGTCGTACGCGCCCTTGACCAGCCGGACCTTCCCCGGAAGTTCGGCGAGCCGCTCGAGGTCGTCGCGCGTCCGCTTGAGGTTCGCCTGGACGCAGACGCCGACGTTGCCGTCGGTCTCGACGGTGTGACGCTCGAACGCGTCGAGCGTGACGTCCGTGGTCTCGTGGTCTTCCATGTCGATCCAGACGAACGTGTCCGCGTCGTCGGGCGCGCCCTCCGCGGTCCCGTTCGCCGCCGCGACGATCCGCGCGAGGTTCTCCTCGAAGACGGCGTCGCCGATGTCGAGGCCGATCTGGCTCGACTTCACCGAGACGCAGGCGTCGACGTCGCGCTCGGCTATCTGCTCGACGAGGTCGACGTACGCGTCGGCGTCGGCGTCGGCGGGCGGTCGTTCCTCGTAGTGTTCGCCCAAGAGGTTCAGGATGCCGGCCACGCCGCGGTCGTTGAGCGTCTCGACGTGAGCGAGCGCCGCCTCAGGCGTCTCCCCGGCGACGAAGTTGCTCGCGATCGGCGGTATCACGATCCCACTGCGGGCCGGAACGGATATATATGGGCACCCGACCAATTAGTTTGAGCTACTCTCTTTGAAATAAACACGCCGGTGAAATATTGCCGCGTTCGCCCCGGATCGACCCGGAATCCGACCATGGACGGGTCGGGATTGAGATACTCTGATAGGCTGGACTCTACCGAACGCATATGTCACGAGATACCATGGACGACGCGGACCGGAGAAGGCTGCTGAAACTGACCGGCGGAGCGGGCGTGATCGCCCTCTCAGGCTGCCTCAGTACGACTGACGACGGCGGAGACGGAGGCGATGGAAGCGACGGAAGCGACGGAAGCGACGGGAGCGACGGAGACGACGGCAGCGACGGCGGCGACGGGGGAGACTCGTCCGGCCCGTACGAGATCGGGATGGTCGACTCCCAGACCGGGTCGCTGTCGGCGTTCGGCGAGCGGAACCAGCGCGGCGTCAACCTCGCGCTGAGCCGCGTCAACGAGGTCGGGATCGGCGGCCGGGAACTCGACATCGTCGTAGAGGACTCCGAAAGCGAGAACCAGGGCGGGATCGCCGCCGCACAGAAGCTGGTCAATCAGGACGGCGTGCCGTTCCTCATCGGCGCGGTCGGCTCCGGCGTCTCGCTCGCGATCTACGAGAGCGTCGTCGAGGGGACCGACGTCGTCCAGCTGAGCCAGAACTCCACCGGACTCAACCTCACGAACTTCCCCGGACTGCTCCGGATGTCGCCGTCCGGGCGCAGCCAGTCGCTCGCGCTGTCGAACATCATCACCGACGACGGCTACGACGAGGTCGCGATCACCTACGTCAACAACGACTACGGGCAGAGCCTCACCGACGCGTTCGTGAACGCGTACGACGGTGAAGTTGTCTACAACAGCCCGCACGACCAGGAACAGCAGTCGTACTCCGGCGTCATCTCGGAGATGAACAGCTCCGGCGCGGAGGCGTGGCTGTTCATCACCTACCAGGCGGAGTTCGCGACGATGGTCAACGAGGTGTTCTCGTCGGGTTACGAGGCGCAGTTCTACGGCGCCGACTCCGTCTCCGGCGACAACGTCCTCGAGAACACCCCCGAGGGGAGCATGGACGGGATGAAGATCGTCACCCCCTCCGCGCCGGTCGAGGAGGAGAACTACCAGTCGTTCGCCGAGGACTTTGAGGCCGAGTACGGCCAGCAGCCGACCTCGTGGGCGGCGTACGCGTACGACTGCGTGATCAACGCCGCGCTCGCGATTCAGGCCGCGGACGAGTTCACCGGCGCGGCGCTCCAGGACACCGTCCGGCGCGTCTCCGGCCCCGACGGCGAGGCGGTGACCTCCTTCGAGGCCGCAAGCCAGATCCTCGCGGACGGGGGCGGCCCGGACGACGTCGACTACCAGGGAGTCAGCGGTCCCATCGACTTCAACGAGGACGGCGACCCGGTCGGGTTCCTTCAGGTCTTAGAGGTTCAAGACCACGCGTACGAAGGCATCGACTTCATCGAAGGCTAATCACCTCCGATGACCGTTCTCGGATACCTGGCTGACGGGCTGGTCTTCAGCAGTATCATCGTCCTCGGGAGCATCGGGCTGTCGCTCGTGTACAGCATCGCGGACTTCGCGAACTTCGCCCACGGCGACACGATGACCATCGGCGCGTACTCCGCGCTCGTGACCTTCGGGGCCGTCGGCGGACTGGGCGGCGCGGTGTTGGGGCTCCCGTACGGCTTCTTCGTCGCGCTCGTCGTCGGGATCGCCGTCGCGGCGGTCGTCGCGGTCGGGACCGAGAAGCTCATCTACGAGCCGCTCGACATCGACTCGATCGGCCTGCTGATCACGTCTATCGGGATCGCCTTCATCTACCGGTCGGTGATCCAGATCCGGTTCGGCTCCGACTTCACCCGGTTCGACATCCAGCCGCTGCGACCGATCGAGGCGCTGCTCCCGTACGGGATCCGGGTGACGCTCCACGACGTCGCGATCGTCGCCTCGGCGGCCGTCCTCGTCGTCGGCCTCCACGTCCTCCTCCAGTACACCGACCTCGGTCGAAAGATGCGGGCGATGGCCGACAACCCGGACCTCGCTCGCATCAGCGGCATCCGAACCCGGCGGGTCACGCTGTGGACGTGGGTCATCGGCGCCGGCCTCGCCGGAGCGGGCGGCGTGTTCCTCGGCCTGTTCAACCAGCTCTCGCCGCGGATGGGCTTTAACCTCCTCCTCGTGATCTTCGCGGCGGTGATCCTCGGCGGGATCGGCTCCGTCTACGGCGCGATGGCGGGCGGCTTCCTCATCGGCATGATAAACCAACTGACGCCGTTCTTCTCGAACGTGGTCGAAGCGATCCCGATCTGGCCCGGGTGGCTCGCGGCGGTCATTCGCGGCCTGATCAGCATCGAGTACGCGAACGCCATCGCGTTCCTGATCATGGTCGTCGTGCTGCTGGTCCGGCCTAACGGGATCGCCGGGGAGAGTGCGTCATGAGCCTGCTCGACGCACCGAAGGAGGCAGTCTCCGAGCTGACCCGGCCCGAGGGGTGGGTCCTCGGCGTCAGCGTCGCGTTCATGCTGTTCCTGTTCGTCGCGCTGCTCACCGGCGCGCTCGGCCCGTCGTACTTCCTGTTCCTCGTCGGGCTTGCCGGGATGTACGCGCTGCTGTCGTTCGGCCTCAACGCCCAGTGGGGGTACACCGGGCTGATCAACTTCAGCGTCGCCGCGTTCTTCGGCATCGGCGCGTACGGCTCGGCGCTGATCACCGCGAGCGGCTCGCCGGTCGGCGACCTGCTCGACGGCGTCCCCCTCGTCGACTCGGTGCTCGGTCTCCCGATCGTCGGGCTCGTCGTCGGGCTCGCCGTCGCCTTCGTGTTGGCGGTCCTGATCGGGATCCCGACGCTCCGGCTCCGGGCCGACTACCTCGCTATCGCCTCGCTCGGACTAGCGGAGGTCGTCCGCCTGGTCGTGCTCAACGAGCGCTGGCTGACGAACGGCAGCGCCGGCGTCCGCGGGATCCCCGGCTTCTTCCAGGGATGGCCCGTGCTGTCGACCTTTCCGGAAGCGATGCCGGGACTGCGGCTGGTGGTGATCCCCGGCTCGCCGATACTCCTCGAGACGGCGTTCTGGCAGGCGTTGTTGAACGTCCTGTTGGTCCTCGGGTTCGTGGGGGCGTCGTACTTCGTCCTCCGGCGCGCCCACCGCTCCCCGTGGGGGAGGGTGCTGCGGACGATCCGGTCCGACGAGGACCTCGCGCGGGCGCTGGGGAAGAACACCTACTCGTTCAAGATGCAGTCGTTCGTCCTCGGCAGCCTGATCATGGCGCTCGCGGGCGTGTTCTACACGCACCTCAACCTCTACGTCGGGCCGGGCGATCTGGACCCCATCACGACGTTCTACGCGTGGGTCGCCGTGATCTTAGGCGGCAGCGGCTCCAACCGCGGGGCGCTGTTCGGCGGCATCGTCATCGTCACGATCCGCGAGGGGACGCGCTTCCTCAACGACGTGGCGCTCCCGATCGACCCCGCGCCGCTGCGCCTGCTGTTGATCGGCGTCGTGATCGTCGCCGTCATGCGCTACCGGCCGCAGGGAGTGCTCCCGCCGCAGCGGGAGCTCATCTGGCCGAGCGCGGTCGACGGGGGCGGCGCGCCGGAGACGCCGGACAGCGGCGTCCGCGAGCGGAAGGGGGGTGGCGGCGATGAGTGACGCCGCCGCCGAGAACGTCGTCCTCAGCGTCGACGACCTCCAGAAGTCGTTCGGCGGGCTCACCGCGACCGACCACGCGACCTTCGACGTCGAGCGCGGGACGATCACCGGCCTCATCGGGCCGAACGGGGCCGGCAAGTCGACCATCTTCAACCTCATCTCCGGCTTCTACGAGCCGGACGGCGGGACCGTCGAGGTGAACGGGACCGACGTGACCGGCATGGAGCCGTACGAGGTCGCCGAGCGCGGGCTCGTCAGGACGTTCCAGACCCCCCGGAAGCTGGAGGGGATGACGGTGCGCGAGGCGATGTTGGTGGGGCCGCGGAACCAGCCCGGCGAGTCGTTCGTCCGCCTGTTCACCTCGCCGGGGACGGTCGCCGAGAGCGAGTCGAGAAACCTCGCCGACGCGGAGCGGATACTGGAGGACTTCGAGATCGACCACCTCGCGGAACAGCCCGCGACGGACATCTCCGGCGGGCAGATGAAGCTCGTCGAGCTCGCGCGAGCGATGCTCGCCGAGCCCGAAGTGCTCCTCTTAGACGAGCCGGTCGCGGGGGTGAACCCGACGCTCGCGAAGAAACTCAAGTCCCAGATTCGGCGGCTCAACGACCGCGGAACGACGTTCCTGCTCATCGAACACGACATGGAGTTCGTGATGGACCTGGCGGACCCGATCGTCGTCTTAGATCAGGGGAGCGTCCTGACCGAGGGGACGCCGCACTCGGTCCGCAACGACCAGCGCGTCATCGACGCGTACCTCGGAGGCGGCGCATGAGCGACGGTATGACAGACGACGCAACCGGGGCCGCGGACGGGCCTCACGGCGGAACCGATCCCGTGCTCTCGCTGTCGGGCGTCGACAGCGGCTACGGGGAGGTACAGGTGCTCGACGACTGCTCGGTCCGGCTCGACCCCGGCGAGATCGTCTGCCTGGTCGGCCCGAACGGCGCCGGCAAGTCGACGGTCCTCAAGACCGCGTTCGGCATGCTGTCGCCGTGGACGGGGACCGTCGAGTACCACGGCCGCGACATCGGCGGGATGGCGCCCGAAGAGATCGTCCGCGAGGGGATCGGCTACGTCCCCCAGACCGACAACGTGTTCGGCTCGCTGACGATAGAGGAGAACCTCCGGATGGGCGGCGTCGCCCGCGAGGGCGGGCTCGACGAGGTGATCGCCGAGCTGTACGACCGCTTCCCGATCGTCGACGAGAAGCGGAACGCGAAGGCGCGAACGCTCTCGGGCGGACAGCGTCAGGTGTTGGCGTTCGCGCGGGCCCTCGTGATGGAGCCGGACGTGCTGCTCATCGACGAGCCGTCCGCGGGGCTCGCGCCGAACACCGCTGACGACGTGTTCGAGGACGTTCAGGCCGTCAACGACATGGACACGGCGATCCTGATGGTCGAGCAGAACGTGACGAAGGGGCTCGGCATCTCCGACCGAGGGTACGTGCTCGACCAAGGCACGGTCCGATTCGAGGGGGCGCCCGAGGAACTCCTCGCGGACGACGAGGTCTCGCAGCTGTACCTCGGGGGATGACCCCGTCGCCGTCGCGGGCCCTCCAGCCCGAATGACGGCCGGAGTCGGGCGGTACGCGTTCGCCGCCGCTCCCCTCGCGGCCGCCGCGTTGTGGGGCGGGATGTACGTCGTCAGCAAGTGGGGATTCGCGATGATCCCGCCGGTGACACTCGGGTTCCTCCGCGTCGGACTCGGCGCGGGGACGCTCGCGCTCGTCGTCACCTCCCGCGGGGAGTCGCCGCCGTCGCGCGGGGAGTGGCCGACGTTCGTCGGGCTGGGCGGGTGGGTGACGCTGACCGTCGCGGCGCAGTTTCTCGGGACCGAACTGACGAACGCGAGCCAAGGCTCGCTGCTGACGGTGTCGACGCCCGTGTTCACGGTGATCCTCGGCGCGGCGGTCCTCGGCGAGCGCGTCACGGCGAGGAAGGCGAGCGGGATGGCCCTCGCCGGCGTCGGAACGGCGGTCGTCCTCGCCGGGCGACACGACCCCGCGTCGGTCGCCGCGGACAACCTCCTCGGCGTGGGCCTCCTCCTCGTCGCGAGCGCGGCGTGGGCCGGCTACACCGTCTGGGGGCTGGGCGCCGTCAGGCGCCACGGCGCGCTCCGCGCGGCGACGTACTCCTCGCTCGCGGCCACGCCGCTTTTGGGGCTGCTCGCGGCGGGCGAGCTGTGGTATCTCGGCCGCTCGCCCGCGACGCTCCCGGTGACGGCGGAGTCGACGCTCGCGGTGCTGTACCTCGGAGTGGCGTCGACCGCGGCCGCCTGGTACCTCTGGTACAAGGGGCTGGAGTACGTCTCGGCGGGGACCGTCGCCGTCTTCTTCTTCGCTCAGCCGGTCGTCGGGGTGACCCTCGGCGCGGCCGTTCTCGGCGAGTCGCTGGGGCCGGGGTTCCTCGCCGGGGGTGGGTTGATGGCCGCCGGCATCTGGGTCGTGAGCCGAGAACGGGCCGAGCCGGGAGGCGAGCCCTCTGGGGATCGGACCGATTGAACCGGACGAAACCCGACCGCTACGTCCCTTCCCCGTCGTCTATCTCCGCTTTCAGCGCCGGCCGGTCGAACCCGTGGTCCGGCCGGGCGGCGACGAAGTCGAGGAACCGTTCGGCGGACGCCACGTCGTCGAGCTCGTAGCTCGACAGCGCCGCGTCGACGGCGGTCGCCGCGCCGACGAGGGGCTCCAACGCGGCGAGCGCGCTCGCGAGGTCGTACACCCGCGCCTCCTCGCGGCCGTCCTCGCTCACGCGGGTCGCGTCGATGACGTAGAGCTCCCCCTCGTGGACCAAGACGTTCTCGGCGCGGAGGTCGCCGTGCGCGAGGCCGGCGTCGTGGATCGTTCGGAGCGTCGCGAACAGGTCCGGGGCGAGTTCGGCGACGCGAGCGGCGTCGAGTTCCCCGAGCGTTCGGAACTCGGGGAGGTACTCCAACACGAGGACGCCGAACCCGTCGACCTCGAAGGCCTCGACGGGCTCCGGGGCGTTGACGCCGAGTTCGCGGACCCGCCGCGTGGCCTCGAACTCGTGGCGCGCCATCTCGTAAGGGGTCTCGTGGCGCTCGAAGAACCTCGCGGTGCCGGCCGAGACGGCCCCGATGTTCCGACCGGTGGTGAAAAGCGCGTGGACGAGCGTGTTCTGGCGGGTGATCACCTTCACGAAGAGGTCGTCGTCGACGACCATCGGGGTCGACAGCCAGTTGTCCGCGTCGAGGAACCGGACCCGCATCCCGTCGCGGTCGTACCGGTCCGCGAGCTCGCGCGCGACCCGTTCGAGGTCGGGCCAGTCGACGCGGCCGCGGACGAGCTCCCGGAACTCCATACCGGCGGAACGCGGCGGTGCGTGATAAGTCGTCGGCTCGGCACCGCACCCGATCGGAACGCGACGCGGTCTATCACGGTCGTTCGCATCGTTTATGTCCGCGGGTCGCAATTCTTGCCCATGGACTTCGAGGTACCTGCCGAACACCGGATGATACGCGATACCGTCCGGGAGTTCTGCGAGGAGGAGATCGCGCCCATCGCCCAGGAGATCGAGGACGAACACCGCTTCCCCGACGAGGTGTTCGAGGCCCTCGCGGACCTCGACATGATGGGGGTTCCGGTCTCCGAGGAGTACGGCGGGCTCGGCGGCGACCAGCTCATGTACGCGCTGGTCACGGAGGAGTTGGGGCGCGTCTCCGGGGGCATCGGGCTCTCGTACGCCGCGCACACGTCGCTGGGCGCGAAGCCGATCGACCTGTTCGGCACCGACGCACAGAAGGAGGAGTGGCTCCGCCCGCTCGCCGAGGGCGAGGGGATCGGCGCGTGGGCGCTCACTGAGCCCGGAAGCGGTTCGGACGCCTCCGACATGGACACGACCGCCGAGTACGACGCCGACGCCGACGAGTACGTCTTGAACGGGACGAAGCAGTTCATCACGAACGCCAGCGTCGCGAACTCGGTGCTGGTGAAAGCTGTCACCGACCCCGGCGCGGGCTACGACGGCATCTCGACGTTCATCGTCGACCCGGAGCGCGACGACGGGTTCGAGGTCACGACCGTCTGGGACAAGATGGGACTCAACTGCTCGCCGACCTGCGAGATCACCTTCGACGACGTGCGCCTCCCGGCCGACCGACTGCTCGGCGAGGAGGGCGAGGGGTGGACGCAGACGATGAAGACGCTTGACGGCGGACGGATCTCCATCGCCGCGCTCTCGGTGGGGCTCGCGCAGGGCGCCTACGAGGCCGCCAAGGACTACTCGGGCGAGCGCGAGCAGTTCGGGAAGCCG
Organism: Halorubrum ejinorense; assembly: GCF_055389685.1. Lineage (NCBI taxonomy): Archaea > Methanobacteriati > Methanobacteriota > Halobacteria > Halobacteriales > Haloferacaceae > Halorubrum > Halorubrum ejinorense. The sequence continues at coordinate 2,523,676 of NZ_AP043777.1, forward strand.
ATCTCGAAGTTCGACGCGGTCCGCGACAAGGTGGTCCACATGCACCGCCAGACCGAGCGCGCGCGCCTGCTGACGCACAAGGCGGCCGCGAGGTACGACGCGGGCGAGTCCGTCACCCGCGAGTCGGCGCTCGCGAAGCTCGACGCCAGCGAGGCGGCCCGCGAGGTCGCCGAGGAGGCCGTCCAGACGCTCGGCGGGTACGGCTACACCACCGACTTCGCCCCGCAGCGCTTCTACCGCGACGCGAAGCTGATGGAGATCGGCGAGGGGACGAGCGAGATCCAACACGTCGTGATCGGCCGCGAACTGGGCCTGTAACCGGCTCGAACTGGCCCTGTAAGCGGTTTCGTTTCGCCGCCCGAGCGACGGATCGTCGCGGCCGCGACGCCCGACGCTACTCGAACTCCATGAGGTCGTCGTCGACGGCACGGAGACTCTCGGCGAGCCGCGAGTCCGTCGGGACCGCCCGCCGGAACGGCTCCGAGCCGAACCGCGCGTCACCGTTCACGGACACCATGCCGAGGTCGGCGGGGTCGCCGTCGAGCCCGGTCAGGAAGGCGACGGTCCGGACGGCGGGAACGTCGCCCGCCTGCGAGCGCGGGTCGACGGTGCCGTACAGGGTGCGGTTGACCGCGACGTGGTGGACGCAGGTCGGCGTCGGCGCGAAACACAGCAGGTAGCGGGCGCCCGGCTCCGTGCGGCCGAGTTTGGGACGGAGCGCGTGGCTCTCGTCGGCGTGGAAGTACCGCTCCATCCGGCGGTACTGGCGGAGTATCTCGTTGGCACCGGTGGCCCGGCGGACCGCGGCGTCAGACTTGAGTTCGATCACGCGGTCGACGGGGGCCGGCGTCCGCGTCCGGACGAAGAGGTCCACGACCCCCCGCCGCCCGTCGGCGTCGTACGGCTCTTCGAGCCGGATCGCCGGCGCGTCGCTCGTCGCCTCGTAGTGGTCGACGAGTCGGGTCGCCAGCGCGTCTTCGCGCATGCCTCTCGCGAGGCGACGGAGGGCGATAAACCCCGCTCTCGGCGTCCGCGGGGAGAACGGGCACGCGCCGACCGCCGGAGTCGGAATTCGGTACCGAAGGTTCTCACGAACCGGAAGCCATCACGGGGTTTGTAAGGCTTCGACCCCTACGTGTGATGATGTCTGATAAACTGTCCAGACGGCGGTATCTCGCCGGGACCGGAGCCGCGTTGACCATCGGAACGCTCGCCGGCTGTTCCGGCGGCGGCGACGGCGGTGACGGGTCCGACGGGAGCGACGGGTCCGACGGTGGGAGCGGTTCCACCATCGAGGACGTTCCGAGCGCGATCGACGACTACCTCTCGGACGCGAGCCTGTACGAGGGGACGATGGTCGACGCGACGGGACAAGACGAGGTGACCATCGAGGTCGGCGCCGGCGACATCGGGTACGCCTTCTCGCCGCCGGCGGTCCGCATCGACTCCAGCACGACCGTCGTCTGGGAGTGGACCGGCGCGGGCGGCGGGCACAACGTGGCCTCGGTCGAGGGCTCCGAATCCGACTTTGACAACGGGGAGACGGTCACCGAGGAGGGGTACACCTTCGAGCAGTCGTTCGACAACACCGGAGTCCAGCTGTACGAGTGCACCCCGCACTCGGCTAACGGGATGCTCGGCGCGATCGAAGTCGTCGAAGCCTGATTCGCCCTTCGCGGGTCGGTCACGCGCGGAAACCGTTTTTTGCGACCGAGACGGACCTCAGGAGAGGAACGACCAGCGGACGTCGACGATCCGGTCGTCCTCCGTGGTGACCGTCGGTCGCGCGAGGTGGTCGTTGGCGTTGACGCCCGCGTCCGCCAGCCGGGTCAGCGCCGCTTCGAGCGAGCGGTCCGAGCGGTCCACCGCCGAGTCGCGTTCGTACGGGGCGTCGATGGGATTCGCACGAGAGTTCGAGACCGCGATCGCGTCGGTGAGATCGCTCCCGATCGCGTGCGGCGGCTGGTGGAAGTGCCAGTCACCGATCGTGAGAAAGAGCCACACGTCGCCGTTGATGGCGTGGTACTCGCCCGTGACGCGGTTGGCGTCGTAGGCGACGATCCGCGCGAGCACGTCGGTCTTGAGCCGATAGAGCGCGTCCTTTCGCGCCGACCGGACGTTGCTCTCGGTGACGTCGCCGCGCTCGTAGGCGGCGGTCGCCTCGTCGGCGAACTGCTTTGCGACCTTGTTGACGACGTACAGCGATTCGAGCAGGTCGTCCGTCGGTTCGAGGGGAGTCACGGCGAATGTCGGTCGGGGCTGCGACCAGCGGCAGGTCCGGCCGTCGCGCTCATAGGCGTTTCGGGCTCCCGACGCCGACGCGCCCGAGACCGGCACCGGCCGCGCTCCCGACTACGGCCCGGCGAGCGACCCCCGATGGTTAATTCTTTAAGCGCAGGGACGAAGTGGAGTGTAAGATGGCGCACGACTCCGTGAAACTGTATTCGGCGATATACGTCGCCCTCCTCGTCGCGGCGACGCTGAACTTCGCGCTCTTCGAGACGTCGTTCATCGAGTTCACGTACGTCCAGGCGATCGTCGGGACGCTGGTGATCGCGTCCGTCAAGACGCTGCTCATCGTCGCGTACTTCATGCACCTCCGGTGGGAGAACCGCTCGCTAACCTACGTGATGGGACTCGCGCTCGCGCTCACCATGCTGCTCATGGCGGCGGCGACGTACTCCATCTCGTAAACCGCCTCGGGCGCCCCGCCCGCCGCAGACCGTCGGGCCGCGACGCGCGTGAACCGCCGCAGACCGTCGACGGCCTCGGCGCTCCGTTCCTACGTTCTCGCCGAAATCGACGCGATCGCTGACAGTCGAGTGTCTCGACTCTACGTTTGTATCACTAAGTAGTATTAGTTAGTTATATCACGGTCGCACTCCGACTCTCGCGGAGATGGCGTTCAGTGACAGACTGCTCGACGCGGGCGCGGACGTCTGGGAGGCGCAGAAGGAACACCCGTTCGTCGTCGAACTCGCTGACGGCACGTTGGACCGCGAGGCGTTCCGCCACTGGGTGAAACAGGACTACCGCTACCTGCTCGACTACGCGCGAGTCTTCGCGCTCGCGGGTGCGAAGGCGGACGACGAGGCGACGACGCGGCGGCTGGCGGCGACCGCTCACGCCACCCTCGACGACGAGATGGACCTTCACCGGTCGTTCGCGTCCGAGTACGGTCTCTCCGCGGCGGAGCTCGAAGCCGTCGAGAAGGCCCCGACGTGTGCCGCCTACACGGACTTCCTCGTCCGGACGGCTCACGAGGGGTCGATCGCGGAGATCAGCGCCGCCGTCTACCCGTGCGGACAGGGCTATCTCGACGTCGCCGACCACATGGCGGCACTCGCGACCGAGGAGCACCGGTACACCCCCTTTATTGAGAAGTACACGAGCGACGCGTTCCGCGAGACCGTCGCGTGGATGCGCGACCTCGTGGACCGGTACGCCGAGGAGCGCCCCGGCGAGCGGGACGCGATGCGGGCGGCGTTCCTCCGGAGCGCCCGGCTCGAACACGCCTTCTGGGAGATGGCGTACTCTCGAGAACGGTGGCCCGTGTAGCGGGTCACCGTCGAACCTGCGTCACGGCGTGAGATCGCGACCGAGTTTTTTGTAGCCACGGAGCGATCCGACCGTATGGACCTACGCGAAGCAACCGCCGAAGACATCGACGCGGTCCGGTCGGTCGCCCGCGAATCGCTCGTGGCGTCGTACGGACACGCCGTCGACGAGGGGCTGTTAGACGAAGCCGTCGAAGAGTGGTACGACGCCGGCGACCTCGGTGACGACGTCAGCGACGACGACGCGGTGTTCCCCGTCGCCGTCGAGGACGGGGTCGTCGTCGGCTTCGCGGAGAGCTACGTCGTCGGACGGCGCGAGCGCGTCGGCGAGATCGACTGGCTCCACGTCCACCCCGACCACCGGGAGTCCGGCATCGGCTCCGCGCTCTTGGAGCGGGTCGAGTCCGCCCTCCGCTCGGCCGAGGTGGACCGGATCGAGGCGCGCGTCCTCGCGGACAACGAGGCGGGCACGGAGTTCTACGAGCGAGAGGGGTACGAGGTCGTCGGCGAGCGCGACATCAACATCGGCGGCGAGACGTTCGCGGAGCGGGAGTACCGGAAGCAGGTGGGTCGCCTCACGGGCATTTCCGACGCGACCTACGAGACGGACGACGGCGAGACGGTCCACGTCGCCTTCGACGAGAGCGAGCGCGGGTCGCGAGCCCCGTTCTACGTCGCGTACGCCGATCCGGGCCACGAAAGTCGGTACGGCTACCTCTGTGGCAACTGCGAGGGCACCGACATCGCGATCGACACGATGGACCGCGTGGAGTGTCTCGACTGCGGGAACCGCCGGAAGCCGACGCGGTGGGACGCGGCCTACTGACGCCGTCGCTCGCCGGTTTCGCTGCCGCCAGTCGTTCAGTTCTCAGCACCGACCGAGAGCGGCGAGATCTCGACCCCCTTTTCAGAGCGTATCCTTGACGCCGAGGACTCGCTCCTCCGCGTCGCGGCCGGGGTCCCACTCGCTCCCGTCGCGGTCCGACTCGCGGTGTTCGCGCACGGTCCGCTCCATCGCCTCGTCGACGGGCGTCGACTCCCAGCCGAGGTCGGCGAGCGCGCAGGTGTCAAGCAGGTGCGGATACTCCCGGTAGAGGACGAAGTCGTCGGGTTCGAGGCCCCCGGCCGCGAGCGCGTCGTCGCTCGCGGCGACGATTTCGCAGTCGACCTCCGCGGCGTCGGCGACCGTCTCGAGGGTCTCACGCAGCGTGAGCGCGCGTCGGTCCCCGACGTTGTACGCCGCGCCGGGCTCCCCGCGCTCTGCGACGATCCGGAGCGCGCTCGCCACGTCCTCGACGTACGCCCGGTGCCAGAGGTTCTGTCCGTCGCCGGGGATCACCACGCGGTCGTGCGTGAGCACGCGGTCGATCCAGTAGTCGAGCCGCTCAGTGTAGTCGTGCGGCCCGTAGACGATACACGGACGAACCGCGGTCGCGGCGACGCCCTCCTCGGCGGCCGCGAACACCGCGCGGTCTCCCTCGGCCTTGCGGTTGCCGTACGTCTCGTGGTCGTCGTCGGTCGCCTGTTCGGGCGAACACGGCTCCAGCGGGGTCTCGCCCTCTCGTTTCGGAATCTCCTCGGCCGCGTAGCTGGACCCCGACGAGATGTACACGTATCCGTCGACGTCGGCGAATATCTCGGTGGCGGTCTCAACGTCGGCCGGGTGGTAGGCGACGCAGTCGATCACGATGTCCGGCTCGACCGACAGCTTCGCCGCGCGGAGGGCGGTGTCGTCCTTCCGGTCGCCCTCGACGCGGGTCACGCGGTCGTCGTCAGCGAAGGGATCCTCGTGGTTGCCGCGGTTGAATATCGCGACCTCGTAGTCGTGTGCCAGCAGCTCCCCGACCGTGTGTCGGCCGATGAAACGCGTCCCACCGATAACGAGCGCGGTGTCTGTCATACCGTAGCTCGAACGAGTAGGGTGAAAAACGTGCCCGAATCGGCAGCGCGTACTGACGGCGGGAAGGCGAACAGCGTCGCCGTCCGCTCGTCTCGCCGGCGTCTACTCCTCGTCGCCGCCGGGCGGACCGTCGCCGCGCCACCGGCGGTACAGGAGGTACGCGACGCCGAGTCCGATTCCCCAGGTCGCGACGCCGAACACCGCGAACGCGGCCCCGTAGAGGAACTCACCGAGCGGCACACCGAACATACCGGAGTTCGGCGCGTCCGGCACATAAACGCTCCGAGAGAGGGATAGGTTCTCGGGCACCAAGCTCGTACGGGCGGCCATGTCGGACCGCACGCTGCGTCGACCCTGGCTCGCTGCCCTGCTCGCGCTCGTCGTCTCCGGACTCGGCCACGCGTACCTCCGCCGGTGGGCTCGCGCGTTCGGCTGGTACGTGGCCGTCACCGCGGCCGTCTTCCTGTTCGTCCCCGAGTCCGCCATCGACGGCGTCCTCGCCGGCGATCCGCCGCCGGTCCGCGATGTCGCGCCCGCCGCGGCGGTCGTCGCCGCGAGCGTGATCGACGCGTACGTCGTGGCGCACCGGAACAACCGAGAGTACGAGCGAGAACGCGACGCGAGCCGGACGAGCGCCGGCGCGACGGCCGCAGACGGAACGACTGACGACGCCGACGCGCCGTCCGCGGAAACGGTCCGCTGTCCGGAGTGCGGTCGCGAGAGCGACGCGACGGTCGACTTCTGTCAGTGGTGCGCGGAGCCCCTCGAGCGGGACGCTCCCTGACAGCGAAACCGAGAAGGAAAACCGCGGGCCGCGAACCGCCTCAGAAGAGGTAGAACAGCGGGAAGATGAACACCCAGACGATGTCCACGAAGTGCCAGTAGAGGCCGAAGTACTCGATCGGCCGTTCGTCGTCGAGGTAGTGACCCTGGTACACCCTGACGAACAGGAAGATGGCGACCACGAGGCCGAGCAGCACGTGGATGCCGTGGAGTCCGGTCGTGACGTAGTAGATCGACGCCTGGATCGGGTCACCGTGGGCGTTCGCCGAGATGGTGACGCCGCGGTCGAAGATCTCGTGGTTCCACTCCCACAGCTTGATGCTCATGAACGTGAACCCGAGCAGGATCGTCGTCCCCAGCATCGCGAGGAGCCCCTGCCGGCTCTTCCGGCGTGCCGCGACCAGTGCCAAGATCACGGTGAACGAGGACGTGATCAGCACGAAGGTGTTGATGAGCCCCGGTAGCGACTCGGTCAACGGCTCCCACGTCATCCAGCCCGCGTTGTAGCGGACGAAGATCGCCGCGGAGAGGAACGCGCCGAAGACGATCACGTCGGAAGCCAGGAAGAACCACATCCCGAGCTTCACCTTCTCGACGCCCCCGAACGGCCAGCGTTCGGCGAACTCGGTCGGCGGCGCGTAGAAGTCCTCCAAGCCCCACTTCACGCCCGTGTAGAGGAGCCCGAGCATCCCGGCCACGATGGCGGTCGGATACATCGCGTTCGAGATTACGATGTCGCTCTGCATGGCGGTCTCGCCCAGCTGGACGGTGACCGAGTCCGCGAACCCGGAGAAGCCGAAGAGCGTGACGCCGAGCGCGAGCGCGAGCGCGAACGGCCAGATGCTGGCGTGGCTGGCGTGCCGATCCCAGTAGGGGTACTCGGAGATGTGTGCCGAGTGGCTGTCACCGCCGTCCGTGGCGACGTCACCGTTGTCGTCGGTCTTCATCGCGGGACCGCCGTCCGGCACGAAGTCTTTCACGAACTCCAGTTTCCCGGAGGCGTACGACGGCCGGTTCGGCCAGTTCTCCAGCGGCGGGGGCGAGGAGACCGCCCACTCCGCGGTCCGCGAGTAGTCCCACGGGTTGTCGCCGGCCGGTTCGCCGGAGACGTAGGACTTCGCGAAGTTGTAGAACATGATGAAGAAGGACAACCCGAGCACGAACGCTCCGATGGTCCCGAACTGGTGGTAGATCTGGAACTCAGGGTTGTACTCGAACACGCGGCGGGGGGTCTCCCAGCCGAGGAACATCGAGAAGTAGACGGCGTTGAACCCGATGAAGAACGCCACGAAGTGGACCTTCCCGAGGAACTCGTCGTACATCTTCCCCGTTATTTTCGGGAACCAGTAGTAGGCCCCGCCGAACAGCGCCGTCGCCCCGCCGAACATCACGTAGTGGAAGTGCGCGACCACCCAGTAGGTGCCGCGGAACTCGTAGTCGAGCACGATGGCGCCGAGGAACACCCCCGTGATGCCACCGAGGATGAACAGCAGCAGCGCGCCGAACGCGAACAGGAACGGCGTCGTGAACTGGATCCGCCCCTTGATCAGCGTGTAGATCAGCGAGAACACGACCAGGTCGAAGGGGAGTGAGATCCCGATGGTCGTGGCCATCATCAGCGTCTTGATCTCCAGGTTGATCGTCGTCAGGAACATGTGGTGCATCCACACGAGGAACGACTGGACGGAGATCAGACAGATGGAGATGATCACCCACTTCCGTCCGACGAGCCGGCGGCCGGAGAACGTCTGGAACAGCTCCAGCATGACGCCGAGCGCCGGGAAGAAGACGATGTACACCTCGGGGTGGCCGAAGAACCAGAACAGGTGTCCCCACAGCAGGGAGCCGCCTTCGGTCGCCGAGAAGTAGACGCTCCCGAGGACCCGGTCCGCCGCCAGGATGAGTCCGACCGCGAGCAGCGCGGCGAACGCGAACAGCATCATCCACACGGTCGCGAGCATCGACCAGGTGAACATCGGCATGTCCATGATGCCCATCCCTTCCGCGCGGGAGTGATGGATGGACGTGAGGAAGTTCACCGTCGACGTCGTGGTGCCGGTGACGAACATCGCGAGCGCGAGCACCGCGCCGGTCGACCCGATGCTCGGCGTGTACATCGGCACGTTGAGCGGGGCGTATATCGTCCACCCCGCGGAGAGCGTGCCGCCCTGGAAGAAGCTGATCGCGAGCAGGACGCCCGAGAACAGGTACAGCCAGTAGGACACCGCGTTGAGCCGCGGGAACGCGAGGTCGTCAGCGCCGATCTGAAGCGGCACGAAGTAGTTCGCGAAGCCGAACGCGAACGGCGAGAGGAACCAGAACACCATGATCAACCCGTGCGCGGTGACGGCCTCGTTGTACGCGAGTCCGGAGAGGATCTGGCTCGTCGGGTCCCACAGTTGGAGGCGGATGAGAAGCGCCATCACGCCGCCGAACAGCAGGAAGAACAGCGCGGTGATCGTGTAGAGGATACCGATGTCCTTGTGGTTGGTCGTGACGAGCCACCGCTTGACGGAGGTCGTCGGCGGGAGTTCGCTCATGCGCTCACCCCGCTCGGCGTCGCGAGTCCGACCCGAGAGCTATCGATGCTCGCGCTCTCGGAGCTGTTCCCGGTCGACGCGTACCACTCTTCCCACTCGTCTTGCGGCATGACCGTGACCTGTCCCTTCATCGCCGAGTGACCCGGACCACACAGCTCGAAGCACTGGACGTCGAAGGTCGCCTCGCCGCCCTGGGCCTGGACGTCCTCGGAGCTCACTTTGAACCAGATCTCGTTGTAGTCACCGGGGATGGCGTCGGTTTTGATTCGTAAGTCTGGTGACCCGAAATTGTGCCAAACGTCCCTCGAAGTGACGTTGAGATCGATCCGCTGGTCCGCGGGCACAATGAGCTCGTCACGCTCCGTGTGACCGTTGGGATACTCGTACGCCCAGCCGTACTGATAGCCTTCGACCATGATCTCGATGTCGCCCTCGCCGCCGGCGTCCGGTCCCTCCTCCACGTAGAGGAGCAGCCCGTACGCGTACACGACGAGACTGATCACGACGATCGCGCTCAACCCGAACGAGAGGAAGAGCTTCTTCGCTTTCGGACCGCCCTGTCCCGTCGGGAGCTCGCCGACGACCGGTGCGTCGAAGTCCTCGTCCGACCGGTCGCCGTCGTCGCGGTACTTGTACACGTTCCACAGCGTGTACGCGACGACGATGGTGCCGACGAGGGTACCGAGCGCGAGGAAGACGAAGAAGATCTCGTCGAAGACCTCCGCCTGTGCGCGCCAGTCGCTCCCCTGTTGTAGGATAACTGGATCTATCATGTTCGTCTGTCTGCTCTTGTATCACCCTTGGCGATGGTACACTTATCTCTTGTGTAGCAGGGCGGGGGGACGGGGGTTCGAGGCCCGGTTTCCCTCCTCGACTCGCCCGTAACACCTCGACCGTCCTACGGGAACGGCGCTCGCGAAGGTCGAGTGAGCGCCCGGAGCGGACCCGCGCACCGGGGCGGAACGAACGCGTCGAAGGGTATTTGTACGCGCGAACGGAGGCCCTAATAACGGATATCCATGACATCACTCAGCCTCTTGAGCACGGGTCTGATGGGCCTACTCGTCGTCGCCACGTTCGTCGCAATCGCCGAGATCGGCGGAAAGCGGACCGCTCCCGGCCGCGACGAGACGGGCGGTCAGTACGAGGCCATCGTGGCGTCGCTCAGCGAGGTCGTCCGGACGCCCGTCGTGTGGGCGATCTCGTTCGTCGGCATCACCGCCCTCATCGGCGGGAGCATCCTCCTCGGCGTCGGCAGCTTCGGTATCTCCGAGGGGCTGGCCGGTACGCTGGTGACCGTGGCGTACCTCCTCGTCGGACTCCTCCTCGTCGGCTTCGTCTTCCTCGGCGCGTACTTCGCGACCCGGAGCCGCGGACTCGGGAACGCACACGGCGTCGCCGCCGGGACGCTGGCGACGGGCGCCGCGTTCCTCGTCTTGGTCACCGTCCAACTGGTCGTCGGCGTTCTCGGTTGATTCGGTCCGAAGTCGTCGCGTTTCTCGTCTCAGTGTGTGAAAACGCGCTCGTCAGTCGCTACTCCTGACGCCCGAGTCTCTGAGTCCGTCGTCGAGGCCGAGACCGACTCGATCCCCGTACCGCGCCCACACGACGACGAGCGACGGGACGAGTAGGATCGAACAGAGGTACGCGTAGAACACGCCCAGCGCGAGCAGCACGCCGAAGTCGCGCAACAGCGGGATCACCGCGAGCCACAGCACGCCGAGCCCGGAGACGGTCGTGAGCATGCTGCCGGTGAGCGCGCCGCCCGTCCCGGCGATGGTGACGTCGAGGGCCTCGTCGATCGGGAGCCCGGCCTGGTACTCGTCGACGAACCGGTGGACGAAGTGGACGGTGTAGTCGACCCCGAGCCCGATGGAGACGGAGAGGATCGGCGCGTTGATCGGCGTCAGCGGAATCGAAAACAGCCGCATCGACCCGACGAGCAGCCCGACAGTGACGAGGACCGGAACGAGGTTCAACAGGCCGTAGACGGCCTTCCCCTCGAGGTAGGCGTACGAGAGGGCCAGGAACAACGCCGTGAGGCCGAAAGCGGTGAAGAGGCTCCGGATCGCCGACTCCGTCAGCAGGTCGATCACCGCCTCGTTGACGACGAGGTCTCCGGTCGGGACGGCTTCGAGCGGCGTCCGCTCGGCCAGCTGGCGCACGTCCGCGACCGCCTCCGAGTTGTCGACGCCCGGTCGGATCGTGTAGTCGATCCGTGCGCTCCCGCGGTCGGCCGCCACGTAGCCGCGCGCGCGCTGCTCCGCGGGCGAGTCGAGGAGCGCGTCGTACACCTCGTCGACGTTCCGGTCCGGCACGCCGTTGCCGAGGCGGTCGTTCCGCTCGACCAGCGCCGCGAACTGGGGGTCGCGTTCCGCGTGGTCGTCGATCACCGTGACGATGCTCGTCGAGGCGGCCCGCCGCTGGTCGGTCGTCGCGAAGGTGTCCGGCGGGTTCCGGGTGGTCCGGTCGATCAGCTCCAAGGCGTCGTCGTCTCTCACCGACTGGTCGATGTACAGCGTCACCGACCCGACGAAGTCCTGTTCGAACTCCTCTTCGAAGATGTTCAACACGTCGAGGAACGTGTACTCCGTCGGCGCGAACGGCTCCGGAAGCTCCGAGTACGTTTCCAGCCGGTCCTGATCTGGGAAGAAGGCCTCCTCGGAGAACTCCGTGTTCACGCCGGTCCCGTAGGCGCCGCCGGCGGCGCCGCCGACGAGGAGAACGGCGACGACGGCGATCGGTGCGATCCGAGAGAGGTCGACGCCGACGTGGAGGACCCGCGCGAGCCGCGAGCCGCCGGCACCCAGGGCGGACGTCCCGAACGTCGGGATCGGGAGCCGCTCGCGCCACCGGTCGGCGAACACCTTCGCCGCGGGGAGGAAGACGCCGAAGACGATCAGCGTGAACGTGATCCCGGCGCCCGCGACGAGGCCGAAGTCGCGGTTCGGGTCGAACGGGCTCACCAGGTTCGAGGCGAGCCCGAACACCGTCGTGATAGTCACGAGCAGGAATGCGATGAGCAGTTGGTCGGTCGTCGTCCGCATCGACGTCTCGATCCCCGCGCCGGTGGCCCGCTCCTCGCGGTAGCGGTTGACGATGTGTATCCCGAAGTCGATCCCGACCGCGAGCAGGAGCGGGAAGACCGTCACCAGCGAGTCCGAGAAGGGGATTCCGGCGTATCCCATGAAGCCGAACGTCCACAGTAGCGACATCAACAGCGCGGTGATCCCGATCGCCATGTCGATCGGGTCGCGGTATGAGAAGATCAGGAACCCGACGATCAGGATCAGCGCGGCGGGGAACACGATGATCGCGGTGTCGGTCAACAGGGCGGTGATCTCCGACTGGAGGACGCCGTCGCCGAAGAGGATGACGTTCTCGCCGGCCTCGTTGCCCGGGACCGAGTCGACGACCTCGACGCTGCGAGTCTGGAGCTCCGTCACCCGCGCGGTCGTGGCCGCCTCCGGGAGGTCGTAGCTGATGCCCACGATGGCGGTTCCGGCCGCCTGTGCGGTCGGGTTGTAGTCGACGGACACCTGCGGGGCGACGACGCCCGCCGCGTCGGCGTCGGCGATGGCCCGGCGCAGTTCGGCCGGCGTCGCCTCGGCGACCGCGTCGCGTCGCTCGGCCGCGTTCGCCGCGTCGGGGTCCAGCTGTCGGGCGATCGCGTCCGCGTGGCTCGACGTCGAGGCGACCCGGAGCGTCGACCGCGACTCCAACCGGTGTTGGGTCTCTAACGTCCTGACCAGCGCGTCCCGAGAGAGCACGTTGTCGTCGGAGACGATCACCTGCGCCGACGTCGCGGAGCCGCCGATCGAGGTCTCGAACTCCTCGTTGATGTCGTCGAGCGCGCGCTGTGCGGGGATGTCCTGCGTGAACTGGCCGGCGCCCGCGCTGGTCTCGATGCCGGTCACGCCGCCGCCGAAGGCGACGGTGACGAGCAGGAACACCGCGATGACCGCCAGCGGGCGCTCGGTGACGACGCGGTCTATCTCCTCGATCAGCCGGTCGACTGCGGTCACCGGTGCCCCGCTGGCCGCCGGTCGGGATCCAGCGGGGGCGATCCGTCGCGTCGCGGGGGTCCTCTCTCGGGGGATGCGTATCCAGTCATCCGATCACCGCCGACGGTACCAGACGGCGCCGCCGACCGCGGCGACGACGAGCAGGACGCCGACGGCGATCAGGCCGACGGGCGTGCCGCCGTCGTCGGTGGCGGGGGTCACCGTCACCGGGACCTGCGTGATGTCCGAGATGCGGTCGTTGCCCCGCTCGTCGTCGTAGCGGAAGTCGAGTTCGATCGGGTGTTCCTCGACGCTCGCGCTCTGCGCGGCGGAGACCTCGAACCAGATGTTCGCGGACTCGCCCGGTTCGAGCTCCTCGACGAACGCTTCGTCGTTGACCGCCGTCAGCGGGCTGTCAGCGTAGAGGCCGGCGTTGATAGACGACAGGGTCTCCGGCCGCCGGTTGGTGATCTCGACGTCGATCCGCCGGGTCTCGCCGGCGGAGACCGTCGCGTTCTCGACCGCGAGGTCGAACTCGGGCTGCCTGGGCGCCACCTCGACGCGGCGCGTCTTCTCGACGGTGAGCGTCGCCTCGCCGCTGTCGTACTCGGTGGTGAACCTGAACTGTCGCGGCCCGGGGTCCGCGCTCCCGCTCACGTCGGCGTCGAACGAGAAGTCGGCGGACTCGCCGGCCGGGATCGTCGGGAGCGCGTATCGGCTCTCACCGAGGCTCACGCGGTTGCTCCCGGAGTCGGCCACGAGGACCGCGTTCTCCACGTCGACCGGTCCCTCGTTGGTGAGCGTGCCGGAGACCGTTCCGGAGTAACCCACTTCGAGCGTCCCGGAGACGTTACTGAGCGAGAACGACTGTTCCGGGACCGGGACGACGCCGGCGCGAGCGGGCGCCGCGGTCTCTTCGATCCCGTTCGAGTCGCGGTAGTCGACCGTCGAGGAGAGCGCGTACGCGCCGCCGCCGAACGAGGTGCCGACACTCGAGTCGAACGTCACCGTTCGGTTCTCGCCGGGCGCCCAGTCGCCGACGAAGGACTGACCGCCGCCCTCGCCGAGGCGGACGCCGGGCGCCGTCGTGGTTCCGGAGACGACCGCGTCGCGGGCGATCTCCTCGCCGACGTTCGCCAGCGTGACGGTCACGTCGCCGCTGCCGCCGACCTGCGCGTCGGTGTCCGTCTCGAGCACGGCGAACCGCGCGCCGTCGTCGACGACGATCGTGAGATCGAAGTCCTCGATCCCGCGGCGGTCCTTGTGGTCGTTGAACTCGGGGATGATCTCGAAGGTGTACCGGTAGCGGGCGGTCGCCTCCACCTCGTACCTGCCGTCCGGCACGTCGTCGGGCACGGTCACGTCGAGCGGGACGGAGACCGGGCTGGCGGCGGTCCTGACGTCGCCGACCGGGATCGGTCCGTCCTCGACGTCGATCGGCACGTCGCCGTCGTCGATCTCCAGCGTGAGTCCGCGGGCGGTGGTAACATCCGGATCGAGCTGGTTGCCGATCTCCATCTCCCCGGTGTTGACGATGTCGACCGTGACGGTTGACTCGGCGCCGGCCGGCACCGAGGCTTGCGACACGAAGAGGTCGAGCACGGGCGATCCCCGAACCTGTCTCGGAGTCGGGTCCGTCTGGGCGACGGCGCCGTCCGCGGTCGAGAGCGCGGCGTAACCGCTCCCGGACGCCCCTCCGATCGCGGGCGCCGCGGCCCCGCTGAGCGAGACGGCGACGAGCAGCGCGCTCACCGCGACGACGGCGAGCGCGGCCGTCGCGAACCGCGCCGACCGACTCATATGTTCCCTCCGGCGATTCTCTGGGCGAGTCTGGTCGCCCGCGGCGACCGGTCGGACCGCGGCGCGTCGGAACGGGTCATACGGTTCGGTTGGGCGCTTGACGCATAAGCGTGCTGAATGAACGTTCAATCAGGGGCCATATATACCGCATCCGCGTAGCGGTCCCATGGATCACCCGTTCGCGGAGCCGTCAGACACCCGACAGGCTATCTTGGGGGCGGCGTTCCGCGCGCTCTGTGAACACGGGTACGCGAACGTCACGATCAAGCGGATCGGCGACGAGTTCGACAAGAGTCCGTCGCTCGTCTATCACCACTACGACGGGAAAGACGAGCTGTTGATCGACCTTCTCGAGTTCCTCTTAGCGGAGTTCGAGGCGTCGATCGCAGGCGAGCGGCGATCGGAAGCGGGAGAGGCCGGCTCCGCGGTGGACCCGTCCGATGCCTTCAACCGGTCCGCTCGCGAGCAGCTCGACGCCTACCTGACCGCGACGACCGACCCGTCGGCGCTCGACGACGAGTACGCGCCGGGCGCGCGGTTCTTCACGGTGATGACCGAACTCAGGTCACAGGCCGCGAACAACGAGGCCTACCGCGACCACTTCGACCGCAGCGACCGCGTGTTCAGCGAGTACCTCGAAGGGATCGTCCGCGAGGCGGCGGCCGAGGTCGCCGCCGAGGACGCGGCCGACGGATCGACGGGTCCCGACCCGGAGGCCGAGACGGTCGACCCCGCGGAGGTCGCCGCGACGCTCCAGACGTTCGCGACCGGGAGCACGTTCCGGCTGACGACGACCGCGGAGGCGGAGTGGGTCGACGGCGCTCGGGCGGGGATCGACCGGTATCTCGAATCGGTGTTACCGCTCGTCGACCCGGACGCCGGACTGGAGAACGAGACGTGATGCCGGACTGCCGGAACTGCCGTCGCGGCGCGGTCAGCGGTCCGTGACGCCCTCGGAGTCCATCCGAGAGACCTCCTCTTCGAGCCACTCGCGGAGCCACTTCACGCGCTTGATGCGCTGGTGCGCGATGCTCTCCGCGCTGTCGGAGACGACGCGGTCGGTGTGATCGTGGGCCCGCTGGAGCACGCGGTCGACCATCTTCGCGGCGTCCATGTGGGTCCGCGACTCGTAGCCCATCCGTAACAGCATGAGAACGGCGCCGTTGGCGCCGACCTTATCGAGGACGTCGGCCTCGATCAGACAGCGGCTCTCTAAGGGCACGTCCGCCAGATCGCCGGTGTACGAGTGGTCGACGACCGCCCCGCACACCTCCTCGATGAACGACTCTGGGTAGTTGCCGCGGCTCTGGAGGTACTCGCGGGCCACCCGCGCGCCGGCTTCGGCGTGAACGTCCTGTTCGGCCTCCAGCTTGGCGACGTCGTGGAAGACGGCCGCCACCCGAACCACGTCGACGTCCGCGCCCTCCGCGTCGGCGATCTCGGTCGCGAGGTCGACGACGTTGAGGATGTGGTTGAACCGGTACGACGACGAGTGCCACGGGTACCAGCGCATCCGTCCGCCGTCGTCCTCGCTCTCGACGCTGGCCGCGAGGTAATCGCGGACGAACCGCTTCATCTCTTCGAAATCCTCGTCGCTCACCTCCGTTTCCTTAATTTCGACGCCCACCGGGACCACCTCGGGCGAAAAGATCGTGATTCATTACCGTCACCGAGGAGCGTTTCGGTCTTAGGCGTTACGACGGAGTCTTCGGCCGGAGACGGCGGCGACCGAGCGGGTGCCCCGACCCGGATCGAACGGCCGCCGCGACGCGAGACGCTTAACAGGGTCGCGGTCGCATCGGCGTTCATGTTGCGCCCCTGGGGGAACGACGACCGCGCCCGGTTCCAGCGGGCGGCGGCGGTCAACGTCGTCGGCAACGCGGTGAAGATCGCGGTCGTCGGGTCGACGGGGCTCGTGTTCGGCAGTGTCGCGCTCTTAGCCGACGCCGCCCACTCGGTGGCCGACCTCGTCGCCAGTGCGGTGGTGTTCGTCTGGGGGGGTTCGCGGTACGAGAGCGCGGACGAGACGCACCCGCACGGCCACCAACGGATCGAACCCCTGACGGCGCTGTTCGTCGGCGCGACGGTGGCGATCCTCGGACTGCTCCTGTTGCGCGAGTCGGTGCTCGGATTCGTCGGGCCGGTCGAGGTGCGGGCGAGCCCGCTCCTCGTCGGGGCGCTGCTGTTCGCGATGGCGGACATGTACCTGCTGTACCGGTACACGGAGCTGGTGAACGCCGACCTCGGGTCGACGGCGCTCGACGCCCTCGCGGTCGACTGCCTCAACGACATCTACACCACGATCGCCGCCTTGGTGGGCGTCTTCGGCGTGTTTCTGGACTTCCCGATCCTCGATCCGATCGCCGGGGCGTTCGTCAGCGCCCTCGTCGTGTATCAGGGGGTCGAGATCGGCCGCGAGAACGTTACCTACCTCGTCGGCGCGGCGCCACCGGCGGGCGACCGCGAACGCGTCGTCGCCGCGCTCCGCGACCACGGCGCCGTCGAGGGGGTCCACGACCTCACCGTGTTCTACGACGGAACGGACTTGGAGGTCGAGGTCCACGTCGAGGTCGACGGGACGATGACGCTCCGAGAGGCCCACGACGTCGAGACGGAACTCGTCAGGGGCCTCCGCGCGCTGGAGGACGTCGGCGACGTCCACGTCCACCTCGACCCGTCCGGCCTCGGCGAGTGGAAGGAGGCGCCGGAAACGACCGGCCCGTCCGAGGAGTGACCGCGGAACGACGCTAAACCGCCGGCGGCGTGCGGGTTATGTCGACCGAACCCCTACGTCCGATATGCCCGGTCGCCGCTGGTTGGAGATGACGTGGCGCGACGGACTGTTCGCCCACTGGCCCGTCGACCCGGAGACCGTCGCCGCGACGCTGCCCGACGACCTCTCGGTAGCGACTCACGACGGCGACGCCTACCTCGGCGTCGTCCCGTTCGTCATGGACGACATCCGTCCGCGAGGGCTGCCGGTCGGGCTGTCGTTCCCCGAACTCAACCTCCGGACCTACGTCGAGGGGCCGAACGGCCCCGGCGTCTACTTCCACAGCCTCGACGCCGACGACCGCCTCGGCGTCGCGGTCGCCCGCGGGCTGTTCCGACTCCCGTACTACCGCGCCGAGACCGACGTCCGTCGGCGCGGCGGGGACGCGAACAACGCCGGCGGCGACGACCGCTCCGTGCGGTTCAGCAGTCGCCGCGTCCACCGGGGAGTCCCGCACGCCCGCTTCGACGCGACGTACGCGCCGGCGGGCGAGGCGTTCACGCCCGACCCGGGGTCGCTGCCGGCGTTCCTCCTAGAGAACTACCGCTTCTACACCGCCGGCGAGAGCGGGCGACTGTACGTCGGCGAGATAGACCACGAGCCGTGGACGCTGCGTCCGGCGACGGCCGAGATCCGGGCGAACACGCTGTTCGCGGCGAACGGCTTTACGGCGCCGGACGGCGACCCGATACTCCACTACGGCGAGCCGCTCGCGGTCACGGCGGACCGGCTCCGGCGGGTCTAACGGCGACGGATCGGGACGGGGGGCGACCGTCGACTCACGGGAACAGCCCGCGGTACTCGTGGGCCTTCGCGGTGCGTTCCAGCGCGAGCGTGTACGCGGCGGTCCGCAGGTCGGGGAGGTCTTTCGTGTCGTACTGCTCGATGGTCTCGTCGAACGCGCCGCCGATGCGGCGCTCCAGCTCGGCGTTGACCGTCTCCAGCGGCCAGGAGAACTCTTGGGCGTTCTGGACCCATTCCAGGTAGGAGACGATGACGCCGCCGGCGTTCGCGAGGATGTCCGGCACGACCTGAACGTCGCGCTCGGTGAGGACCTCGTCGGCGGCGACCGTCGTCGGCCCGTTGGCGGCCTCGACGATCGCGGACGCGCGGAGGTCGTGGACGTTTTCGGCGGTAATCACGCCCTCGACGGCGGCCGGGATGAGCACGTCGACGTCGAGGGTCAGGAGCTGCTCGTTGGTGATCGCCCCCGGGTCGTCCCAGCGGGAGTCGCCGGACGCGGCGGCCCCGCGGAGGTCGCCCTCGACGTACTCGGAGATCAGCCCGCCGGCGTCGACGTGGGCGCCGAGCGCCGACACGTCGAGCCCGTCGGGGTCGTACGCCGCGCCCGACACGTCCGATGTCGCGACCACGTTGGCGCCGGCCTCGTCGAGGAGTCGGGCCGCGTTCGACCCGACGTTTCCGAATCCCTGGATCGCGACGGAGGCGTCGGAGAGGTCGCGGTCGAGGTACTCGAAGAGCCGCTCGGTCACGAGCGAGACGCCGCGGCCGGTCGCCTCCACGCGGCCCGGCGTCCCGCCGATCTCCAGCGGCTTGCCCGTGACGACCTGCGGTATCGAGTGGCCCTCGTACATCGAGTAGGTGTCCATCATCCACGCCATCGTCTGCGGGTTCGTGTTCATGTCCGGCGCGGGCACGTCGGTCTCGGGGCCGATCATCCGGCGGATCCCCTCGGTGTACCGCCGGGTGAGCCGCTCGAGGTCCTGCTCGGTGAGGTCCTTCGGCTCGCAGATCACGCCGCCCTTCGCGCCGCCGTAGGGGAGGTCAACGAGCGCCGTCTTCCAGGTCATCCACCCGGCGAGCGCCTCGACCTCGCGCTGGGTGACCGAGGGGTGGAACCGGACGCCGCCCTTGAACGGGCCGCGGGCGCTGTCGAACTGGCAGCGGTACCCCTCGAACACCTCGACCTCCCCGGACTCCAGCCTGACCGGGAGCGTCACCTTCAGCGTGCGTTCCGGGTGTTTGAGGCGCTCGAACACCCCGTGGTCTACGTCTGCGTACTCTTCGGCGCGGTCCATCTGGGCGAGCATGTTCTCGAACGGGTCGTCGGCCATGGCCGGCACGACTCGATCGCACGTGATATCGGTTTCGGCAAGTATCTCCTTCGTAAGTGAATCTCTCGCATGTATTTTCGCGGGAGGTCCGGTCGGGCGCTTCCGACCGGACTTATACGTCGGGGCACTCAAGCGGCGACCATGACACACGGACACGCGACGGGGGAACGCCGATGACGACACAGACGCTTCACCCCCGAATCCAGATCGTGTGGGTCCTCCGTGCGGTGCTGCTGTCGGCGCTCGTCACCGCCCCGTTCGTCGGCGGCGTGTACTTCGAGTACCTCCCGCAGTGGGTGCCGGTGGCCGTCGGCGCGGCCGTCCTGACGCTTTCCGTCACACACGCGCTACTGCGCTACCGGCGCTGGAGCTACGAGATCCGCGAGGACGCGCTCTACCTCGACCGCGGCGTGGTCACGCAGGTGCGAACGACGGTCCCGCTGGTGCGGATTCAACACGTCGACTCCCGGCGCGGCCCGGTCGAGCGGACGGTCGGCCTCGCCTCCTGCGTGGTGTACACCGCCGGATCGCGCGGTGCGGACGTTCGGATCCCCGGTCTGACGCCGGACGGCGCGAGCGACCTCCGCGAGGAGCTGAAGCGGCTGGCGATCCGCGCCGACGGGGAGGACGCGGTGTGAAACTGGCGCCGCAGTCGGTCCCGTACCGCGCGCTCCAGAAGGCGCTTGGGACCGTCGTCGCGCTGTTCGTCATCGTGAACGGAGGCGGGTTCGGACTCCCGGCGGCGATCGCCGGCGGCGCCGCGATCCTCGTCGTGGCGTTCGCCTACGAGATCGCGTACTACCGACGCTTCGAGTACGTGCTCACCGGAGACACGCTCGACATCTCTTCCGGCGTCATCTCCCGTCGCGAGCGGGAGATCCCGTACCGGCGGATCCAGAACGTCGACGTGAGCCGCAGCGTGATCCAGCGAGCGATCGGCGTCGCCGCGGTCGACCTGGAGACGGCCGGCGGCTCCAGCACGGAGGGGTCGATCCGGTTCGTCACTCCCGAGGAGGCGACCAGACTCCAGCGGGAGGTCCAGCGTCGGAAATCCCGAACGTCCGATTCCGGCGCCCGTCAGACGGGAGAGGCGACCGAGGCCGACGCGGTCGAGCGCGGGCGCGACGACGCGTTCGCCCCGGACGAAGAGGAGCTGTTCGCCATCTCGCCCGGCGAGCTCGCGCTGGTCGGCGCGCTCTCGTTCGACGGGCGCCTGATCGGCCTGCTGGCGTTCCTGAGCTCCGGGTCGTTCCCGGTGCTGTCGAGTTTCCTGCCGCAAACGTCGGCCGCGGCGGTCACCGCGACCGCGATCGTCGGGATCGCGGCGCTGTTTTTCGCGTCGTGGATCATCGGCGCCGGCCTCGCCTTCTCGAACTACTACGGGTTCCGGCTCTCGCGCGCCGGCGACGAACTGCGCTACGAGCGCGGGCTGTTCCGCCGGTACAGCGGTTCGATCCCCACGGAGAAGATACAGACGCTACGGATCACGGACAACCCGGCCAAGCGCGCGCTCGGCTACGCCAGCCTCTCTATCGAGACCGCGGGCTACGCGCCGGGGCAGGGGTCCGAATCGGGAAACCAGTCCGCCGTCCCGATAGCCACGACCGACCGCGTCTACCGGCTCGCACACGAGATCGAGTCGTTCGGCACGCCCGAGTTCAACCGGCCGCCGAAGCGGATCCGGTGGCGGTACGCCTTCCGGTACGTGGTCGTCGTCGGGGTCCTGACGGGGATCGGGTACGGCGTGAACTGGTACTTCCCGCGGTCGCTCCCGTGGTACGGCGTCGCCGCGCTGCTCGCCGTCGTGCCGCCGGCGGCGCACCTGAAGTGGAAACACCGCGGCTACTGGATGGGCGAGGACCACCTCCTCACGCGCAACGGGTTCTGGAGCCGGACGGTCGCCGTCGTGCCG
The DNA here is from genome assembly GCF_055389685.1 of Halorubrum ejinorense. Classification (NCBI taxonomy): domain Archaea; kingdom Methanobacteriati; phylum Methanobacteriota; class Halobacteria; order Halobacteriales; family Haloferacaceae; genus Halorubrum; species Halorubrum ejinorense. Next base: position 2,545,020 of record NZ_AP043777.1, read on the forward strand.
TACTACCGGATCCAGAACGTGATCGACAGCCGGACCGTGTTCCAGCGCCGGTGGGGTGTCGCGACGATAGTCGCCGACACGGCCGGGAGCGGGTCGCTGACCGGGAGCGACGCGGCCGCGGTCGACTTCGAGACCGACGAGGCGGAGGCGCTGAGGGAGTCGCTCACGGAGCGTCTCGCGACCGCCGTCGCGGAGCGACGGAGCGATTCGGCCCCGTTCGAGTGGGTCGAGGGCGACGACGGTGACGAGAGCCAAACGGGAGCGGAGACCGGCGAGAACGCCGAGACCGCCGACACGGATCGGGACGGCTCGCGACCGAGGACCGCCGCCGAACAGACCGAAGTCGGAGACGAGTCCGACGACGAGACCGGTCGGGACGCGCCGGCTGACGAGGACGATCCCGTCACTGAGATCCCCACGGTCGAGGGGTCGAGCGACGACGCCGCCGGGGACGACGCGACTGCCGAGCAGTCGAGTGACGACGGCTCCGACGACGGCTTCGACATCCCCGACGACGGGGTCGTCCGCCCGGACTTCTCGCCGAGCGACCGGGACTACTCGGAGCCGGCGGAGCGGATCGACACTGGCGGGTACGCGGTCGACCGCAACCCGTCGGACGCGGACGTCGCGCACGGCCCCGGCGTCGAGGGGGAGAGCAACTCGGACGGAACGGACGGAGGAGTCGACGACGGCGAGACGAGCGACGAACCGAGTGGTGACGGGCGAGACAGCGATCAGCTGGATGGCGTCGAAACCGGAGCGGAAAACGGTACGGACAACAGCGGTAGTCCGGGCGAAGACGGCGACGAAACGGACGAAGACGGCGACGAAACGGACGAAGACGCGTCTCGGCCCTGACCGTCGCCGGCGAGTCTACTCGTCGAGCAGCTGCTGTGCGATCGTGTTCCGAAGCACCTCGCTGGTGCCCTCGTAGATCTCCGAGAGCTTCGCGTCGCGGTAGAAGCGCTCCGCGGGGAAGTCCTTCGTGTACCCGTAGCCGCCGTGGATCTGGATCCCCTCGTTGGCGACCTCGCGGGCGATCTCGGAGGCGTACAGCTTCGCCTGCGCGGCCTCCTTGATGTAGTCCTCGTCGCGCATCTTCAGGTCGGCGGCCTCGTGCATCAGCAGCTCGGCCGACCGCGCCTTCGTGTCCATGTCCGCCAGCTTGTGTTGGATCGCCTGGAAGTCCGCGATGGGGCGGTCGAACTGCTCGCGCTGCTGTGCGTACGACAGCGCCTCGTCGAGCGCGGCCCGGGCGATCCCGACCGACCGCGCGGCGATCGTGATGCGCCCGCCGTTCAGCGTCTTCAGCGCGTGGACGAACCCTTCGCCCTCCTCGCCGAGCCGGCGCTCTTCGGGAATCCACATGTCGTCGAAGCGGAGTTCGGCGGTCGGGCAGCCCTTGTCACCGAGTTTGTCCTCCGTGCCCTCGACGATGAACCCGTCGTCCTCCTCCGGGCGAACAACGAACGAGGTGATTCCCTTCCGGCCCGCGTCGGGGTCGGTCTTCGCGAACAGGGTGACCGTGTCCGCGACGGAGCCGTTCGAGATCCAGAGCTTCCCGCCGTTCACCAGGTAGCCGTCGCCGTCGCGCTCCGCGGTGGTCGACATGGCGGGCACGTCGGAGCCGGCCTCGGCCTCCGAGAGCGCGAAGGCGCCGATGTCCTCGCCGGTGTTCAAGGCGGTGAGGTACTCCCGTTTCTGTTCCTCGTCGCCGAACTCGTAGAGCATGTTCCCGGCCAGCGACGTGTGGGCGGCGACCACGGTGCCGAGTCCGCCGGAGCCGCGGGAGATCTCTTCGAGCCCGATCGCGTAGCTGTGGTAGTCGAGCCCGGCGCCCTCGTACTCGACCGGGAAGGGCATTCCCATGAGCCCGAGGTCCGCCATCTCGTCGATCAGGTCGGCGGGGAACTCGTCGGTCTCGTCGATCTCGGCCGCCCGCGGGACGACCTCCTCGTCGACGAACTTCGCGACCGTGTCGCGGATCTGGCGCTGCTCTTCGGTGAGCGTGAACTCCATAGTCGCCTCTTCGGCCGGGCGGACTTAGCCGTTTCCACACGGTTGTACACGGGCGTCCCGTTCGTCGAGTCGAGCGGAGACGCAGTCGTGCGGTTCCGGCGTCCGGACAGACGCAGGAGACCCGGCCGCCGTTCCACGAGACTTTTTATGCGTTGTGCCGTAAACACAGCTAACTGAATGAGCGGACGAGAACACGGCTCCGACGAGGCCGACCTCGCGTGGTGTCACGAGGCGGTCCAAGGGGTCTCGCGGACTTTCGCGCTGACCGTCGACGTGTTAGAGGAGCCGATGGCCTCGCAGATCTGTGTCGGGTACCTCCTCTGTCGCGTCGCCGACACGGTCGAGGACGCCGGCCACATCCCCCCGGACGCCCAGAGCGACGTGCTACGGACGTACCGGCGAGCGATCGACCCCGACGACGAGACCGACATCGCGGCGTTCCGCGAGGCGGTCGACGAGTGGCTGCCCGAGGAGCGCGACGAGGACTGGACCGTCGTCGCCGAGGCGCCGACGATCGCGGCGACGTTCTCGGAGCTCGACCCGGAGGCACAGGACGCCATCGTCCCCCCGGTGTTGGAGATGGTCGACGGGATGGCGATGTTCGTCGACCGCCACGCGACCAGAGGCGGACTCCGAATCGACGACCGCGACGAGTTAGAGCAGTACTGCTACTACGCGGCCGGGACGGTCGGCAACCTCATCACGAACCTCCTCACCCGAGGCGACATCTCCGAGGAGCGCGCGAATCGGCTGCGGGAGACGGCCGAGGAGTTCGGTCTCCTCCTCCAGCTGGTGAACGTCTCGAAGGACGTGTACGACGACTACACAGAGGAGAACAACGTCTACCTTCCCGCGGAGTGGCTCGAAGCGGAGGGCGTCGACCAAGAGCGCGTCGTCGACCCCGAGAACCGCGAGTCGTCCGCGCGGGTCGTCGGCCGCACCGCCGAGTACGCCCGGTCGTTCCTCGACGACGCGCAGGCGTACCTGGAGACGATGCCGCTCTCGAACGGGAACACGATGGAGGCGTGGACCGTTCCGTACCTGCTCGCCGTCGGCACCCTCCGCGAGCTGGGCGCCCGCCCCGAGGACGCGCTCACCGAGACCGGCGTGAAGGTGTCCAGACAAGAGGTGTTCGCGGTGATGTCCGCCGCCAGCGACGTCGGCCGCGACTCGCTCGCCGAGCTCCGGCAGACGATCGCGCGGACCCCCTTCCACCGTGCGGTCGGGTCGGCCGACTGACCGCCGTTTTTCGGAAGCCGATCGTCGACTGCTCTCGGCGCCTCACAGCCGCGACCGCGCCCGCGACACCGCCGGGACGCGCACACCCGTCGTCTCGCCGAGCGCCTCGGCCGCGCTCAACAGCCACTCCGCGCGCTCGACGCGGGAGTCGAGGTCACCGGGGCCGATCCGGTAGCGCTCGACGAGCTCCTCGACGGTCGCGCCGCCGATCCACTCGTTCAGGATGCGCGCCGTCTTCACCGACTCCAGCCACCCCTCGAAGTCGTCCGGCTCGGTCATGTCCGTGGTCAGGTGGGCAGCGTTGTTCCGGGCGAACCGGTAGATGTCGGCGCGTTCGGCGTTCCCGAGGTAGGTGTCTTGCATGTCCGGCGTGTCGCAGATCACCTCGAAGGCGGTGAGCGTCGTCGCGTCCGGCAGGTCGGCCGCGGCCCGGAGTCCGGCGACGATCCGCTCGCCTGTCTCGGGGCGGACGTACTGCTTGGAGGTCGTCGCACCGACGGGCGTCGCGACGAGCCGGTAGGACTCGACGCCGCCCGTCTCCCGCTCGACCATCCCGGCCGCGACCAGGTCGTCGACCGCGACCGCGACCGCGTCGGCGAGTCCGCCGGCGCCCGTCTCTCGCGCGTAGAACGTCCCCTCGAAGACGTCTAAGATCTCGCTTTCGGTCGCCGCAAACCCCGTCGCGACCGCCGCGAGGACGTGCGTCCGGAGCGCGCCGGGATCGGCGAGCTGCGACTCGACGGCCTCGGGCTCGCCCTCGACGTACCGCTCGTGCACCTCGGCTCGCGTGTCGGCGTCGGCCACGAGAACGGCCTCGCCGTGCGGATCGAGTCCGGGGCGACCGGCGCGGCCGCACATCTGGTGGACTTCGAGGGTCGGGATCCACGACATGCCGCCCTCCGAGTACCGGCGCTGATCGCGGACGACGACGCGGCGCGCGGGGACGTTGACGCCGGCCGCCAGCGTGGGCGTGGCGCAGATACAGGCGACGTTCCGCTCGCGGAACGCCGACTCGACGACCGCTCGGTGGCCCGACCGGAGCCCGGCGTGGTGGAACGCGACGCCGGCCCGCAGGCAGTCCGCGAGCTGCTGGCCCGGGAGCGTTCCGTCCACGTCGGTGGCGTCGTCCGCCGCCGCAGCGGCCGCGTCCTCGATGCCGAGCGCGTCGGCGAGCCCGGCGTCCGCGAGCCGTTCGGCGAGGTCGACCGCCTCGCGACGGGAGCGGACGAAGGCGAGACACTGACCGCCGTCCGCGACCGCGTCGGCCACCAGCGCGGCCGTGACGTCCGTCGAGTCGGGACCCGACTCGTCTCCCGCTCCGCCGTCGCCCACCTCGCCGTCGCTCACCTCGCCGTCGCCCACCTCGCCGTCGGAGTCGGTCACGGCGGCGACGTCAACCGCGTGTGTCGTGCCGTCGTCGAAGGAGACCTCGCCGCCGACCGCGACGCCGGTCCGGAGGTCGACCGGTCGCCACTCGGACTCGACGAGGGCGGCGTCGAGCCAGTCCGCGATAGCCTCGGGGTTGTCCACGGTTGCGGACAGCGCCACCGTCTGGAGGTCGGGGTTCCGGCGCCGGAGCGTCGCGAGCGTCACTTCGAGGGTCGGCCCGCGCCGCTTCGCGCCGAGGAGGTGGACCTCGTCGACGACGACGCAGGCGAGTTCGTCGACCCACGAGGCGCCGTTTCGGATCGCCGAGTCGACCTTCTCGCTCGTGGCGACGACGACGTCGTTGCCCGCGAGCGCCTCACCGGTCGCGTCGAAGTCGCCCGTGGAAATGCCAACGTCGACGCCGGGCAGCGCCGCGAACGTCTCGTACTTCTCGCGCGCGAGCGCGCGGAGCGGACAGACGTACAGCCCGGGGCCGTCCGCGGTCAGCAGCGCGAGCTGCGCGACGAGCGTCTTCCCCGACGCGGTCGGCACCGCCGCGACGACGTCGGCCCCGTCGCAGACGCCCGCGTCGACCGCCGCGCGCTGTGGCGGGTACAGCTCGCGCACGCCGCGCTCGGCGAAGTGGTCGACGACGGACTGGGAGAGCGGTAGGTCCCGGACGCGCATGTGACTTCACTTCGGCCGGATCGGGCATAAAGAGTCGGCGGCGATCCCCCGCACCCAGCGGACGACGGTCGTCGGGTTGGTCGTGTGGTCCAGACCGCACGAGCGACGCGGCTACTCCTCGGTGTCGAAGTCCTGAAAGAGCTTCTCGTAGTCTTCCTCGTCGTCTGCGACCGCGTCGCGCGACTCGTCCGCCTGCTCGCGGAGGGTCTCGATCCGGTCGGTGAGTCGCTGATACTCCTCGTTGTCTGCGAGGTCGGTGGCGCTTTTCTCCGACTCCAGCATCGCCTTCTTCGAGGTCAGCGAGAACAGGTCTTGAACCTCCGAGTCGTACTCACTGCGCCGCAACAGCCCCTCCACGGTCTCTCTGAGGGTGTCGCTGGTGACCGGTTTGACGAGATAGTCGTCGAACCCCATCTCGAGGATGTCGAAGTCGGGCTCGACGGCCGTTACCATCGCGACCCGGCAGTCGATCCCGCGGTCGCGTACGGCGGTGAGGACCTCGTCGCCGGAGAGGCCGGGCATCCGTCGGTCAAGCAGGATCGCGTCGACTTCGTCGTCGACCTCGTCGAGCTGATCGAGGGCCTCGTGGCCGCCGTACGCGGTTCGAACGCGGTACTCGTCGCCGAGCCAAGCGGCGTACAGATCGGCCAGGTCGGGTTCGTCCTCGACCACGAGGACCAGCGGCGGTTGCTCACTCATGGATGACGGGAGCGAGGGGGTGTTCGCTCACACGTTTCGTCTCTCCGCTGGCTATATTAAAATACCTCTTCGACGCGCCGCCCGGACGGCCCGTCCGTCGCCGCGTTCGGGCGACACTCGGACGGCCTCACTCGTTCGGGCTGTAGTTGGGCGCCTCGTCCGTGATCATCACGTCGTGCGGGTGGCTCTCGCTCTGGCCCGCGGTGGAGACGCGGACGAACTCCGCGCGCTCGTGGATATCGGGGACCGTCTCCGCGCCCACGTAGCCCATCCCAGAGCGCATCCCGCCCGTGAGCTGGTGGAGCTCGGAGGCGAGGCTCCCCTTGTAGGGGGTCGCAGCCTCGACGCCCTCGGGGACGAACTCCTCGTCTTCGCTCTCCTCTTTGAGGTAGCGGTCGCCGCCGCCGGACTTCATCGCGCCGACCGAGCCCATCCCGCGGTACTGCTTGTACTTTTTCCCCTGCATCGTGATGACGCGGCCCGGCGCCTCGTCGGTCCCGGCGAAGTACGAGCCGAGCATCACGGCGTCGGCGCCCGCCGCGAGCGCCTTGATGGCGTCGCCGGAGTAGCGGATGCCGCCGTCGGCGATGACGGGCACGTCGTGCTCGGCGGCGACGTCCGCGACCTCCGCGACCGCGGTCATCTGAGGCATCCCGGCGCCGCTGACGACGCGCGTGGTACAGATCGAGCCCGGCCCGATGCCGACCTTCAGCCCGTCGGCGAAGTCGACCGCGGCCTCGGCCGCCTCCCGGGTCCCGACGTTGCCGACGACGACGTCGGCGTCGACGGTCGCTTTGATCGCCTCCGCGGAGTCCAAGACGTTGAGATTGTGCGCGTGTGCGCAGTCGATGAAAATGACGTCGACGCCGGCCTCGTCGGCCGCGACCGCGCGTTCCTCCTCGAAGGGGCCGACGGCGACCCCGGCCAGCAGGCGCCCGTCCTCGTCGCGGGCGGCCTCCTCGTGTTCGCGACGCTGCAGGACGCCCTGCATGGTGACGAGCCCGACGAGGCGGTCGTCGTCGACGATGGGGACTCGCTCTATCTTGTGGTCGTACATCAGTTCGAGCGCCTCGCGCGCGTCGACCTCCTCCGGGGCCGTGATGACCTCGTCGGTCATCGCCTCGCGGACCGCGTCGTCCTCGCCGACCTCCAGGTACGGACGGATGTCGGTACCGGAGATGATTCCCAGGACGGTGTCGTCGTCGGCCACGACCGGCGCGCCGGAGACGCCCTCGCGCTCCATCAGCGCGTCGGCCTCACGGACGGTGTCGTCCGGCGAGACGGTGACGACGTTCTCGCGGCGGATGACGAGTTCGTGCGCGCGCTTGACGCGCTCGACCTCTGCGGCCGTCTCCTCGACGGTCATGTTGCGGTGGAGGACGCCGAGGCCGCCCTCGCGGGACATCGCGATGGCGAGGTCGCTCTCGGTGACGGTGTCCATCGCGGCCGACAACACGGGGACGGTGAGTTCGACGTTCTTCGACACGCGGGTGCTCAGGTCGGCGTCGTCGGGCTCGACCCGACTCTCCTTCGGACGGAGCAACACGTCGTCGAACGTCAGCGCTTCCGGAACCTCGAGTTTCTCTGAGAATCGGCCAGAATCTGTCGCCATATAAGTCGTCATGAACGCCCGATAAAAAGCGTTGCGAGACGGCACAGACGTGGAGTTTGATTACAATCGAATCGTCGTTGTGTACACGATAGTGGGCATTTATCGGGGCGAAACGCGATCGGGACGGAAGCGGTCGGTCGGGGACCGGCGGGGGCGGCCGGCCGACCGAGACGAGGGGGGACGCCGAGAGATGATCGAAGAAGAGCGGAGCGAGTTGACGTATCGTCGTTCGAACGTCCGTTTTTCCGTTGATCCTTCGTGTCGTGCGGACACGTCTCACACAACCTTTAACGCGACCGAAACACGTATATCTGGTATGGACTCCGACAGTCCCGTGAACGCGGGTATCGCCGGCCAGTCGAACGCCGACCTCGGCGTCCGCTTTACAGCCGGCAATTCGCGCAAACGCTTTACATGGGCTCGTCGGACCCGCGGCGTGGACTCCGCGTGCTGGTCCCTCAGTCATCGCGAGTCGCACGCGTCCCACCGTCTCCCCGCTGGTCAGGGCTATCGCCCCTAAATGAGCGTTTCACGCCATCCGGTTGCCCTCCGATTAGAAGAGCAGGTCGGGAGCGCGACGAAGCTGCTCGCGACCGTCATGGTGCTGCCGCTCGTCGACGGCATCTTCCCCGCGTTAGTCGTGGCCGGCGTACTCGGATCGGCGTCGGGGGTCGTCGAGACCGGGATCCTGATCTTCGGCGGGTCGGCGACCGCCGCGGTGATCCTCGCGGAGATGGACGGCTCGCGCCGGGAGATGGTCGCCTCCGTGTTGATCATCGGCGCGGTCATCATCCCCCTCGCCGCCGTCGAGGCCGCGCTCGCGCCCACGCTGGAAAGCGTCCTCGATCTGCCCGTCTTCGAGCGGTTCGCCGGACTGGTCATCCTGACTATCGCCGCCAAGACCGCCAGCTCGGAGATCGGCGAGCACCTGCCGAGTCCGGGCGTGATCATCGGGCTCGGGTTCGTCGCGAGCTTCAAGCCGTCCGGTTTCATGCTGGAGACGTCGACGGAGTACGTGGTCAACGGCACCGCGGCCGCCGCGGTCGGCGTGGCGTTCGCGCTGTCGATCGCGCTGCTCTCGCCGCACCTCCGCGGCCGCGTCGACATCGATCGGTTCCGGTTCGGCTCGGCGGTCGCCCTGGGCGTGCTGGCGCTGCCGATCCTGCTCGGCCCGTTCAACCTCATGCAGACCGAGGCGCCGATCGCGCTCGCGGTCCTCGCGGTGACGACCCTGTTCGCGTACGACCCGAACGCGGGCGGGACGGAGTCGGCAGGCGAAGACGACGCGCCGGACGACGGCGACGACGACGAGCCGGCGGCCGAATCTGGCGATTCGGCCGGCGGAGCGTCGGACGGCAGCGACGACGGTTCCGTCGAGGAGTCGCCGAGCGATCCCCCGCTCGACGCTCCGCCCGAGGGACCGACTCCCATCGTCGACGACGACGTGGCCGTCTTGGCCAACGGCGGCGAGGAACGCGGGACCGACGACGAGGGGTCGGATCCCTTCACGGACGACGACTCCCGGGCGCCGTGGCTGTGAGCTGGGGCCGTGAGCGGTAGGTCGGTCCTCGTGTACAGTTCCGACCCCTCGTCGGTCGCGGTGCGTCTCGTCCGTCTCGTTTCGCCGGCCGCGCGTGTCGCCGGGGTTTAGGTACTCGACGCCGAACGACGTGTATGTCGAACCGCGTCGTTCAGGGGCGGATGGTGACGCCCGAGAAGCTCGCAGAGCTGGTCGAGGGCGACTCCGTGCTCGAGGCCGAATCGATCGCCGACGCCGACCGCGACTGCCCGGAGTGCGGCGGCGACGTCATCTCCGTCGGCTACATGCCGAGCGTGACGGAGTTCGTCACCGGTTACAAGTGTCAAGAGTGCGATTGGAGCGCCGACGACCGGGAGTGATCACGTCGTCGGCGTCTCGATGAGGGGCAGAGGCGCTCGCTTTCGGCGTCACGGGGAGCGTGCCGCCGTCTCCCGATCGCGTTCGATCGAAACCCCTTTATCCGCGTTTCGGCAACCGTTGAATGCGAGATCACGCGGGGCTGTGGCCAAGCCAGGCATGGCGACTGACTCCAGAGGCCACGCCCGGGACGACACTCCAGACTGATATACCGAGCGGCCGACTGATCATCGGTCGTGTTGACGACCCTCTGGAGTTCCGAGGCGTACCGGAGATATCAGTCGATCGGGGGTTCAAATCCCTCCGGCCCCATTTTCTGCCACGGCGAACGACACCTAGAGCGGCGGCGTCGCGTCGAGAATTGACTCGGATCAGAGCGCGTTATCGACGCGAGACGATCCGTGCGGCCAGAACGCCGACGGCGGCGATCATCCCCGCCATGGCGAGGTACAGCGCGAGTCCGATCGTCTCGCCGTTGGCGGCGTTAAGCCCTGCTAAGTACAGGAACACCACGGCGACGGCGGTGTGGAGCGCGAACACGGCGGACGGGGCGTTCGCCCCGAGGTCGAATCCGATGTTCATGTAGGTGGCTTCGGCCACGATCGGAAAAAGTGGTCCGGTCGGACCGCAAGAGGGCGCCAGCGGTCGACCCGGTCGCCACACTAAAGCGACCGGCCGCGAGGCGAGTGGAAAAGCGTCCGGGCTGCTCGCACGCTTACGGAGAATCGAGGAGAAAGCCTCGCGCTTTAGCGCGGGGATGAATCCGACACTACCCTTCACAGTCCACCGTTCGATGGCACGGCTGGATATTCCACGCTGAGCAAATACACAGCTTCAAGTAAGTTAGTCTACATAGATTACGTATGGCGAAACAGGTCGTTACCCGCACCTATACTGCTTCCATACGGGACCAGTCTCGGGTGCAAGACGACCTTGATTCGCTCGGGTTCGCAGCCAGTAAGCTCTGGAACGTCGGACGGTGGACGTGTAGTCGGATCTGGGATAAAATCGATCACATCCCGAACCACAACGAACTCACCACGTACCTCAAAACCCACGAACGCTATGATGACCTGCATTCGCAGTCAAGTCAGCGAGTCCTTCAAGAACTCGCTGAGGCGTTCAACGGCTGGTACGGCAAACGACGTAACGGAGACACGAGAGCGAACCCGCCCGGCTACCGTAAACGCGGCGACGAACACCCGCGTTCCACAGTCACGTTCAAAGCCGCTGGCTTCAAACTCGACACCCAGTACAACCGCGTCCGACTCTCAAAAGGATCGAACTTGAAAGAGTACTGGTCGGATTTTGTCCTGTGTAAGTACCGGACTCGCCCCGACGTTGACCTCTCCGCCGTGGAGAACGTCCAACAAGCCAAGATTGTCTGGACAGGCAACGAGTGGGAACTACATTTCGTCTGTAAGGTCAAGATCGACGTGGGTGATGGCCCCGGTGAGAAGACGGTGGGTGTTGATCTCGGTATTAACAACTTTGCCGCGCTCGCGTATGAAGACGGTCACAGCGAGCTGTACCCGCTGAACTGCTTGAAACAGGACGACTACTACTTCAGCAAGCGAATCGCTCGGTGCGACGACTCGAATTCCGAGCAGGCCACCCGGCTGAACCAGAAGAAGTCGGCTCGCCGTACCCACTACTTCCACACACTCTCGAAACATATCGTCCAGCGGTGTGTTGACGAGGAGGTTGGAACTATCGTGGTGGGAGATCTCTCCGGCATCCGTGAGGATGAGGAGAACGACAGGTCGAAGGACTGGGGCAAGCACGGAAATCTTGATCTACACTCGTGGGCGTTCGACCGTTTCACAGACCTTCTCGAATACAAAGCCGAAATGGAAGGTATCACGGTTGAACAAGTGTCTGAGCAGGATACCTCGAAGTCGTGTTCGTGCTGTGGTCGGAAGCGTGAAGCCAACCGTGTTGAACGCGGACTGTATGTCTGCGATGAGTGCGGGACAGTAGCGAACGCAGATGTGAACGGGGCTGAGAACATTCGGCAGAAAGTATCTCCAAGTCCCGCCACGGATGGCGGTGATAGGAGTAACGGCTGGTTGGCACAGCCATCGACGTTCTTGTTTGACAAGGAAACTGGTGCGTTCGCACCTCAAGAACAGATCACGTCGTAAACCACAATATCCCAACCCAGCGGTGCGGTGCCGTGGGAATCCTCGCGCTTCAGCGCGGGGAGGGTGTCAAAGCACGTCGCCGATCCGGACCGGCTCGCCGTCCAACTCCGGGTCCTCGGCGACGATGGTCAGGACTTCGTGGTCGGTGACGTCGCGGTACGACTTCCCGGTCGCCTCCTCTATCAGCGTCTTCTCTAGTTCGAACTCGGTTCCCCGATAAACGACGTCGACGCCGCGGTCGGTGAACGTCAGGTCGGTGCTCATGGTTCCGAGTAGTTTACACGAGGTGATAAGGAACACGCACTGTCGGGGGCGGCCGCCGGGTGTCGGACTCCGGTGCCGGCCCTGTCCCGCGCGCCGAGGGCCTCAGGTCGCGTCGCAGGCGGCGTCGTAGCCGGACTCGCAGAGTCGTTCGAGCATCTCGCAGGCCTGTCCGTTCCCGCTCGCGCAGAGCCGGCGCGCGAGCGCGACCGTCGCGGCGGAGGCGTCCTCGCCGCGGTCGTCTGCCGCGGCGTCATCGGTTCTGTCGAATCGACCACCGGGGCGTCCGCGGCTCCGACGACGGGAGCGCGTTCGACGGCCGGATCGAGGGGTTCGGTTGCGTTTCCGTGCCATACAGTATCAAAGCGGGTGGCGGAAAATAAATCCGAACCGAGTGTGCGACCGATACGCACACCCACGGTCAGTTAGCGTTGTCCGTGTTCCGGCTTTTTGAGCGCGTTAGCGGCCGCAAGCGGACGTTTCAGTCGTCGTCGCCGTCGCGCATCTCGGAGAGGCGGCCGACGAGGTCGTCGGTGTCGGCGTCGCCCTCGATCGACACCTCGCCGTCGTGGTCGTTCTCGTGGACGTTCACCGCGTCGTCCTCGTCGGTGTCGACGTCTTGGTCTTTCTGTTCGCTCTCGTCGTACGATCCAAATCCCATACGCGTCTCTTCGGGGGCGCACTGAAAAGCGCAGCGGCATCCGGGGCGTGCGGGAGTCGTTGACGACCGAACCCGGACGCGTCCGACGCTCGTCCGACGCCCCGTACCGTTTATACCCGCGGGGCGACTGCTCCCCGGTGTGTCGCTGCGAGGAGACGGACCGATAGACGAGCTCGCGATCCCTTCGGGGACGACCGTCGAGGAGCACGACCTCGTCGTCGACGGCGACGTGCTCGTGGGCGGGCAGTCGACGGTCGAGCTCGGCGTTCGCGGCCGCAACGTCGCGATCGGCGAGCGCGTGAGCGTCGCCAACGACATCGAGGCCGAGGGCGACTGCCGGCTCGACACTTGGTGTTCCGTCGACGGGAACGTGTTGGTCGGCGAGGACGCCTACCTCGGCGAACGCGTCACCGTCACCGGTCGTCTGATGGTCTCTGGCGACTTGGACATCGGCGACGACGTGACGATCGAGGAGGGGTTCGAGGCCAACGGCTGGATCGTCATCCGGAACCCCGTACCGACCATCGTCTTCTACTTCATCGTCCTCTCGCAGCTGCTGCGCGTCGGCGAGACCGACGCCGCCGGCGAACTGGCGGAGGCGCTCGCGGACGGCGACGACGTCCGCGACCCACTGTTGGTCCCGCGGAGCGCCGAGATATCCGACGACGCCTGGCGCGTGTCGACCCCGGCGACGGTCGGCGACGACTGCCGGCTCCACGGCAACCTCCGCGCGGAGTCGATCCGCGTCGGCGAGCGCAACGAGGTGTTCGGTTCGCTGCGCGCCCGTGACGACGTTACCGTCGGCGCGGGCACCGTGATCCACGGCGACGTGACCACCCGCGGCGGGACCGTGACCGTCGAGGCCGGCGCGCGCGTACTCGGCGACGTGTCCGCCGGCGACCTCGTGGTGTACGACGGCGCGGAGATTCAGGGTACCCTCCGGGCGCGCGGGGAAATGAAACTAGTCCAGGAGACGGCCGACGAGGACGACCAGTCGGGCGACGCCGAGGCCGAGGACGCGGACGACACCGAGAGTGCCGAGTCAGGGAGCTCCGAGGCCAACGAGGCGGCCGATACCGAGGCAGACGACGTCGAATCCGTAGATTCCGACGACGGTGAGGCGGGCGACGAGACCGCGGACGCGTCGGCGGACGAGACCGCGACGGTGAAGCCCGACGCCGGAGCGGACGCGGCCGGGACCGCCGCGGACGAGTCCTGACCCGGACGGACGGCGAGGCCGGGTACGTCGTCGGCAGCGGCGGCGTCGTTCAGGAGCTGACGCCCGACGAACGGTTCGTCCTCGAAACGCCGACCGGCGAGAACCTCAACGCGGTCGACGGAGACGCCGCCGTCGTCGGGTCCAGCGGAATCGTTCGAAGCCGGTAGCGACGCTCCGCCGCGCGGTCCGTCGCCGCCTCAGCTTTCGGGTCCATCGGGGCCGGCGACGAACACCTCGTCGTCGAGCGCCTCGCAGACGGCGTCCGCGAGCGCTCGGAGGTTGACCGCGTCCTCGCGGTTGTACGAGACGAGCGTCGACAGGGCGTCCTCGTCGCCGCGCTCGTACTCCCGCCAGAGCCGGACCGCGTCGCGCCCGGAGATGTCGGGACGGTCGCGGTCGATGCCGAGCTCCTTCTCGATCGGTTTCAGTCCGCCCGAGAGGCCGACTCGCTTCGCGGGGTACATCAGGTCGAGGTGCGGCGTGTCGACGTCGAGGTCGAAGGAGGTCTCCAGGAACGGCACGTCGAAGCGCGCGCCGTTGAACGTCGCGAGCAGACTGGCGTCCGCGAACTGCTCGCGGAGCCGCCGCGCGGTGAGGTCGTCGCCCGCGACGAGCGTCGTCGTCTCGCCGCCCTGATGAAAGCTCACCGTGGTGACCCGGTCGCGCCGCTCGTCGAGGCCGGTCGTCTCGATGTCGAAGAAGCAGGTCTCCTCGCGGAAGTTCTCGTAGAGCCGCCAGCGCTCCCCCGAGGGGAACTCTCGGTCGAAGTAAGCGGCGTCGCCGTCGTCGAGGCGCGCGAGCGCCTCCGCGATGAACGACTCGATCCGGTCCGCGGTCGTCGAGCCGAGTCCGGGCACGTCGACGCCGGAGTCGAACGCGTCCCACGTCGTGACCCCTCGCTCCCAGAGGCGTCGTTCGGTCGTCTCGCCCACCCCCTCGACGGGGATGAAGCTGTTCTCGATGCGCATGTCCGTTCCGGAGCGACGCGCGGTGAAAAAGTCGACGGGAGCGTCGGCGCGGTCACCGACGGGAAAGGCTAACACGGTCCAAGCCCGAGACGAAGCGTGACCGATGGGGACCGAGAGATGAGCGAGGACGTGACCGACGGGGACCGAGGGATGAGCGAGGACGACCGGACGGGGCGCGGCGCGGACGGCGTGGCGCTGATCGGCCACCGCGGCTGCGCCGCCCAGTACCCGGAGAACACGGTGGCGGCGATAGCGCGCGCGTCGCCGCACGTCGACGCCGTCGAGGTCGACGTCCGGCGCTGCGGGAGCGGCGAACTCGTCGTCTGCCACGACGCCGAACTCGACCGGCTGACCGGGGTCACCGGTCGCGTCGCCGACACCGACTGGGACGAACTCCGCGAGCTGACGGTCCTCGACTCGGACGAACCGATCCCGCGGCTCGGCGAGGCGCTGGCCGCCGTGCCGGACGGGACCGCGGTCAACGTCGAACTCAAGGAGGCGGCGGTCGCCGCCGACGCGCTCGAAGTCGCTCGCGGCGCGGACGCGGCGGTGTGGTTCTCGTCGTTTCTCTCGGGGGCACTGGAGTCGCTTCGGGAGCGCGCTCCGGAGACCGACCGGGCGCTGCTCGTCGCCGACAGCGGTCCGGAGCGCGCGGTCGGTCGCGCGGTCGACCTCGGCTGCGTCGCGGTTCACCCCGCCATCGACCTCGCGACCGAGCCGGGCTACGTCGAGGCGGCACACGAGGCCGGACTGGCGGTGAACGCGTGGACCGCGGTCGACGGCGCGGACGCGGCGCGGCTCCTCCGGGCCGGCGTCGACGGGGTTATCGCCGACCGGTGGGACGTGTTCGGGGACCGAGACTGAGGCGGCCGGCGGTCGGTCGCCCCGTCAGAGGGGCAGGTGAGTCGCCTGCGAGGCGACCACGAGCCACGTCACGAGCAGGGCGTTGAGGACGGCCCCCACCCACGCGCGGCCGGTCCGGTGGAAACTGTACGTCGAGACCGCGCCCACGCCGACCAGCACGCCGACGAACTGGAAGGCGATGATGGTCTGGAGCGCGGTGAGCGGCACCGGGAGGGCGCCGGTCGCGAACAGGTACCCGTACTGGACGCCGAGGAAGGCGACGAAGGGACCGGCGAGTAGCGCGACGTTCTCGGCGAGCGCCCGCCGGAGCGACTCGGTCGTCGCCGCGGTCCGGAGTCGGCCGTGGAGCAGGACCTCCAGCGCCACGAAAAAGGCGAGGAACGCCGGGAAGTAGCCGAGACCGACTCGCAGGTGGAGCGCGCTCGGGAGCTTCAACGCGAGGAGCCACGCCCGGAAGTCGAGCCGGAAGACCGCGTCGAACGCGAAAAGCAGCGCGAGCAGCGCGAGCGCGACGCCGCCGGCGATCGCGGCCGACCTGGCCAGCGTCCCGACGCCGTCGCCGGTGTCGAGCCCGTATCGGGCTCGCGCGTCGGCGAGCGTCCGGTCGCTACGGAGGTGCCAGACGCCGACGAGGGCGGCGATGATCGCCGCGTTCCCCAGCATCCACACGGCGATCCCGTTCGTCTCGTTTTGCGGCGTCAGCGCGGTCACCGGGAGCCCCTGTCTCCCGAGGAGCATCAGCGGGTAGTAGGTCACCACCGGGAGGAGCGCGGTCAGGGCGACCGAGAGCCCCCAGCCGCGATCACGCTCCGCGACCGGTTCCGGGAGGGGCCGCGTCGCCGACGCGAGGGGCCCCGTTCCGGACAGCGTCCCGATCACCGGGAAGAGGAACAGGAAGCCGCCGAAGAGCGAGACGGCGGTGCCGAGTTCCTTCCAGTGCCATATCTGGTCGTCCGGGTCGAGCGTCGTGTCACCGCCCGTGGTCCGCTGGATCCACTCCACGACGTGGGCGACGGCGGTGGGCGAGTGGTGCGTTCCGGGGTGGGTCGTCGAGGGCTGGTAGAGGGCCCTGGCGGTCCCCGCCTCGAAGTCGCCGTAGATCCGGCCGGTCTCGATCCGCTCGTCCGTGCCGAAGACGTTCTGAAGCTTCTCGCTTCCCGGCGTGGCCGGCGCGGACTCGGTTCCCCACATCAGTCGGTGGAACTCGTCGTACTCGGCGTACACCACGCCGAGGTTCCGCGGGAAGGTCGCGTTACCGGTCGGCGCGCCGGACGACCCGGTAGCGGACCCGGCGAGAACCATCGACTCGTACGAGTCCGGATGCGCGGCGGCCGCCGCGACCGACGCCCACCCGCCCATCGAGTGGCCTTCGATCGCGATCCGGTCGGGGTCGACGAGTTCGTGTTCCGAGAGGTACTCGAGCGCGGGCGGACCGCCCCAGCCCTGCGAGAACGCCGGCGGGTCGGAGTAGCCGTGCCCCGTCTGGTCGATGGCCAACACGACGTGACCTCGTCTGGCCAGTTCGATCGCGAACGGGGCCTGCGTCTCCTTGCTGTTGATGTACCCGTGGATCGCGAGCACTCCCGGGGCCAGGTCGTCCGCCGCGGCCTCGGGCGGGACGTAGAGGTACCCGTCGATCGTTCCCTGTTCCGTCTCGATCTGTGTCTCTTGGATCGTCACGTCGCCGCCGGCGGTGTGACCCCACCACCCCACGACGCCGCCGACGAGAACCAACCCGATCGCTGCGCCAAACAGTACGAGCGTTCTCTTGTTCATCTTTATCGACAACCGTAGGTTAATCATGAATATTAATTATATAAAAAGGTGGGCGAAACGGACGCTCCCCGGATTAACCGACCCGAGAGGGCCGCCGTACCGCGACAGAGGCAATGAAGGCGAAGGGCCTCGGTCCCGACTCACTCCGGCTCACTGAGAGGCCGAGTCACACGCGGCAGAACGGGCGACCCGCCTGGCGGTGACCGGCCGCGAAAGCGTCGTGCCGCGTCACGAATTTAACTGTCCGCCGCCCTACCGTCGTCTCATGTGTGGCCGCTACACCCTCTTCACCCCCGCCGCCGACCTCGCGGCGCGGTTCGACGCCGACTTCGGCGCCCGCGAGCCGAGCTACAACTGCGCGCCGGGACAGTCGCTTCCCGTGATCACCGACGAGGACCCGGACGAGGCGTCGCGGATGACGTGGGGGCTGACCCCGTCGTGGGCCGACGAGTCGTTCGACCTCATCAACGCCCGCGCCGAGACGGTCCGCGAGAAGCGGAGCTTCGCCGACGCCTTCGAGCGGCGGCGCTGTCTCGTCCCGGCCGACGGGTTCTACGAGTGGGTCGGCGGGGACCGCGGCTCGGGAAAGACGCCCTACCGCGTCGCCTTCGACGACGACCGGCCGTTCGCGATGGCCGGTCTCTACGAGCGGTGGGAGCCGCCGACGCCGGAGACGACCCAGACCGGACTCGACGCCTTCGGCGGCGGGAGCGAGGGCGACGAGGACACCGACGACCCGGAGGTCGTCGAGTCGTTCGCGATCGTGACCACCGAGCCGAACGACCTCGTCGCCGACCTCCATCACCGCATGGCGGTGATCCTCGATCCCGACGCGGGCGAGGAGGCGGCGTGGCTCCGAGGTGACGCGGACGAAGCGGCCGCCCTCCTCGACCCGTACCCGAGCGACGACCTCACGGCGCACCCGGTGTCGACGCGAGTGAACTCGCCGAGCGTCGACGGGCCCGAGCTGATCGAACAGCCCTGAGAACGCGGCGGTGTCGGTCACGGCCGCCTCGTGGACGCGGTGGCCGAGTCCGGCGCGGTCGGTTTGAAAGGGGCTCAGGCGGCCAGCGAGATGTCCAGGTACAGCATGATGATGACGCCTGCCATGAGCCCGAGCGTCGACGTGCGCTCGAACCCGCTCCTGTGCGTCTCGGGGATGATTTCGTCCGAGATCACGAACAACATCGCCCCCGCGGCGAACCCCATTGCGTACGGGAGCAGCGGTTCGATCGTCGCGACGGCGACGGCCCCGAGGACCGCTAACGGTATCTCGACGACGCCCGCCCGAATCCCGGCGACGGCGGCGTACAGCCGACGGTCGAGGCCGGCGTTTATCGCGGCCACGGAGACGGCCAACCCCTCGGGGACGTTCTGGAAGCCGATCGCGAGCATCAACGACAGCGCGCTCCCGAGCTGCGCCGGATCCCCCGCGGCCGCGCCGAACCCGACGCCGACGGCTAACCCCTCGGGCATGTTGTGTAGCGTGATAGCCAAGATGAACAGGACCACTCCGGCCACCCGCTGGTCGGAGACCGGAAGCGTCTCGCTCGGCTTCGCCGCGTCCGTTCGACGGGCCCCGGTCAACAGATAGTGTGCGTGGGGGACGAGTGCGTCCGCCCGGTCGAGAAACAGCGCGCCGATGCCCACGCCGACAAGCGTTGGAATGGGGTTTCCGCCGGAGTACTCCTCGATACCGGGGATTATGAGGCTGGTGAAGGCCGCCGCGAGCATCACGCCGGCCGCGAACCCGAGCAACCCGTTGAGGGCCCGTTCGGACGGGTCCCGCCAGACGAGGATAAGCGACGCGCCGAAGAGGTTCAAGAAAGCGATGACGATACCGCCGGCGAGCGCCTGCACCACTGGTGATGTCCCGACGACACGGACGAACGTCTCGGTGAGTCCAAACGCCATTACACGCCGTTTATCCATGAGGTGCTTATACCTATGCGCGTCGTTCGGACGAGGTTGGCACCGACGCTGACGGTGCGAACAGATCTAGCATCGCGGTGGGCGCCGAGAACGTCACGTTATTCGGCAATTCGGGGCGGTGAAGCTGTGAGAGACGCGTTCCGCAACCGAGCGCCGCGGCCGGTTCAGGACGCGACCAGATCGACGACCGTCTCGTCGTCGACGACGACGTTGTACGCGCCCTCGTCCTCGTTCCAGAGGACGAGCCCGTTCTCGACGAAGACGACCGCGCCGTAGCCGGCCTCCCGTAGGTCGCGGTTCAGCGCGGTCTCCCGCGTACAGACGAGGTAGTGGTCGGTCGCCTGCGAGCCGTCGCCGACGCGGTAGAGCGCGTTGTCGCCCTCGCTCAGGTCGTGACTCAGCTTCACCGCGAGCAGGTTCACCCGGTCGGTGACGTGGCGCTCCGACTCGGCCATGCGCGCGCATCGCTCCGCGCTCGCCTCGATGTCCACCCGACGTTTCCCGTCGGGGCGGAGGATCGAGTAGGCGAACTGGACGTCGACGTTGACGAACTCACCCGGCTCGTCGGTCGTGCCGCGGGCAGCGGCCTCGTCGAGCCGCCGCTGGAACGGCGGGACCGCGAGGTCTGGCGCGATGTCGAACGACCAGCCCGGGTCGCTCGGTATCGCGTCCGGCCACAGCCGCAAGGTCGGGGAGTAGATCTCGGCGTCGCGTCCCGGATCGCCGCCGGAGGCGACGACTTCGCGCTCGATCTGACGGAGCCCGATGGCGGTGTTGCGGTCGGCGGGCGCGAAGGCGACGAGACTCCCGTCGGACGCGAGCGCGTCGAGCGCCGCGTCCGCGACCGCGACCGCGTCGTCGAGCTCGGAGAGCACGTTCCCGAAGAACACGAGATCGAAGGGCTCCTCCGTCGCGGAGTCGGCCGCGTCGCCCTTCTCCGTCCCGAGGAACGCCTCGGCGGTCGTCTCGTGGACCGTCGCGCGGAAGTTGGGGCCAGTCTCCTCCAGCAGTCGGTCGAGGACGCCCGTCGCGTCGCTCGGCTCGACGGCGTGGTACTCGACGGCGGCGTCGTCCGGGAGGTAGTCGTGGAGGCCGAGGGCGGGGCCGCCGACGCCCGCGCCGACGTCGAGGACGCGGAGCGTCCGGTCGAGCAGCCCGTTCTCGGCGAGGTCGTCGAGGACGTATCCGACGGTCGCGTAGTAGGCCGGGAGGTGGTAGATGGCGTAGCCGAGCGCCGCGACCCGGTCGTACTCCACGTCGTTCTCGTAGAGGTAGTCGGCCTTCAGCTGGCGGACGCGCTCGCGGAGCGCCTCGCCGGAGTCCCCGCGGTGCCAGTTGGCGCCGTACTCCGCGACGAGGAGGTCCTCGAGCGCGAACGAATACCGCTCCGGGAGCGCTTCGGGCTCCCAGTTCGGCGGGTCGATCGGCCCCGCTTCGATCGGGACGAACCGCCCGTCCTCGCGCTCGCGGAGCCGGAGGTCGAACGCCTCCTCGCGGAGGGTCTCGCGGACGACCGCCGGGTGCGGCGTCCCCTCGATGTACTCGGCGATCTCCTCGGGGTCGATCGGTCTGACGTTTCGCAGGTAGTTCGCGTTGTTCCGGACCGCTGTTCTGTCGATCATGGGTTACTCGTGTCGGTCTCGCGCGTCGCCGTCGCCGCGGGCGCGCTCGTAGAGGGCGGTGAACGCCGCCTCGTCCGCCGCGGCGATCTCGGCCGCGGCGTCGGCCAGCTCGTCGGCGCCGTCGAAGGCGCGCTGTATCTCGGCGTACACCGCGGGCGACCCCTCGGTGACGGTGTCGGCGACGTCGTCGAGCGCGGCCGACACGGGCGTGTGGAACTCCTCGCGGACCTCGCTCCCGGCGAGTCGCCACGCCAGCACCGCGGCGTGTGCCCCCGCCTGAACCGTCTCCATCGCCTCGTCGTGTTCGGTCGCGGTCGTCTCGAAGACCTCGTTGCCGCCGGCCTCGATCGACTCGGTGATCGCCTCGACCGCGGGGCCGCCGGCGTCGACGACGACCGCGACGTTCCCCGGAACGCGCGGCGGCGCGAACAGCGGGTGGTAGCTCGCGCGTTCGAGCCCGGGGGCGTGTGCTCCCATCGCGTCGATCGCGTCGGTCATCTCGCCGGAGACGTCGACGATCGCCCGCTCCGCGCGGGGCGCGTACGCCTCGACCGCGGCCGGGACCGCCGACATCGGCACCGCGAGACAGACGACGTCGTGGACGGTGTCCCCGTCGGCGGCAACCGTTCGCGCGTCGCGTCCGTCGGCGGCGTCGGCCGCGACGGCCGTGTCGCGGTCGGCGAACGCGACGCTCACGTCGGCGGGCGCGGCGTCGGCCGAGACGGTGTCGGCGACCCAGCGCCCGATCTCACCGGCGCCGACGACGAGGAGGTCCATCGGTTACGCGAACGCAGGTGACGCGCCCGGTAAAAGGACTCGCCTCGGCGCGGACGGGAACGGCGACGGGATCGCACGCGCGGCGCGCTCAGCTCTCCGCGCCGAGTCGGCCGAGGACGCCGGGGCCGGGAGAGAGAGACCGGACCGCCGGGAGCAGCGCGAGCGCGATCCCGAACTCCAGCCCCCCGACGGCGAGGAACGCCGGCGTGTAGCCGAACGCGTCGGTCGCGCTCCCGCCGATGAGGAAACCGGTCAGGAAGCCGAGCGAGCCGAACACGTTGAACAGGCCCATCGCCGCGCCCCGGACCTCGGGGGCGACGAGGTCGGTGACGAGCGCCATCGTGGCCGGGGCCATCAGCGCGCCGCAGACCCCGACGAGCACCATCAGCCCCGCGGCGATCGGATAGACGGGCGCCACACCGACGCCGACGGTGACGACGCCGTACGCGAGCGACCCGGCCACCACGGGGAGGAAGCGCCCGATCCGGTCCGAGAGCGCGCCGAACGGCGACTGAAGCAGCGCGAAGGGGACGAAAAAGAGCGCGAGCGTCGCGCCCGCGCCGGCCGCCGACAGGCCGAACGTCGCCGGGTCCTGGAAGTAGTACACGCCGACCAAGGCGAAGAAGCCGGCCGTGAGGCGGTCGACGAAGCCGAACGCGAGCGGAACGAGGAGGCCGGGGGTCGTCCGCACGCGGGCGAGCACGTCGCGGAAGCCTGCCGTCTCCGCGGCGCCGCTGGCGCTCGTCGCGTCGGCCGACGCGGGCCGCCGGTCGTCGACGGTCGCGGCGAGCAGCCCCGCCGCGGCCAGCACGACCGCGCCGGCGTACACCGGGTACAGCGGACCCAGATCGGCGAGAAACCCGCCGACGACCGACCCGACCGCCGCGCCGAGCCCGATCGCGAGCCCGGCGGCGCCCATGTTCCGGCCGTTGCCGCCGCGCAGGTCCATCAGCAGCGTGATCGACAGCGAGAACGCGGCGATGGTGAGCGCGCCGCCGACCGCTCGGACGAGGAGCGCGGCCTCGAAGCCGAGCCCGAGCCCGGGCAGCGAGGCGAGCGCGACGTACGAGGCCGCGCCGCCGAACGCGCCCACGACGATCAGGGGGACCCGCTCTCCGAGCGCGTCCGAGAGCGCGCCCCAGACGACGGCGAACGTCACGAACGCGCCGAACTCGGCGACGAGAAACCACATCCCGGCGTCGATGCCGGCGGGCGCGCCGAGCGCGACGACGAGGTCCGGCACGCCCGGGTAGAGGAGGACCTGCGAGATCAGCACCGCGAGGACGACCGCGCCGAGTCGCCGGCGGTCCGCGGCGTCGGCCGCGGCTCCGTCGGCGGACGGGTCGGCGTGCCGGTCGTCGCTCATCGGCTTATAAAAGGCGGCGAACGGGCAAAAGATCGACGCTCCGAGGCGTGCGTTTCCGACGCCGACTCGGACGCACTCGAAAGCCGGCCCGCGTTCAGAGCTCGGACTCGATCGCTTCCGCGATCGTCTCGGACCCGTACCCCCCCTGGACCACGTTCCCGTTCACGAAGACGGCCGGAGTTCCCGAGACCCCCATCGACCTGCCCTCGGAGCGGTCGCTCTGGGTGGCCTCCTCGTACGTCGCGAACTTCGCGTCGGTCATCGCCGCGCAGGGGTCGACGCCCGCCGCTTCGGCCGCCGCGCCGAGCGCCTCGCCGCTGTAGTTCCCCTGCGACTCGTAGGCCGCGCCGGCGAACTCGAAGAAGGCCTCGTCGCCGTTTCGAGCGCCCACGCCGCGGGCCGCGCTGGCCACCGGGACCGCCCACGTCTCGTTGACCGGGATCGGGAAGTCCCAGTGCTGGTAGTGGACATCGCCGGTGTCGACGTACTCCTCGCGGATCGTCGGGAAGTGGTTGAGGGTGTAGCTCGCGCAGTGGCCGCAGGTGAAGTCCTCGAACACCTGTACGGTCACGTCGGCGTCGGGATCCCCGAGCGTCGGCCGGTAGTCGAGGTCGGGATCGGCCGGATCGGAGAGTGAACAGTCGTACGATCCCGTATCGAGGCTGAGATCGGTTTCGGCGTCACCGCCGTCGCCGCCGTCGCTACCACCGTCAACGCCGCCACCACCGTCACCGCCGTCACCACCGCCGAGACAGCCGGCGGCGCCGACGACGCCGATCGTCGCACCAGCCGCGAGCAGTGACCGCCGCGTGCGTTCCATAGTCTCGATCGGTCGGGAACGCACTTAACCACACCGTGACTGCCGCGCGGGCACCCGTCGAGGGCAGCGATATCCTCGCACGGCGGTCGCCCGGCTCCCGAACGCTTTTGCCGTCGCCTGTCGACCCCCACGTATGAGCGACTGGGACCTCGACCTGCGGGACGCCGAGGGCCGGATGGACGAGGCGTTCGCTGGCGCCGGCGACGTCGTCCTCGGCGTCTTGGACGGCACGACCGACCCGGAGGAGTGGGTCCGTAGCGTCGACTACGGCAACACGCTCGTCTTGTCGATCGACGGCGACCTCAACGAGCTCGCCGCGGGCTTCGCGCGCGACGTGAAGGACATGGACGGCGACCTGATGCACTTCCGCGGCTTCCTCGTCGTGACGCCGCCCGGCGTGAACATCGACACCGATCGGCTGAGCGGCTCTCGCGGTGACGCGAACGGTCCCGGCGGAGACGGGGGAGACGCCGGCGAGACCGACGGTGAGGAGACCGACGGTGAGGAGGCCGACGGCAACGGCGTCGAAAACGGTGAATCAGGGGGCGACGAGACGGCGAACGACGGGGACGACAGCGCGGACACCGGCGAGAACTGAGCGGCCGCCTCGGCGGCTCGATACGGCTCACCGCGCGGTCGGCTCCGGTTACCCCTCGCCGACCATCCGGTCTTCCTCCTCCCACTCGCGTTCTCGCAGTTCGTACTTCTGGATCTTGCCGGTCGCGGTCGTCGGCAGCTCCTCGACGAACTCCACCTCGCCGGGGGTCTTGTAGTCGGCGACGCGGTCGCGGACGAACGACCTGAGATCCTCGGGCGTCGCGCCCGCGTCGTCGGGGTCGCCGCTCTCCGGGACGACGAACGCCTTCGGGGTCTCGCCCCACCGCTCGTCGGGCGCGGGGATGACGGCGACGTCGGAGACCACGTCGTGTTCGAAGAGGGTGTCCTCCAGTTCGATCGAGGAGATGTTCTCCCCGCCGGAGATGATGATGTCCTTCTTGCGGTCCTGGATCGAGACGAAGCCGTTCTCGTCGACGACGGCCAGATCGCCCATGTGGTAGTACCCCTCCAGCCGCTCCGAGAAGGCGGCCTCGGTGGCCTCGGGCTTGTTCCAGTAGCGGTCCATCACCTGGTTGCCGCGGACGACGATCTCGCCGATCGTCTCGCCGTCGCGGGCCACGTCCTCGCCGTTCTCGTCGACGACGCGCACGTTGGTGCCGAGGTAGCCGATCCCCTGCGTCTTCTTGACCGAGAACCGGTCGGCGGCGTCGTCCTCGTAGTAGCGCTTCGCGTCAGAGGTCGTCACGAGCGGCCCCGTCTCGGTCGCGCCGTACACGTGTTTGAGGTCCCAGCCGAACTCCTCCTCGACGGTCCGGATCGTCGCTTCCGGCGGGGCGGCGCCCGCGGTGGCGACCCGCACGTCGTTGGCGCCGGTCGTCGCGCCGCCGCGGTCGGCGTAGTGGTCGCCGAGCATGTTGAGCACGGTCGGCGCCGCACAGAAGTACGAGACGTCCTCGGTCCGGACCCGGTCGAAGACGCTCTCGACGTCGACGCCGCGGGTACAGACGTGGCGGGCGCCCATGCCCGTGATCGCGTAGATGTGTCCCCAGCCGTTGACGTGGAACATCGGGAGCGTCCAGAGGTACACGTCGTCGTCGGTGATCTCCTGATGGATCGCGATGAGGTACGCGTGGAGCGTCTCGGCGCGGTGCGTGCGACAGACGCCTTTCGGGTCGCCCGTCGTCCCAGAGGTGTAGTTGATCGTTATCACCTCGTCTTCGTCCATCTCCGGACGCTCGTACGCGTCCGGGTCGGCGTCGTCGAGCGCCGCGTCGAACGACTCCCAGTCGCCGTCGACGGCGTCGGCGTCGTTCGTGAGGAACGTCTCGGTCGGCACCTCGTCGCGGACCGCCTCGACGTTCGCGGCGTACTCGGCGTCGGCGTAAATGGCGTCGACGCCGGCGTCCGAGAGCATGTACGCGAAGTCGTCCGGCGTGAGCCGGTAGTTCAGCGGCGTGTGGATCGCCCCGACCTGCATGGCGCCGTAGGCGGCCTCCAAGTGGTAGTGGGTGTTCGGGTCCAACACCGCGACGCGGTCGCCCTTCTCGATACCGCGTTCCTGGAGCGCGGCCGAGAATCGATCGGCGCGTTCGCCGAGTTCCGCGTAGGTGTATCGCGTCCCGTCGACCGCGAGGACGGCTTCCTCGTCGCCGTAGTGTCGACGCGCCCGGTCCAAGAAGTCCGTCGTCAGCAGCGGCTTGTGCATCGTCTATCACTATCGATGATGTGTGAAATCGTTTGCGGCCGGCGCAAGGGACCGGGCAGGCGCGGGACCCTTTTACCGTCGCCCGTCGATCGTGAGAGGATGAGCGACGAGTCCGGCGGGTCGGCGGTCACCGAGGGGTACGTGGTCCCGATCGCGGGACTCGTGGCGTTCATGTTCGCGCTGATGGCGGGGTTGACCGCGGGGCGCGCGCTCTCGGGAGACCCGGCCGACGTCGCCGTCCCCGTGGGCTTCGGCGCCATCTCCCTCCTCGCGCTGCGGATCCGTACCAAGGCCGTGGCGGCGCGGGAAGCGAACGGGTCCGACGACGCGGGCGAGGAGTGACCGGCTGACGCGCTCGGGAACGCGGACGCTCGTGAACGAAGCGGCCGTGAAGCGGAGGTCCGGAGGATTCGTGCCCCGGCGCGGGTGGCCGACCGTCGCGAACGCGTGGACGAATCGCATACCGGCGTCGGGATCAGAACCCTTAACAGTCGCACGCAATTGTGCTACGATAGCGGGATGGGATAGCCAGGAGATTCCGCCGGGCTCATAACCCGGAGATCGGTAGTTCAAATCTACCTCCCGCTACTTCTCTCCGACACCGCCGTCGTCGTCGGCCGCGATGTACTCTCGGCTTAAAGAGT
Source organism: Halorubrum ejinorense (assembly GCF_055389685.1). Lineage (NCBI taxonomy): Archaea > Methanobacteriati > Methanobacteriota > Halobacteria > Halobacteriales > Haloferacaceae > Halorubrum > Halorubrum ejinorense. Next base: position 2,571,858 of record NZ_AP043777.1, read on the forward strand.
CAGTCCGAGACGACGAGCACGGCGAAAGCGATCCGGAGCCGGGCGGTATGGCCCGGACGGGGTTTCAGGACCCCGCCCGACAGGTGACCGAGATCGTTCGATTCCCCGTGCCGCCGAAGACGACCGCCTCGACGTCGTTCCCCCGGACCTCGACCGTCACGGACAACTGCTCGGCCTCGAAGGCGTCCTCGCACCCGGCTTCTGCCACGATCGCTTCGGATCTCGATTCGCCCGGTGAGATGCCCGACGGTAAGGTCCGGACGGTGACGTTGAGACCGTCTGGCTTCCGATCGATCTCGATACCGGTGACGTCGATGTCGACGCCGAACCGATTCGTCAAGGTGACGAGCGTCACGGTCTCGCTCTCGTTTGCTACGCTTCCGTTAGTCGCGTCGCCGCCGGCGTCGATCACGATCTCGTCGGGCGAGTCGTAGCCGACGTACGCGCGCTCGTCGGGAGCGGTCGCGACCGTCAGTTCGCGGTCCGTCGTCGCCGAGGAGAACCCGGCGGTGCCGGCGAGGGCGAGCACTAGCCCGCCCGCGAGCAGCCCGGTAGCGAGCGCTCGGAGAACGCCGGTCATGACGTCGAACGGCGGCTGCTCGGCCGCCGGCTCATCGTTCGACCTCCAAGTCCGATCCCAGCTCGTTCCGCTTCGTGTGAACCGTGTGGACCACGGCCGAGATGCCGAACGCCGAGACGAGGACCGTCCCGAATCCGACGGTCGTCAGGTCACTGAACGGGTACACGCCGAACCACACGAGGCCGACGACGCCCCCCAGAACGGCCGCCAGTCCGAGGTAGTGATAACACCACGGGATGTCGTTCGCCGGGACGTACTCCAAGTGCATCTGGACCTCTCTGACTCCCTCGGCGAGCCCGATCGTGCCTCGGTCTCGGTCGTACTCGATCAGTCCGCAGTCGCTCAGCTTCGGGAGGTGCGTCTGGCGCAGCGAGGAGTACACCCGCTTCCGCTGCTTGTAGTCCACCTGCCCGACTGTGGTGTCGTTCTCGCGGGCGGCGATGTAGTCCACGAGGTCGGAGAGCTCGATCGTCTCCCCCTCGTCGTGGCCTTTGAGATACTCGATCGCGTATCGCCGCCGCCCGTTGCTCAGTACGTCGAAGATATCGTCGCGGTCGAGTTCGGTTCCCTGCGCTGTTCCACTCGTCGTGTCCCGATCAGGTGTCGTATCGGGGTCGTCCGGTTGTTGGCTCCGTCTCTCCTGACTCACGTCGTCTCCCCCTCCCCTCCGTCACTGATCCAGATCGCTGTTTCGACCGGTAGGATTCGTCGGCGACAAACCGTCTCGTCGTCGCATCGATTGTACCGAGTCGTCCTATTCAGGAGGGTGTCTATACTGGGTGTATATTGTTATGTCACCCGTTTAATTAATAAGCTGAAATTTGTTTGAGATAGCTTTAGCTTATATCTTGACAACTTGGGCTTGCGGGATAAGGCCGCAACAGGTTATTCCGGATATTAGAACATATGTGGTATTACTCGCCGGAATAAACATCTGATGTGTTCAAGCCAAATTATACGAACACTCATATATATGAGGCCGCCTGCGCCGGTGGTGTTCAGATAAGAATTGAAAGGTGAGGCGGTGCGTTTTCAAAGTGGTTCATGCCCAAAAACGACCGCCTCAGCGGCTGTTTAGACGAGATCAACTTAGAGTTTGTGGAGCGAGAAGCAACACCGAAGCTGTTGATGAAGCTCAGTATTCAGCTTCATCTTGCTGGATTATCGCTTTCGAATACTGTTTCGTTTCTTGAGATATTCGGTGTTGATCGGGTTCGATCTACCGTTCATAACTGGGGTGATAAAGCCGATTTACAGCCAGAAACAGTCGGAGCCCTAATCACGTTGCGGTTGATGAGATTGTGATTCAGCTTGACGGTGAACAGTATTGGCTGTACGCTGCCGTCGATCCAAAGTCGAACGATCTACTACACACAAAGCTTGAATCCACGAGAAATAATGCTTTTGCAGATCTATCTTTTGCTGAACTCTGTGAAAAACACGACGTAGATGACGCAGTTTTTCTCGTTGATGGCGCATCTTCACTTCAGCGAGCTTGTCGCAAACACGATCTGGATTTCAGATACGAACGACATGGAAATCGGAATAGTGTCGAACGTGTCTTTCGTGAGGTAAAGCGTAGAACTATCTGTTTCTCAAATTGTTTCAGCAACGCTCAAGCAGAAACTGCTGACGAGTGGCTGAGATCGTTCGCTTTCGCATGGAATCAGCTTATCTGAACACGAGGGTCAGGACTGCCCGTCGCACGTGGCCGAAATAGATGTATTCGTTTCGTCTCCGGCGATAAGGGCAAACTCTTTATCTTCCGGTGGTACATGCGCCTCGTCGAGGCGGTTCTCGACACGTGACCCCTCAAGGGGTTTCCTTCGGCTATCCCGACGACAACTGTGAGAAGGAGGTTGCCATCGACGACCTCGTACCGGTAGGTATCTGATAATAACCGGTCGATCATGCGGGAGAACGAGCTGATTCTCTGCGACAATCTATTGCCCGAGACGGGACCGATGGAGAACATCACGTTGTCGGAGATATTGGATTCCGTATGGGTTCGGATGAGGCTGCCGACTGCGGAGTACAAGTCCGAAATTGAGGTGTAATCCCGCTGAAGATGGTCAGAATTAGTCACTCTTAATTGTGGATCCAAGTACACGGCTCGTGCATTATTGGCCGGGATAGAAGGCAAACCACCACACCAGCTTGAATCGATGCTTAGTGATATTTCACAGGACTCGGCGGCCGACTGGATCAGCGTAATATATTACTAATACGATAGAAATAAATATAATAACACATGAATTATTCAATCTTCCTATAGATCTAATTGAGCAGTGTCGAAATTCTGGCAAAGAGGCGTGAGAGATTGGTAATCATAATCCGATTGGAATATATCAGATTGTGCTTTACGACTGCCACAGAGTTATCAACATATTTAATTATCAGATTTGGTTTTAAATGAACATTCTGAATAGGAATTTCTCGGTTAGAAAATATAGTCAAATACCGATAAATTGTAAATCGGAGTATTAGTACTTATGTGGTTTCATCTCGACTAGAACCGGGTTGAACAGCAACAATAGGCATCTGAGCAGAGAAATTACCCAACTGATTATTAGTGATAAATGTAAAGTCAACGTATATACCTTCACCTGGGCTCAGACGAATTGCATCAAAGACATTCCCTCGTGATTTAAGAATTGGTCTTCCTCCAGAGTCAATATTAATGACACCAGTTCCTCCACCAGACGCTGAAAGTCCCGACCCTCCGGTTCCGGGCCCGGTTTCTGGTTCATTATAAATATACGCGGTGTCGATCCCGTTTATATCAGCAATTAGATTTGGAGCGCTACTTGGATCTTCATACGCAGAATCTGATTTGACAATACCAATAACAACATCATCATCACCCTGATTTTCTATAGAGAAAACATTCAAGAATGCCGTCCTTGCATTAGGATTTAATCCGGAAGATCCATTATTTGAACTTGAAAAATCAAGTTCTAATTCTCCATTGCTAGCCTGAGAGGCACGTGTGTCCTGCGATTCCAAGCTAAGATATGCTTGTGCGTCTCCCGTAACAGTAACTGCGACACTACGCGAAGCAGTAACGCTGCTAAACGCACCACTTCCTAGTGCAGCCGCCCCACCGGCGGCGAGCGATCCAAGTCCGGCCAATATCTTGCGTCGTTGCATAGTGTTGTCACCTGTCTGGTGCGCGGGGGCGACACGCGGATCGATATCCGAACCGTCGATCCACCGCGTCGGCCCCGAGCACTCACGAAACACGAGGGAAGGGACCGTTACTAGTCTGAGCAGCCTGTTGCGCCACCAGTCCGAGGCTGTTTCTCGTCCGGGTCAGCGTACGAAACGGTAAGCGAGGATTCCGACCCCAGAAACGCCAGACGGATTTCCCGTAAGCCGATCGTAATCGTCCGTCCGACAGGACGGCCGACATACTCGCTCTCGTTCGAGGACAGAGTGCGAAACGAGCCGTTCGAGACAAACGCGTAAGAGTCGGTAATACCGGCTTAGGCCGACGTACATCCGAATATAACTAAGCGTCGCGGGCGGGACTACATGATCGTGATCGACGAAAACACGGACGACGACGCGAGTCACACCTCCGCGAGTCGTCCGGTCCCGCTCGGCTCACTCGCGAGGCGCGTTCCCGGGGCGGCCGCGAACGCTCCCAAGCGGAACGTCCTCGTCGCCCTCGCGTACCTCTTCGCCTGTTTCTTCGCCGCAGGACTGCTCTGGGCGGCCCTGTGAGCGCGGGCGACGAGGGCGGACGAAGCCGCTCTCCGAAACCCGGAAGCGATTTCCGTCGGCCTGTCGTTCCTCCTCGTATGGATTACGAATCGAGCCTCGACCGCGCGATGGAGGAGGTACCGGATCTGGGCGGTTCCGACGAGCGACTGTCAGTGCCCGACCCCGAATGGCAGAAGGACGGGGCGTTCACCCGCCTGACGAACCTCTCCGGGATCGCCGACGCGTTGAGCCGCGACCCCGAACACGTCCACTCGAAGATCCAACAGGAGCTCGGCACGGCCGGACAGTACGAGGACGGGCGCGCCCGCTACAGCGGGAACTTCCGCGAGCGCGACTTCCAGGCCGCGATCGACTCGTACATCGAGTCGTTCGTCACCTGTTCGGAGTGTGGCCTCCCCGACACCCGACTGGAGACCGAAAACCGGACCCCGATGCTCCGCTGTGAGGCCTGCGGCGCGTTCCGGCCGGTCGCGAAACAGAACACCTCCAACACTCAGCGACAGGAGGACGCCGTCGAGTCCGGGAACACGTACGAACTCGAGATCGTCGGCACCGGCCGCAAGGGCGACGGCGTCGCCGAGCGCGGCGAGTACACCATCTTCGTCCCCGGCGCACAGGAGGGCGAGACCGTGACCGCCTACATCAAGAACGTCTCCGGCAACCTCGCGTTCGCCCGCCGAGAGAACTGAGCGGACGCCGCCGTCGCGCCGTTCGTTTCGCGACGACGACCGCCGGGCCCCGGTGACCGGCGTTCCGCTACCCGACCGTTTATGCGGCCGTTCGCGTATCGTCATCCATGGCCACGCGACTCCCCGAGTCGGCCTTCGAGGACCGGCTCGCCGCGGTCCGAGACCGGCTCGCCGAGACGGACGCCGACGCCGCGACGTGGGTCGGCGCGACGGCGATCGAGTACCTCACCGGCTTCCATCACATCCAGACGGAGCGCCCGGTCGTCCTCGCGGTCACCGACGACCGGGTGGAGATAACCGTCCCGCGGCTGGAGGTCGAGCGCGTCTCGCCGAACCCGCGGATCGACGCCGTCCACGACTACTTCGACTACCCCGGCGGCGCCCCCGTCGAGGTCGCCGTCGAGATGCTGAACGGCCTCGGCGTCGACGCCGTCGCCGCCGACGCGGACGGACCGCTGGGCGTGATGGGGTACGAAGGGCCCGCGTTCTCCGACTCGGTCGACGTCGAGTCGCAGTCGTGGGTCGACCGGATGCGCTGGGCGAAGTCCGACGGCGAGGTCGACCTGATCCGCGAGTCGGCGAAGTGGGCGAACCTCGGGCACCGCTACCTCGCCGACTACTCCGAGCCGGGCGCGCACCCCGCGACCGTCTCGCAGCGCGCGTCGACCGACGCGTCCCGCGCCATGCTCGACACGCTCGGTGACGACTACAGCGTCCGCGTCCGCGGCGACGGCCCGGTCCACGCCGGCTACATCTCGGGAGAGGAGACCGCGCTCCCGCACGGTCACACCCCGAACGAGCGGCTCTCCGAGGGCGACGTGCTCGTCACGGGCGCGACCGCGAACGTCGACGGCTACCGCTCGGAGCTCGAACGGACGATGTTCGTCGGCGACTACTCCGACGAACAGGAACACTACTTCGAACTCATGCTGGAGGCGCAGACGCTCGCCATCGACGCGCTCGGCCCGGGCGTCCCCGTGGCCGAAGTCGACCAAGTCGTGTGGGACTACTTCGACGAGCAGGGCGTGACGAGGCTGGCGCAACACCACGTCGGCCACAACATCGGGCTTGGCGGCCACGAGCCGCCGTACATCGACCGCGGCTGGGACGACCGGTACGACGGCGACGACGCCGTGATGCGACCCGGGCACGTGTACACCATCGAGCCCGGACTCTACACCGACGAGTACGGCTACCGCCACTCCGACACGGTGGCGATCACCGAATCGGGAACGGAGCAGCTCACCAACTTCCCGCGGGACATCGATTCGAACGTCGTCTGAAGCGCGGCCGCCGCTGCCCGCCCGCTACGCGACCCGGCTGGTGACTACCTTATGACCGGTTTCAACGGCGTGGTCGCGTCTGAGCGCGTCCGCGTCGCTGGCGGCGTCCAGCAGGCATTCGAAGGCGCACTCACGACAGACGAGGTGGTGTAGCTCGCTCGGGGCGGATGTGCTCATACCTCATTCACCGCTTTCGATGGCATAGTTACGAGCCACCTACGGACGGGTAATCAAGCCGTACCGGCGGTCGAGTCCGCTCGTCACTCGCTCGCGCCCGGGAGCCGCGATTCGAACCGGTCGAGCGCGACCTCCACCATGTCCGGACTCACCGGCTGGAACTCCTCGCGCTCGTGGTCAGGGAGGTACTCTCGGACCCCGTTCCACGAGTCGCGAGCGTACCGGGCGTCGAGCAGCACGCGGACGCCGCGCTCGTCGGGGCCGCGGATGACGCGCCCGACCGCCTGTCGGGCCTTCCGGACGGCGGGAACGGTGAGCGCCGTCTCGAAGCCGGACTCGAACCGGCGGTCGTAGGCGGCGATCACCGCCCGCGTCCGCGGTTGGGCGGTGTTGATTATCGGGACGCCGCAGACGACGGCGGCGGCGAGCCGGTCACCGCGGTAGTCGACACCCTCGGTGAGCGTCCCGCGGAGACTCGTCACCAGCACCTTGCCCTCGCCGGCGAAGAAGTCGTCCTTCAGCGACTCCGTCTCGCGGTCGCCGGAGGACTCGTCTAAGAGGACCGGCTTCTCGAGCCGGTCGGCGAGCGCCTCGGCCATCCACGTCGCCTCCGCGTAGTTCGGGGTGCCGACCAGCACGTTCCCCCCGCGGCGCGCGACGGCGGCCGTCGCGTCGACGTGCGCGAGCCGGGTCGGGTTCTCCTCGCCGGGGGCGCCTCGGTTCTGGTGGGTGAACTTCGGCGCGTCGACCGCGAGGCTCGTACGGTTCTCTTCGGGGAAGGAGAGCCCGTAGGTCCGCTCGACGACCGGGCGGCCGCGCTCCTCCAAGTGGTCGAGCCCGGTGACCTCGCGGAACAGGTCCATCGGCTCCAGCGTCGCGCTCATGAGGACGCCGCCGCCGAACGACGCCAGCCGGTCGCCGATCGGCTCGCTCGGCAGGCAGTTGTGGAGCGCGAGCCGCGCGTTGTACGCGCGTCGCCACGAGTCCGGCGGCTCGGCCTCGTCGAACGTGCGTTCGAGTTCGATCGCGCGGAAGAAGTCGGTGTGGCCCTCGCGGTACCACGCGTTGAGGGTGCGACCGACGCCGGGCGCGGCCCGCTGTTTGTCCTCGTCTTCGAGCGAGTCGAGGACGCGCTTGACGACCGCACCCACCTGCTCTGCGCGCGCCCAGACGCGCTCGTCGTGTCCCCCGCGGTCCGCCCACGCCGTGATCTCGTCTTCGCCCGGTTCCTCGGGGTCGCGGAGCGGTATCTCGCCGTCGTCGAGGTCGCGCATCGACGCCCGCCAGTCCGGCCGCTCGCGGTCGAGGTACGCGGTCACGCGCCGGTCGAGTTCGCCGCGGAGGTCCGCGTAGAACGCCCGGACGGCCTCTATCTCCTCGACGGTCACGTCGGCGTCGTCCAGCTCGCCGCGGACGAGTGCGGCGTCGTCCGACTCCGCGCCCGCGCTCTCGAACGACAGCGGCTGGACGACGCGAGTGAGCTCGTTCTCCGCGTCGCGCAGGCTCGCGTCCGCGACCGCGTCGCTCACGAGGTCGCGCACGCGCGGCTCCAGCATGTGCGCCTCGTCGCAGACGACGAACGTCGAGTCGTCGAGGAGCGCGCCGGTGAACGTCCCGGTCGTCACCGGGTCGAAGGCGTGATAGTAGTTGCCGATGACGACCTCGACCTCGGGCACGAGCGCGCCCATGACCGAGTGGGGACACGAACCGTGACCGGCCGCGAGCCGGACGAGTTCGTCGGCGTCGACGTGGCCGAGTTCGGTCACGTCGAACGGGACCGCCTCGGCCGGGTCGCCGTCGTCGGGGAGGTCATCGAGGAACCCGGCGTAAAAGGGGCAGAACTCGGTCCCGTCGTACTCCTCGGTGTCGGGGCGGTACGGCGTCGGCTCGCCGTCGACGGAGAGGTAGTCCGCGTCGGGCGCACCGCTCCCGTCGGACGCTTCGCTCGGACCGGACGCTTCGCTCGGACCGGACGCGCCGCTCGCGGCGGAGCCGGAGTCCAGCAGGCCGACCTGCCGGCTCCGCGCCTCGCTCACGAGGTTCGACGTCGTCGTCGCGCCGCCGTCGCCGACGAGGTTCCGGGTGCGCTCGCGGAGCCCCTCGCAGCGCTCGTACACGTTCTCGCGGTCGATGCCGCCGCGGTTCTCCCGGGCGTACGGACAGACGTCCGCCTTGCCGACCAGCGTGAGTCCCGAGACGGGGTCGTAGTCGCTCGGGAGGTTCTCGTTTATCGTCCGGAGATCCGTCTCGAACTGGCGCAGTTGCTGTTTGACGCTCGTGAGGACGAAAATGCGCTCGAAGTCGGAGCCGGGGTCGCGGACGCGGTCGAGCCCGGCGGTGAGCGCGAGCATCGTCTTCCCCGTCCCGCAGGCGCCCTCCAGCGCGAGGAAGCCGCCGTCCGCGGCGGCGTCGACGGCGGCGTCGATGCCGTCCGCCTGTTCAGGGTAGGGTTCGGGGTGGCCGAAGAAGTCGGCCCACGGGGGCGAATCGGTCACGGACGCGAGTTACGCGCCATCCGATTTAAACGCTTCATCGGCGGGCGACAGACGCGTCTGCGAGGTCGCGCGGCTCCGCGACCGCGGCTGCGCCACGCGGACCGCCCCGCCCCGGTCACTCCACGATGTCGTGGAGGTCGGCCAGGTCGTCGATCTCCCAGGTCGGCCAGACGTTCAGCTCCCAGTCTCGGCGGTGGGGGCGGCGGATGAACGCCGAGTCGATGCCGGCGTTCTCGGCCGCGCGAACGTCGGACTCGTTGTCCCCGACGAACAGGGCGTTGCCCGCGTCGAGGTCGCCGAGCGCCTGCTCGATGTAGTGCGGGTTCGGCTTGCGTAGCTGAAGCGAGTGGATCGTCGGCTCGCGGCCGTACGCGGCGCCCATCCGCTCGAAGCCGTCGAAGTGATCGACGAGGAAGTCGACGGTCGCCTGCTGGTTCGACGAGACGATCCCCATCTCGACGTCGAGGTCCTGTAGCTCGTCGAGGTCGTCGTACGGGGTCTTGCGCCCCTCGCGGGCCTCCTGTTGTTGGGCCCGCGACACCACGTCGTCACGCGTGCGCCAGAACGACCCCGGATCGAGGTCGTACGTCTGACAGACGGTGCCGACGCTGCCGGGGGTGGCGCCGATGGTCATTCGCTCTACGTCGTCCGGATCGGGCTCCTCGACGCCGCACTCCTCGAACGCGTTCCGGGTCGCATCCCGGAGCACGTCGAAGCGCGTGCGGCCCACGAGGACACCGTCGTTGTCGAACACGACGGTATCGTACGTCATAGCCCCCATTCACGGCCGGCAGGGATAAGCGTTTCAGTGGCCTTCTCGGCGACGAGAATCGCCGCGAACCCGCGCTGGCGCCGATGAGGGGGCCAGCAGTCGCCTTTACCACCCGGCGGGGCGTGGTCGGCTCATGCGAGTGAGTGTCATCGGCGGGAGTTCGATCGGTCCGGAGACGGCGCGGGTCGCCGAAGCGCTCGGCGGGCGGCTCGCGGAGCGCGGACACGTCGTCGTCTGCGGTGGTCTCGGCGGCGTCATGGAGGCGGTCTGTCGCGGCGCTCGCGACGCGGGCGGCGAGACGATCGGCATCCTCCCGACCGACCGGCTCGCGGACGCGAACCCGCACGTCACGACGCCGATCGCGACCGGGCTGGGTCACGCGCGCAACGCGCTCGTCGTGATGAACGGCGACGCCGCGGTCGCCGTCGACGGGGGCAGCGGGACGCTCTCTGAGATCGGGCTCGCGCTGGCGCAGGGACGCGCGGTGGCGGGACTCGACACGCACGAGGTCGACGGCGTCGAGGCCGTCGACACGCCCGCGGCGGCGGTCGAGTTCGTCGAGAACGCGGTCGCGAACGGATCATAAAGTGATTCGGTCGCTCGCGCCGACACCGCGTCCGTCGACGCCGTCTTCTAGCACCCGCGGGACGGGGCGCGACGGCGACCTCGGACGGGACGCGAAACGGACCGGTGAAAACGAGTACTCCGTCTCCTTCGCGGCGGACTACCAGGTGTCGTGGAAGGTGTCGAACTCGATCGAGTCGAGCGGTTTCTCGCCGATGGCGGCCTCGTACTCGCCCGGCGTCAGCATGGGCTTGTGGAAGCGCGGCCCGTCGTCGGTCGTGATCCGCGGGCAGCCCGTGTTGACGAACGCGTCCATGTCGAAGTTCCGCAGGCGGTCGGGCGTCACCTCGTCCATCGTGATCAGGTAGGCGTTCTCGTTGTTGTCGACGATCTCTTGGGCCTTCTCCCAGCGCCCCTGTCCGATCTTCGTACAGAAGATGACGCCCCACTTCTCGGCGTCCATCGCCTTGTGGACCGAGGCGTAGCGCTGCTTGAGGAACTGGTCGTGTTCGGCGACGGACACCGCGTTGTTGACCGGGTCGGCGATGACGACGCGCTTCTCGGGGTGCTCCATCGCGAGCCCGACCGGGTGGAACTTCCCGCCGCCGACGTACAGGACCTGGTCGGCGGGGATGTCCGCCGAGGCGTAGTTACAGCCGAGCACCTGCCCCTCCTTGGTGAGCCGGTCGTCGCCCCGCCGGGTGTGGACCTCGTAGCCGCGCTCCTCGAGCCAGTCGGTCATCTCCTCGAAGCGGTTCATGTGCTGGGCCGTCGTGACGAGCCCCACGTCGGGGTCCTCCTCCGGCGGCGTCAGCTCCTCCGCCAGCGCGTCCTCCATGATCGGGAACGGGTCGACGTTCGAGAACAGGGGGACGTAGACGATGCTGTCGGACTCCTTCATCGGCGTGTGGCCGAAGTGGACGAACACGTCCGTCCGCCGCATCAGGTACGTGTCGAGGTCGCAGGCGCCGTAACACGGCTGCCCCGACAGCATGAACGTGACGTCGTCGGGCGCGACCTCGCGGAGGTCGTCGGCGACCTTCGGACCGCGGCGTTTCAGCCCCTCCGGGAACTGGAGGCCGACCTTCGAAGCGTCGCGCTCTTCGATGGCCTCGAGTATCCGATCGAGCTCGTAGTCCCACTCGCGGTCGTGTTTCAGGGCCATCCCCGTCTTCGTGAGGTCGCCCTCCGTGGAGCCGCTCATATCGGACGATTTGTGCGGCAGGACGGTTAAACGGCGCGTTCGGCGACGGATGGTGTAACCGGTCCCAGTTACTAATTCCGGGTCGACGGCGTCGACCGGTGTGCGCTCTCGCCGAGCGTACTCGTGTGCCTGCCGCGGCCGACGGACCTAACGGCCGTCCCCGCCAACCGGGATCCAATGACCGACATTCCGCTCGAGCACGTCCACGTCGCGCCCGACGACAGCCCAGACGGCGAGTCAGCGCCCGCCGTCTTCGTCCTTCACGGCCGCGGCGCGGACGAGGAAGACCTGCTGCCGGTCGCGGCCGAGCTGCCGGAGGGACACCACGTCGTCAGCCTCCGCGCGCCGGATCCGCTTCAGGGCGGGTACACGTGGTACGAGCTGGACCTCTCGGCCGGCGGGCTCGAATCGAGCCAGCCCGACGCGGCCGACTTCCGCCGGAGCCTCGACCTGATCGTCGAGAGCGTCGAGGCCGCGGTCGACGCCTACGGGCTCGACGCCGACCAGATCGGGCTGCTCGGCTTCAGTCAGGGCGCGATCACGAGCCTCTCGCTCCTGTTGGAAGAGCCCGACCGCTACGCGTGGGTCGTCGCGCTCCACGGGTACCTCCCGGAGTCGCACGCCGACCTCGACCCGGACGGAATCGAGGGGAAGCCGGTCTTCGTCGGCGCCGGCGCCGGCGACCGCGTGATCCCCGAGTCGCGAACGAGCGCGGCCGTCGAACGCCTCGAAGCCGTCGGCGCGGCCGTCGAGCGCGGGAGCTTCCCGGGCGGGCACGGCATCGGGCCACAGGAGTTCGACGCCGTCGTCGAGTTCGTCGAGGCACAGGGGCGCTGACGGCGGTCGAAACACGCCCTCGACGCCCGGCTCCGGCAGGTTCAAACCGCTCGGCCACGACGAACGAACATGAGCGTCGAACAGGTTTCCATCGAGGACCTCGGTCGAGAACTGGGCGAGCGGATCGCCGAAACCACGGAGTACGAGCGGTTCGAAGAGGCGAGGGCGGCCGTCCAGCGAGACGAGGAGGTCCAGAGCCGAATCGACGAGTTCGAGCAGCTTCGCGCGGAGTTCATGCAGGCGCGACAGACCGGCCAAGCGACGAACGAGGAGCTTCAGCGCGTCCAGGAGGCGCAAGACGAGCTCCACGCGATGCCGGTGATGAGCGAGTACCTCGACGCGCAAGACGAGCTCACGGACACGCTCGAAACGGTCAACGAGGCCATTTCCGAGCCGCTGGCCGTCGACTTCGGCGGCGAGGCCGGCGGCTGCTGTCAGGACTGACCGCGCCGCGCCCCCAACAGTTTATCCCGAGTAGCGAGCCACAGCCACCGTGATAGCCGTCGCCGGCGGCAAGGGCGGAAGCGGAAAGACGACGACGACCCTCGGACTCGCGCGCGCCCTCTCGCGGCGCGGCGCGCCCGTGGTCGCCGCCGACGCCGACTGGGACCTCCCGAACCTCCACCGACTCGCGGCCGAGACTCCGGCGGTCGCCGAGGCCGCGTCGAGCGTCGGTGGACGCGGACACGTCTCTCGTCGGAACGGCGAAAGGAGCCACCGGACCGACGACGCAGCGGCACGGACCGTCCTCGATGCGGTCCGCGAAGGCGATGCGGTGCGCCCCGACCGTTCCGCGCCGACGGTCCTCGCGGCGCCGGACGCGCCGCGGTCCGTCGACGCGCTCGCGACGTTCGAGGCGCTCGACGGGGCGACGCCCGACGGCGCACCGGTGCTACTCGACTGTCCGGCTGGCGCGTCGCCGGACGTGGCCGCGCCGCTGCGAGCGTCGGACGGCGCCCTGATCGCGACGCCGCTCAGGCGCGCCGCGCTGCGTGACGCGGCGAAGACGGCGGCGCTCGCCGAGCGGCTCGGCTGCCCGCCGCTCGGAGCGGTCGTGATCGGCGAGACGGACGTGCCCGAGCGGGTGGCAGCGCTGCTGAACTGCCCGGTTCTCGGACGGGTCCCGGACGGCGGAGCCGCACCGCTCGCCGACGAGGCGGTCCGGAAGGCGTACGGTGACCTCGCCCGACGGCTCGGCGAGACGGCGGCGGCGACGGGGTGGCAGGTCGCGTGAGGATCGCGGGCACCGGCGACCTCGGAGCGGCGGACGCGGAGACGACTGGCGGCCAAGGGATCGACCATCGACAGACCCAAGACTCCACGGGCGGCAGCGATCGTATGGAGACGCTCCCGACTGGGATTTCGGCCCTGGACCGGCAGTTCGGCGGTGGGATCCCGAGCGGTAGCGTCGTCGTGTTGGAGGCGGACCCGGACAGTCAGTCCGAACTCATTCTGGACCACTTCGCCCGGGTCCGCCGGTGCCGCTACCTTACGACCGTCCGCTCGCCCGGCTCGGTCGAGGCGGCGCTCAGCCTCGACGGGGACGAGGAGACGACCGTCGAGGCCGTGGACGGCGGCGACCTCGACGGGACGGCGTCGCGGACCGAGGACCTCCCCGAGGGCGGCGCGCTGATCGTCGACTCCGTGGAGCCGCTGGAGGCGAACGCCGGGCCGGCGGCCTACGCCGACTTCCTCGACGGCGTCCGAACCCGGGTCGACGACGCCGGCGGTGTCGCGGTGCTTCACGCCCTTCGGGGCGGTGAGGACCCGCGGACCCGCCGGGTCACCGAGCAGGTCGCAGACGTCGTCTTCGACCTCCGCACCACCGTCACCGGCACCGAGATCGCGAACCGGCTCATCGTTCCGAAGTTCCGGGGCGGAGCCGCCCTCGAAGAGCCGTTGAAGCTGAAACTCACCGACGCGGTCAGCGTCGACACGAGCCGCGATATCGCCTGAGCGTCGGGCGGAGAACTACCGATTCGCGGCGCTACGGGCGAGCGGGGGCAAAAGCGTGGACGGCCGGCGGCCGCGTCAGGCCACGACCGAGACGGAGAGGACGGCGACGCCGACGAGCGCCGCGGCGACCGCCCAGTTCCGTGCCGTGTCGTAGGGGCCGTACGGGCCGCCCTTCCGCGAGAAGAGGTACAGCGCGTAGACGGCGAGCGGTGCCAGCGTCGGCAGCGTCGCGACCGAGGCGACCGCCGTGAAACTCGACAGCAACGCGATCGCGACCGTCGCCGCGCCCGCGACCCCGGCGACGAGGGCGTCCTCTCGTGCCCGTTCGATCTCCATGTTCGGTGTGGGTCGGCCGTCGCTCAAAAGGGATCGGTTCGACGCGCGCGGCAAGCGAGGAGTCGAGAGGAAGCCGGGTCGATCGAGGGCCGGAGTGTCGCGTCGACTGGTCGGCCACTGATCGCTCTCGTCGTACCGAAAATGCCGAAAACGGGCGTCACAGCGGGGTCGGGCCCCAGCGCGCGGTTACTCTTCGTCGATCTCGTCGACGATCTCGTCGGCGTCGACGTCGACGTCTTCGAGCGCCTCCTCGATGTCGACGTCGCCGGCGCCGCCGCCCATGCCGCCCATCATGCCGCCGAGACCGCCCATGCCGCCGCCCTCGATGACCTCCTCGATCACGACGCGGTCGAGATCGAGACGGTCCATGAGGTCCTGTGCGATCTGCTGTTTCTGGAACATCCACTGCTGGTTCATCTGCATCGCCTGCGTCGCGGTGACGTAGAGAACGTCCTTCTCGACCTCCTCGGTCTCGACGGTCTCCTCGCCGTCGTCGTCCTCGGTGACGGTCTCCTCCTCCTCGGTGACCGTCTCGATGCGGACTTCGGGCGCCTCCTGGAGGTACATTCCGAGCATGCCCGACGCCTGCTCCTCGCGGTCGTCGATGGCCTCGAGGATCTCGTACTCGTACTCGAGGTCCTCGCCGGCGAGGGGGTGGTTGAAGTCGACGCGGGCGCGGCCGCCGATGATCGTTTCGAGGTGGCCCTGCTGGTTGTCGATCTGGACCTGCGCGCCGGGATAGCGGCTGTCCTCGGGGATCTTGTCGGCCTTGACCGTCTCGACCTCGTCGGGGTCGTACTCGCCGAAGGCGTCGTCGGCGGGGACATCGACCGTCCCTTCGTCGCCGACGGCGGCACCGAGGAACGCCTCCTCGACGGAGGGGAACACGTGGCCGGCGCCGAGCGCGATGATGCGCGGCTCGAAGTCGTACTCGTCGACGTCGATCTCGGCGTCCTCGGCCGTTTCCTTGTCGGTCGTGTCGATGACACGGTCGTCGTCGGCCGTTCGGATCGTGTACGCGACGCGGACGAAGTCGCCGTCTTCGAGGCCGCCGGCGTCGGTTTCGGTCTCTTCGGCCTCGTCGGCCGCGTCCGCTTGCTCCTGATCGCTCATACCAGAAGGTCACCTGTTACACCCTTAAGAAGCACGGTTCGGCCCGGAGGCCGCCGCCGAGCGGCGAACCGCCGGGGACGGCCCGAGAGCGGACCATGTCGGCGCCGCCGCACGCTGGGTCCCGCGTCGCTTATGAACGGCCCGACCGCACCCTGTGTCATGTACGAGGTCGAGATCAAGGTCCCGGCGGCGCTGGCGACGGTTCGAGAGCGGCTTCGGGAGGCCGGCGCCGAGCGCGTCGACGCTCGGCGGCAGCGCGACACCTACTACGACGCCCCGCACCGGGACTTCGCCGAGACCGACGAGGCGCTCCGGATCCGGCGCGAAACGCCGATAGACGACGGAGCGGAAGATCGAGAGGCCGACGACGGGGCGGCCGACGCGACGGTGACGTACAAGGGCCCGCTCCTCGAGGCGGCCTCGAAGACGCGCGCCGAACACGAGACGGGCGTCGACGACGGCGAGGCGCTCGCCGCCGTTCTCTCCGGACTCGGCTTCGAACCGGCCGCGACGGTCGACAAGCGACGCGAGTTCTGGTCGTACGACGGATTCACCGTCACGCTCGACGCCGTCACCGGGCTCGACGAATACGTCGAGATCGAACGCGCCGTGGAGGGAGAAAGCGAGGTCGACGCGGCGCGCGAGGCGGCTGTCGACGCCCTCGACCGGCTCGGCCTCGACGCGGACGAGCAGGTCCGAACCTCCTATCTCGGACTGCTGTTGGCCGGCGAAGAGGACTGACGCGTGAGTTACGCCTCCGCTCCGCCCGGGTCCGCCCCGTCGTTCCTGTCGTCCGGCGGTCGCTTCTCGGAGAGCACCGTCCGCTCGAACTCGCAGACGAGGTCCTCGTCGTCCCCGCCGGCGACCGTGAACGCCTCGACGCGCATCGTGACGACCCCGCGCTCGCCGTCGCTCGTCTCCCGCTTGTCGGTGACCGTCGACTGCGCCCGGATCGTGTCGCCGTGGAACACCGGATTCGGATGCTCGACGTCGTCGTACGAGAGGTTCGCGACGATGGTTCCGTCCGTCGTCTCGGGGATCGAGATCCCGACCGCCAGCGACATGGTGTAGAGCCCGTTCACCAGCCGTTCGCCGAACTGCGTCTCCGCGGCGAAGTCGGCGTCGAGGTGGAGCGGCTGCTGGTTCATGGTCATGTCACAGAAGCGCTGGTTGTCGGCCTCGGTTATTGTCCGTCGCGTCGCGTGTTCGATGGTCTCTCCGACAGTGAACTCCTCGTAGTAACGTCCGGGCATGGACTCGCGGTCGGCCGGCCGCGTGAAATCGGTACCGCTCTCGGGCGGGGGAGACCACGCCGCCTCCCGTGCGCGGGACGACGCACGCCCCGCTCCGGCGGTTTTTACTCGCCCGCCCGCGGACCTCGGCACATGCCACGCCGAAGCCTGCTGTTCTCGCCCGGCGACAGCCCCGAACTCATGCGGAAGGCCCCCGCGTCCGGCGCCGACGTGATCTGTTTCGACCTCGAGGACGCCGTCGCCCCGGACCGGAAGGCGGAGGCGAGACGCGCCGTCCGCGAGGTGCTCGAAGATCCCGCGTTCGACCCGGACGCGGAGGTGTGCGTGCGACTGAGCGCCGAGTCACCGGCGGCCGACCTCGACGGCGTGTTGGGAACGAACGGCGGGGGAGAGGCCGGCGGCGTCCGCCTCGACGCCGTGATGCTCCCGAAGGTGACGGGCCCCGAGCGAGTCGAGTCCGTCGCGTCGCTGTGTGCCGAGCGCGGCCGCGACCCGGCCGTGTTCGCCCTCGTCGAGACCGCGGCGGGCGTGTTGTCGGCGCAGTCGATCGCGGCCGCTGGCCCGACCGACGCGCTCGTGTTCGGCGCGGAGGACCTCGCGGCCGACGTGGGCGCGACGCGGACCGACGAGGGGACGGAGGTCCTGTACGCCCGCGAACACGTCGTCCTCGCGGCGAGCGCGGCCGATATCGACGCGATCGACACGGTGTACACGGACTTCTCAGACGACGCGGGGCTGCGCGAGGACGCGGCGTTCGCGCGGCGACTCGGCTACGACGGCAAGCTCGCGATCCACCCGGCACAGGTCGCGCCGATCACGGAGGCGTTCACGCCGGACTCGGAGGAGGTCGAGTGGGCCCGGAGGGTCGTGGACGCCCGCGACGAAGCGGAACGCGAGGGGCGAGCCGTCTTCCAGGTCGACGGCGAGATGATCGACGCGCCGCTGATCGCGCAGGCGGAGCGGCTCCTCGACCGCGCAGCGGACGCCGACCGCTGAGTCCGCGTGGACGGGCGGTTCCGCCGCCGGCGGCCGCGGGCGGTGTCGGCACGAACAATACCCGTTCCGGTCGCCACAGTTAACCTCCGGCCAACAGCACGTGATCGTATGTCTTCTGAGGCAAACCCGTTCGAGAGCCTGCGAGAACAGGTGGACGAGGCCGCGGCGGTCGTCGACGCGGACCCGGGCGTCATCGAGCGCCTGAAGAACCCCGAGCGGGTGTTAGAGACGAACCTGACGTTCGAGCGCGACGACGGGTCGTTGGAGACCGTGCGCGCGTACCGCTCGCAGTTCAACGGCGACCGAGGGCCCTACAAGGGCGGGATTCGGTATCACCCGGGCGTCACCCGCGACGAGGTGAAGGCGCTGTCCGGCTGGATGGCCTACAAGTGCGCCGTCGTCGACGTGCCGTACGGCGGCGGAAAGGGGGGGATCGCGATCGATCCCGCCGACTACTCCGAGAGCGAGCTAGAGCGGATCACCCGCGCGTTCGCGACCGAACTGCGCCCGATGATCGGCGAGGATCGCGACATCCCGGCGCCGGACGTCAACACGGGTCAACAGGAGATGAACTGGATCAAAGACACCTACGAGACCCTCGAGAACACCACCGCTCCGGGCGTTATCACGGGGAAGGCGATCGACTCGGGCGGCAGCGAGGGGCGCGTCGAGGCGACCGGCCGGTCGGTGGCGCTCTCGACCCGCGAGGCGTTCGACTGGCTCGGCCGCGACCTCTCGGGCGCGTCGGTCGCGGTCCAGGGATACGGCAACGCCGGCTCGGTCGCCGCGAAGCTGCTCGGCGATCTCGGCGCGGACGTCGTCGCGGTCTCCGACTCCTCGGGCGGTATCCTCGACCGCGACGGACTCGACGCCCGCGACGTGAAGGCTCACAAGTCCGAGACCGGTTCGGTGACCGGCTATCCCGGCGCCGAATCGATCACGAACGACGAGCTGCTCACGCTCGACGTCGACTGCCTCGTCCCGGCCGCACTGGAGAACGCGGTCGACGGCGACCTCGCGCCGGACGTCGCCGCCGACCTCATCGTCGAGGCCGCGAACGGACCACTTACCCCCGACGCGGACGACGTGCTCGCCGGACGTGACATCCACGTCATCCCCGACATCCTCGCGAACGCGGGCGGCGTCACCGTCTCGTACTTCGAGTGGGTCCAGAACCGACAGCGGTTCAGTTGGACCGAGGAGCGCGTCAACGAGGAACTCGAGCGCGTGATCACCGGAGCGTTCGACACGCTGGTCGACACCTACGAGTCGAACGAAGTGGACGACATGCGGACCGCGGCGTACGTCGTCGGGATCGGTCGTATCGTGGACGCCTACGATCAGGCCGGCAACTGGCCGTAGACCGATCGGTCAGGATCGGTCGGGCGGTTAGGATCGCGCGACCGCGGTCGGTTTTGCGGTTGGTGCGGCGATCGCGGTTGGTGAGACGAGTCCGACCTACTCCAGCGCCGCGTCCCGGACTTCGATGTGGCCTCGGTCGCCCTCCCAGACGGTGTCGTACGTGAGGTCGATACGGCGGTCCATGTGGGGGCCGTCGACGACGTACGTCTCGAACTCTCCGCCCTCGCCGAGCGGGTGGACGCCGTACTCCTCGCGGAGCGCGAGCAGATCGTCGAGGGCGGCCGCGTCGAAGGTGCGCCCGAGCCACGACTCGTCGAGCCCGTAGGCCGCCACCTGAACGATTCGGATCTCGAAGCCGGCGTCGAACATCTCCCCTGCGAGCTCGACGGGATCGCGCTGCCACAGTGGAGCAAACAGGTCGATTCCGAGGCGGTCGCACATGGCCTGAATCCTGTTCGTCTGGAACTCGCTTTCGACCGCGCCAGCCGTGACGCCCGCGAGGTCGACGTCGTCTTCGGCGGCGATCTCTCGGAGCGCAGCTTCCATCGGCTCCAGCTCTGCGTCGCCCTGCGCGCCCGCGTCGTCGACGTCGTCGGCTCCGAAGTCGTCCGGCGACACCTCGACGAGGTCGATCCCGACGCTCTCGGCGGCGAGCGCGGCGAGTTCCGTCGCCGGCGTGTGGTACATGTACGAGTCGCCGGCGGGATGGACGGTCAGGAGTCGGGAGACGTCGATTCCCTCCTCTAAGGCGCGGTATAACGCCCATGAGGAGTCTTTTCCGCCGGAAAAGAGGCTCACCCAGTCGTTCATACGCGACAGAGGGAGTCGAGTCGATAAAGGGTCGGCGGTCGGCCGAGGCTCGCCGGTCCCGGCGGGTCACCGTCGAGGAGAGCGTTCGAAGTAGTGCGGACCGACGGTCGAACGGAGGAGACCGCGCGGAGGCCGAACTCAGTCCGAGATGAACTCGTTGTCGCGCCAGTTGACGCCGCCGTCGCCGTCGCCGGCGCCCTGGGGGCTCTCGACGACCTCGATGCTGGCGGGGCGTCGCTCGCCCTCGACGATCCGGGTCGCTTCGAGCTCCTCGTCCTCCTCGGTGATCGCCGTCAGCGTCCCCTTCTCGGAGAGGGTCGCGATCTCACGCAGCACCAGGAACATGGGATACTGGAGCGCGGAGTTCTGGAGGACGGTCTCGCGGTCGCCCTTGAAGCAGGCGAACTCGACGAGCTCCGACGGGATCTCCTCTTCCTCGTCGTCCATCCACTGGGGGCCGCCGGCGCGGGGCGGCTCCTCCTCCCAGACGCGGGTCTCCGTGACCGACGCCTTCAGCTGGGCGGTGGGCGTGTATTTGCTGATGCTCTCGTCGTCGGACAGGGCCTTGATGATGAGTGTGTTGTTTCGACGCGTGATGTCGATGTCGTCGATCTCCGGCGGGAGGTCGGGATCTTCGTCGAAGTACGTCTCTACGTCTTCGAGTGGCAGTTCGAGCGTCGAATGAAGTCGGAACACGCGGCCTGTCATTGTTTGTGGAATGCGGTGGGGTCGAACCGGTGGTCACTGCGGCAGCGCCGGTGGCTGCACCTACCCCACGTAGGCACCGTAGGTTTATATGGACTGCCCTTCGACGTGTTCGGATCGGAGCGACTGTCGAGACGCTCGGTCCGCAGTCGTCCGGTCGAGCGCGCTCTTCCCTCGGCAGGGGCCCTCACTCGGCGCCGAGTTCGGCCGCGAGCTCGCCGCGTTCCTCCAGTTCGGCGAGCACGTCGCTGCCGCCGACGAACTCCCCGTCGACGAACGTCTGCGGGATCGTCTCCCAGCCGCTCTCCGACTCCAGCGCCTCGCGGTACTGGGGGAGCGCGGGCAGCACGTCGACCGTCTCGAACTCCTCGACGTGGCCGGAGATCAGTTCGACGGCCCGTTTCGAGTAGCCGCACTGCGGCATCAGACGGTTCCCCTTCATGAACAGCACTACGTCGTTTTCGGCGATGACCGACTCGACGCGCTGGTTGATCTCGTCCGGTTCGGCGTCGGTTTCGGGGCTGAACGTCATGGCGTCCGGTACGCGCCGGCGAGGCAAATGGGTTCCGCACGGGATGGCGCGCGCGACGGGTTCCGGAGCGGCCGCTCGCTTACTCGTCGCGGTCGACGCGGACGACGTCGACGAGCGAGTACACCGGGACCCCGTCGATGGCGTCGTAGCCCATCTTGTCGACCAACACGACGCACGCGGCCGGCTCGCCGCCCTGTTCTCGGATCGCGTCGATCGACTCGCGCATCGTGGTGCCGGAGGTGATGATGTCGTCGACGACGTAGCAGTCGCGGTTGCGGATCGCCGCGAAGTTCCGCGAGAAGCCGCCGCCGTGTTCGTCGATGTCCCCCTCGTCCCACTGGTGTTTCGCGGGCGCGTACGTGCCGAGGTCGGTGTCGAGACGGTCCGCGACCGCCGTCGCGAGCGGCGCACCGGCCTTCTCGATGCCGACGGTGAGGTCGACTTCTTCGCCCTGTTTGGCGAGCAGGTCGGCCATCGCGCTCGCCGCGTAGCCGAGCCGAGTCGAGTCCCGACCGAGCGCCGACCAGTCGACGTGGATGTCGGCGGACGCGGTCGTCCCCGCGGACGCCTCGCTCTCGTCCGAGCCGCCGCCGCGCTCGACCAGCCAGCTCGCCGTCTCCCGGGAGACGTTCAGTTCGTCCGCGATCTCACCCTTCGAGAGCCCGCGTTCCGCTAGCTCGGCAGCGCTTTCTATCAGGTCGTCAACGTTCTTCATACGCGGCAAATTCGACCGCCGTTTTAATAGTCGTGTCGTCATCCGCGAACGCGGCCTCGAAGTCGTCGAGCCCGTAGACGCCGGTCACGAGATCGCCGAGGAACGCCTCCGAGAGGGCCGCGAGCGATTCGACGGCCGCCTCGAAGTGGCTGTACCCGGAGTTGACGCTGCCGACGAGCGCCTTGTTGTGGAGGACCAGTTCCCGGTGGAGTCGCCCGCCGTCGATCTCGAACTCCCAGTCGCCCGGGACGCCGAGGAGCGCGCCGACCCCGTTGGGCGCGAGCGCCTCGATCGTCTCGAAGGCGTGGGGCGCGTATCCGGTCGCCTCGAAGACGAAGTCCGCCGGCTCGTACGCCTCGGGGACGTCGGGGATGGCGGTGTCGTTGGAGTTCACGTACGTCGCCCCCAGCGACTCGATGATGTCGATCGTCGGGTCTGGCCGCTCGCGCCGGCCGAGACAGTAGATGCGTTCGAAGTCCTCGTCGAGGGTCGCGACCGTCAACAGGCCGAGCGAGCCGTTACCCAACACGAGCGCCGACTCGGGGTCCCAGTTGAACGCCGACCGGCTGGCGTAGGCGTGTTCGATGGCCTTCTCGGCGATCGAGATCGGCTCGACGAGGAACCCCCACTCGGCGAGCGCCGGGGGGATCTCGACGAGGAACTCCGCCGGGCTGGTGAAATACTCCGCCATGAAGCCGTGGGCCCCGACGATGCCTCGCTCGTGGTACTGGCCGTCCGGCGCCATGTCGGGCTCGCCGCGCGCGAAGTACTCGTTCGCGCCGTTCGGCGGGCGCCGCACCGTCGGAACGACGACGTCTCCGACCTCGAACGGCGTGTCGTTCGGGTCCTCGACCACGCCGACCGCCTCGTGGCCTAACACGAGGTGGTCGTCGCCGGCCGGCGTGGCGCCGTGGCCGCCGGCGATGACCTCGTGGTCCGTCCCGTCGACGCCGACCCGGAGCGTCCGGACCAGCGCCTCGCCGGCCGACGGTTCCGGTCGCGGCTTCTCTGTCACGACCGGTTTGTCGGCCCCTTCGTAGACGGCGATCGCGTTCATGTCTCCACTCACGCGGCCAGTCACCAAAAGATTTCTTTTATTATGAGTAAACACCGATCCCGTATCGACCGTGGAGTTTTCAGTCGCTCGAGCGTATCCGTGCCCGTGTGTACCCTGACTCTCGCGTGGCGAACGTTCGGTGACGTCCCGGTCGCGCTCGCGGCCACCCGCGACGAGGCGCTCGACCGCCCGAGCGAACCGCCGGCGGTGCGCTTCGGCGGCGGAGACGACGTGGACGGGAGAGACGACGACACCGGAGACGCCGGGGTCCGCTACGTCGCCCCGCGCGACGCCGAGGCCGGCGGCACGTGGATCGGCGCCTCGGAGAGCGGGCTCGTCGTGGCCGTCACGAACCGGTGGCTCGACGCCGACCGTGAGGGCGAGCGCTCTCGGGGACTGCTCGTCCGCGACTGCCTGACGGCCGCCTCCGCGGAGGACGCGGTGCGAGCGGTCGAGGGCGAACTCGACGCGCGCGAGTACGACGGGTTCAATCTCGTCCTCGCCGACGACCGGGCGGCGTTCCTACTGGCGTACGACGGCGGCCTCACGGTGACGCGACTCGATCCGGGCGTCCACGTCGTGGGGAACGTGGGGGGCGTGGTCAACGGCGCGGAACGGTTCGCGATCCCGGAGCGACGCCGCGAGTTCGGCGGGGAGCGAGCCGACAGCGCCAGGCGGATTGCGAGCGCGCTCCTTCCTCAGCCGGGCGAGTCGGGGGCAACGTGGCTCGACCGCGCGAGCGGCGTTCTCGCCGACCACGAGTACGGCGCCTGTCTCCACGGAGACGGGTTCGGGACCCGGTCGTTCACTCGGATTCGAACCGGCCGTGACCCCGAGGTCGCGTACGCCGACGGGCCGCCCTGCGAGACGCCCGCGGAGACGGTGTCGCTGCCGACGGAGTTCACGCTCTCCGACGAGTGAGACGGCGCGGTGCTCGCGGTTCGTCCGACCGGAAAGCCAGTTTTAAGCGATTCGGGAGGCGTGTGAGACTATGAGCGCGTCCGAAATCGAGTCCGATCTGTCGGCGGACGAGCGCGCCGGCCTCGAACTCATCCGCGAGACCGGCGGGATCCACCAGAGCGACTTCTGGAAGAACCTCGACGTCTCCTCGCGGAAGGGAAGCCGCATCGCCGAGGCGCTGGAGGAGTCGGGACTCATCCAGCGAGAGGACACCGTCTACGACGGCCACAACACCTACTATCTGGAGCCCGCGCCGCGCGATCTGGACTTCTCGCTGTTGATGGCCGACGACATGCTCTCGCCGTTCATCGGCGAGGAGGAGGTCGACGCGCAGGCGGACGCCTTCTCGCAGTGGATGATGAATCTCGCGTACGAGGACTACTGAGGCCACTGGACCCGCGTTCGACCGGTCGCGTCCGTTTCCTTCTCGTTCCGTTCCGCCGGCGGCTTTTTCTCACCGAACGACGAACGAGCCGTCCGTGAAACGTGCCCTCCCGCTCGCGGTCGGCGTCGGCCTCCTGATCGGTCTCGGCGTTCACCGACTCGTTCCGTCCGTCCCGCTGTCGGCCGGAACGGCCGCTATCTACGTCGGAGCGGCGTACGTCTGGTTCGCGTTCGACGTCTCGCTGCTCGCGCACTCTCGGCGGTTCGACGACCGCATCGACGGACTCGGCTACGGCGTCGGGCTCTTCGGAGTCAGCGTGACGCCGCTGTTTTTCGCCCACACCGCGGGAAACGACGCCGCGACGGTCGGGTTCGCGGTCGCGTTCTTCGGCGCGGTCGGATTCCTCTCGCTCAGCGAACAGGCACGGCGCCGGAACGACCGAGTCGAGTGAACGGCCCGACGCCGGAGCGACCGGGTCCGACAGGCCGCACGACGCAGGAGTCTCGGCGCCCGCTCAGAACAGCAGGATCGCGAGGAGCGCGACGCCGACCGTGAGCGTCAAGACCAGTACGCTGCGACCGATTCCGGACTTGATGTCGACATCCGCCCCGGCTCGCTGGACCGCCGCCTGCGGGTCGGTGACCGTCCGGATCGTCAGTCGGGTGAGCCCGACCGCGGCCCGGTCGACGGCGGCGTAAAGCTCCGTGACGCCGACGACGAGCCCGCGAGTCCCGTAGAAGAACGCGGGGTTGTACAGCGAGTCGACGTCCGGGACGCGGCCGAGCTTCGAGAGCGGTTTCTTCGTGAGCGCGAAGCCGATCAGTCCGAGGACGGCGAGTGCCACCCCCTCGACGAGGTGGTCGACGGTGTACGTCTCGTACACCTTCTCGACGACGGCCTCGCTCGTCACGTCGAACGGGAGTATCCCGAACAGTCCGACGTCGGCGGGGACGACGGCCGCGAGCGGTGAGGTGGGAACGAGGACGCCGTATGCGACGCAAAGCACCGCGACCGCACCCATCGCGACGGTCTGTCCGCGGTTCGCGTCGCGCACGTCGCCGTCGTAGCTCCCGTGGAAGAAGGCGTAGTAGCCGAACTTGATGAACGACATGAACGTCCCGATTCCGCCGAGCAGGAGCAGCCATTCGAGCGTGTGGAAGTCGCCGATCGGGAGCGGCCCCTTCGGGAAGGTGTAGTGGCTCCCGGAGATGATGATCCCCTTGCTGACGAAGCCGTTGAACCCGGGGAACCCGGCGATAGACAGCGCGGCGATCGTGAACGCGCCGGCCGTGACCGGCATGTCGCGGGCGAGCCCGCCCAGCTTCTTCAGACTCTCCTCGCCGGTCCGGTAGACGACGACGCCGGCGGTCATGAAGAGGAGCCCCTTGTAGAGGATGTGGTTGAACACGTGGGCGAACGCGCCGGCCTGCGACAGCGCCGACCCGATGCCGACGCCGGCGATCATGTAGCCGACCTGCGACTGGATGTGGTACGAGAGCAGCCGCCGCATGTCGTTCTGGAACAGCGCGAACGTCGCCCCGAAGACGGCCATCCCGCCGCCCATGTACGCGATGGCGACGTGGCCGTCGGGGAACGCCCGGTACATCCCGTAAACGCCGGTCTTCGTGGTGAACACGCAGAGGAAGACGCTGGCCGCGATATGGGGGCGCGGGTAGGTGTCGGGGAGCCACGCGTGGAGACCGATGAACCCGACGTTGACGCCGATCCCGATCGCCGCGAGCGCGGCCGGCAGCCCGGCCACGATCCCCGCGGTCTCGGGACCGCCCGGAACGGTCGCGAACAGGAAGGTCCCCTTCGCGACGTAGTTGCCGAGGACGGCGGCCATCAGCAGCGTGCCGCCGAGCCCGTGGAGCAGGGCGTATCGGAAGCCGGCCCGGACCGCCTCGCCCCGGTAGTGCCAGACGAGCAGCGTGCTGGTGACGGCCATCAGCTCCCAGAAGAACAGCAGCGTGAGCCAGTCGCCGGCGAACACCGCGCCGAAGCTGGTCGCGACGTACGAGAACGCGAAGGCTGTCTGGACGCTCTCGGCCTCGCTCGCGTACGAATACAGGACGGCGACGACGCCGATGATCCCGAATATCAGTCCCATCAGCCGCGAGAACTCGTCGACGTTGAGCAGCACGGCGTCGAAGCCGAGGAACGTGGCCTGGAGGTGCGGGCCGGCCGGGACGGTCCACGCCCAGGCGACCGCCACGCCCGAGGCGGCGACCCCCAGCGCGTGGCCGACCCGACGGGACGTTAAGCCGATCAGTACGGCGACGCCGAGCAGGACCGGTCCGGGCGGCAGCGCGGTGAGCGCGCTCGTCATCAGACCACCACCCCCGGGAGCGAGCCGACGACCGTCTCGACGATCCTGAGGAAGACGGCGGTCCGCGGGACGACCCCGAGGAGGACCGACAGGCTCGCGGCCGTCAGGATCGGGCCGAGCATGAACCACGTGCTCTCCGCGCCCCGCCAGCCGCGGACGTCCCAGCCGCCCGCCGGCGGGCCGCCGTGGTGTCCGTCATGAGAGGCATCGTGAGCGTCGTCGTGGCTTTCGGCGTCGTGAGCGTCGGCGTGGCCGTCCGTTTCGTGAGCGCCGTTGTGACCCGCCGTTTCGGTCTCGTGACCCCCATCGGCTCGGGGGCCGCCGCGGCCGCCGAGCGGAGCGGACAGGAGCGGCTTCTCGTCGTGTTCCTCGGGCGACTCGAAGTACGCCTGGTAGACGATGGGCCAGAAGTACGCGATGTTGAGGACGCCGGAGACCAGCAGCGCGGCGGCGAAGACGAGGCCGCCGCCCTCTAACGCACCGATGACGATGTACCACTTGCTGACGAATCCGGCTATCAGCGGAATTCCGGCCATCCCCGCGGCGGCGACGGCGAACGCGGCCATCGTGAGGGGCATCCGGTCGCCGATGCCGGCCATGTCGCTGATGTCGTCCGTGTGGGTCTCGACGTGGATGGCCCCCGCACAGAAGAACAGGGTGAGCTTCATGAACGCGTGCGCCGGGATGTGGAGCAGCCCGCCGATCAGCGCGTCGCCCTCCAACAGCGCGAGCCCGAGAACGATGTACGAGAGCTGGCTGATCGTCGAGTACGCCAGCCGGCGCTTGAGGTTGTCCTGTCTGAGCGCGATGACGCTCGCGGTCAGAAGCGTGATCGCCGCGACCGCCGCGAGCGGTAACGCCACGCCCAGCTCAGCCATCGTCTCCGTCCCGAACACGTCGAGGGCGACGCGGGCGATGCCGAATATCCCGCTCTTGACGACCGCGACCGCGTGGAGCAGCCCCGAGACGGGGGTCGGCGCGACCATCGCGTCGGGGAGCCACGAGTGGACGGGCATCAGGGCCGCCTTGACGCCGAACCCGCCGGCGAGGAGGGCGAACGCCGCCCGGGCCAGCGTCGGGTCCGCGGTCGCGAGCGCCTCGATGCCGCCCGGCGTGAACGCCGTGGTGCCCGTCAGCACGTAGACGAGCGCCGTCCCGCCGAGGACGGCGACGCCGCCGCCGAAGGTGTACGTGAGGTACTTCCGGCCGGCCGCGCGGGCCTCGTCCGTCTCGTCGTGCGTCACCAGCGGGTACGTCGACACCGTCAGCAGCTCGTAGAAGACGAACAGGGTGACGAGGTTCGCCCCGAACGCGACGCCGACGGCGCACGCGAGGCTGGCGGCGAAGGAGGCGAAGTACCGGGTCTGCGCGTGTTCGCTCAGACCCCGCATGTACCCGATGGAGTAGAAGCTCGTGACGATCCACAGGAGGCTCGCGAGCAGCGCGAAGAGGATTCCGAGGGGGTCAGCGCGGAGCGCGAGCGAGATCCCGTTGCCGAAATCGCCGAGCCGGGTGACGTAAGTGGTGCCCGCGAGCACGCCCGGCACCATACTCGCCACGAGGCCGAACTTCGTCGCGGCGACGGCGAGGGTGACCCCCTCGCGGACGTTCGGCCGCGACCGAAGCGAGAGGATGATCGGGATGGCTACGGCCGACACGAGCACGGCGAACAACGGTCGAAGGGAGGCGACGTCAGTCATTGGCGTATCAGCTCGAAGACGGTCTGGTCGATCAGCTGGTCGATCACGGGCACGGCGGCCGTGAGTCCGACGGCGAGGAGCGCGGCGACGACGACGGTGACGATCATGCCCGTCGAGACGCTCTCGCCGCCGTCAGTGGCGGCGGTCGACTCCGACGTGATCGTCGGTTCGGCGAAGAAGAGCCGTTCGCCCAACCGCGCAAAGTACGCCAGCGTCAGCAGCGTACTCGCCAGCAGGACGACGACCACTGGCCAGATACCGGCCTCGACGGCGCCGAGGACGATGTACCACTTCCCGACGAACCCGATGGCCGGCGGGACGCCGACCATTCCGAGCGCCAAGAGGGTGAAGACGCCGGCTGCGACCGGCACGCGGCCGCCCATCCCGGCGTAGCCGCCGACCGTCGTCGCGCCCGTCTTCCGCTCGATGATCCCGGTGACGGCGAAGAGCCCGCCCTTCATGACCGCGTGGCCGACGAGGTGGACGGTCGCACCGACGACGGCCAGCGGCGTCGCGATCGCGAACCCGGCGATCACGAGGCCGAACTGCGACACCGACGAGTACGCCAACATCCGCCGGACGTCCGACTGCGCGACCGCGAGCGCGCTTCCGGCGACGATACTGACGCAAGCGACGCCCACCAGCGCCCAGCGCGCGAGGGGGACGGCCTCGAGGAAGTCGACCGTGAACACCGAGAACAGCACGTGTGCGAGTGCGTACGCCGACACCGTCGAGACGAGCGCCGAGATGAACGCGCTCACGCTGTCGGGCGAGTCCGCGTACGCGTCGGGCTGCCAGGTGTGAAGCGGGAACAGCGCGACCTTCACCGTCAGGCCGGCGACTATCAGTCCGAACGCGGTCAAGACGAGCGTCGAGTCGTAGCCGACCTCTGCGAGTTTGCCGCTGAGGTCGGCCATGTTCAGCGTGCCCGTGGCCGCGAGGGCGTAGCCGACGCCGAGCAGGTACAGCGACGCGCCGATGGTCCCGATGACGAGGTACTTCAGGGCCGCGACGGCCGAGCGCGCACCCGGGCCGCTCGCGACGAGCCCGTACGCCGCCAGTCCCGTGATTTCGAGGAAGACGTACAGGTTGAACACGTCTCCGGTCACCGTCATCCCGGACAGGCCGGCGACGAGCAGGAGGAACTGCGAGTAGAAGGTGTTCGCGTGCGGGCCGGCGTGACGGGCGTACGCGAGCACCCCGAGCGAGACGGCGCTGATGAGGACGACGAGCAGGATCGTCAGCCCGTCGGCGACGAGTTCGATCCCGTACGGGGCGACGAAGCCGCCGACCGCGTACCGCACGATGCCGTCGGTCCAGACGGTCCACGCGAGCGCGGCGG
This sequence comes from Halorubrum ejinorense, assembly GCF_055389685.1. Lineage (NCBI taxonomy): Archaea > Methanobacteriati > Methanobacteriota > Halobacteria > Halobacteriales > Haloferacaceae > Halorubrum > Halorubrum ejinorense. Next base: position 2,601,736 of record NZ_AP043777.1, read on the forward strand.
CGAGCGCGGCGTGGCCGAGCGTCGTCGCGGTCGCGACCGCCCAGCCGACGCGGTCGTAGCGCAGGCTGGCCAGCGGCGGGACCGCGGCGCCGACGATCGGCAGGACGACCAACAGGACGATGAGGTGATCAATCATGGTAGAGTTGCTCTAAGGTTTCTTCGTCGAGCGTGCCGTACTCGGAGTAGACGCGCACGACCAGCGCGAGCGCCACCGCCGTCAGGCTCACCCCGACGACGATGGCGGTCAGGATGAGCACGTGCGGGAGCGGGCTGACGTACGGGCCAGCGCCCTCGGAGATGACCGGGGGATTCCCGCCGTTGCGGAACGCGAGCGTGATGAAAAACAGGAATATCCCGGTCTGGAACACGTTCATCCCGATGACCTTCTTCACGAGGTTCGGCGACTCGATGACGGTGTACAGGCCGATACCGAGCAGCAGGGCGACCGCGTAGTAGTTGTAGTGGGTCGTGAGCAGGTCCAGCGTCATGACGGGTCCTCCTCGGCGGTCTGGTCGAAGCCGCTCGCGAGCAGGAAGAAGAGCCCGATCGCGACGGCCGCGACGATGGCGCCGATGCCGAGTTCGACGAGTTCGATCGCGTACTTGATCGCGTGACCGAACAGCGCATCGTACTCCGCGTACTCGAGGAACTGGCCACCGAGCGCCATCGTGCCGAGGCCGATCCCGGCGAACACGAACACGCCGCCGGAGGCGAGCGCCGCGACGACGCGGACGTCGAGCCACTGTCGGGTCGAATCGATACCGTAGGCGAACGCGAGCATCATCACGACCGACCCGGCGATGACGCCGCCCTGAAACCCGCCGCCCGGGGTGTCCGCGCCGTGGAACATGATGAACAGCGCGAACGTGAGGATGAACGGGGCGACGACCCGGACCGTCGTCATGATGATCGTCGACTCGACGTACAGTCCGGGCGCCTCGTCGGTCGTGCCGGACGCTGCGCCGGCCTCCGCGTCGTCCGCGTCGCCGGCGTTCGAGTCCGCGTCCGCGGCGCTCATGCCACCACCTCGCGGCGGAGGACGGACAGCGTGACGACCACCGCGGAGAAGACGACCACGCCCTCGCCGAGCGTGTCGAAGCCGCGGTAGGCCGCCAGCACCGCTGTCACGGCGTTTTTGACCTCCGTCTGGGCGTACGCGTTCTCGAGGTAGTACTGGGTCACCTCGCCGCCGACGACCGCCGAGTCGGGGTCGCCGATGGCCGGCAGCGCGGGGACCGTGGCGCCGATCAGCAGGACGAACCCGCCGACCAGCGCCACCGTCCGCCACCGGATCGGCTCGAACAGCCGGTCCGCGTCGGGCGAGGCGGTGTTCGACAGCGCCAACAGGAACAGTATCGTCATGATGCCGGCGCCGACCGCCGCCTCGGTGAGGCCGACGTCCGGCGCCTGAAGCACGAGCCAGAGCACCGAGACGCCCAGGCTGTACGCCGCGAACGCCATCACGGCCGCCAGCGTGTCCTCCAGCAGGGCCGAGCCGAGGGCGCAGCCGAGAGCGAACGCCAACAGCGCCGCCTCGATGAGTGTGAACGACATCAGTCGTCCCCCTCGTCGGCGGTCCACGGTTCGATTCCCTGGTCCTGTGCGGCGCGGGCGACGGCGTGTGCGGCCGTCGGATTCGTGATGAACATGAACAACAGGAGGAACACCGACTTCGCCGTCGAGAGCCCCGATTGGAGCGCGAGCGCGGCGGCGGCGACCGCGAGAATGGCACCCAGCGTGTCGCTCTTCGAGGCCGCGTGCGACCGGGTGTAGACGTCCGGGAGTCGGACGAGACCGACCGCCGCGACGCCGCCGAAGAAGGCGCCGGCGAGCGCGAGGGCGACGATGCCCCACTCGGCCGGCGTCACAGCACACCCCCGCGCTCGACGTTGAATTTGGAGAACGCTATCGACAGCAGGAAGTTCAACAGTGCGTACACGAGCGCCACGTCGAGGAACGTCGACTCCTGGTACGCCGCCGCGACGAGCGTGATGGCGATGACGGTGTTCGTCCCGGCGACGTTCACCGCGATGACGCGGTCATGCGTCGTCGGTCCGGCGTACACCCGGTACAGCGCGACCACGGCGAACAGGACGAAGGCCGCAGCGATGGCCAAAAGCGCCGCTTCGAACTCAACCATCCCGGCCCTCCCCGTCGTCACCGCGCTCGCGCGGCGTCGGTATCCGCGCCGCAGCGCGACCGTAGAAGACGAACCGGACCGCACGCTCTAACCCGCCGTCGAAGAGGTCCTCGCGGGAGTCGGCGGTCAGCGAGTGAATGTCGAACGAGCGCTCGGAGACGTTGACGGTCAGGGTGCCCGGCGTGAGCGTGATGCTGTTCGCGAGCGTCGTCACCGCGCCGTCGCCCCACACCGCGGCCCGGAGCTGAACGACCTCCGGGTCGATCGGCATGTCGGGATGGAGCACGACGTACGCGACCTGGAGGTTCGCGACCGCGATCTCCTTGACGAGGTACGGCGCGTACACCACCAGGCGGGCGAGCCGCCGGAGCGTCAGTCCGAGCGGCGCCGACCGGTTCGCGACGACCGGCGCGAGGACGGCGGACACGATAGACGCCGTCACGAAGCCGGTCAGGAAATCGAGCGGCTTCCACGCGCTCAGCGACATGTAAAACAGGTACGAGACGACGAACACGGAGAGGTACTTCGACAGCGACGCCGCGCGGGCGAGCGCCGCGCTCTGAGTCGGCCGGTCGTCCGGAGCCGTCTCGACCGGCACGTCGCCGCGGCCCAGCTCCACCGACATCGGCCGCAGCATCGACGCGGTGCCGGCGGGGTTGTACCCCGGATCGACGACGATCTGGTCGATCCCCGCCTCAGCCGCGTACTCGAGGAGCGCGTCGGCGAAGTCGCCCGGACTGAACAGGTACCGGTCGGTGCCGACGATTTCGGTGACGACGGTCACCCGGTCCGACAGGCCGTCGGCCGCGTCGCTCCCGTCGCTCTCGGTGCCCGTGTCCTCTTCGATCCAGAGCGGGACGCGCTCTAACTGTTCGCGCGCTGAGCCGAGTTCCTCGGGCGCATCCGGGTTGACCGACTGCGTCTGCGCCGCCACGACGAAGTGGAGCTCGACCGGTCGGTTCGGTGCCGCCGCACTCGCCTGCTCGACGGCGTACGAGACCGTGTCTCGGAGCGTGTCCGAGTCGCCGACGGGGACGAGTATGCGGTGGGCGTCTGTGTCTGACATGTGTAAACTATCTCTCGCGTCTTCGCGTGAAAACGGCGAGACTATCCACCGAGTTCAAGCGATGGGACGCCCAAAACTATTTCGCTATACCTCGGTCGAGGCCCCGGATTCCCCGAGTACGTCGGCGAGTTCGTCGGCGACGCGCCCGCCGAGGCCGTCCTTGTCGCCGACGAACTCGTCGGGGTCGTCCCGACCGACGAGCAGCGCTCGCGTCTCCTCGCGGCCCATCACGCTCGCGTCGTTGGCGACGACGAAAGAGAGGCCCACCCGGTCGCGGATCCGCTCGGCCTCGGCCACCATCGCCTCGTCGTCGCCGGAGGTCTCGGCCTTGAATCCGACGATGGGGAGATCCGGGTACGCCTCGCGCACCGAGTCGATGAGCTTCGGCGTCGGCCGCAGGTCGACCGACAGCGGCGACCCCGACCGGATCTTCTGGTCGACGGCGTCGGCGGTGAAATCGGAGATAGCGGCCGCGGAGATCAGCGCGTCGGCGGTCGCGGCGGTCCGCCGACACGCCTCGATCATCTCGTCGGCCGTCTCGACCGCCGCGACGTCGGCGTACGGCACGTCGGGACCGTCGTGGACGAGCGTCACCTTGGCGCCGCGGACGTAGAGCGCTCGGGCGACCGCGCGCCCGGTCTTCCCCGAGGCGCGGTTCGTTAAGATCCGGATCGGGTCGATCCGCTCTTTCGTCGCGCCGGCGGTGACGACGACGTGCGTCCCGGAGAGCGTCTGCGGCGTCGTCGCCCGCGCGACCTCCGTCACGACGTCCTCCTCGGCGGCGATCTTCGCTTTCCCCTCCTCGATCCGCGGGTCGGCGAAGCGGACGCCCCACGACTCCAGGCGGTCGAGCGCGTCGAGGACGCCCGGGTGGTCGTACATCGGCTCGTGCATCGCGGGCGCCATCACGACCGGCACGTCGGCGCCGAGGGCGGTCGTCGCGCAGGTGGTAACGGGGGTGTCGTCGACCGCGGCCGCCACCTTCCCCGCGGTGTTCGCGGTCGCGGGCGCCAACAGGAGCACGTCGGCCCACCCCTCTCGGCCGCAGAGTTCCACGTGTTCCACGCTGCCGGTGATCTCGGTGACGACGGGCTCGTCGGTGGCGAAGTCGACGGCCCACGGATGGACGATGTTCGTCGCCGCCGGGGACATGACGGCGCGGACGCTCGCGCCGTGTCGGCGGAGTTCGTGGGCGAGTTCGACGACCTTCACCGCCGCGATGCTCCCGGAGACGCCGAGCGCGACGTTGACCCCATCCAGCATTACCGAAACGCTCGGTCCGGGGCGATTTATAACATCGCGTTACGCCTCGGGGAGGGTTCCCACGGTCGCCAGGGGGGATGACGAGGCGAGCCTCTGGGAGGCGGCTCAGACGCCGAACGTCGCGCGTAGCATGTCGCGGGTGCCGGGACCGAGGCCGACCGCGAGGACGGTGATGAGGAGGAGGATCGTGTACCGGGGCGACTCGTCTTTCATCTCGCCGTTGAACACCCAGACGACGAACGTGGCGGCCGCGAGTTTCACGAGGAGGAAGGGCCACGCGTCGCCGGTGACGGCGAGGACGGAGTCGGGCAGGAGCCGGGCGGTCCAGTCGACGATCAGCCTGTTGACGACGTGTTTCGGGACGAGGTTCGCGGTCCCGGTCAGCGCCGGCATCCAGTTGAGGCCGATCACGTTGGCGACGCCGTCGATCGCGTGCCCCCAGATGATGACGATCCCCGCGGCGCCGGTCCCCTGTCGGATCGTCGGTATCTCCCGCGTCGCTATCGCCCACGTGACCGCGGTCGCGACGGTCGCGATGACGAGCGTCGGCACGAGCACCTGCGGGTAGAACTCGACGTAGTCGGTCGTCGCGGCGAGGTACGAGAGGTAGCCGACCGCGGCCGCGAGTCCGACCGCGCCCGACGCGAACAGCGGGCGCGCGTAGTCGTCGACGATCCCGCGCCGGTCGAGTCCGTACGCGGCCATCACGCAGGCGAGCGTGAACGCGAACACCGTGAAGTAGATGAACGGGCTGATCAGGACCGCGCTCGCCGGGAAGGGGATCAGCGGCTCGACGCCGGCGGCGGTCGCGGCGACGCCCGCGTCCTCCACCGTCCGCATCGCGCCGCCAAGCAGCATGAACGGGAACAGGGCGAAAAAGAAGCGGAGTTCGGTCCCGATGTCGAGCCGGCGGAGGAGGAAGACGACGCCGATCAGCATGCCGAGGAGGATGACCACGTAGCTCAGCGTCGAGACGGTGGTGTACCCCGGGAACGCGACGACCTCGCCGGCGGCGACCGCGGACTGACACGCCCCGCTGGAGCCGAGCAGTTCCGTGACCCCGCCGTCGCGGACCGCGCACTGCGCGCCCTCGCCGTCGGCGACGACCGGCCCCCAGAAGTACCGCCAGAGGAACCGGTCGTAGACGAGGCGCGGGAAGACGACGGAGCCGAGCGCCAACAGCGCCGTCGCTCCGCCGACGACGGCGGCCCAGGCCCGCTCCGGCGAGAGGTCGAACCGATCCGCGACCGCTGTACTCATGATCACCGATCGGGGAGGTCGCGAGTTGAGCGTTCCGGTCCCGAGCGAGCGCGGAGCGCCGCCGTCGAGCGGTGTCGCGGCGACTTACAGCGGCGGCCCGGGCTGCTCGTAGTCGGTGTCGAGGATCACCATCGTCTGCGACCGCGAGAACCCCTCGATATCCGCGATCTGGTCGAACATCAGCTCTCGGAGCCGGTCGGTGTCGGCCGCGACGACCCGAAGCATGACGTCCCACTCGCCGGTGGTCAGGTGGATCTCGCGGACCCCGTCGATCCCGCGGAGCCGGTCGAGCGCGTCCTCCTCGCGGCCCTGCTCGACGCGCAGACCGACGAGGGCACCGACGCCGTACCCGACCGCTTTCGGGTCGATGTCGGCGTGGTATCCCCTGATGACGCCGGCGTCTTCGAGGCGACTGACCCGGTCGTGGACGGTCGCGCTGGACATGTCGATCCGGCGTGCGACCTCCGAGAACGGGGTCCGTGCGTCCTCCTGGAGGATTCGCAGGATCGCCCGGTCCGTCTCGTCGAGTTCCATACCGGCCGGTACGGTCGGAGCAGTCTTTTCACTTCCGGCCGCACGGAGGCGTCCGCGAGCGCCGCGCGCCTCGTTTCGCCGCGCTCTCGCCCCTACTCGGCGTCGTCCCGGCTCTCGAAGGACCCGCCGCGGATCGTCTCCTCGGCCGCGTCGAGCGCGTTCTCGGAGTCGAACGACGAGGCGATCCCCGCTAACTCCGCGGGCGTCGCGTCGGCGAGGTCTCGCGCGTGAGCCGTCACGTTCGGCACCGCCCGGAGCAGGTTGTCGATGATCGGCACGTCGGCGGTCCGGGGGGACCGGCTCCCGGGGTTGAGATCGACGACGATCTCCGTTTTCCCCATCGCGTCGAGGGCGGCGGCGCGGTCGCCGTCCTCTAAGGGGACCACGACCACGTCGGCCGCCTCGATCCCGTCCGCGTCGACGACGCCGCGAGCGTGGTCGAGACCGGGGATCTCGCCGTCGCCGGCGAGCCCCTTCACCTCGCTCGCGCCGTGGTCGCGGAGGTGGTCCGCGATCCGACGGGCGCGCTCGTCGGTGTGATTGAAGAGGTTCACCTCGAGGTCGGCGTCGACCGCCCCCGCGAGATCGACCGTCTCGCTCGGCGCGAGCGCCGCGACGTTCCCGTTCACCGAGATGACCGGCCGGTCGGCGAGGAGGAGCGTCGCGGCCGCCGCGCGCGCCGCGTCGTCGGCGCTCGGGATCGTTCGCTCGCCGAGGAGGTAATCGAACGCCTCGCCGCGCCCCTGCGCGATCAGCCCCTGTTTCGAGGTGATCCCCTGCTCGACGCCCGCCTCGATCCGGTGGCGCGTCACGAGCGACGCGTAGCGCGGGTGGTCCTCGGGGATCTCCGTCTCCGTCATACCCGAGCGAGGCGGCGCGCCGATTAAAGTGGACCGTTCGCTCGCGGCTCCGGACCGCGGTCTTCGGGTGGACGATCCGGCCGTTCACGCCAGTAGGAATGGCATAACTAAGGGTTTGAGATCAGTAACAACCGCGTGTGATGGACCGTACCGGCAAATACACCGTCGTCGACGCGTGTAACGACCACGGGGCGATCACGCTCCGTGAATATCCCCGCAACGGGACGCTGTACGTCGTCGAGTACGACGATCCCGACGTGGAGTCGGCGCTGTCGGAACTGGAGGTCGGCTCCGTCGTCGAGCTCGACCTGCGGCGTGCGGGCCGCCGAGGCAACGCGTGGTGCGCGGAGTCCGCTCGGGCGGTCGAAACCGGGTGACCGACGCGGGCCGGTCGCCACCCGTCGCGGCCGATCTCTTCTTTCGGTCGGGTCCCGTCAGGCGACGCCGATCCGCTCGCGGTAGGTGCCGTACTCCGCCTCGAACACCGCCATGACCTCGCACATCGTCGCGTACTCCTTCACCGCCGTGACGATCGCGGGCATCACGTTCTCGCCGTCGTCGACGGCGTCGCGCAGGTCCTCCAAGGCGGCCTCGACCGCGTCGTCGTCGCGCTCGGCTTTCACCGACTCCAGCCGGTCGAGCTGTCGGTCGCGGGTCGTCTCGTCGACTCGGAGCAGGTCCGGCCGGGTGTCCTCTTCGATCTCGTAGGCGTTGACGCCGACGACCGTCTCCTCGCCCTCGTCGACGCGCTCTTGGTACTCGTAGGCGGACTCCTGGATCTCGCGGTGGAAGTACCCCTGTTCGATGCCGCGCAGGACGCCGTCGCGGACGGAGCCGTCGCCCATCTCTCTGATCTCCTCGATGTACGCCATCGCGTCGGCTTCCGTCTCGTCGGTGAGCGACTCGACCGCGAACGAGCCGCCGAGCGGGTCGACGATGTCGGCCGCGCCCGACTCGTCGGCGATGACCTGTTGGGTCCTGAGCGCGACCCGCACCGCCTGCTCCGAGGGGAGCGCGAGCGCCTCGTCGAAGGAGTTGGTGTGGAGGCTCTGTGTCCCGCCCAACACGCCCGCCAGCGCCTGAATCGTCACGCGAGCGACGTTGTTGAGCGGCTGCTGGGCCGTCAGCGACTGGCCCGCGGTCTGGGTGTGGAACTTCAGCTGCTTCGACGCGTCGGCCTCGGCGTCGTACCACTCGTCCATGACGGTGGCGTAGATCCGGCGGGCGGCGCGGAACTTCGCGACCTCCTCGAACAGGGAGTTGTGCGAGTTGAAAAAGAAGGAGAGCTGCGGCGCGAACTCGTCGACGTCGAGCCCGCGGTCGAGACACGCCTCGACGTAGGCGAACCCGTCGGCGAGGGTGAAGGCTAGCTCTTGGACCGCCGTCGACCCCGCCTCGCGGATGTGATAGCCCGACACCGAGATGGGCTTGAACTTGGGCGTCTCCGCGACCGCGAACTCGATCGTGTCCGTCACCAGATCGAGCGACGGCGCCGGCGGGATCACCCACTCCTTCTGCGCGATGAACTCCTTGAGCATGTCGTTCTGGAGGGTCCCCCGGAGCTCCTCGCGGGGGATACCCCGCTCGTCGGCGAGGGCGACGTACATCGCGTAGATCACCGGCGCGCTCGGGTTGATCGTGAAGGAGGTCGACACCTCCGTCAGGTCGATCCCGTCGAAGAGAATCTCCATGTCCCGCAGCGTGTCGACCGCGACGCCCTCCTTTCCGACCTCGCCGAGCGACATCTGGTCGTCCGAGTCGATCCCCATCAGCGAGGGCATGTCGAAGGCCGTCGAGAGCCCCGTCTGCCCCTCGTCGATCAGGTAGTGGAACCGCTCGTTCGTCTCCTCGGCGGTGCCGAACCCCGCGAACTGCCGCATGGTCCACGTCCGGCCGCGGTACATCGTCGGGTACACGCCGCGGGTGTACGGCTCCTCGCCCGGGAAGCCGAGGTCCTCGTCGTAGTCGGTGTCGGCCACGTCCGCGGGCGTGTAGATCCGGTCGACCTCGCGGTTCGAGACGGTCGCGAACCGGTCTTTCCGCTCCCCGTGGCGGTCCAGAGTGGGGTCGAGCGTCTCCGCCTCCCACGACTCCTTCGCCTCGCGGATCTCGGAGAGCTCCTCGTCGTCGTACATACCGCCCGTTATCCGCCGGTTGCGTATAAATATTCATTATATTTTGAAACGGAGGGGTGGTCGTCCCCCTCGCTCCGGTCTCCTCCCGCGGATGAATTATATGAGGCCGGAGTCAATCACCGACCATGACCGACTCCGCAGAGCGTCCGACGCCCCCGGAAGGGCTCCCGCCGAGGGTCGCTGAGGCCCTGAGCGACTGCTCGCCCGAAGCGCTCCGCAAGGCGATCGTTCACGCGCAGGAGCTGCTCCACTACCACGGTGAGGCGGAGCTACCGGTCGACGCGGAGGACCGCGAAGACATCCTCCGGGTCACGGAACACGACGGGTACACGGAGGTCGTGAAGCAGTTCCGCTGTGCGGACGGCTGCGACGACTGCCCGCACGGGCCGTACCTCTATCACGTCACGGAGGAGCCGCAGCCCGACGGGAGTCACAAGGTCCACTGGTCGTTCATGGGGACCGTGCGAGACGGGAAGTGAGCGTTCCGGCGGCCGCGGGCCGTCGGCTCCGGTAGGCGCCGCGCCGCTCAGGGGTTCAGACCCCGAATCCCCGCGCGCAGGAACACCAACACCGGGATGATCTCCAGCCGCCCGATCCACATGTTGAAGAGGAACATCGCCTCCGCCAGCGGCGGCATCGAGGGGCCGGTGATCCCCGAGGAGAGCCCAACGTTCCCCTGCGCGCTGGCGACCTCGAACAGCGCGTCGGCGTAGGTGAACTCGGGGCCGGCGAGGTTGACGAGGACGAGGCTGCCGACCGCGAGGCCGACGACCCACAGCAGGGTGACGATGGCGGCCTCGCCGAACTCCCGCTCCATCGTCTCCCGGTCCAGCGTGCGGTCGCCGATGCGCGCGGTGACGACCGCGTTCTTCGGCAGGAACACGCGCGAGAACTGCCAGGCGATCCCCCGGGCCACCGTGTACGCCCGGACGATCTTGATGCCCCCGACGGTGGAGCCGGCCGCGCCGCCGAGCACCATCGCGACGACGACCAGCACCTTCGCGCCGGCGAGCCAGTTCCCGATCGGGGCCGACTGGAAGCCGGTGGCGGTCATCGCGCTGACCCACTGAAACGTCGAGTCGCGGACCGCGTCGAGCCCCGCCCCGTCGAGCAGCGGGACCGGGAACGAGAGGAACGACTCGGTCGCGAACGCGCCGGAGGTGGCCGGGACCGACGCGAGGTTCTGCGCGGTGAGGACGGCGACCCCCCCGGCGAGCAGGAGGAACAGCCACCGCGTCTGGAGGTCGCCCGCCAGCTCGCGGAGGCTGCGGTTCCGGAGGACGACGTAGTGGACGGGGAACGCGACGGCGCCGAGGACCATGACCGGCAGCAGCGCGGTCTCGACGAGCGGCGAGCCGTACGTCGCGATCGAGTTGTCCGTGACGGAGAATCCGCCCGTCGTCAGCCCGGTCATGGCGTGGTTGAGCGCCTGCCAGGCCGCCTCCACGAGCGACAGCGACTCGGCGTACGCGCTCTCGCTCGCGCGGATCGCGGCGAACAGTATCGCGACGGACAACAGCGTGTACCCGACCACGAGCTTCCAGACCGTCCGCACCGTCGAGACGACGCTCGGGTGGATCTTCTCCTCGCGGGCCTCGCTCCGGTAGAGGGCGTAGCTCCCGCTCCCCGGCCGCGAGAGGATGGAGACGGTGAGGACGATGACGCCGACGCCGCCCACCCACTGGATGAACGACCGCCACCACTGCACCGCTCGGGGCAGCGACGGCTCGTGGACCGCCATCGTCAGACCGCTCCCGGTCCACCCGCTCATGCTCTCGAAGACCGCGTGGAGCGGGTCCCGGAAGTACGCCAGACTGGAGAGCGTCGTCGACCCGCCGACCGCGACCGGCTCCCACGAGGCGGTGTCGGCCGCGGCCGGGACGAACGTCTCCATGACGGCCGGCGGCGTCAGCCACGCGGTGAGGAACAGCGGGAGGGCCCCGAAGAGGGCGACGGTGAGCCACCCGCCGGCGGCGATCACCATCCCGTGTTTCGCCTTCGGCTCCGGGGCGTCGGCGAACCGGCGGTTCGCGAGGCCGCCGACGAGCGCCGTGGCGCCGCCGGCGGTCAGGAACGCGAGCGCGGCGCGGAGCTCGCCGAAGCCGAGCGCGACGACCACGGAGAAGGTCATCAGCCCGGCCTCCATCAGGACGAGGGAGCCGACGTCGCGAGCGATGATCCGCAGGTCGGTCGGAAGCGGCCCGTCGGATCGGTCGCTCATCTCAATCGCCGTCCCCGGTGTGCCCGAACACGTCCGTCACCTCTGGGGTCACGCCGTGCCCCGAGTACACCGTGAGCATGTCGCCGGCCTCGATGCGGGTATTCCCGCGCGGCGTTATCGGCGTGCCCTCGCCGTCGCGCTCGACGGCGACGATCAGCGTCTGCCCGCCGATGAGGTCGGCCTCGTCCGCCTCCCGCAGCGTCTTGCCGGCGATCGGCGCGTCCGGGCCGACGGCGATCTCGAACACCTCGGCCTCCTCGCCGATGTGCATGAAGTCGACCACGGACGGCCGGCTCACGGCCCGGTAGAGGTACTCGGCGATCAGGCTCTGGGGGTTCTGCATCGTGTTGACGCCGATCTGCTCGAACACGCTCATGTGTTCGGGGTTGTGCACGACCGAGACGATGTTCGGGATCGACAGCTCCTGAGACAACAGACAGACCATGATGTTCGTCGCGTCCTGGTCCGTCGTCGAGATGAGCGCGTCGGCGCGCTCGGCGCCGGCGTCGCGCAGCGTCTCCTTCGACGTCGCGTCGTCGTTGATCACGAGACAGTCGTACTGCCTCGACGCGCGTTCCGCCCGTTCCTCGTCGCGCTCGATGACGACGACCTCGTTGCCGCCGGCGGTCGCGAGGTCGACGAGCGGGGTGCCGATGTCGCCGGCGCCCACGACGATCAGATACATATGCCGCTCTTTCAGGATCGACCGCCGAAAGCCTACCGCTTAGCGGGCGGCGACCGCGCGATCCGGTGAACGGCGACCGGAGAGCCGGCTCAGTCCTCGCGGTCGGCCCCCGGGAGCGCGACCACGGGGAGCGGGGCGTCGGTCACCAGCCTCAGCGAGACGTCGCCGGAGAGGAACTGCATGAGCCGGTTCCCCCCGCGCGAGCGGTAGGCGACGGCACTCGCGCCGACCTCGTCGGCCGCGTCGAAGATCGCTTCGACGACGTCTCTGGCGTACGCGGTGTGGTCGTCGGCGTCCGGGAACACCGTCCGGACCGCCGCGTACGACTCGTCGGCCAGTTCCTCGGACTGCTCGACGGGCGTCTTGTCCGGTACGCCCCCGCCCTTCTCGACGACGTGGAGCGCGGTCACGCGCTCCGGGTCGTACGGTTCGAGCGCCCGCGCCGTCGCCAGCGCGTCATCCTCGTGTGCGACCGGGAGGAGGACGTGACCGAGCAGGTCCTGACCGTCGTTGGAACTCGTCATACCAACACCACTATTCTCTCCAGTTAAGAAGATACGTTCTCCCGGATCGAACGAGCAGCGGTCAGGCGGACGTAAGCCGACGAGGGCACCTCGTTCGAACGCCGAGGCCGGACCGATCACCGACCGTCGACCGCCGAGATGAACACCGCCAGCACCGGGACGATCTCCAGCCGGCCGATCCACATCAGGAACACCATCAGCAGCTTCGAGGTGTCGGGGAAGAAGAGGTAGCTCCCGAACGGCCCGAGCCGGCCGAACCCCGGACCGATGTTGCCGATCGTCGCGAGCGACGCGCTCGTCGACTCCAGCATCGTCAGCTGGGTGCCGATCCGCGCCGCGTCGAGTGAGAGGAACACCGCCGAGACCGCGAACAGGACGACGTAGAGGACGGTAAATGCCATGATACTGCGGATCGCGTCCTCGTCGACCACGCTCCCGCTGAGTCGGATCGGTTGGACCACGTCGGGGTGCGCCGAGGTGAAAAGCTCCCGTCGGATGGCCTTCCCGACGATGAGCCACCGAACGATCTTGACGCCGCCGCCGGTCGACCCGGCGGAGCCGCCGATGAACATGGCGAACATCAACAGGATCTGCGCGTCGGTGTCCCACTGCGCGAAGTCGGCGGTCGCGTACCCGGTGGAGTTCAGGAGCGACCCGATCTGGAACGCCGCCTGCCGGAGCGAGTTCTCGGCGACCCCCTGCGTCGCCCCGCCGAGTTCGATGGCGGGCGCCGCGCCGCGGAACAGAAGCACGGCGAGGACGGCGGTCACGGCCGCGACGGCGCCGGCGTACGCGCGGAACTCGGCGTTTTCTAGCATCAGCTTGAACTCGCCGCGCAGCACGTGCCAGAACAGCGCGAAGTTGACCCCGGCGACGAGCATGAACGGGATGACGACCCACTGGACGATCGCAGAGAACGCGGCGATGCTGTCGGCCTTCGGCGAGAACCCGCCGGTCGGCAGGGTCGTAAACCCGTGCGCGACCGCGTTGAAGAGGTTCATCTTCGGCGCCATCCCGCCGAGGTGGAGCCCGTAGAGGATCGCGATGTAGACGACGGTGAACCCGAAGTAGATGAGCCAGAGCGCGCGCGCCGTCTCCGCGATCTTCGGCGTGAGCTTCTGGAGCTCCGGTCCGGGCGCCTCCGACTCCATCAGCTGCGCGCCGTTGACTGCGACCTCGGGCAGGATGGCGATCATCAGGACGATGATCCCCATCCCGCCGAGCCACTGCGTGAGCTGTCGCCACATCATCACGGCGTGGGAGTGGCGGTCCGTGCTGATCTCGCCGAGGACGGTCGCGCCCGTGGTGGTGAACCCGCTCATCGACTCGAAGAGGGCGTTGGCGATCGACTCGGTGAACGCCCCGACCGACCCGGTCTGGAGTCCGATCGTCGACGCCGTCCCGTACCCGGCGATCAGGTACGGGATCGTGCCGATCGCCGCCGCCGCGAGCCAGGCGAGCGAGACGAAGAGCAGCGCCTCCCGCGGTCCGAGGTCCGGATCGGGGTCGACCCGTTCGACCGCGAACCCGAGCGCCGCGACGAGCGCCATCGACGCCAGGAACACCCAGATGTCTTCGCCGTACACGACTGCGACGACCAGCGGGACCAACATCGTGAGCGCGAGGTATTTGATCCCGACCCCGAGAAGCCCGACGCTCGCCTTCCAGTTGACGCCCACAGACATAGTTACTCGATCGATATGGGAGTCGCCCGTTCGCTGTATTAAACTGTCGAAGGGGTGACGGCGGCGGCGTCGATGTCGACGGCGCGCACGGGCCCGTCAGCGGCCGGTCACGACGTCCAGAACGCCTTCGTGAACAGCACGAGGACCGGGATGATCTCGATCCGGCCGATCCACATCAGCACGATCATCACGGCCCGGGTGCTCAGCGGGAACGTCGCGAACGTTCCGTACGGGCCCGCCGCGCCGAACGCCGGGCCGATGTTCAGGAACGTCGTCGCCGCGGCCCCGAGCGCCTCGAACTCGGTGACGCGGACGCCCGCGCGCTCGGCGTCGACGACGATGACCACGGCTAGCAGGAAGAAGATCACGATGCTGAGGAGGAGGTACGCGTAGATGTCGCGGATCGCGCCCTCGTCGACCGGCTTCCCCGTGATCCTGACCGGCCGGACGGACTCGGGATGGATCGCGGTGTAGAGGTCTCGCCTGAACGACTTCAGCGCCACCAGCCACCGCAGCGACTTGATCGAACAGGTGGTCGACCCGACCATCCCGCCGATGAACATCCCCATGAACAGCATGTGCTTCGCCGCGGGCGCCCACAGCACGTAGTCGGTGCTGGCGTACCCCGTCGTGGTCACGATTGAGGCGACGTTGAAGATGGCGTGGCGTATCGTCCCCTCGGCGCCGAACGCGACGCCCGGATCGAGGAACAGCGAGAGCGCGACGATCGACGCGAGCGTCCCCATCGCGCCGAGGTAGAAGTGGAACTCCTCGTTTTTCAGCAGGCGCATCGGCTCGCCGTTGATGGCGAAGTAGATGAGGACGAAGCTGGTCGAGCCGATGACCATGAACGGGACCACCGCCCACTGGATCAGGGGGTGGAACGCGCCCACGCTCAGCGGCTCCGGCGAGAACCCGGCGGTCGCGACCGACGTGAACGCGTGCGCGATAGCGTTGTACAGGTCCATCCGCGGGTCGACGGCGAGTCCGAGCAGGAAGTAGACCGCGATCGCGAGCCCCGTGAGCCCGAAGTAGATCCCCCAGATCAGCTGCGCCGTCCGCGAGATCTTCGGCGTGAGCTTGTTGACGTCTTGGGTCTGTGACTCCGACTCCATCAGCTGCGCCCCGCCGACGCCGATCTCCGAGAGGACCGCGGTCGCCAGGATGAGGATCCCCAGCCCCCCGAGCCACTGGATCACCTGCCGCCACATCATGACGGATTTCGAGTGGACGGAGAAGTCGACGAGGACCGTCGCCCCGGTCGTCGTCAGCCCGCTCATCGCCTCGAACATCGCGTTCACCGGGTGCGCGACCGTGCCGACGCCCGCGACGACGAAGGGGATCGCACCGACCGCGGCGACGAGGAACCAGATCGTCGCCACCGCGAGGAACGCCTCGCGCGGCCCGAGGTCCGCCGTCGAGTCCCCGAGCGAGCGGAACGCCGCGCCCAGCGCGAGCGAGACGGCGATCGCCGCGACGAACGGCAGCGGCGACTCGCCGTAGTAGAACGCGATGAGGAGGGGGAACGCCAACGGGACCGGGAGGGCGACGAGCACGTCTCCGGTGAGCCCCACGCTGGCTCGCCACCCGACCCGGATGCTGGTGTTCACGGACCGGTCACGCCATCGACGCGATCTCGCTCACGGAGTCGGACTCCACGAGGAGGATCACGTGATCGCCCGGCTGGAGGACCGTATCCCCGCGCGGTGTCACGAGCTGGTGGTCCCTGGTGATCGCGCCGATGACGAACCGGATGTCGCTGTCGGCGACGATCTCCGAGATGGGTCGGCCGACGAGCCCGCAGCCCTCGGTGAGTTCCAGTTCGAGGACCTCCGCCTGGTCGTTCTCCAGCACGGCGATGTTCTCCGCGACGCTCTCGTAGGTGAACCGCGTGATCTCCTCGGCGGTGACGGTGCGGGGGTTGATCGCGATGTCGATGCCGATCTCCTCGAAGACGGTGACGTAATCGGGGCTGTCGACGACGGCGATCACGCGGTCGACGCCGAGCCGCTTGACGAGGACCGACACGAGGAGGTTCTGCTCGTCCGACCCGAGCGCGGTGACGACGATGTCGGCGTCGTCGACGTTCTCCCGCGTGAGGAACTCCGCGTCGGTCGCGTCGTGTTCCATCACGACGGATTTCGGAAGCTGCTCGGCGAGCCACCGCGCGCGGTCTCGATCCTTCTCGATCAGCCGGGGATGGAGTTCGCGCTCCTCGAGGAGCCGTGCGGTCTGGTAGCCGATCTCGCTGCCGCCGACGACGACGATGTCGTCCGCGTCGTCCGGCGTCGTCTCGGGCGCCACGTCGGTCGCGAACGACTGGACGCTCTCGGGGCTCCCGATCACCACCGCGCGGTCGCCGACGGTGATGTCGGTGTCTCCGCGGGGGATGATCATCTCGCCGTCGCGGAACAGGCCGACGAACGTGAGCGACTCGAACCGGTCGGCCTCCGAGACGGTCTGTCCGGCCACGGGGCTCCCCTCGGCGATCTCGAACTCCGCCATCTGGACGAGGCCGCCGGCGAACGGGTCGACGTCGATGGCTGCCGGGAGCCCGATGACTCGGACGATGTTCTCCGCGGTCAGCAGGTCCGTACACACCATGAAGTCGACGCCGAACGCCCCCTCGCTCCCCTGCCACGTGCGGAGGAAGTCGGTGCTCTTCACGCGGGCGATGGTGAACCCGCCGCCGAGCGTCTTCGCGGTGCCGCAGGCGACGAGGTTCGTCTGGTCGTCGTCGGTACAGGCGATGACCATGTCGGCGCGGCCGACCTCCGCGGCGGTCTGGATCTCCGAGGTCGTCCCGTCGCCGGCGATCGTGAGCACGTCGAGTTCGTACTTGAGCTGTTCCGCCCGGTCGGGGTCGACGTCGACGACGACGACCTCGTGGTCCGACGCGAGGCTCGAAGCGATGCTCGTGCCGACCTCGCCGGCCCCGATGACGACCACATGCATGGACACAACGAGATACCGAGCCCTCAAGTTCGTTACTATCGCTACTCTCGGCGTCTCCTGCGCGTCGACTCGGGGAAGAAGGGGCTCAGCGGCGCACGCGCGGCGGAGCCGCGGACGCTTAGGCTTTCGACCCGCCGTCGGCGCCGCCGCGCGCCGCCCCGCCGAACGACGAGGGGTCCGTCCACTCGTTGCGTCCCGAGACGGTCCGCTGCGGGAAGGGGATCGAGATGCCCTCCTCGTCGAAGCGCGCCTTGACCGCCTTCACGTAGTCGGCGCGCGCCTTCACGAAGTCGGCCCGCGAGGGGTCGTCGATCCAGATCCGGGACTGGAGGCCGACGTAGGAGTCGGCCAGTTCGGTCAGCCGGACCGACGGCGCGGGGTCGTCGAGGATGGCGTCGCTCTTCTCGGCCTCCTCGACGATGATCTCGCTCGCCCGCTCCACGTCGTCCTCGTAGTCGATCCCGAAGACGAACTTCAGCCGCAGCGTCTTCTTCGCGACCGGATTCTTCACCACGTCGCTCGTCAGGGCGTGGTTCGGCACCGTGAGCAGTTCGTTGTCGAACGTGCGGACGCGGGTGACGCGGAACGAGATGTCCTCGACGACCCCCGAGTTGTCGTTCCACTCGATCCAGTCGCCGATGCGGAACGGCTTGTCAGTGTAGATGAACACGCCGGCGACGAAGTTCTTGATCACGTCCTGTAAGGCGAAGCCGACCGCGAGCGTCGCCGCCGCCGCGATCGTCGCCAGCGAGCGCAGGAACCCCTGATAGCCCGCCGCGCCGAACGCGACCGTGACGCCGGCGAACAGCACGAGGAACGCCACGATCTTCTGCAGCGGGCGCCGCGCGTGCTCGTCGAACCCCTGCCTGTCGAACACCCGTCGGAGGAGCGACGTGACGACCGACTTGTAGATGACGTAGGTCGCGGCGACGACGGCGATGAATATCACGGCGTCGACGACGATACCGGTCACCGGCCCGAGGTACGGCTCCAGCGTCCCCGCGACCGCGACGATCCCGGGCGGTCCCGCGAGGGCGCCCATCAGTGGAGCACCGCCGTGTTCCCGCGCGTTTCGATCAGGTCGGCGCCGACCGCCTCGGCGAGTTCGTCGGCGAGCTCGTCGGTCGAGGTCCCGCCGCGGGCCGCCCGAAGGAACTTCACCTTCACGAGCTTGCGGTCGTCGAGCTGGTCGTCGAGCTCGTCGACGACCGAGTCGATGCCGTGTTTCCCGACCCAGACGGTGACGTCGAGGTCGTGCGCCTCTTTCCGGAGTTCGTGGTCGCTCATACGCGGTCGAGTCGCCCGCACGCATTGAAGCTTGAGATTCCGGCCCGTCAGCTGCGGGAGCGCGCGGCCCGCTCCGGGCTCAGCGCTCGCGTTCGGTCTCGCCGTCCCGCCGTGCGTCTCGGTTCCGTTCCGTCCACTCGGCCGCGTCCTCGGGCGTCTCGGTCTCCAAGAGCCGATCGAGCTTCCGTTCGAACTGTTCGTCGGTGAGGTCGCCGTTCGCGTACCGGGTCCGCAGTCGTTCGAGGGCGTCCGTGGTGTCGCCGGTCGCGTCGTCGCGCGCCCCCTCGTCTCGTTCGACGCGGACCGAACCGGGCTCCGAGTCGACGTGGGCCGACTCGGACTCCCCCTCGTCGAACAGCATCGAGACGACGGGGACGATCACGACGTACCCGAACAGCATGAACCCGAGCCACCAGTCGAACCCGGCGAGTAAGGCCCCGAGCCACGTCCCGGTGACCGTCGTCGCGGCGATGCCGCTGGCGTTGCGGCGGAACCGCTCGCGGAGGGTCTCGTCGTCGGCCATCAGCGTGACGGTCTCCGTCGGAGTACAAAATCGTGTCGGCAGGCGGAGACGTCGCCGACCGCACCGCGCGGCGGCCGCCTACTCCTCGGTCTCGACCACGGGCGACCGCTTACTCCTCGGTCTCGACCACGGGCGACCGCTTACTCCTCGGTCTCGACCGTGATCTCGTCGCGCGCGACCGCCAGTCGGAACGTCGGCACGGTTCGGTAGACGACCTCGACGACGTTCTTGCGTTCGAGGCTGCGGAGCGCCCGGCGCACCGCGTCGACCTCGGGGTCGCCGTCGAACGCCTCGCGGAGCGCGTTGAGCACGCTGACGACCGACTGCGAGCGCTCGTCCGGGCCGGCGAGCACGTCGACGACCCGCGCCTCCAGCTCCGGGACGCGGATCGTCTCCGGGACGCTGCCCTTCGCGACCGCGTCGGGTTCGACGCCGGGCTCGACGTCGACGAGGTCGTTCGCCTCGGCGGTCGTCCGTATCAGGCTGTCGTCGTCGCGGTAGTAGTACTCCTTCAGGTGGCCTTCGAGGTAGCCGTGGACCTCGCTGCCGCTCTCCATCTCCCAGGCGTCCTGTAGCTCGCCGTTCTTCGTCGGCTGGAGGCGGACCACGTCCGCGAGCCGCTCGCGCTCCTCGTCCGTGAGGCTCATCGGTCCTCGACCGCGCTCGCGGCGCGGACGATCGTCTCCTCACCGAACTTCGGGCCGACGAGCTGGAGCCCGACCGGGAGCCCGTCGGCCTCCCCGGCCGGCACCGATATCGCGGGGAGGTTCGCGAGGTTCACCGGGGTCGTGTTCGCGTCCGCGAGGTACATCCGCAGCGGGTCGTCGAGGCTCTCGCCCAGTTCGAAGGGGAGGACCGGCATCGTCGGCGAGGCGATCACGTCGACGTCGTCGAACGCCTCCTCGAAGTCCCGCCTGACCCACGCGCGGGCGTCCTGCGCCTTGTCGTAGTACTTGTCGTGGTAGCCGGCCGAGAGCGCGTACGTGCCGAGGAGGATCCGGCGTTTGACCTCCGGACCGAACCCCTCCTCGCGGGTCTCGGCGAACGACTCGTTCCAGTTGCCGTCCGACTCGCTCCGGTGGCCGTACCGCACCCCGTCGAACCGCGCGAGGTTCGAGGAGGCCTCGGCCATCGCGATCACGTAGTAGGCCTGGACCGCGTGTTCGACCGACGGGAGCGAAATCTCGGTCGTCTCCGCCCCCTGCGCCTCGAGGTCGGCGATCGCCGCTTCGACCGTCTCGACGACGCGGTCGTCCGCGCCCTCGAACAGCTCCGTCGGAATCCCGACGGTCAGCCCCTCGACGTCGCCGTCCGCGGCCGCGGCGTAGCTCGCGTCCGCGTCGGCGCCCGCGACGTCGGCGAGGTCGCGGGTCGTCCCGTCGTTGGGGTCGTCGCCGGCGATGACGTCGAGCGCGGCGGCCGCCTCCTCGACGGTGCCCGCGATCGGCCCGATCTGTTCGAGCGAGTTCGCGTACGCGATGAGGCCGTACCGGGAGACGAGCCCGTAGGTGGGCTTGATCCCGACGACGCCGCAGAAGGCGGCCGGACAGCGCACCGAGCCGCCCGTGTCGGAGCCGAGCGCCACGTCGGCCTCGCCGGCCGCGACCGCGGCCGCGGAGCCGCCGGAGGAGCCCCCGGGAACCCGGTCGGTGTCGACCGGATTCCGCGTGGGGCCGAACGCGGAGGTCTCGGTGGTCGTCCCCATCCCGAACTCGTCCATGTTCGTCTTGCCGACGACCGTCGCGCCCGCCTCGGTCAGCCGATCGACGACGGTCGCCGAGTAGGGCGGGACGTAGTCGGCCAGCATCTCCGAGCCGCAGGTGGTCCGGATCCCCGCGGTCGAGATGTTGTCCTTCACCGCGACGGTCGCGTCCGCGAGGGGGCCGTCGGCGTCCGCGTCGCCCTCGATCGTCGCCTCCGTGACGAAGGCGTTGATGTCGGCCGCCATCTACGACACCTTCGGCCCGACGAAGAAGCCGTCCTCCGTCTCCTCGGCGTTCGACAGGGCCTCCTCCTGCGAGAGCCCCTCGTGGACCTCGTCGGGGCGCATCACGTTGACGAGCTCCTCCTCGCGTTCGACTTCGGGGACCTCGTCGAGCGCGTCGAAGTACTCCAGGATGTCGCCGAACTGCGCCGCGAACTCGTCGACCTCGTCGTCGGCGAGCCGCACCCGCGCCAGCTCCGCGACGTGTCTGACCTCCTCGGCGTCGACGGCGGCCGCGTCGGCCTCGCCGTCCGCGTCCGCACCCGCGCCATCCGTCGACTCGGACGTATCGCTCATACGTCGAGGTGTTCCGGACCGGGAGTAAGGGTTTCGGAACGTCGCATCGCCGGCGCGCCGAACGTCCTCCGATCCTCGCCTCGGCCGGACCGCACCGCGGCTCGCTACACCTCGTCGACGAACGCCAGCCAGCGCTCGTGCCCGTCGAGCGTGGCGGATCGATGCTCGTCGGCGAAGTCGGGGTGGCGGATGGTCTCCAAGGCGTTCAGCGCGCGGTCGATGCCGATGATCTCGTCGGCGAGCCGCTCGGCGTCCTCGCGGTCGAGGCCGTCGGGGGCCGCCGCTCGGTTCTCCTCGCCCGTTTGGCTCGCGCCGCCGTCGCCTGCTTCGGCCGCGTCCGCAGCCCCCTCGAGTCGATCCAGTCGCCGCCGCCGCTCCTCGCGGAGGGTCGTTTTCACCGACGCCAGCTTCCGGTCCACCGCTGGCGGGACCGTCTCGATGGCGCGCGTCTCGACGATGAACTCGGAGAGGTCGAGCTCGACACCGTCGATGGTGACCGTGTCGGGGACCGACGCCCCGACCGTCGCGGTGCGGCTGTTGACGCGTTCGAGCAGCTCCTCGCGCAGGGACTCGTCCATGTCCGTCGGTTGGGCCGCGCCGCGAAAATGGGCTGCGGTCGGCGCCCCCTCCGCGGGTCCGGGGGAGCGCCGGTCGCCGTCGACCCGCGACGTCACTCGGTCTCGTCGGCGCGGACCGTCACCACAGGCGGGTCCGCGAGCCGCACCACCTTCTCGGTGACGCTGCCGAGCAGGTAGCGCTCGACGCCGGTCCGGCCGTGAGTCCCCATCACCACGAGGTCGATGTCGTTCTCGTCGGCGTACCGCAGGATCACCGAGTGCGGATTCCCCGTCTTGACCGCCGTCTTCACGTCGATCCCGTCGGTCGAATCGGCCGATGCGCCGAGGAGTTCAAGCGTATGCTCGGACAGGGCCTCGTTGATCTCGTCGGGGTCCGGTCGATTCTCGTGTCCGCCGATGTACCCCTCGTCGGGCGACTCCCCGCTCATCGCTTGGCTCGGCTCGTCGAAGAACGCCCCGCTCGTACCGAGTCCGCCCTTGCGTGAATCGGCGACGTGTAGCACGTGTACGGTCGCGTCGAACGCCGTCGCGAGCTCGCGGACGTGCGCCGCCGCCGCCTCCGATCCGGGGCTCCCATCAGTCGGGTACAGTATGTTGTCGTACATCGTTTCACCAGTTTGAAATTTCTTGAGGCAGTGACAAAAACGTACCGCAGGTTCGCGCCACCGACCGGTCCGGTCGCACGGCTGGCGAGATGACGGCGGGACAGCCGACAGGTCGGCGACGAACCCGGCCGATGGGACGGCCGGGAAGTCGGTCTTATCTATAAGAGATCGTTCGAGACGAGCCGGTCGACCGCCTCGCGCAGGCGCTCCTCGCTCGCGGCGTAGGAGATGCGGGCGTAGCCGGGCGCGTTGAACGCGCCGCCGGGCACGCAGGCGACCGAGGCCTGCTCGATGGCGCGTTCACACCACGCCTGGTCGTCGTCCGCGACCGGGATCATCATGTAGAAGGCGCCGTCGCCGACGTCGACGTCGACCCCGTGTTCGTCGAACAGGTCGACGAGGAGGTCGCGGCGGGCCGCGAACGCCTGCCGCATCTCCTCGACGGACTCGTCGGTGTTCTCTAACGCCTCGATCCCCGCGCGTTGGACGAAGTTCGTCGCACAGGAGACAGAGTGGGAGTGGAGCTTGCCCGCCTCGCCGACGAACTCGTCGGTCGCGTGGAGGTAGCCGAGCCGCCAGCCCGTCATCGAGTACGCCTTCGAGAAGCCGTTGATCGTCACGGTGCGGTCGGCCATCCCGTCGAGGCTCGCGAGCGAGACGTGGTCGGCGTCGTAGACGATGCGCTCGTATATCTCGTCGGAGATGACCGCGATGTCGTGTTCGACGGCGAGGTCGCGGACGCCCTCCAGCGCGGTCTCGGAGAAGACCGCGCCCGTGGGGTTCGACGGGGAGTTGACGACGAGCAGCTCCGTGTCGTCGGAGACCGTCTCCGCGAGGTCGTCGAGCGCCGGCTCCAGCTGGAAGCCGTGGGGCGCGAGGTCGACCCGCGAGAGGTCGCCGCCCGCGAGCTTCGCCATCGCCTCGTAGGAGACCCACGCCGGGTCGAGCAGGACGACCTCGTCGCCCTCGTCGATCAGCGTCTGGAAGGTCTCGTATAACGCCTGCTTGCCGCCGGGAGTGACGATCACCTCGTCGGCGTCGGCGTCGATACCGGTCCCGCGGAGCTTGTCCGCGATCGCCTCCTTCAGCGCGGGGACCCCGTTCGAGGAGGTGTAGCCCGTGTGGCCCGCATCGAGCGCCTCCTTTCCGGCCTCGACGACGTTCGCCGGGGTAGCGAAGTCTGGTTCGCCGACCGAGAGGTCGACGATGTCGGCGCCCTCCGCCTCCTTCTCCGCCGCGAGGTTCGATATCGCCAGCGTCGCGCTGGGTTCTACGCGTCCGATCCGCTCCGAGAAGTCGTATGCGTCGCTCATGTGTGTGTGTAGTCGTCTCCGTTAGTCCAGTTCCTCGGCGAGGTCGATGGCACCGCGCGCGGCCTCCGCGCCCTTGTCGATCCGCTCGCGCGCCTCCGCCCCCGACATCCCGGGGCCGCTCACGCCGAAGGCGACCGGCGTGTCGCGGTCGAGGCTCACGTCGGTGAGCTTCTCTGCGGTCGCGTTCGCGATGACGCGGTCGTGTTCGGTGTCGCCGGTGACGATGGCGCCGACGACCGCGACCGCGTCGACGTCGTCTCGGCGCGCGAGTCGATCGGCGGCCAGCGGGCTGTCGTACGCCCCCGGCACGCTCACTTCGTCGACGACGACGGCGTCGCGGTCGGCGGCCGCCTCGCGGGCGGCCTCGGCCATCGGCTCCGTGACGGAGTCGTTGAACCGCGCCACCACCAGTCCCAACGAGACCATACCTGACCTGATGCGGGCGACGGCAAAGGTCTACCGTTCGACCGCAGGGTTGCCGGGCGAACGCGTTCGGGACGGAACCCCCGCGGAGCCGTACTCACGGGGGCGTCACGCCCGCGACGCGATCGGGTCGCGTCCCTTCCACACGACGTAGAACCCGTAGAACGTCAGAGACAGGAACCCGACCAACAGCGAGAGTGCGCCGACGAGCCCGATCGGCCGAGGGAACGAGATCAGGGTCCCCGCTTGGAGGCCGAGCGCGAATCGGTAGCCGAACCAGAGGACGAACCCGGGGAGGAAGTACCGTCTCGCGCGGTTGGTCTCTGTCACTCTGCCGGCGATCAAGAGGATACAGATCCCGAAGAGCGGGATCAAAAGCGAGATCGAGTTCCCCTCACCACCGAACCACGCTATCATCGGGCGGGAGTCGCTGCGCCACGGAGATGTGTCTTCGGGTCGCCGTCCCGTCGAAGGCGGGTCACCCGCGTCGCTCCGCGGGCCGGTAATCGCGGCTCCGACGCCAACGGACGGTGTGACCGACACCGAGACCGCGACGGACGGCGGCGGCTGTCTCTGGTGTGTCGGGGCGGCGTTCAACGACTCAGTTGAACCGCCCGAACAGCTCGTTTCGGTCCGACTTCGCCCGGGACGGGAGGTTCGCGTGTCGATCGGTCCGTCGGACCCCTCGCCGTCTCCCGCTGGCGCCGCCGCCGACGCGGGACCGCGCCAGCGGGTCAGTTGGTCGGGATTACCGCTCGTGTCAGCGATCTTGGGAGCGTCATTACTCACCGGGGTGATCTGACGACGATTCCGTCGGTGCCTGCGACTAAGCCGCTCTTATCGGTCACGGCGTGGTCCCGGCGAATCCGGAGACACACGGGTCGAGAGTAAGCCGGTCGAATTCTGACCAAGACAACGCATAACAAAGCGAGTCCGGATGCTGACGTTTCGTTGTGGTTTACACGAGCGTCGCGGACGAACGAGCGGGGGACAGTGACGGGCTGAATATTGCGTCGAGTGACGGGCGGACAGTTTCGTCGAGTGACGACGTGACAGGCGAAACGAGACGTAGCTCAGAGTGATAACACACATGAACAATTCAACGAAGAAAGTCATCGCGATCGCACTCGCGGCGGTGATGATGGGCTCCGTCGTGGGGATGGTCGGGGCACAGGAGGTACGGCCACAGGCCGCCTCGCCGACGAACGCGAGCGCCACGGTGGCGTTCTCCGATCAGACGACTAACGGCACGTCCGTGACCGTCGATTCGGTGAACACGTCCGAGGGCGGGTTCGTGGTGATCCACGACGACAGCCTGCTCGAGGGAGACGTCACCGGGAGCGTGATCGGCGTCTCGGAGTACCTCGAACCCGGGGAGAACGAGAACGTCACGGTCACGCTGTTCGACGGCGTTCCGGGCGCTTCGTTCAACCAGACCGAACTCACCGAGAACGAGACGCTGATCGCGATGCCGCACCTCGACACGAACGCCAGCGAGACCTACGACTTCGTCGCGAGTAACGGGTCCGACGACGGTCCGTACGTCGACAACGGGTCGGCCGTAACCGACTCCGCGAACGTCACCGTCGAGACCGCACCGGTCGACCCGCCGACGGAGGCCAACGCCACGGTGGCGTTCTCCGATCAGACGACGGACGGCACGTCCGTCACCGTCGATTCGGTGAACACGTCCGACGGCGGGTTCGTGGTGATCCACGACGACAGTCTGCTCGACGGGGAGGTCACCGGGAGCGTGATCGGCGTCTCGGAGTACCTCGAACCCGGAGAGAACGAGGACGTCGCCGTCACGCTGTTCGACGGCGTTCCGGGCGCTTCGTTCAACCAGACCGAACTCACCGAGAACGAGACGCTGATCGCGATGCCGCACCGCGACACGAACGCCAACGACACCTACGACTTCGTGGCGACTAACGGGTCGGCCGACGGCCCGTACGTCGCGAACGGGTCGGCCGTAACCGACTCCGCGAACGTCACCGTGGAAGCGACACAGACCACCGGTGAATCGTTCGTCGTGAGCGATCTGGCTGCCCCCGAGGCGATCGAACGGGGCGAGACGCTGGAGGTCACCGCAACGATCGAGAACCCCAACGACGTGTCGGACACGCAGAGCGTGGAGTACCGCTTCGACGGGAACGTGACGGCCCGCGAGGATATCAGCCTCGACGCCGGCGAATCGGTGAACTTCACGGCGACGGTCAACACGTCTGAAGTCGCTTCCGGCGCGTACATCCACGGCGTCTACACCCGTGGGGACGGGCAGCCGGCTCAGGTCCGGATCGCCGACGAAGTCGTCTCCTTCGGCGTCTCGGATCTCAGCGCGCCCGAGTCGGCGAACGTGGGCGACGAGGTCACGGTGAGCGCCACCGTCTCGAACCCCAACGACTTCGCCGTCGAACAGCCGGTCCAGTTCCGGTTCGACGGCGACCTCGTGGAGACCCGGAACGTCGAGCTCGACGGCGAGAGCTCCACGACCGTTGAGTTCGAGGTACGGGCCACGGGCCCGCCGGGCACGTACATCCACAGCGTCTTCACGAACGACTTCGGTCAGGACGCGATCATCACCGTCGAGACGCCCGGCCAAGGGCCTCCGGCTGACGGAGACGACGGAGATGACGCAGACGGAGATGACGGAGGTGACGCAGGCGGCGAGGACGGAGAAGATGGTACAGACGGAGAGGACGGAACAGACGGAGACGACGGAACTGATGGAGGCGCCGGTGGAAACGCGACCGACGGCGACTCCGGTGGAAACGCGACCGACGGCGAGCAGCCGTAAACACCTGAGGACGGGTATCTAACCCAGCTTCCTCGGGTTCGATCTTCTATCGAGTTCACGGCTTGGGTCAGCGGGCGCCGAGCGTGGCGCTCGACGTCTCGGGAGAAGATATTCGCCTACAGAGCGACGGTTCACACGATGACGGAGCGATCGATCTCGGTGGAGCGACCTCGTGAGCGAACGCGGGGATGAAGTCGCCCAACGCGGCTGAAGTGCCGATGGTATCTACTTCGCGACCTTCGCCTCGAACTTCTCGCGCACCTTCTCCATCTTCGGCTGGGCGTGGAAGCTACAGTAGGCGTCGTTCGGGTTCTTCGCGAAGTAGTCCTGGTGGTGTTCCTCGGCGCGGTAGAACGTCTCCAACCGCTCGAGCTCCGTCACCACGTCGTCGTCGTACTCCTCGTCGAGCGCCTCGATGTAGGCCGCGGCGGTCTTCCGCTGTTCCTCGTCGTGGTAGAGGACGATGGAGCGGTACTGGCTCCCCACGTCGGGGCCCTGTCGGTTCAGCTGCGTGGGGTCGTGGACCTCGAAGAACGCCTCCAGCACCTCGTCGTAGGCGATCGCGTCGGGGTCGAACTCGACCTGGACGACCTCCGCGTGCCCGGTGTTGCCCGAGCAGACCTGTTTGTACGTGGGGTCCTCGACGTGGCCGCCCGCGTAGCCGGACGTGACCGACTCGACGCCGGCAAGCAGTTCGAGGGCCGCCTCGGTACACCAGAAGCAGCCGCCGCCGAGCGTCGCGGTTTCGAGCTGATCTGTCATGTACACGCGTTGGCGTCGGAGACGTATTAATGACGCGTGGAGACGCGGCCGGAAGGACGTCTATTCGACGGTCTCCGATTTACGAACCGGAGCGAGGCGGAGCCGCGTTGAGTCCCCCGGGCCGGCCGGCTGCCGCGGGACGGCGCCCGCGTGCTACCCGTTCCGCGACACGCCGCTCGCCGCAACCTATTCCCTCCCGCCGATCGTACCCCATCCCGATGAAGGTCGGCCTCATTTCCGACGTTCACGCGAACCTCCCGGCGCTGGAGACCGTACTGGACGACATGCCCGCGGTCGACCGGATCTACTGCGCGGGCGACGTGGTCGGGTACAACCCGTGGCCGGCCGAGTGCGTCGAGCGCGTGCGCGAAGTCGCGGCCGCGACGGTGCGCGGGAACCACGACCGCACCGTCGAGAGCCCGGAGCGCTACCGCGCCAACCGGATGGCCGAGGCGGGCCTCGAACACGCGAAGGCGTCGCTGTCGGCCGAGCAGCGCGAGTGGATCGGCGGCCTCCCGCGCGCCGAGACGTTCGCCGGCGACCGGTATCTGCTGGTCCACTCACACCCCGCGGCCGAGCGCGAGGACGCCTACGTCTACCCGGAGGAGTTCCCGAATCTCGACCGACACATGGGCGAGTACGACGGAATCTTCCTCGGACACACCCACGTTCAGGGGGTCCGCGATGTCGCGGGCGGCTTCGTCTGTAATCCCGGCAGCGTCGGCCAGCCGCGCGACGGCGACCCGCGCGCCGGCTACGCGGTCTTGGACACGACGGCCGCCGGGACCGACGCGGTCGAGACGCGCCGCGTGAGCTACGACATCGACCGCGTCGCCGCGGCCGTTCACGAGGCCGACCTCCCGGAGCGGACCGCGGAGCGCCTCTACGACGGCGCGTAGCTCACTCGGCGTCGTCGCCGACTTCGATCCCCAACTGCTCGTAGCAGAACGCCCACGAGTCCGTCTGCTCGTCGACGACCATCGACGCGGGCTTGCCGACGCCGTGGCCGGTCTCCGGCTTGGTGCGCAACAGGAAAGGACCGCCGTCGGCCTCGCTCTGGAGGCGGGCGGTCATCTTCCGGGCGTGCGAGGGGTGGACGCGCGTGTCGCTCGCGGCCGTGGTGAAGTACACCGGCGGGTGGGTCGCGTCGGGGTCGACGTTGTGGTACGGCGAGTACGCCCGGAGATACTCGAACGCCTCCGGGTCCTCCGGGTGCCCGTACTCCGTCGTCCACGACTCGCCGAGCAGGAAGCGGTGGAACCGCAGCATGTCCAGGAGCGGGACCGCACACCGCGCGGCCGCCCACAGGTCCGGGCGCTGGGTGACGACCGCGCCGACAGAGAGCCCGCCGTTCGACCCGCCCGCGACCGCGAGCCGATCCGAGTCGGTGAGGCCGGACGCACAGAGCGCCTCGCCGGCCGCGACGAAGTCGTCGAAGGTGTGCTGTTTCTCCGCCAGCATCCCCGCCTCGTGCCACGGCTCGCCGTACTCGTACCCGCCGCGCGCGCACACCGCCGCGAACGCGCCGCCGTCGGCGAGGAACGGCAGCCGGAACCGGCCGAACGAGGGCGTGACGCTGTTACGGAACCCGCCGTACCCGTACAGCTGGGTCGGTCGCGGGCCGTCGACGTCGACGTCCTCGCGGTAGCAGACGAACACGGGGACCTCGGCGCCGTCCGTCGAGTCGACGAAGCGCTGCTCGACGACGAGGTCGTCGGGAACCGACAGGTCGACCGAATCGATCTCGGTCGGTGCGGCGGCTTCGCTCGCGTCGGCGTCGGCCGCGCCGGATTCGTCCGCGTCGGCGTCGTTCACACCAGCGTCGTCGCCGGACCCGACGGTCAGATCGAGCCCCTGAACGGCCGGCGGTCGGTCGAAGCCGGTGACGCCGAAGTACGCCTCGGGCGCGTCGCGGGCCGCGGAGAGCCACGTCACGGAACAGTACTCCGGCAGCGACACGTCGCGGCGGTGCGTCCCGTCGCGGTCGTGGACCGAGAGCCGCGAGTGGGCGTCGCGCTGGCGGTGGACGAGGAGGCTGTCGGCGGTCGGCACCGCCGACTGGAGGATCCCCTCGCCCTCGGAGATGACCTCGCGGCACTCCTCGAAGGAGAGGTCGCCCTCGCGGAACCGCTCGACCGAGCAGGCGAGGAGCCGTCGCCGAGGCGCATCGTGGTCGGTCGAGACGAACGCGGTCCCGTCGTGGAACCGGACCGAGGTCTCGGCGTCGGTGTCGGTCAGGACCGGACGGAGGTCGCCGTCGACGTGGACGTACCACTCGGTCCCCCCGACCATCTCCGAGAAGGCGACCGCGAGCAGCCCCGAGTCGGAGTCGACGGTGACCCGCGGCCAGACGTGCTGGTCGTCGTGTTCGAGCAGGACGGTCTCGTCGGCGGCGCCGCCGGCGAACCGGAACCGGCGGACCTCCTTGTCCATCTGCGCGCCGTCGGCCGCGCCGCCGGTGGCGACGTAGACGAACCCCTCGCAGTCGGCGTCCCACGCGAAGCTCCCGGCGTTGACGCGTCCCCGCTCGGGGAGGACCGCGACCTCCTCGACGCCCGCCCCGTAGCCGCTCGACGCGTCCGACTCCGAGTCAGCCTCCGACGCGTCCGACTCCGAGTCAGCCTCCGACGCCTCGTCTTCAGTTGACTCGTCTGCTTCCGGGTCGGGCACGGAGAGGACTCGCACGTCGTAGTTCTCGTCGCCGCCCTCGGTGACGCCGACCGCGACGCGCTCGCCGTCGTGGGCCGGGACGTACCACGCCATCGACCGGGGCGGCCCCTCGCCGCCGCGGTTGGCCGCCCAGGCGTTCGGGTCAACGACGACTCGGTCGTCGCCGTCGGCCGCGTCGCGGACGACGAGCCGAGCGTGGTCGGCTCCGGGCTCGCGGACCGTCGCGAAGTACCGGCCCTCGCGGACGGTGATCGGCCCGTAGTCCGCCACCTCGACGAGGTCCTCGAACCGGGGGCGCAGGCGGTCGCGGATCCCGTCGTCGAGCGCGGCGTCGACGTGGGCGTTCTGTTCGTCGACCCACTCGGCTACCGCCTCGTCGTCGGCTTCGAGCCACCGATACGGGTCTGTTACCTCGACGCCGTGGAGCGTCTCCGTGACGGTCTCGCGCTTGGTCTCCGGCGGAGACCGGGTCGAAGCGGAGTGTCGTGACATACGATTCGGTGTCGCCGCCGACGCAAAACGGCTGGGGTCACGGCCAGAGGCCGACGACGAGGAGGAGGTTCCGCGCGGCGACCGCCAGCGAGAGCGCGCCGACGCCCGCGCACATCACGGTCGCGACGAGCCGGCGCGTGCCGCCGGCGACCGCGACCGGCACGCCGATGAGCGCCATCCCGGCGACCTTCGTGAGGAGCATGCCGCGGAGGAGGCCGAAGCGGGAGATGAACAGGCGGCCGACGGGCGACCCCTCGACGTACTCGGTCCCCGAGAGGGCGAGGTAGGTGGTCCCTACGTCGGCGGCGGCGCCGACGAACAGGAGACAGACCGCGAGCGCGAGACGGGAAACCACTGGCCTAGCGAACGCGGTACGGACCAATAAATCTCCGGGCAGGCGCACGGTCGACGCCGTGAGAGGTGTCGACGTATCGAATCGAGCCCTCTCAGACGGGGAGCGAAGGCGGAATCGACCGAAATCCGGCAGGCCGACGCGGAGTCGCCGACCCCCACGGCCCGGGATCAGGGCGCCGGGGGCGAGCGCCGGGGCTGGCCACCGCCCGCGCACAGCACGGCGTCATTTAAACCGCCGCGACGCGTACGACCGGTAATGAGTTCGTCCGACGACGAGTACGAGATCGCGGTGATCGGCGGCGGGCCCGCCGGGCTGACGACCGCCCTGTACGGGGCTCGACTGGGCCACGAGACGGTGCTCATCGACCGCGGCGGCGGGCGCGCGGCGATGATGGCCGACACGCACAACGTGATCGGCGTCACCGAGGAGGTGTCCGGCAACGAGCTGCTCGCGACCGGCCGCGAACAGGTCCAGTCGTACGGCGGCACCTTCGTCCGGGACTTCGTTACCGACGCGGTCGAGACCGACGACGGTCGGTTCCGGCTCTCGACGAACGACGCCGAGATCGTCGCCGACCACGTCGTTCTCGCGACCGGGTTCTCCGACGAGCGCCCGGACCCGCCGCTCCCGCGGAACGCGAAGGGGCTCCACTGGTGTCTCCACTGCGACGCGTACATGTTCGTCGACGAGCCGGTGTACGTGATGGGACACGGCGAGGCCGCCGCCCACGTCGCGATGATCATGCTGAACATGACCGACGAGGTGGACCTGCTCACCCGCGGCGCGGAGCCCACGTGGAGCGAGGAGACCGACGAGCAACTTCGCGCACACCCGGTCGAAATCGTCCACGAGGACGTTGCGGGCGTCGAGAACGATCCCGACTCCGGGTGGCTGGAGGCGATGGAGTTCGAAGACGGGACTCGTCGCGAGTACCGCGGCGGCTTCCCGATGTACGGCTCCGACTACAACACCTCCCTCGCGGAGGGGCTCGGCTGTGACCTCACCGACGGCGGCGAGGTCGACGTCGACGACCACGGCCGCACCAGCGTCGACGGCGTGTTCGCCGTCGGCGACGTGACGCCGGGCCACAATCAGGTCCCGGTCGCGATGGGACAGGGCGCGAAGGCGGGCATCGCGATCCACAAGAGCCTCCGCGAGTTCCCGCGCTCCCCCGAGGACATCGAGGCGAACGGCCCCGTCGGGGCCGACGAGGTGCCCGCCATCCCGCCGCACCTCATGGCGACCGCCGTCGCCCACGAGGGGCACGCGGGCGGGCCGCGCGAGGAGGCCGCCGAGACCCCGGCCGCGGACGACGACTGATAAACTCAGTTTATCATGGGATTTGTTTCGAGTTAACGGAAGAGACTCACACGAGGTTACTCGTCTTATCCCGGGATTTGTCCATCGAGCGACTGGTAAAGCTTGATATGACTTTCGTGTGAACTCTTTTGTATACATGGATGACGACGCGGTAGCCGAATACGTAGACGACACTCGGTCGACTATCGAGGCGGCGCCGCAGATGGACGAAGCCAATACGAAAGCCGCGATCCTTCAGAATTTTCTCACACTCCTTGGTTGGGAAATTCCGGAGAATACACAGCTAGAGTATTCGGTTGAAGCATTTGGTCAAACGTATAAGGTCGATTATGCCCTCGTTTTGGAGGGAACGCCGGTTGCATTCCTAGAAGCAAAGGGAGTCGACACACCGCTAAACGACGATCATGAGGAACAACTGTCGTCGTATATGTCCAATAAGAACGTCAACTACGGTATTCTCACGAATGCGGAGGAGTATCGGTTTTTTCAACGGCGGGTCTTGGGTTCCGAAGTGAGTATCAGCCGTGTCGGAATTGCTGACTTGGAGATGCTGACTGAGCGATCTACGTTACTCGAAGCATACACGAAAGATGATATTGAATCCGGAGAGGGGCGGGAGAAACTCGAACGGATAAACGAGCTTCGGCAGGCTCAGGACAAACTCAAGACACAGAAAGATAACCTCGCAGGAAATTTGGTCGAAGTCCTCACTCAGAGCGTGTTCGGATCGATCGCGCCGCTGGCCGAGTCGCAATCAAAAGAGCTCATTGACCGACTGATCGCAGATATAGAACATGAGATTGATACGGGTAATAGTGAATCCCACGACCCGGAGTCAGAAGAGACAGTAGGAAAATCACATACCGAGCTAGAAGATTCCAGTAATGCTGCGTATCGGATCGTGTTCTTGGACGGGAACAGTCCAATCGCTGAATTCTATGGCGACAGACAGACCGAGGCATTCGTAAAAGCAGTCGATTACCTAGCGAGCGAGTATTCACTAATTTCGAAGCTCAGCGAACTTCCGTATATTCCCGGTCGAACGCGACCGATTATACATGATGAAACCTCGACTAGTGAGTCAGAAATGGTTCAACCTCGGAAAGTAGCAGGTGGATACTACTTAGAGACTAATCTGAGTTCGACACAGAAGCAACGAGAGATTAGCCGTCTCATCGCCCATTACGATTTCACTGTTGAATTTCACGGAGAGTGGTGAAGATTCCTCTAATCCGCTAGATCATTCAGATAAGCGCCGGCCGGGACTCCCGCAAGCGAGCGCAGCGAGCGAGTGGGAGTACGGCCGGCGCACGACCGTAGGGAGTGCGCCGGCCGGGATTTGAACCCGGGCCATGAGCTTGGAAGGCTCAGGTCCTACCACTAGACCACCGGCGCTCGCGTCGGTCGATGACGCACCTACACGTAGGCGGAACGACTTTCATAAGCGTTCCGTGTTCAGCCGACTCGATCGGCCGTGAGCGGTCACGCTGGCTGGATCGCACTTAAAGAACCACGATACTGCGGGCGTCTCCCAGCGCCTTAGAAGGCTTTTCAGCGGCTAGGAAGCGTGTTCGGTACATATGTGTATAGCCATTCAACCTACACCCGTGAGGTGAGACCGATGTCATACCAAACAAGCAATCCGCTGGTCGGCGAGACCGAGTTCGCGCTGGAAGGCCCCTGGGCGACCTACTGGATCGCGTTCCTGCGCGTCGTCACCGGGTGGTGGTTCTTCCACGCCGGAGTCACCAAGATCATCGAGAACGGGTTCGCGTTCACCTACGGGCCGGCGTACATGAAGGGCATGACCGGCACCGCGCTGGGCGGCATCCCCGTCTGGATGGGAAACAACCTCGCGTGGCTCATCGAGCCCGGCGTGCCGCTGTTCGAGACGCTCATCGGCCTCGCGCTGATCGCGGGTGCGTTCACCCGGCTGGCCGCGTTCGGCGGGGTCATCTTCATGAGCCTGTTCTGGGTCGGGAACGCAGGCTTCGGTCACGGCGTCGTCAACAGCGACCTGATGGGTCTGCTGTTGTTCCTGACCGTGATCGTGCTCGCGGCCGGTCGGTACTACGGTCTCGACGCGCTCATCGAACAGACGGCGCTCGTCAAGCAGAACCCCAAGCTGCGGTACCTGCTCGGTTAAGAGGTGATTCAGTATGACAGACACCATTGACAAGGCGGCACGGGCGTTGAGCGCGGGACTGATGCTGTTCGGCATCGTGGTCCTCGGACTAGTCGAGACGTTCACCGGCAAACCGTTCGCCCCGGCCCCGATAACGAACGAGGCGGGCGAGGTGACCGCGATGCCGCTGATCAGCCCGGAGATCCGGACCGGCTTCGTGCTGGCCGGCCTCGCGGTGCTCGGGCTGTACGCGGCCTACCGGTTCGTGGCGCCGCTCCCGGAGGAACGGGGCGTCAGCCACGAGACGATGGCGGACTGAGAAGCGAGGTATCCAGCCGCGACGCGACCAGTAGTGCTCGTCGCCGCGGGCGACGACG
Organism: Halorubrum ejinorense; assembly: GCF_055389685.1. Taxonomy (NCBI): domain Archaea; kingdom Methanobacteriati; phylum Methanobacteriota; class Halobacteria; order Halobacteriales; family Haloferacaceae; genus Halorubrum; species Halorubrum ejinorense. The sequence goes on from NZ_AP043777.1 coordinate 2,636,972, forward strand.
ACCACTTTCCTTCGTTCTGACGTTCGCTGAGAGCCGTCTCCGGCTACGCCGAGTCGTCGGCGTGCGGCTCGCCTGACTCTCCAGCTCCGTGAGCGGTGCCGCCGTCGGTGCTGGCGGGGGCGGCGTCGGACGACTCCTCGTCGTCACCGAACGAGAACGCCGACTCGGTCTCGGCGGTCACTTCGGCCGAGTCAGTTGAGTCGCCCCCGTCAGTCGTTTCGACCGGGTCTGTCGAGTCGCTCTCCTCGGTCGCTTCGCTCGCGTCGCTCGTCGCCGCCGAATCGCTCACCGCCGGTGTCCCGTCGGCGACCGTGTCAGTCGCCGAACCGGCGTCCGCGGTGCCGGACTCGATCGCTCCGCCCCCGTCGACGTCGACCTCGAACCCCTCGGTCATCTCCCGCAGGTCCCGGGCGCGCTCGTGGAGGTCGTGGGCCTGCTCGGAGACCTCGCCGAGCGTTGCGGCCTGCTGCTCGGCCGCGGAGGCGACGGTCGTCGCCTCGGCGGTCGTCTGTTGGCTCACGCCCGCGAGGTCGTCGACCGCACCGGTCACCTCGTTGACCGACGCCGCCTGCGCGTCCATCGCGCCGGAGATCTCCTGAACGCCGTCGTCGGCCTCGCTCACGCGGTCGGCGACCTCCGCGAGCGCGTCCTCCGCGTCCTCGACGACCGCGACGCCGTCGTCGACTCCCTCGCGGATGGCGGTCATCTCGTCGACGCTCTCGTCGGTGCGCTCGCGGAGGCCGTCGATTAGCGACTCCACCTCGGCGGCGGACTCCTGTGTCTCCTCGGCGAGCGACTTGACCTCCTCCGCGACGACCGCGAAGCCGGAGCCCGCCTCGCCGGCGCGAGCGGCCTCGATCGAGGCGTTCAGGGCGAGCAGGTTCGTCTGGTCGGCGATCTCCGAGATCGTCTCGACGATCTCGTCGACCTCCGCCATCTCGGCTTCGAGGCGCTCGATCGTCTCGGCGGCGGACTCGGAGCGCTCCTCGATCGCGTGGAGTTCCTCGACGGCGTCGACCGCGGCCTCGCGGCCGTCGGCGGTGAGCGCGTCGGCCTGCTGAGAGGTGGTCGCGACCTCGTCGGCCGACGCGGCGACCTCCTCGACGGTCGCCGACATGTCCTCCATCTCGCCGGCCACCTCGGCCAGCTGGCGGCTCTGTCGCTCCGCGCCGGAGGATATCTCGTCGACCGCGTCGCTCGTCTCGCGGCCGGCGGCCGCGGCCTCGTCGGTGCCGTCGGTCACCGCGTCGCTCCGGTCTGCCACCTCGACGGCGAACGCGTCGACCTCGGCGATCGCGGCCTCCAGCTCGTCCATGGCGGCGTTGAACTCCTCGGCGATCGAGTGGAGCGCGTCGGGGTCGTCGGGCTCGGCGTGGAGCCGGGCGGTCAGGTCGCCGTCGGCGCAGGCGGCCATCGTCTCGCCGAAGTCGTTCGCGCGCGCCTCTAACTGGTCGGCGAAGGCCTCGCTCTCCGCTTTCGCCGCCTCGGCGCGCTCCCGCTGGGTCTCGGCCGACTGGATCTGGTCGCGGAGGGAGTCGCGCATGGTCGCGAACGCGTCCGAGAGGTCGCCGAACTCGTCGCGCCGGTTCGTGTCGAAGTCGACGTCGAGGTCGCCGTCGGCCAGCGCCGACGCCCGCGACCGGAGCTGGTTCAGTTCGGCGACGGTGCCGCGGCCGAGCGTCGCGCCGATCACGCCGAGCCCGACGATCGCGACCCCGATGATGAGGAGGAGGTTCCGGCCGATCATCCCGGAGAGCGCGTACGCCTCCGAGAGCGGGACGTGCGTCGCCACGTACCAGTCTTCGGTCTCCGTCGGCGCGTACGCGACGAGGTACTCGCCGTCGCCGGCGAAGCCGAACGTCGCGGACGAGAGGAAGCCGACGGAGCGTTCCTCGCCGAACAGGGCCGCCCGCGTCTCGTTGTCGTACCGTTCGCCGGCGATCTGGTCGTTGTCGCTGGCCGCGATCTCACCGTTCGGCTGGACGATGGTGGTGAACGAGCCCGCGGTCGGCTGGCGGAGGTCTTCGACGACCGGCGCGAGCGCGACCTCCATGACGAGGTAGTCGCGCCGCGGCGTTCCGGCCACGTACGCGACCCGACGCTCGCCGTCGACCTCGTAGGCGGGCGAGACGTACACCTGATCGCCGAACAACAGTCCGTCGTCGAACCACGGCTGCTCGGTGACGGTCTCGCCGCCGTCGGTCTCGTTCGCGGCTTCCCGGTCGTCGTCGAACGCCGAGGCCAAGACGGTTCCCGTCTTCCGATCGACGTGGTGGAGCGCGACCGTCTCGGAGTTCGTGCGGGAGAACTGAGAGGAGAGATAGACGGAGACCGGGTCGGAGGAGTCGCGCGTGTACACGTTGTTGTCGGCGATGTCGGCGGCGGCCGCGCGGCGCTCCGTCGACCAGCCGTCGAGTTCGAGGGCGCTCAGCTCGGCCGTGGCCGAGTACTCGTTTTGCGCGTTGGATTCGAGCTGGTCCGTCGTCTCCGCGTACGTGACGGCACCGACGGCGCCGATGGCGAGCACGACGACGACGAGAGCGACGATGAACTTCGCGAGGTAGCTCCGCGTCACCGCGCCGGGGGCTATCCGGCGGAGGGTTCGTTCGAGGAAAGTGTCGGCCATTACCACAACGCGGTCGGCACGGGTTCTTTAATCCATGCACGTCGGTATCGGATCTGATAATCAGTGGTTCGGGACGGACACCGTCGCGTAGCAGTTCCCGCTCGAAACGTCTATCTGGCACGTTTCGAGTGCGCTTTCGGCGAGATCCGACTCGAACTCGCCGGGCGAGTAGATGTGATAGTACCGCGGAACCGTCTCCCCGCCCGGCAGCGTCCAGTCGACGGTCGTGTCGAACCCCTCGTCGCGGTCGAAGCGGTCGTGTGCCGTGCTCCACGCGCTGACGAGCGCGACTCCGCCCGGAGCGAGGACCCGAGCCAGTTCGTCGAGGCTCTCGACGCGGGCGCTCCGGGGCGCGAGGTGGTGGAGGGTGGCGACGTACACAGCCAGTCCGGCCGCGTTATCGCGGACCGGCAGCGCCGACGCGTCGCCGTGGACGAAGCCGGCCGCGTCCGCGAATCCCCGCTCGCGAGCGCGGGCGACCGCCTCGTCGAGCAGCCCGCGACTGAGGTCGACGCCGACGACGCTCTCGGCGCGCTCCGCGAGCGCCTCCGTGTGCCGACCGTTCCCGCAGCCCAGATCGAGAGCGCGGTCGGCCGAGCGCCCCTCCAGAAACGACTCGACCTCGGGCCACGCGTACTCCCGCGTCTTCGAGAAGTGCGCCGCGATGCGGTCGTAGGTCGCCTGTGGATCGCCCGTCGTGTCGGAATGTTCCGTCGGTTCCGGGCTCATACGCATCGCTCGACCGCGACGGGTTTAGCTCGTGCGGCCTCGGGCCGCGACTCCTGATCTCACGCCGAAAACCGATCTCGCGAGCGCGGGCGACCGCCTCGTCGAGCAGCGCGCCGAGCGACTCACACCAGTCCGATCGCGACGAACGCGACGAGCGTGAGCGAGAGCAGCACCACGACGTGTTTCGCGCCGTCGCGCACCGACCCCTCGCCGAGCTGTCCCGCGACGAGCCCGGAGCAGATCGCCTGAATCGACGCGGCGTGGAAGAACAGCTGCTCGTAGGCCGCCACGTCGATGTCGCCGATCCCGTCGGTGATCCCGCCGGGAGCGGAGGGGACGCTGCCGCCGGTTTCCGGCAGGCCGCCGCCGGTACCCGGGACGCCGGCCGCCTCGATGGCCGGGATGAACGACACCGAGAGCGCCGCGATGATCCCGAGGAAGACCAGAAAGGAGATGTAGATGACGATGAGGTACGTCAGCATCACTTGTCTGCGCTCTCGCCGGAGCGCCCACGTCGCTCGCGACTCGTCGGCGGCGATCCGGAGGACGGGCCCGATGTCGCCGCTCGCCCGGACCGCGTTGGTGACGAGCGCGACCGCCCGGGACATCATCGGCGACCGGACCCGCCGTTCGAGACGGCGCAGCGCGGTCGAGACGTCCGCGCCCCACTCGATGTCGCGACGGGTTCGACCGAGGTCCGCCGTCAGCGCCTCCAGGTTCGAGTCGGCGACCCGGCGGACGCTGCCGATCACCGAGGTCCCCGCCTCGTTGACGCTGGCGAACCGGTCGAGGAAGTCGGGCACGGCGGACTCGATGCGCCGGACACGCCGCTTCCGGAACTCGTAGGCGACCGCGTAGGTCGCGAGGACGAACGCGGTCGCGGTGACGACGGGGCCGTCGATCTGGTCGACCATCTCGACCGGCGTCCCGAGGGTGATCGGGAACGCGAACACGAGCAGCCCGACGACCGCGGCCGGCAGCGCGACGAGCAGCACCGTGCGCGGCGAGGCAAGCACGGTCTCGACCGGCGACTCGATCAACCCCCGGGCGCGCCGGAGGCTGTCGTAAATCCGGAGGCGCTCGCGGCTCTCGGCCCAGCGGTCCGCGGGGTCCGAGCCGCCTCCGGTCGCCGTCCCGCCGTCGAAGCGCGGGGACGCGCCGCGGTCGCCGGGCTCGTCGCTCGCGTGGCGCACCCCGTCGACGGACGGCGTGTTCGGGTCCGCCAGCGACGACTCCGCGACCGTCTCGGTCCCGCCGACGCCCTGCGTGACGCTGTCGACGTAGACGACGAACCCGAACGTCGCCAGCGGCACTCCGACGTAGACCACGACGCGCAACAGCGGCAGCGTGTCCTCCAAGACGAGCCCGATGACGACGAGGATCGTGATGAAAAACAGCGGTCCGGCGACCAGCGCCGTGACGTACGCCTCGGCGAACGTCGAGAGCAGTTCCAAGTACTGCTCCTGTTTCGCCTCCGCCTCCTGTTGGTACCGCTCGTACTGCTCGTTGAGGAACGTCGAGACCGGCTGTCCGGTGCCGAGCACCGAGGCGAGGTTCTCGGCGAAGTCGGCCACGTCGTCGCTCGGCGTCCGGCGAGCGATCCGCTGGAGCGCGGTGAGCGCGTCGGTTCCGAAGGCGTTCATATCGCGGACCGCGACCGACAGCTCGGTCGCCGCCTCGCCGTACACTGCCTCGTTCTCCGCGAGCGTGTCCATCACCCGCGGGAACGCCATGCCCGACCGCGAGAGCGCGTACATGAACGCGACCGTCCGCGGCAGGGTGGCGTCTATCTCGGCCGCGCGAGCGTGGGCGCGCTGGTCGAGCAGCTCCCACCGCGCGAGGTACGCGCCGATCGCGAGCCCCGACCCGACCGTCGCGGACACCGTCGCGAGCAGGAGGAACAGTCGGCCGAGCCCGAGGTCCGCGAGCCGCGCCACGACCGCGACGAACCCGAGTTGGGGCGGGAGCGCCGCGCGGATCGCGGCCTCGCCGACGTCGAGCGCGGCGAGCAGTCCCGCGGCCCCGTACACGCCGATGACGCTGCCGGCGACCCCGAGGACGGCGGCGTACAGCAGGGTCCGCGACGCGTACACGCGGTGGGTGGTGCCGGCGACGTGGGCCGCGCGCATCCGGTCGCGCTGGGCCCGCCGCCGGCTCTCGTCCTCGCCGACGTAGTCGCCGAACGCCAACAGCGCGGCGCGGGTGACGAGCAGGTCGGCGCGCTCGTCGACGAGCGGCAGCGCGAGCGCGAGACAGGCCGCGACCGCGGCGGCGAGCGGGAGGTACTCGATCATCCGCCCGTGGGGTCGGCCGCTCGCCCGCCCGCGGCGAGGTCGTCGTCCGCGGCGAGTTCGTCGGCGTCGACGCCCTCGGCCGCGGCGGCGCGCTCGTCGAGCCGGTCCATCACCGTCTCCGGGTCGGCGTAGTACTCGTTGACGAGGGCGGTGAACGTGCGGTAGTCGTTGATTCCCAGCCCCGAGAGCAGTTCGAGGAAGCGCTCGCGGCGGCGGACCTCGCGGAGCAGCTCCGACCGCGACCAGCCGCGCTCGTCGGCGATCTCCTCCATCAGCGACGAGTCGTTCCGGCGGAACGTGTCCGACTCCGGCCGCCACTCGAACGCCGAGGAGTAGTCGAGCTCGCCGGTTCGCTGGTCGATGCCACCGATCTCGCCGATCGTCTTGGCCCGGCGCACGCGCTCGTCCCCGGAGCGGGTGAGCGTCTGGACCGAGAGCATGTCCAGCGACTGGACCATGGCGCGCGGGACGTTGATCGGCTCGTTCTCGAGCCGGTTGATCACCGTCTCGATCGAGTCCGCGTGCATCGTCGAGAAGGTGGTGTGGCCCGTGTTCATCGCCTGGAACAGTGTGATCGCCTCCTCGCCGCGCACCTCGCCGACGATGATGTACTCCGGCCGGTGGCGCAGCGCGGAGCGCAGGAGGTCGTACATGTCGATGTCCGTCCCCTCGTACCGGCGCTCGCGGGTGACCGCCGAGAGCCAGTTGTCGTGGTATAAGGAGAGCTCGCGGGTGTCCTCGATGGTCAGCACCTTCGCGCGCGGCGGGACGAACATCGACACCGCGTTCATCGAGGTGGTCTTCCCGGAGGCGGTGCCGCCGGCGAAGATGAGGCTCTTGTTGTGCTCGATACAGAGCCAGAAGTACGCCATCTGCTCGACGGAGAAGGTCCCGTACTCCACGAGGTCGACCGGCGTGAACGGGTCCTCGGCGTACTGGCGGATGGTGAACGCCGAACCGCGGGGAGTCACCTCCTCGCCGAGCGCGAGCTCCGCGCGCGACCCGTCGGGAAGGGTGGTCTCGACGATGGGGTCGCCGACGGAGACGTGGCGGCCGGACTGCTGGGCGAGGCGGATCACGTAGCTGTCGAGCGCCTCCTGGCCGAACGAGACGTTCGTCTCGATGTCGGTGTAGTCGTCGTGGTAGACGAAGATGGGGAGGTCGTACCCGTCACAGGAGACGTCCTCGATGTGGCGGTCGTTGAGGAGCGGGTCGACCTTGCCGTAGCCGCGGAAGTCGCGGTAGAGGTAGTACGCGAGCGCGTGGAAGGTGTCCATCCCGGCCTCGAAGCCGTATCCCTCCAACAGCGCCTTCAACTCCGAGCGGAGCGTCTCCTCGTCGGTCTTGCCGGTCCCCTCGCGGTACAGGAGGGGGTCGCGGATGTCGTCGACGACGCGGTCGAGCAGGTCGCGCTCGACGGCGTCGAGTTCGGGTTCGACCGCGTAGTAGCGGTGTTCGCTCTCGGCCTCGTCGTAGGTGATGACGACGTAGGCGTACGGGGCGTTCACCCAGTACCGGTCCACCTCGCGTTCGTCCTCGGGGACCACGAACGACGCGAGCGGGCCGTCCTCGCCCGGCCGGAACGGCCGGACGTCGAGCGTGGATCCCCGGATCACCTCCCACGTGCGTGAGAGGCGCCGCTGGAAGGCCTCGATGCGGTCGCCGAGGTCGCTTCCGCCGGCGTCACTCGCCATTGATACGAGGTCCTAGAGGCCGGGGGAGTTTAAATTACCCCCAGCGATTATCACGCACGACATCGGAGGCGACCGCCGGCAGCGGAGCGCGGTCGCGGCGAGGCCGGCGGCTCCGCCGGGGCCCACTCGGTGCGAACGTCCGGTCGCGGCGAGCCTGTGGCGCTGATCCGCCCGTTACGTTGATACGGCCGGGCCGCAAAGCAACCGACAGGAAATGCGGCGTGACTACTTCGATCTGACCGTTGAGGGCGTCGCCGACGGCGCCGGTTCCCGGTCGCCTCCGCTGGTGCGGATCGACTTCCACGGACCGGAGGAACTGCTCCGCGACCGGCTCTCGGGCGGCGAGAGCGACGGCGCAGTCGGGGACGACGACCTGCTCGGCGCCGACCAGATAGACGTCGCGTTCCGGCTTCGAGAGCCGCTGGGCGAGGCGGACGACCCGGAGGGCGTCGTCGGGGTCACCAACCGGTACACCGGCGACTTCGTCCTCGAACTCAACGAGACGGCGACGGACGTGCTCCCCTTCATCCACGCCGCGCGCAACGCCACCGACGACGGGGACGCTCGGTACCGGATCGAGATCGACATCGACGGCGACCGCCTCGTCGACTACGACAAAGACACGTTCCTCGTGTACGACCACGAGGGGAACCTCCTCCGCAGCGAGAGCCTCATCCCGTCCGGCGTCGAGCTGTGAGGCCGGCTGGCCCCCCGACGCTCACAGGCTGACGTTGTCGGGGACGAGCCGCACCGAGTCGCCGGGCCGCAGGTCGAAGGCGCCGTCCCCGCGGCCGTCGTTTACGTCGCACTCCACGTAGCCGTGGCTCCCGACCGTGACGAGCCGCTCCCCGGGGTCGACGGCGCCGAACGTCTCCGCGACCGGCGTCAGGTCGCCGTCGACGCGGACCCAGTCCCGGCCGCGGACCAGGTCGCCGGGGACGTTGGTGACGACGTTCCCGAACCGATCGATCGCGAGTACCTCGCCGTCGACGGCGACCACGTCGCCGTTCTCGCGCTCGACGGACGGCTCCGGGAAGACGATGTCGACGGGGTCGCTCGCGGGCGAGAGGTCGTCCATCGACGCGAGCGCGTCGGCGACCGCCTCGGGGTCCGTGGCGGGCCCCGTCTCGGCCGCTCCGGCCTCGTCGAGCGCCACGCGGACGCGGGCCGCCGTCGGGGCGAACACGTCGCGGCCGTGGAACGTCGCGCTCGCCGGGTCGTCGACCGCTATCGTCCGGACTTCGACGTCCTCGTCGTCGCCCGCCAGCGCCCGGGCCGGCGGCATGGCGAGGCCGTTGTCCGGCGCGACGATGACGTGGGCGCCGGCCCGGACGACGAGCGCGTCGCGATCGGTGCCGACGCCGGGGTCGACGACGGCGCAGTGGACCGCCGGCGGGAACTCCGGGAGCACGAACCGGAGCCAGAAGGCGGCCGCACGCGGGTCGCCGCGGGGCAGGTCGTGGGCGACGTCGATCAGTTCGGCGCGCGTGTGGCGGCGGATCACTCCCTTCATCGCGGCGGGATACGGCGAACCGAAGTCAGAGGTGAGCGTGATCATATCCGTACCCGCGGGCGGGGATCGGTTAAAACGAACGGGCCGGTCGTCGCGGCGGGCGTCACGACGGGCGGCTCAGGCGTCGGAGGGCTCGTCGCCGTTCGCGTCGGTCTCGGCGATCCGGCGGATGCGCTTGACGCCGTCGACCTCGCGGATCACGTCGACGACGGCGTCAGGGACGAGGTCGGTCCAGTCGCGGCCGCGGATCATCCGCTCGCGGAGCTCGGTCCCTTCCAACACGTCGCGCCGGAACATCGGCGACTGGCGCACCTCGACGCCGGCCTCCTCGAACAGCCGGACCACGAGGGGGTTGTTCGAGTACGCCACGTCGAACCGCGGGGTCATGCTCTGGACGTGGCTCACCCAGACGGAGTTGCGGTCGAGGTCCTCGATGGGGACGACGTAGGTGGTGGCGTCGAGCCCCTCGACGGCCTTCGTCACCATCATCACGCGCTCGCCGGCCGTGAAGGGGTTTCTCGTGGTGTGAGAGTCGCCGGCGGAGCCGATCCCCAAGACGAGCTCGTCGACCTCCGCCGCGATCTCTTCGATCATGTGCCGGTGGCCGTGGTGGAAGGGCTGATACCGGCCGATGTAGAACCCCCGCATGAGTTCACGTAGCGTGGCCGCCATTTATAAACCCCGCGGGAACGGCCTGACGCCGATATCTGGGGGTAAAAGCCTTCTAGATGGGTTTTACTGCGCCCATGCTGAGGGGTCCGGGGGGAGAAAGTATATCAGTAGCCGACCCGTCGTTTTCAACAGCGACACCCGATTCTATGAGCAACGAGAAGGACACGAACGACCCGACGGCCGACGACCCCGACGACCCGCCTCACGGCGACGTCGACGACTCGAGCCCGACGGGGAACGGCGAGGACGCCACGCGCGGCGACCCCGAGCCCGACGACGGTTCGGCGAGAGAGCCCGGCGTCGAGGGGGACACGGCCGCGGACTCCGGCGGGGAGTCGGCCGACGACCCCGACGACGCGGACGACCCCTGGGACGACGGTATCGTCGTCGACGAGGGCGACGGGTTCGACGAGACCGAGATCGTCGACGGTCCCGAGGGGGACCGGAACGGCGACGGGGCCGGCCCCGCCGACGACGGCGGGATAGACGATCTCGGCAGCACCGTCGAGGTCGAGGGCGCCGAAATAGACGAAGACCCGGACGAAGACGACCTGCTCGGCGGACTCAACGTCGACACGACCGCCGAAATCGAGATCCCCGACCGGCTCGTCGACCAGGTCATCGGGCAGGAACACGCCCGCGACGTGATCATCAAGGCGGCCAAACAGCGCCGCCACGTGATGATGATCGGCTCGCCCGGGACCGGGAAGTCGATGCTCGCGAAGGCGATGTCCGAACTCCTCCCCAAAGAGGAGCTTCAGGACGTGCTGGTGTATCACAACCCCGACGACGGCAACAAGCCGAAGGTCCGCACCGTGCCGGCCGGCAAGGGCGACCAGATCGTCGAGGCGCACCGCGAGGAGGCGCGCAAGCGCAACCAGATGCGGTCGCTCCTCATGTGGATCATCATCGCCGTCGTGTTGGGCTACGCGCTCATCATCGTCGGCCAGATCCTCGTGGGCATCATCGCGGCCGGCGTGGTCTACCTCGTCTTCCGCTACCTGAACCGCGGGTCGGACGCGATGATCCCGAACCTGCTGGTGAACAACGGCGACACGAAGACCGCGCCGTTCCGCGACGCGACCGGCGCGCACGCCGGCGCACTGCTCGGCGACGTCCGGCACGACCCGTTCCAGTCCGGCGGGATGGAGACGCCCAGCCACGACCGCGTCGAGGCCGGGGCCATCCACAAGGCGAACAAGGGCGTGCTGTTCATCGACGAGATCAACACGCTGGACATCCGCAGCCAGCAGCACCTCATGACGGCGATCCAGGAGGGCGAGTTCTCGATCACGGGCCAGTCCGAGCGCTCCTCGGGCGCGATGGTCCAGACCGAGCCCGTCCCGACCGACTTCGTCATGATCGCGGCCGGGAACCTCGACGCGATGGAGAACATGCACCCGGCGCTCCGGAGCCGTATCAAGGGGTACGGCTACGAGGTGTACATGGAGGACACCATCGAGGACACCCCGGAGATGCGCCGGAAGTACGTGCGCTTCATCGCCCAGGAGGTCGCGAAGGACGGGCGCCTGCCGGAGTTCTCCGCCGAGGCCGTCGAGGAGATAATCCTCGAGGCCAAGCGGCGCTCCGGCCGGAAGGGCCACCTCACGCTGAAGATGCGGAACCTCGGCGGGATGGTCCGGGTCGCGGGCGACATCGCCCGCGGCGAGGACGCCGACGTCACGACCCGCGAGCACGTCCTTCAGGCGAAGGGCCGCTCGCGGTCCATCGAGCAGCAGCTCGCCGACGACTACATCGAGCGCCGGAAGGACTACGAGCTTCAGGTCTCCGACGGCTACGTCACCGGTCGGGTCAACGGCCTCGCCGTGATGGGCGAAGACTCCGGGATCATGCTCCCGGTGATGGCCGAGGTGACGCCGACGCAGGGCGGCGGCCAGGTGATCGCCACCGGCCAGCTCAAGGAGATGGCCGAGGAGTCCGTCCAGAACGTCTCGGCGATCATCAAGAAGTTCTCCGACGAGAACATCTCTGAGAAGGACATCCACATCCAGTTCATCCAGACCGGTCAGCAGGGCGTCGACGGCGACTCCGCGTCCATCACGGTCGCGACCGCCGTCATCTCCGCGCTGGAGAACGTCGGCGTCGACCAGAGCCTCGCGATGACCGGCTCGCTGTCGGTCCGCGGCGACGTGCTCCCCGTCGGCGGGGTGACCCACAAGATCGAGGCGGCCGCGAAGGCCGGCTGCGACCGGGTCATCATCCCGGCGGCCAACGAGCAGGACGTGATGATCGAAGACGAGTACAAGGAGATGATCGAGATCATCCCGGTCTCGCACATCAGCGAGGTCCTCGACATCGCCCTGGAGGGCGAGCCCGAGAAGGACTCGCTCGTCGCCCGTCTGAAGTCGATCACCGGCTCTGCGCTGAAGGACGGCAACGTCTCCGGCCCGTCCAGCCCGAGCCCGCAGTAGGCGGGTCGGCGCGTCGCCGTCCGCTTTTTCGCTCTCGCTCCGTCCCCGAGAGCCTCCGCACCGCGAGCGGGCAGCGTGCGCGGAGACTCCGGGTGCCTCCGACGACCTCGACCGTCTCGCCGGCGATGATATCCTCGAGACCGTCGTCACGCGGGACGGCGACGAGATGTCGGTCGACGGGCCGTTCGTCGCGGTGGGCGCCGGCGGCCGTCAGCTCTCTCGAAGCGCTCCGCGGTGCGAAGGCGGCGGCCACGACGAGCTGGACTCACGGCTTGCTTGACGGGAGGTTACCAGCCGCGAGACGCTTATATAAATCCACATAATGCGGCGTGTCGCCCAATACGGGCGTGGTTTTAGGTACGCCTAAATGGTGGCCGCGCTGGTCGACGTCCCGGCGAACGAGTGGATCGAACTGATCGACGTACCGGACGACGAGTCGCGCGCCCGATTGCTGCGGCTGGGCCTCCTCGACGGCCGCGTCAAGTGTCACCGACGGATCCGTAACGGGCCGGTCGTCGTGCGGCGTCGCGGGACGGAGGTTGCGCTGGGGCGGCCGCTCGCCCGGGAGGTCACCGTCGAGCGAGCGGGGCGCCACGGCGAACAACGATGACGGCGAACGGAGGGCCGGCGAACGAGGAGGGGGCGAACGGCGAGACGGGAGACGAGTTCGGTCCCGGCGACACCGAGGCGAACGTAGCGCTAGTGGGGGGCCCCGAACGCGGGAAAGAGCGTGCTTTTCGGCAGTCTCACGGCCGAGTACGCCGACGTCTCGAACTACCCCGGCACCACGGTCGAGACGGCCGCGGTGACCGTCGGCTCGACTCGCCTGATCGACACCCCCGGGGTCCACGGTATCTCGTCGTTCTCCGAGGCGGAGCGGGTCACCCGAGAGGCCGTCCTCGAGGCGGACGCGGTCGTGAACGTCGTCGACGCCACGCAGCTCGACCGGGACCTGTTCGTGACCCTACAGCTGCTGGACATGGGCGTTCCGACGGTCGTCGCGTTGAACATGATGGACGAACTCGAGGCGGACGGCGTCGAGGTCGACGTCGGCTCCTTGGAGGCGGCCCTCGGCGTCCCGGTCGTGCCGACCGTCGCCGTCACCGGGTCGGGCGTCGACGAACTCCGGGAGCGGGTCCCGGAGGCGTCCGCCCCCGAGTCGACGCCCGTCGACTCGCACTACGACGCGCTCCCCGACGCGGTCGAGGCCGGCCGGGCGGAGAAGACACTCCTCGTCGAGGGAGACGAGCCAACGGCCCGTCGCGTCGGTGCCTGCGACCTCGTGGCCGACGGGGGAGACGGGCCGCTCAGCGGCGTCGGAGATCGAGAGGCGGTGTACCGCGAGCGCCGGAACCGGGTCCGGTCGATCGTCGACTCGGTGGAACGGGACGCCGGCTCCGGGCGGGTCGCCGGGCAGCGGATCGGCGATCTGTTGATGCGGCCGGTGACCGGGGTCCCGATCGCGGTCGGACTCCTCGTCGCGGTATTCTATTTCATGGGGGTGGTCGTCGCGCAGCGGGTCGTCGGCTACGCGGAGGAGGTACTGTTCGGTCGGTACTACAACCCCGCGGTCGAGGCGGCCGTCGCGGACCTTCTCCCGGCAAGCCAGTGGGCCGCCCCCGTCGAGTTCCTGCTCGTCAACGACAACTTGGGGCTGCTGACCATCACCGTCCAGTACGTTCTCGGCGTCCTGCTCCCGCTCGTGATCGCGTTCTACCTCGTGGTCGGGACGCTCGAGGACGCCGGCGTCCTGCCGCGGCTGGCCGTCTTGACCGACAGGGGGCTCAACCGGATCGGGCTCAACGGCCGCGCGGTCGTCCCGCTTATCGTCGGCGTGGGATGCGTGACGATGGCGGTCATCTCGACACGGATGGTGGGGTCGCGTCGGGAGCGGCTCATCACGACGGCGCTGCTGGGGCTCGCGATCCCCTGCTCGGCGCAGATCGGCGTCATCATCGGGCTGCTGGCCGGACTCGGAGTCGCCTGGTGGGGCGGCTACCTCGCGGTGCTGCTCGGGGTCCTCGGCGTCGCCGGCGTCTTCCTTGACCGGGCGCTCCCCGGCCGACAGGACCCGCTGATCGAGCAGTTGCCGCGACTGCGCGTCCCTCGTCCGAGGAACGTCGCTCGGAAGACGGCAAACCGGAGCGCCGCGTTCCTCGGGGAGGCGGCCCCCCTGTTCGGAGCGACCGCGGCGGCGGTGTCGACGCTCGACTACGTCGGGGCGCTGGACGCGATAGTCGAGGTCCTTCGGCCGCTGACCGCGGCGCTCGGCTTACCGGCGTCGTTCGGTCAGGTGCTCGTCTTGGGGCTGATCCGGCGAGACTTCGCCGCCGCCGGAATGACCGACGCGGCGCTGTCGGCCTCACAGACCTTCGTTGGGCTGATCGTCGTCACGCTGTTCGTCCCGTGTATCCTCACGATGGCGGTGATACTCAGGGAGCGCGACGCGCGGAGCGCACTCCTCGTGTGGGTCGGATCCTGGGTCACGGCGTTCACGGTCGGCGGCGTCGTCGCCGCCGCGCTGGAGGTGGTCGCGTGATCTGTCCGCGCTGCGAGTACGAGTTCGACCCGGCAAACGGGCTCTCGTGTCCGCGGTGTGGCGTCTCGCCGTCCTGCTCGGACGTTAGCTGCGCCGAGTGCGGCGCCTGTTCGCGGCCTCTCGATCGCCTTCGGCACGGGGTCGCCGAACGGCTGCGCGGCGGGAGCCGGGCCGACGACGGAGACGGACGCGACGAGTCCGCGGAGGAGTCCTGACGGCCGCCGGGTCAGCCGACCGACTCCCAGTTCCGGTACAGCGCCACGCCGAACGCGAAGACGATCCCGCCGACGCCGACCTGCCGACCGACCGTCCCGAAGTCGCCGGCGAGGCCGGCGATAACCGCTCTGACGGCCATTATCAGCGTGACGAGCGCGACGAGCGTCAGCACGGCGTGCCGTGTCCCCATGAGCGGCCGTAACCGCTTCGCCCCCCAAAGGAATGGGTTGGCACAGGACAATTTCCGCGGCGCCTCGTCGAGGCCTCGACGGCTCGAGGCCGGGCGACGGCGGCGCTTGTCCTGTGCCAACTCCGGGGTTATAGAGGAGGAGTACCCAGCACCGGATGAAGCGATCGACCGCGGCGCGCGTCGAAGGGACTCGCCGATCCGGCCACTCACCACCACATGATCGATCCAGTACTCGCAAGCCGATTCCAGTTCGCCCTGACGACGATCGTCCACATCATCTTCCCGGTGATGAGCATGGGGCTGGCTCCGTTCCTGATCTACTTCACGTGGAAGGACGTCCGGGGCGGCGATCCGGTGTACGAGCAGTTGCGGCGCTTCTGGACCAAGATCTTCGCTATCTCGTTCGTCGTCGGGACGGTCACCGGGATCGTCCTCGAGTTCGAGTTCGGAACCAACTTCGCGGCGTTCTCGACGACCGCCGGAGAGCTGTTCGGCGGCCCGCTCGCTATCGAGGGGATGATGGCGTTCATGCTGGAGGCGACGTTCCTCGGCATCTTCGTGTTCGGTCGCGAGCGCGTCTCCGACCGGCTGTACGTGGTGTCCAGCCTCGCCGTGGGCGTCGGAACGTGGCTGTCCGCCGTCTGGATCCTCATCGCGAACTCGTGGATGCAGATGCCGCGCGGCTACGAGCTCGTCACCGAGGACGGACAGCAGGTGGTCCACCTCGTCGACCCGGTCGCGGCGTACCTGACCCCGCGGTTCGGGTACATGTACGTCCACATGCAAAACGCCGCCGTCGAGTCGGTGGCGCTGTTCATGGCCGGCGTCTCCGCGTACTACGTCTACCGACACCACGTCTGGGGGCACCAGACCGAGAACGTCGTCTTCTGGCAGAAGACGCTCAAGATCGCGCTGGTCGCGCTGCTCATCACGGCCCCGCTACAGGTGCTCCAGGGCGACCTGTACGCGCGTCACGTCTACGAGACGCAACCACAGAAGTTCGCCGCCATGGAGGCGGTCTGGGACACCGAGGCGTACGTCCCGGAGTACATCTTCGCGATTCCGACCGACCTGAGCCAGTTCACCGACCCCCGCGCGAAGGAGCTGTTCGGCATCGGCATCCCGGGCGGCGCGTCTTGGCTCGCCAGCGGGGGCGACGCGACCGCGGAGATACGCGGACTGAACACGTTCGACACGGAGGCGCCGCCGGTCGCCGTCGTGTTCTGGTCGTTCCGCGCGATGGTCGGAATGGGCTTTTGGTTCATCCTCCTGGCGTTCTGGGGCGGCTACCGATGGTACACGGGCGAGCTGTTCGAGGACGGACTGCTCCACAAGTCGCTGATGGCGTCCAGTCTGCTCGGGATCGTCGCGGTCGAACTCGGGTGGGTCGTCACGGAGGTCGGCCGCCAGCCCTGGGTGATCCAGGGCGTGATGAAGACGAGCGAGGGAGTCTCTCCGGGTCTCACCGGTACGGAAGCGATGGTCACGCTCGCGGGGTTCGTCGGGGTCTACGCCGGTATCCTCGCGCTGTACACGTACGTCGTCGCGCGGGTGATCCGAGAGGGTCCGCCGAGCGCGAGCGCGCTGAGGGCTACCGACGAGCGCGACGCCGAACCCGCGGGGGTGCCCGGCGATGACTAACGCCGTCGACGCGCTCGCGGCGGGCCCGCTTTTCGGCCTGCCGCTCCCGGATCTGTGGTTCGCGCTGGTGTTCGCGATCCTGGGGACGTTCCTGTTCCTCGACGGCTTCGACTTCGGCGCCGGCGCGATCTTCGCGACGCTTCGCGAAGACGAGGCGCGCGAGGCGGTGCTGTCGGCGATCGGCCCGTTTTGGGACGGGAACGAGGTGTGGCTCGTCGTCTTCGGCGGCGCGCTGTTCGCCGCCTTCCCGTCGGTGTACGCGGGGCTGTTCAGCCGGCACTACCTGCTGATGTTCGGCATCCTCGGCGCCCTCATCCTCCGGGGGCTGGCGCCCGAGATGTACGAACAGCGCCACGACGAGCGGTGGCAGCGGTGGTGGGGACGGTCGTTCGTCGCCGGCAGCGTCCTCGCGCCGTTCCTCCTCGGCGCGTTCGCGGGCAACTGGCTCGTCGGGACTCCCCGGTCGTTCACGCTCGTCGGCGTCGTCGCGGGCGCCACCGTCACGGCGCTGACCGTCGTTTCCGGCGCCGCGTTCCTCCGGCTGAAGGCCCGAGACGCGCTTCCCGAAACGGTGACGCGGATCGGAGTCGGGGCCGTCGCGGCGTACCTCCTCGCCGTCGTCGCGACCCTCGGCGCCCTGGTGACCCGACTCCCGGCCGGCGTCGACGCGCTGCTGTCGCCCCCGGTGCTCGCGCTGGTCGCCGCCTCCGTCGCGCTCGGCGTGGGCTACGCCGTCGCGCTTCGACGGGGGGCGAACGTCGCCGCGCTCGCGGCGGCCGCGGGACTGACGTACGGGCTGATCGCGGTGGTCGCGACACTCATGTACCCGCGTATCGACCCGGCGACGGGGGCGACGGTGAGTGACGCCGTCGTCTCGACGTTACCGCTGAACCTCATGTCGATCGGCGCGGCCCTGCTGTTACCGCTGATCGCCGCGTACTTCGCCGTCCTGTACTCGGCGTTCAGCGGACCGGTATCGGCCGAGGAGGCGTACTGAGATGAGCGACGGCTCAGCGGCGAACGCGCCGAGTCGCCGGTCGCCGGTCGGAACGCTGCTGCTCTCGCGCGTGCTCATCACGTGGGCGGAGCTCCTCGCCGTCGGGTTCGGCGGGGCCGTCGCGGGCGGCGCCGCGTCCGGTCCGCCCCAGCTCGTCGTCTACTTCGCGACGATACTGGCCGCGGTCGCCGTGTTCATGTACAACGTCGACCGGCTCGTCGCCGCGCGCGTTCGGGAGGCGACGTGAGCCGAGCGCTCCCCAAGTGGCTCAGGCGGGGACGGACGGAGACGACCGGAGGGCGTCCCGCCCTGGTCCGCGGACCGGGAGCAACCGGGCGGCGACGCGCCGGGAGTCAGCTCGCTCGCCGACGGGACGGGCTGAACGGTCCGATTCCGTGGCGCTTGGCGACGATACCGAACAGCAGCGCGGCGCTCGGCAGGAACAACAGCGCGCCCAGCGCGGTGACCGCGTCGTCGTGGGCGAGTCCGAAAGCGACTCCCCCGACTCCGGCGACGAGCGCGACGAGCGCGGGTATCAGGAGACGGCTTCGGAGCGCGGTGGGGATTCCCCGAGTCGAACGTGACCGTGCCATACGAGACAACGTAAGTGCGTCGGGCGCATATGAAACGCGTTGTCGAGGGCCAACTTCCCGGCGAAATGCGGTCGGCCCCGACCGCTCGGCCGAACCCGACCGCGAGGCGGAGACCGCGAACCGAGACAGAAGCAACGAACGAGTTCACCGTCAGATGTACGACTTCACGTTTACAATAACGTACGAACCCGGCGCCGACGAGTACGTCGACCTGTTCATCGACCGGGAGTCCCTCCAGTCGGAGGCAACTTACTCGTGTCTCGACCCCACGGAGCTGTGGAAGCTCGAATCGGTGACCGGCGAGGCGGCCGACCTCGACGCCGTCGACGAGCTGCTCTTGGACGAGTCCGTCGACCGCGAGTCGATCAGCGCTCGGGAGTGTCGCTCGAACCGCGCGACGAGCCTGTTGACCCGCGAGCAGCGGCGGCGAGTGACGTACACGTACGTCTCCGACGTGGACTACTGCGAGTCCGTGCCGCTGATCGCGGCGAAGTACGTCGACGGGGGCGTCCTCTTCGAGCAGACGCGGTCCGGCGATACGGTCCGGTGGCGCGTGTTGGTACAGGACGACTCGAAGATCGGGCTGCTGTACGACACGCTGTCCGCGAAGCTCGGCGACGGGCTGTCGTTCTCGTTCGAACACCTGACCGAGGTCGACCACTGGGAGAGCGAGCTGCTCTCCCGGCCGGACGTCCCCGCCAAGCAGCGCGAGACCCTGCTGCTCGCGGTCGAGCGGGGGTACTTCGAGACGCCGCGGGCCGTGACGCTCGACGAGCTCGCGACGGAGCTCGAAGAGCCGCGCTCGACGGTGTCGTACCGGCTCCGACGCGCGACCGCTGAGCTGGCGAAACGATTCGCGGACCAACGAACATGACCGCCGAAACCCCCACCGACGAAGATCAGCGAGGGCCGACAGACGCGTCGACTGGCGATCGCTACCCGACGGACGTACTCGTCAGCGCCGACTGGGTGCACGCCCGGCACGACCGGTTCGGCTCCGACGCGACCGACATGCGGCTGCTCGAGGTCGACGTCAACGCCTCGTTTTACGAGGAGGGTCACGCGCCCGGCGCCGTCGGCGTCGACTGGCGGACCGACCTCCGGTCGGCGGAGGTACACGACATCCTCTCGCCGGCGGAGATGACCGCCTTCCTCGAATCGCGGGGGATCACCGAGGAGACGACCGTCGTCATCTACGGGGACAACAGGAACTGGTTCGCGGCGCACCTGTACTGGCAGCTCGCTCACTACGGCCATTCGGACGTCAGGATCATGGACGGCGGTCGCGAGTACTGGACGGAACACGGCTACCCGACCACGACGGAGTCGGTCGCGCCCCCCGACGTGACGTACGGAGACGCGCCCGACGCGCCGACCAGGCCGGAGGTGCGGGCCGCCCGCACGGACGTGCGGGCGGCGATCGGTACCGACGCGAAGTTCGTCGACGTCCGTCTGCCCGAGGAGTTCCGCGGCGACGTCACGAAGCCGCCCGGCAGCGACGAGGGAGCGATGCGGGGCGGGCACATCCCCGGGGCGACGAACGTGTTCTGGGCCGAGAACGTCCGCCCCGACGGCCTGTTCAAGTCGCGCGAGGAGCTCGCGGACGTGTACGAGTCCCGGGGAGTCACCCCCGACGACGACGTGATCGTCTACTGCCGGATCGGGGAACGGTCGTCGGTCACGTGGTTCGTTCTCGAGGAGCTGCTCGGATACGAACACGTGCGACACTACGACGGCTCCTGGACCGAGTGGGGAAACATGATCGGCGTCCCGATCGAAGTCGGCGAGCCGGACGGTGACAGCTAGCCGCCTCGAAGCGGCGGCGACGCCGGACTTGTCGTGTGCCAAACGGACACACTAGCCGCTGTGCGCGCAATCTCTGATAATGAGCGGTTCTCACGTCGAGTCGAAGGCGAAGCGCACAGGAGGGGGGGACGGAGCCCGACGAAGCGAGCCACCATCACCGGTCGTTCGCGATGAGTGACGCCGGCTCGGAAGACGACGAGTCGCAGTTCGTCCAGCGGCTCCTCGACGCCCTGAGCGAGGAGACGAACCGGACGATCTTGTCCGCGCTCGACGAGCCGACTTCGGTCGCCGAACTCGTCGAGGAGTGCGGTATCCCGACGTCGACGGTGTACCGGCGCTTGGACACGCTCAACGAGTTGGACCTGGTGACGGAACACGTTTCGATAGACGCCGAAAGGGGGCGGTATCGACGCTACGAGCGGAACGTGAGCCGGGTCTCGATCGCCGTCGACGAGCGCGGGCGACTCAGAACTCGCGTCGAACGCCCGAACGGCGAGCCCGACGAAGCGGTGACTTGGGGGCCGACCGCGAGGTAACGCCGCCCCCAACCGACGGTCGTCAGGGAACCGCGGGACCGCCCGCCGTTGGCGTGTGGCTGGGGCCGCTCGCGCAGGCCCTCCGGAGGGCGAACGCGGCGAGCCACCGGATCGGGCCCCCGTCGCCCCGCCCTCTTTTTATCCCGGGAGCGTTTACGGCGGACGATGAGCGGCAAACCGACGGTCGGGGAGTACATGACCCGCGAGGTGGAGACGGTCAGCCCGGACGAGACGGTGGCGACCGTCGCGCGTCGCATGGCCGACAGCGACGGCCACAACGGGTTCCCGGTGACGCAGGGCCGCACCGTGGAGGGGTTCGTCTCGGCCGGGGACCTGCTGCTCGCGGACGACGACGCCCCGGTGTTCACCGTGATGACGGAGAACCTGATCGTCGCGCACCCCGACATGAAGGTGACAGACGCCGCCCGCGTAATCTTACGCTCCGGCATCCAGCGGCTCCCCGTCGTCGACGACGCCGACAACCTCGTCGGGATCATCTCGAACACCGACGTGGTCCGCTCGCAGATCGAGCGCGCGACGCCCGGCAAGGTCGGGAAACTGATGCGCACCCTCGCGCAGATTCACGGCGTCGACCTCGACGAGGAGCGGCGCGAGGTCGAGATAGCGGCGCTGACCCCGACGCAGGCACGAGTGTACGCCGACGAACTGGAGGGACGGCAGTACGAGCTCGAACACGGGCTCGCCGAGCCGCTCGTCGTCATCGACAACGGCGGCACCCTCTACCTCGCGGACGGCCACCATCGGGCCATGGCCGCTCGCAAGGCCGGCATCGAGACGATGGACGCGTACGTGATCGTCCCCCGGACCCCCGTCGAACTGGGGATGGCGAAGACCGCGGAGAAGGAGGGGCTCCGCGTCGTCGAGGACATCGAGATCGTCGACTACGCGCGGCATCCGCTCGTGGAGACCACGAAACGGCTCCAGTGAGGAACCGGGACCGACTCCTGCCTGCCGGCGGGGTGAATCCGTGGCTCTCGCAGACACATTTTTATGAGACGACAGGAAAGGAAGCGTATGGGATCACGAATCCGAACAGCGTTGAGCAGGGCGAAGTACGCGGCCGTCGGCGCCGCAGTGGGCGCTGCGGTCGGTGGACTGTGGAGTCGAAACGCGGCCAGCACGGGCGGGGGATTGGGCGCACTAGCGGGCGCGAGCCTCGCGGAGCTGCGGTCGGACGCGGGCGGCGTGTTCGCCGACGAAGACGACGGCGAGGAGGAAGTTACGGACGAGGCGGAGACAGACGCGGCGGCGTGACCGCGGCGATCCGGTAGAACCCGCATCGGGAGCGGGCCGCGAGGCCGCCGGCCGCATCGGGAACGTCTATACCGGCGGGGCGAGTAGCCGCCCGCAATGACCGACACCGACGCCGAACCGGTCGCGAGTGCCGCGTCCGACGGCGGAGACGGCTGGTTCGAGGCGCTGCCGACCGGCGCGGCCGACAGCGACGCGGCCGGCGACGACGTCGAGGCGGGGAGCGACGACGCGACCGCGGCGGCCGCGACACGGGTTCGCGACGGGAGCGCCGGGTCGCCCGCCGACTGGCCTGCGCGCGCCGTCGAGTCCGGGTTCGCGGACGACGCCGACGAGTACTACGACCGGCTGAAGGCTGCCACGACGCGCGCGACCCGCGAGGCGGTCCGCGAGCGGGAGCGGGCTGACGACGCACAGCTGATTCACGCGATCCGGGCGATGGACGACAGCGAGCGCGTCGCCAACGAGCTCGCGGAGCGCGCCGTCGAGTGGGCCGGGAGCCTCTTCGACGACGTCGGCTCCGGAGTGAGCGGCGCCCGAGCGATCGCGGCCCGCGAACCGGAAAGCGAGGTCGAGCGACGGGCGGTCTCCCTCGCCGAACGCGCAGCCGAGCTCGACGACGAGCGCGCGGCGCTCGCCGAGACGATCGGTCGGATCGCGCCCGCGGTCGCCCCCAACCTCACCGAGATGGCCGGGCCGGAGCTCGCCGCGCGGCTGATCGCGCTTGCCGGCGGGCTGGAGTCGCTCGCCAAGAAACCCTCCGGGACGGTCCAGGTGCTCGGCGCCGAGGACGCGCTGTTCGCACATCTCTCGGGACGCGCGCCGTCGCCGAAACACGGGATCATCTACACGCACGAGTTCGTCCGGGGAACGCGCTCCGAAGACCGCGGCTCCGCGGCGCGAGCGCTCGCCGGGAAGCTGACGCTCGCCGCCCGCGCGGACCACTACGGCGGGGAGCGCCGCGAGCGGCTCCACGACGACCTCCGCGAGCGGATGGCGACGATCCGCGCCCGGGCTGACGACGGGGCCGGCCCAGACGGGTCGGGTAGCGCGGAGACCGAGGAGGTGACCGACGGTGAGTGAGCCGGCCCTGCCGGCGGGCGTCGAGCGCCGCGAGTTCGGCGGCGAGCGACGGCTCGCGACCCGCGGCGAGCCCGTCTACGGCGAGCCGACCGCGGACGGCTGGCGCGCGTGGGACCCGAACCGGTCGAAGCTCGGTGGGATGCTCGAACTCGGCCTGGAGACGGGGCTCGCGGGCGGCGAGACCGTCCTCTACCTCGGCGCGGCGAGCGGGACCACGGTGAGCCACGTCGCCGACTTCGCCGGCCCCACGTACGCGGTCGAGTTCGCGCCGCGCCCGGCGCGCGACCTGCTCGACGCCGCCGAGCCGCGCGACCGCCTCTTCCCGCTGCTCAAGGACGCGCGGAAGCCGGAGACGTACGCGCACGTCGTCGAGTCCGAGGTCGACGCGATCGTTCAGGACGTCGCGACCCGCGGACAGGCCGAGGTGGCCGTCCGCAACGCGCGGTTCCTCGCCGACGACGGGCGGCTGCTGCTCGCGATCAAGGCGCGCAGCGAGGACGTGACCGCGGCGCCGGAAGCGGTGTTCGAGGGCGCGCTCGACCGACTCAGGGAGGGGTACGAGGTGATCGAGACGCGGCGGCTCGACCGGTTCCACGAGGACCACCTCGGCGTCGTGGCGACGCCGAAGTGATCACTCGGTCGGCTCGAAGATCTCCTCGATCCGACAGCCGAAGTGGTCGGCGAGCTCGAAGGCGAGCTCCAGCGAGGGGTCGTAGCGCTCGCGTTCGATCGCGTTGATCGTCTGGCGAGTGACCCCGACGGCGGCGGCGAGGTCGGCCTGACTCTCCCCGGTCTCGGCGCGTCGGTCGCTGATGTCGTTTCTCATGCGTTCCGCTTGTAGTAGAGGAGAGAGACGCCGAACACGACGAAGATCGCGAAGAGGGCCAGGGTCGCACCGTAGAACTCGCCCGGTAACGTGAGCGCGCCGCTCTCCTGTAAGGCGAGCCCGCCTGGCGTCCCAAGGATGAAGAGGTACGCGAAGACGTTCAGCGTGTTCTGACTGGCCTTGCGCTCGATGGCGTTGTCGCGCTCGTCGTACAGCTCGACCGGGCTGAACCGCTGGACGAGCCCCATGCCGAGGCCGCCGGCCCAGTAGAGAGCGACGCCGAGGACGAACCGGTCGAGCGCGATCGAGATCCACAGCGCGAGGATGCCGGCGCCGAGCAGTCCGTAGGCGATTCGTTTGTAGCGTTTTCGGGTGGAGGGCCGAGTCGTCGCGGAGGCGGTGTGTTCGCTCATGATGGAGGGTAAAGCGAGCGGAGCGGGACAAGGTGTAAAGCTCGCTTTACAGTAAAGGAGATTTTACGTTAGATGATAAAACTATCGCCGTCGAGGTCTCTGATAGAGGATCGCGTGAGAGCCGTTCGTGCGCGGGTTTTCAGGTTTCTACCACGACGGCGGCGAGAAGCCGGCGTCTTCGAGGATCGGCTTCCAGCGCTTCTGGACCGAGAGCCGCGAGACGTCCATCGCGTCGGCGACGGCGGACTGCGAGCGCTCCTCGCCGCGGATCAGCCCGGCGACGTAGAGGCTCCCGGCGGCCGCGACGCGTTTTCCCTGGTCGTCTTCCGGGGCGCGGGAGAGGAACAGGTCGACCGCAGTCGAGCGCGTCTCCTCGTCGAGATCGAGCGAGTCGCAGGCCTCCTCGAGCAGTTCGATCCACGCCTCGTTGTCGACTCGGTCGCTCGCCCGGTACACGCGTCCGGGTAGTCGAGGGCGACATATAAACGGCGGCGTTGCTCGGACCGCGTTCGGTCGGGTCGCGTTCGGTCGGGTCGCGTTCGGTCGGGTCGCCGGTCTCAAGTCACCGGCGCACGTAGCGCGCGTATGTCGACGCAGACTTGGGACGAGACTCGGGTCCGGGCGCTTCACGACGACCTCGTGTCGCTGTACGAGCCGGTCGACCGAGTGGCGGAGCACGGCGCCGACCCGACGGCCGAGCCCGGCGAGGGCGTCCGCCAACTGGTGACGACGATCCTCTCGCAGAACGTCGCCGACGAGAACACGCGGCGGGCCGCCGAGGCGCTGTTCGAGCGCTACGCCGACTTCGCGGCGATCGAGGCCGCCGACCACGAGGAGTTGCGCGAGACGATCCGAGTGGCCGGGCTGCCGGACCAGAAGGCCGCCCGGATCCAGCGCGCGCTGACCGCGATCCGCGAGGAGACGGGCGGGGCGTACTCGCTGGCGTTCCTCGACGCGATGGCGACCGACGACGCGAAGGCGTGGCTCACGGAGATCAAAGGCGTCGGCCCGAAGACCGCGAGCGTCGTCTTGAACTTCCACTTCGGCAAGCCGACGATGGCGGTCGACACGCACGTCGAGCGGGTCTCGAAGCGGTTCGGGCTCGTCCCGGAGTCGGCGTCGAACGAGCGCGCCCACGACCTCTTAGACGATCAGGTGCCCGACGAGCTGATCTACCCGCTTCACGTCCTGTTGATTCGACACGGCCGGGAGCACTGCTCGGCCCGTGGCGCGGACTGCGACAACCCCGTCTGCGAGGCGTACTGCGACTGCGAGCACTGCTGATACGGTGGATCGGGATCGGTTGGGGCTGGTTTGTAAGCGAGCGGTGACACTAGATCGGTAGCGGACACCGCCAAAGCCCCGGCCGGGAGGCGGGCGTACGCTCGCTGGGCTCCTCACTCGGTCGCTCACTTCGTTCGCTCCCTCGTTCCGGTGCTTGCGTCGCCTACGCCCGCCTCCCGGACGCCCCTTTGAGTCCCGCCCCACACGGCACCTCACACCTCCCCAACCTCGTCGCTCGCTTCGTCGCCGGCGCTACGCGCCGACTGCCGGAGGGACCTCCGGTCCCTCTTCGCTCGCGACTCCCTCGCGCGTGCTGACTCGCGGCCTGTCGGCCGCTCGCAGGGACGCGCCACCGCGGTCACAAATCCCTCCGCTGCTGTCGGTTCGTTAGGTTCTTGAGTCGGTTTCGCGTACGCTGGTTTGCGCGCGGGTTGCCGAGCCAGGCCAAAGGCGTAGCGCTTAGGACGCTATCCCGTAGGGGTCCGCCGGTTCGAATCCGGTCCCGCGCACTGAACGGAAGCCGACGAGCGACGCGAGTCGGCTAGAGTGAGGGAGCAGGAGCGGGGCGAACCCGTTCACCACACGCTCCCCCGGTACTCGAGCCGTAGGTGGTCGGCCGTCTCCGGCGGGATCCCCATCTCCTCGAACATCCGCCGGAAGACCGCGCGAACGTCGTCTTCCTCGAAGGATCGGGAAGCGCGCGTCTGCGCGTCGACCTCGAGCCCGCCGTGGTAATCGATGTGTACGCGGTAGGTGTACCCGTCCGCTTCGTGCGTGACGGTCGCCCGCGGGAGGACGAAGTCGATCCCGCCGAGCCGCTCTTCGCCCGCGTAGTACTCGCGAGCGTGCTGGCCGGTGCCCGGGAAGGAACGCTCGGTGACCGTCGTCGCGCGAGCGGTCAGCTCGTCGTACGTCGCGCGGAACGCGACCGGCTCGTCGACCCGCATCTCGGGGGTGCCCGCTCCGGGCTCGCCGGGGTCGGCGGCGCGGACGTCCGCCCGGAGTTCCTCGACGTACCCCTCCGCTGTCGCCTCGTCCATCTCGAACAGCAGCGCGAGCCGATCGACGAGCCACTCCTCCGGCGGGAGGTCGTCGACGGTGAACTCGCCGCGGTTGTCGTCCGCGAAGACGGTCACGACGGTGACGCCCTCGTCCGCGTAGAAGGTGGCCCACAGCCGCTTCGTCTCCGAGTGGTCGAACGTGACCCGGAACGCCTCGTACCCCGGGCCGAGTTCGGCGTCGAGCTCGTCGATGCCCTCCGGGTGGAAGCCGCTCGACCCGACGCGCTCGACCGCGTACCCGGCCGCGCCCGCTCGGTCAAGCGTGTCCTCGTACGCGAGGTCCGACACGGTGACGCCGTCCGACGAGTACGACGCCACGTCGGACCCGATCAGGACGCCCGAGAACACCGCGTACGCGGCGACGACGACGACGACGGCCCCGACGAGTGCGATCATGGCCACGCGGAATACGTTCATACGCGTTGATACATCGCAGCGTCGTTTAGCCCTACCGGCGGGAGCGAGGAGCGGTGACGACTCACCCGGCCGCCGAGCCGCGTCTCCCGAGTGACGCGTTCGAGGGGACCGCGGCTACGGCTCCCCCGCCGACACCCGCACCACCTGCTTGCCGATGTTGTCGCCGGAGAACAGTCCGAGGAACGCGTCGGGCGCGTTGTCCAGTCCCTCGACGACCGTCTCGCGGTGCCGGAGGTCGCCGGTCGCGACCCACTGACCCAGCTGTTCGCTCGCCTCGCCGAACCGGGTCGCGAAGTCGCCGACGAGCAGCCCCTCGATTTTGGCTCGCACGGGGATGATCTGCGGGAGCTTCCGCGGGCCGGTCGGGACCGACTCGTCGTTGTAGTGGGCGATCTGTCCGCAGACGGCGACCCGGGCGTCGAGGTTCAACTGCGTGAACACGGCGTCGGTGATGGGGCCGCCGACGTTGTCGAAGTACACGTCGACGCCGTCGGGCGCGGCCGCAGCGAGCGCGGCGCGGTAGTCGTCGGTCGTCTTGTAGTTGATCGCCGCGTCGAAGCCGAGGTCCTCGGTGAGCCAGTCGGTCTTCTCGTCGCTGCCGGCGAAGCCGACCACGCGACAGCCGTTCCGCTTCGCGATCTGGCCGACGACGGAGCCGACCGCGCCCGCCGCGCCGGAGACGACGACCGTGTCCCCGGGCTTGGGCTGACCGACCTCCAGCAGGCCGAAGTAGGCGGTCCGGCCGGGCATGCCGAGGACGCCGAGGTACGCCTCGGGGTCGGCGACCGTCGGGTCGACCGGCGCGACGTCGTCGGCGTCCAGGGTCGCGTAGTCCGCCCACGACCCCTCGCCGGTCACGAGGTCGCCGACCTCGTACGCGTCGCTCTCGCTTTCGACCACTTCGCCGACGACGCCGCCCTTGAGCGCGTCGCCCACGTCCCACGGCTCCGCGTACGACTCGGCGTCGCGCATCCGACCGCGCATGTAGGGGTCGACGGAGAGGAACCGGACGCGAACGAGGAGTTCGCCCGGGTCCGGCGTCGGCACGTCCGTCTCGCGCAGCTCGAAGCAGTCCATGTCGGGCTCGCCCGCCGGTCGCTCGGCGAGAAGCCACTCTCGGTTGGTGTTCGTCACGGCCGGCGTTGGGCGACGCGGGTGAATAGGGTTTGGTCCCCAGCAGCCGTCGGGGGGATTCGGAACCCGCGGCGGACTACCCGCCGCCCAGCGGGACCGTCAGTCGACCGTCCGGGCGGTCGCCGTCGACCGCTTCGAACGGGGCGTTGAGAGGACCGACTGGCGAGGCGACCGGTGTGAGCGAAGCCGAGGAAAGCGAGGTGCGAGAGCCGAACCGGGAAATTCGCGGCGTCGGGTCAGGCGACCGCGACGCCGTTGCGCGTGAGGTAGTCGCTCACGGACTTGATCTCGACCGGGCTCCCGATGATGCGGTACTGCTCGGGACCCTCGACGACGGTGACGGTGAACCGTTCTTCGAGACACTCCCGATGCCCGTCGAGCGCGCGGTGCGGGAGGACGATCTGTGTGCTGTCTCGGAGGCTCGACGGATCTGGCATTCGGCGTGTCTGAGGATTACGCGTCGGTAATATAACCGTGTCGAAGTATCGTCGCGCCAACCACTCTGCGGCCGACGATCGGCCGGTTAGCCCGTACGCGACACCGCGGTTCGGAGCCGGGTGCCGGGGCTCGGAGCGGCGGTGTCGGGGCGGACCTTCGGGCGACAGGCGTCGCGAGGCCGGACCGCGTCAGCGTCCCGGCGACCCGAAGGAACACCTTTAACGAGCCGACCGGCCGAGGGTGAGGTAATGGGACTGGAGGAGGAGATCGAAGACCTCCGCGAGGAGATCGCCGAGACGCCCTACAACAAGTCCACGGAGGCACACATCGGGCGCCTGAAGGCGAAGCTCGCGGAGAAAAAAGAGAAGCTGGAGAACCAGTCCTCCGCCGGCGGCGGCCACGGCTACGCGGTCGAGAAGCACGGCGACGCCACGGTCGCGTTGGTCGGGTTCCCGAGCGTCGGGAAGTCCACCCTCATCAACGCCCTCACCAACGCCGACAGCGAGGTCGGCTCCTACGAGTTCACCACCCTCGACGTCAACCCGGGGATGCTGAAGTACCGCGGCGCGAACATCCAGATCCTCGACGTGCCGGGGTTGATCGAGGGCGCCGCGGGCGGTCGCGGCGGCGGCAAGGAAGTGCTCTCCGTCGTCCGGACCGCGGATCTGGTCGTGTTCATGCTCTCGGTCTTCGAGATCGAGCAGTACGACCGGCTCCGCGAGGAGCTGTACGCGACGAACATCCGGCTCGACACCGAGCCGCCGAACATCAACATCCGGAAGACGCACAAAGACGGGCTCGGCGTGACGATGAGCGACGACGTGAGTCTGGAGGAGGAGACGATAAAACAGGTCCTCCGCGAGTACGGCTACGTCAACGCGAAGGTCACCATCCCCCACGACCTGACGATCGACGAACTCGTCGACGCCGTGATGGACAACCGCGAGTACCTCCCCTCGATGGTCAGCGTCAACAAGGCCGACCTCATCGACAAGAGCTACCTCCCGACCGTGAAAGCGGAGCTCCGCGAGCGGGATCTGGACCCCGACGACGTGCTCTTCATCTCCGCGGAGAAGGGGCTCGGCCTCGACGGGCTCAAGGAGCGCCTCTGGGAGGAGCTGGGCGTTATTCGCATTTACATGGATAAGCCGGGTCGCGGCGTCGACTACGAGGAGCCGCTCATCCTCTTCGAGGGCGACACCGTCGGCGACGCCTGTACGAAGATCGGCGGCGAGTTCGACGAGCGATTCAAATTTGCGCGGGTTTCGGGGAAAAGCGCGAAACACGACGACCAGCAGGTCGGGAAGGGCCACGAGCTGGCCGACGAGGACGTGCTCCGGATCATCGCGCGGAAGTAGACTTTTAATTGAGCGTTGGCAGCGCTATCGCATCAGGCGCCCCCGCCGTTCATTTGTAAATACCAGACAGTGGATCGGCGGCGAACACCGCCAAAACCCCAGCCGTGAGGACTCGATGCGCTCGTTGTGGTCCTCGGCGCTCACTTCGTTCGCGCCTGCGGTCCTTACGTCGCGCGTCTTCGTCCTCACGGCTGCCCCTTTGAGTCCCTCCCCGCACCGCAAACGCACCTCACGCCTCCCCAGCCTCGCGGTTCGCTCGGAGCTCCCTCCGGTCGCCCCTCGCTCACCGCTCCCTCGCACGCGCTCCTCGCGGCCGTCCGAAAACGGCCGCTCAGAGGCGCGCGCCACCGCGCCGTCTTGGTTTCCTCCCGTTCCTTGCGCCGAGTGTCGCATCTGTCGCCCCGCCCGACCGAAAGGCGCTTTTCGCGGGGCCGCGACCATCGAGTATGCTCACGGTCGCGCTCGCGGGCAAGCCGAACGCCGGCAAGTCCACCTTCTACACCGCCGCCACGATGGCCGACGTCGACGTCGCGAACTACCCGTTCACGACCATCGACGCCAACCGCGGGGTGACCCACGTCCGGACGCGCTGCCCGTGTCTCGACCGCGAGGAGCGCTGCGGCAACGAGAACTGCCGCGACGGGAAACGCTACGTCCCGATCGAACTCCTCGACGTCGCCGGGCTGGTGCCGGGCGCACACGAGGGCAAGGGCCTCGGCAACCAGTTCCTCGACGAGCTGACGAACGCGGACGTCGTGGTGAACGTCGTCGACGCCTCCGGCGCGACGAACGCCGAGGGCGAACCGGTCGAGGTCGGGAGCCACGACCCGCTCGGCGACGTGGACTTCATCGAGGAGGAGATGGACCTGTGGCTCGCGGGCATCGTCGATCGCAACTGGGAGAGCGTCGAGCGGAAGTCGCGCTCGCCGGACTTCGACCTCGAAGCCGCACTGTCCGACATGCTCACCGGGTTCGGAGCGACCGAGTACGACGTGGCGAGGGTGCTCCGCGGCTTGGAGTACCCCGACGACCCGAAGGCGTGGACCGACGACGACCGCGAGGCGCTCGCGCGGGCCGTCCGCCGCCGCACCAAACCGATCGTCGTCGTCGCGAACAAGGTCGACGCGGCGCCCGACGGCGCGGTCGACCGAATCCGCGAGGGGACCGACAAGCCCGTGATCGCGGCCACCGCGGACGGCGAACTCGCCCTGCGCCGCGCCGCCGAGGCCGGCGTCGTCGACTACGACCCGGGCGACGAGTCGTTCGAGATCGTCGGCGACGTCTCCGACGACCAGCGCGCCGGCCTCGACGCGCTCCGCGGGTCGATGGCCGAGTACGAGGGCACCGGCGTTCAGGCGGCGCTGAACGCGGCCGTCTACGACTTACTCGACCGCATCACGGCGTACCCGGTTCAGGACGCTGGCAAGTGGACCGACGGGACCGGGAACGTCCTCCCGGACGCGTTCCTCCTGCCCGCCGGGTCGACGCCGCCGGACCTCGCGTACGCGGTCCACTCGGACATCGGCGAGGGGTACCTCCACGCGGTCGACGCGCGCGCCTCGCGCCGGATCGGCGAGGACCGAGAGCTGAGCGAGGGCGACGTGGTGAAGATCGTCTCGACCGCGGGACCGTGACCGGCTTCGGGCGCTCGAGTCGCCCGCGCCCCGTCGTGCGACCGACAGGCACATGCGGGTCGCCCGAGACGGGCCGGTAGAGAGCGGCCATGCTTGGGCTCGAACACGACTTCCGCATCGTCGACACCCGCGCGACCCTCGACCCCGACGAGTCGTCGGTCGCCACTCACGGGCGGGACATCTCGCCGGAGCGATTGGAACGCGAGATGCTCCAGGCGGGGATCGTCCGCGCGGTCGCGAGCCCCGGCCAGCGCGCTGCCGGACGGAGCTACCTCCGCGCGAACAACGCCGTCGCCCGCCTCTCGATCGACCGGCCGTTCGTCGCGTTCGCCCGCCTCAACGGCCCCCGCGACCCGGGGACAGGGCCCGCGTCGGTGGTCCGGAACCTGCGCGCCGAGCGCGGGGACCACCACACCCGGCCTGACGACGTCGAGCAGTACTCCTACGACGACCGCTTCCACGGCTTCACGCTGGCGCCCCACGTCGACGGGCTCCCCGACGAGGAGGTGCTGTCCCGGCTCGAGGCGGCGGACCTCCCGCTGTTCGTCCACGCGGGCCGCGAGTTCCCGCCGGACGCGGTCGAGGCGGAGCTGCTCGGCTACGACTTCCCGGTCGTCCTCGGGAGCTTCGGCGGGTACCCGCTGGACGCCGAACTGATGAACGGGACGCTCGACCTGCTGGACGAGTACGACCGCGTGTACGTCGACACGAGCGCGGTCCGGTACCGCGAGGTGCTCGAACGCGGCGTGTTGGAACACCCCGACCGCGTCCTCTTCGGCTCCGGCGCGCCCGACGTCCACCCCAACGTCGGCGTCATGGAGGTGCTCACCCTCGACGTCTCCGAGGACCTGATGCGCCGCGTCTTCGCCAAGAACCCCGCCCGCCTCGTGCCCGCGCTCGCCGAGGGCGCGGACGTCTGAGCCGGCCCCGCCCCCGACGCCGAAGCGACGCGCACTTGTCGCGCCGCCGCCGACCAACGGACATGAGCGACGCAGACGCCCGAAGCGAGTCCGTCGCGGGCGCCGACGATCCGCACGTCGAGGTCGTCCGCGCGGTCGGCCACGAGCACGTCACCGCCGAGCACGCGAGCACCGTCGAACTCACGACCGACGACTGGCTCACCCCGGCCGGCGACTGTATCGTCGGCGTCGAGGCGGACCGTACCCCGCGGGACTTCGCCGCCGAGTTCCGCGAGGCGTGTCAGGACGCGGGCGCGACCATCGAGGCGACGTTCGTCGTCGACGACGGCGACGACGAGTACCGGGAGACGATCGAGGGGCGCGGCGACCCGGACCTCGCGCTCCGCGACGACCGTTCGATGGTCGGGCGCACGAGCGACTACACCGACGACGAGCGGACGGTCCTCGTCGACGGCGACGGCGCGGCCGCCGACCTCGACCGCGACCTCGTGGCGGCGCTGGCCGACGGCGCGGCCCTGACGCTCCGGCTCGAAGTCGACCCCGCGGAGTGACTGGCGCCGGAAGTCACCGCGACGTCACCGGCTGGCGGTTACGGGGTCGCGTGCTCGGCCGGGTCGGCCCCGGTAACGTCGACCTGTAGATGAACTCCGTTGAACTCCTCCGACGACGAGACGTCTTCGGGGCCGTGCTGAGTACGCGGCGCGTGTGGCTCACAGCAGGAATGCGAACACCGGGTATGAGCCGAGGATCGCCAGCGACGGCGTCAAAACCCACATCGTCACGATACGCTTGGCCGCCGCCGGGTCGAAGAGGCTTCGCTGGTCGATGTCCGCCGGCCCCTCGGCGCCGATGTCCGGAACTTCCGGAGTCTCGTCCGGCTTTTCGGCCGATTCCTCGCTTCGGGCGACGTCCCCGATAGTCGGGCCGGCAGGGACGTCTTCGGAACGTGAAGTGACCAGTGCGCCGGTCGAGACCGCCACGTCCGGACGCTCAGGCGACGGCGTCGCTAACTCCGCCAGCGACGAGACCCGACTCGCCCGACCCCATCCGAGGCCGATGATCGTCGAGGTCGTGCTGACGGCGAGACTCGCCGGGATCCCGAAAGACGAGAGAGCGGTGATGACCGTTCCACCGATCACGGAAACGATCAGTGAGGCGAGAATGGGGAGCTCCGTGATATCGTCCCCGACCGTTTCGAGCGTGCGGCGGGCGATGGTGAAACTACCCACCCCGAAGGCACCCACCGCGAGCAGGACGCCCTGATTCACGGTGAGCGAGCCGCCCGAACCGACGAGGGGAGCGACGGCGTTGGCAGCGTTCGACGCCCCGGCCGAGAACGCCATGTAACAGCCGATGATCACGACCAAAAGCGATCCGACGATGTCCTGGAGCGACGCGTTCGGATTGATGAACGGTCGTGGGATCGTGCTCGACCGGTCGAATTGGATGAACTGGAGGTTAAACGTGGTGAACGCGACGTAGCGGTCGAGATACGGATAGAGGTAGCGACCGATAACGACGCCGAGAGTCAGACAAAGCAGTGGGGAGACGATCCAGGCGGAGACGATAACGAACATCAAGGCCTGATTGAGAGTACCGGTCGCGAGCCCCAAGCCGACGATGGCGCCCACGGCGGTCATCGAAGTCGACGCCGGGACCCCGTAGAGGTTCGATATCAACAGCGACGCCCCGGTGAAAAACAGAACGACGACGCTGGCAACGGGCGTGAACTGGACCGCCGGCACGATGCTGCTGCTCATCGTTTCGATGACGTTCCGACCGACGGTCCACGCCCCGAGGAAGGCGAAGCTAACGAACAGCGCCCCCGCAGTCACCTTTCGAACGAGGCGCGAGCCGACCGCAGGGCCGAACGCGACCCCTGTGGACGACCCGCCGATGTTGAACCCGACGAATGCGGCGACGACGATACCGACGGCGGTCAGGAGCATCACCATCGTAAGTGGATAGATATTGCCAGACGCCGGTTTAGTAGCTTTGACAGCAGTTCCGACTGTCAGTTCACGTTCGGCGCTACACACGGACACGAAGCGTTCGCGTGCCGAGACAGATGGTAGCGGCCGTGATCACTCCGAACGCACCGGCCGTGCTCGCTTTCCCCGATGAACGACACAGCAGACTAACGATTAACGGGTCGATGACCGAAAGGCTGTGTCCCCTCAGTACAGATCGGGACATCTTATTTTCAGTACAGATCGGGACGCCCCTCTGTTAACCACGCGCACTGTAGTCAGCAGCTAGTTCCTACGGGTCGCTGAGATTTCGACGGAGTCGGCTAAACGGGTGATCGGTCGGGGCCGAGGATGCCGGAAGTCCGAACAGTCAGATCGGTAGCTCCGCGTCAGCGCCGACGACGCGGTCCGGCTCCTCGGGAGCGCGCCAGTCGGTGGTCCGCTCCAAGAGTTGGACGACCATGCCCCCCGTCACGCCCCAGACCGTGTAGCCGCCGACGTGGAAGAAGTGGACGCGGTGGTCGCCGTACTCCGGGTGGCCGACGCGCCGCTCCGACTCGTAGTTCGCGGGGTCGGTGAGCGCGTCGACCGGGAGGATCGCGACCTCCGCGACCTCCGACTCGTCCGGGACGTACTCGCGGTCGGGCGCGACGCCGACGAACGGGCGGACCGCGTACTTGCTCGACGTGCGCGTGTCGTCGATCCGCCCGACCACGTCCACCTCGTCGGAGCGCATCCCGACCTCCTCGTCGGCCTCGCGAAGGGCGGTGTCCGTCAGCGTGCGGTCGATCGGCTCGCGGCCGCCGCCCGGGAAACTCATCTGCCCGGGGTGCTCGCCGAGGTGCGCGGCGCGTTTGGTAAAAAGCAGGTGGGCGTCGCCGCCGCGCTCGATGACGGGCGCCAGCACCGCCGCCTCCCGCCGCCCGGCGAGCGACCGCGGCGTGTGGCGGCGCAGCCCCGACAGGTCCATGGTCGAGATAGGCGACGCGAGGCGGTTAACGTTTCCCCGACGGCGGTACCGATAAACGGTAACGTGTGACGCGTTTGGGCGGATCCGGACGCGTCGGTCCGACGGGGGGTCCGGGGAGAGGCTCTGGCGGGCCGTCGTCCCCCCTTGCTTCGCTCACACCGGGAGGGCCTGCTGGACGACCGTCGCCGCGAACGCCGACAGCAGGACGATCGCCGCGACGAGTAACACCGTCCGCTTCGGCGGGAACGCCATGGGCGATCTCACGGCCGGACCGCTCAAGTACCCTGGCGACCGTCACAGCGAATTTCGGTCGTTTTACGTCGAAAGCCGCCCTTACCGGCGGCGTCCATGTCGAGTAATCGGTATCAACCGGGGCGGCCGGCGGTCCGTGAGAGCGACCAGTTCGACCGGGACCGCGAACGCGATGCGTCCGGGAGCGGGCGCGCGCCGCCCCGACGGGGCGGTCGGGTTCGGACCTTTTAAGCCGGCGACACCCGCTTTCGAGAGTAATGAGCGACGACGACCAGGAGCTCGGCATCACCGAGTCCAAGACGCACAACACGGGCGAGTGGTACGCCGAGGTCGTACGGAAGGCGGGGCTGGCGGACTACGGCCCCGAGGGGATGAGCGGCTTCATCGTCACCCGACCGCGGGCCTACGCCGTCTGGGAGCGGCTCCAGGGGTTCCTCGACGCGAAGTTCAAGGACACGGGCGTCCAGAACGCCTACTTCCCGCTGTTCATCCCCGAGTCGTACCTCGAACGCGAGAAGGACATCGTGGAGGGGTTCGACCCCGAGGTCGCGTGGGTCGACGAGGCGGGCAACAAGGAGCTCGAAGAGCGGCTCGCGGTCCGGCCGACCTCCGAGTCGATCATCACCCCGTACATCAGCCAGTGGGTCCGCAGCCACCGCGACCTCCCCCTGCGCGTGAACCAGTGGTGCTCGGTCGTGCGGTGGGAGGCGACCGAGACGAAGCCGTTCTTCCGCACGAAGGAGTTCCTCTGGCAGGAGGGCCACACCGCGCACGCGACGAGCGAGGACGCGTGGGCGGAGACGATGACGCGGCTCGACCAGTACGAGTCGGTCTACGAGGACCTGCTGGCGCTGCCGGTCCTGAAGGGACAGAAGCCCGACCACGACAAGTTCCCCGGCGCGGACACCACGACGACCGTCGAGGCGCTGATGCCCGACGGGAAGTCGGTACAGGCCGGCACCTCTCACCACCTCGGCCAGTCGTTCGCGGAGGCGTTCGACATCACCTACTCGGACGAGGACGAGGAGGAGCGGACCGCCCACACCACCTCGTGGGGACTCTCGTGGCGCGCGCTGGGCGCGCTGATCATGACCCACTCCGACGAGCAGGGGCTCGTCCTGCCCCACACGGTCGCGCCCACGCAGGTCGTCGTCGTCCCCATCTGGCAGGAGGACACGAAAGACGACGTGCTCGCGTACGCCGAGGGCGTGGCCGACGACCTCGACGACGCGGGGATCCGCGTCGAACTCGACGACCGCGACGAGCGCAACCCCGGCTTCAAGTTCAACGAACACGAGCTCAACGGGATCCCGCTCCGGATCGAGATCGGTCCCCACGAGGTCGACGACGAGGAGCTCACCCTCGTCCACCGCCCCGACGGCGAGAGCGTCGAGGTCGACCGCGACGGCGTCGCCGAGACCGTCCGCGAGCAGTTCGACGAGATATACGCCAAGCTGTACGCGACCGCCGAAGAGACCCTCGACGACGGCGTGCGCGAGGCGGGCGACCGCGCGGACATCCTCGGCACGCTCGGCCAGCACGGCGGCTACGTGAAGGCGCCGTGGTGCGGCGACGAGGCCTGCGAGGAGCCGATCAAGGAGCCGCTAGCCGCCGAGATCGTGATGGTCCCGTTCGAGGACGACGATCCCCGCGTCGACGGCGACGGCGACGAGACGTGCGCGATGTGTGACGACGACGCCGAGCGGACCGCCTACTTCGCGAAGACGTACTGAGCGCCGGGGCGGTGTCGCGTTCGCGGTCTGCGTCGGTATCGCGACCCCGAACCGCCGATGCCGCTCTCGTCGGGCGATTAATCCGAGTTGATCCGTCTTAACGGAGTTTCGGGTATATACGGGAGGGACACATACGCCCTGGTGATGAACCGATGGACTGCGACTCTCGTCGTCGCGCTCGTCGCCGGGGCGGTCGTCGCCGGGGCGGTCGGCGCCGCTCCGGTGGGGACGGTCGTCGCCCAGGACGCCCCGAACGAGAGCGACGGCGGGAACGAGACGGACGCGGCGAACGGAACGACCGACATCAGCCCGGGCGAGCAACTCATCGGCGTCGTCGGGGTTCAGGGCGCCGAGGTCGAAGGCGAGGTCGAGTCGCGGGCCTTCGACGTGGCGCTACGCCGCGCCGACAACGAGACCGAGCGCGCCCGAGTGGTCGCGGAGCGACTGAATCGGACCGAAGAGCGGCTCGCAGAGCTGAGAGAGCGGCAACGCGAACTGCGGGAGCGCCGCGACGCCGGGGAGCTGAGCAAGGGGGAGTACGCCGCCCGGACGGCGACGACGACCGCTCAAGTCGAGTCGGTCGCGCGAGGGCTGAACCAGAGCGCCGACGCGGCCGCGGAGCTCCCGGAAGCGGCGCGCGGCGAGCGCGGGATCGACGACGAGCGCCTGTCCGAACTGCGCGAGCGGGCCGACGAACTCCGCGGCCCCGAGGTCGCCGCCATCGCTCGCGGCGTGGCCGGGAACGGCGTCGGCGGGCCGATGGCGCCGGACCGGCGCGGTCCGCCGGGCAACGACAGCGACCGCGGACCGCCGGACGGAGACGCCGAGCGCGGACCGCCCGAGAACGGCACCGAGCGCGGGCCGCCGGAAAACGACACCGAGCGCGGGTCAGCGGACGGCGCGCCCAACGCCACCGACGGCGAGACGCCCGGCGCCCCCGACGGGGACGCGCCCGGTTCGGGCGGGAACGCGAGCGACGAGGCGGCCGGCGACGGGTCCGGGACCGACCGCGCTGACGGCTCCGGGGCGGACGATCGCAGCGGAGGCGAGGGCGGTCCGAGCGAGAACGGCTCCGCCGGTCCGACCGATCCCGGCGAGTCGTCTGACGCCCCGAGCGGGAACGCGGGAAGCGGCTCGATGAGTGGACCGGTCGACGTCGCGGAGGCGGTCGTTCGGTTCGTCACGGGTCGGTATGCGTGACGAGACCGGGAGACCGGGCGACGGTCCGCGGGTCCGGTGGGACGCGGCGCGGCGTGGATGCGAAGTGATTTATTCGCTCTTTCTGTGAATACTCTCGTGAAGCGAGCGTCGGTCCTTCTGGTCGTCGTCGCCTTGCTCGGAGCCGTCGGCTTCGCGCTGGCCGGCAGCGCCGGCGCGGTCCCGTTCGACGGCGGCTTCGAACAGATGGACGTCGAGCCGGACGACGTATCGATAGCAGTCGCCGTCGAGCCGGACGGCGACGCGGAGTGGACCGTGGAGTACCGGATCCAACTCGCTACCGACGAGGAGGGGCAGGCGTTCGAGGAGCTCCGCGCTGACGTGGAAAACGACACCGAGGCGTACACGAGCCGGTTCCGCGAGCGGATGGCCTCGACCGCGGCCACCGCCGAGTCCGCGACGGGCCGCAACATGACGGTGTCGAACGCGACGGTGACCGCGGAGCGGCGTGAGCTCCCGCAGACGTACGGCGTGTTGACCTACCGGTTCGAGTGGACGAACTTCGCCGAAGTCGACGGGGAACGGCTGCGCGTCGGCGACGCGGTCGACGGGCTGTTCCTCGACGGCTCCTCGTCGTTCATCGTCTCGTGGCCGGAGGGGTACCGCCTCGCGGAGACGACGCCGGAGCCGACGGAGGTCCGCGAGCGCTCGGTCGTCTGGACCGGACCGGTCGACTTCTCGGCCGGCCAGCCGCGGATCAGTGTCGCCCCCGCCGGGCCGCTCTCCGGGCTCCCGACCGGCGCGCTCGCCGCGCTCGTCGGCGCACTCGTCGTCGCCGGTGGGGCCGTCGTCTACCGGCGACGAAGCGCCGGCGCCCCCGGAGCGAGCGGTGGGGCCGGGACAGCCGCGACTACGACGACGAGGGACGCGACCCCGACCGACGAGGGCGGCGGGGATGCGAGCGACGGCGACGCGGCCGCCGCCACAGGAGCGAGCGCGGCGGCCGCCGAGCCCGAGGCGAGCGACGAGGCGGCGTCCGACGGCGACGACGCGGCCACGTCGGAGGACTCGGCGGACTCGGACGAGGCGCCCCCGGTCGACAGCGAGCTGTTGAGCAACGAGGAACAGGTCCTTCGGCTGATCGAGTCGCAGGGCGGGCGGATGAAACAGAAGGAGGTGGCCGAGGAGCTTGACTGGACCGCCGCGAAGACGAGTCAGGTGGTCACGGGGCTCCGCGACGAGGACGACCTCGACGGGTTCCGGCTGGGTCGCGAGAACGTCCTCTCGCTGCCCGACTTCGACCCGGAGGAGTCCGAGGACGACGACGAGGGCGGCGATGACGGGACGAGCGGCGACGACGGAAGTGAGGATAGCGGGGGGACGGACAGAGGCGACGAGGGCGGCGCTACCGGCGGCGACTGAACGGACCGACGACGGTCCGCGTCGGGCTCGGTCCGGCCCGGGTCACAGGTCCCGCGAACGGCCGATGTGACACAGTTCACCCCCGCACTCACACTCGCCGGCCGAGTCTGTACGCCGACCGCATTTAAAACACTCGTACACTTCTTCGGTGTCGCAGTCGTATTTTGGTCGCATATACGTCTATCCGTTCCCGTGACAAATAACCACACACCTAATATTCTTTGAATAATATAAATCGGTCGGCGCGCGACGGTGACCGAACGATCGAAATCACAAGCTCCGGGGCCTCGGACCGGAGGTCCCGGTGAGATCCTACGTCTCGGCCGTGAGCTCCTCCACCACCAGCTCGAAGTTACGCGTGTTGGCCTTCCAGACGACGTCGAAGAGGTCACCGACGACTGGGATCGTTCCCGCGACCACGTCCAAGGAGATGTTCGCGATCATCCTGAGCAGCGTCGTGACGGACACACCGAGGCGGGCCGCCTCGACCACGATATACAGCGAGAGCCCGCCGCTGAGTACGTCTCCGGCCCCGGGAAGGATACCGAGGAGCGGATCGATACCGATGCGATACCCGATGAACGGAACGCGGACGCCCTCGTCGAGAACGTACGCGACGATCAGCACGCGCTTGACCGCCGCTCGGTCGACCGACTCCGGGAGGCGCGCGATCCGCTCGTTGGACTCGGCCAGAAACTCGCTCCCCCGTTCTTCTCCCATGGATCGCGTACGGTTTCTCCTCGGTTAATCCTGTGGGGAGTCAGGCGTAGGGGCGCGGAACTGTGCCCTCGTACCGGTCGGTCTGTCAGTCGTCCCGACGAGAACCGGGAGACCGGGGGATGCCACTCGCCGAGGGGATCAGCCGCACAGAAGGTAAGCCGAGCGCACCGCGGCTACTACGCTTCGACTTCACGTCGTTCCGTCAGAAGAGCCGGAGGAGGGATTTGAACCCTCGACCTATTCCTTACGAAGGAATCGCTCTGCCAGCTGAGCTACCCCGGCGCACTGGATAATTCCCCGACGGAAAAATAAGGGTTCCGAAACGGCGACGGGACGGCGATCGACCGGCTCCGGGGGCGACCGAGAACCGGTGAGATTCTCCGAGAAATAACACACGCACGTCACGATATTTCGCTTATTCACCACTGATACACAAGTAGAATCCGAACATGATACAGGGATATAAGGAAAAAGACTAAATACGTGTTCGGACTTTAATCTATTTGTGATGACACCGCCCGCGTGCCGAGACGGCGGGGATCGACTCCCTCGGCGGTGCGTGCCCGGTCGGAGCCCGTACCGGGCGGCGACGGGTCTCGTCGGTCGTCACCCCCACGGCGACTCGGCGCGGCCGTCATCCCCATCAGCGTTCGTCGCGGCTACCGTGTGAAGAACGTCTCCGACGTGCCAAGCGCACAATCGCCTCTGGTCCGACGCCAGCCGCCGCGACCACTTGTCATGTGACGGGCCCCCAGCCGCTCCGCCCTGTCCCCTCGGGGCGGAGGGGCGTTTTCGCTGTCTCGATCCGCTCGCGAGCGGCGCCGCCGGGCCGGCTAGGAAAACAGGCGCTGGACCCGGCGCACCGCCGCGGAGAGTCCGCCGTAGCCGGCGCCGACGACCCCCGCGAGCCGAACCTCCGCGGGTGCGACGCCGAGGCGGTGCGAGAGCGGGCCCGGCCGGGCGTCCGCGCCCACGAGCGCGACCGTCCGACCGCGAACCCTGATCTCGGCCGTGAGACCGCCGCGCACCAGCTCTCCGACCGCGAGGTTCGACGCGGACTCGTCCGGAAGGTGCCGGGCGATGCGGAGGGCGTCGCGGACGCTGTCCACCTCGACGAACAGCCGTTGCCCGGTCGCCCGGACCGCGGCGTCGACCCCGTCTACCGACAGCGTCAGGTCGTCGGTCGCGACCGAGAGCTGCCGTCCCGAGTTACTCCGATTCACTCGTCGTGACTCGAACCCCGCCGTCGACGTGCCACTCGGCGTGTTCGACGTCGTCGCCCGTGCCGCTCGGCACCTGGACGGTGAGGTCCTCGAACTCGTAGTGAATTTCGGCGTTTCGGCCCGTAAGCCGGTCGTACAGACCGATCGCTAGGTCCGGCCACGTGGTCGTCTCGTCGATTCGCTCTTCGGGATCTGCGGAGTCGCTCATACGGGTACACGATAGTGTTTAACACACATAAGTGAACGGGCTGACGTGTCGGTTCGGTTGCGAGAGGGTGAGAGAAGAGACCGAGCGTCCGAGAAAGCGGTCGCGAGAAGCAGGCGACCCGGCCGTCAGTCCTCGGGACGCGTCAGTCGAACGTCGAGACAGACGTTGTACTCGTGGGGAGCGTACGACCGGACGACGCGCTCGGTCTCCACGTCGACCGCGTAGGCGTCGCCCGCGGCCGCCTCGATGGCACGACGACCCGGCCCGAACGGGTCGTCCTCGTGCTGGATGTCGTAGTAGTGGATCACGCAGTCGTCGCCGGCGAGCGCGACGGCGGTATCGAGGAACTCGTCCGCGGAGTGCGGGAGGTTCATCACCAGCCGCTCGGCGGTGTCG
The DNA here is from genome assembly GCF_055389685.1 of Halorubrum ejinorense. Taxonomy (NCBI): domain Archaea; kingdom Methanobacteriati; phylum Methanobacteriota; class Halobacteria; order Halobacteriales; family Haloferacaceae; genus Halorubrum; species Halorubrum ejinorense. The sequence continues at coordinate 2,679,342 of NZ_AP043777.1, forward strand.
GCGTGGGAGTCGGCCAAGTCGCGCACGTCGCCCGCGACCGCGGTGACGCGGTCGGCCACGCCGTTCCGCTCGGCGTTCTCGCGGAGGTACTCGATCGCGCGCTCGTTGAGGTCGCAGGCGACCACGTCGGCGCCGCGGGCCGCCATCGGCACGGCGTACGGGCCCACCCCGGCGAACATGTCGATCACCGACTCGCCGGCCGCCACCTGCTCGACGACGCGGTGGCGCTCGGTCGCGAGGCGGGGCGAGAAGTAGACGGCCGCGACGTCGAGCGCGAACTCGTGGCCGTACTCCCGGTGGACCGTCTCGGTGCCGTTCCCGGCCAGCACGTCCCACTCGCGGACCCGAAGTTCGCCCTCGATCGGCGAGGCGCGGTTGAGGACGGTGTCGCAGGGGAGGTCGGCCGCCATCACGGCCTCGGCGATCTCGCGGGCCCGCTCGTCGTCGTCCTCGTCGACGATGACGATGCCGCCCAGTCGCTCGAGCGACGGTTCGTAGCCGAGGACCTCCGCGGGCGTCGTCGGTCGGTCCCGGGCGGCCGCGTCGCGCTCGACGATCCGGTCCGCCAAGTCGGCGGGGACCCGGTCGCGGGCCGCCACGGGGATGTAGATCGTGTCGCCGTCGACGGCGATCTGGTGGTCGCCGTCGAGCGCGCCGGCGTCGGCGAGCCGGCTCCGAACGGTCTCGCCGCGCTCGCGGGCGACGGCGACGCAGGGAACGCTCATCGTCGGGAGGAGGCGGGCGAGCGAATAAACGGTGACGCTTCGCCGGTCGCGTGCGGGATATCCGGTCACCCCGGGAACGCCCGCTCACTCCTCGGCGGTCGCGGCCGCGACCGCGTCGAGCAGCGCCGCGTCGCCGACGTCGGCGGAGACCGCAACGAGCGGGTCCGCGGCCGCGGCCACGTCGGCGTTCGGGCCGGAGACGCGGCTCTCGCTATCGTTTCCGCGGCCGACTGCGACGGTCGCGTCCGCGTCGGCCGCGAGCTCCCGTGCCGCCGCGACCGCCTCGGAATCTGGCCCCTCGAAGGGGGGCGCCGTCACGGCGGTCGCGTCGGCGTCCGCGGCGGCGCCGGCGGCCGCGTCGCCCGCGGGGACCACGCCGACGGACGGCTCGTGGCCCGCGGCGGCCAGCCTCGCGACGACGCGCGCGGCCGGGCGTCCCGTGCCGATCACGTGGACGCGGTGCGGCGCGGCGTCGTGCGGCGGGAACGCGGTGACCGCCGGGGTCCCGGTCGCGGGGTTGCGCCCGACGAACGCCTCGGCGTCGAAGGCGTCCCCGACGGTGGACGCCGAGAGCACCGACTCGGGCTGGCCGGCGGCCTGAACGCCGCCGTTCGCGAGGACGACGACCTCGTCGCAGTACCGCGCGGCCGCGTCGAGGTCGTGGATGGCCGCGATCGCTCCGCGCTCGCCGTCGTCGACGAACGCCCGGACCAGTTCGAGCGTCTCGACGGCGTGGTTCACGTCGAGGCTGGCGGTCGGCTCGTCTAAGAGGAGGAGGGGGGCCGCCTGCGCGAGTGCCCGGGCGAGCAGGACGCGCTGGCGCTCGCCGCCAGAGACCTCGGTGATCGACCGGCCGGCGAAGCGCTCGACGTCCGCGGCCGCCATCGCGGCGTCGACCGCGTCGTCGTCGTCGGGGCCGTGCGCGTCGAAGCGGCCGAGGTGCGGCGTCCGCCCCATCTCGACGACGTGGCGGACTCGGAAGTCGAACGCGAGGTCCGTCGCCTGCGGGACGCTCGCTACGCGGCGCCCGACCTCGCGGGCCGACAGCGACGACGCCGGCTCGCCGCCGATCCGCACGGTCCCCGCGTCCGGCTCGACCGCGCCGGTCACCGCGCGCAACACCGTCGTCTTGCCGGCGCCGTTCGGCCCGACCAGCCCGACGAGCGAGCCGGGTTCGACCCGGAGGTCGACGCCGGAGACGACGTCGAGGTCGCCGAACGAGACGGCCACGTCCGACACCGACAGGAGGGGTTCGTCGCCGAACGACAGCGCCGTTCCGGGCGGCGAGTCGGTCTCGGTCCGGTCGGCGCTCACAGCTCGGTCACCTCTCGGGTCACGAGCAGGTAGACGAAGAAGGGGGCGCCGACCGCGGCCGTGACGATACCGACCGGGTACTCCGCGGCCCCCGAGCGCGCGACCGTGTCGGCCGCGACGAGGAAGGTGCCGCCGGCGAGCGCCGCGGTCGGGAGCAGCACCCGGTGGTCGGGGCCGACGACGAGCCGGAGCATGTGCGGGACGATGAGGCCGACGAAGCCGATCACGCCGGCGAACGCGACGCCGGCGGCCGTGACGAGCGCCGAGGCGGCGAGCAGCACGCGCTTCGTGCGCTCCACCGCGATCCCGAGCCCGCGGGCCTCCTCCTCGCCGAGCAGGAGGACGTTGAGGTCGCGGGCGTACGCGAGCAACACGAAGAACAGCGGCGGAACGACGACGGCAGTGATGGCGACCTCGCTCCACGCGGCGCCCGAGAGGTGACCCATCAGCCACGCGACGACCTGCCGCAGCGACTCGCCGGCCTGTAGCTGGAGGTACGAGACGACGGCGCCGAGGAACGTCTGGACCGCGACGCCGGCCAGAAGGAGGGTCGCGACGGGCGTCCGCCCGTGACGGGTCGCGATGGCGTACACGCCGAAGGCGGCCACGAGCGCGCCGGCGAACGCGGCGAGGCTGGTTCCCGCGCCGCGCGAGAGCGCGACGTCGACGGGCCCGAGGAGGGGAACGGCGACCGTCGCGGAGAAGGCCAGCGGGAACACGATGAACGCGACCGCGCCGACCGCCGCCCCGGAGGAGACGCCGATGATCGACGGGTCCGCCATCGGGTTCCGGAAGAAGCCCTGCATCACCGTGCCGGCGGCCGCGAGCGCGAACCCGACGAGCGCGCCGAGCAGGATCCGCGGGAGCCGCACGCCCACGACGATCCGCTGGTGGACCGAGTCGACGGGGAACGCGAACGGCGACGCGAACGCGAGGTCGAGGCCGGGGAGCGTGAGCGGCCCCACGCCGGGGAGCGGCAGGGGACCGACGCCGCCCGCGTTCGCCTCGATCCCGGCCGGCACCGCGAGCGCGTCCAACACGGACTTGACGACCGTCTCCGGCGGGATCCGAACGGGTCCGATCGCGGCGCTGACGACGATCACGACCGCCAACAGCGCGGCTACCGCCGCGGACCAGACCGCCGACCGGAGCCACGGTCGCATGTGTATTCCAACACAACTTGTAGTAGGTAAATACTTATTGGACGAGTCCGGTCGTTGAGTCGATGCGAAACAGCTTCGCGATCGCGATGGCCGTGCTGGTGACGACCGCCCTCCTCGGCGGCGTCGCCGGGCCGGCCGCTGGCGCACAGCCGACGATATCGACGGACGCACCGACCGCGGGCGCCGGGCCGGCGGTGGGTGCGGTGGACGCCACCGGGACGGGCGTCGGCCCCGCGCAGACGGACGACGCCTGCGGGTTCCCCGTCGAGGTGACCGACGCGACCGGGACCACGGTGACGCTCGACGAGTCGCCCGACCGGATCACGACGATCAACCCCTCGGCCGCGCAGACGCTGTGGGAGCTCGGCGAGCAGGACCGCGTCGTCGGCGTGAGTCAGTTCGCGTCCTACCTCGACGGCGCCGGGGAACGAGCGAACGTCTCGGCCGAGTTCGGCGCGAGCGTCGAGCGCGTCGTCGACACCGAGCCCGACCTCGTGCTGGCGCCGAACTCCTCGGCGGCGGACGTGGAGCCGCTCCGCGAGCAGGGGCTGACGGTGTACCACTTCCCCGCGGCGACCTCCATCGACGACATCGCCGAGAAGACGGAGACGATCGGCCGGCTCGTCGGCGCGTGCGACGCGGCCGCCGAGACCAACGAGGAGATGTACGACGCGGTCGAAGACGCCGAGAACCGGACCGCCGGCCTCGACCGACCGGCCGCGCTGTACCCGCTCGGCGGCGGCTACGTCGCCGCGAACAACACCTTCATCGACGCGATCATGACCGTCGGCGGCACCGACAACGTCGCCGCCGAGTACGAGGCGTACCCGCAGCTCTCCGACGAGGTCATCCTCGAAACGAACCCCGAACTGGTCTTGGTCACGGACTCCGAGGCGTCGATCCTCGACCAGGAACCCTACGCCAGTACGACCGCGGGCACCGAGGGCAACTACGTGGTGATGAACGTGAACTACCTCAACCAGCCCGCGCCGCGAAGCGTGATCGAGTCGTCGGAGACGCTCTCGACCGCGGTGGTGGCGTTCCAGAGCGAGGAGAGCGAGTCGACCGACGGGTCCGGTGACGACGCAGACGACGGCTCGTCGAGCGACGGCGACGACGGCTCGTCGGAGGACACTGCTGACGGCGACTCGTCCGAAGACGATTCGATGAACTCCACGGACGAGAGCGGAGGCACGGGCGACGAGGCGCCCGGCTTCGGCGTCGTCGCGGCCGCCCTCGCACTGATCGCGACCGGGTTGCTCGCGCGGCGCGAGTGAACTGACTCAGTCGCAGACGGACGAGATTTCCTAAATCCCCTGACCCATCAGGTGGCTCCGGAGGATGTCGGGGGTCTTCAGCCCGGCGTCGCTGTTGAGCAGGACGACGGTCTCGTCGCCGTCGAAGAAGTCGTCCTCGCCGAGCGCCCACGCGGCGGCGGGGGCCGCGCCGCCCGTGGCGCCCATCTCGACGACCTCGTTTTGCGCGACGGCGACCGCGCTCGCGAGGATGTCGTCGTCGTCGACGCCGACCGCGGCCCCGTCGCTTTCCTCGACCGCCTCGACGGCGGCCGCGCCGCCGGCGGGGTCCGGAATCTCCAGCTCGCCGCAGATGGTGTCCGGCGTCTCCCACGGTTCGGGCTCCGAGAGCCCGCGCTCGACCGCGGCGGCGATCGGGGCGCAGCCGGCCGCCTGCGCGGCGACGACGCGCGGCGCGTCGTCGATAGCGCCGATCCGGTCGAGTTCGACGAACCCCTTGTGGACGCCGGCGATCACCTCGCCGGAGCCGGTCGGGACGACGACGACGTCCGGCGCCGCGCCGAGGTCGGCCACCAGCTCGAAGGCGATCGTCTTCGCGCCCTCGTGGCGGTACGGCGTGACGAACTCGCCGAGGTCGGTGTACTCCGTCGCTAACTGCTCGTCGACCGCGGCGGCCGCGTCCGGGAAGCGCCCGCCGACCACGCGCATCTCGCCGCCGTGGACGTTCGTCATGGACTTGTTCGAGAAGGCGCAACGAGAGGGGACGAACGCGTACGAGCGCAGGTCCGCCCGGCCGGCGTACGCCGCCATCGACTGCCCGGCGTTGCCGGGGCTCGCACAGACGAGCGGTTCGACCTCGGCGCCCTCCGCGACCCGCTTCGCCACCGCGGTCATCGCGAGCGAGAGGCCGCGGTCGAGGACGGTCCCCGTGGGGTTCCGCCCCTCGTCTTTGACGTACACGGCGTCGACGTCGAGCTCGTCGGCGAGTCGGTCGGTGGCCACGAGCGGCGTGCCGCCCTCGCCAGCGGTGAGCGCGTCTGCTGCGGGGAACGGTAACAGCGCGTCGAAGCGCCAGTGACCGCGGGCGGTCGCGGGCGCGGTCCGTGCGTCGCCGCTCGCGCCGCGGGCCGCCGGGTCGAACAGCGCGTCCGGGTCGACCGCGTCGTAGTCGTACACTGGGTCGAGGCCGCGCGCCCGCTCGTCGGGGTCGACGGCCGTCGCGTCGGCGGTCTCGTGAACGCGTCCCGACGCGCGACTCTCCAGCCCGCGGAACGCCGGCGTGGTCTCGATGTTCTCCATACCGATCGTTGCGGCGGCCGCGACTAATCGCTTCGCACTCGGAACTGGACCGCTACCCCACAGAGGGTCCAACCGTGCGGTGGCGCGTTCCGACGAGCGCCCGAAAGGCGCGAGCCGCACGCGCGAGGGAGTCGGCCGACCGCGGAGAGGCCGACGAGGCTGGGGAGGTGTGAGGCGCGGTTGCGGTGCGGGGTGGGACTCAAAGCGCCCGCCTCGCGGCTGGGGGTTTGGAGGATTTCACCGTCGCTCCGGTGTCGATCGCTTATAAACCTATAACCCGACAGTCGACGTATGAACGGAGACGCCACCGTGGTCGGCGGCGGGCTGAGCGGCCTCGTCGCCGCGTCCCGGCTCGCCGAGGCCGGCGCGGACGTGACGCTGTACGAGCGACGGCCCGAGGTCGGCGGCCGCGTACGGACCGAGACGGTCGACGGCTTCACGCTCGACCGCGGCTTCCAGGTGCTGTTCTCGAGTTACCCGGCCGTCGAGCGCGAACTGGGCGCCGACGGCCTCGACGACCTCGACCTCCGGACGTTCGCGCCCGGCGCGACGATCTGCCGGCCGGGGTCGCGGTCGGTGCTCGGGGACCCCCTCCGCGACCCGCTGTCCGCGCTCCCCTCGCTTCTGAACGACGAGGTCTCCTTCTCGGACAAGGCGCGGACGCTCGCGCTCCGGTACGACCTCTCGAAGCGTGACGAGGGCGACTTCTTCGTCGGCCCCGACGCGCCGATCCGCGAGTACCTCCGCGACTGGGGGTTCGCCGACGACTACGTGACTAACTTCGTGGAACCCTTCTACGGCGGCATAACGCTCGATCGGAGCCTCTCGACCTCGAAGCACGTCTTCGAGTACACGTTCCGGGCGATGGGCCACGGATCGATCGGCGTCCCCGACGAGGGGATGACCGCGCTCCCCGCCGCGCTCGCGGACCGCGCCCGCGAGGCGGGCGTCGAGATCCGGACCGGCGAGTCCGTCGAGTCGGTCCGGATCGCGGGCGGCGGTCGTATCCCGTTCCGGAAAGGGAGCGGCGACGCGGAGGGCGCGACCGTCGAACTGTCGGACGGGTCGACGCGGGAGACGGACGCGGTCGTCGTCGCGGCCTCGCCGCCGGAGGCCCGCCGGCTGACGGGCGTGGCGTCGGTCCCGACGGAGGGCGTGCCGAACGTCACCGGGTGGTACGCGCTCCCGGCGGGCGACTCGTTCGAGACGGGCGGGCGGATCCTGCTCAACGCCGCGAGCGAGTCGCCGAACGCCGTGGTCCCGATGTCCGAGGTCGCCCCCGAGTACGCGCCCGACGACCGCGCGCTGCTCGCCGCGACGTTCCTCGGCGAGGAGTCGCTGGAGCGCGACGACGAGGACATCCGCGAGGACGTGCGCGACGCGCTGGAGTCGTGGTACCCCGACCGCGACTTCGCCGGCCTCGAGACCCTCGACGTCCACCGGATCCGCTTCGCGCAGTTCGCGCAGCCGCCGGGCGTCCACGCCGACCTCCCCGACCCGGACGACCCAGAAGGGCCGGTGGTCCTCGCCGGCGACTACACGGAGTGGTCGTCGATTCAGGGCGCCCTCGAGAGCGGACGGACGGCGGCGAAGGCGGCGACGAGACACCTGTAACGCCCGCCGTCGACGCGGCAGTCCGCGCGGCGGCGCCTCACTGCGCCGCGTCGGACCGTCGCTCTCGAACGAGGCCGTATCCGATCAGCGCCGCGAGGACGCCCACCCCGACCGTGAACTCCCTGGAGTACCGGAGTCCGATCCCGAACAGGAGGAGGGCGTTCGTCGCCAGCACGAGGAGGATCGCGTCGAGACGGGTTCGGAGGGCGGCGTCGTCCATGGAAACGCGGGCGGTGGCGGGGTAATAGGCTTGGCGTTCGTCGGACCGCGGCCGGCGGTCCCTCGCGGTCGGCGCTACTCCTCGCGCAGGAAGGCCTCCTCCCCGTGCTCGTCGACCGCCGCGAGCAGGTCGTCGCGCTGGCGACGGATCTCCGGCGGTAGCTCGGCGTACGCGTGGTCGAACATGTCGCTCGGCGCGCCGTCGACGGACTCGGCGAAGTCGATCGCGGCGGCGACGACCTCGTCGGCCTCCTCGCGGGCCGCGGCGACGCCCGCGTCGTCGATCCGGCCGGTCTCTCTGAGGAACCCTTCCATGCGGTCGACCGGGTCGAGCGCGCGCCACGGGTCCACGTCGTCGGGGTCGCGGTAGGCGCTCGGGTCGTCGGCGGTGGTGTGCGCGCCGAACCGGTACTCGAGGAACTCGATCAGGACGGGGCGGGAAGCGTCGGCGGAGTCGCCCTCCGAGTCGCTCGCGCCGTCACCGTCACCGCCTCCGCCCTCACCACGGGCCCGCTCCGCGGCCTCCCGCGTGACCGCGTAGCTCGCGAGCGGGTCCATCCCGTCGACGCGGACGCCGTCGAAGCCGTAGGCGGTCGCCTTCTGCGCGAAGGTGTCGGTCGCGGTCTGGCGCGACTCCGGGATCGAGATGGCCCAGCCGTTGTTGTGACAACAGAAGAGCGTCGGCGTGTCGAACACGCCCGCGAAGTTCATCGCCTCGTGGAAGTCGCCCTCGCTGGTCGCGCCGTCCCCGAAGTGGCAGGCGACGACCCGGTCCTCGCCGCGGTGGTCGAACGCCCACGACGCGCCGACCGCGTGCGGGAGGTGCGCCGCGATCCCGATGTTCAGCGGAAAGACGTTCCCGTCGGCGATCGCCTCGGTCCCGGACTCGTGGCCCATCCAGTAGGGGAGGTACTCCGGGAGGAGGTCGCGGACGACGACCGCGCCGTGTTCGCGGTACTGGTAGGAGATCAGGTCGTCGTCGGTGAGCGCGTGGGTCGACCCGACCGCCGACCCCTCCTGACCCGCGCAGGGCGCGTAGGTGCCGATCCGTCCCTGGCGCTGGAGGCTGACCGCGCGCTCGTCGAACCGACGCGTGGTCACCAGGTCGCGGTAGATCGCGCGGAACTGCTCGTCCGACAGGTCGGGGACCGTCGCGTCCGGTAGGGGCGACCCGTCCGGCCCGAGCACGCGATAGCAGTCCTCGTCCGCGAGCGGGTCGGTCCTCGGGTCGGTGGAGCCGGGCGCGTCGGCGCCGTTCTCGTCCATTGGCGATCAGTGTGCGGGCCGGTCACAAGGATTTAGCGGTCGCGGGGCCGTCGGCCGGCTCGCGGTTCCGCCGGCGGACGTACGTGATCGGGATACCGACGACGACTCCCGCGACGGCGACCGCGGCGAACACGAATCCGATGAGCACCCGCACGGGCTCGGCGGCGAGCATCTCCGTGCTCCAGACGGAGACGAACCGAACGGTCCAGACGAGTCCGGTGGCGAGCGCGGTGACCAGGCCGAACGCGGCCCCCCGGAGGTACGTGACGGTGCCCCGCCGTTCGACGAGCGCCCACCAGACGAACGCGCCGGCGAGGAGTGCCGGGGCCGCGAGGATCGGCGTCGCGAAGGCGGTCGGAAGGCCGATCACCTCGGCGAACAGGTCGAGGACGGTCGAGAGGGAGAGGGCGGTGAGCGCGGCACAGGCGAACGCGTAAACGCCGGCGAGCAGCGACCAGCGCTGCGGAGCCGAGAGCGCCGACTCGGGCGAGAGGGAGTCATCCATACTCGTTGATCACGAACGCGTGATAAATCTCTTTTCGTGGGTGAAGCGTCGATTTGAGTCTCCGCCGCGACGGCGTCCGTCTCGCGGGGTTGTCCGGACTGGCGTGGCCGTCGGAGTTCCCCCCGTCGACCGCGAGGTTCCGGTCCCGCTCAGCCGATCGTGACCGCCAACTCGAACGGATACGCCCCGTGTTCGTCCGGTGTCTGATTCGGGACGCCCCAAGAGATCCCGAACAGTCCGCGGCTCACGTACGTCCCCGCGGGGAGCGACTCCGGGACCGCGTACGTCGCGACCATCTCGTCGCCCGCGTCGAGCGACTCCAGCCCCTGGGCGTCCGAACGACTCGGCTGCGGCCCCTCGATACCGTCGGTTTCGGTGACTTCCAAGGGCCATCGCTCGCCGTCGTGAAGCACCCAGAGGGCGCTCGGCAGCGCCCCCCGGCTCGTGAACGTGTACGGTCCCGTGACGTCGGCGTCGGCGCTCTCCGGGGTTATCGCGACCGTGAGCGCGAACTGGCGGGTCGCATCCTCGCTCGCCGCGACCGAGACCGACACCGGGAGCCGGTCGTACAGCGACTCGCCCACGCCGATGTCGTACACCGCCCCGTCGATGCGGTAGTACGGCTGCTCGTCGTACTCGGCGGCGAGCCGATCGTAAGCGTCCGGCACGTCGTCTGTGAACAGTTGGCTGCGGTCCGGCGTCGACAGCGCCGGCTTCCGGTGGGGCGACGCCAGCGCGCGCTCGAAGAAGGCGACCACCTCGTCGTCGAGCGCCGACTCGTCGAGTATCGGCCGGTCCCATATGTCGCCCTCGGTCAACTCGCGGGCCGTGATCGCGTACGGCGGGTCCTCGTTCTCGACCGCCGTTCGGATCCGGCAGACGCCGAACTGGTCCTCCAGATAGTCGTACTCGTCGAGGAACGCCGCGACGGCGTCGGGGCGGTCACAGCGCCGGTACTCGCCGCGCGCCACGCTTGCGCCGTACGCGGTCAACGCCTTGACGAACGTCTCGACCGCCGTCGAGTCGAGGTCGTCGCGCTGTGTCGCCTCTCGGAAAACCCGGTCCTCGTCGTACTCGTCGGCCGGCTCGTCGAGGAGTTCCGCGGTGAACGTCGGGAGGGTGGGGCCGAACGCGTGGCGCGTCCCGTCCAGCTCGACGTACGGCTTCAGCTGGCCGCGATCGTAGACGCGGAACTCGTCGACCGCGGCCAACAGGGCGTCGCCGGGGTCGTCCGTCTCGAACCGTCCGGCGCGCGCCTCGGCGAGCGGCTCGCGCAGCGCGCTCGGGATCTCGGATTCGGGGACGACGTGCTCCGGGTCGATCCCGCGGCTGGGCGACGGCTCGTAGGCAGTGACGACGTGCGGCACCGTCCGGAGTTCGACGTCGAGGGACGCGGTCGGGTCGCCGCCGTCGCTCGTCGATTCGTCTTCGGTCCCGTTCGTCGCCGGATCGGAGCCGACGTCGCTCCCGACGCACCCCGAGAGTGCGACGAGGGAGCCGCCGACACCGGTGAGGAGGGCTCTCCGGTCCATTGGCGACGGGTTCACGGCCACCGTGAAAAATTTTCTGCGGGTCGGCGGTCCGCTGGTGTCGACGCCCGGCTCAGGGCGTGATGACGGCGCGCCCGTCGATCTCACCGTGTTCGAGCTTCTCGGCGACCGTGTTCACGTCGCCGAGTTCGTACCGGCTGGTGTGGAGGTCGACGTCGCCCTGCTCGACGAGCGCGACGAGTTCCTGTAGCTCGGCGTACCGGCCGACGATGTTGCCGACGAAGGAGAACTCGCCGTTCACCAGCGACTGCGACGGTTCGTGGACGTGCCCGCCGTAGCCGATGATGTGGTGGTCGCCGCCGCCGGCGGTGATGTCGGGCGCGTATCCCGTCGTCACGTCCGCGCCGACGAAGTCGAGCACCTGCGCGGCGCCCGTCCCGTCGGTGATCCCCTCGATCTCGGCGCGAACGTCCGCCTCGCCCGGGTTGATCAGGTGGTCGGCGCCGTAGCTGTCGGCCAGGTTCAGCGCCGACTCCTTGAGGTCGACGGCGGTGATCTGTGCCGCGCTCATCGCGTTCAGGCACTGGAGCCCGATGTGGCCGAGCCCGCCGACACCGATGACCACGGCGTGATCGCCCGGGTTCAGTTCCCCGACCGCCTTCTTGGCCGCGTGGTACGCGGTGATGCCGGCGTCGGCGTGCGGTGCGATGTCGATCGGTTCGACCCCGCTCGGCAGGGGGATGACCGCCCGCTCGCTGGTGTGGAGGTACTCGGCGAAGCCGCCGTCGTGTGTGAGCCCGTTGAACGCGCTGTTCTCGCAGTGCATCGTCTCGCCGAGCCGGCAGGGACGACAGGTCCCACAGGTCTGGACCGGGTGGCAGATCACCGGGTCGCCGGCCGAGACGATCTCGACGTCCTCGCCCGTTTCGACGACCGTCCCCGCGTTCTCGTGGCCCAGCGTCAGCGGCAACTCCTGTGGCACGTACTCCGTCCACATCCCCTCGATGATGTGGTTGTCCGTCTGGCACCAACCCGCGCCCTCGACCTCGACGACGACGTCGTCCGCCCCCGTTACCGCCGGGCGGTCGACCTCGTCTATCGTCAGTCCCTCGCTCATGTCGTCGGTGTACTCGTGGAGTCTCGCGGCTTCCATGTGCTATACTGTCTCACAGCACCCTCATAAATATTCGTTATGTTGGGGTGGCCTGCCCCGGACCCGCAGTGCTCCGACCGCCGTTCCGACGTGTCGACGCGTAAACGGACAACTGAGCCGTAATTTACCTGAACGATCCTTATAGTTATGTGTGAACAATCCGCAGAGATACCTGTATGTACGAGAAAGACGGCGAGGAGATATTCGTTATCGACGGGCACGTCCAAATGTGGGACGCGCGAAAAGAGAACATCATTCACGAGGGGGGCGAGCAGTTCCTCCAGTGTTTCTACGACTACCACACCGGCTTCACGCCGGAGGAAGAGCAGTGGGACATCGACACGTACCGGCACTACGGCGCGGACAAGATGACGGAGGACCTGTTCGGGAACGCGGCCGCCGACATGGCGATCTTCCAGCCGACGTACCTCGACGACTTCTACGACGAGGGGTTCAACACGACCGAGCAGAACGCCGAACTCGCCGAGGAGTACCCGGAGCGCTTCGTCTTGAACGGGAGCTTCGACCCGCGCGACGGCGAGGAGGGGCTGCGCTACCTCGAACACCTCAAAGAGGAGTACGACATCCCCGGGGTGAAGCTGTACACCGCCGAGTGGCGCGGCGAGTCGAAGGGGTGGCGGCTCGACAGCGACGAGGCCTTCGAGTTCTTAGAGAAGTGCTCGGACCTCGGCATCGAGAACATCAACGCGCACAAGGGGCCGACGATCCGCCCGCTCAACCGCGACGCGTTCGACGTGAAAGACGTCGACGACGCGGCCTCGTCGTTCCCGGAGCTCAACTTCATCGTCAACCACGTCGGGCTCCCGCGGCTCGACGACTTCTGTTGGATCGCCGCCCAAGAGCCCAACGTGTACGGCGGGCTCGCCGTCGCGTCCGCGATGTCGACCCACCGGGAGCGGAAGTTCGGCGAGATCATGGGCGAACTGCTGTTCTGGCTGGGTGAAGACCGAGTCCTGTTCGGCTCCGACTACGCGCTGTGGAACCCGGACTGGCTCGTCGATCAGGTGATGAACGCGGAGCTCACCGACGAGCAGAAAGACGAGTACGGGGTCGAACTCGACGTCGACACCATGAAGAAGATCATGGGCGAGAACGTCGCGGAGCTGTACGACATCGACATCGAGGAGAAGAAGCGGCAGTTCCGCGACGACGACATCACCGAGCGGTTCGACCTCGAGGCCCACTACGGCGGCGACGCGGGGGCCGCGGCGGACTGATGTCGGGGAGCCGTAGCGACGCCGGCGGCGACCCGCGCGGGACGCCGGCGGTCAGGGAGCGGCTGGACCGCGTCGAGGACCCGGAGCTCGCCCGCTCCATCGTCGAACTCGACTACATCGACGCGATCGAGGTCGACGGCGGCCGCGTCGTGGTCAGGTTCACGCTGCCGACGGCGTGGTGTTCGCCCGCTTTCGCGTGGATGATGGCGACCGACGCCCGCGACGAGGTCGAGGCGCTCGACTGGGTCCACACGGCGCGGATCGAGCTGTGCGACCACATGCACAGCGCGGAGATCACGACCGGGGTGAACGCCCGCGACGGCTTCGGCGAGACGTTCCCGGACGCCGACGGCGACGTCGCGGCGGTCCGGGCCGCCATCGCCGACAAGGCGCGGGTCTCCAGGCAGCGCGAGGCGGTCAGGGTCCTGCTCGACGCCGGCGCCGAACCGGCGCAGGTCGTCTCGCTCGTTCGCGGCGACCTGACGGTCGCCGAGGAGGAGGCCCACGTCGACGTGGGCGGGCTGTCGCTCGTCGTCGACGCCGAGCCGATCGCTGACTACCTCGACCGGGTCACGACGAGCGGCCACGTGACGGCGGCCGACGACACGCTGTTCCTGACGCCCGAGGGCGGACCGATCCCGGCCGAAGAGTTGGACGTGGTCCAGAAGCGGTCCCGGCTCGCGACCGTCAACATGGGCGGGCAGGGCGCCGTCTGCGACGCGCTCCACCGCGCGCGTCACGGCCCCGACGGCCCGGACGGCTCGGCGAACCCGTCGTTCGACGGGTCGGCGTACGACGGCGAGGTCGACGAGTTCACCTCCACGTGGACGCTCGGCGACGACGACTGAGCCGCGGGCGGCGGCCGCCGTCGAGGGCGGCCACGCGTCCCCGTCTGTTCGGCCGCGGGTCCCCGTTCCGTCGGGCCGGCAGCGCTCCCCGGAGCGACCGAGCTCAGCGGATCGGCCCCAGGCCGCCGAGCCCGCCGCCCCCCGAGCCGCCGTCCTCCTCGGGCTCGCCGTGGCCCTCCTTCTCCAGCCCGTGACGGCCGTTCGCGGCCCACTCCTCGCGGTCCCAGCCGCACTCGGGGCACTCGCCGTCGCCCCAGTCGAACGGTTCGCCGCAGCCGAGACAGCCGGTGTCTGTGTTCATAGGTCACACTGCTCGCGGGGCGACAAAAGCGTTCACAACAGCTCGCGGAACTCGCCGAGCGGCGGGAACAGGAGCGCCTCCTCGCTCCCGCCGTCGTACACGATCGGGGCGAGGTCGGCGGCGTCGGTGACGAGCGGGGAATCGAACCCGTCGGCGCGCAGGCGGTTGACCGCGACCCCCGCCGCGAGCCGGGTGAACGCCGGTACCAGCAGCACGTCCGCGCCACGGTACGCGCCGGCACCGGAGAGGAAGCACGGCCGGCGGTCGCCCTCGATCTCGATCGTCGGGTGGACGTGGCCGAACACGTACCGGTCGGCCGGGGCGGACGGCGGCTCGTGGCCGTGACAGACGACCGTGGTCCGCGACGGGCCGTCAGATTCGGGGCCTTCGGGTCGGCTCGCTCCCGCCTCGAGGACGACGGAGTCCGAGACGGGGCCGTCCCACGCCGCCGCGAGCGCGGTGTCGTGGTTGCCGGCGACGAGTCGGAGCTCCGCGCCGCGGGCCGAACACGCCTCGCGGACCGCGCGCAACGTCTCGGCCGCGCGGTCGCTGACGCGGTCGAAGGTGTGGACGACGTCGCCGGCGACGACGAGCGTCGCCGGCTCGAACCGGTCGAGCAGCGCGGCGAGTCGGTCGGTGAGATCGGCGCGCTCGCCGAGCGGGAGCGAGACGGCGGAGGCCTCCCCGCGGCCGACGTGGAGGTCGGCGACGACGAGCGCGTCGGGGCCGGCCAGGTAGACCGCCCGCTCGGCGAACTCGGCGTCTGGGGCGTGGGGCGGACCGGTCACCGGCCGAACCCGGTGGACGGCTCCCGGCGTCGGCCGCCGTCGCGGCGGGCCTCGACGCGCTCCCCGTCCGGCGCCCCGGCGCCCTCCCCCCCGTCGACGTGATTCCGCGCGGTGGCGTACGCCTCGCGGACGCGCCGGAACGACTCCTCGTCGCCGCCTTGGTCGGGGTGCGTCTCCATGACGCGCTCCCGATAGGCGCCCTTCACCGCGTCGAGGTCGGCGTCGCGGGAGACGCCGAGCTCGTCGAAGGCGTCCCCGACGGGGTCGGCTCGACCGGCGGGGCGGCCCCGCGGCGAGCGCCCGGTCGCCCGGTCGCCGCCGAAGCGACCGGGTCCGAACCCGCTCGAGCCGGAACGGCCGGCCTCCGAACCGTTCCCGGTCGCCCAGTCCGGCTCGTCGACGTCGAACGGCAGCCGGCGGCCGAGCCCTCGGCCCGGCATCTCGTGTTCACAGAGGACCGTGTAGACGCCCTCACCCTCCAGCCGGAAGTAGTCGTGTGCGTTGAACGTGATGGCGACGCCGCGCTCGGGGAGGTAGAAGGGGACGACCACGTCGTCGAACCCGTGGTCCTCGCTGAAGCGCTCGCCGGCCGCCTGCAAGTACGTCCGGATCTCGCGGCGGCGGCGCTCGTCGCCGGCGGCGCCACGGTCGCCGGCCTCGGCGACCCGGGACGGAGCGAACCGGTCCCCGAGGTAGAACACGAGCGCGACCGCCACGGTGGCGACCGCTCCGAGGACGATCCCCCAGAGCACCCACCGCGGCAACAGCCCCGTAAGATCGGCGGTCACACCCGCCGTAACGGTTCCGTGGTAATCAACCTCCCGCCGTGACGGGCGCGGCGGCGACGGAGGTGCGGGACGGACCGACGGCTCGGAGGTCGAGCCTGCGGTTCGACGGCAGAACGTTCGCGTGCGGGTCGTCGGGCGGTCAGATCATTCCCTTCGACTCCAGCCCGTCGAGGATGTCGTCGACGAGGGCCTCGGCGGAGTCGTAGGGGAACTCCTGTTCGCTGCCGAGCTTCGCCGCCATCTCCATGGCGGTGAAGCTCACGTCGCCGGCCTCGAACTTCGTCGCCGGGCCGTCCGGCAGCGCCGGGACGAGGTCCATCTGGTTGCTGACGGGGAAGTCGGCGTCGCCGAACGCGTCCAGGAACTGTTCGCGGAGTTCCGCTCTCACGTCGCTCATACACACTCCATCCCGCGAGCGCCCGCAAAAGGGTTGCGGAACAACGGTAAACGCATTTAGGGTTGTCGACGGGAGGCGTCGCCGAGACGAGCGCGGCGAAGACGGTCGGTGCCCGAGCGAGGGCCGCCGCCGCGAGCGCACCGAAGCCCGACGGTCGTGCCGGAACCTCCGAGACTTTGTCGCTGGGACGACCAGTCCGAGTATGGCACGCGAGTTCGACTTCGACTTCGACCTGCTGCGCGAACTGACCGAGGCCCGCGGCGTCCCGGGCTACGAGGACGACGTCCGAGACATCGTCCGGCGCGAGTTCGCCGACAGCGTCGACCGCGTTCGCACCGACGCGATGGGCAACGTCGTCGGGACGATCGAGGGCGACGCCGACTACTCGGTCGCCGTGGCGGCCCACATGGACGAGATCGGGTTCATGGTCCGTCACGTCACCGACGACGGCTTCGTCCAGGTCGACCCCCTCGGCGGCTTCGACGCGCGGGTGTTGCGCGCACAGCGCGTCACGGTCCACGGCGACGAGGACCTGACAGGCGTCATCGGCTCGGTCCCGCCGCACACGCTCACGAAGGAGCAACAGGAGAAAGACGACGAGGTGAAAGACGTCTTCATCGACCTCGGCCGCGACGCCGAGGCGGTCGAGGAACTGGTCTCGGTCGGCGACCTCGTGACGCTCGACCAGACGACGACGCGGATGGGCGATCGAGTCACCGGGAAGGCCCTCGACGACCGGATCTGCCTGTTCGCGGCCATCGAGGCCGCCCGCCGGATCGAGGACCCGGACGTGACGATCCACTTCGCGGCGACGGTCCAAGAGGAGGTCGGCCTCCGGGGCGCGAAGGCGCTCGGGGTCGATATCGACCCGGACCTCGCGATCGCGCTGGACGTGACCGTCGCCAACGACGTCCCGCAGATCGGGGAGCCGGCCGACGCCGTCACCGAACTCGGCGCGGGGACCGCGGTCAAGCTGAAGGACTCGTCGGTGATCACCAGCCCGAAGGTCCACGGCCGCCTCACCGACGTCGCCGAAGGCGAGGGGATCGACCACCAGCACGAGGTGCTGCCCGCGGGCGGCACCGACACCGCGGGGTTCCAGCACACCGCCGGCGCGAAGCCGGTCGGCGCTATCTCGATCCCGACGCGGTACCTCCACACCGTCACCGAGACCGCCGACGGCGGCGACGTGGAAGCGACGATCGACCTCCTGACCGCCTTCTTGGAGTCCGAGACGGGCGAGCACGACTACACCCTCTAACGGGGTTCCCCGCCGACCGGTCTCAGTCGTCGCCGGGGACGGCGGCGCCCGGCTCCCGGTCGGCGCGGTGAGCGCCACGCGCCTGCCACGCGAAGCCGGTCGTCGCGAACGCGATGAACCCGGCCGCGAGCAGGAACCCCGTCTCGGTGGTCGTCCCGTCCATCGTGACGCCGACGAGCACCGGGCCGACGACCTGTCCGACCTTCCACGAGACGGAGCGCAGGCTCATCGCGCTGGCGACTGAGTCGTACGCCTCGCCCTCGCTGACGAACAGCGACATGCTCGCCGGCAGCCGGATCGAGTCGGCGACGCCGAGCAGCGAGTACGCGCCGAACAGCGCGAAGAACGCCCCGCCGAGCGTCTGGGAGTCGCCGAGGTACGAGACGGTGACCGGCGACAGCGTCCCCTCGAAGTACGCCGCCAGCGGGACCATCGCGGTGCCGACGCCGTAGAGGAGCGCGCCGACCGCGACGAACAGGTAGGTGCGCTCGTAGCGGTCCGTGAGGTCGCCGACGAACCCCTGCGTGAGCGCCTTCGTCAGCTTCCCGCCGGCCATGATCCAGCCGATGGCGAACGCCGAGATGCCGAACGTCGTCCGCGCGTAGATGGGGAGGAAGATGATCACCGCCATCTTGCCGACGCTGAACGTGAACCGGAAGAAGACGAGCGCGCGCACCATCGGGAGGCCGAGCAGCGACCGGAAGGTCTCGATCCCGCCCGCGTCCTCGGGGTCCTTCCGGCCGCCGGGGTTGTCGCGGAGGAAGGCGATCACGAGCGCGAACGCGGCGAGCGTGACGACGGACAACACGACGTACGTCTCGGTGAAGCCGTAGGCGTACAGGAGGTAGCCGCCGACGAGGTCGCCGGCGAGCGACGAGAAGGAGGCGAACTGGTTGTACGAGCCGAGCCAGCGCCCCTGCTCGTCGTCCGGGCTGATCTCGCCGATGACCGTCGCGCCGGTGATCCAGAGGACGCTCGCGCCGAGCCCCTGGACCATCCGCACGAGGATGATGTGGACGGAGCTGTCGACCAGCGCGAAGCCGACGAAGACGGCGACGTTGATCAGGAAGCCGCCGAGCAGCCACCGCTTCGCGTTCCCGGTGTCGACCTTTCGCCCCAGCGGCAGGACGATGACGAGTTGAACGATCGCGAACGCGGTGCCGAAGAGTCCCTCGATGAACCCGGTGGTGCCGAACAGGTCCGCGTACAGCGCGAGGGCGATCAGGATCGTCGAGTACGCCTGACTGCGCGCGAACGCGGTCCCCGCGAGGGCCGCGAACTCGCGGTCGCCGAGCAGCCGTACCGAGTTTCCGAACTGCGCCACGGTCGTCTCTGATCGGAACCAAGGTCACCCCGAGAAAAAAGGGTCGCAGATCCGGCGGTCCGGGTGGGGTTATCGTTTCGTTCGGTCAGTATTCGGGCCTGGTGACCCCGTCGAGATCCGCGGGTACCGAGAGGGGCTGCCCGCTGCGCTCGGAAACCTCCGACGACGGCGGAAACGCATCGATAACTGAGAACGTCCGAAACACCGGTGAACACTATTTAAGCGAGCTGTCCAGTAATTTTATCCCATTCGTTTCCGATAGTTGAAACATGAGTTCAGCAGGTCCCCAAGGACTCCAAGCCGTTCCCGAGGAGCTACAGGATCGCGAGTCGTGGCTCGACCCGTTCGACTGGTACGAGCGGATGCGTGACGAGGCGCCGGTCCGCTACGACCCCGAGCGTCGGACGTGGGACGTCTTCCGGTACGAGGACGTGAAACGCGTCTTGGACGACGACGACACGTTCTCGGCGGACCCGGGGGAGGCGTCCGACTTCGTCGAGCCCGAAGGGCCGGGAGAGGGACTGATCTTAGACACGATGCTGTTCGAGGACCCGCCCCGTCACGACGAACTCCGGAACGTGGTAGACGAGTGGTTCCAGCCCCGGACGCTCGCCGACCGCGAGCCCCACTTCCGGGAGCTGGCGGGGGAGCTGCTCGACGACGCCGTCGGACCGGGCGGAGAGATGGACGTCGTCGGGGACCTCGCGTACCCGTTCCCGGTGACGGTAATCGGCGAACTGCTCGGCGTCCCGTCGTCGGACCACGACCGGTTCAAGACGTGGTCGGACACGCTCGTGGAGGCCGCGAGCGACGGGGAGAGCGCGGACGCGTTCGCGGATCGTCAACAGCGGACCCAGATGGAGATGGGCCAGTACTTCCTCGAGATGATAGAAGACCGTCGCGAGGACCCCCGAGACGACCTGCTCTCCGTCATCGTCACCGCGGAGTCCAGCGAGGGGGAAACGCTCTCGCGCGAGGAGGCGCTCGGGATGTGTATCCTGCTGCTCGTCGCGGGGAACATCACGACGACCAACCTCATCACGAACGCGGTGCGGTGTTTCGCCGAGGCGGACGGGGACCTGTTCGACGACCTCCGCGGAGACGACCGCGCGCTCACGGGTGCCGTCGAGGAGGTGGTCCGATACCGGTCGCCGGTCCAGGCCATGAGTCGGGTCGCCACCGAGGACGTGACGATGCGCGGTGAGACCGTCGAAGCGGGCGACCGCATCATCGTCTGGCTCGGCTCCGCGAACCGAGACGAACGCAAGTTCGAGGCGGCCGACGAGTTCCGTCCGGACCGATCGCCCGCCCAGCACCTCGGGTTCGGTCACGGGACGCACTACTGTCTGGGCGCCCCGCTCGCCCGGCTCGAAGCCAAGGTCGGGCTGTCTGAGCTACTCGACCGCGTCGAGAACGTGCGACTCGCGGAGACGTCGCTCCAGCCGACCCGAAGCTCGTTCGTCTACGGCGTCGAATCGCTCCCGATCCGATACGACGAGCGACGGTAGATCCCGTCACCGGGAGCTCACCTGACGAGCGGACGGCCCCGTCCGAGAGACCCTCGCAGCGTCGGTCGCCGCCGGTCGAGTCCGGTGGTCAGCGGCGATGACCGCGGGTCGAACCACAGGTTTGAGGTGTCGGAACCGAGTACCGCCGGCCGCATGCCCTCCCGCTCTCGTCGCGCCCTCCTCGCGGCAGCCGGTACCGGATTCGCCGGCGGTCTCGCGGGCTGTAGCGCCCGCATCGGGGACTTGTCGACGGCACAGACCGATCCGAACGATTTCGACGTGGGTCCGGTCTACGTCGCCGACGGCGTCCGGCTCCCGGACGGCGCCGGGCCCCGGACCGTCGAGGACCCCACGGGCGGCCGCGTCGCGCTGTTCCCGTCCGACGGGACGGACAGAGAGGCCGCGCTGTCCGCGTTGCGGGGTGCGACTCCCGTGGCGGTCGTCGGCCGCAGCGCCCAAGCGACGCTCATGGACCTCTGCGCGGCCGACGGCCGGCCGTACGGCTTCGCCAGCAACAGTTGGGGACCGACGACACGCGTCGCGGCCGCCGTCCCGTCGGACGACGGGCTGGTCACGCACGTGTTCGAGGGGGTCGAAGTCCCGAGCGGTCTCGCCGGAGCGGTCGCCCGCGTCTTGGACCCGCCGCGGACCGCGTGCCCGGTCGACGCGGAACTGTCGGACCGCCCGCCCGGGCTCGACGACGGGGCGAGGACGCTCGGCCCCTCGTACGTCCACGGTCGCAACGACGTGGCCGCCTTCACCCGCCGGGACGCGGTTCGAGTCGCCAGCGACGCGGACCGGACGCACGTCGAACTGGAACTGCGAGGGACGATACGCGGGGGCGAATCCGCCGGCTGCGACGGGGCGTACGCCGCCGATCAGGTGCGACTCGTGGCCTCGTTCGACGGCGACGTGCGTTCGACCGCCCCGCCCGCGGGCGAGACCGCGGGGCTGGAGGTTCGCCGTGTCGCGGAGGAGACCGGCGACGCCGTCGACCATCGGTTCACGCGGTCGGGCGACGGGGTGCGTCCGGAGTTCACGGCGTGTCAGCGCTCGCTCGTGACGGCGACAGAGACGCTCGATCCGTTCTCGTACGTGGCCAACGCTCGGTTCCGGTGGCGAGACCGGCGGATCCTTCGCGAGGACGACCTCTGGCACCACCACACGCCGGGGCGCGCGGTGTGGTACCCCGACGGCGGCCGGTCGGCGTGAGCCCTCGTCGCCGACGGGGACGGCGGACGCGACCGCGCCCGTCAGTCGTGTCGGAAGCAGCGCGAGCCGGTGAACGCCATCGCGACGTCTCGCTCGTCGGCCGCGGCGATCACGTCCTCGTCGTTGACGGAGCCGCCGGGCTGGATCACGGCCTCGATCCCCGCGTCGGCCGCCTCCTCGACCGCGTCCGGGAACGGGAAGAAGGCGTCCGAGGCCATCACGGCGCCCTCGGCGGACTTGCCCTCCGCGTCCTTCTCGGCTTTCATCGCCGCGAGCGTGACCGCGTCGACGCGGGACACCTGCCCCATCCCGACGCCGACCGTCTCGGTGCCGGTCGCGAACAGGATGCCGTTGGACTTGACGTGTTT
Organism: Halorubrum ejinorense; assembly: GCF_055389685.1. NCBI lineage: Archaea > Methanobacteriati > Methanobacteriota > Halobacteria > Halobacteriales > Haloferacaceae > Halorubrum > Halorubrum ejinorense. Next base: position 2,701,379 of record NZ_AP043777.1, read on the forward strand.
CAGGGTCTTCCACGCGAACAGCATCGTCTCGACCTGCTCGTCGGTCGGCGCCCGCTCGGTGACGACCTCTAAGTCGTCGGCGGTGGGCGACCGGCGGTCGCGCTCCTGAACGAGTCGGCCGCCGACGATGGGCTTCTCGGTGAACCGCTCGGAGAACCGGTCCTCGCCCTCGCCGAGCGGGCCCACGTCGAGCACGCGGAGGTTCTTCTTCTCGCGGAGCACGTCGAGCGCGCTGTCGGTGTAGCCGGGCGCGACGACGACCTCCTTGAACGAGTCGGCGACCGCGGTGGCGGTGTCGGCGTCGCACTCGCGGTTGAGGGCGACGATGCCGCCGAACGCCGACTTCGCGTCCGTCCGCAGCGCGCGGTCGTACGCGTCGGCGAGGTCCGAGCCGACCGCACAGCCCGCGGGGTTGGTGTGTTTGATCACCGCGGCGGCGGGGTCGTCGAACTCCTTGACCAGATCGAGGGCGGCGTCCGCGTCGTTGTAGTTGTTGTACCCCATCCCCTTCGCGCCGGGGTTCAGCTGGTCGGCCCCGACGACGCTCGCCTCCTCGCAGCCGTCGTCGACGTATAAGGCGGCGTCTTGGTGCGGATTCTCGCCGTAGCGCAGCGAGGCGGACCGCTCCTCGGAGACGAACCGGCGCTCCGGGAAGTCGCCGCCCACGTCGCCCTCGACCGCGACGTTCGCGGGGCGGCCGTCGGCGTCCCGGTCGACGGTCACCCGGTCCTCGGCGAACCAGCGGACCGCCCGCGGGTACGCCGTGAACTCGGCCTCACGCAGGACGCGGGCCTTCAGCGAGTCGGCGTCGTCGTCCTCGTACACCGGGATCGGCTCCTGGGTGACGACGGGGCCGGCGTCGACCTCCTCGGTGACGACGTGGACCGTGCAGCCGGTGGTCCGGACGCCCGCGTCCAACACCTGCTCGTGGGCGTCCGTGCCGGGGAACGACGGGAGCAGCGAGGGGTGGACGTTCAGCGTCGTCGGCATCGAGTCGAGGAACGCGTCGGTCAGCACGCGCATGTAGCCGTCGAGACAGACGAGGTCCACGTCGTAATCCGAGAGTCGCTCGACGATCCGTCGCTCGTGTGACTCCCGCGACTCCCCCTCGTCGCGCTCGACGACTTCCGTCGGAACCCGGCGCTCCGTCGCGGCCTCCAGCACGGGCGCCTGCTCGCGGTTCGTCAGGACGACCGACAGCTCGGCGCCGCCCGGCGCGGCGTCGGCGATGTGTCTGAGGTTCCGTCCCCGGTTGCTCGCGAGTCCGGCGATCTTCATACCCGTGGGTCCGACCGATCGGGTATATCGATTGCGGTCCGTGTCGCGTCGATACCCACGATTGCGGATCGGATGTGGGTTTGACGGCGCCGAGAGACGAGAACGGATCCACATCCGTGCCGTCGCCCCATCGACACGCTTTTGCTGGCTCCGGCGGCAGTCGCGGACGTGACAGACGATGCCATCTCGGGGCTGTCCCGGTCGGACCCGCTCGCGGCCGTCTCGCCGCTCGACGGCCGGTACGCCTCGCGGACCGCGCCGCTGTCGTCGTACGCGAGCGAGGCCGCGCTGATGCGGGCCCGGACCCGCGTCGAGGTCGAGTACCTGCTCGCGCTGGGCGCGCTCGACGCGACGCCCGTCGCCTTCGACGAGGCGGCCGAAGCGTCGCTCCGCGGCGTCTACGAGGAGTTCTCGGCCGAGGACGCGCGGCTGATCAAGGACCTGGAAGTCGACGGCGCCGCGGGGTACGCCGCGACCAACCACGACGTGAAAGCGGTCGAGTACTTCCTCCGGGTCCGGCTGGCGGAACTCGCCGACGCGCCCGACGCCCCCCTCGCCGACGCCGAGTCGCTGTACCCGTGGATCCACTTCGGGCTCACGAGCGAGGACGTGAACAACCTCGCGCACCGGCTCCTCGTCAAGCCCGCGGTGAGCGACGTGATCGTTCCCGCGGTCCGCGAGGTTCGCGACGCCCTCGTCGAGTTGGCCCACGGCCACCGCGACACGCCGATGTTGGCCCGGACCCACGGCCAGCCCGCGACGCCGACCACCTTCGGCAAGGAGATGGCGGTGTACGCCGCGCGGCTCGGCCGCGCGCTGGGCCGCGTCGTGGTCGCGAACGAGGACCTCTCCGGGAAGCTCGCGGGCGCGTCGGGCACCTTCGCGGCGCACCGCGCAGCCTACCCGGAGGTCGACTGGCGGTCCTTTTCCGCGTCGTTCGTGCGCGGCCTCGAGTTGGAGTACACCCCGCTCGCGACGCAGGTGAACCCCTGCGACGACCTCGCGGCGCTTTTCGACGCGCTGCGAGGCGTCAACAACGTGCTCCTCGATCTGGATCTGGACGCGTGGCTGTACGTCTCCGACCGCTACCTGGGCCAGCAGACCGTCGAGGGCGAGACGGGGTCGTCGACGATGCCCCACAAGGTGAACCCGATCGACTTCGAGAACAGCGAGGGGAACCTCTCGAAGGCGAACTCGGACCTCACCTTCCTCACCGACTACGTGACGAGCTCGCGGCTCCAGCGCGACCTCTCGGACTCCACGGTCAAGCGCAACGTCGGCGCCGCGCTGGCGCACTGCCTCATCGGCTACTCGAAGGCCGGCGACGGGCTCGGGAAGGTCGTCCCGAACGAGGCCGTCATGCGCGAGGAGTTGGACGCGACACCCGAGGTGATCGGCGAGGCGGTCCAGACGATCCTGCGGCGCGAGGGCGACACCGAGGCGTACGAGCGCGTGAAGGAACTCTCTCGCGGGCGGTCGGTGACGCTCGACGACTTCCGCGAGCTGTTCGACGAACTCGACGTCGACGACGACGTTCGCGAGGAGCTGAAGGCGCTGTCGCCCGCCGGTTACACCGGGTTCGCGGACGAACTCGTCGACGAGATCGACGAGTAAGCGACACAAGAAGTTTATCGCTCGCCGCTGAAATCGAGGCCGATGCCCTCCGAGACCGACGACTCGAAGTATTCCGTGTTCGGCGACGACGAACCGAACGAGACCGATACCGACAGCGGCGGCGCGGACCGTGCGAGCGGCGCCGGCGGCGGCCGCGACGCTCCGAACGACCGCGCCGCTCGGGGCGACGGCCGACCCGCCTCGCTCGGCGGCGACGACGAGGGGTGCCCCAAGTGCGGCGGAACCGAGGCCGAGACCGACGAGATCGCGACCAGCGGGACGGGACTCACCAAGATGTTCGACGTTCAGAACCGCAGTTTCCTCGTCGTCTCCTGTGCGAACTGCGGCTACTCCGAGCTGTACAAGGGCCAGTCGTCCGGGAACGCGATCGACTTCTTCCTCGGCTGATTCGAGGGACGCGGCCGCCGAGCCCGTACAGCCGATCCCGCGGCGCGGAGCGACCGATTTTTGTTGGACGAGAGACCTGTCACGGTATGGTCTCCCTCCGACCGCTCGCCGCCCTCCCGGTCGTCGGCGTCCTCGCCGACGGCCGCACGTATCGTCACCTGCTGTACCTGCTGGTCGCGCTGCCGATCGCCTTCGTCCACTCCGGCGTGTTCTCGTTCGGCGTCGTCTTCGGGGCCCTCCTCGCGCCGGTGCTGGTCGGGCTCGTGGTCCTGCTCGCGACGCTCGTCGCCGCTCGGCTGCTCGCGGCCTTCGAGCGCCGGCTCGCGGACGGGCTCCTCGGGACCGACCTCGCGAGACCGGACGACCTCGGCGAGGCCGACGGCGCGGTCACCGGCGCGCGGAAGTACGTGGACGCCGCCTCGACGTGGCGGGGGGTCGGGTTCCTCTCGGCGAAGTTCTCGGTCGCCCTGTTCGGCCTCGTTCCGCTGCTCCTGCTCACGAGGGGGCTCCCGCTCGTCGCCGCGCCGGCCCGGTATCCCGTCACGATCCAGTTCGGCGAGGTCAACGGCGAGCCCGCGACGTGGGCGATCGAGACGCTGCCGGAGGCGCTGGCGGCGGTCCCGCTCGGCGTCGCCGCAGTTCTCGCCGCCTGTCACCTCGCGAACGCGGTCGCGTACGCCGCCCGCCGGATGGCGGTCGCCCTGCTGGACGGACCGACGCGGAACGGCCCCGCGGGCGAGAGCGAGCGCGTGACGGTCGACGGCGAGCCGAGCGGGGACTGACTCCCCGACCGCCATCGGTCCGTCCGGAAGCGCCCCGATCTACCCCGGCCCGCCCGGTGCGCTTATTCGCCTCCGAGCGTCAGCGATGGTATGGCACCGCCGCTCGTGAGCGCGGCCGTGGGCGCGCTGCTCGCGGCCGCGCTGCTCGGAGACGCGTTCGACCGACGGTCGGTCGCGGTCGTCGTCGCGGCCGCGCTCCTCCCGAGCCTCGACGCGGCCGCGAGCCTCGTCGTGCCGGGCGCGACGAACGCGCTCTTCCACGCCGTCTGGGCGCCGCTTCTCGCCGGCGGACTGCTGTACTGGGACACGACCGCCCGCGCGGAGTCGACGCTCCGAGCGCGCGGCGGCTGGCGCGCCGTCCGGGTCGCGTGGGTCGCGCTCGCGTCGCTCGTCGTCGCGGGGATCGGTTCGGCGCTGTTCGCCGGAAAGGGGGCGGTCCTGCTGTACCCGTTCGAGGAGGCTCGATACGCCGTGCGGGGGCGGCTCCTCTTCTCGACGCAGGAGGGGGTCGTCCAGACGTTCGTCGCGCTCGGCGCCGACGGCCCCGGCCTGTTGCCGCTCGGGAGCGTGGACGCCGCGACCGCGGAGCCGGTCGCCTCGTGGATCAACCCCGACGGGCGCCCCGGGCTCGACCCGGGCGCAGACCGGCGGTTCGACTTCGTCGAGAACGGGTGGCAACTGGTCGTCGTCGCCGCCGCGGCCGCGACGCTCGCGGTCCGGTGCCGTGGGGAGGGGCGCGGGACCGAGGGGTCGACCGAGACGGACCCGACCGACGCCGACGCGGAGGTGACCCGGTAAATGCCCTCCACCGTCGTCCACGCCGGGTTCGCGCTGCTGCTCGCGGCCGCGCTGTTGCGCGACGACCTCGACCGGCGGGTGCTCGCGGTCCTCTTGATCGTCGTCGTGCTCCCCGAGGTGGACAGCTTCCTCGGCCCGATCATGCCCGGCGCGCATCGCACGGTCGGCCACAACTTCGTGATCCCCGCGGTCGCCGCGTCGGCGCTGTACTACGACACCCGCGTTCGGGGTCGGTCGCTGGTCCGCGACCGGCTCTCTGACCGGTGGGTCGCGGTGGCGTGGGCGGCCATCTTCGTCCACGTCTTCGCGCACATTTCGCTCGACTGGACTCACCTCGACGGCGTGAACGCGCTTTGGCCCCTCCGAGACCGGTTCTTCCACCTGGGCGGCGAGGCGTTCTACTCGACGGCCGACGGGTTCGTCCAGACGTTCGTCGACGTCCGGATCGACCCGGAGACCGGGACGCGGACCGTCGACGCGGGCGCCGGGGGCACCAGCGAGTCCGTCCACGTCAGCAACCCGGTCCAGCCCCGCGACCCGGACGTGGAGATCGAGGAGCCCGTCGAACGCCGCTTCCCGGTCGCGAACGGCGGCCGGCGGCTCTACCTGATCGGCCTCGGCCTGTTCGCTCTCGTCGCTCGTCGGCTACAGGGCGACGGCCCGACGAGCGGGGAGTGACGAGCGAGGAGTAACGGGGCCCGAAACCGGGAGAGGACGGCGCCCCCAACATGGTATGACCGCAGGGTAAACCCTCCCTGAGCCGTACGGGATCCCGATGACTACACAACCGGACGCGGACCTGTCGGAGGCGGACGAGCCGCTCGCCGGGGAGTCGATCGCGGTCGTCGGCGCCGGATTCGGGGGGCTCTCGGCCGCCGCCTACCTCGCCGACGCGGGGGCGGACGTGACGGTGTTCGAGCGGAACGAACACCCCGGCGGGTACGCCGGCCGGATCGAGCGCGACGGGTTCCGGATCGACACCGGCCCGTCGTGGTACCTGATGCCCGAGGTGTTCGACCGGTTCTTCGAGTCCTTCGGCCGCTCGACGGACGACTACTACGACCTGATCGAGTTGGACCCGCTCTACGACGTGGTCTGGAAGGACGGCGACCGCGCCTCGATGCCGGCCGACCGCGAGGGGCAGAAGGCGCTGTTCGAGTCGTACGAGCCGGGCGCGGGCGACGTGCTCGACGACTACCTCGCCGACGCCGCGGAGGCGTACGAACTGGGGATGGACCGGTTCGTCTACCCGAGCCGGTCGCGGCTCCGCGACATGGTCGACACCGACGTCCTCCGGTCGGGTCGGGCGCTCCCGAAGCTCCGCGAGATGGACGACTACGTCGGCGACTACTTCGACAGCGAGAAGCTGCGCCAGATCGCGGAGTACAAGCTCGTCTTCCTCGGCGGGTCGCCGTACAACACGCCCGCCATCTACACGCTGATGAGCCACGTCGACATGAACCTCGGCGTCTACCACCCGAGCGGCGGGATCGCGAGCGTCGTCGACGCGATGGCCGACCTCGCCGGCGAACTCGGCGTCGAGATCCGGACGAACGAGCCGGTGACCGCGGTCGAGCCGTCGATTCCGGCCTCGAAGCCGACGTTCACCGTAGAGACGGAGCGGCGCGGGGGAAGCGAGAACTCCGCGTCCGGGGGCGGACGCTTCGACCGCGTCGTGGCGAACGCGCCGCCGCCGCACGTCGAGCGCGACCTCCTGCCGACCGGGACCGTCGACCGCGAGTCGTACTGGGAGTCGCGGACGTACGCGCCCTCCGCGTACCTCTCGTACATCGGGGTCGAGGGCGACGTCGACTTGGAGCACCACACGCTCGTGTTCCCGACCGACTGGCGGCCCCACTTCGACGACATCTTCGACGAGCCGGGGTGGCCCGACGACCCCGCGTACTACGTCCACGTCCCCTCGAAGACGGACCCTGAGGCGGCGCCGGACGGCCACGAGGCGGTCTTCCTGCTCGTCCCGCTCGCGGCGGGACTGGAGGACGACCCGGAGACCCGCGAGCGGTTCCGCGAGCGCGTGTTCGACGACCTCGCCGAACACGCCGGCGTCGACTTCCGCGACCGGATCGTCTTCGAGGAGACCGCCTGCGTCTCCGACTTCCGGCAGCGGTTCAACGCGCCCCGCGGCACCGCGCTGGCGCTGTCGCACACCCTCGAACAGACGGGACCGCTCCGCCCGGCCCACCGCGCGCCCGGCGTCGACGGGCTCTACTACGTCGGTGCGTACACCAATCCCGGCATCGGGATGCCGATGTGCCTGCTCAGCGGGGAACACGTCGCCGAGGCGGTCGTCGCGGACGCGACCGGCGGCGGCGTGCTCCCGTCGGTCGTGCCCACGTCGACGCTGCGGTGAGGGCCGGTTCGGCGTCCGCCGCTTGGTTCGGGGAACGCGTCACTCCGGAGCGTTCCCGCCGGCTTCTCGGGTTTCGGTCGACTTCGGCTCCTGGGCGGCGACCCAGTGCGTGACCGTCCCCGCGTCACCGAACAGCGGCCGCAGCGAAACGAGGGCGGTGAACGGGGTTCCGTCCGAGCGGCGGTTTCGGATCTCGACCGTGACCCGCGACCACGTCGACAGGGCCTCCCGGAAGTCTGCGCGGGCGTCGCGGAAGTCGGCGCGGACCTCGGCGTCCGGGTCCGGTGCCTGGAACAGGCGGGGGTTCCGCCCGCGGAGGTCCTCCATCGCGTATCCGGTCCAGTCGCGGAACCAGCGGTTGACGTAGACGATCGGCGTGTCGCGGTACGCCGGCCCGGTGAGGGTGAGACCGAGCGGGAGGTCATCGAGCGCCCGGACGCGGTCGACCAGCATCGCCTCGCGCTCCGCGCGGTCGTCCGGGTGCGCCGACCGGGGCGGAACCAGCTCCCCGTCGAGGCCGTGTTCGTCGACGAGCTTCGAGAGGCGAGTCCGAAACGTGCCGCGGTCGGCGTCGACCGCCGCGAGAACGTCGCATCGGAGCGTCACACGATACGTTGGCGACCGGGCGACAAGCCAGTGTCGTTCGGCGGCGAACACCGGTCTCCGCGGTCGGCGGCGAGTCGATCCGGGCTGAAAGCGACGAGGTGAGGTTGGGTCGGGCTCCGCCACGTCACACCTAATCGCTGGTTGAAACGAATGTTATATATCTCCGTCTCCGAGCCCCCGGTAACCGATGCGCAAAGCAAGCGCCGTCGTCGCCGTCGCGCTCCTCGTCACGCTCGCCGGCTGTGGCGGGCTCGGCGGCGACACCGCTGGCGGACTCTTTGGAGCGCCGTCGCCGTCGATCGAATCCGTCGACGCGCCCGAGTCGCTCGTCCACGACGAGCGGGCGACGGTCGAGGCGACCGTGCGGTGGGAGGGTCTCGCGAGCGACGGCGGGGGCGGGAGCGGGGGGTCGGCGAGTTCGAACGCGACGCTCGATCCGGTCCGGGTCGCGGTTCGGGTCGGCGACGCGACGCTGCTCTCGGAGAACCGGTCGGTCCCCGCGAACGGGACGATGACGGTGGCGGCCGCGGTCGACGCCGCGGCGCTCGAACCGGGCGAACACGAACTCAGGGTGACCGTCGGCGAGGCGACGGCGACCCGGACGCTGGTCGTCGAAGAGGCGCGGCCGGCGACGTTCACCGTCTCTGACGTCGAGGCCCCGGAGGGCGTCGCGTACGGCGAGAACCTCTCCGTCGCGGCGACCGTGACCAACGCCGGCGACCTAGCGGGCAACCAGACCGTCCGGATCCGGTACGGGACCGGCGCGAGCGCGAACCGGACGGTCGCGCTCGACGGCGGCGCGGAGGCCCGGGTGTCCGTCACGTTCACGGACGTGCGGCTCGACGGCGGCGATTACCCGGTCGTCGTGACGACCGCGAACCGAACGCGCGAGCGGACCGTCGCGCTCGACCACCCGAGCCCGTACCGGAAGACGACGCTCGGGCTCTACGTCGACGACGACGCCGTCGACCGGAACGTCTCGGAGGTCGTCGCGGCCGCGACGGGCTACTGGGAGCGGACCGACGAGCGCTACCTCGGCTACCCGGTCGCGTACGAGCGCGTCGACGACGCGGACGACGCCGACGTGGTCCTCCGGTTCGACCGCGTCGATCGGTGCGGCGTGGAGGGCAACGACACGCGCTACTTCGGCTGCGCGGACCTCCTCGTCGACGAGCCGCGGACGCCGATGACCGCGACCGTCGATCCCCGGATCTCCGACGCGGAGATGAACGCGACGATCATCCACGAGCTCGGCCACGTTCAGGGGCTCGAACACGGCGAAGAGCCCGCCGGGCTGATGAACGCGACGAGCACGCTCGCGACCCACCGCCCGCTGAAGGTCCACGTGCGCGCCGACGACGGCGCGGTCACGGGTCCCGTCGAGGACGAGGTGGCCGCGGCGCTCGACCATTTCGCGGCCCGCGACGATATCGCGGGGAGCGACGGCTTCTCGTGGAAGTTCGTCGATAGCGCGCGGGAGGCGCACGTCCAGATCACCTACGACGAGCGCGGCGACGTCTGCTTCGCCGACGGCGGCGGCTCCTGTACAGTCGAGGGCGAGTACTACGGCCAGCAGGACGTGCGCCTAGAGGAGTTAGACGAGGCGGTCGTCGCGTGGCACGTCGGCGCGTCGCTGGCGCCGGTGTTGCTGGAGGAGGTCCCGCCGGAGCTGACGGGCGATGCGGAGCGGCGTGAGCGGGAGGCGTGGCCACAATAGCGTAAACTGGGCTAATAGAATGTTTTCGAAATAGCAATTCAAGTCCTGTTTAGCACGGAACCAGCAATGAGCGAATTATAACTAGAAGTAGTCTGTTATTTTTGATATAACACTAACAACCAGAAGGACACCAGAAAAACAGATAACGAACCCAAGCCAGCTAGGCAAAGTTTCGCGGAGATAGCCTTGGGCTAACAACTCGTCAGGAATTGGACCTGAGATTGTAAGTATTTGCCAGACAAACCCAACCACGAGCCCAGTTACGCCTACATTGGTCTTTACAGTACGTTTTGCCTTGGTCTCAATTTCTGATTTTAGATTATCGGAGCGTAGAATGACTTCTTCTGCAAGGATTTCGGGGGTGTAGAAGTTTGATACAGCGAGCTCTACACTGCCAAGAGCACCAATCACAAGGCCGTATACAACTGCATCCAACTCAAATCCGAAATCATATATTAGCAATATTAGAGTGCTCTTCCAAAGCGGGCCAATATTCGTATGTTCAACGTATTGCTGAGCTAGAATGCTTCTTGTGACTTCCAATTCTTCATCACTAGTGTCGTCGGGTTGTTCGAATCTACTTGGAAGTAGCACAAGAAGATAGTCTCGTACGTATGTTTCCCAACGAGTTAGATCTGGCTCAGTAACCTCCGGCATAGTAGAGAATATTTATCTAATTGATAAAATTAACGGGCAGTCATCTTATTTAAAGAAGCAAACAGTAGATGAGAGTTGTACAAGTGGACTCGCGGGGGTCCCACGAGCGAACGCAGTGAGCGAGTGGGACCACGCGAGGGAACGACTGAGCGAACGAAGTGAGCGAAGGAATGGACTCGCGGGGATTTGAACCAAAACCAGACGTGCTCGCTCGCTTCGCTCGCTGCGCGCGACTGGTAGGGTTCAAATCCCCACTCGTTACAGATGTGCGCAGCTCGCGACGTTGCTCGCGGCACAAAATCATGGACTCGCGGGGATTTGAACCCCGGGCCTTCCCCGTGCCAGGGGGATGATCTACCACTGATCTACGAGCCCTCGAACGCATTCGTTCGTTCCCCGCTGGATATATTAAGGCCTTCGACTCGGCGACGCGGCGGGCGTCGCGCACCGACTCACTCAGATGCGGTTGGAATCGACGTACACGTCGAGGTCGACGTCTCTTGTCGACCCCTCTAAGTCCTGGACGGCGCGCTCGACGACGCGCTCGGCCTCCCCCTTGATGAGCGGGATGGCCTTCTTCAACACCCAGTCGAACGAGACCAGCCGCGGCAGGTCGAGCGCGTCGGGGCTGGCGGAGCTGGGGTCGAACTCGACTTCGAGCGCGACCTCGCAGGGCGCGTCGTCGGTCGAGTTCCCGTCGCCCGTCTCCCCGTCGCCGTCGTCCGTCTCCGGGGGGGTCACCCGCCAGCAGCCGCCGGCGTCGATGTCCTTGGTGATCTCCCAGTCGATCCGCTCGGGCGGCTCGACGCCGGTAACCTTCGAGTTTGCGGTGTAAGATATCTTCCACCACGCGAACCGGAGCGCGTAGCGGGTCCCCGGACCGCCGTCGCCCGTGATCGTCCGGACCTCGCTGAGGTACTCGGAGTAGTTCGCGTACCGCGGGAAGTCGAGCAGGAACGCGTACACCTCCTCGGGGTCGGCGTACACCTCCGTGCTCACGACGAGTTCGTCCACGTACTGGAGTTCGAGCGGCGCTTATTAAACGGACCGGCGACCAGATCACCCCCGCTGAAGGGAACCGGCCGCCGCTTCAGTCGTCGAGGGACGCCGTTTATAATCGATTGCTAGTGGACCGGCAGCGAGCACCGCTAAAGCCCCAACTGCTCAGTAATGCGAAGTTGGCTTCCCGACGGTGAACACTTCCAAAGCCCCAGTCGCGAGGACTCGCGCACCTCGTTGCGCTCCTCGCTCGTTCGCTCCGCTCACTCGCTGCGGTGCTAACGTCGGTGTGCTTCGTCCTCGCGACTGCCCCTTTGAGTCCCGCCCCGCACAGCACCGCAGCCTCACGCCTCCCCAGCCTCGCGGTTCGCGCTCTTCGAGCGCTCACCGCGTCCAGCGAGAATCGAAGATCCTCTGGCAGCCGGCGCGTAGCGCCGGCGACCTCGCGCGCGCTGTTCGGCCGCGGGGCGGCCTCACAGGCACGCGCCACCGCACTCTGTGAGGTCAGTATCAACGATCGGTGGCGCAGCGATGGTGATGACCAGAACCCGGAACGGGACGCCGAGGTCGTCGGATACATGGGGCTGCCGGCGCTCGTACGCCCATGGCCGCCGACGACCGCAACGCCTTCGAAGTGTACCGCGACCGGGTCGACCGCCCGCTCGGTCGGCTGTTCCGCGAGTACGGGGCGTCCGAGGCCCACTGGCTCGTGATCGGGATGGTCGCCAACGTGGTCGCCCGCGTCGCGGGACTGATCCCGCCGGTCGTCCTCGGCGTCGCCATCGACGCCGTGTTCACGGGGACCGGCCCCTACACGCTCCCGCTCGTGCCCGACGGGTGGCTCCCGACCGCGGAGCCCGCGCAGTTCCGCCTCTCGGTGATCCTCATCTTCGGGTCGTTCCTCGTGACGGGCGTGTTCACGTACGTCTACGGCATCGCCGCGAACAACTTCGCCCACCGCGTGATGCACGCGGTCCGCACCGACTCCTTCGACCAGATGCAGCGGCTCGACATGACCTTCTTCGACGACAAACAGACCGGCGAGGTCATGTCCGTCCTCAACAACGACGCCTCGAACCTGGAGGTGTTCTTGGACAACGCCTTACAGAACTCCGCGCGTCTAGGCGTGATGGTAGTCGGCATTGCGGGCGTCCTCGTCTACTACAACTACGAACTCGCCGTCGTCACGCTGGCGGCCGTCCCGCTCATGTTCCTCTTCACGCTCTGGTTCATGCGCGCGGTCGAGCCGCGGTACGTCGCCCAACGTTCCGTCGTCGGCGACCTCAACACGGCCCTCGAAAACGCGCTCTCGGGCGTCGAACTGGTAAAGACCTCCAACACGGAGGCCCACGAGAGCGAGCGCGTCGAGGACGCCTCCTACTCGTACTTCCGGCGCACCATGTCCATCCTCCGGCTCAACTACGTCTACCGGCCGGGGATGGAGCTGCTCGCCGGGCTGGCGTTCGCCGCCACCTTCGCGGTCGGCGGCTACTGGCTCGCGAACGGCCCGCCGGGTCCGTTCAGCACCGAGCTGACGGTCGGGACGTTCGTCACCTTCGTCCTCCTCACCCAGCAGTTCGTCGCGCCGCTAGCCGAGGTGTCGAACATCATCGACCAGTACGAGAACGCGAAGGCCTCCTGCGAGCGCGTGTTCGGCCTCCGTGACATCCCGATCCGCATCGAGGACGACGACGACGCGGTCGAACTCGGCGGCAACGGCGGCGGACCGGCCGCCGACGGTGGCGTCTCCGAGGGCAGCAGCGGCGCGCAGGCCGAGCGTGGCGCCCGCGGCGGGGTCGCCGGCGCCGTGGAGTACGACGACGTCTCGTTCGCGTACCCCGAGAACGCCCTCGTCGACCCCGAAGACGCCGAGGAGGAGGTCCTCAGTGGCGTCTCCTTTTCGGCCGACCCGGGCGACACCGTCGCGCTGGTCGGACCGACCGGCGCCGGGAAGTCGACGCTGCTCAAGCTGCTCCTCCGGCTCTACGACGTGACCGACGGCGCGATCTACGTCGACGGCCACGACGTCCGGGACGTGACCGTCGAGAGCCTGCGCTCGTCCGTGGGCTACGTGGCGCAGGACACCACGCTGTTCGACGGGACCATCGCCGAGAACATCCGGTACGGTCGGTTCACGCGGATCGACGAGGCCGAGGGCGACGAGGAGTCGATCCGCGAGCGCGTGGTCGAGGCCGCGAAGGCCGCGGAGGCCCACGAGTTCATCGACTCGCTGCCGAACGGCTACGAGACGCGGATCGGCGAGCGGGGCGTGAAGCTCTCCGGCGGTCAGCGCCAGCGGCTCGCCATCGCGCGCGTCGTGCTCCAGGACCCCGCGATACTCATTCTCGACGAGGCGACCTCCGCGGTCGACACGGAGACGGAGATGCTGATCCAGCGCTCGCTCGACCGGCTCGCAGCCGACCGCACGACGTTCGTCATCGCACACCGCCTCTCGACGGTGACCGACGCCGACACCGCGCTCGTCTTGGAGGACGGGGCGGTCGTCGAGCGCGGCAGTCACGAGGACCTGCTCGACGCGGACGGCCTCTACGCGAAGCTCTGGGGCGTTCAGGCCGGTGAGATAGACGAGCTACCAGAGGAGTTCGTCGAGCGGGCCCGCGAGCGACACGTCGACCGCGCGGTCGAGCGGGCGACCGAGAGCGAGGACGACTCGGAGCCGCTCGACGGCTGATCGGGAAATCGGCCCCGATGGCCCCGTCGAACGTTCGCGGGCGTCCCGTCGAGACGGACGAGTGGGTTAACCCGGCGCCGTCGATCACTTCGTCTCGTCAGTTCGGGTCGGGTCGTGCATGTCCGGTTCCGATGATCGGATCGTCTTAACGGCGATGAGCGCGAGCAGACTCACCGCGGCGAGGAAGAAAGTGGGTACGGCGACCTTGACGAGGAGCGGTACTCCGAGGAGGTCACCTGCGAGCGCGGTGAAAAGCGTCACCAGTACGAGTCCGGACAGCCGGCTCTGCCAGTTTGCGGTCATACTCTGAACCCGTCGTAGATGGTATCGAGAGACAGCCAACACTCGGTGCCGTTTCTCGTGTGTTCGTCCACAGATACGCGTCTGACCTGTAACTCAGTAGTAAATAACCTTGTGGCGACTGCGCTGATCGAATCCGAACATCGTTCCGTGCGAGAGACGCGTTCTGTACCCTTAGAGGCCGTCGAAGTCCATCACCGGCTGCGGGGTTCAACGGAGCCGGGAGACGCGGCCCGAATCAGTCGTCGCCCGAGACCTGCTCGGCCGCGTCCGCGCCGGCGTCCGGCACCGCGGCGGCGGGCGCGGGCGGCTCCTCCCGAACGTCGTCGCCGATTCCCTCGGCGATGACGTCGGCGTACGCGTCAGGGAAGACGCGGACGAAGTCGTCGAGCGCGGTTCCCCAGTCGTCGAGGAGGTCGGCCGCGCGCTCGCTCCCGGTGTACGCGCGGTGGTTCTCGACGAGCCGGCGGAGCATGCGCTCGTCGGACTCGTCGAGGCTCTCGGAGACGGAGACCATCCCGCGGTTCACGCGGTCATCAAGTCGGTCGTCCGGGTCGTACACGTACGCGATGCCGCCGGACATCCCGGCCGCGAAGTTGCGGCCCGTGTCGCCGAGGACGGCGACGACGCCGCCGGTCATGTACTCGCAGCCGTGGTCGCCGACGCCCTCGACGACCGCCCGGACGCCGGAGTTGCGGACGCCGAACCGCTCGCCCGCGACGCCGTTGACGTACATCTCTCCGGACGTGGCGCCGTACAGACAGACGTTGCCGGCGACGACGTTGTCGGCCGGGTCGTACGCCGCCTCGGCCGGAGTGTCGATGATGATCCGACCGCCGGAGAGCCCCTTGCCAACGTAGTCGTTAGCGGCGCCCGACAGCTCCATCGTGATCCCGGACGCGAGGAACGCCCCGAAGCTCTGGCCGGCCTCGCCGTCGAACCGGCAGGAGATGGTGTCGTCGGGGAGCCCCTCGCCGCCGTGTTCGGAGACGACGCGGTTCGAGAGCGTCGCGCCGATCGCGCGGTCGACGTTCCGCACGTCGCGGGTGAGCGCGACCGGCGCGCCGTCCTCGATGGCGGGTGCGGCCTCGTCGATGAGGTCCCAGTCGAGCAGTTCGTCGATGCCGGAGTGGGCCTGTTCGCGGACCTTCGTACGAGACTCGCCCGCGGGCTCGGCGATGACCGCCGAGAGGTCGAGGTGTTTCGCCTTCTCGTGGTCGGTCTCGCGCTGGGTGAGCAGCTCGGGGCGACCGATGAACTCCTCCAGTTCGGTGTACCCCTGTTCGGCCATGATCTCGCGCAGCTCCTGTGCGATGAACGTCATGTAGTTGACGACGTGGTCCGGCTGGCCGGGGAACCGCTGCCGGAGGTCCTCGCGCTGCGTGGCGACGCCGACCGGACAGGTGTTCTCGTGGCACTGCCGGGCCATCACGCAGCCGGAGGTGACGAGCGAGGCGGTGCCGAAGATGTACTCCTCAGCGCCGAGCGCGGCCGCGACAGCGACGTCGCGCCCCGTCCGGAGCCCGCCGTCGGCCGACACGCGAATGCGATCGCGCAGGCCGGTGGCGCGGAGCATCTGATTCGCCTCCGCGAGCCCGAGCTCCCACGGCAGGCCGGCGTTTTTGATCGACGTCTTCGGCGACGCGCCGGTCCCGCCGTCGTGACCGGAGACGTGGACCACGTCGGCGTTCGCCTTCGCGACGCCCGCCGCGATGGTGCCGATGCCGGCCTCGGAGACCAGCTTCACGTTGACATCGGCCTCGGGGCTCGCGGCCTTCAGGTCGAAGATGAGCTGTTTGAGGTCCTCGATCGAGTAGATGTCGTGTTGGGGCGGCGGGGAGATGAGCCCGACGCCGGGCGTCGAACACCGGACGTGCGCGATCATCTCGTTGACCTTCTCGCCGGGGAGGTGACCGCCCTCGCCGGGCTTCGACCCCTGGGCCATCTTGATCTGGAGCTCCTCCGCGTTCGCGAGGTACTCCGAGGTCACGCCGAAGCGGCCGGAAGCGACCTGCTTGACGGTACACTCCTTTTCGGTGTCGAACCGCTCCGGCGGCTCGCCGCCCTCGCCGGTGTTGGACTTCGCGCCCAGCCGGTTCATCGCGATGGCGTTGTTCTCGTGGGCCTCCGGCGAGAGGCTCCCGAGGCTCATCGCGGCCGTCGAGAAGCGCTCGACGACCGACTCGACCGGCTCGACCTGCTCGACCGGGACCGGGTCGCGGTCGGAGTCGAACTCGAGCAGACCGCGCAGCGATTGGAGCTCCTCGGTCTGGTCGTTCACCAGGTCCGCGAACTCCTGGTACTGCTCGTAGTCGCCGCCGCGGACCGCCTGCTGGAGCGTGCCGACCGTCTGGGGGTTCCAGCCGTGTTTCACGCCCGACGAGCGGTGTTCGTACTCGCCGATGGTCTCCAACTGCGGGTCGGCGCCGAACGCCATCGCGTGGCGGGTGCGGAGGTCGTCTTCGATCTGTTCGATCCCGATCCCCTCGGTGCGGATCTCGGTCCCTTCGAAGTACTCGGCGACGAAGCCAGAGTCGAGCCCGACCGCCTCGAAGATCTGTGCGCCCTGATACGACTCCATCGTCGAGATGCCCATCTTCGCCATCGTCTTGAGGAGGCCGTCCTCCAGCGCGTGACGGTACGCCGCGAGCGCCTCCGTCTCTTCGGCCCCGTCCGGGCCGGCGACCACGTCGGCGATGGAGGCGTACGCGAGGTACGGGTCGACCGCGTCCGCGCCGTAGCCGACGAGCGTCGCGAGGTGGTGGACCTCGTGTGGCTCACCGGACTCGACGACGAGCCCCGCGCGGTTGCGGAGCCCGTTGCGGACGAGGTGGTGATGGACTGCGCCCGTGGCGAGCAGGCTCGGCACCGCGAGCCGGTTCGGCCCGACGGCGCGGTCGGAGAGGACGACGACGTCGGCCCCGTCCTCGATGGCGGCCGCGGCGTCCTCTCGGACGCGGCTCACGGCGTCGACGAGCGACCCCTCTCGGTCGTAGGTGACGTCGACGGTCACCGAGGTGAACGCCGGGGCGTCGGAGTCGCCGTCGCTCGGCGAGCGTTCGCCCGGCCCGGGGAGCGCTCGGAGGGTGGCGGTCTCGCTGTCGGTCAGAACCGCGGAGTCGGCGACGATCTGCTCGGCGTGTTCGGGCGTCTCGTCGAGCAGGTTTCGCTGGTTCCCGATCCGGGTCTCCAGCGAGGTGACGAGCTCCTCGCGGATGTAGTCGATCGGGGGGTTCGACACCTGCGCGAACAGCTGTTTGAAGTAGGTGAAAAGCGGTCGGTCCACGTCGGCCAAGACCGACAGCGGCGTGTCGTCGCCCATCGAACCGACCGGGTCCTTCCCGTCCTCGGCCATCGGCTCGACGAGGTGGTTCAGCGAGTCGGTCGTGTAGCCGAAGGCGGCCTGGTGCGCGCGGACCGTCGGCTCGGTCTCGTCAGGGTCGGCCCCGTCCGAGCCTTCGCCGTCGTCGCCCGTGGCGCCGACGGGATCGACACCCGACCCGGAGTCGACACCGTCGGCCGCGCCGATTCCGGCCGCGCCGTCGTCCTCGTCTGTGAGCGACTCCAAGTCGACCTGACCGCGGTCGACCCACTCGCCGTAGCGCTCGTCGGTGAGGTCCTCGAACACCTCGTCGTCGGGGACGATCCGGCCCGCCTCGGGGTCCGCGACGAAGATCTCGCCGGGCTGGAGTCGACCGCGCCGGCGGACGTCCGCGGGGTCGGTCGGGAGGGCGCCGACCTCGCTGCCGACGACGAGCCGGTCGTCGGTCGTTACCTCGTAACGGCACGGTCGCAGGCCGTTGCGGTCGAGGACTCCGGCGACGCGCTCGCCGTCGAAACCGATGACCAGCGCGGGGCCGTCCCACGGCTCGACCAGCGAGGCGTGGTAGTCGTAGAAGTCCGCCCGGTCGTCGTCCATCAGGTCGTCGTCGCGGAACGCCTCCGGGATCAGCATCCGCATGGCGTGCGGGAGGTCGCGGTCGGTCTGGAGGAGGAGTTCGAGCGCGTTGTCGACGCTGGCGGTGTCGGACTGGTTCGGGTCGTCGATCACCGGCTTGATCGTGTCGAGTTCGGCCCCGAACGCCGGGTGTTCGAGGTCGTTTTCGCGGGCCCGCATCCAGTTGACGTTGCCGCGGATCGTGTTGAACTCGCCGTTGTGGACGATGTTCCGATACGGGTGCGCGAGATGCCACGCGCCCAGCGTGTTCGTCGAGAACCGCGCGTGGACCAAGGCGACGTGGCTCGCGAACCGCTCGTCGGTCAGGTCGGGGTAGTAGTCGGCGAGCTGTGAGCCCTTCAGCAGGCCCTTGTAGACGACGCGCTGGCGGTCGAGCGAACAGACGTAAAACCGACCGGCGCCGTCCACCTCCGACACCGCGTTCTCGATCTCGCGGCGCGCGGCGTACAACGCGCGGTCGAAGCCGACTAGGTCGGGGTCGGCGTCGTCCTCGCGGGTCTCCTCGGAGGTGAATCGCTGGGCGAGCCCCGCGCCCTCGACGGGCGCGACGAACACCTGCGACACTTCCGGCTCGGACTCGAGCGCCGTCGTGCCGAGGTCGGCGTTGTCGGTCGGGACCGAGCGCCACGCCAGCACTTCGAGCCCGTAGACGGCACACACCTCGGCGATGACGTCGTGTATCTCCGCCTGAACGCCCGGCTCCGGCGGCATGAACACGGAGCCGACCGCGTACTCGTCCGGGAGGTCGGCGTCGACGACCTCGCGGAAGAACTCGTCGGGCCGGGCGACCATGATGCCCGCCCCGTCTCCGGTGTTCTCTTCGGCTCCCGTCGTCCCGCGATGTTCGAGGTTCTCGAGCAGCGTGACCGCGTCCGCGACGGTGTCGTGTGCCGGCGCCCCGTCGAGGTCGACGACGCCTCCGATACCGCAGTTCGACCGGTCGTCCGTCGGCGCCGCGAGCCCTTCCTCTCGGCCCGAGGAGTCCGAGTCGCGTACGCCACGGGTGGTACTACGTGACTTGGTCATACGCCCGCTCACGGATGAACAGTTAAAGGTATGACCCTGATAGGGGTGGTATCCATCGTACACACATTAGGGAATATAAGGTAATTATTCATCACGGGTGGTGTACAGATCACACGGTTTAGGATCGGCCACTGCCTACCGGTTGCGACGCGGCAAAGACGAGATTCGTCCGATATCGATCCGTGAACGTTTCACATATCCAGAGAAGACTGGCGGAGCGTCCAGTCGAGAGCTACTCCTCGAGCGGGACGAACGAGCCGTTGATGTCCCACTCGTGGATACAGTAGACGTTGCCGGGAGTCCCCGTGATCCGCCACCCGTCGGCCTCCTCGTCCCACCGTTCCTCGCGCCCGCAGAGTTCGCACGTGCGCTCTTTCGGCGGTGTGATGGTAACGCCCATGTCCGGACCGACGGCACCGCGGCGCAAAAGGATATCGACGGTCGGCGGGCAGGGGAAAACGACCTGACGAGCCACCGTCGCGTCGTCCGGTTCTGCCCTGAAGTCGCGATCGGCCCTTGGGACACGTCGCGATCGACCCTCGAGACGAGTCTACGATCCACGCACACGCCGCCTTGCGAGCAGCGACGCGCCCGTTAGCGCCGTGAGCGACGGGACGGCACCGAAGCCGGGGAGGTCGTACACGGTCGACCGGATCGGCGCCTCTTCGTAGCCGATGTCGGTCGCAGTGGCACCACCCGAGGACGGATCGCGCTCCGCGGACGACGACGTGGACTCGGTTCGGCCGGTCGACCGCGAGTCGTCGCCGTCTCTCCGACCGTCCGACCGTTCTCCGGAGGTCTCTGCTATTCCCGCTGCGGAACGGGACCCACCGAGATCACTGCGACCGGTCCCGAAGAGACCGGGCGGTCCCACGAACAGCGGGGCCTCGGAACCGTTCGGACCGGCGGTGACGCCGATCACGGGAGGAACCGTCGACAGATTAACGCCAGAGTCGGACGGTGCCGGACCACCACCGCCGGTGACGTTATCGACTTCGACCGGGGTGTCGCGACCGGGAGAGTCCCCGCCTCCGGTGGGGCCACCGCCCGAACCGGTTCCGCTGGGAGCACCGGTTCGCCCGGCGGAACCGGTGCTCCCAGCAGAACCGGACGCGCCGGCTGAGCCGGTTCCCCCTGCCGAGTCGGGTGGGCCAGCTGAATCGGTAGAAACGCCTTTCGGGCCGGCGGACGTGCCGGAACCGCCAGGCGTATCGGACCGGCCCGACGGGCCCGGTTCGGTCTGTCCCTCCGCTCCGACCGATCGATTCGGTCCGGACGACTCCGTCGGCTCGGTCGGCCCGTTGTCTGTCGGCGATGCGGCGGTCGTGACGCTCTGCGTCTCGTTGTCGGCGTGTTCCGCGGGGGAGTCGGCGCCGCCCGGAGTCAACCGCGTCGTCACGCGGTGGCGGTCGTTCGCCGCGGTCCGGCGCAGTCGCTCGTCGTCGACCCGGAACGTCGCCTCGAACGTCTCGCCCGGGGCGGGCGACGTCTCAGTCCCGAACGCGGCCTCACCGTCGGTGACGAGGAACAGGCCGCGACGGTCGAGGTGGACTGCCGACTCGTTCGGCGTCGGCCCGAGTGCGGTACCGGCTGCGGCGCCGGAGTCGTTCGTACCGACCGGCGCTACTCCGAACGAGAGACCGTCGAGTCGGTCGAGGTCCGCGCCGCGATCCAGGGACGCGTTCGTAGCTGCCGTGAGTCCGGTGAGTCCGGTCGCGTTCGCGGCGTACACGACCGTGTCGTTCTCGGTCGCGGTCGTCGCGGGGGTGAGCGTCCCGTCGGTCATCGCCTCGCGGACGGCGGTCGCGTTCTCGAAGCCGTCCGGTGAGACTGCGCGCGTGGTGTAAGCGGTCAGGTCGGTCGTCGAGCGGGGCACCACGGTGACCGTGGCGGTGTCGTTGGTGACTGCGGTGCCGTGTTCCGACCGCAGCGTGAGGGTATACGTTCCCGGCGAGAGCGGAGTGAGATTTCCGGATACCGAATCCACGGAGATTCCGGAACCGGTCGTAACGAACTCCGACGGTGATGCCGGCGACGCGTACGTATTGATGCTAATGGGCGACGGACCTGTGTCAGTGGTTGTGAGGTTGAGTGTGGTAGTATTGTTTTGACCGACAAGAGCCACAGAGGATTGTTTATAAGTAGAATTGACTGCTAGTTCGATATTATTTCCAGCAATAGTATAGTTGTTTTTATTTAATTGTAAATCTGCCTTTTTGCGTTCAGAAACTGTTACCTCTTGAGCCGTAGTTGTACTAGTAGTCAAATCGTGTATTTTCACAGTGTATGTGCCAGACTGAGCGGCCGGGACGAATCTACTAATATTAGACGAAGCAACCAAATTCAGCTCTTCTTCATATACTTTCCCAGAATCTGATTTCGATACAGTAAGCAAAGCACTTCTTTTGTTCCCAGTCGCTCTTATACGGATTGGAATTTGAGAACCTGCCACGGAATCACTTGCGCTGACTCGTGTGGTCGAATTATTTAGTCTGATTGTGACATTTTCATTTCCAGACTCAGATGTTAGGTAATAATAGCCAGTCGTGAGATTATTTGTGCCAATTGTGTGAATTGTATCCGAGTTGTTAGTATGTATCTCTCTGGTTGTATTACCACTTGGTTTCGAAATATTGTACCTGCCTTCTCGTTCTAAACGTAAGCCAATTTTTGATCCACGATTAGCCGTGTACTTTCCAGTGGTAGTTACTAACTTATCCAAACGTACCTCCGACATAGATTTATTTTCGATTAAAGAAACGTTTGATTCTGTAGCGATTCTGCTAATACGGATGTTATCAATTTGTGGTAGAACACTGTGGGCAGTAAAATTAGACCCAATGAGTGGGTATACGTACAGGAACTCACCGTCTACATCATATCGTTGTGGGTGGTCGTCAAAACGGATTTGCGCTGTTTTATTCGCTGAAAAATCAACGGTAATACGGCCTTGGATCCCAGATATGTTTGAATTCAGTTCGAATACTAGTACACTATTATTGCTGTATTCGCCATTCAGATTATTGTAATATAGTGGCTCACCCTCAAATTGGATAGGTTCGGAAATGTTGAGTGTCGTTGTATCCAAATCATAAATTGAATCTAATCCATGTTCATCTGGTGATGAGTGAAGTCCAATAGTGATTTGTGTTTCACCCACTAATGTCGTGTTATTTATATAAATAGGATTATTAATTGAGTTTGTAGTCTTGATTTTCTGTCCGATTTCTCCATTCTGTCCTTGTTCCCAAATGGTTATTGAGGCATTATGTCTCAGATCTCGATTAATAGAATAATTATATCGAACGAACCGTGTAGATTTGTTGTTAGGACCTGGTTCGAGTTCGACAGTACCCGGTGAAGATATGCTAAACTTGACATCCGCTCTCCCTTTGCCCTGTTGAGCGGTGTATAAGATATCGTCGTTAGTCTTTGATCCCTTTCGGTTGTACCTGGTGACATTTGTCGTGTCGATATCACTAAGGTAGAGATCAAACCTTCGAGAGTTAGGGATTGCTGAGGCAGATATGACTACGGTCGCATTTGAGCTATTTGGATTTTCCAAGTATACTCCTGAACTTCTATTTTCGCTGTTTTCGGAGTTTATTCGGTATGATGTCGAACTACGATTCATATTGGCCCCGGCATCAACTAGATTTCCAACATGGACTCTGACGGGCTTGTTAGAGCTAAAAACCTCAATATTGGTAATTACCTGCTCCTGCTGACTCCCAATTTGGATATCACTCGCACCGTCCACGTCCCATAGTTGTCCAGAAGCCACAATTGTTCCAGATATTATTAATAAACCAGTACCAATCAGTAAGCATACACTGACACCGACCAACAGCCGACGAAGCGATCGCGTCTGGGTCATATCGAATGGGCCACGGATGACAGAGCAGTCGCTAGGGGCCGCGCGGTGTCAAGCTCCGATGCCCGCGAACCGCTTCCTGTCACGCCGCGGGATATCTGACTCGGGCCGATCGATTATATATGGATTACGGACGTGAAAGCTTCCGTTCGAGAAAATAATCGCATGACTGCGGCGCTTTTGAGAGAATTATCTCGCGGAAAGCGCGTGAGAACGTTCGAGGAACGAGGCACGGGCTCGGTCGCAAAAGCGTAGTGACGGCGGGGCTGATCAGTGTTCGATCGCTTCCATCATCGAGAGCAACTGCTCGGACTGGTCGACCTCGACCGGGTGAACGCCCAACGCGGCGATCACGTCCTCGCCGTGTTCGACGGTAGCGATGTATACGAGGACCGGAATGTCGTCGACCTCTCCGCCTTGACCGTTACTGCCGTTGACATCCGCGCTGACCGTGGTTTCGAAGATCGACACGGTGGTCTCCGCGTCGAGTATCGTCCGCGTCTCCTCCCCTCGGCTTTCGATGTCGTCGGCCTGGATCTCGGTCCCGTCACCCCCGACCCCCTGCTGGTTCACCTGTTCGAGGAGGCGCCGGATGAGCTCCGCACCTTCCACTCTGACCAGCGGGTTGACGGACTGTCCGACCACGGACGCGTTCGGGGTACTCGCGACGAACAGCGCCGAGCCGACGGTCTGGTTGGTGTACCGGGCGATCCACGTCGTCGCCGACACCTCCGCGTTCGCGCCGGTCACGTTGAACTCCTGTTCGATGGTGAACGACTCCGGCTCCTGCCCGGTGTATTCGGCCGCCGTGTACGCGCTCTCCGGGACCCGCGCTGGTTCGGCGTCGAATTCGTAGTTGCCGTCTTCGCCGGCGCATCCGGCGGCGGCAACGGTTCCTGACGCCGCGAGCGCCGCGAGCAGTTCACGTCGTTTCATAACCGACAGTAGGCAGGCGTTATTCTTTAAGCCTATCGGCGCGGATATCGGTCGCGAGAACGCGTAGCCAAAGGCACAGATTTCACAGCCAAAGGCACAAAGTTCACGTTGAGGCGCACGCGAGGGGAGGCAAATGGAACGTCGAGGACAAATTGGGCTGGTGGAAGCGCTCTTCTTGGACGTGGTCCGCCTCCACGAGACGTGGATGGAGGTGGTGTTCCCGCGACAGCTCGACCCGAGCGCAGTCTTGGGGAAGTGGAAGCCCGAGACCGGCGTTCAGTCGGTCGGGTACTACCTGTGGGCGGTACTGGGAGCGCCGCTCGTCGCGGTCGCGTACCCGCTGTTGCTCGTCGGGTTCGCCACGCGCTACTACGCGGCGAAGCTCGACTCGGCGGTCACCCGGATCGGCGTCGCGGGCATCGTGCTCGTCGCCGCGGTCGTGTGGGGCGGGCTCACGGTGATAACGCACCTCCAGCTGCCGTTCAGCGCCGTGATCGCGGTCGGCGCCGCCAGCGCGGTAGCGGTCGTGTCGTCCGCCTTCGCCGCGGGCTTCTCGAAGCTGGGCGGGCGGTTCGTCAGCGTCCTGCTCGCGTACCCGTTCGCGATGACGGCGCTGTTCCTTCCGCCCGTCGTCGCCGCGCTCGTCACGCCGACGCTGGAGGAGCTAATCCTCCCGCCGAGCTACGACCTCGCGCGGTGGATTCTCGACACGTTCCTCGCGGTCGGTGGGATCAACGAGATACTCCGCGGCGCGTTCGACTTGGAGACGTTCGGCGAGCAGTGGGGGCTGCCCGGGCTGGGATACGTCCTGATGTGGATCGGTATCTCGGTGCCGCTCGGCTGGTTCCTCGGACTGCTCGTCGCGCTGGCGAACGTTGTCCGACCGACGCCGGACGCCTGATCCGGCCGGCGTCGGACAGCTGATCCGGCCGGCGTCGGGCGCGCCGTTCGGTCGGCGCCGTGACGCAATTCTTCGGGCGTCTAGCTGCTGCGCCTCGCCGACTCACTCCTCGGGATCGTATCTCTCGCCCGCCGTTTCGAAGGCCGACGCCGAGCGCTCCGCCTCGCGTCGCCGCTCGCGTTCGGCGATGGCTTCGGGGTCGGGACTCGCGTCGTCGTCGATGCGCGCGATGGAGCCGTGAACCTTCGCGTGACACCATCGACACAGCCCGACGGTGATCTCGTGCGAGCCGTCGCCGCCGTACGAGAGGTGATGTTCCTCAACGAGTGGCCGGGCCTCGTCGTGGGCCAAGCGCACGTCGTCGAGGTCGCACCGAACGCAGGTCTTCGCGTCCGTCGTCGACCGGTAGTGCGGGCACGCGCTCCACTCGCCGTCGGCACCGACGTGACAGTCGTACCCGTCGGCGCGCCGGTCGGCCGCGAACCCGGGGTCGTCTCCCGATCTCGTCAGCGCGAACCGACACCGACCGTCGTCGGTGAGGTGATCGCAGACGCCGGCGACCGCGTACGGGTCGTCGACGCCGACGGGGGTCCCGTCGGGTGTGCGCTCCATGCGGGTCGCTAGGGGCGGAAGCACTTCAATACGACCGCACGGGTCGAGGAAAGCGATCGAGGGGCGGGGACGGTCGCCCGCTCAGACGAGGCTGGCGCCGTCGAAGTCGGTACGGCCGTAATCGACGTCGAGCAGCCGGAGGATGGTCGGTGTGACGTCGAGGAGGTCGGCGTCCTCGACGGTCGTGTCCGGGTGGTCGACGAACAGCGCGGCGTCGTCGAAGGCGTGCATCCCGGTTCGCGGCCCGTCGGCGTCGAAGACCCCGTCGTGGGGGCGGAAACCGGACTTGAGGTCGAACCCGTCGTTCGGGACGACGACGAGATCGGGTGCGATGGCGGCGTGGTCGCCGCGGAACACCGTCTCGCGCTCGATGACGCGGTCGGCGACCGGATTCCCGTCGGGGCCGGTCCACGACTCCAGCGCGTCGCGGAGTTCCGCGCGCGTCTCCTCGTACTCGGACTCGGGGACGACGCCGTTCGGCTCGCGACCCTCCACGTTGAGGTAGAACCGGCCGGGAACGAGCGAGTACGCGCGGGCGTCGTCGTCGATGTCGGACAGCGCGTCGTGGTCGTCGTCCCCGTAGGAGAGCCACCCTTCCCGTTCGAGCCACTCGTTACAGTAGACGTCGTATCGAAGCCGCGTGAACCCGTGCGTGGAGCCGACGACGAGGGTGACGTCGCTCGGGAGCGCCTCGCGGATCGTCCCGATGTGATCGTCGAGCGCAGCGTGGAAGGAGAGCAGGTCCTCGCGGTGGGTCCCGGCGTCCTCGTAGTCGCCCCACAGGAAGTGGTTGACGCGGTCGGGGGCGGTGAAGACGCCGACGAAGAGGTCCCAGTCGTCGCGTTCGACGTACCGCTCGAAGGCCGCGGCACGAGCGTCGAGGGTCTCGCGGGCGTGCTCTAAGAACGCCGTCTTGTCCGCTTTGTGGCCGAGCTTCGCGTTGACCGACAGTCGATAGTCGCTGCCGGTGAGGTACTCGCGCAGCTCATCGGGGGTGGCGGCCGCGTCGAGGTCGGGCGAGAGGTAGCCGGAGACCATCCGCTGAACGGTTCGCTGCGGCGGGAACGTGACGGGCACGTTCAGCACCGTCGCGTCGAGTCCCGCGTCGGTCGCGCGGTCCCAGACCCGCGGGGTCTGGACGTCCCGTCCCATCGGAACGTACGTGTCGTAGGAGCCGATCTCACGGTCTTGGAACCCGTACACGCCGGTTTCTCCGGGGTTCTTGCCGGTCGTGAGGCTCGGCCAACACGCGCTCGACTCCGCGGGAACGATGCTGTCGATCCGCTCTCCCTCGCCGTCGTCAGCGATCGCCGACAGCGTCGGGAACGTTCCCGGGTTGTCGGCGACGAGCCGGTACGAGAGGCCGTCGATCCCGATGAACGCCACGCGGGGAGTGTCGTTCCCTCGCAGCCGGTCGAAGAGGCCCATACACACCCATCCGTGGTCGAAGGCAAAAGGATTGACATCGGCGCGGTGGGAAACGGCGCTGTGACAGCCGTCCGAGTCGCTCCCGATCGGCGTGTCGGTCCGAACCGGGTCGGCTCCGATCGGCCTGTCGGGCCAAACGATCCACACGGGAGTAGCGGGCGCGGAGGTCTGGACGATGACCCGCGGTCCGTATTCGGCTCGCTCGCGAGGAGAAGCCGCTGTCGCGGGGGCGACCGGGACCGCTCGGGAGGCTTTTTGTCAGTGACTCCCGGAGGGGATCGACATGGAAACGCGACGCGCGCTGCTCGTCGACGCCTTCGCCGCAGAGCCGCTGGCCGGGAACGTCGCCGGCGTCGTCCCGGACGCAGAGGGACTGACTGACGACCAGATGGGCGCCATCGCCGCCGAACTCGGCGCCTCAGAGACCGCGTTCCTGACCGGGGGTGACGGGGACGCCGCCGACCGAATTCGGTACTTCTCGCCGACCACGGAGGTCGACCTCTGCGGGCACGCCACCATCGCGACCTACGGCGCCCTGTTCGCCGAGGGCGGAGTCGACGGCGGCGAACGAACGCTCCGCACGAACGTCGGCGATCTCTCCGTCGCGGTCGACGACGACGGCACCGTCTGGATGCGCCAACAGGCCCCGAGCGTCGAGACCGTCGAGGTCGACGCCGACCGGCTCGGGTCGGCGCTCGGGATCGATCCCGCCGCGTTGCGCGACGTGGGCGCGGACCTCCCCGTCGCGGTCGCGTCGACCGGGCTGCCGTTCCTCGTCGTCCCCGTGAACTTCTTAGAGCGCCTCGGTGAGGCGGATCCCGACGACGACGCGATCGAGCGCCTGTCGGAGGAGTTCGACGTCGCCGGGGTGTACGCGTTCACCTTCGACACGCTCGAAGGCGACTCGACGCTCCACGGGCGGGCGTTCGTGCCCGCGCTCGGCGTCTCCGAGGACCCCGTGACCGGCACCGCGAGCGGGGCGGTCGCCGGGTACCTCCACCGCGTCGACGCCTTCGACGGGGACGTACCCGCGGAGCTCCGCTTCGAACAGGGCCACTTCCTCGACCGACCGGGGATCGTCCGCGTCGACGTGGAGTCGGACGGCGTCCGGGTCGGCGGGCGAGCGACGGTCTCGCTCGACGGGGAACTGCGGGTTCCGGCGGACGAGGGCGACGACGGGATCATCGAGGCGTGAGCCGGCCGCGAACGCCGAGATCCCGAGGGTGACCCGGAATCCGAGGTCGCGGTCGGCGGCGACGGGGACGCCGACGCGGAATCACGACTCTTTTGAGACGGCGCGGAGAACCCGGAGCCGTGCTGTCTGGGTCGCCGCTCGTCGAACTGCTGTTGATCGTCGGTGGCGTCGCCCTTCTCTACGCCGGCGCCGAACTGCTCGTCTCCGGCGCCGGCGACCTCGCGCTCGCCGTCGGGCTCAAGGCCTCGACCGTGGGCGTCACCGTCGTGGCGTTCGCGACCACCGCGCCGGAGCTGTTCGTCTCGCTGCTCGGCGCGGTCACGGTGTCGACCGACATCGGACTCGGCGCGATCGTGGGCTCTAACATCGCCAACATCGGCCTCGTCTTGGGCGTCTCCGCGATTATCCGACCGCTCGACGTCTCCGACACGGTGTTACGCCGACACATGCCGTTCATGGTGCTCGCCGCGCTGCTGCTCGTCGGCCTCGGGTGGGACGGGCGGGTCGGGTTCGTCGACGGCCTCGTCCTCCTGACCGCGCTCGTCGTCTTCACCGTCACGGTCCTCCGCCGCGTCAGCCAGAACCAGTCTGCGATCAGCGACGCGGAGCGCGACGAGATGCCCGACGTGAAGGCGCGCGACGTCGCCACCGTGGTGGGGGGCATCGTCGCGCTCGTGTTGGGCTCGCGGTGGCTGATCGACGGCGGCGAGTCGCTGCTGTCGGCCGCCGGCTTCTCCGATCTGTTCATCGGGCTCACGGTGTTGGCGCTCGGCACGTCGCTGCCCGAGTTGGCCGCCAGCGTCGTCTCCGCGTACCGCGGCGAGTCGGAGTTCAGCGTGGGCAACGTCGTCGGCTCTAACATCTACAACGTTCTCGCGGTCATCGGCGTCGTGACGCTGGTGACTCCCATCGGGGTCGCCCCGGGCGTCCGCGGCTTCGAGTTCCCCGCGCTGCTCGCGTTCACGGCCGGCGCCGTCGCCCTGATGTCGTACGGCGACCGCGTCACCCGCGTGGACGGCCTCGTGCTCACCGCCGGGTACGGCGCCTTCCTCTACCTGCTGCTTCCGTGACCGGTCTCGAGACGGTTCGGAGGGATGCGAGGAGACGAGGACGAAGGACCGAGAGCGGCCCCACCGAGAACCGACGGGTATTCGGTCGCGGCCGCCGGAGACGGTGGCGTGATAGCGATCGTCGTCAGCCGGGCCGATAGCGCCTCGGCACACATCGGCGAGCGGCTCTTGGCGGTCGGCGACTGGGAGGCCCGCGAGGACGACTCGCTGCCCGACGGCGAGGGCGGCGAGACCTACTATCGGACCGAGGGGTTCGAACTCCGCGAGTTCGACGACCTCCACATCCGCCTGTCGGACCCGGTCGCGGCGTTCGACTGCGACCCGGCGTTCCTGGCGTTCGTCTCGCGACACTCGGGCGAGACCGGAAAGCTCCTGACCGCGCACGTCACCGGGAACTTCGGCGGCGCCGAGTACGGCGGCGACCCCGAGTCGCTGGCGCGGGCCGCGCCCGGCGCGGAGAAGCGCGTCGTCGAAGCGCTGGCCGCGCACGCACCGGACGGCTACGAGGTGGGCATCGAGTGTACGCACCACGGCCCGACCGCGGTCTCGGTACCCTCGCTGTTCGTCGAACTGGGCTCCGACGAGCCGCAGTGGACCGACGCCGAGGCGGCCGAGGCGGTCGCGCGTGCGGTGTTGGATCTCCGGGGGACGGGAGCGGACCTGCTCGGCGGGTCCGGCGGTTCGAACGCCGGAACCGCGTCCGACGGCCGGTCCGACACCGATGACAGGCCCCGTCACGTCGTCGGGTTCGACGGCGGTCACTACGCGCCGCGGTTCACGCGGATCGCTCGCGAGACCGAGTGGGCGGTAGGCCACGTGGGCGCCGACTGGGCGCTCGCCGACATGGGCGCGCCGGCGTCGAACCGCGACGTGATCGACGCCGCCTTCACGCGGAGTCGGGCCGAACACGCCGTGATCGACGGCGACCGGCCCGATCTCGCCGCGGTCGTCGACGACCTGGGCTACCGGGTCGTGAGTGAGACGTGGGTTCGTGAAGTGGGCGACGCGCCGCTCCCGCTCGTCGACCGCCTGGAGACGGCGATCGGCCCGGTCGACGAGGGGTTGCGGTTCGGTGCGGTCGACGCGTCCGACCCGACCGCGGTCGACCTCCGCGAGCTCCCGGGGGATCTGCTCGCGCGAGCGCAGGGACTCGACGCCGCGGCGGCGCGGGAGGCGGTCGAACGCGTCGCGGTCGCCTTCGACACGGAGCAGGGAGGCACCCGCGCGGCCGGTCGCGTCGCGTTCGCGACCGCCCCCGAAGCGCCGGGGTACGCCGACCTCGTCGAGGGGCTGGCGGCGGTACTGGAGACGGGGTACGACGCGGTCGAGGTCGACGCGGACGGCAACGCGGTCGCCGCTCGCGAGACCGCGTTCGACCCGTCGCTGGCCGCCGAACGCGGCGTTCCGGAGGGACCGGCGTTCGGGCGGCTGGCCGACGGCGAGTCGGTCGAGGTCGACGGCGAGACCGTCGAGCCTGCTGACGTGTCGCGGGCGCGGACGGATCGGTTCCCGATCGACGGTGCCGCGCTCGACTGATTTATAAACGGCGTCGAACCCGCCGGTT
The DNA here is from genome assembly GCF_055389685.1 of Halorubrum ejinorense. Classification (NCBI taxonomy): domain Archaea; kingdom Methanobacteriati; phylum Methanobacteriota; class Halobacteria; order Halobacteriales; family Haloferacaceae; genus Halorubrum; species Halorubrum ejinorense. The sequence goes on from NZ_AP043777.1 coordinate 2,732,165, forward strand.
TCGGGCGCGACGCCCGTACTCGCGAGGGTCGGCGGCGAACGCCGTCGATCTCGCCGTCGGACCTGCGTCAGACGATCGGGCAAAAATAAATACGTCCGGGTCGCAACGACACCACATAATGGACTCCATCGTAGAGGACGCCATCGACGAAGCCGAAGAGGCCCCCGCAGACGACGCCGGGGGAGCCGGCGAGAGCGCCGCCGGAGGGAGCGCCGGCGCGCCGCCACAGACCGGGACGATGACCGACGACGAGCTACAGGACGTCCTCCAAGACCTCCAGACGAACATCACGGTGGTCGGGTGCGGCGGCGCGGGCGGTAACACGGTCAATCGGATGACCGAAGAGGGGATTCACGGGGCGAAGCTCGTGGCCGCGAACACCGACGTTCAACACCTCGTCAACATCGAGGCCGACACGAAGATCCTCATGGGCCAGCAGAAAACGCAGGGCCGCGGTGCCGGGTCGCTCCCGCAGGTCGGCGAGGAGGCGGCAATCGAGTCCCAAGAGGAGATCCAAGACGCCATCGACGGCTCCGACATGGTGTTCGTCACCGCGGGACTCGGCGGCGGGACGGGAACCGGCTCCGCGCCGGTCGTCGCGAAGGCCGCGCGCGAGTCGGGCGCGCTGACCATCGCCATCGTCACGACCCCCTTCACCGCCGAGGGCGAGGTGCGGCGGACGAACGCCGAGGCCGGCCTCGAACGGCTCCGCGACGTGAGCGACACGGTCATCGTCGTCCCCAACGACCGCCTGCTCGACGCGGTCGGGAAGCTCCCCGTGCGGCAGGCGTTCAAGGTGTCCGACGAGGTGCTGATGCGCTCGGTGAAGGGTATCACGGAGCTCATCACCATGCCCGGGCTGGTCAACCTCGACTTCGCCGACGTTCGGACGGTCATGGAAAAGGGCGGCGTCGCGATGATCGGCCTCGGCGAGTCCGACTCCGACTCGAAGGCCCAAGACTCCGTGAAGTCGGCGCTACGCTCGCCGCTGCTCGACGTGGACATCTCCGGCGCGAACTCCGCGCTCGTCAACGTCACCGGCGGCACCGACATGTCCATCGAGGAGGCGGAGGGCGTCGTCGAGGAGATATACGACCGGATCGACCCCGACGCCCGGATCATCTGGGGGACCTCGGTCGACGACGAGCTCGAAGGCGAGATGCGGACGATGATCGTCGTGACCGGCGTCGAGTCGCCGCAGATCTACGGCGGCAACGGCGAGCCGCCAGAGGGGACCAACGCCGACGTCGAAGACATCGACTACGTGGAGTGAGCCGCGGCGCGTGAACGGCGCGGCGACGGCCGGCGCGTGGCCCGTGCGACCTCCCTCCCCGGACCGCATCAAAAGGTAAAAACCGTCTCGTCTCGAATCCGCTCGTAAGATGGACGTTCCGTACGATATCAACAGTTACATTCGGGTGCTGAAGCTGGCGAGCACGCCGAGCAACGACGAGTTCCTTCAGGTGTCGAAGATCGCCGGTGCCGGGATTCTGCTGGTCGGGTTCATGGGCTTCCTGATCTTCGCGATCATGAGCCTCCTCCCGGGGGTCGGCGCGTAATGCCGATCTACTCGGTCAAGACGACCGCGAGCCAAGAGCGGACCGTCGCCGACATGATCGCCGAGAAGGAGGCGCCGGAGATCCAGGCCGTCATCGCCCCCGATCAGCTCACGAGCTACGTGATGGTCGAGGCCACCGACGGCACCGCGTTCGGCCGGATCCTCGACGAGATCCCGCACGCTCGCGGCGTGATCCAGAGCGGCGACGGCCCCGCCGAGAGCCCGTTCTCGGAGGTCGAGCACTTCCTCTCGCCGACCCCGGACGTGGAGGGGATCGCCGAGGGAGACATCGTCGAGCTGATCGCCGGGCCGTTCAAGGGCGAGAAGGCGCGCGTCCAGCGGATCGACGAGGGCAAAGACCAGGTGACCGTCGAGCTGTACGAGGCGACCGTCCCGATCCCGGTGACCGTCCGGGGCGACCAGATCCGCGTCCTCGACAGTGAGGAGCGGTAGCTCCTCATATTGAGCGAGCGGCGTGACACGCCGCGAACCGACAGCGAGGAGCGGTAGTCCCTCCGCTCGAGGGGCGGGGCTGGCGACGGCTGACGTTCGGAGAGAGCCTGCCGGCGATCTGACGGCGGAACCGCACGCAACGACAAGGGCTTTATTCGACGACCACGGACCGTAGCGACATGTTCGGCCACGGCGTGCCGGCGGTGTTGAGCGTGATCCCCGACACGTTCACGTTCGCGTGGGTCGTCGCGATCCTCTTCGCGACGGCGTGGCTGCTGGACAGCCGCGGACTGGCCGCGGGGCGGACCCTCGCGGCGGCGACGTGGGCGTTGTTCGGGCTCTTCTGGCTGTCGACGGTGCCGTACTTCGCGTTCGAACACCAGAGCTACGTCGAATCGATCCTCGCGCTCGTCGGCTTTCCCGCCAGCGTGTACGCGGGCTATCTCCTGTACGACGGCCGCGCGTCGCTTTTCACCCTCACGCGGGCTATCGCATTCATGTTATTCATCTACCTCCCGTTCGAGACGATACCGGCGTTCACCGTCGCAGGAGCCTCGTTCCCGGAGCCCCGGAAGGTCCTCATCGAAGCCGTCGCGACGCAGACGGGGATGCTGATCGACCTGCTGGGCTACGCGCCCGAGCGAGTGGTGAGCAGCGAGGGGTACGACGCGGCGTACTCGTGGACGCTGGCGGACGGCCACACCGTCATCATCCACATCGTGCTGGCGTGTACCGGACTCGGGAGCATGGCCATCTTCGGCGGTCTCGTGGCCGCCGTGAAGGCGCCGCTCTCCCGCAAGCTGCGCGCGCTCGCGGTGTCGCTCCCGCTCATCTACGTGCTCAACATCCTCCGGACGACGTTCATCTCGGTGGTGGCGGGCAATCAGTACATGCAGTGGTATCCGGACGTGGTGTTGACCATGTTCGGCGCGACCGACCCGTACCGGGTGTCGTTCCTCATCTCCGACCGGATCATGAGCCAGCTGTTGGCCGTCGTGGCGCTCATCGCGATCACCTTCCTCGCGGTGCGCGAACTGCCCGAACTCGCGGTCATCCTCGAGGACGTGCTCTACCTCCTCACGGGCGAGGAACACGACCTGACGGAGGCGCTGGACCTCCCGCGGGAGCCGACGAACCGGTAAGGGCCGGGACCGGTTTTCGACGCCCGCCCGGAATAAATATCCCTATATAGCAAGCTATAGACGTGGGTGGCGGGTACGGACGTTCATGACTTCGAGGACGCGAGACGGGCCGCCAGGCCGCGGCGCGGGAGCCGGGCCGCGACGGGGTGAGAAACGGTGACGAGCGCGGTCGACCTGTTCGTTTACCTTGAGACGAACGTCGCTAAGCTGGTCGTCGCGACCGCGCTCGGGATGTTCCTCGGACTGGAGCGCGAGTGGTCACAGAAGTCCGCGGGGATCAGGACGTTCGGCCTCATCAGCCTCGTGGCGGCCGTGTTCTCGCTGCTCGACGAGCCGGGGCTGCTCGTCGTCGGCGGCGTGCTGGTCGTCACCAGCGCCGTGCTCTTAGCGGCTCGCAGCTTCGTCGACGCCGAGGTCGACGGACTCTCCCTGACCACGTCCGCGTCGATGCTCGTCGCCTACGGCGTCGGGGTCCTCGCCGCGGAGGGGCTGTTCATCGAGTCGGTGACGGTGGCGGTGCTCTCGTCGCTGCTGCTCGTGTTGAAACGGGAGCTCCACGAGTTCGCGTGGGGGCTCTCCCGCGAGGAGGTCCGCAGCGCCGTGGAGTTCACCATCCTCGCGTTCGTCGTGTTCCCCCTGTTGCCCGCGGAGACGATCGACCCGTGGGACGCGGTCCAGCCGCGGCTCGTCTGGTCGCTGGTGGTCGCCGTCAGCGCCATCGGCTTCGTCAACTACGTCTTGGTGAAACGGTATCAGGGACGCGGCTACGCCGTCACGGGCTTTTTCGGCGGGCTCGTCAACTCGACGGCCGTCGTCGCCGAGATGGCGAAGCGCGCGAAGGGGCGGGCGGACCTCAGCAGTATCGCGGTGGGGTCGATCCTCCTCGCGAACGCGGCCATGGCGTTCCGGAACGCCGCGGTGGTGGCCGTCTTCGTTCCGGAGGCGGCGCTGGTCGTCGGCGCGCCGCTCGGCGCGATCACCGTCGTGGGGGTCGTCGTCGCCCTGTGGCGCAGCGACTGGCGGACGAGGGTGGAGACCGAACTCACCTCCCCGTTCAGTCTGCGGAGCGCCCTGACGTTCGGCGGGATCTTCCTGCTCGTGTTGCTCGTCTCCGCGGTCGCCGAGCGGACGTTCGGCGCGAGCGGGTTCATCGCCACGTCGTTCCTCGCCGGACTGGTGTCGTCGGGGAGCTCGACGACCACGGCGGTCTCGCTGCTCGGCACGGGACAGATCGGCGTCGACACGGCGGTGGCCGGGGTCGTCGCCGGCACCGCCGCGAGCATCGCGGTGAAGACGGTCTTCGCGGCGAGCATCGCGCGCGAACTGATCCGGCCGGTGTTCCTCTGGAACCTGCTTTTGATCGTCGTGGGAGCGGTCGTCGGGCTCCCGCTGTTACTGCTCTGACGGCGCGGGAGTCGCGCCGCGGGACCGGAGCCCGGGGACGGCGCCCCGGAGCTCGACACCGGAGTCAGGAGAGGTGTTCGGTGATGTCCGTCGAGGAGACCATCCCGACGTGGTCACCGTCGACGACGGGGAGGTGTTTCACGCCGTACATCGTCATCATCGCCGCGACCTCCTGCATCATGAGGTCGGGGGTCACCGTTTCCACGTCCTCGGTCATCACGTCGCGGACCGTCGTCTCGTCGGGGTCGTGGCCGTCGGCGACCGCCCCGACGACGTCGCTCTGCGTGACGATACATCCGCCGCCGGTCGTCACGACGAGGGCGCTGATGTCCTTGTCGCGCATCCGACGGGCGGCCTCTCGGAGCGGCGCGTCCACCCCGATCGTCTCCAGTGGCGCCGACATGACGTCCGCGACGCGCGTTCTGTCGTCGAGATCCATATCATGATGTGTGCTACCACGTCTGATTACTCTTCCGGAATACGCAACCGCGGACGGTCAATCACCCTACCCGAGAGAGGTGCGCCGTGAGGTCCGTCGTCGACACCATCCCGATCGGTCTGCCGTCGTCGTCGGTCACGGGAAGGTGAGTGTATCCGTGCGCGGTCGGCTCCGCCAGCTCCGCGACGGTGTCGTCGCGGCTCACGGTGACCACGTCGGTCGTCATGAACGCCTCGACCGGCGTCCGGTCTTTCGGGTCGTTGTCGCGGACGAGCCCGACGAAGTCCGTCGTGGTGATCAGTCCGGCAAGCGCCCCGTCAGGGTCGACGACAAGGATCGAGCCGACGCCGGTCGCGAGCATCTCCTTCGCCGCGTCGACCGCGGTGGCCCCGCGCTCGATCGTGGTGAGGTCAGTCGACATGAGCCGCTCGACGGGGGTGTCGTTCATGAGGTACGGTAACGCGCGGCACGGTAATCAAACGTCCGGTCGGCACGGCGTCGGCGAGAGCGCGACCCGAGGGACACGGAATCGGCCCGGAGGGGAGGCCATCGACGGGCGGTTCACTCCTCGACGAGCGAGCGGGGAGCGTCAGCGAGTCCGACGAGGGCGTCCGCCTCGACGTGGTGGAGGTCGCCGGGAACGACGAGCAGGTGGAGGGGGTCGCCGAACTCGCGGTCGGCGAGGGCGCTCAGTCTGTCGGCCGCGACGACGGCGTCAGGAGAGCCGGCGCGAGCGACGACCACGGCGAGCGCGTCCTCCCACTCCTCGGCGAGCAGGCCGGCGGCGACGTCGGCGGTCATGTACTCCTCGTGGTCGGGGTCGGGCCCGGTCGGCCCCGTTCCGACCTTGATGTCGAGGTAGACGACGGTGTGGAGCCCGCGCTCTCGGTTCGCCTCGATGGTCTCGACCACGCTCGCGGGCACGTCACCGCCGCCGTGGGCGTACGGGAACGGGAGCGTCGTCGCCTTGCCGAACCGGTAGTTCTGGAGGCCGGTCAGGCTCGACGCCGCCGACTGCGCGGTCACGCCGTGGACCACTCGCGTGTCGATCCCGCGTTCCTCGGCGCGGAGTCGGAGGTCGGTGTGGGTCGTCGATATCATGGTGTCGCCGGCGGTGAGGAACGCGGCGTCGCCGTCGGCGGCCGCGTCGAGGATCGGCTCCGGATCCTGCTCGACGCCCGCGCGGTCCCGGACCTCGATGTCGACGCCGTGGTGGGCCGCCAGTTCCGACGCGTCGGCGCCGACCAGTCGGCTAGTGTAGAACTCGGCAAAGACCCGATCGGCCGCGCGCAACGCCTCGCGCCCCTCGACGGTGACGGAGCGCTCGTCGTAGAGGCCGAGTCCGATGAACGTGAGCATGCCGGCGCTCGGCGCGCGCCGGCCTAAAAGGGCGCGGAAGGGGTCGCTGACGCGCCGGCGGCCTCCGGGATCGACGCCGACGCAGTTGAGTGTGGAGTGGTGACATGCGACGCCCTAATAGACCTTCATGATTGTTCCTTGTGATTCCATAGCAAGCCCTAAGAGGGAACCTGTATAACGTCCAGTCACGACGCCCATACGGGCTCACATACCATTATGACTGACGAAGAACTCATCTGGCGGATATCGGGGGGATCCGGTGACGGGATCGCTTCGACCAGCCAGAACTTCGCAAAGGCCTTGATGCGATCGGGGCTCAACGTCTTCACGCATCGGCACTATCCGTCGCGGATCCGCGGCGGCCACACGTACACCGAGGTCCGCGCGTCGGGGGACCCGGTCAAGTCCCGCGGAGACGGCTACAACTTCCTGCTGGCGCTCGGCGACTCGTTCGCCCGCAACCCGCAGGAGGAGGCCGTCTACGGTAACGAGGAGATCAAACCCCTCTCGGAGAACTTAGACGAGCTCCGCGAGGGCGGCGTCATCGTCTACGACGAGGGGCTCTTGGACGCCTCGGAGATCCCGAACTTCGACGAGCGCGTCGAAGAGAACAACTGGCACGTCTACCCCCTCGACCTCCGCGGGCTCGCCCGCGACATGGGTCGTGAGGTCATGCGCAACACCGCCGGCGTCGGCGCGACCTGCGCGCTGACCGGCATGGAACTCGACCACGTCGAGGACCTGATGCGCGACGCGATGCCGGAGAAGATCCTCGAACCGAACATCGAGATCCTCGAAACCGCCTACGAGCAGGTTCAAGAGGAGTACGACGTCGACGCGTCAGATGTCAGCGTTCCCACGGGCGAGCACGCCGAGACGCAGCTGCTCATGTCCGGGTCGGACGCCATCGCCTACGGGGCCATCGACGAGGGATGCCGGTTCATCGCCGGCTACCCGATGACCCCGTGGACCGAAGTGTTCACCATCATGACGCAGAACCTCCCGAAGCTCGGGGGGATCTCCGAGCAGGTCGAAGACGAGATCGCGGCCGCGGCGCTCGCGGTCGGCGCCTCCCACGCCGGCGTCAAAGCGATGTCCGGCTCCTCGGGCGGCGGGTTCGCACTGATGTCCGAGCCGCTCGGGCTCGCCGAGATGACGGAGACACCCGTCGTCCTCGTCGAGGCGATGCGCGCCGGTCCCTCGACCGGGATGCCGACGAAGCCCGAGCAGTCCGACCTCGAACACGTCCTCTACACCTCGCAGGGCGACTCCCAGCGCGTCGTGCTGGCGCCCGGGACCGTCGAGGAGGCCTACGAGCAGTCGCGGCTCGCCTTCCGGCTCGCCTACGAGTACCAGATCCCGTCGATCCTCCTGTACGACCAGAAGCTCGGCGGCGAACTCGTCAACGTCCCGAAGAGCCACTTCGACCGCGAGCCGAACCCGACGCTCGGGAAGACGCTCTCGGAGGACGCGCTCGACGACGAGCCCCACTCGGCCGACGGGAAGTTCCACCGCTTCCAGCACGACGTCGACGACGGCGTCTCGCCGCGGTCGGTCCCCGGCCAGAAGGGCGGGCGCTTCCTCGCGACGGGCAACGAACACGACCCGACGGGACACATCAGCGAGTCCCCGGACAACCGCGTGGCGCAGATCGACCGGCGGGCCCAGAAGCTGGCGGCGATCCGCGACGACCTCGACGGGGAGGACACGGGCTCGTACGCCGGCCCCGAGGACGCCCAGTACGGCATCCTCACGTTCGGCAGTCAGCAGGGAACCGTCGAGGAGGCCGTCGGTCGCCTCAACGAGGCCGGCGTCTCGGTGAAGTCGTACGGCGTCTCCGACATGCTCCCGTTCCCGACCGAGCAGGTCGAGGCGTTCGTCGAGAGCGTCGACGAGGTCCTCGTCGTCGAGATGACGGCGTCCGGACAGTTCCGCGGGCTCGTCCAGAAGAACCTCGGCCGCTACGGCGAGCGGCTGTCGAGCCTGTTGAAGTACAACGGGAACCCGTTCGAGCCCGCCGAGGTCGTCGACGGGTTCGAGGCCGCGATCATCGAAGGCGACGGCGACGCGTCCGGCCATCAGACCACCTTCGTCCCAGCCGCAGGTGACTAACCAATGAGCACGTTTTCAGCAATCGGAGAGGAGCGAGAGATCGACCGCGACGAGTACACGCCCGGTGTCGAACCGCAGCCGACCTGGTGTCCGGGCTGCGGTGACTTCAGCGTCCTGAAGGCGCTCAAGCAGGCGCTTCCGGAAGTCGGGCGCACGCCCGAGGAAACGCTCCTGTGTACCGGTATCGGCTGTTCGGGCAAGCTGAACAGCTACCTCGACACGTACGGGTTCCACACGATCCACGGGCGCTCGCTGCCCGTGGCCCGCGCCGCGAAGCTCGCGAACCCCGACCTCGAAGTGATCGCCGCCGGCGGTGACGGCGACGGCTACGGGATCGGCGGGAACCACTTCATCCACACGGCCCGGGAGAACCACGACATGACGTACATCGTCTTCAACAACGAGATCTTCGGGCTCACGAAGGGACAGACCTCCCCGACTAGCCCGAAGGGCCACAAGTCGAAGACGCAGCCCCACGGCAGCGCCAAGGAGCCGATCAAGCCGCTCTCGATGTCGCTGAACGCCGGCGCCTCCTACGTCGCCCGCACGGCCGCCGTCAACCCGAACCAGGCCAAGGAGATCATCACCGAGGCGATCGAGCACGACGGGTTCGCGCACGTCGACTTCCTCACCCAGTGTCCGACCTGGAACAAGGACGCGCGCCAGTACGTGCCGTACATCGACGTCAACGACTCCGACGACTACGAGTTCGACAAGACGGACCGCGTCGAGGCCGCCGAGATGATGCGCGAGACCGAGCAGTCGCTGTACGAGGGCGAGGTCCTCACCGGCCGCTTCTACGTCGACGAGGATCGCCCCTCCTACGGCGCCGAGAAGCAGGCGATCGGCGAGATGCCCGAGGAGCCGCTCGCCGAGCGCTACTGGGACGACGACTACGAGTGGGAGCGCTCCCACGACATGTTCCTCGACAAGCACGCCTGAGCCGGCGAGCCGGCCGTTCACGGCGTGGCGGAATCGTTTATCGATTCGCAAGGTATTTTTTCATTGGCGGTAAACGGAGTAGTATGAGCACGGTATCGACAGAGGAACGCATCCTCTCTGTGTTAGAAGAGGACGCGCAGGCGTCCTGCGGAGAGATCGCGGAGCGAGCGGACGTGTCGAAGCCGACGGTCCGCAAGTACATCGACCGCCTCGAAGACCGGGGCGTGATCGTCGGCTACTCCGCGGAGGTCGACCCGAAGAAACTCTCTTCGCAGTCGATCGCCATGGTCGGAATGGACGTGGACTCGGGCCGGTACGTCGAGGCCACGCGGGAACTGAAGTCCCTCGATGAGGTCCAGGCGCTGTACACCTCTTCGGGCGACCACATGCTGATGGCGGAGGTGCGCGCCGGCGACGGCGACGAACTCGGCGACGTCATCTCCGAGAAGCTGCTCGGGGTCGAGGGCGTGACCGCGGCCCACCCCTCGTTCCTCCAAGAGCGACTGAAGTAGTCGGCGTTCGGGCCGTTGAATCCGACGGCGGTGGGACGGACCCCGCTCCGCCTCAGGCGAGCGCGTGCGGATCCGCGACGACGACGGTTTCGTCGCCCGCGGGGCTACGGCGGCTCCCGCGCGACGCGAACCCGTGTGCGCTGAAGAACTCCTCGGCGCTTGGCCGGTCCGGCGGGACCGTCGCGCGGAGCGTTTCGACCCCGCGACCGGCGAGGGCGTCGCCCACGCGAGCGAGAAGTTCGTCGGCCACGCCCTCGCCCGCGCGGTTCGGATGGACCCACAGCGCCAACAGCTCGGCCTCGGCTCCGTCCGGGTCCGGGTGTGCGATCGCCAGCCCGACGGGGCCCGCCTCGTCGCTCTCCATCAGGAACGACCACTCGGCCTCGGCGGCGGCCTCTCGGACGCCGGCGGCGGACACGTCCAGTAAGGGAGCGCCGATGTCGTCGAACACCGTCTCCTCGCGCGCTCGGGAGACGGCGGTCCGCAGCGCCTCCGCGTCGTCGGGCCGGGCCGCCCGGACATACATGATCGACCGTCAGTAAAGAACGCACCTATAGGTTTCGGCGGCGGCGCGATTCGCGGTCGAAATCGGGCGCACGGCGCGACCCGAGCCGGCCGGAAGTTCGAGCGCTGACGCGGGGTCGTGAGCCCGAGAGAGCCTTACGCGACCGGTTCGACGCCGATCGTGATCGCGACGTCTTCGACCGACCACTCCTCGACGAGCCCGCCGTCCGCGTCCGCGGCGTCGGCCGGGTCGTCGATCCACGCGTCGGCGCGCACCTCGCCGGCGATCAGGTCGGCGTGCTCGTCGACGAAGCCGGCGACGCGTTCGTCGTCGACGGCGACGCCGACGCGGACGCGGGCCTCCACGTCTAAGTCGAGTTCCTTACGCATCTCTTGGATCCGCCGGATCACGTCGCGGGCGTAGCCCTCGGACTCGATGTCGTCGGTGAGCGACGTGTCGACGTAGACGGTCCCGCCCTCGAACTCCGCGCCGGAGACGTTCTCGGGCGGCTCGGCGACGTACTCGACCATCTCGTCGTCGAGGGCGACCGGCTCGCCGTCGACGGTGATCTCGCCGCCCTCGACCGCCGCGCGGGTCGCGCCCTGAACCGCCTCCATCACCTTTTGGGCGTCGCCGCCGAACGCCGGGCCGATGGCGGCCATCTGCGGCTCGGCGGTCTCGACCAGTTCGTCGAAGGCGTCGGTGACGACGACCTCGCGGGCGTTGACGCGGTCGGCGATCAGGTCGGAGAGCCGCTCGACCGCGGCCGCGACCGCCTCGTCGTCGGTCTCGACGACGACGCGCGGGACCGGCCAGCGGAGCTTGCGACCGGCCTGCTGGCGCGCGTTGGCCGCCGACTCCTCGACGTCGCGGAACACCGCCACGTCGCGTTCGAGGTCGGGGTCGCGCAGGGCCGCGTCGGGCTCGGGGTACGACAGCGCGTGGACCGTCGTCGCCTCGCCGTCGAGCCGCTGGTACATCCGCTCGGTCAGGTACGGCGCGATCGGCGCGAGCATGCGGATCACCTCGTCGAGGACGGTCGCGAGCGTCGCGTAGGCGCCGCGCTTCGAGGCGGAGTCGGCCTCCTCCCACATCCGGTCGCGAACCGCCTTCACGTAGAAGCGCGAGACGTCCTGCGTGACGAACTCGATCACGGCGTTGACGGCGTCGCTGACCTGGTAGTCGTCCCAGGCCTCGGCGACCTCCGCCTCCACGGACTGGAGCCGGGAGAGCACCCACTCGTCGACGAGTTCGAGCTCGCCGTCGGAGAGGTCGGCCGCGGCCGGGTCGTAGCCGTCGAGCTCCATGTACTCCAGCGGGAACCGGAACACGTTCCAGAGGATGTTGAGCTTCCCCTGGATCTCGCCGAGCCCGTCCCACTCGAACGCGAGGTCGACGCCCTGCTGGTCGTGCGAGAGGAGATACGTGCGGAGCGGGTCGCGACCGGCGCGGTCGATCGCCTCCTCGGGCGTGACGATGTTGCCGACCGACTTCGACATCTTTCGCCCGTCCTCGTCGTTGGCGAAGCCGTGCATCAGCACCTCGTCGTAGGGGATCTGGCCGACGGCGGCGGTCCCCATCCCGAGCTGCGACCAGAACCACCCGCGGGTCTGGTCGTGCGCCTCGATGATGAGGTCGGCCGGCCACAGCTCGTCGTGAGCGTCCTCGTCGCTCGGGTAACCGAGGGTGCCCCACGAGGCGACCGAGGAGTCGAGCCACACGTCGAAGACGTCCTCGACGCGGCGGTAGGTGGTGCCGTCCTCGACGATGGTGAGACCGTCGACGGAGGGGCGGTGGAGGTCGATGGAGGCGGGGTCGACGTCCTCCTCGACGCGCTCGGCGAGCTCCTCGCGGGTGCCGACCACGATCATGTCCTCGTCGAGGTTCCCCGCCTCCGCGTCCTCCGGCACCCAGATCGGGATCGGGACGCCCCAGTAGCGCTGCCGGGAGACGTTCCAGTCGGGCGCGTCCTCGATGAAGTCGCGGAAGCGGTTGTCGCGGGCCCACCCCGGGTGCCACTCGGAGTCCTCCATGTTGTCGAGGAGGTCGTCTTTCACGTCCGTGATCGAGATGAACCACTGGTCGGTGACCAGCTGGATGATCCCGGTGTCACAGCGCCAACAGTGGCCGTAGCTGTGGTCGACGGTGCCGTGCGCGAGCATGTGACCGTCGGCGACGAGGTCGTCGATGATGTCGTCGTTGGCGTCGCGGACGAACTGCCCGGCGTACTCGCCGGCGGCCTCGGTGAACTCGCCGTTCGGCCCGACGGGGCAGTGGATGTCGAGCCCGAGCTCCGTGCCGCGGTGGAAGTCCTCCTCACCGTGGCCGGGGGCGGAGTGGACGAGCCCGGTCCGGTCGGCCTCGACGTAGTCGGCGGCGTACACCTGCCCGGCGCCCTCGAAGTCGGGGTACTCGGCGACGCGGTCGGCGAGCGGGTGGTCGTACGCCCAGCCGACGAGCTCCTCGCCGGTCAGCTCCGCTTCGACCTCGTAGTCCTCGTAGCGGCCCTCCTGTAACACGTCCTCGACGCAGTCGGCGGCGACGTAGATGAGTTCGCTCTCGCCGTCCTTCTCCGCGCGGACCGCGTTGTAGGTGAGCGCCTCGTCGACGGCGACGAAGGTGTTCGCGGGGATGGTCCACGGCGTCGTCGTCCAGATGACGAGGCTCCCCTCGCGGTCGGCGAGCGGGAACTTCACGTAGACGGAGGGGTCCTCGACGTCCTCGTACTCGACCTCGTTGTTGGCGAGCCCGGTCTCACAGCGCGGACACTGCGAGATGGACCGCTTCCCCTGCTCGACGAGCCCGTTGTCGGCGACCTCGGAGAACGCCCACCAGGCGGCCTCCATGTACTCCGGTGAGATGGTCTCGTACGGGTTCTCCCAGTCCATCCAGACGCCGATGGACTTGAAGTCCTCGTCCATCGCCGCCCGGTTCTCCAGGGCGAACTCCTTGCACTTCTCGATGAACGACTCCATGCCGTACTCCTCGATGTCCCGCTTGTTCTCGAAGCCGAGCTCCTCCTCGACTTTGACCTCGATCGGGAGCCCGTGCATGTCGTAGCCGGGGCGGTCGGTGACGCGGTGCCCGGTCATCCGCTTGTGCCGGATGACGGCGTCTTTCAGCGTCTTGTTCCAGGCCGTCCCGAGGTGCATCTGCCCGGAGGTGTACGGCGGGCCGTCGACGAAGAAGAACGGCGGGTCGTCGGCGTGGGCCTCCTTCGCCGCCTCGTAGGCGTCGTTGTCTTCCCAGTAGTCGTCGACCGCCGACTCGACGTCGGCGGGCGCGTACTGGTCGTCGATCTGCTCCATACGCGTTGGTCTGCGCGCGCGTATTTGAATACGGCGGAGTCGGGGCCGACGGTCCGCAGTTCGGAGCGTCGATCCGTCGTTCGACGGGGGGTCCCGCGAGTCGGGGTGGGCTTCGAACGACGGCGGGCCCGGAACGACGGCGGGCCCCGGAACGAGTTTCGCTCGCCGACGGAGGGAAGGCGGCGCTTACCCGGATAGTCGGCCCATACCAATACCGTTGGACTGCCTCGGTCGCGGGTATGAACGTCCCACGTGCGGCCGTCGTCGCAGTGGCGGTACTGGCGGTCGCGGTCGTCGCGACCGGCGGCGCGGTCGGTCAGGAACAGGTGACGCTCACCGTCTCGGTCACCGACCAACAGGGAGACGCCGTCGGCGGCGTGACCGTCGAGGCGGCGTGGGAGACCGAATCGGGTGAGACGGGGACCGCGACGGGGACGACGGCGAGCAACGGGAACGTCCTCCTCGACGCCCCCGCGAACGCGAGCGTCGAACTCGACGTCGACGACGACAGGTACGTCCGGAACAGGCCGCTCCGGATCGACAACGCCAGCGAGGGGGACGTCGCGCTCGGCGTGTCGCGCAGCGGGACCGCCACGGTGTCGGTTCTCGACGCCGAAAACCGGACGCTGGCCGACGCGACGGTGACCGTCCGCGAGGACGGCCGATCGATCGACCGCGGCACGACCGGGTCAGACGGGACCTACGAGACGGCTCGCCTGGAGCGGGGAACCTACGAAATCGAGGTCGTGAAGCCGGGCTACTTCGAGGGGAGCCGCGAGGTGACGGTGTCGGCGAACTCGGAGGCGACGGTCACGATCGAACGGGGGACCGCGACCCTCGACGTCCGCGTGTTCGACGACCACTTCGACCCGCCGACCGCGATCGAAACGGGGTCCGTTCGGGTGTCGTCGTCGGTGTTCGACGGACGAGTGTCGGTGACCGACGGGACGGCCTCGCTCACCGTTCCCGTGAACGCCCTCTACACGGTCGAGGTCGTCAAGGACGGGTACGGCGGGTCGCCGGAGCGGGTCAGAGTCCGAGAGTCGGCGGCGGCGACGAACGTCACGGCACAGCGGACCCCGGCGCTGACGGTCGTCCCGGCGAACGAGCGCGTCTTGGTCGGTGAGACGACTCGCGTGACGGTTCGGAACGCGTACGACGAACCGGCCACCGGGGTCACGGTCGTGGTCGACGGCGAGTCGGTCGGCGAGACCGACGACCGCGGGGAGATCGGCGTAGAGATATCGAGCACCGGAAGCCGGACGATCGTCGCACGGAGCGACGACGCCGAGTCCGACCCGGTGACCGTGGAAGGGGTCGAGACCGCGGAGGAGGCGGATTCGGACGCGGACGGGGAGAATGGATCGGACGCGGACGGTGACGGCGGCTCGGAGACCACCGACGACGGCATACCCGGCTTCGGCGTCGTCGCCGCGGTCATCGCGTTACTCGCGGCGGCGGCCGTCGTCGGTCGTCGCCGGGACTCTCAGAAGTAGTCGGCGAGTCGCTCGGCGGCCGCCTCGGCGCGGGGCGTCACGAGGGCGAACCGGATCCACTCGTCGCGGGCGGTACCGAACGCCTCGCCCGGCATCCCCGCGACGCCGGCCTCGTCGATCAGGCGCTTGACGTTCGCCATCGTGCCGGGGAACCCGTCGAAGCGCGCGAGCACGTAGAAGGCACCCTCCGGGCGGCTGTACTCGGCGCCGGCCGCGTCGAGGGCGGCCGTGAACGCGTCGACGCGGTCCGCGAGCAGGTCGCGCGCGTCGGCGTAGTAGCTCGGCGGGGTCTCCGCGAGCGCGTGGAGGACCGCGTACTGGGAGGGCCGCGCCCCGGCGACGTTCACGAGCATGTGCCGCGTCCGCGCGTCGCCGACGTGCGCCTCGGGGAAGACGGCGTAGCCGACCCGGAACCCGGTGATCGCCATCGACTTCGAGAAGCCGCTCGTGGCGATCACGCGGTCGGAGTCGAGCGTCAGGGCCGACTCGAACGAGCCCGTCAGGTCGAACCGGTCGTACACCTCGTCGGCGACGACCAAGGCGTCGACACTCTCGGCAATCGCGACGACCTCGCGTACCGCATCGAGATCGTACACCGCGCCGGTCGGGTTGTTCGGGGTGTTCAACACGATGAGCGCGGTGTCCTCGCTCGCGGCCTCGCGCACCGCCCCGACGTCGAGTCCCCCGTCGCGGGCGGTCGGAACGAGGGTCGGCTCCCCGCCGAGGAGGTGCGTCTTCCCGGGGTAGTACGGGTACACCGGGTCCATGAGCAACGCCTCGTCGCCGGCGCCGCGGTCGAGGGCGCGCGCCATCGCGAGGTAGTTCGCCTCGCCGGTGCCGTTGGTGACGACCACGCGCTCGGCGTCGACCTCGCGGCGCGCCGCGATCCGCTCCCGCAGCTCGCGGAGCCCGTCGCTCGGCGGGTACTGGAAGTCGGCCGGCGGCAGGTCGGCGTACTCGCGGAGCGCGGCGCGGAGCGCGGCGGGCGGCTCCCAGTCGGGGTTGCCGCTCACCATGTCGATGACGTCGCCGTCGGCGGCCGCGGCGTACTGCATGACGTGGAAGAACTTCGGCTCCTCGTACTCCATACGGTCGGGTCGGCCGCGGTCGCCGTGGCTCTTTCGGCCGGGGAGCGGCGGTCTCCGATCGAGGTAGGCAGGCCTTACGGCCGTCGCCGCGATCCGGTGGTTTGACCACCTCCCCTACGCAGGGACAGACATGAACAAACGCGGCCACGTGCTCAACGGTCTGCTGCTCTCGTTGGGCCTCGGATTCGTGCTCGAACCGGGGCTCAACGCGGCGACCGCCGAGATGATCGCGCAGATCACCGTTCCCGTCGTGTTGGGAGCGCTGTTCCCCGACGTCGACACCGCCTTCGGACGCCACCGGAAGACGCTCCACAGCCTCCCGGTGCTGGCGGTCTTCATCGCGTACCCGATCGTCTTCGGCAACCTCCAGTACGTGTGGATCGGCGTGTTGACCCACTACCTGCTCGACGTGGTCGGGAGCCGGCGAGGGATCGCCCTCTTCCACCCGCTGTCGGATCGGGAGTACGGAATGCCGACGGGCGTAACGACGAGCAGCAAGTACGCGGACCTCGTCACGGTGGTCATCACCGCGGTCGAGATCGCCGCCTTCTGGGCGATCAACAAATACGTCGTCAATCTCGAACTCGACCTCTCTGCGGCCGCACGGACGGCCTCGGAGGCCGCGGCCGGGTTCGGTCTCTGACGCCGACACCGGAGGCGAACGAGTCGCGACAGCGTCGGCTACTCGCGAGTTCTCGCGGCGCGATTCGACGCCGTCTACTCGTAGACGCTCACGTCGTCGAACCGCCCCTCATAGGCGACGTTCGACGGGAGGGTCGGCTCGTTGCCGGAGAGGAACATGCGGTCGAGTTTCGCCCACGTGTTCTCGTACCCGAGGTGGGCGAACTCGACGAGCCCGCGCAGCTGGTGGCCGATCCCGCCCCGGTGGATCACCGTCCGCGGTCGGCGCTCGCGGAACGCCTCCACGACCGCCTCGGCGTCGTCGAGCGCGCCCTCGAACGCGGTCCACGCCTCCCCGACGGTGCCCGTGAGGTGCGCGTACGAGGAGCCGAAGCCCGCGCAGCCGGTCTCTTCCGCGGTCCGACGCGCTCGGGCGTTCTGGTGGGGGAGCAGCTTTGTGTTGTACGTCTCGACGGCGTCGATCCGACCGGCGTGCGCGTCGATCTCTGGCCGCGTGAGCGAGATGGTTGCGAACCCGGGGTGGGGAACGAGGACGGCCGCGTCCTGCCGCTCGAACTCGGCCATCGCGCCCTCGAACGTGATGTAGTCGGGGACCGGTTCGGAGAGCCCGAGCACGAGGAGGTGCCGCCGGTTCCCCCAGTCGCCGGTGAACACCTCGCGGGCGGGGACGACCTGGAGCTCGTCGTCGGAGTATCGAGCGGCGCGCTCGCGGACCGTCGGAAGGCGCGTGAAGTGCGGAGCGTACACGAGCGCGTCGATCCCGCGCTCCTTCGCGCGGGCGACGACCTCGTCGTCGAGCACCTTGACGTGGCCGTCGACGCGCGTTCTCGATCGGGTCACGGTCGGACGGTCGTCGCGCCCGCGCAAATGCGTATCGTTCGACGACGACGGTGCCGCGACCGCAGGTCCGATCGGGACGGTCACGAACGGGGCGACGAGACGGTGACCCGTTTCGACGCGCCGGCGTGGGAAACCGTTAATCCCCCTCGGGCGAGAGTTCGGGTATGGCCCCTCGCTGGACGTGCGGCATCGGCGACTGCGACGCCGCCTTCGACGACGTGGAGTCGGCGATCGTCCACCAGACGAACGAGCACCAGCGCCACGAGTGCAAGGTGTGTGGCACCATCGTCCCCGACGGCTACTTCGCGATCCGGCACGCGTTCGACGAACACACCCGCGCCGAGTTCGTCCGCGCGTACGACGCCGACTCGGCGGCGGTCCGCCGCCGGGAAGAGATCAAAGGCGACATCGAGTCCGAAGCGGACCTCCAGCGGGTAGTCGAAGAGCTCGACCGCGGCGTCTGAGGCGGAGTCGCCGGGATCCGCCACCGTACGCCGCCCGCGGTCGCGGCCGTTCGGTCGCCGCTTACAGCACGCGCTTGCCGAACGCGCTCGCCGCCAGTTCCGTCGCCAGTTCCGCCGTCTCGTTGTGCTGGTCGAGCGTCGGGTTCACCTCCACGAGCTCCATCGACCGGAGCGCGTCGCTTTCGTCGACGATTTCCATCGCACTGTGAGCCTCGCGGTACGTGACGCCGCCGCGGACGGGCGTCCCGACGCCGGGGGCCGCGTTGGGGTCGAGCCAGTCCAGATCGAGGCTGACGTGAAGCCCGTCGACGCCGGCGGACGCGACCGAGAGCGCCTCCTCGGTGACGTCCGTGATCCCCCGCTCGTCGATGTCCGACATCGTGTACGCCGCGAAGCCGCGATCTTTGATTAGCTCCACCTCCGGTTCGTCGACCGACCGGAGACCGACGAGCGCGACGTTCTCGGGAGCGAGTCCCTGCGCGTTCGCCCACTCGGTGTCCGCGAACTCGCCGATACCGAGCGCCGCCGCCAGTGGCATCCCGTGGACGTTCCCCGACGGGCTCGTCGCCGGCGTGTTCAGGTCGGCGTGCGCGTCGAACCACACCGCGCCGATGTCGGCGTCGCGAGCGGACCCGACGAGGCTCCCGATGCCGATGGAGTGGTCGCCCCCGAGCGCGAGCGGTATCCGGCCGTCGGCGAGCGTCCCGGCGACCTCGTCGCCGAGCCGTCGACAGACGTCGGCCGTCTCGCGGAGGAACTTCGCTTTCCCCTCGCTCGGGGCGTCGGTGTCCGGGTCGCGCTCCTCCGCCCGCGGGACGTGGAGGTCGCCCGCGTCGACCGTCTCGACTCCCGCGCCGGCGAGTTGGTCGGCGAGCCCGCCGTACCGGATCGCCGACGGCCCCATGTCGACCCCGCGTCGGTTCGCTCCGTAGTCCGTCGGCGCGCCGATGATCTTGACCGTAGTCATACCGGCTACGCGACGCGACGCCGCTTGAATGGTGGTGATCGACGCGCTCGAAGGCGACCGAGCCGCCCGTGACCGCACTGCGACCCGCTCGCCGGATCGGACACCGTTTTGCGCCCGGGAAGCCACAGGGCGTCCATGGGCAGCTCCGATCCCCGTTCGGTCGATCCCAGCGACGTCGAGCCGGTCGGCGCGACCATCGCCGTCGCGTTCACCGGGGCTGCGATCGGGCTCGCCGGCGCCGCGGTCTCGTTTGTCGCCCCCGACTTCGGGCTCACGCTGATCGGCGTCGGGGTGGTGATCGCGCTGGTGAGCCCGATCGCGTACGTCCGGATGAAGCGGCTCCGGGGGGAGTGAACGACGGGACGCGGTTCGGGTGAGACGCCCGAAGGGACGGTCCCGAGCGGGTCCCTCACGATCGTTTATAAGGAGGTTCCATCGCATTTAAGCGGGCCCGCTATGTATTTGATTCCATGTCATCGATCGAGCTCACATCGAGCCAGAAAAGCATCCTCACGGCCCTGATCAACCTGTTCGGGGAACAGGAGGACGCGGTGAAAGGCGAGGAGATCGCCGACGAGGTCGACCGCAACCCGGGGACGATCCGCAACCAGATGCAGAGCCTCAAGGCCCTCCAGCTGGTCGAGGGCGTCCCCGGTCCGAAGGGCGGCTACAAGCCCACCTCCAACGCCTACGAGGCCCTCGACATCCAGCGCATGGACGAGCCGGCCAACGTTCCGATCTACCACGAGGGCGAGGAGGTAGCGGAGCTCAACGTCGACGGGATCGACCTCTCCAGCGTCCACCACCCCGAGCTGTGCCGCGCCGAGATCCACGTTCAGGGCTCGGTCCGCGACTTCCACGAGGGCGACTCCGTCACCGTCGGTCCGACGCCGCTCTCGAAGCTCGTCATCGACGGGACCGTCGACGGCAAAGACGACACCGCGAACGTCCTCATCCTCCGGATCGACGACATGCGAGCGCCCGACGAGCCGGCCGAACACTGACGGCGGGACTCGGATTCTCGCGTCGAGTGAGTCGCTGATTCCTCTGTCCCGAAAGAGCGGTTTCCCGAGAAACGAACCGAACGCCCAGTCGAGTCGCTACCGCGAGTCGCCCGCGTTCACATGTCGCCGAACGCACTGAAACCGCGGCCGGCCGAGGAGACCTTGGCGATCCAGCGCGTGGCGATGGCCTTCTTCAGCAGCTTCGCCGGCGTCCCGCCGAACGTCTTGATCGGCATCCCCACCACGTCGTGAGCGACCGCCTCCTCGCCGACGGAGATGACCGTCCCCTTGTCCTCGTGGGTCCACGAGCGGAGCGGCGCGCCGCGGGCGGCGCGCGCCAGGTTGGCGCCCGCGACCTCGGCGGCCTGCCAAGCGGCCTGCGCCGTCGGCGGCGCCACTTCCTCGCCCTGCTCGACGAGGGCGGTGTCGCCGATGGCGAACACGCGGTCGTCGCTGGTGGTGAAGTCGGCGCCGGCGTGGACGCGGTTCGACCGGTCGTCCTTGTCGACGTCGACGTCCTCGATCTCCGGCTGGCCGGTGATGCCGCCGGTCCAGATCAGCACGTCGTGTGCGAGCTCCTCCGGCACCTCGTCTTCGCCGCCGCCGAGGTAGACGGCCTCATCGTCGGCCTCGGAGATGAAGTCGCCGGTGAGAATCTCGACGTCGGCGTCCTCCAACCGCTGGCGGAGCGCGCCCTGGATCTGCGGGTCGTTACCGGGGAAGACCTCGTCGAGCCCCTCGACCAGCTTGATCTCGATCGGCGCGCGGTGTTTGTCGCGGTACTCCGCGATCTCGCCGGCCGTCTGGATGCCGGAGAGACCGGCGCCGCCGACGATGACCTGCGCGGGGTCCGAGCGGGTCGCGTCCGCGGCCGCCTCGCGAACGTCCTCGTGGATCGCCTTCGCGTCGTCGAGTCCCTTCAGCTGGTGGGCGTTCTCCTTCAGCCCCTCGATGCCGAAGAAGGCCGTCGTGGAGCCGACGCCGAGCAGGAGGTAGTCGTAGTCGACGGTCGTCCCGTCGTCGGTCTCGACGACCTGGCCGTCGGTGTCGACGTCGACGACGCGGCCCTGAACGAAGTCGGACTCGGACGACTTGATCTCGTCGACGGGGATCGTGATCTTGTCCTCGACCGCGGGGTTGCGGATCGCGCGGTGGACCTCGTGCAAGACGAGGTGGTAGTCGTGCTCGGAGATCCACGTGAGCTCCGCCTCGCCCTCACCGACCTCGTCTTCGAACGCCTTCACCGCCCCTGCGCCGGCGTACCCGGAACCGACGACCACGACCTGTGTGCTCATGTCTGTGGGTCCGCGGTCCGCGGGTAAAGTCGCTTTGGAACGTTCGCGGGGCGATAACGCGCTCGAAGCGGAGACGCGTGACCGCTACAGCGAGAGTCCGGCGTGCCAGCGGTCGGCACCGGCCTCCCGTTTCACCTCGTCCATGCGCGCGAGCAGCTTCACCGCGAGGCTGGCCGTCTCCGCCGCGCGCGACTCGCCCTCCGTTCGGAACTCGCCGGTCACGCGGTTGGCGTAGACGGAGCAGACCGCTCCCGCCCGGAGGCCGTACACGCCCGCGATCGTGAGGATCGCGGACGCCTCCATCTCGATGTTCTTCACGTTCGCGTCCCGTAGCTCCGCGACCAACTCGTCCGAGCCGGCCGCCTCGAACCCGTCGAACCCGGGGCGCCCCTGGCCCGCGTAGAAGGAGTCGGCGCTCATCGTGACGCCGGTGTGGTAGTCGTGACCGAGGCGTTCCGCGGCGGCGACCAAGGCGGAGACGACCTCGCCGTCGGCGGTCGCGGGGTAGTCCTCCCGCACGTACTCGTCGCTCGTCCCCTCCTGCCGGACGCCGCCGGTCGTGATCACCAGGTCGCCCACGTCCATCTCGGGCTGGATCGCGCCGCAGGAGCCGACTCGAATGAACGTGTCGACGCCGACCCGGGCGAGCTCCTCGACGGCGATGGCCGCCGACGGGGACCCGATCCCGGTCGAGGTGACGGAGATCGGCGCCCCGTCGTAGCTGCCGGTCGCGGTGCGGTACTCGCGGTGGCGCGCGACCTCCTCGTGGTCGTCCCACAGCGCCGTGATCTTGTCGACTCGCTCGGGGTTACCCGGGAGGAGGACGGCGTTGGCAACGTCCTCGGGCGCGGCCTCGACGTGGTAGCCGGCCTCGTCGTTGGGGTCCTCGCTCTCGGCGTCCGCGGCGGGAGCGTCGGCGGCGGAGGCGTCGGTCTCGTCGGTCATGTCCCCCCGTTTCGACGAGTGATTCAAAAGGGCTTCCGGCTCGGACCGGTGAAGGCGCGGCGAGCAGCGCCCGAGTCAGTCGCCGCCGGCGTCCCGACCGTCGCCCGCTTCGCTCGCGTCGTCGAGCGTTCCCTCGGAGATGGTGTTCGGGAGGAGTTCGCCGAGGGTGTACTCCGTCACCGCGTCGCCGCCCTCGTCGCAGGCGACGACGAGGTCGTCGGCCGCGAACTCCGCGAGGCTCTGCCGACACATCCCGCAGGGGGTGACGCCGTCGCGGACGCCGGAGGAGACGGCGATCCGGTCGAACTCGCGGTGACCGTTCTTCACCGCCTCCGCGAGCGCGACCTCCTCGGCGTGGAGGCTGTTGGAGTAGTTCGCGTTCTCGATGTTACAGCCGGTGAACACGGTGCCGTCGACCGTTCGAAGCGCGGCGCCGACGCGGTACTCGGAGTACGGGACGTGGGCGTCGTCGAGGGCGTCGCGCGCGGCGGCGATCAGCTCGTCCATACCCGAGCCTCGGTCGGGCGACCGTTAACTGTACTGTGTCGCCGTCGGATCCGGGACCGTTCCGGATCGTAACCCGAGTCACGCCCCGTCCGTCCACGCGGAGAAGCCGCCCTCGATGAGCGTCTCCGACTGCCGATCGATGTACTCCCGTTGCGTCTCGTAGACGGCGGTCTCGAAGTCGTCGCCGCCGTCGAGGCGGTCGCGGACGCGGTCGCGCTTCCAGCTCGCGGGCGTCGTCCGGTTCGCGACGCGCCACCGGAGCGGGGCGATCCACGCGGCGGCCTCGTCGTCGGCGCAGCCGGCGGTGCGTAGTCCGGCCTCGGCGTGGTCGAGGAGGTCTGCGTACAGCGCGTCGGTGTCGGTCGTGCGCTCGCCGTCGAGTCCCACCCATTCCAAGTCGGCCGCCAGCCCGTCCGCGACCGCCGCGTAGAAGTTGTCGCGGGCGGTCTCCCAGTCGAGGCCGATGACGGGGTGTTCCCGCTGTGCGAGCGACTGCATCAGCCCGGCGAACGCGGCCTGGAACGCGATGGAGTCGCGGACGGTCGGCTGACCCGGGATCGGCCGGAACTCGATGCGGGCGTTGGCCGCCGAGCGGCTGGCCCCCTCGAAGACGGGGCGGACCCACCGCCAGTAGCTGCCGTGTTTCGTCCGGAACGTCGCGAAGGCGTCGTCGAACCGGTCGCTGCCGTCGGGTTCGGGCATCGGTATCAGCGTCTCGTCGCTCGCGATGCGGTCCACGGCGGTCTCGACGTCGTGGAAGTCGCGCGGGAACCGGACCTTGTCGGCGTCGGTCCGGGCGTTGAGGACGGACTCGAAGACGTGGATGCGGTTCGAGGTCGCCCCCTCGCTCAGGACGCGTTCGCCGTCCCAGTCGTCGTCGTACAGCTCCGGCGGGAAGAACGGCGAGTTGGCGCCGAGCGCTAAGAGCGGGCCGGCGATCCGGAGGGCGTACCGGAAGTGCCGCGGCAGCGTCTCGGCGCGGCCCACCTGGTAGTGCGGCTGGACCGACGTGATCAGGCTCTCCGGCATCACCGTCTCCGCCGGCAGCGACACGCCCGGCGCCTCGAGGACGACGGCGGGCCCCTCCTCCGCCTCGCCCGCGTCGTTGCGGCCCGAGTTGGCCATCGCGTGGTACCGGACCGCGTCGCTCATGTTGACCGCGACGACGACGCCGTCGACCTCCACGCTGTCGGTGAGGTACTCGCGGACGGTCTCGCCCGCCGGCGGGATGGTCCAGAGGCCGTCCGAGACGAGCCGCATCCCCTCGACGCCGGCGGTGTTCTCCGCGGCCTCCAGGCGCGCGCGAACCTCGGCGAGCTGCGCGCGGAGCCCGTGGTCGGAGAGGGGCTGCGGGCTCGTCGACATCTCCGCGTTGTGGAGTCCGAGCTCCTTCTCGAACCCCATCAGCTCCAGCATGCGGCGCGGGACGCGCATCAGCGCGTACTCGCCGGCCCGCGACTCCTCGCTCCACCGCCCGTCGCCGACCGCGTAGAACTCGTACTCGAAGCCGACGATCGACTGGTGGTTGTCGAAGGAGCCGTCGTGGAGCTCCTGTTTGACGATCTCGGCCTCCTCGGCCGCGCGCTCGGCGAACGCCTCGGCGTCGACCGAAAGCGCCTCCCGGACCCCGTCGGCCAGCGCGGACTCGGTGGTCATGCGACCGCCCAACGACGCGGCGGGATAAAAAGGTCACCGCCCGCGACGCGGCTCCTGTTACTGGTTCGCGGAGCGCGCGTCGAGAGCGACCGGGATCGAGCGGCTCGCGACGTCGCCGGCGAACGCCTCGCCGTCGGCCTCGAGCTGGGGGAACGTGTCGTAATGGATCGGGACGACGAGGTCCGGCGCCATCGTCTCGGCCAGCTCGGCGGCCTCGCGTCGGTCAGCGACGATGCCGCCCCCGCCGATGTTCGCGAGGAAGACGGAGACGTCGAGCTCGGCGAACCCGTCGAGCGCGTCGGAGTCGCCGGGCCAGAACACGGTGTGTCCGCCGAGCGACAGCAGGAAGCCGCAGCCGAAGCCGGGCGGGTGCGGCACCGAGCCGTCGGCGTCGGCGTTCGGCCCCTCGGGGTCGTTGTGGGCGGGGACGGACCACGCCGTGACGGCACCGGCGGGCGTGTCGACGTCGACGCGCTCCTCCTCGCCGACGCGGACCACCTCGTAGTCGTCGGCGAGCGCGTCGATCGGCTCCACGTCGCGATCGATCCCGGCGGGGTCGACGGCGTCGTAGATCGCGATCGTCGCGTCCTCGCTCGCGACCGACCGGATCCCGTCGCTGTCGTAGTGGTGGTCGTGAGTGACGACGACGAGGTCGCCGTCGCGCGCCCAGTAGTCGTCGAGGACGCCGTACCGGCCGGGGTCGGTGTAGACGACCGGTCCCCCGTCGGTCGCCAACCGCGCAGTCGCGTAGCCGAGCCACTCCACCGCGAGCTCATCGTAGCGGACCGTCATGTCCCCGGATCCGGTCGCGGTCGTCTTGAGCGTGGCTATCGATTCCGGTCCCGCTCCCGGTCGCCGTCGATCACGGACAGCTCCCACGCCGCGGCGAGCGCGTCGTCGTCGACCGCCCGCCCGAGGAGGTGTTCGGGGACGAGCGGCATCGGGACCGGGACGTAGCCGGCGTCGCGCAACGCGGCGAACCCGCCGAGGGTCTCGACGACGGTCCCGTCGTCCCCGCGGCGAACGCGGAAGCGCTTGTCCGCCGGGTCGCGCCGGTACGCGAAGGGGAACGCCTCGTCCGGCGGCGTCCGGAGGCTCTCGACGCCCCCGAGGACCGCGACCGGATCGCCGTCGACCTCGCAGACGAGTCGCGGGACGACCGGGCGCCCGGCGTCGTCGGAGGCGGCGGCGTCGACGTCGGGGTGCGCCGTGACCGGACCCGCCGGGGTGTCCGTCTCGCGCCAGTCGAAGGTCGGCTCGCCGAGTCCCTCCGTACGGACGCAGGCGTACCCGCCCCCGGAGACCGGGATCCGGTCGGGGCCGAGATGGAACGTCCGTCGGCCGTCGCGTCGCGCTGCGAGCAGCGGCGGCTCGGCGAGGAGGTCCCGGACCGCGTCGGCGGTGGCGGCGTCGCGGGCGACGAACAGGGCGCGGCGGTCGCGGTCGAGCGCGTGACCGAGCCGTGAGGTGATCACGATGGGCGTCGCGTCGTCCGCCGCGAGCGGCTCCACCGCGACGCGGTCGTCGCCGCGGGTCGCGATCGCCGGCGGCTCGGCGCCCGATTCGGGGCGGGTGATCTCGTACCCCGCGGCCGCGAGCCGGTCGACGGCCGCGTCGGTGAGGTCGCGCCGCGTCGCGTCGCCGAGCGGGCCTGGCATAGGCGACCGTACGGGCCCGAACGTGAAGGGGTTTCGCGTGGCGGAACGCGGGTCGTCAGGCTGGCGGGCGCGTCCCTCGCCGCCCGGCTCAGTCGTCGCCGACGAGCCGCCGGACGCGGGCGAGCGAGTCGGCGTCGGCGACGCCTTTGTCCTCGCGGACGCCGACGAAGCGGGGGAACCGGAGGGCGTAGCCGGCCGAGTAGGTCGGCGAGCGCTGTATCTCCTCGTAGCCGACCTCGACCACCAGTTCCGGGTCGAACGCGACCGTGGTGCCCGCCTCGCCGACGACGTGGGGCTCCAGTCGCTCCGTGAGGTCAGCGAGCGCCTCGTCCGTGATCCCCGTGGCGACCTTGCCCACCGTGGCGTACCCCGGAGGTGCGAGGTCGTCGCCGTCGAGGCGGCCCGACCCGTCGCCGTCCGTCACGCCGTTCGGGTCGACCGCGTCGCCTGAGTCGACCGCACCGGCCGACCGGGCGCCCCCGTCCGCGTCGCGAACGGCGAGCAGGAACGTCCCGAACAGCTCCGCGCGGCGCCCCTCGCCCCACTCGGCGCCGACGACGACGGCGTCGAGCGTCTCCACGTCGGGCTTGCGCTTCAGCCAGTCGCGCCCGCGGTCGCCGGGCGTGTACGCCGCCTCGGGGTTCTTCAGCATGACGCCCTCGTGGCCGGCGTCGAGGGCGGCCCGCTCCGCGGCCGCGACGGTGTCCGCGTCGTCGGCGAGCGTGAGGTCCTCCGCCGCGTCGGGCAGGACCGCTCGGAGTCGCTCGTGGCGCGTCAGGAGAGGGTCGTCGAGCAGGTCGGCGCCGTCCGCGTGGAGGCAGTCGAACGCGTGGAGACGGAGCGAGACCGTCTCGCGCATGCGGTCGACGTCGTGTTTTCGGCGGAACCGCCTGAGCACCTCCTGAAACGGGAGGGGATCCCCGGCGTCGTCGACCGCGACGACCTCGCCGTCCAAGATGACCGGGACGTCGACGCGCGCCGCGACGTACTCGGCTATCTCCGGGAGCGCCTCGGTCACGTCGTCCATGTTCCGCGAGTAGAGCCGCGGTCCGAGCGCCGACCCGTCGTCCGGTCGGTCCTCCCCGTCGCCGTTCATCTGAGCGGTGCCGGCCGGGGCGGTGCCGGCCGGGGCGTAGTGGACCTGAACGCGCGCGCCGTCGAACTTCGTCTCGACGGCGACCTCACCGAACGAGTCGACCGCGTCGGTGGCGGTGCCCGCCTGCGCGAGCATCGCCTGGACCGGTCGGCCGACCCGCAGCGACTCCTCGCCGAGGCCGTCGAGCCCCTCGTCGCGGGCGCGCACCGCGACGCGACCGTAGTCGTTCGTCACTTGGAGGGCGCGCTCGACGGCCGCGACCGCGTCCGCCGGCGCGTCGAGTTCGGGCTCGTCGGTCGCGTCCGAGTCGGTGGACGCCTCGGGTTCCGGACCGTCCGGTTCCGAGTCGCCGTCCTCGGACCGAGGTTCCGGGGCGAGGAACGCCTCCGCTATCGCGTCTCGGACCGTCCCCTCGCCGACGCCCAGTCGCATCTCGCCGAGGACCAGCCTGGCGAGGAACGCCGCCTCGCTCGGGGAACACCGGGTGAACAGTCCGAACAGCGTGTCTCGCTTGCGGGACTCGCTCCCGTCGCCGCTCTCGGCCGCGAGTTCGCGCAGGCGCTCGTCCACCGCGGCGACCGTGAGCGCGTCGCGCCCGGCGCCGAAGGCGACGAGCCCCTGCTGGCCGCCGAAGTCGTACTCGGCCGCGACGGCGCCGATCTCTCCGCGTTCCGCCAGTCGGTCCTCGACGTCGTCCGCGGAGACGTTCGGGCCCGCGGCGCGGGCGACGGCCTCGCGGCAGAGCGCGGGCCCGACGTCGAGCGTCCGGGTGTCGTGGGCGGGGAAGACGCGACCGAGCAGGAACCGGACGACGACGGGGAGGTCGTCGGTGGGGCCGTCGCCGGTCTCGGCGCTTCGGTCGGTCTCGTCACTCCCGTCGCTTCCTCCGACCCCGGCGTCCGCGAGCAGGTCGGCGACGGCGAGGGTCGTCTCGATGTCGCCGTCGTTCGCGGCCACCCGTTCCGCCCGTTCCGCCAGCGCGGCGAACTCCATATGCGTCGAGTCGGCGACCGGCGGGCAAAAGCGACGCGATGCGCGTTGTGCGTCGGGCAATAGCGACCCGACGCGCGTTGCGCGGCCGGCAAAAACGACCCGACGCGAGCGCACGACGCGGCCGATTCTCGACGCCGCGACCGGCGGCCCGGCCGGGGAACAGTTTTTCACTTCCGCCCTCCTACGGCCTCCCATGTACGTCCGCGACGCCAAAAACCGTGACGAGGCGTGGTTACTGGACGCGATCGAGCGCCTGGGGCTCGACGACGTCGCCTTCCGGTCACGGGACTACGTGATCGCGGTCGACGAGGAGTCAGGCGACCGGGCCGGATTCGGCCGGCTTCGGCTCCACCGCGGCGACGAGGGCGAAGAGAACCGGATCGAACTCACCGGGATCGGCGTCCTCCCCGAGTGGCGCGACCGCGGCGTCGGGGCGCACGTCGTCGAGCGCCTCGTCGACACCGCGGCCGCGGACCGGTTCGACACCGTGTACGTGCTCACCGACCAGCCGGAGTACCTGACGCAGTTCGGGTTCGAACGCGTCGACACGGCCGACCTCCCGCCGGCGCTCTCCGACCGCCTGACGGAGAAACGCGAGTTCCTCGGCGGCGACGTCGTCGGGCTCGAACTCGCGGTCGACGACTTCGAGATGCCGAGCCCGCTCCGCGGGGCGTTCAAGGACGCCGAGCCGACCGGCGACGACGAGCCGACCGAGTCGGCGGAGGACTTCGGGATCGACCCCGACTCGGCGACCTACAAGTACGACACCGGTCGCTGAGGGCCTCTCGCGGGCCGCCGATCGGTCTGCGCGCGTCCGCCGACCGGAGGCCTCCGGGGCGTCGCTACACCAAGCTTATACCGGTCGGTCTTGGAGGGCAGTCCAACGACGCACCGCGACACCATGGACCGAACCTCTTCCACGCAGACCGCGCGGTCGCGGATCGCCGGCGCCGTCGACAGGCTGTCCGCGGCGTTCGCGGCGCGGGTCGCGATCGACTTGCGCGCGCTCGCCGCCTTCCGGATCGGGCTCGGAGCGGTACTGATCGCGGACCTCGCGTTGCGGTCGCGGTCGCTGACCGCCTTCTACACCGACTACGGCGTCCTTCCGCGACGGGCGCTCTTCTCCGACTACTCGGCGACCCAGTCGCTGTACGGGTTCGTCGGGGAGCCGTGGGCCGTGGCGCTGCTTTTCGCCGTCGCGGGCGCGTTCGCCCTCGCGTTGGCCGTCGGGTATCGAACGCGAGCCGTGACCGTCGTCTCGTGGGTCCTGCTGTTCTCGTTACACGGGCGGAACCCGATGGTGTTGAACGCGGGCGACAGCCTGCTTCTCATGCTGCTGTTCTGGAGCGCCTTCCTCCCGCTCGGCGCGCGCTGGTCGGTCGACGCCGCCAGACGCGCCGACCGATCGGCCGACTCCGAACCGGAACCGAACTCGGCACCGGCGGGGGTGAGCGACGCTTCGATCGCGACGGTCGCCACGATGGCGGTCCTGATACAGATGCTGTTGATGTACGTGACGAACGCGGTCCACAAGTTCGAAAGCGAGCAGTGGATGGGCGGCGACGCGGTCGCGTACATCACCCAGGCCGACCAGCTGACCTACCTGTTCGGCAACTACCTCGCCGAGCTCCACGGACTCCTCCGCGCGTTCACGGTCCTGTGGGTCGTGCTCCTGGTCGCGTCGCCGCTGTTGCTCCTGCTCACCGGCTTCCCACGCGCGGTGCTCGGGTCGCTGTTCGTCGGGATGCACCTCGGGATGGCGGTCACGATCCGAGTCGGCCTCTTCCCCGTCGTCGTCGTCGTCGGCTTCCTCCTGTTCGTCCAGACGCCCGTCTGGGACGCCGCCGAGCGCGTCGTCGCCAGTCTGGATCGCTCGGGGTCGCTCGCGCGGTGGCGGGCTCGTCTCGAATCACGGGCGCGGTCCGTGCCCGCGCTCGGCGCGTGGGCCCCTCGATGGACCGCCTCGGACCGCGCCGACGGCTCCGATACTTCGAGGCTCTCCGCCGGTCTCGCCCGCGGGCAGGTGCTCTTCACGACGGTGCTGCCGTACGCGTTCCTCGTGTTGATCGTCCTCTCGAGCGCGTCGTCCGTCGGCTACGCCGACACCCCCGACCCCGCCGAGGAGGTCTTAGACGCCGTCGAGATGGAACAGTCGTGGCAGATGTTCGCGCCGGACCCCATCGACACGACCCGGTGGTACGTCGCCGCCGGGACCCTCGAAGACGGCAGCGAGCGGGACCTGTTACACGGCTCGGCGGCCGACTTCGAACGGCCGTCGCGGGTGGAGACTACCTATCCGACCGCTCGGTGGCGGAAGTACTTCGCGAACGTCTACGGGGCCGACAACGAGAACCACCGCTCGTACCTCGCGAACTACCTCTGTAGCGATTGGAACCGGACCCACCAGACGGCCGTCGAGAACGTGACCGTCTACCAGGCGTACGAGCGAACCACCCCCGGCAACGGAACCGTCGAGGCCGCCGGCGAGTTCGCGCTGATCGAGTACGACTGCTCCGGCGAGTTCATCCAGAACGAGTGACGCCGCGGTGGCGGTGTGGAAAAAAGGGGCGCCGCTCGCCGAGTGAAAACGCGTATGAATGACGGACAGGCGGGGGAGCCCGGCGTTCCGTCACGGGGTATCCCGATTGCCTCCTCCACCCCGCGACCCGACGAGCGACTGGCGTCCGGCGGTGGGCTGCTCGCTTCCGCGCCTGACCCAGTGTCGCCGACGAACCGCGACGGACCGCTCCTGCGAGCGGGCGCCACGGACCGCTGTCCCCGGCGGACGAGGCTTCCACGTTGGCTCTCGGGGCCCGTGCCGGTCTGACCGGACGTGCCCGCTGTTCGGTCCCCGCTAAAGACTACCTCACGGGTGACGAGCGGGGCCTAACCGCCCGACCTAGTCCACTTCGCTGTACAGGGCACCAACTTAAGGGCCTTTCGTTCGGCGAGACGCCGGAGGTGAACCGTACGAACTCACCCGCCGCCCGCCCTCACGACAACAGCGCGCGGGCGTACACCGCGGCGGAGAGCGGCACGGGGACCGAGACGGCGACGACCGCGGGCGCGTGCCACACCAGCCAGCGGTACTCAGCGAACACCGAGGTCGGCTCTATCGCGGTCGCCCACAGGGCCGCGCTCGCGGTCGTGGCGACCCCGAGGACGACGGCGACCCCGGCGAGCGTCCCCGGGTCGAGGTTGCCCCGCTCGACGGAGGCGATGACGACCGCGCTCAACAGCGCGAACAGCGCGATCCCGCCCCAGCCGACGGCGCCGGAGGAGTAGTACCCCGCGAGTTCGGTCGCGTACCCCGAGACGAGCGCGTACGGCGCGACGAGCGCGATCACGGTGGCGACGGCGGCGACGATCCCGACCCGGCGCGAGAGGGCGCGGAAGTCCATACTCGCTCTCGGAACGGCGCCGCGGTAAAAGGACCGGATCGGACGCACCGCGGGGCGCGGGCCGACCCGTTCCCGTAGCGTTTTGCCTCGGCGGCCCCCACGTCCGACCATGTCACTCGACGTCGACCCGCCGGCCCCTCCCGAACTCGCCGCCGTCGACCCGAACGAGTACGAGGACGCCGAGGTGTCCGGCGGCGAGTACCGCCGCGACGAACTGGGGAGCTTCCTCCGCGAGGGCGCGTGGGAGGAGGCGTTCGCGGAGTGGGCCGCCGGCAGCGACATGGACGAGGAAGACTGGCGGATCGCGCTCGACCTCGATCTCGTCTCCCGGTTCGACTTCTTCTGGGACGACTTCGCTGACCGCGTCGGCTACCACGCGCCGGGGCTGCCCGAGGACTGGAAGGAGCGCGACCTCCACCCGGACTTGGACTCGTGGGGGACCGTCTCCGCGATCAACGCGGGGCTCACGGAGCTCGGACAGATCGTCTGCGAGACGCTGAAAGCGGAGTACATCGACTGGGAGGCCGACTTCGACGCGCCGGACGACCTCCCGGACTTCGACGAGTGACGCGGCGTCGACGCGTCCGTCGACGGCGGCCCGACCGAGACCGCGGGGCGCTCAGTGCCCCCAAAGGGTGCCGTCCGGCGCGTAGCGCGCGTCCATGATCCGGTCCCACTGCTCGTCGGACAGGTCGACGTCGGTGGCCGCGACGTTCTCGTCGAGCTGTTCGACCGTCCGCGCGCCGACGATGGGGACGCAGGTGAACTCGTCCCACTCGGTGAGCCACGCGAGCGCGACCTGCGCGGGCGTGGCGTCCGACTCGTCGGCGACCTCGCGGACGGCGTCGAGCACCTTCCAGCCGCGTTCGGACAGGTAGAAGCGCTCGAACCGGTCGTCGAAGCTCGCGCGCGACCCGTCGGGCGCGATCACCCGCTCGGGGTCGTCCGGGTCGGCGCGCTCGTACTTCCCGGTGAGGAACCCGCCCGCGAGCGGGGAGTACGGACAGACGGCCAGATCCTGGTCGACACAGACGTCGAGGTACTCCTTCACGTCCTCGTAGTAGCCCGCGTGGTGGAGCGGCTGGACCACGTCGAAGCTCGCGTAGTCGTTGACGTCGGCGGTCCACTGGGCCTTCGTCAGCCGCCAGGCCGCCATCGTCGACGCGCCGAGGTGGTGGACCTTCCCCGCCGCGACCAGCTCGTCGAGCGCGCGCATCGTCTCCTCTATCGGGGTGTCCTCGTCCCAGCGGTGGATATAGTAGACGTCGAGGTAGTCGGTGTCGAGCCGGTCGAGGGTCCCCTCGATCTGCGCCCGGATGTGTTTGCGGCCGAGCCCCGAGTCGTTCGGGCCGGGCTCGCCGCGCCCGTCGAACGGGAAGTACACCTTCGAGGCGATCACGTAGTCCTCGCGGTCGCGCTCGTCGAGCCACTCGCCGATGTACGTCTCGCTCTTCCCGTTCGGCGTCCCGTACACGTTGGCCGTGTCGATGAAGTTGATCCCGCGGTCCGCGGCCGCGTCGAGCAGTTCGTGGGCCTCCTCGCGGCCCGTCTCGACGACGCCGTTCGTCTCGCGACCGAACCGCCACGTCCCGAGACAGAGTTCCGAAACGCTGAGCCCGGTGTTGCCGAGTCGTCGGTAGTCCATACTCACCCCTCTCGGTGCCGGTCTGTAAAGCGTGGCGGCACCGGCGGTCGGGACCTGAGAGCGCGTCGCCCGTCAGGGGTCGGTGGCTACCCGAAGTTCTCGACTTTCGCGGCGTCAGCGTCGCCGCCGGCCGCGTCGACGGCGGCCTCCGCGTCCGCGACGAGGTCGGCGAACCCGTAGACGAAGACCGTCTCGTCGGCCGCGCCCGTGAGCACGTCGTCGACGGCCGTCGTCAGCGCGTCGTCGCCGTCGAGGAGGTGGACCGACACGCCGCGCTCGCGGAGCGCCTCGATCCGGTCGGCGTGGGCCGCGTCGTCGGCGCGGTAGACGATGGCGGCCGCGGCCCCCTCGTCGAGCGCGCGCTCCGCGATGGCGACCGCGGGGCCGATCCCGGGTCCGCCCGCGATCACGACCGCGCGCGGCTCGCCGTCGTAGTGCTGGTCGCCGTACGGGCCGGAGAGGGTCATCTCGGTGCCGGCCTCGGCGTCGGCGAGGAACGCGGAGAACTCGCCGCCCTCGTCGGGGTCGATACCGATCGTGACCTCGAAGCTGTCGCCGACGTGCGGCGACGAGAGCGTGTAAAAGCGTGCGACCGACTCGCCGTCGATGTCGGTGCCGAGCTTCACGAACTGTCCGGGTTCGGCCGCGAACCCCTCGGGGGCGCGAAAGCGGAGGGCGTACGTGTCGGGGCCGACCGACTCGACCGACTCGACCGTCGCTGTCGTGTCCATAGGCCGTATCGGCGGGGGAGACACAAACGTGTTCCCGTCGGCGTCGGTCCTGCCCGTGTCGAAACCGGTTCGCTCGCGCACGCCGTGCCACGAAGCGTCCGACCTAGGCCGAGGGTCGGCCGAAATCGTTCGACGAACGTCGAAAACGGGTCCGACGCGAAGGGACGATCGTGAGGAAAGCGGTGAACGCATGGTCAATTATCTTGAGTGTATTCGCGAATTCGGCCCCAATAAACGACAATATTCGCGAGAAGGAACACGTTCGTTCAGAAATGTGTCGGTGACTCCTTCCAGAAGCCTTTTGATGAGTCCGCCGGAACCTTGCCCATAGCACATGGCCGCGGATTTCAACTGGGCTGTCGGCGGAGAGGCCGGCGACGGCATCGACTCGACGGGAAAGATCTTCGCACAGGCGCTTTCCCGCGCGGGTCGACACGTGTTCACGTCGAAGGACTTCGCATCGCGGATCCGAGGCGGGTACACCGCCTACAAGGTGCGGACCTCCGTCGACAAGGTACAGAGCGTCGTGGACCGACTCGACGTGCTCATCGCGTTGACCCCCCGGACGATCGAGGAGAACCTCGACGAGCTCCACGAGGGGTCGGTGATCATCTACGACGGCGAGCGGACGACGATGCAAGACGTCGAGATCCCCGAGGAGATGATCGGACTCGACGTCCCGCTCAAGAGCCTGGCCGAAGACGCCGGCGGGGCGATCATGCGGAACGTCGTCGCGCTCGGCGCCGCCTGCGAGGTGGCGGAGTTCCCCATCGAGAACCTCGACTCGGCGCTCGAAAAGCGGTTCAAGGACAAGGGACAGAAGCTGGTCGACAACAACAAGGAGGCCGCCCGCGCCGGTCAGTCGTACGTCGCCGAGGAGTACGACCACGAGTTCGACTACGACCTGGAGACCACCGACGAGGACTACGTCCTCCTCAACGGCGACGAGGCCATCGGGATGGGCGCAATCGCGGCCGGCTGCCGCTTCTACGCCGGCTATCCGATCACGCCCGCGACCGACGTGATGACGTACCTCACCGGCCGCATCGAGCGGTACGGCGGCCACGTCGTTCAGGCGGAAGACGAGCTCTCCGCCGTCAACATGGCGCTGGGAGCGGCCCGCGGCGGCGCCCGCGCGATGACGGCGACCTCGGGCCCCGGGATCGACCTGATGACCGAGACGTTCGGCCTCATCGCCACCTCGGAGACGCCGCTCGTCATCTGTAACGTGATGCGCTCGGGCCCCTCGACCGGGATGCCGACGAAACAGGAGCAGGGCGATCTCAACCACATGCTGTACGGCGGGCACGGCGAGGTCCCCCGGTTCGTGCTCGCGCCCACGACGATTTCGGAGTGTTTCTGGAAGACCGTCGAGGCGTTCAACCTCGCCGAGAAGTACCAGCTCCCCGTCTACCTCACCGCCGACCTCTCGATGGCGGTCACCGAGGAGACGTTCTCCCCGGACACCTTCGACATGGACGAAGTCGAGATCGACCGCGGCAACGTCGTCGACGAGACGACGATCGACGACCACATGAGCGAGTCCGGCGGCTTCCAGCCCCACGAGATCACCGACGACGGCATCTCGCCGCGGGCGTTCCCCGGCACCGCCGACGGCGCGCACATGTCCACCGGCCTCGAACACGACGAGCAGGGTCGACGGACCGAGGACACCGAGATGCGTGTCGAGCAGGTCGACAAGCGCAACCGGAAGGTCGACACCGCCCGCGAGCGCGAAGACTGGAGCCCGCGCGAGTTCGGCGACGCCGACGCGGAGAACCTCGTCATCACGTGGGGGTCGAACGAGGGCGCGCTCGTCGAGGCGCTCGATCTGCTCGGGGACGACGGGCCCGACGTGCGGGTCCTCTCGGTCCCGTACATCTTCCCGCGACCGGACCTTACCGAAGCGGTCGAGGCGGCCGAGAACGTCGTCGTCGTCGAGTGTAACGAGACCGGACAGTTCGCGAATATCGTCGAACACGACGTGCTCGAACGCGTCGACCGCGTGAACAAGTACACTGGCGTGCGATTCAAGGCCGACGAACTCGCAGACGAGATCAAAGCGACCCTCGAAGCGGGGGTGGAGGCGTAACCAATGAGCTCAGATATTCGATTCACGGACTTCAAGTCCGACAAGCAGCCGACGTGGTGCCCGGGATGCGGCGACTTCGGCACGATGAACGGGATGATGAAGGGACTCGCGGAGACGGGGAACGACCCCGACAACACCTTCGTCGTCGCCGGCATCGGTTGTTCCGGGAAGATCGGCACCTACATGCACAGCTACGCGCTCCACGGCGTTCACGGACGCGCGCTCCCCGTCGGCACGGGCGTCAAGATGGCTCGGCCCGACATCGAAGTGATGGTCGCCGGCGGCGACGGCGACGGCTACTCCATCGGCGCGGGCCACTTCGTCCACGCCGTCCGGCGGAACGTCGACATGACGTACGTCGTGATGGACAACCGCATCTACGGCCTGACGAAGGGACAGGCGTCGCCGACCTCCCGTGAGGACTTCGAGACGTCGACGAGCCCCGACGGCCCCAAACAGCCCCCGGTCAACCCGCACGCGCTGGCGCTCGCCTCGGGCGCGACGTTCATCGCGCAGTCGTTCTCCTCGGACGCGCTCCGACACCAAGAGATCATTCAGGAGGCCATCGAACACGACGGGTTCGGCTTCGTGAACGTCTACTCGCCGTGCGTCACCTTCAACGACGTCGACACGTACGACTACTTCCGCGACTCGCTGGTCGACCTGAAGGAGTCGGACCACGACCCGACCAACCGCGAGGACGCGAAAGACGTCATCCTCGACAACGAGAAGGAACACCAGGGCGTCTTCTACAAAGACGAGTCGTCGGTGCCGTACCACGAACAGCACGGCGTCGACGAGGACATGTCGGTGATCCCGGACGGCGCTCCGGAGAGCGCGACCGATCTCGTCCGCGAGTTCTACTGAAACGGTCGCGAACGACGGGCGGTATTCCGTCCTCTCGCGACGGCCAAAAACGGGCGAACGAGCCCGTTTGCGCGGAGTTCTCGTCGGGTTTCAGCAAGTCTAATTAGGTGGGTCCGCAACCGTTGTGTATGGTTGACCGCTACGACGTCGCGATCGCCGGCGCCGGTCCGGCGGGCGCGCAGTGCGCCCGCGACCTGGCGACGCGCGGCTACGACGTCGTCGTTCTCGAGACCGAGTCGGAAGACGAGTTCCCGCGACAGAGCAACAAGTCGACGGCGGGCACGTTCCCGTCGATGATGTCCTCGTTCGGAATTCCCGACGGCGTCGTGATGTCGTACACAGACGACGTCGTGTTGGAGTCTCCCAACGAGTACTACGAGAGCTACCAGCCGGGCGCGGTGTTGGAGTTCGCGGAGTTCAAGCAGTTCCTCGTCGCCGACGGCCGGGAGAACGGCGCGGAGTACCGCTTCGACGCGCGGGTCTCCCGACCGATCCTCGACGACGACGACGTCATCGAAGGCGTGCGGTACAACGGCGACGAGGAGGTGTACGCCGACATCGTGATCGACGCGACCGGTCCCGCCGCGCC
Organism: Halorubrum ejinorense; assembly: GCF_055389685.1. Classification (NCBI taxonomy): domain Archaea; kingdom Methanobacteriati; phylum Methanobacteriota; class Halobacteria; order Halobacteriales; family Haloferacaceae; genus Halorubrum; species Halorubrum ejinorense. Next base: position 2,769,875 of record NZ_AP043777.1, read on the forward strand.
GATCGCGAGCGCCCTCGACGTCGTCGACCTCGAACGCGAGAACCAGGCGATCGGCATCGAGTACGAGATGGAAGGCGTCGAGATGAACCACCCGGAGTACGCGGACCTCCGGCGCGCAATGATGCTCCGTCTGGACCACGAAATCGCGCCCGGCGGCTACTCGTGGATCTTCGCGACCGGCGAAGACACCGCGAAGGTCGGCATCTGTTACATCCAGAACGACCGCCACCGCGAGTTCGCCGAGGCGGGCAAGACCGTCGACGGCTACCTCGACGACTGGGTCGACCGGGACCCCCGGTTCGCCGACGCAACGAAGCTCGACGGCAAGGTCCACCGCGGCTCCGCACACATCCAGCGCCCGGGACAGATGCACACGGACCGGTTCATCGCCATCGGCGACACCGTGCCGACCATCGACCCGCTGTGGGGCGAGGGGATCCACAAGGGGATGAAGTCCGCCCGCGCCGCCGCGGCGACGGTCGACCGCTGTCTCACCGACTCCGAGCGCCGCGTCGACGCGGAGAGCCTCGCCGTGTACGAGACGCTCTGGCACCGCGACGTGGCGCCGCGCGCGAAGTCCCGGCTGGCGCTCACGGAGTTGCTGTATCTCGCCCCGAACGAGCGGTACGACCGACTCCTCCGAGACCTCCAGCGGACGGACGACGACATCTTAGCGAAGGCGAACCGCGGCGAGAAGGCGGGGATGGCGCGGCTCCTCCATCTCGACGACGTCCCGCTGCTCGCGAAGTACGCTCGCGAGCGCCTCAACGCCTGAACGCGACGCACGACGGCGAACGATTCTCGCGGACGCCGACCACCGACGAGACCTGACTTCGGAACGGCTCCGTGGCCTGGAGTCGGGGAGTCCCCGGAACGCGCGCGAGGCTGGTCGGCGTCGGTTCCGGGACGTCAAACGAAAGTCTCTGCGTTCGAGTGACGGAGGCAGACAACCGACAGAAACGGGTCGCGACCGCTTACCGCTCGTCGATCGGGACGAACTCGGCGTTCTCGGGGCCCGTGTACCGGGCGCGCGGGCGGATGAGGCGGTTATCCTCCTGGTACTCGGCGACGTGGGCGATCCAGCCGCCGGCGCGGCTCATCGCGAAGATGGGGGTGTACATGTCGACCGGAATGCCGAGCGAGTCGTAGACGGAGCCGGAGTAGAAGTCCACGTTCGGGGCGATCCCCTTCTCGACGAGCCCCTGATCGGTGAGGTGCTCCTCGATGGCGGTGGTGTAATCGAGCCACTTGGTGTCGCCAGACGACTCGGAGAGGTCGCGGAGCTTCTCCTCGAGGATCTTCGCGCGGGGGTCTTTCACCTTGTAGACGCGGTGGCCGAACCCGGGGATGCGTCCGCCGTCGTCGCGGGTATCTTTCACCCACTGAACGGGGTCCTTCGAGGAGGCGTCGATCTCGTGGAGCACCTCCATCACGTCCTGGTTGGCGCCGCCGTGGAGGGGCCCGGAGAGCGCCCCGATACCGCCGGTGACGCCGGAGTAGACGTCGGCCATCGTCGAGCCGATCACCATCGCGGTGAACGTCGAGGCGTTGAGGCCGTGGTCGGCGTGGAGGGTGAGCGCCATGTCGAACGTCTCCTCGCTCACCGGATCGGGCTCCGTGCCCGTGAGCATGTAGAGGAAGTTCCCGGCGTGCGAGAGGTCCGGATCGGGCGCGACCGGCTCGTTCCCCTGACGGACGCGTTCGAACGCGGCGAGGACCGTCGGGATCTTCGCCGTGATCCGGCGGCCCTGCGTGAGGGTCGTTTCCTCGCTGTCGCCGTCGTCGGGGTCGTACGCCGAGAGCATCGACGTCGCGGTCCGGAGGGCGGCCATCGGTCGCTCGCCGGCGTCGGCGAGCGCGCGGACCGTCTCGATGACGTCGTCATCGACGTCGCGCTCGGCCACGAGGTCGGCGGTGAACGCGTCGAGTTCCGCGGCAGTGGGGAGCGAGCCGTGCCACAGCAGGTACAGCACCTCCTCGTAGCTCGCGCCGCGAGCGAGGTCTTCGATGTCGTACCCGCGATACACGAGCTTTCCGACCTCGCCGTCGACGTAGCTCAGATCCGACTCCGCGACGAGGACGCCCTCGAGCCCGCGTTTTAACTCATCAGCCATACCCCGAGTTGTCTACACCGTCAAAAAAGCGTTATCTTTCAGGAGGGATAGGTTACGACGATCGTGGTACGTTTCTGCGTCGGACGACGCGTACCCGGCGATCGAGAGACGGCTCTCGGGTGACCGGACGCCGTCGGCCCGGTCTGAACCCCCCGCTCTCTGCCGCGGCGGACCCGACCGCACCCGTTCGTCTCAGCGGGCCGGAACGACGGTCACCGTCCGGTTCCGGTCGATCGCGTCTTCCAGTTCCTCCGCGATGGCGGAGCCGCGAGAGACCTGAACCTCGCCGCCGCGGCCGACGGTGGCGGTGAAGAGGTACTCGCCGTCGGCGCGCACTTCGACCGTCTCGCCGACGCCGTCGTCGACGTCGATGACGACGTGTCGCGAGGTGATCTCCGGCGCGACCACGGTCCCTCGCTCGGCGCCGACCTGCCCGTCACCGTGACCGCTGGCGCCGCTCTCGCCGCCGGAGGCGCCGGCGCCCGCGCCGCCCGGCTTCTCGTCGTGCGTGCGAACGTCGATGTCGATCCCGAGCCGGTTCTCGATGTCGGCGATGCGACCGCCTCCCTTCCCTATCACGGTGCCGATGTCTCCCTCGGTGACGTAGACGACCGCCTCGTCGTCGCCGTTCAGCGACACGTCGACGTGGCCGTGCGCGACCGAGCGGATCTCGCGTTCGATCTCCTTTTTGGCGATGCGACCGACGCCGCTCTCGCTTTCGGCCTCTTCGTCGTCGTTCAGCGGGACGGTGACGACCTGCCGGTTGAACGTGTATATCTCGAACTCCGGCGTCCCCGTCTCGAAGTTCGACACCTGGATGACCGGACGCGCGAGGTCCTCCGCCGTGAGTCCGGCGGGCACCTTCACCTCGGTGGTCACGTCGTAGACGGTGTGGACCTCGCCCGCCTCGATGTAGACCACGGTGTCGACGATCTGGGGGATCATCCCGAGTTCGACGCGACCGACGAGCCGCTGGAGCGCGTCGATGGCGCGGGAGGCGTGGACGACGCCGACCATGCCGACGCCGGCCATCCGCATGTCCGAGAACACCTCGAAGTCGTTCGTCTTCCGCACCTCGTCGTAGATGGTGTAGTCGGGCCGGACCAAGAGGAGGGAGTCCGCGGTGTTCTCCATCTCGCCGCCGAGCGCGCCGTACTGGGTGATCTCCGGCCCCACCTGGAGGTCGCGCGGCTTCTCCATCGTCTTCACCGCGTAGTCGCTGTCGTTTAAGAACTCGGCGACCGCCTGCGCGAACGTCGACTTGCCGGCGCCGGGCGATCCCGAGATGAGCACGCCGCGTTTCCGCTCGCGGAACCGCTCGCGAAGCTCGTCGGCGAACTCGTAGTCGTCGAGCGTCGTCTTCGCGATGGGCCGCACCGCGGTGATCTCGATCCCGTCCGCGAACGGGGGTCGCGCGACCGCGATCCGGTAGTTCCGGAACTGGACGATGTCTATCCCGTCGTTCGACAGTTCGATGAAACCCTCGTTGGACTGGCGGGCGAGGTCGACGATCGAGTTGGCCCACTCGCGCATCTGTTCCTCGTCGGTCTCCTCGTCGTCGATCTCGACGTAGCGCATCTCGCCGAGCGTCCCGCGCTTCGCCTTCGGAACGGTGCCGGTCTTGAGGTGGACCGACATCGTCTCGTCGGTGAAAAAGTCCTGAATCGGGAGGTCGTCGACGACGCCTCGGGCGACGGGTTCGACGTACTCCACGTCGAGTCCCTTCGCGCGGGCGACCTCGGCCTGGACCACGTCGCTGGAGAGCAGCGTCGCGTCGTGATCGGCGGCGAGATCGCGGATCAGCGCGTCGACGTCGCCCTCGTGGGCGTTCGACTTGGCGTCGCCGCTGGCGCGCTCGCCGACGTACCGCAGGTCGATCGTCCCGTCGTCGGCGTAGTCGGCGAGTCGCTTGAGTTCGCTCAGCCCGTCCCAGCCGGATTCGAGCCCGTCGTTCGCCTGCGACTCCAGTTCGCCGACGACCGCCTCCGGGACGAACACGGAGACCGACTCGTAGGTCCCGTCCGCGACGCGTTCGGACACGCGGCCGTCGACGACCGCGCTCGTGTCCGGTACTACGTTCATACCGAGGTTCGGTACGGGAACCGTATAAGGGTGTTCGACCGGGGGCCGCGTCGACGGCGCCGGTGGGTCGTCCGCGGCCGCCCGCCTCGCTCAGTCGTCCGCGGCCGCCGGCTCCGTCTCGTCGGCCGCGAGCCGTTCCGCGTACGCCGTGAAGTTCTCGAACAGCGCCTTCGCCTCGCAGGCGGCGTCGTACGCCGCGGGGGTGATCGACTCGAGGACCGTGTCGACGCGCGCGTCACCGATCTGGTCTCGCTTGCCGTCCGTCACGTCGCGAGCGGTCTCGATGTCGTACTCGGGGTGGAACTGGACGCCCCAGCAGTGGCCGTCGCGGAACGCGTGGACGCCGTGTTCGTTCTCGGCCAGCAGCGTCGCGGACGGCGGGAGTTCGACCACCGCGTCGCCGTGAGTCGTGAAGGCGGTGAAGGAGTCGCCGAGTCCGTCGAAAAGCGGGTCCTCGCGCAGGCGGCTGATCTCGTTGTAGCCGATCTCGAACCCGTCCATCCCGGCGACGCGGCCGCCGAGCGCCTCCGCGAGCACCTGATGGCCGTAACAGACGCCGAGGACCGGGCAGCCGGCCGCGACGGCCTCGGCGACGTAGTCGACGAGCGCCGGTATCCACTCCTCGTCCCAGTAGACGGACGACCGCGACCCCGTCACCACGACGCCGTCGAAGTCGGTGTGGTCGGGGAGGTCCCCCGCGGTGGCGTCGAACTCGACGAGGTCGGCGTCGATCTCCCGCCGGAAGTTCCGACGGGTGTTCGCGCCGTCGTGGGCGGCGTTCAACAGGGCGAACCGGAGGCGAGTCATCGAGTGGACGGAGAGGCGAGAGCCTCAAAACGGTTGCGCTGACGGTGAGCTACTCGAACTCGCCGGTCGCATGCTCAGCGAGCCACCCGACGAGGTGGTCGTTGACCGCGGCCGAGGCCTCGACGCCGACGAGGTGGCGAGCGCCGTCGACGGAGACGAACTCGCCGCGGGGAAGCCCCTCGGCCAGCGTCTCGCCGGCCGTGATCGGACAGACCGCGTCGTCGCTCCCGTGGACGACCACGGTCGGCGTCGTGACCTCGAACAGTCGGTCGACGAGGTCGAACCCCTCGACCGCGGCGCGGTGTGCCTCGTACGTCTCGCGGTCGGCGTCCTCCGCGAGGCGCCACTCCGCGATCCGTTCGAGCGCGTCCGGGTGCGCTTCCCGGAAGTCGACCGAGAGCAGCCCGGAGAGGACCCCCTCGACCGCCGACGGGTCGGCCGGGTCGGCCCAGACCCCGTCAGCGTGGTACGCGTCGCCGGCGGGCGGCGTCCCGACCACGGCGAGACTGGCCGGGCGCGAGGAGCTCAGCGCCGCGGTCAGCGCGACCATCCCGCCGAGGCCGTAGCCGACGAGGTGGGCGTTCCGGATCCCCTCTGCCGCACAGACGGCCTCGATATCGGCCGCGAGCGTCTCGACCCGGTAGGGGCCGGGCGGAGCGTCCGACCGCCCGACGCCGCGCGTCTCCGGCGTGACGACCGTGTGCGGTCCCGCCAGCGCGGCGTGTTGCCACCCGAACTGCCACGCGCCGAGGCCGACGTCGCCACAGAACACGACCGCCTCGTCGTCGGGCCCGACGCCCCTCGCGTCGACCTCGTATCGGATCGCGGCGCCGTCGCGGGCGTTCTCGGCGACCGGCATGGTGCCCTCTCAGGCCTCGCGGACGGCCCGGAGCACGTCCGGCGCGTCGTCGAGGGCGCCGTCGAGCGCCTCGGCGTCGGGACCACCGCCCTGTGCGAAGTCCGGCGGCCCGCCGCCGCCGCCGCCGACGCGGCCGGCGAGTTCGGCGACGACCTGCCCGGCGTTCACGTCGACGCCGTCGGGGACGCCGACGACGAAGCTCGCGGAGCCGTCGGCGCCGCTGCCGATCACCGCCACCTTCCCGTCGTCGACGTGGGCGTTCGCGGTCGCGCGCAGCTCGTCAGCGTCGCCGTCGAGCCGCTGGATCACCGCGACCGTCCCGTCGACCTCGACCTCCTCGGCGTCTGCGCCGCCGGAAGCGCGCGCGGTCGCGAGCTCCTCTTTGAGCGATTCGATCTCCTTGCCGCGCGCCTTCCACTCCTCGAAGAAGCGCTCGGCGGTGTCGGGAACGTCGAGCGGGTCGACGTCTAAGACCGCGGCCGCGTCGTACAGCGCGTCCTCGGTGCGCTGGGTCGCCTCGACCGCGGCGGCGCCGGCCGCGAACACGATGCGCTCGACGCCGTCCTGAACCGGCTCCGTTTTCAACACCTTCACCGTGCCAATGGCACCGGTCCTGTCGACGTGGGTCCCCGCGCAGGCCTGAACGTCGGCGTCGCCGACGTGGATCAGCCGGACGTTCGTTCCCGGCGGGACGCCCCCCTGATACAGGTCGAAGCCGTGTTCGGCCTCGGCCTCGTTGCGGTCGGGCCACTCCTGACGGACGGGAACGTCGTCGCGGATCAGCTCGTTGGCGACGCGTTCGATCGCCTTGACCTCCTCGCGGGTGATGCGTTCGAAGTGACGCACGTCGAGCCGCGAGGAGTCGATCCCCTTCTGGGCGCCCGCCTGCCGGACGTGATCGCCGAGCACCTCGCGGGCCGCGTGGCCGATGAGGTGCGTCGCGGTGTGGTGCGCGCGGAGTCGGTCGCGGCGGTCGCCGTCCACCTGCCCGCGGACGAACTCCCCTTTCCCGGGGTCCGCGTCCGCACGGTGGAGGACGACCCCGTCGACCTCCTGGACGTCGGTCACGTCGACGGTTGTCTCACCGACCGTGAGCTGTCCCCTGTCGGCCGGCTGCCCGCCGCCCTCGGGGTAGAACATCGTCTGGTCCAACACGACGTCGTACCCCTCGTCGGCGTCTAACACGTCGAGGACGACCGCCTCGAACTCCGTGCGGCCCTGGTCGTCGTAGAACAGTTTCTCCGTCTCGGGGAGGTCGGCGAGACGCTCGTCGCGCTCGTCGCTCGCGGCCGCGGCGTCTCCCTCCTCGTGTCGGTCGGCGACGAGCGAGTAGAAGTCGTCGGGCACGTCGACGGTCGCCCCCCGGTCGTCGGCGATGTCGGCGACCATGTCGGGCTGGATCCCGTGTGAGTCGTACAGCTCCAACAGCTCCGCGGTCGGGATGGGTTCGCCGGTGCCGGCGTACTCGTCGGCGAGCTGTTCGACCTTGCGAGCGCCACGTTCCAGCGTCTCCTCGTACTTCCGCTCCTCGCTGCGAACGATCTCGCGGATCGTGTCGCGGTTCCGGTAGCCGAGCCGCTCGGCCTGCATGTCGACGAGTTCGTCGAGCGGCGCGTCGACGCCGACCTCGTCCACGAGCCGCTTCGTGCGTCGCAGGACCATCCGCGTGAGATATCCCGTGCCGACGTTCGAGGGAACGATCCCGTCGCCGAACATGTACGCGAGCGTCCGCGAGTGGTCGGCGATCGCGTAGATCGATTCGAGCGGCTCCACCAGCTCGCGCAGCCGGTCGACGTCGACGTCGAGTCGGTCGGCTATCTCGCCGCGAGCCGCCTCCACGTCGTCGACGTCGTCGATGTCGAGGCGCCCCGAGAGCTTCGCCGCGCGGTGGACGATCTCGCGTTCCGCCTCGGTGTGTTCGATGCCCGCGTTGTCCTTCAGGAAGTCGATGGCGTCGGGATAGATCGCCTCGTACACCGTCGCGGTCCCCTGGCTCATCCACGTCCAGCGTTCGAGCCCGTACCCGGTGTCGACGATGTACGTGTCCATGAACGAGTACGTGTTCCCGTCTTTCATCTCGTAGTCGCCGTCGGGGTCTAACTCCATACACATGAAGACAAGCGTCGCCAGCTCGGCGCCCTTGTAGATGACCTCGATGGCGGGGCCGGCGTTGCCGCCGCCGACCCACGGGTCCTCGATGTAGGTTATCTCCTCTAAGTCCGCGCCGAGACTCTCGAACAGCTCGTCGCAGTACTGGACCGTCTCGTCTTTCCAGTACACCTCGCCGTGATAGGCGTACTCCTCCTCGTCGACCTCCTCGCGCGTGTTGAACGCGTGGTGGGCCATCATCTCGAACGCCATCGTGTGCCGGCCCGTCTTGCCGACGTTGTCGATGTCTTGCATCCGGATACACGGCTGCGAGATGGTGAGGGGGTTCGCCGGCGGCGGCGTCGCCCCGGAGGTGACGAGCGGCTGGAAGTCGTAGATCGACGCCTGCGTCAGCAGGACGTCGTCGCGCCACCGGTTCGCGGCGACGGGGTACGGCTCGATCCGCTCGTGGTCGTTGTCCTCGAAGAAGGAGAGGAACGCCTCCCGCATCTCCGACAGCGAGTGCGACTCGGGAAATCCCGGGTCGTCGATGAAACTGTAGTCCTCACACGGCGGCTCGCCGCACAGCTCCCTGTCGTCGTCGCGGGTCCAGAAGTGCGCGCCACAGGAGGTACACTCCTTCCGGGTGAACCCCTCCTCCTCGAAGTAGTCGAGACGGTACTCCGCTTCGAGATCGCTCATTACACGAACGTGGCCGGTGTTGCTCCAAAAGGGTTCCGGGGTCGGTCGTCAGCGTCGGCGTCAGGCCGAACGCGAGCGGAACGCGGCCGTCCGAGGTCTCCCGCCCGCGACGGCCGGTGAGAAGGTTTATCACCGCAGCCTGTGCTACAATTTACCATTGTGACTTCCGCGTTGAGCGAGCGTGCGACGGTCCTCGTGCTCGATGAGGACCACGAACTCGCCACCCGGCTCGACACGCCGATCGATGCCGACGGGGACGACGAGGCCCGCGCGGTGGAGACGCACGCCGCCGTACCCGACGCGGTCGGCGACGAGCGGATCACCGACGCCGACGTGACGGTCGTCGTCGACGGGCCGGGCCTCGAACGGCTCCGGTCCGTCGACCGCAGCGGCGCCGTGGTCGCGTTCGTCGGCGATCCGACGGGCGAGACCGCCACCGACCCCCTCGTGGACGCCGTCGCGACGACGCCGGACGCGCTCGCGGAAACGGTGTCGTGGCTGCTCGCTCGCGACCAGCGGTGCGGAAGCCGGGCCGATCCGACGCACACGCCGTCGCGGATCGAGCAGCTCAACGCCGGAATGACTGAGTTGGCCGCCGTCAGGTCGGTCGACGAGGCGTACCGGGCCGCGATCGCCGTCGCCGAGACGGTCTTCCCGGAACACCAGGCGGTGGTCGCCGTCGGCGACGAGGAGTGGGTCGAACCCGTCGCCGCCTCGTCGGGCGTCCCGGTCGAGGACTGTAACCGAGTCCGCGTCGGCAGCGGGGTCGCCGGCAGAGCGGTTCGGACCGGCGACGCGTCCATCGCACCGAACCCGAACCCCGACAGCCGGTACGCCACGCTGCTCACCGTGCCGGTCGGCGACGACGTGGTGTTCCAGCTGGCGACCGCCGGCACCGAGGGCGCCGACGAGTTCGACGACGACGACCGCCGGCTCGCCGAACTGCTCGCCTCGCACTTGGAAGAGACGCTCGACCGGATCGCCGTCAACGAGACGCTTCGAGCCGAACACGACCGCCTCCTCGCGCTGTTCACGAACGTTCCGGACCCCGCCATCGCGTACGACTACGTGGACGGGGAGCCGATCGTTCGACAGGTCAACGACGCGTTCGAGTCGACGTTCGGCTACGACGCCGAGACGGTGACCGGAGAGTCTATCGACGACTACATCGTCCCCACCGATTCCGGGTCGGAGGCCGAAGAGCTCAACGACCGGCTTCAGAGCGGAGAGAACGTCCGGCGCGAGGTGACGCGGACGACCGCGGACGGCCACCGCCACTTCATCCTCCACGTCATCCCGATCCGACTCGACGCGGCGAACGCGGCGGGCTACGCGATCTACACCGACGTCACCGACCGGCGAGAGCGCGAGGAGACCCTCCGCCGACAGAACGAGCGCCTCGACGAGTTCGCCTCGATCGTCTCCCACGACCTCCGGAACCCGTTGTCCGTCGCGGAGGGGTACGTCGACCTCGTCCGCGAGACCGGCGAGCTCGACCACCTCGACAGGGCCGCGGACGCGATCTCGCGGATGGACGAACTCGTGGCCGACCTCCTGTCCCTGGCCAGACAGGGCCAGTCCGTCGGTGAAACGGAGTCCGTCTCGCTGTCCGACATCGCGCGCGACGCGTGGGAGAGCGTCGACACCGGCAACGCGACCCTGACCGTCGAGTCGGACACGGGCTTCGAGGCGAACCCGACTCGGCTCCGCGCGCTGTTCGAGAACGTCTTCCGGAACAGCGCGGAACACGGGCGCGACTCCCCCGAAGACCCGCTCTCGGTCCGAGTGGGGACGACGACGTTCCGCGACGAGAGCGGCGCCGAGACGGACGGATTCTACGTCGAAGACGACGGGACCGGCCTCCCGGACGACGAGCTCGACCGGGTGTTCGAGAGCGGGTTCACCACGGAGGAGTCGGGCACTGGACTCGGGCTCGCCATCAGCGAACGCATCGCGGAGGCGCACGACTGGACCGTCACCGCACGCGCCGGCGAGGACGGCGGCGCCCGCTTCGAGTTCCGGACGAGCTAGGGAGTCCGCCCCGCGGCGGTCCGAAACGACCTTACGCCGCGCGCGAGGGGATCACGGTATGGTCGAGAACGTCGTCTACCCCGCCTACTTCGACGCCGAGCTGTCGCGCTCGGACGGGCGCCGCGTCCCGATGGATCTGGCGGTCGAAGCGCCGACCGTCGACGAGATCGCGAAGGCCGTCCAACAGGTCGGTTACGACGCCGCCGTCGAGCGCGACGCCACGTACTCGCGGGAGTACGAGGCCCGCGGCTCCGTGGTCGTCAAGGGCACCGAAGACACCGCGAAGAACGATCTCGTACAGGCGATCGCCGCGTACCTCGGCGTCCTGCGAGAGTAACCGTGCGGCGCGTCGGGACAGTCGTCCGAACCGCCGGCGGACTCGCGATCGCCCGGGGGGACCCGGGCGAGGACCCGCCGCGGATCGGCGCGAGCGTCGTCGACGAGTCGCTCTCTACCGTCGGGCGCGTGGTCGACGTGTTCGGGCCGGTCGAGCGCCCCTACGTGGCCGTCACGCCCGGCGGCGGCGTCGCGCTCGCAGACCTCGTCGGCGGAAAGCTGTACGCGCGGTAGCTACGCGCCGGTCGCGTCGGCCCCGTCGGCCCGCTCCCCGTCGACGGTCTCCGCGTCGTCGCTCGCGGCAGCGTCGTCGCTCGCCGTAGCGTCGTCGCTCGCCGTAGCGTCGTCGCTCGCCGTAGCGTCGTCCGTTTTGTCAGCGTCGTCTATCTCGTCGACGACCACGTCGAAGTCGTCCAGCGTCTTGTCGGTCCGCGCGAGCCGTTCCGCGACGATCAGCTTCTCGCGGCGCTCCAGTCGCTCCCAGTCGAGCGCCGCCGGCGGGGACGCGTCCAGCGTCTCGAACCGATCGATCACCGCCTCGTTGGCGAAGCGCTCGAACGATCCGCACTCCGGGCAGGTCCGCGACAGGTGTGACGTGTCGAACGACCGGGTGACGGCGTGATCCAAGCAGTTCAGACACCGGTAGGTGTGCGTCCGGGACACAACGAACGGACGGGCCGCACGAAGGAGTATCTGTGGTCGCCGGCGGGCGGCTCGGCGAGCAAAACGCACAGAGTGCCCGCCGCGAGCGCGGACGGAGTGAGAACGGACTCGAAACGACCGGACGCGGTGCCCGGTCAGAACAGCGCTGAGGCCGCCGCCTCGGCGGTCTCGATGACCGGACCGAAGCCGGGCAGGAGCAGCACCGTCACGACCGCCGCGAAGACGACCGCGGCGTACAGCGCCGTCGGGCGCACGTCGATCGCGTCGAGCGCGCTCGGCGACGCGGGGTCGTCTAAGAACAGCGCCTTCACGACCCGGCTGTAGTAGTACAGCGAGACGACGCTGTTGACCGCGCCGAGTCCGGCCAGCCACACGACGCCGTTGTCGATGGCCGCCTGGAACAGGAAGTACTTCGAGAAGAACCCGGCGAAGGGCGGCAGCCCGGCCAGCGAGAACATGAACACGGCCATCGCCACGGAGGCGACCGGCGCGCGCCGCCAGAGTCCGGCGTAGTCCTCGAAGGTGCGACCGACGCCCCACTTCTCCGCCATCGCGACGAAGAGGAACGCGCCGGTGTTCATGAACCCGTAGACGAGCAGGTGCGCCATCGCCGCGCCCATGACGGTGCCGTTGGCGGGCCCGTCGACCGTGAGCGCGGCGACGCCGATGAGCGCGTAGCCCGCGTGGCCGATAGAGGAGTACGCGAGCATCCGCTTGACCTCCTCTTGGACCGCGGCCGCGAAGTTACCGAGCGTCATCGTCACGGCTGCGAGGACGCCGAAGGCGAGCACCCAGTCGATGCCGGCGCCGAGCGACGTGCCCACCGGGAACGCCTCGGTGAACACGCGGAACGCGACGACGAACCCGGCCGCCTTCGAGGCCGACGAGAGGAACGCGCTCACGGGTGCGGGCGCGCCCTCGTACGCCTCCGGCGCCCAGAAGTGGAACGGGACGGAGGCCGTCTTGAACGCGACGCCGCCGATCATCATCACGACGCCGATACCGAGCACGCCGGCGAGCCCCTCGATGGAGGCCGACGCGATGTCGGCGAGTATCAGCGACCCGGTCGCGGCGTAGACGAGCGAGATGCCGAACAGGAAGATGGCCGACGAAAGCGCGCCGACGAGGAAGTACTTCATCCCCGCCTCGACGCTCCCGCGGTCCTGTTTGAGGTACGCGACGAGCACGTACGACGGCAGCGACACCATCTCCAGGGCGACGAACACGACCGCGAGCGAGTTCGCGACCGCGAGCAGCGCCATCCCCGTCGCGGCGAACGTCACCAGCGAGTAGAACGCCGCCGGGTTGGCGTGGTCGTCGAAGTAGTCGTGCGCGGCGACGAGGACCAGCGCGGTCACCGACGCGAAGATGGCGGTGAAGAACAACGCCATGGTGTCGACCTTCACCGCGTCCGCGAACAGGTAGACCGCGCCGGCGTCCGCGCTCCCCACGCCGGTCGCGGTGAGCCAGACGGTGGCCGCGAGCGCGACGAGCGAACCGAGCGCCCCCACGACCGCCATCGACGTGTTCGACCGAGCGTCCGGGCGAACCGTGTCGACCAACAGCAAGACGAGACCGGTCGCCGCCAGCAGCAGCGCCGGCAGCAGGGCGGTCACGGCCGGCAGACCGTTAACCATCGATCGTCACCCCCTCGACGACGGGAACGGCAGCGTCACGGATCATCTCGAAGAAGATGTCGGGCGCGACGCCGAGGACGATGATCGCCACCAGAAGCACCGCGAGCGGGGCGACATCGTGGAACGGCGCTGGCCCGACCTCGTAGTCGGTGTCGAGCTCGAAGGGCCCGAACAGCGTGCTCTGCATCGCCGACAGTAGGTAGCCGGCGACGATGACGATACCGAACATGGCGAGCGCCGTGAACACCGGCGCGTACGGGAGCGCCGGCGCGGACAGCGAGCCCACGAAGATGAAGAACTCGCCGGCGAAGCCGGCCATCAGCGGCAGCCCCATGTAGCCGAAGGCGCCGGCGACGAGGATACCGACGGTGACCGGCATCCGGTCGGCCATGCCGGCCATCTCGTCGACCTCCCGCGTGTGGGTCGTGTTGTAGATGACGCCGACCGCCATGAACATCAGCCCGGAGATGAGGCCGTGCGCGACCATCTGGAAGGTCGCGCCGCCGACCCCGTACTCGGTGAACGCGATGAGTCCGAGGATGACGTACCCCATCGACGAGACCGACGAGTACGCCACGATCCGCTTGAGGTCGCTCTGTCCCAAGGCCAGGATCGCGCCGTAGATGACGCTGATGACGGCGATGGCCGCGATCGGGATCGCGAGCGCGGACGCCTGGTTCGGCAGCATCGTGAAGTTGAATCGGAGCAGGGCGTACGTCCCCATCTTCAGGAGGACGCCGGCAAGGAGCACCGACGCGGGCGTCGGGGCCTGAACGTGGGCGTCCGGCAGCCACGTGTGGAACGGAACGATCGGGACCTTCACCGCGAACCCGAGGAACATCGCGAGGAACGCGACCATCGCGATCCGGTCCGGCGGGATACCGAACCAGGTGTCGAGCCCGCCCGCGGCGATCGCCTGCGCGATCTCGGGCAGGGCGAACGACGACACCGAGTCGCCGAGCGCGAACACGAGGCTCATGAAGCCGATGAACATCAGAAGCGACGCCGCGTTCGTGTATACGAAGAACTTGATCGCGGCGTACTTGCGGTCGTTACCGCCCCAGACGCCGATGAGGAAGTACATCGGCACCAGCACGGCCTCCCAGAAGACGAACCAGAGGAAGAAGTCGAGCGCGGTGAACACGCCCAGCAGGTTCGCCTCCATGAACAGCATGAGCCCGTAGAACTGGCTCTGCCGGCTGTCGATGGGCGTCCACGCGCTGACGATCGCCAGCGGCACGAGGAACGTCGTGAGCACGAAAAGCGGGAGGCTGATCCCGTCGAGTCCCACGAACCACGAGACGCTGCGACCGCCGACCTCGAGCCACTCGATCTGCGTCGTGTACGCGATATCGCCGCCGGTGAGCGCGTTACCGCCGGCCTCGAAGCCGGACCACAGGTAGAGGCTCCCGACGAACGGGACGAGGCTGATCGCGAACGCCAGCCGTCCCGCCCACTCGTCGGGCGCGAGGAACACCGTCAGCGCGCCGACGAACGCGGCCGCCATGAGCGCTTCGAGTATCACAGGAACCACCCCCCGGTCGCGCCGAGCACGAGCAACAGCGCGACGAGTCCGAAGGTGAGCAGCGCGGCGTACTGCGAGACGACCCCCGACTGGAGCTTCCGGATCCGGCCGCCACCGGTCAGGCTCACCGACGAGACGCCGTCGACGGCGCCGTCGATGATCCCCTGATCGAAGGTGTTCGCGACGCCCGCGATGTCTTCCGTCCGATACGCGAGCCAGACCTGTAGTTCGTCGAGGTAGTAGTTGTTGTACAGCACGTCTTTGATGCCGCCGAGCTTGGCGGTGTGTTCCGTCGGGGAGGGGACGTTATAGAGCCGCCAGGCGAGTCCGAGACCGAGCAGCGCGAGGCCGAGCGACACGGCCGCGCCGGCGAGGACCGTACCGACCTCACCGCCAACGACGTACTGGCTGCTGTACGGTCCGATGTCGCCGTAGTGGTGCGAGGAGAGCCCGTCGATGCCGCCCCACTCGTTGTCGAGCCAGCGGTGGAGCAGGTCGATTCCCTCCAGGCCGAGCACCTTCTGGACCGGCACCATGTTGATGAAGCCGGTGACGACCGCGAGCGACCCGAGGACCGTCAGCGGCCCCTTGACGTTCCAGCGAACGGGTTCCGGGTCGCGAGCGGTCTCGCTCCGTGGCTCGCCGTGGAAGGTCAGGAACACCATGCGGAAGGTGTAGAAGGCCGTGACCGGCACCGCGAGCAGCCCCATCAGGTAGGCCCCGAACAGGAGCGGCTCGCCGGGGGCGTGGACGAGCGCCTCGTAGAGGATCTCGTCTTTCGACCAGAAGCCGGCGAACGGGAAGATTCCCGCGAGCGCCAGCGATCCGGCGAGGAACGTGTAGTAGGTGACGGGCATCTTCGACCGCAGCCCGCCCATGTCCCACATGTCCTCGTTGTGGTGCATCGCGATGATGACCGAACCGGCGCCGAGGAACAGGAGGGCCTTGAAGAACGCGTGCGTCGTCAGGTGGAAGACCGCGGCCACGTACCCGCCCGAACCGAGCGCGAGCATCATGTACCCGTACTGCGAGATGGTCGAGTACGCGAGCACCTGCTTCAGTTCGTCCTTCACGAGCCCCATCGTCGCCGCGAACAGCGCGGTGAAGCCGCCGATGAAGGCGATGACCGCGAGCGTCGTCGGCGTGAGCGCGTAGAAGCCGTACATCCGCGCGACGAGGTAGACGCCAGCCGCCACCATCGTCGCGGCGTGGATCAGCGCGGAGACGGGCGTCGGGCCCTCCATCGCGTCCGGGAGCCACGTGTGGAGCGGGAACTGCGCCGACTTCCCGACGACGCCGCCCAGAACGAGCAGGCCGACGACGGTGAACCACGTCATGACGTCGAGTCCGAACGGCGTCCACACGGCCTGTTCGCCCGCGAGCGCGGCCTCCGCGAGCGCCGGGAACGACTCGGCGCCCGCGAACGCCGCGGTGCCGAACGTCGCGAACACCGCGACGACGCCGACGAGGAAGAAGTAGTCACCGAAGCGGGTGACGAGGAACGCCTTCTTCGCGGCCGACGGGGGACCGGGCTCCCGGAAGTGGAAGCCGATGAGCAGGTACGAACAGAGACCGACCAGCTCGAAGAACATGAACGCCATCAGCAGGTTGTCGGCGACGACGAAGCCGAGCATCGACGCCGTGAAGAGGCCGAGTCCGGCGTAGTACCGCGGCAGCCCGGTCTCGCCCTCGTCGTTCATGTACCCGAGCGAGAACACGTGGACGAGCAGCGCGACGAGCGTCACGATGACTAACATTAGCGCCGACAGCGGGTCGATCAGGACGCCGAACGAGAGTTCGACGTTCGTCGGACCGATACCCGCGCCGCCCTCGCCCGCCCAGTAGTACAGCGTTTCGTTGTACGCGTTCCCGCCCGCGACGGTCACCGCGACCCAGATCGACAGCAGGAACGACCCCGCCGTCGCCGCGATGCCGCCGAAGGCACCGCCCTTCGGGAGGTACCTGCCCGCGCCGAGCGCGATCAGGAACGAGAAGAACGGGAGGAGAACTATCGCCGGAACGTATGCGAATGCGTTCACCATCTTACCACCTCATCTCCGCGGGAACAGTCACGTCTGTCGTGCCGAAGTTGCGGTATAACACGAGTATGATGCCGATGCCGATGGCGACCTCGGCGGCGGCGAGCGCGATGACGAACAGCGCGAACACCTGCCCCGTGAGGTCACCGTAGTACAGCGCGAACGCGACGAAGTTGATGTTGGCCGCGTTCATCATGAGCTCGACGCTCATGAGGAAGTACAGGGCGCTCCGTCGCGTGAGCACGCCGAACAGTCCGATACAGAAGATGCCCGCCGCCAACAGCAGGTACCACGACGGCGGGATCGAACCGGCGACGGCGGTCATCGGCCGTCACCTCCGTCGCGGCCACCGTCGGTAAGCGCCTGCCCGACCGCGGAGACGATGGACCCGTCCTCCTCGCGCTTCGCGAGGTAGACGGCCCCGTCGACCGCGACGTCGAGCGCGACGGCGGCGATCAGGAACGCCGCGAGGAACCCTTCGGCGGGGATCGTCGCGACGTCGTACGCGCCCAGGTCGAACAGCGCGTACCCGATGTTGTGGACGACCGAGGCGTCCGCCGGGAACCCGGCGGGCGCGGCTTCGAACGCCGCCGCGTTGACCGTTGCGGCGATCAGAGCGAACAGGGCGCCGACGGCGATCGCGGGCGCGATTCGCGACCCGCGGCTCTCGTCGTTGCTCACGCGCGACTCACCTCCGTTTCAGAATCCGATCGCGTGAGCATCACGGCGAACGTGACCAAGATGAGAACCCCGCCCACGTAGACGAGGATCTGCATGGCGGCGATGAACTCCGCCCGCAGCATCACGTAGTGCACCGCGACGCTCGTGAGGGCTCCGCCCAGAAGCAGCGCGGCGTGGAACACGTCGCGCGCGAGGACGACCCCGAGGGCGAACGCCAGCGTAACCGCGGCGAACAGCCCAAACGCGATGGTAGCGTAAACCATTGTGTGTGTCTCCTATGAGAACCCCTTTGAAGATTTCGAGACGAGCCCGTTACTGGTAGTCGATCTCGCCGTCGCCCTCCCCGATCCACGCGCCGCGATCGGGGTTCCGGGACTCCAGCGGATCGATTCCCTTGTACCACGGGACGTTCTTGAGCTGTTCTTTGTTGAACACGAAGTCGTCTTTCGTGTCCGCGGTGAACTCGAAGTTCTGCGTCAGCAGGATGGCGTCGACGGGACAGACCTCCTCACAGAGCCGGCAGTAGATACACTGCCCGATGTGGAGGTTGTACTGCTCGCCGTTGCGCTGGTCGTCTTGAACGATCTGAATCGTGTCGTTGGGACAGACGTTCTCGCACTGGCGGCACCAGATACACCGCTCCTGGCTGAACTTGTGGACCCCGCGGAACCGCGGGCTCACTTCGGGCGCGTCCTCCGGGTATTCCACCGTGAACGTCGTCCCGTCCAGCGCGTGTTTCATCGTCGTCGCCATGGATTTCATGAGTCCGATCATATTACGCGATCACCCCCACGATTACGGCCGTGAGCACCAGGTTCGCGAACGACAGCACGAGCATTCCTTTCCAGCCGATCTCGATCAGCTGGTCGATGCGGACGCGCGGCAGCGCCGCGCGGGCCCACTGCGTGAACAGGAAGAAGCCCCAGATCTTCACCACGAACCAGATGAAGCCGATGCTCTCCGGGCCGGGCCCGGAGGCGCCGCCGAGGAACGTCACGGCGAGGATGGCCCCGCCGAGGAAGATGTGGACGAACTCGCCGAGGTAAAAGAGGACGAAGTACGCCGAGGAGTACTCCGTCTGGTACCCCGCGACGATCTCCGTCGGCGCCTCGGGGATGTCGAACGGGTTCCGTCCGATCTCCGCCATGTTCGCCGTGAGGAACAGCACGAACGCGAACGGGTTCACGAACGCGTACCACGACGGGATGGCGATGCCGCCTATCGACACGAGCGTCTCCGTCTGCGCGCCGACGATGCCGCTCATCTGGAGCGTGCCGGAGAAGATCACGACCGACATCCCCGTGACGATGAGCGGGATCTCGTACGCCAGGTTCTGCGCGACGGCGCGGAGCCCGCCGAGCAGCGAGTACTTGTTGTTCGACGCGTACCCCGCCATCACCAGCGAGACCGACGCGATCGACGCGAACGCGAACACCAGCGCGAACCCGACCTCGGGGTCCGCGAGCTGGAGGTTGATCGGCCCGAGCTGCCCCATCGGGATGACGGAGAAGCCGAGCAGCGCGGACGCGGGCAGCAGAATGGGCGCGATGTCCCACGAGGGGCGGTCGACGCCCTCCGGGATGATGAGCTCCTTCGCGAGCAGCTGCACCGCGGCCGCCGGGATGATGAGCAGGCCGTAGGGACCGATCCGATCGACCGCGATGCGGTCGGTGAACGCGGCCGTGATCTTCCGTTTGGCCCACGGGCCCGCGACGCCCGTGAACGCGAGGATGATGTTCCCGACGACGAAGGCCGCGACGAGCGACGCCGCGACCTCGCCGATGACGCTATCGAGCCCGAGCGTGTCGACGATGAACTCGGGGAACAGCTGTGCGGGCGCCGCGCCCATCAGCGGTCCACCTCCCCGAGAACGATGTCGAGGCTACCGAGGGCGGCGATGACGTCGGGGATGTACTCCCCGTTCGCCATCTCCGGGAGCGTCTGGAGGTTCGAGAAGCACGGCGATCGGATCTTGAACCGAGCGGGCTTGTCCGTCCCGTCGGCGCGGATGTAGATGCCGAGTTCGCCCTTGGCGCCCTCGACGGCGCGGTAGATCTCCGTGTCGTCGTCCGGGCGCAGCGTGCGGGGGACGTTGGCCTGAATGTTCCGCTCGTCTTCGGGCCAGTCTTCGAGCAGGTCGACGCACTGCTCGATGATCTTCGCGGACTCCTCGACCTCGCGCATCCGCACGAGCAGCCGGCTGAAGTTGTCGCCGCCGTCCTCGGTGACGACGTCCCAGTCGAGTTCGTCGTAGTACCCGTACGGGTCGTCGCGGCGCAGGTCGTAGTCGATTCCCGACCCGCGGGCGACGGGGCCGGTGGCGCCGTAGTTCTTCGCGATGTCTTCCGGGAGGATGCCGGTGTTGATCGTCCGCATCTGGAAGATCTCGTTCGAGGTGATCAGGTTGTGGTACTCCTCGATGGACTCCGGGAGCTGGTCAAGGAAGTCCCGGGTCTTCGAGAAGAACTCCTCGCGCGGCTTCGGCAGGTCCCAGACGACCCCCCCGAGCCGGAAGTAGTTGAACATCAGCCGCTGGCCGGTCAGGTCCTCGAGAAGGTCCTGAACGCGCTCGCGGTCGTTGATGGCGTACATGAACGTCGCCGTGAAGTCGCCGTTCACGTCGAGCGCGAACGTCGCGAGCGCGAGCATGTGCGCGGCGATCCGGCACATCTCCGCCCCCATCGTCCGGATGACCTGCGCGTACTCGGGCACCTCGATGTCCGCGAGGTCCTCGGCCGCGCGGGCGTACGCCCACTCGTTGAGCAGGCCCGCCGAGATGTAGTCCCAGCGGTCCGGGTACGGCATGATCTGGTGGCGGTACGTTCCGGACTGGGCCATCTGCTCCTCGCTCCGGTGGAGGTAGCCGATGTCGGGCTCGACGTCCATGACCTGCTCGCCGTCGAGCGTCGTCTTCAGGTGGAGGACGCCGTGCGTCGCCGGGTGGTGCGGCCCGATGTTGAGGAACATCGTGTCGGACTCGGAGTCTTTGTGATGGTCCTGAAGCGGGTTCGCGTGCTCCGGCAGCGTCGCGATCTGGGGCCGGTCCTTGTCGTAGTCCATCGACAGCGGGTGCCCCTGCCAGGTCTCGGGCAGGAGGATCCGACGCATGTCGGGGTGGCCCTCGTAGTCGATGCCGATGAGGTCGTACGCCTCACGCTCGTGCCAGTCGGCCGTCCGGAAGACGGGCTCCGCCGATTCGGAGACGGGGTCGTCCTTGTCGGCGGGGACGACGATGCTGACCTCCTGCGTCGGGTCGTCGTACTTCTTCAGGTGGTAGATCGACTCGTAGCGGTTCTCGTATTCCTGCGCGGAGACGACGGAGAGGTGGTCGTACCCCGCCTGCTCCTTCAGAGTCGAGAGCGTTTCCTGAACGGTGTCCGGCCGGATCACGAAGCCGGGCGCGTTCAGATGGTCGTCGCGGTCGACGACGAGGTCGCCGAGCAGCGCCTCCAGCTCGTCGGGGGTGCGCTCGACGGCCGCGTCGTCGACGGGGTCTGGTCGTTCGAGGCTCATGGCGAATCAGCGAAGTTGTACCGCATGACGAGTTCGTCGTCGTCGATCTGGTCGGTCAGTTTGTCGACGAGCTCGTCGCGTTCGAGGTCCGAGAACTCCTCCAGCTCGTACGGCTTGACCGTGACGGGCGCCGCCTCGCCGTTGGCGACGCGCTCTTGCAGCTTCACGACGCCGTAGACGAGCGCCTCGGGACGGGGCGGGCAGCCGGGGACGTGGATGTCGATCGGGATGACCTCCTCGGCGCCTTTGATCACGTTGTACCCCTCCTGGAACGGGCCGCCGGAGATGGTACACGAGCCCATGCCGACGACGAACTTCGGCTCGGGCATCTGGTCGTACACGCGCTTCATCCGCGGCGCGAACTTCGAGACGATCGTCCCGGGGACGATCATCACGTCGGCCTGCCGCGGCGACGCGCGGGGGACGCCCGACCCGAAGCGGTCGAGGTCGTGTTTCACCGCGTAGGTGTGCATCATTTCGATGCTACAGCAGGCGATACCGAACTGCAGCATGAACATCGAGGAGCCGCGACACCAGTTCAGGAACTTGTCGAACTTGGTGAGGATGAACGGCGAGGAGCCGAACGCCTCACGGAGGCGGGAGTTGAACCGGTCTCCCTGCCCGGTCATCCGCGCGTCGCGGGTTTCGGTTACGACTTGCGATTCGTCGGTGATAAATGGTTGATCGCTGCTCATTAGTTGATGTCCTCCGTCGTCTTTCTGCTGGTCGCGCGCGGACTGCGGGCCCAGCTGATCGCCCCCGACCGCCACGCCCAGACGAGTCCGACCGCGAGGACTCCGACGAACGCCAACATCGGCCACAACAAGGCGGTCATCGGGACGCCGGCCTCGATGGCCGGGCGGTAGATGGCCGCCCACGGGAACAGCAACACGGTCTCGATGTCGAACACGACGAACAACAGCGCGACCATGTAGTACTGGATGTTGAACCGGATCCGCGTCCCGCCCGTCGGGGTCTCGCCGGACTCGTAGGTGGTACTTTTGCCGGTCTCAGGCACGCTCGGACGGAGCAGCGCCGACACTGTCATCATCGCTATCGGGATGAGCAGGCCGACGACCGCCAAGGCGCCAATCGCTATCCAATCGCTCATATAGGTCTCCGTAACGTGCTGGGGTTTGGACCGCCCCCTCATAAGCGTTGAGTCTTGTGCGTCCACGGGCGTGCGGGCCGGTATCGGCCGTTAGCGGGGAAAAACCGAAGTACGGCGGTGGCCGCGGACAGAAGTGGGACCGAACACGTTCCGTTACCGGTTACGGAACCCATCGAGACCGAGGTCGTGAAGCGCCGCCGAGTCGTCCGCGACCCCCGCCTTCTGGTCATCGTGGAGGTCGACCAGCCGCTCCGCGACGGTTTCGTGTTCGCGAGCGAGAACCTGCGCCGCCGACAGGGCGGCGTTGTACGACTTCCCGGCGTCGACGGCGACGATCGGCGCGCCCGTCGGCATCCCGATCACCGAGTCGACCGACTTCTCCTGAACGGGCACCCCGATCACGGGCACCGGATACGCGATCGACGCGGTCATGTTCGGCAGGTCCGCCGACTTCCCGCCCGCACCCGCGATGATGACATCGAGCCCGCGGTCCGTCGCCGTCCCCCCGTACGCGTACATGAGCTCCGGCGTCCGGTGTGCCGAGACGACGTAGCTCTCGTAGGTGAACCGCGCGTCCGGCGCCTCGTCGAAGTCGGTCTGCTCCGCGAACCCGAGGTCGTCGAGCGCCGCGTAGGCGTCCTCCATGACGGGGAGGTCCGAGTCCGAGCCCATGATGATCCCCACGTCCGGGGTAGTCGCCGGGTCGGCGTCCGCGTCGGCCTCCGCTTCGAGCCGCTCGATCAGGTCGTCCACCGTGGTCATGGTCGGTGGTTCGGCGGACGGCTACAAGGAACTCCCGGATGCGGCGACCGCCCGCACGGAGTCCGCGTGCCGCCGGAGCGGTTCCGGAGCGGTTCCGGGTCCGGGCGGCCACCGCGGCGTGACGAGTCGTCGCCTACTCGTCACGGAACGTCAGCCCGTCTCGCAGTTCCCGCGCCCGGTCGAGCAGCGCGGCGCGCTCGTCGAGCGAGACCGCGTCCGGGTCCGCGTCGGCGTCCGTCGCTGTCAGGTGGCCCATCTTCCGAAGCGGGTAGACGTCGTCTTTGCCGTACCAGTGGAGGTCGGCGTCGGGTGCGCCGAGGACCGTCTCGACGTTCCGGAGCGTGGCCGGTTCGGTCTCGTCCACGTCGCCGAGCACGTTCGCGGTGACGGCGGGCGCGACGAGGTCGGCGGGGCCGAGCGGCCAGCCGAGGACCGCGCGGACGTGGTTCTCGAACTGCGAGGTACGCGCGCCCTCGATCGTCCAGTGGCCGGAGTTGTGGGGGCGCGGCGCGATCTCGTTGACCAGCACGTCGCCCTCGCGCGTCTCGAACAGTTCGATCCCGAAGACGCCGCGGCCGTCGAGCACGTCGAGCACGTCGCGGGCGACCGACTGCGCCTCGTCGACGATCTCGTCGCTCGCGCGGGCGGGGGCGACGCTCTCGCGGAGGATCTCCTCGCGGTGGACCGTCTCCGTGACGGGGTAGGTCCGCGTCTCGCCGTCGGCGCCCTTCAGCCCCATCACGGCGATCTCGCGCTCGAAGTCGAGGAACTCCTCGGCCATCGCGGCGCCGCCGATCTCGGCGAGCGCGTCGGCCGCGTCGGCGGGGGCCTCGACCGGGACGTTCCCGCGGCCGTCGTACCCGCCCTCCCGCGCCTTCAGCATGACGCCGCCGAACTCCTCGACGACGCGTTCGAGCCCCTCGGCGGTCGCGACCGCGACGAACTCGGGGACGGGGATTCCGGCGTCCGCGAGCGCCTCCTTCTGGACCAGCTTGTCCTGAATCGTCTCGAGCGTGCCCGGAGCGGGGTGGACCGGCACGCCGTGGTCGTCGCCGGCGGCCGCGAGCACGTCCGGGTCGGCGAGTTCGATCTCGAAGGTCACGGCGTCGACGCGGCGCGCGAGCTCGTCGACGGCCGCCGCGTCGTCGAAGTCGGCGACGATCTGGTCGCTGACGACGGGCGCCGCCGGACAGTCGGGCGTCGGATCCAAGACGACGAGGTCGACGCCGAGCGGCGCGGCGGCCTCGGCCAGCATTCGGGCCAGCTGTCCGCCGCCGACGACGCCGAGCGTCGGCCCCGGCAGGGTGATCGACATGTGCGAGTCGGTACTGTACGGTAGTGAATAAGTATTGCCAATGTGCGAAAGAAATATCCACGAACGCGGATCGATCGGTCGTGCGTCTGCGAACCCGGGGGCGAACGGACCGAACCGGTGTGTCAGAGCGAGACGTTTCGGAGGTCGGCTTCGAGCTCGTCGACGAACTCGTTGTACGCCCCGACGAACCCGCGGAACCCCTCCGCGTGCGCCCGCACGTCGGCCGCCGAGGGCGCCCCGTACTGCGACAGGAGGTAGAGGCCGCTGGAGCCGCCGATCCGGAGGTACGAGACCGTGCCCTCGTCGTACTTCAGCTCCCAGCGGTCGCCGTCGACGCGGGCGGTGAACGTCCCGTAGTCGTCGCTCTCGTACCGGTGGACTTCGCCCGCGATGATCGCACAGGTGTCGCGTATCGCGTCGAGGACCCGGTCGCGCTCCGCCACCACGCCGTCGGTGGTCGTCGGCTCGGGGAAC
This sequence comes from Halorubrum ejinorense, assembly GCF_055389685.1. Lineage (NCBI taxonomy): Archaea > Methanobacteriati > Methanobacteriota > Halobacteria > Halobacteriales > Haloferacaceae > Halorubrum > Halorubrum ejinorense. Next base: position 2,794,614 of record NZ_AP043777.1, read on the forward strand.
TCCGCGCTCACGTCGTCGAGGACGCCGGACAGGGAGGCGACGTAGTCGTTCCACGCCGCCACGAACGCCGCGTAGTCGTCGAGCGCGGTCGCCAGCGCGGCGGGCTCCGGCGGCTGTTTCGTCGAGACGACGTACGTGTCGGACCCCGATTTCGGCGAGAACAGGAGGAACTCCAGTTCGCCCGCCTCGTGTTTTACGGTCCACTCGCCGCCGGGGGTCGAGAGCGTCTCCCGCCCGTAGTCGCCCCCCTGAAGCAGCGCCAGCTGGTAGGCGATCCGCCCGGCGTGGTCCCGGACTGCGGCGACGAGGTCGTCGCGGCGCTCCGCGACGGCCGCGGCGTCGCGAACGTCGACGTCGATCCCGAGGTCTGCCTGCGTCGTCACGGGGTCACTGGGCGCGCCACGCGGTTAACCGGTTCGGGTCGATCGACCGCGGTACCCCCGGTCGTTCGAGTCGGCGTCACCGGATCGTCTCGCGGATCTCGCGGATTCGCTCGGGCTCGTCGACGCCCGACCGGACGACGACAGCGGAGACGGCGTCGCCGTCGGGGACCGGCGCGTCGCCGCTCAGTATCGCGTCCGAGCCGGTCTCCTCGGCGAGCCACCGCCGCCCGTCTGCGATCGCCTCTCGGTTGAGCCACTCCGGCGGCCCGCCGACGATCAGCAGGGTTCGGTCGGCCCGCCCCCCGGGGACTTCGACCGTGTTCTTGCCGCGGGCCGCCTTCCGGATGACCGTCTCGATGGCCGACACCGCGGCGCCGATGTCGACCTCGGCCGGTTCGGAGGAGCCGAACAGCCCGAGCCCGAACCGCGACCCCTGCTCGGGCGAATCGACCGGCTGGGTCGCGTGGCCGATCGCCGCGACCTCGCCGTCGCTCCCCACCGCCCGAGCCACGTCGCTCGCGTCGAGCACCTGCTGTGGCGTCGCCGTCCCCTCGGGCGCCTCGCCGGCGCCGAACAGCGCCGCGATCCGGTCGGCGGCGATCCCGTTGAGTCGGTCCCGGGCCCCGCCGAGCGTCTCGCCGGGTCGGAGCCACGCCGCGTTGTCGAACGGGAAGACCGCCGCACAGCCCTCGGAGAGCGCCTCGAGGGTCCGCGCGGCGTTCCGCTCGGCCAGCGGGCGGTGCGGCGTCTCCGTGGCGGCCTCGCTCGGGGACCCCGCGGACCCCCCGGAGGCCGCCGATCTCGGGTCGTCGTCCTCCTCTTCGGTCTCGCTCGCCGTGGGGAGAAGACCGAAGGCGTACACGGGCGTGTCGTAGAGCCGGGAGAGCTCCTCGGCGAGCGCCGGCGCCGCGCCCGCGCCGGCCGCGCCGCCGAGGCCAGTGATTATCAGGAACGCCTCCGCGGTCGAGGGCCGCTGGTCGTCCATCTCCCTGCCGAGTTCGCTCGCGTGCGCGTCGCCGAGGCGGCGCCCGGCGTGGAGGTCCCCGCCGAGTCCGTCGCCGCCCGCGGCGTCGCCGAACCGGTACCGGCGCTCCTCGCCGAGCGCGTTCAGCGCGCTCAGCGCGTCCATGTCGGTGTCGAAGCCGTTGACGCCCGCGAGGAACGGGTCGCCGTCGTGGTCGGCCGCGAGTCGGTCGGCGATCCGCCCCCCGGCCCCCCCGAGGCCGATCACGTGTAGTCGCATACGTGCCCCGGTCGTCGAGCGGGGATATATGACTTCGGCTCGCCGCGAACAGGGGCGACCGGGGACCGGCTCAGAACTCTTCGAGCCGGCGTTGGCCGTCGGGGATTTCGGGGCCCGGGTCCGGCTCCACGCCGAGGAGGCGCAACAGCGCGGTGTCGGCGAACGTCAGCGCCAACACGAGGATGATCGGCGCGAGGAAGAGGCCGTGGAACCCGAACACGACCGGGCCGAAGATGTACGCGAGCATGAGGAGCCCGACGTGCGTCGTCTCGCCGCTGAAGTACGGGCGGAGGACGATGTCGGGGATGGTGTCGACGACCACGACCGTGACGACGAGGAACCCGGCGACGTACGCGAGCAGTCCGAGTTCGCCGTCGAGCGCGATCGGTATCGACATCGCCGCCACCAGCGGAATGTAGACGATCTTCATCCCGATCACGGGGATCAGGCTGGCGACGCCGGTGAGCGCGCCGGCGAGCGTCGGGTACGGGATCTCGACCGCGGCGGGCGCGACCACGTTGTACGCGAGGTACGTGACGACGGCGATGATCGAGATGGCGATGACGTTGAGCAGGTTGCCGTACAGGACGGCTTCAAGCTCGTCGTCCGCCGTTTCGAGGTACTCGCGGACGATCGCGTCGTCGTCGAAGGTGAGCAGCCAGTCGTGGAACTTCGACCCGTCGATGAGCAGGTAGTACGTGACGACGATGGTGATGAGCAGGTTCAGGGCGAGTCCGGACGCCGTACTCGCCAGCAGCGACGCCTGCTCGGAGACGAGGTCGATGAGCGGGTCGAACTGGCCGGAGCGGTACGCCGCGAGCAGCTCGTCCATCGTCGGGTTCGACAGCGCCGCGAGATCGCCGATGACCGAGTTCTCGGCGCCGATGGTGTCGGCCACCGGGTACGTCTCGATGAACCGCCGCGCCTCTAAGACCAGCAGCACCAACGTGTAGCTCACGAGGCCGATGAGGGGGATGCCGATGACGGACAGCGACACCACCGCGCGGACCCTGGTCGGCAGCCGGAAGCGTTCGAGCCGGTGGTAGAACCGCCGCGTGGAGTAGTAGAGGAAGACGGCGACGGTGAGCGGGGCGACGAACCGAAAGGCCACGAAGCCGGCGACGACCGCGACCGCGAGGCCGAAGAGGGCGACGACGAACCGCTTTTCGTCCATGGGCCAGGGTCACCACCGCCGGACATAAACCATGGTGGTCGCTGAGGGCCCGGCGGACGGCGGTCGCGCCGATCCCAAAGCCCCTAACGGTCGGGGGTGAACGGGGACGCATGAACGAGATCCATCCGGATCAGCGCGTCGCGGTGCTGGCGGACTCACAGAACCTGTACCACTCCGCACAGAGCGTCTACTCGCGGAACATCGACTACTCCGGCCTGCTGGAGTCGGCCGTCGCGGACCGGTCGCTCGTCCGCGCCATCGCGTACGTGATCCGCGCCGACTCCCCGGAGGAGGAGAGCTTCTTCGAGGCGCTCCGCGACATCGGCTTCGAGACGAAGATCAAGGAGATCAAGACGTTCGCGGACGGCTCGAAGAAGGCCGACTGGGACCTCGGGATGAGCCTCGACGCCGTCTCGCTCGCGAGCCACGTCGACACGGTCGTCCTCTGTACCGGCGACGGCGACTTCGCCCGGCTCTGTTCGCACCTCCGCCACGAGGGGGTCCGCGTCGAGGCGATGGGGTTCGGCAACTCCGCCGCGGACGAACTGATCGAGGCCGCCGACGAGTTCGTCGACCTCGCCGACGAGAAGGAGACGTTCCTGCTCTGACTCGCGGCGGCGTCGGTGCCGCCGCCGTCACGTGCCTCTTTACAGGCCCACGTCGCCGTCGCCGAGCAGCGCCGCGACCGCGCGTTCCACGGCCGTCGCGGCCGCCTCCACCTCACGCACCCGGACGTACTCGCGCTCGGCGTGAGCGACCGCGCCGGACTCGTCGGCGATGTCGCCGGGACCGAACACGACCGTCGGCGCCGGCGCGAAGTACGACGCCTCGGTCGCCGCGCCGAACGGGCGTACGTCGCCGCCTCGGTCGCTCGGGAGGCCGACCGCCTCGCCGGCGTCCCGCGCGCCGGCGGCCACCGCGCTCACGAGTTCGTGGTCCGGGTCGGTCGCGAACGCCTCGAGGAACGGCGACTCGCGGTCGGTGAGCGCGACCGCGACGTCGACGCCGCGGTCCGCCGCGAGCGACTCGCTGACCGCGGCCGCGAGCGCCGACCGGAACGCCGCGGCGGACTCGGGCGGAACGCTCCGGCGGTCGACCGTTATCTCGCAGTCGGCCGGCACCTGGTTCGTCGCGTCGCCGCCCCCGATCACGGTCGGGGTGAGCTTCGGCGGGCCGAGTTGCGGGTGTTCGGTCGCGTCGTCGTCGAAGGTCCGGATCGCGGCGAGCGCGTCCTCCGCGGCCGCCACCGCGTTCGCCCCCGCGAACTCCGCGGCGTGAGCGGCCGTCCCGGACAGTTCGACGGTCGCCTGAAACCGTCCCTTCGCGGCGGTACACGCGTCGAGGCCGGTCGGCTCGCCGACCAGAAACAGGTCGCCGTCGAGGCGGTCCTCGGTGTCCGAAAGCTGCCCCGTCAGCGCCGCCGCGCCGAGCGAGAGGGCCTCCTCGTCGGGCGTGAGCGCGAGCGTGATCCGGCCGCGGTCGGGGTCGGTCGTCAGAAAGCCCGACAGCAGCGCCGCGAGCGGTCCCTTCGCGTCGCACGCGCCGCGTCCGCGAACGACCGCCTGCCGCCCCGTCTCGCCCGCCTCGACCGACGCGGAGTCGCCGCCGCGCTCGTCGTCCCGGGCGGGCCCGCGTTCGAACGGGACGTGCGGCGTCACCGCGTCGAGGTGCGTGTTCAACACGAGATGCGGCCCGCGGCCGGGCGCGTCGGAGCGCTTCTCGGCGACCACGCAGCCCTCGACGACCTCGGTCTCGACCCCGAACCGGTCGAGGGTCTCCACGACGAGCTCGCGCATCTCGTCGACCGACTCGTGGGAGGGGATCCGAACGGCGTCCTCGAGGAACGAGACCGGGTCGAACGCGGCGTCGCTCATCGGGGGTCGAACGGAAGCGTCCCCGAGAACTCGTGGGCGACCGGCCCGGTCAGCGTGGCGTGACCCTCGTCGGGGACGGTGATCGACAGTTCGCCGCCCGGCGGCCGGCTCACCGCGGACTCGCCTTCGATCAGTCCCAGCCGACGGGCGACCGCGACGACCGCGACCGCGCCGGTGCCACAGGAGCGCGTCTCGCCTTCGACGCCGCGCTCGAAGGTTCGCTGGTCGAGGACGGCAGGTCCCTCCCCGCTCCCGTCGTCGACGACCGCGGCGAGGTTCACGTTCGCGCCCTCGGGGAAGACGTCGGCGTGGCGGACCGGCGGCGCGACCGCGTCGAGGTCGACCGCGTCGAGGTCGACCGCGTCGATCCCGTCGGCGTCGTCGCGGCCGCCGTCGACGAACGCGACGGCGTGCGGAACGCCCGTGTTCACGGCGGTGACGCGCAGTCCCTCGACTCGCTCGTCGACCAGCGGTTCCCCGGCGGCCGCGCCCTCGCGGGCGACCGGGACGCGGGTCGGGCCGAACGTCGGCTCGCCCATCTCGATGGTGGCCTCGGACGCGTCCGCGTTCACGGTGGCGCGCCGCGTCCCGGCCTGCGTGTCGATCATGAACTCGCGGTCTCCGGTCCGGTCGTGCGCCCACCGCGCGACGACCCGAGCGCCGTTGCCGCACATCGTCGCGGTGGAGCCGTCGGGCTGGACCAGCGTCATCACCACGCGCGTCGGCGCGAACCGCTCCTCGATGCTCAAAAAGAGGACGCCGTCGGCGCCGCGCCGAGCGTCGCCCGCCGACCCGGCGTCGAAGTCGGCCCGGTCGACGCCCGTCTCGCGGTCGCAGTGCGTCCGCGCGAACGCCCCGCGGTCGCCGACGTTAGCGTTGTCCGCGTCGACGACGAGGAAGTCGTTGCCCGTGCCGTGGTACTTCTCGACCGGGACGGCGTGGGCGTTCATCTGACGCCCTCCGTGCCCTCGGCTCGGTGCCGGTTCGCGTCCCGTTCGGCCGCCGTCAGGTCGCCGAGCGTCTCGCGGCGCCGGGCGACCGTCGCGGTTCCGTCGTCGAGCGCGACCTCCGCGGGTCGCGGCCGTGAGTTGTATTGGCTCGCCATCTCGTATCCGTAGGCGCCCGCGACGCCGACGGCGAGGAGGTCCCCGCGGGTCGGGTCGCCGAGCGCCCGGTTCCTACAGAGCGTATCGCCGGTCTCACAGATAGGTCCGGCGACCGTGACAGGGGTTGCCTCCCGGTCTTCCGGGGCCGGCGAGTCGTTGCCGTCGCGCTCCAGCCCGCCGCCGAGGTTGGCGATCGGGTGGTACGCGTCGTACATCGCCGGGCGAAGCAGGTCCGTCATCCCGGCGTCGACGCCGACGACGGTCTCGTCCGGCGTCGGCTTCACCGTGTTCACCCGCGTCAGGAGGACGCCGGCGTCGGCGACGACGTACCGACCGGGCTCGACGGCGAGGTCCACGCTCGCGGGCAGGGGCGCGACCGCCTCGCGAGTGGCCGCGGCCACCGCCGGCAGGTCGAGCGGCGGCGCGTCCTCCTCGTAGGGGACGCCGAACCCGCCGCCGACGTCGACGTACTCCAGATCGAGGGGGTCGGCGGAGCCGTCGTCGGGGTCGATCAGCTCCCGCGCTAGGTCGCCCATCCGCGCGACCAGTTCGCGGTGGCTGTCCAGCTGTTCGGGGTCGATGCCGGAGCCGGCGTGGGCGTGGACGCCGACCACGTCGAACCGCTCCGCCGCCTCCCGAGCCGCCTCCGCGGCGCGGTCGTAGGGGACGCCGAACTTCGCGGCGCCGCCGGTGGTCACCTTCTCGTGGTGGCCCGCGCCGACGCCGGGGTTGACGCGGACGCAGACCCGCCCGTCGTAGCCGCGCTCGGCCAGCCGGTCGAGGGTGTCGAGCGCGCCGACCGTCACGGTGAGGTCGGGCTCGGCCGCGGCGACGCCGACGACGTAGTCGAGGTCGCGGGCCGGCGGGTTCACCGCGGTGTAGTGGAGCCGGGAGCCGTCGAAGCCGGCCGCGAGCGCGCGGTCGACCTCGCCGGCCGACGCGCACTCGGCGTCGAGGCCGGCGTCGCGGACCGCCTCCAGGACGGCGCGTCCGGTGTGCGCCTTGACCGCGTATCGCACGTCCGCGTCGGGGAACGCCCCGAGCAGCCGCTCGCAGTTCTCGCGGACGCGGTCGAGGTCCTGGACGTATAGCGGGGTCTCATACTCGGCCGCGAGGCCGCGCAGGCGCTTGGCGTCCCAGTCGCTCACGCGGCGGACCGAGGGGTTGTCGGCGGCGGGTTCGCTCGTCGCCTCCGCGCCCGCGTCGCGGTCGCTCATTCGCGGAGCGCGTCCTCCCGTCGCGTCGCTTCTAGGGTCTCCTCCTCGACGTGCGTCGCGACGACGGCGGGCTTGTACGCGCCGCCCTCGAAGAGGTCGTGGTCGCCGACGGACGACTCCACCATCCGGGTGAACGCGCGGCGCTCGGCCGGGAGGTGACCGTAGATCACGTCCTCCTCGACGAGGTCGTAGACGGGGATGCGGGGCGTCAGGAGCGTGTTCTCGCCGACGACGGAGTTCTCGCCGACGCGGAACCCGCTCGTGACCCGGCAGCCCGCGCCGAGCGAGACGCCGTCCTCGACGATGACGGGGGCGTCCTCGACCGGTTCGAGGACCCCGCCGATCAGCGTGTTGGCCCCGAGCTTGACGTTCTCGCCGAGCTGTGCGCACGAGCCGACGGTGTCACAGGAGTCGACGAGGGTGCCGTCGCCGACGTACGCGCCCATGTTGACGAACGAGGGGCTCATCATGATACAGTCGCTGCCGAGGTACGCGCCGCGGCGGATCGCCGTCCCGTCGGGCGTGTTCCGCGTGCCGCGCTCGGCGAGGTCGGCCGTGTCGCGCAGCGGCAGCACGTCGTGGTAGGTGACGCCGCCGTACTGGCGCGGCTCGGTCTCGCGCAGGCCGAAGTTGAGCAGGATGCCTCGCTTGACCCACTCGTTGGCCTCCCACGAGGTGACGTCGTCGCCGGTCTTCTCGGCGGCGCGCACCTCGCCGGCCTCCAGCGCGGCGAGGAACGCGTCGATCACGGCCGCGTCGTCGTCGGTCGCGTCGGCGGCGGTCAGTCCGTCCTGATAGCGGTCCCACAGATCGGCGACGTCGGATTCGAGGCTCATTGGCTGGTGTATGGCTGAGTGGCGGTATTTACTCGTCGATGTCCGGATGTCTGAAGGTCATTCATTCGCGGCTCCGTCGGCGGCAGCGCCCGCGTCAAGCACGTCGGCGAACCCGTACCAGCCGGCGTCGCGGCCGGCGAGCCACGCGGCGGCGTCGAGCGCGCCCTCGGCGAACACCCCGCGGTCGCCGGCGCGGTGCGTGAGTTCGAGCGTCTCGCGGTTCCCCGCCAGGAGGACCTCGTGCTCGCCGGTTACGTCGCCCGCTCGACGGGCGTGGACGCCGATCTCGCCGGCGCTCCGCGGCGCGTCGCCCTCGCGACCGTGGACGCGCTCGTCGAGGTCTTCGCGGACTTCCTCCACGTCGTCGAGGATGGACCCCGCGGTGCCGGAGGGGGCGTCGCGCTTCGCGTTGTGGTGCGTCTCGGTCAGTTCCACGTCGTAGCCGGGCAGCGCCGCGGCCGCCTCGCGCACGGCCCGGCGGAGCGCGGCGACGCCGCGCGCGAAGTTCGACGCTTTGAGGACCGGAACCGCGTCGCTCGCGGCGCGGAGGCCCTCTATCTGTCCGTCCGCGAAGCCGGTCGTCCCGGTCACGAGGGGGACGCCGGCGCCCGCGCAGGCCTCGGCGTACGCGACCGCCGAGTCCGGGCCGGTGAAGTCGATCAGCACGTCGGGCCGCTCGCTCGCGAGCAGGTCGTCGAGTCGGTCGGCGTCCTCGACCGCGACGCCGGCCACGGGATCGACCGGACTCCGATTGACCGCGACCGCGACCGTGACGCCCTCGCGGTCGGCGGCGGCCGCGATCACCTCGCGGCCCATGCGACCGCCGGCGCCGGTGACGGCGACGGAGAGCGGCGAGTCCGCGCTCATTCCGCGCCCCCCGTCGCCGCGGGGTCGACCGCGCCCGGGGCGCCGCGTTCGTACTCCGCTAGCAGGTCGCGCAGCGACTCGCGTCGCTCCTCGGAGAGCCGCGAGAGCGGCGGGCGGACGCGCGGTCCGCCCCGCCCGCGGATGTGCATCGCCTCCTTCACCGGGATGGGGTTCGTCTCGGCGAACAGTTCGCGGACGAGCGGCGAGAGCTCGTGGTGGAGCGCCCGCGCGCGGTCGTAGTCGCCCGAGAGCGCGGCGCCGACCATCGCGCAGGTACGCTCGGGCTCGACGTTGGCGACCACGCTTATCGTCCCCGTGCCGCCGACCGACAGCACGGGCAGGGTGAGCCCGTCGTCGCCCGACAGCACCGCGAACGACTCGTCGCGCGTCCGCTCGATCACCTCGCTGATCCGGTTCAGGTCGCCCGAGGCCGCCTTGTAGCCCTGAATGTTCGGGTGTTCCGCGAGTTCGACCGCGACGTCGACCGGGATCGACTGCCCCGTGCGGCTCGGGACGTTGTAGACGATCTGCGGGATGTCGACCGCGTCGGCGATGGTTCGGTAGTGCTTCAGAAAGCCCGCGGGCTCGGGCCTGTTGTAGTACGGCGAGATGAGGAGGAGGCCGTCGGCGCCGGCGTCGGCCGCGCGCTCGGACAGCGAGAGCGCCTCCGCGGTGTTGTTCGAGCCGGTGCCCGCGATCACGGGGATGTCGTCGAGCGCGTCGCGGACCGTCTCGATCACCGCGACGTGTTCGTCGTGGCTCATCGTCGCGGACTCGCCGGTGGAGCCGACGGGGACGACCCCGTCGACGCCGGCGCGTTCGAGGAACCGCGCGTTCGCGGCGAGCTGATCGTGGTCGACCGCGTCGCCGTCTGTGAACGGGGTCGTCATCGCCGGGTAGACGCCCTCGAACGGCGCGTCGGTCGCGTTGCTGTCTGTCGGTTCTGCCGTCGCGTACGGGGTGGTCGTCGTCGTGTCCGTCATGGTGTGGTCTGGTAGTCGGGTCGGTCGTCGAGCGGAGCGGTCGCGCGACCCCGAGCGGGCCGCGGGTCGGGGGTCGTCCGGGACGGGGTCGCCACTCCCGCCGGCGGACGGCTCACGCCCGTTTCTTCGAGAAGAGCCGCGTCGCTGGTGGCGTCGGCGAGCCGAGCGTGGACGCGGGTCGGGTCACACCGTTCGATACCGGAGTGGTCCGCTTATAGATTGCGCCTCGCGCCGAAACTGCCGACTCGGTCACGCCCCGAGCAGGTCGGCGGGGCCGTGGAGCGTCTCGACGGTCGCGTCCGGATCGCCGCCGAACGGTTCCCACGGCGGGCCCTTCCGGTCCACCCGCGCGGCCTCCACGTACACGAGCGTGACTGTCCGAGTCGAACCTCACCGTCGAGACGCGGTCGGCGTCGAGCGGCAGGGGCGGGGCCGCGGCCGCCGGCGGCACGAGGGGCCGGACCGGGAGCCTCGGGGTCGTGTTAACTTAAGCATCGGTTCCAGCAGACGGCGAAGGCTCGGAGCCATGATTCTGCCGCCGTCGGCTCCGCATTTCTGAATGTATTTGAAAATGAAGAGGTTCTGCGTTTTACTTCTCTAAAGATACGTTCGACAGCATTCCGATTTCCATGACGAGTAATTTGAAATCGGAGCGAGGTACGTGAGAGCGCAGCCGTGAGATGTCCGCCAGCATCAACCAGAAAGAGCGCGTCGTCAACGTGGTGTTTCTCTCTGAGATCGCGGAGAAACACCAAAGTAAATTGTTGGTTTTGAACGGGAAATACGTCAACGTGGAGGAATTCGTTTGTACGAGGATCTACGGCGGCATACAGCCAGAATCGGTCTGAGTCGATCTGAATCGCAGTCTCGTCGACCGCAACGCGATTCGGGCTCGCACCGTCAGCTGGCTGTAGATCGGCCTTTTGAATCCAGTTGTGAATTGCTGTTCGACTTCGCTCGACACCCAACCTCTCAAGATACTGTTTGGTATTCGAAAGTGATAGGCCAGCAAGGTGGAGCTGAATACCGGTTTCAATGATCTCGTGGGGTGTCCGCTCTCGCTCCACAAACTCCAAGTCGATCCAATCAGTACAGACGTCGAGGCGGTTGGATTCGGACATAGAGCATTCGAAATACCAACCGCCTCGTTCTTAACTTAACATCGCCGAGCCTCGGGCCTCGCACATTTATCCCCGGCCGGCGACTCTGGAGGACGCATGAGCGACCCTTCCGACGACGCGTCCGACCCGGCCGACGGCGACGGCGTCCACGACCCGACAGCGGAGGACGCGCCGGCCCCGGCCAGGGAAGTCGACGGCGACACCGACGCCGGCCGCCACGAGTACGACCCGGACGCCGAGCACGCGTTCCCGGACGAACGGCTCAACGAGGTCCTCGCCCGGCTGGAATCGGACGAAGAGGTCGTCGCCTACCTGGAGGCGCAGAACGTCAACCCCGTCGCCCGCAAGGGGTACAACGACCACGGCGCCAAACACGTCGAGATCGTCCGCGACCGCGCGCTACGACTCTACGACCTGCTGAAGACGGGCGGCGTGGAGTTCAACGGCGCCCGCCAGCAGGGGCTCGACGAGGCGGACGAGCCGGTGATCGTCGCGCTGGCGGCGACGCTCCACGACATCGGCCACGTCGTCCACCGCCACGATCACCCGTACTACTCGATCCCGCTCGCCGCGGACCTCTTAGACGACCTCCTGCCGAGCTTCTACGACGTCGGCGACTGCGTCCGCGTGAAGGCGGAGGTGCTCCACGCCATCCTCTGTCACCACACCGAGGAGCAACCGCTCACGCTGGAGGCCGGCGTCGTCCGGATCGCTGACGGGCTCGACATGGAGCGCGGCCGCTCGCGGGTCCCCTACGAGGAAGGGGGTCGCGGGATCAACACCGTCTCCTCGCAGGCGATCGAACGCGTCTCGCTCCGCGGGGGGGACGAGACCCCCGTTCAGGTCGTGATCCGCATGAACAACGCCGCCGGCGTCTATCAGGTCGACTCCCTGTTGAAGGCGAAAATCGACGGGTCGCTGCTGGGAGATCGGATCCGAACCGTCGCGATCAACACCCACAGCGACGGCGCGGACGGGAACGGCACGATAGTCGACCGGATCGAGCTCTGAGGGGCCGCGGTCCGGGTCGGCACCCGTCGCGTGCTAATTCGCTCTTCCCGTCGCTCAGGGACCGCGGAGCGTCTCGCCGGCGCCGTTCCGGTGGGAGGCCTCGTCGACGACGCTCGTCGCGGCCACCGTCGCCGTCTGCGCGAGACGCTCCGGGGTGAGTCCGCCGTACAGTTGGCTTCCCTCGGCGGCCCCGCCGCCGAGGACGGGCGCCGTCGCGAACCCGTTCGACCGCGTGCCCGTCGCCGCGATCCCCGGCTGGTTGACCACGAGACGGCCCGGCGCGAGCCGCTCCGCGACCCGGCGAGCCCGGCGCTGTTGGGTGGTGTGGACCGCCGCGGCGTGCGGGGAACCGATCTCGGCCGCGAGCCCGGTCGCGGCGTCGAACCCGTCGCGGCCGTGGACGGCGACCGCGGGAACGCCGGGCAGCGTCGCGAGCGGGTCGTCGGCCCCCTCCGGCTCGGCGACGAGGAAGGCCGCCTCGCGGGCCGCGCTCGGGAGGTCCAGTGCGGCCGCCAGCCACCGCGGCGAGTTCCCCCGCGGGTCGGACTCGGTACCGGTCGCCTCGTCGCTCTCTCGGCTCCGTTCGTCCGCGCCGCGACCGCTTCCGGCGACCGAGTCGCCGAGGAGCGCTCGGAACCGCTCTCGCTCGTCGAAGTCGAGGACGTACCCGCCCTCGGCCTCGAGCGCGGCACACAGGTCGGCCACGGCGGGCGTCACCGTCACGACCGCGGCGTCGCCGGCGGGGTGGGCCCCGAAGTCGTACGTCGCGCCGACGGCGACCCGCGTGGCCACCGCCTCGGGCGGGACCGACCCGTCGGCGACGGCGACGACGCCGTCCGCGCTCGCGGCGACGTTCGGCGTCCCGCACCGCTGTCCGGCCGCGACCGTCGCCTCGGAGCCGGCCGCGACGACGAAGTCCGCCCGCTCGAACAGCGCGTCGGTCCCGGGTTTCGATGCCGGGGCGGGCAGCATCGAGACCGCGTCGGTCGGCGCCCCGGCGCCCGACAGCGCCCGGCGGACGGTCTCGACGACGACGTCGCACGTCTCCACGGTCGAGGGCGAGGGCGCGAACACGACCGCGTTCCGGGCGGCGAGGCCGTACAGCGAGAGGACCGCGGGGACCACGACGGGGTGCGTCGCGGGGACCGCCGCGCCGACCACGCCGTGCGGCCCGGCGACGGTCACGGTGCCCGCCGCGCCGTCGCGCTCGACCACGCCGGCGGTCGGCGCGCCCCGGACCGACCGTCGGGCGCCGTCGAGCGCGGTCGCTATCTTCTCGGTCTTCGTCCCCGGGTGGCCCCGCCCCGTCTCGTTGGCCGCCGACCGCGCGAGTCGGCTGACGGTCTCCCTGTCCGCCAACCGCTCGCCGACCGCCCGCACGAGGCCCTTCACGTCGCCCGGCGCCCACGTTTCGAGCTCGTCGGCCGCGGTCCGCGCCGACGCCACGGTCCGCGCCGGGCGGCTCGGTAGTCCGTCCGGACTCGAAGCGGAGGAGCCGCCCGTCGCCCCCGGCTCGCTGAGCCCGCGCGTCGGTCGCGACTCGTCGACCCCGCTCTCCGGTCCCGACCCTTCGCGCTCGCCGGTCGAGACCGATTCGCCGGGCTCGGCGGCCGTTCCCGGCCCGTCCGTCTCGTCCGCCCGGTCCCCGTTCATGCGTTCGCGTGCGAATCGAACCGACTTATTCTCACCCCGTGAACCACTGTGTCACCCCGCGGAGAGTCGTCACCGAAGAAACAGTTATACCGGTGGTACGGTTCAGGGGACGTATGACCGAGCCGTCGGAGCTCGTCGGCGTCGTCGAACGGCGCCTCGACTTCCTCGAACGGCTCGCGGCGGAGCCGCTGCGGAAACACGAGCTCGTCGACGCGCTCGACCACTCGCGGTCGACGGTGAACCGCGCGATAGACGAACTGGAGGCGGCCGGGCTCGTCGCCGGCGAGACGGACGGCTACCGGACGACGCTCTCCGGGCGACTGCTCGCCGAGGGCTACCGCGACCTCCTGACCGTCGCCGACGACCTCGCGGCCGCCGGCGACGTGCTCGACCCCCTGGACGCCGCGGTCGACGTCTCCCCGGTGATACTGCGCGAAGCGGAGACGTACCGGGCCGCGACGCCCGACCCCTATCGGCCGCTGGAGGTGCTCGACGAGGCGCTCGCCGACGCCGACGCGGTCGCGGCCGCGCTCCCGGCGTTCCCCTATCCCCGGATCGCCGAGCGGTTCCGGCGCACGGCGGTCGGCGGCGGAACCGTCGACCTCGCGCTGGCAGCGGGGGCGTACCGACACGCGGTCGAACGGTTCGCGGACGACCTCGGAACGGTCGCGCGGCGGGAGGGCTGTCGGGTCGCGGCGGTCGACGCCGTCGACGCGGGCGTCGTCGCGGCCGACGACACCGCGCTCCTCCTCACGTTCGACGCCGACGGTACCCTCCACGGCGCGGCGGTGTCGACCGATCCCGAGGCGGTCGCGTGGGCGGAACGCGCGGTTCGCGACCTGATCGACCGGGGGCGAGACGGCGGCGAGGCGCTCGCGGCGGTGAAAGACGCTGCGTCGGACCGGAGGACCGGCGACCCCCGAAACGGGCGCTCCTCCGGCGACGACTCGGACAGCTCCTCCGGCGACGACTCGGACAGCTCCTCCGGCGACGACTCGGACGGCTCCTCCGGCGACGACTCGGACGGCTCCTCCGGCGACGACTCGGACGGTTCATCCGGCGACCGGGACGCGGGCGCGTCCGAGGCGACGGGGCGGGGCAGCGGCTCGGCCGGCCTGCTGGGACGGGTCGAGTCGGACCGGCGGGGTCGCGACCCGCTCGCCGCGCAGGGCTTCCATGCGGTCGACGAGGACCGGCTGGCCGGGGAGCCGGTGCCGTACGGACCGCTCCGGGCCACCGCGTCGTTCCCCGAGGTCGACGCCGGGTTCGTCCTCGACAGGACGGGGACCTTCGACGGCGAGCGGCGCTCGGTCGCCGACCTGCTCGTCGAGGGACTCGCGGCGGGGACCGATCACGCGGTGGTCGGGCCGCCGGGGAGCGGCAAGAGCACCGTGTGTCGGAGCGTCGCAGTCGCGTGGTATCGGTCCGGTCGCGGCCCGGTGACGTACCGGTCGAGCGGCGGCGGCGAGCCGTTCACCGCGACGGAGCGGCTGCGGGAACGAGTCGCCGAGGGCGACGGCCACCACCTCGTGGTCGTCGAGGACGCGGTCGACCCGGCGGCCGCGGAGGCGGTCGGCGTCGCCCGCGAGTTGGCCGACCGCGACGACGTCTCGTTCCTGTTCGACGCGCGCGAGGGGCCGTACGACGACCCCGACGGGCTCCCGCTGTCGCCCGCTGACCTCCGCTACCGGCGGGCGATCGAGACCGTTCGGATGCCGCGGCTCGACGAGCGCGAGGTCGAGCGGTTCGTTCGTCACGCCGCCGACTGCACCGGGTCGACCCCGGCCGCCGACCCGAGTTCCCTGCTCGCCGACGTGCGACGAACCGACGACGAGCGAGTCGGAGAGCTGCTCTGCCTCGTTCACCGCCTCGTTCGGGCGACCGGCGACGGGGTCGCGGGAGCCGACGGCCCGAACGGGACCGCCGACCACGCGGTGACGGCGACGAGCGACGAGAGCGACTCGGGCCCGACCTCCGCGCTGGAGCGGTCGGTCGCCGAGGCGGTCCGGGAGGTCCGGAACCGGCCGCCGCCGACCGCGGACGTGGCGGTGTTGGTGAACCTGCTCAACGTCGCCGGCGTGGGCGACGGCCGGACGCTGGCGTACGCGCTCGTCGGCGGCCCTGAGAGGGGTTCCGACGCGGAGATCGGCGGGGAGTCGTCGCCGACCGCCGACGGGGTTCGCCGGGCGCTCGACCGGCTGGTCGGGACGGCGCTCGTCGGGTCGGGCGACGGCGAGGGGCGCACCGTACACGACGAGTGGTCGGTGCTGTTCTTGGAGCGCCTCGTGGAGCGGGAGCCGGAGCCGGTCGTCGCGAGGCGCGTGGGGCGGGCGGCGTCGCGGGTGCTGGCGCTCGCCGACGACCCCGCGCGCCGCTCCCGCGTTCGACGCGCCGTCGGCGGTGACGCGCCGACCGTGGACCGGATCGAGCGCGACCCGAGCGCGTGGGCGGCCGAGACGGTGCGGGCGGTGTACGGCGTCGGCCGACGCTACCCGCGGCTTGCGGCGCTGTACGGCCGGGTCCGCTACGCGTGGATCGACCTCCCGGACGCGTGCCCCGACGACCTGCGCGACCGACCGGCGGAGTGGGTGGCGCGGATGTATATCGACGCCGGCGACCTCGACGGCGCGACCGACGCGCTGGACGCGTGGCGGCCGACGGACGAGGCGGGCGCGGCCGAGCGGGAGCGCGGCTACGGCGACGTGGCGCGCCGCCGCGGGGAGTACGACGCGGCGCGCGAGCGGTTCGAGCGGGCCGAAGGGCGCTTCGCGGCCGCGGGCGACCGCGCCGGACTCGCGGCGGCGATCCGGGGACGGGCGCAGGCGGCCCACTTCGCCGGGGACTACGAGGTCGCGTACGAGGCGGCCTCGCGGGCGTACGCCATCGCCGCCGAGATCGGCGACCCGATCGCGACGGCGAAGGCGCTGATGGACGTCGGGAACGCGCTCGACGCCCTCGACGGGACCGACGCCGTCCTCGATCACTACCGGGTCGCGGGCGACCTGTTCCGGCGGCACGACGACACTCACGGAGAGGCGAACGTCCGGACGAACCTCGCGGTCACGCTGCGGCGTCGCGGCGACCTCGACCGCGCCGAACGGACCGGGAAGCGCGCGCTCGACGGCTACCGGACGGTCGGCGACGAACACCGGGAAGCGATCTCCCACCTGAACCTCTCGGGGGTCGCACAACAGCGCGGAGACGTCGACGAGGCGGTCGCCCGCGCGTCCGAGGCGCGCGCGATCGCCGGCCGGATCGGCTCCGACCTCTACGAAGCGTTCGCGGTGTGTCAGTTCGGCGACGCGGCGCACCTCTCCGGTGACCTCGACCGCGCCGAGCGGTACCTGCGGGACGCGCTCGCGTCGCTGGAGGCGTTGGGCGCCGACAGTCGGAGCGCCATGGCGACCACGATGCTGGCCGAGGTCGCGCTCGACCGCGGCGACGACGAGGCGGCGGCGCGACTGATCGAGCGGACCGAGTCGCTGATCGGCGACCACCCGGGGCGAAAACGGGTGGCGGCGCTGAACCGGCTTCGCGGGTTGCTCGCGCTCGAACGCGGCGACACCGAGACGGCGGAGGCGGCGCTGCGAGACGCGATCGACGCCGCGCTGGCGGGGGGGTTCACGCTGGTCGAGGCGGAGTCGCGCGCGGCCTTCGGTGCGGTCGCGGCCGAGCGCGGCGACGCGGCGGCGACCGCGGAGCGACTGACCGCGGCGCTCGACCTCGGCCACCGGATCGAGAGCGCGAAGGTGATCGCCTCGGCGGCCGGAACGCTCGCCGACGCGCTCGCGGACGGCGACGGGGAGCGACTGGATCGCGAGGCGCTGTCCGCCGCCCTTCGCGAGTCGCCGCCGGAGGCCGTCGGGTCGGAGCCGGCGGCCGACCCGGCGACGTACCGACGCCTCGCCGAGCGCTGGCGCGTCGACGGCGACGAGGTCACCGCGCCGTTCCCGTCCGTCGAGTGACGCGCTCAGCGCGGTCGCCGAGACCCGCCGAATCCGAGGAGCGGCGCGCCGAGCGTGTCGCAACCGATTTCCGCGCGGCCGCGAAAGCCCGGCCATGACCGACGCCGACGTCCTCGCGGACCTGCGGACCGCCGCCGACTACCAGTTCGGGGCGGGCGCGGGCGACGCGCTGTTCCCCCCGGGCGACCCGCTCACGGTCCGCCGATCGAGCGGCGGCCGCCCGCGACAGGTGATCGACGGCGACGTCGACGACACCCCCGGCAGCAGCGAGGGCGACCGCCTCGTCTCGTACGGCACCGACGGCCGCTTCACGCTCGGTATCGCCGGCGGAAAGCGACTCTACGACGCCTTCGACGCCCCGCGACATCGGATGGTCGTCGGCGAGGAGAGCGAGCCGTTCGTGCGCGAGGGCCGCGACGCGTTCGCCAAGTTCGTCACCGCGGCCGACGACGGGATCCGCCCGGGCGACGAGGTCGTCGTCGTCGACGAGGGCGACGCGGTCTTCGGGGTCGGCCGCGCCGAACTCTCCGGCGCCGAAGCGGAGGCGCTCGGCTCCGGCGTCGCCGTCAAGATGCGGGACGGGAATCCGAGCGACGACGACTGACGACGTACACGTGCGGTGGCGCGTGCCTGAGAGGCCGCTCCGCGGCCGAACAGCACGCGCGAGGGAGTCGGGCGCGCCGAGGACGACCGAGGGGAGTCCGACGGACGCGCCCGACGAGGCTGGGGAGGCGTGAGGCGCGGTGCTGTTGCGGTGCGGGGCGGGACTCGAAGGGGCAGTCGCGAGGGCGAAGCACGGCGAAGCAAGCACTGGAGGGAACGAACGAAGTGAGTGACTGAAGCGCACAGCGAGCCGCGCGACCCCTCGCGACTGGGGCTTCGGGGGTCTCGGTAGCCGGAGAGCCCTCGTCGGCTCCGACCGCGGATACCCGAGCAGTTTCGATGCCGGTGGCCGCCGCCGACCGTAATGTTACGCCCGGATCGGCCTAGAAGAACGCCGCGAGCCCCAGCGCTTCGATCAGGGGCACACCCGCGATCAGCGACCCGATCAGGTAGCCGCCTATCGCCCCGCCGTTCAACAGCGGCAGTCCGGCGTGGGCCCGGCCGCGGATCACCCAGCGCATGAGCACGACCAACCCCGCGAGGCTCCCGACCATCGCGAGCAGCGCCGGGAGGTTGACGCCCACGAGGGGCACCGACAGGTTCGGCGCCGACGAGAACGTCGCCGCGCTCGCGACCAACACCGCCGGGATGACGGCGTCGCCGAGTCCGATGAAGAAGGCGTCGCGTTCGCCCGCGTCGTCGTCGTTCTTGCCGCTTCCCTCGTTCGAGGCCGCCGTCGAACCGTCCGCTTCTGCGTCTTTCGCCGCCCCGTCTTCCGCCGACGCCGCGTCGGCCGCGTCCCCCTCGCCGTCCGCGTCCTCACCGACCCCTGCGGCCTCCTCGCTGGCGGGGCCCGAATCGAGCAGCGAGTACGACAGCGACAGCGGGATCACCAACACGACCGGGATGTTGAGGTCCATCACGCCCTCCGCGAGCGACAGCATGTGTTCGGTGCCGTACACCGAGACCGCGTCGTAGACGGCGAGGACCGCGAGCAGGATGAGCGCCGGCAACAGGCCGAAGGAGATGCCGAACAGCCCGGCCGCGCCAGCCCCCATCAACACGCCGGCAGTGTCGATCACGTACCACTCCGGGTGAACGAGCAGCCCGACGCCGACCGCGACCGCCGGCACCACGGCCGCGAGCGGCGAGACGAGCGCCGAGAAGACGTACCACGAGAGCCACGCGGAGGTGCCGACGATCAGCAGCCGGATCGCCCAGTCGAAGTCGTACCGGAACGCCGCCAGCATCACCCCGGTCATCGCGACGATGGCGACGACGTACAGCAGGCTGTTCGCCGGGTTGTCGGGGTTCTCGACCGCCTGGTACCCGCTCTCGGCGAACTCGGGGACCAGCGCCAGCGCGCCCACTTGGACGACTAGGAACAGTCCGATCACGAAGGCGACGCCGCGATACTCGCGGGGGAACATTCGACCGCCGGTTCGTCGGCCGAGGGTTTCGTCCTTGCGCTTCGGACGCGGGACCGCGGGCGACATCGGCCGCTGCCCGGAGCGGAGAACGCGTACAGAAAGGGGTTCGGGCTCGGTGTGGGAGCGGGTGGGCCCGAACCCACGCCGGCGGACGACGGACGGTGGAAGCGAGTGGCCGGCCGGCCCGAAGCGGGATGGGGCCGGCCGGATTCGTCCGCGGCGTTTACCACCTCTGCCGAGTCACGTAAGTAGCTATCGCCCGAGTTATCACAGCAGATACTCGCGGGGCGACGAGCGACCCTTCCCCGGGTCGTCCCGGGATCGACGCTCGGTCCGACGGTGGACGGTACCGAGAGCCGAGACGCGGCGGAGGCCGGACCAAGCAAGGAAGTCGGGGTGGAGAGGAGCTCGAGGTGGGGAGGAACTCGAGGTGGAGAGGAAGTCGCGAAGGGGTGGCAGCCGGAACGGAGCGGGCGAAAGGCGAGTGGGAAGGTGGGGAGAGAGGCGGACGGGCGGGCGGCGGCCGAACAGCGGACCCCCAAGCTGTCGACGGCATCGCCGCCCGGGCGGCCGGGACGGGTGCGCGGATCGTTAGCGCCGAACTCCAACGAGAAAAGCGTCGGACTTCGGCGATCGGACGTATGTGTCTCACGCGTATAAACATGTCCGAATCGGCATCTCGATCGGGCGAGGCGAGCGACGGTCACAGATCGACCCGTCGGACGGTCGATAGCGCACCGCTTCGAACGGGTTGCGAGCGGTTCAGCGGCGGTCGCGGAGCGCGGGAAACTCCTCGCGGACCGCGGCGACGCGGTCGGGGTCCACCGTCGCCGTCACGACGCCGGGGTCGTCGCCGACCGAGGCGAGCGTGGTCCCCCAGGGGTCGTACACCGCGCTCCGGCCGCAGAGCGTGTCGTCGTCGTCGAACCGGCCGCTGCCGTTGATCGCGGCGACGTACGCGAGGTTCTCGATGGCTCGCGCGCGGCCGAGCGTCCGCCAGTGTTCGACCCGGGGATACGGCCACGCGCTCGGGACCAGGACGCACTCGACGCCCGCGTCGACCATCGCGCGGAACTGCTCCGGGAACCGGAGGTCGTAACACGTCGTCACGGCGACCGTGACGCCCGCGACCTCCGTCACCGGCGTCCGCTCGCCGGGGACCATCCGGTCCGTCTCCTCGGACCCGTATCCGAACAGGTGCCGCTTCCGGTAGACGAGCCGGCGCTCGCCCGAGGCGTCGAACAGCACCGCCGCGTTGGCCAGGCCGGACTCCGCGGGGACGTCGAGCCCGTCGGCCGCCGACGCCGACAGGTCCTCGACGACGGTCCCGGCGAGGACCGCCACGTCGTGCTCGTCGGCCGCGGCGGCGAACCGAGCGAGCCGGTCGCCGTCGAGGCTCTCGGCCGCGCGGGCGTACGAGTCGAACGCGAAGTAGCCGACGTCGAACAGTTCGGGGAGAACCACGAGGTCGGCGCCGTCGGCCGCGGCCTCGCGGACACGGTCGAGCGCCCGGTCGACGTTGTCCTCGACGGCGCCGCCGTCGACCGCCAGTTGGACGCCCGCGAGCCTCATGCCGGAGAGGCCAGGGAGGCGCGGAGCGCGTCTTCGAGGTTGTCGAGCTCGGCGTCGAAGTTGCGCTTGAAGAAGGACTCGACGCCCGGGAGGCGGCCGTCGACCACGAACTCGTTCGCGAGCCGACATCCGCCGTCGTCGGTCTCCGTGATCACGTGTTCGCCGGTCACGCGGAACGCCCGCGACTTCCCGACGAACTTCACTCGGTTCGGGGCGTCGCGCTCCACCTCCTCCGTTTCGACGTCGATCGTCGAGCGGATCATCGGTATCGGCAGCGCGACGTGCCAAGTCGCGGTGCCGTCGTCGTGAACGTCGAAGGAGTCGACCACGCTGATGGCGCCCGCGCGCTGCTTCGCGTCCGAGATGAACGCCCACACGTCGGCCGGCGGCGCGTCGAACTCGAACGTCCGGGAGACTCGAACGGTCATACGATCCCGTTTGGGGCTACGGGGGTTAAAAATGCGCGTTGGCGGAGCCGAGTACGGAGAACGCGCCGGCACGATCGGGGAGAACGGAAGGAACGCGCCGGATCGTCACGGTCCGGGCCGTGTCGTCACCCGTCCGGCGTCACGCGCCACGTCGTCGACTTGGCGCGGCCCCACTTCTCGATGTCGACGTCGTCCGACTTCTCGGCCAGACGGGGGAGCCGCGAGCCGACCTGCTTGGCGGTGAGGCCGATCGCGTCGGCGATCGTCTTCGAGCGAACGTACCGCTCACCACGGGTGACGCTGTCCGTGAGGTACGCGAGGATCCGCTGTTCCTCCTCGGTGTACTCGCTCATTACCGGATGTACGCGTCTGACGTCCTTAACGGTTTCTCGTTTTCGTGCGCCGGCCGACCGAACGGACCGGACCGACGGAAAATGAAGGCCGATCGAGACGCGCGTCGACCGGTCAGTCGAACAGCTGAACCGCGCCGACGGCGAGCGTCGCGAAGACGAACGCGCCCGCGAATCCCCACGCTTTCCCGAGCTGACCCGGGTACGCGAACATCACCATGGCGCCGACGACGGCGATGGCGCCGAGTGCGAGCGCGACGCCGACCTCCTTGTCCGATTCGATGGAACCCTCGCTCATACGGACCGCTTCGCGGGGGACCACTTAGTTCATGCGAACCGCGCGACGCGGTCGCGCCCGACGGCCGCAGGCGCGGGTCGGTTTGCGACCGACTTAGATGATCTCGACGTGCTCTGACGCCTCGTTGAGCGCGAGGTTCGCCGCGATCTCGGCGTTCCGCATGGCGTACTCCGCGGTGTGCTGCAGGCTGACGAGCACTTCGCGGGTCATGAGCAGCGTCTCGTTGTCCAAGTCGCTCGGCAGCTCGTCGAGGATCTCCTGTTCGCGGTCCTCCAGGCGCGAGAACAGATCCCGACACTCGACGGTGAGGTCGTAGTCGCGCTCGACGACCGCCCGGACCGCAAGCGCGGTCAGCTCGTCCACCTGGTCGGTGAACTCGCGGATCTGTCGCATCGTCGCGCTGTCGACGTCGAGGGTGTGCCCATCGGCTTCCATCACGATCTCCGCGATGTCCTCCGCGTTGTCGGCGGTGAGTTCGAGGTTCTTCGCGACGGAGCGGTACCCGATGAGCGGGAATCCCTCTTCGAGACCGACCGCGCGGGCGAGGTTCGGGTTCTGGTAGGCGGTGAAGATGAGCCGGAGCAGCAGGACGAATATCTTGTTCGCCTGCCGCTCGCGGTTTAGCGCGCGCTGCGCGAGGTCGGGGTTGCCGTGCGCGAGCGCCTTCACGCCCTCGCCGCGCATCGTCGATCCCGTGTTCTCCAGCCGTTCGAGCAGGTTATCGAGGGTGAAGTCCTCGGGGTCGACGGAACAGCGGATCGAGATGTCCTCCGGCGTCTCCTCGATGACGCCGAGCCCCATCAGTTGCGTCTCGGCTTTGTACACCGCGTTGATGTGTTCGCTGTCGAGCGCCCCCTCGCTCCGGACGTGGATCACGCGCCGTCCCAGCACGTACTGCGCGACGATCGCTCGCTCCAGCGAGCGCGCGTCGAGCGCGTCGGCATTGATCACCGCCTCCGACTCCTCCGTGCTCACCGACTCGGGAAGCACCGTGAGCGTTCCCTTGCCGCCCATCCGCAGCGACACCTCGTCGCCTTTGTTCACGCCGTGTTCCTGTGCCCACTCAGCCGGGAGCGTCATCGCCAGCGTCGACGGCCCTAGCCGTTGGACCTTCCGCGTTTCCATACGCGAACGTATCGTGGGATAGACCTTAACGTTGTTCCCATGTTCATTATACGCTTCATCGAATATGCAAGGATTCAGCGAGTCGAGCGGGGCCGGCGTGCGCCGGCGCGTCGACGACGAAGCGACCGGACGCCCCCGTCTCCGGCGACCGATCCGCGCGCTTATGTCGGTCTGGATAGGAAAACGGGTATGACCGAGCGGGTACTCGTGGTCGACGACTCCTCCTTCCAGCGGACCGTCGTTCGGGACGCGCTGTCAGACCGGTTCGAAGTCGTCGACGAGGCGGAAAACGGCGCAGAGGCGGTCGAACTCTTCGAGGCGTACGAGCCGGACGCCGTGTCGATGGACGTCGTGATGCCGGAGATGACCGGGATCGAGGCGACCGCCGCGATCAAAGACCGGTGGCCGGACGCGGTGATCGTGATGTGTACGAGCGTCGACCAGCAGGAGAAGATGATGGAGGCGGTGAAGGCGGGCGCCGACGGCTACGTGACGAAGCCCGTCGACGAGGCGGAGCTGGTCGGCGAGTTGGAGAGTCACCTCGGCTGAGTCGGCGCCGACTCAGGCCGGGTCGAACGACCGCAGGATCGTCGCGAGCGCGTTCGCCAGCTCCTCGAACCGATCTATCTCCATGGAGTCGGTCGTCAGCCACACGCCGTGGCCGTTGGCGATGACGCGCGTGAGGTAGCCGTTCTCGAACACCCGCACCGTGAAGTGGTAGTCGCCGAGCTGGGTGTCCGCGTACAGCGACTGCGCGCGGAACCCCTGTCGCTCGTTCTCCGCGAATCCGACCAAGTCCGCTGTCCTGCTCAGGTCGCTACGGAGGTACAGCTGGTCGATGTCGGCCTCGGTGAAGTAGGTGAGGCTCCGGAGTTCGTCGCCCGTCGCGGTACGGGCGGCGCTGAGGAGCTCGTCGACGTGGTCGGTCGGTGGCTGCGACATACGACCACGATCAATGCTCACACACATGAGCGTATGGGTGGTCACACGAATGTCGCCGGCCGGTCGCCGCGAACTGGGTCCCCGCGGGTCCCGAGAGGGACAGAGTTTAGCGACTCCCCCGTGATCGCTACGACTGATGAGCGAGTACGACGACGTCTGCGTCCTGCTGCCGACGATGAACGAGGCCGAGACGGTCGCACGCGTCGTCGGAGACTTCCGTGACGCCGGTTTCGAGAACGTCCTCGTAATCGACGGCGGGTCGGCGGACGAGACGCAGTCGATCGCCCGCGAGACGGGTGCGCGCGTCGTCGAGCAGTCGGGACGGGGGAAGGGGCAGGCGGTCAGGGAGGCGGTTCGGGACCACGTGGACGCGCGGTACGTGCTGATGGCCGACGCCGACGCCACCTACGACGCCGACGACGCGTCGGCGATGCTCGACCCGCTTCTCCGGGGCGACGTCGACCACGTCATCGGCGATCGCTTCGCCGACATGCGGCCGGGCGCGATGACGCGCCTGAACCGGATCGGGAACCGCTTGATAAACCTCGCCTTCCGGGCGATCCACCGCGAGGGGTACCGCGACATCCTCTCCGGCTATCGGGCGTTCACGCGCGAGTCGTTCCTTCGTCTCCACCTCACCGCCGACGGGTTCGGCATCGAGACGGAGATGGCCGTCGAGTGCGTGAAAAACCGACTCTCGGTCACCGTGGTGCCTGTCACGTACCGGGAGCGACCCGGCGGCTCGGCGACGAACCTCCACCCGATCCGAGACGGCGGGGTGATCTTCTTAGAGCTGTACCGGAAGGCGAAGACCAACAACCCGCTGTTCTACTTCGGGAGCGCGGGCGCGGCGTCGACCGCGGCGGGGCTGGCAATGGGTGGGTTCGTGCTCTATCGGTACCTCGCGTTCGGTATCAGCCACGAGGTCATCGCGGTCGGCGCCGTGGGGGCGGTCATCCTCGGTATCCAGCTACTCGTGTTCGGCGTGTTGGCCGACATGATCCACTCGCTCCACCGCGAGCAGATCGCGTGGTACGAGCGCGCGCTCGACCGAGAGAGCGGTGGCCGGTCGGCGGTCGGTGACGAGATCGGCCAGGGCCCTCTAACGGCCGAGACGAACGAGAGCCGAGAGACGCGGTCGGACGCAGGCGAGGGAGACAACGGCGGCGAGTCGAGTCGGGTCGCCGGACCGGAGCGGCCGGGCGAGTGAGAGCCGACCAGACTGGCGACTGACCGGGACGACGGCGCTCACTCGATCGCCGACGCGAGCGACGCCGGAGCGATCCGTCGCGGCTCCGGCACGTCGACCCCATCCGGGGCCACCGCCACGTCGCCTCGCGATTCGCCGGGTGCGGCGGCCGCTTCCGACTCGGGAGCCGGCGGTGCGAGGACCGCCGTCCCGCCGACGGAGAGCGGGGCGACGAGCCCGGCCGCGAGCGCGGGCGAGTCGGTGAAGGAGCGCCGGAGGACGACGCGCGTCTCCTCGCCCATCTCGGCCGCCTCGACGGCGGCCGCGGCGAGCGAACACAGGTCGCGGTGGCTGAACGAGCGGTCCGAACCGAGGATCGCGTCGTCGTCGGGACCGACATCGCTGGGCGGCATCCCCGGGTTCTCGCTCCAGAGCTCCTGTTCCCAGTGCGTGGTCTCGGGTCGCTCCGGCGGGCCGCCGAACGCCGCCAGGTTCGTCCCGGGTGCCGGGTCGAAGCCGGACGCGGTCGCGACCGAGGCGAGCACGACCCGATCGCCGGCGTCGATCCCCGCATCCGGATCGAACCGGACCGGCGCGCCGACGGCCGCGGCGCCGAGGAACGCGAGGGTGGTGTGAAAACCGGGCGTCGGGTCGACGGCGACGGTGGCGCCCGCCCGGACGCCGAGGTACCTGAGCACGTTCGCCGCCTTGTATCCGTTCGTGATCAGGTCGTGGTGGGTCCGCTCCCGTCCGTCCGGCGTGACGAGCGCCGTCTCGCGGGTGCGTCGGTCGCGCGCGAGCAGGTCGCCGACGAGGTTCATACGCGGACGTGGGGGCGGGCGCGCCTTAACGCTGCGGCGTCGGCCGACAGAGCCGGATCGCCGACCCGGACGGACGGTCAGGGCGCGCCGGCGATGACTATCATCGAGCCGGCGTCAGGGCGCGCCGGCGATGACCGTCTTCGAGCCGGCGTCAGGGTGCGCCGGCGATGACCATCTTCGAGCCGTCCGCGGAGAAGGTGAGATCGCGGGTCGACCCGGGGTCGACGCGGACCGCGTCGCCGGGCGCGAGGTCGACGGCGTCTCCGTCGACGGTGAGCGTCGCCTCGCCGTGAAGCAGGACGTACACCTCCTCGTGGTCGGCGTCGCCGTGGTCGTGTTCCATCCCCTCCCAGCCGTCGTCGGCCTCGACGACGGTCACGCCGAGCTGCTCACAGTCGAGCGCGTCGCGGAGGAAGTACATGCCGGGGGCGCGCGGTTCGACGTCGTCGTAGGCCGTCGTGTCGTAGCCCATGCGTCGACGGACGGTCCGAAGGCTCGAAAAGCCACGGGCCGCGGCCGTCGAGACGCCGCTCCAGCGGCAGGGGGCGGGAGACCGCTCAGAAGGAGCTCTTCAGTTTCTCGAAGAAGCCGCCGCCGACGTCGATGTCCTCGCCGCCCGCTTCGGCGAACGCCTCCAGCGCCTCGCGCTGCTCGTCGTTGAGCGACTCGGGGACGACGACGGCGACCTGAACGTACAGGTCCCCGCGTCCGCGGCGACGGAGCCGGGGCATTCCCTTCCCCTTGAGCCGGAACGTCTCGCCGCTCTGCGTCCCGGCCGGAACGTCCATCTCGACGGTGCCGTCGACCGTCTCGACCTCGACGGTGTCGCCGAAGACGGCCTGCGGGAACGAGACCGCCTCGTTGACGCGGAGGTCGTCGCCGTCGCGCTCGAACCGCTCGCCGACGTCGACGTCGACCTCGATGAGGAGGTCGCCGTTCGGGCCGCCGTTCTCGCCCGGCGCGCCCTCGCGTTCCATCCGCAGGCTCTGTCCGGAGCGGATCCCCGGAGGAATCTCGACCGAGAGCGTCGCGTCCTCGCGGACGACGCCGTCGCCGCCGCAGTCCTCGCAGTCCTCGCTGTACAGTTCGCCCTCGCCCTCACAGCGGGGACAGGTCGAGGTCTGCTGAACTCTCCCGAGCGGGGTCTGCTGGACCTGTTGGACCTGTCCGCGCCCGTTACACTGCGAACACGTCTCGACGTCGGCGTCGGGCGGGTGACCGGCGCCGTCGCAGGTGTCACACTCGGTCGGTCGCGTGAGCGTGACCTCCTTGGTGGCGCCGTCGAACGCCTCCTCGAGGTCGATCGTCAGTCCCGTCTTGAGGTCGCGGCCCTGCCGCGGCCGGTTGCCCCCGCCGCGGCCGCCACCGCCGCCGCCGCGGCCGCCGCCGAAGAACTGGTTGAATATGTCCTCGAACCCCCCGGCACCGCCGGCGCCGCCGGCGCCGCCGAAGGGGCCGCCCGCGCCGCCCGGACCGCCGCCCCCGGTCGCGCCGCGCTTGTCGGCCTCGGTGAACCGGTCGTGGCCCATCTGGTCGTACTGCTGGCGCTTCTGCTCGTCGGTGAGCACCTCCTTGGCCTTCTGTATCTTCTTGAACCGCTCCTCGGCGTTCTCGTCGTCGCTGACGTCCGGGTGGTGTTCGGCGGCCTTCTTGCGGTACGCCTGTTTGATGTCGTCTTCGCTGGCGTCCCGCGACACGCCCAAGACGTCGTAGAAGTCTTCGCTCATTCGTTGCGTTCGTTGATTGGTGTTGATCTGCCGGTCGATTTAAACGACGGGGTCGAGGCGTCGAGGATCGGGTCGGAGCGGGTTACTCCTCGTCGTCGTCTACGTCTTCGAAGTCGGCGTCGACGTACTCCTCGTCGTCGCCGTCGCCGCCGGGACCGGCGCCGCCGGGGCCGGCAGCACCGCCCGGACCGGCACCGCCGCCCATGCCGCCCATGCCGCCCATGCCGCCGGGACCGGCGCCGCCCGCGCCGCCCGGACCGGCCTGTGCGGCCTGTCCCTCGTACATCTGCTTGCCGATCTCCTGAAGCTCTTCGGTGAGGGCCTCGGTGGCGGACTCGATCTCGTCGGTCTCGGCGTCCTCGTCTTCGAGGACGTCCTCGACGTCCTCGATGGCCGCCTCGATGTCGGCGACGAGCTCGTCGTCGTCGAGCTCCTCCTCGTTCTCTTCTAAGAGGGTCTCGGCGCGCTGTATCGTCGTCTCGGCCTCGTTACGGGCCTCGATCCGCTCGCGGCGGGCCTCATCCTCCTCTTTGTGCTTCTCGGCCTCCTCTTGCATCTGGTCGATCTCCTCGTCGGAGAGGCCGACGCCCCCCTCGATGGTGATCGACTCGGCGTTGCCCGAGCCCTGATCCTCGGCCTCGACGTTGACGATGCCGTTCTCGTCGATGTTGAACGAGACCTCGATCTGCGGGGTTCCCGCGGGCGCCGGCGGGATACCGGAGAGCTGGAAGGCGCCGAGCAGCTCGTTCTCCTCGGCGATCTCGCGTTCGCCCTGGAAGACGCGGACGTTGACCGAGGTCTGGTTGTCCGCGGCCGTGGTGAACACCTTCGACTCCTCGGTGGGGATCGTGGTGTTCTTCTCGATGAGCCGCTCGAAGAGACCGCCCTTCACCTCGATACCGAGCGAGAGGGGGGTCACGTCGAGCAGCACGATGTCGTCGACGTCGCCGGAGAGCACGCCGCCCTGGACCGCCGCGCCGAGCGCGACCGCCTCGTCGGGGTTGACGTTCTTCTTCGGCTCCTGGCCGACGAGCTCCTCGACTTTGTCTTGGACCTGCGGCATCCGGGTCGACCCGCCGACGAGGATGACCTCGTCGATGTCCGACTTGGAGTAGTCGGCGTCGGAGAGCGCCTGTTCGGTCGGCTCGACGGTGCGCTCGATGAGGTCGGAGGTGAGGTTCTCGAACGTCGCACGCGTCACGGACTGTTCGAGGTGGACCGGACCGCTGTCGGTCGCGGTGACGAACGGGAGGTTGACCGTCGTCTCCTTTTTGTTCGACAGCTCGATCTTCGCCTCCTCGGCGGCGTCTTTCAGTCGCTGGAGCGCCTGCCGGTCGTCGCGGAGGTCGATACCGTGGTTGTTCTGGAACTCGTCGGCGAGGTGGTCGATGAGCGCCTCGTCCCAGTCGTCGCCGCCGAGGTCGTTGTCGCCGTTCGTGGCGACGACCTCGTAGACGCCGCCGCCCAGATCGAGGACCGACACGTCGAACGTGCCGCCCCCGAGGTCGTACACGAGGACGGTCTGGTCGGACTCGTCGTCGAGGCCGTACGCCATGGAGGCGGCCGTCGGCTCGTTGACGATGCGCTCGACCTCGAAGCCGGCGATCTCGCCGGCGTCCTTCGTCGCCTGTCGCTGCTTGTCGTTGAAGTACGCGGGGACCGTGATGACCGCCTTCTCGACGTCGTCGCCGAGGTACTCCTCGGCGTCGCGTTTGATCTTCTGGAGGATCATCGCCGAGACCTGCTCGGGCGTGTAGTCCTCGTCGCCGATCTCGACGGTGTAGTCGGCGTCGCCCATGTGCCGCTTGATCGACTGGATCGTGCGGTCTGGGTTCTGGACGGCCTGGTTCTTCGCCGGCTTGCCGACGAGCCGCTCGCCGTCGTCGGCGAACGCGACGACCGAGGGCGTCGTCCGGTCGCCCTCGGCGTTCGCGATGATCTCGGGCTCGTCGCCCTCCATCACCGCGAACGCGGAGTTGGTGGTACCGAGGTCGATACCGAGAATCTTGTTGCTCGCCATCTTGGTCACAGGTAGCGGCTTGTTTCGGTTAAAGGTTACTAGACGCGACGATCCAGCCGGACAGACGAAGTCGCTGCCGTCGTGCGGTTTCTCGATCGTGTGAGTCGCTCACATCGATGTCTTTATACAGATCCGCAAACGCAGCAGCCACGGCTCGTCGGTCAGGGGCCGGTAGGGGGTCGCTCGCGAGTCGATCGCTACGGAAAAACGAGCGTGGGCCGGGATCGTCCGATTCGACGGCTCTCAGTCGGGGGCTTCCGCCTCAGATCCCGGAGACGAGGTCTTCGAGGACGGCTTCCGGGTCGTCGGCCTTCGCGACCCCGGAGGCCAACAGGACGCCGGCGGCACCGAGGTCGCCGGCGGCGGCGACGTCCTCGCCGGTCGAGACGCCGGCGCCGCAGAACACGTCGACGCCGGAGTCGACCGCCTCCGCGGCCGCGACCGCGTCCTCCACGATCCCGGGGTCGGCGGTGGAGACGGAGACGTCGCCGCCGATGAGTTCCGGCGGTTCGACGGCGACCGCGTCGGGACCGAGCGCGGCGGCGGCGCCGATCTGCGCGGGGTTGTTCGCGCAGACGACCGTCTCGAGGTCCGCGCGCTCGGCGGCCGCCACCGAGCCGTCGATGTCGGCGAGTTTCAGCCGCTTCTCGGAGTGGTTGATGAGGGTTCCCTCGGCGCCGTTTTCGGCGGCCGCCTCGGCGAGCGTCGAGCCGGTGTGCGACCCGTGCGCGTTCGGCGAGACGTGTTGGGCCCACGTCTCGACGCCGGTGTCGGCGACGCGAGCGAGGTCGGCGGCCTGCGGCGAGACGGCGATGCGCGCGCCGGACGCCTCGGCGACGTCGCGGGCCGCGGTCGCTACCTCGATCGGGTCACACGGGTACGCCTTGAGGTTCACCAGGATGAACATACCCCTACTCGCGGGCCGCGGGCGCAAATAGCTTCATACTCCGGCGGCTGTCGGCCCCGATGCCCCCGACGTCCAAGGTGGCCGGAGCATAAACGCCCTTATACCGCCGTACTGTGGGTGCGACAAGGAGATGTCCCTCATCGAGCTCATCGCCGGCGTGGAGGCTCGCAAGGCCACGTTGGCCGTGTTCAACGCCGATCCGGAGGTCACGACGGCGCTCCGCGAACACTTCGCCGACCGCAACATCCGGATCGTCGACGAGCGGAGCGAGGCCGGACCGGACGGCTACGCCGTCCTCTCGCGCGACGGGGAGTTCGTCACCGCGGCGGCGGTCACCGACCTCCTGCCGGGCCTCGGGGGCACGGCGGACGCCGACGGCGACGGTGGGGCACCCGGAGACACCGAGTCGACCGGGAACGGCGAGGGAGCGCTCGGTCCCCCGGACGACGCGCGAATCGGCAAGCCGATCCTCGACCACCTCGACGAGACGATGTTCACCTCCTACTCGCGCGGCGACATGGTCGCCGCGTCGCGGGAGATCGAGGACCGCGCGTGGCGGGTCGGCGACGGGGAGCTCCACGCGGGGTTCCAGACGCTCGACGTGCTCAGCGGCGAGTCCGACACCTACGACCTGCTCGGCGAGAAGTCGGACCTCGACGTTCACGCGTACGCGGCCGCAGAGGGCGACGCGCCCGACGTGGAACACTACACCGTCCACACGGGTCGGACCGCCGAGATACGCGAGACCTGGTTCGTCGCCTACGACGGCGGCGGGTACGACGGCGCCAAGTGCGCCCTGCTCGCGGAGGAGCGCGCGCCGGGCGAGTTCTACGGGTTCTGGAGCTACGACCCCGAGACGGTCGACTACATCATCGACTACCTCACCGGTCAGTACGGCGTCCAGTCGACGGACGGCGGCGCGGAGAGCGGTGCGAGCGCGGACGAAAAGCGGTAGTTCGATCGCGGCGGAACGGGCCGAGACGACGGCCGCTCAGTCCTTCCGTTTGACGACGTCGCCGAGCGTCATCGTTCCGGGGTCGTCGGTCTCCCAGTCGGCGTCGTCGGACGACTGCCCCTCGACGAGCGAGATGTCGAGCGCGCCTTCGAGCTTGCGCTGGACGTCGTCGGTCGGGAGGGTGTCGCCGCGTTCGAGCTTGCGGATGAGACTCGCCTTCTCGTTGAGCTGATCCGCCAGCTCCTCTTGGCTCAGTCCGCGGGACTCGCGCGCGTTCCGGATCCGATCGTCGTAGTCGGTGGCGATCTCGTCCATGTCGTCGAACATGTCGCGTGGGCGGGTCGAGCCGCCGGAGCTGCCCGAGCTGCTCGACGAGCCGGACGACGAGGACGACTTCCCGGTGCTGGAGCTGGTGGAGTACTTGCCGCCGCCGGAGCTCGTCGACTCGTCGCGGACCTCGGTCCCGAAGTCCGTACACGAGCTACAGAGCTCCAGTTCGGCGCCTTCGACCTTCGTCGTCGTCAGCGAGGCCTCCTCGGCGCCACACATCTCACACTGGGGCATACGCGACGCTAACGCTCCCGGTGGTATAAAGGGTGTGCCGCGGCGTCGCGTCGACGCCGTTCGCGTTTCGATGCCCCGCCCGTCGCAATCGTGCCGCGGTCGGTACCGACTTGTCGCCGCGGCCGGCAGGGGGTGTATGGACGTCCGCGTCACGCACTCAGACCTCCGAGGGACCGCCCGCGCGCCGCCGTCGAAGAGCTACACCCACCGCGCGCTGCTCGCGGCGGGCTACAGCGACGGCGCGACCGTCGAATCGCCGCTGATCTCGGCCGACACGCGGGCGACCGCCCGAGCCGTGGGCGCGTTCGGGGGGGCGGTCGCGCCCGCGGACGCCGAGGGGGCGGGCGCCGACGCCGGGTCCGACCTCACCGACGCCGACGCGCTCGCAGTCGAGGGGTTCGCCGGGCGGCCCGGCGTCCCCGACGACGTGATCGACTGCGCGAACTCGGGGACGACGATGCGGCTCGTCACCGCCGCGGCCGCGCTCGCGGACGGCGCCACAGTGCTCACCGGCGACGAGTCGCTGCGCTCGCGCCCGCAGGGCCCGCTCCTCGACGCGCTCGGCGACCTCGGCGTGCGCGCGGAGTCGACGCGGGCGAACGGGCGGGCGCCGCTCGTCGTCAGCGGGCCGCTCGCCGGCGGCGAGGTCGCGATCCCGGGCGACGTCTCCTCGCAGTACGTCACCGCCCTGCTCATGGCCGGCGCCGTCACCGACGAGGGGATCGCCGTCGACCTCACGACGCCGCTGAAGTCCGCGCCGTACGTCGACATCACGCTCGAACTGCTCGCGGACTTCGGCGTGGAGGCGACGCCGCTCGACGAGGCCGGTGACGCCCTCGACGGCGCCGCGGGGGCCGCCGGCTTCTCGGTTCCGGGCGGACAGACGTACGCGCCGAGCGACGGGACCTACGCCGTCCCCGGCGACTTCTCCTCTATCTCGTACCTGCTCGGCGCCGGCGCGGTCGCGGCCGAACCGGGCGAGTCGCTCCGGATCGAGGGCGCGCGGCCCAGCGCGCAGGGCGACGCCGCCATCGTCGAGATCGTCGACCGCATGGGTGCCAGCGTCGACTGGGACCGCGAGGCCGGCGAGATCGGGGTCGAACGCGCCGACCTGACCGGCGTCACCGTCGACGTGGGCGACACCCCCGACCTGCTCCCGACGATCGCCGCGCTCGGCGCGGTCGCGGACGGCGACACCCGGATCGAGAACTGCGAACACGTCCGCTACAAGGAGACCGACCGCGTGTCGGCGATGGCGGAGGAGCTGTCGGCCATGGGCGCGGAGACGACCGAAGAGCCGGACGTCCTCACGATCCACGGCGACGAGAGCAGTCTCAAGGGAGCTACCGTCGACGGCCGCGCGGACCACCGGATCGTGATGGCGCTCGCGGTCGCCGCGCTCGCTGCCGAGGGCACCACGACGATCCGCGGCGCCGAGCACGTCGACGTCTCCTTCCCCGGCTTCTTCGACGCGATGGCCGACCTCGGGATGGACGTCGAGCCCGACGGCGCGATCGAATAACCATTTATAAACAAACGGCATTGCGGCGGCGCGTGCCTCCGAGCGCCCGCAGGGCGCGAGGAGCACGCGCGAGGGACGCCGCGAACGCCCGCAGGGCGTGAGCGGCGAGGCTGGGGAGGCGTGAGGCGCGGTTGCTGTGCTGGGCGGGGCGGGACTCAAAGGGGCAGCCGCGAGGGCGCCGTAGGCGACGCAAGCACTGGAACGAGGAAGCGAACGCAGTGAGCGACCGAGTGAAGCGCGCAGCGAGCGTACGGCGCCCTCGCGGCTGGGGCTTTGGAGGAGTTCTCTGCCGATCCGCAACCGACTATTTATAAGTAGATTGCTAGGGCTTCGGGCGTGTTCGCCGTCGGTGCACACGCAGCCATTCATAAGCGATCGACTGAGCATTCGGGTGAGTTCGCCGCGGAAACGACGTTGATAGCTTATCGGGACCGACGAGTACACAAGCCCGCCGGAACGACACGTCGGTATGGACGACATCGACGTCGAGCCGGTCGACCGCGTCGACGAGCCCGAAGGCGATGGTGCCGTCGAACCCGCAGAGACGGACAGTTCCCTCGCCGTCGACGACGACCTCGCCGACCTCCCGGCGGGCGTCGACGCGCCCGACTACGTGCTGTACGGCGGGAAAGGCGGCGTCGGGAAGACGACGATGGCGGCCGCGACGGGGCTCGCCTCGGCGGCCGGCGGCGTCCGGACGCTCGTCGTCTCGACCGACCCCGCGCACTCGCTGTCGGACACCTACGAGACCGACATCCCCGCCGAGCCGGCACAGATACGGGAGGACATGCCCCTCTACGCCGCCGAGATAGACCCGGACGCCGCGGTCGAGGAGGGGATGTTCGGCGCCGACGCCGACCCCCTCGGCGGCCTCGGCGAGATGGGCGACGCGATGGGCGGGATGGGAGGCCCCGAGGGCGAGGACGGGGAGGGACTCGGCGGACTCCTCGGGGGGACGATGCCCGGCGCCGACGAGGCCGCGGCGATGCGACAGCTGCTGGAGTACCTCGACGACCCGCGGTTCGACCGCGTCGTCGTCGACACCGCGCCGACGGGTCACACCCTCCGGCTCCTCCAACTGCCGGAGATCATGGACTCGATGCTCGGCCGCGTGATGAAGCTCCGCCAGCGCTTCTCCGGCATGATGGACGGGATCAAGGGGATGTTCGGCGGGGGCGACGACGACCCCGACCCCTCCGCGGACCTGGAGGAACTGCGCGAGCGCATCGAGCGGCTGCGGGCCGTCCTCCGCGACCCCGCAAAGACGGACTTCCGCGCCGTGATGATCCCGGAGGAGATGAGCGTCGTCGAGTCCGAGCGGCTCGTCGCGCGCCTCGACGAGTTCGAGATTCCGGTGAACACGCTGATCGTCAACCGCGTGATGGAGGGCGTCGGTGACGTGACGGGCGGGGACGGGTCGGGCATCGACCCCGAGTGGGTGGTCGAGCCGAACCCCGACAGCTGCGAGTTCTGCGCGCGACGGTGGGACGTCCAACAGAACGCGCTCCGGCAGGCGACGGACCTGTTCCGCGGCCGCGAGGTGAAGCGCGTGCCGCTGCTCGCGAACGAGGTTCGTGGCGAGGCGGCGCTGCGGGTCGTCGCCGCCTGCCTGAACTGAGCGACCTGTCGTCTCC
Organism: Halorubrum ejinorense; assembly: GCF_055389685.1. Classification (NCBI taxonomy): domain Archaea; kingdom Methanobacteriati; phylum Methanobacteriota; class Halobacteria; order Halobacteriales; family Haloferacaceae; genus Halorubrum; species Halorubrum ejinorense. Next base: position 2,830,134 of record NZ_AP043777.1, read on the forward strand.
GGCCCGCGGCCGGGTCGCTACTCGGCCGCGCTCCCGAGCAGTCGGTCCCGGACCGTCTCCGCGATGCCGGTGAGGTGCGCCTGTCCGAACAGTCCGACGAGAATCGCTCCCGCCGTGTTGTACATGAGATCGAGCACCGTGTCGTCGAGGCCGTGCTGCGCGAGCGGCATGTCGATGCCCGTCTCGGTCGCGACGATGTCGAGCCCGAACTCGAACAGCTCCCAGAGCACGCCGAACGCGAGGACGATGACGACGATGAAGACGAACGCGAACCGCGGCGGGATCCGGATCCCGTCGCTGTGGAGGTCGACCGCCCGCATCGTCGTGTACCCGACCGCGGCGACCAGCGAGGCCGACAGCGCGTGCGTCATGTGGTCCCACCACTCGACGCGTTGGTAGAACCCGGCCGACCCGACCGTGTGGAGGAACACCGCCATCGTGATCCACAGGGCGAGCCACGGGTCGAGCGGGAGGTCGTACCGACGTTCCAGCGTCGCCGGGATCAGCGTGACGAGGAAGGCGATGATCCCGTTGCTTATCGCCTTCTGTTCGCCCGCGACGAAGCCGTAGGCGACGATGCCGATCAGGAGGACCTGCATCGCGCCGGTGAGGCGCCGCTGCGATTCGAGGGAGGGGCGCGGAAGCAGCCTCATCGCCGCACCACCCGCCGAATGACGCGGCGGAGCTGCCGGCCTCGGCGCCGGAAGTAGCCGTCGAAGAGGATCCCCGCCGCGAGCCCCGCCAGCGTGACGTACATCCACTCGAGCATCAGCGCGTCGTTCGTCGTGAGGAACTCGGTGCCGACGCGCTGGTCGAGGTTCCACCGGAGCACCGTCCACACCGCCGCCGTCGCCAGCGTCGCTAACACGACGAAGAGGACCGCGAACCAGTGGGTCACCCGCAGCGTGGTGAACATGTGGAGGTCGACGGTGATCACGAGCGCCAGCGCGGCGATGGCGACGTACGTCGCGAACGTCCCCAGTTCGCCGCCGAAGACCGCCCGCACGAGGACCGGCAACAGCGCGAGGGTGACCAACTCCGCCGGGAGCATTGCCCGCCAGTCCCGCGCCGCGACGGTGGGCGCGAGGACGACCGCCCCCAGTCCGACGACGATCGCCGCGGAGAGCAGGTCGTAGTCGAGGGCGCTCTCGACGAGCACCCCAGCGAGAGCCGCGATCATCGCCCACGCGACGAGCGCGTTAAGCCGTCCGTCACGGACCAACCGCGCCAAGCGATCCTCTACGGTCTCCGCCTCGGCGTCGCCCCCGTCGGCGCGACGTCGATCTCCATCCATGTCCGGTACGGACGCCCGGGAGGGTAATAAGGAGTCGCTCCGAGCCCAGGTCGGAGACGGAACCGACCACCGAACGGACGCCCTTTTATTCCGTACAGCCGTTGAATACGTATGAACTGTCGGCGGTGTGGCACCCCGATCGAGAAGCCGGGGGACTTCTGTCTCACCTGTAACACCGCCAACGCCGACGCGGTCGTCGCCGAGTTCGAGACCGACCGCGCGCACCTGACCGTGCTCGACGAGGACGCGGTGGTCGGCGAGACGACGGTGACGACGCGCCCGGAAGAGGGCGAGCGCCTGAGCGAGGTCCAACTCCGAAACTTCGCCGGCCGCGTCGCCGACGAGATCCGTCGGAAACGCCCCGAGACCGTCTACGCCGCCGGCGAGCGCGAGCCCCTCCGCGAGACTCGCGCGCAGCTCCACCACGAGTTCTACCGCGTCCCCGACGCCGGAGCGGGCGGGCGCGACCGACGAGAGCGGAGTCGGGGGAGCGGCGGGAACGGCGAGACCGAGAGCCCGGTCGTCGCGTGGGTCCTCGACCGACGCGGCGACCGGTCGCTGGCGGTGGTCGAGACGCCGCCGCGCGAGAAGATCGGCGGGTCACACTCGACGCTCATCGGCGGCCGCAAGGGGCGAAAGGCCGTCCAGACCGTCGCGGAACACCCGCACGTGAAGAAGATCGTTCCCGGCCCCATCGACGCCGGTGGAACCGGGTCGCGGACCGGGCTCCGGGCGAAGGCGACCCGCGCCGGAACCAACGGCAACGTCCGGCTCCTGCTGCGAGACGGCTCCAGCGTCCAAGAGAACCGTATCGTCACGACGGCGATGGACCGCGAGACCGGCGAGCGCGTCCGCGAGGACCTCAACGAGGCGCTCCGCGACGCGGAGCTCCAAGACGCGTAGCCGACCCCCGGCAACCGATCTCATCTCCTCGCTCCGCCCGACCACCGTGTGCGATTCCGTCCGTCGATGCGCCGATTCCGACCACACGTCCCGGTGTCGGGCGTCACCGAACGCCTCTCTGTCGCGGGCTTTTTCACGAAAACGGGCGTTTCGAGCGGTGTGAGCTCCCTCGTCACTCTCGGCGCAGGCGTCGTCTTCGGGCTGGCGCTCGCGGCGCCGCCGGGGCCGATGAACGCGGTGATCGCCGAAGAGTCCGTTCTCCGAGGGCGGCTGGCCGGATTCCGAGCCGGTCTCGGCGCGGCCACCGCGGACGCGATCTTCTTCGTCCTCGCGTACGTCGGCGTCGTCGCCGTCGTCGAATCGTTCCCGCTGTTACAGGGCGTCATGGTCGCCGTCGGCGGCGTCCTGATGCTGTACTTCGCCGTCGGCGCGGCGAAGGGGGCGCGAGCGTCGTTCCGCCCGACCGAGGGGGAGGAGCCGGTCGTCGAGGAGGGGAAGGGGTTCCGCAAGGCGCTGGTGCTCGCCCTGACGAACCCGTATCAGGTGCTCTTCTGGCTGACGATCGGCGTCGGACTGCTCCGGCCTGGCGAGCTCGACGTGCTCGCTCGCCTCCCCGTCGTCGGCGCGGACCTCGCCGGAACCCTCGTGGTCGCCACCGGTTCGCCGGCGCTCATCGGCGGGTTCTTCCTCGGCGTGTTGACGTGGATCGTCGGCTTCCCGACCGGACTCGTCGCGGCCGAGCGGCGGATCGAGACGTTCGCGCCGATCGTCGCCGTCGTCTCCGCCGTCGTCCTCGCCGGGTTCGGCGTCTACTTCCTCTACGACGCGGCGACGACGCTGTCGCCGCTAGTCGCCTGAGCCCAGCCCCCGCTACCGCCTCGCAGCGACCGACACCCGTGACCGGCTCGCAGCGACCGACACCCGCGACCGCGACTGACATGGACAACGGCTTTGACCCGTCGGCGCGACCGTCCCGTATGTTCGAGAAGACGACGTGGATCAAGCTCCCGCGAAACGTCCTCGTGGGACACGACGTCCTCGACGACCTCGGCGACGCGGTCGGCGAGCTCTACCTCACCGGGCGCCCGCTGATCGTGACGAGCCCGACGCCGAACGACATCGCCGGCGACCGCGTCCGGGCGCAGTTCGACGACCCCGCGACCGCCGTCGTCGAGGAGGCCTCGTTCGCGGCCGTCGAGAACCTGATCGAGACGGCCGAGGCGGTCGATCCCGGCTACCTGATCGCCCTCGGCGGCGGGAAGCCGATCGACATCGCGAAGATGGCCGCCGACCACCTCGACGTCGGCTTCGTCTCCGTCCCGACGGTCGCCTCGCACGACGGTATCGTCTCCGGGCGCTCGTCGATCCCAGAGGGGGACACGCGCCACTCCGTCGCGGCGGACCCGCCGCTCGCCGTCGTCGCGGACACGACGCTGCTCGCTGACGCGCCGTGGCGGCTCACCACCGCCGGCTGCGCGGACATCATCTCCAACTACACCGCCGTGAAGGACTGGCGGCTGGCCCGCCGGCTGCGGAACGTCGAGTACAGCGAGTACGCGGGCGCGCTCTCGGAGATGACGGCGGAGCTGCTCGTCGAGAACGCCGACATGATCCGCCCCGGCCTCGAGGAGTCGTCGTGGGTGGTCGTGAAGGCGCTCGTCTCCTCCGGCGTGGCGATGTCCATCGCCGGATCGTCGCGGCCCGCCTCCGGTGCGGAACACCTCATCTCCCACCAACTCGACCGGATCGCGCCGGGGAAGGCGCTCCACGGCCACCAGGTCGGCGTGGCGTCGATCATGACGGAGTACCTCCACAGCGGCGAAAACGGTCGGTGGGACGCCATCCGCGACGCGCTCGCCGAGTTGGACGCTCCGACGACCGCGGGCGAACTGGGGGTCGACGACGCGGAGCTGCTCGCCGCGCTCACGAGCGCCCACGAGATCCGCGACCGCTACACCATCCTTCAAGGCGGGATCAACGAGGAGGCGGCCGTGGAAGTCGCGACCGCGACGGGCGTCATCGACGGGTGAGTTCGGCTCGCCGCGGGAGCGACGGCGTCGCCCGAGGCGGGCGGCTCGGTCCGACCTCGAAAGGCCAATAACGCTGCCGGAAGTAGGTCCGGTATGTCCACCGCCAGCGTTCGCGACAGGGCCAAAGAACGGGCCGGTGCCGTCACCGTCCTCCTCACGATCGTCGGCTACGGTGCCGTCGGCGGCGTGTTCCTCGTCCCACAGTTTCAGGCGCTGTTCCCGACGCTCACGAAGGGGACCGTCGACCTGCTCGCGCACGGCATCGCCGCCGTCAACACGGTCACGGTCGTCACCCTCTCGCTCGGGTGGTACTGGATCCGCAACGGCGAGGTGAAGAAACACGCCGCGGCGATGACGACGTCGTTCGTCCTCATCCTCCTCTTCCTCGGGATGTACCTCCCGAAGGTCGCCGGCGGCGGCACGAAGGAGTTCGTCCTCGACTCGTCGTACGCCTGGGTGCCGCTGTGGGACTGGGTGTACCCGGCGTACCTCGTCATGCTCGCGATCCACATCATCCTCTCAGTCGTCTCCGTGCCGGTCGTGCTCTACGCCATCGTCCTCGGACTCACGCACACCGAGGAGGAGCTCCGAAACGAGACGCCTCACCGCCGCGTCGGTCGGATCGCCGCGAGCGCGTGGATCCTCTCGCTCGCGCTCGGCGTCGTCACGTACCTCCTCTTGAACCACCTGTACGACTCGACGTTCGCGGCCGCGGAGGCCGCGGCGGTCCTCCTGCCGGCGCTGCCGGTCTGAGCGCCGCGCGCCCCGAGGACGCGTCCCGGCCGCGCCCGCCGCCATCGAAACGCTTGACTCGGGGGCGTGACACCCACGTTCATGACCGATTGGATCGGAGAGACGTTCACGAGCGACGCCGGCTGGAACCACCTGATCGACCTCGTCGACCTCGACGACCGAATGGCGGGCTCGGCCGGCGAGCGCGAGGCGCTGGAGCTGACCCGCGACGCGTTCGCCGAGGCCGGCGCGCGGAACGCGGCGATAGAGGAGTTCGAGATCCAAGGCTGGGAGCGCGGCGACAGCGCGGTGCGGGACGCGGCGACCGGCGACCCGCTCGCGCTCGGCCCGAACGCCTGTATCGCGCTCCCGCGGAGTCCGAGCGGCGAGGCGACGGGCGAGCTCGTCGACCTCGGTCACGGCGTCCCCGCGGACTTCGAGGCCGACCTCGAAGGGGCGGTCGTGATGGTCTCGTCGGACACGCCGGAGTCCGTCGACCGGTTCATCCACCGGCGTGAGAAGTACTACCGCGCCGTCGAGGCCGGCGCGGCCGCGTTCGTCTTCGCCAATCACGTCGAGGGGACGCTTCCACCGACCGGCAGCGTCGGAACCGCCGACGCGCCGATCGGCGACGTTCCGGCCGTCGGCGTCTCGAAGGAGACCGGCGCCCGCCTCTCGCGGCGGAACGAGGGCGACGACCTGACCGTCGCGGTCGACTGCGAGACGCCCGCGGCGACGAGCGGTAACGCGGTCGCGGAGCTGGGCCCCGACACCGACGAACACCTGATCGTCTCCTCGCACGTCGACGCCCACGACCTCGCCGAGGGCGCGATGGACAACGGGGCCGGGACGGCGACCATCGTCGAGGTCGCGCGGGCGCTCGCGGCGCGGGAAGACGAGCTCGACGTTCGGGTCCGGTTCGCCGCGTTCGGTGCCGAGGAGGTCGGTCTCGTGGGGTCGTCGGTGGCCGCCGAGGCGGCCGACCGAGACGCGGTCCGCGCGGTCGTCAACGTCGACAGCAACGTGTTCGGGCGGACGCTCCGCCTCGACCACCACGAGTTCGACGCGCTGGCGGCGGCCGCCGACCGAGTGAGCGACCGCTTCGATCACCCGATTTCGACCGGCGGGGAGTTGGTGCCCCACAGCGACCACTGGCCGTTCGTGAAGCGCGGGATCCCCGGCTACATGGTCTCCGGCGAGACCGACGGGCGCGGCCGCGGGTGGGGTCACACCCACGCCGACACGCTCGACAAACTGGAGTCGCGGAACCTCAGGGAGCAGGCGATCCTCCTGACCGAGCTCGTCGTCGACCTCGCGGGAGCGGACGCGTCGATCCCGCGGCGGGACCACGACGACATCGCCGCCGCGCTCGAAGCGGAAGGGAAGGCGACCGGGATGAAACTCACCGGCGACTGGCCGTTTTAGCGAATCGACAGGGGAGAAAACCGGGCGGGAACGTCCGCCGCCGCGGTCGACCGCGATCCAATCCGGCGCCGGAGCGCGTCTCAGGCGATGACGAACTGGTTCCAGATCCCTTCGACGATGAAGAACAGCGCGTAGTACGACGACCACACCAGCACGATGACCGACGCGGCGATCGAGCTCTTGGGCGCTTCGATCGTCATGTCGTTGCGTGCCTCGACGTTGCGCGCCTCCAGTTCGAAGAGGTCGGCGATGAACATCGCGAGGACGAGGACGGAGAGGATCGTCCCACTGACCGGTGCGTCGAGGATGAACAGGAAACAGAGGAGGACGAGCCCGACGTTGGTGAAGACGTGCGGCGTGTACGGTTCCACGCTGTCGGCGTCCCGTCCCTGGGCGACGTGCTGTCTGTGCGCGAGGTGTCGCGTGGCGAGGTTGCCGACGGTCATCACGAAGATCGCGTACGGCAGCACCGGTCCGACGGCCGACAGCCAGCCGAGGGGAACGAGGAACTGCAGTGGGTCCATATCCACCATTTCCGTTCACGACCTATTAGAGTGTTTCCGATCGACGCGCTCGCGGACGAGGCGTCACTCCGCGGTCGGTGAGAGGAGATCGACCGTCGTCGCAACTTCGATCCGGACCACGTGGTGCGGTTCGACGGTCCCCAGTCGGCTCCCGTCGACGACGAGCGCGACGGGCTCTTCCTCGCGTTTCACCGTGACGCGAACGCCGCCCGTCGCGACCCACGTGTCGGGACTGGTGGTGAACGGGGCGACCGGGACGACCGCGAGTCCGCCCCCCGGCGACACCACGGGCCCTCCGGCCGCGGCCGCGTACCCGTCGCTGCCGAGCGGCGTCGCGACCACGGCACCGTCCGCGCGCACCGAGACCGACTCGCCGTCCGGGAAGTCGATCCCGTACTCGGAGATCCGGGCGGGTTTCCCGGTCACGAACGCGACGTCCGCGGCCGCGAACCGCCGGCGGTCGTCGCCCGCTCCGTCCACCGACAGGACGGGATGCGCGACCCGAGAGAGGCCGTCGAACGCCGGCTCTGACCCGCCGATACCCTCGACGAGGGTGTCGATCCAGTCGCCGGCGTGATCGGCGCCGACCGCGTGACGACCGGCTCCGACCGGAAGGATCGGAACCGACGGCGCGTCACCGTCCGCGACCGCGCGCACCGCGTCCCGCAGCGCCGCCTCTCCCACGGCGACGATCGCGTCGGCGTCGGACCGGTCGACGAGGCGCGCGCCGGCAGCGGTCGCTGCGGACCGTGTCGTCGCTACCGAGTCGCCGTCGCCGAGAACCGCGAGGCGGCGCGTCGGCTCGCTCATGCGCAGGGGTGGGGCCAGCGGGGGTGAAAAGCTCCCGGTTCGTCGCAGCGCGCGGTCGCGCTCTCGTCGCGGGAGAAGGAGGAGACGGACGGCGCGCTCAGTTCGCGGCCGCGTCGTCGTCGCCGCCGAGGGAATCGCGGATCTGACGGCTGACGGGGATGAGTACCCAGAACGTCAGCGCACCGAGAATCATCAGCCAGAAGAACGCGTCGCCCGCGAGCAGTCCGACCTCGCCGTAGGCCGTGTTCACTCCTTCCGCCGGGTTCACGAGCTGAACCACCTGATAGTACGACGGGGTCCGGTACCAGCCGCCGAAGGTGATCCACCCGAGGCCGCCGATCGTGAAGAGGGCGAAGCCCTTCATGAACTCGTCTGCCATTACCTGACTCTTAGCTGGCGTCGTCTTGAGACTTTCCCATCCCCTGTCCGCGGAATCGGGTCCCGAGCACGTACACGGCGGTTCCGAGGAGGATGAAGCCCACGCCCGTGATCGCCAAGATCGCTACGAGCACGTCTTCCGGCGGGAGGAGACCGGCGCTGTCGAGCAGGTAGACGATGGTCGTGCGGATGAAGCTGATCTGGAGCGTCGCGGCGTCGATCAGGGTGAAGCCGATGAAGTAGGTGACGACCGCGGCCAGCGTCGAGAAGACGGTGACCGCCTTGTACAGCCTGAACGGGACGACGATCTCGCGACCGCTCGGTCCGTCGCGCGGGCCGGTCGGCTCGCTGCGCGGGTCGTCGTCCGCGTCGCCGTCGCGGGCGATCGGGTCGCCGGTCTCGTCGAACGCCTGCGCGGAGTCGCCGTCTGTTGAGGATGACATGGGTAAGGAAGCCGCGGAACGGCACGAGGGGACCGCGACCGCGGTGTGGTCGCGGGAGCGGGCGTTTTCCGGCCGTTACTTCGGCGGGCGCAGCATGAAGTACCGGCGGTTGAGGTCGTACATGTACCCCTCACGCATCGTCTTCAACACCGCGTAGGTGAGGATGGCCCCCGCGACCGGGAGCATGAACACGAGCGTGAGCAACAGCTCCTGTTGGAACGGGATGAAGTTCTGAATGGCCAGCACCGCCAGCGTGAACGCGAGGATGACCCCGGCCACGCCGAGCGCGGCCCATCCGGGCTCCTCGACGGGACGCCGCGCGTTCCCCTTGTTGAGGAAGGGAACGAGCGTGATGACGCCGAAGATGATCCCGTGTGCGACGAGCCCGTACAGCTCGTTGGACATGACGATGTCACCGCCGAGCACCGCGAGTTCGGGGTTGATCGGAGCGAGCTTCAGCAGGCCGAACGACCAGTAGAGGTACCAGTCGGGGAGGATGATGGCCGGCGTGGAACCGGGATTCGCCGGGTCACCGAAGTGCGACGGGATGATCGAGGCCACGAGCAGGATGATCCCCAGGAAGAACGAGGTGATCGCGAGGTTACGGATCGTCTCGTGGGGCCACGTCGGGAAGCCGAGCACGTCGCGCTCGACGTACGTCGACTCCGCGCGCAGGTCTTCGTCCTCGCGCCGCGAGCGCTCGAAGTACTGGTAGGTGAGCTGTGCGAGTCCCTGGCTGCGCTCCTTGCGCTCGGACCAGGTCGGCGTCTCGTCGTCCGGCGGGACCGTCGCCGGCGGGCCGCCGTCGGCGCGCGCTTCGCCGTCGGTCCCGCCGTCCGTGCGCGCTCGCTCGTCGGTGCGGCCGTCGGTTTCGGGGGTTGTGTCGTCGGTCATTGGATTAGTGCGGTTCCGCGATGCCCTGCACCCAGACGATGCCGACGTGGATCGCGATGAGCGCGGTGACCACGAACGGCAACACGAAGACGTGCAGGATGTACATTCTCACGAGCGTCGCCTGTCCGAGGGTGAACCCGCCGAACAGCAGCTGGGCCGCCCACTCGCCCACGATGGGGGTCGCGAGCGCCAGTTCGACGCCGATCTGTGCCGCCCAGAAGGACAGCTGCTTCCACGGGAGAACGTAGCCCGAGAACCCGAACAGCAGCGTCAGGGCGATGAGCACGACGCCGAGGATCCAGTTGACCTCGCGCGGCTCCTTGTACGCCCCGGTGAAGTAGACGCGCAGCATGTGGAGGAACACCGCCGCCACCATGAACTGCGCCGACCAACGGTGGATCGACCGGAGCATGAAGCCGAACTGGACGTCTTTCATGATCATCACCATCGAGTCGTACGCGGCGGTGGGATCGCCTTGCGCAACCGCACCGGCGGTCGACGGCGCGTAGTAGAACCCGAGCAACGCGCCCGAGACGGCCGCGAGTAGGTACGCGATTATCGAAAGGGACCCGAGCGAGTACAGCGGGTACCAGTACCAGAACTTGTTGTCGAGGTCGTACTGTTCGGTGTGGCTCTTCGGCATCTGGAGGTTCGCGCGGTAGTACATCGTCTCCAGCAGTTCGAGGTAGTCGACGATGCGGAGCCGCTTGTCGAGCCAGATGAGCGTGGTCAGGAACGCCGTCTCGATGGCGGTGAGGTCCTGACTCTTGAGCCACGCGTTGTGGTCCATGTCGTCTTGTTTCTTCAGACTCATTGTCGAATCACTTCTTGTAGTACGGGTAGACGGCCCGTTTCAGCGTGTCCGCGAGACCGCCGGTGTCGATGGTCTTCCCGTCTTTGTCCTCCTCGCTGATGTACAGGTCTTCCCACTTGCGACGGCGTTTCTTGACGATCATCACGTCGGGCAGGAACTCCTTCCGGTAGAGCAGGAGGATGAACGCGAGGTCGATGAAGATGAGCGCCAGCAGCGCGCCGACGTACATGTTCCCGGCCTCCGTCGTCGCCCACGCGGACATCAGTCCGTAGGTGAAAAGCGAGACGAAGACGACCTCGATGACCGTCAGGAGAACGATCGCGATCGCGGCCGCAGTGCTCTCGCGGGCGGGCTCGTAGCGGTGGATGTCACCGTACGAGGAGTTGCCGGAGCTCATCTCGCACCCCCGTGCCCGGTGTGGGCCGACTCGCCGTACTTGAGCATGTAGAACGTGAACACGAACGTCATCCCGATACCGAGGATGGCGGAGATACCGACCCAGTGGGCGTGAAGCGGGACGCCGACCTTCGCGATGTCCTCCGGCCACCCGGTGTTCGCTCCGCCGACCTCGACGGTGGCGACGTCCTCACCGACGGCGATGCCGCCGTGCATGCCGACGGCCGCGTGGGGCACACACTGGTAGTGGGTGATGCCGGCGTCCTCGCTGGACGTCTCGTACTCGTAGGTGTAGCCTTCCTCGCCGACCGCACTACCGCTGTCGAGGCTGGCGGGGCCGCCGTCCTCGACCGTCTGGACGTTGTGGTCGCCGCCGGCGCCGGTCCACTCCCAGACGATCGTCGTCCCCTCGTCGACCCACACGAGGGTCGGGTCGAACGCGAGCCCGTTGCTGCCGGCGCCGACCGAGATGGTCACCTCGTCTTGGCCGCGGGCGTCCGTATAGGACCCGACGTTTCCGCCGGCCGCGCCGCTCGGCCAGTCGGGCTGTACCTCTTGTGCAGCCGCCGTTCCGGTCGCCCCGGCGGAGGCCGCAACGGCGGCGGTCGCGCCGCCGGCCGTCCGCACGAAGTCCCGCCTTTTCATACAGCCTCACTCAGGACGGCGTGCGCTTAAACCCACCGACTGAAACCGCCAACGTGGAGGAGGTTTCGGGGCCTGAGACCGCCGAAATCGGCGGATTACTCCTCTCGCTCGGAGTCGGCTGCGGCGGCGTCCGTGTCGGTCACCACGCCGTCCTCCACGGGCACGAACTCGGGGCGCTCCTTCGCCTCGCGGAGCGCGCGCAGTCGGTCCCGATACTCCTCCGAACGGAACCGGTCGGAGAGCCGCGCGTTGGCCACCATCGCGAACAGGAACACGCCGACCAGGAGGAAGACGACGCCCATCGTCGGCGCGACGATGGTGTTGAGGTCGGCCACGGCGCTCGCGACGAGGAGGGCGACGCCGGCGAGCACCTGAACCGCCGCGACGGCCTGTATCACGAGGTTGCCGAACTCGCCGGACCCCTCCGGGACCGTGTCCGGGTGCGGCAGCGACCAGTCGTCCGGCGGCTCGGGTACGTCGTACGAGTCCATCGCCGCCAGCGCGACGACGGGCTCGATGTCCCTGAGGACCGTCCCCTCGCCGCTGACTTCGCCGGTGGGGCGGATGATCGCGTACCCCTCGTCGGAGTAGACGAGGATCCGCTCTTCGCCGTCCTCGCGGACGCGCTCCAAGACGCCGAACACGTCGCGCGTCGCGATCCGGGACTTCAGTTCCGCGTCGACGCGGTCGAGGAGCCGGTCGCCGGTGATCCACGTGTCCGGATCGAAGGCGGCGTCCCACTCGTCGGCGCTCATCCGGGCCATGTCGGACGGGCCGAAGTCGTCGAAGTCGTACTCCGACTCGACCCGTTCGCGGAGCGCCTCGATGTCGTCGTCTCCCGAGGCGCCGCCGTTTGTCCCGGCGGCGGCCAAAGGACCGCCGTCATCGCCCCGAGCTTCGCTCTTCGGGTCGGACTCGTCCGGCCCGTCGGGTGCCGGGTCGGCCGACTCCTCCGGCGGCGAGTCCGGCTCCGACCGCGTCGAGGTGTCGTCCATCAGCTCGTTCGTACGTGCTCCTGACGCTAACTGTTTTCGTCCGCGTCCGGGCCTCGGGAAATCGGACACCGCGCGTCGGGCGGCAGCGTCGACGGAGGCGGATCGGGGGGCTTTACGCGCCGGAGACCGTACGCATCGATATGGTCGACGAGTCGGTCATCGCGGCGGTCGCCGGGCTGTCCGTGACGGCGAGTTTCCCGTTCCTCCTGTACGGGGCCTGGATCATGATCGACGCGGAGACGGTGTCGTGGAACGTGCTGATGCGGCACCTGCGGTACATCGTCGTCGGACTGGTGCTCACCACGGTCCCCATCGTCACGTGGATGGTCCCGCGCGTCCTCGATCAGGTGAGCGGGATGGCGATCCTCCACGCGTTCTTCGGCGTCCAGGCGTACGCCCTGCTCGCGTTCGCGCTCACCGGAATCGTGCGGATATTCCAGGCGAAGCGGAACGCGGACGCCTACGAGGACCTCGACGTCGACATCGACGAGATCCACGAGGACATGGGCCACTGGCGGAAGCGCCTGCGCGCCGGCGTCGCCGGGTTCATGATCCTGTGGCTGTGCGCGTGGGTGACGGGGATATACCGCCTCGTCACGCTTCATCTCGTCTCGATGTTCTGACCGGAACGGGTCGCGCCGACCGACAGGTTCAATCCGAGTTTGCCCCTAAGGGGAGTATCGTGGCAGTCACCTTCGATCTCTTCGGGACCCTCGTCGACGTCGAGTATCCGTCCGACCCGGCGGAAGCGGTCGCGCGCGAACTGGAGTCCCGAGACGTGGCGGTCCCGGACGACTGGCACGTCGCGTACGGCGAGCGACACGTCGAGGCGCCGGCCGGCGCGGAGGTCCCCCTCCCGGCCCACGTCGCCCGCGCGCTCGACTCGCGGGGCGTCGACGTGACGCAGAACGTCGCCAGACACGCCGTCGTCGCTGCGTTCGACCCGGACGTGACGCGGCGCGACGGGGCGGTCGAAGCGGTCCGCGGCGCGGGAGAGCGCGGTCCCGTGGGGTTGCTCTCGAACTGCGCCGTCCCGGAGCTGGTCCCCCGGACGCTGATCCGGGCGGGGCTCCGCGGCGAGTTCGACGCGGTGACGACGAGCGTCGGCTGCGGCTGGCGCAAACCGCACCCCTCGGCGTTCGAGGCCGCCGCGGAGGCGCTGGGCAGCTCCACGCCAGCGCTCACCCACGTCGGTGACGACCCGGAGACCGACGGGGGAATCGTCGCCGTCGGCGGGCGCTTCGTCGACGTGACGGAGACGCCGCTGTCAGAGGTCGTGGCGGAGCTCGAAGCGGAGCAGTAGTCGAGCGGACGGGAGAGGGATCTGTTGCGGGCGCGACATCGACCGCGAACGGCGAGTCGTCGACAACCGCGAGCCGCGCGTCCGGAAGCGGTCACCCCCTCGTCCGGGGTCAGTCAAGCCCGTGTTTCGACAACCGCGCGCGCCACGCGGCGTCGATCCGCCCCTCGGCGACCAGCTTCGCGACGTGGGCGGCGACCGTCGCCCGCGCGAGGTCGCGGACGCCGGAGACGTCCTTCTCGTAGGCGCCGTCGACGACCGCGTCGAGATCGGCCGCGCCGTCGTCGATCGCGGCGATCACGTCCCGCTCGCGGTCGAGCCGGTGGTCGATCAGCCGGTCACACGCGGCGGCCGGATCGCCGATGGCCGGTCCGTGTCCGGGGAGCAGCCGGTCGTACCCCGCGTCGCGCACGCGCTCGAGGCTCGCGAGGTAGGCGGCGAGGTCGCCCTCCGGAGCGGCGACCGCGACGCTCCCCTCGGCGACCGCCAGGTCGCCGCAACACAGCGCGGAGCGCCCCGACTGCTCCCCCGGTTCACCGACACCGAACGCGACGTGATCGGGCGCGTGCCCTGGAGTGTCGACGACGCGGACCGCGGTGTCGGCGACCGTCTCGCCCGGCGCGACCGTCCGGTCGGGCTCGACGCCGGCCGCGTCGACGAACCGGTCGACGTGCCCCTCGCGGGCGACGACGGTCGCACCCGTCATGTCGGCGTAGCCGGCGACGGCGCCGACGTGGTCGGGGTGCGCGTGGGTGACCGCGACCGCCTCGACGCCGGGGTCGTCACGGTCGCCCGACCCGCGCTCCGCGACGGCGGCGTCGAGCGCGTCGGTCCGGGCCGCCGGGTCGACGAGGACCCCGTCGAGGAGGTACGCGTTGGTGGTCCCGCCGGGAGCGCGCGTGTCGACCGGGACCTCGATCCGGGTGACCGCGGCGTCGTCGCCCGACACGCTTCAGTCCCCGCGCCCGAGCGACGACCGCGCGGCCGGCCCGGGTCCGGAGCCTGCGCGGTCGCGGCCGGGGATCGGTACGTCGGTGTCGTCGGCGACCGCGTACGCCGAGAGGTCGGCGACGCCCGCGTCGACCGCGTCGACCGACTCGTAGGGGCGCCCGACGACGACGTCGCCGGCCGTGTTCCGGTTGATGCCCGGGATGGCGGTCAGCTCGTCCATCGAGGCCGAATTCACGTCGATCGGGTACGGAACCCCCGTCACGGAGCGGTAGCCGTGATCGGTGATCGCCACGTCGATGCTCGTTCCCAGTTCGCGCTCGCCCGGAACCGCGACGAGGAGCGCGTACGTGCCCAGCTGGCGGCCGAACGTCTTGCCGTCCTGGTGGTACTCGAGGTAGACGTCCGGGAGGACGGTCCCCGGCGGGACCACGCGGTCGAGCATCGGGTTGTCGATGGTCTCGCGCACCTCTCGCTTGTACGCCTGGAACTGGTCTTTGTGCTCCTGTGCGATCTCGGCGCCCGTCTCGGCCATCTCGGTCCCGGCGAACGCCATCACCTGCCGGATGTTGATCCGTCGGAGCATCAGCCCCTCGTCGTAGACGGTCTGGAGGAACCGCTTGTTGTGCTCGTACGTCTCGGGGCGCTCGCCGGTCAGCCCGTGAACGAGGTTGATCCCGGGGAGCAGCTTCGGCAGCCGCGGCGATGCGTCCGGCCCGGTCGACGGACCGGTGACGCGCGTCGGGTCCCCGGGGGTCGTCTCGGGTGTGTCGCCCGGGCGCCAGCCGCCCTCCTCGTTGACGACCCGGACGGCCTCCAGACACTCCTCGGCGGAGACGAGCAGGTTGTTCTCCTCTCTGACGACCGGATCGGCGGATTCGAGACCGAACGCGGCCGTGTCGCCGGGCGTGTTGTGCTCGGCGATCACTCGGATGGCCTCGCGGGACGCCTCCGGGTAGTCGGTGATCGTCACCGGGTTCATGTTGTCGAGGTGGAGCGTCCGCAGGTCCGGGGCCACCTCGCGGATGCCGCCGTACAGCTCGCGCAGCGCGTCCGGGTTCGGCGCCTCGCCGTCCCCGCCGTACGCGAGGATGTCGGCCTGGCGACCGAGCCGGAAGTGCGCGACGCCGCGGTCGGAGAGCGCGTCCACCTCGCCGACGACCGAGTCGGGGTCCCGGAACGCCGGGTCGCCGTACAGCGGCTCGGTACAGAACGAACACCGGTAGGCGCAGCCGCGAGAGGTCTCCATCTCGCAGATGAGGTAGTCCGGGTGGTTCGGATGTTGCTCGACGACGAACGCCCCCTGCCGGGCCCAGCGACCGACCTCGTCGTTCGTCCGCATCCGGTTGCCGTACCCCTCTAACCCCTCGCGGACGAGGTCGTGGGCCGCGGCCTCGACGTCCCCCATCGCGACGAAGTCGTAGTCGAGGTCGTCCCGTTTCGTCTCCTGTGCGCCGGCGTTCTCCTCGCCGACGCCGAACCGCACGGGCCCGCCGAGCAGCGTCACGCCGTCTGCGGTCCAGCCGAGTTCGCGCACCTCGTCCGGCTCGGCGGGAGTCCCGCCGACGTACTTCCCGGGCACCGTCATCCCGCCGACGTACACCATGAGGTCCGCGTCGGCCACGTCGGCGTGTTTCGACCGGTCGTCGCGGAGCTCGTCGATGGTGTGGTAGGTGATCCGCGACTCCGGAACCCCCGCGTCGACGAGCGCGCCCGCCGTGTACCGCGGGTACGTCGAGAGGTACGGCGGGACGCCGAAGTGGGCCGGCTCGTCGACGTAGCCGTCGACGATGGTGACGGAGAGGTCGGCCGGATCGGCCGGGAGAGAGCCGCGACCGGCCGCCGAAGGATCGCTCATGTTACCCGGAGTAGGCGGCCGAGAGGGGAAAAGCGTGCGGAAGGTCCGCCGGGAGCGACGCCGGATCGCTTATGTCGGAACGCGCGGAAGCGCCGGCCATGCCCTCCGAGACGCCCACCACCGGTGAGACGCGTTCGGGCGGCGGTGCGCCCCCAGCCGCAGACGAGTCCTCTCGCTGGCAGCGGGTCGGAAACTACGTGTCGTTCGCCGCGCTCTGCGCGCTCGCCGCGATGGAGTTCCTCGGTGCCAATCCCCGGCCGTGGGGACTCGCGGCCGGCTGGGCCGCGGCGACCGCGGTCGGCCTGGGACCGATCGCGTGGCTCGCCCGCGACCGCCTCTCGCCGGACCGCTACGAGACGCTGACCTACGTCGCCTTCGGCGCCGCGGTCCTCGCCATCTCCGCCGGGCTGGGAGCCGCGCTCGCGTTCGGTGTCCCGTATTACCCGTACGGTCCCGGCTTCCTCGCCGGCGTGGCGTTCGGCACCGCAGTCGTCGTCGTCGCCGAGCGCGCGGTCGTTCCCGATCGGCTGTGCAGCGCGGGCATCTGATCGCCGGGACGCTCGATTCGTCCGACGCGACCGCCTGATCGCCGGGACGCTCGATTCGTCCGACGCGACCGCCGCCGCCACGCCGTTTAAGCCCTCGCCGACACAACGTGTTCGCATATGCCATCGACGATGGAGGTCAAGTGCGTCAGCGACGACTGCGAGCTCGACATGTTCGAGAACCACTACACGTACGACGTGCCCGACGACCACGCGGTCGAGGACCTCTCCTGTCCGTACTGCGGCGGGAGCGACCTCGTCGAAATCGGGGTGTAGCCGGTGGGTGGACTCGTCGAGACCGGCCGGTCCGCGCTCCGGAGCGCGCTCGAACGCGTCGGTCGCGGCTGGGGCCGCGTCCAGGAGCGGCGCCCCCTCTCGTACGACCTCCTCGAGAGCGACGACGCCTACCTCGTGGTGTTCGACGCCCCCGGCGTCCGCGGCGAGGACGTCGACGTGACGTTCCTCGACCGCACCGTCGAGGTGAACCTCGAGCGGTTCCGCGACTTCTACGACGGCTACGACCTCGTCTTCCCGGGCCGCGGCGTCTCGCTGTCCGGCAGCGTCGACCTCCCCAACGACGCCGACGTGACGCCCGAGGGCGCGAACGCGACGCTCACGCGGAACGGGACCCTCCACGTCGAGATCCCCAAACGCGGGGGCAGCAGCGACGTCGACGTCGTCGAGGAAGACGACTGAGGCCGCGCCCTCTTCGTTGCGGCGCTCTGATCCGTGAGGACCTACTTCTCCCCGTTCCGGTCCCCGTTTTCCGTTCGCGCTCCGATCACTCCTCATCCGTCCGACTCGACAGCGACATCCCCTCTGCGATCTCGAACGTCTCGTCGCCGTCGAACCGGGTCGGGTCGAACGCGACGATCCACGGGGAGTCCGGGTCCTCGAACGCGACGCCCGCGAGCGACGCGAGCACGCCCTCGGCGACCGTCTCGCCGATCGCCGGCGCGCGCATGAACCCGTGCCCCTGCCAGCCGGCCGCGACGAAGAGCGTCGGAGCGGGCCCGGCGGTCGAGCCGCGGTCGGCGGCCTCCCCGCTCGCGTCCACCGGACCGACGAGCGGGTCGCCGTCGGGCGTCGCGGTACAGAGTCCGGCCCACGCACGCGCGTCGGCAGCCGGATCGCGGTCGACGCCGGCGGGGGCATCACCGCCGGCGAGCCGCTCGCGGAGGACCGCGGCGACGTCCTCGCGGAACCAGTCGTCCGCCTCGCGCCGGTAGTCGTCGGGGTCCGCCGGCACCGGCTCCGTCCCGTCGCCTGCGAGCAGGCCGTCCGGGTGCGGCCGGAGGTACGCGTCCGCGGTGGCGTCGTACACCATCGGACCGTCGTAGGCGACGGGGGCGACGAGCGCCTGAACGCGGTACGGAACGACAGGGACCGGAACGTCGGCGGCCGCGAGCAGCGACCGCGTGTGCGCTCCGGCCGCGACGGCGACGGCGTCGAAGGCGCGGCCCTCTGCCTCCGCGCCGCCGTTAGATGGGTGGACTTTCCGTTTTCCGTCGGTTCGCGGACCGAGACGGACCGCCGTCTCGGTCTCGATCGCGACCCCCTCGCGGGCGGCTCGGTCACCGAGCGCTCGGACGTAGCTCGGCGGGTCGGTCCAGCCGGCCCCCTCCGCGACCGCCGCGACGGCGAGGTCATCGGTCCAGAGGGCGGAGAAGCGCTCGCCGAGGGCGTCGGGGTCGAGGGTGCGCACCTCGCGGCCGTGGTCGCGCATGCGCTCGACCATCGCCGGGACGGCGTCGGCGTCGGGGTCGCCCTCGCGGACCGCGATCACGTACGGACACGGCGTAAAGGAGAACCCCGGCAGCGACCGGTCGAACGCGCGGAAGCGCTCCATCGCTCTGGCGCCGACCGTGGCGTCGACGTCCTCGGCGTAGGCGTCGTAGAGGAGTCCGGCCGCGCGCCCGGAGCTACCGCCCGCCAGATTCCCGCGCTCGTACAGCGTCACGTCCGCGCCGCGGGCCGCGAGGTCGTGGGCCGCGGTGACGCCGACAGCGCCGCCGCCGACGACCGCGACCGTCGGCGCGGGCTCGGCTCGTTCGTTCATGTCGCGACAGAGCGCGGAAGGTACCGAAAAACCACCGGGGCGACGCGGACGGGGAAGTGATCGCGGTGGCGCGTGCCTCCGAGCGCCCGCCCGCCTCGCGGCTGGGGCTTCGGTGGTGTTCGTGTCGGCAACTGAGAGACGACCAGCAACCGCGTACGGCCGTGCGACCCGACGTTCGGCGGGCTCCCCCCGACACACGGATTCGCCGGGCTCCGCGATACGCGGGAACCGATCAGCGACCGAGTGTAGCCGGTGACACGTGTGTCCCCACCCACACTATAGGGGTAGAAACCCTACCGTGAGCTATGAATCAGCTCGTGAACGGCGAGTGGCGCACTGACACGTACGAGACGACGAACGAGGAGGGAGCCTTCGAGCGCGGCGAGACCACCTTCCGGAACTGGATCGCCGGCAGCGACGTCCCCGCCCACGTCGACGCCGAGCCCGACGAGCGCTTCCAGCCGGAGGCCGGCCGGTATCACCTGTACGTCTCATACGCCTGTCCGTGGGCGCACCGCACGCTCCTCGCCCGCTCGCTCTTGGGCCTCGAGGACGCGATCAGCGTCTCGGTCGTCGACCCGTACCGCGACGAGGACGGCTGGCAGTTCACCCCCGAAAAGGAGGGCTGTACCCGCGATCACCTCCGCGACAGCGACTACCTCCGCGAGCTGTACGTCGAGGCCGACCCCGACGCAACCTGCCGGGTGACCGTGCCCGTGCTGTGGGACACCGAAGAGGACACCGTCGTCAACAACGAGTCCCGCGAGATCCTGCGGATGCTCTCGACCGCGTTCGCGGACCTCGGCAACGGTACGTCCCTCCTGCCGGCCGACGACGACGACGCGACCGTCGGGGACGTCGACGAAGTGATCACGGACATCTACGAGCCGATCAACAACGGCGTCTACCGCGCCGGCTTCGCCACCTCGCAGGCGGCCTACGACGACGCGATCGACGAGCTGTTCGACGCGCTCGACCGCTACGACGACCACCTCGCGGACCAGCGCTACCTCGTCGGCGACTCGCTGACCGAGGCGGACATCTGCATGTTCACCACCCTGGTCCGCTTCGATCAGGTGTACCACACGCACTTCATGTGTAACCGGCAGTTCGTCCACCAGTACGACGACCTCTGGCCGTACCTGCGTGACCTCTACCAGACGGAGGGCGTCACCGAGACGGTGAACATGGCACACATCAAAGAGCACTACTACACCACGCACCCCGACGTGACACCGACCGGGATCATCGCGCGCGGTCCCGACCTCGACTTCGAGGCGAGCCACGACCGCGACCGGTTCGCCGGCGAAGCGCCGACGCCCGACGCCGCGGACTGAGCGGATGCGGACCGTTTCGTTCGGGGCCGCTTTTTTCGCCCGTGTGGGTTCGAGCAGTCGCGTCGTCAGTCGTCGCCGGGAACCTCGGCGTCGCTGAGCGATGCGTCGGGCTGGAAGACGACGCCCGGGTCGAGGTCGTCGAGCGGTTCGCCCGCCCAGACCCGGTTGGGCCAGTCGTGGTTGGCGAGGGCGCCGGTCCCGAGCGTGATCAGGTCGGCCCCGTCCGCCAACGCCGCCCGGGCCTTGTCGGGGTCTCCGAGACTCCCGTTGGCGATCACGGCCGCGTCGTCGACGTGCTCGACCGCGAGCTCCGCGAGCGTGCGGTCGGTGTCGGGCACTTCGGGAGCGGTCGCGTCGCCGCCGGTGACGTGGACGTAGTCGGCGCCGGCCTCGGAGAGGGCGCCGAACAGCGCGGCGGCGGTCGCCTCGCCGTCGGGCCAGGCCCGCTCCTCGTCGGTCACCGCCGCCTGCGAGGCGCGGACTCCGACGACGAACTCGTCGGGCGTGGCCTCGTCGATGGCCGCGGTCACTTCTGCGGGGAACCGCGCCCGGTTCGCCGGCGAGCCGCCGTACTCGTCGTCGCGGTCGTTGACCAGCGGGTCGACGAACTCGTGGAGCAGGTAGCCGTTGGCGGCGTGGACCTCGATGCCGTCGAAGCCGGCGTCGCGCGCGCGCTCCGCCGCGGCGACGAAGCCCGCTTTCACGTCGTCGAGCCCTTCGTCGTCGAGCCCGTCCGCCTCGGGGAACTCGCCCGAACCGCCGTACAGCTCCGCCATCTCGCCCGGCGGGCGGTACGACGAGGGGGCGACGGGGCCGAAGCCGTAGCGGTTGCCCTGCGACTGTGCCCCGGCGTGCATCAACTGCGCGAAGATCGGACTGCCCGCCTCGTGGACGGCGTCGACGACCGGTTCCCACGCCGCCGCCTGTTCGTCGGTCGCGAGGCCGGGTTGGTTGTGGTAGCCCTGGCTGTGGGTCGCGTCCGGGTGAACGCCCTCGGTGACGAGGAAGGAGAAGCCACCGCGGGCGAAGGAGGCGTAGTACCGGGCCATCCGGTCCGTGGGACGACCTTCGTCCGTCGCGCTCGTCCGCGTCATCGGCGCGAGGCCGACGCGGCCGTCGAGGATGTCACCGTTCAGTTCGAACTCGTCGAAGAGCGGGTCGTCAGCCATCACCGTTCGGTACCGGAGTCAGGCAGATAAGGGGACGGCGGCTGTGCGCGACCGAGTACACAACACGTGTGGTATGACCTCGCATTTACCGGGCGGTCCGGAGATCATCAAACGACGGAGACCGACCGTCGGGCGTCCAAGACCGACCGTCGCACGACGGAAACCGACCCGAGCCACTCGACCGGGACCGGCAAAAACGAGACGTGAAACGCGCGGCCGCGGACGGCGGGACTACCCTTCCATCCCGCCGAACGAGAGGCCGTCCTCGACGGAGCGCTGCGCCGCGAAGTAGACGATCGCGACCGGCAGCGCGAACAGGTTCGCGAACGCCGCGAACTGGGTCCACGGCGTGGAGAACCGCCCCTGCGTCGCGATGTTGTACAGCTCCACCGACAGCGGATAGTTCTCCGGGCGGAGCAGCGTCTGCGCGATGATGAACTCGTTCCAGCCGGCCAGCCAGACGAAGATGAGGACGACGGCGAGCCCCGGCTTCGTCAGCGGGATGATGATCTCTCGGATCGTCTCCAAGAAGCTCGCGCCGTCGACCATCGCCGCCTCCTCGTAGGAGACGGGGATGTTGTCCATGTACGTCTTCAACAGCCACGTGTTGAACGGGATCGCCGACGCGGCGTAGAACAGCCCGAGGACGAACAGGTTGTTCGTGAGCCCGTAGCTGCTGAACAGCGAGTACAACGCCACGAGCGTCGCGATCGACAGCCCGGCGCCGATCTGCGTGAAGAGGACGTAGCCGTAGAGAATGCGCTTGCGACCCACGAACTGTCGCCGAGAGAACGCGTACGCGGCCGGGACGATCATGCCGAACCCGGCGGCGAGCGTCACGCTGACGATGTAGAGGCTGTTGAACAGCGCGCCGGGACCGGTCTCGGTGCCGGCCCACCGGAAGCTGACGAGCCCGTCCGCGCCGCCGAGGACGAGCTGCGGGTACCCCCAGTCGCCGTCGACGAAGAAGAAGTCGGACTCGAAGATCACCCACCGGTACGCGCCGAGGTTGTACGTCGACGGGTCCGGGAAGATGCCGCTGGTGTTGAACAACCGCGAGCCCTCCGCGAGCGACGCGGTGGTGATCCAGAACAGCGGAAACAGCAGCACCAGCACCATCGCGAGTCCGAACAGCGTGAATAAGACGCTCTTCGTGACGTCCCACGCGCTGCGTTTGCCGGTCCGAACGTCGTAGATGGCCCGCTGGATCATGACGACGAACCGCTTCGGCGCGGTCGCGAGCGCGACCAGTTTCGCGGCGACGAGCGACGCGAACGAACGGAGCGCGCTCATTCGTCACCCACCCCCTCGGCGAGGCCGCCGTAGCGCACGGCGGCGTACATGAACAGCCCGACGACGGAGATGCCGACGATCAGTATCGCCGCCGACAGGCCGAACTGGTTGAACGTGATCGCCTCGCGGTAGCCGTACACGATGATCAGCTCGTTCTGTCGCGACGGGCCGCCCTGATTGAACACCCACGGGATCAGGAACTGCTGGAAGGAGGTCGCGGCCGTGAGAATCGACGCGAACAGCACCGGCCCCTTGATCGCGGGCAGCGTCACGGTGCGGAACCGCTGGAGCGCCCCCGCGCCGTCGACCATCGCGGCCTCGTGGAGCGACCGGGGAACGTCCTGTAAGGCGCTCACGATGATGATCACCATGAACGGATACGCCAGCCACACCTCCGTGGTGACATACGCGAAGAACGCCTCCCAACGACCGCTGAGGAAGCCGATCGGAACGTCGAACAGGAGCGCCTGCGGGGCCGACAGCGACGCCATAACGTCGTTGTACCGGCCGAGGATGGTGTTGAACACGCCGTAGCGCGCGTCGCTGAACATGCCGCGCCAGACGGTGATCGTGAAGATGCCGGGGAAGCCCAGCGGGACGATCACCGCCGCACGCATGTACCGCTTCCCGGCGACCCGGACGTGGTTCAACAGGAGCGCGATCCCCACGGCGAGGATCACCTTGAGCACGAGGGAGACGGCGACGAACAGCCACGTCGTCGTCATCGACGTCCAGAACTGCGAGTCGGAGATCAGCTGAACGTAGTTCGCCAGCCCGATCAGCTCGGCGCCGCCGCCGATGACCGACCCGGCGAACGTCGCGTTGGTCAGGGAGATATAAAAGAGGTAGAAGATGGGGTACAGCATGAAACTCGAAAACAGCAGCACGCCGGGCGCGACGAGCAGCAACCCCCAGTCGCGACTGGAGAACGGCAGCGCCGATCGGAGGCGCGCCAGTCCGCTCGCGGCGGTTCCGGGTTGCGAAGAGGCCATCGCTCCGGGCGGGAGTTACAGCGCCTCCCGGATCTCGGAGGCGGCCTGGTCGAGCGCGGCGTCGCTGTCCTGCTCGTCGTTGAAGACGCGCTCGAGGGCCTCCGTCACGGGCGTCCAGACGCTGTCCATGTCCGGATGCGTCGGGATGGGGACGCCGTGGTCGACCTGCTGGGCGAACGCCTGGACCTCGCTGGAGAGGTCGTCGTTGCCCACCACGTCGGCCAGCACGGGGATGTACCCCTGCTCTTCGGCGTTGGTCTGGATGATCTCCTCGTTCGTCGTGTACCACTCGGCGAGGCCGGTCGCGGCGTCGACCGTCGGCTGTTCCGCGTCGGCCAGCATCGACGAGAAGTAGAACAGCTGGATGCCGGAGTACGAGCGCGGGTGGTTGCCGTCGACGGTCGGCAGGGTCGTGACGCCGAGGTTCTCGATCTCGCCGCTGAGGTTGCCGAGCTCCCACGGACCGTTGATCGCGAACGGCGCGAGCCCGTCCGCGAACGCGACGATCTGCGACTCGTAGCCGGGGTCGGCCGGGACGTACCCCGACAGGGTCTCGAGCGCGTCGAACCCGCGCTTACACGCGTCGCTGTCGACGCCGACTTCGAGGTTGCTCTCGTCGAAGATGTCGCCGCCGTACGCCTGGAGGAACCCGCTGACGAAGTACGGGTCCGTCACGGGGTACGAGAGGCCGTACTCCCCGTTCTCCGGGTCGTGGTACTCGTCCATGATCGAGACCATCTCCTCCATCGTCTCCGGGGGCTCGTCGACCATGTCCTCGTTGTAGAACAGCGCGACGGTCTCGGAGGCGAACGGGAGCCCGTAGAGGCCGCCGTTGAACTGCGCCGCCTCCCGCGCCGCCTGCGTGTAGCTGTCGAGCGAGACGTCGACGTCGTCGCTCGCGTCGTAGAGGAACGGCGGCTCCTCGCGGACCGCGAACCGGCCGACCCAGTCGTGCGCCCAGATCCACGAGTCGGGGCCGTCACCGGCCGGGATCGCGGTTTCGAGCTGCTGGTCGAGCTCGCCGCCGGGCGCCTCCTTGTTGATGGTGTTGCCCGTGTCGGACTCGTACTGGTCGATGTACTCCGAGATCGCCTCGTCCTCGGCGTCGGCGAGGTCGGCCCACAGGCGTGCGGAGCCGGTGGTGCCGCCGTCGGAGCCGTCACTGCCGTCCGAACCGTCCGAACCGTCCGAGCCGTCACTGCCGTCCCCACCGTCGCCGCCAGTGCTGATGCAGCCCGCGAGCCCCGCGAGCGCAGTCGATCCCCCCATCGCCTTGAGCAGCGTTCTACGTTTCTCGTTCATGTGGCTAGAACAAATGATGAATTATATTTTCATACATTTAGTGTTTGGGGTATGTTCCGATCGATCCGGATCGATTCGTCGTCGATCGCGGCCACCGGCCCGTCACTGAGGGCGGCCCGGCCGGGCAAATATCTGAGAAGAGATTGTTTACCACATATCAAGAAAACAGCAAAGAACTCATATGCGAGGGGGACCGTCATCAGGGAAATGGCACGCGTCACGCTCGATACGCTCCGGAAGGAGTTCGACCGAGGAACCATCGTCGCCGTCGACGACTTGGACCTGGAGATCGACGACGGGGAGTTCGTGACCGTGGTCGGGCCGTCGGGCTGCGGGAAGACGACGACCCTCAGGATGGTCGCGGGCCTGGAGGAGCCGACCTCCGGGACCGTCGAGTTCGACGACGAGGACGTCACCGACATCCACGCGAAGGAGCGCCCGGTCGCGATGGTGTTCCAGAACTACGCGCTGTACCCGCACAAGACGGTCCGTGAGAACATGGCGTTCGGGCTCAAGATGAGCACCGACATGACGACGGAGGAGCGCCACGAGCGCGTCCGCGAGATGGCGGAGATGATGGGCATCGAGGACCTCCTCGACGACAAGCCCGACGAGCTCTCGGGCGGGCAGAAGCAGCGCGTCGCGCTCGGCCGCGCCATCGCACGCGAGCCCGAGGTGTTCCTCTTCGACGAGCCGCTCTCGAACCTCGACGCGAAGCTCCGCACGGAGATGCGCGCGGAGATTCAGAAGCTGCAAAAGGAGTTCGGCGTCACCGCGATGTACGTCACCCACGACCAGGAGGAGGCGATGACGATGGGCGACCGCCTCGCCATCCTGAACGACGGCGAACTCCAGCAGGTCGGCGCGCCGACCGAGGTGTACCAGAACCCCGTGAACAAGTTCGTCGCCGGCTTCATCGGCTCGCCGTCGATGAACTTCCTCGACGTCGGCGTGGAGACGGACGGGACGACGGCGACGATCCGCGACGAGTCCTCGGGGCTCGCGTTCGCGCTCAGCCGCGACTACGTCGCGGGTCACGACCTCGAAAGCGGCCCGTACACGCTCGGGATCCGCCCCGAGAACATCGGGATCGTCGAGGACCCGACCGGCGGGGAGACGCTGACCGCGACCGTCGAGGTCGTCGAACCGATCGGCTCCGACAACTACGTGCACCTCGACGTGAACGGCGACTTCCTCGCTCGGGCGCCCGCGAACGTCCAGCCCGAGGCGGGCGACGAGGTCGGCGTCGTCTTCGAGGAGACGGACCTCCACCTGTTCGACGCTGAGACCGGCGAGGACGTGTTCCTCACCGACGAGGAGATCGCGGCCGCGGTCGCTTAAGAAGGGTCGAGTCTCGGAGACTGCCCCGGTGTGTGAATCGATCGTTCGTACTTTCTCATCGGATCGGGAAACATCAGAACATCGTTCACGAGATCGGAAACCGCTGCCATCGCGGTGAACACCGCCAAAGCCCCAGCCGCGAGGACGAAGACGCGCGACGTAAGCACCGCAGCGAAGGAGCGATAGCGACTGAGCGAGGAGCGCAACGAGCGCATCGAGTCCTCGCGGCTGCCCCTTTGAGTCCCACCCCGCACAGCACCGCCCCGCACCTCACACCTCCCCAGCCTCGTCAGTCGCCTCCGCTACGCGCCGACGACCTCGCGCGTGCGACTCGCGGCCTCCGGCCGCTCGTCGGCACGCGCCACCGCAGTTTTGTTTATCAATGGCAAATTCGCTGGGCTTCAGTCCGTCTGGCGTCGGCGCGGCCGACAACGGCTTGAAGTGCGCGCTCGTCAGACGGAGCGTACGAATGGAGCCGCCAGACATCGAGCGGTTGGACGAGCGCACCGTCCAGCGGATCGCGGCCGGCGAGGTCGTCGAGCGCCCCGCGAGCGTCGTGAAGGAGTTGATCGAGAACAGCCTCGACGCGGGCGCGAGCCGCGTCGCCGTCTCGGTCGAGGCCGGCGGCACCGAGGGGATCCGCGTCCGCGACGACGGCGTGGGCATCCCCGCGGACCAGTTGGAGGCGGCCGTCGCGGAACACGCCACCTCGAAGATCGGCGACATCGAGGACCTCGACCGCGGCGTCGCGACGCTCGGGTTCCGCGGCGAGGCCCTGTACACGGTCGGCGCCGTCTCCAGACTCACCGTCCGGTCGCGGCCCCCGGACGCCGACGCCGGCGCCGAGATCACCGTCGACGGCGGGAACGTCGGCGACGTCCGCCCCGCGGGCTGTCCCGAGGGGACGACCGTCGAGGTCGAGGACCTCTTCTATAACACCCCCGCCCGCGAGAAGTTCCTCAAGCGGACCGCCACCGAGTTCGACCGCGTGAACGCGGTGGTGACCGGCTACGCGCTGGCGAACCCGGGCGTCGCGGTCTCGTTGGAACACGACGGCCGCGAGACGTTCGCGACCGAGGGGAACGGCGACCTCCGGTCGGCCGTCCTCGCCGTTTACGGCCGCGAGGTCGCCGAGTCGATGATCGACGTCGAGTGGACGCCGGCGGGAGATGGCGCCGGCGCGGACGGCGCCGCGGGGGACAGCGCCGAAGCCGACGCGCCCGTCGGGCGAGTGGCCGGACTGGTCTCTCACCCCGAGACGACCCGTTCGACGCGCGATTACCTCTCGACGTATGTCAACGGCCGGTACGTCACCGCGAGCGCGCTCCGCGAGGCGACGCTCAACGCCTACGGCGGACAGTTGGCCCCCGACCGGTACCCCTTCGCCGTCCTCTTCGTCGAGGTGCCGTCCGGGGACGTCGACGTGAACGTCCACCCGAGGAAGCTAGAGGTGCGCTTCGACGAGGAGTCCGCGGTCCGGTCTGCCGTCGAGACGGCCGTCGAGGACGCCCTGCTCGACCACGGGCTGATCCGGTCGACGGCGCCCCGCGGCCAGTCGGCGCCAGACGAGACCGTCGTCAGCCCGGAGACGCCCGACTCCGAGGCCGTCGGCGGGGCGAACACGGGCCACGAACGCGCCGCGCGCGAAGGGCGCGGGCCCGCGACGACGGGCAACTCGGAGGACACCGAGGACGCCTCCGTGGAGAGCTTCTCCGCGGACTCCGGGGCAGCCACCGACGCGGGCTCGGAGGCCGACTTCGACGCCGGTTCGGACGCCGCCGAAGAGTCGGGCAGCGACTCCGGGAACGCGGACGGCGACTCCGGGAACCCGGAAGCGCCGTCCGAGTTGGATCCGACGGACGACGCGGCGTGGGCCGTCGACGACCTGGGCGGGGGCGGTTCGACGGAGGAACCGGGCGAGGCATCGGCCGAGAGCGGAACGGAGCGCATCGACTCCGGCGCCGACTCGGCAGGTGCCGGCTCTTCAGATGCCGGCGCGTCGGTCGAACCGGCTCCGGGCGCGGACGGATCGACCGACCGGGCGGCCGGAGTCGACGGGAACGAACGCGACCGCCGAGCCCCGGGAACGGGCGAGACCGGACCGGACGCCGGCGTCGAGTCCGCCTCGGACTCGACGGCGCCGCGACCGACTCCCTCGGCGCGCGCCGCGGCGCGACAGCGGACGCTGGACGGCGAGGCGACCGAGGCCGAACGCGAGTTCGACTCGCTGCCCGCCCTGCGAGTGCTCGGCCAACTTCACGACACGTACGTCGTCGCCGAGGCGCCCGACGGGCTCGTGTTGATCGACCAGCACGCGGCCGACGAGCGCGTGAACTACGAGCGGCTCCGGGCCGTCTTCGCGGACGGCGCGGACGCGCAGGCGCTCGCGGAGCCGGTCCGCATCAAGTTGACCGCGCGCGAGGCGGCGCTGTTCGAGGAGTTCGTCGACGACCTCTCGGGGATCGGGTTCCGGGCCGAGCGGGCGGGCGACCGCGAGGTGGCGGTCACCGCGGTCCCGGCCGTCTTCGACGCCGCGCTCGACCCGGACCTCCTCCGAGACGTGCTGTCCGCGCTGGTCGACGACGCCGCCGCGGGCGACGCGCCGGTCGCGGACGTCGTCGACGAACTGCTCGCCGACCTCGCGTGTTACCCCTCGGTGACGGGGAACACTTCGCTGACCGAGGGGCGGGTGGTCGACCTCCTCGACCGGCTCGACGGCTGCGAGAACCCGTACGCCTGTCCGCACGGGCGGCCGGTCGTGATACGGTTCGACGGCGAGGAGATCGGCGCGCGCTTCGAGCGCGACTACCCCGGTCACGGCGGCCGACGCGCCGAGTGAGGCCGCGTGCGTCGTCGGTCGCTGGCCGGAGGGTCGGAGCGCCCGCGGCGATCGATCCGGCCGGTGAGTATCGATTCTGATACGTGGGGGAGGTCGTTTAACAGGCCGGTGTCCTTGATCGCTTACATGCCGATAGCAGCGGTGAAAAACAGCTATGGAGCGAAACTGGGCGTCGGATACGTCGCGACGGGCGCGTTCATCGTCGCCGTCGGTCTCGTCACCGACGACGCGAATGCGACCATCGTCGCGGCCGTCGCCGGACTGTTGACGCTCGGGTCGATCAACGCGGCCGAAACGATCGCCAGCGTCGCGGAGATCGGCGCGCAGACGCAACGCGTCGCAAACGGCGACATCAACCAAGAGGTCCAGTCCACCCGGACCGACGAGTTCGGACAGCTCGCCGGCTCGATCGAAAAGATGCGTCTCTCGCTGAAAGAGCGCCTCGCGGAGATGGAACGGACGCGAGACGAACTCGAGGAGGCGCGAACGGAAGCTACCGAGATGGCGGACCGGTATCGACGGACCGCCGACCGCTACGCGGAGGTCATGGAGGAGGCGGCGACCGGCGACCTCACCCGGCGCGTCGACGTCGACGAGACCGACGAGAGCCTCGCGACCGTCGGCGAGTCGTTCAACCGGATGATGGACGACCTCCAGGGGACGGTGGAGACGGTCCGGGAGATGGCCGACCGGATCGAGGCCGACGCCGGCGAGATGGCCGAGATGAGCAACGAGGTCGAACAGCGCGTCGCCAGCGCGACGGGCAGCGCGACGACGATCCGAGGGCAGGCGAGCGACCAGCGCGCGGAGCTCGAATCCATCGCGTCCGACATCGAGAACGTCAGCGCGTCCGCCGAGGAGATCGCGGCGACCGTCGACGACCTGTCCGACCGGAGCGAGACGGTGGCGACGACGAGCGACGACGCCCGCCAGTCCTCACAGAGCGCGCTAGACGAGATGGCGGAAGTCGAGTCCGAGGCGGAACGCGCCGTCGACCGGGTCGAGCAGCTCGAAGAGGGGATGGACGAGATCACCGAGATCGTCGACATCATCGGCGAGATCGCGGAACAGACCAACATGCTCGCGCTGAACGCCTCGATCGAGGCGGCCCGGGCGGACGGCTCCGGCGACGGGTTCAGCGTGGTCGCCGAGGAGGTGAAGTCGCTCGCCGAGGAGACGCAGTCGCGCGCGAACGAGATCGACACGATGATAGACGACATCGCCGACCAGACCGAGGAGGTGACGGTGTCGATCCGGTCGACACAGGAGCGCGTTCAGACCGGAACCGACACGGTGGAATCGACGCTGAGCGACATCGAGACGATCGCCGACTCCGTCGACGAGATCAGCCGGTCGCTCGACGAGATCCGACGGACGACCTCGGACCAGGCCGACACGGTGCAAGAGACCGCCGGCTCCGTCGACTCGATAACGGAACTCAGCACGGAGACCGCCGAGACGGCGGAGCGGACCGCGACCGAGGTAGAGGAGGGTCAGTCCGTCGTCGAGGACGTGTCCGACTCGCTTCGCGAGTTCCAGACCGACGCCGTGAGGACGCTCCAAGACCGAGTCGCGGCCTTCACCGTCGCCGACGGCGAGTCCGATTCCGGCCCGACGGCCGAGGCCGGGACGGGTCGTTCGCGGGCGACGACTGACGGGGGTGCCCGATGACGGGCGCCGTCAGCGTCGCCTACTGGGTGGCGGCGCTCGGGTTCCTCGTCGGGCTCGGGATCACGGCGGCGCTGTACGCGAAACTGAGCGAGTCGGAGCGGCGGGGTCGGCTCGCCGCCCTGGCGGTGATCCCCGGCTTCGCCGGAATCTGTTACGTCGGGATGGCGCTCGGGATCGGGACGGTCACCGTCAACGGCTCCGAGTTCGTCGGCCTCCGCTACGTCGACTGGATCGTCACCACGCCGCTTCTGGTCGGGTTCATCGGGTACGTCGCCGGCGCGTCGCGCCGCGCAATCGCGGGCGTAATGCTCGCCGACGCGCTGATGATCGCGTTCGGCGCCGGCGCCGTCGTCGCCGGCGGGACGCTCAAGTGGGCGTTGTTCGGCGTCTCAGCGGTGTTCCACCTCTCGCTGTTCGCGTACCTGTACGTGATCTTCCCGCGGGCGGTTCCCGACGACCCGATGCAGCGGGGACTGTTCAGCCTGCTGAAGAACCACGTCGGACTCCTGTGGTTGGCGTACCCGTTCGTCTGGCTGATGGGCCCGGCCGGCATCGGATTCACCGGCGCGGTGAGCGCCGCGCTGACGTACGCCTTCCTCGACGTGCTGGCGAAGGTCCCGTACGTCTACTTCTTCTACACTCGGCGGCAGGCGTTCACCGACGTGACGGCGTCATCGACGGCGGGGGCCGAGAGCGACCCCGCTGCGATAGGCGACGACGCCCCGACGGCGGCCGACTGAGTCGGCGGGCGCGTCTCGCCGCGCTCGACAGGGGGAGACCGAGCGGCGACCGCAGAGAGGTACGTTTTAGGCGACAGCGGTGGACCCACCGGTATGGAACGCGTAGCGATCGTCGGCGCGTCGATGACCCCGTTCGGGCAGCGCGACGCCTGGGTCCGCGAGCTGCTGGCGGAGGCGGGCGCGGCCGCGCTCGACGACGCCGGCGTCGACGGCGACGGCCTCGATCACCTGTACGTCTCGAACATGGCCAGCGGCGAGTTCGAGGGACAGACCGGCGTCCCCAACGCGCTCGCTCACGACCTGGCGGCGCAGCCGGCCTACACCGCCCGGATCGACCAGACCTCCTCGTCTGGCGGCGCGGGCGTGTACGCGGCGTGGCAGTCGGTCGCCTCCGGCGCGAGCGACCTCACGATGTTGGTCGGCGGCGAGAAGATGACCCACCGGACGACCTCGGAGGCGACCGACGTGATCGCGTCGCTCACCCACCCGGTCGAGTACAAACACGGCGTGACGCTCCCCTCGTTCGCGGGGCTCACCGCGCGCCTCTACCTCGACGAGTACGACGCGCCCCGCGAGAGCCTCGGGAGGGTCGCGGTGAAGAACCACAGGAACGGCGTGGACAACCCCCACGCCCAGTTCCGGAAGGAGGTCGACCTCGACACGGTGCTGGACTCGCCGATCGTCGCCGACCCCCTCCGGCTGTACGACTTCTGTCCGATCACCGACGGCTCCGCGGCGCTCGTATTCTGTCCCGAGTCCGTCGCAGAGGAGTACGCCCCCGACGGCAACTACGCCGTCGTCTCGGGGATCGGCGGCGCGACGGACACCCACGTCGTCCACGAGCGCACCGACCCGACGACGATGGGCGGCGTCGTCGACTCCTCCGATATCGCCTACGAGATGGCCGGGATCGGCCCGGACGACGTGGACGTGGCGGAGCTCCACGACATGTTCACCATCCTAGAGTTCCTCCAGAGCGAGGACCTCGGCTTCTTCGAGAAGGGCGGGGGGTGGAAGGCTGTCGAGGAGGGCGTCACCGACCGCGACGGCGACCTCCCGATCAACACCTCCGGCGGCCTCAAATCGAAGGGACACCCGCTCGGCGCCAGCGGCGTCGCACAGGTGTACGAGATATTCAAGCAGGTCACCGGCGACGCCGGACCGCGACAGGTCGAGGCCGACACGGGGCTCGCCTGTAACGTCGGCGGGTTCGGGAACTGCGTGACCACGACGGTCCTGGAGGGAAGCCAATGAGCGACAACGATAGCGGCGAGACGGAACAGGGCGCCGAACCGACCTTCGAGGCCGCCGAGTACGCCGACGGGACCGTCACCTACCCGCCCCACACCGTGGGCCCGAACGGCGCCGAGCGCGTCGGAACGGTCGACCTCCGCGAGTACGAGGGCCGCGTCGTCACCTGGACGACCTCGACCGCGACCCCGCCGGGCGTCCGGGAGCCGAACACCCTCGCGATAGTCGAGTTCGACATGGGCGACGGGTACGACGGACCCCCGGTCCGCGCGCTCGGACAGATCGCGGCGCGCGACGAGGGCGCGAGCGCCGACTCCGAGGACGCCGAGCAGTACGACGTCGACATCGGCGACCGCGTCGAACCCGTCTACGCCGACGAACTCAGGGAGCCGGGCGCGGGGATCCGCGAACCGGAGAGCCAAGACTGGGACGGCTTCCGGTTCCGCCCGGTCGAGTAGTCGGGCAGTCCGCGATCGGCCGACGGCACCGCTGCCGCCGCCCCGGCCGCCGTCGTCCCTCCTTCACGCCCTGAAACGGGCCGCCGCCGAGTCCGTGAGCGGTCCGAGCGTCTCCTCGTGAACCCCGTCGAGCGTGTACACGTCGGGGCGGTACCGTATCTCCTCGGTCACGCCGTGCGCCTCCCTGAGTCGGCGGCGCACTCGGTCGACGTCCGCCCGGTCGAAGTAGTTCGGCGTGAACACGAGCACCGCGTGGTCGGTCTCTCCGAACGCCTCGCAGCCTGCCCGGGTCGAGACCTTCGCGTCCCAGAAGCGGCCGGCCTCAACGTCCGCGACCACGCCCTCCCAGAGGTCGGTCACCGCCTCCGGCGGGCGCTCGACGAGCCACTTGCCGCTCAGATACGTCGAGTCGAGAGCGAGTCGATCCGCGTCAGCGACGGTCGCCGCGTCGACGACGGCCTCCGCGTCGGTCGGCAACACCCCCGGAGTCGCCCCGTCCACCGGCGGCAGGTCCGCCGCCGTCGTCGCCGCCGGTCGCGTCACGTCGTGGGCCGGGAAGTAGCCGTCGCGGGCGTTTCTCGGGAACCCGGTCACGTCTTTCGCCCGGAGCCAGTGCCGGCCGGGGTCGTCGATCTCGGTCGGAGCGCGGTCGACCACCATGGGGTCCGTTCCGGCCGGCGAGAGAAAACGCTCCCGGCGCGGTCGACGCGCTCGCGCCGCGTTCAGATCCCCCGGAACCCGCCGAGTCGCGTCCCGTCCAACAGGTAGGCGTCGCCGGCCGGTAACGCGTCGGGGAGGAAGGGCGCGAGGAACGACTGGCCCTCGACGTTGACCCACGTCCCGCCGGAGCGCTCGTTGAACGCCGGGAAGATCACGAGTTCGGGCGGGTCGTCGACGGCCGCGGGGTTCGGCTCGTCGTCCCCGACGAAGGCCGCCGGATCGACCCGTCCGCGGAGCCACGCGCGCTCCACACGGGATCCGCCGACCGGGTCCTCCAGTCGGACCTGCGGGTGTTCGTGGCCCATACACACCACGTCGGCGCCGAGGAGGGCCGGGTCCGGCCACGTGTGACCGTGGACGACGCCGACGGCTCCCTCGCTCTCCTCGACGGACCCGCCCCCGATCACGCTGCCGGCGGGGTCGATCACGTCCAGGTCGGCCGCGAACGCCTCCGCGACGCCCGCGTCGTGGTTCCCCTCGACGAGCGTCATCGGGACGCGGTCGGTCACGGAGCGGATCAGGGTACCCAGCTCCTCGCGCTCGTCGCCCTCGGGCGCGGCGATCCGGTGTGCGAGGTCGCCGAGGACGACGAGCCGGTCGGCGTCCGTCTCGTCGATCAGGCCGCAGAGCCGCTCTCGGCGCGCGTCGGCCCGGGATTCCAACTCGACGCCGCGCTCGTAGCGCAGGCCGACCTCGATGCCGGCGTGGACGTCCGCCACGAGCAGCGCGCGCTCGCTTCCGAGGTCGGCCACGGCCGCCGGCTCGCCGACGACCGGCTCGACGCGCGCCATCAGATCGGCTTGAGCAGCCCGTCGCCGGGCTCGTAACACTGGCCGCTCATCAGGGCGTCCTGAATGGCGTCTTCCACCGCCTCGGGGTCGACGCCGTGGTCGTCCGCGACGCGCTCGACGACGGCCTGACGGGGCGCACCGTCACCGTCGTCGAGGTCGGACATCGCCTCGACAGACGCGGCCTCGAGGTCGACGTCCTCGCCGTCCGCCTCGGCCTCCGCGTCGTCGGACGCGTCGGCGGTCTCCGCTGCGGGTTCGGCCGCCTCCTCGTCGCCCGCGGGGTCGGCCGCGTCGCTCGCGGTCGGATCGGCCCCGCGGTCCGGTTCCTCGGCCATCTCCTCCGGCTCGGGCACGTCGATGTCGGCCTCGCCGGGCTCGTCGACCTCGGTCCCGGTCGAGAAGTCGGTGCCGAACTCGGACTCGATCTCCTCGCGTTCCTCGTCGTCGAGTTGGTACATGTCGTCGCCGTCGGAGTCAGCCCCCGCGTCCGCGCCGGAGGGACCTCCCTCGTCGGCGCCGGCGTCGAAGTCGCCGAGCCCGCCGCCGTCGTCAGTCGCGGAATCGGGAGCGTCCGCGTCCGCGAGCGGCTCTGACTCCTCGACGGCCGGTTCCGAGTCGGTCGCGGCGCCGACCGCCGTCTCGGCCGATTCGTTCGTCGCCGCCTCGGGCTCGGAGACAGATTCGGCGTCCGCGGTCGAACCCGAGTCAGTCGCCGACCCGGCGTCGGCGGTCGATTCCCTGCCCGCGGTCGGTTCGACGTCCGCGGTCGACTCCGAGTCGACCGTCGGTTCGAGGTCAGAGTCGGGGCCGCCCTCTTCGGAGTCATCGACGGTCCCTTCGAGGTCATCGGCGTCGGCCGCGTCAGAGTCGGTGATCGGCTCGGCGTCGACCGCCGCCGGTTCCGCGATGGTCACGTCCGTCTCGGGGAGGGGTCCGAGCGCCGTCTGCTCGCCCTCGTCGGGGGCGATGTCGAGGGGACGCACCTCGTCGCGGTCGCCAGCGACCAGTTCGAGGGCGTCGACCGCGAGTCGGCGGACCGCCTCGGCGTAGGCCGCGGTCGTCCCGTAGTGATCGAGCGCCTTCGGGATGCCGGCGGCGAGGGGTGCCGGAGCCCCGCCTGCCTCCAGCGCGGCGCGGAGGTCGTCGCCGCGCAGGTCGGAGTCGAGCGCGACCGCGAACACCGCGAGGCGGTCGAGCGTCGCCTCCGCCGCGGTGACGACCCACCGGTTGCGGGTGTCGGCGTCGACCTCGTTGAGACTCTCCGGGCGAACGGAGGTGAAGACGCGGTCGGAGTCCTCGGGCTCGAAGGTGCGTGCCTTGCCCGTGAGCGCGACGAACTCGGGCGGTTCGGCGCGTTCGAGGAACGTCTGCGCCTCGGGCTGGTACTGGCCCGCGTAGGTGACGAACGCGCCGGAGGGGTCGACGACCCGGCCGCGTCGCGTCTCGTCGTTCACGCGCTCTATCTCGGTGAGCACGCCCGCGACGAACAGGCGGTTCACCCGCGCGCCGGTCGGCGTCACGACGTAGTTGGGGGCGCGCTCCTCGTCGCTCTCGGAGTACGACAGCGACGCGTCGTCGAACTCGGCGGCGAACAGCCGGTAGGCGACCTCCCGCGCGCCGGGACCGTCGTCGCTCATTCGCCCACCTCCGCGAGCGCGGCGCGAGCCGCGTCGGCGGGGTCGTCCGTCGCGAGTTCGAATTCGGCCGCGTCGAGGTTGGCGCCGTAGTCGTCGACCGAGAGGTTCCCGCGGACGCGGTAGGCACAGCCCACGAGGTCGTCCGCGATGGCGTCGGCGACGACCTCCTTGTCCATCGCGTCCTTCGCCGCGGCGAGGGCGTCGTCGAGGCCGCCGCCGTACACCTCGGCGGTCAGTTCGTCGTCCAAGACGACGGTGACGGTGTCGGTCCCGTCGTCGAGGATGGCCTTCACCCGCAGGTCGTCCTCGCCGTCGACGTCGCCGTGGCTTCGGCACTGCCCGTTCTGAACGACGCGGCCGCACTCGGGACAGCGCTCGATGAGCCCGGAACCGTCCCGGATCTCCAAGACGTTCCCGACGACCTCGACGTCGAACATGCCGCCGGAGCCGACCGCGTCGGCGACCGACAGCCGCGGGGCGTCCTCGGCGACCTCCACCGGGTCGGGCAGCGGGGTCACGGTCGAGAACTCGGTGAGGTTGAGCGAGGGGACGCCGCGGAACTCGCGGACGTACACGTCCTCGATCCGGAGGTCGGCGCCCGGTTCCAGTTCGGAGCGGGGCTGCCAGTCGGTGAACGGGAGCTTCGCCGTCTCGTCGCCGACGACGCCCTCTAAGATCTCCGTCTCTCCGTCCCGTCCGGAGATGGTCTTCTCGTCGACCTCCAGCACGCGGACCTCCACGTTGCGCCCGCGGTCGCCGGCCGCGATGTCGACGAGGCGCCGGTCGCCGCCGACCTCGTGGTCCACCTCGACCGGCTCGTCGGCGATCGCGACGGTCGTCGAGTCGTTGAGGTTGAGCTCCGGCTCCCCCTCCCACTCGCGGACGCCGGCGTTGCCGATCGTCAGCGAGTCGCCCGGCTCGAACCCGAAGTCCTGCCACGCGGTGTAGGAGATGACGCCCGTCTCGTCGGCGATCTCCCCCTCGCGGATCGTGAGGTCGTCGCCCTGATAGCGGATGGTGCGCGTCCCCTGCGTGAGCACGCGGACCGTCACGGTCACGCCGTCGTTGTCGGTCGTGATCTCGCCGACGTTCACGGCGTCGGGCGTGGGCGTCGACCCGCCGCCACCGCCGCCGTGTTTCCGCCGGACGCTCTGTTTCGCCTCGTCGACCGGGACGCTGTACTCCAGCAGGTTCTCTAGGTCGGCTTTGACCTCCTCTTTGTCGACGCCGAGGTCGGAGGCGAGCTCCTCGGCATGGCTGTTGACGTCCATCGGAATCGGATTCGGCGCGGCCGCACAAAAGGATTCACCACCGTTCGACCGGGCGGCGCGTCGGTCCCGCTCGCCCGTGGCCGCGACACGCCGGCACAGCTAAACGGCTCCCGTTCGCAGGAGGCCCCATGGACGACTCCGACATCGAGATCGACGCGCGCGTCACCGACGAGCGGACCGTGATCGACGTGACCGGCACGCGTGACGTGGCCGTCGTCGTGCGCTCGAACGACGGGGAACGGATCTACCTCCCGCCGGAGGGGTTCGACGACCCCGTCTCGGGCTCGCCGTACACCTCGCCGTATCAGGGGGCCGGCGCGGGCGGCGAAGAGAGCCCGTACGGCGGCGCGAGCGGCAGCACCCGCGGCGTGATCGAGACCGCGGACGGCTTCCGGGTCACGCACCCGGAGGCGGCGAGCGAGTTCGACGTCTACCGCGGCGCGGAGTGAGTCGGGAGAACGGCCGTCCGGAGCGAGCCGCCGGGAGGACGGCGAGGTGGGAAACGCGTGCGGCCGACTACGCGACGTCTTCGTACACCGCGAGCGTGTCCTCGGCGACCGCGGACCACTCGCGGCGCTCGTACTCCGGCAGCTCCTCGCGGTCGAGCGCCTCGATGAGCCCGTCGACGATGGACTCCGAGTCGGTCTCGACCTCGACGAGACAGCCGTCGGGAAGCACCTCCGCGACGCCGGACGGCGTCGCGACGACCTGCGTCCCCGCCTCCAGCGCCTCCGTGATCGTGATCCCGAACGGCTCCGCGTACGAGGGCGAGACGAACGCGTCCGAGGCGGCGTAGTAGTCGCCGAGCTCCGACTCGGGAACGTACCCCACGAACTCGACGCGGTCGTCGATTCCGAGCAGCTCGGCGAACCGCTTCAGCTGTTCGGTCTGGTGACCCGATCCGCCGACGACGAGCGTCGTGTCGCGACCGCGGAGCTTCTTCATCGCGTACAGCAGGTGCGAGATCCCTTTCTGGTCGGTGTGGCGGCCGACGAAGAACAGCATCTCTCCGTCGATTCCGAGGTCGGCGCGCACGTCCTTGCCCGAGAACTGCGGCGTCGAGAACCCGTTGTACACGACCCGCGAGTCGGCGTCGTACAGCTCTTGGATGTCCTCGCGGACGAGTTCGCTGACGGCGATGTTCGTGTCGGCGGCGTTCGCGAGCCGTCGCTCGGTCTCGACCTCTCGGCTCGGCGGGTCGATGTTGCGGTCGCTCGCGAGCGAGTGGAACGACGAGATCCACGTGGCGTCCGACTCGCGGGCGGCGGCGCGGCCGGGACCGTAGCCGAACCAGTCGTGCGTGTGGATCACGTCGTGGTCGGTCGCGAGTTCGGCGAAACGGTCTGAGAGCTCGCCGATTCGCGCGGCGATGTCGCCGTCGCCGGTCGCGACCGGTTCGAGTCCGGGCCTGTCGTCGGGAGCGAACTCCGCCGGTAACACGAGCGTGACGTCGACGCCGAGGTCGTCGCGCAGTCCGGTGAACAGTTCGCCCACGTGGACGTCGAGCCCGCCGGTGATGTTCGGCGGAAACCCCCATCCCAGCATGAGTACGCTCGGCGGCATACTCCCCCGTTTCGGGAGTCACCACTTAGGTATGCCCCTCGGGTGCGAACGGCGAGGGCGTCGACGACCGCGTAAAACGAGACCGCGAGTCCGCTCGGGAAGTACGTCCGGTCAGGCCGCGTGGACCGCGTCGCGCAGCGTGTCCGTGCGTTCGGTGATCGACTCGGCGGCGTCGGCGAGCACGTCGAGCGGGTCGCCCTCCGCGGCCTTGACGGTGAGGACCGGCTCGGTCTGGCCGCCGGACTGCTCGGGGTTCACGTCGTAGGTCGCGGCCGCGACGTCGTCCGACTCCAGCAGGGCGCCCTTCAGCACGTTCATGAACGTGTGGTCCTCGCCCGCGATCTCGATGTGGAGTTCCGTGTCGGTCTTCTCGATGACCCGCAGTTCCATACCCGAGAGGTCGGGCGAGCGGCGTTTCAAGCTTTCGTCTCCGGGTTCTCGCCGGATGCGGACCGGTCGCACACGACCCGAAACGGTTTGTCGGCCCCGCCGGTGGCCGCCGTATGGAGATCCGACGGCTGCCGGCCACCGAGGCCGCGGTCGAACGCCACGCGAGGGAGCTGTGGCTCCCCTACCACCGCGACCTCGCGGCCGCGGTCGAGGCCCACGCCCTCGCCGACCGGCCCGACCGGTTGTTCGTCGGGGACCTCTGCGTCGCGCCCCCGTTCCGCGGGAGCGGGCTCGCCGACCGGCCACTGGACCGCGCGGTCGCCGACGCCAGTGACCGCGGCTGCGGCCAGCTCCGGCTCGACGTGGACGTCGACAACGGGCGCGCCGCGGCGTTCTACGATCGGAGGGGGTTCGAGACGTACCGGAAGGATCTCACGATGGGGGTCGGGCGGGCTTGAGCGCGACGGTCAGGCGGCTCCGCGAGGGCGACGTGCGGCCGCTGGTCGAGGACCTGTGGCTGCCGTTCGCCCGCGAGATGGAGTCGGTCGCCGACCGCAACCGCCTCGCCGACGACGTCGACCTCGTCGAGAGGGGCGTCGAGCACCGGGAAGGCCGCCTCGCCGCCGACGGGGCGGTGACGTGGGTCGCCGTCGACGGCGGCGACCTCGTCGGCTACGCGGCCGCGAGCGTCGAGTCACCGCCGCCCGTGTTCGCCGCGGGCGACCGGCTCCACCTCGGCGAACTGTACGTCCGCGAGCCGTACCGCGGCGAGGGCGTCGCCGGCGCCCTGCTCGACCGAGTCGACGAGACGGCCGCGGCCCGGGACTGCGAGCGCGTGACCCTCGACGTGGACGTCGCCAACGAGCGAGCGCGTGCGTTCTACGAGAAGCGGGGGTTCGCGGTCGCGCGTCACCGCATGACCGACCGAACTCGCGATGGGGAGTGAACGCATCCGGCGCCGCGGCTAGGGGCGAGAATAAACGAAAAACGCCTGTCCGCTGTCGACGAGCCTACTCGTCGGCGTCGACCGCCACTTCGTCGGCGTCGACGTCGACGGCGGCCTCCTCTTCGGCGGCGACCTCGCGCGGTCGCGCTTCGAGGGTCAGCTTCTGGACCTCGACGCGGCGGAGCGGGTAGATCTCCTTGGCGTCGCCGTAGATGGCCGACGAGAGGTTCCCGTCGACGATCGCGTCGACGAACGCCTCAAAGGTGCGCTCCTCGGCGGCGGCGTGGACCTTGTCGATCATGACGCGGCGGATCGCCTTCTCCTGGGAGCGGTCCGCCTTCTTGGTCGTCAGCGCGACGGGCTGGACGCGGATACGGTAGTCGTCAGTCGTCAGCACCGTGATCGACGCCTCGACCTTCGAGGCGCCGCGGCGGACGAGCGAGCGCAGGTAGTCGCGCGTCAGCTCGTACTTGATGAACTCGGTGTACGCCGAGTCGCTGCCCACGTCGGTGATCTTGAAGGTCAGCTTCGTGTTGTTCGCGTTGGAGTCGCCCGTCAGCTGGTCGAGCGTCGTCGTGATGGTGCGCCCGACGACCTGCTGGGGCTCCTCGGCGAGGGTCTCGCCGAGCTGCTGTCGGTCGAACTGTTCGGGCGCCAGCACGTTGTACCAGCGCTTCTGTTCTCTGCTCTTGGATACGGATCGTTCGCTCATGTGTCGGGTAGTGTGTCGGTGTCGGTCGTCTGCGGTTCGTCTGTGGAGTCGGAGTGGAGTTCGGCTGCGGTGCCGCCCGGCGGCTCGTCCGCGGTGTCGGCCGACCGGTCGGCGGCGCCGTCGGCCGGCGGCGCGTCCCGGGCGTGCTCGCCGGCGCGCTCGATCACGCGGTCGGCGACGCGGAGGTTCACGAGGTGGTCGTCCAGCGTGGACTGGAGCCCCCCGGTCGTCGGTCGCGCGACGGTACAGGCGACGGTGTCGCCGTCGACCCGCGTGCGCATCGAGTTGGTCTCGTCCGGGCCGAGCGCGGCCGCGACGGTCGCGGCGTCGGCGTGCGTCGTGCGGACCGTCGCGGTCCGGTCGGCGTCGTCGGCCATCTCAGATCGCCTCCCTGAGCGCGGCCAGCGCCGCCGTCACGTCGCCGCCGGCGTCGGTCGCGCCGGTCTGGTTCGCACCCGTCTCGTCTGCGTCGCCGACGGAGACCCCGCCGCGTGCGGCGGTCCCCCAGCCGGTGCCGCCGACTTCGCCGGCGGCGGTCCGGCAGGCGTCGCCGAGTCCGATCGGATCGGCGGCCGCGGCCGCGAGTCGCCCCGCGCTCTCGTCGAGCGCGACCGCGACCGGCTCCGGCGACCGGAAGTCGCGGACCAGCCGAGCGACCGTCGGGAGGATCGCGGGCGACCCGTCGGCCGCCGCGGCGTCGACGCGAGCGACGACGCAGCCGTCGTATCGGCCGATCGTCGCGGCGTCGACCGCGCGGTGGGCCGCCAGTCCGTGGCGGCGCCACGCGTCGAGCGCGGCCGTCAGGAGCGACTCGTCCGGGTCGCCGGCGAGCGCGAGCGCGACCCCCGTTCCGGGCGCTTCCCGGGCGAGGGCGTCGAGCACGTCGGCGTAGCCGCCGACCGTCTCGAAGGGGCCGTCCGTCGCGTACGGGCGGAGCGCGCGCTCGACCGACGAGGCCGCGCGGGCGCTCACGCCGTCGCCGTCGACGGCGTCGACCGCGACCAGCGACGCGAGTCGCCGGCGGTCGTCCGCGGTCGGCTCGGCCGGCAGTTCCAGGGGGGCGAGCGCGTCGCGCGCCGCCTCGGGGTCGCCGGAGTACCGCGTCGACGCGAGCGTCGAGGCCGCGAGGGCCTCGAATCGCGACGGAGCCGCTTCGGAGCCGCCGGAGACCGGAAGCGCGACGCCGGGGCGCCGCTCGACGCGACCGGCTCGCTCCGCGGCGTCGAGCGCGTCGCCGGAGCCGTCGGCGCCCGGGATCGACCCGGCCGCGACGACGCCGGCGAGCGCGACCACGGGGTCGGGCTCGGCGCCGAGCGCGCTGGCGACCGCGAAGGCCGCCGCGCTCGTCGGTCGTCCGTCCGCGTGGACCGCGTGCGGTCCGCGATCGACGCCGACGGCTACCGCGACGCCGTCGTCGACGTCGCCGGGCACCGGGTCGCGG
Organism: Halorubrum ejinorense; assembly: GCF_055389685.1. Lineage (NCBI taxonomy): Archaea > Methanobacteriati > Methanobacteriota > Halobacteria > Halobacteriales > Haloferacaceae > Halorubrum > Halorubrum ejinorense. The sequence continues at coordinate 2,872,991 of NZ_AP043777.1, forward strand.
CCGATCCGCGCCTGGAACGGCGTGCCGGCCGCTCGGAGCGCTCGCGCGAGCAGCCCCGCGGCTGCCAGCGCGTCGCCGTCGTCGGTCGCGACGAGCCGAACGAACGGCGCGTCTGCGAGGACGCCGGCGAGCGCGTCGGGGGCGGGCGTGGCGGACGTCGCTTCGGTCATGTGGGTGAGGTGGTCGGCGTGGTGGCTACCGCTCGGGCCGCGTTACTCCTCGAGGTACTCGACGGCGTTCTCGTAGGTGTACGTGAACTCCTCGTCGATCTCGTCGCCGCGGTAGTAGTTCGCGAGGCGACGGATCTTCGACTCCGTGTTCTGGAGCGCGCGCTTGTTCTGGTGGTCCTGCCCGTTCTCCTCCATGTGCTCGCGCAGGCCGATCGCCTGCGACATGAGGTTACGGAGGTCCTCGGGGATGTCGGCGTCGGCGTCGTGTTCGTCGAGGATCTCGGTGACCTTCTTGCCGGTCGCCAGCTTCACGTCGGGGACCGGGACGCCCTTGACGCCCTCGTCGCGCAGCTTGAGGCCGATGACGCTGGGGTCGTGGCCCTGTTCCGCCAGTTCGACGACGCGGGACTCGATGTCCTCGGCGTCGACGTCGCTCCACTCCGGGGTCTCGTCCGTCGCCGGTTTGTCCGAACCGGACGAACCGCGACGGCGCGTGTGCATTCGTGCCATTGTCTGTCTGGTTGGAACGGCACAACCGCAACGTGACCGCGACTCCGCGCGGCGCGGCTACGAACCACTCCCGATCGAGCGGTCCGACCGGACGGCCCGCGCGAGCGGACGGTCCGACCGCGACGCCGGAGGCGTCGGCGCACTGCTACATTCCCAAGCCGCGGGCGAAAGAGCCCCGGCGAGTCGGATCTGCAGCTGTGCTGTTCCCGTTCCGACGGTCGCCGTCGGGGGTCTTAAGGGTGTTCTTGTCGGCCCGGACGCCACCCGTTTCGGGCCGCACACGGCCCCTGACGGGGCTTCCGTCGCCGTGTTTCGCGTCGGGTCCGTCAGACGGAGCGGACACGGGGATTTAGGTAGGTCGTCGGCATGCGGGGGCGTGTGAGAAAGAGATGACCGAAACAGCAGACGGCGCTCCGTCCGCGACCGACGGCGGGGGGCAACCCGACGGCGGCGAGTTCGGTATCGACGACGGGGGCGACGACGGCCCGCGGATCGAGTTCCGCGGCGGGAAGTGGGCGAGCACGGTCCCGCTCGTCTTCTTCATCGGGTGGGCGATCCTCCAGAGCGGCGTCCTCGGTATCGGCGACACCAACGGCCTCGTGGTGGGCGCGCTTATCGGAACGACCCTCGGGATGTTCCTCGTCCGGGGCGACTGGAAGGCGTACGCGGACACCATCTTCGAGGGGATGACCCAGCGCGTGGCCGCGACCGCCATCGTCGCGTGGCTGTGGGCCGGGATGTTCGCCGAGACGCTCCAGGTCGGCGGGTTCGTCGAGGGACTCATCTTCGCCGCCGACGCCCTCGCGATCGGGGCGGCGTCGTTCCCCGCGGCCGCGTTCGTCCTCTGTGGCCTCCTCGCGACCGGGATCGGGACGGGGTACGGCGCCACCGTGGCGTTCGTGACCCTCTTTTTCCCGGCCGGGGTCCTCATCGGCGCGAATCCGGTGCTGCTGTTCGCGGCCATCCTCTCGGGCGCCGTCTTCGGCGACAACCTCGCGCCCGTCAGCGACACGACGATCGTGAGCGCGGTGACCCAAGACGCCGACATCGGCGGCGTCGTCGCCTCGCGGTTCAAGTACGCGATCACGGCGGCGGTGCCGGCGTTCGCCGCGTACCTGATCGCGGGCTCGATCATGTCCGGCGTGGAGCTTGAGGGCGCCGTCGCGCTCCGCGAGTCCGCGAACGCCCTCGGGCTGGTTCACCTGCTCTCGATGGGCGTCGTCATCGTCACGGCGGTCGCGGGCCGCCACATCGTCGAGGCGATCTCGTGGGGGCTCGTCGTCGCCGTCGTCTTCAACCTCCTGTTCGGCCTGGCGAGCGCGAGCGACATCGTGGTCTTCACCGTCACGGAGGCCGGGTCGCTCTCCGGGCTTCCGGTCGTCGAAGTCGGCGAGACCGCCGGCGTCGGCGGGAGCCTCTACTCCGGCGCCGTCGGCTTCTTCCCGCTCATCGTCCTCACGCTGCTCATCGTCGCGATGGCGCAGATCATGATCCGCGGCGGCGGCTTCGAGGCGATCCAGACGTTCCTCCTGAACCGCGTCGCGACGACCGTCCGCCGGGCCGAGTTGACGATGGTCCTCGGCACCGCGGCGGTCAACGGGATGATCACGATCAACACCGCGGCCGAGATCGCGATCGCTCCGTACATCGCCCGCATCGGTGAGAAATTCAACATCAACGGCTACCGGCGCGCGAACATCTTAGACGCCAACACCTCCGCGCTCGGCTACATCTTCCCGTGGGCGGGCGGCGTCCTCGTCGGCTACCAGGTGATGGTCGGGCCGGACGGCCTCGGCGCCGAGTACGGCCCCGAGATGGTGGTCAACCCGATCGAGGTCGTGCCCTTCGTCTTCCACGGCTGGTTCCTCGTGGCGGTGTTCCTGATCGCCGCGGTGACCGGCTTCGGTCGGGAGTACATCCCCGACCGCACCTCCGAGGAGGTGTCGCGCGCATGAGCGTCTTCGACAAGTTCCTCGCGGGGTGGTCGTTCCGCGGGTCGACCCCCGATTACGCGGCCGGCGACGCGCTCGAAGTCATGGTGACCGGCGTCGAGGACGGCGGCAGGACCGCCGTCGCCCGCATCGGCGACTCGACGCTGCGGATCGAGGGAGCGCCCGCGGACGCCGTGAACACCCGCGTGCTCGTCGACGTGGAGTCGTGGGACGAGTCGGCCCACGCCGGGCGAGCGACCTACCGCGAGACGGTCGGCGAGAGCGCGTTCTGATCGGCGGTCGACGGTTCGGTTTACTTTTCGATCGATTCCGTCGATCACGTATGGATGGGGAGCAACGAGGCAGTGACGAACTCTTCCAAAGCCCCAGCCTCGTCGGCGGACTACGTCCGGCTGTAAGCGAGAGCTTTGGTCTCGCCCCGTCAGTCGCCTCCGCTTCGCGCCGGCGACCTCGCGCGTGCTGTCGCCAGCGCAAAGCGCCGGCTTCCAGAGGGACCGGAGGTCCCTCGGGGCTCGGCCGCGGGGCGGCCTCGCAGGCACGCGCCACCGTGTTATTTTAAATAACATATCGCCGGAGCGGTGTTCAGCCGCCGCGAATCGACGTGGAGCGGCGCGGACCGGGGCGCTTTTGAAGACCACGCTCGAAATCGTACGCGTGCTATCGGTCGAGCTACACGCGCACTCCGCGCTGTCGTACGACGGGCGCGACCCGGTCGACCTCCTCTTAGAGCAGGCGGCCGCGGTCGGCCTCGACGCGCTCGCCGTCACCGACCACGACGAGATCGACGCCAGCATCGAGGCGGCCGAGAAGGCCCCCGACTACGGCCTCGTCGGTATCGTCGGCATGGAGGTGACGAGCGCGGTCGGCCACGTCCTCGCGTTCGGCATCGAGGAGCGCGTCGAGAGCGGGCTTCCCTTCGACGAGACGCTCGACCGGATCCGCGATCAGGGCGGGATCGCGGTCGTCCCCCACCCCTTCCAGAAGTCCCGCCACGGCGTCGCCGCGCACGTCACCGACGAGCAGCTGGCGAGCGCCGACGCGATCGAGGTGTACAACTCCCGGCTGTTCACCGGGCGCTCGAACCGACAGGCCGAGAAGTTCGCGGTCCGCAACGGGCTCCCGATGACCGCCGGCAGCGACGCCCACATCTCCGAGATGGTCGGACAGGCCGTGACGGAGGTGGGCGCCGACGACCGCTCCGCCGCCGCGATCCTCGACGGCATCGCGGACGGCCGGACGAGCGTCGTCGGGAAGCGCACCCCGTGGCGGGTGTCGCTCAGACAGTTCGGCGGGGGCGCGAAACGCCGCGCGCTCCGCGCGATAGACGCCTTGCGGTGACCGCGATGCCGCCGACCTCCTCCGAAGACGCGGCGCTCCGGGGCGCCGGCGCCGAACGCGTCCGAGCCGCCCTCCGCGACGCGGACCCCCTTCCCGGCGGACGCGGATTCGCCGGTCTTCTGACCGAGCCCGCGGACCGAAGCGAACCGGTACTCGTTCGGGACGTCCTCGGCCGCCAGCCGCTGTTCGTCGAGCGCGACGCGCTCGACCCGAAACGCGACCGCCGACCGACGGCGGCCGACGCGTGGGGCTTCGACCGGCGTGCGCTCGACGACCCGGAGCCGGTACCGGCCGGAAGCGTCGTGTCGACGGCCGGCACCGAGCGCGTCTGGCGACTCCCCGACGCCGGCCCGACGACCGACCGAGCGGCCGCGCAGTCCGCGGTCGACGACGCGGTGACCGCCGCGCTCGACGACCTCGCCGCCGCTGCGGCGTCCGAGGGACCCGACGGCGGCGACCTCGCTGTCGCCTTCTCCGGCGGCGTCGACTCCGGGCTCGTCGCCGCCGCGGTCCCGGACGCGCCCTGCTACGTCGCCGGCTTCGAGGGGTGTCACGACGTCTCAGCCGCTCGCGAGGCGGCGGTCGAGATGGACCGCGACCTGCGGGTCGTCGAGATCACGCACGACGACCTCACGCGCGCCGTCCGCGCGGTCGCGGCCGCCACCGGGCGACGGAACCCGATGGACGTCGCCATCGCGGTGCCGCTGTTCCTGACGGCCGAGGCGGCCGCGGCCGACGGAATCGACCGACTCGCCGTCGGCCAGGGCGCCGACGAGCTGTTCGGCGGCTACAGTAAGGTCGTCGACCCCGCCGAGGACGCCCGCGTCGACGCCGACACCGTCCGCGGGGCGCGGACCGAGACGGTCCGGAGCCTCCCCGGCCAACTGGAGCGCGACGTGCTCGCGCTCCGGGCGGCCGGCGTCGAACCCGTGACGCCGCTGCTGGACGACGGGGTGATCGCGGCCGCGCTGGCGCTGCCGGGCGACCTGCTCGTCGACGGCGACGAGCGGAAGGTGGGACTTCGGCGGGTCGCGGCGGGACGCGTGCCGGCGTCGGTCGGCACCGCGGACAAGAAGGCGGTCCAGTACGGGACGTACGTCTCCCGGGAGCTCGATCGGCTCGCCCGACAGGCGGGGTACAAGCGGCGGATGGACGACCACGTCGGGCGGTACATCGAGGCGCTGTGCGCCGAGGAAAAACCGGCCGGTGAGGGCCGGAACTGACCAAGTCGCCGCACGGAGTACCAGTCCTGCGGCCGACGCCCGTTTCGTCGGGCGTCTGTTCGAAAATCGGGCGGATAGGTATAAAATACGGGTAGTACCGACAAATATGACGCCCGTAAGGGAAGAATCAAAAACGAACGGGCAACTATCTCAGCAATTACTGTCGTATCTCTGTATCGGAAACGCCATTTGCCGGTGAAAATTCACGCCTTCCGGTCGAACCGTGATCGGACGGCGTCTCTCGATCCTCGTCAGCGGACCAGATACGGGTCGTTCCCGGCGACGAACCGGCCGAGGTCGCTCTCGCGACGGAAGTCGGTCGATCGGAGCTCTCGGAGCGCCGCGACGAGTCGCTCGGCGTCTCCGTCCGACCAGTCGGCCGGGTCTTTGATCGGGACGACGAGCCAGCCGGCGCCGAGCAGCTCCTCGCCGTGGAGCGCGTCCATGTCGACCTCCGTCTTCCAGGCTCGCGCGGTGTAGGCCTCTAACACGTGACCGGTCGCTCGCGCGCCCACCGGGAGCAGGACGTGGGCCGCGATGGCGCGGAGTTCCGCGTCGAAGAAGCGCTCCATGTCCGCGTACGACCCCTCGTCCGGGGCCTCGTCGCCCCCGCACATGTGGAGGTACGAGAGGAACGTCCGGTCGGTCCGGATCGGGTCGAGCGCGGTCGGATCGCCGTCGATCGCGACCCCGTCGGCGTCGACGCCCTCGGCGAGCCCCGCGATCAGTCCGGCCTCGGTCAGCGCCGACAGGAACGCCGGTGACCACGGTTCGCCGGTGAAGGGGACGCCCGCCGCGGTCCCGCCGTGGACCCCCGGCCGGTCGCCGACGACGTGGAACTCGGCGTTGGCGTCGCCGTAGCCGGGAACGAACGAGGGGCAGTCGGGGCGCATCCCGAAGGGATTCCGGATCCGGTCCGTGACGTTCTGCACGCGACGAGGTAGGCGCGGGTCGAGTTAAATCTCGTTCGGTCCGGCGCGGACCGCGGCGGACCGGTCCCGCCGCGACACCGGGCGAGCGGCCCCGATGCGAGGCGCACGAGCCGCCTTGGATTCACATAACTTACAGAGAAGAACGCGGTCCGACCCGCTTGGGATACGCCTCGATCGCCGGAGTGCGGAAGATGTTTCAGGATCGTTAATTTATGATCGAAAACCGCACGACAGCGTCGGGATCGACTCGGCGGTCGGCACGGAAGGTATTTATATATCCCTCCGTTCGGGTAGGCCAGAAGTCCAATGTTCGACCGCATCCGCACGGCGGCCCTCTTCGGGCTCCACCAAGCGACCGTCGCCGCCGGGATCTCGCTTTTCCCGGTGGCCGTCTTCGCGCGCCAGCGACTCGGTATCAACGTTCCCCTCGGCCGACTCGTCGAGACGACGGGTCAGGCGTACGAGACCGTCAGCGAGGAGTGATCGCCGGCGCTCGGCCGCCTTTTTCGCGTCAGACTTCGTTCCGAACCGGTCCGGAGCGCCGGCGTCGTCGATCGCGACGGACGGTTCGAACCCGGTCCCGTCGGGCGATCGCTCCGCGGCGACGGATAGGCTCGTCGGAACCGGTCGGCGGCCCCCGAAGGGTTGCTTTTATCAGCGCGCCGGGCTTACAGATGGCTAATGCGAACACCGACTGACAACCTCTCGGACGGCCCGTCCGTCGAACTCGGCCGCGACCAGCCGGTCTTCGGACCGGAGCTCGGCGAGTTCGACCAGAGCGAGCAGCGCGCCGCCGCCGGAGGCGACGGCGAGGGCATGAAGACGGGGACGACGACCGTCGGGATCAAGACGGCCGACGGCGTCGTTCTCGCGACCGACATGCGAGCCTCGCTCGGCGGCATGGTCTCCTCGAAGGACGTCCAGAAGGTTGAGGAAGTCCACCCCCGCGGCGCGCTCACCATCGCCGGCTCCGTCTCCCCGGCACAGAATCTCATCTCCACGCTCCGCGCCGAGACGAGCCTCTACGAGGCCCGCCGCGGCAAGGACATGTCGATGGAAGCGCTGTCGACTCTGACGGGGAATCTCCTCCGCTCCGGCGCGTTCTTCGTCGTCAGCCCGATCCTCGGCGGCGTCGACGACGAGGGCTCGCACATCTACTCCATCGACCCCCTCGGCGGCACGACCGAAGAGGAGTACACCGTCACCGGCTCCGGGTCGCAGTACGCGCTCGGTGTCTTAGAACAGGAGTACCACGACGACGTCGACATCGACGAGGCGGAGACCATCGCCGCGAAGGCGATCCAGTCCGCGGTCGAGCGCGACCTCGCGTCCGGCAACGGGATCAACGTCGCCGTCGTCACCGACGATGGCGTCGACATCACCCGCCACAAGGACTTCGACGGCCTCCTGTAAGCGGTCACGCCGAGCGGTCGAGGACGGCTCGCGGTCGAGGACCCCTCCGTATCGACACACTGTCTCGAATTTTCCCGAAAGCGCTACCGACGGGACCGATCCCCTGATCGGCCGGGGATCACCGCTTGAGTCCCGGCGGCGCGCGGATCCCGTCGCCCCAGTAGAACCGCGGGCCGAAGAGGAGATAGCCACACGAGAGGAAAAGCAGCGCGAACGCGAACCCTTCCCCGATCCACGCGGGAAGCGCGTTCGTCGCCATGTGGCCGGCCGGCGTGAGGATCACCGCCGCCTGAACGGCGCCCATCACGAGCGCGTCCTGCGCGTGGAGGTCCGGGTAGGTGACGCCGGTGCCCATGAGCAGCGCGAACGCGGTCGTCGCCGCGACGAGGAGGAACGGGGCCGTGTAGCCGGCGATGACGGCGGCCGCGAGCACCGTCGCCGCCAGCGTCGTCGGGACGCCGACCGTCTCGCGGGCGCCGTCCTCGTCGGCGGTGTAGAGCCCGAGGCGGGCGACCGCGGCGGCGACGAACAGCGCGCCGGCGCCCACGCCGCCGGCGACGAGAACGGGGTCCGTCGCGAGCGAGCGTCCGTCGCGAACGACGGCCGCGACGAGGACGGCGGGCGCGACCCCGAAGGAGGCGACGTCCGCCAGCGAGTCGAGGTACGGGCCGGCCGGCGTCGAACCGCGGTGGCGGGCGACGACCCCGTCGAGCCCGTCCGCGACGGCGGCGAGGAGCACCAACCGGGCCGCGAGCGCGACGTCGACCGTCGCGGCGACGACGGCGAGGAAGCCGACGCCGGCGTTGGCGACGGTCACCGCGTCCGCGAGCCCGAGGCGCCGAACGAACCGCAGAGGCATACCGTATCGGTCGACGAGGCGGGTTTTAGGGCTTGTTATCTCGTCGACTGCGGGCCGACCGCCGGGGATTCACGCGCCGGCGACGGCCGCGGCGCCGTGAGAACGAGACCGGACAGAACGGAGACCGGCCGTCAGGGCACGTGCCAGATGCCGCGGCCGAAGTCGAGCCACTCGCCGACCACGACGTGCGGCATCGCGATGACACAGACGAAGATGGTGTAGAAGGCGACGGCGCCAGACAGCAGCGAACCGCCGGAGAGCGGGTTGGGCGCGACGGTCCACAGGGCCGTCGCGACGCCCGCCGTGGCCAGCGCGCCGACGACGAGGACGCCCCACGCCACGACGAGCGAGACGCCCTCGGTCCGGCTGGGCCGCTCGCGCTCGACGATCATGCTCCGCGCCGACTGCCGCATGGAGTACCAAAGCGGGAAGTAGAGACCGATGGCGACGACCACGGGCACGAGCGCGAAGTACGCGACGAGCAGCAGCGTCTCGGCGGCGTCGAGGAGCCACGACCGACTCACGCCGCCGGTCGAGCGCCAGCTGGTCGCGAGCCCGCCGCCGAGGTGGACGAGCACCGCGAGCCCGTACGCGGCGCCGATCGCCGTGGTGAACGCCTCCGGCGAGGAGGCGGCGGGACCCGCCAACTGGCCGTCGAAGACGCCGAGCATGATGCCGGTGAAGCCGTAGAAGGTCTCCGTCCAGAAGACGGCGGGGACGAGCATCACGGCCCCGCCGCGGACCAGCGCCGCCAGCGCCCGCTGGGAACGGGTCCGGAGGTGGTCGGTGCCGACCAAGGCGTCCATCACGCGGAGGTCCCCGTGGCCGCCCTTCGCGACGGCCGTCCCGAACGCGAGCGCGAGCGCGGGCAGCGGCGCGACCACGAACAGCGCCACGAACGAGGCGACGAAGCCGACGTAGAGCCCGACGTACCGCGCGCCGAACGGGACCCCTCGCCGTCGGAGGTTCGAGAAGTGTTCGTAGCCGCCGTGCGGGAGGTTCAACGCGACCATCCCGACGAGGTACGCGATCATCTGGGTTCGGAGCGACACGTCGGTGCCCGCCGCGGACAGCGCGCCGAAGCCGACCGCGAGCAGGAGCAGCGACGCGCGAGACGCACCGATGGCCGTCCGTTCCGGTTCACCGAGGAGCCGCCGCACCGGGCTCACCGTCGATGTCGACATGGACGGACGTACGGTCGGTACGGGGTTAGGGCCTCGTCGTCATTATTGGGTATTTTATATTCCCCTCGTCGCGGCGAGGACGCCCTCCGGAGCGTTTCGACGGGGACGGTCGGTGCGAACGTCGCGGGACCGCAAAATCGCTCGGTGCGTGCGGCTCGTTGCCACGGGAGCCGCGATCGCTGTCAGTACGTGTGGATCACTTCGCCGCAACGCACGCACTCGATCGTGTCCGAGCGGAACAGTCGTTCCTTCTTCTCGGTCGGCCCGTTACACTCGGGGCAGACGCCGAGGTTGCGCCCGTCGGCGACGCGGGCGGAGAGGTCGAGGAACTGGTCTTCGAGCTTGTCGATCTGCTCGGACTGTTCCTCGACGACCGACTGGAGGTCCTCGATCGTCTCCTCGCGCTCTTCGACCGCGGTGGACAGCTCGTCGATGCGCTGTTCGTAGGCGTCGATCGCCTCGACATCGATGGTGACGTCGTCGGTCTCCTCCGCCTCCGCTTCGGCGGTGGTCTCGATCGATTCGGTCTCCGTTTCGGCTTCGTCTTCGGCCATGTGCCACCTAACGTGCCCCAGGGTCATTACTTTCAGCCCGACAAGGTTCCCCCCGAGCGGGGACGCGGTCGGGACAACGACCGCCGAGACCCCCTCGCGATTGACCCGCTGTGGCCGCCGATACCTGACTGGGTTGGCATCGGTCTCAATAGAGTATATACAGTATCAGGAAGTGGGTATGGACCCGATAGCGCTACAGGCTGGGGCTGACCTCCTTGGGGACGGTCGGCCTGAGACACTCTGGCTGGGAATCGGCACGATACTAATGCTCATCGGCACCTTCTACTTCATCGCCCGCGGTTGGGGCGTGACGAACAAGGAGGCCCGTGAGTACTACGCCATCACGATCCTGGTGCCGGGGATCGCGTCGGCCGCGTACCTTGCGATGTTCTTCGGTATCGGCCTGACGGAAGTCGAGCTCGCCAGCGGGCAGGTGCTCGACATCTACTACGCCCGGTACGCTGACTGGCTGTTCACGACGCCGCTGCTGCTGCTCGACCTCGCGCTCCTCGCGAAGGTCGACCGCGTGACCATCGGCACGCTCATCGGCGTCGACGCGCTGATGATCGTCACCGGTCTCATCGGTGCACTGTCGAAGACGCCGCTCGCGCGGTACACCTGGTGGCTGTTCAGCACGATCGCGTTCATCTTCGTGCTCTACTACCTCCTCACGAGCCTCCGGAGCGCGGCTTCGGAGCTCTCTGAGGACGTACAGACCACCTTCAACACGCTGACCGCACTGGTCGCCGTCCTCTGGACGGCGTACCCGATCCTGTGGATCGTCGGGACCGAGGGAGCCGGCGTCGTCGGCCTCGGCGTCGAGACGCTCCTGTTCATGGTGCTCGACGTGACGGCGAAGGTCGGATTCGGGTTCGTCCTGCTCCGCAGCCGCGCCATCCTCGGCGACACCGAGGCGCCGGAGCCCTCCGCGGGCGCCGACGCCCAGGCCGCGGACTAACGGTCGACCCGTCGACCGTTCCGTGACCGTATCGCACCGCACCAACCGACTTTCACCATTCATTTTTCCATATGACTGACACCGACACCGAACAGCCGCCAGCGATGAACAAACGGTCCGTCGTCGGACTCGCCGTCTGCCTCGTGATCGCGCTCGCCGGGATCTTCCTGATTCCGACCTTCGAGTCGCGAGCGGGGTTTAGCGTGACGTTCTGGACGATGGCGGCGGTCGAGCTGATCGCTATGCTCGGCGTCGCCTACTTCGTACTCAACCTCCACGAGGAGTAGTTCCGGCGCAGCTACGAACCCTTACTCCGCGGGCGGCTCGGCGTCGCCGCGCCCGTCGCGGGTCGAGGGCGACGTCTCGGCCAGCGCGCGTTCGAAGTGATCGCGCCCGATGATCGAGTCGGAGGCCGGGCCGTCGTCGACGATCGCGTCCTCGATCGCGAGCAGTCCGGCCTCACGGACCAGCGCCGCGATGTCGCCGCCGCTGTACCCGGCGGTGCGGTCGGCGAGCGCGTCGAGGTCGACGTCGACCGCCGTCGGCGTCTTCCCGGCGTGAATGGCGAGTATTTCGCGACGCGCGTCCCGGTCCGGGAGCGGCGTCTCGACCGCCTTCTCGATCCGGCCCGGCCGGAGCAGCGCCTCGTCGATGTTGTCCGGCCGGTTCGTCGCCGCGATCACCACGACGTCGGTCAGCGGCTCCAGCCCGTCGAGTTCGGTCAGCAGCTGCGACACCACGCGCTCGCCCGCGCCCGTGTCGTCGCCGCGGCGCTTCGGCGAGATCGCGTCGACCTCGTCGAAGAAGATCACGGCGGGCGAGTTGTCGCGCGCCGTGGCGAACAGGTCTCGGACCGCCTTCTCGCTCGCGCCGACGTACTTGTCGAGCAGCTCGGGGCCGTTAACCGGGATGAAATTCGCGTCGCTGAGGCTCGCCGCGGCCCGCGCGAGCAGCGTCTTCCCGGTGCCCGGCGGCCCGTACAGCAGCACGCCGGACGGCGGGTCGATCCCCAGCTCCGCGAAGCGGTCGGCGTACTCGAGGGGCCAGTACACCGCCCGCACCAGTTCCCGCTTGGCCGCGTCGAGCCCGCCGACCTCGTCCCAGCCGACGGCGGGAAACTCCACCGTGACCTCGCGGAGTCCGGTGGGTTCGACCTCGTCGAGCGCGGCCTCGAAGTCGGCCATCCGGATGGCGGTCCGACCGTCGCGACGGATCGCGCGCTCCAGCGCCGTGTCCGCGAGGACGACCAGGTCGGCGAACACGTAGCCGTTGAGCCGCTCGGCCACCGACTCGAAGTCCACGTCCATCGCGAGCGGCGCGCCCTCACAGAGCGATTCGAGGGCGTCGCGGCGCTCCGCGGTCGTCAGGGGTTCGACCTCCAGTTCGCGGTCGAACCGGCCGCCGCGCCGAAGCGCCGACGGCACGCCGCTCGGGTCGGTCGTCGCGCCGACGACGACCGTTCGGTCCCCGTCGCGGAGTTCGTCGACCGTGGAGCGGAGCCGGTCGGCGAGCGCCGATCCGCCGTCTTCGGCCCCGAGCGCTTCGAGGTCGTCGAGGAGGACCACGGTCGGCTCGCCCGGAGGAACGGCCTCGACGAGCCGGTCGAGTCGCTCGGTCCGGTCGCCGGTCCGCTCGCCGCGGAGCCGCGCCGCCGAGGCGCGGACGAGCGTCGCGTCGGTCGCGGCCGCGACGGCCTCGACTAGCGTCGTCTTCCCCGAGCCGCGCGGGCCGTGAAGGAGGATTCCCAGCGTCGGGTAGCCGGCCGACTCGAAGGCCTCGGCCGCCTCGAACCGGGTCGAGACGGCGTCGCGGAGCCGTTCGAACGTCGCCGTCTGCACGACGTTCGGCCCGTCCTCGCTCGGCCGTTCGGCGACGACCTCGGTCGTGCCGTCGTCCGCCCTGACGACGATGTCGGTCTCCTCGCCGACGACCGCCGGCGAGGAGGGGGCCACGTCCAGCACGTCGAACCGGAGCGTGAGGGCGCCGCCGAGGCGAGTGACCTCGACCTCGTCGCCGACGGCGATCGCCCGGCGGTGCAGCCGGCGGCGGATGGCGTCCTCGCCGCGGGCCAGGTCGACGGACTGCCGGAGCCGTAGCGTGACCGACGACGCCGCCGGGAGGTCCGCGGCAGCCACGGCCGCGGTGTCGCCCGGTTCGACGCCGGCGGTCTCGCGGAGCCGCTCGGACAGGAAGACGGCTCCGTCCGTCTCGTCGACCGCGTCGACCGGCGCGACGACGGTGTGTACGCCCTCGACGCCGACCGAGTCGCCCGGTGCGACGCCGAGGTCGGCGAGGGCTGCCGCAGAGAGTCCGACGCGGCCCTCGGGAAGCGACGCTGGCGGCTTCTGAACCGGGAGGCGCACGGTCATTGCTCTCGGATTCGATCGCGGGATGGCCCGCCGGCGACGGTCGTCGACAGCATACGGCGATCGCTACGCTCAGCGAGCACAAAGTAGTCATGGCCTGACTGACCGTGGTCGGGGCCCGGCGATCCCCGTCCGCAGAGCGGTCGAGGCGCGGTCGGACCGACGAGAATCGGGCGACGGCGGAGACCGCGGAGCGATCGAACCGCGACGAGCCGGCGCGTAGGAAGACTGGCAACCATTAACCCGTACCGGTTCGAACGGTCGGGCATGGCGAACGCTCGGGCTCTGCTCGTCCATCCGGACGAGGGGAGCGATCGGATCGAGACGGCGCTCGACGCTGCGGGTTTCGACGTGACTCGGACGGACACCGCGGCGTCCGCGGTCGCGAAGGCGACGACCGGCGAGTACGACTGCGTCGTCAGTGAGTACGCGCTGTCGGGCGACGACGGGGTGACGCTGGCGACCGCGATCGAGGAGTCCGACACCGGCGTGCCGGTCGTGATGTTCACCGAGACGGACGAGGACGCGGTGACGGAGGCCGCCTTCGAGAACGGCGTCGACAGGTTCCTCCAGAAGAACGGGTCGGCGTCGATCGAACGGCTCGTGGCCGACGTGTCCGCCGTCTCCTCGGGGGTCGCGGACTCCGAGCCGCGGCAGGACATCTCCGATCACGAGCCGACGGCCGGCGAGGTCACGCGGGCCGTCGAGGACGCGCCGATCGGGATCAGCATCAGCGACCCCGATCTGCCGGACTACCCGCTCGTGTACGTCAACGACGCCTGGAAGGACCACACGGGCTACTCGGTCGAAGAGGCGCTCGGCCGCAATCCGCGGTTCCTCCAGGGACCGGGAACGGACCCGGAGACCGTCGAGGAGATATCGGACGCGATCCGGAACGAGGAGGAGGTCACCGTCGAGATACGCAACTACAGGCGGGACGGGACCCCCTTCTGGAACGAGCTGACGGTGGCACCGGTCTACGACGACGGCGGGGAGCTGGCGCACTACGTCGGGTTCCAGAACGACGTCAGCGACCGGAAGGCCGCGGAGCGGCTCGCCGAGGAGCGGGCCGAGAAGCTCGCGACGGAGCGGCGCGCGCTCGACAGGGTACTCGGTCGGGTGAACGGGCTCCTCAGCGAGATCAGCCGGATCCTCGTCGAGAACTGGGACCCCGAGGTCATCCCGAAGCGGGTCTGTGAGGTCGTCGCCGACGAGCCGGACTACGCCGGCGCCTGGATCGGCGAGGTCTCCTCGGCGACGGGGCGCTTCGAGATCGACGCCGCGAGCGGAGTGGCGGTCGAGCCGGGGACGACCCTCGCCGTCGAGGAGACGCCGGTCGAGGTACAGGAGGCGATCGAGGCGGAGGAGCTTCGAGGCGGCTCGGTCCAGGGCGGCGGCGACGGGCCGCTCGCGCCGGAGTCCGTCGGCGGGACGCGGCTGCTCGTCGTCCCGCTCACGTACGGGAAACGGCGGTACGGAGTGTTGGGGATATACGGCAACGGCGCGAACGTCCTCGACCGCCGGGAGCGGAAGGTGTGCGAGTCGGTCGGCAAGATGATCGCCAACGGCCTCCACTCGGTCGAGACGACCCGGATCCTCACCACGGACCGGGTCTGTGAGATCGTCGTCGAGATCCGCGATCCGACGGCGGTGCTCACCCGGATCGCCGACGCGGTCGGCGGGCAGATCGAACACCTCGGGACGACGCGCCTCGACGACGACGCCGGCGAGCTGTACTTCCGCGTCGACAGCAGCGACGTGAGCCTCGAAGACGTTGAGGACCTGCCGATGGTCGAGTCGATGCGGCTGGTCTCCGAGACGAACGGCGGCGTCAGTTTCGCCGTCACCGTCACCGAGTCGCCGCCGCTCACGCAGCTGGCCGACCACGGCTGCGTCCTCGTCGGCGCGACCGCGACGGCAGACGCGGCGACGCTCACGATCGAGACGCCGCCCGAGCGCGACGTGCGGTCGATCCTCGACGTGTTCCGCGCGGAGTACGAGGGCGTCGAGCTCCGGTCGCGCGTCGAGCGCGAGAGCAGAGACCGGACCGTCGCGGAGTTCGCCGCGGCGGTCGACGAGCGGCTCACCGACCGGCAGCGCGCGGCGCTGAAGACCGCCGAGCTGAACGGCTACTTCGAGTGGCCGCGCCCGGTCGACGGGTCGGAGATCGCAGAGCGCATGGGGATCACCCGGCAGACGTTCCACCAGCATCTCCGCGCGGCCGAGCGGAAGCTGGTCGAGGCGTACGTCGACCCGCGGTCGGACGAATGACTCGGAGAGCGGCGGGAGGCCGCGGCGAGCGATGAGCGACGACCCGTTCGCCGCGAGCGACTCGATCCGCGTGGCGGCCGACCCCGAGACCGTGTTCGCGTTCCTCGACGATCCGGCGAACCACGCGGCGATCACGCCGGGACTCACCGACGTGCGGGACGTCGAACCGCTGGCGAACGGCGGGAAGCGCCTCGCGTACACCTACCGGATGGCGGGCGTCGGCATCGACGGCGAGATCGTCCAGACCGTCCACGAGCCACCCGAGCGCCACGCGTTCGAACTCCGCGGGCGACTCTCCGGGACCATCGACCTCCGGCTCGCGCCCGTCGACGGGGGGACGGAGCTGACGTACGCCGCGACGTACGGCCTGCCGGAGAACGCGATCACGAAGGCCGGCGCACCGGTGATCCGCCGGTTCAACGAGCGACAGCTCCGCGCGGCGTTAGAGAACGTCGCGGCGCGGTTCGACGGGAGCGGCTGAGGGGAGGCGACCGCGCGCTGCGACCCCGCGGAGGGGCGACGGAGTCTGCGACTGCGCGGCCGGGAGACCGCGAGCTGACGGGGTGGCGGGCGAACTATTAAGCGTGCGATGCGCTAAGTGAGAGGTATGGATCTGATCCCCCTCCAACTCGGTTTCGGGCTCGTGAGCGTCGGGCTGCTCGCGCTCCTGCTCGTGGTCGTCACGCTCTGGCAGTCGTTCGAGATCGTCGACGCCTACGAGAAGAAGACCCTCACCGTCTTCGGTGAGTACCGAAAGCTGCTCGAACCGGGTATCAACCTCATCCCGCCGTTCGTCTCCCGAACGTACCCGTTCGACATGCGGACGCAGACGCTGGACGTGCCCCGCCAGGAAGCGATCACGCGGGACAACTCGCCGGTGACCGCCGACGCCGTCGTCTACATCAAAGTGATGGACGCCAAGAAGGCGTTCCTCGAGGTCGACGACTACAAGAAGGCCGTCTCCAACCTCGCACAGACCACCCTCCGGGCCGTCCTCGGCGACATGGAACTCGACGACACGCTGAACAAGCGCCAGGAGATCAACGCGAAGATCCGCAAGGAGCTCGACGAACCCACCGACGAGTGGGGGATCCGCGTCGAGAGCGTCGAGGTCCGCGAGGTCAACCCCTCGAAGGACGTCCAGCAGGCGATGGAGCAGCAGACCTCCGCCGAGCGCCGCCGCCGCGCGATGATCCTCGAAGCGCAGGGTGAACGCCGCTCCGCGGTCGAGCAGGCCGAGGGTGACAAGCAGTCCAACATCATCCGCGCGCAGGGTGAAAAGCAGTCGCAGATCCTCGAAGCGCAGGGTGACGCGATTTCGACCGTCCTCCGCGCCCGCTCCGCCGAGTCGATGGGCGAACGCGCCATCATCGAGCGCGGCATGGAAACGCTCGAAGAGATCGGGAAAGGCGAGTCCACGACCTTCGTCCTCCCGCAGGAGCTGACGAGTCTGGTCGGCCGCTACGGCAAGGCCCTCTCCGGCTCCGACG
This sequence comes from Halorubrum ejinorense, assembly GCF_055389685.1. Lineage (NCBI taxonomy): Archaea > Methanobacteriati > Methanobacteriota > Halobacteria > Halobacteriales > Haloferacaceae > Halorubrum > Halorubrum ejinorense. Next base: position 2,890,211 of record NZ_AP043777.1, read on the forward strand.
TCCAGCAGATGGAGGGGCTCGACGGCAAGGAGTTCGACGCCGACACTCGCAAGATGCTCGGGCTCGACGACATCGACGAGATCCTCGGCCAGATCGAAGAGTCCGCGGAGATGGACGTCGAGGAGCTCGAGAAAGAGGCCGAGGCCGTGAAGGCGGGCGACTCCGGCGCGAGCATCAAGTCCGCGAACGAGGTCATCCAAGAGATGGATGAAGAAGAGGTGAGCGCCGACATCGAGGGCGAGGAAGTCGAAAAGGAGAGCTAAAGCGGCGCGAGACGCCGCCGACGCTCCGATATTCAGCACCGAACCGGTCCCCGAGCGAAGTGCTTTTGTCGAGGCGTAGACTAATACGCTCGTGACAGAGGGGTTCGACGGACGGAAACGGGAGACGCTCCGCCGGTTCGCCGCGGTCGGAGCCGCCGCGCCGTTCGTCGGCACGGCGAGCGCGGCCGACGGGGACGCGGACACCAACGAGACGCGGGAAGCGATCCGCGGCTACGTGCCGACGACCCCCGGCGCGCACTTCTCCAAACTCCGCGACGACCTCCGACTCGGGACCGGCGAGGCGCAGTACCATCTCCGGAAGCTGGAGGAGTCGGGAGCGATCGAGTCGGTGAAAGACGCCGATTACCGCCGGTTCTTCCCGGCTGGCCGGTTCGACGAGACCGACAAACGGGCGCTCGGCTACCTCCGCCGGGACACCCCGCGCGGGATGATCCTCGCGCTGTTGCGCGACCCCGACGCGACCGGGGCCGACCTGGCGAACGCTCTCGGCGTCTCCCGGCCGACAATAAGCGCCGCGGCCGCGGACTTGGAGCGCGCCGGCCTGCTCGACCGGACCGACGGCTACGCGCTGACCGAGCCGGAGCGGCTGCTCACGCTCGTGGTCCGGTACGCGGACTCCTTCGACGCCGAGGCGGTCGCGCTCGCCGACGACGCCGCGTCGCTGGTCAGGTACGACCCCTGAAAGCGCCGCTGGGAGCGGGAGGGACGAACGAAGCGACTCGTCGAGACGACTGCCGGTCTGCCGAGCGACGCGTCAGTCAGGTCGTGACCATCCACGTCGTCCCCGAGGAGTAGCCCCACTTCTCGACGTCGACGTCGGTGGCCGCGTCGGCGACGGCACCCATGTTCGCGCCGACCTCCTTCGCGGAGAGGTCGAGGTCGTCGGCGATCAGCCGCGACTTGAAGTACGTCCGGTCGGTCGCGTTCTCGCGGAGGTATCCCAGGATGCGGGCCTGCTTCGCGGAGAGGTCGTGCGACTCGACTGCGACCGCGTCCAGTTCCGCGGCCGCGTCCGGCGGGACAGTGCTCATACGGGTACCACGTCGACATCCCGCATAAGGCGGTTGGTAGAGGGAGTTAACACGCCGCTGTCTTGCGGTTTTCGTCCACACGACCGCCGAGAGCGGCGGCTCGACGCTCCATTTGGGTACGGTCTTCGAACCCCGACGCCGGGCGGGCCCGACTCAGTAGCGGTCGGAGACGAACGGGCAGAGCGCCCCGCTCACCGCGGCCGCGAGCGCCTCGGCGCGGTCGACGCGACCGTTGGTGAGCGCGCCGGCCGCGCCCCCGCGCTTCGCGACGCCCTCGGTATCGAGGAGGTCGTCCATCACGGGGCCGAGCTCCGCGCCGTCGTCGACCCGAGCCGCGGCGTCCGCCGGGAGCGCGAGGCTGGGGCCGGCGCCGCGGCCGACCCGTTCGCCGTCGGCGACGGCCGCCCACATGATCAGGAAGAGGCCGTCGGTCCCGTCGAAGCGCGCGACGCCGCCCTCGACCCCGACGCCGAGGTCGTAGTCGGCGGCCGCGTCCGGCTCCGATCGCCCGGATTCGAGGACGGCCGCGGCCCGGTTCTCCGCGCCGGCGATCGTCTCCACGTGGCCCGTCGGCTGTTCGCTCACGCCCGAGTCGACGGCGACCGAGTCGATCGCGACGCCGGTCGGCTCGCCGGGGAGGTCGAGGTCCGCGGCCGACCCGAGCGCCAGTTCGACGGCTCGCCGCTTCACCGGGTTGCCGCTGCCGACGCCGACTCGCAGAGTGCTCATACGGAGGGGTGGTCGGCGGCGACCGAAAACGCGTCGGGATGGAACAGCGCGGCCAGCCGTTCGATCCCGTCGAGGAGCGCGGGGCTCGGCTGGTTCAGGAGGGAGTCGTCAATCACGTGGACGGGAGCGTCGACCCCCCAGTCGCGCGATTCGACCGTCTCGGGGTCGATCCGGTCGCCGTGTCCGCAGACGTGGACGACGACGTGATCCGGGTCGGCCGCGGCGACGGCGTCGAGGTCGACCTCGCGGGAGCGCTCGCCGGGGTCGACGAACGGGTAGCGGCCGCCCGCGGCGCGGACGGCGCCGGGGACCCAGTTGCCCGCGGCCATCGGCGGGTCGGACCACTCCTCGCAGTAGACGGTGGGACGGGGGCGGTCGGCCACCGCGTCGGCGACGCGGTCGAGGCGGTCGCGGGCGTCGACCGCGAGTCGCTCGCCGGCCTCGTGGCGCCCCACGTCGGCGCCGCGGGCGGCGAACCCAGCCACGGCGTCGTCGACGGTCGCCGGCTCGCGGTGGGCCACGTCGAACCCGCGGTCGCGGCAGTCGGCCGCGAGGTCGGCCTGAAGCCCGTCGCTCGTGAGGACGACGTCGGGGTCGAGGGAGTCGACGCGGTCGAGGTCGGGGTTCAGCCAGCCGCCGATCGGCGCGGGGCCGTCGGTCCCGTGCGCGTCGCCGGCGTCGGCGGGCGGGTCGCAGTGATGCGTGACGCCGACGAGCAGGTCGGCTGCCCCGAGCGCGGCGACGGTCGCGGTCGCGCTCGGCGCCAGCGAGACGACGCGGGGCTCGGTCATGGAGCCACTTCCGTCCGCGATCCGCTCAACCGTTTCGGTCGCGGCGGCGCACCGATCCCCGTCCGTCGAGAGACCGACGAAAACGCGTGATAGATCGTGTTCTTTCGTCGGGTTTCGAGCGACACGTTCCGGTCGTTTTAAGTTGTGTTCCGTCGACGGTAAACTAAGATCGCTTCCGGGCAGTTTCAGTTTCCGGGGGCAACCGAGCTATGAGTGAACGAATACACACGCGGGGGAGTCGCTCCCGAACGGAGACGAACGAGGAAGAATCGGAACAGACTGACGAGACGCTGAGCTGCCCGGAGTGTGGCGGACACGTCGTCAACGACGAGGAACACGGCGAGACGGTCTGTAGCGACTGCGGGCTCGTCGTCGAGGCGGACTCGGTCGACCGCGGCCCCGAGTGGCGCGCGTTCGACTCCCGCGAGAAAGACGAGAAGAGCCGCGTCGGCGCCCCGACCACGAACACGATGCACGACAAGGGGCTCTCGACGAACATCGACTGGCGCGACAAGGACGCGTACGGTCGCTCGCTCGGCGCGCGCCAGCGCCAGAAGATGCAGCGGCTCCGCAAGTGGAACGAGCGGTTCCGCACCCGCGACTCCAAGGAGCGCAACCTCAAGCAGGCGCTCGGCGAGATCGACCGCATGGCCTCGGCGCAGGGGCTCCCGGACAACGTCCGCGAGACGGCCTCGGTCATCTACCGTCGCGCGCTCGACGAGGACCTGCTCCCCGGCCGCTCCATCGAGGGCGTCTCCACCTCCTGTGTGTACGCCGCCGCGCGGATGGCCGGCGTCCCCCGCTCGCTCGACGAGATCGCCGACGTGTCGCGCGTCGAGAAGGCCGAGATCGCGCGGACGTACCGCTACGTCGTCCGCGAGCTCAAGCTCGAAGTGAAGCCGGCCGACCCCGAGCAGTACGTCCCCCGCTTCGCCTCCGACCTGGAGCTCTCGGAGGAGTCCGAGATGCGCGCGAAGAGCCTCCTCCGCAACGCCAAGGAGAAGGGCGTCCACTCCGGCAAGTCGCCCGTGGGCCTCGCCGCGGCCGCCGTCTACGCCGCCGCCCTCCTCACGAACGAGAAGACGACGCAGGCCGCGGTCTCCGAGGTCGCCGACATCTCCGAGGTCACCATCCGGAACCGGTACCACGAGCTCCTCGAAGCCGAGGACGGACTCGTCGCGTAACCGCACGACCGACTCCGCGGTCCGAACGTTTCTGTCGGATCGCCCCGACCCCGACCAGCTAAGACCCCGGCGAGTGAACCGCGAGCCATGTTCGAAGAGTTCGTTCTCGCCGCGAGCACGGCCGACCTGGGCGAGGAGCCGGCGGCCCGTGCCCACGCGGACGCGGTGGAGTTCCGAATGGACCTGGCAAACTCCCCGCTCGACCAGCTGGCGAGCTACGACGGCGCCCTCCCGCTTCTCGTCACGAACCGCGCGTCGTGGGAGGGCGGCGAGGCCGACGGGACCGCGCGGTACGACGCGCTCTCGACCGCGGTCGATCACGACGCGGTCGCGGCCGTGGACGTCGAACTCGCGGCGCTGCGCGGCACGCGACCGGACGACGCCGAGGAGTCGCACGCGGTCGCCTTGCGCGAGACCGCCCGCGAGGCGGGCGTCGACGTGGTCGCGTCGGTCCACGACTTCGAGTCGACCCCCGAACCCGCCGCGCTCGTCGACCTGCTCGCGGACGCCGCGAGCGAGGGCGACGTGGGAAAGCTGGCGACGACCGCGACCGCCCCGGCCGACGCGCTGGCGATGCTGGAGGCCACTCACGAGGCGACCGCCGCGGGCCACCGCGTCGCGACGATGTGTATGGGCGAGGCGGGGCGCCACACCCGCGCCGTCGCGCCGGTCTACGGCTCGAAGATCGGCTACGCGCCGGTGGAGGCCGCGGACGCGACCGCCCCCGGCCAGTACTCGCTCGCGACGCTCCGGCGACTCGTCGACGACCTGCGGGCGAGCGAGGCAGGAGATCCGAGCGGGGACTGATTCTCTCACCCGCGGTGGCGCGTGCCTGTGAGCGCCCGGAGGGCGCGAGACAGCACGCGCGAGGGAGTCGGCCGACCGAAGGGAGGCCGACGAGGCTGGGGAGGCGTGAGGCTGCGGTGCCGTGCGGGGCGGGACTCGGAGGGGCAGCCGCGAGGCGGGCGCAGGGGACGCAAGCACCGCAGCGAGGAAGCGATAGCGACTGAGCGAGGAGCATGGTTCGAAACGGCTCCGCCGTTTCGTCGTCACGAGACGCCGGAGGCGTCTCGAACGACAGCGAGCGTGCGCCCGCCTCGCGGCTGGGGCTTCGGTGGCATTCGAATCGGATATCGATCCCAATCAGGTACCGGAGCACGCGACGGCGCCCGAGAGGAATCCGAGCGCCTCGTACGAGAGCCAAACCGCTTTACGACCGCCCGCGTAAGTGACGCCAATGGCGACGTGCGACGTGTGCGGGGAGTACGAGAACCTCCCGTACCAGTGTAAGCGGTGCGGGAAGACGTTCTGCGCCGAGCACCGGCTCCCCGAGAACCACGACTGTCCCGGCCTCGCCGAGTGGGACGACCCCGGCGGCGTCTTCGACAGCGGGTTCGACGAGAGCGTCGAAGGGAACGACGGTGGGGGCGCGAGAGGTGGCGGCGGCCGTACCGTGAGAACCGGCAGTGCCGGCGGCGTAATCGACCGGGTCAAGCGCCGTATCGACCGCGAAACCAGCACCGGGGGGTTCGTGAGCTTCTTCCGCAACAACGCGACGTACGCGATCCTCGCGGCGATCTGGGCCACCTTCGTCGCACAGCTGATCGTGTTCTGGGGGATCAGCCCGACGCTCCACAACACCCTGTTCGTTCTCCGGCCCGACGCGCTCGGCAACGTCTGGACGGTGGTCACCTCCGTGCTCTCGCACTCGCCGGTGAGCCTCTACCACATCATCGGCAACAGCGTCGTGATCCTGTTTTTCGGCCCGCTCGTCGAGCGCGCCGTGGGGTCGAAGAAGTTCGTCGCGTTCTTCTTCGCGTCCGGGATCATCGCCGGCCTCGGTCACATCCTCTTCGCGATCGCGACGAGCGCCCCCCTCGCGGGCATCCTCGGCGCCAGCGGCGCCGGGTTCGCGATCCTCGGCGTGCTCACCGTCTGGCGGCCGAACATGCAGGTGCTCCTCTTCTTCGTGATTCCGATGAAGATCAAGTACCTCACGTGGGGAATCGCGCTGGTATCGGCGGTGCTCGTGGTCCGGAGCCTCCTGGCCGGCGGCGGCGGCGCCGCCGGCGGAATCGCCCACCTCGCGCACCTGATCGGCTTCGCCATCGGGCTCGGGTTCGGGAAGCGAAACGAGGGCCTCGCCCGGTCCGCCGGCGGCGGAGGTGGTGTCTCGATGGGGAGCGCTCGCGGCCCGCGCGGGCCGGGCGGTCCCGGCGGTCGGTTCTGATGCCCCTCGCCCGGCCCGACCTCCGGCCGGACCCCTCGCTCTCGCGGGACGAGATGGAGGCCCTCCAGCGCGACATCGCGGCGGCCGCGACGTTCGACGACGACCACGCGCTCGACCCGGCCGGCGTCGCCGTCAGCGAGGCCGCCTCGCTCGCGGACGGACTCCCCCCGGCTCGCGACGGGGACCAGGCGTGTCTCGACGCGGGTACGGACTCGGCGACCGCGCACGACGCGGACGCCCCGGTCGTCGTCGGCGTCGATCAGGCGTTCCGCACCGACCGGGCCGACGCGCCCGACGCCGCCGTCTCCGCCGCGGTCGCGTTCCGCGACGGCGACGTGATCGAGTACGCGAGCGCGACGACCCCGCTCTCGATCCCGTACGTTCCCGGACTCCTCGCCTTCCGGGAGGGCGGGCCGATCCTGGCCGCGCTCGACGCCCTCGACGCCGACCCCGACCTGCTGGTCTGTGACGGCTCCGGTCGGATCCACTTCCGGGAGGCCGGACTCGCGACGCACGTCGGGGTCCTTCACGACGTGCCGAGCGTCGGCGTCGCGAAGAGCCTCCTCTGTGGCGAGCCGGACGAACCGACCGACGAGCGCCCCGCCGGCTGGCGAACGCCGGTCCGCGCCGGCGACGCGGTGACGACCGCCGAGACGGGGACCGTGATCGGCCACGCCTTCCAGTCGCGGCAGTACCCGACGAGCAAGCGGGTGAATCCGCTGTACGTGAGCCCGGGGCACCGCGTCTCGGCCGCGAGCGCGGTCGACCTCGTCGACGCGCTGTGTGCGGGCTACAAGCTCCCCGAACCCACGCGGCTCGCCGACGCCTACGCGGACGCCGCGAAGCGGGACGAGGAGTGAAGCGTCGACGGAGTTGAGAGAGACGCCGACGCGCGACCCGGAGCGCGGACGGCCGCAGCTCGTGCCATGAGTTGTCACGGGCAGGCGGTTTTTAGACGATCGCCTGCGAACGCGAACACATGGGAGACGACGACACGGAGAGTCCGATGTCCGCCGAGGAGTTCCGGTCGCTGACGGACGGGTTGGTGCGCCAGAGCTCCGGCGGCGGCACGACGGTGTACAAGAACGCGGCCGGCGTCGGCTGTCCGAACCCCGACTGCGACCGCGGCGTCTTCCAGACGCTGTTCGTCAGCGACCACGGCTGGCAGCAGATCGGGGCGACCCGCGACGGGATCGACCTCTGTCTCGTCAACACGGACTCGAAGCGGCTCGTCTTCATTCACGACGACTGAGTCCGCCGCGGCGGGGACCCCGGCGTTCGGACGCCGCGAGCCCCGCGTTTTTTGAGCGGTCCGCCGCCAACGGGGGCATGGTCGCCCTCCCGATCGGCTTCGACGACCTCGCCGACGCGCTGTTCATGCTGTTGACGACCGCCGTGGGCTTCCTCCTCGGCGGCGTCGTCGGCCTCGTCGTCGGGCTGTCCGCCGGATACGCCTACCTCGAACTGTTGAGCCGCGTCGCCGACCTCGAAGCGACCGTGAACGCGCTCGTCCGCGAGAAGGAGGACCTCCGCGACCGCGTGGAGACGCTGGAGGCCGAGGGGGACTGAGCCGGGTGGGACCCCGCCGCGCTCAGTCGTCGTCGGCCGTCGAGCCCGACCCGGAGTCCGCCGCACAGCGGTTCGGCCCGAGTTCGAGTTCGATCGCCGCGGTCTCGTCGGGCGGCGTCTCGACGCCCCGGTTGGCCGCGATCACCGACTCGTAATTCGGCGGCTTCTCCGGCAGCGTCCGCGTGATCCGGTCGACGAACGCCTCTCGGTCGAGTCCGAGGACCTCGATCCCGCGGCGGGCGTCACCGACCGTCGTGAACACGGGCTCGCCCGGGACCACGTCCCCGGTCGTCCCGTCGTTCGCGACCGCGAAGTGGCCGGGACAGACGGCGATGTCGTCGGGTTCGGCGAGCAGCGTGCCGTGGAGCGAGTCGTAGAGCCGGCGGGCCGCGCCCGCGGCGCCCTGGTCGGACGCGCCGTCGTCTTCTTCGGCGTCCTCGCCGTCCTCGCCGGCCGAGAACTGGAGTTCCGTCCGTCCGACGCTGTCGGTGAACAGCGTGTCGCCCGTGAGCACCGCGGCGTCGCCGACGAGGTAGCTGGCGCCGTCGTCGGTGTGGCCCGGCGTCGCGAGCGCCTTCAGGTCGATCCCGCCGACGTCGAGCGTCTCGTTGCGTCCGATCGGTTCGAACTCGGCGGCCACGTCGCGGTCGGCCGCCGCGGCGGGCAGGTAGTACGGGACGCCGAGGTCGTCCGCCAGCGCCCGGCCGCCGGAGAGGTGGTCGGCGTGGACGTGCGTGTCGAGGACCGCCGCGATCGACGCGTCGCGTTCGGCGGCGGCCTCGACCCACTCGTCTCCGTGTCGGGAGACGTCGATAGCGACGGCGACGCGGTCGGAGCCGTCGGAATCAGCGACGGCGACGCGGTCGGAGCCGTCGGAATCAGCGACGGCGACGCGGTCGGAGCCGTCGGAATCAGCGACGGCGACGCGGTCGGAGCCGTCGGAATCAGCGACGGCGACGCGGCCGGAGCCGTCGGAGTCCGAGGCGCCCGGAACGTGGTCCGCCGACCCGCGCTCGCGTCCGCCGACGGCGAGGTATCCCAGACACCCCTTCGCGCGACGCTGAATCTGAACGATGTCGAGCCCCGGGGCGGCGTCGGACCCGTCGGCGATGGGGACGGCGGTCCGGTCGTAGACGGCGGACCAGCCGCGCATGCCGTCGGCGACGACGACGACGTCCTCGTACCCCGCCGCGTCGAGTTCGGCGGCGAAGTCGTTCGAGGCCTTTCCCTTGGCACACAGCGTGACCACGCTGTCGTCGGGCGAGAGGCCCGTCTCGCGCTCGAAGTCGTCGAGGTCGAACTCGTGGAACGGCTTGTAGAAGTAGTGGATCGCGTCCGCCACGTGCCACCCCGCGAAGCTCTCCTCCGGGCGCGTGTCGACGAGGGCGAACGAGCGGTCGCCGCGCCGTCGCGCGTCGATCATGTCCCGGAACGTCGCTGCGTCGACGGTTCTGACCATGTACACGACTCGCGTCCGACCCTGAAAGCTCTCCCGCTCGGACCGGTCGTCTGGGGCGCGGAGAGACGCTACCGCGCCGGGAGACCGGTCGCGCGATGGACAGCTTTTAGCCCGACCGACCGGAGAGCGGGCGTATGGTCGAGGCGTTCGCGGTCGCCAGCGGCAAGGGCGGCACGGGGAAGACGACGAGCACGCTCGCGCTCGGGATGGCGCTCGCCGAGGACCACGACGTGACGGTCGTGGACGCCGACACGGGCATGGCGAACCTCCTCTTTCACGCCGGACTCGACGACGCGGCGGTCACCCTCCACGACCTGCTCGTCGCCGGCACCGCGACGGACGTGACCGAGGCCACCTACGACCGGTTCGGGCTCTCGGTCGTCCCCTGTGGCACCTCGCTGGCGGGCTTCGAGGCCGCGGAACCGGAGCGGCTCCGCGACGTGGTGGCGGAGCTCGCGCGCGACACCGACGTGCTCCTGCTCGATTCGCCGGCCGCGCTCGGGTCGAAGTCCGCCGTGCTGCCGGTGGTGTTGGCCGACCGCGTCGTGGTCGTCGTCGAGCCGACGATACCCGCGCTCTCGGACGGCCTGAAGGTACAGGAGTACGCGCGCTCGTACGGCACCGAGACCGCCGGGGTCCTGTTCAACAAGGTGCGGAGCGAGGCCGACGACGTGGCCGCGCAGGCGGAGCGCCACTTCGGCGGCCCCGTCCTCGCGAACGTCCCCGAGAGCGACGCCGTCCGAGCGGCGCGGCGGGCGGGAGAGCCGCTGCTCGCTCACGCGCCCGAGAGCGAGGCGGCCGCGCGCTACCGTCGGGCCGCCGCCCGGCTCGACGTGCGCGACGGCGACGGTGACGCGGTCGCCGACCGGTTCCGCAGCGCGGTCGTCCCCGACACGCCATGAGCGGCGAGTCGGAGCGGCGACCCTCGGAGCCGGCCGCGCTCACTATCCCGAGAGGGACGCTGCTGCGCTCGCGGGTGGTCTCGGACGTCGGAACGACGCTGTCGCGCGCGCTCGACCGGGAACTCACCGGCTACGCGACGCTCGTTCCCCAGGAGACGCTGCTCCTGTCCGGCGAGGCCCGCGGCGTCATCACCTTCGCCGACGGCGTCCCGGTGTTGGCCTACAACACGGTGACCGACAGCGGCGGCCCGGACGCGCTCGCGGAGCTCGCGGTCCCCGGCCCGTATCGCGTCGAACTGTACGCCGTCGACGCGGACGGCCTGGCCGCGGCTCACGAGGAGGACGCGCTGCGGGTCGCACCCGACGCGGCCGCGACCGAGTTGGCCGACGCCGCCGACCTCGCGGAGCGGACCCGGGAGGCCGCGCCGGACGAGCGCCTCGGGGACGGCGCGGACGAGGACGACGCGGTCGCGGCGTTCCTCGAGGACGACGACCGGATCGAGGCGATCCGCGAACAGGCGCGGGCGGAGGCCCGCGACCGCGCCGCCGAGTGGGGCCTCGACGACGCCCTCGACGATTCCGGTGGGGCCGGCGAGGACACGGGAGAGCCGGCCCCGACCGATGACCCATTCGAAGGCCGGGGCGGTTCGCCCCGGTTCGGGCGCGATTCGAGCGAGTGAGACGGGTCGCGTGTCGACCCCTCCAGAACGGTTATTTCGACTCGACCCCTCCCTCCGGTATCACGGTCCTCCGACTCCTGCGACTGACGACGCCCGCCGACTTCGCCGCCTGGTACGCCGCCGGTCGCGCCTACACGACCGAGGTCGCCGAGGGCATGGGATTTTCCGGGGTCGACGCCCTCGACGACGACCGGACCGTCGAGCGGCTCCGAACGGCGCCCGACGAACTGACGCCGGCGGCCGCCCGGTCAGTCGCGGCGACGTTGCTCGCGGACGGCGCGTTCTCGGAGCCGTACTGCGAGTGGCTGCCGACGTGGTACGAGCTCGCGCTGATCGCTCCGGTCCGGTACGCCGACCGGCAGCTTCGGAAGGTCGCCGGTAGGGTCGCCGCGGGCGCGTCCGTGACCGCGACCGCACCCCGGTTCTCGCGTCCCGCCGACGTCTTCATCGACGGCGAACCGGCGCTGTCGCGGGTCTCGGGCTTCCGTGGGCGGTTCCTCCTCGCCGACTCGCTGCTTCACTTGGAGTGGTTCGACCACGTCGCCGCCGCCGACGAGATCGACGTGCCCGCCGACCTCGTCGCCCGGACCCGCGAGGAGTCGCTGTCGTACTACGGCGGCGACCGCGACCGACTCTCCCCGGAGGTGCGGCGGTTCCAACGCCACCTGTTCGCCGACGACGCGTGGGTTCGACGCGTCGACGACGCCTACGACCTCGACAGCCGCCTCTTCGGCCTCTGGGAGCGACTGCTACGCGACGAGCGACGACGGCTCGAGGACGCGTAGCCGCAGCGAGGCGGTGTCGGCGGCGTTCGCCGCCGCGCGGATGTGTTACAACACCTGTAACACGTGTTAGGACCTGTTCGTGGAACGGTGGATAAGTATAGGCGGAAACGGCCCGTCAGAGAGAGTACGAACCGCAGGGCGGTTCGCTGTCTCCGACGCTTCGGCCCTCGTCTTCGGTCGGCGTCCCCGCGCTTCGGCCCTCCCCTTCGTTCGTTCCCGTGAGCGTCGCGTCTCTCAGGACACTCACGGTTTCTGTGGACGGCGTTCCGGTGCGAGCGGCCTTCGCGTCGTCAGGAGACAACTCGCCGGCGAGTAACATTTTATTCAGTGTTGTTCCTGCCGGAAGCTTCATACGTCGTCTCGCGGATCGTCCGGGTACACGAATGGCAGTACTCTTGCTGGAGGACGTCAACGCCGACGACGTCGGTACCGTCGGCGGGAAGGCGGCGTCGCTCGGCGAACTCATCGGTGCGGGGCTTCCGGTGCCGCCGGGGTTCGTCGTCACCGCGGGCACGTATCGCACCTTCATCGAGGAGGCCGGAATCGACGAGGAGCTGTTCGACGCGGTCGACGTCGACCCGGAGGACTCCGCCGCGCTCCGCGAGGCCGAGGCGACGGCGGAACGCCTGATCCTCGACACGCCGCTGCCCGAGGAGGTGCGTGAGGAGATCCTCGAACGGTACCGGTCGATGGGCGAGGACGGCGCGGAGGCGTTCGTCGCGGTCCGGTCGTCGGCCACGGCCGAGGACCTGCCCGACTCCTCGTTCGCGGGCCAACAGGAGACGTTCCTCAACGTCCGGGAGGACGACCTCCTCCGGCGCGTCAAGGAGTGTTGGGCCTCGCTTTTCACCCAGCGAGCGATCTACTACCGTCAACAGCGGGGGTTCCCGCACGCCGACGTCGACATCGCGGTCGTCGTCCAGCGGATGGTCGACGCCGACAAGTCGGGCGTCATGTTCACGAGTCACCCCTCGACGGGCGAGCCGCAGGTCACCATCGAGGCCGCGTGGGGGCTCGGCGAGGCGGTGGTCTCCGGCACCGTCTCGCCCGACAACTACGTGTACGACCGCGGGCGGGGCGAGGTCGACGAGGTCACGATCGCGGACAAGAAAGTCGAGATGATGAAGGACCCGGAGACGGGCGAGACGGTCCAGCTCGACGTCGACGAGGACCGGCGGAGCGAGCGAGTGCTCTCGGACGCGGAGATCGGCGACCTCGTCGCGCTCGGCGAGCAGGTCGAGGCGCACTACGAGACCCCCCAAGACGTCGAGTGGGCGATCTACGACGGGGAGATCTACATGCTCCAGTCGCGGCCGATCACGACGATCCGCGAGGGCGAGGGCGAAGCTGACGCGTCCGGCACCGGCGGCAAGACCCCGCAGAAGTCGACCGCCGGCGACGCGTCGTCGGGTCGGCCGGGCGCGACCGGCGTCCCGAACGGCGGCGAGGCCGACGACGCCGACGTCCTCGTCGACGGACTCGGCGCCAGCCCGGGAATTGTCTCGGGCGCCGTCCGGATCGTCCACAAGCTCGACCACCTCGATCAGGTCCAAGAGGGCGACGTGATGGTGACGGAGATGACGATGCCGGACATGGTGCCCGCGATGAAGCGCGCGGCCGGCATCGTCACCGACGAGGGCGGGATGACGAGCCACGCGGCGATCATCTCGCGCGAGCTCGGCGTCCCGGCCGTCGTCGGGACCGGTAACGGGACGCGGGTCCTCGAAGACGGGCAACAGGTCACCCTCGACGGCGACAAGGGGACGATCCGGGCGGGCGAAGACGAGTCCGCCGAACCGGGCGAGGAGTTCGAGCCGGTGGAGGCCGCGCGGCCCGAGACGCCCGTCAAGCCGATGACGGCGACGGAGGTGAAAGTGAACGTCTCGATCCCGGAGGCGGGAGAGCGCGCCGCCGCGACCGGCGCCGACGGCGTCGGCCTGCTCCGGATCGAACACATGGTGTTGTCGCTCGGGAAGACGCCCGAGAAGTACATCGCCGACCACGGCGCCCGCGCCTACCAGGACGAACTCATCGAGGGCGTCCGGCAGGTGGCCGACGAGTTCTACCCGCGTCCGGTCCGGGTGCGGACCATCGACGCGCCGACCGACGAGTTCCGCGAGTTGGAGGGCGGCGACGGCGAGCCGGCCGAACACAACCCGATGCTCGGGTGGCGCGGGATCCGGCGGAGCCTCGACAAGCCGGAGCCGTTCCGGCAGGAGCTGGCCGCGTTCGCGCGCCTCTACGAGATGGGGTACGACAACCTGGAGGTGATGTTCCCCCTGGTCAACGACGCGGCCGACGTCGAGGGGATCACGCGCCACATGCGCGAGGCCGGGATCGACCCCGAGACGCACCGCTGGGGCGTGATGATCGAGACGCCCGCCAGCGCGCTCCAGATCGAAGAGCTGGCTGCCGCCGGCATCGACTTCGCCTCCTTCGGCACGAACGACCTCACGCAGTACACGCTCGCGGTCGACCGCAACAACGAACACGTCGCCGACCGGTTCGACGAGCTCCACCCGGCCGTGCTGCGGCTCATCGGCGACACCATCGAGGCGTGCCGCGAGCTCGGCGTCGACACCAGCATCTGCGGACAGGCCGGCTCGAAGCCCGAGATGGTCGATTTCCTCGTCGAGAAGGGCGTCTCCTCCATCTCCGCGAACATCGACGCGGTCCGGGACGTTCAACACGAGGTCAAACGGACCGAACAGCGCCTGCTGCTCGATTCCGTCCGTTGACGACGTGACGTGGGTCCGAGACGGCGGGTCAGAGAGCGGAACGGGTAAGACCCGTCCCCTGTAACGGGAGGGCGGATGCAACAGCCGGAGCCGCGACCGCAGTCGTTCGACCGGGTGCTCTCGTCGATGTGTACCGAGCCGCATCCGGCGGCCCGCGCGGCCGCCGAACGGTTCCTCGCGACGAATCCCGGTGACCCGGCCACCTACGAGACGGTGGCGTCGCTGGAGGAGCGCGCGGTCGAGCGGCTCGCGACGCTGGCGGACCACCCGAGCCCGAGCGACGCCGCGGGGTACGTCACGAGCGGCGGCACGGAGGCGAACGTTCAGGCGGTGCGGTCGGCGCGGAACCGACACGACCGGAGCGACGTCAACGTCGTCGTCCCGGAGAGCGCACACTTCTCGTTCACCAAGGCGGCCGAGGTGCTCGGCGTGGAGCTCCGGACGGTTCCCGTCGACGACGCGTACCGGGCCGACACGGCGGCGGTCGCGGCGGCGGTCGACGACGCGACCGCGCTCGTCGTCGGCGTCGCCGGCAGCACCGAGTACGGCCGCGTCGACCCGATCCCGGAGCTGGCCGCGATCGCGGACGAGGCGGGCGCGCGGCTCCACGTCGACGCCGCGTGGGGCGGCTTCGTCCTGCCGTTCACCGACCACGCGTGGTCGTTCGGCGACGCCGCGGTCGACACGCTGACCGTCGACCCCCACAAGTTCGGCCAAGCGCCGGTCCCCGCCGGCGGGTTGCTCGCCCGCGACGACGCCGCCCTCGACGCGCTCGCGGTCGACACGCCGTACCTCGAGAGCCGGTCGCAGGCGACGCTGACCGGGACCCGGAGCGGGGCGGGCGTCGCGGGAGCGGTCGCGGCGATGGACGAGCTGTGGCCCGCCGGCTACCGCGAGGCCGCCGAGCGCGCGGCCGACAACGCCGCGTGGCTCGCCGAGGGGCTCGCGGACCGCGGGTACGAGGTCGTCGAGCCCGAGCTCCCGCTCGTCGCCGCGGCCGTCCCCGAGCCGGAGTTCGCGGCGCTCCGCGACGCCGGGTGGAAGGTCTCGCGGACCGGCGCGGACGAGCTGCGCGTGGTGTGTATGCCCCACGTGACGCGGTCCGCGCTGCGAGCGTTCCTCGACGACCTCGACCGCGTTCGCCGGTGATCGGGGCTCGGTCGCTCCGCGACGTTGGCTTTTGACGATCCCTCGACCGAGATCGGCCGCGAGAGACGCGTGAAACGGGCCGACGCCGGGCGGGCGTGAGATGACCCGCTCCGCGGTCGGATCAACATATTCACTACGGGTCATCACGAACCGGGCAGTATGAGCTCGGACGACGTCTCTCGGCGCGCGTTCATGCGGACGGCCGGCGGTGCGACGGTCGCCGCCGGCGCGGCGACGGCGACGGCGGGGACGGCGGCGGCACAGGAAGTTGAACCCGACTGGCCGAGCGGTGCCTCAAGCGGGAACGTCGGGTCCTACACGGACGCTCGCGGGCAGGACTCGGTGACCATCTCGGTGGGCGCCGGGGACCAGGGCCTCGCGTTCGACCCGACGCTCGTGTGGGTCGACGAGGGGACGACGATCACTTGGGAGTGGACGGGCGCCGGCGGCAGCCACAACGTCCAGACGGTCGAGGGCGGCGGCCCGGCCAGCCTCGACAGCGGCAACCCCGTCGGCGAGGAGGGGACCACCTACGAGTACGAGACCTCCGGCGAGGACGCCGGCATCACGCACTACCACTGCGTTCCCCACACCGCGGTCGGCATGCACGGCGGCATCGCCGTCGGCGGCGACATCGCCACCGTCGAGGTCGGCGGCGGCAGCTCTGACGCCGTGTTCGTCCCGGACGCCGCCCGCGCGCTCGGTATCGCGACGTTCATCGCGATGGTGAGCACGCTGGGGCTGGCGTTCGTCTTCATGAAGTACGGCGGCACGATCAGGCGGGGAGACGAAGCGTAGCCGAGCCGGTTCGACTCCCGACCCCGGTGTGACCCGACCCGGGGCCGATTCTTGACTCCGGGCCGATTCCTGGCTCGGGGCCGATTCTTGACTCCGGGTCGACTTCCGGCCCGGGCGTTTTCTGACTCGTTCCGGTTTTCCACGACTCGAAGTCGCGAAGACACCGGAGAGCGGGGGCAACGCGCTCAGTCGTCGGCGGCGAGCGCCTCGTAAAGCGCGACGTAGCGGTCGATCACCGCGTCGTGGTCGTAGCCGGCGAAGTCGCGGTCGACGGAGCGGCGCTCCAAGTCGCCGACCGCGACGAACTCGTCGGCCAGCTCCGCCGGACTGGTCACGAGCCGGCCGCGCTCGCGTCCCTCGACGAGCTCGTGGGCGCTGGAGTCCGCCTGGTACTCGACGAGGGCGACGCAGCCGCACGCGACCGCCCACAGCAGGTCGGTCGCGAACGTCTCCCACGTGGCGGTGGCGACCGCGACGTGCGTCCCCTTGAATATCGGTATCCGCTCCGCCGTCGGCAGGTCGCCGAGGAACGTCACGCGGTCCTCGATGCGGAGGTCGCGGGCGGTCGCCTCGATCCGACCCCGCTCGGGGCCGTCGCCGATCACCGCCGCGGTCCAGTCGCGACCGCGGAGCTCGGCGAGGCCGAGGAGGAACGTCTCGACGTTGGCGTGGCGGTCGAGCCGGCGCGAGTACACGGCGTCGAACCGGTCGTCGACCGACGCGTCCTCGACCGCGCCGAAGTCGATGCTCTCGGGGACGACGCGGACGTCGTCGCCGTCGGCGCCGTACTCGCGGACGCGGGTCTTCGTGGTCCGCGACGGCGTCGTGACCGCGTCCGCGCGCCGCGCGAGCGGGCGGTACCAGCGACGGGCGTCGGCCGGGTGGTCGCGCCACCAGTCGACGACGACCGGCGTCCGCGAGAGCGTTCCCCCGACCGTGGCGGCGAGCGCCGGGGTCGGCGGGGTGTTGACCGCGTGGACCACGTCGGGGGCGGCGCGACGGAGCGCCCCCGGGAGCCGGGCGGAGAAGGCGCCCGGCGCGGGCTCGGCGGTGACGGAGCGATACTCGATGCCGTCCTCGTCGAAGGCGTCGTGGTCGCCGCCCCACCAGCGGGCACAGAGCCAGACGACCTCGTGGCCGCGGTCGGCGAGGCGCCGGGCGGTCCGGAGGGTTCGCGTTCGTGCCGGGGTCTCCCCGTGTCCGGGAGCGAAGAGCGAGACGAACGCGACGCGCATACGCCGACCGGACGGCGGGCGCCGATAAAAAGACACGGCATCCGGGCGGGAGACGGCGTGCCGCCGGCCCGTCGACGGCGCGTCGAACACCGACCGAGCGGGGCACCGCCACCCGAAACGGTTTCCGGTCACGCGCGGAACCGAGTGACATGCGACAGTACGACATCGAGCGCTACCTCAACGTGCGGAACGCCGGCGGCGCCGACCTCGGTCCCGACGGACGGCTATCCTTCCTCCTCAACACGACCGGGACGGGGCAAGTGTGGTCGCTCCGCGAGACCGAGTCGTGGCCGGAACAGCACACCTTCTTCGAGGAGTCCGTCTCCTTCGTCGACTCCTCGCCGGAGCGCTCCGAGGCCGTCTTCGGCATGGACGAGGGCGGCAACGAGCGCGCGCAGCTCTACCGGCTCGACTACGAGTCCGGGGCGATCACCGACCTGACGGCGAAGCCGGAGTCGAAGCACCGGTGGGGCGGCTGGGACTCCGCGGGCGACCGGTTCGCGTTCGCGTCGAACCGCCGCGACGAGGCCGTCTTCGACGTGTACGTCCAGGGCCGCGACGAGACCGGCGACGACGCCGAACTGGTCCACGAGGGCGACGGCTGGCTCTCGGTCGCCGGGTGGTCGCCGAGCGACGACCGCCTGATCGTCCACGAGGCGTCCTCCTCGTTCGACCACGACGTGTACACCCTGGAGCTGGAGAGCGGCGAGTTGACCCACCACACTCCCCACGAGGGCGACGTGCGGTACGCCAGCCCCGAGTGGGGCCCCGACGGCGAGGGGATTTACCTCGTCACCGACCGGGGGAGCGACACGCTCCGGTTGGAACGGCTCGACCTCGCGACCGGCGAGTTCGCCGTCGTCGTCGACGGCGACGAGTGGAACGTCGACGGCATCGCGATAGACGAGGACTCGGGGCGGCTCGTCTACTCCCGGAACGTCGACGGCTACACGGAACTCACCGTCGGCGAACTCGACGGTCCCGGTCGGATCGACGAGCTCCGCGCGCCCGACCTGCCCGAGGGCGTCGCGGGCGGCGTGAGCTTCGGCCCGGACGGCGAGCGGTTCGCGGTGACCGCGACGGGCAGCACGCACAACGCGAACGTCTACGTCGTCGACGCCGCCACCGGGGAGGCCGAGCGGTGGACGCGCGCCTCGACCGCCGGGATCCCGGCGGACTCGTTCGTCGAGCGCGAGCTCGTCCACTACCCCACCTTCGACGGGCGGGACATCCCGGCGTTCTTCTCCGTGCCGGAGACGGAGCCGCCCGAGTCGGGGTACCCGGTCGTCGTCGACATCCACGGCGGCCCGGAGTCGCAGCGGCGCCCCTCCTTCGCGTCGGTCACGCAGTACCTGCTGAACAACGGGTACGCCGTCTTCGAGCCGAACGTCCGCGGGTCGTCGGGGTACGGGAAGGCGTACTCCGGGCTCGACGACGTGGAAAATCGGATGGACTCGGTGAAGGACATCCGCGAGGGCGTCGGGTGGCTCCACGACCACCCGGAGGTCGATCCCGACCGCGTCGTCGCGATGGGCGGCTCCTACGGCGGGTTCATGGTGCTCGCGTCGCTCACCGAGTACCCGGAGCTGTGGGCCGCGGGCGTCGACATCGTCGGCATCGCGAACTTCGTCACGTTCTTGGAGAACACCGGCGACTGGCGGCGCTCGCTCCGCGAGGCCGAGTACGGCTCGCTCGACGCGGACCGCGAGTTCCTCGAATCCGTCTCCCCGATCAACAACATCGACCGGATCGAGACCCCGCTGTTCGTCCTCCACGGCGAGAACGACCCGCGGGTGCCCGTCGGCGAGGCCGAACAGATCGTCGAGAAGGCGCGGGAACAGGGCGTCCCCGTCCGGAAGCTCATCTTCGACGACGAGGGGCACGGCTTCGCGAAGCTCGACAACCGGATCGAGGCGTACCGCGGGATCGTCGACTTCCTCGCCGAACACGTCTGAAGGGTCGCCGTCCGGTCCCTCGTCGCCGCGCTCAGGACCGGCACGCCCGTCCCGTGGCCGCCGAATGCGGGCCCGGTGTGGACGGGACGGCTGTCACCGTCGTTCGTCTCTCCGATTTTTCCAGAGCGGATACAGCTCCAAGAGCGCGATCAGCGAGATCGCCACACCCGCTACCAACATCAGCGTGTCCGGATCAATGTCACGCATGCTCACAGTACGGTCCGCGGCCTCAAATCGTTTCGTGCGGTTCGTGGGAAGGTGGGCCGGCCGTCGGCGGTCGAGAGACGGCGTCCGCTCGTGCGGAGTCGCCAGTGTTGACGGGGACGAAGCGCGTTCGTCGCCGATACCGAGATACATTAGGGTGGGGGCCGTACCGGAAGTATGCTCCAAGATCCGGTCGACGCCGTGATAGACGACGAGCGCGTGTTCGCGGCGGTCATGATCGTACTGTCGGTCCTGATCTTCGTGCTCGTGTTTCGGAGCGAGCGGTCCCGGTCATCGTGACGCCGCCGCCGGCGACGTGAGACGGATACGG
Organism: Halorubrum ejinorense; assembly: GCF_055389685.1. NCBI lineage: Archaea > Methanobacteriati > Methanobacteriota > Halobacteria > Halobacteriales > Haloferacaceae > Halorubrum > Halorubrum ejinorense. The sequence goes on from NZ_AP043777.1 coordinate 2,910,265, forward strand.
CCCGAAGTAGAGCTCACAGCAAGGAAACACATATGCCCGTCTGGGGCGTTCGTTGTATGTGAGCGATACAACAGAGGAAACGGCGGCCGAAGTTGTCGAAGAGGTCGGTAGTGACGGACTCGGACCCGCGGTGTTCGCGTCAGTGGGGTCGGTGGCACTCGCGCTGTACTTCTACTACGTGCGCGGCGACAAGCAGCGCGGGCAGTTCGTCGGGCTGTGGCCCGTGACGATACTCGGTCTCGCGTCTTATTTCAAGCTGGAAGAGATTCGAGAAGCGCTCTCGGCGAGCGACGACTGAACGGAGTCCACTCGGACCGTCCGGTTGCGTCCCGACACGCCGTGGTCCCTTCCGGTGCCGTAGTTCGTCCGTGACCGCCGACGGACACGAACGGCCGTGACGGTTATACGCACGCGCGGAGGAGCATGAGGGAATGAACGGGTCCGAACCGCTCGGGTTGCTTCTCGATCAGGCCCGAGACAAGATCGCCCTGGTCGACGACGAAGGGCGGTTCACGTTCGTCAACGGGGCTTCAGAGCGGATTCTCGGCATCCCGCCGGCGGAGCTCGTGGGCGAGATCTCCTTCGAGTACATGCACCCGGACGACCGCGAGGCGATCCGTGCGGCGTTCCAGCGAGCGATCACCAGCGACGAGTTCGCCGAGGAGACCGTCGAGTACCGCCACCGCACCGCGGACGGGTCGTGGGTCTGGCTGGAGAGCCGGATGTCGAATCTCACCGACGAGGAACTCGACGGGTACGTCGTCAGCTCGCGGGACGTCACCGACCGCGTTCAGGCCGAACGCGACCGCAGAGAGACGGCGTCGCACCTCCAGGAGCTCGCCGCCGTCTCCAGTGACGCCCTCTGGATGTTCAACGCCGACTGGTCGGAGCTCCTGTTCGTGAACCCCTCCTACGAGGAGATATACGGGTCGTCCGTCGACACGCTCGAAGGCGACCCGAAGGCGTTCCTCGAAACGGTCCACCCCGACGACGTGCCCGCGGTCACGGACGCGATGGACCGGCTCGCCGAGGGCGACTCCGTCGACATGGAGTACCGGGTGAACCCCGAAGAGAACTACAACCGGTGGGTGTGGGTCCAAGGCGAGCCGATAATCGAGGACGGCGAGGTCGTCCGCATCACGGGGTTCACGAAGGACGTCACCGACCGCCGCCGTCGGGAACGACAGCTCGTCGTGATGGACAACCTCCTCCGCCACAACCTCCGGAACGATCTCAACGTCGTCCTCGGGCAGGTCGAGGTCCTCGAGTCCGAGGTCCCGGGCGTAGACGGACAGACTGCGGTGATCCGACGGGTCGGGGAGCGGCTGCTCGAGACCGCGGAGAAGGAACGCGAGATAATCGAGCTGATCACCGAACAGGCGGAGACGGAACGGATCGCCCTCCACGAGGTGGTCGCCGACTGCGCCGAGACCGTCCGGGAGCGGTATCCCGACGGAACGGTCGTGGCCGAGGCGCTCGACGCCGCCGTCGTCGACGGCCGCGCGGAGCTGCGGTCGGCGGTGATCGAGCTGCTCGAGAACGCGATCCGACACGCGGACGGGGACGACCCGACCGTGACGGTCGCCCTCCGGCGCACCGAGGACGACGCCGAACTCGTCGTCAGCGACAGCCACGCGCCGATACCCGCCGTCGAGCGACGCGTGCTCACCGGCGATCACGACATGACCGACGTGTACCACAGCAGCGGGCTCGGGTTCTGGCTCGTCTACTGGAGCGTGGAGCTCTCGAACGGATCGATCGCCGTCGACGCCGACGCCGCCGACGGCAACGAGATCACGGTCAGCCTTCCGCGACGGCGCGACTGACCGGCGACTTCACTCCCAGTCGGGCCCGAAGTCGGGGTTCAGCTGGCGGTCGGTGCGGCCGAGCGTGTCGATGGCCTCGACGTCCTCGTCGTCGAGTTCCAGGTCGAGGCTCGCGAGGTTATCGCGGATGTGGTCGATCCCGGTCGCCTTCGGGATGGCGGTGATCCCGGACTCGCGCAGCCACGCGAGGCTCACCTGTGCCGCGCTGACGCCGTGTTTCTCGGCGATGTCGGACACCGTGGGGTCGTCGAGGATGTTCCCGCGGGCGAGCGGCGAGTAGGCCACGAGTTCGACGTCGTTCGCGTCCGCGTACTCGCGGAGCTCCTCCTGTCGGAGCAGCGGGTGACACTCGACCTGGTTCGCGAACGGCGCCTCCCCGAGCGCGTCGGTCGCGGCGTCGAGGTGGTGCGGCTCGAAGTTCGAGACGCCGATCCGGTCGATCAGCCCCTCGTCACGCAGTTCGGCGAACGCCGGCAGCGTCTCCTCGGGCTCGTACTCCCCGGCCGGCCAGTGGACGTACATGAGATCGACCGAGTCGACGCCGAGCTTGTCGAGGCTCTCGCGGGTCGACGAGGCCACGTCCGCGGGCGAGAGCTGGTCGATCCACACCTTCGACGCGAGGAAGATCTCGTCGCGGTCGACCTCGCTCTCCGCGATTCCCTTCCCGACGGCCGCCTCGTTGCCGTAGATCTGTGCGGTGTCGACGTGGCGGTAGCCGGCGTCGAGCGCGTTCGTCACCGACTCGGTACACTGGGCCGGGTCGTCGTTCTCCCACGTGCCGAGCCCGAACACGGGCATCCCGTTGCTGGTCGGCACCGCCGGCTGCTGCTGTTGGTCTGTCATCGATCGCTCCTACTCGCGTGAGCCGAAAACCGTTTGCGGTAGGGGCGGGGGCCGCCGCGGAAGCGGCGCGGGCGACCGGGCGGCGGTCGCGATCGGGTGCGGCGGCCGTCGCGCCTCAGTCGTCCAGCAGCGCCCGCGAGGAGTTGGTGACCACGAGCAGGCTCGACGCCCCCATCGCGACCGCGGCGAAGAGGGGGTTGAGGAGGCCGGTCGCCGCGAGCGGGATGGCGACCGCGTTGTAACAGAACGCCCAGCCGATGTTCCCCTTGACGCGGCGGCCGGCCGCGCGCGAGAGCTCGAAGACGGTCGCCACGGAGCCGAGCTCGTCGTCGACGATGGCCACGTCGGCGGCGTCGGCCGCCATCGCGGTGCCGCCGCCGAGCGCGACCCCGAGGTCGGCCGCCGCGAGCGCCGGGGCGTCGTTGGTCCCGTCGCCGACCATCACGGTGACGCCGCGCGCCTTCAGCCGCTCGACCGTCTCGGCTTTGCCCTCCGGCGGGACGCCGGCGAACACCGACGAGACGGCGTCGTGCTCGGCGAACACCGTCGCGGCGCGCTCGTCGTCGCCGGTGAGGACGATAACCTCGACGCCCGACTCGTCGAGCGCCGTCACCGTCTCCTCCCAGCCGTCGCGCAGCTCGTCGCCGACGACGACGAACCCCTCGGCGGCGCCGTCGCGCCCGACCGCGACCGGGACGCGGCCCACGTCGCGCGCGTCGGCGACCGCCTCGCGGATGTCGCCGGGGACGGCCCACCCGCGCTCGTCGAAGAGGTCCGGGTGACCGACGACGACTTCGGTCCCGTCCACGACGCCTGAGACGCCCCGCGCGTGGCTCTCGAAGGACTCGACCGCGGGCGCGTCGGGCTGAGCGTCGCCCGCCGCGGCCGACTCGGCCGACTCCGTGCCGCCGTCGGCGACCGCGGGCGACGCGCCGGCCGTCGGGTCCGCGTCGGGGCCCGCGGCTTCGAGGTCGGCCCGGGCCGCCGCGATGGCCTGTCCGACCGGGTGCGCGGAGCGCGATTCGAGCGCGGCCGCGAGCCGAAGCAGGTCGTCGTCGACCTCGCGGGCGGTGAGTCGCATCTCGCCGGTCGTCAGCGTCCCCGTCTTGTCGAAGACGACCGTGTCCGCGTCGCGGATGCGCTCGAAGACGGTGTCGTCGAAGACGACGATGTTCCGCTCCAAGGCGTCGCGGATCCCGGCGGCGACCGCGAGCGGGGTCGCGAGCCCGAGCGCGCACGGACACGAGACGATGAGCACCGTGAGCCCGACGAGCATCGCGTCGGTCGGGCCGCCGCCGAGCGCGAGCGACGCGCCGGCGGCCACGGCCGCGATGACGAGGACGGCGGGCACGAAGACCGTCGCGAGCCGGTCGGCGAGCTTCTGGACGCCGTGGTTCCCGCTCTGGAGGTCGTAGACGAGCTCGGCGACGCGGTCGAGGCTGGAGGTCGCGTCCGGGCCGACCGCGACCGTGAGGGAGCCGTCGGCGACGACGGAGCCGCCGACCACGGCGTCCCCGGCGACCTTCCGGACCGCGAGCGACTCGCCGGTGACGACCGACTCGTCGACCGCGGCGTCGCCGTCGACCGCCTCGCCGTCGACGGGGATCCGCTCGCCGGCGCGGACGAGGATCCGGTCGTCCGGCCGCAGCGCGTCGACCGCGACCGACTCCGTCTCCCCCGCGTCGGTCAGCCGCCGGGCGTCGTCGACTTGGACCGCGGAGATCTCGGAGAGCAGCTCCGTCGCGCGGTCCTTCACCGAGTCCTCGTAGTGGTTGCCGACGGTGACGATGACGATGATCGCGACGGTCACGTCGTAGTAGATCGACGGGGAGTCGACAAATATCACCGCGAGCGTGCTGTAGAGGTAGGCGCTCACCGCCGCGATGGCGACGAGGAGGTCCATGTTCGGCGAGCGCGTCTTCGCGCTGACGTACGCCCCGCGTAAGATCGGCTTCCCGGTGAAGAAGAGGACGATGGTGGTCAACACGGCGATGACGATGAAGAAGTACGTGCCCGAGGTCGAGGCCATCGCCTCGTTGAGGTAGTCGAGGGTCCGTTGGTTGTAGAAGGGGAACGCGAAGTACGTCGGATAGATGAGGACGATGTACTGCAGCATGACGGCCATCCCGACGAGGACGCCGGCCGCGAGCCGCGCTGTCGCCATGTTGCTCGCCTGCCGGCGCGAGAAGGCGTCGTCGCGGGCGTACGCGCTGTACCCCAGCCCGCTCACCGTCTCCGTGAGGTCGTCGATGGTGATCGCGGTCGGGTCGTGGTCGATCCGGACCGTGTCGGTGACGTAGCTCGCGCTCGCCGCGCTGACGCCGTCGGCGCCCGTCGCCACCGTCTCGATGAACGCCTCGCAGGTCGCGCAGTGCATCCCGTCGACTTCGAGGAACGTCGCCTCGTGGTCGTCGGGGACGTCGCGGTCGTCGAGATCACCCGCGTCAGTCTCGACGGCCCCTTCATCCGCCCGCCGGCGCTCGCGGACCGCGTCGGCGTCGACGTCCACGTCGCCGAGGGCGCCGTACACGTCGCGACAGCCGGTACAGCAGAACCGGTTGCCGTCGCCGTCGGTCACGTCGACCCCCTCGGTCGGCAGCTCACAGAGGGTACACTCGCCGGCTGTCGTCTCGCTCATCTCACATCCCTCCGTGGCCGGCGCCGGCGACGTCGAGCGGGTTCCAGAACGGGAGCCGCGGGTGCGGGATCTGGACCCCGATCGCCATCAGTCCGTGCGCGAACAGCACGTAGCCGAGCGCGACGAACGCGACGCCGAGCAGCCGGTGGACCCGGCGACGGTGGACGGGGTCGATGCCCTCGATCAGCGTCCCGTAGACGAAGACGGCGGGGATCGTCCCGAGCCCGAGCGCGGCGAGGGCGACGCCGCCCGCGGCCGGCGAGCCGCTCGCGAAGGCGTACAGGTACGCCGGGTAGAGGATCGGACAGGGGAGGAGTCCGTGGACCGCGCCGAGCGCGACGATCCCGGGGCCGTTCGCCAAGCGGTCGACGTGGCCCGTGAGCCAGCCCGTGACGCGTTCGAGCCCGGGGAGATGGACGCCGCCGGTGGCGCCGCCGAGGAGATAGCGGACGCCGACGAGGATCACGGCCGCGCCGACGAGGAGACCGACCCCGCCGCGGACGGCCTCGGCGGCGCCGGTCAGGGTCGCGGTGGTCACGAGGACCGCGCCGCCGAGCGCGCCGAGGGCCGTCCCGATGGTGGCGTAACTCGCCGCGCGGCCGACGTTGAACAGCGCGTGCTGGCGGACCTCGTAGGTGGTGAGGTGGCCGTCGCGAGCCCCCGTCCGGCCCGAGGTCCCGGCGGCGTTCGCGCCGCCGTCGGTCCGCCCGGCGTCGGCGTCCATCCGGCTCGCGTACACCGTGACGAGCGGGCCGCACATCCCGATACAGTGTGCGCCGCCGAGCAGCCCGATGGCGAGGAACAGCAGGACGTCGGCCCCGAGGAGCGCGGAGAGGGTCATTCGGGTCGGTCACTCCTCCACGACGACCGTCCCGAACATCCCGCCCTCGCGGTGCGGGATACAGACGTACTCGTAGACGCCCGGGACGGTGAACGTGTGTTCGAACCGGTCGCCGCTCTCCAGTAGCCCGCCGAAGTCGGCGTCCCACGCCGTCTTCGCGGACTGGTAGTCGTCGAATCCGCCCGAGGCGAAGAACTCGGCGGCGTCCGGGATGCCGCCCTCGGTGGCGGTGACGGTGTGCCCCCGCGCGCTCGTGTTCTCCCAAATGACGGTGTCGCCGGTCGAGACCGTGATCTGTCGGGGTTGGTACGCGGCGGCGAGCATGCCGACGTCGTAGTCCGGTTCGCCGCCCACGCCCGCGCACCCGGCGAGACCGACGGTCGTCGCCGCGCTCCCGACGGCGCCGGCCCGTCGAAGGAACCGTCTCCGGTACATACCATGACTCGGGGCCTGAGCCGTTTCAATATCGCGGTCGCCCCCGCCGACTGGGAAGGAGTGCTCGCCGGCCGCGGGTCGGTCTCAGCCGCCGACCAGTTCCTCGAAGACGCGGCGCTGCGCGGCCGCGAGGTGCTCGGAGAAGGTGGCCCGGGCGATACCGATCGCGTCGGCGACCTCGGTCGCGCTCGCCCCGCGGGGGTGTTCGAAGTAGCCGAGCCGCTGTGCGGTGCGGACGACCTCGCGCTGTCGCTCCGTGAGCCGCGCGCGGTCGACGACGACGGGGTCCGACCGGGTGTCCGCCCCGCCGGAGCGCGTGAGCCGTTCGAGCCGCACCGACCCGCCGGTCGCCTCCAGCGCGTCGACGACGTCGCCGAGGGGGTCGGCGGTGGGCAGCGAGAGCCCGAGCCGGACCCGATCGGGCGCCGTCCGGACCGAGACGGTCGAGACCGGGTAGCCGAGCGACTCGACGGCGTCGGCCGGGTACGGACCCGTCGCTCGGCTCCGACACCGGTAGACGAACTCGCCGCCCCCGTCGAAGACGAGTTCGGCGTCGACCGCGCTGTCGGCCCGGAACTGCGAGACGACCGCGTCGTCGACGCGCACGCGGTCGACGTCCTCCGCGACCGCTCCAGGCGGCAGCGCCTCCGCGACCGGGGCGGGAGCCGGGTCGCGGACGACGAGCTCGACGCGGACCCCCGCGTCCCCGGACGCGCCGCGCGGCGTCTCGGAGGGCCCGGCGCTCGCGTCCGTCACGGTTCCCCCGTCGTCCGTCGCGGCGTCGACCGCGGCGGCGTCGACCCGGTCGGCGCGGCCGGCGGCGTCGGCGCCGGTCGACCCGGAGCGCAGGCGGTCCACGGAGCCGGAGTCGGACGACTGTGACCGCCGTTCCATACATCGATCGTGTGTTCGGAGCCGGAAAAAAAGCGAGCCGAACGAGTAGGCGTCCGCCCGCCGCGTCGGCGGTCCTCATAAAGCCCCGTCGAAAGTTGGCAACCGCTCACACGGCCCGAGTGCGTACTGGGCGTATGGGCGATGACGCACTCCGAGGGCAGTCGATCGGGGTGGTAGGCGGCGGGATCGGCGGGCTCTCCGCGGCGGCCTACCTCGCGGCCGCCGGCGCGGAGGTGACCGTGTACGAGCGCGGCGAGCGCGTCGGCGGCGTCGCCGGCCGACTCGAAGTAGACGGGTTCCAGTTCGACACCGGGCCGTCGTGGTACCTCCTTCCGGACCTGTTCGAGCGCTTCTTCGACGACTTCGGGCGGTCGCCGGCGGAGTTCTACGACCTCGCGCGGCTCGACCCGCACTACCGCGTGTTCTGGGACGACGGCGACCGCGCCGACGTGCCGGCCGATCCCGCGGCGGCCGCCGACCTGTTCGAGTCGTACGAGGAGGGGGCGGGAGCGGCGTTCCGACAGTACCTCGCCGACGCGGAACAGGCGTACGACGCCGGGATGGAACGGTTCGTCCTCCCGGGTCGGTCGCGGTTCCGCGACTACCTCTCGCTGGACGTGCTCGCCGGGGGGCGGGAGCTGGACCTCCTCTCCAGCCTCGACGAGACGGTGCGCTCGTACGTCGACCACCCGAAGCTCAGGCAGCTGCTGGAGTACACGCTCGTCTTCCTCGGGGGATCGCCGCACAACACGCCGGCGCTGTACCAGCTCATGAGCCACGTCGACTACGGGCTCGGCGTCTACTACCCGATGGGCGGGATGTACGAGGTCGTCGAGGCGGTCGAGACGGTCGCCCGCGACACCGGCGCCGACGTCCACACCGGCGTCGAGGTGACGGGGTTGGACCCGCTCGGCGACGGAATCGAGGTCGAACTCGGCGGCGACCGCTACGTCCACGACCGGGTGGTCTGTAACGCGCCGCCGGCGCACGTCGAACGCGAGCTGCTCCCGGAGGGGACGGTCCCCCGGCTCGGCGACTACTGGGAGCGGCGGACGTACGGGCCGGCGGCGCACCTGCTGTACCTCGGCGTCGAAGGAGAGATAGAGGAGTTGACACACCACACGCTCGCGCTCCCGACCGACTGGGACCCGCACTTCGCGGCGATCTTCGACGACCCCGCGTGGCCGACGGGAGAGACGGAGCCGGTCGTGTACGTGAACGTCCCGTCGCGGACCGACCCCGCGGTCGCGCCGGACGGCCACGAGGCGGTCGTGACGCTCGTGCCGCTCGCGCCCGGCCTCGACGACACGCCGGAAAACCGGGCCGCGCTCAGGGATCGCGTCCTCGACGCGGTGGCGTCGCGGACCGGCGTCGACCTCCGCGACCGGATCGTCGTCGAGGAGTCGGCGTGCGTCTCGGAGTTCGCGGAGCGGTTCGACCAGCCGGGCGGGAGCGCCCTCGGACTCGCGCACACGATGCGCCAGACCGGACCGCTCCGCCCCGGACCGCGCGTTCGAGGAACCGACCGCCTCTACTACGTCGGCGGAAGTAGCAATCCCGGGATCGGCGTGCCGATGTGCCTGCTGGGCGGCGAACACTGCGCGGCCGCGATCGAGGCGGACGTTGCCGGCGGGCGGTTCGACCGGCTACCGCTTGTTGGACGCTGAACGGCGTGTTCGTAAATTCTCGTCCAATTTTGGTACAGAGAACAAGAATATTTCTAATAATCCGGCACAAGATGAGAATCCGTAAGAAAAGCCTTACCTGTCAGGTTGGTCCTTTTAATTGATACGTTACGTACCCGGGGACGTTACATGCTCGAAACAGCAGCGGCCGACGTACTCGCGCAGGGAATCGTCCCGCTCGAAATGACACAGACCGAGATATTCGAATACATTCAGGCGGACGCGCTGTTGAGCGCCTCGCTGTGGGTGAACATCGCTCTCGCGGGCCTGTCGATCCTCGCGTTCGTCTATATGGGGCGGAACGTCGAGGACCCGCGCGCGCAGTTGATCTTCGTCGCGACGCTGATGGTCCCGCTGGTATCGATCTCCAGTTACACCGGGCTCGTCTCCGGGCTCACCGTCAGCTTCCTCGAAATGCCGGCCGGACACGCGTTGGCCGGGGCGGGGACCGGACCGAACGGCGGCGTGTTCACCCCGTGGGGGCGGTACCTCACGTGGGCGCTGTCGACGCCGATGATCCTCATCGCGCTCGGCCTCCTCGCCGGCACGAACATGAGTAAGCTGTTCACCGCCGTGGTCGCCGACATCGGAATGTGTGTCACCGGTCTCGCCGCCGCGTTGACCACGTCCTCGTACCTGCTGCGCTGGGTCTGGTACGGGATCAGCTGTGCGTTCTTCGTCGTCGTCCTCTACATCCTGCTCGCCGAGTGGGCCGAGGACGCCGAAGTCGCCGGCACCGCGGACATCTTCAACACGCTGAAAGTCCTCACCGTGGTCCTCTGGCTCGGCTACCCGATCTTCTGGGCGCTGGGCGCAGAGGGGATCGCGGTGCTCGACGTCGCCGTCACCTCGTGGGCCTACAGCGGGATGGACGTCATCGCGAAGTACCTCTTCGCGTTCCTCCTGCTGCGGTGGGTCGTCAACAACGAGAGCACGGTCGCCGCCATGGCCTCGGGCCTCGGCTCGGCCTCTCGCGGCGGCGCGGCTCCCGCGGACGACTGACGACGCGGTTTCGGTCGGCGTTTTTTTCAGTCGCCGCTCGCCAGCCGAAGCCGCGGCGGTCGAGAGAAAAGCGCTAAACCCGCGGCGGCGGTGGAGACGGTATGAAACAGGCGATCGTCGCGCGCGCTGACATCGGGATGGGCGAGGGGAAACTCGCCGCCCAGGTCGCGCACGCCTCGCTGTCGGCGTACCAGGACGCGGGCCGACGGACGCGGAAGAAGTGGCAGGGGGAGGGACAGAAGAAGGTCGTTCTCAAGGCGAACTCCGAGGGCCAGCTGTTCGAGCTGGCCGACAAGGCCGACACCGAGGGACTGCCGTACGCGATCGTTCGGGACGCCGGCCACACCCAGCTAGAGCCCGGCACCGTCACCGCGCTCGCGGTCGGGCCGGGGCGCGACGAGACCGTCGACCGCGTGACGGGCGACCTCTCGCTGTACTGAATGGCCCCCGAGTACACCCTCCGCGAGGCGCACCCGACGGAGCGGGCGGTCGGGATCGAACACTACGTCAGCGGCGCCGAGGGGATCGGCGGGCGGCTCCGCGCCAGCCCCGAGGACTTCCGCGTCCGAGAGGTCGAGGCGTTCGACGCGGAGCCGCTCGACGCCGACGTCGGGAGCTACCCGGAGCTCGTCGTCCGCGTCACGCTGCGGGATTGGGACACCAACGACTTCGCGCGACGGGTCTCCGACGCGCTCGGGATCAGCCGCGAGCGCGTCTCGTGGGCGGGGACGAAGGACAAGCGCGCCGTCACCACGCAGCTGTTCACCCTCCGCGGCGTCGACCACGGGGACCTCCCCGAGATCCGCGGGGCCGAGATCGAACCGCTCGGGCGGGCGGGCCGGCGGCTCTCCTTCGGCGACCTCGCGGGCAACGCCTTCGACATCCGGGTGGCCGACACCGTCGACGAGGCCCCCGAGCGCGTCGCCGACGCGGCGAGAGACCTCCGGGCGTTCGCGGGTGACGACTCCGATGGCGACCCCCTGACCGACGCGACCGTCGGCGTCCCGAACTACTTCGGCCAGCAGCGGTTCGGGAGCCGACGACCGGTCACGCACGTCGTCGGCCTCGCCGTCGCCCGGAACGACCCGCGCGAGGCGGTCCGCCTGTACGCGGGCAACCCGGCCGAGACGGAGCCCGACGACACCCGGGCCGCGCGCGACCGGGTCGACGCCGCCTTCGGCGTGGACGCCGCCGTCGCCGAGGGGGGCGTCGCGACCGGCGGCGACGACGCGGAGCGTTCCGCGGCCGACGGCAGCGGCGACGGCGACTGGAGCGGCTGTCTCGACGCGATTCCGGGCAAGCTCCGGTTCGAGCGCTCCATGGTCCACCGGCTCGCCGACCGCGACGTCGACCCCGCCGCGCCGCCGGACCACGACGACTGGTGGCACGCGCTGGAGGCGGTGCCGTCGAACCTCCAGCGGCTGTTCGTCAACGCCGCCCAGTCGTTCTGCTTCAACCGGATCGTGAGCGAGCGGCTGCGTCGCGGGCTCCCGTTCGACCGCCCCGTCGCCGGCGACGTGGTCTGTTTCGCGGACGACGACGCGCCCGACGGGCTGTACGCGCCGGACACGGACCGGCTCCAGCGGGTCGACGCCGACCGCGTGTCGGTGGTCTCGCGCCACTGCGAGCGCGGACGGGCGTTCGTCACCGCGCCGCTCGTCGGCACCGAGACGGAACTCGGCGACGGCGAACCCGGGGAGATCGAGCGTGAGGTCCTCGCCGACGCCGGGATCGAGCCGAGCGACTTCGCGCTTCCCGGCGAGTTCGACTCGAAGGGGACCCGGCGGGCGCTCCTCCTCCGGACCGACCTCGACGCGTCGTTCGCGGGCGGCGACCCCCGCTTCGAGTTCGCGCTCCCGAGCGGCTCGTACGCGACCGTGCTGCTACGCGAGTTCACGAAGAGCGGCCCGCTCGACCTCTGAGGAGGGGGAGTCGGTCGCGCGGGATCGAGCCGTTTGATCCACGTCTGTGTATTTCGAGAGTCGTTCAGTCACCGGAACCACCACGATACTGCGTTCGTTCCGAGCCGCTTTTGTGCGGGTGCCGTCAATCGGAGCCATGACTCGGATCGTCGTCATCGACCTCCACGGCCAGTTCACGCACCTCGAACGGCGGGCGCTCCGCGACATCGGCGTCGACACCGAGATCGTCTCGGCGGACGCGCCGGTCGACGAGGTGGAGGCGGACGGGATCGTCCTCTCGGGCGGCCCGGACATGGACCGCGTGGGCAACGCGCCCGAGTACCTCGACCGCGACCTCCCCGTCCTCGGGATCTGTCTCGGCATGCAGCTGATCGCCGCCGAACTCGACGGCACCGTCGGTTCGGGCGACTACGGCGGCTACGCCGACGTCGACGTGGAGATCGTCGACGAGGAAGACCCGCTCGTCGGCTCGCTCGCGCCGGAGACGCGCGTCTGGGCCTCCCACGCCGACGAGGTGACGGAGCTTCCCGACGGGTTCGCCCGCACCGCCACCTCCGACGTCTGCGGCATCGAGGCGATGTCCGACCCCGACGCGGACCTGTACGGCGTCCAGTGGCATCCGGAGGTCGCACACACCGAACGCGGCGAGGAGGTCTTCGAGAACTTCGTCGCGATCTGCGAGTCGACGTAAGCGCTCGGCGCTCAGGGTCCGAGCCGCGCGGTCAACACCGGAACCTCGCTGTGTCGCACGACCCGCTCGGCGACCGACCCGGCGGTGAGGAACCGTCCCACGCCGGTCCGGCCGTGCGTTCCCATCACGATCAGGGCGGCGCCGTAGTCGGTCGCGGCGTCGAGGATCTCCTCGTGAGGGCGACCCCGTCGGAGGTGTTTCTCGACCCGGACGCCCCGTTCGGCGCCCGCTGCGCCGACAGCGTCGAGCGCCCGCTCGCCGCGCTCCTCCTCGCGCTCGACGATCATGTCCCACCTGTCCGCACCCGCGGTCATCTCGTCGACCACGAACAGCGCGTGTATCTCCGCGTCCGCCAGGTCGGCGAGGGAACACGCGTGCTCGACGGCCGCGTCGCTTCCCGGACTCCCGTCGGTCGGACAGAGGATCGCGTCGTACATCGCAAGGCGGCCGCTTCGTCCGTCTCAGAGCCGATACCGTCGGACGTGCTCGGTCCCGCAGCTCGGGCACTCCCGGCGGTACTCGACGGTCGCCCCCGTAGTGGCCGCCTCCCACTCGCTCGCGTCGTCGACGAACCCGCACTCCTCGCAGGCGTGCGACCGCTCGTCGAGACGCGCGCGCAGCCGCTCGAACGCCGACCTGCCGCCGCGCTTTATTGACATGCGCTAACAGTTCCCACGCAGGTGGCTAATAGCTATCGGTGGTCGAGTGCCGCAGGGACGAGACGGCCTGCGCGCGCCGGTTTCGGTCGGAAACCGTGCGGAAACGCGTGGAGACGTGGCTGAGCGTCGGCTCGTGGACCGTAGAAAACGAGAGGAGACGGCCACCTACTCCGCGAACAGCTCGTCGACCGCCTCGCCGGCGGTCTCGGCCGCCTCGCGGGCGACCTCGTCGGGGTCGGGGTCGTCGGGGGCGTTCAGGTAGACGTCGACGTCGAGCACGCCCTCCTCGAACGTCACCGTGACGTCGAGGTCCGTCACCGCCGACTGGTCGTAGTGGGCGAAGACGACGCCCTCCGCGGCTTCCGCCGCGGTACGGACCACTTCCTCGTCCGTCGGCTCGTCGCTCATCGCTCGCTTACGCGCCGCCCGCGCCCGGACCGCCGGGACCCATCGGACCGCCGCCGCCCGCGCCGCCCTGGAGCATCTGCTGGAGCTCGCTCTGGAGGTCGTCGAACTGCTCTTCGACGCGCTCCTCCTGTTTTTCGAGCTGCTCGACGCGGACCTCGAGCGAGTCGACCTTGTTCTCGAGGTCGTCGTAGGCGGACTCGTAGTCCGTCTCGACGAGGACCTCGCCGATCTCGCGGTACATTCCGGCGTCCTCGTCGACGTCTTCGAGGGCGTCGAGGGCCGTCTTCGACTCGTTGAGGGCGCTCTGCGCCTGCTCTCGCTGTTCGGAGACCTGCTGTGCTGTCTCCTGAAGCTCCTGCAGTTCCTCGATCTTCTCCTGTGCCTCGGGCGGCATGTTCCCTTGCATGGGCGGACCGAGGCGGCCCGGACGGAAAAACCCCCGACTTCTCCGACGACGGGGCAGCCGGGGGGTAGAGCCCCGGAAAGGCGTGTTAACGGCAGTCTCACTCGACACTCATTCGCGTTTCGCACCGACGCGTTCGGCGACGGAGACGAGTCGCGACCAACTGTTGACGCCGGCGCGCAGCGCCACGAGGTCGTCTGCGCGGACGCGGACGCGGACCGCGTCGCCCTCGCGGTCGACCGTCGCGGCCGACCGGGCGTCGTCGATTTCGCCGACCTCGGGGCCGAGGGCGGCGGCCACGAGGCGAGCGCGGCGCTCGGAAGGGTAGGTGAACGAAAGGAGCGTCTCGTGTGCGCGCGTCGCCGTCACGGGGGAGAAGACCGCGTTACTCGACGTTGACTTCTTTCATGCCGCCGCCGCGCTCCTTCAGGAGGACGCGGTGGCCGCAGTACGGACAGCGCACGCCGCCGTACTCGTCGAGGGTGACGTCGCGCTTACAGCGGGAGCACTTGTAGCTCATCGCCTTACTCCTCGTCGGCGAGCGCGGCGCGGATGGAGCGGCGGACGGTGCGACCGCCGGGCGTCTCGGGGCGGTACGCGCCGCCGGTGAACGTCTCGCCGGTCTCCTCGTTGACCCAGATGCCGGTACCCTTACGCTTGACGTCGTCGCCGTCGACGGTCGCGTTGCGCATCTCCTCTTCGATGTCCTGAACACGCTTGCGGGCGACCCGGCCGTAGCGAGCCCCGAATCGGCCCGCGCTCCCGGTGCTTCGTGCCTTGTCCTCAGCCATAGTAGCCACTTCTACCGCCAGCGCGGGTAAAAAGGCTACGAGTTGGGGCGGTCGGTGACGGTGGCGGGAATCCGGACGCGACAGCGACAGTCGGCGTAGCGATGATACTCAATCGGCAACGCGAATGCGGTGGCGCGTGCCTGCGAGCGGTCGCCCTCGGCGACCGCGAGGAGCGCCGCGCGAGGGAGTCGCGACCGGAGGGAGCGACGAGGCTGGGGAGGTGTGAGGCTGCGGTGCTGTCCGGGGCGGGACTCGAAGGGGCAGCCGCGAGGGCGAAGGCGCGCGACGCAAGGACCGAAGGAGCGAACGAAGTGAGCGACGAGGACCGAAGGAGCGAACGAAGTGAGCGACGAGGACCGAAGCGAGCGCACCGAGCCCTCGCGACTTGGGCTTTGGCGGTGTACGCCGCCGTGCTACCGGTACGTCATGTGAATACGACCGAGTCCCGACCGCAACGCCTTTCACAACCTAGTAATACTACCAAGTTGTATGAAAGGATTCGACGGCTTCAGCGACGTGAGCGAGACAGACGTGACGAAGGCCATCGGGAACGAGTGGACCGATGGGTTCCTCGATTTCACCGACTCCGACGCGATCGTTCTCGGCGGCGGTCCCTCGGGACTGATGGCCGCGAAGGAGCTGGCCGAGCGCGGCGTGAAGGTGATGATAGTCGAGAAGAACAACTACCTCGGCGGCGGGTTCTGGCTGGGTGGATTCCTCATGAACACCGTGACCGTCCGGGACCCCGCACAGGAGATCCTCGACGACCTCGACGTCGAGTACGAACCGGTCGACGACGTGGACGGCCTCTACACCGCGGCGGGACCGGAGGCCTGTTCCGGGCTGATCAAGGCGGCCTGTGACGCCGGCGCGCGCGTCCAGAACATGACCGAGTTCACCGACCTCGTCGTGCGTGACGACCACCGCGTCGGGGGGATCGTGATGAACTGGACGCCCGTCCACGCGCTCCCGCGCGAGATAACCTGCGTCGACCCCATCGCGGTGGAGTCCGACCTGGTGATCGACGCGACCGGTCACGACGCGGTCGCGATCAGCAAACTCGACGAGCGCGGCGTCCTCTCGGCGCCGGGCATCGAACACGCGAAAGAGCACAACACCGGGATGGACCAGACCGGCGACGGCGAGTACGGCGCGCCCGGTCACGACTCGCCCGGCCACGACTCGATGTGGGTCGACGAGAGCGAGGACGCGGTCGTCGAACACACCGGCGTCGTCCACGACGGCCTGATCGCCTCGGGGATGGCGGTCGCGACCGCCCACGGGCTCCCGCGGATGGGCCCGACGTTCGGCGCGATGCTCGTCTCCGGGAAGCGCGCCGCACAGGCCGCCCTGGACGAGCTGGAGGTGGACGCGCCCGAGGTGTCGCTGTCGACCGGCAGCGCGCCCGCACCCGCCGACGACTGATACCCCACCGCTGACGCTCCGGCAACCCTCCCCTTCGACGCCTCAATCTATCAGCGATCACTGACTACCCCCAGATAGCCTGCGAACTCCTCCAAAGCCCCAGCCGCGAGACCGCCGTACGCTCGCTGTCGTTCGAGACGCCTCCGGCGGTCTCGCGACTGCCCCTTTGAGTCCCGCCCCGACCGCACCGCAACCGCAGCCTCACACCTCCCCACCCTCGCGGCTCCCTCCGCTTCGCTCCGGTCGCCGCGTCCCTCGCGCGTGCTGCTTCGCGGCCACCGGTGGCGGCCGCTCGCAGGCACGCGCCACCGCACCGCTCTTGATAGCTAAGATTCCTTCGCAGTTCCCGATTCCGGCCGTATCGCGGCCGCTCGGGCGACTGTCACGAACGTTTACTCGGTGGCGACGCAACCGGATGCCTTTTTCCGGCCCTGCGTCGAACCCGGCGGTATGCGAAACGCCAAGATCGTCTGTACGATCGGTCCCGCCTCGGACGACCGGGACACGATCCGCGGCCTCGCCGACGCGGGGATGTCCGTCGTCCGGCTCAACGCCAGTCACGGGACGACCGACCACCGGGAGACGGTGATCGAGCGCGCCCGCGAGGTCGACGACGAGATCGACGACCCGCTCGCGGTGATGGTCGACCTGAAGGGCCCGGAGGTCCGGACCGCCGAGATCGACGAGCCGATCTCGCTCGCGAGGGGCTCCGAGGTCACCTTCCTCGAAGGCGACGAGGCCACGCCCGAACGCGTCGGCCTCACCCACTCGATCGGCGCCGCTGGCCCGGGCGACACCATCCTGCTCGACGACGGTCGGATCGAGTGCCGCGTCGAGCGCGTCGACGGCGAGTCCGTGGTCGCGACGGTCGTCTCCGGCGGGAAGCTCGGCTCCCGCAAGGGCGTGAACCTCCCCGGCGTCGCCATCGACGTGGACCTCATCACCCCGGAAGACGAGGCCGAACTCGACCTCGCGGCCCGGGCCGACGCGGACTTCGTCGCCGCCTCGTTCGTGCGCAACGCGGACGACGTCTACCAGATCGCCGACGAGCTCGAGGCCCGCGGCGGCGACGACATCCCGATCGTCGCGAAGATCGAGCGGGCGGGGGCGGTCGAGAACTTGGAGGGGATCGTCGACGCCGCCGACGGCGTGATGGTCGCCCGCGGGGACCTCGGCGTGGAGTGTCCGCTGGAGGACGTGCCCGTGATCCAAAAGCGGATCATCCGGACCTGCGTCAACGAGGGCGTCCCCGTCATCACCGCGACGGAGATGCTCGACTCGATGGTCTCCTCGCGGCGGCCGACGCGCGCCGAGGCCTCCGACGTGGCCAACGCGGTCCTCGACGGGACCGACGCCGTGATGCTGTCGGGCGAGACCGCCATCGGGGACGACCCCGTGAACGTCGTCGAGACGATGGACCGGATCGTCCGGCAGGTCGAGTCCAGCGACGAGTACGCGGAGACGCGCGAGCAGCGCGTCCCGACGGCCGACGAGGGGTCGCGCACCGAGGCGCTGGCGCGCTCGGCGCGGTACCTCGCGCGCGACATCGGGGCCTCGACGGTGGTCGCCGTCTCAGAGTCCGGCTTCACCGCCCGGAAGACCGCGATGTTCCGGCCGGGCGTCCCCGTGGTGGCGACGACGCCGAACGACCGCGTCCGCCGACAGCTCGCGCTCTCGTGGGGGGTTCGCCCCGTGTTGACCGAGTACGCCCACGACATGGAGGCGGTCCTGGACAACGCCGTCGACGCCGCCCTCGACACCGGCGGGGCCGAGTCGGGTGACACGCTCGTCGTCCTCTCCGGCATGCTCACCGAGTTCGAGGGGACGAACACGACGAACACCCTGAAGGTCCACGTCGCCGCCGAGACGCTCGTGACCGGGAAGGCGGTCGTCGCCGGCCACGTCGCCGCGCCCGTCCACCGGACCGCGGACGGCGACCTCGACGCGCTGCCGGAGGGGGCCGTGATCGCGCTCGGCCCGGACTTCGACGGGGAGTTCTCCGGCGACCTCGACCGGGTCGCCGGCATCATCGACGCCCGGGAGGGGATGACCGGCTACCCCGCCGTTGTCGCCCGCGAACTCGGCGTCCCGATGGTCTCCGGCGCCCACCTGCCCGAGTCGGTCGCGGACGGGACCACGGTGACCCTCGACGGCGAGCGCGGCGTCGTCTACGACGGCGACGTCCTCCGGGCGGCCCGCAACCGGTAAGATCGGTCAGCGGTTCGGGGTGTCGCATCCGGCGGTCACCCCACCCGTCAGTCATTTACCCGCGACTCGCGTAGCCGCGGCCATGAGCGACGACGACGCCGACGGCGACACGCGCAGCCGGGCGAACGAGACCCGGACCGACGACGCCGACGGCGAGGGATGGCGGTTCGCGGTCGACGAGGTCGGACCCGACGGCGTCACCGAGGACACGCACACCCCCGAAGACGTGCCGATCGAGCCCGGCGACGTCGAGGTCGAACACGCCGTTTTCATCGTTCTCGGCGTCGCGATCACGGTCGGCGTGCTGTTCGTCGGCCTCTGAGCGCGGTCGGCCCCGGAGCGGCCGGCGGCGCCGGCGACGCGGGCGGGGCCGGCCGGTCCACTCGGGCTGTCGCGGCCGGAAAACGACTCGCACCACAACTTATCACGCCGGGGCCGTAGGGGCGAACATGGACGCGCTCGCACAGTCCGGGCTCATCTCGCCGGACACCCTCCCGCTGCTGCTTCTGACCGCCGGGCTGCTGCTCTCGATGGCGGAGGCGCTGGCGCCGGGCGCGAACTTCATCGTCGTCGGCATCGCGCTCATCGGTGCGGGCCTCGGCGGCCTGGTCCTCGCATCGCTCGGCGTCGCCGGGGCGTTCCTCACGCTGTTCATGGCCCTGCTGACGCTCGTGTTCGGGGCCGCCGCCTTCTACGGGTACCACGAGTTCGACCTCTACGGCGGGAAGGGCCAACAGCAGACGAGCGACAGCGACGCGCTGAAGGGGAAGACCGGCACCGTCACGGAGCGGGTGACCCCGACCGGCGGCGAGGTGAAACTCGCCGGCGGCGGCTTCAACCCGCACTACTCCGCCCGCTCGATGGAGGGGGCGATCGAGGAAGGCGAGGAGGTGATGGTCGTCGACCCCGGCGGCGGCAACGTCGTCACCGTGGAGTCGATGGGGTACGTCGAAGACGACATCGACCGCGAGCTGGCGGCCGACCGCGCTCGGAAGGCCGCGGCGAGCGAGGCCGGGGAAGGGACCTCGGTGGACGCCGACGACGAGGACGCCTCGACGGACGCCGTCGACGAGTCCGATCCGGAGACCGAGTTGGAACGAGAGTGAGGCCGGCGCGATCGAGCGAAAAGACACTTACTTTCGACTGAGAACCGTCAAGTCGTGCCCTCCCCGCTCGCCGCCCTCATCCGTCCGTTCGGCGCCCTTCTCGACCGCGTTCGCGGCGCCTTCCGCGGCCGCGACGCCGCCACGGTCGCGGTCGCGACCCTCGTGCTCGTCACGATCGGAACGAGCGTCGGTATCCTCGCGCTCGGCGCCGTCTTCGACGCGACCGTCGACCGGCAGGTCACCGTCGACAACCCGGACCGTCCGCCCGAGTCGACCTGCGAGACGTTCGGCGACGACGCCGACTCCGCGTTCGACGAAGCGTGCGACGAGCCGGCGCGGATCGAGGTCGACGCCGGTTCGGAGCTCCGGGAGGCCGCGGCCGGCTACCTCCACTACGGGCTGCTCGGCGTGCCGCTCTGGTGGGGGCTGTTCGCGCTCGCGCTCCACGCCGGCGCGCTGGTCGCCGGCGGGTCCGGGTCCGTCGGCGACAGCTTCGTGATCGCCGGCTGGGCGCTCGTCGGCGAGCTGCTCCGGGTGATCGCCGGCGTCGCGGCGATCTGGTACACGCTCTCGACCGCGACGCTCACGGGAACGACGATCGAGGCGCTCACCCGGGAACTCGTGGCCGCGATCACGACCGCGACCGGTCCCCTCCTCGTCGCGTCCGCGGTGGCGATCGGGATCCAATGGTTCGTCGTCGTCGGGGGGTTGGAGGCCGAACACGACCTCGACCGCGCGAGCGCGGCGGGCGTGGCGACGCTCTTCGCCGCCGTCGCGCTCCTGATCGCGGCGGCCTGAACGAGCCGGAACGACGGCGTCGGCCGCGGAACGACGACCGGGCGCCCGCGGATTCGGGAGTTTTTAACCCGCCGGCGCTCCCCCTCTCGGTATGATCCTGTCGGACGCCGACATCCTCGACCGGCTCGCCGAGGGCGACCTGGCGATCGAGCCGCTCGACGACGTCGACCAGCAGGTCCAGCCCGCGAGCGTGGACCTGCGGCTCGGCGAGCGCTTCCTGGAGTTCCAGCGCACCAACATCCCCTGTATCCACCCGACCGACGCGGGCGAGGTGAGCGAGTACGTCACGGAGACGACCGTCCCCGAGGGCGAGGAGTTCATCCTCCATCCCGGCGACTTCGTGCTCGGGACCACCGTCGAGCGCGTCGCGATCCCGGACGACCTCGTCGCGCACGTCGAGGGGCGGTCCTCGCTCGGCCGGCTCGCGATCGTCGTCCACGCGACCGCCGGCCTGTGTGACCCCGGCTACGAGGGGCAGATCACCCTCGAACTGTCGAACCTCGGGACCGCGCCGGTGGCGCTCTCGCCGGGCATGCGCGTCTCGCAGCTCACCTTCACGGAGCTGAAACGCCCCGCCGACCGCCCGTACGGCGCCGAGCGGGGGTCGAAGTACCAGGGGCAGGACGGACCGCAGGCGTCGCGGATCGGCGACGACCCAGAGTTCACGGGGAGGGGCGGGGACGGGCGGGACCCGTCGGGCGGTGATCGGGAATGAGGTTCATCGAGGAGGTCGTCGTCGACGAGTTCCTCCCGACGGTCCGCTCGATGCTCGCGGAGGACCTCCGCGACCGCGGGTTCACCCAGTCGGAGGTCGCCGACGCGCTCGGCATCTCGCAGTCGGCCGTCTCGAAGTACGCCGCCGGCGACGTGGCCCGACACGGTCGGATCGTCGCGGACGAGCGCGTGCGCGACCTCGTCGAGCGCGTGGGCGAGGGGCTGGCGAGCGGCGACCTCACGCCCGTGGCCGCGCTCGTCGAGATCGAGGTGCTGATCCGCCAGCTGGAGGAGGGGGACCTCCTCGCCGACCTCCACGAGGAGGCGATGCCGGCGCTCGCCGAGGCGGACGTGGAGTTCTCCGTCCACGACCCGGACAGCGGGCTCCGCGAGCGCGAGCGCGTCCTCACGTCGGTGCGCCGCGGGCTCCGGACCCTGACGAACGCCTCGGGCTTCGCCGGGCTCATCCCGAACGTCGGCGCCAACGTCGCGGAGTGTCTCGCCGACGCCGCGACGGTCGACGACGTGGCCGCCGTCCCCGGGCGGCTCGTCGACGTGAAGGGCCGGGCGATGGTCCCCGGCGAGCCGGAGTTCGGCGTCAGCGAACACGTCGCGACGGTGCTGCTCGCGGCTCGGGAGGGCGGCGCGGACGTCCGCGGCGCGGTCAACCTCCGGTACGACTCCGAGACGGTCGACGCGCTCGCCGCCGACCACCCGACCGTGGAGTTCGACGCGGAGCGACCGACCCGCGAGGCGGTCGCCGACGCGGTCGCGGGCGCCGACCTCCCCGCCGACGCGGACGCGCTCGTCTGCTACCAGACGGGCGCGGTCGGCGTCGAGCCGATCATCTACGTCCTCGCGCCGACCGCCGCCGATGCGGCCCGGATCGTCCGCGGCCTGCTGTGAGCCACCGAGGCGAGTGGTTTTATTTCCCGCGACGACGAACGATCGGTCGTGACGCGACACCGGCGGCTCGGGATGCGGATGCGCTCCTTCTAGCGGCGGGTGGACCCGTCGCGTCGGCGCCGACCGGTAACGCGGTCGACGACGGCGCGGCGGCGAATCCCGTCGCCTTCCCGTAGCGCTCGGGCCGCCGGCGACGAGACGCGATCGAGACCGCCGCCATCGCGTGAGCGGGACGCTCCGCGGACGGCCCCGAACCAGCGGGCTTTAGACCCGATCGACCGACACACGACATACACACACCACATGAGCCACGACGACTTCCCCACCGACCACCCGGCGGTGGTGACCTGTGGACTGCCGTACGCCAACGGCGACCTCCACATCGGCCACCTCCGCACCTACGTCGGCGGCGACGTGTACAGCCGCGCGCTCGAACGACTCGGCCAGGAGACCGCGTTCGTCTCCGGCTCGGACATGCACGGGACGCCCGTCGCGGTCAACGCCGAACAGGCGGGGGTCTCCCCCGAGGACTTCGCGCTCGACTGGCACGAGCAGTACGCCGAGACGTTCCCGAAGTTCAACGTCGACTTCGACAACTACGGCCACACCCACGACGAGACGAACACCGAGATCACTCAGCAGCTCGTCCGCGACCTCGACGAGGCCGGCCACCTCTACGAGAAGGAGATCATGGTCGCGTACGATCCCGTGGACGACCAGTACCTCCCGGACCGGTACGTCGAGGGCACCTGCCCGTACTGCGGCGCGCACGCCCGGGGCGACGAGTGCGACGAGGGGTGCCAGCGTCACCTCGAGCCCGGCGAGGTCGAAGAGCCCGAGTCCACGATCACCGGCAACCCCGCCGAGTACCGCGAACGGACCCACCAGTTCTTCGCGGTCTCCGAGTTCGCCGACTACCTCACCGGGTTCCTCGACCGGCTCGAAGGGACCTCGAACGCCCGGAACCAGCCCCGCGAGTGGATCGAACAGGGGCTTCAAGACTGGTGTATCACCCGCGACATGGACTGGGGGATCGACTACCCGGGCGGCGAGGCGACGGAGTCGCCTCGTGAAGGCGGTGAAGCCGCCGACCCCCAGGACCTCGTCTTGTACGTCTGGGTCGACGCCCCGATCGAGTACATCTCCTCGACGAAGCAGTTCACCGAGCGCGTCGGCGCCGACGCCTTCGACTGGGAGACCGCCTGGAAGGAGGGCGCGAGCGACGCGCACCCGGAGGGCGGCGAGATCGTCCACGTGATCGGCCGCGACATCATCCAGCACCACACGATCTTCTGGCCCGCGATGCTGGAGGCGACCGACCACGCCGAACCGCGCGCGGTGATGGCCAGCGGCTTCGTCACGCTCGGCGGGAAGGGGTTCTCGACCAGCCGCGACCGCGCCGTCTGGGCCGACGAGTACCTCGACGAGGGGTTCCACCCCGACCCGCTGCGCTACTACCTCGCGACCAACGGCGGGTTCCAACAGGACGTGGACTTCTCGTGGGAGAAGTTCGCCGAGCGCGTGAACACCGAGCTCGTGGGCACCGTCGGCAACTTCCTCTACCGCTCCCTCCTCTTCGCCCACCGCAACTACGAGGACGGCCCCGACGCCGACGCGCCGAGCGGCGACGTGGCGGCGCGGATCGACGAGGCGGTCGACGAGTTCGCGGCCGCGGTCAACGACTACTCCGTCCGCGCGCTGGGCGACGCCGTCACCGGTCTCGCCCGGTTCGGCAACGAGTACATCCAGCGCAACGAACCGTGGAAGCTCGTCGACGAGGAGCCCGACGAGGCCGAACAGGTCATCTACGACTGCGTCGCGGTCGCGAAGGCGATCGCGGTCCTGTTCGAGCCCCTGGCCCCCGAGAAGAGCGAGCGGCTCTGGGCCCAGCTCGGCGAGCCCGGCTCCGTCCACGACGCGACCGTCGAGGCGGCCCGCGGGGGGCCGGCCGGCGACCTGAACGAGCCCGAGGAGCTGTTCGAGCAGATCGAAGACGAGCGAGTGGAGGCGCTCAACGAGAAGCTCGAAGCGCGCGTCGCCGAGTCGGAGAGCGACGACGACGACGACGGCGACGATGGCGACGCGGCCGACGAAGGCGGTGAAGACGACGCGGGCGACGCGGCCGAAACGACCGACGACACCGACATGACCGACATCGAACCCATCAGCGACGACCGCATCGGCTTCGAACAGTTCCAGGACCTCGACATCCGGGTCGGTCGGATCGAGGCGGCCGAGGGGATCGAGGGCGCCGACGACCTGCTGAAGCTCAGCGTCGACGTCGGCCCGGAGACGCGGACGATCGTTGCGGGCCTCAAGCAGCTTCACGACATCGACGATCTGCCGGGTACGAAGGTTATCGTGCTCGCGAACCTGGAGAAGGCGGAGCTGTTCGGCGTCGAGTCGAACGGGATGGTGTTGGCCGCCGGCGAGGAGGCCGATCTCCTGACGACCTTCGAGGACGCCGGGCCGGGCACGAAGGTGAAGTGAGGCGAACGGGCGGCGAGACCGCGCCGCTCAGGCGTCCAGCACTTCGATCAAGTTCCCCTCCGGGTCGCGAACGAACAGGACCGTCGTCCCGCTCGCGGTCGTCCGCGGCGGGCTCAGCGTCTCCACGTCGTCGGCGAGGTCTGCGTGGAACGCCTCGACGTCGTCGACCGTGAGGCCGAGGTGGGTCGCGCCCGGTCGGTTCAGCTCGGGGTCGGCGGTCGGCTCGCCGGTCGGGTCGTACGCGACGAGCTCGACGACCGCGTCGCCCGCGTCGAGGTGCGCGAACGAGGCGGACGCGTCGTCGACGGCGACGGCCTCGGCGAAGGCGTCGCCGCCGACCGAGAACTCGGCCAGCACGTCGAGGTCGAACGTCTCGGCGTAGAACTCGACGGCGCGGTCCAGATCGGCGACGGTGATCCCGACGTGGTGCGCTGTTGGGTCGGACACGGGTGAGCGCTCGGCCAGGGGCGGCAAAACGGTGTCGAGTCAGAGCCCGAACAGGCGAGCGGCGAGCCCCGCGAACGCGATCAGCGCGCCGAGGACGAACGTGCCGGGGATCGGGAGGACGAACACCACCGCGCCGAGGATGATGAGAACCGTTGACAGCCTCATTGTCACCACCATGAGACCTCGTCGGATAGGTATTGTGCCGGGAGCGTCCGCCCCACCGAAACGACCAACCGGGAGCCGCGAGAGGGTGGTCACATGTACGTGGTCGTCAACGCGGCCCAGAGCGTCGACGGGAAACTCGCCAGCCGCCGCCGGGAACAGCTCCGGATCTCCGGACCGGAGGACTTCGACCGCGTCGACCGCGTCAGGGCGGCCGCGGACGGGGTGCTGGTCGGCGTCGGGACCGTCCTCGCGGACGACCCGCACCTCACGCTCGACGAGGAGGACCGCCGCGTCGAGCGGCTACGGAACGGACGGTCCGGCGATCCCGCACGGGTCGTCGTCGATTCCACCGGTCGGACTCCGGTGGACGCCCGGATCTTAGACGACGCCGCGACGACGTACCTGCTCGTCTCGGGCGCGACCGACCGGGAGCGCCGGGAGGAACTCGCCGACGCCGGCGCGGAGGTGATCGTGGCCGGCGAGGAGCGCGTCGACATCGCGACCGGGCTCGATCGGCTCGCCGACCGCGGCGTCGACCGCCTGATGATCGAAGGGGGCGGCGAGGTCATCTTCTCGTGTTTCGAGGCGGGCGTCGTCGACGAACTCCACGTGTACGTCGGCTCGCTGGTGATCGGCGGGCGCGACGCGCCCACGCTGGCGGACGGCACCGGCTTCACCGAGGGGTTCCCCGATCTGACGCTCACCGAGACGGAGCGGCTCGACGACGGCGTCGTCCTCTCGTACGCGGTCGAGGGAGACGACGGGCCGTGACCGGCGACGAGGGGGCGCGACCGGGGTCGCCCGCGGCGGACGGGGGACCCCCACAAAGTATACCACGCTCCGCCCCTCGCCACCGCGCATGGTGACCGAGGAGTTCACGGGAGCGCTCTCCGCGCTCGCGAACGAGACGCGGGTGAAGATCCTCAGGGCGCTGGCCGACGCCGACGAGTCGCTGTCGTTCACCGAGTTGAAGTCCCGCGTCGGCGTGACCGACCCGGGTCGGTTCAATTACCACCTGAGCGAACTGCTAGACCAGTTTGTCAGGGAGAGCAGCGAGGGCTACGCGCTGACCTATCGGGGCGAGGGGCTCGTCGTCGCCGGCGGGTCCGGCGTGTCGGTCGGCGAGTCCGATCTGGCCGGCGAGACGTCCGACTGCCCGGTCTGCGGCGAGGCCGACTGCGACCGGCTCGTCCACGTCCACCTCGCCGCGGGCCCCTGACGGCCGCGCGATCCCGGTCCGCCGTCCGCCTCAAGACGGTAGCGCGTTCCCTGCCCGTCGGCCGTCTCCAGACGGACGCCCGTCCCGCGACGTGTCAGATCGTTTTATGAAAAGTGTTTCTAAAATGACTTATTTCGCTTCGGGGACACGGTTCGTGTATGCGGACCACACAGGTCACGTTTCGGATGCCGCTGGACGCGGAGCGGCGGTTCCTACGGACGTACATGCCGCCGGCGCTCGATCGGCTCGACGCCCGCGACGACGTGGTGTCGGCGTACTTCTGGCGGTTCGGCGACACCGCCACGCACGAGCCGCCGGTCGAGCTCGCGGGCGGCACCGTGGTCGACGGCGGCGGCGCCATCCTCGTGGTGACGGGCGAGCCGGACGCGGCGGCCGCGATCGACGCCGAGCGCCCGCATTGGGATCGATGCCGGGAGCGGGGACTGCTGGAGACCGTCGACGTGCTGCCGTGGACGGAGGGCCCGTACGAGAACGCCCGCGAAAAGATGGTCGACGGCTTCGGCGAGCGGGGCGGAGACCTCGTCTTCCGGCTCCGGCCGATAATCTCGCGGACGACAGCTGACCTGCTGCGGGAGTTCGAGGAGGACCTCCCCGCCGTCGGCGAGCCGACGGACGCGAACCCGAAACCGGTCGGCGACTGGGTGCTGATCCACTACCTCATGAAACAGAACGGACACGACTGGGACGACGAGGTAGACGCCTGCTGCGAGGCGATCGCGAACCGTGCGCAGTCGCTGACGCACTTCTACGACGAGGAGCGCGGGCGGGAGTCGCTGGACCGGGCCATCGAGACGCTGGAGGCGGTCCGGACCGAACTGCTCGAGACGGCCGGATCGTCGGCGGAGTGAGCGGCCCGGACGACGGGATCACCGGCCGGGTACCCCGTCGGACCGCCCGTGCGTCCCGAATCGCGGCCGTCGGCCCGCTGGGAAACGGCGTGTGAACCGTAACCACGGAAATCCTGGGGTACACGCTCCGTGGCACCGGTACGCACGAAAATCACCGAAGTATTTATATGGCATCCAGAGGTAGTTAGCGGTACCAGAACGCCTCTGGCGCTGGTGGAATCGCACGCTGAAATGAACGGAAGTTCTTGCCGACGGCCCGACGCACCACAGCGAGCGTCCGCTATCGCCGGAGCGGTGATGGAGAGATAACAAATGGTAACGAAAGAAGAAGTCATTGAGCAGTACGACGTGGAACCGATGGACGAGGCGGACAACGTGGACCTTTCTGAAGACGACTTGGAGAACGGCTCCAAGGGCCAGCTCATCAAACGAGCCGGTCAGCTGCGAGACCGACGCAACGAGCTGAACCAGATGGCCTCCGAGCGCGCCTCCAAGCGCGACGACCTCAACGCGAAGACTCGCGAGAAGGTCGACGAGGCCCAGGAACACCGCGAGAACCGCGACGAGCTCAACGAGCAGGTCCAGGAACACAAGGACAAGCGCAACGAGCTCAACGCCGATGCCAACGAGCTGTTCGACGAGGTCGAGGAGCTCAAACAGGATCTGGAGCTCGGCTCCGGCAAGTCCATCGAGGAGCTCAAAGAGGAGATCGAAGACCTCGAGTTCCGTCAGCAGACGGAGGTCCTCGACGCGGAAGACGAGCGCGAGCTCATCGAGAAGATCGACGACAAACGCGAGAAGCTCGCCGAGAAGAAGGAGAAGGTCGACGACACGAGCGAGCTCGACGAGCTCGTCGAGGAGGCCGAGGAGGTCCGCTCCGAGGCGTCCCAGCACCACCAGAAGGTGACGGAGCTCGCGGACAAGGCCCAGGAACACCACAACCAGATGATCGAGGCCTACCGAGAGGCCGACGACATCCGTGACGAGGCCGACGAGATGCACGAGCTGTTCGTGGAGGCGCAGGAGGCGGCCGACCGCCACCACGAGGACTTCGTGCGCGTCCAGAAGCGCCTGCGCGAGCTGGACAAGAAGGAGGAGGAAGAGCGGAAAGACGAGCGCGCCGAGAAGCGCGAAGAGGAGAAGGAAGAGGCCGAGGAGATCTATCAGAAGTTCAAGGAGGGCGAGACGCTCGACACCGAGGACCTGATGAAGCTCCAGAAGACCGGCCTCCTGTAAGCCGGCCGACAGCGCGGTTCGACGGCGATTTTCTGCGGTTTTTCTAACGGCGAGCGCCGCGAGCGTCGGTCGAAGCGACGCCGAGCGCGACGACCGGGACGACCGACCCCAGCTACGGCAGCTTATAAACGCGTGCGTCGCCAACCGTCGGTATGGACGACGCGCCGGCGAACGGACGGAAGGGCTTGCTCGCGGCCGCAGCGGTGGGTGCGGCGACGACGCTCGCGGGACGCGCGGTCTTCGCGCGGCTCACCGGGGGACGGTTCGGTGACGCCGAGACGTACAACACCGCGAAGGTGACCGTGTCGGGACCGATCCGGCGGAATCAGGGGCGGCCGTCGCCGCTGTCGGGGTCGGGCGCCGCGACCGCCGACCAGATCGTCGAACAGGTCGAGGCGGCCGACGAAGACGAGGACGTCGAGGCGCTGCTCGTCGAGCTCAACACGCCGGGCGGCGAGGTCGTGCCGAGCGACGACATCCGCCGGGCCGTCGCCGAGTTCGACGGGCCGACCGTGGCGTACGCGACCGACCTCTGTGCGTCCGGGGGCTACTGGATCGCGAGCGGCTGCGACGAGCTGTGGGCGCGCGACGCGAGCCTCGTCGGCTCCATCGGCGTCGTCGGCTCGCGGCCGAACGCGGCCGGCCTCGCGGACAAGCTCGGCATCTCTTACGAGCAGTTCACGGCCGGCGAGTACAAGGACGCCGGCGTCCCGCTCCGCGAGATCGAGGAGGACGAACGCGAGTACCTCCAGGGGATCATCGACGGCTACTACGAGCAGTTCGTCGAGACGGTGAGCGAGGGCCGCGACATGGACCCCGACGAGATCCGGGAGACCGAGGCCCGCGTGTACCTCGGCGACGACGCCGCGGAGATGGGGCTCGTCGACGACCTCGGCACCATAGACGACGTGGAAGCGCGGCTCGCCGACCTCCTCGGAGCGGAGCCCGAGGTGCGGGAGTTCACGCCGGAGCGCGGGCTCGCGGAGCGACTCGGTATCGGCGCCGAGCGGGTGGCGTTCGCGGCCGGTAACGGCGCCGCCAGCGTGTTCGGCGGCTCGGGCGGCGACATCGACGTGGAGCTTCGGTGACGACCGCCGGGGGCCGCTGACGACCACTGGAGTCCGGACGAGGGCCCGGCGATATCGGCGCGATCGGCCGGTTTCCGGGGGCGAACGCGGCGCGGCGCCGCACGGGGAGGATTTTTGTCCGACCGCGGTGTGAGTCGACACGTGACGACGCTGGTCATCTGCGTCGACCGCTCCGGGGCGATCGGTCGCGCCACCAACGTCCCGATGCCGGTCGCCGGCTGGGAGGCCGTCCGGTCGCTGGTCACCGACGCCGGGCTGGACGACCCCGAAGACGCCAGCGTGAACTGCCTGCTGGAGTCGCTGCGGGTGGCTCGCGACCTCAGGGACGAACGCGAGGAGTCGGTGGTAGCGGTCGTCTCCGCCGAGAGCGACACCGCCGTCGGCGCGGACCGGTCGATCGCGTCCCAGCTAGACGACCTCGTGGACCGCTACGAGCCGCGGGCCGCGATCGTCGTCGTCGACTCGGCGGAGGACGAGCGCGTGCTTCCCGTCGTCGAATCGCGGATCCCGGTCGACTCCGTCGACCGCGTCGTCGTCCGACAGGCGCGCGACATCGAGTCCACCTACTACCTGCTCAAACAGTTCCTCGCCGACGAGCAGCTGCGCTCGACGGTGTTGGTCCCCATCGGCGTCGCGCTGCTGTTGCTTCCCGCGCTGTTCTACTGGTTCTCCGCGGGCGAGGCGATCGCGGGCGTCGCCGGGCTGCTCGGCGCCGCGCTGCTGTACAAGGGCCTCGCGATCGACCGGCTGGTGGCCGGGATGCCCGAGCGGATCCGCGAGGCCCTGTACGCCGGACAGGTGTCGATCGTGACGTACGTCGTCGCCGGCGGACTCGCCCTCGTCGGCGGCTTCTTCGGGTTCCTCGCCGCCTCGAACCTCGGCCCCGAGTCGGCCCGGCTCGTCGAGGCCGTAGAATTCGTCTACTCGGCGGTGCCGTGGTTCGCGATCGCCGGGGTGACCGCCTCCGTGGGGCGCCTGCTCGACGAACTGATCCGCGACGAGGAGATCCGAACGCCCTACCTCAACCTGCCGTTCGTCATCGCGGCCGTCGCCTTGGTCGTCCGGGGGTTCGCCGGCTACTTCCTCGCGCAGGAGGCGATCCACGAGCCGCTGTCCGTGTACGGCGTCGCGATGACGCCGGTCCAACAGCTCGCGGCGTTCATCGTCGGCGGCATCGTCGTGTCGCTCGTCGGGGTCAAGGTCGCCAGCGACGTCGGCACCGAGACCCTCGAGGACGTCATCGACACGGAGCGGGACGCGGACGGTCGGCGGGAGTGAGAGCCGGCGAAAGGCGCTGACCCGACCGAGACCCGCGGCGGCGGTCGGAAGGCCTCGCCGCCGGGCGACCGACCGGCTTTTGACGGTCGCGGCCGCGTGAGCGGGCATGGACGT
This sequence comes from Halorubrum ejinorense, assembly GCF_055389685.1. Lineage (NCBI taxonomy): Archaea > Methanobacteriati > Methanobacteriota > Halobacteria > Halobacteriales > Haloferacaceae > Halorubrum > Halorubrum ejinorense. The sequence goes on from NZ_AP043777.1 coordinate 2,941,366, forward strand.
GTACGGACTGATCGGGAACCCGGTCGGACACTCGCTTTCGCCGCCGATGCACGAGGCGGGCTACGAGGCGCTCGGACTCGACGCGCGGTACGTGACCTTCGAACCCGACGCCGACGCCGCGGCCGCGGCGATCGAAGGCGGTGCCGACCTCGGCGTGGCGGGACTCAACGTCACGGTGCCGTTCAAGCGGGACGTGTTGGAGGCGGTCGACCCCGCCCCGCTCGCGGAGCGCATCGGCGCGGTCAACACGGTCGACTACGGCCCGGTCAGGGCCGGCGAGGCCGACCGACCGCACGGTCACAACACCGACGCGGCCGGGGTGACGCGGGCGCTCGCGCACCACGACGTGGCGATCGACGGCCGCGACGCGCTCGTCGTGGGCGCGGGCGGCGCGGGGCGGGCGGCCGCGTTCGCGCTCGCCGACGCGGGCGCGACGGTCCACGTCGCGAACCGCACCCCCGGTCGGGCGGTCGAACTCGCGGAGGCGGTCCCAGGCGCGACCGGCGGCGGTCTCGACGACCTCGCCGAGCGCGTCGCGGCCGCCGACCTGCTCGTCAACGCGACGAGCGTGGGCATGGAGGCGCCCGAGGAGACGCCGGTCCCCGCGGCGCACCTCCACGGCGACCTCGCGGTGCTCGACGCGGTGTACGCGCCGATCGAGACCCGCCTGCTCCGGGAGGCGGCCGACGCGGGCGCGACGACCGTCGACGGGGCGTGGATGCTGCTGTTCCAAGGGGTGGAGGCGTTCGAGGTCTGGACGGGCGAGACGGCGCCGGTCGACGCGATGAACGCGGCGCTGCGGGCGGAGTTGGAGTGAGCCAGGCCGGCGTCGCGGGCGGTCGATCCCGCCGAGACGCTCGGCGCCCGACCCGCGTCGCTCCCGGCGCGGTCAAAACGAGGGGTCGGGCTCGTCGCCCGCTTCGCCCTCGAGCGTCACGCTTCCGCGGTCGTCGTAGTACTTGCGGCCGATGAACGTCTCGTCGAGGTTGCCCACGATCGTGGCGTAGAGGGCGTCCGAGCTCAGATAGCTCTCCTCTTCGACCGGATCGAGGATATCCCGGATGGTCACCGAGTCGCCGGAGGGAGACTCTATTTCGACGGAACCGATTCCTTCGAGCACGGTTTCGCGCGTCACCGGGAACTCGAACGACTGCTCGACGACCCGCTCGGCGTCTGAGTATTCCATGTGTGTGTCGAGAACCGAAGTGTCGGCCTCTGTGTCACTGGCTAGGCGACAGAAACCGATAAACACGGACGCATTTTACGCGGCGGTGATTTCTGATTATATGCGTCACAGTTCTGCGGACGAGACGAGCGGCTCGGCGGTCGGTTCCGGCCGGGGACGGGTTCAAAACCGACCGTCGACAGCGGCGGGCGTTAACTCAGCGTCGGGGCGGCGAGCAGGCCCGCGGTGACGATCAGTCCGACGGAGACCGCCGACGCGCCGTAGAGGAACGGCTTGGCGTCGCGGGCGGGCTCGCGGAGTTTGTCCGCGTCGAGTCCGTCGGCCAGCTTCGAGCCCGCGACCTCGACGAGCCCGGTCCCGACGAACCACAGGCCCAGCATCGTCAACACGAGGTGGCCGCGGGGCGTGCCGGTCAAGCCCTCGAACGTGTACAGCGTGCCGGCCATGTGGCCGCCGGAGAGGACGAACGCGACCGCACCGATCCGGGTGATCCAGCGCAGTCGACCGACGACGGATCCGAGCGCCGTGGTCCCGATATCGCCGCGGAGCGCCGGCGGCAGGACCGCGAGCGTGACGAACAGCACGCTGCCGACCCAGAGGACGGCGAAGCCGACGTGGACCGACCACATGACGGGGTTGAGAACGTCCATACGGCCGGAATGTGCCGACGGCACTTATAAACCGGCAGGACGAGCGAGCGGCGATCGCGGCGGAGACGGTTTTTAAATATCTCGCACGTGTAGCGGTCGCCAATGGCTCTACTCCAGAAGCTCAAGGAGAAACTCGGATTCGGGAGCGGCTCGACTGAGCGCGAATCCACCGAGACGGAAGTGACCGTCGAGCGCGAGTCGGAGTCGGCCGCCGAGGACGACGCGACCGACGACGTGCCCGTCGACAAGACCGAGCCGACCGACGACGTGCCCGTCGACAAGACCGAGCCGACCGACGACGTGCCCGTCGACGAAGCCGAATCGACCGACGAGGCCGAGGGGGGCGCCGAGGAGCCAGTCGCCACGGAGACGGAGGCCGCCGCCTCGACCGAGTCGCTCGTCGACGACGGGGGCGGCGAGACCGACGATACCGCGGCCGACGCGGTCGACGATACCACGGCGGCCGAACCGGCGGAAGCCGCGGGCGAGGCGGACGACGTCGCGGTCGACGACGACGACCGCGGCCCGAGCGTCGAGGAGATCAAAGGCATCGGGCCCGCCTACGCCGAGCGACTCGCCTCGATCGGGATCGAGTCGATCGGCGACCTCGCCGACGCGGACGCCGCCGAGGTGGCCGAGGGAACGAGCGTCGGCGAGAAGCGCGCCGCGACGTGGATCGACCGCGCGACGGAGTTCTGACGGGCGCGTCCGTTCGGGCGACCGCAACTGTTTCGTCGCCTCCGCCGAACGGATTCACATGAGGCGAACGGTACACACCGATCGGGACCGGTTCCGCGCGGTCGCCGCCGCGGCGCCCGACGGCGCACGGGTCCCGGTCGAGGTTCGGGTCGAGGTCGACGACCCGTTCGCGGCCTACCGCCGGGCGCGGGACGGCCCGGGCGGCGTGTTCTACGAGACGACCGGCGGCCAGTCCGGCTGGGGATACTTCGGCGTCGACCCGGTCGAACGCCTGACCGCCGACGCCGAGGCGGCGGTCGTCGAGTCCGAGGGCACGGGTGACTACCGGCGGCCGTCGCCGTCGCTGGCGGCGCTGGAGGGACTTCTCGACGCAGAGACGCTGGCGCGTGGCGACTGCGAGGTGCCGTACCCCTGTGGCGCGTTCGGGTGGCTCTCGTACGATGTCGCCCGCGAGTTGGAGGCGTTTCCGCCCGCGGCCCCCGAGGGCCCCGGCGCGGTCGACGACCGGGGAGTCCCGCGGCTTCAGGCGGCGCTTTTCGACCGGGTCGCGGCGTGGGAGTGCCCGGTAGAAGCGGGTGAGCCGACTACTGACGACGACGCGCCCGTCACCCTCCGGGTCACCGCGTGCCCGCGGGTTCCGGACGGCCTCGACGATCCGAGCGCCGACCGCGACGCGCTCGACGCGCTGTTCGAGGCGGGGCGAGCCCGGGCGACGGACCTGACAGACCGCATCGAGACCGGCGACCCGGCGTCGGGGGGCGCGCCGGCCCCGGGAGCCGAGAGCGCGACCTTCGAGAGCGACGTGGGCCGCGAAGGGTACGCCGACGCGGTGCGGCGAGTGAAGTCGCACGTCCGCGAGGGCGACACGTTCCAGGCGAACGTCTCCCAGCGGCTGACCGCGCCGGCCGCGGTTCACCCGCTCGACGCGTACGGCGCGTTGCGACGGGTGAACCCCGCCCCGTACTCCGGACTGATCGAGTTCGGCGGCCGGCCGAGCGGCGTCGACCTCGTGAGCGCGAGCCCGGAACTCCTCTTGGAGCGCGAGCCGACTGCCGACCCCGAGCGCGGCGCGCGTCTCGTCACGGAGCCGATCGCGGGGACGCGTCCGCGGGGAGCGACGGCGAGCGACGACGCGGCGCTGGAGGCCGAACTGACCGGCGACGGGAAGGAGCGCGCGGAACACGCGATGTTAGTCGATCTGGAGCGCAACGACCTCGGCAAGGTGTCGCGGTTCGGCACGGTCGACGTCGCCGAGTACCGCCGCGTCGACCGCTACAGCGAGGTGATGCATCTCGTCAGTCTGGTCGAAGGCGAGGCGCGGATCGACGTGGGTCTCGCGGACGCCGTCGCCGCCTGCTTCCCCGGCGGGACGATAACCGGCGCGCCGAAGCCGCGGACGATGGAGATAATCGACGAGTTGGAGCCGACGCGCCGAGGGCCCTACACCGGGTCGATGTTCGCGGCCGGGTTCGACGGGCGCGCGACGCTGTCCATCGTCATCCGGACGCTCGTCCGCCACGCCGCCGAGTACCACCTCCGCGTCGGGGCGGGGATCGTCCACGACTCCGACCCGGAGGCCGAGTACGAGGAGACGCTCGCGAAGGCGCGCGCCCTCGTGAGCGCGGTCGACGAGGCGCTCGCGGCCGGCGGCATGGCGGTCGACGAGACGGTCGAGGAGGCGGTCGAGCGATGACGGGTACCGACGCGACCGAAGGGGGAGCGGGCTGGCGTCCGGGCGCGGGCGAGTCCGACGCGCGCGTCCTCGTCGTCGACAACTACGACTCGTTCGCGTACAACCTCGTCCAGTACGTCGGCGAGGTCGCCGGCGCGGTGACGGTGCGACGCAACGACGCGATCGACGTGGCCGGGATCCGCGCCCTCGACCCCGACGGCGTGGTCGTCTCGCCCGGCCCGGGCACCCCGGCGGAGGCGGGCGTCTCGACCGCGGTCTTCGAGCTCGATCGCCCCGTGTTCGGCGTCTGTCTCGGGCACCAAGCGCTGTGTGCGAGCCGCGGGAGCCGCGTGGGACACGCCCCCGACGTCGTCCACGGGAAGCCGTCGACGATCACCCACGACGGTGAGGGCGTCTTCGCCGGGCTCCCCGACCGGCTTCGCGTCGGCCGGTACCACTCGCTCTGCGTCGAGCGGGAGGACCTCCCGGACGAACTCGTCGAGACCGCGCGCACCGAGGACGAGCGCGAGGTCGTGATGGGCGTGCGCCACCGCGAGAAGCCGCACGTCGGCGTCCAGTTCCACCCGGAGAGCATCCTCACCCCTCGGGGAAAGCGGCTGGTGCGAAACTTCGTGGCGGGGTGTGAGCGATGAGCGACGCGGCCGAGGGGGCGGACGCGAGCGACGCCGACCGGGTCTATCACGTCGACGGCGACCTCGTCCCCGCCGCGGAAGCGACCGTCTCGGTGGAGGACCGCGGGTTCGCCTACGGCGACGCCGCCTTCGAGACGATGCGCGCGTACGGCGGCGACCTCTTCGGGTGGGAAGCCCACGCCGACCGGTTGGCGGGAACCTGCGAGACGCTCGGGCTCGACCACGGAATCGCCGACGCGGAGCTGAAGCGACGAGTCGACGAGACGCTGGCCGCCAACGAGTTCGCGGACGCGTACGTGAAACTCTCCGTCACGCGCGGCGTCCAGCCGGGGACGCTCGATCCGGCCCCCGAGGTCGATCCGACCGTCGTGGTGATCGCGAAGCCGCTCCCCCGGGGCGGCGCCGGGAGCGACCCGGTCCACGACGGGCCGGCCGCGGTACAGACGACGAAGACGCGCAAGGTCCCGGACCGTGCGGTCCCCGCGGCGGCCAAGACGCACAACTACCTCAACGGCATCCTCGCCCGACTGGAACTCCGGGTGACCGGCGCCGACGAGGCGCTGATGCTCGACTCGGACGGGCACGTCGCGGAGGGGGCGACGTCGAACATCTTCTTCGCCGACGGCGCCGCGCTCCGGACGCCCTCGCTCGACGGTCCCGTCCTCCCCGGCATCACCAGAGAGACCGTGATCGATATCGCGGAGTCGGAGGGGATCCCGGTCGAGGAGGGGACCTACGCGCCGGACGCCGTCCGCGACGCCGACGAGGTGTTCCTCACGAACTCGACGTGGGAGGTCCGGCCGGTGGCGACCGTCGACGGGATCGCGGTCGACGGCGACGGCGAAGCGGTCGCCGGCCCGCTCACCACCCTGATCTCGCGGCTGTTCGACCGCCGGATCGAGGAGGCGCACTACGACGGCGAACGGCTGTGAGTGAGTCACGGGAGCGCCGAGGTGCCGTCGGATCGGCGGCGGAAAGCCCCTCGGACCGCTCAGAGAGGGTCGAACGCCCTCGACCATAGCATTATCCCGCCGAGGGACCTAGATGGACGAATGGCAGACGACAAGAGCGGCCGCGACAAGCAGGCCCGAGACGAGGAGCGACGCCAGCGCGAACGAGAGATATCCGCCGAGTTGGAGCGCGGCGACGAGGTCGAACCGCCGGTCGACACCTCCGAGCTCGCCTACTTCGAGACGGCGCTCGACGCGGTGACGTTCCCGGCGACCGGGGCGGCGATCGTCTCCGCGGTCGGCGACCGCGAGATCGAGTCGGCCGTCGGCACCTACGCCGTCGCCGACCTCGTGCCCGACGCCGAGGCGGAGACGTTCGACTCGCCCGCGGCGGTGAGGGCTCGGATTCAGCGACCGACGATCGCCGCGGCGATGAAGCGGATCGTCGAGGCGAGCGACCCGCTCCCGAACAGGGAGCTGAGCGCGTCCCAGCGCGAGGCCTACGTGCGGACGTTCCGAGCGCTCGAAGCGATAGACGGCGACGACGACGACGAGGGGATCACGGTCATGGCCGACTGGATCGTCGAGAAGATACGCGACGACGAGAAGATTCCGGGGTCGCGAGACGTCCGCCGAGAGGCCGCGAAGTACTGCCGGAAACACGGCTACGAGGTCCGCGACGACGAGTGGCTCGGCGTCTAGGGGGTTTCGGGCGCCGCGCCGTGCCGTAGCGCCCGCCTCCGACGCGGGAACGCACAACGTTCAAACCCGCAGCGGGCCTCGTTCTGACATGGACGAGCACCGCCGGATCGCCGGCGTCGAGGAGGTACCGGAGGAGAGCACGCTGCTCGCGACGCTGCGACCGGTCGACCCCGAGACGGTCGACGAGGGCGAGGGCGACCTCGGCGAGGGCGAGGACGGGTCGCCGGAGGTCGAGGCGATCCTCACCCGGGCCGCCGGCGAGGTGCGCGCGTTCCGGAACTACTGTCAGCACTGGACGGACGTGCGCCTCGACAAGGACGACGGTGCGTTCGTCCGGAACGGCGAGGTGTTCTGTCAGACGCACGGCGCGACCTTCGAGGCCGACGGCGGCTACTGTAACTTCGGCCCCTGTGAGGGCGCCGTCCTCGAATCGGTCGCCGTTGCGGTCGCGGACGGCGCGGTGTACCTCGACGACGACGCCTACGAGTTCGTGCGGATCGGCCCCTCCGACGGGAAGGGCGACGGCAGCGGCTCGCGGATCGACTTCACCGGAAACTGAGGGTCGGACGCCGCCGGCGACGGCTCAAAAGCGCGTCCGCCCGCCGCTCCCGCCCGCGTCGTCGCGGCCGAGCGCCTTCCGCAGGAAGCTCATCCATCGCTTCTGGTCGGCGGCCTCCTGTCGCTTCGCCTCGGTCTCCGGGTCGGGGGCGTCGAGCCCCTCCAGCGCCTCCAGCGCGCGGTCGATGCCGATGATCGACGCCGCCAGATCCTCGCCCTCCTCGCGGCTCACCTCGTTCTCTTCGATGGGTTCGAGCCGGTCGATCCGCTCGCGCCGGAGGTTCCGCTTGGCGCGCTCGACGCGGTCGCGCTCGCCGGGCGGGACCGAGTCGCGGCGCTTGATCTCGAAGACGAACGAGCGCAGGTCGATCGCCTCGCCCTGTATCTCGATCGACTCCGGGATCTCGACGCCGACCGTCGAGGCCTCGCGGTTGACCCGTTCTAAGAGTTGTTTCCGCTCGAACTCCTTCACGCCGAGCCGGTAGGCGGCGGACGTACTTCGCTCCTTCGCCCCGGTCGGTCCCGGGCGAACCGGTCGCAGGCCCGCAAGGGACGACGTTAACCGCGCCGCGCCGCAAGTGGAAGGTATGGAGTCGCTCGAAGCCGAACTCGACGCGGCCCGCGACCTCGCCGTCGCGGATCTGGCGGACGCCATCGAGTCCATCGGCTTCGAGTGCACGCGCTGTGGGGGCTGCTGTACCGGGTACGCCCCCGACGAGGCGGGAGGCGCGCCCGCAGGGGCGGGCGCGGACGAGGGCGACGGAGCGGCAAGCGCCGAGAGCGGGTCCGGTTGCCACGACGGCGACGACGCCGACCGCGAGCCCCACACGGCGACCGTCTTTCCGGACGAGGTCCGCCAGGTCGCCGACGCCGCCGAAGACGGCACCGACGAGGCGTACGACTGGCGCGACGTGGCCCGCCCGATGCCGTTCGGGCTCGACGCCGACGCGGACGGCGAGCCGAGCGGCGAGACGTTCGAGTGGGCGCTCGCGACCGACGGCTGCGGCGACTGTACCTTCTACGAGGAGTCGGACGGGCAGGGGGCGTGTGCGGTCCACGACGCGCGCCCGCTCATCTGTCAGACGTATCCGTTCAGCGTCGCGTTGGAGGGGACGAGCCAGCCGATGGGCGAGGCGGTCGACGAGGCCGGCGTCGTCCGCGCCCACGAGTGCGAGGGGCTCGGGCGCGACATCTCGCGGGAGGACGCCGAGGAGCTGGCCGCCGCGCTGAAGGAGCGCGCCGTCCGGGAGCTCGAAGAGGCCATCGGCGTCCGCGACGGCTACGACCCCGGCGCCCGAGAGCGAGCCGACGGCGACGTCGTCGTCTTCGACTCCGAGGGCCCGAAGGAGGCGGACGGCCGACCGGTCGACGGAGCGTGAACGGGAGGGGTCGACGGGGCGAGCGCAGGTCTCACGCCACGTCCAGCGCCGCGTCCACGTCGGCGCGGATCGCCTCGCGGGCGGGCTCGTCGGGGAGCGTGAGCGGCGGCCGGACGCGGGGGTCGGGAACGAACCCGCGGTGCGCGGCCGCGACCTTCGTGGCGGGCGCGAACCCGTGGTCGGCGCAGCGCGCGAACAGCGGGGCGACCGCGTGCCGGTGGAGCGTCAGCGCCCGGTCGTCGTCGCCCTCGCGGATTGCCTCGCCGAGCGCGACGAACACCTCCGGGATCACCTGCGAGAGGGCGTGGATGCCGCCGTCGACGCCGAGGCTCGCGCTCGGGTACAGGAGATCGTCGACGCCCTGAAACACGGTGAAATCGTCCGGCGTCCGGTCGACTGCCGCGTCTATCGCCGACACGTCGCCGCTGGTGTCCTTCAGCCCGACGACCGACTCGTGCTCGGCGACGGCCGCGAGGACATCGGGTTCGATCGCCTCGCCGACCGTCGACGGGATGTCGTAGAGGAACACCGGAAGGGGAGCCCCGTCGGCGACCGCGTCGAGGAAGGCCCGCTGTCCCGCCGGTGTCGTCGAGTTGTGGTAGTACGGAAGCGTCACCAGCCCCGCGTCCGCGCCGACGTCGGCGGCGGCCCGGAGCCGGTCGAGGACGCCCGAGACGGTCGTGTCCGCCGCACCCGCGATCACGGGCACCCGCCCGTCGGCCGCGTCGACGACGGTCTCGGTCACGGTCCGGCGCTCGTCGTCGTCGAGGCTGGCGAACTCGCCGGTCGTCCCGCAGGGGACCATCCCGTCGAGGCCGGCCTCGACGAGCGCGTCGACGTGGCTCGCGAGCGCGTCGGCGTCGACGTCGCCGTCCGCGTCGAACGGCGTCACGATCGGGGGCGAGACGGCCGCGTGGGGGAGATCGAGTATCGTCATGTGCGGCCGTTCGGCCGGTGGCGACAAAGGCGTTGGTCCTCGCGGGGCTCGCCGCCCGCCGATTCCTAACTGTGTCGGCGGTACAACTATACTGGCCCGCTACCAGCATTCGGTGGAGTCTACTATGGAAATCTCCGAGAAGCTCCTTTGTCTGTTCAGCGCCGAAGTACGCGAAGCCGACGACGGCGAGTACGTCGTCGACATCCCCAACCGAGAGATCGACACCGGATCCCTGGAGCCGGGCGAGACGTACCGCGTCGCGCTCGTCGCTCGCGACGGGTCCGCGGACGCGGGCGGGGACGTCGACGACTCCGCCTCGCGGAGCGACGACGGCCCGCAGCCGCCGGTCGAACCGGGCGAGATGCGGTACGTCGAGATAGAGGACCTCGGCAAGCAGGGCGACGGGATCGCCCGCGTCGAGCGCGGCTACGTGATCATCGTCCCCGACACCGAGGTCGGCGAGCGCGTGAAGATCGAAGTGACGGAAGTGAAGTCCAACTTCGCCGTCGGCGAGGTCGTCGAAGCGGCGGTGTAGACGGCGGCGCGCCCGCTTAGGCGTCGTCCGGAACGCGCGCGTCCCAGTACGACACCGAAGCGACGTAGTCGCCGGGGATCGTGTTCCCGGCGAGTTCGTCGGCGGCTCGAAACGGCCTCGCGACGGGACCCGGAAGCTCCCGGTAGAAGCCGTACGGTAGCACGAAGTCGTGTTCCTCGTTCGAGAGGGTGAGCCCCGCCTCACCGAGCATGGCGGCGACCTGCCGCTCGGAGTAGAGCCGGGACCCCATCGGGAGCAGCCAAGTGTACAGCGTCCGCAGGCTGCGTCTGTTGAACGTGTCGAAGAACACCTGATCGCGGCTGACCCGGCGGAGCTCCTTCGCGAACGGGACCGGGTCGTCCATCAGATGGAAGAATCGCATCGCGACGACCGTGTCGAAGTGATCGTCCGGGAACGGGAGCCGCGATGCGTCGCCGCGGAGGAACTCGACCGTGTCGGCGTGGCCGGCGGCGGCGACCTTCTCGCGGGCCTGTTCGAGCATCTCGCGGGAGACGTCGAGACCGACGACGTCCGCGCCCTGGTCTGCGAGCATCGTCGTGAACCGACCGGTGCCGCAGGCGACCTCCAGCACGCGGTGACCCGGATCGATGGGGCCCAACGCCGCGAGGACGGCCTCCTTCTCCCGGCGGTCGATGAGCTGTCCGCCGCCGGAGAAGCGGACGTCGTCGTACTCCTCGGCGACCTCGTCGGCCTGGTACCAATCCTGTCCCTTCACGTTGTCCGTGATGGACGCCGGACCGACAAAACCGTACTGGATACGGTCCGGCCCCGACCCCGACGCGGTCGGCCGGAGTCGGGGCGGTCGGTCCCGCTCGGAGCGACCGCAACGGGCGCGACGCGCGACTCGATCATCCGCTCGTGACGACGCTCTCGGCGGGGATCCGCGCTATCACCCGCGCGCCCCCCTCCTCGTCGTGGTGCGGGTACTCGTCGACGCCGAAGTACCGGCGGGCGAGTTCGTCGATGTGCTCGCGCGCGCCCTCCTCCGTCAGTTCGGCCTCGCCGCGGACGGAGACGTATCTGTACGGGTCGTCCGGATCGAGCACGCTGACGCCCACCTTCGGGTTGTTGCGGACGTTCCGCTCCTTGCGTCGCCCGCGGGCGGTGTTCACGAGGACGTACTCTCGGTCCTCGTGGTCGACCCACACCGGCGTGACGTGGGGGAGCCCGTCCGGGCCGACGGTGGCGAAGTGCGCGTACGATTCGGCTTCGAGGATGTCGACGTGGGACTCGGGTATCACGCCGCGGAGTACGGACGCTCGCCGGAAAACGTGCCTGATCGATCACCAATGACGGTTCGCCGACGAGTGATATTAACACATTATATTATCACAGGCAGATTCCCCTATATGTAGCCAACCTTTACCACTATCCGCAGGATTCGTGTGAGACATGAGTACCAGTCCCGCGGAGACCGTTGACCAAGATCGCCTGTCGGAAAGTGAGTATCGCGACCGCCTGCGCGAGCTCCCCCCGAGCGCCAAACTCGTCGCGAAGGTACTGGAGGGCGACGCGCCCCTCTCGCAGGGCGGCCTCGCCGAGGAGTCGCTCCTGCCCGACCGCACCGTCCGCTACGCGCTCAACCGCCTCGAAGAGGAGGGTCTCGTCGACTCGCGGTACAGCTTCAAGGACGCGCGCAAGCAGGTCTACTACCTCACCGTCTGAGCCGGTTCGGCCCGCGTCCGTCGGCCTGACGCGAAACGGCCGGTCCGGTCGGCCACACACGCAGTCCTTTTTACCCTCTCGCACCGATACCACAGCGTATGGACCTCTCGGTCGTCGTTCCGACGCTCAACGGTCGGGACAGGCTCGGCGCCTGTCTCGATTCGCTGGCGGCGCACGCCCCCGACGCAGAGGTGGTCGTTGTCAACGGCCCCTCGGCCGACGGCACGACCGGGATGGTTCGCGACCGCGACGACGTCGACGTGTTGGTCGAGATCTCCGACCGCACGGTGAACGTCGCCCGCAACGCCGGCATCGAGGTGGCGACGGGCGACGCGGTCGCGTTAGTCGACTACGACAACCGGATCGATCCGGGGTGGCGCGAGGCGGTCACGGCCGGCCTCAACGAGGCGCCCGTGGTCTCGGGGCCGGTGACGCCGATTCCCCGGGACGAGACGACCGACGGATCTGAAGCCGCGGGCGGGGCGAACGGCGGCGACAGGGACGACGCGATGGAGGGCGACAGGGACGACGCGATGGAGGGCGACAGGGACGACGCGGTCGCCGACGAGCCGAGCGAGCCGGAACGCAGTCGGATCTCGGGCCGGGACGTCACCTACTTCGAAGGCGGCAACGTCGCGTTCCGAGAGGACGCCGTTCGGGACCTCGACGGCTTCGACGAGTACCTGCGCGTCGGCGGCGCGCGCGACGCCGCCCACCGACTCGCGCGGATGGACTGCGGGGTCGCGTGGCGGCCGGAGATGGCCGCGCGGAAGGAACTACCGACGCCGACCGCCGCCGACGGCGGCCGAAGCGCCCACGAGTGGGGCTGGAAGTACCGCGCGCTCGCCTACCGGCTGACGAAGAACTACGGCGTGCGGCCCTCGGTGCTCCTCCGGACCGGCTCGCACGCGGTCAGCGACGCGGTCGACGCCGCCGGGGACGTGGTCCGCGGCGAGTCGACGCCCTCGCGGTGGGCGGCGACGGGCCGCGACGTGTTGTTGGGGCTCACCGGCGGGACCTCCGACGGACTGGTCGCGCGGCGGAAGGACCGAAGCCCCGCCCGGAACCCGAACGGCATCTCGACGCGCGCGGACCGCGCCGTCGCGAAGTACGACGGACGGGTCGAGGCGGACGGCGACGGCCGAGGCGAGGCGGACGGCGAGCCCCGGACCGAGGCGGACGACAGGCTCGACTGAGTCGTAGAGTGACGAACCCGACGGGGTCGACCCCGACCGAGCCGACATCGCCGAGCGAGCCCCGCGCATTTTAACCCGAGCCGCGGACTACGGCCAGGTAACGAATGGGACTCACGAAGCGTATCATCCCCTGTATCGACGTCGACCTCGACGACGAGGGCGACGCCGCCGTGTACACCGGCGTCAACTTCGAGAACTTGGAGTACACCGGCGACCCCGTCGAACTGGCGAAGAAGTACAACGCGGCCGGGGCCGACGAGTTCGTCTTCCTCGACATCACCGCCAGCGCCGACGGCCGGGAGACGATGCTCGACGTGGTCAACGCGGTCGCCGACGAGTGTTTCATCCCGCTGACCGTCGGCGGCGGCATCCGCACCAAGGCCGACATCAAGGAGACGCTCCGTGCCGGCGCGGACAAGGTGTCGATCACGACCGGGGCCTTGGATCGCCCCGAACTCATCGAGGAGGGCGCGGCCGCGTTCGGCAGCCAGTGCATCGTCATCTCCATCGACGCGCGCCGCCGCCACGACGACGCCGGCGAGCACTTCTACGAGGACGAGGACGGCGAGACGGTGTGGTTCGAGTGCACGAAGAAGGGCGGCCGCGAGGGGACCGGCATCGACGCCGTCTCGTGGGCGAAGGAGGCCGAGGAGCGCGGCGCCGGCGAGCTGTTCGTCAACTCCATCGACAAGGACGGGACGAAGGACGGCTACGACGTTCCCCTGATGAAGGCGGTCGGCGAGGCGGTGTCGACGCCGCTCATCGCCTCCTCCGGCTGCGGGAGCCCCGAGGACATGTACGAGGTGTTCACCGAGGCGAACGCCGACGCCGGCCTCGCGGCCTCCATCTTCCACTTCGGCGACTACTCCATCGAGGAGACGAAGGCGTACCTCGACGAGCGCGGCGTCCCGGTCAGGCGCTGACGGGGCGTTCACTACCTTCGTACTCTTTCTTTCTGGCCGATCGAAACCAACAGTTATTATCCGACCGAGAGCGAATTGTCACGTATGTCCACGTCCACGTCATCCGCACGTGTTCGCGACGGGTCGCCGGAGCTCGTCTGCAAACGGACCGACGACGGCGACGGCGGCGGCGAGGTGACGTTCTTCGAGCGGGACGTCGACCCCGACGAGCGGACGACCCGCTGGGTCACGGTCCGGGAGTCGGACTGTGTCCCGCGCGAAGAGTGGCGATAGAGGCGGTTTTGCGGCGTTTCTGGCACTCAGTTGTTTTTGTCGATCGTGACTGGATAGCGACTAGCTTCGAAGCCCTGATCGCTCGCTCATCGGCCGTTGCTGGCGAGCGGCACACCACCGAAGCCCCAGTCGCGAGGCCGGCGCAGGCGAACCAAGGACCGCAGGGAACGAACGCCGTGAGTGACTGAGGACCGCAGCGAGCGTGCGCCGGCCTCGCGACTGCCCCTTCGAATCCCGCCCCGTACCGCTCCGCACAGCACCTCACGCCTCCCCAGCCTCGTCGGTGGTCCTCGCTTCGCTCCGGACCACCGACTCCCTCGCACGCGCTGTTCGCGCTCTTCGAGCGCTCACAGGCGCGCGCCACCGCACTAAGGGGGCAGAAAGAATCGTCTCCGTCGGTCAGTCGTCCGCGGCGGCGGGGTCGGCGAACTGCGGCAGTTCGTCGTCGAGCAGCGCGACGGTCGCCAGTCGGATCGCGTGCGGCCACCCGAGCGGCGTCGCGCTGTCGGGCGTCCCGTCGTCGAAGAACTGCTCGGGGAGGTACGTCGTCGGCTCACAGAGCGAGCCGCCGGGCGAGACGTGCGAGAGCAGGTCGCGGGCGCGTTCGACCATCTCGGCGGCTCGCGGGTCGTCGCGGGCGGCGAGCAGCGCGGCCAGCTCCGCGCACGCGTTCGCGCCCCAGGCGGTCGAGACGGTCCACACCTTCTCCGAGTCCTGTCCCGTCCGCCGCCAGCCGTCGCCCTCGTAGCGGATCAGGCCGGTGATCGCGTCGGTCTCGTGGTAGAGCCCGTCGACGACCGTCTCGACGTGCGAGACCAGTCGGTCGAGCCGCTCCTCGTCGACCGCGCCGCCCTCGCCGGAGCCGGTCGCGCCCCCACCGAGCGCGTCGAACGAGCGGTGCGCGGCCGCGAGCGCGAGCGTCGAGGAGTCGATCCGGTCGTCGATCCCGCCGTCGGGCGTCTCGCGGAGCGCGTAACACCCGCGTTCGGGCACCCACAGGTCGTCGAGCGCCGCGTACACCTCGCGGGCCTGGTCGCGGGCGTGCGCGGCGAGGTCGTCCGGCAGCGACTCCGCGCCGGGGACGGCGTCGGGGTCGTCGAGCGCGTCGACCGCGAGCCCCTCGCCGTGGCGGCCGAGTTCGCTGTACGCCTCCAGGAACGTCGCGGCGGTGTGGGTGAACCGACCGGCCGAATCCTCCCACGCGTTCTGACAGACCACCGGTCGACCGTCGATCTCCAGCGTCCGGTCGAGTCCCGCGAGCGCGGCGACCAAGGTCCGGTCGAGACCGTCGACGGAGACGCCGGCGGCGCGCGCCTGCGAGAGGTACGCGACGACGCTGCCGGTCTGGTCGGCCTGGTAGTCGAGGTCCGGCCCGTCCTCGATGCGGGCGTTCGCCCACCCGGGCGCGAGCGCGCCGTCGCGGGGCCACACTCGGTGGGGCCACGACCCGTCGGGGCGCTGCGTGTCGACGTACATCCGCGCGGAGCGGGCGTGCCAGTCGTCGAGGTCGACGCCGACCGCGTCCGCGGCGCCGAGCAGGAACCCGGATATCTCGGCGTCGTCGCGGAACCAGGTGTAGCCGTAGCCGCCGGAGTGCTCGTAGTAGGGGTCGAAGTCGGGGCCCGCGATCCGGAGCCCGGAGGGCGCGGACAGAAGCGAGAGGACCCGGAGGTCGGCGACGACCGAGTCGCGCGCCGGCGCCGACTCGGGGACCGAGGGGAGCGCGTCGGCGGCCGCGTCGGTCAGCGCGTCGACGCCGTCGAGGTCCGAAAAGAGCGCGTCGAGACGGTCGCGGGCCGCCTCGCGGTCGGTCTCGTTCCGGTCCGTCAGGAGGGTGGCGACCGTCGCGACGCCGTCTTCGAACGGGACGTCGGCGATCACCTCGCCGGAGAGGCGCTCCTCCTCGTAGCGGTCGCCGTCGCGGTCGCGGGGGAGCTCCGTCGGGTCGTCGTCGAGGAGTTCGGGGAAGGTCGTCGGGAGCTGTCCGCGGAGGTCGGAGAAGCCGGTCGCGCTCGCGAGGAAGTCGTGCTCGTCGGCGTGGTACACCTCGACGGCGTCGTCGAACCGGAGCTGTCCCACGCGGTCGTCGCGGCCGTCGGGGGCGAAGCGGGCGTAGACGACGAGCGAGGCGTCATCGGGGTCGGCGTCGTCCGAGAGATCGACCGACGCTCGGGTGAGGTGTGCGTCGCCGAGCGTGACGTCGTGGCGGGCCACCGTCCCGCGGGCCGTCTCGTGGGTCGTCTCGATCAGCGCGGTGTCGCCGACGTACCGCTGTGTCGTGTCGGCCTCGTCGAGCCAGGTGACCTCGTCGCCGACGGCGAGCCCGATCCGCGACCGGACGAGGCCGGTCTGGCCCGTCAGCGGGTAGCCGAAATCGCGGAGTTCGCCGTCGTCGCCGACGTGGACGAGCCGCCCGTCGCCGCCGGAAAACCGACCGGAGACGGTGCGCCGCTCGCCGGGGAAGCGCGTCCCGTCGCCGGCGTGGCGCTTGTAGTCATCGAGCGCGTCGCGAAGCTGCATTACGCGGTTACACGCGGCCACCGCGTATGAAGCTTTGGTGTAATTATTTTTCATTCGTTACGGAGACGGAAACCCTCATACGCCGGCGCGACGAGAGACCGGGCGTGTACGAACCCGGCCCCCCGCGAACGACGAGCGTCGGCGAGTCGGTGGAACTGGCGCCGCGAGCCCCGGACCCCGAGGGAACGTACCGCTGGCGCGTCCGCGACGCCCCCGCCGAAAGCGCCCTGTCGGCCGGCGACGGTCCGGACCGGACCGCGAGCGGCCCGCCGAGTCCGGCGGTCGCGAGCGGCGCGGACGGGGCGATGGATGGCGTCGGAGCCGACGCGTCCGCGGACGCGACGGCCGCGTCGGCGGTGTTGCGGGCGAGCGAGACGAGCCGCGAGGACGACCCGGTCGTCCACCTCGTCCCCGACGTCCCCGGCACCTACGTCCTCGCGCTCGACGCCCCGGACGGCGGCCACCGCCAGCGCGTGCTGGCCTTCCCGGACGAGCGGCGCGAGGCCGAGATCCGCGTCCCGGCCGCCGACCTCGCCGTCGACGAGGACGTCGACCGCGTCTCCCTCCTGTGGGCGCACGGCGAGAACCGACTGGCGCGCCACCGACCCGAGCGCGACGGCGACGAGTGGGTCGCCTCGGTGCGCGTTCCACCCGGGAGGCACGGGTACGGCTTCGTCCCGAACGACGACCGATCGGCGGCGTCTCACGGCGTCTGCGAGGTGCCCGGTCCGGGCCGGCCGCGAGTCTCGCTCGACGCGACGGTCGTCGAGGCCGACGAGACGGACGCGGCCGACCGACTCCGGCTGACCGCCGCGGCCGAGCCGGCTCCCGCCATCGACGGCGTCGAGCGCGGCGGCGACCCGGACGCGATCGACGTGACGTTCCTCGTCGACGACCGCGACGCCGACCCCGAGACGGTCGCGGCGATCGAGTCCCTGGCGGACGGGCGGACGCTCTCGGTCCCGCTCGAGGACCTCCGGGGCGACGGCGTCGCCGACGCGGTTCGAGTACACGCGGTGCCCCGCGGAGAGCGCTACGGCGCCGCGGAGACGGTTCGGATCGAGCCGGGGCCCGACGCGGGCGGCGCGGACGCGGAGGCCGTCGCCGTCGACGACCCGCACGCGACGCCCGAGTGGGCCGCGTCGCCGACGATCTACGAGGTCTTCGTCCGATCGTTCGCGGGCGACACCCTGCCGACGACGTTCCGCGAGATCGAGCGACGGGTCGAGTACCTCGATTACCTCGGGGTCGACGCGCTCTGGCTCACGCCGGTCCTCGCCTCGCCGACGGACCACGGCTACCACGTCACCGACTACTACGACACCGCGAGCGACCTCGGCTCCCGCGAGTCGTTCGAGTCGCTCGTCGACGCGTGTCACGAGGCCGGGATCCGCGTCGTCTTCGACCTGGTGATCAACCACACCTCCCGCGACCACCCGGCGTTCCAACTCCACTCCGCGGGGGTCGACGCGTACGCCGACCACTACCGCCGGACCGACGGCGCGGCGGACGTGACCGGGATCGACTGGGCGGAACTCGGCGACGGCGACATGCCGGACTACTACTTCGAGTGGGGCCGGATCCCGAACCTCAACTACGACAGCCCGGCGGTGCGCGCGTGGCTGCTCGACGTGATAGACGAGTGGGCCGCCGTCGTCGACGGGTTCCGCGCCGACGTGGCGTGGGGGGTCCCCCACGGCTTCTGGAAGGAGGTCGCAGACCGCGTCCCCGAGGACGTGCTCCTCTTAGACGAGACCCTGCCCCACGACCCGTTCTACGGCGAGGGCGAGTTCCACCGCCACTACGACACCTCCCTGTACGAGACGCTCCGCGCTATCGGCGCCGGCGACGAACCGGCGGACGCGGTCGAGACCGCGCTCGCGCGCGGCGAGTGGCTCGGGTTCGGCGACGGGCGCTCGCAGATGCGGTACGTCGAGAACCACGACGAGGACCGCTACCTCGCGGAGTACGGTCGAGACGCGCTCCGGGCGGCCGCGGCGGTGACGTTCACGCTGCCGGGCGCGCCCATGATCTACGCCGGGCAGGAGCGCGGCAACGAGACGTACCGCGGCCCCGTTCGGTGGCACGACGGGGACAACGACCTCACCGGCTTCCACCGCGAGTTGGCCGCGTTACGCGAGGCCGAGCCGCTGCTCCGCGACGGGGCGGTCGAGTTCGGCGGGCGGGCGGCCGACGTGCGGGTGATCGAGGGCGACGCCGAGCGCGTCACCGCCTACGAGCGAACCGCGACCGAGCGCGCGGAGGCCGGTGACCCCGAGGAGGACGCGCTCCTCGTCGTCGTCAACTTCGCCGCCGAACCGGCGACCGTCGCGGTTCCGGACTCGGTCGACGCCGACCTGTTCGGCGACGGCTCGCTTCGGGGCGCGACCGAGGGAGCCGACGACGGCGAGACGCGGGTCGCGGTCGACGCGGTGGCGGTCCTCCGGTAGGTCGGGCGGAGCGGTGTCACGGGTCGATACGCGCGGCAGATTCGACGGACGCCGCCCCGGACCGACCCTTATAAGTGTCGCTCGGACGGGGCGTTCGTATGGACGACCGGACGCTGACCGACCTCCTCCGCCGCTTCGGACTCTCGGACAAGGAGGTCGACACCTATCTCAGTCTGCTCGAACACGGCGAGGCGAAGGCGAGTACCGTCGCCGACGCGGCGGGGGTCTCGAAGCGGTACGTCTACAGCGTGAGCGAGTCGCTGGCGGAGCGCGGCTTCGTCGAGGTGAACGACCACGTCGTGCCGACGACCATCCGCGCGAACCCGCCGGACGAGGTGATCGACCGACTCCGGTCCGACGTGGACGCGATGCGGCCCGGGCTCGCGGAGCGGTACTCGCGCGTGGAGCGGCAGGCCGAGCAGTTCGAGGTGATCAAGTCGCGCGTCACCGTCCTCAAGCGGATGCGCTCGCTGCTCGAGGACGCCGACTCCGAGGTGACGCTGTCGCTCACCGCCGGACAGCTCCCCGAGATCAGGGACGCGCTCGTCGACGCGGTCGACCGCGGCGTCTTAGTCCTGCTCGTCGTCTCCGACGCGGCGGCCGACCTCGGCGCGGACGACCCGGCGCTGTCGGGCGTCGCGAACGTCGTCCGGACCTGGAGCGAGGCGATGCCGACGCTGCTCACCGTCGACTCCGCGGCGGGCGTCGTCGCCCCGCCCGAACTGCTCCGCCGGTCGACGACCGACCGGCAGGCCATCGCCTTCGCGCAGGAACAGCTCGCGCCGGTGATCGTCGGCTCGTTCCTCGGGAACTACTGGCCCGCCGCGACCGAGGTCCTCGTCGCCGACCCGGCGCCGCTCCCGGCCGAGTACACGGACTTCAGACACACCGTCCTCCAGGCGACCTTACGGCTCCGCGCCGGCGACCCGCCGCGGGTGACCGTCGCCGGCAGGTGGACCGACGACGACGAGCCGGCCGAGGTCGTCGGGCGCGTCGTCGAGGCGAAACAGGGGATGGTGGAGCCGACGAACAACGAGTTCCCGGTCGAACACTCCCTCGTCGTCGAGACGGACGACGGCGAGGTCACAGTGGGGGGCCAGGGCGCGTTCGTCGAGGACGTCGAGGCCGACCTCGTGCGGATCGAGCCGGACGAGGAGTAGGGCGGCGACGCGGGCGCCGGTGTACGAGAGGCCGGCGCGCGGGGGACCGGACGCGGAGGGCCGAAGCGCGGAGAGCCGGAGCGGCGGCGGTCGGCGCGTCGCCACGGCGGCGGTCAGTTCCTCCCGGGAACCGACGCGGTCGACGGGCCGCCGTCGAGGGAGGGAGCTTGCGGGTCGACCCTGACCCACCAGTCCGAGCCGGTCGGGTCGCCGGCGGCTGCGAGGAGGGCGGTCCCGGCGATGCGTCCCCGCGGGTCCCGACGGCACACCTCCAAGGCGGCCGGGAGCGTCGCGACCCGTCCGTCCGTAGGCGACAGCGCGTACCCGCTGATCCGGACCGTCGCGTGGTCGGGGGCCCCGGCTTCCGGGGCCGGTCCCGCGTCGCCGGCGCGCTCGTAGCCCTCAACGAGGCCGACGGCCGCGAGGCGGTCGAACGCCGCGCTGACCGGATCGGCGGCGGACGGCTCCGGCGGGTCGGGGAGGCGCTCGGCGGCGTCGGCCACCACCGCCGCCTGCGCCGTCGGACCGAGGTGTCGGTTGAGGGCGGCCCCCATCGCTTCGAGCAGGCAGAGACAGAGCTCGTCGGGGTCGGAGACGCGCTCGGCAAGCGAGAAGTACGCGTCCATCACCGCCGACTCGGCGCGCTCGTGTCCGCCCGCGGAGAGCGCCTCGAACGTCGCCGCCGCCGCGGCGTGACAGAACTCGACGCGGTCGCGGCGCCGCCCCCGCTCGAGCGACTCGCGCGGTCGGGGGCGGTCCGCACGGTCCCCGTCGCGTTCGCCGTCGTCGCCCGCGCGCCGGCGATGGGCGGCGTCGTCCACGATCCGCTCCCGCAGCCGGTCCGGTACCGGCTCGGCTTCGTCGGGCGCGAACAGCGGTCCGCCGTCCTCGGGCACTGCCGGCGGGGATCCGTCGTCTCGCCCCGTCGGACGCGACTGGGGTTCGGCGAACTCCTGTCTGACGACGACGTCGTAGAAGGGGAGCTCCGGGTCGTACCGCCGGAGCGCGTCGCGGTACTGTTCCGTCGCGCGGGCGGCCGCACGGGCCGTCTCGCGGCTGTCGAACCGCAGCCCCGCGGCCGGAACCGGGCGGTCACCGTACCGGGCGCAGACGAGCGAGAACTCGCCGTCCGCGGCCGCGAGCGATTCGATGTGGTCCGCGATCTCGCGGAGAGTGGTTCCGATCACGGGTCGATTTCTGTCGTCGGGTCGGTCATTCCTCGAGGCTCGGGTGCGTCTCCTGCGGGTCCGGGTGCGGCTCGGCGAATCGGTCGCGGGTCGCGTCGAGCGCGGTCGACTCGCGCTCGCGGCGCTCGTCGGCGTCGATCTCCTCGCAGCCGGGCGGCACCTCGCGGCCGCGGTCGGTGAAGTACCCCTCCGGCGCCACCCAGTCGTGGTAGAAGGCGGCGTCGTCGTCCTCCAACAGCGTGACCGCGACCTCGGCGCCGTGGCCGGCGCACACCGCGGCCTGGTGGGGCTTCTCCGCGAGCCGCCCCGCCGCGTACAGGCCGTCGACGCCGGTCCGGCCGCGCTCGTCGACGTCGACGTACGACTTCCCGCGGTCGACGACCCCGACGCCGTCGATCCCCTCCAGGTAGCCGACCTCGTTCTTCGTGGCCGCGACGACGTACCGCGCCCGCACCGGGTCGGCGGTGTCGGTCTCGACGACGAACCGCGCGCCGTCGGCGGCGGCGTCGGACCGCGCGCTCGCCGCCGGGTCGGGGTCGGCCGCCGCGGGGTCGTCGACCGCGCCGACCGTCCCGACCCGGGTGGCCCGCGCGTCGAGTCGGTCCGCGCCGGCGGTCTCGGCCTGTTCGCCGAGGAGGTCGAGGAGCCGGCGCGGGTTCACCCCGAGCGGGAACCCGGGGAAGTTCTCGAGGCGCGCGTTGCGCCGGAGGATCGACTCGCCCGGGTCGACGACGAGGGTGTCGAGCCCCTGTCGGGCCGTGAAGACGGCCGCGGAGAGCCCGGCGACGCCCCCGCCGACGACGGCCACGTCGCGCGCTGCGGTCGCGTCGTCGGTCATCGGCCGAACACCCGGTGTGGGCGGCTGTCGACCGCCCGAATTTCGGTCTGGTCCATACCCGTCGGCACGGGCGCGCCGAAGTAGTGACTTCGGTCGCGGGAGGCGCTCGACCGCGGCGTCCGAACGGCCCGTCCCGCGCCGGTCACCGGCGCACCCGAACCGGTCGCTCGGCCGCGATGAACGGCTCGTCGCGGTCGGTCGCCGCGAACGCGAGGTCGCCGTTCCCGCCGCGCTCGACGCGCCACGTCGGCAGCGCGGGCACGTCGTAGTCGGTCGGGTCGCCGTACGTCGCCGCGACGGTCCACTCGCGGGCGCGCATCTACGGGCCCCCGTTGATGACGTCCGCGACCCGCTCGCGGTCGAACAGTTGCTCGTCCTCCGGGATCTCCGGGTACGGACCCTCCTCGTAGCGGGGCCACGCGCCGAACTCCTCGGGATACAGCTGCTTCGCCGTCATCTCCAGCTGAAAGAGGTTGAGGATCGGTCCCTGATATCGGGCGCCCTGCGGGTGGATGCGGTCGTTTTTCACCGCGGTGACCTCCGAGCCGACCGGGTCCTCCTCGAAGGCGGCCCGCCGGCCGGCCATGTCCGTTCCCGGTTCGAAGCCGCCGAGGTAGAGGATGACGTCGGGGTCGGCCTCGAGTATCGTCTCGAAGTCGACGACCGTGCCGGAGTCGACGCTCCCCTCGAAGGCGTCGCGCGGCCCGAGCGGACGCGTGTGCGACGTGAGGAATCCGGGGTTGCTCAGCGTGTACGCGTAGATCTGCTCGATGTCGGCGGCGGCGACCATGATCGCGGTCGGGCGCTCCGACTCCGGCGGGAGGCCGTCCTCGATAGTCGAGAGGAGTCCGTCTCGGACCTCGGCGAGCGCCTCGTAGCGCTCGCGCTCCCGGAACGCCTCGGCGACGATCTCGAACTGCTCCCACAGGCCGTAGTACTGGTAGCCGTCGGCCCACTCGCCCGTCGGCTCCTGACGGCGGTCGGACAGCGAGTTGCCGAACCACGGCGAGACGCGCTCGGCGATCTCGTCGATGTCCTCTCGGCTCCACGCGTCCTGCCGGGTGATCCACGCCGGGTCCGCGAGGTGGAGGTCGCTGTCGAGTTCGTACAGCTTCTCTTTGTCCGGCTGCCACGAGGAGTACAGGCCCGACCAGTCGAGCGAGACGCCCGGGAGCCGCTCGACGAACTGGTTCCAGAGCCCGTCGTAGTAGTCCGGCGCGTGGAGCGCGGTGACGTCGTCTCCCCGCCCCAGCGCGAACGCCATGCCCGCGTGGTGGGTGAGCCGCGTGAACACCGTCTCCGGCGGCGACTCGAACGTCACCTCGCCCGTCGGCGAGATGGACGCCGTGTAGCTCCCGTCGTCGGCGTCGTCCGACTCGTCCGACGATCCGGCCGAGCCGTCGTCGGTCGATCCGGAGCCGTCCGCGTCGCCGGCGGGCGAGTCGGACTCGGCGCCGCCGGTACAACCGGCGAGGAGGCCGCCGAGGGCGACCGCGCCGCCGTACTTCGCGAACGCTCTGCGAGTCGACTCCGGGGATGCTTCGTCGTTGGGCATATTTTTTGGCTAGCCTAAAACAACTTAACCGCTCCGATCTTTAGGCCCACCTAAAACAGTGGGCGGCGACCCGAGGCGCTCCGGGACGACGAGTCGGCTCACTCCTCGTGTCTGGCTCGCAGCGGCGTGACCCGGGGACCGCGGTCGGTGTCGACGACGTCGGCGTCGACGCGGAACACCTCCGAGAGCAGGTCCTCCGTGACGACCTCCTCCGGGGGGCCGCGCGCTCGGATCTCGCCGTCCTTGAGCGCGACCATCCGGTCGGCGAGGCGGGCGGCCTGTTCGATGTCGTGGAGCACGACGACGACGGTGACCTCGCTCTCCGAACGCAGCGTCTCGATTATCTCCATCACCTCCATCTGGTGGTGTAAATCGAGGAACGTCGTCGGCTCGTCGAGCAGGAGCACGTCGGTGTCCTGTGCCAACACCAGCGCGATCCAGGCCAACTGCTTTTGCCCGCCGCTCAGGCTCCCGACCTCGCGGTCCCGGAGGTGGCCACAGCCCGCCAGTTCGATCGCGCGCTCGACCGCGCGGGCGTCCGCCTCCGTCGTCCGCTCGAAGAACCCGCGGTGCGGGTAGCGCCCGTGGTACACCAGGTCCTCGACGGTGATGCTGTCCGGCGACGTGCTCTCCTGTGAGAGCAGCCCGAGCTTCCGGGCGAGCGCCTTCGTCTCCATCGAGTGAACGTCTCGGCCGTCGAGCAGCACGGAGCCGTCCTCCGGCGCGAGCTGGTTCGCGAGCCCCTTCAGGAGGGTGCTCTTGCCCGAGCCGTTCGGACCGACGAGCGCCGTCACCGCGCCGGGTTCGGCCGCGATCGACTCGCCGTCGATCACGGGTTCGGGGGCCGTCGGATAGCCCAGCACGAGGTCCTCGCCGTCGAGGTCGCTCGCGTCGGAGTCCGCGGCGTCGGTTCCGTGCCGTCCCTCGGTCTCGTTCGGGTCGCCCGATTCGTCCCGCTCCGTCGCGTTCGCGCGTTCGATGGACATTCAGAGGTCACCCACGTTCTGTCGTCGCCGCATCAGGTACAGGAAGTACGGCCCGCCGACCAGTCCGGTGACGATCCCCACCGGGATCTGCGAGTCCGCACCGGTCAGCACGCTCATCCCGAGCCGCGCCCCCACGTCGGCGCCGACCATCAGCGCCGGGCCGACGAACAGGCAGCCGACGATCACGCGCTTGTAGTCGCTGCCGACGAGGTTCCGGACCACGTGGGGGACGATGAGCCCGACGAAGCTGACGATGCCCGCCACCGCGATGCTGGCGGCCGCCGCCAGCACGGCGACGCCGGAGAGTCCGAACCGCACTCGCTCGATCGACATCCCCAGCGACTTCGCCGTCTGTTCGCCGAGGAGGAGGAGGTTCAGCTGCCGCGAGCCCGCGAGCGACAGCGTGAGCGCGACGAGCGTCCACGGGAGGGCCATCCGCACCTGCTCCCAGTCGGTCCCCGTCAGCGATCCGGTCGTCCACTGGATCGCCGACTGGACGACGCCGATGTCGTCGGCGAAGAAGAACAGCCCCGTCTGGAGGCTGCTGAAGACGGTGCCGACGATGACGCCAGCGAGGACGAGTCGGACCGGACTCGTCCCGTTCTTCCACGCGATGGCGTACACGATCAGGAACGCGACCGCGCCGCCCAGCGCCGCGATGACCGGGAGGAACGCCGAGAGCCCGCCGAAGACGACGAGCGTGAGGAGGATCATCAGCCCCGCCCCGGAGGAGACGCCGAGGATGAACGGGCTCGCCAGTTCGTTCCGCGTCACCGCCTGGAGGATGGCTCCGGAGACGGCGAGGTTCATCCCGACGATGACGCCGACGAGGACCCGCGGCAGGCGGATGCTCCAGACGACGAGCGTCTCGCGCCCGAGCTCCGGCAGCTCGCCCCGGAACCCCGTGATCGCCCGCATGAGCTCCTCGCCGGCGAGGAAGTTGAGCAGCCACCGCGGGTCGAGCAGCACCGCGGGGTCGAGGACCGCTCGCCACGCCTGCCCCACCGTCATCGAGTACGCCCCGAAGCTCACCTGAACGAGCCCCGCGAGGACGACGAGGGCGAGGCTCCCGGCCGCGACCGTCAGGAGGCGGGGATCGAACAGCCACCCGAGCCGGCCGTCGGCCGCCGCTCGGCCGCCCGCGACCCCACCGCCGATCGTCCGTCCGTCGCCGCCGGCCGTCGGTCCGTCGCGGCTCATCGCGTTCCCTCCTCGACCGGCCCGGCGTTCGGTCCGTCGCCGGCCGCGTACGTCGCCACCGCCTCGTCGTCCATCGCGTCGAGCAGCGCGTCGGTCCCGTGCGCGTCGACGACCGCTTCCGGGTCGAGGTGGGCGGCGAGCGCGCGGTGTCCCGCCGCCGCGCGGGCCTCCTCCTCGTCGGCGTCGACGTACGCGGAGCGCGCGGCGTCGACGGCGGCCTCGCGGACCCGCGCGAACCGCTCCGAGTCCGGGTCGACCGGTCCGTCCGCGTGCTCGGCGTCGAACCACTCGGCCCAGCGGTCGCGGTCCGCCCACTCGTCGTCGAGTTCCGCGTCGCGGCGGACCCAGTCGACGCGCTCGGCCGCCGCCGGCCACCAGCCGTCGTCGACCCGCGCGTCCGCGACGACCCGTTTGCCGACTCGGGCCCCTCGCCCCGCCGCGGTTATCGCCTGTCGGTCGGCGTCGGACGGCGAGGCGACGTAGAGCCCGTCCACCGGGGTCGTCCCGTCGCGGTCGGCGTACTCGCGGTCGAAGTGTTCGTGGGTCTCGCCGGCGTGGTCGTGGACCTCGAACATCGCGTCGTCGTCGCCGAGCCCGCGCAGGTACTCGCCGTCGTAGCGGGTCGCCGCGATCACCCGGCGGGCGGTGACCGGAGCCCCCTCCTGCGGCGTGACGACGAACCCCTCGGCCTCGCGTCCGTCGGTGTCGACGCCCGACCGCTCGCCGTCGGCCTCCGACCGCTCGACGGACTCGACGAGGTCCACGACGACCGCGCAGCCCGCGCGCTCGGCCTGCGCGCGCATGAGGTCGGCGAGCGTCCCGACGTCGATGCCGGCCGGGAAGCCCGGGTAGTTCTCTAAGTGCGCACAGCGCGCGAGCGACGACCGACCGCGGTCGAAGACGGCGACGTCGAGGCCGTCGCGGGCGGCGAACACCGCGGCCGCACAGCCGGCGGGGCCGCCGCCGACCACGACCACGTCGCGATCGGCGGCGTCGCTCATTCCGCCCCTCCGGTGACGATCGAAGCGACCGCGTCGCGGTCGAACAGGCGCTCGTCGGCCGGTATCTCGGGGTAGTCGTCGCCGTGTTCGTAGCCCGGCCACGCGCCGAACCGGTCGGGGAACAGCTGCTTCGCGGTCATCTCCAGCTGGAACAGGTTCATGATCGGCCCCTGAACGGGGTCCCCGGAGGGGTAGAAACGGTCGTTCGCGACCGCCGAAAGCTCGCCCGCGACCGGGTGGTCGGCCAGATCCTCGCGGGTCGCGCCCACGTCGTAGTAGGAGGCGATCCCGTACTGGTGGAGTACGACGTCGGGGTCGACTTCCAGTAGCTGCTCGTGGTCGTAGGCCGTCTCGTAGGTGACGTCGTCGCCCGCGAACGCGTCCGGAACGTCGAACGGCCGCACGTGCGCGTTCGCGAACCCCGGCCCGTCGGTCCGGGAGGGGTAGTAGGTCCCGTCCATGTAGATGAGCGCGGCTACCGTCGGGCGCTCCGACTCCGGCGGAAGATCGCTCCGGATCGTCTCGATCAGGTCCCGCCGAACGGCGTCGAGCTGCGCGAAGCGTTCCGACTCGCGGAACGCGGCGGCGACGCGTTCGCCGATCTCCGGGAGGGTGTAGTACGCGTAGTCGTCGCGACAGGCCTCGGGCGGCTCGGAGTGACGGCGGCTGTAGACGTTCCCGAACCACGGCGCGACGCGGTCGCGGACGTCGGCCACCTCGTCCTCGCTCCACCCGTCGAACGACGCGAACAGGCAGGGGTCGGCGAGGTGGAGGTCGGAGTCGAGTTCGTACAGCAGTTCGCGGTCGACGGAGATGCCGCCGCCGGACCCGGAGTTGAGCTGCGTCAGTCCCTCGCGGTCGAAGGAGACGCCGTCGAGGTCCGCGTAGTAGGCGTCCAGCGTGTTCCCGCCCGCCTCGGCGTCGAACCCGAGCGAGTTGACCGCGTCGCCGTGCCCGAGCGCCACCGCCAGGTCGGCGTACAGCAGACTGTACACCATGACGTCCTCCGGGACCGAATCGAAGGTGACCTCGCCGACCGGCGCCATCTCGGCCGTGTACGAGTCCGCGTCGCTCTCGCTCGGCGAGTCGTCTCCGCCTGAGCCGTCGTCCACGGAGCCGTCTCCCTCCGCGGAGTCGGAGCCGTCCGGCGCCGACTCGGTGCCGCTACATCCGGCGAGCAGTCCGGCGCCGGCGACGGCGCCGCAATATCTAATCGCGTCGCGTCGCGTGCCGGCGGGTCGGTCCGCGTCTCGTTCCATACGATTTAGGCCTGCCTAAAGAATTAAGACGGTTTCGAATGTTAGGCGACCCTAAAACCTGAGGGGAGGCCCAGAGCGGAGCGCGCGGCGCAGGCGCACCGCGACGGCGGCGAGAACCCTTCGTGACCGCAGCGAGGGAGAACCGCGGATCACGCCCGAGACGAGATTTCGTATCGCGCCATGTGATTTATTCCGCGCCGAACGACCGAACGCTCTCGAACGAGCCGTCGGCGATAGCGGCCGCGATTCCGTCGGTATCGACGTCTCTCGGCACTTCGTGGGGGTATTTTCGGCCGAAGTAGCGGAGGAGGTTCTCGACGTCGCGTTCGAGGAACTCCCGAGCGTTCTCGTGGTCGACGGGCACCGCCTGGGGCCAGTCGAATATCGTCACGCCGCTCTCGGCGACGGCGACGTTGTGCTCGGAGACGTCCGCGTGGACCCAGCCGAGGTCGTGGGCGGTCGCCAGCTCCCGGAGGATCAGGTCGAGGACGCCGACCGCCTGCTCCGGGTCGAGCTTCGCGCGCGCGAGTTCCACGCCGGCGAACTTCTCCATCACGATGGCGTGCCGGTTGTGATCGACCGGTCGCGGCACGCTCACGTCGGGGTACATCGCCTCCATCGCCTCGTACTCGCGTTCGGCCGCCTTGCGCGCGGTGTACAGCCACGAGACGTGGTCCCGGTCGGCGGTGTACTCGCGTTCGCGGTTCACCTCGCGGAAGTTGGTGTACCCCTCGCGGTGGTACTTCAAGGCGAGCGGTCTGAACGACTGCGCCTCGTACACGTCGCCCTCCTTGCCGAGCCCCAGGGGCGACCCGACGCCGTCTATCGTCTCGCGCTCGGCGAAGGTCCGGAGCGCGAGGGCGTCGTATCCCTCGAATGTGAGCTGGTACCCCTCGTACTGGATCGTCTTCCGCTCGATCAGCTCGCGGTCGAGACAGCGGTCGATCCGATAGTCGACCTCCTCCCGCGTCAGGTCGGCGTAGTCCGGGATCTTGTCGCGGCGGACCCACTCCGAGAACCGCATCCCCTGCTCGACGCCCGAGAGGAGGTAGAAGTCCTCGGGCTCGAGCGCCGCCATGTCGCTCGCCACGTTTCGAACCATACGCGCCCCTACTCCGGCGATTCCTAAAAGGGACGCGCGTTCGACGGAGCGTGCGTATAGTGGATACCGCGATATCAAATCCGAAACGTGGCGGGGACCGACGCCGAGCGCAACCGCTTTCGGCGAAGCGCCCGACCTGCCGGTATGACCGCGCCCGCCGTCGACTGGCGGCTGATTCGCGAAGAGCAGCGACCGGGACCGACGCAGATGGCGTTAGACGAGGCGGCCGCCGAGACCGCCGCGGACGGGGGCCCCGCGACGCTCCGGACCTATCGCTGGGACCCGAGCTGTCTGACCCTCGGCCGCCATCAGGACCCGGAGACCGTCGGATGGGAGTTTTGCGATCGCGAGGAGATCGACGTCACGCGCCGACAGACCGGCGGCGGCGGGATCTATCACGACGCGCACGGCGACATCGCGTACTCGATCGCGGTCCCCGCGGAGACGGTGCCGGGCGAACTGCTCGACTGTTACCACCTGCTGTGTGAACCGATCCTCGACGCGTTCGACCGACTCGGCGTCGACGCGGACTACGTCGAGGAGTCGGTCCCGGAGCTGTACCACCCGGCCTGCTACCTCCGCGAACTCCACCCGGCACACGACGTGGTCGCCGCGGGCCCCGGCGGCGAAAAGCGGCGGAAGATCGCCGGCAACGCGCAGTACCGCAAACGCGACGCGGTC
Source organism: Halorubrum ejinorense (assembly GCF_055389685.1). Taxonomy (NCBI): domain Archaea; kingdom Methanobacteriati; phylum Methanobacteriota; class Halobacteria; order Halobacteriales; family Haloferacaceae; genus Halorubrum; species Halorubrum ejinorense. The sequence continues at coordinate 2,971,304 of NZ_AP043777.1, forward strand.
GTTCAACACGGCTCGCTGACCTTCGCGGTCGACGCGGTGCGCCACCTCGCGACCTTCGCGGACCCGCCGGTGACAGCCGAGGCGTTCGGCGAGCGCGTCGTGGGGATCGACGAGCTCACCGACGTCGACCGCGCGGACGCGGTGGCGGCGCTGGAGTCCGCGCTGGCCGACTGGGCGGGCACCGCACCCGACGCGACCGTGGACCTCGACGGGTCGTGGACGGACGCGGAGCTGGACCGGGCCGAGGAGTTGGTCGAGACGAAGTACCGCGACGACGGCTGGGTGCGGACGCGGCCCGGGGACTCCAGAGCGTAGCGGCGGAGGTCGTCGGTGACGCGCCACCGCCCGCTTCCGAAGGGGCTTTTTCGACCGCACGCGTGTGAAGGGTATGAGCCTCAAGGTCGGAGCGCACGTCTCCATCGCCGGCGGCGTCGACAACGCCGTGGCGAACCAGGTGGATGTCGGCGGCAACTGCGGACAGATATTCACCCATTCGCCGCAGGTGTGGCAGGACCCGAACATCGGCGACGAGGAGGCCGAGCGATTCCGCGACGGCACCGAACGCGACCTGGAGGGCCCGTGGGTGATCCACACCTCCTACCTCGTGAACCTCTGTACGCCGAAGGAGGGGCTCCGCGAGAAGTCGCTCGACGCGATGCAAAAGGAGGTCGACGCGGCCGCGAAGCTGAACATCCCCTACGTGAACGTCCACCTCGGAGCCCACACCGGCGCGGGCGTCGAGGGCGGTCTCGACAACGCCGCCTCGGTGATCGACGACGTCGACGTCCCGGACGGCGTCACGATCCTCGTCGAGAGCGACGCGGGCGCGGGGACGAAGCTCGGCGGCGAGTTCGAACACCTCGCGGGCGTCATCGACCGCACCGAGACCGACATCGACGTCTGTCTCGACACGGCCCACGCCTTCGCCGCGGGCTACGACCTCTCGACGCCGGAAGCGGTCGACGAGACGATCGCCGAGTTCGACGACGTGATCGGCCTCGAACACCTCCGGTACGTTCACCTCAACGACTCGAAACACGCCTGCGGCACCAATAAGGACGAACACGCCCACATCGGCGAGGGCCACATCGGCGAGGCGGGGATGGAGCGCTTCCTCAACCACCCCGGGCTGGCGGACGTGCCGCTCGCGTTAGAGACGCCGACGGAGGACGGCAAGAGCTTCGCGTGGAACATCGACCGAGTGCGCGACCTCCGTCAGGACTGAGACGATCGAGACGAGAGGTGTCGAGGCGTGAGACGGGCGAATCGGCCGACGACCGCGGCGGAACGGCTGTCGTGCGTCCGACGCGGATTTAAGTATCGCGCTGAGCGATCCACGGTCATGCCCACCACGAAGGCGCTGCTGGTCGGACGCCGACGCGGGCTCGGGGTCTGGCTGGTGATCGGGTTCGCCGCCGTCGTGGCGCTCGGCCACCTCGTCGCGTTCGCCGCCGAGTCGGCCGACGTGACGGCGGCGACCGCGCTCACCGACCGACTGCTGCCGCTGCTCGTGTTCTACGCGCCGGCGCCGCTGGCGGCCGCCGGGGCCTACGCCCGCTGCGGGGGACCGGCGTGTCTGGCCGTCGGCGTCGTGCCGGCGGTGGTCCTCGGCGGGCTCGTTCTCGTCGGGACGGCGGTCGGCGTCCCCGGCGTCAACGGCGGCGACCCGGCCATCGGCGACGTGACGCTGAGCTTCGCCGCGGTGGGACTGACGAGCGCGTTCCTCGGCTACTGCGCCGGCGTGACCGCCGTCCTCGCCGCCGACCTGCTCGGCTTCGGGAGCGGCGACGACGACTGAGCCGGTCGTGACCGTCGGCGACCGATCTCCGGACGTTTATTTTCGCCCCCCGCGAAGCGGGCCCGTGCGACGCTTCTCCGCCGAGTACCTCGAGCACACCCGCCGCGGGATGTGGGATGACGGTCGCGACGCCCTCGCCGACCTCCGGCTGCCGAGCCGCGAGCGCGTCCTCGACGTCGGCTGCGGGACGGGCGAGCTGACCCGCGTGCTGGCCGCGGAGGCGAGCGGAGGGGAAAGCGGCTCCGACGCGTCGGTCGTCGGCGTCGACGCGGACCGCGACCTGCTGGCGGTCGCCCGCGAGGAGAGCGACGACCGGATCGGCTACCTCGCGGGGGACGCGACGCGGCTCCCCGTCGCGGACGGGGCGGTCGATCTGGCCGTCTGTCAGGCCCTCCTCATCAACCTCCCCGACCCGACCGCGGCGGTCCGAGAGCTCGGCCGGGTCTCCTCGGACCTCGTCGCCGCGGTCGAACCGGACAACGCCGACGTGCGGGTGGCCTCGACGGTCGTCGCCGAGGAGCGGTTAGAGCGCGAGGCCCGCGAGGCGTACGTCGACGGCGTCGGCACGGACGTGGCGCTCGGCGACCGCGTCCGCGAGGCGTTCGAGGCGGCGGGGGTCACGGACCTCCGCACTCGGCGCTACGTCCACGAGAAGCGGACCGAACCCCCGTACGACGAGCCGGCGCTCCGATCCGCGGCCCGGAAGGCGTCCGGCGCGGGACTGGCCGACCACCGGGCGGAGCTGGTGGCCGCGACCTCCGAGGCGGCCTACGACGACCTCCGCGGGCGCTGGCGCGAGATGGGCCGGGAGGTGGTCGACGCCATCGACGCCGGCGAGTACGAGCGCGTCGAGTACGTCCCGTTCGACGTGACGGTGGGGCGAGTCAGGGACGCGAGCGAGCGTCGCTGAACGGCGTGGGGGCTGCCGTCGCCGGCTTACACCATGTCGCCGCGGACGGACGCGCCCTCCTGCTCGGCCCGCTGCCGTTTGAGCACGTCCGCGGCCTCGTTCGCCGCGTCCTCGTCGGCGCCGAGCATTCCGAGCGCGGCGGGCAGCGTCGGCATCGCGAGGGAGGCCTCGCGGAGGCGCTCGAACGCCTCGTCGTCGCGCGTGCCGTCGACCCACAGGCAGACGCCGCGGGGGTCGAGCACCTCCTCGTAGGCGTCGCGGGCGAGCGCGCCCTTCAGCCGCTGGCGGACGTTGTCCTCGAAGCTCGCGTTACACACTTCGAGGTGGATCGGCTCGTCGTCGGCGACGAGCTCGGCCGCGAGACACTTCTCGGGGGCGGCGTACCCGTTGTCGCTCGTCCGGACCTGGTCCGGGTTCGCCGCCGCCCACTCGGCGTCGACCGTGGTGCCGACGCCTTGGACGCCGTACTCGGCCGCGAACTCGGCGGCCGCGTCGGCGTCGCCGCCCATGATCACGTCTTTGGTGAGGTAGACGTCGAGGCGCTCGACCGGGTCCAGCCCGAGCGCCACGTCGCCGAACGCCCACACCTCGCGGACGGGCACCGGCATCGGCTCGCCCGCGACGCGGTCGACGAGCGACTCTAATCGGTCGACTGCCCGTTCGCGTTCCATTGGCGAGGCGTAGGCGGCGGGCGGGCAAACCGGTTACGCTCGGCCCGGTTCAGACGCGGTCCAGCCGGGCCGCCACGTCGTCCCAGTGGCCGCCCTTCCAGAACCACTGCCCGCAGTCCGTACAGCGCCACCCAGGCCGGGCCGCTCCCACCTCGTCGGGGACGTAGTCGGGGCGGTCGGCGGGAGCGACGGGGTCGTCGTCGCTCTCGTTCGCGGTCGACGCGACGCGCTCGACGGGCCCGTTACACGCCCCGCACCGGGTCGGCTCGTCGGCGAGTTCGGCGGGGAAGCCGGCCGCGTCGAGCTCGCGGAGCTGATCGAGCACGTCGCGTTCGGCGAGGAGGACCGAGTCGACCGCGGGGTCGGCGGCGGGAGCCCGAGCCGCGAGGTCGCGGTCGCGGGTGACGAGCACTCGTCCCTCGGCGGCCGCGAGCGAGAGGAGCCGGTCGTCGGCCTCGACCCCGCGGTCGAGCGCGTACGCGGCGTCGTACCCGCACAGCCGGAGGTAGGTGGCGAGCTTGCCGCACATGACGTCGATCAGGACCGGCGGCCGCTCCCCGACGGAGGGCCCCGAGCCGTCGAGCGAATCGCCGCCGTCCCCCTCCGTCATTCGAGCAGGAACGACCGGAGGCCGTTGAGCGAGCGCGCGTTGAGCACGTCTGCTGCCTCGGCCCAGCCGCGCCGCGCTGTGTGGACGCCGTACCGGGCGTTATCGAGTTCGCGGGGGGCGTGCGCGTCGGTGTTCACGGCGATCGTCGCGCCCGCCTCGACGGCGGCCCGGACGAACTCGCCGTCCGCGTCGAGCCGGGCGGGGTTCGCGTTCACCTCGATCGCGACGCCGTTCGCCGCGGCGGCCTCGACGACCGCCTCGACGTCCGGGTCGAGGCCGGGTCGCTCGTTGATCAGGCGACCGGTCGGGTGGCCGAGAATGTCGACGTGCGGGTGTTCGACCGCCCGGACCAGCCGCTCCGTGGCCGCGTCGGCGTCCTGTCCGAGCGCGGCGTGGGGCGACGCCACGACCAGATCGAGGGCCGCGAGCGTCTCGGGATCGGTCGAGAGCGCCCCGTCGGCGTCGATGTTGGCCTCGATCCCGTGGAAGATCGGGATGTCGACGTCCTCGGCCGCCGCCGCGATCGCCGCCGCCTGCTCCTCGATGTCGTCCTCGTCGAGGCCGACCCCGCCGACCATCCCCGGCCCGGTCGCGTGGTCGGTGACGACGTGGTAGTCGTAGCCGCGGTCGGCGGCCGCCGTCGCCATCTCCGCGATCGAGAAGCCGCCGTCCGACCAGTCGGTGTGGGTGTGGAGGTCGCCGCGCAGGTCGCCCGGTTCGACGAGGACCGGGAGGCGCCCCTCGGCGGCGGCGTGGACCTCGCCGCGGTCCTCGCGCAGTTCGGGCGGGATCGGGTCCAGATCGAGCGCGCGGTAGACCCCGTCCTCCGTCTCCCCGGCGACGCGGTCGCCCGCCCGCGTCGCGGTGGCGTCCTCGGCGTCCGCGGTCTCGTCCTCGGCGTCACCTCCGCCCTCGGCGTCGGCACCGTCGGCGTCGTCGGCCGCCTCCTCGACGTCGCTCACGTCGAAGAGCCCGTACTCGTTCAGCTTCAGCCCGCGGTCGATCGCCCGGTTTCGGACGGTCACGTTGTGGGCGCGCGAGCCGGTGAAGTACTGGAGCGCGGCGCCGAACTCGTCGGGGTCGACGATCCGGAGGTCGACGCGGGTGCCGTTCGCGCGGACGCTCGCCTTCCCGGTGCCGGCCTCGATCGTCGCGTCCGCGGCCGGCCATTCGGTGAACGCCTCGACGATCGGCTCGCGCTCGTCGCTGGCGACGAGGACGTCGACGTCGCCGATGGTGGCCTTCCAGCGGCGGATCGACCCGCACACCTCGACCGACTGGACGTCGTCGCGGTCGCCGAGGTACGCGAGCGCGTCGTCCGCGACCGGGCGGGCGTCGCCGAGGCGGGTCCGCTCGCGGGACTCGCGGGCGAACGGAATGTTGTCGAGGATGTTCTGTTCCGTCTTGGCGCCGAACCCGGACACCTCCCGTATCTCGCCCGCCTCCGCGCCGGCCTCCAGTTCGTCGAGGTCGGCGATCCCGAGCGCGTCGTACAGCGTCCCGACCGTCTTCGGACCGACGCCCTCGACCGCGGTCAGGCCGGCCATGTCGACCGGCAGCTCCTCGCGGAGCTCCTCCAGCTCCTCGATCGTCCCCGTCTCGACGTACTCGACGATCTTCGCGGCGATGGCGTCGCCGACGCGGTCGATCTCGGCGACCGCCTCCTCGCCGTCGGCCGCGAGCCCCTCGATCGGCGCGGGGTGGTCGCGGACGTTCTCGGCCGCTCGGCGGTAGGCGGTCGGCTTGTACTCGACATCGGTCGCCTCCAGCAGGTCGGCGAACTCCTCCAACCGGGTCGCGACCTCGTCGTTCCGGCTCATCTGTCCGGAGTTCGGTCGCCCGCCGCTTATATCGTCCGGCGGCGTCCCGGCGGGCGACGGCGGTCCGACTTCGCCCGCGTCTCGGGAGAGGAGGTCGCGACCGCCGTCAGCCACAAGTCGCCTGCGGCCCGACGGATCGACGTGTCTCCCGACGACCCGAACCGCGGTCCCGGCGACCGCGACGACCGCGACGACCGCAACGTCCTCGGCGGCGACCTCGAACCCTGCGGCCGAGATCCGACCACCGGCTACCTCCGCGACGGCCACTGCCGCGACGTCGACGGCGACGTGGGCGAGCACACGCTCTGTGCGGTCGTCACGGCCGAGTTCCTCCGGTACAGCCGCGACCGCGGCAACGACCTGATCACGCCGCGTCCCGAGTTCGACTTCCCCGGCCTGACGCCCGGCGACCGCTGGTGTCTCTGCGTCGGCCGGTGGATCGAGGCGGCCGAGGCGGGCGTCGCGCCGCCGGTCGTCCTCGAGGCTACGGACGAGTCCGTGCTGCGGGCGGTCGACGCCGACCGGCTCCGAGACCACGAGTTCGACGCCGAGGCGTTCGAGCCGGAACCGCTCGACTGACGCGAGCCCGGTCGGGGGCTCCAGAGGCTTTTTGATCCCGGGCCGGGAGTCGGAGGCATGACCGGGCAAAGCGGGGCGCCGGACGACGGACTTCGCGAGCGCGCCGACCGCAACCGAGCGGTCCTGTGGCTCCTGCTCGACGCCGACAGGCGACTCGTCACGGCCGTGATCCTGTCGGTCGTCTTCCTCGGACTGCTCGCGGCCGGCGCGCTCCTTCCGGGCGCCGCCGAGGCCGTCAGCGGCGGCGACTCCGTGGACACGCTGTTCCAGGGGCTCCTCACGGCCACGATCACCGGCGTCACGCTCGTCCTCACCCTGAACCAGCTGGTGCTCTCACAGGAGCTCGGCGCCGTCGGGGACCAGCGCGAGCGCATGGACGGCGCGATGGAGTTCCGGCGGGACGCGGCCGCGATCCTCGGCGAGCCCGTCAGTCCGACGGATCCGGCGACGTTCCTCGGCGCGCTCGTCGAGACGACGAGCGAGCGAGCGACCGCCCTCCGCCAGGCCGTCTCCGGGCCGGCCGACGGGGAACTGGACGGGGCGGTCGAGGATCTGACGACCGCCGTCGTCGAGAACGCCTCCCGGACGACGGCGGAGCTCGACGGGGCCAGGTTCGGCGCGTTCGAGGTGATCGGAGCCGTCCTCGATTTCAACTACTCGTGGAAGCTGTTCGCCGCCCGGCGGCTCCGCGAGCGCCACGGCGACGAGTTGAACGAGCCCGCGACGGCGGCGCTCGACGACCTGATCGAGGCGCTGCGGCTGTTCGGGCCCGCCCGCGAGCACTTCAAGACGCTGTACTTCCAGTGGGAGCTGATCGATCTCTCGCGGCGGATGCTCGCGGCCGCGGTCCCGGCGCTACTGGTGGCGGCGGGGATGGTCGCCTTCTTCGACGCCGCCGCGCCCGCGACGACGGCCTTCGGGGTCGAGGCCGTCGTCGTCTGGGTCGCGGCCGCCGCCGCGGCCTCGCTCGTCCCGTTCGCGCTGCTTTTGGCCTACATCCTCCGTATCGCGACGGTGACGAAGCGGACCCTCTCGATCGGCCCCTTCATCCTGCGAGAGACGGACGAAGAGACCTGATCGACGGCCGCTCGGCGGCGCGACCGCCCCGGTCACTCCGTGACCCAGAGCCCGGCGGCGACGACCGCCGCGAGCCCCATCGACCCCGCGAGCAGCGCGAACGCCGGCCGGAACCCGGCCGCGTCGGCGACGATTCCGACCGCAGCGGGCGCGAGCGCGCCGCCGCCCATGAGGAGCGTCCGGACGACGCCGAGCCCGCCGCCGGCGAGCCGGTCGGGGAGGGCCTCGACGAGGTAGGCGCCGCGGACCGGGCGGAAGCCGTGAGACCCGAGCCCCAGCGCCACGACGAGGGCGCCGAGCGGGACCGCGCCGGCCCCCGCGAGCGCGACGAGGCCGGCGAGCGCCGCCGTCGCGAGCCCGAGGGCGGCGACCATGACCGGGAAGCGGCCGAGGCGGTCGGAGAGGTCGCCGGAGACGAGCTGGACGAACGTGACCGCGAACAGCGCGGAGTACAGCAGGCTCGCGGTCGTCGCGGGGAGCGCGGCCGCCTCCGAGAGGTACAGCGGCAGGAACGCGACCGTCCCGTTGTACGCGAACGAGAAGGCGACGGTTACCAGGACGAACGCCGAGAACCGGCGGTCCGCGAACAGCCGGAGGTACTCGCGCGCGCCGGGCGAGTCGCCGCCGTCGGCGTCGCTCGCGCCGCCCAGGCGCGTATCGCCGCGAAGTCGGAGCCCTGTCACGACCGCGAGCGAGACGGCGAGAACGCCCGTGAGCAGGAACGGCGCGCGCCAGTCGGCGCCGGGGAGCCGGGGGAGGACCGCCGCCAGCGCGGGCGGCGCCGAGAGGACCGCGGCGACGACCGCCGGCGCTGCGACCCCGCCGAGCGCGCCGAGCGTGTCGTGCGCGCCGAGCATCCGTCCGGTCCGCGCGGGGTAGACGCGGGCGATCAGCCGCACCGAGACGGTCTTGTGGACCCCCGTGCCCGCCCCGATGACGACCATCGCGGCGACGAGGGCGGCGAAGGGAGCGTCGAAGACGAGCGCGAGCGACCCCGTCCCGGCGACGAGCGCGCCGGCGACGATCACTCGGACCGGGCCGACCCGGTCCGCGACCGCGCCGCTCGGGAACTGTAAGAGCGCGTACACGATCATGAAGCCGGTGAACGCGGTTCCGACGGTCGCGTTGCTCACGTCGTAGGCGAACTGGATCGACTCGAACAGCGGCGGGAAGAGGTAGCGGACGAACTTCCCGAGGAACCAGACGAGCGAGACGAGGACTAAGGCGTCGTACTCGCGGATCCGTCGGGAGCCCATCGGGCGTGCTTGCCCGGTGGCCAACATAAAAGGTCTGAACCGTCGTCCACCCGTACCGCGCTGTCCGTCACCGCTGCCGTACGGCCCCGCCTCGACCCTGGTTCCGGGTCGCGGCGGTCGGCGCGGAGAGTCGGCGCGGAGAGTCGGCGGGGGTCGTCAGGCCGGCCGGCGAGACGTTAGAACGGCCCCTTGCCGCCGCCCATCATGTCGCCGAGGCCGCCGCCGCCCTCGCCGCCCATCTTCTTCATCATGCGCTGCATGTCGCCGTCGCCCATCCCCTGGAACTGACCGATGGTCTGTTCCATCATCGAGTGCTGTTCGAGCAGCTGCTGGACCGTCTCCTCGTCGGTGCCGGAGCCGCGGGCGATGCGCTCGACGCGGGACTGGCCGACGACGCGGGGGTTCTCCAGTTCCTCCTCCGTCATCGAGTCCATGATGCGCTCGAAGCGGCGCATCCGGTCTTGGGTGACGTCCATCGCGTCGTCGGGCAGCTCGTCCATCATCCCGCCGCCGAGCCCGGGGATCATGTCCATCACCTGGTCGAGCGGGCCCATCTTGTTCATCGCGTCCATCTGCCGTTTCATGTCCTTCAGGGTGAACTCCCCTTTCAGCATGTCCTCGGGGTCCCAGTCGTCGTCCTCGTCTTGGGTCTCCTGCATCGCGCGCTCGACGCGCTCGGAGAGCTGTTTGAGGTCGCCCATCCCGAGCAGCCGCGAGATGAACCCGGAGGGCTCGAACCGCTCGATGTCCTGAACGGTCTCGCCGGTGCCGAGGAAGGCGATAGAGGAGTCGGTCTCGTTGACCGCCGTGAGCGCGCCCCCGCCCTTCGCGGTCCCGTCGAGCTTGGTGATCATCACGCCCTCGATGCCGATCGACTCCTCGAACTGGCGGGCCTGCTCTTTCGCGCCCTGCCCGATCGCGGCGTCTAAGACGAGCAGCGAGCGGTCGGGGTCGACGACGCCCTCGATCTCTTCGATCTCGTCGATGAGGTCGTCTTCGAGGGCGTGGCGACCGGCCGTGTCGACGATGTGAACGTCGGCGTCCGCGGTCTCTTCGAGGCCGGTGCGCGCGATGTCGACCGGGTCGTCGTTGTCGGGGTCGCCGTAGAAGTCGACCTCGGCGCGCTCGCACATCTGTTTCGCCTGGTCGTACGCGCCGGGCCGGAAGGTGTCGGTCTGGACGACCGCGGGCCGGAGGCCCTTCTTCGAGAACCACCACGCCATCTTCGCGGCCGAGGTGGTCTTCCCCGACCCCTGAAGCCCGGCGAGGAGGATGGTCTGGTTCTCTAAGGGGAGTTCGGTGGAGTCGCCGACGAGCTCGACCATCTCCTCGTAGACGATCCGGAGGACGTGGTCGCGGGCGGTCGTGCCGCCCGGCGGCTCCTCTTCGAGCGCGCGGGACTTGATCGAGTCCGACAGCTCCATGACGAGGGAGACGTCGACGTCGGCCGAGAGGAGCGATCGCTGGATCTCCTTGACGATCTCCTCGACGTCGCTCTCGGAGAGTGTGGTCTTCCCCTGGAGCTTGTCGAGGCTGCTCCGCAGGGACGTACCGAGGTCGTCGAGTACCATTTGCCGGAGCTAGGCGGGCGACGCGGTAAAGCTTTGTTCGTCGGCGGGCGCGGGATACGTCGCTGATCACGGACCCTCGGCAGATGCCGCTATAGCTCCAGCCGCTTGGCGAGACGTGGCTGTTGCCGGGGAGAACACCTCCAAAGCCCCGGTCGCGAGGACTCGCGCGCCTCGTTGCGCGCCTCGCTCGTTCGCTCCGCTCACTCGCTGCGGTGCTTTCGTCGGCGTGCTTCGCCCTCGCGACTGCCCCTTTGAGTCCCATCCCGCACAGCACCGCAACCGCAGCCTCACGCCTCCCCAGCCTCGTCAGTCGCCTCCGCTTCGCTCCGGCGACTGACTCCCTCGCGCGTGCTCCTCGCGGCCGGAGGCCGCTCGGAGGCACGCGCCACCGGCAGGAGAGTTGCCGGTCGCTTACTGCTCGACGAGCCGCGCGCCCGCGGCGTCGATCCGACAGACTTCGGGCTCGTAACCGGCGTCCGAGAGCCCGGAGCCGAGCGCGAAGACGGTGCGACCGAGCATCGCCATCGCGGCCTCGCCGCCCGCCTCGTCGACCGCGTCGAGCGCGTCGGCGACCTCGGACACGAGCAGGTCGGCCTCCCGGGCGAACCGCCGCGCGGCGGCCATCACGGTCGGGAGCCGCGGGTCGGCGCGGAGCCGGTCGAGCGCGTCCTCGCCGGCCGCGGAGAGCGCGGCCGTGTCGCCGCCGAGGACCGCCTCCGTGGACAGCTCACCGAACGTGACGTACTCGACGCGCGCCGCCGCGGGCACGGCGTCCAGCTCGCCGACCCCCGGTGCGCCCGGCTCGAGGCGGATCGGGGCCCCGCCGCGCGCCTGCGCGACCACGTCGCCGAGGCCGGTGCCGCGCCCGACCTCCGCGGCGTGTGCGATCCCGACGAGTTCGTTCTCCGACCGGCCGCGGTCGAGGGCGGCGTTCGCCGCGAGCGCGGCCCCGAGCGCCGCGGCGCCGGAGACGCCGAAGCCGGCGCCGATCGGGAGGTCGGTCTCGACCGCGACGTCGGCGGCGACCGCGTCGAGTTCGGCCAGGACGTCCTCGGCCGCGCCGACCGACCCGGTCCGGCCGTCGATCGTCCGGGAGCCCGTCTCGTCGCTCGCGGCGTCGCTCGCGTCGCCCGCCGAGACGGTGACGGTCACGCCGTCGGTCAGCGTCACGCCCGCGCCGCGGGAGCCGGCGACCGAGGGATCGTCGGCGGGGTGGGCGCTGAAGAAGGCGGTGACGTGACCCGGGACGAACGCGGTCGCCCGCTGGCTGCTCATGTGGCCGCGGACGGGGGGGCCGCGATTAACGGTTGTTATCCGAGACGAGTCAGCCCCGCCGACGGGGGCGGGCACAACGAGCGGGCCGGACGACGGGACTCCGTCGCGACACCGCAGGCCTAAGTACCGCCCGAGCGAAACGCGGCCGTATGCGAAACCAGTTGCGTCCCGTCCTCGCCGCCGTGCTCGCGCTGGCGTTCCCGGGGCTCGGCCACCTCTCCCTGCGCCGGTGGGGGCGGGCGCTGCTGTGGCACCTGACCATCGTCGGCGGCGCGGTCGCGCTGCTCGCGCTGTACGACGTCGAACCGGTCGACCCGCTCGCGGACCCCATGGCGGTGTCGGCCGCGATCCCGACTGACGTGGCCCTGCCGATCACGGTGTTGGCCGCGCTGTCCGCGCTCGACGCGTATCTCGTCGGGCGGGCGGACGTCGCCGAACGCGAGCGCGCCGCCGCCGCCGAGGCGATGCGCCGACGGGTCGCGAGCACGGACGCCGACGACGCGACGGCCGGCACCGGGCGATCGCCGACCGCGGCGGTCGCGGGCGAGGACGGCGAGCCGCCGGACGTGACGTGTCCCAACTGCGGCAAGGAGGCCGACGCCGACCTCGACTTCTGTCACTGGTGTACCGAGCCGCTCCCGTGGGCCGAACCGGAGTGACCCGCTGACCGTGGGATTCGTCGTGACCGCCGGCGCGGTCGCCGGGCCGGCGCTGGTCGCGTTCGCGCTCGTCCTCCTCTTTTGCGTCGGTCGCGACCGGATCGGGACCGTCGTCGCGGACCGCGGACTGCTCCGCGATCGCGCGGTCGGGATCGCGCCGTACGTCGGCTCGCTCGCGCTCATCCTCCTGATCAACAAGGGGCTGTTACGGCGGCTGGAGGCGTTCTCGTTCGAGTACGGCTACCGCGCGACGACGGCGATATACGCGATCGAGGGCGACTTCGTGGCCGCGGTACAGGACGCGATCCCGCGGGTCGCGGTGTACTACTTCGGGCCGGCGTACGTCGTCGGCTACGTCGTGTTGGTGGCCGCGCCGGTCGCGGTGTACGCGTTCGCCGACGACCTCCGTCCGCTGAAGCGGCTGGTCGCGGCGTACGCCGTCAACTACGCGGTCGCGATCGTCTGTTACGGGGGGATCGTCGCCTACGGGCCGCGAAACTACCCGCGGGTCCCGGGCGCGGACCCGGACGCGGCGACGGTCGAGCCGCTGCTCCTCGACTGGTTCGGCGGCGTGACGACGCTCACCTCGCAGGTGAACGCCGCGACCAACGTCTTCCCGTCGCTTCACACCGCGCTGTCGGTGACGGTCCTGCTCGCGGCCGTCTCGACGCGCGACGAGTTCCCGCGGTGGACGCCCGTGGCCGCGGTGCTAGCGGCGAGTATCGTCGTCGCGACCCTGTTCCTCGGCATCCACTGGGCCGCCGACGTGGTCGCCGGCGCGGTCCTCGCGGCGGGCAGCGTCGCGGCCGCGAACCGGATCGTCGGGTGAGCCGATGGAATTCGTCGGGTGGGCCGATGGAAGCGGGGCGTAGTTTCTCATCGGTGATAACTGAGGGCCAACTATCATATGATCCCGCCGTGACGGTGAGGGTACGGACGCGAACGACGGACGGAACATGAGTCTGAATCCACGACGATACGACGTACGAGAACTGCGCCGGATCGCGGACGCGCCGCGAACCGACGGAGCGGGAGCGCCTCGGGAGCGGGCGCTCCGGCAGCCTAACCGGAACCGAGCCGAGCAAGCGGCGCGCTCGGCCGCGTTCACGGAGCTGCTCCAGCGTCAGCGTGGGGTGCGGCTGAACGGCGGCGACGCGGTCGATCGACCGTATCTGACGGCGATCCCGGCGTCGCCCGCCGCGGAACGCGAGATCGGCGAGTGGCTCGGCTACCTCGTCGACGTCGGCGGCCACGTGCGGGCCCGAGACGTGCTGTCTTACTACGGCGAACTCGACTGGGTCGGCGACGACGCGGTCGCGGCGCTGACGCGCCGCCTCGAGGGGTTCGACACGCCGGCGCGTGACCGGCCGTTCATCCCCGCGGACCACCGGATCAGTCTCGTCTCCATCGTCCGGATCGCTTCGTGTGCGAGTGACCAATGAGCGACGACGAATCCACGGACATCAACGAAACGGACGAATCGGCAGCGGTCGGCGTGAAACTCGGTAGCACTCGAACGGTGCTCGACATCCCCGACGGACGGGGCGGCCGCGAGCGCCACTCGGTGTTGACCTGCCTGGCGACCTACGAGGACGCCATCACCGGCGAAGAGAAGGTGCTGTTCGGCGAGGAGGCCGCGGTGGAGTACCCGGACCGGGTGCGCTTCATGCTCCGGTCGGGACTCCCCGAGGACGACGACAGCGTCGCGGACGCCGAGCGCTTCTTCGAGGCGGTCGTGGACGCCCACGACGTGCCCGAGGACAGCGCGGTCGTCTACGCGGTACCGACCATCGACAACGAGGCGGGCGTCGAGAACCTCAAATCGGTGATCGAGGGCTCGTCGATCGGTCAGGTCGAGACGCGGAGCTACCCCGAGTCCCTGTGCGGGGCGATCCCCGCCTACGGCGACGGGCTCGACGCGATAGACGAGGTGTTCATCTCCGTGAACCTCGGCTCGACGACGATGGAGGCGTGCGCCTACCGGCGCGGCGAGCAGCTCTCGCCGTTCTCGACCGGCTCGGTGACGGGCAACGAGGTCGACCGCCGCATCGTCGCCGCCGTCGAGGAGGAGACCCAAGGGCGGGTCCACATCGACCGGACGACCGCGCGGGAGTACAAAGAGCAGCACGGCGACGTGTACGACTTCGAGCCGTTCACGGACGTGGTTCAACAGCCCGGCGGCGGGAGCCACGAGTTCACCGTCGACCGCGGCGTTCAGGAGCCGATCGACCGCTACATCGACGAGGCCGTCGACGTGGTCGCCAACGAGTTCCTCCCCGAGCTCGCGAACGATCACATGAAGCCGTACCAGCTGGCGCTCGGCCGCCCCCTCGCCGCCACCGGCGGGATGGCGTGTATTCCCGGCCTCACCGAGGAGTTCGAGAAGCGCCTGAGCGAGGAGCTCGACCGCGACGTCGAGGTCGTCTCCCCGGACGACCCCGCGACCGCGGCCGCGGACGGCGCGGCGCGGATCGCCCAGCGACTCGTCTGAGCGCGTCGACCACCCGTTTTTACCGCCCGCCTACACGCCGAAGAGCCGCTCGGCGTCCTCGGCCTGCCGACGGTAGATGCCTCGTCCCTTCAGCCGCGGCACGTCGTGGCGGTGGAGCCGCTCGGCCTCGCAGTCGTATACGAGCGGGAACACGTTCGTGCGTCGTCGCGCGACGGTGAACCCGGACATCGCGTCGAGCAGCGACGCGTCCGGGTCCGAGACCGCGAACGTCACGTACCCGATCGGCGTCGGGCTCTTGCCGCCGTCGGCCCGCTGCGGGCTGGCGTCCACCCGGTCGGCGAGCACGTCGCGGAACGACTCGGCGGTCGCGACGAGCGCCTCCGCGTCGACGTCCGGCTCCGCGACGAGGGTCGCGAACACCGCGACCGAGCCGATCGTGTCGTCTTCGTCCCGCGCTACCCACAGTTGCTCGAAGCCGTTTGCCCCCTCTTCGACCGTGTCGAAGCCGTGCTTACGTCCGTTGGCGGCGACCGCATCTCGGTATCGGGTCGGGTCCATACACCCCGTAACGAGGGACGTGATAAAAAATGACACACCCGGATCGTCGGCCACAGATCATGCTACCAATCAACAAGGATATCCGCCGCGGCGTCCTGGACGAGGCATGAGTCCGACGCGACGGCGCTATCTCCGCGGTGTGGGCGGGGTCAGCGGAGCGGCCTGTCTCGCCGGCTGTGCGTCCGACGATCCCGGAGAGGGCGACGACGACGCCGACGACGGCGACGACGACGCCGACGGCGACGACGAACTGCCGGGATCGGACGACGGCGGAGACGGCACCGGAGACGACGCCGGCGGCACCCGTCCCGAGGGCACCGGCGGCCCGGGCGTCAGCCTCGTCTCGACCGACGGCGACGTCGGGCTCCCGGTCGACCTCGACGTGGAGGTAGTCAGGGAGGCCGCGACGACCGACTACCCTCCCCGGCTCCGGACGACGGTCACGAACACGAGCGATGGGCAAGTCAGGGTCGGCGAGGGGCGGGCCGTCCACTTCGAGTACGTCAGCGACGGCTCGGGGGCGCTCACCTTCCTTCCACCCGAGGTCGAGGCGCCGGCCGAGCCCGACTGCTGGCGGCTCACCGACACCGTCGCCGTGACCGAGGAGTACCGGACCTTCGAACTCGGCCCCGGCGAGTCGCGGAGCCGACCGATCGACCTGTACGCGACGCACGACCAGACCGACGCCTGTCTCCCGGTCGGCGAGTACCGCTTCGAGACGACCGCCTCCGTCGTCTCCGACGACGCGGAGCCGCAGTCGTCGGCGCAGTGGGGGTTCGCCGTCACGTTGGAGTGATGTCGTGACGTTTCTCGTCGGCTACGTCTGAACTCCGGTTCCTGCGGCTCGGAAGGCTGGTTTCACAGAATAGTCCCGGGCGGATTCGAACCGCGAGGACTCGCTGTACTCGTCCTCTGGGTTCGAACCACTGAGGATATTTACGCCTCAAGAGATTGTTCGGCGCAAAATAGTCCCGGGCGGATTCGAACCGCGAGGACTCGCTGCACTCGTCCTCTGGGTTCGAACCACTGAGGATATTTACGCCTCACGAGATTGTTCGGCGCGAAATAGTCCCGGGCGGATTCGAACCGCCGTCAATGGCTCCAAAGGCCATTATGATTGGCCACTACACCACGGGACTGCGAGTTCGGCTAACCGGCGGGGACTCAAGTACGTTACTCTCTCCGACGCGCGGGGCGCCGCGTCGCAGCTAGGCACCCTCCTCGATCCGGTCGAACCGCGCCTCGAAGTTCTCCCGACAGGAGCCGCAACAGAAGTGGTACAGCGTCCCGTCGACGCGGGCGGACTCGCCCTCGGCGGTGACGGTGTTACCGCACTCGACGCACTCGACCGCGAGGTCCGCGTCGCCGACGGCGGGCGACCACTCGTGGGCGTCGATCGGTCGCACCGACAGCTCGCGGACCGCGTCCAGTCCGACCGCGTCGTCGACGAGGCCGCGGGCCGTCCCCGTCTCGACCCGCGCGGAGACCGTCACCTCGCCGTCGGCGGTGAGGAACGCGTGTTCGACGCGCTCGTGGCTCGCGACCGCCTCGTGGACGCGGTCCGCGTCCCCGGGGGCGACCGAGAGCGTCGCGAGGACGGTCCGCCCGTTCGAGAGCGCGTCCCCGTCGATACGGAGCGTGAACCCCTCGATCACGCCCACCTCGCGGAGGCGGTCGACCCGGTCCGACACGGCGGGCGCCGACAGGTCGACCCGCTCGGCGATGTCGCTGTACGGCCGCCTCGCGTCCGCCATGAGGAGCCGGATGATCTCGCGGTCCGTCTCGTCGAGGGTGCGCATGGCCGCCCGTTCGGCCGGCGCGGGCAAAAGGAGACCGGGGAACCGGTCGGCGACGGGGGCGACGGAAAGGCAGTTGTGCCCGCGGCGCCAACCGGCGAGTATGACGACGATAGACGTCGACGGCATGTCGTGTACGGGCTGTGAGGACAACGTGACCGACGCGCTCGGGGAGCTCCCGGGCGTCGAGTCGGCGAGCGCGGACCACGAGGCGGGCACCGCGACCGTCGAGGGCGACGTCGACGTGGACGCCGTCGTGGCCGCCATCGAGGACGCCGGCTACGAGGCGTCCGCGTAGGAATCGAAACACGCAGACGACGGCGCACGCGTCCCGCGCGTTCGAACCGTTGGACCCTTTTCACCCGAACGCGCTCGCCGACGCAGGGCGGCGAGATCAGGCGCGGTCGTCGCCCCGTTCGTCCGGCTCTGCCGCGCTGCCTTCCGTCGATTGAGAACCGATCTCTCGGCCGTCCGCTTCCTCGGCCACGTCGACGTCCGCGGCACCGGTCTCGTCGTCCGGCGAATCGCCGTCCGCCGAGGGAGTCGAGTCGGTCGCGGTCGAGTCCGCCGTCGGAGCCGGCGGGCGATACGTGTAGACGAACTCTCCGGCGACCGCGTGGAAGGCGCCGGTCGTCGGGTCCTCCACGACGCCGGTGTCGTTGTCGATCGCGAAGTCGACGAGGTCGCGGAGCGACTCCGCCTCGGCGGTCGGGCGGTCGTGGACCGACGGCGGGAGCCGGAACGCCGTGATCCACTCGTCGAACTCCGAGCGGTCGTCGCGGTACGAGAGGTACTCGCGCTCCGTCGGCGTGAGCGCGAGGTCGAGCTCCCGCGTCGCGTACCCCGTCCCCGCGGCACCGAGCAGGCCGACGAGCAGGAGCAGCGGGCCGCCGAACGACCGGAGCGTCCCGTAGCTTCGCCGGACGCTCACCTGCTCGGTGCGGCTGGCGGTGTCGGACCGGACGCCGGGCTCGCTGACGGAGTAGGTGTCGCCGCCGTGCGTGACCGTCATGTCCAGCGTCTGCGTCGACGCCGTGGGAACGCCGCCGACGGACCCGTCGACCGCGACCGACGTCGTGACGAACGTCTCCGTCTGCCCGGGCGAGGCGCCGAGCTGCTCTTCGATCGACGCCACTCGCCCGTCGATCGCCGTGCTGTTGAGCGCGAACGAGGCGTTCACCGTCTCGCCCGGGTCGACGCCCGAGACCGACTGCGACGCGAGCGGCTCCGTCTCGCGCCAGTAGACGGTGCCGCCCTCGCCGACGTTGCGGATCACGAGCGTCGAGGCGATCTCGACGGTCACGTCCTCCGCGCTCGACGCGGTGTAGCTCGTCGCCACGTCGACGTCGAGCTCCGGGGCGATCCGCGTGAAGTACGTGTCGCGCCCGTCGAGGACGGCGCCGGTGTCGAAGACCGCGTTCGGCTCCGTCACCGTCGCGCTGTGCCGGTACTCGCTCTCGACGGTCAGCGACGAGACCGTCCGGCTCTCCGTCTCCGTGCCGGGGTCGACGTGCGTGGTGTACACGAGGCCGGCCCCGACCGCGACGAGGAGCAGGCAGGCGATCAGGATCGCGGTGGATTGTGCGTTCAGGACGGCGCGGAGCCGAAGGCGGCTTTCGGAAGGAGCTGAAGACATGGGTGTCACCTGTAGAGTTCGCGGAGGATGCGTTTGTACAGCGGCGGGCGCTCGCGGGAACCTCGCGACCGGAGCCGGGCGGGCTCGCCGCGTAACATCACCACTCCGGCGGCGACGATGCCGCCCCCGAGCAGACCGTTTATCGCGACCAGCGGCGCCCAGGGATGGACCCCGTACAGCTCGTCGACGACGCCGGGCGGCAACACGGCGAGGTAGCGGTGTTCGACGACGAACAGCCGGTAGTACCCCGTCTCGTCGGGCGCGGACAGCGTCACCGTCGTCGACGCCTCGCCGCGGCTGCCGACGGAGAGGCGCTGCGGTTCGACGTCGACGCCCGGGCTCGCGGGTTCGACGTACGCGTACACGGGGACGAGCCCGGCGTTGGGGACGACGTACTCGATCTCCTGGCTCGTGCCGCTCTCGATGACGGTCGGGTTCTCCGACTCGAACTCGGCGCTCACGACGCCGTACTCCTGTGTGCCGCCCGGGACGACCATCGCCGCCGTCGCCGTCGCCATCAACACGAGGGCAAGCACGCCGAGGATCGCCATCACGGAGGTTCCGTCGTCGCGGGACCGGTCGCGCGCCTCCCGGTCTCTGCCGCCGGCGTTGCGGTACCAGTCGACTGCGTACGCGACCACCGACAGCCCGAAGATGATGTACGCGAGCCCCTGCGTCCCCTGGAGCGACCGGACGCCGAACGTCACCGCGAGCCAGGTCTGGACGGACTGCAGCGCGGACTGGAACCCCATCGCGGCGGTGCCCAAGTGCGGGATCACGACGACGCTACCGCCGACTTGGAGCGCCTTCGCGACGACCTCGGCGTCCTGAACGACCGGCTCGCCCCCGTCCTGATCGGTGAAGGGGTTGTTGTCCCCGCGGGTGACGTACCCGCGTTCGGTCTCCTCGACGACGCGGTGGGTCGTCAGCCCGCCGCCCTGAATCTCTTGGGCCTCGAACGTCACGACGTCGCCCGGACCGATCCCGCCGGCGATCTGCGCGGGGATCGCCACGAACCCGTCGCCGGGAGAGAGCGTCGGCTGCATGCTTCCGGTTTCGACGTAGCTGAGGAGGATCGGCTGTCCGAGGAACTGGCCGACGACGAGCGAGACGACGACCAGCACCGCGGCCGCCTGGATGGCCACGGACAGCGTTCGTTTGATGGACATGGTGTCGGTCTCGGTCGAAGGCGGTCTCGAAGCGGCCACCGCGGCGAAGCGATTCCTGTCGCCCGAGCGTCAGGTAGCCGTCGATCGCTGAACGGCGGCGGGCCCTAATAAGTTCGTGGGTGGAGGCGAATCCGGGGGGTCGCCGGCGGAATCACTCGTCGAAGGCGCCGCCCGCCAACAGCGCGAAGGGGCCGATGAATCCGAGACAGAAGCCCAGGAGGTGGACGTACAGGTTCACGACGCTCCCGCCGCCGGCGGGGTCCGCCGGGAAGCCGACGACGGGGTAGCCCACTGCCACCACCGCGCCGACGGCGAGCAGATCACCGTAGCCGGGACGCGAGGCGACCGATTTCGCTTTTTTACGGAGCGACCGCGGGAGGCGCACTTCGCTGCTGGCCGCGTACAGCAGCGCGAGGAAAGCGCCCGCGATCCCGATCGACAGCCCCGCCAACCCGACCCCCTCGGTCGAGACCGGCAGCGCGAGAAGCGCGATCCACCCGACGAGCGCGAAGAAGACCGCGGGCAGCGCGGCGACCGAGGCCCCGGGCGCGAACCGGTCTTGCGCGTAACAGTACCACAGGATCGGGAGCAGTCCGGCAAGCGCCATGTTGATCCCGGAGAAGCCGAACCCGATCGCGTTCCGCGGGACCGCGAGGTTCAGCGCGGAGAGCGCGAAGGGGAACGCGCCGAGGTAGGTGACGAACGCGGTGAAGAAGAGGCGCCGCCGCCCGCTCAGGACCGCGAGCGCGTAGCCTACCCCGGCGAGGAGCCCGTACCCGGCGAGGTTACCGAGGAGGTGGTTCGTCCCGAGGTGGACGTAGTGGGACGAGAAGGCCGACAGCAGCGTCGGCTCGGTGTACGCGAACGCGAGCGAGCGGCGGGTCGCCTCCGGCAGCGCGAAGACCGCGACGAGGACCGCCGGCGGAACCGCGAGCCCGAGCAGGTCGACGGCGCGGACGCGGGCCGACAGCTCCTCGACGAACGCGGCGTATCCCGGGCTGCCGTCTGCGTCCCGGTCCGCGACGGACCCCCCGCTCTCGCCGGCGCCGGGGATCGACCGGTCCGTCTCCGACGAGCGGTCGCTCACGAGGGTCGATTCAACGGCGCTCGGTTAATCGCTGTCGGCTCTCGCTCCGGTCGTGATGCCCGTCGCGCGAGCGGAGCGCGGACCGACCGCGTCGGGAGGAGACGGCCGTCACGACCGCGGCATCCGCCGGACGAGGGCGACGCTCACGAGAACGATGACGAGGAACGCGGCGAGGCCGCCGAGGTTCGACGGGTCGATCCCGCTCGGCTCCTCGGTCGGGGAGTCGGCGGCGTCGCTCGCGTCGTTCGAACCGGCGTCGCCCGCGTCGGATCCGCCTCCCGCGGACGCCGCGCCGTCCCCGTCGCTCTCGTCGCCGCCGGGGTCGCCGACGACGAGCGTCCCCGCCGCGGCGTCGCCGACCGCGACCTCGTACGTGCCGGGGTCGTCGAAGGCCGGCTCGAACGCGAGGGCGGTCGACTCGTCCGGGTCGAGGTCGACCAGCCGCGTCGCGACCGGGTCGCCGTCGGCGGTGACCGTCACCTCGCGGGAGCCGTCCGCGCCGCCCTCGTTCGCGACCGTCGCGCGGACGACGACCGACTCGCCCGGAGCGACCGCCGTCCGGTCGAGCGAGGCCCCCGTCGCGCGCACCACCGGGCGCTCGGTCGCCACGGCGAACACCGAGAAGTCGTCGGTCGTCGCCTCGACGTGGACGCGGTCCTCGGGGAGGTCCAGGAACTGGCGGACGGACGGGTCGACGCGCTCGGTCTCCAGTCGCTCCCAGCCGTCGGGTTCCGACTCGGACCGGCGGAACAGGGCGAGGTCCTCGGGGTCGCCGCCGGTGTCGTTCAGGTACTCGCGGTCGACGCTGACCGAAAAGCGGACGCCCGACACCTCCTCGGCGGTGAACGTGTGGTTGAATTCGAAGTAGCCGTTCGGCGCCGCGCCGCGGGAGTCGGCCAGCGGTCCGGCCGAGGCGAACGGCCCGGGCCGACCGACGGTCCGGAAGCCCACGTCGCCGCCGGGCGTGTCCGCGATTCGCACGCGGTCGAGGGTGACGTTGCCGCCCGCGAGTTCCATCCGACCCGCGTCGAAGGTGACCGCTTGGCCGGGCGAGAGGCCGCCGGCGTCGAACTCTCGGGTGTCGGCCGCGAGGGCTCGGACCGTGGTGGTCGCGCCGCCGTCCTCGGCGTCGTCGGCGTCGTCGCTGTTCAGCGCCGTCGTTCCCGCGTCCTCCGGCTCGGCGATCTCGGCGCGGATGTCGAAGTCGTCGCCGCCGAGCGCCGTGCCCGCCGCCGCGCCGCGCGCGTCGATCCGGAGGCCGACCGCGACCGTCTCGTTCGGGGCGAGGGTGACGTTGCTCGACCGGCCCTCGATCGAGGTCCCGTCCGCGACGAAGGTGACGTTCTCGTCGGGGTGGTCGATCCAGACGCGAGCGTACTGGTCGGCGGTGTACGTAATCTCGAACACGTCGTCGATCCTCCCGGTCGTCCCGATGTTCACGCCCTCGAAAGAGGGATCCCGGACGTTCGGGTTCGACGCGGAGACGTCGATCGCGATCTCGTCGTCGCTATCGAAGTATGCGTACCGCCCGCTCGGGCCGTCGGCCCGCTCGATCGCGAGGTCGCCGTCGGCGACGGTGTCGGCCGGGCCGTCGATCACCGCCGCGCCCGTGGCGAACGCGAGCGACCCTGCGGCTACGAGGAGCAGCGTGAGGGTCAGGGTGCGGCGGGTGGTAGACATAAATGAGACTATGCTCCGATCAGTGGTGGTTATGCGGTACCAGACGCAGTTGAAGGGAGTGCTTGTTGGTCCGCCGTACGGCTATCAGCCACCGTATTTGAAAATCTAGAACCAAACTCTACGTCTTCGTTCCTTGTGGGTTCTCGCGGTTGGGTTCTACCGGTATCCAGGTTGGAGCTCCGGTTCGTCTGGTTCGACTGGGTTAGACTTTGGTTTTCGGTGTTGTTCGTCTCGCTCTGCTGTGTCGAGTTCGACTCCGATTGCGTTCCGTTTTCGGGTTCTGAAGGAGAGTCGGTCTCTACGGAGGAGTCGGTGGTATTCGCTGAACCGGATGAATTCACGGACTCGTTCCCGCCTGCTCCAGCCTGCTGTGTCGAGTTCGATTCCGATTGAGTTCCGTTACTGGTTTCGGAAGAAGAGCCAGTCACTACGGAGGAGTCGGTGGTGTTCGCTGAGTCGGACGAATTCACGGACTCGTTCCCGCCTGATCCAGTCTGCTGTGTCGAGTTCCCTGCCGGCGCAGATCCGTTTGTCGCCGGAGGGCTCGCGTTCGAGTCCGCTGACGAGTTATCCTTCGTGAGGTTGTTTCCATCTGGCTGCGTGCTCGACGAGTTGTTGGACGTAGACGTGGTAGAATTGCGGCCCGGATCGTCTTGAGAGGACTCCGTGGTCGTATTTGCTACACTATCGGACCCGTTTGTGCTGGTGTTTCCGCTCTGCGAGCGAGTTGTCGAATCGTTGGACTGGGAAGACGACGTGTCTGAGACCTCAATGCCGACATCGACTGATTCGGAATCAGACAGGCCGGCATCGGTCGCGTTCCACCCGAAGCCACCACCGATCACCGTCGCTGTCATGAGGAGGACAACCGACACGACGACCCGAAGTAATTCGCCCGTCATTCTCCACCACCACCTTCCACGGAGGCCGCAGTGGCGTCTTTGTAGAGGTCATATAGTTCGGATATCACGAGACCGACGGCAGGCACGATCACGAAGAACACAATCCCGAGGTCTGACCCGGCAAACGATATCGCGTGGCCGAGAAGCGGAAGGTGGAACATAACTACCCCGATGACGTTGCCGGCGGGGATCGGATTCGGGTCCGGTTCCTCGTTCGCGTCTCCTTGGGTCCGGAACGTAGTCTCACCCCCTTCGCTTTGGACCTCTATCACTCTGTGAGTGATTAATTGGGATTCATCAGGCCGCTCGTACGTGATCACGTCGCCTTCCTCGATCTCATTTGGCGAAGTATCGCCGACAAAAACAACGTCTCCGGCATTAATCGACGGAGACATACTGTCGGAAAGGACGACGTACGAGTTGCTCGCTCCGACTGCCTGAGGCACTGCGAAAATAACGAAGGGGATGACAACAAGGACGAGAAGGATCGCTCCACCCTTGCGAATCAAACTCTGGTTCATTCCAAACCACCCGTAACCGCTGCGGTTGTGATCTGCTGAAGTATCACGTTCATGTTTGTAATTCAGGTCGTAGTTCGATCGCAATACGGTCATCTCCGTTCGCCTGTTCGAGCTCGTCACTCGCTTCCCAAGCGACGTACAGGAAGGTTGAGGCTCGGCCGGTATCGTCGTCGACGGGCGTGAGCGTTCGATCGGATTCGACGGTTCGACCGGTCCGGATCTCGTCGAGCCGGGACGGACCGAAGAGCGCAGAACCGGTCTGGGCCGGATCATCGGTGAACCCGATTTCGGCGGTGATGGCACTGAGGAGGTCCTCGCTCGAACCGGGATGTTCGTCCGGCTGAGCGCACGGAGACGGGTTCCGCCATGTGCGTTCGCCGATGGTCACTCGAACGAGCTTTCCTCCCTTGGGATTGATCGAGGCCCGGTCGTCCTGTCTATTTGATCCGCCCGATCGTTTCAAACCGCCGGCCTCGATGGTGTGATCGCTCTCTCTGAGGTCACCGCCACGCCGAACTGTGGCAGTCACCTCGATGGGAAGGCTCGCGTTCTCAGCGATCACCAGGTCAGCCTTCCCGCAACCGATAAACTCGACAGCAGTAACGCTGCCCGAAGAGGTATCACTGCCGTCCCTTCCCTCTGAAGCGTTATCTTTAGACTCCGCTCGTCCGCCAGACGGAGCGACGCCTCCGATAGCGAGGCGCAGGTTTCCGGGAACGGACCCCTCGTTCGCCAGTTCGACGGTTTCGATGCCCTCATTTCCGGACGAAACGGGGCCGATCGAGATCGACGCCGCCGATTTGTCCGCCGTGGAGAGTTCGAGTGTTCCGGCTCGGATCTCTCCTCTCGTTTTCGACTCGTCGGCGAACAGCGACCACGTTCCGACGCCGGCCGCGCCGCTCGACGCACCGATGACCGCAACGCTCGAGAGGAACTTTCGTCGGCCGATTCCGGTCTCGTCTGAAGCCATCTCGTTGTCGTGAAGTCTGTTTGAGCCCTGCCGCGCCGGTATCGTCCGTCGCCTGCGTGCCGTGTGTACCCGTCGTCGGGCGAAGACCCACCGGCGGAATCGAACCGCCGCGAGGCACCACCGTGGGTCGGTTTCCTCGCAGTCGCCTCAGTCGGGCGTCATCACGAGGGGGACGAACGTATCGGTTCCGTCCGCGAGCGTCACGTCCAGCGTGACGGAGACGCGGTTTCCGGACATCTCCTCTTTGTTTCCGGACCCGTTCCGGAACGCGTAGAGATTTATGATGGCCGTGCCGTCCGCGGACAGGACGGCCTCTTGATCCGCAGCGTCGTTGTAGCCGTCTGAATCGAGATCGATCCAGCCGGGAACCTGGAACTGATCGGAGCCGCCGTCGACCCAGCCGTTTGCGTCACCGCTGGGCGTCTCGACGTGAAGATCGGCGTTGAAAGTGAACGACTCGTAGTCCGTTCCACCGTTCCGATCGCTCACGAGAGTCAGGTCGGTGTCGTCCGGCTGGACGTGGACGTTGTTGATCGTCAGCGATTGGTCGAACGAGTTCGCGTACTCGAACTCGACGCCGGCGTTCTTTTGATCATCGCTCGCACCGACAGCGGTCGCCGGCACGTCACGCTGCTCCGGGAGCGTGATCTGATCCGGCTCCTGCGTGAGTCCGAACTCGGCCTCGATCTCGACGCTGTCACTCTGGATCTCGTTGCCGGCGTTAAGCACGCGGTAGTCGGTGACGAAGTCGACCGACTGCCCCGGCGAGAGTTCGAGTTCGTCGATGTCGTACGGACCGAGCGAGAGATTCGACGCCAGAACGAATCCGTCGTCGCCGTCAACCGGCTCGTGACCGACGAGATACTGATGCGTCTCGCCACCGACGACCAGCTCGGTCCGGAGTTCGAGACTCTGTGCGAGTTCGCCCGTATGCGAACCGCCGGAACTCGACCCCTCCGGATCGTCTTCGTGTGGCGACTCGCTTTCGGGATCGTTGACGCCGTTTTCCGGGGTTCGGAACCCCGTGATTCCGAACGCGAGGTATCCCGGAAGCGTGCCAGCGTTGGTTAGCGTGGTCGAATCCTCACCGCTCTCGTCCGGAACGACGTTCGAGACGTCGATGACGGCGTTCGAACCATCACCGTTGACGCTCAGGTCCAGCGTTCCGGCCTGGACCGTGTTGTTCCCGCTCGTTTCCTCGTCGCTGAACAGTGCCATCGTTCCCGCACCTGCGGCTGACGACGCCGCGCCGATCATCGCGATCCCGCCGAGCGCCCGACGCCGGGTGAGCTCGACCGGGCTACTGGAATCGTCGCTCATGGATGGTCACCTCAGTTACAGCACGCTCTGACCGCTCTCCTGTGCCAGTCCGAATGTGAAGGAGATATCAACGCCGTCGCCCTGGAAGTCGTTGCCTGCGAGCCGATCAAGTTCGAACTCGGCTTCGAACGTCCTCGTTCCAGAAATAGGAACGAGTGAGTCGAACACCCCACGGCTAGCGATGTCGTCTAGGGAGACAGGGCGGAATTTGTAGTTCGTTCCGTCCACAACTAGGTTGTCGTAGTACGTTTCAATGGTGTCACCGCCGCCGGTCGTACCACGGCCGAATCCGACTGCCTCAATTGTCGCACTGGGGAGGTCAGAATAGAGTCCACCATTACTGGGTTTCGAATAAGTGGTATTGTTCGGAGCTATCTCTTTCCAGACATAATTAGCTCCGGGGCTATCATCTGCACCCGCGATCTCTCCGCCCACATCACGGGTCTCCCACTGTTCCGTCGCGTCTGGTGAGTTCTTGTTACCAGTGTGACTCACAAGACGGTTCGTGCCCGAATCGTTCAGCAACACAAACACCTCATCTGGTGCATTCGTGTTCTCTGTTCCAGCGTAATAGTCGAACGTGATATCTCCGGCAGCGATATTAGTGATTGAGATACTACCCACATCTCTTATGGAAAGAGCATAGTCATTAGTCGCAGTCCCATTAGACGTTGCACGCACAACGTCCTGTCGGGACCCATCTGCGGCGGGGTCCGGAACCCGAGAGAGTTCTACATCCGAACTCCCGTCACCGCCGATATCGACAACTGCCGCTCCCTCCGGGTTGGAAGTGAATGTTTGGAACGCACTGGGACCGAGCCCGATTCCGCTTCCGGCATAGTCAAGCGTCGAAGCGAATAGCCGTTCGGCGAACGCCTGAGCAGTAACGTTCGCTGAAAGATCGTCATCGGACGGCTCGGATCCGTCATTTTGACTGTAATCGACGGAGAGTTCCACGTGGTCAGCACTAACTGAACCGACGTTGTTGAGTTCGACTTGAACGGTGTTAGTGGAACCACCCGGTGAGAGGTTGGTAGCTGAGGCGTTGAAGCTCTGGGTAGTATCAGCAGTCAGATCTAGCGTCCCTGCCTGCACGCTGTTCCCAGTACTACTCTCGGTGTCGCTGAACAGGGCGAACGTTCCCGCACCCGCGCCCGCGGAGGCGACACCGACTGTGCCGAGCGCACCGAGCACCCGGCGGCGATTCAGTTCGATCGAGCTGCTGTTGTCGTCAGACATCGGTTTGAACACCGCGCGGCATCGCACCGCGCTCACTCATTCATACTGACTAAGGGGTATTATTCATAAGGCATCTGAAGTGTCTTCACGCTGTAGTTGAGGTTTGTCAATCAGTTCGATACGAGCAGCAGACCCCTCCAGAAGTGCTTCAAGCAGTGCCTGAAGCGCACATACGCTGCCTCTGGTGCGGCTTATATCCACTCCGGTAACACGACCACCGACGAGCGTTGCGGAACTTGGGTAGGGGACGGGATCGACCGATCCGAGTGTCGGACTGGTGCCGAGCGTGTCCGATACCGAGAGAAGCCGCTGCGAACGATATCGGTCCGGCGGAGAAAGAGTCGAACTGTGGCGGGCGCTTAGAGCTGGTCCGCGTTGATGGTGAGCGTCCCGCCGCTGACGCTGTTCCCATTCTGCTCGACGACCGCGACATCGACCGTGGTGTACTGACCTGGAGCGAGAGTCCCGTTCTCCTCGTCCGCGAGCTCGAAGTAGACGCCCTCGGACCACTCGAGGTCAGCGTTGTCGACGTCGGAGACGACTCTCCCCTTGCCCGAGTACTCGATTGAGAGCTCGATGTCGTCTTCGCCTTGGTTCGTTATCGCGAACACTTCCGGAATGACCGACGCGGCGTTTCGATTGAAGCCCCGTCCACCTTCGCTGTTCGAGGGACCGCCGAGGTCGACCGTGAGTTGGTTCCAGTTATTGCTCGTGACGAAGTCGTTACCACTCGAGAATTTGAGGTTCGCGTTCGCGTCGCCCGCCGTGTTGACGGAGACGCTGCGTTCGGCTTCGACACTTGTGAACGCCCCCATACTAATTTCTGCCACACTACAGAAGCTAATACACCTAGTCTGCCCCGAGACAGACCACGGCCGGAACGTTGACGAGGCGATATCTACCTTATCGATGGGTATCAAGACCGGCGCTCAAGTGCTTCGCCGAGATAGAGATACATGCTCGCCGGGGCCGCCCCACTATTGGTCCTCGCCGGTCTGTTCTCACTCGGGGTTAGTTGTCTGACCGGATGAACGAGCGACTGGAGCCGGCGATCAACCCACTGTTTCTTTTGTCAATCCCGAACCTTCTGCTAAACGGCAGAAGTAAAATTATTGAATATGAATAAACCGGCCCAGTATTTGCTGTGCGATGGTATTTATTGAGATTCAGAAGTCTTGGAAAAAGATGGTGGGTGTCGATAGTCAGCTCTGGTACATCTGGAACGCGTAGATAGTCAAGCCATTATTTAAATCCGCACCAGTACTATTGACCGTCGGGTCCGTCGTCGAACGGGCGGTCGTGCGCGTAGATAGTCAGTTCATCATCCGAACCGCCATCACCATCAGCATCATCAGTCGTATCGACTCTCGCATTAATTTTCATGCTATCACCAGGAGATAGGAATGAGGCCACACCCTTGCTATTTGTTGGAATCATAAACATCACTTTAGCGTTTGGAAGGTCAACAGTTTGCTCCGAATCAAACTTATCTCCGTCAGGAGCAAAGTCAGGCCGAACATCTTTCGTTCCCTGATTAGTTACGGTGATGATTCCTTCGAGAGTCGTGATTGCTGAGTTGTTGAACCCATCTCCCTCGGTTTCAGCGTCACCGCTTCCAGTCGGGCCTGCCCCGAGGTTATCGGGGGAGCCAAGATCAATCGTTAATTCACCACCAGCAGAATCGTCGCTAACGTATTCATCGTCCCCAGAAAGGCCGAGGTACGCATTTGCGTCGCCTGCGGTGTTGACAGACACCTGGCGGTTTGCCTGTACGCTCGTGAACGCGCCCGTGCCCATCGCAGCCGCGCTACCTGAAGCCAATGCGCCCAGTCCGGCGAGGAACTTGCGTCGGTTTGCCATAGTTGTGTAACCTCGTTGTCCGCACACGACCCGCGGGCCGCCGACGCGAGACATCCCGCGTCGCCCGAGGTCGCTCTACGACACCCATGGGACCTATCCCATATTGTAATGAATTTCCAGAAGTACTTCTGGAGGTCACTGAACGAGCGAAGATAGGGTTCTGCTCCGCCCTGAAACCGACCCGACCCGCGTCCAGGGGGTCCTTGAACCGGGACTATTGTGCTTCTGACATAATTTTCTCGGAGAGTGATAGTCAAAAATACTCTTTACTATTCTGATATTACGGGCCATGATCGGCTCAAATCAAAATGGAGCGATCGTTGTGTCGCGTTTATTGCCGCGTCTTCGGTCGATTTTACGTGTTTCTTCACATCCGGTCCGGTCAATTCCCGCAGTACCGAAGTGTTCGGAACTTATCACAACCGGAGCGTTTATGTTGATTGGATCATATGTGTCTGACAAGAAATGGCGTCGGTACAACAGGTCGGACAGGGGGGGACCGAACCGGCGACTGACATCTCGGAGGACGAGCTGTACACGGTGTTAGCGAACCAGCGACGGCGGTTCGCGGTCCACCTGCTGAAACGCGAGTCGGACGGCGCGCTCGAGATCGGGGAGATGGCCGAACAGATCGCGGCCTGGGAGAACGACGTCGAGGTCGCGGAGATCACCGGGAGCGACCGCAAGCGCGTGTACACCGCGCTCCAGCAGTCGCACCTGCCGAAGATGGACGACGCGGGCGTCGTCGAGTTCAACAAGGACCGCGGGATCGTCGAGCCCACGCCCGCGCTGGCGGACATGGACGTGTACATGGACGTGGTCGAGGGCCGCGAGATCCCGTGGAGCCAGTACTACCTCGGGCTCTCGGGCGTCGCGAGCGCGCTCACCGCCGCGGTGTGGCTCGGCGCGTGGCCGTTCGTGCTCTTACCCGAGATGGCGTGGACGGTCGCCATCGTCGTCGCCTTCGCGTTCTCGGCGGCCACCCACTACTACTACACCGCCGAGATGAAGGTCGGGCAAGAGGACGAGCCGCCGGAGCTGTAGCGCGCGGTGAGCGACCCAACTGGGCGCGACCCGGGATCGACGGCAGAACGACAGGTTATGCTCAGGATAAGTCGTTTCCGCGTCTTTCAGGGGGTTCCAGAACCGGTTCCGTCACCGCATAATTATACCGGCGTTCCGCGTAGTGCCGAGCAGAGAGCGACCCCGACCGCTATCGAGTCCCAGACATGAAACGACGACAACTCATCCTCCTGTTCGGCGGCGGTAGTGCCGCGGCGGCGAGCGCGGGGACCGGCGCGTTCTCCAGCGTCGGCGCCGATCGGGACGTGAGCGTGAACGTCGTCGAAGACGAGAACGCGTATCTCGGGCTCGAGGATCTGACGAAGAGAGAGGACGGAGCGGACGAAGTCGTCCGTGAGGACGAGGAGACGAGAGTCGTGAAGGTCAAAAACCAGTTCGCACGGCCGTTGAGCCTCTCAGTGACCGAACTGGGGAGAAACAGCGTCGTCGAGACGATCGGCAGCGACGGCCCGATAGAAATAGGAAGTACGAACACTCTCGGAGTCGGTGCTGAAGCGTTCGTCACCGTCAAGTGCGAGACTGATGAGACGAAGGAGGCGGAGTTCTCCCTTCGTTTCAGTGGTGGCGCCGGCGGGACCACGGTCGATAAAAGTCGAGCCTTCACGTTCACGTGTGAAAGTGTCGAGACGGAGAGTTCCGACATCAGCGTGGAGTTCCTCAGTAACGGGAGGGTGAAGATCCGCTCGTCCGACACTAGTAACGTCACCGCGACGGCCTACATTCGTGGCCCCGGCGGGAGTGGAAACGGGGACATCAGGTCGACGGATCCCGTCTCTGTGCCCGTTGGAAAAGAGCTCAAACAGAAACGGTTCGGCTGGGAGAACAACGGAGACGAGATCGTCGGAATCGAGATCGAGGGAGTAGGCCTGTTCACCCGTCAGTCGGCAGATAGTGACGGCATTGCGTCGGACGCGACGAGTTCGAGTGCGGAAGACGTGTTCGGCGACGATTACGTGCCCGAAAACTGAGATCGGTTCAGGTGCGTTTTTGTATCCGGCAGTCGCACACGACGGTATGGACGACCACTCTCACGAGCCGGACCCGGAGAAGCGCGTGACCGCCCCGATGCAGGAGTTCGGTGGCCGCGAGGTCGGCATCGGCGCGGCCGTCACCCTGATCGGCCTGCTGCTCGCGTACGCCGTGCCGTTCCTCGTCACGTTCTGAGCGTTCAGTACAGATACCGTGATTTCGAGCGCTGATACTCAAGTAGTCGCGCCGCTATTTTTGAGCGCTAATTGAGAGGTCGTCCAGAAGGAGGAAATCAGTCGTCAACGTCGCGTTCGTCCGACCTCTGAAGCTCTGCGTCCGCGAACGCCCGGACCCGCTTCCGGTCTTCTGCCGACACGTCGGCTACCCGCGCGCTGTCGACCTGTCCGTTCACGACCGCGTTCTGCTGTGGTCCCCACACCGCGGCCGGCGTGTCCTTGACGTACTCGGCCCAGCGGACGACCTGTTCGTAGCGCGGCGCTCGCGCCGGGGCTTCGTCCGCGGCGGTCGGGTCCGAGTCAGATGGATTTGAGTCGTTCATACCGGTCTTCGACGTCAAGTCGTTCTACCCACGATTCGAGTCGGGCGGTGGAAAGGCTTTCTCCGAAGACGGTGTAGAGGTGTGCGGCGTCTTCGAGATCCGTTCGTCCGCCGAGGGAGAGTTTATACGCGATTTGGAGCTCTAAGGGCCCGATCGGAACGGTCTCGTCACCGACGTGTGCGTCGATAGCGTTCCGGAGCGACGCCTCGTCGAACTCGTCGCCCGGAAACTTCACCTCCACGTGTGGAGCCATTTCGCCGTCCGGTGCCACCCAGATGTTCGTTCCGTTCGCGAGGTTGTCGTACATCTCCGAGAGCGGCATGGCCGGACCCCAGTATCCCGACGCCTCGAGTTCGGTAACGAGGTCATCGATCTGCTCGGCCGAACATCGCTCGATGAACACGTCGATGTCCTCCGTCGACCGCGACCGTCCGGCGAGGATCGCGACGTAGCCGGCGACGAAGACGTGTTCGATGTCGAATCTGGAGAGAGTTTCGGAGAATCCGGCAGCGAGTTCGTCGAGTCGATTCGGCACGCGATCGACGATCAGGCCTCGATCGGTGAGTTCGATACCACCCATAGGGGATCGTCTTCACCAGTCCGAATAAACGTCTCCCGTCACCGCGGGTACCACGCGAGCGGGTGGTCGGCAGTGAGCTCCAAGGAGACGGGCTCGTCGAGGTCGAACTCCTCGACGTGGTTGTGGAGGCAGTGGACGGCCTCGCCGGAGTCGAGTTCGACCCGGTAGACGAACGAGGGACCGACGTACTGTCGCGAGGTGACGACGCCGTCGGCGAGTTCGCTTGCGGCGGGCGTCGCGCGGAGGTCGTCGGGGCGGACGAGCACGTCGACGGGCGCGCCGTCGTAAACGGTGTCGTACCCCTCCAGCGTCACGGCGTCGAAGCGGCCGACACCGGTGTCGACCTTCCCGTCGCGGAGCTCGCCCTCGAGGAACGACGCCCGGCCGAGGAAAGAGGCGACGAACTTCGACTCGGGGCGCTCGAAGACGGACTCCGGGCGACCGACCTGCTCGATGTTCCCGTCGTTCATCACGGCGACGCGGTCGGAGATGGAGAGCGCCTCCTCCTGATCGTGGGTGACCGAGACGGCGGTGACTCCCGCTTCCTTCAGGATGCGGCGGACCTCCTCGCGCATCTCCACGCGGAGGCGCACGTCGAGGTTCGAGAACGGTTCGTCTAAGAGGAGCACGTCGGGTTCGGGCGCGAGCGAGCGAGCGAGCGCGACGCGCTGCTTCTGCCCGCCGGAGAGCTGGTCGGGCGTCTTCTCGCCGTGGTCGGTCATCTCGACGAGTTCGAGCAGCTCGTCGACGCGGGCCTCGCTCTCGGCCGCGTCGGCGTCGGTCAGCCCGAACGCGATGTTCTCGCGGACGCTGAGGTGCGGGAACAGCGCGAAGTTCTGAAAGACGATACCGACGTCGCGCTGCTCGGGCGGGACGAACGAGTCGTCGTCCGCGACCACGTCGCCGCCGAGGGTGATCCGCCCCTCGGTCGGCTCCTCGAGGCCCGCGATGGTGCGCAGCGTGGTCGTCTTGCCGCAGCCGGAGGGGCCGAGGAACGTCAGCAGTTCGCCGGGCCGGACCTCGAGCGAGACGTCGTCGACGGCGGTCTCGGGGCCGAACGCCTTCGTGACGCCCGACAGCGACAGGACCGACTCGGCGGTCGGCGCGTTCGCGTCGTCAGAAGCGGCTCCCGTTCGAGCGGAAGCGTCGCCGTCCGTTCGGTCGGCCGTCGTGTCGTCCGACTCGGTCGAGCGCGTCGTCCCGACGTGTTCCGTTGATGCCATCGATGAGAGGCGGGCGCCGGATCGATCGGCGTCCCGCGGTTGCGGCCACATACTTTAGGAGGGCCTAAAAGCGTATCGCTCCCTCTCGCGCCGTCGAAATCGGCGGAACGCGCGGATGCGCCGGTCCGGAGAGGCGCTCACCTGCCGCGTCGAGACGGCTCAGTCCAGTTCGCGGTCGATCACGTCGCGGTGGTCGCGGACCGCGTCCGCGGTGAGCGCGACCGACTCGTCGCCGACCGCGAGCGAGAGCGTGCCGTCCGTCGTCACGTCGCCGAGCCGGAACACGGGGAGGTCGCCGGCCGCGGCGGCCACCGCCTCGGGATCGGTGGTCTGGACGAGCAGGCGGCCGGGCGTCTCGTCGAAGGCCGCGACGCGGTCGGGCAGCGTCACGTCGACGCCGGCGGCGTCGGTCACCAGCTCGGCGAGCGCGACCGCGAGCCCCCCCTCGCTCACGTCGTGGGCCGCGAGCGTCGACTCGTGGCGGGCGGCCGCGGCCAGCGACGCGACGAGGCCGCCGAGGTCGTCCGCGGCGCCGGAGTCGTCGGGCAGCGTCGGGAACCGGTCGCTCCCGCCGGCGTGCGCGAGGTACTCGGAGCCGCCGAGCGCGTCGCCGCCGGCGCCGACGAGCAGCAGTTCGGAGTCGTCAGCGCGGTCGGCGTCGAGGGCGGCCGGCGGGGCCGAATACCCCCGGGTCGTGCCGAGCATCGCGAGCGTCGGCGTCGGCGGGATCGGTCCCTCGACGCTGTCGTTGTACAGCGAGACGTTGCCGCCGACCACGGGCGCGTCGAGCGCCGAGCAGCCGTCGGCGAGCCCGTCGACGACCGCCTTGAACGCGCCGTACACCTCGGGCTTCTCCGGGTTGCCGCCGTTGAGACAGTCGACCGCGGCGAGCGGCACCGCGCCGGCGGCGGCGAGGTTCGTCGCGTTCTCCAAGGCGACGGCGCGGGCGCCCTCGTACGGCGCGACCGCGGTCCACTTCGGGTTCGCGCCGGAGGCGAGCGCGAGGCCGACGCCGTCCGCGTCGGCGGGGTCGGCGTCGGCGGAGTCGGCGCCGTCGCTCGACTCGGTCTCGCGGATCGCGAGCAGCGCCGCGTCGTCGCCCGGCTTCACCGCGGTCCGCGCGCCGACCTCGTGGTCGTACTGGCGGTACACCCAGCGCTTGCTCGCGGTCGAGGGCGCCGAGAGGACGGCCGCGACCGCCTCGTCGAGCGGCGGGGCGTCGGCCCGGAGGTCGCGGTCGGGCTGGCTCGGCGGCTCGCTCGCGAGGTCGTTCATCGGGGCGCCGTCGGCGAGGAACTCGGCGGGGGCGTCGACGACGGTCTCGGACTCGCCGTCGGCGTCGGCGAACTCGCAGACGTAGTTGCCGTCGGTCACCTCGCCGATCACCGAACAGCCGAGGTCGAACCGCTCGGCGAGTTCGCGCACGCGGTCGACGTCGTTGGGGTCGACCTCGTAGCACATCCGCTCTTGGCTCTCGGCGAGCAGGATCTCCGTCGCGTTCATCTTCGGCTCGCGCTGGTGGACGCGGTCGAGGTCGATCCGGGCGCCGAGCCCGCCCTTCGCGACCAGTTCGGAGGAGGCGCCGCCGAGGCCGGCCGCGCCGAGGTCTCGGGCGGACAGGACGAGGTCCTCGTCCACGAGGGCCTCGTTACACTCGATCAGCCGCTTCTCGGCGTAGGGGTCGCCGACCTGGACCGCGGGGCGGTCCTCGGTCTCGGCGTCCTCGGCGAGGTCCTCGCTCGCGAAGGAGGCGCCGCCGAGCCCGTCGCGACCGGTGCCGTTGCCGACGAGGACCAGCTTGTTGCCGGGCTCCTGTGCGGTCGCGGTCACGAGCCGGCCCTCGTTCGTCAGGCCGACGCAGGCGACGTTGACGAGGGGGTTCCCCTCGTAGCCGCCGTGGAAGGCGACGCTGCCGCCGACCGTGGGGACGCCGATACAGTTGCCGTAGTGGGAGATGCCCTCGACGACGCCCTCGAAGAGGTAGCGCGAGCGCTCGCGGTCGAAGCCGCCGAAGTACAGCGAGTCGAGGAGCCCGATCGGGTACGCGCCCATGCTCATCGTGTCGCGGACGATGCCGCCGACGCCGGTCGCCGCGCCGTCGAACGGGTCGACGAAGGAGGGGTGGTTGTGGCTCTCGACGCCGAAGGTGACGTACTGGTCGCCGTAGTCGCCGGCGTCGCGCTCGGCCGCGGGGGTGTCCGCGGCGTCGGGGTCGGGCAGGGCGAGGACCGCGGCGTCGTCGCCCGGGCCGACGACGACCTGGTCGCCGTCGCTGTCGAACGCCGACAGCAGGGGCCGCGAGGAGCGGTACGCGCAGTGCTCGCTCCAGAGGTTCTCGAACAGCGCGGCCTCGGCCGCCGTGGGCTCCCGACCGAGCTCCGCGGTCACGAGCTCGTGGTCCGGGTCGGACAGGCTCATTCACTTACGTGGACACCGAGGTGGTTTGAATGCTTTTCTATACGCACGTTCGTGGATACTCATTCGCCGGTCGCGGACGCTGACGCCGGGGTCGAAGCGTTTCCCCGCTCAGTCGAAGCGGTCTCCCGTTCAGTCGAAGCGGTCTCCCGTTCAGTCGAAGCGGTCTCCCGTTCAGTCGAAGCGGTCTCCCGTTCAGTCGAAGCGGTCTCCCGTTCAGTCGAAGCGGTCTCCCGTTCAGTCGAAGCGGTCTCCCGTTCAGTCGAAGCGGTCTCCCGTTCAGTCGAAGCGGTCTCCCGTTCAGTCGAAGCGTTTCCCCGCTCAAAGCAGCGCGGAGGCGGCCGCGTACACGACGACCGCACCGGCGCCGCCGATGGCCATCGCCTTCGCGTTGAGCCAGACCGCCTTCTTCCGGTCCGCGGCGAGGGCCGCCTCGTCTCGGACCTCGCTCGCTCCGTCGCCGACGTCGAAGACGCCCATGCCGGCGAAGCCGATACAGAAGCGCTCGCGGTACTGTAAGGCGCCCATCGCCGCGCCGTACAGCGGGAACACCGAGAGCGCGAGCGTCCAGCGCGGCCACGCGAGGGCGACCGAGACGGCGACGTAGACGGCCGCGAGCAGCAGCGATCCCACGCCGAGGAGGAGTCGCCGCCGCTGTTGGGTCGGTCCGATGTTACACACGCCGGGTTGGTACTCCATGGGTTCGGTACGGGAGCGGGAACAAAAGCACGCACGGATCCGAACGACGCGCGGCCGCGAACGGCGCAGCGATGGTTTATTATCCGACGCGTGGAACTGAGAGATGGACTTCCATGGAGGATAGCGACGACGAGCAGCGGGAGAAGATTCTGCGCCGGTACGAGACGATATTGGAGTCGCTCGACGACGGCGTCTACGCGATCCGCAACGACGGCACGATCGTCTGCGTCAACGAGCGGTACGCGGAGATGAAGGGGGTCGACCGCGAGGACCTGCTCGGTACCGACATCTACGACTGGGTGAGCGACGAGACCGCGGAGCGAGCGCTCGCGGAGCGGGCGGCGATGCGCGAGGAGGGCCGCGACGTCGGCACGATAGAGTACGAGTTCGAGGGGGCCGACGGGGCCAGTTTCCCCGCGGAGATGCGGTTCGGACAGGTCGACCCCGACCGGGAGGAGGAGGTCGGCCGGGTCGGCGTCATCCGGGACGTGAGCGAGCGGAAGCGACGCGAGCGCGAGTTGGAGCGCCAGAACGAACGGCTGAACGAGTTCGCGTCGATCGTCTCCCACGACCTCCGGAACCCCCTGAACGTCGCGCAGGGGCGACTGGAACTGGCCCGTGAGGAGCGCGACTCCCCGCACCTCGAAGACGTGGCTCGCGCCCACGACCGGATGGAGGCGCTGATCGAAGACCTGCTGGCGCTGGCGCGAGACGGCACGAGCACCGACGGCTGGGAGCCGGTCGAACTCGCGGGCCTCGTCCGCGAGTGCTGGGACGGGGTCGACACCGCGGACGCGTCGCTGCGCGTCGAGACCGGCCGGACGGTCCGCGCCGACCGCAGCCGGCTCAGGCAGCTGTTCGAGAACCTCCTGCGCAACGCCGTCGACCACGCCGGCGCGGGCGTGAGCGTCACGCTCGGCGACCTCGACGACGGCTTCTCCGTCGAGGACGACGGCCCGGGCGTGCCGGGAGACGAGCGCGAGCGCGTCTTCGAGACCGGCTACACCACCGACCCGGAGGGCACGGGGTACGGGCTGAGCATCGTCGAGAGCGTCGCCGAGGCGCACGGCTGGTCGGTCCGGGTGACGGACGGAACCGACGGCGGCGCGCGGTTCGAGTTCGCGGGCGTCGACGATCCGGAGGGACAACCGTGATATGCCCGGCCGGAGACGGGACCGTGTGAAGCGGATTCAGCTCGGGAACACCGTCTTCGAGGGCGAAAACGACGTGTACGTACTCGACGGGGAGACGACCGGACTCGTCGACACCGGCGTGGCGCTGCCGGAGGTGCGCGAGGAACTGGCCGACGGGCTCGCCGACCACGGGCTCTCCTTCGCCGACATCGACGCCGTCGCGCTCACCCACTGGCACCCGGACCACGCGGGCCTCGCCGGCGAGATCCAGTCCGAGAGCGGCGCCGACGTGTACGTCCACGAGGCGGACGCGAGCCTCGTCGACGGCAGCGAGACGCCGCTGTTCGCCGACCGCGACCTCCAGCGCGAGACGTTCGAGCGCTGGGGGATGCCGACAGCCGACCGCGAGCGGCTGGTCGAGTTCTTCGAGGCCGTCAGCACCGGTCTGTCCGGTCGCCCCGCGGACGTGACGGCGTTCGGTGACGGCGACGCGATATCGGTCGGCGGCGTCGACCTCGAAGCGCTCCACCTCCCCGGCCACACCGCCGGCCTCTCCGGGTTCGCCTTCGACCCGCGAACGGTCCCCGACCACGAGCCGGTCGCGGGCGCCGACGCGACCGAGGAGGCGTTCACGGGCGACGCGCTGCTCCCGAAGTACACGCCCAACGTCGGCGGCGCGGACGTGCGCGTCGACGGGGCGCTCGCGGCCTACGCCGAGAGCCTCGCGCGGATCGTCGACCGCGACTTCGACGCGGCTCACCCCGGCCACCGGTGGCGGATCGACGAGCCGAGCCGGCGCGCGGCGACGATACTCGACCACCACCGCCACCGGACCCGCCGCGTGATCGAGGTCCTCGGCGAGTCCGGGCCCGCGACCGCGTGGGAGGTCTCGGCGGCGCTGTTCGGCGACCTCGACGGGATCCACGTCCTCCACGGCCCCGGCGAGGCGTTCTCCCACCTCGACCACCTCGCGGACGCGGGCGTCGTCGAGCGTGACGGGCACGCCTATCGCCTCGTCGATCCCGACCCGGACGTCGACGCGCTGTTCCCGACGACGCCGCTCGACGGTCTCGTCGACGGAAGCGAAGACGCGTGACCGATCCGGTCGCCGAAAGGTATTCCTCGCCGCCGTCGTATTCGGGGACGTGAATCGGGACGCCCTCGCCGCGGTCGTCGTCGCCCTCCTCGCTCTCGTCG
Source organism: Halorubrum ejinorense (assembly GCF_055389685.1). Taxonomy (NCBI): domain Archaea; kingdom Methanobacteriati; phylum Methanobacteriota; class Halobacteria; order Halobacteriales; family Haloferacaceae; genus Halorubrum; species Halorubrum ejinorense. Next base: position 3,010,578 of record NZ_AP043777.1, read on the forward strand.
CGCTCGGCGTCGCAGCCGGAACGCTCGACTCGGCCGTCGACACCGGTAGCGGCGGATTCGGCGGGGCCGCCGGCGACGCTCCGAGCGTCGGCGAAGGCGGGGGCGACCCCGGAATCTTAACCTCGTCGGACGACTCGGGGTCGGTGGGCGCGTCGGGCCTCTGCTACCCGATATTCAGACAGCCGCCGGCGTTGGCGGCGCTGCTCGTCGGACTGGCGCTGATCGCCGGGCTGACCTACTACGACACCGCGTCGCCGCTGGCGAGCGCCGCCGTCGCCGGGGCGGTCGGCACCCCGATCGGGCTCCTGTTCTGGGTGTTGTCGGCGTGCCGCTCGACCGGCGAAGAGTTCTCGGTGTCGCTCGGCCTCGGCGGCAACGGGACGAGGCTGTTGCCGTCCGGCGCCGTGGGCGGCGGCGGGTTCGGCGGGGGCGAGGGGGCGGCGTCGGCGCCGCAGCTCCTGTTCGGGCTGGTCGTCGCGGTCGCTATCGTCGCGAGCGTCGCGACCCTCCTCTTCGCCGGCGGCGACGACGAGGAGGCGGGCGACGCGGCCGCCGACCCGGAGGCGGCCGACGAGGACTCGCCGGAACTCGACGCGATCGGGCGAACGGCCGGCGAGGCCGCGGACCGGATCGAGTCGTCGGACGCGGACAACGAGGTGTACCGGGCGTGGCGCGACATGACCGACGTGCTCGACGTCGACCGGCCCGCGTCGTCGACGCCCGCGGAGTTCGCGACCGCCGCGGTCGACGCCGGGGTCGACGAGGAGCCCGTGACCGCGCTCACCGAGGTGTTCGAGCGCGTGCGGTACGGCGGCGAGGACGCGACCGACGACCGGGAGCGGCGGGCGGTCGAGGCGCTGCGCCGGATCGAGGAGCGGCACGGAGGCGACTCGTGACCCGCGACTCAGTGGTGCGGCCGCTGGTCCTCGCGGGCGTGGTCGCGGTCGGCGTCGGCCTCCTCGCGGCGCTCGACCGCGGCGTGGCGGCCGCTATCTCTCCGAGTTCGGTCGTCGTCGCGCTGATCGGCGTCCTCGGCGTCGTCCAGGGGCTGCGGTACGCGAACGCGCGCCGCGACCGCCGACGGCTGGCGACGGACCCCGGGGAGCCGGAGCGGCGCGCGCAGGCGGCGGTGCCGGGCGCGGACCTCGACGAGCGGATCGCGACGGTGATCGCTTCGTCGCCGCGCAGCTACCGGGACCGACGGGACTTTCGGGACCGCGTCCGGGAGGTGGCGCTCGCAGCCGTCGCCCGCGAGCGCAACTGCTCGGAGGAGGCGGCCGCGGCCGCCCTCGACGACGGGACGTGGACGGACGACCGCGTCGCCGCCGCGTTCTTCGACGCCCGGACGGAGTACCCGGTCCGGCTGCGACTGTCGGCCGGGCTCCGGGGGCGCTCGAACTACTGGTACGGGCTGCGGGCCGCGATCGACGAGATCGACCGGATCGAGTCGGGGGGGAACGCGTGAGCGATCCCGAGGGGGCCGCGGTCGCGTCCGGCGCGGGCGACTCCGCGCTCGACGAGGCCGAGGCGACCGACACGGACCGGGACGAAGCGGCCGAATCGAGCGCGAACGACCGCGACGCCGTAGGACGGGAAGGCGAGGCGGCAGGTGGAGAAGACGGCGCGACCGCGACGGACGCCGCCGACGCTCCGACGACCCGCATCCACGAACGCGAAGTCGAGACGGAGCGCTGGCTGGGGGTCGCGGGCGCGGCGCTGGCGCTGGTCGGTCTCGGCGTGCTCGTCCGAGAGGCGTCGCTGGTGCTCGTCGGCGCGGTCGGCGTCGGCTACGCCGTGTACGCACGGGCTGGCGACGCGCCGACGCCGACGCTGGCGGTGACGCGGTCGGTGAGCGACGCGACGCCGGCCCCGGGCGACGAGGTCGAGGTGACGGTCCGCGCCGAGAACGTCGGGGGCGCGACGCTACCGGACCTCCGGCTCGTCGACGGCGTGCCGCCCGGGCTGGCGGTCGTCGGCGGTCCCGCCCGGGTCGCGACGGCGCTCCGGCCCGGGACCGCGGTCGAGTTCCGCTACACCGTGCGCGCGGCGCGCGGCGAACACGAGTGGGAGCCGGTGACCGCGATCACGCGCGACGCGGCCGGCGGCCGCGAGCGGAGGACGACCCTCGACGCGCCGACGGGGATCGCCTGTACGCCGGAGCTGTCCGCCGGCGGAGACCTCCCGCTTCGCGGGCTGACGACCGTCCACCACGGCCGGGTCCCGACCGACGTGGGCGGCGCGGGCGTCGAGTTCCACGCGACCCGGGAGTACCGCCGGGGCGACCCGCTCAAGCGGATCGACTGGAACCGGCGCGCGCGGACGGGAGAGCTGTCGACGGTCGAACTGCGCGAGGAGCGCTCCGCCACCGTCGTGCTGTTGATAGACGCCCGCGAGTCGGCCTACGTCGCCCCCGACCCCGACGCCGAGACGGCGGTGGAGGCGAGCGTCGCGGCCGCGGGGCAGGCGTTCTCCGCCCTCCTCGCCGGCGGCGACCGGGTCGGGATCGGGGCGCTGTCGCCGCTCGACTGCTGGCTCCCGCCGGGCAGCGGGACCGTCCACGCGGCGCGGGGGCGCGAGACGCTGGCCACCGACCCGGCGCTGGCGCCGACCCCGAGCGACGAGCGGTTCTACCGGTCGCTGTGGCTGCGGCGGTTCCGGCGGCGGCTCCCGGCCGACGCGCAGGTCCTCTTTTTCACGCCGCTCGTCGACGAGACGGCGGCGACGCTCGCCCGCCGGATCGACGCGCACGGCCACCTCGTGACGGTGCTCTCGCCGGACCCCACGGCGACCGGGACCGCGGGCGAGCGGCTGAGCACGTTCGAGCGCCGGCAGCGGCTGCGGACGCTCCGGTCGGCGGGCATCCGCGCCGTCGAGTGGCGCGACGACTCGTTCCCGGTGGCGGTCGCGGCCGCGACGAGGCGGTGGTCGCGATGAGCGGCGCGGTCCGGGACGGCGAGGAGCGAGGGGACGGGCGGCCGACTCGCGAGAGCCGAAACGGCGCCGACGACGAAACCGAACGCGACGACGCGGTCGCGGACTTCCACGAGACGGACGCGCGACCGCCGACCCTCGCCGTCGTCGCGAGCCTCGCGGCCGCGGGCGTCGCGGCCACGGCCGCCGCGGTCGCGAATCCGATCGGCGGTGCGGCGCTGGGAGTCGCCGCGCTCTGTTTCCTCGGCGGCGCGCTCCGAGCGTCGACGCGGCCGCTCACGTGGGGCGTCGGGATCGGCGTGGTCGGACTCGCGCTCGCGGGGTACCGCGGCGGATCGACCGAGGCGGTGCTCGTGGCCGGCGTCGGGCTCGCGGTCGCGTGGGACGTCGCGGACCACGGCGTCGGGCTCGGCGAGCAGGTCGGGCGCGGCGCGCGGGTCAGGCGGAACGTCGCGGTCCACGCGGGGTCGAGCCTGCTCGTCGGCGCGCTGGCGGCCGGCCTCGTCTACGGGGTCGCGCTCGCGGTCGGCGGCGGCCAGCCGGTGGCCGCGCTCGCGCTGCTTCTGGCCGGCGGCATCGCGCTGACCTCGGCGCTTCGGTGACCGGCCCGGGGCGCTCGCGAGGGTTCGATCCCGCGACCCGGCGCCCGTCGGTGACCGAACGCGGGTCCTTTTGTACTCGCCCGACGACGGACGGGTATGCGAATCGAAGCGACCGCGTCGACGGGGTGGTCGGCGTGACCGACCTCGTGACGTTCGGCGAGACGATGCTCCGGCTGTCCCCGCCGCGCGGCGAGCGGCTGGAGACCGCGGACGGGCTCGACGTTCAGGCGGGCGGGGCCGAGAGCAACGTGGCGGTCGGCGCGTCGCGGCTCGGCGCCGACGCCGTCTGGCTCTCGAAGCTGCCGGACTCGCCGCCCGGACGCCGGGTGACGAACGAACTGCGGAGCCACGGCGTCCGCACCGAGGTGGCGTGGACGGACGCGGCCGAGAGCCGGGTCGGGACCTACTACCTCGAACGCGGCGGCGCGCCGCGCGGGTCGAACGTCGTGTACGACCGGGCCGGCGCCGCCATCACGACGGTGACGCCCGGAGACCTGTCGACCGACTCGTTCGCGGACGCGACCCGCTTTCACACGACCGGGATCACGCCGGCGCTGTCGGACCGCGCCGCGGAGACGACGACGGCGCTGTTGCGGGCCGCGGGCGAGGCGGGGCTCACTCGCTCGTTCGACCTGAACTACCGGGCGAAGCTGTGGGACCCGGCGACGGCGCGAACGGCCTACGAGGACCTGTTCGAACACGTGGACACGCTGTTCGTCCCGCGGCGGGACGCGCGCGACGTGTTGGAACGCGAGGGCGACGCGGTCTCGATCGCTCACGGGCTGGCGTCGGAGTTCGACTTGGAGACGGTCGTCGTCACCCGCGGCGCGGAGGGCGCGGTGGCGCTGTGCGGCGGTTCGGTGTACGAACAGGCCGTCTTCGACGCGGAGACGATCGACGCCATCGGCACCGGCGACGCGTTCGTCGCGGGCTACCTCGCGAAGCGGATCGACGGCGGCGACCTCGGCGCCGCGCTGGAGTGGGCCGCGGCGACCGCGGCGCTGAAACGAACCGTCACCGGCGACGTGGCGGTCGTCACGCCCGAGGAGGTCGCGGACGTGGTCGACGGCGCGGGCGGCATCGATCGGTAGCGGTCGCGAGGCGGTAGGCAAGAGAGCGGTTTCGGGGGTCGCGTCACCGCTCGTCCGCGGAGCTAAACCCTTATGAGCGCGCGGGTGGCAGGTACGCTCGTATGAGCGACCTCCCGGACGACTTCGACTGTACACTCACCAACTGGGAGTACATCTACGGTCTCTGCCGCAACGTCTCCGACGCGGTGAAGCGGGCCGACTTCGAGCCGGACATGGTCGTCGCCTTAGCGCGCGGCGGCTGGTTCGCGGGCCGTTGCGTCTGTGACTTCCTCGGGCTCAACGACCTCACCAGCCTCAAGATGGAACACTACGTGGGCACCGCCGAGAAGAGCGGCGAGCCCCAGATCCGCTACCCGATGCCCGAGGGCAGCGTCGAGGGGAAAAACGTCCTCATCATCGACGACATCGCCGACACCGGGGGGTCGATCCGCCGCGCCGAAGAGTACGTCGACGACCGGGACGCCGCCGAGATCCGCACCGCGACGCTCCAGCTGCTCGGCACCTCCGAGTTCCAGCCGGACTTCGTGGGCGAGCGACTCGAACAGTGGACGTGGGTCGTCTACCCGTGGAACTTCCTCGAAGACATGATCGACCTCACCGAGGGCGCGATGGAGCGCGCCGACGAGTCGGCGTTCTCGCGGGAGGACCTGCGCCACTACCTAGAGGAGTACCACGGTATCGGCCGGATCGAGATGGAGGTCGCCCAGCCCGACCGCCTCGACGAGGTGATAGCCGAGATGGTCCGGCGAGACGTCGCCGAGCCCGTCGGCGAGGAGGCCTGGGCGCTCACCGAGTAGCGGGCCGGAGCGATGGAGGAGGAACCGCGCAACGACGACGACCCGGACGCGGCCCTCGACGCCGTCCTCGCCGCGTACGACCTGAAAGACGAGCGGCGCACCGGCTGGCAGCTCCGCGGGGTCGACGAGCCCGAGTCGGTCGCCGCCCACTCGTGGGGGGTCGCCTACCTCGTCACGGCGCTCGGCGACCGACTGGCCGCCGACCTCCCGGGCGTCGACCTCGACCGCGCCCTGCGGCTCGCCGTCGTCCACGACGTGGCGGAGGCCGAGACCGGCGACGTCGCGACGCGCGCCGATTCGACCGCGGGCGCGGTGGACCCCGAGGCCAAGGAGGCCACGGAGCGCGAGGCCATGCGCGACCTCGCCGGACCGCTGCCCGAGCGCGTCCGGGACGCCTGGGAGGCGTACGAGGCCCGCGACTCGCCGGAAGCGGTCCTCGTCAAGGAGTGTGACCTCCTCGACACCTGTCTCCAGGCGGTCGCCTACGAGCGCGACGACCGATACGACCCGGAGCGCGGCGAGCCCGACGCGTTCCGCGAGTACGACGACTTAGACGAGTTCTTCGCGACGAGCGAGCCGCGGCTCCGGACCGACGCCGGGCGGGCCCTGTTCGCGGCGATCCGCGAGCGGTACCGGGCCGCGCGCGACCGGTAGAGTTCGACGACTGTGGTGCGTGCTAATCGACGTTCGTAGGGTTTCTACCCGGAGATCACGCGCACGGATGACAAGAGGGTTAATGCGGGAAGCCGTCTCGCCGGGTGACACACCAGTACGCATGTCTGACACGGATCTCGTAATCATCGGCGGAGGGATAAGCGGGGCGTCGCTCCTGTACACGGTCGCGAAGTTCACCGACGTCGACGACGTCACCCTGATCGAGAAGGAACGGGAGATCGCCGCGATCAACTCCCATCGGACGAACAACTCCCAGACGCTCCACTTCGGCGACATCGAGACGAACTACACCCTCGAAAAGGCCGAGGAGGTCAAGGAGGGCGCCGAGCTGCTCGCCGGCTACCTCGAGGGCGCGGACCCCGACCGGGAGATGCACAGCAAGCGGAGCAAGATGGTCCTCGGCGTCGGCGACGAGGAGGTCGCGGCGTTGGAGGAGCGCTACCGCGACGAGGGGTTCGGCGACCTGTTCCCGAAGCTCCGCGAGATCGGCCGGGAGGAGATCGCGGAGTTGGAGCCGAAGGTCGTCGAGGGCCGCGACGCCGGCACCGAGCTGAAGGCGCTCCAGACGCCCGACGGCTACGTGGTCGACTACGGCGCGGTCGCGGAGTCGTTCGTCGAGGCCGCCCGCGAGGAGGCGGGCGTCTCCGTCCACCTCGGGACGACGGTGACCGAGGTCGACGACCGGGGCGACGGGTTCGCCGTCGAGACCGACGACGGCGCGTTCGACGCCGAGGCGGTCGTCGTCGCGGCCGGCTCGCACAGCCTCCAGTTCGCCAAGGAGATGGGGTACGGCGAGGGGATGTCGCTGTTACCGGTCGCGGGCAGCTTCTTCCTCGCCGACGACCTGCTGAACGGGAAGGTGTACACGCTCCAGATGAAGAAGCTCCCGTTCGCGGCGGTCCACGGCGACGCGGACGTTCACGACGACGGGGTCACCCGGTTCGGTCCGACCGCGAAGCTCGTGCCCGCGCTCGAACGCGGCCACCTCTCGACGGTGAGCGACTTCGTCGACGTGTTCGGCTTCAACCCCGACTCCGTGCTGAGCTACGTCAACATCCTCTCGGACAAGATTCTCTTCCCGTACGTCGTGCGCAACCTCGTGTACGACCTCCCGGCGGTGGGGAAGCGCGCCTTCCTCCCGAACGTCCGGAAGGTCGTGCCGAGCGTCGACCTCGACGACATCGACCGCGCCAAGGGGTACGGCGGCGTGCGGCCGCAGATCGTCGACACCGAGAACAGGGAGCTCGACATGGGCGAAGCGAAGATCACCGGCGACGGAATCCTGTTCAACATCACGCCCTCGCCGGGGGCGTCGACCGCGCTGAAGAACGCGATGACGGACGTGGAGACGGTGCTGGAGTTCGTCGGCGAGGATCACGAGTTCGACGAGGCGGCCTTCCGCGAGGCGACCATCGAGAACTTCCCGCGTCTCGACGAGGAGGGAGCGAACGGCGGTGACGACGAGACCGGCTCGGCCGAGACCGACGAGACGGACGGAGAGGTCGCCGCCGCCGACGACTGATCGGACCGAAAGCGAGCGACACGGGTAAGTAGCGTCCGGACGGAACCGCGCCAATGGCATCGAACGGCGACGGAGCGTCCGACGCCGACGAGACGGCGACCGACTCGCGTCCCGAGTCGGCGGGCGACACCGGGATCGTCGACCGCTGGACCGCGCTCGACCGCGGCTGGCAGGCGCTCGCCTTAGGGCTCGGGATCGTCGCCGCACACCTCGCGGGACAGGCGCTGTGACGGGGATCGCCGAGGCGGTCCGGGCGTACCTTCCCGGCCTCGCGCTGCTGGCCGCCGGCGCGGTCGCCGCGACCCTCGTCGCGGACGCGGTTCCCGGCCTCCAGCCGCTCGTCGTCGCGGTCGCGATCGGCGTCGGCGTCGGGAACACCGTCGGGACGCCAGCGGCCGCGGAGCCGGGCGTCGGCGTCGACAAGCTGTTCTTGGAGACCGGGATCGTGCTGCTCGGCGCGGCGGTCGCGGTCGAGGAGTTCCTCGCCGCGGGACCGACCGTCCTCGCGCTCGTGGTGGCGGTCGTCGGCGGCGGGCTCCTGCTCGGCGAGGCCGTCGCGCGCGGCCTGTTCCGGATCGGCTCGCCGACCTCGTCGCTCTTGGCCGCCGGCGCGAGCGTCTGCGGCGTCTCCGCGGTCGTCGCGATCGGGCGGGTACTGGACGCGCGCGGCGCCGCGATCACCTTCGCGGCCGCGACCGTGCTGCTCTTCGACGCCGTGACACTGGTCGCGTTCCCGCTGGCGGGCGAGTGGCTCGGTCTGTCGAGCCGGCAGTTCGGCGTCTGGGCGGGCGTGAGCATGTTCTCGACCGGCCCGGTCGCGGCCGCGGGGTTCGCCTACTCGCCGGAGGCGGGCCAGTGGGCCACCGTGACGAAGCTCGCGCGCAACGCGCTGCTCGGCGGCGTCGCGGTCGCGTACTCGGTGGCGTACACGGCGCGCTCGGCGGCGGACCCGGGCGTTCGGCGGCTGTGGGCGGAGTTCCCGAAGTTCCTGCTCGGCTTCCTCGCCGTGGCGGCGGTGGCGAACAGCGGGCTGCTCTCGCCGGCGGCGCTTTCGTCGATCGGTCGCGTGTCGGACGCGCTGTTCGCGTTGGCGTTCGTCGGCCTCGGGCTCTCGATCCGGGTCGACGACATGCGCGCGGTGGGCGCCGCGCCGGTCGGCGCGGTGTTGGTCCACCTCCTCGTGGTGAGCGCGGTCGCGCTCGCGGCGGTGCGGTGGCTGCTGTGAGACGCGCCAGACCGGCCGCGCCGACCGCGTTCAGTTCTTATAAGTAGCGAGCGGGCGCAGTCGGCGTATGGGAACTATCGGATTCATCGGCGGCAGCGGCATCTACGAGGCGCTCCCCCTGAACGACGTGCGGGAGGTCGAGTTCGACACCCCGTACGGGGCGCCGAGCGACGCGGTGACGATCGGCGAGTTCGGCGACACGGGGCGAGAGGTGGCGTTCCTCCCGCGGCACGGCTCGGACCACGGCGTCTCGCCGACGGACCTGCCGTACCGCGCCAACATGTACGCCTTGAAGAAGGCGGGCGTCACTCACATCTTCGCGTCGAACGCGGTCGGGAGCCTCAGAGAGGAGCTCGAACCCGGCACGCTCGTCGTCCCCGACCAGATCTACGACCGGACGAAGGGCCGCGACCTCTCCTTCTACGGCGACGGGGTCGTCGTCCACCAGCCGTTCGCGGACCCGTACAGCCCGGAGCTGGTCGACCACCTCACCGAGGCCGCGGAGTCGGCCGTGGGCGGCGAGGGCGACGACGGCACGAAGGTCGTGAAGGGCGGCACCTACGTCTGTATCGAGGGCCCGCAGTACTCGACGCGCGCCGAGTCGGAGTTCTACAAGAGCCAGGGCTGGGACCTCGTCGGCATGACCGCGATCCCGGAGGCGAAACTGGCCCGCGAAGCCGAGATCGCGTACGCGACGATCGCCGGCGTCACCGACTACGACGTCTGGAAGGAGGACAGCGAGGTGACGCTCGAAGAGGTGCTCGAAAACGCGGAGCAGAATCAAAAGGCGATCAAAGCCGCCGTCGAGGCGGCCGTGCGGACGCTCCCGGAGGACCTCGAGTGCGACGCGCACACGTCGCTGGAGGGCACCGTCAACACGCCGACCGAGGCGATTCCGGCGGAGACGAAGGAACGCGTCGAGCCGCTGCTGGGCGATTATTTATAGCTAGATTCGCGGTGGCGCGTGCCGGTGAGCGGCCGGTAGGCCGCGAACCGCACGCGCGAGGGACGCCGCGAACGCCCGCAGGGCGTGAGCGGCGAGGGTGGGGAGGTGTGAGGCCGCGGTGCGGTCGCTGTCGGGCGGGACTCAAAGGGGCAGTCGCGAGGGCGAAGGCGGTCGCAGCAAGCACCGCAGCGAACGGAGTGAGCGAGGAGCACAGCAAGGCCCCCGAGTCCTCGCGACTGGGGCTTTGGAAGAGGTCACCGTGGATCTGTGATCTACCACGTGTGGCCGAGTGGCCGGGGCTTTAGGGATGTTCACGACAGCAGTCGCAGTTTATAACCGACAGACTACACTCTCGGAAACGTACTAGTCCGCGATCGCTTCCGACTCCGCGGTCATCGCCGACGGGTCTTTCACCCAGAGATCGCCGAACAGATCGTCCTGCTGGAGCCGGACCGAGCCGCGGTGGGCCATGAAAAGCAGCGCGAGGTACGTCATGAACGGGCGGCCGCCCGCCGTCTCGATCTCCGCGAACAGCACCTCCGTGCGCCCGCGCTCGAAGTGGCTCCGGAGGGCGTTGTCGATCTCCACTATCACCTCCTCGATGTCCTCGTCGTGGGTGCGGTCGGTCGCCTCGCCCGCGGTCGGCTCGCCGTCCTGCCGGAACTCGTCGCCGGCGTGGTAATCGAGCGTCTGCGTGCCGCGGGCGTGCCCGCTCGGCGACTCCGAGGTGTCGTACTCGCGGGAGTCTTTCCACCACGAGCCGCGCTCGGCCTCGCGGAGCTCGCGGACCAGCTCGTCGAGCGTCTCCGGCGACCCGCGGGTGTTCTTGCGGTCGAGCCGGCGGTCCATCTCCGCCTCGAGTTCGTCGACGGGGTCGAAGTCGCCGTCGGCGGGGTCGGGCGCGCCGCCCTCCATCGCGACCTCCCACGGCTCCGGCTCCGGCTCGTCGTCCTCGTCGTCGTCCGCCAGCATCCCGTCGCTTTTCATCCGGAGTAAGACGCTGGCGTAAAACAGCGCCCGCCCGGTCGTCCGGAGGTCCGTCTCGTCGAGCTTCGCTAAGAACGCGTCCGTCACCTGGACGATGTCGATGTCCCACGGCTCGATCTCGCCCTCCTCGGCGAGTTGGACGAGGAGTTCGACCGGCTCGACCTCGTCGTCGTCGGTCGCGTCGGGCGGCGACACGTCGGCCACGGCCGAGACGGATCCGTCGGACGAGTCGGAACCGTCGTCAGACGAGTCGGAGCGGCCGTCTGCCGGAGACTCGTCGGCGAACGGGTCCGCCCCGTCGCGCTCGCTCGTCAGGTCGAGGTCGGGGACGGCGCCGCCGGATCCCGACCCCGAGGCGTCGTCCTCAGTCATCGGCGCTCACCCCATCTTCGTCCGCGTCGTCACCGAATTGCATCCCGGTGACGGCAGAGAGGTTGTCGCCCTGCATCGTGACGCCAATCGCGCGGTCGGACCGCTCCAACAGCGCAGAGCGGTGGCCGACGACGACGAACTGCGCGTCCTCGGCCAGCTCCTCGATCATCTCGCCGACGCGCTCGGCGTTGACCGCGTCGAGGAACGCGTCGATCTCGTCGAGCGCGTAGAACGGCGCGGGGTTGTGGCGCTGGATCGCGAATATAAACGAGAGGGCGGTGAGCGACTTCTCCCCGCCGCTCATCGCGTCGAGCCGCTGGACCGGCTTGTCGGCTGGCTGGGCCTTCATCGTCAGCCCCTCCTCGAAGGGGTCTTCGGGGTTCTCCAAGACGAGGTCACCGGAGCCCGCGGAGAGGCGGGCGAAGATGTCTCGGAAGTGGTCGTTGATCGACTCGAACGTCTCCATGAACGTCGCCTTCTTCTCGGCCTCGTACCCCTCGATGCGCTCCTGGATGGCGTCGCGCTCCTCGACGAGCACGTCCCGGCGCTCTTGGAGTTCGTCGAGCGCCTCCTCGACTTCCTCGTACTCGTCGATCGCGAGCATGTTCACGGGCTCTAACGCCTCCATCTCTGCTTCGAGCTCTTCGATCCGCGACTCCACCTCGTCGAGGTCGGGGATCTCGTCGGCGTCGTAGTCGCCGACCTGCGACTCTAACTCGTCGATCTCCCAGTCGAGCCGGTCGCGCCGGTCGGTGAGATCGGAGAGGTCCGACTCCGCCTCCGAGACGAGCGACCGCTGTTCGTCGCGTTTCCGGGTCGCCTCCCGGATCTCCTCGCGGAGCTCCTCGCGTTCGGCTTTGAGCTCGGTGAGCTCCTCCTCGAGGTCGGCGATCGCCTCCTTCTTCTCGTCGAGTTCGACCTGCTTCTCGTCGATCTCGGCCTCGTGGTCGGCGATCGCCTCCTCCGCCTCCGCCTTCGCGTTCTGGGCCTCCTCGACGTCGTCGTGGAGCTCTTCGAGCGCGTCCTCCGCGTACCCCTTCTCTAGCTCCAGTTCGTTGATCCGGCCGTCGAGCGAGCTCATCCGGCCTTCGAGGTCGTCGATCTCGGCGCGGATCTCGTCGGCCTGCTCCGAGAGCTCCGGGATCTTCGAGTCGGCGAGTTCGGCTTCGATCTCACCGATCTCCGCGTCGAGCTCGTCGATATCCGCGTCGATCTCCGCCAGCTCCTCGTCGAGCGCGGTCATCTCCGCGTCGACGGACTCGCGTTCCGCCTCCAGCTCTTCGAGTTCCGTCTCCAGCTCCTCGATGCGGGCTTCGGCCTCGGCCAGTTCGTCTTCGGCGCGCTCGACGTCAGTCTCCAGCGACCGGACGCGCTCGGCCGCGTCCGCCTTGCGGTCGCGCGCGTCCTCGATGTCGTCGTCGAGCGCGTCGATCTCGGCTTGGACCGACTGGCGCTCGTCTTCGAGCTCGGAGATCTCCGTCGCGAGGCGTTCGAGCTTCCCGCCGCCGGACTTCGTGAACGAGTAGCGGGAGCCGCCGCCGGAGCCGCCGGTCATCGCGCCGGACTTCTCGACGAGGTCGCCGTCGAGGGTGACCATCCGGTAGTCGCCCATCAGGTCCCGGGCGGTCGCCATGTCTTCGACGACCAGCGTCGACCCGAGGACGTACGAGAAGATCGACTCGTACTCGGCGTCGTAGTCGACGAGGTCGCGCGCGAAGCCGACGACGCCCGGCACCGACGGCTTCCGCGGCAGGCTCCGGTCGTCCATCTTCGTGATCGGGAGGAACGTCGCGCGCCCCGCGTTCCGCTGTTTCAGGTAGTCGATACAGGTCGAGCCGACGCCGTCGTCGTCGACGACGACGTTCGCCAGCCGCCCGCCCGCGGCGGTCTCGCAGGCCTCGGCGTACTGGGCCTCGACCGAAGCCAGCTCGCCGACGGCGCCGTGGACGCCGTCGATGCCGCCGTTCTTCACCTCGGTGACCGCCCGGGGCCACGAGGCGTCGCCCCGCTGGTCGGCCGCCGCCTCCAGCTTGGCGTACTCGTTCTGCTTCTCGCGGAGGGTCGATTCGATCTCCGCCAACCGCTCGTCCTTCTCGGCCTTCTCGGCGAACAGGTCGGCGACCGCGTCCTCGATCGTCGCCTCGTTCTTCTCGGCTTTGTCGAGTTCGCTCTTCAGCTCGGAGATCCGCGCTTTGTGTTCCGGGAGCGACCCGCGGGCCTCTTCCAGCTCCTCGCGGGCCTCGCTCACCGCGTTCGAGCGGCGGCGGGCCTCGTCGAGCAGGCGGTCCTTCTCGCGTTGGGTCTCGTTTTTCTCCTCGCGGAGCGACTCGATCGCTTCCTTCTTCTCCGCGAGATCAGCTTTCAGCTCGTCGAACTCGGTGTCCGCGCCCTCGATTTCCGCCTCCACGTCGGCGAGTTCGGACCGCTTCGTCGCCAGCTCCGATTTCACCGACGCCTTCTCGACTTTCGTCTCGCGGATCTCGGCGTCGAGGTCGTCGATCGTCTCCTCCTTTCGGTCGATCTGGACGAACGCCTGCCGCCGGTCGTTCTCGGCCGATTCGGCGCGCGACTCGGCCGTCTCGATCTTGTCTTCGAGCCGCGAGACCTCCCCTTTGATCTCTTCGATCTCCGAGCGGATCGCGATCTGTTCGTCCTCGCCTTTCGTCTCGATCTCGTGGTTGAGGTCCGCCAGATCCTCCTCCAGCCGGGTGAGCTTCCCCTGTCTGGCGTCGAGTTCGGTGCGGAGGTCATCGAGGTTCGCCTCCGCGTCGTCGATGTCTCCCTCGACGGTCGCGAGCGCCTCGCGTTTCTCCTCCAGCTCCGAGGCCTTGCGGAACCCGCGGTACTCCTCTAATTCGTCGCGGAGCTCCTGGTACTCGAGGGCGGTCTCGCGCTCGTCCGCGAGCTGGTCGAGCCGGTCCTGCTTCTCGCCGATCCGGAGGTCCGCCTCGCCGATCCGGTCTTCGACCGTGTCGAGCTCCTCGTAGGCGGCCTCCTTCTTCTCGTCGAACTCGGCGACGCCCGCGATCTCGTCGATGATCCCCCGCCGCTGGTACGGGGTCATGTTGATGATCTCGGTGACGTCACCTTGCATCACCACGTTGTACCCCTCCGGCGTCACGCCGGCGGCCGCGAGCAGGTCCCGAACGTCCGAGAGGTTCACGGACCGGCCGTTGAGGTAGTAGTACGAGTAGTAGTTGTCCTCGGTCTCTTTCACCCGACGTTTGATCGTGATCTCGGAGACGTCGCCGACGTTCTCGGTGCCCGCGGCGGAGACGACCTGCGACCGGTCGAGGGTGCCGTCCTCGTTGGAGAGGACCACGGTGACCGAGGCCTCCGTCGGCCCGTCGCCCGCCTCGTCGCCGTCGTGGCCGGGGTTGTAGATGAGGTCGGTGAGCTTCTGGGCGCGGATGCCCCGGGTGCGGGCGAGACCGAGCGCGAACAGCACGCCGTCGATGATGTTCGACTTCCCTGAGCCGTTCGGCCCCGTGACGACGGTGAAGTCCTCGTAAAAGGGTATCCTCGTCGTCCGCCCGAAGCTCTTGAACCCGTCCAGAACGACTTCAGTGATGTGCATGTGGTCGAGGCGACCGCTTACGCGACGATGATGTCGTCGCCCTCGCTCGACTCGCTCTCGTCCTCGTCGGCCTCGTCGGTCGACGCCTCCGCGTCCGGCGTCGTCGCCGACTGCTCGGGCACGATGACGTCGTCTCCGTCGGCCTCGGCCGTTGCCTCGTCACCGTCGGACGACCCCTCGACGGACTCGAACACGTCGACGTGATCGTCCGAGTGGGTCGTCCGCTCGCCGTCGGACGCCGTCGCGGACTGCGCGTCGGACTCGTCGGAGGCGGCGTTCGGCGTCGCCTCCGGCGAGTCGGTCGCTTCCGCCGAGCCGGCCGTCGAACCCGTCTCGACGCCCACCGAGCGTTCGTCTTCGAGCTGTCTGACGCGCTCTTTCATCTCGACGAGCTCTTCGGTGAGCCCGTTGACCGCCGCCTGTAGCTCCGCGACCTGCCGTTCGAGGTCCTCGACGCGGTTACTCATTATACACACGTGTGCTCGCGCGACGCGTATAAATCTGCGTCAGACACACGTGTGATCAAGCACCACGATCGGGGGCCGGCGGCCGAACGTTTCGGCGTCGTGAAACGTGTCAGACGACGGGGGAAGATACTTGTACCGACCGGCGGTACCCCCTTGGTATGAGTAAGATCACCTTCCGGGCGGACGACGACCTCGTCGACCGGCTGGAAGCGTGTGACGCCTCGAAGAGCGAGGTGATGCGAGAGGCGCTCCGGACGTACCTCGGCGGGGACGCCGCCGACGCGTCGGACGCGTCGGACGGGACGGACGGCAGCGTCGACGACGCTCTCGCGGACCGCGTCGACGAACTGATCGCCGACCGGCTCGACGCCGCGCTCGACGAGCGGCTCGGTCCCGCAACCGGGGCGGCGACGCCGTCGCATACGTCCGGATCCGCCGGCGACATCAACGTAAACGTCACACTCGACGCCCCGAGCGCCGAGTCGGACTATCCGGACGACGACGTGCGTGTGACGCGTGAGACGGCGAGCGACGCGGAGCCGACGCCGCGTAAGACGGAGGGCGCGCGGACCGGGGAAAGCGCCTGTAGCGGATGCGGCGATGTGGTGCCCGCAGACCACGTTTACTGCCCGAATTGCGGCGAAAAGCAGTCCCACAGGGCGTTCTGCGAGTGCGGCGACGAGCTCCGGACCGACTGGGCGTTCTGCCCCGGCTGTGGTCGCCGGACCCCGGCTGCGGACGTGTTGAACGATCGATAACCGCTTCAGAGGGCTCAAAACGCCACAGAACGCGCGTTTTCACCGATTGTCTTACAACCACCGGTAGTTTTATATTGGTAGGCTCGATGACTTCAGTTGCGTAAGACGGTCGTCTTACAGCGGGCGTCCGGTGCGGGGGAAACCCCGCATTCGGGCGGCTCACCGCTGTAAGACACACGCGTCGCGTGTTCGCCGTCTTACCGGGGGAATACCAATGGAGCGTGTGACACTACGAATTCCGAAACAGCAGATCGACGAGGTCGAACAGATGGTGGAGACGGGCGAGTTCCCGAACCGGAGCGAGGCGATCCGGTCGGCCGTCCGCGACATGCTGAACGAACAGGACGGCGAGCGCGACGAGCGCGGCCGCAACCGCAACTGGGCCAAGGTGTAGATCGATGCAAGATCTCGTTCAAGACGCCCTCGACAACGCGGAAGCGGAGAAGCGCGACATGGACGTCGACATGGACGACGACGAGTTCGGGGACCCTCGGATCGTCATCGTCGGTGCCGGCGGCGCCGGTAACAACACGATCAACCGGCTGTACAACATCGGCGTCGACGGCGCCGACACCGTCGCCATCAACACGGACAAACAGCACCTCAAGATGATCGAGGCCGACACCAAGATCCTCGTGGGCAAGTCGCTCACGCAGGGGCTCGGTGCCGGCGGCGACCCCAAGATGGGCGAGCGCGCCACGGAGATGGCGCAGGGGACGATCAAAGAGGTACTGGGCGATGCCGACCTCGTCTTCGTCACCGCCGGGATGGGCGGCGGCACGGGCACCGGCGCGGCGCCGGTCGTCTCGAAGATCGCCAAAGAGCAGGGTGCGATCGTCGTCGGGATGGTCTCGACGCCGTTCAACGTCGAGCGCGCCCGCACGGTGAAAGCCGAGGAGGGGTTAGAGGACCTCCGCAACGAGGCCGACTCGATCATCGTCCTCGACAACAACCGGCTCCTCGATTACGTCCCGAACCTGCCGATCGGCAAGGCGTTCTCCGTGATGGACCAGATCATCGCGGAGACGGTGAAGGGAATCTCGGAGACGATCACCCAACCGAGCCTGATCAACCTCGACTACGCCGACATGTCGACGATCATGAACCAGGGCGGCGTGGCGGTCATGCTCGTCGGCGAGACCCAAGACAAGAACAAGACCCAAGAGGTGGTCAACGACGCGATGAACCACCCGCTGCTCGACGTCGACTACCGCGGTGCCTCCGGCGGGCTCGTCCACATCACGGGCGGCCCGGACCTCACGCTGAAAGAGGCCGAGGGGATCGCGAACAACATCACCGAGCGACTGGACGCGAGCGCGAACGTGATCTGGGGCGCCCGCATTCAGGAGGAGTACAAGGGCAAGGTGCGCGTCATGGCGATCATGACGGGCGTCCAGAGCGCGCAGGTGCTCGGCCCCTCGACACAGAAGCAGGCGGACAAGTCACGCGCCGCGGTCAACGGTGACGACCTCGGCGACTCGCGCCAGCGGGCGGCCGAAGCGAACGACGCCGCGGGCGGCGCGGGCGACAGAGGCGAACCGGCGGTCTCCGGCGGTTCGGAACGCAGCGCGTGGGAGTCCGACGGCGGCAACGAGCCGGTCGAGAAGAACAACGGGCTCGACGTCATCCGCTGACGACCCCCGGACGACCGACGGCCGACGGATTTTTTCGGCGGACGCGGGTAACGAGCTAGACCGCTTCGATCGACTCCAGCAGGCGACACTTCCGACAGACGTCCCGGCTCGTCTGCGAGCCGCAGCGCTCGCACTCGCCGAGGCCGGGCGTCTCGTCGTCGGGGTCCGCACCGGCGCCGCGGTACGCGTCGGCCGCGAGCGCTGACAGCTCCTCGTAACCGGCCATGATCGAGTGACGCGCCCCGGGGTGGTTCTCTTCGAGGGCGTGGATCGTCGACTGGATCTCGCCGCGGTACGCCTCCTCAGCGTGGGGACACTCGGCCATGTGCGTCGGGAGGTCGCGGACGTGACAGTAGAGCGCGATCTCCTTTTCGGGCACGTCGCGGAGGGGTTTCGCGCGCGGGACGAACGCGTCGGTCTCTTCGCGCTCGTCGAAGGGACCGAGCGAGGCGTCGAAGTGTTTCGCGACCTGCCGCACGTCGCCCTCGAGGAAGTTCATCAGCGCCGTCTGCGCCTCGTCGTCGAGGTTGTGGCCGGTGAGTAGCTTGTCCGCGTCGAACTCGGCGGCGTAGTTCTCCAAGAGGTCTCGGCGGAACACGCCGCAGTACGCGCAGGCGGCCATGTTTTCCGGATCGTCCTCGACGACGTCGTCCATGCGCACGTCGAACTCCTCCTCGTAGGAGACCAGTTCGTGGCGCATCGAGAGGTCGTCGGCGAGTTCCACGCAGGCGTCGACGCTCGCGTCGCGGTACCCCTCGATCCCCTCGTGGATCGTCAGGGCGAGCATCTCGACGCGGGGGTCCTTCCCGAACACGTCGTCGAGGATCTGCGTCAGGGCGACGCTGTCTTTCCCGCCGGAGAGCCCGATCACCCAGCGGTCGGGGTCGTCGGGGGTCGCGTCCGGATCGAGGAGCCCGTCCTCGCGAACCCGGCGTTTCACGCGCTTCTCGACGGACTGGCGGAGGTGTTCGCCACAGAGGTGCGCCCCGGAGTAGGCGGCGTGGTGGATCGCGTCGGCCCCGCACTTGTCGCACTCCATCGATGTCGGGTTGCGGTCGCGCGCGGATACCCGTTTCGGGCCGTCGACGCGGGCGCGAGAGCGGTAGTGGAGTGGTCCGGATCCGAGATTGGAATGAACGTCACCGAATTCCCAGCCACTCGGTCAGACCTAACCGCTGCGATCAGAGAGTCGAACACCTCCGAAGCCCCGGCCGCGAGGACTCGCGCACTTCGCTGCGGTCCTCACTCGCTCGCTCCGCTCACTCGTTGCGGTCCTTGCGTCAGTGTGCTTCGCCCTCGCGGCCGCCCCTTCGAGTCCCGCCCCGCGCACAGCACCGCGACCGCACCTCACGCCTCCCCAGCCTCGTCGGTGGTCCTCCGCTACGCTCCGGACCACCGACTCCCTCGCGCGTGCGACTCGGCCGCGGTGCGGCCTCGCAGGCACGCGCCGTTGTGATCGGATGAAGCGATGTAAGACATCGACAACCCCAAACGCGTTGTCGCCGGTTCCGACACCGGTTTGTCGCCGGCCCGTCGCGGATCGGCGTGAGCGATTCCCCGACCGGGCTCGACCGCGACCCGGATCCCCGGCCCCTGCGAGAAGACCCCACGGCGGAGAGCCGACGGAGCCGGCTCTGGCGGTACGGGTTCAACCTCCTCCCCGCGTACCGCGGCACCGGGGCGCGCGTCGACCACATCGCGGGCGACTGGCGATACATTCGAATTCGACTGCCGCTGAGTTGGCGCACCCGCAACGCGGTCGGCACCATCTTCGGCGGCAGCATCTACGCCGCGATCGACCCGGTGTACATGATGATGCTGCGGCGGGTCCTCGGCGACGCGTTCACGGTGTGGGACAAGTCGGCCGCACTGGAGTTCATCGAACCCGGGCGCGACACGCTGTACGCCGAGTTCGAGGTGCCGACCGCCGAGACCGAGGCGATCCGCGAGACGCTCGAGCCGGGCGAATCGACCGATCGCGAGTACCTCGTCTCGCTCGTCGACGAGGACGGCGCGGTCCACGCGGCCTGCGAGAAGACGGTGTACGTGCGTCGCGACGAGTGATGCGCCCCGGCGTCGACGAATCTACGCCGTCGCGCCCGCGACGAGCGTCTCCTGGACCGTCTCGACGAAGCGCTCCGGGTGTTCGACGTGCGGGAGCAGCCGGGCGCGGTCGAAGACGACGAGCCGCGCGTCGGTCGCGTCGGCGAGTTCGCGGCCGTCGGTGAGCGGGCTCACGGTCGCCTCGCGGCCCCAGACGATCGTCGGCGGCACGCCGAGCTCCCGGAACGCGGCCGCGAGGTCGACGTCGCTGTTGAGCGTCCCGGAGACGAACGAGGCGGGGGCGAACCGGGCGTTCTCGACGTGGGTCGTGCGCCACTCGTAGTCGGTCCACTCGGCGCTCGGGTTCGACGGGTCGTCGTAGCCGTGGTCCGCGTTGAAATAGCGGATCGACGGCTTCGACGTGATCCCGTTGAACAGCGCCTGTCCGACGAGCGGGGCACGGAGGAGTTCGCGGAGCCAGTCTTTGGGCGGGCTCGGTCCCGCGACCGCCGTCGGACAGACGGCGACGAAGCCGCTCAGGGTGACTCCCCCCTCCGTGCCGTCGGGCTCGTCGGCCGCCGCGGCCGCGTACGCCGCCGACAGCGAGGAGGCGACGACGGCGGGCTCGTCGAACTCCGCGAGGAAGTCGTGGACGAAGTCCTCGTACAGCGCCGCGGAGTACCGCAGCGGGGGCCGGTCGGAGCGGCCGTACCCCGGGAAGTCGGGCGCGACGACGTGGTAGTCGTCAGCGAGGTCGTCGAACACCGCGCGCCACTCGCCGGATGAGGCGGCGGCGTTGATCCCGTGGAGCAAGACGAGGTCCGGGTCGTCCGGGTCGCCGGCCTCGGTGTACGCGACGTCCATCCCGCGCCAGCGGAACACGCCGTCGTCGCCGTCGAGCGGGGACTCCAGTTCGCCCTCGTACCGGAGGCCGGTGTTGACCGCCGCGAGCGCGCCGAGCCCGAGGAGGGCGCTGCCGAAGAGGTTCCTGAGCTTCATGGAAACGTGTTGGTTCGCTGGCGACTTATACTCGTGGGACGCGGGTGCGCGAAGGGCTCCGGAAACCGCGGACCCGCGGCGGGAGTGGGCGCGTCAGTCGTCGCGGTCTCCGGCCTCGTCGACGCAGTCGGCGATCGGCCCCACGATCGCCTCGGCGACCGCGTACGGGTCGGTCTCCCGGTCGCGAACGCGCTCCGCGAGCCGGTCTATCCCGCCGCGGCGCTCGATCTCGGCCGTCGCGAGCGCGCCCACGTCCGCCCGGACCAGCGTGCGGATCTCCTCGGCGTACCGACGGCGTTCGGTCGCCGCGATCTCGCCGGAGTCACGCAGATACGCCGCGTGGGCGTCGAACGTCTCGATCAGCGCTTCGACGCCCTCCCCGGTGTTCGCGATGGTCTCTAACACCTCGGGCGTCCACGACTCGGAGCTCTCGGCGCTTTCCGCATCGTCCGTCTCGTCCGGGTCGGCAGAGGCCATCGCGGCCGCGCCGTGGTGGCCGGTGTCGCGCGGCGTCGTCCCGCCGTCGCGGCGGTGGACCATCTCCTCTAATTCGGCGACGGTGCGCTGGGCCCCGTCCATGTCCGCCTTGTTGACGACGAAGACGTCGCCGATCTCCAAGATTCCGGCCTTCAGCGTCTGTACGTCGTCGCCCGATCCCGGCTGGACGAGGACCGCCACCGTGTCCGCGGTGCGGACCACGTCGACCTCGTTCTGTCCGGCGCCGACCGTCTCCAAGACGACCGCGTCCTTCCCGAAGGCGTCGAGCGCCTTCACGGCGTCCGCGGTCGCGGTCGAGAGCCCGCCGAGCTGGCCGCGCGCGCTCATCGACCGGAAGAACACGTCCATGTCGCCGACGTTCGACCCCATCCGGATCCGGTCGCCGAGGACGGCCCCGCCGGTGTACGGCGAGGAGGGGTCGACCGCGATCACGCCGACGGTGTCGCCGCGGTCGCGGTAGGCCGCCGCCAGCTTGTCGACCAGCGTCGACTTCCCGGCGCCCGGCGACCCCGTGATCCCGATAACGTCCGCGCCGCCGGTGTGCTCGTGGAGCGCGGAGACGATCGCGCGATACCCCGGCGTTCGGTTCTCGATCTTCGTGATGACGCGGGCGAGCGCGCGGTGGCTCCCGTCGAGTAGCTCGTCGACGAGCGCCTCGTCGGCGTCCGAGAGCGTCGGCGCGTCCGCGAAGGCGGGTGCGTCCGACCCGGCCATCTACGCGCGCTCCGGAACGTTGTTCCGGATGAACTCGATCGTCTCCTCCATCGGCGTCCCGGGACCGAACACCTCGGCGACGCCGAGCTCTTTCAGCTCCGTCTCGTCTTCGTCCGGGATGATCCCGCCGACGAGGATGAGGGTGTCCTCGAACGCGTCGTACTCTTTGAGCCCCTCGATGACCTTGGGGACGAGCGTGTTGTGCGCGCCCGAGAGGATCGAGATGCCAAGCACGTCGACGTCCTCTTGCACCGCCGCCTGGACGATGTCGTCCGGAGCCCTGTGGAGGCCGGAGTAGACGACCTCGAAGCCGGCGTCGCGGAACGCCCGCGCGATGACGTGTGCCCCCCGGTCGTGACCGTCGAGTCCGACCTTCGCGACCAGACACCGGACGGCCCGTTCCTGCTGTTCGGCGCTCATGTCCCGTTCTGGGTCACCCGTCCGCTTGATTCTAACGGACGATCGGGGAGGTTCACGTTGCGTTCGGCTTCCGCGACCGACGCGTTGAACGCGCGGGCCCCACTGAGAGGCGGTATGTCGGACGTCTCACCAACCGATTCCCTCCCTGCCGCGACGCGCATCGGCCGCGCCGCGCTCCGGGTCGCCGACCTCGACGAGACGACCGCGTTCTACCGGGACGTGGTCGGCCTCGCGGTCCTCGACCGCGACGAGGGCCGCGCGACGCTGGGCGTCGACGAGACGCCCCTGCTCGTGTTGGACCGCGACCCCGACCGCCCGGCGCGGCGCCGCACCGACGCCGGCCTCTTCCACGTCGCGTTCCGAGTCCCGTCCCGGGCCGCGCTCGGCGAGGCGCTGGGACGCGTCCGGGAGCGGTGGCGGCTCGACGGCGCGTCCGATCACCTCGTCAGCGAGGCGCTGTACCTCGACGATCCGGCGGGCAACGGGGTGGAGATCTACCGCGATCGCCCCCGCGAGGAGTGGCCCGTCGACGAGGACGGGACGACGCGGATGGCGACCGACCCGCTCGACGTCGAGGGCGTCGCCGCGGCGGCGGACGGAGACGGGACGGGCACCGCCCCCCTCGTCGACCTCGCTCCGGCCGGCACCGACGTGGGCCACGTCCACCTCGAAGTGACCTCGCTTGCGGCGTTCGAGGCGGTGTACGTCGACGGCCTCGGCTTCAAGGTCGGGACGGCCGGCCCGGACGTCAGGTTCGTCGCGGCCGGCGGCTACCACCACCACCTCGGCGCGAACACCTGGCGGGGTCGGACGACGCCGGCCGCGGGGCGGGGACTCGCGTGGTTCGAGGTCGTGGTCCCCGACGCGGCCGCGCTGGAGGCGGTCCAGACGCGACTCGACGCGGTCGCGGCCGACGGCGCCGTCGAGTTCGCGGTCGAAGAGCGCGAGGACGGCCTCGCCGTCACCGACGCCGACGGGATCGAGGTCCGGGTTCGGACGGAGTAGCCGAGCGCCCCGGACACGGTCCTGGCCCCGACCGTCTCACGGCCCGCTTACCCGACGATCGTCCGGAGCGTCGACTCGGTCAGGAACGTGGTGACCCCGAGCGCCTCGGTCGTCATCCAGCCGAGGAAGGCGACGTACATCGCGAGGAAGACGTACCCCTCCTCGGTGGTGATCTCGAAGTCCGTCGCGGCCATCACCACCACGACGAGCGTGGTGTAAAACAGGAACAACAGGAGCGGCACGGAGGTGAGGAAGCCGATCGAGACGCCGCCGGCGAGGATGACGCCGATCGGCAGCGCCGCGACGAGGTTGAACGTGTTCGTTCCGAAGACGTTCGCGATCGCCGCCCGCTTGTCGCCGGCCTTGCCCATCTTCACGCCGACGAGCAGGTCGGGGAAGGAGCTCAGTGCCGACAGCACCGTCACGGAGATGAGGAACGACGGCGCGTCGAGCGCGTCTGCGATCTGCACCGTCATGGTGACCATCGACTCGACGCCGACGAGCACGACGACCAGCCCGACCGCGAACAGTCCGGCCTGTTTGGGGACGTTCGTCGACTCGGCCCGCTTCAGGTCCGACGCGCCGCTTTTCCCGCCGGCGAGGAGGATGACGTACACGCCGTACAACACCACCAGACCGACGCCCATCTGCGGGGTGATCCGCGCGAGCTCCCGCCCGTCGGTCCCGAGGACGCCTAAGGCGATCACGCCGAAGAGGGCGAGAACGGCGACCATGTAGAATATGGCGTCGCGGTAGACGATCCCCTGCGTCGTCGTCGTGTCGCCGCTCGTGATGGAGACGGCGGCCGGGATGACTAAGATGTTGAACACCGCCGTCCCGATGAGCGCCCCCGCGCCGACGCCGAAGTCGCCGAGCACGAGCACCGAGATGAGGATGATCGCGAGTTCGGGGAACGACGTCGCGGCCGCGACGATGAGTCCGCCCTGGACCGCCTGCGAGACCCCGAAGTGATCGCTGATCTTCGAGGTCGTCGACTCGATGACGTTCGCGCCCTTCCAGGTGAGCAGGAACCCGATCAGCCCCAACACGATCCAGACGACGAGCGACTGGGCTCCGATGAGCTCCTGCAGTACAGTCACGTCTAGCCACTGGGTCCGGAGTCGATTATGGGTTCCGGAGCGTCGAGACGGCGGCCGGTCCGGCTCGATCGGCTCGGTTCCGGCGGGTCGGAGGAGAACACAGGAGGGACGCCCGCCGGCGGCCCGAGCGTCCTATGCGCCGTCGCGTTCGCCGAACCGCTCGTCGAAGACGGCGATCACGCGCCGCTCGATCTCGTCGCGGATCGGACGGACTTCCTCGACCGGCCGCTCGCCGGGGTCGTCGAGGGCCCAGTCGTCGGTGTCGACGCCGTCGAGTTCGAGCGTCGAACAGCCCATCGTCGCGACGAAGTCCGACTCGGCGAGCGACTCGTCGGAGATCTCTCGGGGCGTCCGGTCGTTCACGTCGAGGCCGACCTCCGCGAGCGCCTCGACGACGACGGAGTGAACCTCGTCGGCCGGGGCGGTGCCGCCAGTCCGGATCTCGACGCGGTCGCCGAGTCCGCGCCGGTCGCGCTCGCGCTCCGCGAAGGCGGTCGCCATCTGGCTGCGCCCGGCGTTTCGCACGCACATGAACGTGAGGATAGTCGTCTCGTCGGCCGGCTCGTCGTCCGTCTCGTCGGTCGCGTCAGCCGGGTCGTTCCCGGCGTCAGTCGCGTCGGTGGGTGTCGTCATTGTGTATCGTGGGGCCGCGAACCGCCCGCGGCGGGCCGAACCGCGCTCCGCTCAGTAGATCAGCTCGTCGTCGTTCTCGATCATGTACAGCGTCCGCGCCGCGACGTTGACCGCGTGGTCGGCGACCCGTTCGAGGTCGCGCACCGCGAGTAGCGCCTGCGACACCTCGTCGAGGGAGGCTTCGAGCGCCTCGCCGTCCGTCGGTGCCGGGCCGTCTCGCGCCGCGTTGCGTGCGCGGTCGGCCTCTAACAGCTCGCGGACGACCGCCTCGCTCGCCCGGCGACAGCGGTCGTCGAACTCGTCGTCGCGGGCGGCGATCTCGCGGCAGGCGTCGGGGTCGCGCGCCGCGTAGGCGGCGACCGCGTCGGCGACCATCTCGCGGGCGCCGTCCCCGAGGCCGCGAACGTCGACCGCGGAGTGGACGCCGCCCTCGGGGCCCCCGTACGCCGCGAGGTTCGTCGCGAGGTCGGCGACCCGTTCGAGGTCGGTGATGATCTTGAACGAGGCGGCGACGAGTCGGAGGTCGCCGGCAACGGGCTGTTGAAGCGCGAGCAGCTCCGTACACTCGTCTTCTAACGCCAGGTACGTCTCGTTGACCTCGTGGTCGCTCTCGATCACCGAGCGGGCGAGCTCCTCGTCGCCCGACACGGCCGCCTCGACGGCGTCGTCGAGCCGGTCGCAGACCGTCTCGCCCATCGCGACCACGCCGTCTCGGAGCTCGTCGAGCCGCTTCTGGTAGTTCTCGCGGGGCATCTATCCGAATTTCCCCGTGATGTAGTCCTCCACGCGCTGTTCTTCGGGGTCCTCAAAGATCTTCGCGGTGTCGTCGTACTCGACCAGCTCGCCGCCCGTGAGGAACACGGCCGTCCGGTCGGAGATGCGCGCCGCCTGCTGCATGTTGTGCGTGACGATGATGACGGTGTACTCCTCGGAGAGGTCGTCGATGAGGTCCTCGATCTTCGAGGCCGCGACGGGGTCGAGCGCCGAGGTCGGCTCGTCCATCAGGATGACCTCCGGGTCCGGCGCGATGGCGCGAGCGATACAGAGCCGCTGTTGTTGTCCACCGGAGAGTTCGAGCCCCGAGGAGTCGAGTTGGTCTTTCACCTCGTCCCAGAGGGCGGCGCCCTTCAGTGACTCCTCGACGCGGGCGTCGACGTCTCCCTTGTATCCCTGTATCTTCAGCCCGTAGGCGACGTTGTCGCGGATCGACTTCGGGAACGGGTTCGGCTTCTGGAACACCATCCCGATCTTGCGACGGAGGGCCACGGGGTCGACGTCGGCGTCGTAGACGTTCTTGCCGCCGAACTCCACCTCACCCTCGACGCGGCAGATCTCGATCATGTCGTTCATCCGGTTTATCGTCCGGAGGAACGTTGATTTCCCACAGCCCGAGGGGCCGATGAGCGCCGTCACGCGCTTTTCGGGAATCTCCATCGACACGTCGTCTATCGCCTGTTCGTCGCCGTAGTAGACGTTCAGGTCCCGCGCGGCGACCGCGGTGCCGGCGCCGGCGAGCGAGGCGCTCTCGTCGTTCGATTCCGTCTGTACCTCCGTCGTGATGAGCGAGTCGTCGGATGTAGTGTTACTCATGTTAGTTCCCCCGTTCCGCGCGGTTCCGCAGCAGAATGGCCGTCCCGTTCATGCCGACGAGAATGATAAGCAGCGTGATAACGCCTGCGGCGACGACGCCGTACCGGAAGTCGGCCTGCGGGAAGCCGGCCCACGTGTAGATCTGCATCGGCATTGCGCTGAACCGGCTGAACAGGCTGTCCGGCGCTCTGAACACGGTCGTCGCCGCGCCGATCATGATCAGCGGCGCGGTCTCGCCGATGGCGCGGCCGAGCGCGAGGATCGTCCCGGTGAGGATCCCCGGCATCGCCTCGGGCAGGACCACGTTCTTCGTCGTCTGCCAGCGCGTCGCGCCCATCGCGTCGGACCCGCGCCGGAGGTCGTCGGGCACCGACCGGATCGCCTCCTGTGCGGAGATGATCGTGATCGGGAGGATGAGCAGCGAGAGCGTCAGGGCGGCGGTCACCGCCGTTCCGATACCGAGCCCGAGGAGGTTCGCGAACAGTCCCAGTCCGAGGAGGCCGTAGACGACCGACGGGACCGCCGCGAGGTTCGCGACGTTGACCTGGATGATCCGCGTCAGGGTGCCGAACGGGCCGCTCCCGGGCGTGTACTCCTCTAAGAAGACCGACGTGCCGACGCCGAGGGCGAACGACAGCACCGCGACCATCGCGATGATGATGACGGAGCCGACGATGGCGGGGTAGAGACCGGCTTCTGTCGGCGTCCGCGAGGGCGCTTCCGTGAGGTACGACGGGTCGAGCCACGGGTCCGGCGCCGGGACGCCCAACGCCTCGACGAGCAGTGCCCCGACGACGACGCCGCCGACGAGGAGGACCGGGAGCGCGAATCCGACGAGGCCCTCGCCGGCGTCGACCACGCGCGAGACGTACACCGCCGTGGGCACGCCCGTCAGGGCGCCGACGAGGAGGACGGTCGGCGCCGGGAGTCCGGCGCCGGCGGCCGCGAACCCGCCGGCCGTGGCGAGCGCGAGGGGGACGCCGGCGACGACGGCCGCGGCGGTGCGACCGCGGCGGTCCGCGACGACGAGCGCCCCGGCGGCCGCGACCGGGATCGCGATCGTCCAGAGGTAGATGAGGAGGTCGGACGGGTACGTCGGGATCACCCCGCGGAGGAAGACGGCGGCGACGACGCCCAACAGCCCGGCCGGGATCGCCGCGGTCTGCGCCCAAGGAACCGATCGGACGCTGCCGAACGCGTACAGCGCGACGGCGGGAACGACGCCGAACGTGTACGCGAGGAACCACACGAGCGAGTCGAACACCAAGAAGAGCGTGCCGACCGCGAGACCGAGCGCGGCGCCGCCGACGAGGCGGCCGAGGAGGCCGAACCCGACCGCGCCGACCCGACCGCCGCTCCCGACGTACGTGAGGTACGCGGTGACCGGCGCGGCGACGACGAAGAGGTACGCCAGCTGCCAGTTGAGCCGCGGGATCGGCACGAGGAGCGTCTCGATCGCGGTGAAGACCGCGGCGACGGCGACGAGTCCGCCGCCGAGCGCGCCGAGCGCGCGGCGGGTGACCGCCGGATCGTTGGCGCTGTACAGACAGAACGCGAGGAACGGAACGACGAGCGTGAGGAAGTAGGTTAACAGCCACTCGGGGCTCGCGTTCGCCAGGTCGAAGGCGTCGATCGAGACGTAGACGAGCAGCACGCCGAGCGCGACGAGACCGAAGACGCTGGCGCCGAGCGAGAGGTACTCGAAGACGATCCCCCGAACTCGGCTGACCTCGCCGAACCCGTCGGCGTTGGCGTTTTCCGTCGCCATCAGTACTCCTCCCGGTACCGCTCCGCGATGATGTCACTGATCACGTTCATTACGAGAGTCACCGCAAACAGCGTGAGACCGAGCGCGAACATCGAGTTGTACGGGAGCGTGCCGCCGGTGAGGTCGCCGCCGGTGATCTGGACCATCGCGACGGTGATGGTCATCCCGGACTCCAAGAGCACGTCGGCGGGGTTGATGAACGGGATACCGAACGCGGCCTCTCGGATGGCGGGCATCCGTGCCTGTGCGCCCATCGCGACGACGACGATCATCGTCTCGCCGATCGCTCGGGAGACGGCGAGGATGTACGAGGAGGCGATTCCGGAGATGGAGGCCGGGACGACGATCCCGGTCGACACCTCGAACTTGGTCGCGCCGAGCCCGTAGCCGGCCTGCCGGAGTTCGTCCGGAACGGCGCTCATCGCGTCCTCGGAGATCGACGACACCATCGGGATCGTCATGATCCCGACCATGATCGACGCGGAGAGCGCGTTGAACGTGCTCATCTCCGGGAACAGGGTGGCCTTCAGCGCCGGCGTGACGTACACCAGCGCGAAGTAGCCGTAGACAACCGTCGGCACGCCGGCGAGGATCTCCAGTAAGGGTTTCAGTATCGACCGCGCGTTCGGGGTCGCGTACTCGCTGAGGTATATCGCGGTGAGCGTCCCCACCGGGATCGAGATGAACGCCGCCGTGATCGTCACGACGAGCGTCCCGATCAGGAGCGGGACGAGACCGAAGGCCTGTCCGCCGCCTGCCGGGTTCGGGCTCCAGTTGATACCGGTCAGGAACTCGGCTATCGGCGTCGCTCGGAAGAACACCACTGCGTCCGACAGGAGCGTCGCGAAGATCGCGACGGTCGTGAGCAGGGTGATCACCGCGCACGCCGCGAAGAGCCCGCCGTAGGTCCCCTCCTTCAGTCGTGTGAGTCCGCCCTGCCGGCTCAGGTCGGGACTCTCTGTGCTGTCAGTCACGAACGGTGAGGTATCACACGCAGTCGTAAATCAATACACCGGTTCATCTCGCCGGTTCAGCCCTGCGCCTGCTCGATCGCGTCTTCGAGGATGGACATCTGCTCTTCCTGCGTCTCCTCGGTGGCGGGGACGTAGCCGACGTCGCCGGCGACGAGGTCCTCGTTCGTCGTCTGCTCGACGAAGTACCGGGCGAACTCCGCGATGTGCTCCTCGCCCAGCGACTCGATCGAGGGGTACGTGAACAGGGGCCGCGAGAGGGGGGTGTACTCGCCCGAGGAGGCCGTTTCGAGGCTCGGCTCGACCGGACCGTCGCCGTCGTCGATCCCGAGCGCCTTCAGCTGGTCGGGGTTCTGGAAGTAGTACGCGAAGCCGAAGTAGCCGATCGCGTACTCGCTGCCGGCGACGCCCTGCGCGATCGTGTTGTCCTGCTCGGTCGCCTGGTACTCGCTGGTGTGGCCGGCCTCCCCAAGGATCGCCTCGATGAAGTAGTCGTACGTGCCCGAGGTGTCGGCGGCGCCGAACCGCTCGATTTCCTCGTTCGGGAACTCGTCGCGGACCTCGTCCCACGTCTGGGCGGGGTCGGCCTGCCAGATCTGTTTGAGCTCGTCAGTCGTGAGCGAGTCGACGAAGTCGGCCTCGGGGTTGACGACGACCGTGAGCGCGTCCGTCGCCGCGATCAGTTCGACGTACTCGACGCCGTTCTCGGCGCACAGCTCCTCCTCTTCGGGCTGGATCGGGCGGCTGGCGTTGTTGAAGTCGGTGTCGCCCGTACAGAAGAAGTTCGAGAAGCCGCCGCCGGAGCCGGTCGAACTGATGTCGGGGTCGACGTCCGGGTGCATCTCGGCGAAGTCCTCCATGATCGCGCTCATCAGCGGGAACACCGTGCTCGAACCCGCGATGTTGATCGGGCCGGAGAGCTCGTCGCTCCCGCCGTCGCCGCCGTCCCCGCCCTGCGTACAGCCCGCGAGTCCCAGCGCCCCCGCGCCGGCGAGGGCCGCGAGCGATTTACGACGTGTGATCCCCGTTGCGTCCGTGTCGTGGCTGGAAGCCATCACCTGTTCGTGGTCGATGTCCGGTTAAGTAGTATGCTATGAGGCGTACTGGGAGACGCGTACGGCCCGGTACGGGTATGTCCGGGTACATACTCAATATAGAAGTATATAGTTACGAGAGGGATCAGGCGGTCGGCGGAGCGAGCCGCTCGCACGGCCGAAATCAGCCACTTCGGGACGAGCTGGAACGTGGTTTTAAGTATCCGTGCCGGGAGACACCGGACGAATGACCCCTCCCACGACCGACGGGCCGCCGGCGCCGACGACCTCCAGGGAGGAGGCGTGGGTGGCTCACGCCGCGCTGCTCGACGCCGCGCGGAACGCGACCGACGACGCAGAGCCGTACCGCGGCCCGCTCGAGTCGATCGAGCGCGGCGAGGCCCTCGGCGGCGACGCCCTCGTCCTGCTTCGGAGCGCCCTCGTCGACTACCTCGGCGACGCGCCGGTCCGCGACCGCGCCCCCGGACGGGCGCTGTTGCGGCGCATCGATGACGCGGCCGACCCGACCGACGCGCCGTCGCGACGCGCGTAGCGCTCGGCGGGCGTCCGACCTACGCCTCCACCGCTTCGATCAGCAGCTCCGCCACGTCGACGATTTCCACGTCGTCCTCGAAGTCGCCGGTCTTGCGGCCGTCCTCGAACATCGTCGTACACATCGGGCAGGCGACGACGAACTTCTCTATCGCGGCGCCGGCGTCGGTGTCCTCGACCGCCTCGCGGAGCCGCTCCTCGCTCGGCTTGACTTCCTCCTCGTGTTCGGTCCAGAGACCGCCCCCGCCCCCGCCACAGCAGAACGAGTCGTCGCGCGAGCGCGGCATCTCGTAAAGCTCCGCGCCCGTCGCTTCGATCAGCTGGCGGGGGGCCTCGTACTCGTCGTTGTACCGACCGAGGTGACAGGGGTCGTGGTAGGTGACGGTGTAGTCGAGCTCGTCGCCGGACAGGTCGAGCCGGCCGGCGTCGACGAGCTCCTCGACGACCTGCGTCCAGTGGGACACGTCGACCTCGCCGTCCGGGTTCCACGGGTCCTCGCGGTCGAACGGCATCATCGGGTCGTCCGCGAACTCCGCGAAGTCGACCTCGGGGTACTCGTTTTTGATGGTGTTGTACGAGTGGGGGTCGGTACAGACGATCTGCTCGAACTCGCAGTCCGCGAACGTCTCGACGTGGTGCCCGGCGAGTTCGAGGTAGAGGAACTCCTCGCCGATCCGGCGGATGTCGTTGCCGTCGGTCTTCTCGTCGTCGAAGAGGATACCGAACGACACGTCGGCCTCGTCGAACAGGCGGGCGAGCGCGCGGGCGACCTTCTTATTCCGGTCGTCGAAGCTGGGGTAGTCGCCGACGTACCAGAGGTACTCGACCGACTCCTCGCGGGCGTCGGGAACGTCCACGTCGTCGAGGTCGTCGGCCCAGTCGCCCCGTGCCGACTGCGACTCGCCGAAGGTGTTCCCCTTACCCATCACGTCCTGGAACACGCCTTGGAGGTTCGAGTCGACCGCCCCCTCGTCGACGAGCTGACGGTTCATCTTGGTGAATGAGGTGAGGTGCTCGATGTCGACGGGGCAGGCGTCCATACACGCCATACAGGACATGCACGACTCCATGGACTCCGCGTCGATCACGCCGCCCTCGTCGGCGACGATGGGGACTGTACCGCCGTCGCTAGCGGCGGTCCCGCCGTCCGTCGCCACCGGCCCGCCCCCGCTGCCCGCCACCGGATCGTCGCTGACGGACTCGCGGTACGCCTTCAGGTCCAGGATGACGTTCCGCGGGTCGAGGTTCCGACCGACGGTGTCTGCGGGGCAGGCGTCGGTACACCGCCCGCACTTCGTACAGGCGTCGCCGTCCATCAGTTCCTTCCACGTGAAGTCGTCGAGCGACTCGGCGTTCGTGTGATCGAGGTCCGCGGGGACGTTCGGGAGCCGCGCGCCGGCCTGCTCGTCGCGGGCGACGACGTTGGCGAACGAGGAGATCATGTGGAACGGCTTCGCGTACGGGATCCACGCGATGAACGCGAACGCCAGCAGCGAGTGGCTCCACCAGACGACGCCGTAGATGGCCGCGGCGCCGCCCGGCGTGAGCCCCGCGGCCTCCATCCCGGTGGCCATCGCCATCCCGATGAAGCTCACCGTCTCGTCGGCCCGGGCGGGCTGTCCGACGATCCCGAGCGCCTGGACGACGAAGCCGCCGACGCCGAGTGCGAAGAGCGTCCAGACGAACGCGTCGTCCTCGAAGGAGGTGTGTTTCCCCCACAGCCGGCCCTCGCGGGCGCGGTAGCGGCGGGCCATCGCCATGCCGACGCCGACGACGAACAGCAGGCCGAACGCGTCGACGACGAACTGGTAGGCCAGGTAGAAGTCGCCGACCCAGAACGACTCGCCGGCGATGGGGCGGTAGACGTCGATGTCGAACCCGAGGATCGTCGTCGCGACGAGCAGGGTGAGGAACCCCCAGAGGACGAACGTGTGCATCACGCCCGTGTACACGTCGCCGTCGAACTGGTTCTCGTTCGCGAGGACGGTCTTCGTCGCCGTGACGACCCGCTTCGGGAGGTCGGAGAGTCGGTCCCGCGGGTCGGCGCTGCCGCGCGCGTACGCGGCGAAGCGCGCGTACACGCCGTACAGGAACACCAGAATCGCGACCGCAGCGAGCCAGTAGAACGCGGCCTTCCCCACCGGGCCGATCGTCCAGAACGTCTCGCGGGTGGCCGCCTGTAGGGGAGTCATGATCGATCACCGGGTTAGGCTCCGGTTAAAACTTGCCACAACGAGGAGTTCGTCGTTCGGTGTTCACCCGGTTTCGGGACCCGACGGCGACGGACCGCCTCACAGGACCCGGAGGACCGCGGCCGCGAGCAGAGCGCCCGCGAGTCCCAGCGCCGGGACGTCGACGCGGCGGAACGTCAACCGCGGGAGCGTCGGGTTCCACGCGAAACACCGGGCGACGAGCGCCGTCCCGAGCCGGTCCGCCCGGGAGAGCGCCCGCGAGAGCCCGCCGACCGCGACGAGCCGCATCCGCTCGCGGCGGGAGCGTTCGGCGCCGAGGCGGGCCCGGACCGCTTCGCGCGTCGCGACGAGGTCCCGTTTCAACAGGGGGAGGAACCGGAAGACGAGCGCGACGCCGACGCCGAGGAAGACGCCCGGCCGCCCGGGAATCGTCCGCTGGAGCGCCGCGCGCGACTCGCGGACCGGGGTCGACCGCACGTACGCGGCGGCGACGACGAGCAGCAGGAGGACGCGGTAGCTCGCCAGCCCCGTCGCGGCGGCGCGCTCGACCCGAAACCACGGCGCGCCGAGCGTCGCGCCTGCGACAAGGGGAGCAAAGAGGAGCACGGGAAACGCGACGCGGTAGCTCCACAGGTCCTGCGGTCCGCCGTCGGCGGCGAGCAGGCAGCCGAGGGCGACGAGCGTGAGCGCCGCGAGCCCGCTCGGCGTCGTGTACGCGTACGCGGCCGCCGCGAACGCGACCTGAACGAGCAGTTTCGACCGCGGGTCGAGCCGGTGGGCGAACGAGCCGCCGGGGACGAACGAGAGCGTCATGCGGGCGGGTCTCCAAGCCCGCCGCCCCCGGGGACCCGCACGTCCAGTCCGGGCAGCGATTCGACCGCGTCTTCCGGGGGCGCGTCGACCGCGATTCGCCCGTCGGCCAGCCCGACGATCCGGTCGGCGAGCGCGGCGACGTCGCGGAGGTCGTGGGTGACGACGATCACGCTCGTCCCCACGCGGCGGAGCGCGCGGAGCCGCTCCACGACCGACCGCCGGGCTGGCTCGTCGAGACCGGTGAACGGCTCGTCCAGCACGAGGTGGTCGGGTTCCATCGCGAGCGCGCCCGCGATCGCGACGCGCTCGCGCTCGCCCCCGGACAGGGCGTCGATCCGTTCGCGCTCCCGGTCCGCCATGTTCACCGCGGCGAGCGCGTCGGCGACCCGGCGGTCGATCTCGTCGTGGGAGAGCCCGAGGTTCTCGGGGCCGAACGCGATGTCGGCGCCGACGGTGGCGGCGACCAGCTGGTCGCGGGGGTCCTGAAACACCATCCCGACCGCCGAGCGCGCGGCGACGAGGTCCGCGTCGACCGGGGTCCCGTTCACGGACACGGTCCCGGCGTCCGGCTCGACGAGCCCGTTGAACGTCCGCACGAGCGTGGTCTTTCCCGAGCCGTTCGCGCCCGCGACGACGAGGAACTCGCCGTCGGGGACCGAGAGGCAGACGTTGTCGACGGCGACGGTGCCAGTAGCGCCATCGGCGGCGTCGACGCCGTCGCCGGCTCGGCCGTACCGACACGTCACGCCGTCGAGTTCGATCACTGAGTCAGGCGGCCGCGATCGCGTCGGATCTGACGACCCCGACCGCGGCGGCGATCTTCAGGGCCTCGGCCGGGAGGAACGCGACGGCGCCGACGGTGATCGCCTCGACCGGGCCGAGCGACAACACGAGCGCGAGGCCGGCGACGCCGAAGCCGTAGATGAGAACGGTCCCGAGGACCATCGCGCCGACGAGCGCCGGCAGCCCGACGGCGTCGAGGTCACGGAGCGTCGCCCCGCGGTGGACGACCGCACCCACGGCCGCCGCGGCGAGCGGGTACGACCAGAGGTAGCCGGCCGACTGTCCGACGAGCTGTCCGACGCCGGCCGACCCGCCCTCGAAGACGGGCGCGCCGAGCGCCCCGGCCGCGAGGTAGAGGACCAGCGACGCGCCACCCCACACCGGACCGAGGAATATCCCCGCGAGGAAGACGCCGAGCACCTGGAGGGTCACGTCCACGGGCGAGACCGGGTTCGGGAACGTGACGTACGCGAACGCCCCGACGAGCGCCGCGAACAGCGCTGCGCGCGCGAGGTTCGCCGCCGCCTCGTCGCCGACGAGGTCAACGGACTCCGTGTTCGTTGCCATGGGTGAACGGACTCGTAAACCCACTTGAACGTAGTGGTTTACGACAGGGTGGGAGATGTCGATACTCCTCGAAGAACCCACAGATAATAACGTTCATACCCGGCGGTCGCCGACGACGCGAGTATGCCGAAGATAAGCGTCGAGATCCCCGCGGAACTGCTGGCGGACCTCGACGAACACGTCGGGGACGACGGGAAGTTCGTGAACCGCAGCGACGCGGTCCGCGCGTCGATACGGAAGAACCTTGATCTGCTCGACGAGATCGACGCCCGCCACGACCGCCTCGGCGGCGACGGCGAGACGGACGGCGGCCGGCCGGTCGACGACGCGGAGGGCGCGGATGAGTAGCCGGACCGCGACTGACGACGACCCGTTCCGAACCGATCCGCTCGATCGCTCGGCGGTGGCCGCGGTCGGACTGATCACGCTGTTCACCGTCGCGCTCGCCACCGCACAGCTCACCGCCGCGAAGGTCCTCGCTTTACCCCTCCCGTTCGCGCTGCCGGTCGTCGGTCCGGAGATCACGCTGCCGGGAGCCGCGCTCGCGTACGCGCTGACGTTCCTCGCGTCGGACTGCTACGCCGAGCTGTACGGCCGCCGAGCGACGCAGGTGGTCGTCAACGTCGCGTTCCTCGCGAACTTCCTCGTGTTGGGACTGGTGTGGTCGACGCTCGCGGCGCCGGGAATCGACCCCGAGGTGTCGGCCGCCTTCCAGACCGCGCTCGGCCCCGCGACGAACGTCGTCGCCGGGAGCCTGCTGGCGTACGTCGTCAGCCAGAACTGGGACGTGTTCGTCTTCCACGCGATCCGCGACCGCACCGGCGAACGGCTGCTGTGGCTCCGCAACATCGCGTCGACGGCGACGAGCCAGGCGCTCGACACCGCGATCTTCGTCGGCGTCGCCTTCTACGCCGCGCCGCTCCTGCTCGGCGGGGACCCGCTCAACCCGTCGATCCTGCTCGCGCTCGCGCTCGGTCAGTACCTCCTCAAGCTCGCGATCGCCGTGCTCGACACGCCGGTCGTCTACCTGATCGTCGGCGCGGTCCGGAACTGACCGGACCGGCCGCGGCTGGCGTCTCGTTCAGTTTCACTCAAGCGACCGCCAGCGCCCGCGCCGGCTCGTCGGGCAGGTCGACCGGGACCCGCTCGAAGGCGTCGCCGCCGTCGCGCGTGACGAAGAGCCCGCGGTTCGAGAGCGCCCAGAGTTCTCCGGGGGCCGTGCCGGGCGCCAGGACCGCCCGATACGTGCCCTCTCCCGTCGGCATCCCTCGGCCGTCGAGGCGCTCGAACGCCTCGGCGTCGGTCGAGGACGCCTCGTCTCGCCGGTAGCGGTACAGGTACGCCTCGCCGCGGCGGTGGGCCGCCGTCGCGCTCTCGGCCGCGCTGACCAAGGCGGTGTCGGGGTCGCCGGGGTCGACCGCGAGCCCCCAGACGTAGCCGTGGTCGAGTCCCGCGTCGCGGACCCGCCACGAGTCGCCGCGGTCGTCGCTCTCGGCGAAGCCGTCGCCGGCCGCGGCGTAGACGCGGTCGGGCGCCGCCGAGTGGGCGGCCATCGCGTGGGTGTCGCGCCGCGACCCCGGCGGGCGGTCGGTCCACGTCTCGCCGCCGTCAGAGGTCACGACCAGCGCGCCGGCCTCGATCCCGAGGAGCCATCGCTCCGGGTCGCTCGGGCAGGGCTCGATCCACCGCACGTGGTGGGTGTCGGGCCGCGGCGGGAACGACCACTCGGCGGCGGAGGGGACGTCGGTCAGCCCGCCGACGCGAGTGACCGTCTCGCCGCCGTCCGCGGAGCGGTACGCTCGCGAGGGCTCCGTGCCGACCCAGACGACCGCGGGGTCGTGCGGACTCGTCGCGACCGCGGTCACCGCGTCGGAGCCGGACCCATCGGGGCCGAGCGTCGCGGCGGCCGCGCGGGCGAACCGCTGGCCGCCGTCGACGGAGCGGAACAGCCCGGCGTCGAACGTCCCCGCGAGGACGCGCGGCGGGTGGGCGTCGTCGCGCGCGGAACTGACGCCCCGCGTCGCTCCGCTCGCGTCCGAGTCGGGATTCGTGACGGAGAGGCACTCGATCCGCTGGCCGGACAGCCGCGTCTCGACCGACCCAGTGTCGGGGTCGACAATCCGGAGCCCGTCCGCGTAGGCCGCGTAGACGCGCATGAATCGGATTTCGGCGGGGAGGCTCAAAAGCGTACGCCGGTCCGAGGCGGCCGAGGCGTCGACGCGTCGAGGGGCGGGTTCCACGAGCGCAAGAGACTTACCGGCGCCACCCGTGTGAACTGTACGCATGGATCTTCGCGTTCAGGGGGACGTTCCCCCCGACCCGTTTCTCGGCGCCGCGGACCTCTTCGAGACGGAGCGCTCCGTCGAGGCGCCGGTCCGCGTCGTGGTCCGCGAGGACCCCGACGAACGGACCTGGGCCGGCCACTACGACGACCACCACGTGCTGAACGTCTCCCGGCGAGCCGCCACGAGCGCGATGGCGCGCGAGCTGGCGATCCACGAGCTCGCCCACATGGCTCGTTACGAGGAGGGCCACCCCTCGCACCTCCAGTCGACGGAGGAGGCGCTGTATCTGGGGCTCTCCGGGGAGAAGGTCGAGCGCCGGAAGCTCGCGCACTGTTACCAGATCGCGAACCACATGAAAGACATCTACGCCGACGACATCACCCTCTCGGTGGCGCCCGCGGACAAGCTCCTCGGCTTCCTCGAGTCGACGCTGGCGACCGCGGTCGCGGACCGGCCCGACGTGTCACGGACCGGCTCGCCGCCGGTGACGGCGGGGGCGGATCCGGAGATAACGGCGGTGAACGCCGCGTTCGCGTTGGCGCTGGTCGAGCGACACGACATCGCGGGGCCCGACCACCGCATCTACGACCTCGCTCGCGCCGCCGGCAGCGACACCGACGCCGTCGACGTCGACGGGTTCAAAGACCGGTTCCTCGATCTGGCTCACGACCCGTCGGAGAGCGACTACCGGAAGGCGCTCGTCGCGGCCGCTCGCGCGTACGCGGTGTGACCCGCGACCGTCGCCGATCAGGTCGCCGAAGCGCGGTCTTCCGAGCTGGAGAGCCGTTTTCGACGCCGAGAATCGGGTTTCGCTGAGCAG
This sequence comes from Halorubrum ejinorense, assembly GCF_055389685.1. Lineage (NCBI taxonomy): Archaea > Methanobacteriati > Methanobacteriota > Halobacteria > Halobacteriales > Haloferacaceae > Halorubrum > Halorubrum ejinorense. The sequence goes on from NZ_AP043777.1 coordinate 3,048,949, forward strand.
CAGGAAGGCATCGTTCGCGCCGGTCCGGCGGGGGTTCCCCGCCGGATCGCGGACCGCGTGCTACTCCGCGTCGCTCTGTGCGGGATCGCGTTCCGCGTCCGACTCCGTGACGCCGCTCTCGTCGACCGGCTCGGTCGACTCGGTCGACGCGCCCGAGTCCGCCGCCTCGGTTCCGTCGAGGACGGTCACCCGTGCGGACATGATCCGGGTGTTGTCGACGCGTTCGATGCGGATCCGGATCCCGTCGAACTCGATCTCTTCTCCCTCCTCGACGAGGCGCCCGGCGCGGTTGAACACGAAGCCGGCGAGGGTCTCGAACTCCTCGCCCTCGGGGAGGTCGATCCCGAGGATCTCGTTGACCTCGTCGATGTTCACCTCGCCTTGAACGACGGCGACGTTGTCTTCGAGGAACTCCACCGGGGCCTCCTCGTCGCCCTCTAAGATCTCGCCGACGATCTCCTCGACCATGTCCTCGAGAGTGATGATCCCCTCGGTGGTCCCGAACTCGTCGATGACCGTCACCATCTGGAGGCGGTTGTCCTGCATCTCCGCGAGCAGTTCGTCGGCGTTCTTCGACTCGGGGACGTGGAGGGTGGGCTTGACCACGCGCTCTAAGGAGGGCGTCCCCTCGGAGTAGCGCAGTTCGCGGACGAGGTCGCGCACCGTCACCACGCCGATGATGTTGTCGAGGTTCCCCTCGTAGACGGGGACGCGCTCGTGATCGGCCTGAATACACGTCTCGATCGCCTCCTCGACGCTGTCCTCTTTCGCGACCGCGGTGACGTCGAGTCGCGGCGTCATCACCTCCTTGGCGATGGTGTTGTTGAACCGGAAGATGCGGTCGAGCATCTCCCGTTCCTCCTCCTCGATGACGCCCTCGCGTTCGCCCGTCTCGATGATGTCCTGGATCTCGTCGCGCGTGACGTACGTCGACTCGATGGCCGCCGAGCCGCCGATGACGGCGTTGACGCCCTTGACGATGTAATCGAAGAGGACGACGAGCGGGTACAGCGCGTACTCGGAGAGCTTCAGGGGGCGAGCGATCCGCAGCGCCCACGACTCGGTGTTCTCGACGGCGTACGACTTGGGCGCGCTCTCGCCGAAGATCAACACGAGCGTCGTGATCCCGAACGTCGTCGCCAGCACCGACTCCCCCCGGGAGAGGTAGATGCCGAACAGCGCGGTCGCGATCGAGGTCATCGCCACGTTGACGATGTTGTTCCCCACCAAGATCGTCACCAGTAGCCGGTGGGGATTCTGTTTCATGTTGCTGATCGTCTCCGCGCCCGTCACCCCCTCGTCGACGAGGCTGTCGATGCGGTGTTGCGGCAGCGAGAACATCGCGATCTCCGACGAGGAGAAGAACGCCGAGAGCCCGACCAGCACGAGGATGGCCGCGACGCCGAGGATAGTCGTGACTTGGTCACCCGGCAGCGGTATCTGGAGGACGTCGACGACCGGCCCGATAGACGACAAGCCCATATTCGTTTGTCATCCGTCGGCCCGCGATTAAAGCGTTCCCTTCGACTACACTCGACGGACCCCGTTTCTCGGGGGGACGCGCTCGTCGACGCCGCGTCCGCGGGTGCCGCTGCCGACACGATTACCCGTCTCGCGGGCGAATCGCGGGACATGAGCGAGCCACAGATCACCCTGTACCGGCTTCAGGCGTGTCCGTTCTGCGAGCGCGTCGTCCGGACGCTGAACGAACTGGACGTGGAGTACCGCTCCCGATACGTCGAACCGATGCACTCCGAGCGCAACGTCGTTAAGCGCGTCTCCGGCGCGCGGAGCGTGCCGGCCATCGTCGACCGCGAGACCGGCGTCACGATGTCCGAGAGCGCGAACATCGTCGAGTACCTGAAGGGGACGTACGGCGAGGGAGGTGCCTGAGATGGTCGACTTCGACGTCGTCTCCCTGCCAGAGACCGACCACGTCGCCGAGGGCGACACGGCGCCGGACTTCACCCGGCCGCTCGTGAACGACGAGTACTGGGAGGACCGCTCGCTCAACGACGCCGTCGACGGGCCGACGCTCCTGCTCTTCCACCCGATGGACGGCGCGTTCCAGGGGACGTACCTCTACAACACGGTCGACGACCACGGCTGGAGCGACGACGTCGACGTGCTCGGCGTCTCCATCTCGACCCCGTACGCCCACAAGCGTCTCCTCGCCGACCGCGGCGACGGCGTCCGGGTCTTCTCGGACCCCGGCGCGGGCGTCATCGAGGAGTACGGCCTCGCACACGACATCGACGGCATGAGCGGAATCACGGAGAGCCGGCCGGCCGTGTTCCTCCTCGACGCCGACCTGACCGTCGAGTACGCGTGGGTCGCGAGCGAACACCCCGAGTTCCCGGACGCCGAGGCGATCGACGACGCGGTCGCGGATCTGCTCGACTGACGCGGCCGCCGGCCCCGTCGACCGACACCGCGACCACTCTCGGACTGGCTCGGTCGCGCACCTGACCGACCGACGCGTCACCCTTTTTCAACTCGGAGCCGAACGAACGCGCGTGACCGCCGACACGAGCGACGACCGAAGAGACCGATCCGACGAGCTGCGCGCGGCCGTCGCCGCCGTGCGGCGCGGCGACCTCGTCGTCTACCCGACCGAGACGGTGTACGGGCTGGGCGCCGACGCGCTCGACGCCGACGCCGTCGGGCGCGTCTTCGAACTGAAGGGCCGCGACCGGTCGAACCCCCTCTCGCTCGGCGTCGCGAGCGTCGACGACGCCCTCCGCTACACCCGGCCGACCGAGCGCGCGGTCGCGTTCGCCCGGGCGTTCCTCCCCGGGCCCGTGACGGTCGTCGTCGAGCGGGGCGACCGGGTGCCGGACGCCCTCACGGCCGGTCGCGACCGCGTCGGAATCCGCGTGCCGGACCACGACCTCGCGCGGGCGCTGCTGGACGAAACTGGGCCGCTCACCGCGACGAGCGCCAACGTCTCCGGGACGGGCAGCGTCACGCATCCGGACCAGCTCGACGACCGGATCCGCGACGGCGTCGCCGCGGTGATCGACGACGGGGAGGCGCCCGGCACCGAGAGCACCGTCGTCGACCCCGAGGCGGGAGCGATCCACCGGCGCGGCGCGATGGCCGGCGCCATCGAGGCGTGGCTGGCGGACCCGCCGGTAGAGGAGTGAAGAGAGCCGGCGAAAAGCGCTCGTTTGAGGGTTTTAGACGGAGAGGTCGCCCTTCGCTTTGATCACGTCGAGGTCCTCGGCGTCGACCGTCTCGACGTCGAGCCAGTGGGGGACGTACTCGCGTTTGTCGTAGGCCTCGCGCTCGTCTTCGGTGCCGACGGTACACCAGAGCTGCGGCTCGTCCGGACCGTGCCAGCCGCCCTGAACGTTGATGCCGAAACAGACCAGCTCCTCGCCGTCGTGCTCGATCACCGCGTCCTTCCGGATGTCGGGATCGCCGCGGATGATGAGGTGGTGCATGTGCCGGGGTTCGCGTGTTCCGGGCTTAATCGCTTCGATACCGCCGATCGGTGACGGCCGTTTCGCCGCGGCGAGCGAGGCGGTAACCGGGAGGCCGACTTAGCCGGAGTAGTAGTACTCGCCGTCCCGCTTCTGTTTGCTGTCGAGCTGTGATCCCGGCTTGTTGATCCGGGGGCGCCCCGTGCGCTCGTCGCGCCGGAAGGTGATCTCGAGGTCGGCGAGGAACTCGTTCATGCCGTCGCGCATGTCCTGGGGCGGCGCGGCGCGCCCGCGCTCGGCCGGCTCGCCGTCGAACACCATCAGGCGGTCGGCCAGCAGGTCGATCATGTAGATGTCGTGGTCGATCACCATCACCGTCGCGTCGTGGTTCTCGGCGTAGCGGCGGATCGCGGTCGTCGCCCGCACGCGCTGCTCCACGTCGAGGTGCGCGGAGGGCTCGTCGAGCAGGTAGAGGTCGGCGTCGTCGGAGAGGCAGGCCGCGATGGCGACGCGCTGGCGCTCGCCGCCGGAGAGGTCCGAGAGGTTCTGCTCCATCACGCGGTCGAGCTGGAGCGGCTGTGCGATCTCCGTGTTCCAGTAGGAGGAGCCGAACTCGTCGGTGATAGACGAGAGGAAGGCGTCGACCCGCATGTGCTGGTCGATGTCGATGTACTGCGGCTTGTAGGAGATGTCGAGCGCGAAGTCGAGCTCGCCCTCGTCGGGCGTCAGGTCGCCGGTGAACAGCTGTGCGAGCGTGGACTTCCCGATCCCGTTCGGACCGACGACGCCGAGCACCTCGGAGCGGTTGATCTCGCCGCCCTCCACGCGGAGCTCGAACTCGCCGTCGCCGTACGACTTGCGCAGGTCGGGGTACTCGATCAGGGTCTCGCTCCGCGAGGCGACCCGCGGCGCGTGTTCCTCGAAGGTGATCGCAGAGGGTCGGATCCGCATGTTCTCGTTGTTCAGGTACCCCTTGAGGTACTCGTTGATTCCGTTGCGGACCGACTTCGGGTCGGTGATGACGCCGTACGCGCCCGGCTCACCGTACGCGACGTGGAGGGTGTCCGCGAGCAGGTCCAGAATGGCGAGGTCGTGTTCCACGACGAGCATCGACCGGTCGGCCGTGTCGTCGTCCGCGAGCTCCCGAACGAGTCGGGCGACGATCATCCGCTGGCCGATGTCGAGGTACGGCGTGATCTCGTCGAGGAAGTAGAAGTCGGCGTCGCGAGCGAGACAGGCCGCGATGGCGACCCGCTGGAGCTCGCCGCCGGAGATGGAGTCGATGTCTTGGTCCATCACCGGGCGGATGTTGAGGCGGTCGACGAGGTCGTCGAGCGCGCCGCGTTCGTCGGTGCGCTCCAGCAGTTCGCGGGTGTTGCCGTCGAACTGGTTCGGGATCTGGTCGACGTACTGCGGCTTCCGCGCGACGGTCACGTCGCCCGCCTTCAGCGATTCGAGGTAGTTCTGGAGCCCGGTACCCCGGAAGCGGTCGAGGACGCTGTCCCAGTCGCCGTCGGCGGAGTAGTCGCCGAGGTTCGGGACCATCTCGCCGGCGAGCCCGTGGACGGCGGTCGACTTCCCGATGCCGTTCGGCCCGAGGATGCCGGTGACGCTGCCCGGCTCCGGCGTCGGGAGCCCGTACAGCGAGAACGCGTTGTCGCCGTAGCGGTGGACCGGCTCCTCGTCGAGTTCCGAGGGGAGGTTGATGATCTCGATCGCGTCGAACGGACACGAGTTGACGCAGATGCCGCAGGTCTCGCCGAGACAGATCTCCTCGGAGATGTGGATCTGGTCCGGGTCGCCCTCCGTCGCGTCCTCGCCGCGCTCGGTGATACACTCCTTGCCCGTGCGGTTCGGCGGGCAGTCTTTCATACACTCGTAGTTACAGCGGTCGGGCTGGCACCGGTCGAGGTCGACGACCGCGATACTGTCGTCGGCCATCTCAGACCCCCAGGTCGACGGCGGACGTCAGGAGGACGGTGTAGCTGATGAACCAGAGAGTAAACGTGAGAAACGCCACGTAGAGGTTGTCTTTGACGCCGAAGTCGCCGACGCCGACGACTTTGTACACCGGGTACTGGACGATGACGAACGCCCCCAACACGAACACCGCGGTGGTGCTCGCGGCGGCGGCCGGCTCGGTGCCGACGTAGACCGCCGAAACGATACCGGCGGCGATACCGGCGAGACAGCAGATGGTCGTGACGACCACGCCGCGGGCGTGGTCGGAGAGGCCCGAGTCGTCGCTCATGCCTTCCGATCCGCGAGCGCCCGTAAAAAGCCGTTCGTTCCCGGCGTCGACCGCGGGCGCGCCGGCTTCGGCAGGCGGTGAACCCCGTGCCTCCGGCGCGCCCCTCGCGAGGCGGAGCGCGCGCGAGCGAAATCGCTGACTGACTAGTCAGTCCAGCGGGGCGAAACAGGCATATATCACTGGTATTCGTCGCGAGATGCGGAAAAAACACCCGCTAAACGGCGTCTGAGCGGGGATGCTGCATCAACATTTATGAGCGTGTACGGTTTCGAATCGTAACGATGGAAGGAACTCAAACGGAGGGCCTCGACGACCTCCCACCGAGCGCCAAACTCGTCTTCAAGGTGCTCGAGTACAACGGACCGCTGACCCAGAAGGGGATCGTCCAAGAGTCGATGCTCTCGGCTCGAACCGTCCGGTACGCCCTCGAACGGCTCGAGGGTATCGGCGTCGTCGACGAGGACGTCTACTTCGCGGACGCGCGACAGAACCTCTACAAACTCACGGAGCCGGCACAGGAGTTCACCGCCGACGAGAGCGAAGCCTCCTGTACCGCCGACTGACGCTTCGTCCGCGATTTTACTGCCCCGGCCGCTCTGTCCCGTTCTCGCGCGCACCGCGGACCGCCGTCGCGATCGTGAGGACGACCGCGACGGACAGCGCCGACGTCGCCGCCAACACGAACGCCAAGAGGAGGAACCAGACATCGGGCCCGAACAGCGGGTAGTCCCGTACGTCGATCAGCGGGCCGAGCAGCTCGAAGGTGCGGACGAGGTACAACAGGACCGCGAGCAGTCCGCCGGCCACCACCCCGATCCGAACGTTGCGGTAGAAGGACAGCGACTCCAGCAGAACCAACATCGGCGGTTTCGAACGCTCGTCGCTCACGAGAGGCCGTACGGTCGGCGCCCGCAAAGAGTCATCGGAACGCGGCGCGCGGGTCCCGAGCGGGGCGACCGACGCCCCACCGGATCACCGACGGCCCGATCCCTCGATCCCTCACGATCGAAACGGACGTTTGAGGGCCTGACAGCGTTAGTGACAGCCGTAAAGTGGGACGGTCGAGAACTGAGGCGTATGCCCAAAGTCGTGCTGTCGGCGTTCCCGATGATAGACCCGGAGACGTACCGCGAGGTCCTCGCCGACGCGGTCGGCGAACCGGTCGACGTCGAGGTCGCGGAGTTGGGGTCGACCGAACGGCTCGTCGAGGCGGCGGCCGGAGCCGACGCCGTCGTCACCGATATCAACACTCCCGTCACCGAGGCGGCGCTCGACGCCCTCGATCTCAGCGTCGTGGTCCGCTCGGCCGTCGGCGTGGACAACATCGACGTCGCGGCGGCCGCAGCGCGCGGCGTCACCGTCACTCGGGTGCCCGACTACTGTACCGACGAGGTGGCGACCCACTCCGTCACGCTGCTCCTCGCCTGTCTGCGGTCGCTGAAGCCGTACGACGACTCGGTCGCGGCCGGCGGGTGGAGCTGGGAAGAGGGCCGCCCGGTCCGCCGGGTGAGCGCCTCGACGATCGGGCTGTGCTCGTTCGGCCCGATCGCTCAGCGGGCGGCCGAACAGCTCTCCGGGTTCGGCGCCGACCTCGTCGCGTACGACCCGTTCGTCGACGCAGACGAGATGGCCGAACGGGGGGTCGAGAAGGTCGACTTCGAGGGGCTCTTCGACCGGGCCGACCACGTCGGCGTCTACGCGCCGCTGACGGACGCGACGCGGGGGATCGTCGACGCGGACGCGCTGGGGCGGCTGAGCGAGGAGTCGGTGGTCGTGAACGTCAGTCGAGGACCCGTCGTGGACGCCGACGCGCTCCTCGCCGCGCTGGAGGCGGACGAGATCAAGGCGGCCGGCCTCGACGTTCTCGCCGAGGAGCCGCCGGAAGACGACCCGCTCGTCGGGCGCTCCGACACCGTGGTCACGCCGCACGCAGCGTGGTACAGCGAGGACGCCCGCGACGACCTGAACCGGAGCGGCGCGGCCGACGTGGCGGCCGTGCTGAACGGCGAGACGCCCGACGGCCGGGTCGATCCGGACGCCGACTGGCTGTGAGACGGCGGGGGTAGTGCGAGAACGGAGTCGGCGAGAGTGGAGCCGAGAGGGCCGGATCCGAAGGGATCAGAGCCGATCGAGCGCGTCGAACTCGTCGGGGTCGTCGGAATCGGCCGCGTCGTCCGAACCGCCGCCGTCGTTCGATTCGTCGTCCTCACCGGGGTAGCTCGCGTCGAGCCCCGCCGCGAGGCCGGGGCCGAGCCCGTAGGTGTCCCGGACCGTCTGCGCGAGGACGCCGTCGCGGTCGAAGACGACGTAGACGGCGACGAACTCGTGGGCCGCGGGGCGCAACACGAACACCTCCCGCGGGTCGTCGTCGTCCCGAGAGTCGTTGACTCGCGCGACCAGCGGCTCGACCGGAAGCCGCGCCCCGCGCACTTCCGCGAAGGTGTCGCTGCCGGCCGCGTCGGCGAAGAGGTACAGCGCACCGTTGGGGTCGCCGTCGTTCGAGCGGGTCGTGATCGAGCCGACCGGCTCGCCCTCGGCCCGGATCTGTTCCCAGGTCTCGACGGCCGCCTCGAACATGCCCTCGACCTCGTCGGCGAAGCGGAACCGCGTCTCGCGGACGACCTCGACGTCGCGGAAGCGGGCGGAGCCGTCGGTCCACGCCAGCGTGGCGTCGACGACGAAGCCGGGCCGGAGCGCGTCGACGGCGTCCGCGAGGTCGCCCTCGTACCCCTCGGCGGTTGCGTACACGGGGTCGTACCGGTCCGCCGCGTCCGGGGCGGTCGGGTCGACCGGCTCGTCGGAGAGTTCGACGAGGACGAACTCCTCGGGGTCCTCGGGATCGGCGGCGGCCGCGTCGGCACCGGTCGGAGGCGAGTCGGCTGGCACCTCGGCGTCGGCACCGGTCGCGTCCGGGCCGTCGTCGATATCCGGCCGCCTGCGGCGGTCGTGGACGCGGAACCGGCCGCTCGTCGTCGGGTCCATACTCGACGGTGGGGCGGCGGGCGGAAAAACTGGTCGGAACTGGAGCGCAAGAACGGTGCGGAGCCGACCACGGATCCGTGTCGTTATGGGGCGGGCGGCCCAAGGAACCGGTAAATGGGGATCCTCGAGGACAAGTCGAACGCCCGGCTCTTCTACAAGTATCTCTCGAAGGTGTACGACCGGATTAACAGCTTCAACTGGAACGAGGAGATGCGCTCGGAGGCGCTCTCGTGGCTCGAGTTCGGCGACGACCCGAAAGTGCTCGACGTGGGGTGCGGCACCGGATTCGGCACCGAGGGGCTGCTCGAACACGCCGACGACGTCCACGGCCTCGACCAGAGCATCCATCAGATGGAGAAGGCCTTCGAGAAGTTCGGGCGACACGACCGCGTGAACTTCTATCGCGGCGACGCCGAGCGTCTCCCGTTCCGCGACGACACCTTCGACGTGGTCTGGTCGTCCGGCTCCATCGAGTACTGGCCGAACCCCGTCGAGGGGCTCCGTGAACTCCGCCGCGTGGCGAAGCCCGGCGGGCAGGTGCTCGTCGTCGGCCCCGACTACCCGCGCAACCCGATCCTCCAGCGGGTGGCCGACGCGATCATGCTGTTCTACGACGCCGACGAGGCCGACCGGATGTTCGAGGCGGCCGGCTACGAGGAGTTCGAACACCACATCCAGCAGGCCACCCCGCAGAGCCCGCGAGCGATCACGACCGTCGCTCGGGTGCCGGAGGCGAACGCCAACGGCGGGTCGGGTACGCGCGTCGAGGACGCGGACGCCTCGGCGCCCGACGCCGAGTGAGCGCGGGTCCGTTCGATTTCATCCCGGTTCGACGACCGTCTCCAGCGTCGCGACCGGCTGTCCGTGCGCGCTGATCGCGACGGTGACGGACCGGCCCGGTTCCAGCGTCGGGTCGTTGGTGTCCGCGACGCGGAAGGTCGTCGTCTCCCCGACGCGCAGCGTGTCGTCGCTCGCGGAGTTGAACGGGCCGGTCGGTCCGGGGTGGAAGCCGGCGGCCGAGAAGAAGGGGACCGGCGGCTGCTCGTCGAGCGGTTCGCCGTCGACGCTGACGCGGACCGTCACGGCCGTCACGTCTATCGGGTCCCCGCCGCGGTGCTCGATCGCGATCCGGTCGTCGGTGGCCGACAGCGACAGCACCGCCGACGGAGCCACCGTCGCGGTCGGGGCGTCGAGCGCGGCGGCCGCGACGCCGCCGGCCAGAACGACGGTGATCGCGAGCAGTAGCACGCCGGCGACGGGCGCCATCCCTCGGGCGCGGCGAACGGTTGGTGACACGGGGGTAGTGGCGCGGTCTCGCGTAAAAGGGTCGGCCTGGCGCGGGCGGTCACTCGTCGCCGACCGGCCGCGGCGTCGGGAGGGGCTCGATGCCGCCGACGACGACCACGCGGGGCTCGTCGACCACCGTGATGCGGTACGTCTCGGCCGGGGAGAGCGTCCGCACGACGCCGGCGTCGTTCGTCGTCCCGATCGCGCGGCTGTCGCCGTCGCCGACCGACTTGGTGACCGTGACGCCGGAGACGGGGTCGCCCGTCTCCTCGTCGAGGACGGTGACGGTCACCGGCCCGCCGGCGTAGGTCCGCTCGACGGTGACGTTGAACCCGTCGCCCGCGGTCGTGATCGGCTCGCTGCCGGGGAACGCGGCGAGGTTCATTCGCTGGTGTTCGACGAACACCTGCTCGGTTCCGCCGCTGACGAAGGTGCGCAGGGTGCCGATCTCGTGCGGGATCGTGATCCGCTGGACCGCGCCGGCGCCGAAGGCGTCGGGCTCGCGGAGCGCGGCCGTCTCGGGGTACGCCGCCTCGGTCACTTCGATCGCCGCGTCGTTCGAGATGGGGCCGCCGCCGCGGTCCCAGCGGTCCGTCCGGAACACCTCTCGGACGTACTCGCCGTCGGAGACCGTCGCGAGCACGATCGCCCCCTGACTGGACTCGACGTACATGTCGGTCGGCGGCGACTGCCCCCGAGCGGTCGCGAGCGCGCGGTCGCGGACGGGCCCCTCGTACACCTGAAGCGCCACCTGAAGCTCGTCGAGGCGGGCGGGAGAGCTGAAGTCGTCGGTCGCCTCGGCGAGCGCGTCGATCTCGTCGAGCCGCTCGTCGTACTCGCGGGCGGTGGCGGCCACGCGGACGAGCTCGTCGACCAGTTGGCGGTCGGTGAGTTCGCCGGCCGCGTGCGCGCTGAAGGCCTCGGTCTGCCGGTCGTTGAGCGCCACCTCCGCGCGCTCGACGCGGTTGATCTCGGCCAGAATCTGCTGTTGGCGCTCGACGTTCGTCTCGGCGCGTTCGATCCGGTCCACGACGGACGCGGTCTCGACCGCGGCGTCGGCGTCGGCGGTCGCGAACCCGAGCGACGACCCGAGGTCCGGCCCGCGGGTGTACTGGCTGACGCGCGTCTCCGCCCCCGGCGGGACCGAGAGCGTTCGAAGCATGAGGTTCGCCCGGTCGATCTGCGGCGTCGTCTGTCCGGGAGCGGCCGCCGCGGGCTCGGTTGACTGCGGGAAGCCGATCGGGGGAGTCGAACCGGCCGAGGGCGTCGACTCCACGGACCGCGCCGAATCCAGGGACCGCGCCGAATCCAGGGACTGCGCCGGATCCGCTGCCTGCGGGGCGCCGACGGGGGCGGTGACGCCGGCGACCGGCGCCACCAACAGCAGGATCGCGACCACGGCGGTCGGGAGGGCTCTCATCGTTTTCCGGGTTCGGCCCGCAATATAAAAAATCCACCCACTACGGCCGACCGGCGGCGTCGACGCGGTGCCGCCGACGGCCGGGACGAGGAGGTTCGGCCGGACATCCTGTCAAAAAATAGCGTATGGAAAGCGTTTTGCCCGGTGCCCGAGTGACCGGAAACGTATGCGGAGCCCCGCCCTTCGCGCGCTCTTGATCGCGGTCGTCGCACTCGCGCTCGTCGCGAGCGCCGGCGGCGCGGTCAACGGCGCGGCCACGACCTCCTCCATCCTCGGCGCGGACGAGAACCCCGCCCACGTCTCGGCGGCCGCCGACGCGCCGCGCGCTGACGACTCACTCCGGGACCGCCCGACCGCGGTCCGACGGCAGACGGACGACGCCATCACCTCGCCGTCCGCGACGCGGATCCGACTGGAGTTGAACCCCGACCGGAGCGCCGACTGGTCCGTCGCGGTGCGGTACTCGCTGGGGGACGAGAACGAGACCGCCGCGTTCGAGACCGCCGGCGAGCGGTTCGAGGACGGCGAGGTCGGCCCCGACGCCGAGATGTTCGAAGGGTTCCGCCGCGCGGCGAACCGGAACGTCGACCGGTCGATGGCGATCCGAGGGGTCGAGCGCGACTTCGAGGTCTACGAGGACCCGAGTCGGTTCGACGTCGCCACGGAAGACGCGGTCGCGGTCGGCGAGTTCCGTCTGCGCTTCACCTGGACGGCGTTTCTCGCACAGGACGGCGAGAGCCTCGTCCTCGGAGACGCGCTGACGACGCCCGGCAACGAGACGTGGCTGCGCAGCCTCGAAGCGGACCAGACGCTGGAGGTGGCGACGCCGGAGGGGTACACGGTCACCGGAACGCCCAGCACCGCCGTGACGCAGCTCTCGGACGGAGACGTGATCATCGAAGGGCCACAGACGTTCGACGGCGGCGAGCCTGTAGCGATCGTGTACGGGCCCGCGGGAGTGGCGGCCCCGCCGTGGGGGCTGTTGATGGCCGCGATCGTGCTCGCCGCGACGCTCGTCGCCGGGAGCGTCGTGGGATACCGCCGCATCAACGCCGACGAAGACGACACCGGAGAATCCGCGGCGAACGGCGGCATGCGGGCGCCGGACGACGACCGGAGTCCCAGCGGCGTCGTCGACGCCGGAGGAACTACCGAGGGCGACGTGGTCGACGACTCCCCCGGCGAGGCGGGCGACGGCGACGAGGAGGGGCCGGACCTCTCGCTGCTCTCGGACGAAGAGCGCGTCGAGCGACTCCTCGAAACCAACGGCGGGCGGATGCGACAGGCCGACATCGTCGCCGAGACCGGCTGGTCGGACGCGAAGGTGTCGCAGTTGCTCTCGGCGATGGCCGACGACGGCCGCGTCGAGAAGCTCCGGCTGGGGCGCGAGAACCTCATCTCGCTGCCCGACGACGAGGACGGAGCGAGCGACGACGACGACGGAACGGGCGGCGGCGACCGCTAGGGCCCGACCGCGTCGTCGATAGCGAGGGCCGCACGGGACGGCTATCGGCTCGACGACGGGATCCGAGCGGTACTGAGAGCGGAGAAACCGCTGTCCCGCCGTCGTCCGTTCCGAAAACCATTACACGCCGAGCGACCGAGTATTGATCATGAAGGTTCTGGTGACCGTCAAGGAGGTCGCGGAGGCGGACGACGACTTCGCGATCGAGGGGACCGACATCGCCGAGTCCGACCTCGAGTACGACCTCAACGAGTGGGACGACTACGCCGTCGAGGCCGCAGTCCAACTGGCCGAGGCCGGGGTCGCGGACGAGGTCGTGACCGTCACCGTCGGCCCCGAGCGCGCCGAGGAGACGATCCGGATGGCGCTCGCGAAGGGCGCCGACCGCGCGGTCCGAGTCTGGGACGACGCACTGGAGGGGGCGTTCGCGGACGTGGCCTCGAAGGTCGACCTGTTCGAGGCGGTCGTCGCGGAGGAGGAGCCGGACCTGATACTCGGCGGCGTTCAGGCCGCCGACACCGGCTTCGGCGCGACGGGCGTCGCCCTCGCGGAGCGGATCGGCTTCGAACACGCCGCGGTCGTCAACAGCCTCGACGTCGACGCGGACGCGGACGTGGCGCACGTCCACCGAGAGCTCGAGGGCGGCGTCGAGGAGCTGACCGACGTGGACCTCCCGGCCGTGTTGACAGTCCAGACCGGACTCAACGAGCCGCGGTACGCGAGCCTCCGCGGGATCCGACAGGCACAGCGCAAGGAGATCGCCGCGAAGGACCTCGCCGACCTCGGACTGACCGCCGAGGACGTCGAGAGCGCGCTGACGATCACGTCGATGTACGAGCCGGAAAGCGAGTCCGACGCGGAGCTGATCGAGGGCGACGCGAGCGAGGCCGCGGGTCGCCTTGCGGAGGTCCTGCGGGAGAAGGGGGTGGGCGCGTGATGAGCGTGCTCGTCGTCGCCGAACACCGCCGCGGAGAGCTGCGAGACGTGTCCTACGAGGCGATCACCGCCGGGCGAGAGCTCGCCGACGCGCGCGACGGAGACCTCCACGTGGCGGTGATCGCGGGCGACGTCGACGAGTTCGCGGAGGATCTGAACCGCGAGGGCGTCGACGCGGTCCACACCGTCGGAGACGGCGAAGAGTTCGACCACAACGCCTACCAGACGGCCGCCTCGACGCTTGCGGACCGCGTCGACGCCGACTCGGTGGTGCTCCCGAACTCGGTCAACGGGCTCGACTACGCGCCGGCGCTCGCGGAGGCGCTGGGCGTCCCGATCGTGACCGACGCGGTCGGGATCGACTACGACGACGGCCTCACCGTCACCCGCGAGATGTACGGCTCGAAGGTCGAAACGGCCGTCGACGTCACCGGCGACCGGTTCGTCCTCACGGTTCGGGGCGGTGAGTGGCCCCCCGCCGAGGGGGTCGGCGACGCGCCGGTCGAAGCGGCCGATATCGACTTCCCGGAGTCGGGTGCTCGCGTCACGGGCTTCGAGGAGGTCGGCGGCGGCGACGTCGACATCGCGGACGCCGACGTGCTCGTCTCGGTCGGCCGCGGTATCGAGGAGGAGGAGAACATCGAACTCGTCGAGGACCTCGCGGACGCGCTCGGCGCGACCCTCTCGTCGTCCCGACCCATCGTCGACAACGGGTGGCTCCCGAAGAACCGGCAGGTCGGCCAGTCCGGGAAAGTCGTCACGCCGGACGTGTACCTCGCGGTCGGCATCTCCGGCGCGGTCCAGCACGTCGCCGGCATGAAGGGTGCGGACACGATCATCGCGATAAACACCGACCCGAACGCGCCCATCTTCGACATCGCCGACTACGGGATCGTGGGCGACCTCTTCGACGTGGTGCCCGAACTGATCGACGAGTTCGCGTAGTCCGCGTCGGGCCCGTTCGCAGCAACGTTCTTTTGCTCCGGTCGAGTACCGGACGGTCCGACGGCGCGCGCCGTCGCCCACGATGACCCGGATCCGAGCCACCGTCCCGACCGCCGAGGAAGCGAGAGCGCTGTTCGCCGGGATCCGACGGACGGTCGACACGGAGCCCGACGCGGTCGCGGCGGAGCTGGCCGACGACGACCCGGACGCGGCGTTGCTCGGTCTCGTCGCGGCGCCGTTCGCGTCCGTCGACGACGTCGCCGAGCGGCTGGCGCGGGCGGAGTCGTACCTCCGGGAGCGGGGCGACCGCCGCGCGGTGTTCCTCACGGTGTACAGTCGGATGACGGCGACCGTCCGGACCGCGATCGAGGACGGCGCCTTCGTCGACCCCGAGTGGACCGCGTCGTACCTCGTCGCCTTCGCGGAGCGCTACCGACGAGCACTGGTCGCGTTCGAGCGGCGAGCGTTCGACTCGCTCCCGCGGCCGTGGTTGATCGCCTTCGCCGCCGGGGCCCGCGGGGAGACGCTCGTCGCACAGGACGCCCTGCTCGGGATCAACGCGCACATCACCTACGATCTCACGTACACGCTCGGCGATGTGGGGATCGATCCCGATCGCGACGCCAAGCTCGAGGACCACGACCGCATCAACGCGGTCCTGGCCCGACTCGTTCAGACCGCCCAAGACGCCCTCGTCGAGGCGTACGGAGCGCTCGGAATCGCCGGGGTCGACGGACTGCTCGACCCCCTCGACGACCGGCTGGCGCTGCTCGGGCTGAAGGCGACTCGGGAGTTCGCGTGGCGGAACGCCGTGTTGCGTGCCGATCTGCCGGCGTGGTTCGCCGAGCGATACGTCGACTGGCGGACCGAGACCGTCGCGACGGGGGCGGCGGCGGTCGTGCTGACGCCGGGGATCGACGCCGAGACGAGCGCGCGGCTCCGGCGGGCGGAGGCCGGCGTCGACGCGCTCGGCGCGTTTCACGAGACGGTCCGGCGGCGGACGTAGGCTCGCCGAGGGCCGTCCACCGACGCGGCCGGCTCTCGGTTCGTTTATGACCCCGCCGACCCTCGGATCGGGCAATGAGCGAGGCCGACGAGCAGACGGCTGCGACCGCCACCGGTCGGGAGATCTGGATCGAGAAGTACCGGCCGCAGACGCTCGACGACATCCACGGGCAAGAGGAGATCGTCGAGCGACTCCAGAGCTACATCGCGCAGGACGACGTACCCCACCTCTTGTTTTCGGGGCCTGCGGGGATAGGGAAGTGTGTGACCGGAGACACCCCAGTTTTGACCGACGCCGGCATACGGCCGATAGCGGACGTGGTCGGTGACACGGACGGCTTCGACGAGCCGAAAGATGGGCTTCGAGTGGCAACGATGACGGATCGGAACGGGTTCGAACACGTCGAACCGTCACACGTGTTCGGGAAGCAGGCCGAGGAGCTCGTCGAAGTGACGACCCGTGACGGCGCCGAGTTTCGGGTGACGCCGGAACACAGGCTCCGGGTCATCACTCACGACGGGTTCGACTGGGTTACGGCCGAGGAGCTGTCGGACGGCGATCGGATCGCTCGACCTAGTCGACTGCCGACGCCGACGCCCGATTCGACGACGGGAGCGGCGCTGCGCTGGTACGACGAGATGAACCCGGAGCGGACGGAGGTGACGCTTGCCGCCGAGCGCGCGGAAGTGATGGGTCTCGACCGGACAGTTCCGCTCTCCGCGATCCACGCGGCGACTGACGACGTGGACACGTGGATTGACGATGTCGAAGCGATCAAGCACGTCAGACAGGGCCGTCGCTCCAGATCGATTACCCCGCCGACGGACGTGACACCGGAACTCGCACGGTTCGTCGGCCTCGCGATCAGCGAAGCGAGGATCGACGGCGGTCGGATCAAATTCTACAACACCGACGACGGGCTCCTCGACGCGTTCGAGTCGGCCGCACACGACCTATTCGAGGTGGAAACGAGACGGGGAGTACAGAAGGAGGTTCGATATGTCGAAATCGGTTCCCGGACCTTGACACACTACCTCGAATCCGTTTTTGACGCGTTCGCCAGCGCGAGCGGGGGCGAGGGTATCGGTTCGTCCCTCGTCACGGCCGGGGACGACGCGCGTGCCGCGTTCCTCCGAGCGATGTTCGACGCCGAGGCGCATATCAGCGCCAACGGACTGATCGAGCTGACGCAGCGAAACCGCGAGCACATCACGCTACTTTCGTACCTGCTCTCGACGTTCGGTATCTCTGCCCGACGGAAGGAAGTTCAGAAGTCCGCGACCAACGGGTCGGGGATCGAACGGACGTACCACGCCCTGTATATCTCGGGTGCACAGGATCTACGACGATTCAGAGACGCGGTCGGATTCTCGATCACTCACAAGTCCGAGCGGCTTGCCGAACACGCCGAAAAGCGATCGAACCCGAACTACGACACGATTCCGACACAGACCGTCCTTCGGGATCTCTGTCGACAACTCGAGATTCCGATCACCGATCACTTACCCAAGAGCATTAATCCGGAGTCACCCGGAAGAGAGCGTTACTGCTCAATTCTCGACAACGTAGTCGATGCCGCAACGGAGCGGATCGAAGACACGCAGCGGGCACTCGAACGTCTCGAAGCGCTTCGACCGGAACTCGAAGCGGTGACGACCGTGCCGGCACAGTGGGTCGAAAGTCGCGAAGAACTCGCACCGATCGAGGTCAGAAAGGAAGTCTCCGAGGAGGTCGGTGCGCGCTCGGACCGCCTTCTGGAGTACAGCGACGGTCGTCGGACGCCGCGGGCACATCGGACGGTACAGATACTCGGAGAGCTGGATCAACCCGTCGAGGACGCCGAAATCGACCGCGTAGAAGCGGAACTGAACGAGTGTATCAACCTGCTCGGCGTGGAGTACGCCGAGGTCGTCGACGGTCTTCAGATCGAGACGCCGGCCCTCACGAATCTGCTTCGCTCTGACGACTCGACGTTGACATCGCTCACCCGTCTCGAAACGGTCGCGGAGCGCCTCAAAGAGATCGCCGCGGAGCGGCTGTCACCCGAGACCGTCGAGCTCCTCGATGAGGCGTCTCGGATCGCGAACGCCGACCTACGGTACGACGAGATAGAGACGGTCGAGCGCGTGGAGACCGACGAGCGTGTCTATGACCTGACGGTCCCGGAAACGCGGAACTACGTCGCGGGCGAGGTTCCGACAGTGATGCACAACACGACCGCCGCCACCGCCATTGCCCGCGAGATCTACGGCGACGACAACTGGCGCGGCAACTTCCTGGAACTGAACGCCTCCGACCAGCGCGGTATCGACGTGGTCCGCGACCGGATCAAGGGGTTCGCGCGGTCGTCGTTCGGCGGCGACTTCCGGATCGTGTTTCTTGATGAGGCAGACAGCCTCACGGATGATGCACAGTCAGCACTCCGCCGGACGATGGAGCAGTTCTCCGATAACACCCGCTTCATCCTCTCGTGTAACTACTCGTCGAAGATCATCGACCCGATCCAGTCGCGGTGTGCCGTCTTCCGCTTCTCGCCGCTGTCGGACGAGGCGGTGGGCGGGATGGTCCGCGAGATCGCGGCGGCCGAGGGGATCGAGGTGACCGACGAGGGGGTCGACGCCCTTGTGTACGCGGCCGACGGCGACATGCGCCGCGCGATCAACTCCCTTCAGGCGGCGGCGACGACCGGTGACGTGGTCGACGAGGAGGCCGTGTACGCGATCACGGCGACGGCCCGCCCGGAGGAGATCGAGTCGATGGTGACCGACGCGCTGGCGGGCGACTTCGCGCGGGCGCGAGCGACGCTCGACACGCTGCTCACGGAGACGGGGATGGCCGGCGGCGACGTGATCGACCAGCTCCACCGCTCCGTCTGGGAGTTCGACCTGAACGAGCGCGAGGCGGTCCGCCTCATGGAGCGCATCGGGGAGGCCGACTACCGGATCGCGGAGGGCGCCAACGAGCAGGTCCAGTTGGAGTCGCTGCTCGCGGCGCTTTCATTGGACGAATAAGCTGGTTCCGAGTCTCTACTCGTCTTTTTGTCGATCGTTGACCGCGAATCGGGAGTGGATACCGTCAAAACCGGTCGTGTTAACTTAAGCATCGGTTCCAGCAGACGGCGAAGGCTCGGAGCCATGATTCTGCCGCCGTCGGCTCCGCATTTCTGAATGTATTTGAAAATGAAGAGGTTCTGCGTTTTACTTCTCTAAAGATACGTTCGACAGCATTCCGATTTCCATGACGAGTAATTTGAAATCGGAGCGAGGTACGTGAGAGCGCAGCCGTGAGATGTCCGCCAGCATCAACCAGAAAGAGCGCGTCGTCAACGTGGTGTTTCTCTCTGAGATCGCGGAGAAACACCAAAGTAAATTGTTGGTTTTGAACGGGAAATACGTCAACGTGGAGGAATTCGTTTGTACGAGGATCTACGGCGGCATACAGCCAGAATCGGTCTGAGTCGATCTGAATCGCAGTCTCGTCGACCGCAACGCGATTCGGGCTCGCACCGTCAGCTGGCTGTAGATCGGCCTTTTGAATCCAGTTGTGAATTGCTGTTCGACTTCGCTCGACACCCAACCTCTCAAGATACTGTTTGGTATTCGAAAGTGATAGGCCAGCAAGGTGGAGCTGAATACCGGTTTCAATGATCTCGTGGGGTGTCCGCTCTCGCTCCACAAACTCCAAGTCGATCCAATCAGTACAGACGTCGAGGCGGTTGGATTCGGACATAGAGCATTCGAAATACCAACCGCCTCGTTCTTAACTTAACATCGCCTCAAAACCCCTGCCCCCACTTATAAATGGCTGATAGTTGATCGGCGGTGAACACTTCCAAAGCCCCGGCCGCGAGGCGGGCGCACGCTTGCTGTCGTTCGAAAGGCGCGGGGCGCCTTTCGTGATGACGAGAGAGCGTCGCTCTCTCGAACCACGCCCTTCACTCGGTCGCTCACTCCGTTCGCTCCCTCGTTCCAGTGCTTACGTCGCCTGCGCCCGCCTCACGGCTGCCCCTTTGAGTCCCGCCCCGCACTGCCCGGCACAGCACCTCACGCCTCCCCGACCTCGTCGCCGGCGGCTACGCCGCCGGCTGCCAGAGGCGCCGGCGACGCCACCGCAGGACGCGCTTTTTAAATCGCGGCGGCGCCGACGGTCGGTATGCTCGTCGTCGTCTCCGACACGCACGCACGCGAGGAGTCGCGGCTTCAGGGACGGACCGCGGAGGCGGTCCGCGAGGCCGACACCGTGATCCACGCGGGCGACTTCTACCGCGAACCGGTCCTCGACGCCTTCGAGGCCGCGGCCGACACGCTCCGGGCCGTCTACGGCAACAACGACGACGCCGCGGTCCGCGACCGCGTCCCCGAGGTGCGAACGGTCGAGTACGGGGGCGTCAGGTTCGCTGTCACGCACCGCCACCGAAGCGGTGACACGGGGCTGACCATGCTCGGGCGCGGCCGCGACGCGGACGCCGTGATCTGCGGTCACAGCCACCGACCGCGGTTCGACGACTCCGGCGGACTCCCGATACTGAACCCGGGCAGCCACGCGCAGCCGCGGGGCAACCGCGCGGCACACGCCGAGCTGACCCCGAACGGGGACGGCCGCGGACTAGCGGGGAAGCTGGTGACGCCGGCCGGCGAGTCCTTCGAGACCTTCCGGATCGAGGGCGGTAACGCGGAGTGAAGCGAGGAAAAGCGGGGGGCCGCCGTCGACCGCGACGGCGGTCGGACGCGACGCCCCGCACACGGCCGAACCGGCCGTCGATCGTGTGCACGGTGGCGGACCCGAATCGGCGCGGATCGGTCGCCGGCGATCGGTCGCCGCAGGGTACCGGGCAGGGAGGGGGGTACCGGGGAGGGAGCGGTGCGAATCCGATCGGCCGGCGCGACGGCCGGCGGTTTCGAGCGGTTGAGGGCCGAAGCGGGGGGTCGCAGTTACACGTAAGCCGGGTGAAGACATATACGTGGCTGAGGCACAAACGAGCGTTTTACTCACCGAGCCGATCGACCGAACGCGGCGGGAAACCGGCGGATTCCGGCGGCGCTCGGCTCGAAACTTATAACCGCGTTCCGACGGATTCAGGCGTATGCTCCCGGTCCAGCCGCTGTTCGTGATCCTATTGGTCGGTCTTCTCGGCCTGTTCTTCTTCGGGTTCCTCCTCGTCCGTCGCACGGTGACGGGGCTGCGCGAAGGCTACGACGACGGGCGCGACTGATGGTCGTCGTCACCGCCGCCACGCTGCTCGTCGCCGCCGCCGCCAGCCTGTTCATGGCGTGGTCGATCGGGGCCGGGTCCTCCGGGTCGACCCCGTTCGCGCCCGCCGTCGGCGCGAACGCCATCTCCGTGATGCGCGCCGGACTCGTCGTCGGCGTCCTCGGCCTCTTCGGTGCGATCCTCCAGGGGGCGAACGTCACCGAAGCGGTCGGGACCGAACTGATCGGCGGGGTGACGCTCACCGCCGTGGCGGCCATCGTCGCGCTCGTCACGGCCGCCGCGCTCGTCGCGGTCGGCGTCTTCGCGGGGTACCCCATCGCGACGGCGTTCACCGTCACGGGCGCGGTCGTCGGCGTCGGGATCGCGATGGGCGGGAGCCCCGCGTGGCCGAAGTACGCCGAGATCATGACGCTGTGGGTGCTCACCCCGTTCGTCGGCGGCGGCGTCGCCTACACGGTCGCGCGGATGCTCACCGGGGAGGCGCTACCCGAGCGGGCGCTCACGGCGGTCCTCGCCGGGCTCGTGGGAGCGATCCTCGCGAACGTCGGGTTCGCGCTGCTCGGTCCCGCGGGCGAACAGGCCTCCGTCGCGTCCGTCCTCGGGTCGGACCTCGGCGTCGGCGACGCCGGCTTCGCCGTCGTGAGCCTCGCGGTCGCCGCGCTCGTCGCGACCCTCGTGTACCTCGATCTCGGGCGCGACCGCGAGGGGGCACAGCGGCGGTTCCTGTTGGCCATGGGCGGGCTGGTGGCGTTCTCGGCCGGCGGGTCGCAGGTCGGGCTGGCTATCGGCCCGCTCGTGCCGATCTTCGGCGAGGTCGGCGTACCGCTGTGGGCGCTGCTCGTCGGCGGCGGCGTCGGCCTGCTGGCCGGGTCGTGGACCGGCGCGCCCCGGATGATCAAAGCGATCTCGCAGGACTACGCCTCCATGGGGCCGCGGCGGTCGATCTCGGCGCTCATCCCGTCGTTCGCGATCGCACAGACCGCCGTCGCCTTCGGCATCCCCGTCTCGTTCAACGAGATCATCGTCTCCGCGATCGTCGGCGCGGGCTACGCCGCGGGCGACGCGGGCGTGAGCCGCAAGAAGATGGGATACACCGTCCTCGCGTGGGTCGGGTCGCTGGTCGGCGCGTTCGCGCTCGGGTTCACGCTCTACTCGATCGTCGGGTTCGCGCTGTGAACGGCGGCCGGCGTCAGGCTCGCAGCTCCGGGTAGGCCGGGAGTCGCGCGGACCGGGCGCTCCCCTCGACGAACGGAAGGTCGAGGGCGGTCGCCGCGATCTCCTCGCCGTCGACGCGGACGGTGACCTCGCCGAGGTCGGCGTCGAACGCGACCAACGCCAATGCGATCGGGGCGTCCGTCGCCGACCCGACCGCGGCGCGGGTGACCTCGCCGATCGCCTCGTCGCCGTCGAAGACGGCCGCGCCGGACGCGGGGAGCGCGCGGTCGACCCCCTGCGGGTCCGCGTCGGGGCCGACGGCGGCGACCGCCTCGGCGAGGCCGTCGAGTTCGAGGCCAACCAGGCGACGGCTGGGCCGGCCCTGGTTTTCCACACGTGAGACGACCTCCTGTCCGACGTAACACCCTTTGTCGAAATCGAGCGCGTTCCGGAGCCCTAAGACGTTCGGGACCGTTCCGGCCAGTTCGTACTCGAAGAGCGGCGTTCCGGCCTCGGTCGCGAGCGCGTCCCACGTCCGGTAGCCGAAGGGCGTGGCGTTGAGTCCGCGGTTGATCAGGGTGTCGAACACGTCGCCCGCGTCGTCGGCGGCGCAGACGATCTCGTACCCCTCCTCGCCGAGCGGCGCGTCAGTCGCGATCACGGTGACGCCGGCGTCGACCATCGAGCCGCGGACGAACGAGAGGGGGGCTTCGGGCGCGCCGGGACCGCCGAGGACGGAGGCGACCTTCTCGGTGGACTTGGGGCCGTGGACGCCGAACACGCCGAGTTCGTCGGAGATGTCGTCGATCTCGACGTCCTGGATGAACACCTTCTCTTGCCAGTCGGTCGCGACCGCCTCGACCCGCTCCGGCGGGAGAAAGACGAGCAGTCGCTCGTCGGCGTTGTACACGTACATGTCCGTCTCGATCCCGCCCTGTGGGTCGAGCAGCAGGGCGTACGTTCCCTCGCCGTCCGCGGTCGGGACGCGGTTCGAGACGGCGTTGTCGACGAACTCGACGCGATCGCCGCCCCTGACGGCGAGGACGCCGTACCCCATCTCGATCACGCCGGCGATCTTGCGGACCGCTTTACCGACGCGGACGGGCTTTCCGTAGTGGTCGACCACCTCGCGACCGCCGCGGTCGCGGTACGCCGCGCCGTGCGCGTCGTGGGTGCCGGAGACGAGTGTCATGGTCGCAGAGACGCGATCGAGAGGCAAAAGGGCGCCGTCTCCGGGTGTTACAGTCCGATCCGGTCGCGGATCGCGTCGACGAGGCTCTCAGAGGGGTCTTCGGTCGCCGCCTCCGGGTCGGGGATCACCTTGTCGTGTGCGTACACGCGAACGCTCTCGTTGGTCTCGACGGTGATCAGCGAGTCGGCTTTCAGCGCCGAGAGCCCCTCTTCGACGGCGTCGATGTCGGCGTCGACGGCTGCGCGAAGTTCGAGAACGGTCATCCCCTCGTCGCCGCGGTCGACGAGCGCGTCGAGCAGCGCGACCTCGACGTCCGGCCGGTCGCGGTATTCCGGCTTTGCGGCCATACGTGTGTATTGTGCGGGGCGGACTTTACGTCTACCGGCGGTCGAAGGTGAGAGCGAGAGTGGTACCGAGCGCGTTCGCGGCGTCAGCGGACGAGCCGCGAGCAGGTGCCACAGAGGTTCTCCTCTTTCACGTCGACCTCGCGGACGGTGGGCGAAAACGACATCACGCACTTGCTGTTGTCGCAGTGTTCTAAGCCGAGCGTGTGGCCGATCTCGTGGACGACCTCCTTGCGGACGCGGTCGCCGAAGACGTCGACCGCGGGCTTGGTCGAGACGCCGCCGTCGGAGGACGTGCGGAGGCGGTGCGTGGAGATGACGGAGCCGCTTCCGTTGAGATACGCGAGCCCGAACACGTAGTTCCGGCGGCGGTAGTAGAGGTCCTCGGGGGTGATGCCGATATTCTTCTCGCCGCCGCCCACGCGCGTGACCGTCTCGATGAGGTCCTCGGCGCGGTACTGTCCGCGGTCGGCGTCGTAGGCGGTGTCGGGGATCGCTTGGTCGTCGTGGACCGTCACGTCGCAGTCGTATACGGAACGCAGCGCGCCGGAGGCCTCCCGTTTCACTTGGGGGGTGACCTCTCCGACCGGGACGATGTCCACGAGCATGGAACCGCTTTTGACCGCCGCGGTCATAAAGCCCGCGCCGTGGTACCACCGACACCGTCAGGGCGGGCGCTCGCGGACGCCCTCGACGGATACGGGCGACTGATCGAGGTCGGCGTCGGCCGGCGCCCGGGCGTCGCTCGCGCGCTCGCAGAGCGCGGCTGCGACGTCATCGCGGTCGACGTCGAGGTGGGTGAGGCGGCGCGCGAGGCGGCGAGTGAGACGCGGGCGTCCGGCGAGGGACGCCTCCGGGTCGTCGAAGCCGACGTGACGACGCTGGCGGCGGACGACCGCGCCCTTCGGCGCGCGCTCGGACTCGGCACGGGCGGGCGCGATGGCGGCGGCGCAGACGCGCGCGACGGCGGCGGAACCGCGCCGAACGCGACGGGCGTCGACGCCGTGTACGCCCGGAACCTCCCCGCCGAGCTCCAGCGGCCGACCGTCGCGCTGGCCGACCGGCTCGACGCCGCCTGCGTGTTCACCACGCTGGGGTTCGAGGAACCGATCGTCGACGTCGGGCGACGGACGACGGCGTCAGGGACGGTCACATACGTCGCGCGGTGAGTCACGTTCAGCGCCGATCGACACCGGGGGCGCGGCGGCGACCGTCGCCCGGTTACGCGTCGAACCGGCGACGTCGACACGAACCCGAACGTTCATTCCGCCGCCAGCCGGCGTTGCGGTATGCAGGTCGACGCAGTGGTCCTCGACATCGACGGGGTGTTGGTCGACGTGGCGGACTCCTACCGGCGGGCGATCCTCGAATCGGTCGACCGGGTCTGCGGCAAGCCGATCGACCGGGAGACGGTTCAGGCGTTCAAGGACGCCGGCGGGTTCAACAACGACTGGGAGCTGACGGACGCGGCCGCGCTGTACGTGTTAGCCCGCCGCGAGGGGCTCCGGATGGACGTCGAGGAGTTCACGGACCGCGTCGGCGAGCTCGGCGGCGGGCTCGACGCGGCCAAGGAGGTCGTCGGCGACCTCCCGCGGGTCGCACAGGCCCGCGTCCGCGACCAGTGGGACCGGGACGCTCTCCGTGAGACCTTTCAGGCGCTGTACCTCGGATCGGAGCTGTACCGCGAACTGGAGGGCGGCGAGCCGCCGATCGAGGCGGACGGGTACATTCACGACGAGCCGACGCTCGTCGATCCCGAGACGATCGACTCCCTCACCGCGCGGTTCGACGTGGGCGTGCTCACCGGCCGTCCCGCCGCCGAGGCCGACATCGCCCTGGAGCGCGTCGGTCTCGACGTGCCCGAGGACCGTCGGTTCACGATGGACGACTGGGAGGAGGGGAAGCCGCACCCCAAGGCGCTCGTCGAACTCGCCGAGCGGTTCGGCGCCGAGCGCGTCGCGTTCGCGGGCGACACGCTCGACGACGTGCGGACCGCGCGCAACGCCGACGAGACCGACGAGACGCGGGTCTACTACGGTATCGGCGTCCTGACGGGCGGGCTCACCGGCGAGGCGGGCCGCGAGAAGTTCGCCGCGGGCGGCGCGGACGCGGTCGTCGAGGACGTGAACGAGCTGGTGGAACTGTTGGAGTAACGGTCGGGAACGGCGGCGAGAGGATGGGCCCTGCCGGATTCGAACCGGCGATCAACTCGTTATGAGCGAGTCGCTTTAACCGGACTAAGCTAAGGGCCCGTGCGATTTCGGCGTAGAAGAGGCACAGTCTTGAGGTTACCGCATTACGCTGACCGGAGGCGGTCGAGAACCGTGCCGAGTCGGTACTCGGCGTGCCAGTTCACGTTCGCTCGGTCGTTGTTCGCGGCGGGCTCGTATCGGATAGTCATCTGCGTCTCGCTGGTCTCTTCGATGCTGACGAGATACGCGTCGTCGCGAACGGGAGCGTAGACCGCGAAGAAGTCGACGCGCCCGTCGTATCCCTCTCGCTCGTATCCGGAGCTTTTCGTCCGCGTGCTCCGAGTCCGGAATCGTACCGCTCCGTCGGTAGTCGCCTCGAAGGCGGTTTTGATCTGAATGCGATGGAACTCACCGCCCAGCTCGATCGCAACGTCGTACGGTTCGTTGTCGTACGCGGGAATCAATACGGAGACGCCGCGGCTCACGAGTTCGGACTTCACGATCGCCTCGGCGGCCTGTCCCCGTTCGTGCGGCCCCTCGAGTGAGGCGAGCCGCTCGCTTCGGTCTGACATGACTGGTGGCAGGTGGGTTACGGTGGGCGAGCCGACCGCTGGTGGGGGTAGTGTCGACGAACAACGGGAGGCGCCGAAGCCAGGACTCGAACCTGGGACCGCCTCGTTAACAGCGAGGCGCTCTACCAACTGAGCTACTTCGGCTCATCTTCGGGTACTCACGTTGTTTTGATAGGGCTTTCGTTTCCGCCCGACGGAGGGACGCTGGTCGGTTGCGGTTCGTGTCACGCGGTGTCGTGAGGCCGTCCCCTGTCCGCCGTCCGCGCGCCGGGCCTTCTCACCGAACCGGACGCTACCGGGTGCGTGCGGGGGGGACCGTCGACCCCGCTCGCGGTCGACTCCAACGCCGAAGCGACCGACACGTTTTCGGCCGGACCGCGAGAGGTGTCGGTATGGACGACGCGGAGGCGCACGGCGACGGGTTGGACGCGGTGCTGTCGCGGATCCGCGAGCGCGTCTTCCCGGAGCCTGAGGAGCGCGAGCGGCTCCGCGCGACGGCCGCGGAGCTGACGGACCGGACCCGCGAGGCGATAGCCGATCTGCCGGTCGACGCCGGCGTGGTTCAGGTCGGGTCGACCGCGCGCGGCACGTGGGTCGCCGGCGACCGCGACATCGATCTGTTCGTGCGGTTCGATGCCGATCTCGACCGCACCGAGTTAGAGGAGTACGGGCTCGCGGTCGGCCACGCGGTCCTGCCGGACGGCCACGAGGAGTACGCCGAACACCCGTACGTGAAGGGGAGCTACGACGGGTTCGACGTCGATCTGGTCCCCTGTCACGACGTGGAGACCGCCGGCGACCTCGTCTCGGCGGTCGACCGCACTCCGTTCCACGACGCGTACCTCTCGGCGCGGCTCGACGACGACCTCGCGGCGGACGTGGTGCTGGCGAAGGCCTTCCTGAAGGGGATCGGCGCGTACGGGAGCGACCTCCGCACCGAGGGGTTCTCCGGGTACCTGACGGAGCTGCTGGTGTTGGAACTCGGCGGGTTCGTCCCCCTCGTCGAGTCGGCGCGGAGCTGGCACCCGCCGGTGGAGTTCGACCCCGAGGGGCACGCGGAGCGCACGTTCGAGGACCCCCTCGTCGTCGTCGACCCCACGGACCCGACGCGCAACGTCGCCGCGGTGCTGTCGGCGACGAACCTCGCGCGGTTCCAACACTACGCCCGCGAGCTGCTCGCGGCGCCGAACGAGGGGCTCTTCGAACCGGACGACCCCAACCCGCTCACTCCGAGCGAGGTCCGAGACCACCTCGATCGGCGGGAGACGACCCCGGTCGCAGTGGTCTTCGACGCGCCCGACGTGGTCGACGACCAACTGTGGCCGCAGCTCCGCCGCTCGCTGGACGGGATCGTCGGCGGGCTGAACGACCGCGGCTTCGACGTGCTCCGAGCGCGCGCCGTGACCGACGGGGCGGAGGCGAACGACCGCGACGGCCCCGACGAGACGCCCAGAGCCGCGCTGTACGCGGAACTCGAGGTGACCGAGCGCCCCGCCGTCGAGCGCCACGAAGGGCCGCCGGTCGCGGTCCGGAAACACGCCGCGAGCTTCTACGAGTCGTACGTCGACGACGTCGACCCCGACACCTACGGACCGTTCATCGACGGCGATCGGTACGTCGTCGAGCGGGAGCGGGAGTTCAGCACGGTCCGGGAGTACCTGGAGAGCGACGCCGCGAGCGACGTGGCGCTCGGCGCGCGGGTGGAACCGGCGTTCACCGACCGCGACGTGTTGGTCGGCGAGGGGGTCGCCACGCTCGCGCCCGCGTTCGGGCGCCCGCTCCGGGAGTTCTACGAACCGCGGCCGTGAGACATCGACGAGAATCCGGCGGTCAGCCGGAGAGCCGGTCGAGAAGCCAGTAGACGAGGCCCGCCACGACGGCGACGACGACCGCGACCGCCGTGAGGAGGCCGGCCGCTCTCGGGAACGACAGCCAGAACGCGACGTAGAAGGCGAGCGCGAACGCGAACAGGCCGACGACGAGGATCCCGCGCGAGGGATTCTGGGCGGCCGCGACGAATCCGCGTTGGAGGACAGAGAGGTCGCCGAACTCGGGGACTTCCTCGGGGTCCGTGTCGTCGGAGAGCCGCCCCGAGTCGGCCGAGTCAGTCGACTCGCTATCGACGGGACGATCGGTGTCGGTCACGGGCTCGCGTAGGGACCGGAGGATGCTGTACCTATCGCTTCTCGACCTCCAGCAGGGCGAATTCAGGCCGAGCGTCTCGGCCGGCGGGAGCGACCGGCGCTCATCCGAAGACCCGAGCGACGAGGAGCGCCCCGAGGAGAAAGGCGACGAGCGCCGCAGCGAGCGTCGAGGCCGCGAGGGTCGCCGCGTCGCGAGGCCCGCGCTCGGTCGCGGCGCGGACCGTTCCGGCCGCGAACGACGAGAACGTCGTGAACGCGCCGCAGAAACCGACCCCGAAGAGCAGCGCCGCCGCCGATCCGATCGGGGCGGCGGACACCGTTCCGAGTGCGAAGCTACCGAGCGCGTTGACGAGGATGAGCGACCGGCGTCCCTCGACGCGGAGGCCGACCGCGTGTCGCGAGACGGCCCCGAGCGCGCCGCCGACGCCGACGAGCGTCGCCGTGAGCAGGGGTGCGGTTGTCATCGCCGCCACCCCCCTCCGACCGCGAGACCGAGCGCGGCCGCGGCGAACCCGGTCGCGTAGCTGACGCCGACGTACCACGCACCCGCCGGCGTCCCGAGCGCGACCGCGTCGGCGACGAAGGTGCTGTACGTCGTGAACGAGGAGAGCGCGCCGGTCCCGACCAGCAGCCGCGTTCTGGCGCTCGGCGCGCGGCTCAACAGGAGTCCGAGCGCGAACGAGCCGGCGACGTTCGCGACCAACGTCCCGAGGCCGGTCGGCGGCGTCGAGAAGGGCGTGAGACCGCCGCCGAGCGCGGCCGCGGCGACCGTCGCAGTGACCGCACCGTCGACGGCGTGTCTCGCGACGGCACCGAGGAATCCGCCGACCGCGACGAGGAGGAATCCGTAGGGCGTCCGATCCATGAGGTCGAGAGCGTCCGCGGCGGCTTGTGCGTTCTGAAGCGCTTCGGGGCTACGTCGCGTCAAACGACCGGCTCGCGCGCGGACTCTCGCCCTCGTGCGGCGTTCGGCGTTCCCGGACGCGGACGGTGTGGGCGGTCTCGGTCGCGTCGTCGACGACGAGCGCCTCGCCCACGCCCTCGGGAAGTCGGGAGGAGAGGTCGCCGCCGAGGTACGTCGCCTCCGCCTCGGCCAACCGGTTCACGTCGCGTTCGGCGGTGAGGCGGTGCGAGACGAGGAGATCGGACTGCGAGACGGCGACGCTCGGTAGCGCGGCCGGGCGCTGTGTCGCACAGACCAGCGAGACGCCGGGCGCCCGACCGCGCGTCAGAAGCGTCCGGAGCGCTGGGTCGGCGACGCCGTCGAAGAAGGCGTGTGCCTCGTCGACGAGCAGCCACGGGAGTCGCGAGCGGTCGCCCGCGACCCGGGCGTCGTAGAGCCCACGAGCGACCGCGCGGACGACGGCGGCCGACGCCGCGTCGGGGACGCCTGCGAGGTCCAGTACCGCGGGATTACCGTCCGCCGCGAGAGACGAAACCGGCGGGGAGTCGGCGTCGAAGACGCCCCAAGACGACGCCAGCCGGAGGTGGTTCGCCGCGGCCCGCCGGGTCGCCGCCGGAGCGTCGGCCGCGGCGACCGCCTCCCGCAGCGTCGCGAGCGACGGGGACGAGGGCTCGTCGGCCGGGTCGTCGACGGCGTCACCGCGGCCGTCCTCGACCGCGTCCGCGACGACGCGCCAGACGAGACTCCCGGGTCCGCTGGCCGGGTCGAGACCGAGCAGCTCCGGCCACGCCGACGGCGGTATCGAGGCGGGGCGAACGGCGGGCTCGACGACGCGGCCGCCGGCCGCGGTGAGCCCGCCGAAGACGCCCATCGGATCGACGACGATCGGAGCGACGCCCCGGGCATCGGCGATTTCCTCGGCGAGGACACCGAGCGTGTACGACTTTCCGGTCCCGCGCTTCCCGAAGACGACCCCCGCGTGCGGGCGGTCGAGGTCGACGCCGAGCGGCGCGCCGGCGCTCCCGTCGCGGGCGAGGAAGGAACCGATGCGAGCGGTGTGTGGCGGGCAGGAGTCGGCGGGACCGCTTCCAGCGGGCGGAGTTGGTTCATCGCCGTCGCCGTCCGCGTCGTCGCGTCCGAGTACGTACACGCGGTCGGATCGCACCGGTATCGGACAAAAATCTCCGGGGGATCCCGGATCGTGCGGGCCGATTTTTTATAAACGATACCGCGGCCAGCGAGGCGTATGTCCGATCGAGCACACGACTCGCGCACCGCGAACCGCCGGACGTTCAGCACCGATACCCGAGCGATCGAGGGACTCCCCGTCCGCCTCGTCATCGCGCTCGTCGTCGGCGTCGCCAGCCTCAGCGTGATGATGGGGATGATCGGCGACATCAACGGGTTAGCGGCGACCGAGCTCGACGCGCAGCCGCAGCCCGAGGTGACCACGCCCGGCGACCAGTCGATCGAGGTCGCGGTCGTCGACCCCGACGGCTCCCGCGTCGCGGACGCGACGGTCATCGTGCGGGGCGGCTCCGCGCGGATCGACGGCGTCGTCACCGCGCGGACCAACGGCGAAGGGATCGCGACCGTCGACGTCGACCCCGAACTGGGGCCGAACCAGGCGGACGGGACGCTCACGGTCGATATCAAGCCGCCGGCGGAGGGGGACTACGTCGACGAGCGAGGGAACACGGAGGTGCTCGTCGTCGAGGAGTGAACGACGCCCGCGGTGTGAAACGCCATCGCGGACGCTCCGAGGTCCGGTCGAATCGTGGCGGTGATCTCGCCAGGTTCCGACGAGGGAGCGTCAGAGATGGTCGTCCCAGTCGATCCAGTCCTGCTCCCAGCCGTGTCGACGGCGGCGGTCGCGTTCGGCGTGTTCGGCGTCTTCCCGCCGTGCTCGGTTCCGTTCCACGCCGGGCTGTTCGCCGTCGACGAGCATCGGTTTGAGCCGGGCCGGGCCGTGCGTCTCGACCGTCTCGAACCCGGCGGGCGCCGGGTCCTCTCCGTCACCCGCGCCGGGGTCCGCAGCGGGAGCGTCCGCAGCGGGTCCGTCGGCAGTCGAGGCGCCTGCGGCGTCCGCGTCGGCGGACGGTTCGATCGCCGCGACCGTCTGAACGCCCGCGCCGCGCGGGTAGACCAGCCGTCCGCCGGGCGCCAGCTGCTCGCGGAGGGCACGCGGCGGCTCGACCACCGCGGCTTCGAGGAGGATTCTGTCGTACGGCGCGTACGCCGGCAGTCCGTCGGCGCCGTCAGCGCGGTCGACGAGGACGGCCTCATATCCGGCGGCGTCGAGGTTCGAACGCGCGGCCACGACGGCGGCGCGGTCGATGTCGACCGCGTGAACGTGACGCGCGCCGGCGATTTCGGCGAGCATCGCGACCGAGTAGCCGATTCCGGCGCCGACGACGAGAACCGAGTCGCCCTCGGTCGCGTCGAGCGCCGTGACGAGCCGGACCACCGTCGCGAGCGACAGCGAGTGGGGGTCGTCGTCGTCGACGGTTCCGCTCCGGGGAGTGTCGTCGACGAACGGGTCGCGGGGAACGCGCTGGAGCGCGGTCAACACGGGCGGCTCGAGGGACTCGCCGATCTGGTGTTCGAGCCCCTCTATCATGTCCGCCCTGAGCGACGCGTCGTCCATGACCGCACTCGGGGCTCGGTCCTCTAAAAGCGTGCGTTCGTCGAGTGGGTGGCGATCCGGTGCGAGGAAATCTCGGGGACTGCGGCGGCAGCGCACTCGGAGACCGCGGCGGCTAGCGGTCCCGACTACCGCAGCGGAACGAACCGCACGCCGCCGTGATCCTCGCGGTCGACGCCGTCCGCGCGGACCGTGAGCCGGACGAGTCGCTGCTCGCCGCCCGCGGAGACGGGCGCGACGACGCGACCGCCCGGCTGAACGCGGTCGAGGATCGCTTCCGGGACCGACTCGGGCGCCGCACAGGTGAGGTAGGCGGCGTCGAAGGGGGCAGAGTCGACGAACGCGTCGCGTCCGTCACCGGCCGTGACCGTCACGTCGTAGCCGAGGCGGGCGAGTCGCTCCCGGGCGTCGGCGGCGAGTTCGGGAACGCGCTCGGCGGAGAAGACCGATCCGGGGCCGACGATCTCAGCGACGACCGCCGCGTGGTAGCCGCAGCCGGTACCCACCTCGAGGACGCGGTCACCGCGTTCGACGTCGAGGAGGTCGGTCATCACCGCGACCATGTGTGGCGCGCTGACCGTCTGCTCGTGGCCGATCGGGAGGGGTCGGTCGTCGTAGGCGGAGTCCACGTGGGCTTCGGGGACGAACTCGTGGCGCGGGACGGCCTCGATCGCCGACAGCGTCCGCTCGCTCACGTCGAGGCGCCGGCGGAGCGCGGCCACCAGGTCGCGCCTGGCCGCCGCGTGGTCGGTGTCGGTCATGAGATACGATAGCACTTCTAGCGTGGAGAAACCATCGACCGGACGGAAGAGGTGGGAGTTCGGATCGACAGGGAGTGTGGAGGGGGCGAGATCGGTCCGCAGGCGATCGGTTCGGAGGGAATAAATTGGAGGATGTCGCTTCGGGGTCGGTCGGCGCACGCCGGTCGGGTCACCCAGAGGCCGCCCGGATCAGTTCACGTCGATCCGGTGTCCCTCGTCCGCCTCGACGGCGTCGAGGGGGATCGTCACGGTGAGGACGCCGTGGCGGTAGGTCGCGGTCGCCTCGTCGGGACGGATGGTCGCGGGGAGGTCGACGGTCCGGGTGACGGACTCGTGGCGGCGCTCGCGTCGGAGGTACCGTCGGTCGGCGTCCTCGTGTTCAGCGTCGCGCTCGGCGGCGATGGTGAGCCGGTCGTCGTCGACGCGAACGTCGATACCGTCGCGGTCGAATCCCGGGAGGTCGGCCATCACGACGAACTCGTCGTCGTACTCCGTGACGTCGATGTCGGCGGTCCGGAGGTCACGACCCCACGCTCGCTCGCCCGCGAAGGGGGTGCGGCCGAGGAACTGTTCAATGTCGTCGAAGGGGTTCGTGGTGTTCATGGTACTCACCCTTACGGAGGCGCCGTGAGCTATTAAAGAGAGAGTGAGACGTGCTACCTCCCGATCGCGGCAGGCACCGATACGGACTCCGGCGGCGAATTCGACCCGAAACGCTCCCGTCCCGGCGGCGCGACCGGGTTCAGTTCACGTCGATCGTGTGACCGCGGTCGTCGTCGGCCGAGCGCTTGGGGAGAGTGACGGTGAGCACGCCGGCGTCGAAGGAGGCGGTCGCCGCGTTGGCCTCGACCGGCTCCGGGATCGGGACGCGCCGAGAGACGGACTGGAGGCGTCGCTCGCGTCGGTGATAGCGGACGGCGTCCTCGCCTTCGTCTTCGTCTCCGCCCGCGTCGGAGACGTCGAAGTCACTCGAGTCCTCGCGAGAGCCGGCGATCACGAGTGAGTCGTCGCGCAGTTCCACGTCGATGTCGTCGGCGTCGAACCCCGGGAGGTCGGCGACGACGGTGATCGCCTCGTCGTCCCCGTAGACGTCGACGTCCACGTCTCTGGCACCGGGGAACCGCGGCACGTCGGGGCCGGCCCCCTCCAGCGTCCCGCCGAGTTCCTCGAACTCGTGGCCCATCCGTTCGAGCAGGTCCTCGATCTCGTCGAAGGGATCGCGTCGGGTCATACAGGACAGGATTCGTGACGGAGCGTCTTGAACGTACTGGCGATACGGGGGCTCCGGGCACGCCGCCCGAGCGAGCGACAGACACTATCCGCTGGCGCACCTGCCGTTCGTATGCAACTGTTCTGGCACCGAGGGGACGCTCGCACGCGAGACAACGCCGGGCTCGCGGCCGCGGCACGGTCGGGGACGGTCGTGCCGGTCTTCGTGTACGACGCCGACCTGCTCGCGACCGTCGGCGCGCGCCAGCGCGCCTTCTTCCTCCGCCACGTGAAGCGGGTGGAGGAGCGCTACCGCGAACTCGGCAGCGACCTGGTCGTCCGCGCGGGCGACCCGGACGAGGTCCTCGTCGACCTCGCCGACGAGTACGACGCCGACACGGTGTTCTACGACGACCACTACCGCCCGGCGCGCCGGAACCGACAGCGGGCGGTCGAGGACGCGCTCGGGGACGCGGGCGTCGAGACGGACTCCCGGACCGACGTGGTGCTGGTGGACCCCGGGCGGTTGGAAGAACGGTACCCGAACCACAGTCAGTTCCACGACGACTGGGAGGCGGTGCCAAAGCGCGGCCCGTACGCCGAGCCTGACCCGGACGCGCTGGCCGACGTGCGCGACGGCAAGACCGTTCCCGAGCCCGAGGTCGACGTCGACCTCCCGGCCGCGGGGTACGACGCCGCGCGAGAGCGCTTCGACGAGTTCCTCGACTACGGGATCGCCTCGTACAACGACACCCGCGACGACCTCGCGCGGGCCGTCGAGGCGCCGACGCACGCCGTCTCCCGGATGTCACCGTACCTCGCGACCGGGGCGATCGGGATCCGCGAAGTGTGGGCCGGCGCGAGCGACGTGTACGACGCCGTGACGGGAGGTGAGCGCCGCAACGTCGACAAGTACCGCTACGAGCTGTCGTGGCGCGAGCAGATGTACCACCTGCTGTACTACAACCCCGACCTGGCGGTGTCGAACTACAAGTCGTTCCCGAACGAAATCGCGTGGCGCGAGGCCGACGACGACTTCGAGGCGTGGACGCGCGGCGAGACCGGCTACCCGCTCGTCGACGCCGGAATGCGCCAGCTGAACGCGGAGGGGTATATTCACAACCGCCCGCGGCAGGTCGTCGCGAGCTTCCTCACCAAGCACCTCCTCATCGACTGGCGGCGCGGCGCGCGCTACTTCACGAAGCAGCTGATCGACCACGACTACGCGTCGAACCACGGCGCGTGGCAGTGGACCGCCTCGACCGGGACCGACTCCGTCGACGTCCGCATCTTCGACCCGGTGAGCCAGATGTCGAAGTACGACGACGGGGCCCGCTACGTGAAGGCGTACGTCCCGGAACTGGCGGACGTGCCCGCCGGGACGGTCGTCGACTGGCCGACGCTCTCGCGGGCGGAACGCGAGGAACTCGCCCCCGACTACCCGCATCCGATAGTCGACCGGAACGAGGGGTACGAGCGGGCCCAACGCGTCTTCGAGGAGGCGCTCGGGAAGCGATAGCCGGGCGGGAATCGAGCCGAAACTCCGTTCCGTATCCGAGTTCTTTTCACGGGATCGGGCGAACACCGCCGGCATGTCCCCAGTCACGGTCGACGACGTCGAGGCCGCCGCCGAGCGGCTCGCCGGCACCGACATCGTCCAGCGCACGTCCGTCGAGCGGAGCCGGTCGCTGAGCGAGCGGTGCGGCGCCGACGTGCGCCTCAAGATGGAACACCTCCAGCGCACCGGCTCGTTCAAGACGCGCGGGGCGTACAACGCGATCTCGCAGGCGATCGACGGCTCCGGGGAGGGGACCGACGAGCCCGCCATCGAGCGCGTCGTGGCCGCGAGCGCGGGCAACCACGCGCAGGGGGTGGCGCTGGCGGCGGCGGACGCCGGGATCGGTGCGACGATCGTGATGCCGGAGTCGGCGCCGGCGGCGAAGATCGAGGCCACCCGCGCGTACGGCGCCGAAGTCGTGCTCCGGGGGAGCGCGTTCCCGGAGGCGATGGCGCACGCCCGGACGCTGACCGACGACCCCGGCGCGCGGTTCGTCCACGCGTTCGACGACCCGGACGTGGTCGCCGGACAGGGGACGCTCGGGCTGGAGGTCGTCGATCAGGTACCCGACGTCGATACCGTCCTCGTGCCGGTCGGCGGCGGGGGGCTCGCTGGCGGGGTCGCCACCGCGGTCAAGGCGCGCTCGCCCGAGACGCGCGTGGTGGGCGTTCAGACCGAGGGCGCCTCGACGCTCTCGGAGAGCCTGCGAGCGGGCGAACTCGTGACGCGGGAGGAGCCGGACACGATCGCGGACGGGATCGCGACCGGCGGGCTGAGCGAACTCACGTTCGGGCTCTTGAACGAGCACCTCGACGACGTGGTCGTCGTGAGCGACGACGACGTGGCGAACGCGATTCTCCTCCTCTTAGAGCGCGCGAAGCAGATGGTCGAGGGCGCGGGCGCGACCGCCGCGGCCGCGCTGCTCGACGACGACGCGGTCGACGACCTCGACTTGGCCGGCGAGACCGTCGTCCCCCTCCTCTGTGGCGGTAACATCGACGTGACGACGCTGAAAGAGGTGGTCACCCACGCGCTCGTCGACCGCGACCAGCTGATCGAGCTGTCGGTCCGCATCGACGACACCCCCGGCACGATGGGCGAGATCGCCACGCTGATCGGCGGCGAGCGCGCGAACATCCGGACGGTGCGCCACGAGCGGAGCCGCCCGGACCTCCCGGTGGGCGACGCCGACCTCGTGTTCGAGGTGGAGACGAACGGCCCGGCCCACGTCGATCGCGTCCTGACGGCGGTTCGCGAGGCGGGCTACGAGGTGGCGTGGACGACGCAGGAGGCGTGAGAAGGGTCGTCATTGTATAACTAAAACCGCGGTGGCGCGTGCCTCTGAGCGGCCGCCGAAGGCGGCCCGAGGAGCACGCGCGAGGGAGTCGCGAGCGAAGCGAGCGACGAGGCTGGGGAGGTGTGAGGCTGCGGTGCGGAGCGGTGCGGGGCGGGACTCAAAGGGGCAGTCGCGAGGACGGCGCAGGCGACGCAAGCACCGCAACGAGGGAGCGAACGAAGTGAGCGATCGAGTGAGGAGCACAGCGAGCGTGCGCCGTCCTCGCGACTGGGGCTTTGGCGGTGTTCACCGCCGGTCCATTATCAACTATTTATGAGTGAGCGGCAGGGACTTTGGCGGTGTTCACCGCCGGTCCATTATCAACTATTTATGAGTGAGCGGCAGGGACTTTGGAGGCGTTTGCCGTCGATCCGCCGCCGACATCGACTACGTACACCCGAGTGGACGAACCGACAGAGAACACGTCTGCCTCGTCTCGCTCGATCCGACGATTTAAAACGCTCACCTCGGCAATCACCCGCTAATGAGTCTCGTCGTTACCGACACCCTGGCGGACGAGCGCGTCGAGTTCACGGCCGACGGCGACGTCACGCTGTACGTCTGTGGACTGACGGTGTCGGACGACCCCCACCTCGGCCACGCCCGCCTGTGGTTCCACGCCGACGTGCTCCACCGGTGGCTCGAACACCTGGGTCACGACGTGCGTCACGTCGAGAACGTCACCGACGTCAACGAGAAGATCACGGCCCGGGTCGGCGAGCGCGACGAGTGGGCGGCCGAGCGCGACGTGGCCGAGACGTTCACGGCGACCGTCTTCGACGCGATGCGCGGCCTGAACCTCAAGCGGGCCGAGGTGTACCCCCGCGTCACCGAACACGTCCCCGAGATCGTCGACCTCGTCGAGACCCTGATCGAGCGGGGGTACGCCTACGAGTCGAACGGCTCCGTCTACTTCGACGTGACGCAGTTCGACGAGTACGGGAAGCTCTCGAACCAGGACCTCGACGCGCTCGAAGCGCAGGGCGAGCCGGACGAGCGGTCGGAGAAGCGCAACCCGTCGGACTTCGCCCTCTGGAAGGCCGACGGCGTGAGCGAGACCGCCGCGCGGGAACACGCGAAACACGAGCA
This sequence comes from Halorubrum ejinorense, assembly GCF_055389685.1. NCBI lineage: Archaea > Methanobacteriati > Methanobacteriota > Halobacteria > Halobacteriales > Haloferacaceae > Halorubrum > Halorubrum ejinorense. The sequence goes on from NZ_AP043777.1 coordinate 3,086,977, forward strand.
CGGCGACGAGACGCCCGCGGGCGAGACGTGGGCGTCGCCGTGGGGCGAGGGTCGCCCCGGATGGCACGTCGAGTGCTCGGCGATGTCGACGACCCATCTCGGTGACACGCTCGACGTCCACATGGGCGGCCGCGACCTCGTCTTCCCCCACCACGAAAACGAGATCGCACAGTCGGAGGCGGCCACCGGCGAGCCGTTCGCGCGCCACTGGCTCCACGTCGGCCTGCTGGCGATGGACGGCGAGAAGATGTCCTCCTCGATCGGGAACTTCTGGACCGTCCCCGACGCCTTGGACGAACTCGGCGTCAACGTCGTCCGGACCTTCTACGCCGGGGCGGCCTACCGCTCCGAGCAGGCGCTCACCGAGGAGACGATCGCCGAGGCCGAGGAGCGCTGGGAGCGCCTCTCGCGCACCTACGACCGCGCCGTCGAGGCGCTCGACTCCGTGGACGCCGCCGCGAAGACGGCCGACGAGACCCTCCGCGGGGGCGTCGAGACCGCCCGCGACGACTTCGCGGCCGCGATGAACGACGATCTCAATCTCCGGGAGGCGACCGCGGCGCTCTTAGACCTCACCGACGCGGTGAACCGCCACGTCGACGCGGTCGACGACGCGAGCGCGGACGGGACGGACGCGGCGGCCGCCTACGACTACCGCGGACTCCGCGAGGCGGTCGAAGCCTTCGAGGCGCTCGGCGGCGACGTGCTCGGCCTCCAGTTCGAGTCGACGAGCGACGGCGACGTGGACCTGGCCGGCGAGTTGGTCGAACTCGTCCTCGACGTGCGGGAGGCCGAGCGCGAGGCCGGGAACTACGAGCGCGCCGACGAACTGCGCGACGCGCTTCAGGAGGTCGGCGTCGAGATCGAGGACGGGCCGGACGGGGCGACGTACCGGTTCGAGTGACCGGGCGGGGAGACTGACGGACGAACCGACTGTTCGCCGGCAACCCCGACCGGTCGAGATGTGCCGGCCGACGGGTGCGTGAGACTCTTCGGACGCCGTTCGGACCGGTAGCTGTTTGACATTGCGAACAGATCGCACACGCGATGGTCGACGACCCCGCTCGTCGCGGTCAGCGCGTCTACGACCGATGGGCGACGTACGGACCCGCGTACCGACTGGTGGACCGACTGTCGCGGTCGATGCGCGAGGCGGCGGTCAGGGCGCTCGCGCCGGACGCGGCCGACACGGTCGTCGATCTCGGCTGCGGGCCCGGGGGCAGTTTCCCGCTGTTGGCCGAGGCCGTCGGCCCCGAGGGGGAGGTGATCGGCGTGGACTACAGCGCGGAGATGGTTCGCGCGGCCGCCGAGCGGGCGGCGGCGTACCCGTCGGTGTCCGTCCTCCGTGCGGACGCGTCCGAGTTGGGCCTGCGAGCCGACAGCGTCGACGGCGTCTTCGCGTCGCTGGCGCTGAGCGCGATGCCGGACGTGGAGGCCGTCTTCGACGAGATCGAGCGGGTGGTCCGTCCCGGCGGCCGCGTCGCGGTCATCGACGGGCGGGTCCCCGACGGGGCGTTCGGGAACGCGGTCATGAAGGCGTACCGACGAGTCGTGAACTTCCAGCACGCGGACGTCCTCGCGGACCTCCAGCGCCGGTTCGAGTCGGTGACCGTCGTCGAGAGGTTCGACGCCGGCCTGGGGTTCGTCGCGCGCGTCGACGTCGACTGACCGCGGCGGGCGCAGGCGGGCGGAACGGGAACCGTCAGGGCGCCCGGCTCACTCCAGGACGTGTTCGGTGTCGTACGAGCCGAGCACTTTGACCCACCCCTTGTCTGCGATCGCCTCGATGTCGCCGACCGCCTGCGCCATGTGGTCCTCGTAGAGGCCTGCGTCGACGTCGAAGTGGAACAGGTAGTCGCCGAGGCGCTCGCCGCTCGGGCGCGACTCGATCCGCGAGAGGTTGAGGTTGCGGTCGGCGAACGCCTCGAGCAGTTCGAGCAGGAGGCCGGGGTAGTTCGCGTTCGGGTAGACGATGAGCGTCGTCTTGCCGCCGGCGTCGGTGCGGGCCGACGCGGGCGCGACGACGAGGAACCGGGTCGCGTTCGAGGTGCGGTCCTGGATGTCCTCGGCGAGGATGCGCAGGTCGTCGCCGGCGTTGTCCGGGTGACCGATCCCGGCGATGCGGGCGTCCTCGCGGGCGCGTTCGACCCCGCGGGCGGTGGACGCGACCGCTTCGAGGCCCGCGTCGGGGTAGTTCGCTTCGAGCCAGTTGCGGCACTGCGCGAGCGCCTGCGAGTGGCTGGCGACGACCTCGAACTCGTCGTCCTGCGCGAGGAGGGCGTGACGGATCGGGGTGACGACCTCGCGTGTCACCGACACGTCGTACTCCGCGAGCGCGTCGAGGCTCTCGGTGACGGACCCCTCGATGCTGTTCTCGATGGGGACCACGCCGCGCTCGAACTCGCCGGCGGCGACGGCGTCGACGATGGCGGTGACCGATTCGCGGAACGACACCTCGGCGGCGACGGCGCTCGCGGCGCGGTGTGAGTACGTGCCGGCGGGACCAAGCGTGACGGCGTTCATTACGCCAACGTATCGGGGGAGGTGAGAAAAGCCTGCGGGGCGCGGCGATGCTTCGGGTGGAGTCGGGCCCTCGAGCGACCGCGAGGCGACCGACGGAACCGCTACTCGTCGTCCGGCTCGGTCGGCACGCCGCCGAGGTTCCCCTCGTCGTCGAACAGCTTCGCGCGGAGGAAGCGCGTGCGGTAGCGGTTCGCTCCCTCCTTCGTGTCCGCCTCGCGGATCTCGTCGGTCCGGCCGTCAGCGACGGCCTCGATGATGTCCTCGACCTGTTCCTTCTCGCTCGGGGTCAGGTCGAACTCGTAGGTCCGCGGCTGCTCGCTCTCGAGTCGGGTCCACTTCCGCGCGGCCGACACGACCACGGAACAGGGTTCCCGACAGGGGAACGCGCCGTCGCCGCCGTCGACATCGAGGTCGGTGTCGTCGTCGTACTGCCACTCCCGGCGCTTGAGACACTGCGAGTCGTCACAGCAGGCCTCGGCGACCCAGTTGACGTGTTCGTACCCCTCGCCGCGGTCCCACGTCTTCACGACGCCGTAGATCCCCGACTGGCGTTCCATCGTCTCGCGCCAGTGGGTCACGTCGAGTTCCCCTTCGCGCTCGCGGTGCCAGTTGGCGACCGTCGCGGGGTAGATCGTCTCCACCGTCTCGTAGAAGTCGCGCGGCCCCAGATCGGGGAAGACCCACCCGCTCGCGAGCGACGGCGCCGTCTTGAGGGGTCGGTACCGCCCCTTCTCGTCGAAGGTGACCAAGTCACGGGCGTCGAGCGGGTCGTCGTGGGCCGTCAGGTCGTCGACCGGAACGCCGGCGTCGTCGGCGTGGCGCACGTCGTAGCGGCGTTCCCCGCGGTCGGTGACGGTGGCCGTGATCTTCAGTTCCCCCCAGGCGCGCTCGATCCCGGCCGCGAGCGCCGCGTAGCGGGCCGCCACGGTCTCGCCGTCGGCGTCCTCGATCCACCGAAGGAAGGCGCGGCGCGGGCCGAACTCGCCGACGACTCGCTCGAAGGCGTACCAGTCCGTGACCGCCGGCGCGCGCTCGGCGAGCGCCTCGTGGAGTTCGCGCTCGGCCATCGGATCGGACCGGTCGCCGTCGGCGAGGACGTACCCGCCGTCGTCGGCGCGGGTGACGGTGAACCCCTCGAACCGGACCGGCTCGCCCGGGTCGCGGTCGTCGAGCGCGTCGAGGACCGCGTCGAACGCGTCGCCGGGGAGGTCGATCGGCGGGACGGTCGGCGCTTCGGTGTCGTCGGTCGCGTCGTCTCCGTCGTCTCCGTCGTCGGTCGCGGCGTCGGGCGTCGGGTCGCTCACGGTCAGTCACCCGTGGCGACGCGGGTCGTCTCGCGCACGTCGTCGAGCGCGGCCCCGAGGTCGGCGCCGGCGTCGGCGGCGCGCTCCAAGACCACGTCGGCCATGAGCGGCTCCGTCCCAACGGCGCCGGCGTACCAGATCCGGGTGCCGTCGACGGTCTCCGGCACGTCGTATCCCTCGGTGTGGTCCTCACAGAGCCCGACGTCTTCGGGGATGTCCTCCTGCGTGTGGTAGCCGTCGGCGATGAACAGCGGGACCAAGACCACGTCCTCGCTCTCGAAGTGTTCGGGGAGGTCGTCGACCTCCGGGTCCTCGTCCATGTACAGCGCTTTCACCTCGTCGAAGCGGTCGCGCTCGGCGATCCGGTCAGCGTGGTACTCGATCGCCTTCGCCGAGTTCTCGTTGCGCTCGGTGCCGTGGCCGACGACCGCCAGCCCGAACCCCTCGCCGACGTCCGAGTCGTTCGTCACCGACTCCGCCCGCCGGACGATCACGTCGGTCATCGCGCGGTGGGTTCCCACGGGGCCGCAGTAGTGGACCTCGCGGTCGATGTCCTCGGCGACGAGCGTCGCCTGGTCGGCAGAGAGGCCGTCAGAGCCCCAGTGAGAGACGTCCCAGCCGTCGAGCCGCAGCTCTCGTGGGATCACCTGTTCGGTGAAGTACCCCTCCGAGATGAAAAGCGGGACGACGTAGATCTCGTCGCCTTCGACGGTGCGGAGCACCTCCCGGAAGTGCGGTTCCTCCTTCCAGAAGCCGGTGCGGACCTCGTCGAAGGCACCGGTAGCGCGGATCGTGTCGGCGTGGTCGTACGTCGGCGAGCTCGACTCCGGATTGAGGTGAGAGCCGTGCGCGACGATGACGAGCGACTGCATACCCGATCTGTGGGCGCACCGCTCTTAGGGACTTCGGAGGCTGCGGCGCGGCGGGAACGTGACGGGCGGGTGCGTCGGAACCGGAGCGGGCCGGGCCGACGGCCGGAACCGAGTCAGGCCGAGTCGACCGCCGGCGCCGAATCGAGTGCGGCCTCGACGACCCGAACCGCGTCGGGACCGTCGCGGCGCCGGACGACGCAGACGAGCGAACCTCCGGCGACGCCCGCGGCGACGACCTGGACCTCTCGAACCGCGAGCCGACGGAGCGCGGCCGCGAGCGTCGCGGCGTCGACGTTCCCGGTCGCGACGACCGCCGTGTGGTCGCCCTCCGGAACGACGGCGGCCTCCCCCACCCGGAGGAGCGGCGTCGCCTCGTCCGCCTCGTCGGCGACTCCCACCCCGCTCCGCATCGAGACGGTCGCCTCGCTCGACGCCGTCGCGTACGCGGGCAGTTCTTCGCGGAAGCGTCGGAGGGCGGCCGCGATGGCGTCGGCGTCGCCGTCGAGGTCGGCGGCCTCCGCGAGCCACGCGGCCGCGGCGCTGTGGTTCAGGAGTCCGGCACGGAGCGCGTCGAAGACGAAGGGGCGCGCGCGGACCGCCGCGCGGGTCTCGGCTGCCAGCGACATGCGCCGAGGTGCGCGGCCGGTCCGCAAGGACGTTTCGGTCCCGGAGGGCAACCGATTCACGGCCGGTCCGCGGACGGGTCGGGACTGTGCCGCGGCCGCACTGCGACCGAGTCGGGGCAAGCGACTCGTGTCGTCGGAGCGTACACCGCGACGTGAACCACGTCCCCGACGAGGCGCTGGCCGCGATCGACGCGTTCGGCGAGGGGCACCTGCGCGGGGAGCCGACGCCGGTTCGCGAACGGCTCCGCTCGGACCTTCGGATTCGGATACTCCCCGAAGGCGACCGGACCGCCCGGTGTCGCTTCGAGACCGAACACACGCGGGCGCCGCCGACCCTCCGCGATCGGGGGTCGTTCCTCGCGACCTACGTCGACGGGGTCGACGACCGCTTGCGGGCGTGGGGGATCGACCCGCCCGACGCCTACGAGTACCGCCGGACCGTCGAGGGCACCCACCGGTACGAGGGAGTCCTGTCGCTGCCGTGACCCGGGGCGAGTCCGGTCACGTCCGACATTTATGCCGTCGTCGAACCGAGGAACCGACGTGATCCGAACCGCCGCCTACGCCGCGCACGTGCTGTCGGGAGCGTTCTGGACCGGTGCCGTGCTGTTCGTCGTCTACGCGGTCCTCCCCCGGGCGACGGACGGGGACCTGTCTCGAGAGTCGTTCGCCGACGCCGCACACCGACTGCTCATGGTCACCCGCTGGACGGGCGTCGCGCTGCCGGTCACCGGCGCGTACCTCGTCTGGGTGCTGTACGGCTCCCTCGAGTCGTTGACCGCCGCGCCCCGCGGGTGGGCCGTCCTCGCGATGCTGTCGCTGTGGGGCGTGATGAACGGCCTCGTCGAGATGGGCGTGTTGCGGATGCGCCGCGAACTCGATCCGGAGGTCGGCTGGGGTCAGTACATGGCCGAGGGGCTTCCGACCGAGGCGTTCGCCGACGGCGGGGGAGCCCCGACGACCCAGCGGCTGGCGGCCGTGAGCCGGCCGTACCTACTCGCGAGCGCCGCACTCGCCGTGTTGCTCCTCGTCGACGCCGCGCTCTTGGCCGGCGGGATCCCTGTCTGACATCGGAGCGAACGTCCCGAGCGGGCGAGAAGGTCGGCGCCGTGGACAGTATATAAAACGCGGTGAATTCCGGTCGCGCTCCGAACCGAGATCAATGGTAACTCTCCGCATGAACTGGCCGAGAAGGTCGCGGTGTCAGGCGTTTTTTCGAGGTTGACCGCGGCGGTACCCGTCGGACGGCGATCGCCCACCAACGAATCATTTATATAGAATCACAATCAATCAAACGCTGTATGAGTCAGCGAATGCAGCAGGGTCAGCCGATGATCATCATGGGCGATGACGCCCAGCGCGTCCAGGACAAGGACGCACAGGAGTACAACATCTCCGCGGCACGCGGTGTCGCCGAGTCGGTCCGGTCGACGCTCGGACCGAAGGGGATGGACAAGATGCTCGTCAACTCGATGGGCGACGTCACCATCACCAACGACGGCGTCACCATCCTCCAGGAGATGGACATCGACAACCCGACGGCCGAGATGGTCGTCGAGGTCGCCGAGACCCAGGAGGACGAGGCCGGCGACGGCACGACCAGCGCGGTCGCCATCGCGGGCGAGCTGCTGAAAAACGCCGAGGACCTCCTCGAACAGGACATCCACCCGACGGCGGTGATCAAGGGGTTCAACCTCGCGAGCGAGTACGCCCGCGAGCAGGTCGACGACATCGCGACGGCCGTCGACCCCGACGACGCCGAGACGCTGCGGAACGTCGCCGAGACGTCGATGACCGGAAAGGGCGCGGAGCTCGACAAGGACGTGCTCGCCGACCTTGTCGTCCGCGCGGTACAGGGCGTCACCGTCGAGGCCGACGACGGCTCGCACGTGGTCGACCTGGCGAACCTCAACATCGAGACGCGCACCGGTCGCGCGGCGGGCGAGTCGCGCCTGCTCTCCGGTGCCGTCATCGACAAGGACCCCGTCCACGACGACATGCCGACCGACTTCGAGGACGCGAACGTCCTCCTCCTCAACGACCCGATCGAGGTCGAGGAGGCGGACGTCGACACCTCGGTCAACGTCGACTCGCCGGACCAGCTCCAGAAGTTCCTCGATCAGGAAGAAGAGCAGCTCCGCGCGAAGGTGGACAAGATCGTCGACTCCGGCGCCGACGTCGTCTTCTGTCAGAAGGGGATCGACGACCTCGCGCAGCACTACCTCGCGAAGGAGGGCATCCTGGCGGTCCGCCGCACGAAGAAGTCCGACCTGACCTTCCTGAAGAACGTGCTCGGCGCGCCGATCGTCACCGACCTCGACTCGCTCACCGCCGAGGACCTCGCGGTCGGCACGATCGAACGCGACGCCGACGAGGAGCTGTTCTACGTCGAGGGCGAGGACGCCCACGGCGTCACGCTCCTCCTGTACGGCACCACCGAACACGTCGTCGACGAGCTCGAACGCGGCATTCAGGACGCGCTCGACGTGGTCTCGACGACCGTCTCCGACGGGCGGACCCTGCCCGGCGGCGGCGCGGTCGAGGTCGAGCTCGCGCGGCGGCTGCGCGACTACGCCGACTCCGTCGACGGGCGCGAGCAGCTCGCGGTCGAGGCGTTCGCTGACTCCCTCGAACTGATCCCGCGCGTCCTCGCCGAGAACGCGGGCCTCGACGCGATCGACCTGCTGGTCGACCTGCGCGCGGCCCACGAGGCGGGCGACGAGCACGCCGGGCTCGACGTGTTCGCCGGAGAGGTCGTCAACACGGCCGATGCTGGCGTCGTCGAGACGGCCCACGCCAAGGAACAGGCGATCGCCTCCGCGGCCGAGGCGGCGAACCTCGTGTTGAAAATCGACGACATCATCTCGGCGGGCGACCTCTCGACCGCCGGCGACGGCGACGAGGGCGGCGCCCCCGGCGGCGGCATGGGCGGCATGGGTGGCATGGGCGGCGCGATGTAAGCGAGGTTCTGAGAGAACCTCGAACGGCGAGCGGGGGTCGGTCACCCCACGATCACGAACGACCATCCGAACGCTCCGTTTTCCCCCGTTTCGATCCACGGATAGCGGCGCGGCCGGTCCGCATCTCGGGCCGCGCCCGTGCGCGTCGTGCGCATCCGCGGCCGCACCTCTTTACCGATCCAGACCCTACGGATCGGTGATGACGAACCTGACGCTCTACGAGCTGGAGGGCTGTCCGTACTGCGCGAAGGTGACGACGAAGCTCGAGGACCTCGAGTTGGAGTACGAGTCGATCATGGTGCCGCGCTCGCACAGCGAACGCACCGAGGTCGAAGAGGTGTCCGGGCAGACGGGCGTCCCGGTCCTCGTCGACGAGGAACACGGCGTCGAGGGAATGGCCGAGAGCGACGACATCGTCGAGTACCTCGAAGAGACGTACGGCGGCGCGAGCTAAGGCGCCGGTCACGTCGGGCGCCGCGTCCGACGAACGAGAGCGTTCAGCGAGCGCGGCGTTCGGCGAACGAGAGGCTATTTATCCGGCGGGAATGAGGTGTCCGGCGTGCGACTCGTTCACCGTCCCGCCGCGGCGACCGATTCGGAGACCGTCCTCGCGAGCGACGTCGACGTCGCGCGCTCGACGCTCGAACAGGCTCGCGGGCTGATGTTCCGGCGGTCGATCCCGGATGACTACGCCCTCGTGTTTCCGTTCGACGAGGTCGACACGCAGTGGCTCCACATGCTGTTCGTCCCCTTCGCGATCGACGCGGTGTGGCTCGTCGACGGCGAGGTCACGGAGAAAAAGCGGCTCGCGCCGTTCGTCGGTCTGGGTCGCGGTCGCGCCGACACGGTGATCGAACTGCCGGCGGACGCGGCCGGATCGGTGGCCGTCGGCGACGAACTGCGCCTGGTCGACTGAACGCGGACCGATCGAGCGGTCCGGCGAAAGCGACGGCGCAGCGACGAACGGCGGGGCCGGGTCTCAGGCGTCGCCGTCGCGGACGTCGGGAGCGAACAGGTCTCCGTCCGAGGGCGATCCCTCCGCGACGCGGAGGGACAGTTCGATCCGGCTGCCGCCGGCCTTGCTCTCGGCGATGTCGAGGCTCCCGCCGCCGGCGGTGACGATCCAGTTCACGTACCAGAGCCCGAGCCCGCTCGCGTGGTCGAGCGGCGTCTCCTCGCCGGTGAGGACGGCCCGCTCGGCCGGCGGGATGCCCGGCCCGGCGTCGGCGACGACGAGCGAGAGCCACGACTCGCTGGGCAGCTCCGCTGCCGAGATCCGCACCCGCGGGCTGTCGGCGCTGTTGTGACGGATCGCGTTGTCGACGAGTTCGGTGATCGCCTCCGGGAAAAACGAGACGGCGGAGACGACGAGCCCTTCGGGAACGTCGACGTCGACGGCGGCCCGCTCGCGGACCGCCGGGTCGAGCGATTCGAGCGCGGCGTCGACCGCGGGCGCGAGCGCGATCGGCCGCGGCGAAGGGCGCTGTGAGAGCAGCCGTTCCACCTTCCGCGAGGTCTCGCCGAGCCGCAACAGCCGCTCGGCGGTGTCGACGACCCGTTCGAGCTCCGTGACCAGTTCGGGGTCGTCGACGGTCTCGATGGCTCGGCCGGTGAACCCGGTGACCACGTTGAGGTCGTTCCGGAAGTTGTGGCGCAACACGCGCGTCAACACGGCGAGCCGCTCCTCTCTGAGCGACGCCTCGGTGACGTCCTCGCCGACGCCGACGGCGCCGACCACTCTGTCACCGTCGGTCACCGGACCGATCGAGAGCCGGTACGGGACCCGTTCGCCGGAGCGGGTGAGCAGCCGGGCCTCACAGGTGACGGTCTCGGCGTCACGGTACACCTGCGCGAGAGCTTCCCTGACGGCGTCGGTCGTCTCGTCGTCGAACAGCGAGGAGAGCGCCCGACCGGACAGCGTCTCGGGTTCGTACCCGCTGTCGGTCGCTAGTCGGTCGTTCCACCGCGAGAGCGTTCCTTCTTCGGTACACCGGAACAGCGCGAGGGGAACCGTCTCGGCGAGCGCGTCGACGAGTCGGCGCTCCGCGTCGCGCTCGCCCGCGGCGGCGACGCGAGCGGTCGCGTCCGAGAGGCCGACGACGAGCCACTCGCTGCCGGCGATCGTCGCCGTGTGGAGTGCCGCGTCGACCCGTACGCCGGGGTCACCGAGCCGCACGTCCCACTGGAACCGTTTGACTCCGGCGGCGTCGGCGGCGGCGTTCGACGCGTCGGCGGCCACGTCGGCGACGGGGTCACCGGCGACGGTGACGTCGCTCTCGCCGACGTCCGGAAGCCCCATGAGCGTCAGCGTGCCGCGGTCGTAGCCGAGGAGGTCCACCGCGGGCGGGTTCGCGGCGCGGATCGCCAGCGTCTCTCGATCGCAGACGAGCGCGGGGGTTGGCACCGCCTCGACGAACGCCCGGAGGATGCCGGTGGCGGCGGCGACGCCGCTCGACGAGGATCGACCGTCGGCCGGCGGGTCCGCGTCACCGTCTCCCATATGTCGAGGATCGAGACGCTCCGGGCATATGTGTTTACTGTTTTAGATATCGCGGCGCGAACGGTCGCGGTGGGCAGTACGAACGGATCCAGTCGAGAGAGGGCCGACGGAGACTCACCGGGCTAAGCGCGGTACCCCGGGCTTAGTCCGCCTTCGCCTGCCAGTCGCGGACGGTATCGGCGCCGACGCCGTCGACGTCGGCCGCCAGGTCGTCCGGATCGGCCGACTTGAGTTCGTCGACGCCGCCGACGCCGGCGTCTTTCAGCTTCGACGCGGTCTTCTCGCCGATTCCCTCGACCGCTTGGAGCTCGGACCCCTCCTGCCGGGCCGTGAACTCGCGGTAGTTACAGATCGGACAGCCCAGTTCCCACGGCTCGTCGCCTGAGTGGACCCGGAGGTGCGGGAGGTCGTGCTCCTCGCAGGTCTCGTCGGTTACCTCGATCTCGCCGCGCCGGGGGAGCGGCAGCGAGTAGTCGCAGTCGGGGTAGCGCGTACAGCCGACGAGTCGGGAGCCGGACCGGAGTCGCTTGATCGCGAGATCCCCTCCGTGTTCCGCACCACAGTCGGGACAGACGCCGATCACCTCGTCTTCCTGTTCGTCCGCCTCGTCCGCCTTACACTGCGGACAGCCGTGGACGAACGTCTTCCGGCCGGCGAGCATCTTCACGTGGCGGAGGTCGTGGTCCTCGCAGGTCTCGTCGAGGAGGAGCGGCTTCCCCGTCGAGGGGAGCGGCAGGGTGTACTCGCAGTCGGGGTAGCCGTCGCAGCCGACGAAGTACGACCCCTGTCGCGACTTCCGGACGAGCAGGTCGGACCCGCACTCCGGACACGGTCCGAGCGTCTTGTCCGCCTTCAGGGAGGTCTGGAGGTGGTCGCCGACCGCCTCGCGGGAGTCGGTGAGGTCGTCGAACACCTGCGAGAGCAGTTCGCGGGAGGCCGCGGTCACGTCCTCGTAGTCCTTCTCGCCGCCCGCGATCGACGCCATGTCGGATTCGAGCTGTGCGGTCATCTCGTCGCTCACGATCCGGTCGGCGAACTCCTCTGCGGCCTCGACGACCGCCTCCGCGAGCCGGGTCGGCCGGGGCGGATCGCTCTCGACGTAGTTCCGCTCGTAGAGCTTCTCGATGGTGCGGTGGCGGGTCGCCTTTGTCCCCAGCTGTCGCTTCTCCATCTCCTCGATGAGGCGGGACTGCCCGTAGCGGCGGGGCGGTTGGGTCTCTTTTGCCTCGGTGACCCGGTCGGACAGCGACAGCGTCTCCCCGACCTCGACGTCGGGGACGATCCGCTCGTCGCTGGAGCGGTACGGGTAGACGTCGTGGTAGCCCGCCTCCAGCAGGCGCTTCCCGTTCGCCTTCAGCCGCAGGCCCCCGTCGGCGGCGAGGTCGGCCGGACCGCGCGCCTCGTCCGGGTCGCGGAGCGCGGCGAGCCCGTCCGCGCGCTCGGCGATCGCGGTCGCCTCGCCGTTCGCGAGCGCGACGACGCGGAGCCGCTCCCACGTCGCGGGCTCGGCGCAGGTGGCGAGGAAGCGGCGGACGATCAGCTCGTACACCTCCCACTCGTCGTCGGAGAGGTCGCTCGCGCTCGGTAGCTCGCCGGTCGGGTGAATCGGGGGGTGGTCGGTCGTCTCCTCGTCTCCCTCGGTCGGTTCGATATCGCGGTCCTCGACGAGCAGGCTCGCGGCGTCGGTTCCGAACGTCGAGGACGCCTGCAGCTCCTCGATCAGCTCCTCGGGGTCGAGGTCGTCGGGGTACACCGTGTTGTCGGTCCGCGGGTAGGTGACGTAGCCGGCGGTGTACAGGTCCTCGGCGAGCGACATGGCGCGTTGCGCGGAGTAGCCGAGCGACCCGGCCGCGCGGATGAACGCCGTGGTGTTGAACGGCGTCGGCGGGTCGTCGGTCCGGGTCCGCCGGGTGACGTCGTCGACGCTGGCCTCCTCGGCCGCGTCGAGGGCCTCGGTGAGCGTCTCGGCGACCGACTCGTTCCAGACGCGCTCGCGCTCGTTGCCCTCGTCGTTCAGGTAGAAGTACTGCGCCTCGAAGGGGTCGCCGCCCGCCTTCGCCAGCTCGCCCGACAGCTCCCAGTAGGCCTCGGGGTCGAACGCCTGTATCTCCCGCTCGCGGTCGACGATGAGCTTGAGCGTCGGTCCCTGAACCCGGCCGACGGAGATGAAGTCGTCACCGAGCTGGCGGGCGGATAAAGAGAGGAACCGGGTCAGGGCGGCGCCCCACGTCAGGTCGATGGTCTGTCTGGCCTCGCCGGCGGCGGCCAGATCGAAGTCGAGGTCGTCGGGGTTCGCGAACGCCTTCTGGACCTCGTTTTCGGTGATCGAAGAGAAGCGAACGCGGTCGACGGGAACGTCCTCGTTGACCTCGCGGACGAGCTCGTAGGCCTCCTTGCCGATGAGCTCGCCCTCGCGGTCGTAGTCGGTCGCGATGACGACGCGCGAGGCGTTGCGGGCGAGCCGGCGCAGCGCCGCCACGATTCCCTCCTGCGTGGGCGTCTTGGTGACGGGCGCGTCGATGAGCTCGACCGGCTCGACGTCGCGCCAGTCGTTGTACTCGGCGGGGAAGTCGACGCCGACGACGTGGCCGGACAGCCCGATACACCGCTTGCCGCCCCACTCGTAGACGTTGACGTCGTTCATCCGCTCCGCGGTCGCGGACTCGCCGCTCAGGATGTCGGCGATGCGCCGCGCCGCGTTGTCTTTCTCCGTGATTATCAGCTCGGGGCCGCGACTCATTGCGCCGAGATACGCCGCTCCCGGGTCTAAACCTTTCGTGACGAGAGATTGCGGGCAGGCTCGGGGACGGACGGCCTCAAAAGACGAATCGGAGCGCGACCGGTCACCGGGCCGCGTCGTCGGACTCGGCGAGGAACTCCGCGTCTGTCGCCTCGCGGTACGGCTCCGGCGGCTCGTCGTCCGCGTCGAGTTCGCGCCGTGCGAGGTGGTTCTCGAGTTGGCGGCGCTTGTTCCTCCCCTTCCGCTCGCGACCCGATTTCGTGTCTGGCATCGTCACCCGTGTCAACTATACCCACACATATGAATCTTGTGTCGGTGTGCGGACGTATCCGTGAGCGGCAGGAACAGACGCCATCGAAGCAGCGCAGTCCGGCGACAGCGGCTGAGTATGTAAATATCGACAGGCGGCAGCGATGATCACTTATAAATAAACGATGCGGTCGGCGCGTGCCTGCGAGCGGCCGGTAGGCCGCGAGCAGCACGCGCGAGGGAGTCGGCCGGTCGGAGCGAAGCGGAGGCCGGCCGACGAGGCTGGGGAGGCGTGAGGCTGCGGTGCGGTCGCGGTCGGGGTGGGACTCAAAGGGGCAACCGTGAGGAGTTCGGAGGCGACGCAAGCACCGCAGCGAAGGAGCGGAGCGACTGAGCGAGGAGCACAGCGAGCGTCCGGACTCCTCACGGTTGGGGCTTTGGAGGCACTCACCGTCGATCCGCAGTCGGTTACTTATAAACGGCTAACAGCGATGTGCCGCCGGAGTTCAACATCGAGTCTCCCTGGACACGACCTCGTCGGCCGGGTCAACGAAGACCGAGACACCGCCAGCAATGCGCGCAAAGACCACCACGTAGATACAGCCGCCGTACTCCTCGCCGAGAGGCTGGGTGAGGACGGTTTCATCCTCGGATGAGTCGGGACCGTGGTCGGGATACCCCGCTTTCACGTCCAGCCACAACCGTTCCTCACCGTTCCCAAACGGACCTTCGACGATAGCTAAATTTCCGTCACCCCTTTCCGACGCATCGACCTCGAACGAGTCCCAGTAGCGTACGCTCTCGGCGGATCGCAGAACGATTTCGAACGTTCGTGCGACGTCTTGACCGTTTGCGATCTCGATCGTGTCGATGACCGTGGGGTCGTTATCGCTCTCCGTGGAATCACCGCCGAGGTCGGTACAGCCCGCGAGACCGACGAGGCCGACACCGCCGAGGCTCGCGAGGAGCTTACGACGGTCAGTAGACAGTTCGGGGACCATTCGTACGACAGATCTATTTCGGATAGATCTGTTTGTATTTTTCCACCGTATGTCCGTACTGAATACAGGACAGAAGCGCATCGCTCTCCGAAGATTTCAACGGACCCAAGATCGGTAGGTTCGGGAACTACGGACTCGCTCGTCGCTGTCGCTCCTCGCTCGGAGTCGGCGTCGACAGAACGCCAGGAGAGGGATTTGAACCCGGAGCACTTCGCTCACTTCGTTCGCTCGTCCTCAGATTCAAATCCCCTCAGTCGCGTTTTCGACGAACGGCTCGCTCCGCTCACCGTGTTGTTCGTCGAAAACGCCAGGAGAGGGATTTGAACCTCAGTCGTTCCGCTCGTTTCGCTCGCTCCACTCCCTGGTTCAAACCCGCAAGCGCTTCGCTGTCGCGGTACTCGCTCGTCGCTGTCGCTCCTCGCTCGTTGTTGCGACAGCGAAGCGCCAGGAGAGGGATTTGAACCCCCGATCCCAGAAGGGAACACGCTTTCCAGGCGTGCGCCTTACCACTCGGCCATCCTGGCTCACGCGATGATACTGCGGTGCGACTGTTAAGTCCTTCTTTTCGCCCGCAGGCGCGCCTCGGCGAGGTAGGAAAGACCGGCCGAGGCGACGCCGACGCCGAGCGCGACGAGCGCCAGCCCCCAGAGGCCGACCGGCAGCGGCCCCGGACCGAGGAGCCGGTACCCCTGCGCGAGTACGAGGAAGGCGAACCCGCCGACGACCCCCCACAGCGCCGCGGACCGCACCCTGGCGCGCGGGGTGGCCGGGGCGCCGCGCGCCCTCGCCGATTCGCCGCCGCCGTCCGCCATCACTCGACGACGGCGACCGCCTCGATCTCGACGCCGGCGCCCTTCGGGAGCGCGCCCGCCTCGACCGCGGACCGCGCTGGCGGCGAGTCGTCGAAGTAGCCGGCGTAGGTCTCGTTCATCTCGTCGAAGTCGTCCATGTCGGCGAGGAACACCGTCGTCTTGAGCACGTCCTCGGGCGACGCGCCCGCCTCGTCGAGCACCGCGAGGAGGTTGTCGAGCGCCCGCTCCGTCTGGACCGCGATCGACGCGTCGTCCAGCAGATCGCCGTCCGGCGTCAGCGGGATCTGCCCGGCCGTGAACACGAGGTCGCCGTCGGTCGTCGCCTGGCTGTACGCGCCCACCGCCGCCGGGGCGTCGTCCGTGTGGATGATCTCTTTCATGCGAGTCCGCGTTCGACCGGCACCCTCAAGAGTACTCTGGAGGCCCCGACCGCGCCCACCGTCAGACACAAGCCACTGGAATGATAACACGGCACACATGACGGGTGACCAGCTACTGCCGCTCGTCGCGATACTCGCCGGTGTGATGGGGGTCAACCTCGCGGTGGCGTGGGTGCTCATCCGCCGGAACAGCGGTCCGGGGACGTTCTTTGACTCGGTCACGGCCCGGGCGTCGAGTCCCGACCGCGACGGGGCGGTGGCCGGCGTCGGGTCAGCGGCCGCGTCGGACGGCGACGGGGCCGGCGACGAACCGGGCGAGTCGATCGGCCGGCGCGACCCGCCGCCGCTCGACGCCGAGGGCGAAACGGTCGTGTGCCGTCACTGCGGTGCGGAGAACCGGGACGGGTTCCGGTACTGCCGGTGGTGCGTGCGGTCGGGGTTCGTCGACGAGGGCGCCGGGGTCACCGCGGGGACCGCGATGGCCGACCGGTCGTCGTGAAGGAGTGCGGGGTCTCCCGCGAACGCTCCGGCGACTCCCGAAAGCGAACGCACCGGCCCTCTCAGGTCGCGTCGACTCGACAGCCGGCCGCGTAGTCGATCCCGTCGATGGTGTCGATACCGTCGTCGCCGCACACCGGGCAGTCCGGGTTGCGCGCGTACGGCACGGTCTCGAAGGAGAGGTCCATCGCGTCGTAAAACAGCATGCGGCCGACGAGCGGCTCGCCGATGTCGACGAGGAGCTTCATCGCCTCCGTCGCCTGGAGACAGCCGACCGTTCCGGGGAGCACACCGAGGACGCCGGTGCTGGCGCAGTCCGGCACCGTTCCCGGCTCCGGCGGCTCCGGGAACAGACACCGGTAGCAGGGGCCGTCGGGCGACAGCGTCGTCACCTGTCCCTCGAACTTGTAGATGGCGCCGTGCGAGACGGGGACGCCCTCGATCCGGGCGGCGTCGTTCACCACGTACCGAGTGGCGAAGTTGTCCGAGCAGTCGACGATCACGTCGTACTCGGTGATTAGCTCGCGGGCGTTGCCCGCGTCGAGCCGGCGTTCGTGGCGCTCGACGTCGACGTCGGGATTGAGGTCGGCGACGTAGTCCGCGGCCGAGTCGACCTTCGCGCGCCCCACGTCGCCGTCGCCGTGGATGACCTGTCGCTGGAGGTTCGACCGTTCGACGACGTCGTCGTCGGCGATTCCGATGGTGCCGACGCCGGCGGCCGCGAGGTACTGGATCGCGGGCGCGCCCAGCCCCCCGGCACCGACGACGAGGGCCCGCCCGTCGAGCAGGCGCTTCTGCCCCTCCGGCCCGACGTCGTCAAGGATGACGTGTCTGGAGTAGCGGTCGAGTTGGGTCGCGTCGAGTGAGAGGCTCATGTCCGTACCTGTGGGAGCGCGGATATAACCGTGTTCCCGGCGCGAGGGCCGGTCACTCCGCCGCCACAGCGTCGGTCATCCAGCAGTCGTCCACGTCCCCGAGGATGACGTCGCCCCCCGCGCTCCCGCCGGTGACCAGTTCGAGTCGGAACACGTACCGGCCGGTGACGCTGCCGTTCTCCCGCGTGACGACCTCGACTTCGGCCGCGTCGTCGTCGATGACTGGCACCGAGTACTGGGCGGTGTCGTACGTGAGCATCGGGGCGTACCGGGGCGAGTCGAACAGTTCGGCGTACTCCTCGACGGACCCGACGACCTCTCTGTTCTCCGGCGACGCGAACGCTCGCAGGGTCCGAACCCCGTCGTTCGTCGCGTTGTCGTTGTACCGGAGGGCGTTCATCTGGATCTGAACGACCTGAAGCGCGGACCGCTCGCAGGTGGGAGTGGGAGCGGTGTTCCTAGCGGCTTCATCCGACAGGTTGCCGTCAGTGATCACCGCGGTGTTCGCGGCGTCGCCGTCCGCGGTCGTCGCTCCGTCCCCGTCGTCGCCCCCGTCCGTCGATCCGGTCGGCCCCGACTCCGGGTCGGCGGAATCGGTCGATTTACCGCCGATGCCGGCGATACCGTCCGGACCGCCGACCCCGGCGGTACCGGCGACGAACCCGGCCCCGACCGCCGCGGTGAGGAGCGCGACGGCGACGACCACCGCGACGGCGCTCCGCGGATACGACCGGTCAGCCGCCGTTTCGGCGTCGGAGCGATCGGTCGCCGTTTCTCGGTCACCGACCGTCGCGGCCGTCACCGTCTCGCCGCTCCCGCGAGTCGCGTCGGCGGAATCCGTCGGTCGGTCGCGGGGCTGCGAGCGCTCCGAGCCGGGAGCGGTTCGAGCGCTCGGCGGGGAGTTCGCGGCGGCGCTCTCCGGGGCGGCCGACGGAACGCCGCCCTGATCGCCCCCCACGTCGCCCTCACCGCCCGCCGCGTCGGCGGCGGCGTTCCGTACGTTCGCGTCGTCACGCGCCGCGTCGCCCCCGTCGCCGGGCACGGGGTCGTACGCCGCGGACCGGACCGGGAGGCCGAGCGTCCGGTCGGCGATGGCGTTCGCCTCCGCGGTCGGCACGGCGTACAGGAGCCGCTCGCGGAGGTCGGCCGGCGTCACGACCTCGGCGTCGGGCTCGGAGCCGTCATCGAGGAGGGGCTCGCTCGCGACGACGACGGCGTCGACTCCGTCGGCCGCGACGCCCTCGTCCGCGGCCGAGACGACGAGCAACTCCGTCCGGCGTCCGTCCGTCGACACCGTGACGCGCGGCCCGTCGACGTCGACGGCGTCCGCGGTCGCTTCGTACGCCTCGCCGACGAACGCCGCGAACGCGTCCCTGTCGAGCGACTCGACGGCGGTCGCGAAGGCGTCGGGGGCGATGGGGTTGTTCCCGGTCACGGACCGATCTCCATGTGTATCGGTGTAACGTGACGTGGTATCTTTTCTCTTCCGCCGGTGTCGCCGCGCGGCGACGGGTCGCGTCGCGCCGGAGCCGTCCGTCTCGGAGGGTTCGCCTCCGGAGACGTGACTCGGCGAGAGTCGGGAGTTCGACCGATAAAGGGGGTAGTTCGAGGCCGGGACGTTCGAAACCGCGGGCGCGTTACTTGCCCTGCCGGTCGTTCGAGGTGACGCTCGGGCGCGTCTTCTCGGTCCCCTTGCCGCGTTTGCGCTGACCGCGGCCCTTGGTGCCGGCGGAGGTGAGTCCGCGGAACGCGCGGCCCTTGTGGTCGTCCGAGCAGATCCAGTTCAGCTCGTCGTCGTTCTCGATCGCGGGGTGAGCGGGGTCCACGAGGATGACCTCGTGCCACTTCTGGGAGCCGTCCTCACCGACCCAGTAGGAGTTGAGCACGCGGAGGTTCCGGTACTTCCGCGAGGCGCGCTCCTCGGCGATGCGCTGGATCGACTTGCGCCGCGAGACGCGGTTGACGCCCTGTCGCTTCGAGCGACGGCCGGCCTTGAAGCGCTGCTTGCGCGAGCCGCCCTTGCGGACGCTCACGCGGGCGACGATGACGCCCTGTTTGGCCTTGTAGCCCAGTTCGCGGGCCTTGTCCAGCCGGGTCGGGCGCTCGATGCGCTCGATGGCGCCCTGGTCGCGCCACTCCTGTTTGCGCTGCCACTGTAGCTCTGCCAGTTTCCCCTCCTTGGGGGACCGCCACGCCTCCTTGATGTGCGAGTAGAAGCTTCGTGCCATATGTTGTCCGCGGACGGTTGCGATTCAGCCGCGAGGGGCCACATGTCGTCTCGTCCCGGGCGCGCGTCGGCCGAACCGACGTTCCCGGCGGCGAGTGCCCGCTGTGTCCGCACCAGCGAGTTGTCCTGAATACCTGCGGTTCGCTCTTAACGGCTTCGCTCCGCGGTCCGCATGCGGTCGCGTCCCACTCGGGAGGTCGTCCGGGGCGGGGGCGAGGAGAGCGTGCGTCGATCGATTAAAGTTCACTTGTATCGATGAACCGCCAGTGGTACACACCGACGCCGCGCCGACCCGAGGCGGTGCCGACGGAGAGGGGTACCGATGGGCGGCGTGAGGCTCGTCGTCGTCGCGGGGACGACCGCGACGGCCGCGATCGACGGGATCAGCGCCGCGGGCGCCGATACCGACCTGCGAACGCACACGCCGAGCGCCGACCTCGAGATCGTCGAGACGGGACGCCCCGCGCCGGACTCGCCCGTGCCGGTGAGTCCGACGGGGTGCCCGACGCCCGCGGCCGTCACTCGGGCGGTCCGCGAGCTGCTCGGTCCCGAGTCGCTCCCGGTCGAGGCCGTCGACGCCGGACTCACCGCGCCGACCGCGGCCGCCGTCCGCGACGTGGGGGCGACCCCCGGCGGCGACGTCCGCGATCCGGAGCCGGTTCCCGAGGCAGCGACCGTCTTCGAGCGCGCTCGCGCGCTGGCACCGGAACTCGCCGCGCCGAACGAGGGCGGCGACCGGGCGAGAGACGCGGAAGAGGAACCCGCCGAACTGCTCGTCGCCGAGACGATTCCCGGCGGGACGACCACCGCGCTCGGGGTCCTGACCGCGCTCGGCGAGCGCGCCGCCGTCTCCTCGTCGCTGCCGGCGAATCCGATCGAGCGCAAGCGGCGGGTCGTCGCCGAGGCGTTGGCGGCGAGCGACCTCGAGGCGGGCGGCGCGGCGGGCGACCCGATCGCGGCGGTCCGGCTGGCCGGCGACCCCGTCCTCGCCGCCGCGTCCGGGCTGATCGCCGGCGCGGCCGACGCCGGGGTCGACGTCACGCTCGCGGGCGGCACGCAGCTCGCGGCCGCGGGGGCGCTCGCTCGGCACGCCGGCGTCGACCGCCCCCTCCCGCTCGCGACGACGACGCTCGTCGCGGACGACCCCACGGCCGACCTCCCGGCGCTCGCCGCCGACCTCGACCTGCGGCTGGCGGCCGCCGACCCGGGGTTCGGCGAGGCCGACCACCCGGCGATGGCCGCCTACGCCCGCGGCGAGGCGAAGGAGGGCGTCGGGATGGGCGGAGCGCTCGCGCTCGCGGAGCGGGCGGGCGTCGCCGACGCCGCCGTCCGCGAGCGGATCGCCGCCGTCACCGACCGCCTGCTCGCCGAGCGGGCTGAAGACGGCGGGAGCGCGGACGGCTCTCCACGCTCGACCGGAGGTGTCACACGGTGAGAGGCGTCGTCCTGGGCGGCACGGCCTCCGGCGTCGGCAAGACGGTGGCGACGCTCGCGACGCTGCGCGCGTTCGAGAACGCGGGAGCGACCGTTCAGCCCGCGAAGGCCGGCCCCGACTTCGTGGACCCGAGCCACCACGCTCGGGCGGCGGACCGCCCGTCGCGGACGCTCGACCCGTGGCTTCAGGGGACGGACGGGCTCCGTCGCAACTACGCCCGCGGCGACGGCGACGTCTGCGTCGTCGAGGGGATGATGGGACTGTACGACGGCAGCGCCGCGAGCACGGCAGGGGTGGCCGCCGCGCTCGACCTGCCCGTCGTCCTCGTCGTCGACGCGAGCGCCGGGATGGAGAGCGTCGGGGCGACCGCGCTCGGCTTCAGGGACTACGCCGACCGGACCGAGCACGGCGTCGACGTGGAGGGGGTGATCGCCCAACGCGCTCACGGCGGCCGCCACGAGGCCGGGATCCGCGAGGCGCTCCCCGAGGAACTCGACTACTGCGGCCGGATACCGCCCCGCGAGGAGTTGGAGGTCCCCGAACGCCACCTCGGCCTCCACATGGGAGACGAGGCGCCGCTCGGCGACGCGGCGCTCGACGCCGCCGCCGAGACGCTCCGGACCGACCGACTGCTCGACCTCGCCCGAGAGCCGACGCCGCCGGCGACCGAGCCGGAATCCACGCGTGACGCGGACGACGAACGCCCGCGGATCGCTGTCGCCGACGACGACGCCTTCCGGTTCGTTTACCCGGCGACCCGCGAGCGCCTCCGCGAGCGCGCGACCGTGGTCCCCTTCGCGCCGGCGGCCGGCGACGACCTCCCGCCCTGCGACGGCGTCTACATCCCCGGGGGCTACCCGGAGCTCCGCGCCGAGGCGCTCGCGGCGGGGCCCGGCCTCGCGTCGGTCGCGGACGCCGCGGCCGAGGGCACGCCGGTCGTCGGCGAGTGCGGCGGGCTCATGGCGCTCGCGGAGACGCTGACGACGGCCGACGGCGACACCCACGAGATGGCGGGCGTCCTCCCGGCGACGGTCGAGCGGCACGAGCGGTATCAGGCGCTCGATCACGTCGAACTGCGCGCCCGGAGCGACACGCTCACCGCGGCGGCCGGCGACCGCGTCCGCGGCCACGAGTTCCACTACTCCGCGGCCGACGTCGCCGCGGACGCCCAGTTCGCGTTCGACGTGGAGCGCGGGGCCGGGATCGACGGCGACCGCGAGGGGCTGACAGAGTACAATACGCTCGGAACGTACTGCCACGTCCACGCCGAGAGCGGGGCGTTCGACGCGTTCCTCGACGAGGTGGAACGGTGAGCGCCGTCACCGCAGGAGTCCCGGTCGCCGTCACCCTCCTCGCTCCGGTCGTCCTCGCCGTCGCGCTGGACCTCGCGCTCGCGGAACCCCCAGCTCGGGTCCATCCGGTCGCCCTGTTCGGGAGCGTCGTCGAACCCTTCGACCGGGAGTGGACTCGACCGCGCCTCGTCGGCGTCGCGGTCGCCGTCGGCCTCCCGCTCGCCGCGGCCGCGGTCGCCGGCGGGGTCGTCGCGCTCGCGGCGAGACGCGGACCGCTGATCGAGGGCGTGCCGGTCGCCGCGGTCGCCGTCGCGGCCGGCGTCCTCTTCTCGGTCGCGAGCCTCCGGATGCTCCTCGACGTGACCGACGCAGTGGTCGACGAGACCGAGCGCGACCCCGACGCGGCCCGCGAGTCGGTCCGGGCGCTCGTGGGGCGCGACCCGACCGAGCTCTCGCCGGCCGGACTCAGGAGCGCCGCCGTCGAGAGCGCCGCCGAGAACCTCGCGGACGGGTTCGTCGCTCCCCTCGTCTGGTTCGCGCTCGGCGCCGGCGTCGGAGCGGGCGCGGCGGCCGGTGCCGGAGGCGATTTCGTCGGTGGGACCGCCCTCTCCGCCGGCGTCGCGGCCGCGGCGTGGGTGAAGGCCGTGAACACGCTCGATTCGATGCTCGGCTACCGGTCGAAGCCCGTCGGCTGGGCGAGCGCCCGGCTCGACGACGCGGCGATGTACCTGCCGGCGCGGGTCGCGGCGTGCTGTCTCGCGGTCGCGGCGCGATCGCCCGGGAGCCTCCGTCGCGCGCGGTCGCTGGCCCGCGAGCCGACCTCGCCGAACTCGGGCTGGCCGATGGCGACGGCCGCCGTCGCGCTCGGCGTCCGACTGGAGAAGCCGGGCGCGTACGCCCTCTCCGGGGGGTCGGAGCCGCCGAGTCCGGCGGTCGCCCGCGACGCGGTGCGGCTCGTCGGGTCCGCCGGCGGCGTCGCGGTCGCGGCCACGGCGGGGTGGCTCCTCGCGCTCGCGGGGGTGATCGCGTGGGGGTGACCGGCGCGGTCGCCGCGCTCCGCGGCGCCGTCGGCTTCCTCTCGCGGCTCCCCGTCGGCCACACCGAGGACGGCTGGGAGGCGTTCCGACGGACGCCCGCGGCCATGCCGGCGGTCGGGTACGCGCTCGGCGCGCTGATCGCGCTGCCGGTCGTCGGGGCGGCGCTGTCGCCGGTCCGGGTGCCGGCGGCCACGGTCGCGGTCGCGTTCCCCGCGTGGCTGTACCTCGTCACCGGGATCACCCACCTCGACGGCGTCGCGGACGCGGGCGACGCGGCGGTCGTCCACGGCGACGCCGACCGCCGGCGCGAGGTCCTGAAGGACTCCGCGCTCGGCGTCGGCGGAACGGTCGCGCTCGCGCTGGTAGTCGTCGCGCTCGCGGCCGGAGCGACGGCAGTCGCGGAGTTGGCCCGTTTCTCTCTCGTCGGCGCGGTCCTCCTCGTCGTCGTCGCGGAGGTGGGGGCGAAGGCCGCGACGGCGACGCTCGTCTGCGTCGGGGACGCCCCGCACGAGGGCCTCGGTTCCGCCCTGACCGGGGCGTCCGGTCCGGGCGCGCTGGGCTGGGTCGCGCTCGTGACGGCCCCCGCGGCGCTGCTCGGCTGGCCGACCCTCGGACCGGACGCGGTCGCGCCCTCCCTCGCCGTGCTCGCCGCCGCAGTCGTCGTCGCCGCGCTCGCGTTCGCGTGGGCTCGCGCCCGCCTCGGCGGCGTCTCTGGCGACGTGCTCGGCGCGACGAACGAGCTCGCCCGCGTCGTCGGGCTCCACGTGGGGGTAATCGCGTGGACGCTCTCGTGATGTGCGGCGGCCGCGGCACGCGCCTCGACGGCGACCGCGAGAAGCCGCTGATTCCGGTCGCTGGGCGGTCGATGCTCGACCGCGTGCTCGACGCCCTCGCGGCCGCCGAGCGCGTCGAGACCGCCTACGCGGCCGTCTCCCCGCACACCCCGGGGACGCGAGAGCGAGTGGTCGCGCGGGAAAGCGGCGAGGCGAGCGAATCGAGAGGCAGGCCGGGCGAGACGACCGTCGTCGACACGCCGGGCGAGGGGTACGTCGCGGACCTTCGGGCGGCCCTGAACGCCGGACCGACCGCGCCGACGCTCACCGTCGCCGCCGACCTCCCGCTCCTCGACGGCGCGGCCGTCGACGCCGTCTGCGACGCTCACGCCGCGGCCGACGCGGACGCGCTGTCGGTCCGTGTTCCGGCGGCGCGAAAGCGGGAACTTGGCGCGAGCGCCGACGCCGCGACGCGGTACGAGGGGTCCGAGACCGGCGAAAACGGTGCCCGCACGCGAGTCGACCTCCCGGCGGGGATCAACGTCGTCGCGGCGCTCGACGGCGCGGGCGACGAGGCCGTCCGGACCGCCCGCGACGCTCGCCTCGCCGTCAACGTCAACCGACCCACGGACCGTCGGCTCGCCGAGCGGATCCTCGCTGGGGCCGCCGGCGCTCCCGACCTCCCGAGCGGCGGGATCGACTGGCTCGACGCGTCGGCGTCGACCGACCGAGGTGATTCCCGGTGAACCGCGAGCGCGCCGCGGCGCTGGGCCGTGAACCCCACGGGAGCAGCGACGACCCCGACCTGCTGGACTTCAGCGCGAACACGAACCCCGACGTTCCCGAGGGGGTCGAGCGGGCGTACCGTGCGGCCTTCGAGACGGCGCGGACGTATCCGCCGGAACCGCCGGTCGCCTTTCGTGCGGCCGCCGCCGAGTACGTCGACTGCGACGCCGAGAGCGTCGTGCCGACGCCGGGCGGGCTGGCGGCGATCCGGGCCGCGGTCGCGCTCGCGGTCGGCGCGGGCGACACGGCCCTCCTCCCCGCGCCGAGCTTCGGGGAGTACGCCCGCGAGGTGCGACTTCAGGGCGGCGAGCCGGCGTTCGTCGACGCCGACGCGGTCCTCGACGCGGACCCGACCGATCACGCGCTGGCGGTCGTCTGTACGCCGAACAACCCGACCGGGACCGGCTACGACCGGGACGCGCTGCTGGCGTTCGCGGAGCGCTGTCGCGCGGCCGAGGCCGTGTTGCTCGTCGACGAGGCGTTCCTCGGGTTCACCGAGCGCGAATCGCTCGCGGGGACGCCCGGCGTCGTCGTCGCGCGGGCGCTCACCAAACTGTTCGGGCTGCCCGGCGTCCGCGCCGGCTTCGCCGCGGCGACCGGCGACCTCGGCGCGGCGCTGCGGGGCGCCCGTCGCGCGTGGAACGTGAGCGCCCCGGCGCTCGCGACCGGCGAGTACTGCCTCCGGCAGGAGGAGTTCGTCCGGGAGACCCGCGAGCGCGTCGAGCGGGAGCGCGAGCGGATGCGAGCCGCCCTCACGGAGCGCTACGACGTGGCGCCCTCCGAGGCACCGTTCCTGCTCGTCGACGCGGGCGACCGCAACGTCGACCGGGTCGTCGAGCGCGCCCGCGAGCGCGGCGTCGCCGTCCGGGACGCGCGGTCGTTCCGCGGACTCGACTCGCACGTCCGGGTGGCCGTCCGCCGCCCGGCGGAGAACGACCGGCTCCTCGCGGCGCTCGGGGTGCGAGACGGAGACGGCCGCGGGCGCGACGACGGCGGGCGCGACGACGCGCGGGAGGGCGACGGTGTTTGAGCCGACCGTCCGCGAGGGGGTCCTCCGGCTGCGGCGGCCGGGGACGCGGTGGCTCTCGACGGGCTGGGACGGGGGCCGCTCGCGGGCGTCGGCCGCGTACAACGTCACGGTCCCGGAGGGGTTCGACCGCACCGACCTCGGGGCCTACCGCCGCGAGCGCCTGGCGCGGTCGGGGTTCATCGGAGGCGGCGACGCCGGCGAGCGGGAGGCCACGGACGCGGCCGCGGACGATGCCCCGCCGACGCTGTTCACCGGCGTCTCGATGGACCACGCTCGGGGCGCGCGGCTCGGGTCGGTCGTCGCGTACGCGACCGTCGGGCTCTCGAACCCCGCGATGTTGCCGATAGAGACGGAGGCGACGCCGACACCCGCTGAGACCGCAGAGCGGAGCGGAGCGGCGGCGGCGGACACACCGACGGCCGACGACCGCCCGAACCGGCCCGGGACGGTCAACCTGATCGTCGGCACGACCCGGCGGCTCGAACCCGGGGCCGCGGCGAACCTCGTCGCGGTCGCGGCCGAGGCGAAGGCGGCGACGCTGCTCGCGACGGCGGGCGTGCCGGGGACGACGAGCGACGCGGTCGTCGTCGCGGACGACCCGAAGGGAACGGCCACCGAGTTCTCCGGCAGCGCCACCGCGGTCGGCGGCGCGGCTCGCGCCTGCGTCCGCGACGCGGTCCGCGCCAGTCTGCGGTCGCGGTACCCGGACGGCGACGTGCCCGGCCCGGCTGCCGAGGCCGAACACGGCGTCGTCACCGACGAGCGAGCGGAGGTATTCGATCCATGACAACGGAACACAACGACACGAACGCAGAAGCGGAGGCATCGACCGACGGCGACGACGGGACGCCGACGAACGACGACCGTGCTGCCCGCACCCCCGGCGGCGGTTCGGCGCCCGAACCGGAGCCGATCGAACCGGGCGCGCCCGAGGAGTTCGGACTGGTCCAGGCGTTCTGGGGCGACGGGAAGGGCAAGACCACGGCGGCGATGGGGATGGGATTCCGCGCCGCGGGCCACGGCTACCGCGTCCACATGCTCCAGTTCATGAAGGGCGGCGCGGACAGCGTCGACGGCGTCAGAGGCGAGTACAACGCCATCACCGCCGTCCCCGGCTTCTCCTACGAGAACGCCGGCCACTACGGCTGGCACGGCCTGCTCGACGGCTCCGCGGACGACGAACACGCGGCGAAGGCGACCGCCGCCTTCGAGCGCGCGGAAGCCCTCGTCGCGGCGGCCGACGAGGCCGACCTCGGCTCCCCGCTGCCGCTCGACGGCGACCCCGAGGCCGGCGTCCACATGCTGATCCTCGACGAGCTGCTGTACGCGGCCGACCGGGGACTCGTCGACCCCGAGGCGGTGGTCGACCTCGTCGAGTCGAAGCCCGAGGGCCTCGAACTCGTCCTCACCGGGAGCCACGACGCCCCCGACTACCTCGACGGGGTCGCCGACCTGATCACGAACGTCCGGAAGGAGGCACACCCGTTCGACGCCGGACAGCGAGCCCGCCGGGGGACGGAGTACTGACGATGTGGAGGGAGCGGCCGTGACCGACGGCGTCTCGCCAGCGACCGACGGCGACGCCGACACGCTCCTGATCGCGGGCACCGCGAGCCACGTCGGCAAGAGCACGCTGGCGGCCGGGGTCTGCCGGCTCCTCGCTCGGCGCGGGGTCGCCGTCGCGCCGTACAAGGCCCAGAACATGAGCAACAACGCCCGGGTGGCGCTCGACCCGGACGGCGAGTGGGGCGAGATCGGCGTCTCACAGCACGTCCAGGCGCGGGCGGCCGAGACCGTGCCGACGACCGACATGAACCCCGTCCTGCTCAAACCCCGCGGCGACGGCGAGAGTCAGGTCGTCGTCGACGGTCAGGCGGTCGCGAACGCTCCCGCGGGGGAGTACTACGACGAACACTGGGCGGACGCCCGGGCGGCCGCCGTCGCCGCACACGAGCGGCTGGCGGCCGAAAACGAGGTGGTCGTCGCGGAGGGCGCCGGCAGCATCGCCGAGATCAACCTCCACGACCGCGACCTCGCGAACGTCGAGTGCGCCCGATTCGCGGACGCGGCGATCCTGATCGCGGTCGACATCGAGCGCGGCGGCGCGTTCGCGAGCCTGTACGGGACCCTCGAACTGCTTCCCGACGACGTGCGCGAGCGCGTCGCCGGCGCCGTGATCACGAAGTTCCGCGGCGACCCCGACCTCCTCGCGCCCGGCATCGACGCGATCGAAGACCGAACGGGCGTCCCGATCCTCGGCGTCGTCCCCCACGACGACCCCGGACTCCCCGCGGAGGACAGCCTCTCGCTGCCGGACGAGACGAGCGCCGGCGGCGAGGGCGTCCTCGGTGACGACGACGGCGTCCCCGACGCCGAGAGCGTCCGGGTCGGCGTCCCGCGACTGCCGCGGATCTCGAATTTTACTGACCTGGAACCGCTGGCCCGCGAGCCGGGCGTCCGCGTCGTCTACCTCCCCCTCGGCGACGGCCTCGACGGGGTCGACGCGGTCGTGCTTCCGGGGTCGAAAAACACCGTGGACGACCTGCTCGCGCTCCGCGAGGCCGGCTTCGACGCGGCGCTGCGCGCGTTCGACGGGCCCGTGGTCGGCGTCTGCGGCGGCTACCAACTGCTCGGCGAACGGCTCGTCGACGCGCACGTCGAGGGCGTCGGCGACCGCGAGACCGTCCGCGGCGTCGGCCTGTTGCCGGTCGAGACGCGGTTCTCGACGGACAAGCGCGTCGAGCGCGTCACCCGCCGGGTCGACGGCGTCGGACCGATCTCCGGGGCCGAGGGGCGCGCGACCGGCTACGAGATCCACGCCGGGCGGACGCGGCTCGTCGGCGGCGGGGACGCCGGCGACGCGACCGCCGACGAAGTGGTTAGAGCGGGCCTCGCGACCGGACCGCTCGGCGCGGAGAGCGTCGCCACCGAGCGCGCCCTCGGAACCTACCTCCACGGGCTCTTCGAGACGGAGTCGGTGCGGGACGCCTTCGTCGAGACGGTCTTCGCAAGCGCCGGCCGGGAGCGGCCGACCGCGGCGTCGACGGCGCGGTCGCCGTACGACCGCGCGGCCGACCTCGTCGCGGAACACGTCGACCTGACCGCCGTCGGCCTCGGCGGTTCCGTCGAACTCGGGGGATCGAGCGGTCCGTCTCCCGACGCGAAAGAGTAGGGTAGAGTATTGTAGCACAGAGTGGGGGAGGGCAGAGTAGAACGGCTCTGTTGAAGCTCTCAACCGCTGATCTGTTCTTGGAGCCGTGCTGAATAGAGAGCGCGTGTTGAACGGGGAGTCGGTCTGCGCACGGTCGCTTCGATCGGTCGATACGCGGGCGGGCATAGCGTCTTATGGGATCGATATTATCCAATACGCGTGGGCTTGTCTCCGGTTTTGGCCAAAGACTGGTAACTGAGTCCGCGTACTTTTGCCGAAACGTTTGATACGATGGCACGCCTATATCCCTATCAGTAGATAAAATGACATTTGAAACCGATATCAGCGAGGAGCGGGCCGACGGTATCGTCAGTGCGGCTCGAACGAGCCTCGGAGACACCCTCCGGGCCGTGGTGTATTTCACCCCGTCATCGTTTGATCTCCTCTACAGACGGCAGGATCTCTACGATTCGATCGACACTGCGAGAGAGGCCAAGTCGCAACTCGTCGAGTTCGAACGCACCGGGTTTGCGGAGCGACCGATCCGGACAACCATCGCTCGCATGGGAGGCGGACCGGATATCGGCCCGTATGAATTCACCGTCCGATTTCACGAAAACGGGTTCGTGATCCGGATCCTTCAGGGTGATGCGGGCGTCCTCTTTACCGCAGATAGCATGGACGTCAACGCCTTCGAGGACGCGGCCAGCGCGATTTCCAAGCTACTGGCCGAGGAGAGATAGGGACTACCGTCGCCAGCCGATAGTCTCGAGATCCGTCTTCCGGTACTGCGTCCCGATCTCTCGCGGGGAAGCGATGAGCTCCGACGATGAGCGCCGTGACTCCCCGCCGGAGACGCGCTCCATTATGACCGAGGTCGTCACCGGCGATCGCGTGGAATGACCGCTGGGCCGCCGCTGACTACATCCGCAGTATCTCGCACACCGGTCCCATCAGTTCTCACGGATTTCAACGGGGCCGGTAGAACGGGTCAGTTCGCGGCGAGCGTCTCCTCTAGCAGCTTCCGCTGTGCCGTCGCGAGGTGCTCGGCGAACGTCGAGGGGGAGATATCGAGCGCGTCGGCGACCGCCCTCGCGTTGGCGTCGCGCGGGCGCTCGAAGTAGCCCATCCGATAGGCGGTCCGCAACACCTCACACTGGCGGTCGGTGAGCCGACCGCGGTCGACGAGCGTCCGATCGGACACCCCGTCGCCGCGCGACGCGCCGTGGACGAGGTAGCGGACCTCGACGCGCTCCGACGTCCCGTCGAGCGCCGAAACGATGTCCCGGAGGCGTTCGAGGTCGGGGAGGTGAAGCGTGAGGATCAGGACGCCGTCCTCGGCGCGGGCGTCGGCGATCGGACAGTCGAGCTCCTCGATGATCCGGCAGGCGCACTCGCCGTCGCGCGGACGGTCGTACCGGTACACCCGCTCGTCGCCGAGGTCGACGACGGACGCGGGCGCGGGCACGCCCTCGGCGCGGTCGACCGCGTCGGGGTCGCGGGCGCGGAACTCCTCGGTGTGCGTGTCGCCCGCGTGGGTCCAAGTGACGCCCGTGATCGGGCCGTCGTGGGCGGTCGAGGCGGCGACGACCGGGCAGTTGCTCGTCCCGTGAATCGCGACGCCCGCGCGGACGCCGTCGGGCGCGGCGTCGGCGCCGTCGGCCGGGGGCTCTCCTCCGGATGCCATCGGATCGGGGTTAGGATGACGGACACAAAGGCCTGATCCCCGACAGGGGGACGCGCCGCCGGGTCCGACCGAGAACACCCGCAGTACTGAGGGTCGGTCCGTATCGGTCCGCGGTCCGGAGTCGCGGCCGTGAAACGAGCGATTCACGCCGTCGGGGCGATCGGCTTGGCCGCCGCCGGGGCCGGGATGGTCGCCGCGGCGGCCGCCGGGCTGGCGGTCGGTGACGGCGGGGGCCTGACGACGGGACCGAGCGGCGACGCCGGGCCGTTCCTCGGCGCCCTCCTCGCCGCGCTCGCGGGGACCGGCTTCGGGTACACCGCCGCGAGGGAGACGCGGGACGCGCTGCGGACGGACGGCTTCCGGGTCACGCGGACCGACCTCGGCAACGCGGCCGCCGTGGCCGCCGGGGCGCCGGTCACGTACGCCCTCTCGGTCGGGGCCGGGGTCGGGCCGGTCGTGGCGTCCGCGCTCGTCGGGCTCTGCGCGTACCTCATCTCGGCGACGTACGGCGCCCCCGCGTACTGCGGCTCGTTCGTCGGGATGGCGACCCCGGCGGCCGGCGCCGACCTCGGGTCGGTGGCCGCCGCCGGCGCCGCGGCCGCCGTCGCCTTCGTGGCCGCGAAGCGCGCGTTCAACGGGTTCGGCGGGAAACTCGGGACCGCCGCGTTCGTCGGCTGCCTGTCGGTGGCCGCGCTCGGCGGGCTCGCCCCGGGGACGGGGACGGTCCCGGAGCCGACCGCGGCGGCGGGGCTCGTCGCCGCGGCGGCCGTCGCCGCGCTCGTGACGTTCGCCGTGAGCGTCCGGCTCGGCCACGGGCCGGTCGTCGGCTCCGCGGTCGTCGGCCTCGTCGCCGGGACCGTCTGTCCGCCGCTGTTCGCCGGCGGCGACGCGGTCGCGACCGTCGCCTTCTGCGCGTCGTTCGTCGGGATGGCCACCGAAGAGCGGATCTCGACACCCGGAGCGACGCTACTGGCCGGCGGGACCGCGGGCGTCGGGTTCGTCGGCGCGGCGCCGTACTTCGTCGGGTTCGGCGGGAAGCTCGGCACGATCGCGTTCGCCGCCTGCCTCGTGACCGCGGGCCTCCGCTCGCTGGGCCGGCTGCTCGCGCCGACGGGGAGCGGCGCCGTGACCGGGTGACGACCGGCGCGGCGACGGGCGCTTCGACGGCGGCCGGGCGTCGGCGAACGGCGTGAGAGCGGGACCGCGGACGGCGGAATGGGTTAAAACACCACGCTACGCCGGTGGTGTTCGGAGGGGCGTCGAACCCCTACGCCGACGTGATGACCGACCCGACCGAGACGACCGAGCGACGCTTCGAGTCGAACCCCACGGTCTGTCCGTTCTGCGGCGTCGGCTGTAGCATCGAGTACGCCGGGCGCGGAAGTGCGACCGGGGTCGAGGGACCGGTGAACGACCGCGGGGAGATCTGCCCGAAGGGGGCGGCCGCGTTCGACGTCGTGGACCACGACGACCGCTTGACGGAGCCGCTCGTCCGCCACAACGGCCGCTTCGTCACGGCGCCGTGGGAGGAGGCGCTCGACCGCGTCGCGAGCGGGATCGGGGACGTGGTCGACGAACACGGACCCGACGCCGTCCAGTTCTTCGCCTCCTCGAACTGTACGAACGAGGAGAACTACGTCCTCCAGAAGCTCGCGCGCGTCCTCGGGACGAACAACGTGGACAACTGCGCGCGGCTCTGCCACGCCTCGACCGTCGCCGCGATGAGCGAGCGGTTCGGCGCCGGCGCGATGACGAACACCTTAGACGACCTCGGGGAGGCCGACTGTATCTTCGTCAACGGGGCGAACCCGGCCGAACAGCACCCGGTGGCGTTCCGCTCGTACGTCCTCCCGGCGG
This sequence comes from Halorubrum ejinorense, assembly GCF_055389685.1. Classification (NCBI taxonomy): domain Archaea; kingdom Methanobacteriati; phylum Methanobacteriota; class Halobacteria; order Halobacteriales; family Haloferacaceae; genus Halorubrum; species Halorubrum ejinorense. Next base: position 3,119,592 of record NZ_AP043777.1, read on the forward strand.
TCCGCGACGGCGCGACGCTCGTCCACGTCGACCCGCGCGCGAACGACACGACCGAGGCAGCCGACGTCCACCTCCCGCTGCGGCCCGGCACCGACATCCAGCTGTTGAACGCGATCGCCGCCGTCCTGACCGAGGAGGGGCTCGTCGACGAGGCGTTCCTCGCGGAGCGGACGACCGGTTTCGATCGGCTGCGCGAGCACCTCGCCGACGTCGACGTCGCGGCGAGCGCCGAGGCGGCCGGCGTCGACCCCGGGGTGATCCGGGAGGCGGCGCGGGCGTACGGCGGGGCGGACCGCGCCGCGATCGTGACCGGGATGGGGACGAGCCAGCACCGGTGCGGCACCGACAACGTCCACGCCCTGCTCAACCTCGCGCTGCTGACCGGCAACATCGGCCGCCCCGGGACGGGCGTGAATCCGCTGCGGGGGCAGAACAACGTCCAGGGCGCCAGCGACGTGGGAGGACTGCCGAGCGTCCTCCCCGGCTACGAGCCCGTGACGGACGCGGCCGCCCGGGAACGCGTCGCGGCCGAGTGGGGCGTCGAGCCGCCGGCGGAGCCCGGACTCACCGAGGTGGAGGCGACCCACCGCTTCGGCGACGAGGTGCGCGCCGCGGTCGTCTTCGGCGAGAACCCGGCGGTCACCGAGCCGGACGCGACCGCGGTCGCGTCGGCGTTCGACGAGCTCGACTTCTGCGTGGTGATCGACCTGTTCGAGACGCGGACGGCGGCGCACGCGGACGTGGTCCTCCCCGGGAGCGCGTGGGCCGAGAAGTCCGGCACCGTGACGAACACCGACCGGCGCGTGATGCGGATGCGGCCGAACGCCGACCTGCCCGGGAACGCGCGGCGCGACTTCGAGATCCTCGCCGGCCTCGGCCGGCGGCTCACGGACCGCCCGGATGCGTTCGACTACGAGGGACCAGAGGCGGCGTTCGACGAGCTGACGCGCGTCGCGCCCATCTACGAGGGGATGAGCTACGAGGGGATCGGCGACGGCTACCAGCGGTGGCCGTTCTCGGAGCGCGACGGGACCGGCACCGAGGTGTTGCACGCGGACACGTTCGCGACGGGCGAGCGCACCGCCCCGCTCGCGGTCGTCGACCCCGTCCCGCCCGTCGACGACCTCGACGCGGACGAGCTGACCCTGACGACCGGCCGCGTGCTCCAGCACTTCAACAGCGGGGCGCTCAGCCGGCGCTCGGACCGCCTGATGGCGATGCGGGGCGAGGACGCCCTCCGGGTCCACCCGAGCGACGCGGCCGAGCGCGGGATCGAGGACGGCGACCGGGTGACCGTCTCGAACGAGCGCGGCAGCGTCGAGGTCGCGGCCGAGGTGACGCCGGCGGTCCGCGAGGGCGTCGCGTTCTGTACGTTCCACTACGCGGAGCCGCTCGCGAACGCCCTCACCGGCGGTACGCTCGATCCGGCGGCGAAGATCCCCGAGTTCAAGCACTCGGCGGTCGCGGTCGAGCCGGCGCCCGAGGGTGACGCGACCGCGGAGAGCGACGGGGCCGGCGCGGACTGAACGGCCGTCGCCGCTGCCGCGATCGGCGACGAGTTCCGCCCGACTGCGGCGACGGATCACCCGACGCCGCGGGGTTCGGTATCACTCGTGAGAGGCGGGAGTTATCGTTTATATAACCCAAGCGGAGAGGCTCCGGTATGGCTACATCTGGAGAGTACGGCCGAGAGGACTTCGGCCAGGGCGGATTAAACGACGGGCTCGACGCCGGCGAGTTGGTCGAGGAGATCGGACTCGACGCGGACGAGATCGCGTGGCGGAAGGAGTTCATCGGCTTCGACGAGGACGACGAGCGGCGACTGGGCCGGTACGAGGAGGCGTTCGCGGAGAACGCGGACCGGATCGCCGACGACTTCTACGAGAACCTCACCGGCCACCAGCAGACGGTCGACGTGATCGGGCGGTCCGAGAAGGGGATCGAACGGCTCAAGCGGACGCAGTCGGCGTACCTGGTGACCCTCGCGGAAGGCGAGTACGGCGAGGAGTACTTCGAGGACCGGGCGCGGATCGGCAAGATCCACGACATGCTGGAGATGCCGATGAAACACTACCTCGGTCAGTACGGCGTGTACTACGACCTCATCCTGCCGCTCATCGGCGACCGCCTCGTCGATTCGCTCACCGACCGGCTGGCCCCCGACGCGGCCGGGGAGACGGTCGACGACGCGACCGCGACGGCGGTCGAAGAGGAGGTCGACGACGCGATCGAGGACCTGCTCTCAGTCCTCCGGATCGTCAATCTCGACATGCAGGTCGTCACGGACACGTACATCCACTCGTACAGCCAGAAGCTCTCGGAGGCCGTCGAGGAGAACGAGCGACTGATGGCGGAGGTGGAAGACGAGGTCAAAGAGCCGATCGGCGACCTCCGCGAGTCGGCGAGCGACGTCGCCGACAGCGCCGCCGAGGTCGGCGAGGCGGCGGAGGACCAGTCGGAGCGGGTCGCCGAGATCTCCTCGGAGGTGGCGAACCTCTCGGCGACGGTCGAGGAGGTGGCGTCGACCGCCGACGAGGTCGAGCGGACGAGCGGCCGGGCGGAGACGCTCGCGGAGGACGGTCGGGAGGCGGCCGACGACGCCGCGTCGGCCATGGACGACATCGGCGCCGCCGTCGACGAGGTCGCGGAGGACGTCGAGACGCTCCAAGAGCGGGTCGAAGAGATCGACGAGTTCGTCGACGCGATCAACGGCATCGCCGACCAGACGAACCTGCTCGCCCTGAACGCCTCGATCGAGGCGGCGCGGGCCGGCGACGCGGGTGCCGGATTCGGCGTCGTCGCCGACGAGATCAAGTCGCTCGCGGAGGAGTCACAGGGGCACGCGGCCGACATCGAGTCGATGGTCGACGGCATCCGCACCGACACCGAGGAGACGGTCGAGAGCCTCTCCGAGACGACGGTGCGAGTCGACGAGGGGAGCGAGCGCGTCGCCGACGCGACGGAGAACCTCACCGACATCGCCGAGGCGGTGACGGAGACGGCCGACGGGATCGACGAGGTCTCCGACGTGACCGACGAGCAGGCCGCCGCCGCCGAGGAGATCGCCGCGACGATCGACGGGGTGGTCGACCAGTCGAACCGGATCAGCGAGCGGATGCAGGAGCTGGCCGACGAAAGCGAGCGCCAGTCGGCGGCGGTCGAGGCGGTCGAACGGACCGTTCGTCGGTTGGCCGTCGACGGCGGCGACGGCGGCGACGGCGGGTCCCGCGCGGCGTCCCTGACGGACGGCGGACGGCGAGTGACGGGGCCGGACCGCGGGAACCGAGCGACGGGGGAGGGCGGTGGTCGATCGGTTCCGGCGGGGCTTCCGGAGGGAATGCCCGAGTTCGTGATCGACCGCCTCTCAGACGAGGAGCTGCGAGCGATCGCGGCCGGAGAGCTGGAGATGGACGACCTGCGGTGAGTCGGCGGCGGTGACGGCTCCGCCGGGGCGCCGAGGTCCGCGGCCCGAACTCAGGGCGCGAAGTACGCGTCCGGTCCCCGGACCCCGGAGAGCTCGCGGAGGGGGCTGGCGCCGCACCGATCGCAGGCGGTCGGTTCGTCGGGATCGTCGGGCCGCGCGAACACCGTGTCGCAGGCGTCGCAGGCGACGTAGCGCAGCGCGAGCGACGGGGCGTCGGTCATGGACGCAGTAGGCGGTCGACGCACTTGAACCGGTGCGTCGGGGAGGGCGCTCTCACGCCGAACCGGCGTCGCCGCCGCGCGCTCGGTGGGTGTTCCCGGCTTCGGACCGTGGCGAGGACGGCCGGTCACGCAACCCCTAAGACGCGAGCGACCCCACGGATCGTATGGAAATCGCCATCTTGGGCGGCACCGGGGACATCGGTGAGGGGCTCGCGCTCCGGCTGGCGGCCGACACGCCACACCGGATCGCGATCGGCTCTCGGGACGCGGAGAGGGCGGAGAACAAGGCGGAAGAGTACACCACCGAACTCGACAGCCGCGGGCTCGACGCCGCGGTGACCGGCGGGGAGAACGCCGCGGTCGCCGCCGACGCCCGGATCGTCGTCTTAGCGGTCCCGCCGTACCACGTCGGCGACACCGTGGAGGCGGTGGCGGAGTCGCTGGAGGACGGCGACGTCCTGGTCTCGCCCGCGACGGGGATGAAACGCGACGACGAGGGGTTCCACTACCACAAGCCCGGCGCGGGCTCGGTGACGAAGATCGCCGCCGACGCGGCGCCCGAGGGCGTCGCCGTCGTCGGCGCGTTCCACAACCTCGCGGCCGCGCGGCTCGCGAACCTCGACGCGGACCTCGGGGTCGACACCCTCGTGATCGGCGACGACGACGACGCGAAGACGACCGTCGCCGACGTCGCCGAGGGGGTCGACGGGCTGCGGGCGCTCGACGCCGGTGGCCTCGCCAACGCACCCGAAATCGAGGGGCTCACGCCGCTTCTCATCAACGTCTCCAGCAACAACGACGGCCTTCACGACCTCGGCGTCCGGTTTCAGTAGACGGTCGTTCTGGGCGTGAGTTGCTTGTAAAGGGCAGTTGGGCGTTCAGCGCGGTTTATAAATAGGAGCGGGCGGCGCCGATGGTTCCCGTTCTGGCGGTCAATCGGTGATACATAGTTGAGAACGGATCGACGGCGACCACCGCCGAAGCCCCAGCCGGGAGGACTCGCGCGGCTCGGTGCGCTCCTCGCTCGCGTTGCTCGCTGCGGTGCTCCCGTCGCCGGGCTTCGTCCACCCGGCTCCCCGTTGAGTCCCACCCCGCACAGCAACCGCACCTCACACCTCCCCAGCCTCGTCACGGCCGCTTAAAAGCGGCCGCGACTCCCTCGCGCGTGCCCCTCGCGCACGAGGGGCGCTCGGAGGCACGCGCCACCACAGTACTTGCGCGCGAGATAACGTCGTCGCAGTCGTCCGAATCCCCTCCGGAGGGCGTTCCGTTAGGCCTTTGCGCGCCGGGTTCCTCCGGGCGGTAGATGGAGTACTTGCAGCGTCGGGTCGGGCTGGTCGAAGACCGGATCGAGGCGGTCATCGACGACGTCGAGCCCGACGAGCTGTCCGAGGAGGTCGGCCACGTCGTCCTCGCGGGCGGGAAGCGGGTCCGCCCCGCGGTGACCGTCCTCGCCTGCGAGGCGTTCGACGGCGACCCGGAGCAGGCGGTGGACTTCGCGGCCGGCATCGAGTTCGTCCACAACGCCTCGCTCGTCATCGACGACATCATCGACCGCTCGGAGGTCCGGCGCGGCACCGCGGCCGCCTGGGCGGAGTTCGGCTACGGCCCGGCGATCATCGCCAGCGACGGTCTCCTCGGGGAGGCGTTCGCGCTGTTCTCGACTCACCCCCGCGCGATGCGGACCGTCGCCGAGGCGATGGTCGAACTCGGCGAGGGCGAGGCGACGGAGCTGGCCGCCCGCCCGACCAACGAGGCCGAGTACATGGAGTTAGCCCGCCGGAAGACGGGCGCGCTGTTCCGCGCCGCCGCCGAGCTGGGCGCGGTCGCGGGCGGCGCGGAGCCCCACGCGATCGACTCGTTCGGCGAGTACGCCGAGCGCGTCGGCGTCGCCTTCCAGATGCGCGACGACGTACTGGACGCGACCGCCGACGCCGACGACCTCGGCAAGCCGACCGGACAGGACGCCGAGATGGACCGCCCCTCCGTGCTTCAGGTCACGTCGCTGTCGCCCGAGGAGATCAACGAACGCGCCCGGACGGAGTCCGAGCGCGCGCTGGCCGCCCTCGACGACGCCGACCCGCCCGAGACCGAGGCGATAGAGTACCTCCGCGACCTGGCCGAGTTCGTCGTCGTCCGCGAGCGGTAAGGGGAGAGAGGCGATCTCGCGGTCGGTGTCGCCCGGGGCTCAGATATCGTAGCCCGCCTTCTCCATGAGGTCCGCGAACACGTCGGTCCCCATCGCCCCCTCGTAGACGATGGCGGTGAGCATCCCGCCGGGGTAGAAGCCGTCGTTTTGAACGTGGTCGACCTTGTGGCAGTGCATCGGGTATATCCCGGGGTCCGCGTTCGCCTCGAACTCGACCGTGTACCGCTCGGCTGGCGCGACGTTCACCACGTCCTCGGGGAGTTGCATCACCTCGGGGTAGGCGGCGCCGTCCTTCTCGACGGTGCGGAACCGGTGGTTGTGGGTGTGCATCGGGTGCGACATGAACCCGGCGTTGACCAGGTGGAGCCGCACCGTGTCGCCCTCGCTGACGACGATCGGTGAGCCGTGGTCCGGGTTGAGCGTGTACGGCGCGACGCGGCCGTTGATCGTGAACGCGTCGGGGCGGCGGTCCTGGACGTCGTAGCTCGCGTCCTCGCCGCCGTACGACCGGGAGAGTCGGGTGTCCCAGTCTTTCAGGGTCATGAACCGCTCGACGTCGGCTTCCTCGTACCCCTCGGGGTCGATACGGAGAATCCCGTACATCCCCATGTCCATGTGCATCGGAGTGTTGAAATGGCAGTGGTAGAGGTGGGTGCCGGGCACGTCGGCGCCGATCTCGTAGGTGTGCTTCTCGCCGGGCATCACGGTGAGCCCCGTCGTCGACGGGACGCCGTCGTCCTTCCACGACTTCGAGACGCCGTGGAAGTGGAGCGTGTGGGGCATCTCGCCGTCGGTGTTATCGAGCGTGATCGACAGGTCGTCGCCCTCGGTCGCCCGGAGGACCGGCCCGGGGACGCTCGGCGTCCCGTCGTCGGCCTGGAAGGCCCACGTCACCGGCATCTCGACCGGGCCGCCGAGCGAACTCCCGGGGTGGGCCGGGTGGCGGGCGTGGACCGAGCGCAGCGTCACCTCGCGCCCGCGCTCGTCGAGGTCGACGACCTCCGGGGACCGGGTCTCGGGGAGGGCCGGTCCGTCGCGCTCCGTCGCGCCGGCGTCGTCGGGACCGTTCGCCGCGGTGGTCGCCGCGTCGCTCAGACAGCCGGCCAGTCCGGCGACGCCCGAGAGGCCCGCAGCCTGAAGGATGGTTCGCCGCGCGAAGCCGCCGTCGGAGCCGGAGTCACGGTGCGTCATGGTTCGACCGAGGGGAACGGGAGCCATAACCGGGTCGCGGCTTCCCGATCCGAGAGACGACGAGCGAACTGGTTCGCCCCGGAATACATAAAGGAATCAGCGCGGTCGCCGCGGCGTCGCTCAGTCGTCCGCGGGGTTCTCGACGGCGTTCTCGCCGATGGGCTCGCTGTCCCAGTACGCGTGGTCGTCGTCCGAGCGGAAGCAGGTCGCCGTCCGGCCGTCGCCGACGTCGTACGCCGGGGGCGACGACTCCCGGCAGGCCGCGCGGGCCTCCGGACAGCGGGTGTGGAACCGACAGCCCGCGGGCGGGTTACGCGGCGAGGGAACGTCGCCCCGGAGGGTGGTGAACTCCTCCTCGCGGGCGTCCGTGCTCGCGCGAGGGACGCTCGACAACAGCGCCTGCGTGTACGGGTGCGCGGGGTCGTCGAATATCTCCTCGACCGGACCGATCTCGACTATCTCGCCGAGGTACATCACCGCGACGCGGTCACAGACGTGTCGGACCACGCCGAGGTTGTGCGCGATGAACAGGAACGTGAGCCCGAAGTCCTCCTGGAGGTCCTCCAAGAGGTTCAGGATCTGCGCCTGAACGGAGACGTCGAGCGCCGATACCGGCTCGTCGAGGACGACGAAGTCGGGGTCTAAGGCGAGCGCTCGGGCGATCCCGACCCGCTGTCGCTGGCCGCCGGAGAACTCGTGCGGGTACCGGTCGATCTGGTCGGCCGAGAGGCCGACCCGCTCGAGCAGGTCGCGAGCCGTCTCGCGCCGCTGGTCCCGGTCGGCGATGTCGTGGATCCGGAGCCCCTCCGTGATGATGTCGCCGGTGGTCATCCGGGGGTCGAGACTGGAGAACGGGTCCTGGAACACGATCTGCGCGCGCCGCCGGAACTGCGTCAGTTGGCTGTCGGTCATGCCGCGGACGTCCTCGCCGTCGAAGCTGACCTCGCCGGCGGTGGGCTCGCGGAGTCGTAACACCGTCTCGCCGGTGGTCGACTTCCCGCAGCCGGACTCGCCGACCAACCCCAGCGTCTCGCCCTCTCGCACGTCGAAGGAGACGCCGTCGACCGCCTTCACGCTCGCCGACTCCTCGCCGAGCAGGCGGTCGACGAGCGACGGGTCGTCGGCGTAGTACTTCTTCAGCCCGTCGACGGAGAGCAGGGGGTCGCTCATTCGCCCGCACCCCCGTCGGCCGCGGCGTCGGCGCGGCCGGAGCCGTCACCGAAGTAGTCGTCCGGGAGCGCGTCGAGCGAGTCGTACTCGCGGTCCGCGAGGACGCACTTGGCGCCGTGGTCGGCCGCGGCGTCGACGGTCGCCTCGGCCGGCTTGTCGAGACACGCGTCCATCGCCTTCGGACACCGGTCCGCGAAGTAACACCGGTCGTCCATCTCGGAATCGATCAGGCTCGGGACGTTGCCCGCGATCGGTTCGAGCCGCGCCCGCGGGTCGTCCACGTCGGGGATCGAGCCGAGCAGGCCCCGCGTGTACGGGTGGACGGTGTCTTCGAACACCGATTCGAGCGTGCCGCGCTCGACGACCTCGCCGGCGTACATCACGCAGACGCGGTCGCACATCTCGGCTATCACGCCCAGGTCGTGGGTGATGAGCACGATGCTCATCCCGCGGTCCGCTTGGATCTCTTTCAGCAGGTTCAGGATCTGCGCCTGGATCGTCACGTCGAGCGCGGTCGTCGGCTCGTCGGCGATGAGCACGTCCGGCTCGCCGGCGAGCGCCTGCGCGATCATCGCGCGCTGGAGCATCCCGCCGGAGAACTGACCCGGGTACTCGTCGACGCGCTCCTCGGGGTCGGGGATCCCGACCTGTCCGAGCAGGTCGACCGCGCGCTCCATGCTCTCCTCGCTCGTGTAGTCGCGGCCGGGAACGATCCCGTCGAGCAGGTACTTCCCGAGCCCGTACCCCTGCGTCCGCGACCGCGTCGAGCGGGGGTTCGCCCGCGCCCGACGCTGGACCTCGACCGCCTCGGCGATCTGCTCGCCGACCGTGATCGAGGGGTTGAAGCTGCTCATCGGGTCCTGGAAGATGACGCTGAACGAGGGGCCGCGCAGCGACCGGCGGACCCTCGGCGGCACGGTCCGGAGGTCGACGTGGTCTCCGTCGACGTGAACCCCGTCCGTGCCGCGGAACTCCTCCGCGAGGTCGGGGTCGCGGTACCACACCTCGCCGGCGGTGACCCGGCCGGGGGTCTCGACGAGGTCGACGAGCGACAGCGCGGTCACCGACTTGCCGGAGCCGGACTCGCCGACGACGCCGAGAATCTCGTCTTCCCGGAGGTCGAACGACACCGACTCGACCGCGTTGATCTGGCCCTCCTCGGTGAAAAAGCGCGTCGAGAGGTCCCGCACCGACAGCACGTCGTCGACCCCGGGCGTTCCGGTCGGCGTCGCGTCGCCGGTTCCGCCGGCCTCCGCGGCCGCGGCGGCGTCGCCGGCCGCCGGACCGTCACCCGTCCGCTCGGCGTCGCTCATGCGGCACCCCCCTCGCCCTCGATACCGGGGTCTAAGGCGTCACGCAGCCAGTCGCCGAGCAGGTTGATCCCGATCACCGACAGCATGATAGCGAGCCCGGGGATGGAGGCGATCCACCACTGGCCCGAGGAGACGTAGTCGCGCCCCTGCGCGATGTCGAAGCCCCACGACAGCGTCGTCCCGGAGAAGCCGAGGAACGACAGCGAGCTCTCCAAGAGGATGATCGCGGCCACCTGCACCGTCCCGAGGACGATGATCGGCGTGATCGCGTTCGGCAGGACGTGCCGGAGGATGATCGCGTTGTCGCTGGCGCCGAGCGCGCGAGACGCCTTCACGTACTCCTGCCCGCGCAGGGAGAGCGCCTCCCCGCGGGCGACGCGGGCGAACCACACCCAGTTGACGAGGCCGACGACGATCACCACGGTTATCGGTAGCACGAAGCTCTCAGGCATCTCCGGCGCGAGCCCCGCGACGACGAACGGATCGGGGACGTTCACCGCCGCGCGGCCCCACAGTCCGATCAGCGCGACCGCTAACACCAGCGACGGGAACGCGAGGCTGATGTCGGCGATCCGCATCAGCGCGTCGTCGACGCGCCCGCGGTGGTAGCCGGCGAGTAAGCCGACCGGCACGCCGATCGACGCCGCAAACAGGGTGCCGAGCACCCCGACGACGAGCGACGTCCGGGCGCCGTACACCACCCGCGAGAACATGTCGCGGCCGAGCCCGTCGGTGCCGAACACGTGGTCGGGGTCGGGGGTGATCTCGACGGTCTCGGTGACCGTCTGGATCTCGCCGTCGACCATCTGCGAGGAGGTCCGCTCCTCCGTCTGCGAGAAGCCGACCGGCGGCAACTCGCTCTGGTCGAGCTGTTGGTCTGTCGGATCGTGGGGCGCGACGAAGGGGGCGAACACGGCGGTCAACACGATGACGACCACCAGCGCCAGCCCGAGCTTCGCCAGCCCGCTCCCTCTGAACTCCTTTTTGAGATTGCGTATGACACGTGAAGAGACCATATTAGTCAGTCACCACCTCGGGGTCGAGGTAGGCGTACACCACGTCGACGAGGATGTTGACGAGGACGAAACTCGTCCCGATGACGATGAGACTCCCCTGGAGCGCCGGCCAGTCGCGCTGGTTGATGCTCTCGATGACCAGCGTCCCGAGCCCCGGCCACGAGAACACCGCCTCGGTGATCACGGCCCCGCCGATCAGCGTCCCGAGCTGGAGCCCGAGCACGGTGATCACGGGGATGAGGGTGTTCCGGAGCGCGTGTTTGTACCGGATCAGCGTCCGCGGGAGCCCCTTGGCGCGCGCGGCCTGAACGTAGCCCTTGCTGAGTTCGTCCAGCATCCCCGACCGCGTCAGCCGGGTGATGAGGGCCATGAAGTAGGTGCCGAGAGCGATCGCGGGCAGCGTGATGTACGCGAGCCACGCCACCAGCGTCCCGACGAACGGCTCGGCGTTGATCACCGACAGCGCCACGTCGCCAACGTCGACCCCGCGGCCGCTGGTGTTGAACACGTTGAACTCCACGGCGAAGATCAGGATGAGCATGATCCCGAGCCAGAAGTTCGGCGTCGAGATGCCGCCGAGCGACAGGAGCGTCGCCCCGTAGTCGACCGGCTCGTTGCGGCGGGTCGCGCTGATCACGCCGAGCGGAATGGCGAGCGCGATGGCCACGACGCTGGCGGCGACGGCGAGCTCCACGGTGGCGGGAAGGCGTTCGAACACGAGCGTCGTGACCTCCTGTCCGCGGATGTACGACTGGCCCATGTCGCCCTGAAGCAGGTCGAAGACGTACTGGCCGTACTGGACGTACAGCGGCTGGTCGAGGCCGAGTTCGGCCGCGATCGCCTGTCGCGTCTCCTGTGAGGCGTCGAGCGGCGAGACCGCGTTGATCGGGCTCCCGGGCGTGACGAATCGGAGCGCGAACACGACGGTGACGACGCCCCAGACGACGCCGACTCCTTGGAGGCTTCTTTTGAGTACGAATCTGCCGAATGACATTAATACGGATGTGGGGAGATGGCGGTCGCGTTACTGTTGCGTGGCGGTGTCCGGGTCGATGAACTCGTCGGCCCGCGGCTCCCACGAGATCTCGTTCGAGACGCCGTAGACGCTGAACTGCTGGTGCATGAACACCCACGGCGCCAGGTCGTGAGCGAGCTGGTTCGCCTCCTGGAGGATCCCGACGCGCTCGTCGGGGTCCTCGGTCGCCTCGGCGTCCGTGAGCAGTCCGTCGAGCTCCTCGTTTTCCAGCACGGTGAGCGCGCCGCTCGACGAGAGCAGCGGCGTCAGCGTCTGGCTGCCGTCGAACTCGCCGTTCCCCCAGCCGAGGAGGTTGAAGTGCGGGCGGTCCTCGATGTCCGGCGCGGTGACGTCCTGAACGAGCGAGGAGAACTCGCGCTGTTCGACCTCACAGGAGACGTTCGACAGCGAGTCGATCTGGTTCGCCGCCGCCTGCGCGATCTGAACGTCGCGGAGGTAGCGTCCGATCGGCGTTTCCAGCGTGATCTCGACGCCGGCGTGACCGGACTCCTCGACGAGGCGCTCGGCCTCCTCGGGGTCGTACGGGTACGGCTCGATGTCGGGGTTGTAGCCGACGTGGCCGTCGAGGGTCGGCTGTCCGGTGATGTTGCCGAAGCCGTTGAGGACGTTCTCGATGATGCTCTCGACGTCGACCGCGTGGTTCATCGCCTGCCGGAACTGCTGGCTGGAGAACGGCTCCACGTCGTACCGCATCTGGAGGAAGATGATCCGCGCGCTCGGAACGGAGTTGATCGTCGCGACGTCGGAACTGTTCACCCGAGAGACCTCGTTCGGCGGCACGTTCGTCACGATGTCCGTCTCCTCGGCGAGCAGCTGGTTGACCCGCGTGCTCGACTCGCTGGAGGCGCTCATCGTGAGTTCGTCGACCGCGGGAGCGCCGTCCCAGTACTCCTCGTTCGGCTCGTAGACGACCTGGTTGCCCGACTCGTACTCGCTGAGGCGGAACGGTCCCGTCCCGTTGGCGTTCCGGTTGATGTAGTCGCTGCCGTTCTCCTCGACCCACGACTGCTGCATGACGGGGCCGTTCGTCGCGAACAGCTGGAAGGCGATCGGGTTGTACCCCTCGAAGGAGACCGTCACCTCGCCGTCGCCGGTCGCGACCTCCGTAACCGAGCCGAGGTCGTTCGACTGCGGGCTGGCGATGCCGACGTCCTCGAAGACGATCCGGCGGATGCTGAACCGAACGTCCTCGGCGGTGACCTCGTCGCCGTTGTGGAAGGTGAGGCCGTCCCGGAGCATGAACCGGACGCTGCCGTCGTCGGTGCGCTCCCACTCGTCCGCGAGGCCGGCGATGATTCCCCCCTGCTTGTCGCGGTCGAGGAGTCCTTCGTACAGCTGGCCGACGATGATCTCGGTGTTCGTCTCGGCGTGGTCCTGCGGGTCGAGCCCGGAGTCCATCTGGCCCATGGTGACGCCGAGTTCGAAGGAGTCGCCGCCGTCGCCGCCGTTTCCGGCACAGCCAGCGAGGCCGACCGCGCCGGCCGTTCCGGCGTACTTGAGCACCGTCCGCCTGTCGACCTGCGAATCGTTGTCAGTAGGCATAGCCGATATCATACGACAGAGCGTTATGAACCTACCGGCAGACGCGTCCCCCTTCGGGTCCGCTGCTGGCGATCCGCTGACAGTAGGGGGTGCCGAATCGACGGGATGAGCGTGCGGTGCGGGCGAGTCCGACGCGAGCGAAAACCGACGCCTATGTAGGGACGCCGACGGTAGGCGAGCGGTATGGACGGACCCGATCCCGGACCGCGGTGGGACGCTGTCGAGGAGGACGCGGAGTCGACGGCGGCGGCGTACCGAGAGCGCGGCTGGACCGCGATCGCTGGCCACCCCGGGCAGGTGAACCCCGTCGCGGACGCCGCCCGGATCGACGTGCTGTTGCCCGGGTCGGAGTTCGACGCGGCGCTCGACGCGGTCGACGAGGCCGCGATCGACGGCGTCGACGTGTACGCCGGCGCCGCCGGCGGGGTCGCGTACCGGTTGGTGGTCGCGACCGACGAGGCGGCGGGCGTGGCGCTGTGCGTGCCCACCTACCTCGGGGGCGACGACCTCGCCTCGCTGCGGGCGGCCGCCGAGGCGGCGGGGACGCTCACCGTCCGACTGCGTCCGCTCGACGACCGCGACCACGTCGAGATCGCGATCGACGACCCCGCCGTCTTCTTCGACGCGCCCGAGGCGTGAGAACCACACACGTGGGTATTCCACGCTCGTGTGACTTCGACGTATTCATAGTTGTGCGATCACGATCATCGCTATGAATCGCGCAGAGAAGGCGGCCCTCCAGTTGCAGGCGGTCGCCGTGTTGCGGATGCTGAAGGAGACGCGAACGTACGAGGAGCTGTCCGAGGTGACCGGGCTGCCCGCAGGCGACCTGAACCGGTACGTGAACGGCCACGTTCTGCCCGGCACCGACCGCGCGAGCGAGGTCGTCGAGTCGGTGGGCCGCGAGGCGCTGGCCGACGAACTGGTCGCGCGCGTCGAGTTCGACGACGAGGGGTACGTCGACAACTCCGGCGTCGTCTTCGACCAGTCGTTCCTCGACCTCGTAGCGCCCGTCGCGGCGGAGACGTTCGGGTTCGAGCGCCCGGACGTGGTGTTGACGGCCGCGACCGACGGGATCACGCTGGGGGCGGCGATGGCCTCCTTCTTCGGCGCGCGCCTCGCCTACGCGAAGAAGTCGAAGGAGACGGCCGTCGAGGAGTTCATCGAGTCGCGCCAGCGGCTCGCGTCCGGCATCGAACTCACCTACTACCTCCCCGCGAGCGCCATCGACGCCGGGGACACCGTCCTCGTCGTCGACGACCTGATCCGGTCGGGCGAGACCCAGGAGCTACTGCTCGACATCGCGCTCCAAGGCGACGCGGACGTCACCGGCGTGTTCGCGCTCATCGCCGTCGGCGACGAGGGGATGGAACGCGCGCGAGCGATCACCGACGCGCCGGTCGGGGCGCTGACGACGTTCGAGTAACCACGTTCGAGCATATTATCGGGAAATAATCCGTCCGGTAGACGTTTTTGATCCGTATTTGTGGATCATCTGCCGTGGCGTTCAGCAAGGCTTATCAGTCGATCCGCCGGTACCTCTACGCGTTCAATGGGGCTTTCAGACACGCTGGCTGCGCGGTTCGACGTGGAGTCGCACGGGTCGGACGTCCGTACCGAACTGGTCGCCGGGCTCACGACGTTCCTCGCGATGTCGTACATCATCGTGGTGAATCCCGCGATCCTCTCGGCGGCGATCCAGATAGAGGGGTACGGCCAGGGCGAGGTGTTCCAGATGATCGCCATCGCGACGATCCTCTCGGCGGCGGTCGCGACGGCCGTGATGGCGCTGTACGCCAACCGCCCGTTCGGGCTCGCCCCCGGGCTGGGGCTCAACGCCTTCTTCGCGTACACGGTCGTGTTGGGACTCGGAATTCCGTGGCAGACGGCGCTCGCCGCGGTGTTCGTCGAGGGCGTCCTGTTCATGCTCCTGACCGCGGTCGGCGCTCGCGAGTACGTGATCCGCCTGTTCCCCGAACCGGTGAAGCGGGCGGTCGGGGCCGGTATCGGACTGTTCCTGCTTTTCATCGGGCTTCAGGAGCTCCAGATCGTCGTCAACGACGAGGCGACGCTCGTCGCGCTCGGGAGCGTCTTCGCCAACCCGTGGGCGATCCTCGGCGTGCTCGGGCTCGTGCTCACGTTCGTGCTGTGGGCGCGGAACGTCACCGGCGCCATCATCCTCGGCGTCCTCACCACCGCGGTCGCGGGGTGGGCGCTCACCCTCGGCGGCGTGTTCGCTCGCGGCGCGGTCACGCCCGAGACCCTGCCGTCGGCGCAGTACGACATCACGCCGCTGGCGGGGGCGTTCCTCGACGGGCTCTCCGGGGTCGACCCGCTCACCTTCGTGCTGGTCGTGTTCACCTTCTTTTTCGTCGACTTCTTCGACACCGCGGGGACGCTCATCGGCGTCTCGCAGTTCGGTGACTTCCTCGACGAGGACGGCGACTTACCCGACATGGACCGGCCGCTGATGGCCGACGCGGTCGGCACCACATTCGGCGCGGTCGTCGGCACCTCGACGGTGACGACCTACATCGAGTCGTCGACCGGCGTCGAGGAGGGCGGTCGCACCGGGCTGACCGCCCTGGTCGTCGCGCTGCTCTTTCTCGCGTCGCTCGTGGTGATCCCCGTCGTCGCCGCCATCCCGGCGTACGCCTCGTTCATCGCGCTGATCGTCGTCGGCGTGATAATGCTTCAGGGGCTTACCGAGGTCGACTGGACCGACCCCGCGTGGGCCGTCTCCGCCGGGCTCACGGTCACCGTGATGCCGTTCGCCTACTCCATCGCCGACGGGCTGGCGGCCGGCATCGTCGCGTACCCGGTCGTCAAGCTCGCGATCGGCGAGGGGCGCGACGTCGCGCTCGGGCAGTACGTCATCGCGGCGCTGCTGGCCGCCTACTACGTCCTCTCGACCGCCGGGTACATCCTCTGAGGCGGACCGCGCTCCGGTCCGACCGAACCCTCTTGTCGCGACGGGCCGCATACCGACCGAGAGACGATGCCCGACGCGCCCGACGCCGATCGCTCCGTGACCGTCGCCGACCGCGAGCAACACGCGACCGACCCGGCGCGCGAACTCGCGCTCGACTGCGTGGTCGCGGGCATCGAGGCCGCCCACCCCACCGCGGTCGTCGCCGACGCCCTCTCGCTGGACCGCGACCGGCTGACCGCCTCGGACGTGAACGGCGGGACGACGACACGCGACCTCGACCGGTACGACCGCGCGGTGGTCGTCGGCGCCGGAAACGCGGCGGGCCACTTCGCGGCCGCGCTGGAGGAGGTGCTCGGCGACCGGATCGACGGCGGCGCCGTCGTCACCGACGACCCGGTCGAGACGGAGCGGATTACGGTCCTCCCCGGTGACCACCCGACACCGAGCGAGGCGGGCGTCGAGAGCGCCCGACGGGTCCGGACCCTCGCGGCCGACGCCGGCGAGTCCGACCTCGTGATCGGCCTGATCACCGGCGGCGGGAGCGCGCTCTTGGCCGCGCCCGCGCCCGGGATCGACCTCGACGACCTGCGTGAAACGACCGAGGCGCTGCTCGCCAGCGGCG
Organism: Halorubrum ejinorense; assembly: GCF_055389685.1. NCBI lineage: Archaea > Methanobacteriati > Methanobacteriota > Halobacteria > Halobacteriales > Haloferacaceae > Halorubrum > Halorubrum ejinorense. The sequence continues at coordinate 3,136,208 of NZ_AP043777.1, forward strand.
CGACGATAGCCGAGATCAACGCGGTCCGCAAGCACCTCTCGGCGGTGAAAGGCGGCGGCCTCGCCCGGGCCGTCGCGCCCGCCGACGCGCTCGGTCTCGCGATCAGCGACGTGACCGGCGACGACCTCGGCGTGATCGCGAGCGGTCCATTCTCGCCCGATCCGACGACGTTCGCGGACGCGCTGTCGGTCCTCGATCGGTACGGGATCGACGCGCCGGAGGCGGTCCGGCAGCGTCTCGACCGGGGGGACCGGGGCGCGGTCGCGGAGACGCCGAAGCCGGGAGACGCCGCGTTCGACGGGGTCGACGTTCGCGTCGTCGCGAACGCGCGCACGGCGCTGAACGCCGCCCGAGCGGTCGCCGCGGCGAACGGGTACGAGCCGCTCGTGCTCTCCTCGCGAGTGCGGGGCGAGGCCCGAGAGGCGGCGAAGACGCACGCGGCGGTCGCCGAGGAGTGCCGGGCCGTCGGCGACCCGATCGAGCCGCCCGCCGTCGTCCTCTCGGCGGGCGAGGTGACGGTCACGCTCGGCGACGACCACGGCCGAGGCGGGCCGAACCAGGAGTTCGCGCTGTCGGCGGCGCTCGAACTCGACGGGGCGGGAGCCGACGGCGAGGGCGTCGTCGCCGCGAGCGTCGACACCGACGGCATCGACGGCGCCACGGACGCGGCGGGGGCGCTGGTCGACGACCGGCTCGTCGGCGACGACGGGGAGCCGGGCCCCGGAGCGCCGAACGGCCAGGAACTGGACCGCGACGCGGCGGCGGCCGCGCTCGACGCCCGCGACGCGTATCCGGCGCTCGACGCCGCGGGCGCGCTGCTCCGGACCGGACCGACCGGAACGAACGTCAACGACCTCCGCGCCGTCGTGATTCCGACGACCGGAGCGCGTTCGGAAGGGACTAAGTAGCGGCCGGCAAATTCTGCGGCATGCAGACGCTGCTCCTCAACGCGGACGACGTGGAGGAAAACGCCGAGACGGACCGTGTCATCGACGCGGTTCGGGGCGCGTTCACGGCCTACGAGCGCGGCAACGCCAAGATGCCGGCGAAGTCGTACATCGACCTGCCGGAGTACAACGGCGACTTCCGCTCGATGCCCGCGTACCTCGACGTCCGCGAGGAGGACGTCGCCGAGGAGACGGCGACCGGCGAGGGGTGGGACGCCGCGGGGATCAAGTGGGTGAACGTCCACACCGACAACCCCGACGACCACGACCTCCCGACAGTGATGGGGACGATGATCTACTCGGACCCGGAGACCGCGTTCCCCCTCGCCGTCCTCGACGGGACGACGCTGACGATGAAACGCACGGGCGCCGCCGCGGCGGTCGCGACCGACTACCTCGCCGTCCCGGACGCGACCTCGCTGGGGATCGTCGGCGCCGGGGTCCAGTCGTACACCCAACTGGAGGCGATCGCCGCGGTGCGCGACATCGAGGAGGTCGTCGTGAGCGACCTCGACGAGGAGCGCGTCGCCGACTTCGTCGACGCCTTCGGCGACCGGTTCGACGTTCGCGCGGGCTCCGTCTCGGAGGCGGGCCACTGCGACGTCCTCTCGACCGTGACGCCGGTCGAGGACCCGATCGTCGGCGCCGAGGACGTCGGCGAGCACACGCACGTCAACGCGATGGGCGCGGACGCCGCCGGGAAACACGAGCTCGCCGACGCGCTCCTCGCCGACGCCACGATCGTCATCGACGACCACGAGCAGTGTACCCACTCCGGCGAGATCAACGTCCCCTACGCCGCCGGCACGCTCACCGACGACGACATCTACGGCGAGATCGGCGAGATCGTCGTCGGCCGGCGGGCCGGGCGTCCCGGGACCGCGGGCACCGCCGCCGACGCCGACGGCGTGAGCGGCGTCAGCGTCTTCGACTCGACCGGCCTCGCGATCCAAGACGTCGCGGCGGCCCGCGTCGTGTACGAGCGCGCGGACGAACTGGACAACGGCTACCCGTTCGACCTGCTGGGCCTCGACGGCTGAGGCCGAGCGCGGATTTTTACTCGCAGCGCCCCTACACCGTTCGTGAAACTCGTCAGCGTCGCCGCCCTGGCGGAGAACCGCGTGATCGGGAAAGAGGGTGAGGTGCCGTGGCCGCACATCGAGGCGGACGTCAGGCAGTACCGCGAGCGCGTCGCGGGGTCGCCGGTGGTCCTCGGCCGGCGCACCTTCGACTCGATGCGCGACGACCTGCCGGGGAGCCGGCAGATCGTCGTGAGCCGCAGCGTCGACGCCGTCGACGTGCCGACGGCGGTCGTCGCGAACGGCGACGAGGAGGCGATCGAACTGGCCCGCGAGGCCGCGGCCGAGACTGGCGTCGAAACGACCTACGTGCTCGGCGGGGGCGGCATCTACGCGCTGTTCCAGCCGCACCTCGACGGGATGGCGCTCAGTCACGTCGACGGCGCCTACGAGGGCGACACGGTGTACCCCGAGTGGGACGAGAACGAGTGGGAGGTCGCCGCCGAGACGCCCTACGACCGGTTCACGCTACGCGAGTGGACCCGTCGGGCGGGGTGAGCGGAACCGGCGGGGTCGGCGGTGCGCGGTGCGGTTCTCGTCGGACAGCGCGGTTCTCGGCTGACCGCGCTGTCCCGGCGGACGGCGCGCGAGGCTCGGAGGTCCGAGGCTACGAGCCCTCGGCGCGCTCTTCGGCGTACCGTTCGAGCTGAAGCGCGGTGCTGTCCGCGAGCCGTCCGACCGCGGACTCGACGCCGTGCTCGCGGGCGTCGACCGACGCCTCGGCGACGAGCGTCCGGACCGTGTCGAACGGGCCGATCCGCGCGCCGGTCGTGGCGGCGGTGTTCTCGGCGTCGAGCAGCTGGTTCACGGCGGTGCGGTAGCCGGGGTTCTCGTCGAACCACCCCTCCCGGTCGAGTCGGTCGATCGCACCGTCGTGGACCGGGAAGTAGCCGGTCTCGCGGTGCCAGCGCGCCTGCCGCTCGGGCGCTGCGAGCCAGCCGAGGAACGCCGCCGCGGCGCGCTGTTCGGCCGTCGAGGCGCCGTCGGCGACCCACAGCGACCCGCCCCCGACGACGACGCCGTGCCGCTCGTCGGCGACCGGGAAGTAGCCGACGCCGACCGGGAAAGCGGCGCCCTCGCGGACGTCCACCATCGAGGAGGTGGAGCCGATGAGCATGCCGGCTTCGCCCTCGTGGAACGCCTCGCGGGCCTGCCCGCGGGCCTCGATGCCGGGGTCGTGATACAGCCCGTCGGCCGCCATGTCGGCGATCCAGCGGTAGATCCGTTCACCGCCCGGGCCGTCGAAGCGGCTCTCCGTCGGCGTGCCCGCCCGACCGTTGTCGGCGTCGACGAGCGGCTCGCCGGCCTCGGCGAACCACTGCTCGACGAACCACGAGTACGTCGCGAAGGTGATGCCCGTCTCGGTCGCGCCGGTCTCGACGAGGCGCTCGGCGCAGCGGCGGACCTCCGCGAACGTCTCGGGCGGGTCGTCGGGGTCCAGCCCGGCGCGCTCGAAGGCCGCGCGGTCGTAGTAGAGGACCGGGGTCGAGGCGTTGAACGGCATCGAGTGGAGGACGCCGTCGGTCCGGTAGTAGTTCGCCACGGGGCCGAGCAGGTCGTCGGGCGAGAAATCGGATCCGGGGGGCTGCGCGCTTCCGGCGCCGGAGCCGACGGGGGCGTCCGCGTCGAGGAGGCGCTCGACGGGAGTGAACGCCCCGCTGTCGAGCGCGCGCTGGGTCCCGATCTCGTAGAGGTGCGCGATCGCCGGGGGGTCGCCCCTGTCGGCCGCCGCGAGCGTCGCCTCGAAGACCCCGCGGTAACTCCCCTTCGAGGAGGGGCGGACCGCGATCCCGTCGGTCTCGGCGGCGAACTCCGCGGCGAACTCGTCGATCAGGCGCGCCTTGCGCCCGCCGAACGCGTGCCAGAAGTCGAGGACGACCGCGTCGTCGTCGGCGGTCCCGTCGGCGTCGTACGCGTCGAGCGCGTCGTCTAGGGTGCCGGTCCGGTCGGCGAGCGTCGACGCCCCGGCGGCGACCTCCGCCAGCGACGTCTTCTGGGCGTGCGCGACCGCGGTGGCGTCGCCCGCGTCCGCCGCCGTCTCCTCGGCGAGGTCGCCGACCGACTCGACCGCGTCGACCACGGCCTCGATCGAGGTGGCCTGGTCGTCCGTCGCGTCGCGTATCTCCGCGACGCCGCTGGTCGTCTCCTCGACGTCGGCGGCGAGGTCGGTGAACGCCTCGAGCGCCGTCTCGGCGGTCGATATCCCCTCGTCGGCGCGCTCGCGCATCTCGACCATCTCCTCGACGGTCGCGTCGGCCTCCTCGCGGGCCGACCGGATCGACGACTCGATCTCGCTCGTCGCGTCCCGCGCCTCCTCGGCGAGGCTCTTGACCTCCTCGGCGACCACCTCGAAGCCGGCGCCGGCCTCGCCCGCGCGGGCGGCCTCGATCGAGGCGTTGAGCGCGAGGATGTTCGTCTCGTCGGCGATGTCTTGGATCAGGTCGGTGACGTCCTCGATCGCCGCGACCTCCGATTCGAGCGTCTCGACCCGGTCGAGGGCCTCCTCGGTCCGCTCGTCGACGACGCGGAGCTCCTCGATGGCAGCCGTCGCGGCGTCGGTTCCCTCGTCGGTCCGCTCGGCGACGCCGGCTGCGGTGGCCGCCACCTGATCGGCCGAGGCGGCGACCTCCTCGGTGGCCGCGGAGACCGTCTGGAGCTCGCTCGTCGCGGCCGCGATGTCGTCGCGCTGGCGGGTCGCAGCCGTCTCGATGTCGTCGACCGCGGCGTACACCTCGTCGCTCTGGGCCTTCGCGCGGTCGACGTTCGATCGGACGTGTTCGGTCGCGCCCGCGACCTCGTCGCCGAAGCCGTCGGCGGCCGAGACCGTCTCTGCCACCCCGTCGACGAACTCGTTGAGCGTCGCCGCGAGCGCCGCCGCCTCGCCGTCGGCCTCGGCCGCCGGGAAGCGGGCGCTGAGGTCACCGCCGGCGAGCCGCGTCGCCGCGTCGCGGAACGCCTCGATCGGTACGTCGTCGCTCGGCGCCGCGCGCCCGTCGCTCGCCGTCGCGTCTTCCTCGTCGATGACTCCGCCGTCGGGAGCGTTATCGGCGTCGCTCGGCGCCGCCGACCCGTCCGCCGCGACCGGGGATCGGTCGGGCCGGTCGCTCGCGTCGTTTCGGTCCATCTGTGGCCACTCGCCAACGGGGGTATATAACCCTCCGAATCGGATTATCGCGGCTGAGATCCGTGGCGGGGTAAAAGATCGACCGAGACCGCGAGACGCCGGCGTGTCGAGCCGTCTCGACCCGGCGAGCGGGCTCGGTGACGGGCGACGGGGGGACTCCGGTCAGGGCGACTGGTCCGAGCCGCCGCCGTCGGTCCGCTCCGCGAAGCCGAACCGGGGTTTGACGTCGGTGACCGCGACGGTGAGCGTCTCGCCGACGTCGCCGTCGACGAACAGGGTGTAGCCGTCGACGTAGGCGATGCCGTCGCCCTCGTCGCCCTGCTCTTCGATCGTCACCTCGACGCGGTCGCCCTCGGTGACCGGCGACTCGGTGTACCCCTTCGCGACGAGGTACACCTCCGACGAGGAGTCCCGCGAGGCCGGCGGCGAGACGGTGCGAACGTACTGGAAGGCCTCGCTCACGTCGTCGCGGAAGGCCTCCAGGTCGTCGCCCTGGAACACCTTCACGACGAAGTCGCCGCCGGAGGAGAGCAGTTCGTCGGTCACGTCGAACGCCTGCCGCGCGAGGTGGACCGACCGGGCGTGGTCGAGGTTGTACTCGCCGGTCATGTTCGGTGCCATGTCGCTCACGACGACGTCGGCGCCGTCCTCGCCGACCGCCTCGCGCAGGTAGTGGCGGGTACGCTCCTCGGTCATGTCGCCGCGGATCGTCTCCACGTCGCCCTCGTCGAGGTCGTCGATCCGCTGGAGGTCGACGCCGACGACGGTCCCCGACTCCCCGACCTCCTCGGCGGCGACCTGAAGCCACCCGCCCGGCGCGGCGCCGAGGTCGACCACGGTGTCGCCGCGGTCGAGCAGGTCCGACTCCTCGTCCAGCTGTTTCAGCTTGTAGGCGGACCGGCTCCGGTACCCCTGCTGTTTCGACCGGTTGTAGTACTCGTCTTTGCCGCTCATGTCTCTCTCACCGCGGCTCGGCACGGAACCACCGAAATCGAGGGCGAATTAGCGCTCATACCCTTGACGACGGGGCCGACCCGGAAATGGACATCGAATGTCCGGTCCGCCGCTCAGTCGCCCGAGCGTCGCAGCCACGCGACGGCCCGCTCGACGCGGGAGACGACCGCGTCGACGGGGTCCCACCCGGTCCGCGACGAGGCGGCCGCGTCCGATTCCGACGAGGCGGGGGTCGACGCCGACTTCGCCGTGACCACCCGCTCGTAGTCGGTGATCACCTGCTTGCGGCGCCGCTCTTTCGACTCGACCGCGCGTTCGAGCGCCTCCACCTCCGCTTCGAGCGACGCGACCTCGGCCGCGAGCGCGTCGACGCGGTCGTCGAGCAGGTCGCGTTCGGCCGCCAGCGCGGCGACGCGGACGCGGTGGTGGTAGCCGGGACGGCGGCCGGCGTCTCGGCGTCCGACGCCGGCGGAGAGGGCGACGCTGACGGGCCGGCCGGCACCCGCGGGCGGGGGACTGTCCGAGGCGGTGGACGGCGGTCGCGGTCCGTCGACCGAGTCCACCGCCTCGACGTCGATACCGTCGAGCGTGCCGGCCGTGCGGGGTCGAGAGGGCATGGTTGGGAGTATCATGTGAACAAGTACCACGGCAATAAAAAAGTCAGTCAGCCGCGAGTCGGACGCGCCGCTTGCGGCGGGGTCACTCCGTCTCCGACCCCGCAGTCGAGACTCGGCCCAGCAAGCGGTCCGGCGAGTCCACCGAGGGGTCGGCCGGTCGGACCGAGAAGCCGAGGGCGGCGTAGAACGCGCGCAGTTCGGCGTCGAACGCCGCGGTGACGGCCTCGATCGCGGGGTCCGACTCGCCGCGCCGGACCGCCGCCGCGACGAGCGCCGACCCGACGCCGCGGCCGCGACGAGCCCGGCGCACCGCGACGGCGTCGACGCGGAGTCGGTCGGGCTCCGGGCGGGTGGCGACCAGCGCGCCGACGACGCCGTCGGTCCGCTCCGAGCGCGCGACGAGCGCGTCGCCGGCCGCGATCCGGTCGTCGACCGTCGCCGCGTCGGTGGCCAGCATCGCCGCGTCGAGGACGCGGAGGACGTCGAGGCGGTCGGCGGGGGTCGCGGGCTCGACGCGCACGTCCGCGGGCGGCTCGGGGGTATCGGAGGTCCCGCTCACGCGCCGTCCGTCGCGCCGCCCTTGATCAGCCTGAGAACGCGCACGGTCTCGGCGTCGACGACGCGGTCGCCCGGGACCGGCGAGCCGTCGACCAGCGCGGACGCCTCCTGCGGGTGGTAGCCCGCGGCGCGGATCAGGTCGTCGTACGTCGCGTCGGCGGCGAGGCTGTACTCGTCGGTCCCCTCGCCGACGACCTCGACGGTCACGTCCATGGGCGCGGTAGACGGGCGACCGGCGTCAATCGCACGGTTCGGGTCACCGCGTCGTCGACGGTGGCTCGCGGACGTTCCACTTCCAGAGGAACCACGCGACCGGGGCGACGATCGCGAGCGTCGTCAGCGCCTCGGCTCTGGGGACCCCGCCGGTCCACGCGTCGACGACGAGGAGAGTCGTCGCGGCCGCCGCGGCGACGAGGACCGCCGCCGCGTCGCGGGCGAGCTCCGCCTCGCGTTCGGGCGGGAGGCCGCCGTCGTAGCCCGCGATCAGGCTGACCCTCCCGCGGCCGTGGATCGCCCACGCGAGCAGGAGACAGATCCCGACGACGTGGGCGACGACGACGGTCTCGAGGATCGACATGGTGGACGGGAGGGGAAGTGCCTGCGTCGGCCGCGGCTCAGCCGTCCAGCTCCTCGCGGAGCAGGCCGTTCACCTGACCGGGGTCGGCGCTGCCGCCGGTCGCCTGCATCACCTGGCCGACGAGGAAGTTGATCGCTCCCTCGTCGCCGTCGTGGTAGTCGCTCACGGCGTCGGGGTTCTCGTCGATGGCGGCCGCGACCGCGGCCTCGACCTCGCCGCTCTCGGCTTTCCCGAGGTCCTCGCGCTCGATGACGGTCTCGGGGTCGTCGCCCGCGTCGAGCATCTCGCGGAGGACGACCTCCTCGGCGTTCTTCACCGTCAGTTCGTCGGCGGCGACGAGTTCGATCAGGCGCGTGAACTCGTCGAGGCGGCCCTCGACGTCCGTGATCGACATCTCGCGGTAGTTGAGTTCGCCGAGGAGGTTGTCGGCGACCCACGTCGCGGCGAGGTCGGGGTCGAACTCGCTCGCGACGTCCTCGAAGAAGTCCGCGACCGCCTTCGTCGAGGTGAGCTTGGAGGCGGCCTCGCGGTCGAGCCCGTACTCCTCGCGGAAGCGCTCGCGGCGCGCGTCCGGCAGCTCCGGGATCGCGATCTGCTCCTTCCAGTCGGCCACCTCTAAGGCGGGGAGGTCGCCCTCTCGGAAGTAGCGGTAGTCCTTCTCGGCCTCCTTCGACCGCATCCCGACGGTGACGCCGCGGTCCTCGTCCCAGTGGCGCGTCTCCTGTTCGATCTCGCGGCCGCGCCGGAGGACGTTCTCCTGCCGCGTGACCTCGTAGGCGAGCGCCTGCTCGGCGCCCCTGTGGCTGGAGATGTTCTTCACCTCGGCGCGGCTCACCTCGTCGAGGGCGTCCTCGTCTATCGTCCCGTCCGCGGCGACGTGTTCGCCGGGGACTAAGGAGACGTTGGCGTCGACGCGCAGGCTCCCGTCGCGGCCGGGGTCGAAGACGCCG
>NZ_AP043776.1:0-267346 GCF_055389685.1 Halorubrum ejinorense
TTGACGGCGTCAGTTTTGACGTCCGTGAGGGCGAGACACTGGGGCTCGTCGGTGAGTCGGGCTGTGGGAAGACGACGCTCGGACGGACGCTCGTCCGGTTAGAAGAGGCGACCGATGGCGAGGTGGTTATTGACGAGACGGATATTACGACCCTCACAGGCGACGAACTCAAACGCTGGCGACGGGACGCGCAGATCGTGTTTCAAGACCCGGAGTCGAGCCTCAATGACCGGCTTACTGTGGGTGAGATTGTCCGCGAACCGCTCGACGTTCACGACTGGAAGACGCCCGACGAGCGGCGGCAACGCGTCAGAGATCTCCTCGAACGGGTCGGGCTCCGCGAAGAGCACTACTACCGGTACCCGCACCAGTTCTCCGGGGGACAGCGGCAACGGGTCGGCATCGCGCGTGCGCTCGCTGTCGAACCTGAGTTTATCGTGCTCGATGAACCGGTGAGTGCCCTTGACGTAAGCGTCCAAGCGCAGATTCTCAATCTCTTGATGGATCTACAGGACGACCTCGGTCTGACGTATTTGTTCATCGCGCACGATCTCTCTGTCGTCCGTCACATCTGTGACCGAGTCGCGGTCATGTACCTCGGTAAAATCATGGAGTTCGGGCCGACTGAGCGGTTATTCAGCGAGCCACAAAATCCATACACGAGATCCCTACTGTCGGCCGTTCCGACGCCGGACCCGACGGCCGAACGCGACCGAACCGTCCTACGTGGGACACCACCGAGCCCGCGCGATCCCCCCGATGGGTGTGTCTTTTCGACACGGTGTCCATCGAAGATCCGCCCCGAAGGGTTCGAGGAACTCTCCGAGGACGACTGGGAGGCGATCGAGGTGTTCCGTGAGGTGCTCCGCGAGCGCTCCCGGACGGATCCGTCCCTCTCAGAGCGGGCTCGTGACCTACTGGGCCTCGAGACGCGGCTCCCGGACATCGACGAGGCTGCTGACGAGCTGTTTGCGAACCGCTCGTTCTCCTCGGACGTCCAACGACCGATCCGTCGGTCAATCGAGGCCGCCAACAACGGCGACGAGGGCCGCGCGAGAGAGATCGTTACGGAAGCACTCGGGAGCGTCTGTGACCGTGAAGCGCCGTCGCTGCTGGCGACGGACCAAACGAACGGCGCCCGGTCGAGTCGCTGCCATCGTCACCGAGAGGAGTACGCCGAACCGGGCGCCGTCGATCGGCGTGGCCCAGAGCCGTGATGTCGTCGAAGCGATCGACCGGCTCGGGAGGCGGCCCGAGCCGACTTTGGGTGGTCGCACGGCAGATACTGGACGCTACTGTGTACGGAGTCGCTGTCACGGCGACGGTGTTGCTAGCCGCGATTCCGCTTCGATTCCTCGGCGGGACCACAGCCGACGTTGTCCTGCTCAGTTTTATTGCTGGGATCGTCATTCTTGGCTACGCAACGTACTGTCTCCTGCCGGGGAAGCCGTGGGGCGTCGAGCACACCGAGTCGGGGATGGAGGTGACTCGTCGTGATCGGACCCAAACCGTCGGCACCCGCAGAGAGACTCGTTTTCAGGCCGCTGTACAGCGGCTTCCACCGCTCGGACGTTACGGCCTTCCACCAAACGAGCGGCTCTCGCCGGCTGCGAAATTATTCATCGCAGGGGTGATTGTCTTGATGGTATCAATTGGGATCGAGGCGCTGTTCATCTGGTGAAGCGGGACATGTCGTGGCTCCGAGAGATGGGTCAGACTTTTGAGAACCGCCCACTCCCGTATTGACATGACACGCGACGAATCTCCAGGCGTCGATACGGCGGCCCGAGCCGCATGGGAGCAGACACTCGCTGACGCCGAGGACCTCGTCGAACGCCGTGAAAAAGCAGGGTGGGACGTTCTCTTTACCCAAGCGGGAGAGACGACTCTGGAGGTCGATGCGGACGAGGGAGAGCCGGTGTTTACTCACCTTATGCCCGACGGTGATGCCGATGTGATCGCCGAATGGGTTACTGAGGGGTCGTTTCCACAGTACGACGTTCACCGCGCACAGGAGGCTGGAACAGTCTTCCTCGTGGTCGAATTGCTTGATCCGGAACAGGGACGGTGTCTTCTTCTCGCCGCAACCTACCCGCTCGCAGAAGCTGCTGGGATCTACGAATCGGCTGCGCGAGACTCCTCACTCAAAACACGCCTCCGGCGGCTTGATAAGACCACTATCGCGTCGCTTAGGCACGAGGAGAGTGAAAAATTCTTCCCATCCGATGCCGGTGGAGAGACTGGTCGGCGGGGCTAAACAGCCGGATATCCACCTTGTTGTCGCGGTGACCAAGACTTGGAACGTCGCTAAATTGGAGTTGAGACGGTGGAGTTCAGTAGACGCCGCCACCCGGGAATCTACTCCTGACGGGAGGTAACAATAACACTACAGATGGTCACGCCCTACGGGCACGTCGACGGATCCGGAATACCACCGGAAAGACAATTACAAAGAGAAAAACACCGATAAACACACGACCAGTACTTGCCAGTGCCGCAGGGGCCGATACAAACGCTTCGTCAAAATCAGCAGCTACCCAGATCCCGCTGACCGTAACGATTGCCAGTGTCCAGAGTACGCCGCCTAGAAGCCTAATTGGAGGACGGTACTCGTGAGACGGGTAGCTAAATTCGATATCGTCTGAGCTACCGGATCCCATATGTGCGGATTCGTCTGTGAATGACAAATAACCAACTAATTTTTACGACGTATTAGGTTGGTTAAACTTCTACGGCTCTGCGTCAGTTCGTCACAGTCCCGGAAGAAGGCACCCACTCATACCACAAATCGGTATGCCTCAATCCAATTTTGGATTCTACGACCGAGATAATTTCAGATAAAATAAGGTAATAAGGATTAAATTCTGCTAGAGGTGATATTTGATTGATGAGTACGTCACTGGGGGTGAGTCAACTAGGTGCATTTCCGGTCGTCGATATTGTCGTCACGATACTACTTTGGTCCGTACTGAGCCTCTATCTCGCCGGTGACCTTTATTGGACGTATGAAGTGATCCGATACGGCCTATTTTATTCATCGCCTACGCGTGAATACGGTGCACGCGACGCTCAAGTTCGTATTTTGACGATTGATAACGAAGCGGTTGTTCGCAACACGGTCGCGCGTCTTCCAGACGAGTTTGATGAACCGTATGTTATCGCTGAGAAACCGATAGACGTTCCAAATTGTCATGTCCGCGTTGTGCCTGAAGAGTTCGAGTCTGAGGCGACAAACAAGGGACGGGCAATCGAATGGGCTCGGCAGACGATCTCGTGTGATCGGGAGTTTGTCTTCTACCTTGACGAGGATAGTCACGTGCTCGAATTCGAGGGGTTCCCGGATGCTGATATCATCCAATTTAACGAGTTTCCTCGAAGAACCTCGAGCATCATCACGTACCTCTGTGAGATCAACCGCATCGGCTTTCAATTCGAACAGACGGCGTTCTCTCGGGTGAAAATTCCATTGTATGCTTGGGGAGGTGGTCTTGCCATTCGAAAGTCAGTCGAGGATGAGATCACATGGGATTATCCGACAGTAATTGAGGATACGGCGTTCCTATGGCGAGCGTTCACCGAGTTGGACCGAGAGGTCTCGTTTGAGTACATTCCCGACCGAATCTCAAACCAAGCCCCGCCAAGCATTCGCGAAATGTTTAGCCAACGGCGACGGTGGATCGCGGGTAGTCGCGAGAATAATCACATCCTCTCGCTTGACCGCGTGCTGATGTACGGTATCCGCGACCTCTCGTGGTCGGTGACTGGAATCGTTCCTGTATTCGTGATTATTGGGTTTCTCCCGGGAGTGTCGGTGTTTTTCGCGGATATCTATCGTGTTGCCGCACTCGGATTATTCGCCTTCATGTACATTTGGATCCTCGTTGGGATTTATCGCTACCGACCGTCTCTCCCGTTCGCCATCGCTGTGCTTGTTCTCGCGCCCGTGACAACCATGCTTCACTCTGTAGGCGCCTTGTGGGGACTCATCGACCCACCAGACACCTTCGATGTAACTGCGAAAGCTACAGAAGATTCGTTCGACGGCGACGCCTCACGATAGCTTTCAAAACTCAATCGTAGTTGATCTGCTACCGGGGAGTTTCTGAAGCACTCTGACCCGGTCAATTCGCATCGTTTCGACCCATGATGTTGAGAGGTCGGCCGTTCCAATTCTGTTAACGTGGTTCGAGAAAATAATCCCGAACGGCTGGGCTGTTGCGTCGCGTAGTGTCGTCGCTACCGATCCCTCAAGCGCCCGCGTTCGGATCAAGTTCCCGTTAAAGAACCACTCGATCCGGTCCGGGAACCATGCGCACCCGTAGGTGTTTGTTGTTTTCGTCAGGTCGTCAGTTGTCTGGTATGCTACGGGATCATGGCGGTGTGTGTCCTGGTCACCCGGAGATCCAGAGCGGCTCCAGTGGACATCAGTTTGAAGCGTGGACCGTCGGTCAGCGGATCCGTCTTGAATGAGCTCAACAATATCGATTTCTGGTGGCCACGTGCCGTCGGCAGGATGCATCCAAAAGGCGGGCAGAATCCCTTCTCGTGCCGGTAACTGTATGTCCGCTTCGACGTACACCGGCGGGGACGGTTTGATTGGGACACCATTTTTTGGATGCCACGCTTTGCCGCCGACGCTCGTGTTGAGGACACCTTGGTGACAGCCGTCAGGACCGGTCCCATCGGATTCGATCTGAAGATGGCAACTGCCGTCTGTGATTGACACGTGCTCGGCACTTACTGACGCGTCGTCGTTTGGAATCCACTCCTCCGGGTTGACGAAGCCGACACCCCACCGGTCAGTATTGAACGTGTCCCACGTTTCGTCCAAGATAACGGTCCAGTCAGTCATACGCAATTCACTCTGGTCAAGGGCTTTTCCGGTGAGACCGACACCGGCTACCCCAACGGAAGCGAGGAAGTGCCGTCGAGTGAGCATTGGTCTATCGTATGTTAACGCGGAACGACCCACCGGCACTGTATCAGCATCGGCACGGTATCAAATGTCGGTAGAGTCCGTCAATTGTTATTCTACGGGGTGAAATATATGTATTTGTTGAACCTTATAAAATGAGTGCTAAAGAGTACTTTACACCAGGCGATTTTAGCTGAAAGTAGGCGCTAAGCCCCCTTCCTCAGCGAGCGCCGACCTAATGGGAGGTGCGAGCAGGGAGGGGATACAGCGCCGCACAGTTCTCATACATGATTCGGTGCCAGACCCACAGGCCCACGCAATCATAACGTTTTTGCAGTAGAGTAGTACAGTATTGACTGAACCTAATGGAGTACGACCTCGATTCGGGAGCGCACTCGACGTATTCCCTACACTACCACCTGATACTCACCACGAAGTATCGGCGCGGAGTGCTAACCGGGGAGCGAACCCAATTCATTCACGAGGTCATCAGCGGGTTCACGGACAACTACGGTGTCGAAGTGACCAACTTCGACGGCGAGGACGACCACGTACACATCCTCTTCCGAGCGAAACCAACCACAGACCTCGTGAAGTTCATCAACACGGTCAAGGGCGCGACCGCCCGCCGTATCCGCAACGAATACGCGGATGAACTGAAGACCGAACTGTGGGGCGACTCGTTCTGGAACGACTCATACTGCCTCATCTCGACGGGGCAGGTGTCGCTAGATGTGCTGAAACAGTACGTTGAGAACCAACGCGAGTAGAGCGTCATGTACTACGCCTACAAGTACCGTCTCAAGCCGTCCGACGCCCACCGCAAGGAGTTGGACCGCCACCGCGATATTTGTCGGCAACTGTACAATCACACGCTCTATCGGCTTAACGAGTACCAAGATGAACACGGCGAACTGCCGTCCATGACCACGCTACGGTCGGAACTCCCCGATCTTAAGAAATGGTGGGACGGTCTCTCAGACGTATACTCAAAGGTTCTCCAAACCGTCGTAGAACGGCTGTTCGATAACCTCAACAGCCTCTCCAAACTCAAGGAGAACGGCTACGGCGTCGGGAAACTCAACTGGAAACCACCACGAGAGTTCCGCAGTTTCACGTACAGTCAGTCTGGCTTCAAGCTCGACAAGAAGGGCGGTCAGACTGTGCTGTCACTCTCGAAACTCGCGGACATTCCGATACGACTCCACCGCAACATCCCCGACGACGCCAACCTCAAGCAGGTCACGGTCAAGAAGGAACCGACGGGCGAGTGGTTCGCCACGTTCGGCGTCCAAATCGACCGTGAACCGCCCGAACCCACCGAAAATCCCGAGAAGTGCGTCGGAATTGACGTGGGGATTCTCAAGTACGCCCACGACACCGACGGCACGGCGATCGAGTCGCTCGATCTCTCCGACGAGCGTGAACGCTTGGAGCGTGAGCAACGGAAACTCTCGCGGAAGCAACACGGGTCGAACAACTACGAGAAGCAACGGCGTCGCGTCGCGGAGTGTCACGCCGATCTCCGACGGAAGCGCCGTGATTTTCTCCATAAACTCTCGAACTACTACGCTCGGGAGTACGACCTCGTGGCGGTCGAAGACCTGAACGTGAAGAGGATGATGGAAAGCCCGTCGAACAGCCGTGATACTGCGTCTGCCGCGTGGCGAACGTTCCTCTCGTTGCTCGAATACAAGTGTGAGCGAGAGGGGACGCACTTCGTCGCGGTCAATCCGAGAGGGACGACCAAGGAGTGCGCGTCGTGCGGCGTTTTGACCGACAAGCCGTTGTGGGTCCGTGAACACTGCTGTCCCGCCTGCGGGTTTGAGGCGGACAGAGACGCAAACGCGGCGTGGAACATTCTTTCTCGCGGCCTCGAAGACGTAGGAGTGGGACACTCCGAATCAGCGCCTGTGGAGACTGCGCTTCCTGTGGATACCTCGGTATCTGCAAAGCGCGTCGTGGAAGCAGGAAGCCCTACCCTCAAGGAGCGAACGGCGTCAGCCGTGAGCGAGTAGGGTAGGGTAGTTCACCGAGGCGAAGTTCGGACGGGTGAAACTCGGACAGGTTCGAATTGACGCCCAGACCCTCATCAAGCCCGTTTATACCTATGGCCCTGATGTGGCGGATCCTAGCAGTGATGAACGAGTTTTCCGAGAACTCGCCGACGTCGCTTCAACCAACGGGCTGAGTCGGGAGGCCCAAGAATTTCGATTTCGGGCAAAAAGCGCCCAACGGCGAGCCGAATTTACACGAGCCCATGAGGCGACTGTACTACGGGAACGCATCACTCACATGTACCGGTACTTCGCGCTGTTCTTAAGCGGGTCGATTACCGGGTATGGCGAACGGCCAATTCGGGTGCTCTATAGCGGCTTCGTCGTAATCTACCTCTTCGCAGGTGTATACTACTTGCTTGGCGGGATCGCGGACAGTGCTGCCACCGTGACTTCGGTGGGGGCAGGCGGAACCACGGGTGAGCCGCTCGATGCGCTCATTTTCAGTCTCTCTACGTTCGCGGGAACGGAGAGCGGGCTGGTTGCGACCACCCAAACGGCACGATTGCTGGCGAGCCTCGAGTCGCTCGTGGGAATTGTGTTTATTATTCTGTTCATCGTAGTTTTGACCCGGCAAACAATGGGGCTGTCATAGGAGAGTGTAATGACTGGCGACCAATCACGGTTAAAACCGTCCGTGTTTCCCCTCGTGATTATTGGCCTGGCCGCTATTTTAATTGCGTTGACATCTGGGGTGAGCGGTATCCTTGGACTGACCTCTGGCCAGCTCGGGTTTGCAGGCGGCCTGCTCACGATTCTGGCACCAATCATCCAATTTCTGTCCCAGCCGCTATTCCTCTCAACAGATTCCCGGCCCACCAACGGCGAACCACGCGACCGGGGCCAGCGTGAACTGATCAGCGAACTTGACCGGCTCGATAGTAGCATCCGTGAATGGGAGGGAGAGAATCAATTCTATTGGACAAGTCTTTCCGACTCCAAGCGATCAGAGTTTGACCCCTCTGTTCGTTCGGCCTGCGATGATTTGGTCGAGAAACTTGGTGACCTAGCCGCTGTTAACAAAAAATTACGAATCAATCTCAGTCGAGACCTCCAAGCCGATTCGGCGATCGTCACGCGGAGTCTGCCAGCCGAGGCCATCGACACGAAAGGGGATGAAACCCGTGTCATTACTGCCTGGAAAGGTTGCGTGGCGAAGGAGTCGGTGTCTGACTACGAATGGCTAGTCGATTGTGGTTCGGTCTTCACCGAGTGTGAGAGCGAGGCAGAACTGCGAACTAGGATAGAACAGAAATCCAGCCGTGCGGACGTTCATTTTGATGTCTCGGAATGGGACGGAGTCGAGGACACGTGGGATCGTAAGTGGGAACCGACTCTATGGGCCGCAAAACGGGCGACGGACCGTACTGTCTGGGAGATCGTCGGGGACAATCAGACGCTGTTTAATCGGCAGGAGCAGCTTATTTCTGAGGTTTTCACGCTTCGTTCAGAGCTTTACCAGCTGCTCAACGCTGGCGACCGCGATACCTGGCGTGAAGCCTCCGCCGCCGAAGCTGAGACCCACCGCCAACGAGTTGTGGAGACAGCGCTGGTGCTGCCTAGATTGTGTTGAATGTGTCCGACCCTCGTCTCCCCGACGGAAACAGTCACGATGGACTCGCCTCAGCAGCGCGTGGTGACGCGATGTGCGAGTTCGTCATCGAGATTCATGCGTAGTTACCGGCGGACCTCGACAGGGCTCCCCATAGGAACTCTACGGTCTGACCCGAAAGGGTCGGAAGTTCCTAGAATGACGCAACCCCTGGCCGTTGAAGAGACGTTCCAGCCGATCTGCGACACTATCGCCCATAAGTTCGAAGAGATGGTCAAGTACGAGAACGTGCTCTGTTCCGACACTATCTAATGAATCGTTCTACTTGCGATACATTACTGTTCGTACTCTCTAGCGTAGCGGATTGATATCTAATTAACCAACAAATCTATGTCGATACATGCCCTGTTGGTTAACACGAGGCGACCGCTGATGTCCCACAATCCACCGACACCACCATCTGACCTCTCGACGGAGATGGTTAACACACTCAACGGTTACTCGCCTGAACAACTCCAGCACGTCGCACGCTATGTTGAGGCGCTGGCAGCGCACAAGGCACGCGAGGGCCCCATTGAAGAAGAGTCGGATGACGATGAGAGCGAGGAACGTCGCGACGATCTTCCGGACGACGTCCCGTCGAAGGCCACAATAACAATCAAAGAGATCAATGACAACCGCTACTACTACTGGCAGTGGCGAGACGGTCAAAAAATCCGCTCTCAATATAAGGGGCCAGTCAACCCGAACGATTAGCCTTGATGTCCATTAGCTATGCTTCGATAGAGAGTGTGATTAAACGACCGTTCCATCAAACACATCGATAGAGGGGTGTTGACGAGATCTAGGCTTCGCGAACACATCGATAGGGGTGCTGAGCAAGCGGTTGGCGTGTCAGTTACCTGAGTCAACAGGAGCCGCTGACGCTAATTAGCACTGGATATTCATCTTTCAAATATGCTCATTTCAACGCCTCTAACGGCGGATCACACATCGATAGAGGGGTGTATACGGTGATCGATAGAAACGTATTAGATCATCGGGTATAAATTACTCAGTTGTCAATTGTGACCTGATAACAGCCACCTGATACACATCGATAGAGGGGTGTATACGGGGACTCGTAGAAAACGTCAAATGAAGGAGAGCGTAATTTAATCGCGGACACATCGAACACATCGATAGAGGGGTGTGCGGAGACTAATGGGAACAGATGATTAGCTGGGGCAGCGATACACTCAGAAAGTATCTTGAAAAAGGAATATGAAGCGGACGGCTCCCTGTAATATCGCTAAAATCTCAACTACGTCTGATTCCGAATCTGCGCTTTGACGACAGAGCTGACTTCATCCTCAGAAATCCCTTCAATACGCGAGTCTTCTCGTAGGGTTTCGAGAATCGTCTCGGGTCGTTCTCCAAATTGGAACTCGAGGAACATACCGGAGCTGGGACCGTGACTCCGCCGCTCGAAGTCGACCAGCGAATACGTCGTGAGCTCTTTCATCTTATTCACGTACGTTTCTTGGTGGTACTGATCGGCTCCAATAGCGTCGGTCAGATACTGATACACACGATAGCCGGTCGTACTCCTGGCGGTCCCCCCATCGGTTTGAGACGCAACTGCCGCGGTTGCGTACAGACAGAGCTTTTTTTGTGTGCTGATACCGCGAACGACCTCTAATACCCGGTTCTTTTCGACTTTTTCCTGTGCGGTACGGACGTGCTTTTCGCGAACACGAGTGTCGGCCTCGCGTTCAGCTAATTCGCCGGCGACCCGCATGAGATCGATCGCCTTCCGGGCGTCACCATGCGTCTGTGCTGCGAATGCCGCTGCGAGTGGAATCACGTCATCGTCGACGACGTCGTCATGGAACGCATCCTGACGCCGTCGAAGAATTGCTTGGAGTTGGTTCGCGTCGTAATCGTCAAAATGGACGTCTTCGGGGGTAAACGAACTGACGGCACGACTCCCGACAGACTCCATCATTTTCGTGTCGTTTGAAATCGCAACGACCGAGATGTACGCGTTCAACTCGTCGTTTGCCCCAGCCCGGGACAGCTGATACAGCAGTCGTGAAAACGCAGGCTCTTGTTTGTCCCGGCGACCGACGAGCATATCCAGTTCATCGAGGACAAACACAACGGAATCGAAGTGTTCGTTGACGATTCGGTAGAGTTCATCCCATTTCTCTTTCGTCGCCACGCCGTGTTTCGGCACTTCGACAGGGACACCCGCCGCGTCAGCAGCTTGCTGAACGAGCTCATACACGGCGATGCCGAGAGTGTCTAAGTCCTGGCAATTCACCTCGATGGTTCCAAACTGGATGTCGCGGCTCTCACAAATACGGCTGATATTATGACAGACAGCCTTTGTAATCAGGGATTTTCCGGTCCCAGAAGGCCCATAGAGAAACAGATTTGGCGGACGGTTATCACCGAGCGCGACACGAAGCATTTTGGTGACTTCTTGCAGTTGCTCGTCGCGGCCCACGATCCGGTCCTCTTCGACAACGTAATTCGGATCGAGGAGCGCTCGGTCCCGAATCAGCCCATCCTGGTCGTCGAACTCGAGGAGCATATCCTCGATCGACTGTGATGACTCCTCTGAGTCGCCCTCGTCTTGGGGTTGTGAGTCACCATTTGTGACGTGAGAGGACGAAGACTGTCGCGAAGAATCTGACTCCGACACATTCGACAGCTCAGCTTGAGCCGTCAACTCGTCCTCCGACGGTCCCGGGTTCTCTGCGGGATCATCGGAGTCGTCAGTGCCCATGGGTCAATCGATACCCGCCTCTATCAAAAAGGTTCCCCACCTCTATCGAAGTGTGATCAGCCGTGTGAAACCTGTGATACCGTATTACCTGCGTAGTAGTCATGATAATGGGTTAACCGGCGATAGCCAGTGACGATGTGTTTCGCAAAACACGCTCGAACACACACACCCCTCTATCGATGTGTTCGATGTATTCACGGGGTGGGGGGTTCGTTGGGTCAACGTCTGGGCCAAACCGGCGAAGCAGTTCTCGTATCGGCTTAGAACAAAGAAGAAACGTTCTCATTGTCTTCTACTCTGTCTATTATGAGTCCTCTTTCTCTTCTCTTCTCTTATTCTATTTACACAAACACACACACCCCTCTATCGATGTGTTCGATGTGTTCGGACGAGCGACAATTGCGTCCTTCAGATAACGTCAAGAATCTATCGGTATGACTTCGGTTATCCGGGCATAGAGAGACTCTATCCGTGTGATTCACCAAAACCGTGGTTTGTAGAATAAAATCGACTATCTGACTCTTCCGGCCTCCTCAGTTAGAACACATCGATAGAGGGGTGTGTGTCCCATCGAGCTGCTACCGTTAGAAGACGGTCCCCTCGCTGTTCGGAAAGAAGTGAACAGTCCTTCGTGTGCCGTTTTGCGATTAGACCACGTCGCGCACCTTGTGGCGTGCCATTGAGACATAGACAGCAGAACAAAAGTGAAGAACGGACATCAGCTATGACCGAAATCGTCTACAGAACACATCGATAGAGGGGTGTCTCTCAAATGAGGTCCTCAAACTGTTCGCGTTCAACAGTTCACAAGGTCTCACGGTGTCTTTTGGGCGCCAGCTCAGAATTAACCAACAGATTCGATTATGTAGTGGTCTGTTGGTTAATCCAACTCGCTATTCGCGAACACCGTCAGCTCCGGTATTCGTGTGTCTACACGCTCTCGACACACCTTCGAGCGATCCCGCCCGAGCGGTGACAGCACACTCTCGACAGCTCTGACGAGTCGCGTCCGTAGTACGACGCATCGTACGACTCGACTTCCTCGTGAGCCAACGCAACCCGGCCTCGTGAGCTCTTCTTGTCGTCGACGACTACGTACTCGATCTCTTGTCCTGGATGGACAGCGATACCCTGATCGCGAGACTGCTTCACGTTCCGGGTGTTTTGCGTATACCCCTCCAGCGACTTAGAGACACGATTCCCTCCGACGATCTGATGGAGGCGCCTGATAGCATCTTGAAGACAGTCGAGTATGGTGTCCGGAGATCGAGTTGCGTCGAGCCGCTCGAGACGTCGCCCACGTAGTTAGCCTATCTGTATAATCGCCGGCGTGTCAGTTCCGAATTTCGGGAAATTGAGGTCGCCTTGTCAGAAGCAGCGTACTCTCGCGGATTCGCTCTGTCAACCCTGTTTCTAGGGCCCTTTCTGAGTTTATTATCTGAACCCTCGAAAGCGTATTAACCAACAGAACGACCGTCTCACAGATGACTGTTGGTTAAAACTGCTGTGGATCGTCCTCCATACCCTGGATCAGGCAGGTAATGTCCGATGAGCCGTCCCCGCTCCACCGAGTGAGCTTGGATGGCGGCGCCGAACACCGAGACGTGACCGACGTCGTCGAAGAGGAGTGGGTTGAGAAGACGACGCCATCTGAACGAGTGTACGATCCGTTGTCTGTAGC
Organism: Halorubrum ejinorense; assembly: GCF_055389685.1. Taxonomy (NCBI): domain Archaea; kingdom Methanobacteriati; phylum Methanobacteriota; class Halobacteria; order Halobacteriales; family Haloferacaceae; genus Halorubrum; species Halorubrum ejinorense. The sequence continues at coordinate 12,979 of NZ_AP043776.1, forward strand.
ACAAATACGGAGCGTGCCCACGTCTCACCAACCACGGCGCGAAAGCACCTGCTGACGCCTGAGAGCGCCGGAGAGGTGATAGAGACGCAAGAGGGTCAGACGACGCACTACCGACGGTCGGAAACGGCTATCGTCACTGAACACGCCCAGTCGCTACTCGCGGAACGGACACCCGAGGAGACGCGTCCGGCATCGCTGATATGAAGACACAGATTCAGGCGTGGCCCGAAGGAAACGGGGTTGATTCATCCGAAGAGTTCGCCTGGGAGCTGGACATCGACGACGCTGACAGCGACTACGGGGCGCTCCTCACAGAATGGCAAACGACCCGACGCAAACTCGCGCTCGCACAAGCACCCCTCGCAATTGGTGAGGTAAGTCAAACTGGTCACCTTACAGGCACGGACAGAAATGACGTTGGCACCGGCGATACATCCATTGTCGTCTGACTGACGACTGAGACCCCCTCACCATATCAAACCAGACGAACAGTCTGAGGCATTTGGCCCTATCGATGCCGGGCCCCTACGGAAAATACGAGACCTGTTTGTGGTTTGAGTTGCTGGTCCAGGCGGCGTCATTAAACAACCAGCTCAACTCACAAACACTCTCAGGTGAACTATCGGACGGGGTCGGAGCGGCGTCAACCGCGCGGATTGACCTCCGATGGAGTCTCACCCGAAACTACGCCGCAACATCGATGACCGAGACCGAAATATTCGGTTCGACTGCCATCAGAAACCTAATGCACTGCGCCGCCATTCCCATTCACCACTGATGCTCCAAGCCGTCCCGTCGAATTGTCATGTATTGCTGTGTCTGAGACCAGCCTTGTGACGCGCGTATCTCCAGCGGTGACGATACGACTGTACCTACAGAGCATTCGAGGGGGCCAATGACGAAGAAAATCCACCGTGATATCTTCCTTACCCCTCTCCTGAAAATAGGCGCTAAGGCCCCCTGTTCAAGGTGCGGGCTATGAACGCGGCGAGCGAGTAGGGTAGGGAGGAGGTCGCGATTGTTTCGCTGTTGCCGCCACTCGATTCACCACCTAGCCGTCGATTTCAATGTAGTCACTCTTCCATTTGGTTCGTTCCTCTATCTCGCGAGTCCCCTTGTGAGCTAACGCATACTCGTTTGTTCGACCATCTTTTTGACTCTTCTCGACGAGCCCTTTCTCGATCAGGGCGTCGAGGTTCGGGTACAGTTGTCCGGGGTTGATCTCGCTCGCGTAGTACTCCTCTAGTTCGTCTTTTATTGCGAGTCCATGCGGATCATCAAGCCCGGCGATCACGTATAACGTATCGCGCTGAAACCCTGTTAGATCGTTCATACACCAATCCAGTTGCCATGAGTAAAATAACACAATTAATAAAATGGCTGTGAACCACTCTGTCACCGCACCATCACCGATTCACACCAAAGCTGTGCTCCGAATTATATCAAACTAAATATCTTTAGAATATAATGTAGTATTTAATATGTATAGGGAAAAGACGATAATGTGTTTTCGTATTAGCTTGTTGAATTTTGTAAATTATAATGATAGACTCGAAAAAAGCTAAAATATCTCTACAGATCGTTTAGTTTACGAATTGGTGATGAGATGTATTCGTCGGCTCTATACTTATGTCGGTTTTTATCTATAGGCAATACTTTCACCCGCTCTAAATAAAAGAACGTTAACATATCCACAGAAAAATAAAAATATTAATATTCAATTACCAAGCGAACATAATAACAGCGATCGAGATAACCCGTTTTACGTGAACAAATAATAATACAATAATGTACTAGAAGTCGTCATATTTCTCAATAACTGTTCGTATAACCATCACAGGCGCCTCACTGACGCGACTATCACTAATGTACGGTGATGTTGAATGACTCGTTGTATTTGATTACCGTCGCGCGTGGACTGCTATACAAAACAAATCTTTATATGTGGTTGTTCCCATGAAAAAAGCTATGACTGAACAGCTTCTGAAGCCCAGCGTGAGTGTTCGTAGTGTGATCTTCGATTCTTCTGATGACATTCTCATACTTCAACGTAATTCAGATAATAACTGGGAACTGCCTGGTGGCCGACTAAGCTCATACGAAGGCGTTTCAGAAGGACTGCGTCGCGAGGTTCACGAAGAAACCTCACTCTCAATCGATATTGAAGACATTCTACTCGCTAACTCTTGGATTAACGATCAGAACAACGACCGATTCGGGGTCTACTACGTTTCTAACACTAACCAACGACGCGTCAAACTAAGCCAGGAACATACGGATTTCATGTGGGTGACCTCGTCTGAAGCTGCGCATAAGCTCTCTCGTGCACAAGCCAAGGCGATACAACTGTCCTGTGAGGAAATGACGACGAAGCCCGTGTTGGATATGTGAACTACGCATCCGCCGCGGCGCTGCTTGTGACAACCTCCAAACTTATTTATCGGCTTGTTCCGACTCGATAATATGGAACTCGCAGACGCGACTGTGCTTGTCACGGGTGGCGCAGGGCTCATTGGTAGCCATCTCGCGACCGAACTCGTAGCGAACGGGGCGTCAGTACGGGTTGTCGACGATCTCTCGAAAGGTGACCGAGCGAGAGTTCCTGACGGCGCTGAGTTCATCCAAGCAGATCTCACTGATCCGCAAGCTGTCGCGCAGGTCCTGACTGAAGCGATCGATATCGTGTTTCATTTCGCGGCGTACACGGATACGAACTACGACGAAGACCGGAAGCTGTTCGAAGAGAACACTGAGATGACGTACAACGTTCTCGAACGGATGGAGGACGTCGGCGTCTCGAACATCGCGTTCACCTCGTCCTCGACGGTGTACGGAGAGGCTCCTCGACCGACGCCGGAAGACTACGCGCCGCTGGAACCCATCTCTATCTACGGGTCATCGAAACTGGCCGACGAAGCGTTGCTCTCGACGTACGCGCACTCATATGATTTCACGGTCTGGGTGTTTCGGTTCGCGAATATCGTCGGTCCACACCAGCGCGGGAACGTGATTCCGGACTTCATTGAGAAGCTAATTGACGACCCGTCCGAACTAACGATCTTGGGTAACGGCCGGCAGGAGAAATCCTACCTCCACGTCACCGAGTGCGTCGACGCGATCCAACATGTTATCGAAACCTCCTCCGGTGATCTTAACACGTATAATCTCGGCACTCGCGCGACAACCTCGGTCACGGAAATCGCGGATATCGTCGCCGACGAGTTGGACCTCGATCCGACGTACTCGCACACGGGTGGAGACCGCGGTTGGACGGGTGATGTCCCGAAAATGCGGCTCTCGATTGAAAAGCTCTCAGCTCTCGGCTGGGAACCGTCACTGTCGAGCCACGAGTCGGTTCGCCGTGCGACTCAAGAACTCGTCTCGGAGATGACTTAGCGCGAGTTGCGTTACCGGAACACGTTGACTGCCACCAACTCTTCTCTCTGCCGCTGATAACTGTCTCTGTGGGCGGTTAATATGAGACACCAACTAACCATCAGATCTGTCTGTGTATTGAAGAAGCTTACTAGCGTGGCCCCAACGATCAACCCGATTAGTAGTAAGAACACTTGCCTGAACAGTTCACTTGGCATACGCTATCCCGTGCTTTGTATCACTAGTAAACTTTGCTTTTATGAACACAAATGGGCAGAATATCTGTTTTTTCCACAGATACTGGTATTTTGCTGCGCTTTGGACCTATCTGCGCCACCCGCAACAACAACACGAGCTCAAGTTACTTCATTTCGATTTTCCGTCCGTATTTGTCGCCTCATCCGACTCACTCGGCCGCCGGTCCTCGTCGCTGTTCATGAGTTCAAGTTCGGATGCGCGGATCGTCTCAAGCAACCGATCGGGTCGCGGCTCCGGCTCGTGGATCCCGTGTTTTATCATATACTTACGGACTGTCTGTGCCGTCACGTCGACACCGAGTTTTTTTCGCATTTCCTCAAACGTCGCGTTTTCATCATACACGGCCGCGAGTCGCTCCGGATCCTGATACTCCGGGATCTCGTCGTGCACCTCGGAGTCTCCTGCTTTCTCGCCATTCGGCTCAGTTTTTGATTGGGACCCGACTGTTACTGTCGGTGGCGTCTTGGCGTCTTCTGTATCGCCGTTTTGCCCTTCGTTGTTAACCGGAGGTGTGGGCGCCTGCGTTTTGGTTCCGTCTGTCGGCCCTGTGTCCGCATCTACAGGGTCTTCTCTCCCGCCTCGGACCCCTGACACTGACCGTGATGTCTCGAGATTTGTTTGGCCAACACTTTCGATCTCTATTGTCATCTCCCACTGGAGCTCGTTCTCGACGAACTCAGCGTTGTCGGCATCGATACGAGCCCTGTCGAGGTTGTTTACCCGATCTAACGGAATCGCGAGACGCACCTGCGCCTCATACAGCTCGCTGCTGGTCTGAATCCCGACGCTCCTGATCTCCGTCCGTGTCGCCTCGATCCCTGCCGTTATCGAAGCAAGGGTGCCGAGTTGCTTTTCGCTGCCGTCTCCACTCATCTTTTTGACCACTCTCGAGGACGTATGAGGGTCTGTCGACTCCGACACAGACGCTGGAAGCCGCGACGTGTCCCCTTGGCGGCGGCATCGGGGCTCGGTACTTCGGTCGCACGAAACGGTCGGGTTGCGGCCACTGGCGAGTGGCACACCGACTGACGGTACTCGGCCGACGCGTGTGACATCTCTTATCGCGGTGTCTCCTTCTGTAAGCGGCACTCGGCGCAGAGGCTCCGCGCAGAGATCCCCCGGCCTAGCACTTTGCCGCATTTACAACGCGGGACATCTGCTTTTTCGGCCATGTTCTCCATATCTCTCGTCTTATTGTATAATACTTCGGGTACAAAACATCTCTCTCGCGAGTTTCGGAACGTTACCCTGATCGTTCGTCGTATTCGATACAACCTGTTAGGTCTCATGTTCCGTCTGATCTTGTTGCTATCACTCTCATTCTTGAGCGGTCTGAGTGCGATTTTCACGACTTACGCGACCAACGATGTCCCGTCTAATCGCTCAGTATCGGCGTCGATGTCCATCAGGTCTAGGATTGTCGGGGCGATATCGAGCAGATCGACGTCCGTCAGATCAAGATCCGCGCTCGTCGAAAACAGACACGCATTCTCAAACTTGTGCATTCCGTTTCGAGGCCCCGTCGCAAACACCTCATCTTTGTCGGTGAATCCGGCCTTCAGATCGTAGCCGTCTGCTGGAATCACAACCAGATCCGGAGCGATATCCGTATTGTCACCACTGAACGCGTCCTCACCGCGAACGATCTTCCGACAGACCTGACGCCCGTCTGGCCCCGTTAGCGATTCGAGGTCGGCGATGAGGTCGTTACGGACGCTCTCGTACTCGGTTTTCGGAACCGCTCCGTCTGGTTCCCGCCCTTCCATGTTCAAGAAGAGACGGCCGGGAATTAGCGAATACGCCCGCGTCGCTTCGTCGATGTCTCCCAGTTCCTCGTGGTCTTCGGTCGCGTATTCGAGCCAGCCATCTTCTTCGAGCCACTTGTTGAGGTACACTTCGTGCGTCAGGTGAGTGAACCCGTGATCGGACGCGACGATCAAGGTCGTCTCTGGGTCGATCAGCTGCCGAATCTCGCCGATGTACGCGTCGAGGGTCTGATAGAACTCGAGGAACTCGTCGGCGTACTCTCCATCGGTCGCGTAATCGCCAAACAGGAAGTGGTTCACCCGGTCCGTGGTCATGTACACCCCGAAAAAGAGGTCCCAATCGTCTTTTTGTAGGAAATGCCGGAAAGTCTTGTGTCGGGCGGAAATCGTCTTTTCGGCGTCGGCGATGAACGCCGACTTGTCGTCGTCATGTCCGAGCTTCGCGTTCACGTCGACCTGATACCCGAACCCCTCGATAGCCCGTTGGATGTCGGCGTCGCTGGACGCCTCCTCGACCGAGGGCGACAAGAAGCCGGACACGTGTCGCTGAATCCGCGAGGACGGCGGGAACGTCACCGGGACGTTAAACACAGACGCGTCTCGCCCCTCGTCCGTCACCAAGTCCCACACACGCGGGCCGTTGACGTGGCTTCCCATCGGCACGTACGTGTCATAACTCCCCGAGCTACGGTCTTGAAATCCGTAGACACCAGTCTTCCCAGGGTTCGTTCCGGTGGTCAACGTCGGCCAGCAGGCGCTCGATTCGGGCGGGACGATACTCGAAATCTGTCCGCCGCTCCCAGATTCGGCAATCTCAGTGAGGTTCGGAAATACATCGGGATGTTCCTCAATAAGCCCGTACGGTACGCCGTCGATCCCGAGAAAAACCACACGCTCGTCCGAGCCGCCCCCGAGTTTATCGAAAAGTCCCATACCGCAAGCCATAGACCCGGTAATAAATAGTCTTGTGTATGTGTCAGGTATTTCACTCCGCCGCGCGCACGGCTTACGGATTTATAATACCGAGACCGTGAGGGCAAGAGCTGCCGTCCCGGCTGCGAGCGGCGCGATCATCCACACAGCGAGAACTCGTGCGACCATCGAGCCGCGGAACAGCGTCACCGCCGAGGGGTGAACTGCGTAGGAGGGTGGCTTCTCGCACCGAACCGTCTCTTCACGAGTGGCCGGCGGCGATGGCGCGACTCTCGATTTTCCCCGTTGCGCCCGCCCCCATCCCAACCCGATGATCGCCGTTACCGTCGATAACGCGAGACTGGCCGGAATCCCGAGGTACGATAGGCCGGTCGTGATCGTCGCACCGATGACCGCCACGACGACGGCGGCCGTCATCGGTAAGTCGGTTAGGTCGCTCCCGACTGTCGCCATGGTTCGGCGGGCGATCGTGAAGGCGCCAAACGAGATGGCCCCGACCGCGACAAGGAGTGCGATATCGAGTGAGACCACCCCGCTACCGACGAGCGGCGCCACGGCGTTCGCGACGTTGCTTGCCCCCGCGGAAAAGCCCATGTAACACGCGATCACCAGGAGCAGCACCGTCGAGACGACGTCCGAACGCGTCGCGCCGTCAGCGACTTGGAGCCTCGGCTTCCCGTCCGTCCAATCCAGCGTCACCGGACTCGTCGTCGGCTCGGTGACCCCGACGCGCGCCGCAATCTCGTCATACTTCCACCGGCCGATCGCTGCCGCTGTCCCGAACGCGATCACCGGCGCAACGATCCACCACCGAGCGATCCGAACGAGTACCTCCCACTTCACGCCGACGCTGCCAATCCCCATCCCGACCATCGCGCCAACCGCGACCATCGACGTTGACGTAGGGATCCCGAGAACGTTCGCGACGAGCAGCGTCATGCCGATACACGCTAACACGACGAATCCGGCCGAGAGGCTAAACACGGGGGCCGCGACGATATCGTTCCCCACGGTCGTCACGACGTTGCGACCGACAGTCCACCCGCCGATGATCGCGCTTACGCTCATCAACACGCCGGCACCGACCCGCGTCACCGCGTTTGCGCCGATCGCTGGTCCGAACGCCACACCAGTCGATGATCCCCCGATATTTATTCCAACAAACGTAGCGAGAAACACTCCACCAATCAACAGATCATTCATTGTGTTCCTATCTTCTGTCTAAACGCGTAAAAATTGGGGTTACATGTGAGTGTTCAAACACGGAAAGACTCTTTTTATTTCGGTGAAATCACCGGTCGTATGGCAGCCGACACGCCGACGGACGTCGACGTATCGTACACCGACGGTGAAGGCGAAGATCCGGCCGACTATCCGTCGCTCCAGCACAAAATCGAGAAGGCGATCGAGGTCACCAAGACCGGGCTCGAGGAGTACGACAACCCCGCGGTGATGTGGACCGGGGGGAAAGACTCCACGCTCACGCTGTACTTCATCAACCAAGTCGCTGAGAAGTACGGTTACGAAAAGCCCACCGCGGTCTTCATCGACCACTACCAGCACTTCGACGAGATCATCGACTTCGTCTCACACTGGGCCAATGAATGGGATATCGACCTCGTGTTCGCGCGCAACGAGGACGTCGGCGCGTACGCCGAGAAACACGGGCTCACGCCCGGCGACGAGATTCCGGTGTCGGCCCTTTCGGACCACAACAAACACCACGTTCGAGACATCCTCGAATACGAGGAGGACACGTTCCCGTTTCTCCTCGACACGTACGTCGGTAACCACCTACTGAAGACAGTCGCCCTGAACGACGCCTTGGAGGAGTACGACATCGACGGCGTCATTTCGGGGATCCGGTGGGACGAACAGGACGCACGCGCTGACGAGACGTTCTTCTCGCCGCGGCATGACCCAGAGATCTACCCACCGCACGACAGGATCCAGCCGATTCTTCAGTTCGACGAGGCGGACGTCTGGGACGTGTTCTGGAGCTACGTCGTCCCCGATACGGTCGCAGCGTTCCCCGACGACGGGTACGTCCCCGACACCGACGACGACCTTCCGGACGGCGTCAGTCAGGCCGAGATTCCCATCTCGCCGAAGTACTTCGCCGGCTTCCGATCGCTCGGCAGCGAAGTCAGTACGGAAAAAACTGAGAGCGTCCCCGCATGGAAGCAGGACCTACAGAACACGACCGAACGAGCCGGACGTGCCCAGGACAAAGAGGACCTGATGGAGCGGCTGCGCGATCTCGGCTACATGTAACCTGGCTCCCCGCCAGCGGTCGACCTTCTCCCGTCTTACACCTCTCTCTGTGGAGTAATTGGTGCCGTACTCGTTGACACTTGTCGGGCCACACAAACGGCCGTATCGGGACCGTGAGCTGACCCCGAACTCGCGACCCGTTCCAGCGGATCCGTGTCCCTTGTCCGATCCGCCGTTTGAACCGGTAGCCCCCTCGGTCGTTACCCATACTGGCCGAAGCGAACGCCGTTTTTCCCATCTCGTTCAGTTTACAATCCTACATTTACATCGGTATAACCGTAATGACTATGAGTCAGTTAGACAGCGAACAGTTGCTAACGGTTCACACTAGTTTACGCCACTATGTCTGTAATGGTTGTTTATCTTGTATGTGCGGATGTTTCTAACATCTGGTCTTTTATTTGGCGTAATAATCAGCCGACGAACGAGGTACAAACCGACGTGTTCGCCAACACGATTGTGAACCCACCACTCGCGCAGGCGCAATGGACGATCTTCAGTCACCCTCACGGTCGCCAATACCGCCGGTCAACGCCGTTGAGCGCACTAGATTTTTATGCCCGGTAGCGTACTGCGTAACGTGTATGGAAAATCACCGCGTTCTCGTCACCGGCGGAGCAGGATTCATCGGTTCGAACCTCGCGAATACCCTCGCGTTAGATAACGATGTCGTCGCCCTCGATAACGGCTACCTCGGAACGCCCGCCAACCTCGACCAAGGCGTCGAGTACGTCGAGGCGGACGTGCTCGACGAGGGACTACCGACGGATGTCGATGTCGTCTTCCATCTCGCCGCACTCTCCTCCCGGCAGATGCTCGAGGAGAACCCGCGCGAGGGCGCCCGCGTCAACATCGAGGGGTTCGTAAACGTCGTCGAACAGGCGTACGAAGACGGCTGTGAGACGATTGTGTACGCCTCGACCTCATCGGCGTACGGCAGCCGGACTGAGCCGAGCCCCGAGGATATGGACCTCGACGCGGCGACCGGCTACGACGCGTCGATGCTCGGCCGCGAGCGATACGCCGAGTACTACAACAACTTCTACGACGGACTCTCGCTCGCCGGTATGCGGTTCTTCTCCGTCTATCAGGGGTACAATGGTAACGAGGAACACAAAGGCGAGTACGCGAACACTGTCTCGCAGTTCGCGGACAAGATCGCGGCCGGCGAATCACCGGTGCTATGGGGCGACGGCTCCCAGACCCGCGATTTCACCCACGTCGACGACATCGTTCGCGGGCTCGAGGCGGCCGCGGACCACGACCTCGCGGGCGTGTACAACCTCGGCACCGGCGACCCGTACTCGTTCAACGAGATGGTCGAGCTGATCAACGACGTGCTCGGTACTTCTGTCGAACCCGAGTACGAACCGATCCCGCTGAACAATTACGTCCACGACACGTGTGCCGACATCTCCCGGATCCGCGAGGGAACGGGCTGGGAGCCCCGGATCCCGTTCGAGGAGGGCGTCCACCGCGTCTGTGAACCGTATCTCGTCACGCAGTAGCCTCTACTGTCCCCTTCTTACTCACCGATAACGTTGCTGACCGGGACTGGACTACAAACCGCTCGTCGCGGTTGTATCACACTCCGTACCCGCCTTCTCCGTACCCGCCACCCGCACCGTATCCAGCGACAGATATGACTTCAATTCTCGTAGCTCCCATCGTGACCACGACAACCACGGCCAACAGCTGTCGTCGTCGCATCACCGATTAGTTACTCCATATTTGTCCAAATAGCAGTCTAGTAGATTATATATCCGGCACATACCAACAGATTGGTTGGTTTATTACAAATATTTTTATACAAGTCTTGGCAGATACCATAGTGATAGACTCGCATGGACTGTGACCCGTTCGCCTGTGATTGGACCAATAAAAGCCGATCCGACCGGCGGTGGACACGCTCCCGATACCGGCTGACGGCGCCGCTCCCATGTGTCACGAACGCAGCAGCAACTAAACCAAGGTAATGACGTCGACAGACGCACGAGGAACGCAGTCAGTAGACCCAGTACAGCAGCCCGGGGAGCCGGAGTCGCTTCTTGTCGGGCCAGACGCCGACGTGGACCCGACGGTCAGCGTCGTCATGCCAACAATGAACGAGGAGGAAGGCGTCGCTGAATGTATCGACCTCGTCAAAGCTGCGGTCCGCCAGTCAGGGTATCGCACAGAAGTCGTTATCAGCGACGACTCGACGGACCGTACTCCCGACATTGCGCGAGAAGAGGGCGCAGTCGTCGTCGAGCCCGATGAACCCGGCTACGGCTACGCCTATCGGTACGCCTTCGCGCGTTGTCGCGGCGAATACATCATTATCGGTGACGCCGACACCACGTACGACTTCGAACAGTTCCCGCGACTACTGGAACAAGTCGTTGAGGGCGACGCCGACATGGTCATGGGGAGCCGCTTGGAGGGCGACATCAAGGACGGCGCTATGCCGGCACTCCACGAATACGTCGGGAACCCGCTGTTGACGAAGTTCCTGAACGTGTTCTACGGCGCGGGTGTAAGCGACGCACACTCCGGATTCCGGGCGTTTCACGCCGACGTCCTCGACGACCTCGATCTTGAGACGACAGGGATGGAGTTCGCTTCTGAGATGATCATGGACGCGGGCGCGCGAGATCTTACGATTAAAGAAATCCCGATCACGTATCACGAACGCGAGGGCGAAGCCACCTTAGAGAGCTTCCGCGACGGGTGGCGGCACGTCCGGTTCATGCTGTTGAACGCACCGAACTATCTGTTTTCGCTCCCCGGCGCCGTTCTCGGGCTCGCCGGGGTCTCGCTGTTGCTATCCGGAACTACCGGTGTCACGCTCGGCGGCGTCTCACTCGGAACCACGGCAGCGATCACCGGCTCGTTGCTCGTGCTTGTCGGGTACCAGGCCGCGAACATGGGCGTCTTCGCCACCCTGGCGAGCGATCCGATCCAGCGACCCAACGACGTCGTCACCGAGACCGTCATCCGCCGGATGAACCTCGAACGGCTTTCGACGGTCGGCTTGGCCGCGTTCACGGTCGGCGCGCTGTATCTCACTTGGGGTGCGATCCAGTGGGCCACGGGCAGTATCGCCCTCTTTGCTGCGACCCCTGGCCACGTTATCGCGCTCACGGTGATGATTCTCGGCGTTCAAACCGTGTTCAACGCGTTCTTCATGAGCGCGGTCGACGACACGGTTTCAGCGGCCTAGCGAGCGATCGACGGCATTCGGTACACTCCGCTATCCTCGTTTTCCGGCTGTCGTTCAGCTCTGCTGTATCGCTAGGCGTGTTATCGGATGTCAACGTTAGTGACATCGAATCTAGCGCCGCCGTTCTGACTCTCCGCCACCTCAACCTTCCACCCGTGTGCGTCAGCGATCTCGCTCACGATCGCGAGACCGAATCCGGTTCCGTCGGAAACCGTTGAGAAACCGTTTTGGAACACCTGATCCTCCATCGCTTCTGGAATCCCTGTACCGTCGTCGGCGACGTAAAATGCGTCACCGTCGCCTGTCTCGCCGATCGTCACCGTTACATCCTCTCCGCCGTGTTCGATGGCGTTCCGAATGAGGTTTTCGACGAGCTGTTGGAGCCGAGACGGATCGGCTCGGACTTCTCCGTCGAACTTGATAACGAGCTGTGCGTTCGCAGTCGACACGTTCTGCCAACACCGCTGACACAACGAATCGAACGCTATCCACTGTGCGGCATTGATCTCTTTTCCACTTCGGGCTAGCGTCAAGAGGTTCTCAATGAGCGTTTCCATCCGATCGTGAGCACACATCACTTTCTTGAGCCGCTGACGGTAGTCTACGTCTTGGTCGGCTATGTCATTGTACAGCAGCTCGACGTGACCTGAGGCCACGTTTAGCGGATTTCTGAGGTCGTGACTCACCACCTTGGCAAACTTGTCGAATTCCTCTCTCGCCTCAATGTCCGCGTCAGTCTTCCCCTGATCTGCGGCCTCGCTCGTACGTATCAGGTACCATCCCTCAGCGACTGGCTGCGGCGACCCGACAGATTTGAGCCGCTCGTACGTTCCGTCCCTCTTCCTATGTCGGTACTCGACTGACTTATTGTTCTGATTCTGTTCTTTAGTAAGCGCTTGAAGCATCTCAGATACCCGGTCACAGTCGTCCGGGTGTATGTGTCCCGTGAAGTGCTCGCCTACCAACTCGTCTCGGTCGTACTCGAGGACACGTTCCACTGAGGCGTTACTGTACTTGATTATGCCGTCATCGTCAACGAGCGTGAGAACGCTGTCTGGCCGTAACGGAATCGCATCGAGTGGAATACTCTGATCTGTGGTAATACTACACATACTCGTTGCTCTGTGTACAGTCTGATGAGTGTACCGAATAAACGCATTTTTTGTGTAACATTTGTCAAACTTTTTGTTTGTTTTTGATTCGCTTGCTACGTCTGTGTGGCGTACAGCTCCGCGTATGTTCCGTCGTCAGATAGGAGTTGCTCGTGGGTCCCGTCCTCCGTGATGCTTCCGTCGACGAGTGTGTATATCCGGTCCGCGTCGTCGATTGTCGACAGATCGTGGGCGATACTGATCGTCGCGTACTCGCTTTCTCGGTCGCTGATCCCCTCGTACACGTCGCGTTCGATGTTCGAATCGAGCTCGCTCGTCGCCTCGTCGAGGACGAGGACGTCGGCGTCCTTGAGCAGGGCTCGTGCGATGGCGACCCGCTGTTTCTGGCCCCCCGAGAGCCGCGTCCCGTCCTCGCCGAGTTCCGTGTCGTATCCGTCCGGGAGTTCCGAGAGGAACTCGGTCACCTGCGCAATCTCGCACGCCCGCTCGACTTCCCGACGCGTCGCGTCCTGATTGCCGATTTTCACGTTTTCGATGAGGGTGTCGTCGAACAGGAACGGGTCTTGGCGGACGACTGCGAGTCGCTCGCGCCACTGTCCGATGTCGAACTCGTTGATCGGAGTATCCTCCCCAAGAATTCCACCTGAGTCCGGCGTCTGAAGCCGACCTAACAACGAGACGATTGTTGACTTTCCAGCACCTGACGGGCCAACAAGGGCAATCTTCTCTCCCTTTTTGACGCTAAATGAAACACCGTCGAGCACTCGTTCGTCTTCGTAGGCGAACGAGACGGTGTCAAACGTGACCTCCTGAACGGCACTAACGGGCTTGTCACCGCCTGCGTCCGGAACTTCCATCTCACGCAGGTCTTGTATCCGGGACTGTACGCGGAGGAAGTGTGGAAGCTGACCGTCCAGCTGATAGGTCATCGTATTGATCCGGTTAACGACCGGTGATAGTCGAAAGACGGCAAAAAGGAAGACGCCGAGTTCTCCTAACGAGAGCGGAGTGTACTGAAATCCGACGTAGACGAGGCCGAAGACGACAACTGCGTTCGTGAACTGGTTGAGGTTTTTTAATCCGGCTTGGTTCCGCTGTAACCTGACGCTGTCACGAACGTAGTCATCCAACACATTCTGCATTCGATCGACCAACGACGGACGCATATTGAACAGGCGAACGTCTCGCATTCCCTGGGTGCTCGTCTGTGCGATCGTTTGGAATCGCTCGTTGGCATCCGCGACGTCATCCCCGGCCGTGTACGCGGGTTCGAGCCCGTATCTCACGGCCAGTGTGCTCGTTCCTAGGGCGACGACGGCAATCAACGTCAGCATCGGCGCCAGCACCGCGGCGACGAGTAAGTAAATCGTTCCTCGTAACAGTATTTCGACGAGGTTGAACACTGCCATGGCGATCCCGGCAGACCGGTTCGTCTCTGTGACTAGGCTGTTCAACAGGTCGTCTGACCCGTGGCGATCGATGTACTCTATCGGTCCGTACATCAGCGCATCGAACAGTTCCTTGCGTAGGTGACGCTGATATCCGCGTCCGAGGATCGCTCGGAGCCACGCTGTGAGGAAGCTCAATCCGAATCGCACGCCCATGACGCCGCCCACGCCGAGAATGAGATACTCGAGTGTGAACGGTAGTCCGATGAGCGAATATATACGCACGAACGTTCCGAGGAGACCTTCCGTGTCACTCGGTGCCGTTGATGACTGCGTAATCTCGATGATCGGGAGCAGGAATCCCAGGCCGATACCTTCGAGAAGCGCCGTTATGAGACTCAAGACGACGATTACAACCCCGAGTCGAGGACGAAACTGCGCGGCATCGCGGACTGCGGACAACTTTTTGCGAGCAGTAACCTCCATATACCTCAATATGACGACGGGATGGTAGAAGTATTCTCCGGCCACACGTTCGTTCCAATCTTGGAGAACGTTTATCATTAGTACAAACAACTACTGACGTGAGATGTCTGTCACGTTCGCACCGGGATACCTCGACTGTGTATGGTTCGCGCACGGTCAAGAGCAATGAACGGAAAATTCCTTGTTCACATCTCTGACACCGCTCACGGGTGCTCGTACGCACTGAATCTGTAATATAGACTGATGACAGAGACACCGACTTCCGAGACGGAGTTCGTATTCGGACTTCTTGAACGGGTCGGCGACCCGGACGCGGTAGCGGATCGACTCCGAGAAATCGGCAACGATCTTCCGGATTGGGAGGTAATACTCGAACTCGCTTCGCGGCACCGTCTCCACTCACCCCTCCGACGGACACTTGAAAGCGTGGCGGTGGACCATCCCCGATCTATCGACGAAACGCTGGACGCTCAGCACCGCCGGAACTCGATCGAAAACCTCCGGCATAGTAGACAACTGTGTGACATCATCGACCTGTTCGAATCGAACGACATCGAAGCAACTCCGTATAAAGGCCCGATCCTAGCAGAAGCGGCGTACGGGTCTATCGGAGACCGGTCGTTCGGTGATCTTGACCTACTCGTCGCCCCAGATGATGTTCGTTCAGCCGCGGAGCTACTCGAACGGCACGGTTACGAACGGACAAACTTCTCCGATATACCTGTCGAGACGCTCGTCAACGGAACGGTGTTCCGCTGGGGGAAAGAATTCCGGTTCGTCGATCGCGACGGCGGTCTCCCCGTCGAGCTTCGGTTCGGTTTCATCGGTGGACGCAGATCGGACCACAGCATCTTCGCAGACCTCCTGGACCGTCGGACTCCGACCGACCTTGCCGGACGCACTGTTCCGGCCCTCTCTCCCGAGGACCGCGCCTTGCTGCTGCTCGTTCATGGCACCAAACACGGCTGGCGACAACTCTCGTGGGTGTACGATGTCGCCTTGGTACTGGCCGGCGAACGAGAGATCGACTGGGAGGCGGTGACGACGCGAGCAAGGCAGTATCACTGGTTGAACGCAGTGCTGTACGGAGTCTCCGTCGTCACCGAGCTAACCGGACTGTCAGTTCCGGATCCGGTCCGATCTGAACTGGAGTCGTCGCGACTGTGTTCTGTGGGCGCGCGCCGAACCGTTGCCATGCTACGGGCAGACCCGATGGCGGACCTGACGTTTTTGGAACCAATCACGACCGCGGCATTCCTGAACGACAACTTGCGGGGATCGGTTACCGACGCCGTCAACGAAGTTCTGGCACCGCGAAAGGCTGATTACCAGTGGCTCCCGCTCCCCCCTCGATTCCACCGACTGTACTATCTCACTCGACCTTGTCACCTTTGTGTCAGCACGATCAAACGGATCGCGCGTCGATAGCACCGCTTCCGCGTGATATTTGATGATCTCCCGTGGATCAGTCCGACGTTGAACGTTAAACATCACTTAAATGGTTGTTTTAAACATAATCCGGCGTCAACTGATCGGTCGACCTACAGACGGTCTCGGGATTTATTATACTCCACGAAATACCTCTCACAAGTCCAATATGAGTTCAAACACGTTGCCGACGTCGACAACGGCAGTTGCCGTCGAGAGCGCCCTCTCAACGACGATCGACGGTGAGACGGTGATCCTCCATCAGGACATCGGGAAGTATTACGGGCTCAACGAGGTCGCGACATTCGTCTGGGAACTGCTCGAAGAGCCACGATCGGTCGAGGAGCTCTGCCGGACAGTTGCTGAGAACTACGACGTGGAATACAGTCACTGCCGAAGCGACGTTGAGGATCTGCTCGTCGACCTCGCTGAGAAGGACCTCGTCCGGCTCGACACATCATAATATATGAGACGATACCGCACTTTCCGGGCTTTTCTGTCGTCACGCCCCGGCGATCAGCTGAGAGTAGCTCTCTCGGCCCTACTGCTCGTTTCGGTTTCTATCGGGTTCATAATCGGGTCGTTCTCTCGGATTAGACACTCCCTATTACGATTGTGTGGCCCGGCCTCCCTGTTCGTTCCCGGTAATCCCGCTGCCGAGCGGGTCGTCTCGGCCGTCGACGCGGCGGACCGTCAAGTCCCCGGGGATCGCACCTGTTTGATGCGTTCGTTGACCGCAGAAGCCCTGCTTCGGCTCTACGGCTTCACGCCGGAACACAGGATTGGCGTTACAAAGGCGACGGACACCGAAATGAAGGCACACAGTTGGCTCGAACTCCGAGACGATGTGTTGATTGGTGACCTAGAGAATCTGTCCCGGTACGAGCCGCTTCCCTCGTTAGAGATGGTGGATCGAGTATGAGTGGGTTTGTTGCGCTGTTCGATCGCGGCGGCGGTGAGTACGCCCCTGACGACCTTCGCACGATGCTGTCCACTATCAGTCATCGCGGACCCGACGGAAGCGGAGCCTGGTACGACGACGGCGTTGCACTCGGCCACCAGCAACTTCAGTCGACGCCCGAGTCCCGGTTCGACGACCAACCGTACAGGGACGGAAGCCTCACTGTCGCTGGTGACGTCCGACTCGACAATCGCGCGGAACTGTTCGAGACGCTCGACATCACCGACGAGCGTGGACAAGTCCCGGACAGCCACTTGTTGTTGGCGGCGTACCGGCGGTGGGGGACACGCTGCTCGGAGCACCTGATCGGGTCGTTCGCCTTCGTCATCTGGGACGCAAACGACGGAGTCGCATTCTGTGCGCGCGACAGGTTCGGCGTCAAACCATTCTACGTTTACCCGGGCGATGAGGTGTTCGCTGCCGCTTCCGAAATGAAAGCGCTCCTCGCGCTCCCGTTCGTTTCTCCGGCAGTCGACGAGGTGAAGATCGGGGACTTCCTCGAAGGCACGTTTCACGACAAGGAGCGCGCGTACTACCAGTCGCTGCGCCGGCTCCCTCCCGCACACGCGACGACGGTTCGTACAGACAGCGTTGACGAATGGCAGTACTGGGACCTCGATCCGACGCGGACCGTCACGCTCGAATCGGACGCGGCCTACGAACGCCGGTTCCGCGAGCTGTTCGAACAGGCGGTCGACTGCCGCCTCCGGTCGAGTGGGACCGTTGGTACCTCGCTCAGCGGCGGGCTCGACTCTTCGTCGATCACGGTCACAACCCGGGAACTGCTTTCGACCCAGGAGCCGCTTCACACGTTTTCGAACGTGTACGACGAGATTCCGTCGGCCGACGAGCGGGAGTTCATCGAGTCGGTCACAACGAAGCCGGGTTTCTCTCCACACTACGTTTTCCTCGACGATGTCGGACTCTTCGAGGACCGAGAGCAGATGTTCGACCACTACGATCTCCCGCCACATGACACGATGCACCACGCTATCTGGGAACGCGTCAAGCGTGCCGATAGGGAGGGAGTCGATGTACTGCTCGAAGGTGCGCTCGGAGACAGCGCGACCGGCTACGGACTCGGGCTCTTCGCGGAGTTACTCCGCACGGGGCGGTGGCGGCACCTCCGTCGCGAGACGCGCGCGATGGCCGAAATGCTTGACGTGGCTCCGCACCGGGTCCTTTTCCACCACGCGGTGAAGCCGCTCGTTCCGGACGCGGTGCGACACGTCTATTCGAGATTTCACGGATACGGAGGCGTTTACGAGCCTGATAATCCGACTCTTGATCCCGAATTCGTCGATCGAGTCGCCCTTCAGGACCGACTCCGGGACGCCGGTGACGAGGGATCCGTCCTCAGGGAGACGGCCCGGCGTCGGCAGCGTCGGTCGTTGCTGTACGGAATGATACCGGCGAGTCTGGAGACGACCGACCTCGCGTTCGCCGCCTTCGGACTCGAACCTCGCTACCCGTTCACAGATAAGCGGCTCGTTGAATTTTCTCTCGCGATGCCACCGTCCCAGCAGCTATCAGACGGATGGACGCGCTCGATCGTCCGCCGCTCGCTTTCTGATATCCTCCCAGAGAAAATCAGAACTCGTCAGTGGAAGACCGACATGAGCGAGGCCGTCGAAAACTCGCTGTCACTCGAGCGGGCCGACCTCGAACGAGCGATCGCGGATCCGACCGAACTGGAACCGTATCTGAACACGACCGAGCTTCAGGCGGCATTCAGTAGATTCCCCGACGAGGCGGACACTCA
Source organism: Halorubrum ejinorense (assembly GCF_055389685.1). Taxonomy (NCBI): domain Archaea; kingdom Methanobacteriati; phylum Methanobacteriota; class Halobacteria; order Halobacteriales; family Haloferacaceae; genus Halorubrum; species Halorubrum ejinorense. The sequence goes on from NZ_AP043776.1 coordinate 31,924, forward strand.
CGACGTTCGGGCGCTGTTCCGGATGCTTTCGCTCACCAACTGGCTCGAAACTCTCGGCGATGTCGACTCGAAAACTTCACACGGGCCGCCTGTTACCCCACATGGCTGATATCTATCATATTTCACCTTATTCATCGTTGTACACTCAATGAGGTTGAAGAATCGTCTCACCGGCGTCAGATATATATTCACCACTTTTAAGTTAATGACAGTGTACCATACTTTGGTGATGGCTGACAACCAGTCCACAAATCGTTACGACTCCCCCCGTGTTACGGAGTACGGGTCAGTTGAAGCGATAACCGAACAGTCGAACAAGGAAGGTAACGAGACGGACCAGTACAGTGAAACCACTCCCCTAGTCGGGTCGATCGTCCCGGCGTAAGGAGTTCTCCGAAACTCAGTCTGAAACCGTGTCTCTCGGCCTGACACGGTTTTGTATATTTTACTCGATTTCGCGCCTATCTACTGGAACAGATCGCGCCCGAAACCGGTAATGTAAATCCTCCCTTCTATCAGCGGCCACGGATGGCGAACTTGGTGTATTGCGATGTCATGTTGTACGATGGAGCGAATCTACACTTACCGCCTTTTGCCCACAATTATAAATAATATCAAAGCAGTGTATGTATCGTGATGTCTGGGCAACAATACGGCTCACCCGAGGTCACTGAGTACGGGTCGGTAGAAGTTGTCACTCAAGACCTCAACAAGGATGGATTAAGCGAAGACCAGTACACTGACGACACCAACGGCCAGATTGTGGGGTCGGTAATAGACGCCCCTTGAGGCCGGTCAAGTGTGACCAACAAAAGTATCGTTCCGAAACCAACTTTCATCTGATGTCTGCCGCTGACTCAGTCTCTCTTTCTCATATTTCAAGCATTTTTCACGTCTTTAACGACTAAATCAACGGCTGATTGTAATCGTCGATGGTCGCGTGGTCGTTTCAACTTGCGGACTGGAACGGCTTCGATAAACCGTGAACACTGGTCGAAATGAATCGGCGAGCGATTGGTGTCTGAGAGGAGTCCGCGAGCGTGTGTCTGTGCGATCAGGCTCAGAATCTGCTCACGAACCGGGACCGAGTCGAACGCGCACGTTTCTCCATCTACCAAGAGATAACAGCCTCGTAACGGGACCGGTTCCGAGGTCGTCTCGACATGAAGGAGATGTTTTTCGTACCACGACTCTTCCGATGGTTTCGTCGTTTGTTGGACGTCGAGGGCTGCTGCCGCGTCCGATTTTAACCGGAGCTGTGGAACTCCGGGAACCACTATCGGCCCGTTATCGTTAAAACGAATCGCGACGACATCATCTTCTAGCACGGAGTGGCCCTCGGCGCCGAACGCCGCAGCAGTGGTGGATTTACCCGCCCCTCTCGGACCGATGAATATCACCGCTTGACCATCTACCGAGACGGCGCTCCCGTGAAGCACGAGGTGATCGCGCTGGTAGAGTACGAGACCGAGTAGTTCGTTTTCTATCAGTCGTCGGAAGAACTCTCTCTCCCCCGCATTCGTATCTACTGGGTCACATACGATTCGGGTTCCCCCTTCGACCAGGAACGATCCGATAGAGTCGTACGTTAATCGGACGGCCTCCGGAGCAGCGGTGATCCGGCGTCCACCGGTCCCCTCCACGTTCTCCGGCACGTGTTCGACGGCCCCTCGAACGATCTCAACGTCCGGTTCAGCTTCATCCAAGTCGATCTCTGAGAGTTCCGGTAGCTCGAACTCAGATCGAAGTCGCAGATCGTACGCGGAGTAACGATACATTTTGATTATCGTCAACCATGTGATCGGCCGGCGCCAATGTAAGTGTGGGTGTTTGCCACGGATTACTCACGCGCTCAAACGACGAAGCCGTCAGGACTCAGTTATCCGTGACCGTTGTGGGTTGTTGGCTCTGTTGAAATCCTATTCTTCAGATATACTTTCGCCTGAAACAGCCGGTCGATGAGAGCTGCCTATGGCTCAATCGGACACCCAATTGTGTTCGAGTTGCCCATCGACGAGGACTCCACCATCACCCCTTACAGTCACGCGATGTGTTGATAGTTCAAATTGAAGCCTCCAGCTGTTGTCGCTGTGTCTTGCGAGTTGTTTCACAGCATCCGGTTCAATATAATCCGCAAGTACAATATCCAACTCACCTGAGTCGATGCCTTTGTGGTCAGCAATCGATTCAACAATAGACGTGGTTACAGTCTCACACTGCTTTGTTGAATCCGATGACGGCGTGGGGATCACTGTTTGAGAGCCTGTTCGAGGTTGTAGACTGCGGCGGTCAACACGAGCTCGCGGAACTCGCGGTACCAAGCGCGAGGGTGGACAGCGGGGCCGAATCGACGCTTGATGGCCGAAAAGGCAGTCTCGGCCATCCAGCGCTGGCCGTATAGCCCGCTGTCCAACCGTGCGTTGTGCGCGTGATCGTACGCAGCGAACAACCGGTGACGCAGCAGGGGTCGGACGCCCTCTGATCGGAGGGCGTCCCGGAGAGATTGGTCGTCATAGCCTTTGTCGCCGGCGAGACTCTCGATTTTCTCGGTGTTACGAAGGGCGACTCGACGGCCAGTTTGTGTGTCGTGAGGCCAGTGTGCCGAGCAGTGAAGATCGAGAATGGCACACGAGTCCGTATCGACGAGTGCCGTCGTTTTAAGCGTGCGTATGTGGCGATCCGAGCGGTGTTGGTAGTGTCTCGATGCCGTTTCGCGGTCGAAGAATGTGGCATCGATGGCACCGTGCGAGCCCGGATCGCAGATGTTCGCGGACTCACGAAGGAACTCACGCCATATCGACATTGGCACCCTCTCAAACGACCGGTACAGCGTTGAGGGTGCGGGAAATGCCGTCCGCGCCAGCTGTAACAGACCACGAACGCGATCCATCTCACTCGCCCAATCCACAATTTCGCGGTACGTCGCATCCATGTGAACCCGCAAAAAGTGGAGCGTGACATGCTTCCAGCCGGGAAATCCGTGGCCAGTCGGATCACTCACCGCCGTTGGACTGGCAGCACAGCGCTTTTGAGCCAGCGACGCGGCTTGTTTAACGAAGCGGAAGAGTAGTTTGGACACATTCGGCTCTTCCGCTTCGCTTCCACCTTCAGAGCGACGCTATCCTGTCGCCTTCTGCGGATTCAACAGAGCAGTCTCACACATATCGTCATTGGACACCTCTGTCAGCAGAGAATATAAGATAAATGACTTTTTTCGCAACTGTGTGTCTGATAACAACATGTGGACTATACCGAGCAGTTCGTGAGTACCCTGTACTGAGCGATCTGTGCTTCATCTGTATTAACAGCTCAGAGTGATCGGTCTACACTACGAATGAGTCAAGCAATGGTGAGTTCACGGAACTGTCTCTACCATCATCGTGAGCGGACGGACGCACCGTACTTTCGCCTGAGCGTTGAGTTCACAGTCTCGGATTGACTCGGTTGACCGTAGAGATCAGCGTCTAAGCGCGCGTTCCATACCTTGTGGAGTGACGTGAACTCACGATGCTTAATCAGTGGTCGAACCCCGTGTTGCCGGGCGAGCCGTTTGATCTTCTGATCGTCGTAGCCTTTGTCTCCGAGGAGAATATCGGTACACCCGGGGCTGCGCTTGATCAACGACGGAGCGATCTGGCTATCGTGTTTTCGAGTCGTCGTCACGTGGAGATCGAGACTTGCGTTCACCTTCGCATCGACTAGCAACATCACCTTGAGCTGGTGAATCGTGAGTTCAGCATGTTTCGTGTAGTGTTTCGAAGCGTGACTACGGTCGAACCCCGACGCATCAACACCAGCAACTCCGCTTGTCGGAAGTGACGTCGCTGAGGGTGTCAAAATGATACGCCACACAGCCATATCAAGCCGGTTGAACGCCTGACAGAGCGTTGAAGCAGTAGGAAGCTCGGTTACCCTGGGAACACGATGGACGCGTAACATTTCAATCAGTTCATCAAGCAGACCACGATAGGTCGTGTTCTTCCGAACTTTGAGGAGTATTGAGAGACAGCTCGACGCGCCAGATGAATCGCCTTCTCAGTAAACCGGAGAATCTGCGACTCCGGGAGAGACTTCATCTCGTCGAATTATATGGTGAACATGTAAATCCCTGAGTATTTCAACAGAGCCGGGATTTTTTTACTATTGTTTGCTGAGGCTGGCGGGGTTCGCTCGCGTCCATCACATGCGTACGAATCACATAAGGAGGCCCGTTTCGCTTCTGGGTCAATACTGCGCCGGACCGGGCGGTGGTCTGACGCCGCGGCTCAGTCTATTTATACCGTTGCCACCTGTACTTCCACCGAGAATATGACACAAAAGCGTTCGCGAAATCGCGTAGGCCCCCAACCGCTTTTGTCGCTCCCTCGATCATGAGCGGGACAAAGGAGACTTCGAGCTTTCTCGCGCGTTATGACCGCCAACTCTGGGTTCTTACAGTTTCGTTCTTTCTGGTGGGGGACCTGCTCACGACCGGAATCGGAGTCGCCTCCGGCGGAATCGCCGAGGCAGGCCCACTCGGTGACCCCGTGGTTGATCGGTACGGAATGTATGGGATGGTCGCGTTAAAAACCGGTGTGTTGGGTCTCTCGTACGCCGCTTGGAAGTTCTTTCCTCACCCAGAACGGATCGGAATCCCGCTTGGGTTAGCAACGGTCGGCATCCTGGTCACGATTTGGAACGGGCTCGTACTGGCTGTCACCCACGGATAGGCTCTCTCACCTCCTCCGTTCGCGCAGTTCAATCCGAATCAGTACCGAACAGACAGTACGCATATTTTGGATTGGTTCGATATATTGCCGTCGTTCCTTAGACCTGATAAGCATCTCCCTACCGCGTTACACGACGAGAACCCCCCGAAATCTGATTTTATTTACATTATGAATTCAGCTTTGATAATTTGGTGCGTGGAGATATATGTTCCCGTTTGGGAGAGACAATTATCCAAGATGAATCATACGGTGGCGGTCACGGGCGGCACGCGCGGAACGGGCAAGACGACCTCAGTCGTCGCGCTCGGTAGCCTGCTCTCCGACGCCGGCCACGACGTCCTGCTCGTCGACTGTGACCTCGATACACCGTCTCTAACGGAACAGTTGGACATCGAAAAGCCGAACTCGACGCTCCAAGAGGTAATCGCCGGTCGGTCGACGATTAACGACGCCGTTCAGGCGGGTCCGGCCGGCGCCGAGGTTCTTTCTGCCGCAAGCGTGGCGGTCGCCCGGAAGCGGTTTGACGCCTTCGTCCGCGGTCTCACCGACTACGACCTCGTTATTTGTGACACGGGTCACCCGTTCAGCGACGCGACCGAGGGAGCGCTCGACGCTGCGGACGGCGTCGTCATGGTCTCGACTCTCGACGACGCGGTGAAGCGGAACGTGGCGACGCTTCACGAATCCCTCCGTACAAACGGACGGCCACTGATCGGTACCGCACTCACGCGCGTCGACGGCAACGCAGATGCGGCGGACTGGGATTGCGAACTACTCGCGGCGATACCCGAATCGGATGCGGTCGCGGCCGGGGCAGCAGCGGTGCTCGACTCTCCGTCGGACCCCGGTGTGGAAAGCTACCGGAACCTCGCTCAAATCGTCCTTCGACGGCTTCGAGCCGGAGTTGATCGGGCGACGACGCCGAATGCTTCGATCTGGCTTCCACAACCCGCCGATCCGTTCCTCACGCCTGCCGTCTCAACCGGAGACCTAGGCGACAGCGACACGTCTTCGGACGACGGGGCTGGAGCGCGTGACGGATCTGTGGACACCGATGAGACTCCTTCGGAAACGACCGCGGCTACAGGTGACACGACCGATTCCGCTGCCGAGACGAACGCGTCCGGTGAAGAACCGGACGATGATGATTCCGGTGGGACCAAACTCACCCGCCGCGGTGCGCTGGCCGCGCTCACGGCCGCCGTGGGGGGCGTGTCCGCCGGGATACTGAACACGCGCGAGACGCCGACGATCGAGGGGTTCGGCTACGGCGGGGCGCCGGTGATGTCGACCGGTTCGGGAGCGGCGAACGCGACGACCAACATGACGGACACAGGGTCGATTTCGGCCGGCGGCGTCAACCGGACGGAACAGACGGTCGAGTTGGTGGACGGCGGTTCGGACGAAGACCCGACAGCGAACGAGACGGAAACCGGGGGTGTCGACAACAAGACGGACTCCAGCAGCGTCACTAACACGACTGACCCTGAGAATACCAACACCACAGTTCCCCGAAACGTCACCGACACGACCGACCCTAGCGACGACCTAAACACCGGTCAGGACTTGGACGATGGCTCGACAGATACCGACGACTCGTCTCCCACGAACGGGGGAGGCACGGGGAACACGGGAACGGACGACGGCAGCGGGGGCGACGACACGACGGACGAGACGTCGCCGTCGGAGCCGGGCGACGGGGAGCTCAGCACGGTCGGCTACGGGCAAGGCGGGTACGGCGGCGTCGCGTGAACCGTCCGGAAGCGAGCGTCCGGCCGCCCGCCCATCGCGTCGCGGGAGGACCGGTCTACTGTGAACGCGTGGGCGACCGGGGCTAGTCGCCCCTCACCGATTTCGTCTCGCTGACGGCGCTGCCGGCGTCTTCTTTCACGCGGAGCGTGACATCGTAGACCTCTCCGCCCCCTTTTTTGATCTTGTACGACTCGGAGCCAGAGGCGCTACCGCCGCCGACTCTGGTCTCGCTGAATCTCACCATCGTGCCGTCAGCGTCGTCGACCCGGACGGAGACCGCATTTAGGTCACCGTCTGCGTCGGAAACGACCCAGTCGACGCTGATCTCCGCGTGCGGGTTCGGTGATCCGGCCTCCGAAACGTCGAACGTCTCGATCACTGGGTCGCTTTCCGCGACCGTCGTCGCGAACGCGACCGAGTTCCCGGTCGCCGTGTCGCCGTCGCTCGCCACGGCGTGCGCTCGGAACTCGTAGCCCGTGTCGCTTGCCAGACCGGTTACGGTCTCGCTGAAGCCTCCTGTCGCGGTCAGCGCCTGTGTCGCCGTCGCCTCCCAGGTGCTGCTCCCAGCGTCGCGGTACTCGAACGAGACTTCGGCCGAATCGGCGTTGCCGAGGTCGGGCAGCGAGCCCGCTATGGTCGCGCTCGTCTCCCCAATGCTTGTCGCTCCGTCGGTCGAAGCGCTCACCAGGTGTTCGACGGTCGTGAAGGCGGCCGTCGAGCCGGTCGTCGACTCGCCGTCGCTTCCTACCGCCACCGCCCTGAACTCGTACTCGTCGCCGTCACCCAGTCCCGAGAGGGACGCGCTGAAACCGCCTGTCGACGAGAGCGTCTGCGCGGCGGTGGCGGTCCAGGTGGCGTCGCCGGTGTTCCGGTACTCGAAGGCGACGTTCGCGGAGGCGGCGGTGCCGAGGTTGGTCAGCGATCCGTCGAGCGTCGCCGTTGTCTCTCCGACGTCGCGCGCCCCGTCGGTCGCGACGGTCAGCGTTCCGGTAGGGCCTCCGTACACCCCGGTGCCGTACCCGCCGTCGCCGTAGCCGTCCGATGAGGCCGTCGCAGTCCCCGACCCGAGCGCGACGGCGGCGGCACCGGCACCGAGCGATTTGACCACCGATCGACGGGAAAGGCGCGTCCGACTGTTCTGTCTCTCGCTTGTCGTTTCTTTCTTTGACATATATTATAAAAATTAATAGAGTATATGAGCACTAGGGTCAGATTATCAATTTTGGGGCTGACTCTCGTCGGTAGTTGTGTTCGAATACTCGGAATCTATCATCTGTGACACGAGTAATCCGGTCGGGAGGCCGACTTCTGAGGCGCTTACACAACTCCGCTGTGTGGGGATCAGGCAATATCGGTCCGCTCGTCTGTCGTGGCGAAATAGATTGAACAATACACTCCGCCGACGGACAGCAATTGTCTAACGATCTTGTTCTGCGTGTTTGAACTCAACCTGGTCCGGATCCGGTCTATCTCTGACTGGTTATCGTTCTAATAAATATCAGCGAGTCGGAGGGTGTCGCGGCTCGAATGTTCGCAGATGTATCGTACGGTCGAGGGAGTTAGCGACTGTAGCGGGCTTCGAACAGTTACTTGTCGGTCACAGAGTGAGGGATTGAGTGGAGAGTTCTCGCTGAATTTCGGCGGTCACAATGTTAGCTCTTCGTACGTGATTCCGTCACTATGCTCGATGATTCGCCGTCCATCAGCCACGACCGGGTCGGCCATCAAGCTGAACTCCTCGTCGGGGGTCGCGAATTCGTCACTTCTGTGACGACGACAGCGCCGTCGGTACCGGCGAGTGCGGCTTCCGCGGACTCGCTGTAGTCGATGTCATTGAGGTACTCTCTGGCGTTTTCGGTTGAGACCGGATTGTACGTAGTCACGGTCCCGCCGCGCTCTGGGAGCCCGCGGACCCCAGGTAGCATGTGGGTTGCGCAGAACGTCGGTGCCCGGTTTGAACGCGAGTCCGGGACCGTGGTCCGTGTGCTTTGGAGTATGGGGCCGACGGGGAGATGGATTAATAATATACAAACTAAACTAGATAATATACAATTAATTATTAATTTATTACTAGAAACACAAAATACAGATTTAGCTTTTCTAGGAATCTCTCTATAATTTATATCTTATACATATTCTTGTTATAGTTGTTTAATAGTGTGATATTAGCCCGCAGATCTAAAATACTAACCACTAGATTTTTTATTAAGCTAGAGAATGAATATACGAGTCTAATGAACTTGGCACGAGCTTCTGTGAAGATATTTTTAGCGAAGGTGGTTACAAGTCTGGCCAGTTTCGTCGCTACCGTGGTGTTTTCTCAGGTATTAGGTGCTGACCCCCTAGGCGTATACTATCCGTTCGTCGCGTTGTTGGGGATCTTGTCGTTACCCATAGACTTTGGACTCTCTCGTGCTGTCGCAAAGCGGATAAGCGAAGGAAAAGAGCGTTCTCAGTTCTTTGGCGCCGGTATATTAATGCGGTTCCTTTTATTAGCTCTTTTTTCTGTTCCGGTATATCTGTATCAAGACTTGATAGCTAATTATATCGGTGCTAATGTTGCAGGGATACTGTTGATAGCGCTTTGGCTTGAAATTGGTAGCAGCTTTTCGATCGCGATTCTTAATGGCGAATTACGGGTCGGAGAAACGGCTCTAATCCGTATGATACAACCACTTACTTGGCTAACTGTCGGGTACACATTGTTATCTGTTGGTTATGGAGTTGAAGCCATTATATACAGTCATATACTCGGAAGAATCGCAGTGTTTGTGGCTGCAACGTGGAAAATATCAATCTATCCAGCAGTTCCGCACTGGGAGCATCTAAGATCCCTTTTTGATTTTAGTAAGTTTACTTTTGTGAATTCTATTGGGGGAATTATCTATAGCTGGATGGATGTTCTCATTATTACGATGTTTGTCAGTTTAGAGCTTGGTGTAGCACGCGCTGAAATCGGAGCATACGAGAACGCATGGCGAGTATCGCTGCTCGTGACATTTGTTAGTAGGTCAATTACACAAGTTCTTTTTCCACAAATAAGCAAGTGGCATACAGAAAATAAAAAAGATAAAATAGAACAAGTACTGTCGGAGGCTTTTGTTCCCGCATTAGTGGTAGTTACTCCTGCGTTAGTGGGTGTAGTTTTACTCTCAGATGAGATACTCATATACTTATTCGGAAATGAATTTGCCGTCGCTGCCCCCGCGCTGATTATCCTAGTTGGACTCCGGTTCTTCGAAGTTATTGATGGAGTATATGGCCGAGTGTTAGACGCCTTTGATCGCCCAGATCTTACGATGATTGCGACTATTTTCGCAGTTACAACTAATCTTATATTAAATATATCGCTCATATATGCTCTTGGGATTACAGGGGCCGCAATTGGAACAGCAGCTGCTGTTCTCGTAGGAACAGTTATTAATGTATACTATATGACTAATTTTATCACAATAAATATCCCAGTTAACAAGCTCATTTGGAGCGTAATCTCCAGTGTAATAATGGGCATTGCTCTTCGGTTGACCTTGATTGAGTTTGGTGTCCGTTCTCTTATTGACCTCTTGCTCTCTGTTACTCTGGGAGCAGTTCTTTACATTGTAGTCCTACTTGTATATAGGCCTATCCGAGAATCTATGTGGGAACTCGCTGAGCCGTTAGTTCCTGAAAATATCATTAGTAAATATACAAATTAGACTTTATTGATTGCTGTGTAAGATAGTATATTAACGATTCTACAAACATTAAAATCACAATCTTAGATCAACATCTATATTTATATTATTCTATACTTGAATTGTAATTAACTATTTGGAATTACTGGTCTTGATAATATTAACGATAGGTATATATATGGGTCCGGATTCAAATTTATATATGGCAAAAACACCAAGTCATAATTATAATATGCCAAGTGAAGGTACATTAGATTGGAATATTCCGCTGAACGATAACTTTGAGCAACTCGACTCAGACATCGAAATTCGCGCGCTTGAGGAAAATAAAGGAGAATACGAACCAAAAGAGGGCACAAAGTACGAAGCGACTGACTCTGGTGCGGTGTACTACGGTAATGGGACCGCTTGGGTGTTAGCAGACCGGAAGGTCAAGAAGTTAGAGTCAGGTAGTTCAGTAACCGGTGAACATCTTAAGGCTGGGAACTCTTCGACTGCCGTTGTTGCGCCCTCAGTCTCAAGCGCATTTGATAGTATACAGAAAGCGATTGATGAGGGTTTTCGAGATATTATACTCGCTGAAGAAATAACTGAGGCAGGCATAACTATCCCAAAAGTACCAAAGGATGAACGCCAAGGTGAGGGATATGACCCAACTGACAGATTTAGATTATCAGGAGTTGGAGCTGGACAATTCCAGACAATTAACGATCCTGGAACACACGAAGCTGTAATTAGGGCTGAAGACTTTACTGACAGAGTTTTAATAGAGAATATATTTTTTGACAGAAAGGCCTCTGATCCCGGCTTTTGTATCCTCGCAGCAAAAGATATTGAAAATCCAAACACGCGTAATGCCTTGTCTTCAAATTGGATCGTGCGCGATGTCGTGAGCCGTGCTGGCCCAATAGCATTAGATGGATTTCGGAACTTGCTGATTAACGTTGATATCGCTAATTGGAGCGATAGATTGTTTCCTATTATTGGGAAAGCAGATAATGAAACTGGAGAACAACTCTACGACCGCTACGCAGGATTATTTAGTGGAGCAACGTTTGGGATGTTCGGAGGGACATTATCCTCAAAAAAAGCTTCCCGCTCAGCAGCGTATATAAAGAGTGGCGCGTGGAGCATAACTGGGGGCGTTTCATTTACTAATGCTAGAGAATTCCGAAATGACTATTATACGAATAATGTTTGTTTCTGCGATTCAGGAAGGGGATTTATGGGTGGAATGTCAACAGAGGGTGATAGCGGTAGAGATAATCACTATGATGTCCAGTTTGGATTAGAAGATTCTGGAGACGGCCCCGGCAACTCTGTCGGCGCTACCACTTTCCTCGGGACTTCTGCATTTAATACGCTTAATATCCAGACACAGGCCAGGAACGTAAGAATCCAGCCATTTACTGACATGACAATAAAAAAAGATGCGCCGGCTAGAATACAAGTGATCTCACCACACGATGTTACAGTTGAAGATGGATCTTATTTACCCCACGAGATAACACATATTAATCCGCTCGAAGACGGCGTGTACCGTGTGGGAGGAAATCGCAATTCGCCGCAAACCACATTCGGGCTGAAAATACACGAATCGAAACCCGACTTTCCGAAAGAGGCGACCTTCGCAGTTGCTGATGGCAGTAATTGGGACCCAACGGGAAGTGGTAACGCTGCACTAGTTGCGTATGACACAGACGGCAATTGGAAGCCAATATTTGAGTATTCAACTTCGTTTTAGTATACGCTCCTTGGAACGGAATGTTAGTCACCATGGCTGGCACAATGAGGATGTAGCGGACAAGAATAATATGGTAGGAATTTAAAACAGTTCCAAACAATTATTATATGTCTACTATAATTTGTTATTTACAAGATTAAACATTTTATCACTAGATAGCTATATAAACTTCACTACTGCTAATACATCAGAGAAGATCAAAAGAAACAGGTAAAAAATCGTCTGAAAGATACATTTATAATGTGTATATCGCATATCAGGATTGTGTCCGTAATAAAGCCGATTACACATCCTAATCCAGAAGTGTCAGTTGCTATTCCCACACTTCCAAAGAACGATTACGAACCTCCAGAGCCGTTACGAAACCAATCGTTCAATGCGTATGAGGTAGTCGTTATCTCTGACGCAGAACTGAACCGATGTGAAGCCCGGAATAAGGGAATGGAAGCGGCCGAGGCTGATATCATCGCACAGACGGATGACGACTGTATCCCTCCTGAGACCTGGGTAGGAGATATATACAAGAAATTCAACAATAATCCTGAGTTAGTACTCGTAGAGAGTACACTTGATAAGCATCAAGTACCACCTCGGAATTATCCTGGAGCGAATCTTGCGTATCGAAAAGATCTGGCACTCGATATAGGAGGCTTTGACTCCGAGCTGGATGGCTGGAGAGCCGATACAGATTTTGGTTGGCGGATGGAAATTGAATACAGCTTAGAGCGTTGTCAACAGGATACGAGACTGGAAGTAAAACACCAAGGCCCTCTACGTACTAGTGTAGACCGCGAGATCGAACGCAAATTTCGAGCGCGGTATCCGAAACGATATTTCACTGTTCTAGATCACCCACACTCGATAGTTAGTAAGCACACTGGCAAAATCGCGGCGGCCGCTTATTCTTTCTTTCCAAGGTTTACAGAAAATTTGATTAGAGTATTTCAGGCCCGTGTACGAACACATCTATAATAACAGTTGAAACATCAGGGAAAAATAATTCAAGCGGATGTAATCCGAATGTGGAACAAATTATTATTCCATGTTACTTAACTAATAGTAAGTTATTGACTCCATCCAACAAGCAAAAGTTCGGACCAACACACACGGATACCGCGCGATCCCCAACATCTGTGTGGGCGCAGGAGTAAGCGTCGTTGCTAGAGTTTAGTATGTCGAGACGATTGGGACAAACGTCTTTTCGAAGGGGTGAGATATTGTTGTTTTCTTGACGCGTGTCAACTAGATATGTAGCGAGAATCGATCAACCGGAGCGTGATTATATCTGGTCAAATGGGAGGTCCTCGGAGGAGCGACTCGCGAACACGATCGGTAACGTTGATACGTGTGGTACAACCTATGCTACCGGGTATGTGTTCTCGAAAAGTGACCTCGAAGCCGATGCGTTTACCGGTTGGTAGAAGTGTAGCATGACGGCTAAAACGACGATGAGAGGACCATCTCACCGCGGCACGTTGCGGATAAGGCTATGCGCGCGTGGTGGGACACATTTTGTGGTTTATATTGTTCTCAACTTAGTTTGTTCAACATTAGGTTCACCACGTAAAAGTTATTAATACACAAACGAAGGTGTTGAAATAAGTACTCATTACTATCGATGCGCTTCGTCCCGACTTTGTTCCAGATATCCCGCTGAAATTCACCAAGGCGATCGCTTCCGGTACGTGGACGTTCCCTTCTGTTACCTCGATACAAATTGGATTATATCCACACGAACACGGAGCGGTCGCACATAACGATCCCAACGACGGTGAGGCACTGGCATTACCTAAGCAGTACGACGGATCTCTGACGTTGCCAGCTTTCCTGGGGCAGGCCGGTTTTGATACATATCTCGGTGCGGGTTTCATCAACCCGTTTCTCGCTCTTCAAGGATGGTTTGAAACCCATCGTGTCTATGGTGACGCTGATGCGGAAACAATTATTACTGATTATCAAGACTGGCGGACCAGCCGAGAACGAACGTATGCGTACCTACAATTGAGTGGTCTCCACGCACCGATCGAACCCCCCGCGGAGTATGCTCGCAAGAATGGTGTTGATGGCTCGCTAGATGGTCTGTCCTCGCTCGAAAAGTACGCAAATAATTTCGAGGAGGCCCCTAGCGACTGGCGAGAACAACGTCTTTCTCTCTATCAAGTAGCGCTTGAATACATTGAGGACATTCTTCAAAAAATAATTAGTGATCTAATGAATGATACCCTCCTGATCGTCATTGGAGACCACGGTGAGGGATGTGGGAACACTACGAGTTGGATCAACAGTTCGCTGATTCTAGGCCGAAGTACGGCGTTGGACACGGGGAAACTCCATATGATAGCGCGTGTGCCGGCCGCGATCCGTCATCCCAATCGCGATCTAAACGCCTCAGAACGTGGTTGTCTTAGCGGTAGAGATCTACCGAAAACAGTATCTTCCGGCCTCGGAATCGAGGATTCGTCTTTCGGGGGAATGAGCTGGTTTGAGGCTATTCTGCTCTGTTGAATCCGCAGAAGGCAGCGGGATAGCGTCGCTCTGAAGGTGAAAGCGAAGCGGAAGAGTCGAATGTGACTAACCTACTCTTCCGCTTCGTTAAGCAAGCCGCGTCGCTGGCTCAAAAGCGCTGTGCCGCCAGTCCAACGGCGGTGAGTGATCCGACTGGCCACGGATTTCCCGGGTGGAAGCATGTGACGCTCCATTTTTTGCGGGTTCACATGGACGCGACGTACCGCGAGATTGTGGATTGGGCGAGTGAGATGGATCGCGTTCGTGGTCTGTTACAGCTGGCGCGGACGGCATTTCCCGCACCCTCAACGCTGTATCGGTCGTTTGAGAGGGTGCCCATGTCGATATGGCGTGGGTTCCTTCGTGAGTCCGCGAACATCTGCGATCCGGGCTCGCACGGTGCCATCGATGCCACGTTCTTCGACCGCGAAACGGCATCGAGACACTACCAACACCGCTCGGATCGCCACATACGCACGCTCAAAACGACGGCGCTCGTCGATACAGACTCGTGTGCCATCCTCGATCTTCACTGCTCGGCACACTGGCCTCACGACACACAAACTGGCCGTCGAGTCGCTCTTCGCAACATCGGGAAAATAGAGAGTCTCGCCGGCGACAAAGGCTATGATGACCAATCTCTCCGGGACGCCCTCCGTTCAGAGGGCGTACGGCCTTTGCTGCGTCACCGGCTGTTTGCTGCGTACGATCACGCACACAACGCACGGTTGGACAGCGAGTTATACGGCCAACGCTGGATGGCCGAGACCGCCTTTTCGGCCATCAAGCGTCGGTTCGGCCCCGCTGTCCATCCTCGCGCGTGGTACCGCGAGTTCCGCGAACTCGTGTTGACCGCCACAGTCTACAACCTCGAACAGGCGCTCAAACAGTGACCCCGACGCCGTCATCGGATTCAACAAAGCAGGCTATTCTAAATGATCGTGAGGTGCTTTGTGAGGCTACTGGGTACGGAACCGAGAGAAAAGCTGTCTACAGAGGAAATAACAAAATAATTCGCTCAGAGACTGACGATGTTACTCTCGACGCAACTGTCTATGAAGGAAGTGGTGAGCAGTTTGATACACTCTCTTCTGAAACGATCCAAGACCTACTAAATTGCTTACCAGACCACTGGGACGACGTAGATTTAATTACTGAGACTTCTACAATGGTAGAAGGGCAATTAAAAGCGCTTGGGTATAAGTATTCAACAATACTTCTATTTTGATATCTCCCCTCTGAATGTAAATAGTGAATCGTATTATTGTATTTCAAATTGCGCTAGAAATTCAAACATTGGCGGTTAAATAGGTAGTCCAATAGTTATTTATTCTCACCCACTCGTATCATTATGCCATAAGACCCAGAAATGAACGATAACTATCCCTCTATTGTCGATTTCGTTGAATCACTCTCGGCAGATATCAATTCAATCGCGATTTGTGGAGCTTCTTACACTGACATTGGCGGTGTCGCACGTGTAATTGAACAGCAGGCGATTGCACTCTCTGAGCACGGTTTCGATGTCGAGATCGACACACTTGATGGAAACAAAGAACCGCCAGATGGTGTTACACTATATAAAATCGGCCGGTTTGAGACAACTCCGTATAAAGAGATTGATAAGATTATCTCAACAGTGACTCCTAGTGGTGTAAACTTTATTTCCCGGATGGACAACATTGACCTTGTCATTGCTCACAGATTCCCTTTTTCGATACTGAGCTACCTTGCTTCCCGCGTTCAGGGAACGACCTACGTGTTTTGGTCACATCCCTCCCAGTCATCTGATGATCTATTTGACGGCGCGGCGAGAATCTGGGCGAAGATCCAACATCATCTGGAAACGGGACATTTCACCGTACGGGATGCGGACTATATCTGTGCTGTCAGTGAGGAGTCGAAATCGTATATCGATTCAAAAACAGACCGTGATGCTATCTACGTCCCAAACACTATTCCGGAGTCCCGATTCCCCGAAGTTGCGTCTCAGGCGACGATCCAAGATAGGTATGATATCGAACCAACTGATACGGTTATACTACATGTTGGTCGTATCACACCCCGGAAACGGATTGACAAACTCATTGAGTCTTTCAAGAAAATAAAGAACGACAGCGTCGATTACAAGCTTGTGTTAGTCGGCAAAGACACAATGGACGAGTACGCCGATACCGTTCGCGAGAAAGCGAGTGAGGATGTGATCCTTACCGGCTTCGTTGAGGACGAGATCCTCGCCGGTTTTTATCATATCAGCGATGTTTACGCGACGTGCTCGCTCTCTGAGGGCTGGGGCCTTCCACTTTCGGAGGCGAACCGCTTCGGTACTACGATTGTTGCGTACGACTCCATTCCAGCAGTTCGATCAATCGAGAACGCCGTGTTAGCGACCGATGGTGACCAAGCTGACTTTGAGGCCAAATTAGAAGACGCAATCAGACAGCATTTGAACCAGGCTTGACCAGACGATATCGACGTAAGTTAATTATACCCACACAACGTTCGTTCACGAGATTCCAGTACGTTACTATGAGTATTCGCCAGGCACTTGCTGTTCGTAACAATTGGATCAGAGCGCCGATAATGCCGGATTCGGTCCGGTTCTCGCTGTTTGTGCTTTCGCTCCATTTGCTGACGCTACTTCCTGTGAACCTGCCAGGTATCTCGATTATTCAAGGCGTAACCGGGTTTCTGATCCTTTCATTCATTCCCGGTTTCTTATTCGTCAGCTACGTCCTAGACCGGTTCACTCTCACTGGTTTCCTCTACGCGGTTGGATTCAGCGTCGCCTTCTCGATGTTCATTGGTTCCTCGGCGAACGCGGCTTATCTTGGATTTTCCACCGATCTAGCTCCGTTTACCCAGCCGACGATGTCGATGATTTACGTCGCCGCCTCCGCAGTGTTGACCGGCTTCGTCTGGACCGCTACCGAACAAGCTAACACCCAATCGCTCGTCGATCGACTCTCAGATTACGATGTACGAATTCTCTTGCTCTTGATGTTCGTCCCGACGCTCGCCGTCAGTGGCGCCGTATTCATCAACCAATATGGATTTAATCAGCTTACACTTCTCGCTATTGCTTGTACCGCGAGTGTTCCGGTGTTAGTGTACTACTTTGACGAGCGTGGAAAGTACTATCCGGTGACAATCGCAGCCGTCTCACTCGCCCTTCTTTTACAGAACACGGTCATTATGACGTACCTCAACCGTGGCGATGGGCGGGCGGAGTATGTGATAGCAGATACTGTTCTTGAAAACGGATACTGGATCCCCGGTGCGGCTAAAGACGCAATGCCGCGGATTGGAGTGCTTCAGCCCGCCTACTCACTCTTGACTGACACAAGTCTGCTATGGACATTCAAACTCTTTCATCCGCTGTTGTTCGCCATAGTTCCAGTCGTTACCTATCTTCTCGCTTCGCGATACTTTTCGAAAGACATCGCGTTCTTAGCTGGCATACTGTACATCATTCTTCCCCAGACATACACGATAATCAGTCGGAATACCAGAACAGGTGCTGCAATCTTCTTTACTTCGTTCCTGTTTCTCGCTCTTTTGAACACTGACCTTCCGGACCGCTTCCGGAGGCTCCTCGTTCTCGCCTTCTTTTGGAGTGTGATCACGTCTCACTACGGAGTTGGACCACTAGTGGTGTTTGCTCTCGTCGTTGCGTATTCATTGAACGTGTTAGCATCGATTCTCCTAGACGGAAAACGACCGTCTGAGCTCCAGCTGACACGAGTTGCGTTCTTCACAACCCTGATCGTCGTTTGGTACGGGTTCTTGACGAATGGGACGTTCAGTTTCATCGCCAACTCCATCTACAGGCAGATCTCCGGCTCGCTGTTCTTTACGCCGCAAAGCACGGCCGTTCGCTCGGTAAACATCGCGACAGGCGAAGCGACTGGGGGCGCGTTCGGAATGCCCGCTGGATCTTACGAAATCCTGTTTATCGGGCACGCCCTGCTCGGAGTGTTCACCTCGATTGGTATCAGTCTCGTGTATCTTCGATACTTCGGTCACGGAATTCCCTACCTGCTCAACATACAGCACTGGATAGACCGGAACGTGTTCCCCGGTCTCTCGGATGACGTTCTCGAGGACTCGAATTATGTCCATCTCGCCGTAGGGATGTTCCTGTTTTTCCCGCTTTCAGCTGGACCGCAGATCCTGAGCCCCGGACGACTATTCGCACTTGTGATGATTATCCTTGCCCCGTTCCCGATACTGGTTCTCAGATCGGTTCGGGTCAAACGAATAGGAGCCAAACCTGCGCTAACCTTGATTGTCATATTCTTGTTAGTCACGTCTGGATTTGTCTCGGCGGCGGCGACTCACGACGTCTCTCCCCAACCGATCATCGACGGTGACCGAATCATTGAAGACGGTTCGAATCAGGAACAGTTCTCCTACTATCGTGCGACGGCCTCGCGTAACAGTGTTATCGCTTCAAACTTTATTTTAGGGCACTTCCCCGATGGAGCAACTGTTCACAGAACAGCGCTCGGCAAATTCATCTCAGTGTTCTATGAGGGAGACAGATACGCTAATATCCAGTCTGTTGGTATCGATAGCTCCGTGGAGTCACCAAGTGGATACGTGTATCTCAGCGAACCGGACACGGTTACTGGGGTGAATACGGTAAGCCATCTTGGGTTCATTTTCTACTCGCATGAGCCCCTCCCGTCCTACACCGAATCGAACACTGTCTATACGACCGGACGAGACAAAATCCATTACGACAGATAATAATTCTATCTCAGGATAACTCCTTCACCGGATCATCCTTCCTCAGCGTGTACCCGTTGTCGTGATTTACGCTCTTCATACGTTTGTAATTCTTCGTATAACTCCTCTACAGTGGCTGAAATATCTAGCCAAGAATCACAGTCGACACCCTCATTGGATCGCACGGGTATCTCCGCCCACCTACCACGCTCTATTTGGACCGAAATGAGTGCCTCAGCAAACGACTCTATCTCCCGTTGAACTGTCTCTCCGGTCTCCCCCTCGTCGATCGCAGTCGGAATCCCCCCGGCGTCTGCTCCGATCACGGGCGTCCCACACGCAACCGCTTCCAACACGACGAGCCCGAATCCCTCGTATTTCGAGGGAAGGACGAACACGTCTGCCGACGAGTACAGCGCGGGAAGCTCATCGTCCGGCACGTATCCGAGGAACCGAACTTGCTCGCTGATCTCTAACTCCTGAGCCAACTCTCGAAGAGTCTCCTCGTGACGTCCTGTACCGGCAATCAGGAACTCGAACTCCGGCACGTCGGCTTTCGCGAGCGCTCGCAACGCCAGATCGAGCCCCTTTCTCGCCCCCAACCGCCCGACGTACAGCAATGTCGTTTTCTCTTCAGTCACGGCTGGATGCCGCTCCTCCCGCGGATAAAACCAATCCGTATCGACCCCGTGGGGGATCATTTCTACGTCTGCCTCGTCCAACTGATAGCTCGTCGTCAACTGCTCGTACGCGTGGTCGCTGATCGCGATCACCTGGTCCGCGTCCCGGCTCGCGACGTAGTCCATAACGACGTTCATCGGATGGAAAAAGTACTTCAGTAGGTAGTCCGCCGGCGTCTCTAGGGCGACTGCTCCCTGCTCCCCGAGCGAGGTCCCGTGGCTCGTCAACACGACCGGTGTCTCGATCTCGTTGAATGGCGTCACGCCGATCGTCGAGGCGGGCATCATCGTCCCGTGAACGACATCGTACGCCTCGAAATCGATCACCCGCCGCGCCTTGTAACTGAACCAGAGCGTCTCGAAAGTGACGAGCTTCCGCCGCGCTTTACAGATTCGGTTGACCGTTACGTTCTCGTGGACGTCGGCCTCCTCGTCGGGGCTGTCGATCCACTGCGTGTACACGTCGACGTCGTGCCCGCGCTCTCCGAGACCGTTCGCGAGTTCGACCGCGTACGTTTCGCCGCCACCGACGCCGGGCGGGAACTGTTTCGAGACGAGACAGACGCGTAGCGTCTCCGGCATGTGCTACTTGTACCCCAGCGCGTCGAGCCGTTGTTCGATCTCCTCGCCGACCGCGTCGTCCTCGTCTGCGTCGCCCCCATCTTCGTTGCCCGCGCCACCAGTCCCGTTCTCGATGCGCACTCGTTCCTCGACGTGCGCCTCCAACGCCGAGCGTAGCGACGGGTCCGTCGACGCGGTGTGTTCGATCGCGCCGGTCTCCGTGTCACGCTCGCAGAAACAGGTCTCCTCGCGCGTCCGAAGTGCGTACCGTCGGAGGTGGCTGTGATCGTCTTCGCCGCGCGCCTGCGAGAACACCTGTCGGTCCTCGTCCGGCGGATCTAACAGCGAGAACTCCAGTTCGTCGCCGACTATCCCTTCGATCGTCGCGACGATGTTGAGCGTGCTCGCGGGCGTCTCGACGGTCTCGCTCGTTCCGTCGGGGAGCCGGACGAACAACGGCACGTGGGTGATCTCGTCGTGGAGGTAGCGCGGATGTTCGTAGTAGCCGTGCTCGCCGAAGGCGTCGCCGTGGTCGGCCGACACGATCACGATTGTCTCCTCGAGGAGGAGTCGCTCGCGCAGCGCGTCGAGAAACGCGCCGATCTGTTCGTCGTTGTACCGGATTTCGGCGTCGTACAGGTCGATCAACAGCTCGCGTTCCGACTCCGTGATCGACTCGGGGTCGTCGATCGCGCGTTGGTATAACGACTGGGCCTCGCGGCCGCTCAGCTCCCGGTCCGCGTACCGCGTTGCGTACTCGCCAGGCGGTTCGTACGGGCCGTGCGTGTCCATGTAGTGATTCCACAGAAAGAACGGTTCGTCGACGGTCTGGGCGTCGAGCCACTCAAGCGACCGTTCGTTGATCTCGTCGGCCCGGGCGTAGTGTCGATTTCGCAGCTTGTCGACCGCGCGCTGCGCGAGCGCGATCAGCCTGTGCTGACCGAGATGAAGGTCGTCGTCGAAGGTGTCGAACCCCTGATCGAACCCGTATGCCCGCGAGACGAACGGGTTCGAGTGAAAACCTGCGGTCGCGTACCCCGCCTCGGAGAGCGTCGACGCCACGGTGTCGGTCGCGAGGCGGTAGTCCGACCCGATGGCGACGTCGGGGTACTCTCCGGTCAACAGCGCCGGCACCGCTTCTCGCGTGTGCGAGCTCGCGCTGTACGCGTTCGTATACTGAAGGCTCTCGTCCGCGAACGCGTCGAGCACCGGTGAGGTGTCGCGGTGGTACCCGTAGCACCCGAGATGATCCGCGCGGAGCGCGTCAGCGGTCAGTAGAACAACGTTTGGGCGGTCTTTGCGCATCGTGTTCGGGAAGCATACGCGGCAGTATATGTGTTACGTGCCCGACGGGACTCCCGCCACCGTTTACACTGATACGCTATCTGACTGTTGTCATCGAACCTCATGGTTATACATTACACCTGTATCTGTGTAAAATTGCGGCTGTGCCGATAGTATAGATAATATAACTATTACGCTTTTACGAGTGTAAATGATCAAATCCTAAACTGTCGGTGGGTCTATGCCTCCCTGAGAATACAACTGTTAGTTTAAATGTGGTAAAAGTGGAATTACAACTGCTGTATCCGCGAACAAGAGTGGGAATTCACTGAAATACAGGAGAAGATACGGTGATATCCGGTTGCCCGTCGCGTTCGGACTCGTACGTTCGGTTCGACGGTCCGCGTTTACACAGATCGTCAGGTGATCAGAGAGCAAATCTTTTCATACAAACGAAAGTTCATAATGGCTGACTCACGCTCTCGGAGTCGATGCATATCGCCTTCGTCTCCAACGTCGTGTATCCGTACGTCACCGGCGGCGCTGAAAAGCGGATCCACGAGATCGGGTCGCGGCTCGCGGCCTGGGGCCACGACGTGACGGTCTACGGACGCCACTTCTGGGACGGACCACCTGAGATCATGAACAACGGCATGACGCTCCGTGCGGTCGCTCCCGAGGCGGACCTGTACAGCGATGACAAGCGGTCGATCACGGAGGCGCTCGACTTCGCCGCGCGGGCACTCCCCTCGCTCCGACGGCGGCTTCGCAACGGCGAACACGATATCGTCGTTGCTAGCGTCTTCCCGTACTTTCCCGTGCTCTCGACCAAACTCGCAGCCCTCGGCACGGAAACGCCCCTCGTCACAACCTGGCACGAGGTCTGGGGGGACTACTGGGAGGAGTACCTCGGCTCGCTGGCCGTCTTCGGCAAAGTAAGCGAGCGCGTGACCGCACGGACCCCGCAGCACCCGGTCGCTATCTCGGGGATCACGGCCGACCGGCTCGCGGAGATCGGCCCAGGCTACGACGACGTCGCCGTCGTCCCGAACGGCATCGACACCGAGCAGATACGGACGGCGCCGCGCCCCGACGCGGGGTACGACGTGCTGTTCGCCGGCCGGCTCATCGAACACAAGAATGTCGACCTCCTGTTGGAGGCGTTCGACCGGGTCTGTGCGGGACGCGATCTCTCCCTCGGGATCATCGGCGACGGACCCGAGAAAGAGCGGCTCGAATCCCAGTGCGAGTCGCTGTCGAACGCGGACGCCGTGGAGTTCCTCGGCTTTCTCGACGAGTACGAAGATGTCCTGGGCCACATGCGCGCGGCGGACGTGTTCGCCTCTCCGAGCACACGCGAAGGGTTCGGGCTCACGTTCGCGGAGGCGATGGCCGCTGACTGTTCGGTCATCGCTGCCGACCACCCCGACTCGGCAGCCGACGAAGTGATCGGTGACGCCGGGTTTCTGACGCCGCCAAACGCGGACGCGCTCGCCGCGACGCTCGAGAGTTCGCTCGACGACGACAGCCCCCCCGCCGACCCTGTTAACCGCGCGCAACGGTTCGATTGGGATGCGGTCGCGTCGCAGGCGGAGACGATCTATCAACGGGTGATCGACAGCGAGTCAGCGACGGCCGAGCCGATCTCGGACGCGACGACGCCGACGTAAGCACGCTCCACGTACCGCTTACATCCGCTGGCCGCTTGTTCAGAACTGTCGGCGCCTGAAATGCGAGGCGCTCACTCCCTTTTTAGGGTCTTCGGACCGCAACATACCCAATAATTACCCCCAGCGACAAGAGCGCGAACGGCGTGCCGCCGGCCTCGTCGTCAGTAGATGTCTCTTTGATCGTTCCGTTTGCCGAGTGATTCGGGCTGATAACCGTCGTCTCCGACTGACCGGGTGGCGTCGCGTTCGAAGACGTAGTAGCGTTCACCCGTTCGTTTTCTTCGCCGCCGTCGGCGGAGGCGTTCTCTTCAGCCCCTGCTGTATCCTCCGTCAGGTCGATCTGTGAGCTGTCCGAAATCCCGATAAGCTCGTTCGTCGGTCCCGGAGCGTCGTTCCCGTTCCCGGCCACCGCGTACACCGAGTACGTCCCCGGTGCGAGCCGTATCTCGTCGGCCGAAACGACGTACTCGCCGTCGACACGTGACGCTGGGTACCGCCGCGTCGCCGATGCGTTCGAAACGACGACCGTCACCCCTTGGACGGTGTGCCCGGGTTCACGCTCCGTCAGGTCGACTGAGATGGTGCTGATCTCGTCGCCGTCGCGACCGGGTCCGGGAGTGTCGACGCTGACGTCGTACGCAGGGATCACGACCGGTTGTGGATCGTAGTAAGTCCCGTCGTGGTACAATGACAGCACGTAGCTGCCGGGATCGTACGTCGAGGTGTCGAAGGCGACCGTCCCGTCGGCTGACGGCGCGACGTACCGCTGGTCGACGACGCTGCCGCGGGCGTCGTGGAGATACACCCGATACCCCGTCTCGTCGCCGTTCGTCCGTGCTCGCAGCACTTCGCCGCGCGGCACTCGTATGAGCGACGATACCTGATACGACTCCCCGCCGACGCTTATGGTTCGCTCGGGAATCTCCATCGCCCCGTCGACCGTCACGGCGTGGTCCGCCGCGCTCCCTGCCCCGGCAATAACGAGACAGGCGATCACGAAGCCGATCAGTAGCGTCCGGTACATTGTCTGTAGGTTCCTTCTCGGCATGCCCGCTGACTTATGACGGGAACCCGTCTATCGGAGCGGCCGCAACCGGTCGCGCGGGCCGCATCGAAACTGCTCACGGTCGGTTTTTGTGAAGTTCAGGCATAAAACATATGACAGTGACAAGAGACCGTCGAGGTAATGAGTGCGACCGCGCCCCGACGCGGACGGCTGTCCGTCTTCGTCGCGCTGCTGTGTCTGTCGCTGGTCGCCGGACCGGTCGCAGCCAGCGGGGGTGCCGCCGTCGACGCCGACGCAGACATGGGGCCGCCAGCCGCTACTGGGCCGGGCGTGGCCGCCGCCTCAGTGTCGACCGTCAACGTCACCGACAACGTCTCCGTCTGGGACCGGGCGCCCCTTCCGTTCCGGATTGACGACACCGACGCCGCGACGATGATTCCAACCGGGGCGGTAACCGTCGACTACACGCCGGAGAACACGGGACAGCTCGACGCCCGCCGAACGGCGACCGCGATGTATCAACCGGGAACCGTTAACGCGTCGTTCGAGAGTGTCACCGGCGCCGGAACGAGCGCATTCGCCGGCGAAGACGCACAACTCGTCATCGCACGGGTGAACGCCTCTGCGAGCGATTCCCCGAGCCCGGTGTTCGGATCGCTCGACGAGGTCCGGTCGCTCATCGACCCTGACTCGGATCGGCTCGACGCGACGTACGCCGTCACCGATTCAGGCACCGTCGATTCCGACGGTCGCATCGATGCCACTGTCCAGTTCGACCGCCCCGGGAATTACGTCGTGTTCCTCACGACGGGCGGCAACTTCTCCGCGACTGCCGGCGACCTCTCTGTCGAGGGCCCTGGAACCGTTGTCGGCGTCGACACAGCAATCGTCGAGCGTGAGGCAGCAACTGTCACTGACGTGTCGACCCGTGTCGACCCGGGGACGAACGCGAGCGTGACCGTGGCCCCGGCGACCAACGAGACGAACGTCTCAGTCGCCCTCTACCACGAACCGACGTGGGTGAACTCGCGGACCGCCGTGACGGTCACCGAGCGATTCTCCGCATCGACAGGTCCGCCGAACGTGACGGTCGGGCACTCTATCGACGAGATCAACGGCCACACGGCCGTCGAGGGACCGGTGACGGTCACGGGGATCACATACGGCGACGGCCGGCTCTCGCAGACGACGGCGAGTGAACTCGTCGACTTCCTCGTGAACCGGAACGAATCGGCCGTTGAGGGGCCGAAAACGACGGTTATCGGCGACGGGACCCGGCTCGACGCGTCGGTCGTCGCCGAACGCAACGTCTCTGGCGAGACGACCGTCCAGGTCCCGACGCGCGGCAACTGGACCGCGGGCTCGTACCGCTGGGTGGTCACGACCGACGGCAATCGGACGGCGGACCTGCGGACGGCGACGGGAACCCTCACTGTCGCGTCCGACTCGGGGGGCGGCTTCTCTGTCTCCAACGACCGCCCCGAGCTCGAAAACGCGGCGTTCGGATCGAGGGTAACCCGGACCCGAGATTCAGTCGAGGTGACGCTCGCGGGGACGACGCCCGGCGAACCGGTCCGGCTGACGATCCCCGTCCACGATTCCCAGTTGGCCGAGAGCGGGTACGTCGTCACCGGAGTGACGGCGAACTTCACTCGCGATCTCGAGGGCGACCTCTCGGTGTCGACGCCGGACCAGGCGGGCGTTCCGCCAGTTTCCGCAGACAAGCAGATCGGCTACGTCGTCATCGACCACTCGATGCCAGCTGACAGCGTCTCGAACGCGAGTTACGCGTTCCTCGTGAGCGAGCGCCGGCTCGACGAGGCAGGCATCGACCCTGACGCTGTCGCACTCTTCCGGCTCGAAGCCGACGGCTGGACCGAACTCCCGACCCGGTTCGCCGAGGAGACCAGACACGGCTACCACTTTGTGGGTGACTCCCCGGGCCTGTCGGTGTACGCCATCGCCGAGAGCGGATCGGCGCGGCCGCGGTTCGAACTCAACGAGACGTCGCTCAACCGGACTGCGGTCCTCGCCAACGAATCGGTCGCGGTAAACGCGACGGTAACGAATCACGGAACGGGCCCGGGGAATTTCACCGAGGCCCTCCTTGTAGACAACCGATCCGTGGACAACCGAACGGTCCGGGTCCCCGCCGGTGAGCGGCGGACGCTTCGATTCACACACTCGTTCGGCGCGACGGCTGGGACGTACAACGTCAGCATCGAGAAGGCGACTGTCGGGAGCGTCACGGTGAGCGTCCCCGAGGCCGATCAGGAGCCGTCGGGCTCGGCCGATCCCCCGAACGAGACCGCTCCCTCGAACGACGATGAGAACACCACTACTGCGGAGTCGAACGACGACGCGCCCGCCACCGAGGAGGCGGGTATCGATCTCGGCGGCCGGGGAGCCATTCTCCTCGCTGTGCTGGCAGTCATCGCCGTCGTCGGGATCGCGTATTACCGTCGGTACGGAGGCGTATGATCCGCGCCGCTCTCTCTGGTCGACGGGGCTGGCGGATCGGACGCTCTCGGAGAGATCCTGCGCTCTCACGACGCCAGTCACGCGACACACAGTGGACAAACGCCGGGACAATCACGCACCTCACACGTCTTGCGGCGAAACACCTCCGGATGGAACGGTGTCGAGGCGTTCGGTAACTATGTCACAAGAGACGACGGCCGAATCGGTCATTCGGTGCGAACACGTCACGCGCACGTATCGAGGCACCGGCGGGGCGCGACTGGTTGACCGGCTTCGCGACGACGGTGAGCGGCCGGCAACGACAGCGGTTGAGGACGTGTCGTTATCCGTGTCCCGCGGTGAGGTCGTCGGTATCGAGGGGCCGAGCGGCAGCGGGAAATCAACCCTCCTCCACCTCCTCGCGGCGCTCGACGTCCCGACCCACGGTACGGTGTCGGTGTGCGGTGCGGACACCGCCGACCTCTCTCGACGGGAGCGAACCCGGCTTCGTCTCGAGGACGTCGGCATCGTCTTTCAGCGGTTCCACCTGTTTCCGTCGTTGTCGGCGCGGGCGAACGTCGCGCTGCCACTCGTCGAACTGGGCGTCCCGAAGCGAGAGCGACGCGAGCACGCCGAACGATTGCTCGACAGCGTCGGGCTTGCGTCCCGCACGACGCACACGCCGCGCCAGCTCAGCGGCGGCGAACAACAGCGCGTCGCCGTCGCCAGAGCCCTGATCACGGAGCCCTCGCTGCTCGTCGCCGATGAGCCCACCGGCGAGCTCGACACCGCGACGGGCGACCGGATCCTCTCGTTATTCACCGAGGCGGCCGCCCGGGACACGGCGATCGTCCTCGCGTCGCACGACCGCAAGGCACTCGACATTGCGGACAAGGTGATCACGCTGCGGGACGGAGGTCGAACCGATGGGTGAGCGATCCGCCCGCCTCCGTGGGGGCGTCGAGCTCGGGGTGGCAATGGTAATTCAGCGACTCCGCCACACCGCACCGCGTCGTATCGCGTACTCCATCCTCGGCGTCGCGCTCGCTGTCGGGCTGTTCGTCCTCGTCGCCGGGATCGGTATCGGCCTCGCGACAGGGGATGCGGCCGTCGGATCGAACGCGGACTACCGGATCGTCCCCGAATCCGAATCCAGCGCCACCTTACCGGTGTCTGTCGGCGGACCGCAACTGGGGGGTGTTCACGAGGTGGGCGCCCGACTCGGTGAGCGCGACGACGTCCGGTACGCGTCGCCCGTCGCAGTCACACTCGCGGAGCTGACTCACGGGAACACGACGGAGCACGTCCTCGTGTTCGGCGTCGTTGCGCATCCGGGTCTGCGGGCCGGTGGGCTCAGTTCCGAACCGCTGACGCCCGGAGACCCGCACTACGCAAACGGGACGTACGGTGGCCCGAAGACGAACGAGATGGTCGTTTCGACCGGGACTGCCGATCTCCTCGGCACAACAGTGGGTGAACGAGTGCTGTTGGAAAGCCCCAGCGGCGCCGGTCGGGAGACGGCACGAATGACAGTGACCAACGTCAGTGTGGCCAGTACGCCGGCCTTCGACAGCGTCCCGGTCGCACTCGTTCACCTCTCAGAGCTCCAGACAGCGACGGGTGACACGGGACGGGACACCGCGGATCAACTGGTCGTCGCAGCCGAGTCACCTGCCGTCCGGGACGATCTCGAGACCTTGTACGACCGGACCGAGGTCGTCGCGCGGTCGTCAGCCTCCGGCGTCGGCACCGACGGCGACCTCGCGCTCGCCGTCGGCGGCGCCGGCTTCGTCGTCTCTCTTGTCGTCGGCTCGCTGTTCGTCGCCACCACCACCGGGCTGGAAATTCGTCGCGACCGACGGCTCTGGGCAACGCTATCGGCCCTCGGATTCAGCGCCTCCAGCAGGGCTATCGTCGTCCTCGTCCGGACCGGTCTCGTCGCCCTAGCTGGGGGCCTGACAGGAATCGGGCTCGGGCGGATCGCTATCGCCGTAGCGAACGCCGGCGTCGATCGGTACGTCGACGAGACGACCGTGGCCGTCTTCAGTCCGGAGGTTGCGCTCGCCGGACTCGTCGTGTCCGCCGGTGTCGTCGTCATAACCGGTCCGTACGTGCTGTGGCTGACCAGCAGGGAGACGGCGAAAGCGGGGTTGAGCGCATAGATGTTCGACCGTTTCCGCGCGGTCATCGGGCTTGCTGCGGTCCGCGTCCGGCGTGATCGAGCCCGGACGGTGCTCGCGGTCTGCGCTGTGTCGCTCGCGGTGGTGGCCGTGACGATGCTCGGGAGCCTCGGCGTCGGCGTCGTCGAGACCGGCCAACAGAAGTTCGAGTCGGCAGACCGTGATCTCTGGGTCTCGGGGGGCCCGCTGCGCATTGCTCCCGGGACCGTTGGTGGGTTCCAAGGCGGAATCGTCGACGCGCACGCAACCAGTCGGCGACTCGCGTCGTCGCCGGGGATTGAGACCGCGTCGCCGTTGCTGTTTCAGACGATCTACGTCGGCGCTTCGCCGAACTCCCTTCGGACGGTCGTTGGCGTCGGCGCAACCTCCAGTGCGGGGTTTCAGGTACGGGGTGGCGACGGGTTCGGTCGGGACAACGGATTCTACAACGACGGCGGGTACAACGGGACTGCGTCGCAAAAGATCGTCCTCGGCGACGGGATTCGGTCTACCCTCGGCGTCGCTGTCGGTGAGACAGTTTATGTCGGCGGCACGACCAGCGACGCGAGGCAAACGCGGTACACCGTTGTCGGGACATCGCCGACGTTCTCACGCTTTCTCGGCGCCGACACCGCCGCGTTGCCGCTCGCCGAGTTACAGGCGATGACCGGAAACGCACACACCGATCGCGCGTCGATGCTTACGATCGATGTCGCCGACGACACCGATGCCGCCGATATCAAGCGGACGGTACAGGCCGAGTATCCGGAATATACGGTCCGGACGAACGCAGAACAGCTAGAGAGTATCATCGGTAACCGAATCTTGGTCGTTGCTGCCGGTGTCGTCCTTACCGTGGTTGCGGTGGTCGCCGGCGTCGCGCTCTCTGCTAATCTGCTATCCCTGCTCGTCGCCCAAGAGCAGACCACGATAGCCGCCCTCCGGGCCGTCGGCCTCTCCCGCGAAGTTGTCGCCGGCGTGATTGCCACACAGGGCGTTTATTACGGCATATTTGGGGCGGTCGGGGGCATCGCGATCACAGTGCCGTTCGCGACACTGCTGAACAGCATCGCGGCGTCCCTGTTCGGGTTCAACACGTTAGTTCGTATCTCACCATGGATACTCGCTGTAGGCTCTCTCACTGCTCTCTTCGCGGGCGTCCTCACCGCTATTTTAGCAGGCTGGCGGACGGCTGGCACGGAGCCGCTGGCGGTTCTTGATAGATGAGGCAAATTATTACTATCGGACGGAATCGCAACTCCATGTCGCTGAAAGTGTTAACAATAAGTCATTCTACCGAATCAACAAACTAACTTATTTAAATATTTTAGTTATAAGCTTGTATCGTGTCCATAACTCAATCTTAACCGGGTATATTGATGTGTCTTATAGTAATACTTCCTTAATACCTTATATTGTGAATACTGTCTATAGTGTTACGAAAAAAGAGTTATACATCTGGTATGAAATTCATGACTGTGAAGTGAAACAAGACGGAGTACATTATGAGCAAATCAGAATCCACCTCAATTCAGCCCAAGTCGATCCGACAGAAACGGATATTAGAAACCGCCGCCGAGAACCCAGGGGCGTCACTCGCGGAGATAGCCGAGGAAATTCCGAGCGCCTCAGCCGACCATGTCGACCGCGTCCTCGATCGGTACGGCGACCCCGCGGCGTCCGACGACTCGGACGCAGACGACTCACAGCCGGAGTCACCGACCTCGGCTTCGATGGAGGATGAGAGTCTTGATTCCACGGACGATCCCGAGGACCATCCCGAACCTGAGCAGACTAACCAGACTGACGACCTAGAACCTCCGGCTGAGCAAGAACCTGACGAGTCATCGCTGACCGATATGCCCGACGATACTCCACCAATGGACTCGGACACGGACGCCGAGCCGGCCGGCTCAGTAGCCGAATCAAAGCCTGAACTACACAACGACGCGGAGGAGGTGACTGCTGACGATACCGATACGGTCTCCTCGGCCGACGACACGACTCCCGATCCCGAAGACCTCACGCAGAAGGAACGCGAGACGCTCCGAGCGATCTTCTACGAGCCGACCGCGACGCAGGACCAGATCGCGGATATGCTCAGTATTTCCCGCGCCACAGTATCGAACCGTGTCAACGCTATCTCGGGATTTGACTGGGCAGATCGCGGGTCGTTCGTCGACAAACTGTTTGACGAGCAGTTGACCGTTGGCGATTCCGTGAGTCCGGCCAACGGTGGCGATTCAGTAGCCGCACAAAACGCCGGAAAAGAAGTCGTCACCGACGGTGCGCCAAGCGCGAGTGCCGACCCTAGCGTCAGTGACTCGGCTCCCCGGAATCCGCACAACACCACTAATGACGGCGTTGTGGACGGTCCGGCCCCCTCGGATCCGGAGCCTAGCGACCAAGACGGTACTACGGACAGCATGGCGGCCGAGTCGGGTGACACGGTCGAGGCGATGTCACACCAGTTAGATGAGCTCGCCCAGCAGCTGGCGACTATGGAACAGGAGTTAGACAACTCGAGTGAAGCCGACGAGGAACCTCCACTCGGTGATACTGATCTACTACATAAAGTCGTTCACGCCTGTATGAACTCTGATCAGATCACAGAAGACGAAGAACTAGAGATACTCGAAGGCCTGATGAACTGAGTTGAACCTGTGCTACCTTCACGCCTTATCAGCCACGACGGCACAGTGCCGTTCTCGATTCACTTTTTTGTTTCTGCGCCTGCCGACAGTGTAACCTTCGTGTCTTCGATTGAGTCGACGGTAACCGGCGAATTCACGCTTTGTGCGGCAGCACACGCAAGCGCCGAGACAATTGGATGGTCAAGCCGTGACAGCGGACCAAAGGCGGGCTCGTCGACAGAAATGATGACTTCCCTAGCGACTGTGCTCTTCTCGACCGTTATCTGATCGGCCACTTCGAAGTGTTCCACGAGTGAATCAGCGACCTGTTCGACCGCGCCAAGCGTTGTCTCAGGTGCCTGCGTCGTCCGAATTTCGTCAACCTCTCGCGTCATCTGCTGGCCGGTGGGTGTAAAGGTTATCCCCTCTGATCCGCTCGCATCGTCTGGGAACACGTGCGACAAGCTCTCTGGCGTCTCGAAGCTGCTATCCCGCGGAATGAATCCTCGCGTTTGATCACCGACGGGGACGTACACGGTCACTGGCTGTAGTCCGAGTTCGCTTTTGAGATCGGTTAGCGTCGTCATCGCGCCGTCGTATACGCTCTCGCTCACGCTGATTGGTACGACCCGCTCAGGAGTCAGGTACCACGTCATTGTCCCGCCGAACAGCCCGATGGCCCCAGTGACAAACAACACCGCACGGACGTCTGGAAGAGCCACGCCTCCGAGCACCGCTACGAGGCCGATTACTGCGAGTGCCAACGCGGTTTCCCGGTAAGTAACTGCGCGAGCCCGAGCGTAATCCGTTCGTAACCGCTCGTTCTCTGCCTTTAGCACGTCGACGAGCGTTTCTAACTCTGTAATCCGCTCGGAGGCGTTAAACGAGTCTGCTTCGTCCGTGGAACCACTCGGTACGTGTCCGTCTTTTCTTGTTTCTTCAGTATTCGCTGATCGTAGCGTTGTCGTCGGATCACCGCCTCGATTAAGCTGTTCTACTGCCTCCGCATCGTCGTTGTTCGCATTGGGTGCGCTCATCTCTACTCCGTGGTACGCTCGACTGCCATCACGTCGGTCTCCTGGACGCCAAGTGCTTCCGCCGGCGTTACGGCGGACATCGACGCTCTCCTCCCGATACGTCGGTAACTCGCTAGCGGGTTTCGACCGTCGGCCAGCAGGCTATCTTTCGGCACTGGCCAGCGGTTTGTAGCCGTCGAACGCCCATCACGCTTAGTACGAAGGCTGTCCTGCGGTTGTGGCGGTTCCATTAGCGCACGGACGTGTCTGTCGCTAATTGAAGCTACTGGTGTGGATAACAGAATGTCCTATTTTGTACTTATTTTGCTGAAAATACGTCAAAATCACGTTGTATACACACTGATGGAACATACCACACACTAAACATTCACTAAACACGCTCCAAACACGATAAAGTATAAGAATACACATCGATACCGGTGCTGTGTGCCACGCTCTCTCGTCCGCCGTCTCCTCGCCATCTGTTGTGTCGTACTCGCTGTGGCGGTCGTCGGCGTAACGGCCGGAACGGCGGATACGGGAGCTAAGATCGATCGGACAGAAGCACAGACCGAGGGACCCCGGCCGAATGCGACCGAGATCCGGCACGAGCGCTTGGACAGGGAGAGAGAGTCCGGAAACCCGTCGGCGCTTGAGCGACGTCTCTCCGCTGGCTTGACCGATCGACTGTCGGAGAGCGCAGACAGCATCGAGGCGGGAGAGTACGATGCCGCACAGCAGTTGTTGGCGGCCGGATACGACCGGCAATTAGCGCTGTACATGGAAGTGTATCGGACGGCGGTCACTGCCGACCTCGAGCGCGTCGAACAGCGGCAGGCGCTCTTCGCAGAGACAGCAGCGTTACAGGGGCGATACGCCGAGCGGCTCTCGGCGTACCGGAGCGTCGCAACCGACTACGAGAGTGCCGTCGAAGCAGATGATCGCGAGCGCGCGCAGCGACGCGCACGCGACTTACAGAACATCACGGGCGACCTCCGTCGGATCGAACGGTCGCTCGTCCCACGGTATGAGGAACTGCGCGAGACGACGGACGGTTCGGTCGAGACTGCGAACGGTATCGTCTCGGCCACGACAGCTGACAGAACGCGACAAACGGCGGCGCGCGTTGAATCGACGTACACGGCGACGGAAGTGACCGCCGAGGCCAGCCCCAGCGGGTCGTTCGCCGATCCGATTCGTCTCACCGGTCGCCTGACTGCGGCCGGAACCGACCCGCCGAGCGGAAACGTCTCGTTCCGTGTGAACGGGAAGACCGTCACGACCACGATCGAACCGGACGGGACCTTCGTGCTGCCGTATCGCCCCGTCACAGCGAACGAGGGGCCGGCCCAAGTCTCGCTCACTTACGCGCCCGGTGATGCGGCACTGTACCTCCCGTCACAGACTACCGTCTCGACGAGGATTACGCAGTCGACGCCGTCACTCTCGATAGAGTCTTCGTCTGTCCGTGCGAGCGCCGGATCGTCGGTCACCGCCGCCGGAGGGGTCACGGTCGACGGAGTTCCCGTTCCGAACGCGTCAGTCTCCCTCCGGGTCGGCGAGCGAGCGTTGGCCGAGACGCGGACCGACGACACCGGGACCTATCGATTCGACACTCGACTACCGGCGAACGTCTCCGCAGGAACGCGAACGCTGTCCGTCTCCGTCGGCCGCGCCGGTACTGCGCTGGTACCGGTGAGCGAAGACGCCGAACTGACGATCGAAGAGACGCCGACACGGCTGACGCTGTCCGCGGTCCGGAGCAAGGGTGTCGTGAACGTCGCCGGCCGACTGGTGACCGACGCGGAGACCGGCATTGGCGGGGAGGCGGTCGTCGTGTCGGTCGACGGTGAACGGCGTTCGACCGTCCAGACGGCCGCCGACGGGAACTATCAGGCGACCGTCGAACTGTCGAACGCGACGAACGCATCGAGCGCAGTATCGGTTCGGGCCGAATTTAATGGCGGCGACACGAGCCTGAGCTCCGCGGCCGTCAGCGCCGCGCTCACGCCGCCCGGGGAAGGCGCTCTGATCGACGCCCGAACGCTCACGCTCGCTTTAGCCGTCGGTCTCGTTACGATCCTCGTCGGGGGACTCACGGTCTACCGATACCGACGCGATGGCGATTCCTCGGGTGGCCTACCAACTGATGCGGTCCAACCGACCTCGACCGACCCAGCGGTCGTCGCCGTCCCCCTCGTTACCGATGGCGACGAGTCCGGGACGAACACGGACGCGTCACCGGGCCCCGAGCGACCGGAGGATACCCATGACTAACGGAGACCCCATTACCGGAGACGACGACACCGAGCCGGACGCGGACGGAGCCAGCAGGACTGACGACGACAACGTCGACGGCGCTTCGGGTTCAAAAGTCTCGCTCCCGGGGGACCTGACCGCGATCACTCTGGTCACAATACTTACGTGCGCTGCCGTCGCTCTTCCCGGGGTCCGATCGACGGGGCTCCGCTCCGTACTCACCGTTCCGTTCGTGCTGTTCATTCCCGGCTACGCAATCGTCGCGGTCCTGTTCCCGGAAGCAGGTGTGAGCGACGGCGAGGCCGGCGAGGAGACGGACGGGTCCGAGCGGGCCGTCCGCCCCGGACTCACGTACGTTGAGCGAGCCGCGCTGTCGTTCGGCGTGAGCATCGCGGTCGTGCCGCTCATCGGACTAGTGTTGAATCTCACCCCGTTTGGGATTCGGCTGGCCCCGGTCCTGATCTCGGTTTCGGGGGTAACCCTCGCGGCGTCCGGCTTCGCGGCGTACCGTCGGATTCAGATTCCTGCGAACGAACGGTTCTCGGTGCCGTATCGTCAGTGGAGTCGGTCGGTCGCCGGCGTCTTCTCTGGGCATGAGTCCAACTTGGACCGGCTACTAACCGTTGTCACTGTCGTAGCGCTACTTCTGGCGGTGACGAGTGCTGGATACGCAATCGCCGTGCCGAAGGAGGCAGATGCGTTCACCGAGCTCTATCTCGTCACAGAACAGGACGACGGGGAGTTGGTCGCCGACAACTACCCGACCGAGTTCGTGAGCGGTGAGTCGAAGTCGCTCGTCGTCGGCGTCGGTAACTACGAACACCAAAGTGTCGAGTATTCGCTCGTCGTCGAGCTACAAGACGCTACGGTCGTGAACAACTCGACACAGGTTCACGACCGCGTCGAGTTGTCTCGGCAGCGGCTCACCCTGGCGGATGAGGAAACGTGGGAGAGCCAACTGAACGTGACCCCGGAGATGTCCGGCGAACGACTACGGCTCTCGTTCATGCTGTTCAAAGGTGACCCGCCGTCGGCGCCGACGACAGACGAGGCCTACCGGGAAACCCACCTGTGGATCACTGTCTCGGACAGCGCTGAGCAGTCGTAGCGTTCGAGTGAGCCATTGTCACGCTAGCTATTCTGTCCGGACTCGTCCGTCTTGATCTCCCCCGCAACGCGTTCAACCCGCTCGGCGTCCCAGTCCGGCTGTCGCTCGTCGATCGCTTCCTCGACCGTGCCCCCCGAGTACAGTTCGGCAGTGGTCGGATCAGGTTCTTCTCGATCGTTGCCGGTCGTCACTCTCCACCATGCGACGCCGAGTACGGCGATGAGCGACGTCGAGATTACAAACAGGCGAGGCGGCGAGTCGGCGGTCGTCAAAACGAAAGCGATCCCGTCGGGAATCGCGGGCCTGCGCTGCTGGTCGACGAGCAGAGCATCCGACGAGCCGAGGAGGTTCGCTGCGAACCGCCGGTTGTCCGTCCGGTCGAGCATCCCGTTGATGAAGACGCTCGCGTCGCTGACGAGGATCACGCTGCCGTCGTCGACGTCCTCGCGGACGACTATCGGACGCTCCCGAATCGGCTCCACCGGGTCGAGCTCATCGTTGCCGTTCGCGTCGAGGTACGAGAACGCGGAGCTGTTCACGAGCACAGTCCCGGTCGTCGACGCGTTCACCGTCGTCCCGTGATTGAGCGTCACTCCCGAGACGTTACGCGTGGTGGAGGTCTCGCGGACGGGCGTCCCGATCGGCAACGCGGGACTCCGGTAGAACCGCTGCTCGTCTCGGAGCGGTCGGCCGTCGAACCGCGACTCGACGCCGAGCGCCGCGAGCAGTCGATTCGCCTCGCCGTTGCCCTCGGCCGCGACGACGACTGTCCCGCCACGGTCGAGGAACGACGCCACCGCCTCTGACTCCGCGTCAGAGTACCTCTCTGTCGGTTCGAGAACGAATGCGGTTGCGCTCTCGGCGTTCGCCTCCCGATATCCTGCCGGAGAACGCACGATCTCGACGTCGGCACCGGCGTCCGCGGCGACCGAGCGAACATCGCTCGTCCCGTCCCAGTCGTAGTTGTACGGCCCGTAGGCCGTCGCCGAGGTTCCGACCCCGACGGCCAACGTCGTCAGCGTGACGAGGAGAACCGCGGCGAACACCACCCGCGGATACGTCAACTTGTACTCACGCACGCGCATCGGTTAGATCACCTCCGCCGGCAACACGGCGGCCGTCCGTCTCGCGAGCACGACGAGAAACCCGGCGATTCCGACGAGAATCAGCCAGCGAACCCGCTTGCGCCACGGCGGCCGGACGTGGATCGGCGAGGTAAACTCGACGACGATGAGCACGCCGATGAGCGAGACAACGAAAAACAGCTCGTACGTGAGCCACCCCGTTGCGACGAGCACGAAGAGTCCGGCAAGCGTCCACGCGAGCACGCCCGACACGAACTGATACTGCCGTGCGACACTCATTATCGTGCCCCAGAGTGTACGCAAATATGTAGCTTCGGTTTACGCAAAATCGAACACCGCTGTTTGATTCGCGCGATGAGTACGACCACCGCAAACAGTGGCATGATGTTTACGTATACCAACTCAAGTATGTGTTCTGTCTGTTGCTCCAGCGTTGAACTCCGGGGTTATGTGCCGGCCCGCGCGTGACGGACCAGATCTACGACCCAGTAATACGCCGTGATCGAGATGACGCCGACTGAGAACAACGTGAATAGATGAATATTGAGTGAATCCGGACCGGCCCAATAGGGGATTGCCGGTCTCGGGACCGGTGGAGTGAGCGGCCAACGGTGTGACAAGAATCCTGTGATACGGGTCGCGTTAATTTAGTATCAAAATGGCTGCTGTCATGCGATTTTGCTGAAGTGTTCTAGAATGTTGTAGCTGATCGTGTTCTGACGATCAACGGGGAGGAGAACTGAGATCTTGTTTCTCCCGGAGTAACTACCTGTCTTGAGTATATAAATTGGTTTTCTCGAAGCCGTGGAATACTCTTGCTGTCTTGCGTTTTTGCTTAACTTAACGCGATCGTGATACGCTCCCTAAATTGTAAGGAACGCGGGTTGTCGTCGGATCCGGGTGGAGTGCCGGGTCCCCGGTCGTGTGAACCGCATCAAGAAATTTGGCTTGACGAAATCCGGCGGCCTAGGGGCCCCCATCGCCGGTGCCGTCGGAGGTACTCACTACGCGGATTCCCCGAGTTCCCTCTACGGCACGGGGTTCCGAGACAGGCGGCGGGCGATCGGTGTCGCCGTCGAGCCCGACGGCGTTTTGCGAGGGCAAACCCCGCTACGAGTAGGAGACGTTGATCCCGATGACGGTGGCCGTGTCTTGGACCATCTCGGGGATCTCCTCGCGGAACCGGTCGCCCTTCATCCGGGTCGAGGGCCCGGAGACACTGACGGCCCCGATTAACTTGCCAGCGTTGTCGGTGATCGGAGCGGCGACGCACCTGATCCCCTCGGCCCGCTCCTCGCCGTCGAAGGCCACGCCCCGGTTGCGAATCTCCTCGAGTTCGCCCTCGAGGGTGTCCTTGTCGGTGACGGTGTTTGGCGTCTTTGTGGGGAGGCCGTGTCTGTCGATCACCTCCTCGAAGCGCTCCTTGGGCATGTGGGCGAGGATCGACTTCCCAAGCGCGGAGGTGTGAAGGTACTGCCGCGTCCCCACCTTGGTGTCGAGGTGGACGGCCTCTTCCCCTGCAGCGATGTAGACGTAGACCCCCCGGCCGTGTTCTTCGATCATTAGGTTGGCCAACTCCCCCGTATTGTTGGCTAGGCTGTCGATCTCGCCTTTCGCGATGTCGAACACGCCGGTCTGTCGCCGTGACTGTTCCCCCATCTCCAGCAATCGAAGTCCCGACCGGTAGGTCGAACCGTCTTTGATGATGTACTCGTTGTCCTCAAGCGTACTCAGGTGGTGGTGAGCCGTCGCCTTGCTCATCCCGAGGTGGTCGGCAATCTCGGTCACCCCACCGCCTTCCAGTTCGTGGATCGCCTCCAGGATCCGTAGCGTCTTTTCGCTGGAACGGACGGTGTTTTTTGATTTTTTCATACTACGTTACACATTCTAGTATATTGCTATATAAAAATTGTTTCGCCTGGTGTAACAGATTTGGGTGATCGACCCGAGATACGTTGAGCTTTCAGATCCCAGTTCGGCAGGCAGAACCTATATCTGGGAACTCTGTGGCCGATATGGAGGTGTGTCAAACAGCAACATGAAAATTTTACGATACCAAACGTATCCTTTCTGAGATTCCCCAAGCGCTGTGCCCGGGGAACGAAGCGGTCGGGTCGCCCGGGACTCCCGGAGCGGCAGGTCACCGTAAGACCCGGACTCACGGACATCTCGTCTCCGACCGGTTCTCCCTAATTTGTTTGGTGAAACCAAACGGTGTTGCGCGGGCCATCGAGATTCTGCTCGGGGTGTCGACGACCGGGGGTCAGGGGGGCTCGTCGCTGACTGCGGTCGCGCCTGTCCCGTCGCCTGTGGGGCAGGTTGGAGCCTCAGCCGTGTACCAACGTTTTTCCTGCTCCTCTTGGAGAGGACGGTGTCGACAATGCAAGCCAGTCCCTCACTCCCACGATCGGAGTTCGAGCGTCGCCTGTCCGCGGTTCGCGATTGGAT
The DNA here is from genome assembly GCF_055389685.1 of Halorubrum ejinorense. Lineage (NCBI taxonomy): Archaea > Methanobacteriati > Methanobacteriota > Halobacteria > Halobacteriales > Haloferacaceae > Halorubrum > Halorubrum ejinorense. Next base: position 71,408 of record NZ_AP043776.1, read on the forward strand.
CGGTGAAACCGACGCGGACGCCGGCGTCTGGTTCGGCGCCCGCAGCATCGAGTACCTCACGCACTTCTACCACGCTCAGACCGAGCGCCCGGTCGTGCTCGCGGTCACCGCCGACGAGGTCAGGATCACCGTCCCGAAACTAGAGCACATCCGTGTCCGGGACAACCCCCTGATCGACGAGGCGTACCACTACTTCGACTACCCTGGCGGCGACCCCATCGCCACGGCGGTCGTGATGCTCGAGGACCTCGGCGTCGAGCGGGTGGCCGCCGATATGGACGGCGCGCCCGGCGTGATGGGCTACCAAGGACCGGCGCTCTCGGATTTCGTCGACGTGGAGGGGCAGTCCTGGATCGATTGGCTACGCAGGGAGAAGTCCGACGCCGAACTCGCCGTCATGCGGGAGGCTTCGAAGTGGGCACACCTCGCCCACCGGTACCTCGCCGACAAGATAAAACCAGGGGCAAGACAAGGCACAGTCAGCCAGCGGGCGTCGATGGAGGCCTCGCGGGCGATGTTCGACACGCTGGGGACCCGGTATGTGCCGAGGACGGGGATCTACTTCGAGGGTCCGACCCACACGGGGATGCACAGCGGCGAACAGACGGCCGAACCCCACCCATACCCGGCCAACCAGAAGCTCCGGGAGGGCGATACGATCATCACCGCTGCCGAGGCGGACGTCGACGGCTACCTCTCGGAGATCGAGCGGACGATGTTTGTCGGCGACCCCGACGACGAGCAACGCCACTACTTCGAGGTGATGCTCGAAGCCCAGACCACCGCCATCAGGACCGCGGGCCCGGGCGTCGAATACAGCACCGTCGCTCAGGCGGTCTGGGACTACATGGTCGAACAAGGCGTCGAGGACCTGGCTTTCCACCACGTCGGCCACGGCCTGGGGATGGTGACCCACGAGCCCCCCTACGTCGACCGCGGGAGCGAGGCGACGATGGAACCGGGCCACGTCTTCACCGTCGAACCGGGGATATACGTCGAGGACCTGGGCGGGTTTCGCCACTCCGACCCCGTCGTCGTGACCGATTCAGGCACCGAACTGCTCAACTACTGGGGCCGGGACCTGGAATCGAACATCGTCACTTGGTGAGTCCCCTGTCGGTCCGCCGGGTCCTCCCGGTGGGTGTCCATCCGCGAGCGAAGGTTCCGGGGGGAGTCTCCGTATCACCCGACGACTCGCTCGCCGTGCTTGTAAACCGTCCCGACGGAGTCGGTGAGGGCGCGGATGTCTGACAGCGGGTTCGCCTCCAGAACGATTATGTTCGCCGCCCGGCCGGGCTCGATCACCCCGACGTCCTGCTTCTTGAGGGCCCTGGCGGCCTCGCTCGTCGCCACCTTGATCGCGTCCATCGGGTCCATGCCGCACTCTTCGACGTAAAGTACCGCCTCGTCGGCGTTCTCGCCGTGGGGGACTAGGTCGGGCCCGACGAAGTCCGTCCCCAAGGCGATGGTGACGCCGGCGTCGTCGGCCCGCCGGACGGCATCGAAGTGGGCCTCTCTGGCCTCTCGGGCCTTCTCTAGGCCGAACTCGGGGATTCCGTGGTCGGCCCCGTGCTCGCAGATCCGGTCGACGATGGCCAGGGTGGGGACTAGGACGCCGTCGGTCTCCAGCAGCATCTCGATCCCCTCGTCGTCGATGTAGATGCCGTGTTCGATCGTGTCGACCCCGTTCCTGAGGGCGTTTTTGATCCCCTCGGCACCCTGGGCGTGGGCGGCGACCGGGATCCCGACCCGGTGGGCTTCCTGGGTGACAGCGGTGATCTCGTCGTCGGTCATCTGGCTCTGGCCGGGGTGGTCCTTCTCCGAAAGCACGCCCCCAGTGGTGCCGATCTTGATCAGGTCGACGCCATCACGGATCCGCTTGCGGGCCTCCTTCCGGCACTCGTCGGCCCCGTCACAGAGGGCAGGGTCGTAAGGGTTCCACTCCGTGACCCACTCATAGGGGAGGAAGTGGGCGTCGCCGTGGCCCCCGGTCTGGTAAATCGCGCGGTGGCTGGTGTGGATCTCTGGGCCCCGGATCGCGCCCTCCTCGACGGCGGTTCGCAGGCCGAGTCCGGTCCGAGAGTCCACGTCCCGGACCGTCGTGAACCCGGCCTCGAGCAGTCGTTCGAGGTGGACCGTCGCACGGGCGGCCCCCGCGGCGACATCGTAGCTCAGGTAGTCGGACTGGTCCATCGAGGGCCACCCCTTGAGGTGGAGGTGGGCGTCGATCAGCCCCGGCAGTACAGTCTTGCCCGAGTGGTAGATGACCTCCGCGCCGTCGGCGTCGAACTCCTCCTGGGGCGTGACTTCAACGATCCGGTCGCCCTCGCAGACGACCACGGCGTCGCTCCTCGGCTCGTCGGAGAGCCCGTCGATCAGCGTCCCGCAAACGATGGCGGTTTTCTCGGACATCGTCGGCCCCAACGCCCAACAGCGGATTAAAAATTCCCACTGCAGGGGCAGAGGTTGTGAGACAGTCCCAAGATTCAGCTCCGTCTTCGTTGTAGGTGGTCCCGACGTATGACCGAATGCCGGGGAGAGCCGTTGCTAGCGGACGCCGTCGAAGCGATCGCCGCCGAACGCGACGTGACGACAGAGGAGATCGAGGCCTTGGCCGCTTTCGCTCGCCGGCTCTCCGAGACTCCCGAAGCCGGGGCCGCCGCGATCCAGCCCGCTAGCGGGGGCCACGACGAGGGTCCCGCTCCGGACACCCGGTCCCTCGGCGTCGACGTAGGGACCCGGACCCTCTTCGAGGAGACGGTGCGGCAGGCGCCAACCGCCGACGAGCACGAGGCCGAGCCCACGACGCAGATGGCCGCGGACCTGGCCCCGGAACTCGCCGCGGCGATCTACGGCTCCGCTGACCCGACGCCGAACCTGCGGACCCTGCTCCGGCGGGCCGTCCGAGGCGTTTTTGAGAATCGGCGGCAGACGATCCGGAGGGGCGACCGAGAGGAGTGCGGCCTCCGCTCGTACCGCTCCGAACTGGCGGCGATCTGCGAGAAACTCGCCGAGTACGAGGCGTCCCCCAGACACCCCCGCGGACGGGTCGTTCGGCCACTACGAGCGGCTGGGCGAACTGTGGGGGGCGTGTCGCCGACTCGCTGTCGACCGACAGGAGTTGCTCCACGAGTGGATGGGCTCCGAGTACGACCATCTGGAGTACGTCGCCTGCCTCTACCGGGACTGCGCCGTGTCGTTCCCGGTGCTGGCCGCCGTCGCCGAGACGGAGGCGGCCGTCAAACGTTTTTAAGTGGCTGTCGAACGAGACCTCGTCGGTGTCGACGAGACCGGGGATCACGGCCCGTCGCAGGTGGGTCGCCGGTCCGCTGGCTCGGCGATTTCTATGGTCGTCGTCGGCCCCCTACCCATCCGGATCCCTGTCCTCGCCCGTCGGGACCCCGCCGTGGTCGCCGAACCACGCGAGGATCCGCTCGAAGCGGTCGACGACGTGGCCCGGCTCTCCCGCCCGAGAGAGCTCGTGGGTCTCCCGCGGGTAGCGGACGAACTCGGTCTCGACGCCGGTTTTCTTCAAGAAGCGGTAGAAGACGTCCGCATTGTGGACCGGGACCCGGAAGTCGTTCTCGCTGTGCATGATCAGCGTCGGGGTGTTGACATCGTCGGCGTAGGCGATCGGCGAGGCTTCCCAGTAGCCCTCGGGGTCCTCCCACGGCATGCCGAGTTGCCACTCGTTCGAATGATAGCAGTCGGTGGCGCCGAACTGGGCGACTTGGTCGTAGACGCCCCGCTGGGCGACCGCGGCCCGGAACCGGTCAGTGTGGCCGACCGTCCAGGCAGTCATGAACCCGCCGTAGGACCCCCCGGTGACGAACAGGCGGTCCTCATCGACGTAGTCCCGCGCGGCGACCTCGTTGACGCCGGCCATGACGTCGACGAAGTCCAGGGCGCCCCAGTCCTCACCGATCGCGGTGGCGAACTCCTCGCCGTACCCCGTCGACCCGCGCGGGTTACACCAGAAGACGACGTAGCCGGCAGCCGCCAGCGTCTGGAACTCGTGCCACATCGTCCCGCTGGTGGTCCACATGATCGTCGGGCCGCCGTGGATCTCGACGACCATCGGATACGTTTCCCCGGGGTCAAAGTCGGGTGGCGTCAGCACCCACCCTTCGATCTCGGGGCCGTCCTCGGCCCGGAAGCTCACCGGTTCGGGCCGGGCGATCTTGTGGTCGTCGAGGTAGGCCTCGTTGAGCCGGCTGACGCGGGTCGGCGCGCCGGAGAAGTCGGTCACGAACACGTCGCCGGGGTGATTCCACTCGCTTTGGACGAACGCGGCGCCCCGGTCGGTCACGTCGAGGGCGTCGACGTGGCGGTCGTCCCCGCCCAGCACAATCTCGACTGTGGCCGCCTCCTCTGGGGCGACCCGGGCGAGTTTCACGGCCCCCTCGTCAGGGGCTAGGAAGTAGAGGTCACCCTCGGGTCCCCACTGCGGTTTCGCCCCGCGGTAGACCCGTCGCTCGAACCCGGCCGTGGGCGTGACGGTCTCCCCAGTCTCCTGGTCGTGGACCTTGATTTGCGTCGAGTACATCGCCGACCCGGGCTCCTCGTTCCGGCTGTACCGGTAGGCGACCCGCCCGTCGGTCGTCGCGGAAAACGCCGGGAGCCACCCCGTCGTCTGGACGACGGTGGTCTCCGCGTGGGCGGGCAGGTCGTGAGCCACGATGTCGTGCACTAGGGTGTCGTCCGGGACGCCGGTGCGCCGGACCGAGTAGTACAGGGTCTCGGGGTCGCCCCACTCGGGGTGTTCGAAGTCGTACTCACCCTCAGTGACCCGCTTGACAGCGTCCTCAGCCAGGTCGACGGTGTAGACGTGGCTCCGCACGCCGTCGAAGTACTCGCCGTGGGCGCGGTAGACCAGCCGGTTTATTACCCGCGGGTCTGGTTGCTCGCGCTCGTAGTCGACCCTTCGCTCGCGGTCGTGTCCCGCTTCGCGCTCCTCGGCGGTGACCCGCTGGACGAACGCGATCCGGTCGCCGTTGGGCGACCAAGTCGGATTGGTCACTCCGCCGACAACCTCGGTGACTTTCCGGGCCTCGCCACCGTCGACCGGCAGGACCCAGAGCTGGGGGACCTTGTCGTTCCGGTCGCTGACGAAGGCGATACGGTCGCCGCTCGGGCTCCACTCCGGGGCCGAGTCCAGGTCCCCGGCGATCGTAAACCGGGTCGGTGGCTCACTCCCATCGGCCGGCCCCACGAAGACGGTCGACTCGTATGACTCGTCGTCGACGGGGCGCTTGCGAACGAACGCGACGGACTCGCCGGTCGGCGACAGGCGGGGGTGTTCGGGCGAGGCGAGGTCGTGGTAGTCGCTTCCAGTGATCCGCATGGTCCGATCCCGACCGGAGGGAGTAAAATACGTTCGACTGTCGGGGTCGACCCGGCCGTCGAAGTCTGTGAGAACAGACCTTGTGACCCGACCCCGCGGATCGACGGAGACGTAGAACTAAGTGCGGCACGGGGCTAAACGGAAACGATGTCAGAGCTGATAGACCTCTCCGGTTACATCGAGGAGGACCAGCCCCTCGCCGGGTCGGCCGACGACACCCGGATCTTCACGACGCTCACTCATGAGGAACGCGGGTTCCAGGTTAAAAAGGAACTCGAGGAGAAGAGCTTAGACAGTGAGACCGAGTACGTCACCCGGCACCTCCGGGCCGAGCGCGAGGGCTATGAGGAGGAACAGCCGATGAACCGCACGCTGATCATGAGCGAGCACGGGCCAACCCACGTGGATTCGATCGATCACCTCGACCCCACCTCGGAGCTGTCGATCGACGAGATGCCCCTAGAGTGGTTCTACGGGGACGCAGTTTGTCTGGACCTCTCTGGCGTCGACCACCCCGAGCCGATCACCGTGGCGGCGATCCGCGGCCAGCTCGAGGAGTCCGGCTTGGAAATACGTGAGGACGATACGGTGTTGCTGGAGACCGGCAACCGCAAGAACAACTACTCTACGACCGACAAGGAAAAGAAACACCGCTACACAAGTAAGTTCGTGGGCTTGGAACAGCCGGCCGGGGAATTTCTCGTCGACCAGGGCGCCAAGGCCATCGGGATCGACTCAATCAGCGTCGACCACCCCGCGAACATCTACCCGAACTACGACTTCCCGATCCACGCGCTGTGTTCCCGCGAGGAGATCGTGATCTACGAGAATATGTCCAACCTCTGGGAGGTAACCGGCCAGCGGTTCACATTCTCGGCGTTCCCGCTGAAGATCCGCGACGGGACCGGGTCGCCGATCAGGCCCGTGGCGATCCTCGACGACTGAGACCCTCCACCCAGCCGACCACGACCGAACGCCCCCGTCCGGCGGGTGTGACGGGGGTCGTCCAGCTGATACCCGGATTCTTTAAAAAACGTGCCACCTAATCAAAGCTATTATAATAAATCGTATTAATTAGGGATGTAGAATCACTGTAAAATCAGTGAAACAGAACAACTCTATCAATCATGACTGACGACAACCCCGACGTGGTCGTGCTTCGGAAGAACACTGAGGGCCTCTCGACGGCGGACTATGCGGACCGCATCCGTGATCGACTCCCAGACCACGACGTCGTACACGCCAAGACTCCCCATCAGGAACGCACCCTCATCGAACAGGCCCCTGTCGCCACGGGCGTCACGCTGAGCGAGACCCATCTCAACCACGCCGAGAACCTCCGGATGTTCGTGGTCGCTTCCTCTGGCTATAATCACCTCCCGGTCGGGCGGATGACCGACCGAGGGATCGTCATCGCCAACGCAGCGGGTATCCACGCCCCAGGGATCGCTGAGCAGGCACTGGGCTACTGTCTCTCCTTCGCTCGGCGGATCCACGAGGGCTGGGAGCGAAAGCGGGGCGGGGAGTGGCGCCACTACAAAGCCGATGAGTTCACCGATTCGACAGTGTCCGTCATCGGGCTCGGTGCTATCGGCACCGAGTTCGTTGACCGCCTGTCGGGCATGGGCGTCCACACCATCGGTGTGCGCTACACCCCCGAGAAGGGTGGTCCGACCGACGAGGTCTTCGGATTCGACGAGCGCGACCTCCACGAGGCGCTCTCGCGAACCGACTACTTGGTGCTCTCCACCCCGCTGACAGACACGACCCGGGGGTTGATCGGCAAAGCCGAGTTGAATACGCTCCCGCCCAGCGCCTATCTCGTCAACGTCTGCCGTGGCGGGATCGTCGACACCGACGCGCTGCTGACGGCTATCCAGAAGGAGGACATCGCCGGCGCCGCGATGGACGTCACGGACCCCGAACCGCTCCCGCCGGACCATCCTCTCTGGCGGATGAGCAACGTCACCATCACCCCCCACATGGGCGGGCATACGCCGAAACACTGGGATCGACTGGCTGACATCCTCGCGACGAACGTCGACCGACTCGAGACTGGAGAGGTCGAGAGCTTTCGCAACCAGGTCAACGATCCCGTGGACCTGGCCCCCGACGTCCGCATGAATACCCACGAGGAGTGACCCCCGGTCGACTCCCAACGGTCACCGGTCGATCTGTTCCTCCTCGGTCCCGGACCGCCCCGAGGTGACGGGTGGTCTCAGGGTCGTCCGTCTCTCGCCCCCGGGGTCCATATGGCGTTCCACTGTCCCCCGAGCCCGCGGTCGGCACCGGGGTTTCATTACCCCTGATACCGTCGATTTGGTCGCATGCCGATTGAGCAGATCCGCACCAGAGAAGCATTCGAAAGCAGCGCACCCCTCTCCCAGGCGATCCGACACGGGGACACCCTCTACGTCTCTGGCAACGTCCCGATCGACCCCGAGACGAACGAACTCGTGGAGGGTGGTGTCGGTCCTCAGACCCGCCAAGTCCTTGAGAACGTCGAGGCGATCTTGGAGGAAGCCGACACCTCGATGTACAACGTCGTCCGAACCGGCGTCTTCATGACCGACATGGACGCCTTCGGAGAGATGAACGAGGTTTACGAGGAGTTCATGAGCGAACCCTACCCCGCCCGGACGGCGGTCAAGGCTGAGATGGCAAGTCCCGACATCGACGTCGAGATTGACGTGATCGCCGCGATCGAGTAGAGCCTCGCCGATCGACGATCCACTCCGTCCGCAGTTCACTCTTTCCGGTTTCGCTGCGAGGCCCCTGTAAGCCAAGCACATTCGCCGATCGTCGACGTACCGCCAGTGGGGTCGTCGCGGGGTCGGCCGCTCCGGAGCCATCGGCCTGAGCCCCGGATCCCACCGGGATTTATAACGGCCCGACCGGAAGAGAGGCTATGGCGACTAACAGTCAAGAGGATGACCTCTCTACGGAGGCGGCCTTCGAGACGGTCCTCGAAAAGAGCAAGCGGATCCTCGACCTAGAGAAGGCGGACTTTATGCTCCGGTGGGACTCGGACGTGATGATGCCCGAAGGCGGCGGGCCCGCCCGGGCGAGCCAGCGCTCGTCAATCGCGGCGGCCCAGCACCGCTACCGGACCGACGAGGACCTCGGGCGGGCGCTTAAGATCCTCGAAGACGCCGAGTTGACCCGCGACCAGGTGGCGATCGTCCGGGAGGTCCGCCGGGAGTACGACGTCGAGACCAGCGTCCCCAGCGAGGTCCAAGACCGTATCTCCGAGGTGACCTCGGGCGCCCATGAGGACTGGAAGCGGGCCAAGGAGGCCAAGGACTGGTCGGCGTTTGCCCCGACGATGGAGCGGGTCGTCGATGCCTGGGCCGAGTGGGCCGACCACGTCGACCCCGACAACGACCCCTTCGAGACGCTCTGGACGAAGCGCTCGGGGTATCACGCCCAGCGCTACGTCGACTTGGAGACCGTCGACCAGATCTTCGACACGCTCCGAGAGGAACTGGTGCCGCTGATCGCCGAGATCCACGACAGCGACGCCGACCTGGCGACGGATGCCTTCACCGCGAACGATCCCTACGACGTCGACGCCCAACACTCTCTGTGTGAGGACACGCTGGATCTCCTGGGCGTCGACTGGGACCGGGCACGCTTGGACGAGGCGCCCCACCCGTTCTCGTATGGCACCCAGTACGACGTGCGGATCTCCACCCGGTTCAGCGAGGCGACGCCGATGGTCGCGCTCCAGGGCGTGCTCCACGAGTTTGGTCACACCGCCTACACCCACGGCCTCCCGCAGGATCACTACGGTGACCCCATCGGCGAACCGCGGGGGCTAGGCGTCCACGAGTCCCAGTCGCGGTTCTTCGAGAACCACGTCGGCAGGAGCGAGCCCTTCTGGGAGCTGTTCATGCCCACTCTCCGGGAGCACTTCCCACAACTGGCCGACGTCTCCCCCCAGGAGGCTTACGAGGCGGTCAACCAGGTGTACGACGACAACTACATCCGGGTCGAGGCGGACGAGCTTACCTATCATATGCACATCATCCTCCGGACCGAGGTCGAACGCGCCCTCGTGGCGGGCGAAATCGGTGTCGAGGATGTGCCAGAAATGTGGGCCGACAAGACCGACGAGTACCTCGGGATCCGACCGGAGAACGACGCCCAGGGACCGCTCCAGGACCCCCACTGGGCCGGACAGATCCCCGCTTTCATCACCTACACCATCGGGAGCGTCTTGGCCGCCCAGCTTGACGCCAAGATGCGCGAGGACCTGGCCGTCGACGACCTGATCCGGACCGGGGAGTTCGAACCTATCCACGACTGGATGACCGAGCGGATCCGCCGCCACGGCCAACGCTACCGGACAGACGAGCTGATCGAGCGCGCCACCGGCGAACCGCTGACCGCCGAGTACTTTGTCGACTACGCCCGCGAAAAGTACGGCGAACTGTACGACCTCTAAGGCAGCCGGATGTCCCCGATCCGGACGACCGACGGCCGGAAAATGGGGCCCAGCGACTTCCATTCCGGGTGTCCCGGGGTTTGCGGACCGTGCTCAGTACGGCGCCGGCATCGCCCCGTCCAGCCGATGGAAGGTGTCCACGTCGAGGTTCAGCGTGGCCGCGGCAAGGTTTTCCTCCAGTTGCGCGATGGTCCGTGGCCCTACGACCGGGCTGGTCACCGCCGGGTGGGCGAGTAGCCAGGCCAGCGAGACCGCCACCGGCGGGGAGTCGAGGTCCTCGGTGACGGCCTCGACGGTCTCCAGGGTGTCGGAGTTCCCCGCAGTGAGGTACCGGTCCTGGAACCGTTCCTCGTGTGCCCCTCGCGATCCGGCCGGCGGTGACTCCCCACGCTCGTACTTGCCAGCGAGGAACCCGGCCGCCAGCGGCGAGAACGGCATCAGGCCCAGCCCGAGTTCCTTGACCATCGGGAGGACCTCCGGTTCGACCTGTCGGTCGACGAAATTGAAACCGATCTATGTGACCGAAAAGGGATCGTAGTCCTCGCGACGGGCTATCCCGTTGGCGTGGGCGACCTGCCAGGCGTTTGTGGGGCGGTTTGAGGCCCAGAGGTAGTGTGCGTGACCGGCTTCGACGAAGGCGTCTAGCGTGCGCAGGAACTCCCGGACCGGGGTGTCCTTGTCCCACCGGTGGACGTACAGCTGGTCCATGTAGTCGGCTCTCAGGCGGTCGAGGATCCGGTCGAGCTGTCGTCGGAGGTGATTGCGGTTGAGCCCGCGGGCGTTGGGGTCGTCGGGGTCGGTCGGCCAGTACAGCTTCGAGGCCAGGACGAACTCCTCGCGATCCCAGCCGTCGAGCTAGTCGCCGACGTAGGTCTCGTCGTCGTCGCCGCCGTAGACGTCGGCCATGTCGAGGAATTTCCCGCCCGCGGCCGTGTACCGGTCGAGCAGCTTGTAGGCCGTCGACCGGTCGATTTCGAGCGTCTCGTCTTCGCGTTCGTTCCCAAACCGTGCCGTCCCAAACGCCAGTTCGCCCACCTGGAGGCCCGTCGAACCGAGCCGGACCGCGTCGAGTTCCATATCCGGGATCCGGAGGAGCAGACCACAAAAATCTCCCGAGCGGGAGCGAACCAGGGTGTCAGGTTTGGCAGGGGAAGCCTGAGAACCGTCAGATTCCGGGAGCGGAACGCGTCGAAATTCCTCGCGGGCTCCGGTCCCTCGGGCCGTGCGAACGGCGGCTACGCCGCCGTGAGCAACACCACCCGGGTTCCTAGAGCTCGATTCGCCTTTTCAGTCTGTCAGGAGTCGATCCCTTGGGGGGGGTGAAAGAGCGATGGTCGCTCGCGCTGGAGTGGAATGACTGTCCGCGAGCGGCTCGGGGACTCCTGATGGCTTCCCCGCTCCCAAACGTTGACTCGGGGCCACAGCCCCGAGCGATATTACTGTTGCCATCGCTCCCCGGATTCACGGCGAGGGTTTAACAAGATCACCGCCAATTCCTAGGTATACTGATGACAGAACACGGGCCAACGAGTGTTGAGGACGTCACCGTGGTCGGCGGCGGGGACGCCGGGAAGCTCGCCGCGCTGATATTCCAGGCTGAGGAACCGTCGCTGAACGTTCGTGTGATCGACGACCCCGCGGAACCGCCCAAGGAGGTGGGGAAGTCGACGTTCTCCAGCATCACATCGATCCTCCACGATCACCTAGGGATCGACCGCGAGAACTTCTTCAGGGAGGTCACCCCGGTCTGGAAACACAGCGTGTACTTCGAGGACTGGACCGGCGAGGAGCTGTTTACCCCCTTCGACCTGAAGGACGTTTTCGACATGGCCGACCGGCCCCTCGAGGACGTCCACTACCGCTACCGTAACGACAGCTTCGAGACGATCAATCAGGTCTCCACGACGGATCAAAAAACCCCGTTCGTCGAGGAACACGGCGGGGTCGACTTCGACCGGCCCTACCCGTACGTCGCCTACCACCTGAACGTCTACGACTTCGACAGCTACCTCCGGGAGCTGCTGGAAGAGCGCGGGGTCGAGGTTGTCGAGGACCGGATCCGATCGGTCGGGACCGACGGAGAGTGGATCACGGACATCGAGGGTGAGAAGGGGACATACGAGGCAGACCTGTACGTCGACGCAACCGGGTTCGGGCGGGTGCTGGCCTCCGAGCTCCCTGTCGAGTTCTCGGAGTACGACTTCCCGCTGGACGCCGCGGTGGTCACCCAGGTGCCGATCGACCTGGAGGATATTGTCCCGGCGACGGTCATCAGGACGCTGGACAGCGGGTGGACCTGGCAGATAGACACGACCGAGGCCCGGGATCTGGGCTACGTTTACGCCTCCGAGTACGCCGACCGCGAGACCGCCGAACGGGATTTCAGGGAGCGCCACGATATCCCGGAGTCGGCCGAGGTTACCTCGTACTCGTTCACCTCGGGCCGGTTCGACCGCGCATGGGTCGGGAACTGTCTGGTCGCGGGCGACGCCTTCGCGTTCGTCGAGCCGCTCCAGGCCACCTCGCTGTCGACCCACGCTCACATCGCCTACGATGTGGTCAAACAGCTCGCGGACAACAGCTGGACGATGCACGAGGGGCTGCGCCGGATCGTCGACGGCACCGTCGACGAGTATTGGACCGAGATCTACGACTTCCTGACGGCCTTCTACCGGTACTCCCGCGGCGAGACGCCGTTCTGGGCGCACATGCGGACCGTCGGCGACGACGCCGACTGGGCGGCCTACGAGGACACCTACCAGAGCGGCGCCGGGTTCCTGCTGTCCAGGTCGAAGGCCGACCGGAAGATCACCTTCGGGTCGGTGTTCAACGTGTACCAGACCGACTACACCATGTACGACCTCGGGGTGCCGATCGACCTCCACGAGTCTGGCGACGTCGAGGTCGGCGACCAGACCAGCGAGCGCATCGAGGACCTCGGGAACAGGATCGACCGCGTGGTCGAGGATTTTCTCACGTACCCGGAGGTCTACTCCGGGGAGTACCTCGGGGAGCCCACGGCGGAGGGAGAGGACCCCGTCGATGGGACCGACGACGACAAGTTCCTGACCTGAGCCCCACCGGCCCCGAGGGAAGCAGCAGGGTCGGCGGAGCTCCGGGACACTATCGGCCCCCTGACACCGGCGGGAGTCGGGAGGACGGCCCGAGACGGTCACCGGGAGACGCGGGCGTCAGTTGTCCCGGTCGGTCCAGAAGTCGAAGCCGCGACCGGGTGCGAACACGTCGAGCCCGACGGCGAGTTCGTCGCCCTCGTTGGCGACGCGGTGGGGTTCCCAGGACTCCAGCCAGACCGAGTCGTACTGCTCTAGGGTTACCGCCTCCTCTTCGGTGTAGAGGGTGAGTTCCCCCTCCAGACAGAGACAGACCTGCTCGTTCTCGTGGTCGTGTATCGGCGAGGAGTGGCTCGGCGGCTTCTCGAACCACTCGAAGGTGAACGCGTCGCTGCCGGCCATCGAGACGCGCCGCCAGCCGTCTTCCGGCTCGTACGTCTCCGCATCGTCGAAGCTAACGAGTTCCATGAACACGGCCTCACGTCCGGAGCAAATCAATCTTCGGATCGTGAGTTCCGGCCGACGGCTACCGTTCCGATCGGGAGTCCTGTCGGCCACCGGCCGGCAGCACAGATCGCGGGCGGCGCGGTCGACCGGTGGATCGGCCGCCGGGGCCGCCGGAGTGAAAACGCACTTGTAATGGGGTGTGGCTGTGGGATGTATGGACCTCGGAATCGATGGCGGTTCGGCACTGGTGACGGCACCGAGCAGCGGTCTCGGGGAGGCCTCAGCCACCGCCCTGGCCCGTGAGGGCGTCGGCGTGGTGATCAACGGTCGTGACGGGGGCCGACTCGCCGAGGTCAGAGCTGAGATCAAGGAGGTAGCGGCCGGCTCGGCCGTCACCCAGCAGGGCGACCTGACCGAGAAGGCCGACATCGAGGCGATGGTCGATCGCCCGGTCGAGCGCGGTGAGTCCGACTCCTACGAGGTGGGTATGAAGGCCCGCGGCGAGAGCATCCCTATCGGACGGGTCGGCGACCCGATGGAACTCGGCGACACCGTCGCCTACCTCTGTTCGGAACAGGCCGGCAACGTCAACGGCCAGTCGATCGTGATCGACGGCGGGTCCGGCTGGGTGAACCTCTAGCGAGCCCAGGCGGACGGCCGACCCTGCGCGAAGGACCTATTCGATCCGAGGGCGTCAACCGTTTGGGCACACCCTCGATTGCTGTTCGGCCGCCGAGGTCTTTCGACGCCTCCCACTCGCTGCCGTCTACCGAGTTTCCCGTTCTCTTTGCTAAACCTGACACCCTCGATCGGGAGTTCCTGTCGTCCGTTATCACTCCGGGAAGACGTCCTCAGGGAAGTGGGAGGACACCGCCCAATTGGGCCTGTCGACGATCTCGTTGATCTTCAGGTCGGCGGCGACGGAGGTGAGGATGTAGGCGTCGTGTCGGGACAGTCCCCTCCGTTCGTCGAGGTGGGCGACCATGCTGCTGGTGGCCTTCCGGGCGGCCTCCATGAGGTCGCTGTCGATTCCCATGGTCGAGTAGGTGGGCGAGTCCGACAGGTGCGAGGGACCGCCCGGCATGTGGTACTGGGGTTGCTCAATCCCTCGGCCCCGATCGATGTCGATGCGGACGTCGACCGTGATCGGTGTCTCGATCGCGCCGCCGCAGATCTCGCCGTCGCCCTGGGCGGCGTGGCCGTCGCCGATGCTCAACAGTCCCCCGGGGGCCTCGACGGGGAGGTACAGCGTGGTCCCGCCGGTCAGGTGCTTGGTGTCCATGTTACCGCCCGCGTCGTGGGGCGGCGCCATCCCCCGGATCTCGCCCTCGGGCGGCGCGAGACCGATTGTCCCCGGGAACGGATCCAGGGGTACCTCGATCCCGTCAACGAATTTTCCCACCCCGTCGTCGAGCTCCCAGTAGTGTAGGCCCCAGTCCTCGAACTCCTCGTACAGTAGGCCGAACTCGTCCTCCCGAGGCCGGAACACCGTCCAGCCCCAGTCGTCGTGTTCGACGTTCAGGATTTCGATGACGAGGGCGTCGCCGGGCTCGGCCCCCTCGACGGCGACGGGACCGGTGATCGGCATCCCGTCCTCGCGCTGTTCCAGCGCTTTCGGGACGTCCGCCGGTTCCATGTCGGCTTCGATCAGGCCGTCCCAGGCGTCGCGACACTCGAACTGAACCGTCTCACCGGGACTCACCGTTAGCACCGGGTCCATCCCGCCGTCCCACTTCGAGTGGAGGTTTTCGTCGGTCGCGGGAACCGTGTGGTCGACTGTCGGCGTGGTCATGAACGGGCCTACTAACGACCGAGGCCGAATTATAGTTTGGCATCCCGTGGAGGCCGCCAGGGTGTCCTGGGGACCCGGAGCCACGGGTCGCCGCCGGGTTCTCCAAGGTGCGGGGTCCACAAGGTCTCCGGGGATTCGCACGGATCCAAGGCGGCAGATTCCGGGGATCAGATCCCGGCGTCCCGACGCCGACTACCCCTTTCGCTCGAACTCGGGTCGACCGGGTAGCTCAGGGGGAAGGTCTCGGAGAGCCCGTCGGCACCCTTACAGTCGGCGAACGTCCGGCCCTGTTTCTCATGGACTCGCCGGCCTCCGCGAGAACCCGCCGTTCGTCCAGCCCGCGGATCGATCCGTCCTCGACGAGGTGGGTGCTGTCGATGAAGACCTGGGCGATGTCGGTGGGCGTCGCGTAGTGGATCAACGCCCAGATCGGGTCGTAGACCGGCGCGGTGTGGAGCTGCGAGAGGTCGATACAGACGACGTCGGCCTTCGCGCCGGGGGCGAGATGGCCGAGGTCCGAGCGGTTAAACGCTCGCGCGCCGCCCAGAGTCGCATTGTCGAACAGTTCCCGGCCGATCGCCATGTCGGCACGCTGTTCGACGGTCTTGCCGGCAGAGGCCGTCCACCGGAGCACTGAGACCGGGTCGTGGGGGAAGGTATCCGTGCCGATGGCCATGTTCACCCCAACGCGGTACCGGGAGAACGGATCCAACGCGATCCCACGGCGGACAAACACCATCCGGAGGTGGATCCCCAGCCGGTCGGCCTCGGCGTTCGCCCGCTGAGACAGCTCCGGCGAGCAAGTGTCGAGGGTGTAGGGGAAGAGGTAGGGCCGGACCCGGTCGGAGCCGATCTCCCGGACGGTCTCGGCGAAGCCCACCGCCCGCTCCAATTCTGCCCGCCTGTGTTCCACGTGGGCGGTAATCTTCCCGACGTCGCGGTGCGAGCGGGAGTGGTACTCGTGGGCGACTCACCCCCGGAGCCCCACTTCCTCCATCGGGGCGGCGATCGCGGGCGGTTCGTAGTCCGGCAGTCCCAAGCGTTTCGTCGCCACCGTCGTGATCGCGCCGACGGTGGTCGACCCACAGCGCAGCGCCGTCGCGAGCGCGTGGCGAGCGCTGACGCGGGTTCGTCGCTGGTTTAGGACTTCTTTCCTCGCTCTCCCAGAGCACCTCGCATTTGGGAGACACCGGCGAGTTCACGTCGGGCCCCCAAGACCTCCACGTCGGTGTTGGCCATGTAGTGGAGGTTGACCAGACCCAGGATCACCACGTGGTTTGTCGCGTCGGCGGTGCGGTCGACCGGGCTCTCATAGTCTATGCTATAGTAGTCGATCTTGCCGTCCTCGTAGACGACCTCCCCATCGAACGATGCGTGACCGCCGGCGTTGAAGCCAACGACCAACCGGCCTGTGATGCGTGTTCGCATGTGTTCGAGCGGCGTTCCGGTACTGACACCACCGGATCGTAATTGTTGTTCCGCTGGGGATGACCGACGACGGCTCTCGGGGAGTTCAGAGCCGGGAGCCCGGATCGAGGCTTACCGGGGATCGAAGACGTCGGGGAGCGATGACGACGGTGAACGGGAAACGACGACTGCGAAGAAGACTGGCCGGGGGCGGTCGGAGCCATTTCGGGGGAGGGGCAAGCCGCGGTCGGTCGGCCAGTCTCAGGCGTCGGGGTAACGTTCGCCCGGTGCCTCCGTGTCCACCCGGTGACAGGCGGCGACGTGGCCGTCTAGGGCCTCGACCATCGATGGGTGTTCGTCAACGCAGGGGCTCGAGAACGCTTCACGGAGCATTTCCGTGGCTGTCTCCCGTTCGCCGTCGACGTACCGTTCGGTCGCCGACTTGAGCGTGCCGAGCACTCCACTCGGCGTCGCATCCAACTCCCCTGAGTAGGTGTGTTCCAGCATGTACTGGACGACCTCGTCGTCGGAGGCCTCCCTGTCGCCGACCTCGATCCGGTCCCTGATCGACCCGACCTCAACCTCCTCGTTTCCGAGGGCGATCCGGTAGGTGAAGGCGGCCTTGAATAGCGTCTGGTCGTGGGTCCACGACTCCGGGGGGATCACGGCCGGACATCGGGTATGAAAGCGGCAGCCTGAAGGCGGGTCGATCGGAGTTGGAACGGTCCCCTCCAAAGTGATCCGGTCGTCCCCGGCTCTGGGGTCAACCCGAGGAACCGCGCTGAGCAATGACCGCGTGTAGGGGTGCTGTGGGTTCTCGAAGAGCTCCTCAACCGGCGCCACCTCGACCACCTGTCCGAGGTACATCACTGCGACCCGGTCGGCAATGTGGCGCACGACGCTGAGGTCGTGGGCGATGAACATCATCGAGAGGTTGTACTCTGACTGAAGATCCAGGAGGCGGTTGAGTATCTGTGCTTGGACGCTAACGTCCAGTTTCGAGACCGGCTCGTCGGCCACCAGCAGGTCCGGTTCTAAGGCTAACGCTCTCGCGAGACCGACCCGCTGCTGTTGGCCGCCACTGAACTGTCGTGGATACCGGTTGAAGTGGGAGGCTTCGAGCCCCGCGTCCTCTAATGCGGTCTTGGCAATCTCCTCGCGCTCCTCTTTGCTGTCGCCGATTCCGTGGACCTTTAACGGAGTCGTCAGGATGGTTCCGATGGTCTTTCTTGGGTTGAGCGACCCACCAGGATCTTGGAAGATCATCTGCATCTCCTTCCGGTACGAACGCATCTCTTTTTCTTCCAGCCCTGTGATATCGTCGCCCCGGTAGTTGACTGACCCCGATGTCGGCTCCTCTAGATTCAGAATCGTCTTGGCCAGCGTACTCTTACCACAACCAGACTCTCCGACGACGGCCAGGATCTCTCCTTCGTAGATGTTGAGGTCGACACCATCGACGGCCTGAACTGTCCCGCGCTCTCCGAGAAGCTTATCAAGGAAGCTTCCACCCAAGTCGAAGTGCTTCTTCAGGCCCCGGATCTCTAGGATCGTCTCTCGGCTCGGGTCGCTAACCCCCTCGCGGGAAGTGGTGAAAGAACGACTCATTGGTCCTCACCCACCACTGCCTCGTGAGTTGACGTTGGACGCTCGCTCTCCGAGATTCCCCGGTAGTGACAGGCAGCTATATGGTTGGCATCCTCGTTTTCGCCCACCACACGCATTTTCGGCTCGATCTCAAAACACTCTTTTGTTGACTCCCCACACCGGGGAGCGAAGTGACATGCGTAGGGAATGTCGATTAGGTCGGGGACGTTGCCGGTGATAGCCGTTAGTTCTTCTTGTGGGTCGTCAAGCCGCGGTGTGCTGCGGAGAAGTTGCTGGGTGTAGGGGTGTTGCGGGTTGTCGAACAGTTCTCTCGTGGGGGCTTTCTCGATGATCTCGCCGGCATACATGACGTTAACCCGGTCACAGGTTTCGGAAACTACCCCTAAGTCGTGGGTGATGAACAGAATCGCAGTCTCGAACTCGGAGCGGAGCGACTTGAGTTCCTCCAATATCTGGGCCTGTATCGTTACGTCGAGCCCGGTTGTCGGCTCGTCGGCGATCAAGATATCCGGCTCGCAGGACAGCGCCATTGCGATCATGGCACGCTGTTGCATCCCCCCGGAGAACTCGTGGGGGTAGTCGTCGGCCCTGCTTTCAGGTGCCGGAATCTGAACCGATTCTAGCATCTCGATGGCCCGCCGCCAGGACTCTGTGTTCTTCGAAGCACCGAGGATTTTGCGCTTGATTTCGGCCGACAGCCGCGTCGACTCCCCGGTGTCTTGGTGGAGGCGGATTGACTCGGCGATCTGTTCGCCGACGGTCAAGGTCGGGTTCAGCCCACCAGCGGCGTCTTGGAAGGCGATCGATATCCGGTTGCCTCTGATTTTCTGCATCTCTTTCTCGGTTTTGTCACGCAATGATGTTCCTTCGAACCGGACATCTCCTTCCACTATCTCACCGTTCCCTTCGACCATCTGTAAAATGCTGGTAGCCAGGACGGACTTCCCGCTGCCACTTTCGCCGACGAGCCCCACGATTTCGCCTCGATCTATCGATAGGTCGACGCCGTTGACTGCCCTGACGGTGCCTCGATCGGTCTGAAACTCGGTTTGTAGGTTTTCAACTTCAAGCAACGTCATCGTTCGCTCACCTCATCACCAGCGTTGAGGCTGTCACGGAGCCCATCGCCCAATAGATTGAATGCGAGCACAGTGATCATAATGGCCAATCCGGGGAACAGACTGATCCACCAAGCGGTCGTAATGTACCCTTGCCCCTCGTTAAGCGAGCGGCCCCAGCTCGGCGTTGTTGGCGAAACGCCGATCCCCAAGAATGTTAATCCGGCCTCTGCGAGGATCGTTAGTGGTATCATTAGCGTCAGCTGGACGAGCAGTGGACCTACCGCGTTTGGCAGGATCTCGCTGAACATAATCCGCAGATCACTCATTCCAACGGATCTTGAGGCTGTTATGTACTCCTCTTCTCGGATGCTGAGAATCTCGCTACGAGCGATGCGGGTGAAGTCATCAATGTACGCGATTCCGATAGCTACAATTACGTTGAGCGTTCCAAGCCCGTCAAAGAACGCCAAGACTCCGATGGCGAGGATCAGTGCCGGAAACGCCCAGAGGAAGTCGATAAACCGCATCAGCACATCGTCCACGACGCCCCGGTAGTATCCAGCCACCACGCCGAGCGTCGTACCGATCGTAAACGCAAATATAGCCGTCGCACCGGCCACCAGTAGGGAAATGCGCGCTCCGTATATAATCCGGCTGAGCAGGTCCTTGCCGAACCCGTCCGTCCCAAGCGGATGCCACACTTGCTTGGTCTCGCCGTTAACAACTACTTCGGACGAGCCGCCCGGTCCAACTAAGAAATCGAACGTGGTGCCCGGGTCGTGTGGGGCGATGTACGGCGCCAAGACTGCGACGAAAATAAAAAGGCCAACCGTAATCGTTCCTACCGTTGCGAGCTTATCATTAACCATCCCCTGAAGGATCTGATCCAACGTCGAGTCGTGGTCGGGGACGTTCTCTTCCGTTTCATATTCTTGTGGAACCTCGCCAGCGCCGTAAACGTCACCGAGGCCCCCGTCGGTTCTGTTTTCATCGCTCATGCAACATCACTCTCGTAGCCGATCTGTGGATCGAGGTACGCGTAGGTCAGATCGACGATCAGATTGATTGTTACCATTGTAATTGCAACGAGGATGATTGTCCCCTGAACGGTCGCGTAGTCCGCCTGTAACATTGAATTGACGAGCAGTCGTCCCAGGCCCTTAATCCCGAATACGAGTTCAACGGTCACACTGCCGGTCACTATTAGTGCTACCTGAATCCCTGCGATCGTAACGACTGGCATCATCGCGTTTTGTAGAGCATGCTTGTAGAACCGGATGCGACTGGACAGTCCTTTGGCACGTGCAGTGCGCATGTACGGTTCTCTGATTTCGTCGATCAACGACCCGCGCATCATCCGCATCACTATCGCAGCGTACGGCCCTCCGACAGCGATTCCGGGGAGAATGATACCCCTAAACCAAGGGTACAACCCCTCAGATATCGGAACATATCCGAATGTTGGTAGGAGATTTGTCCAGACACCGAACACCAGGACGAGCAGGATGCCAATAAAAAAGGCCGGCAGCGATATCCCTGCGAATGAGGCCACTGTGGCGACGTAATCGACCATAGTCCGTCGGCGCGTCGCGCTGAGAATCCCGGCCGGGATCGAGATGGAAATACCCACTACGAGCCCCACTATCGCAATTGAGAGTGTCCTAGGTGCGGTCTGCATGATCAAGTCGCTCACTTGTGCACTCTGGGTCATGCTCGGTCCGAGGTCACCCACGATCAGGTTCGACATCCAATTGAAATACTGCTCGTACAGCGGGTCGTTTAAACCGTACTGCTCTTTGAACCTCGCTACCACTTCCGGACGGCTCTGAAGGCCGAACACTGCCCGTGCCGGCCCCCCAGGGACCAACCGAACCGCGAAGAAAACGGCTGTAGCTACCAGCCAAACCACAAAAACCGCGTGTACAACTCGTTTGATTATGTATCGCTTCATCTCTGAAGGGCACACTCTCTACTTTTCATATGTGTGATTGGGTATCACAATGAATTTAGAGTACTTCAAAATACCGGTTTACATAAGAGGTATTACATTTCCCAACTCTCAAATATTATCTACTTTGACCTGATTAGTCCCTATGCCCTCTAGAAATTAGCTATACTCTGCGAGCCCCATACTGCCTGTAACACCAAATCCACTTATCACACTAACGCGAATATTTATCCATACCATTAATTTTCGAAGCTTGTGCTGTATCGTATGGTACAATATTACCTTGAGGTGAGTGTACTTGTATACCCGGTACGTTCAGACCCGCGCTTGGCTCTCGATACCTGTTGGAAGGAGAGAGTGGGCCACTACACAGATGACGGAACGAGTTGGGAGACAACTACTCCATCCAGACTTGGTGGAAGTCCTGATTCTCGACGCGAATTGAAAAGTCTTTTACACTATTTCTGATGCCTTGGATACTATCGTCAACGCTAGTGAAGCACCGAGCGACCTCGCGGATACAGATGTCTTCGATCTCCCAGAGCATCTCCTTGCGCTCCTCACGGTCAGGTTCGGTGCGCTGCTCGCCAAGCAGCTCGTGGACTCGCCGGTTGGTAAACCGCTCTTCGTTCCAGATGCCATCATATCCTTCTTCTTGGGGCCCTGAGAGCCCTTCGTCGGCGATTTCGGGGTAGTCCTCCTCAGGAGGGAGCCTCCAGAAGTTGTACATCATCCCGTCGGGATCGTACCCTCCCCCGCCTAGGAACGTCGCCTCGTAGTCATGGGGTGGGGCGAGGTAGTCAACCAACTGGGAGTAGGTGATTAGTTCCACATTGACAGTTATTTCGCCGTTGGAGTTCTCCTCAATAATCGATTTAGTGATCCGAGCAGTACGCTCGTTCCCATCTGTTACCTCAATCGTGAATTCCATCCCCCCTAGGTCGTTTTCCTCTATGATTTCCATGGCACCTTCGGGGTCGAAGTTCTGGGTTGGATCTCTCTTAGGTCCGCCCGGCTCAGCTCCCGGCTCGGCGAATTCATCACGATAAAGCCATCCATGGACGGGCGTTATAGGTCCTTGATTTGGCGTGCCGTAGCCGTTGAGAGCCTGTTCGACAAACTGCTCATTGTCCATGACTTTCGCAATCGCCCGGCGTGCCTCCACCGACGAGGCGAAGTCCTTAGCATGGTTGATGACCAGTGCCTCATACCGCAGGAATGGGTTGACCTCTAGGCGGATGTCGTTCGCCCCTTCCAGTTGTCCGGCCTGCCCCGGTGTGACGTTGTCCATAAACTGAATTTCATTGGCGCGTAGGGCGTTGATTCCCGTCCCTGTCTCGGGAATGAAGTTGACAACGATTTCATCGAGGTACGGTAGTTGGTTCCCGTCATCATCAGTCATGTAGAAGTCGTCGAACGCCTCGAACCGGAGAGTGTCTCCCAGCGAGTGTTCGGTAATCTCGAACGGCCCTGTCCCGACCGGAGTCAGGTTGTGCTGATCATCGCCCATCTCCTCAAGCGCATTCTGGTCGAGGGGAGTCCCGACTCGACCTCTTGAGGTGAGGGCAAGAAGACCCGGTGCGTACGGCTCTTTGTAGTTGTACCGGACCCGGTAGTCGTCCAAGGCCTCAACGCCGGTACCGTCGACCGGGTCTTTGAGGAACGATGTCTCGCCGACGATGTTGCTAGTTTCGAGGTTACGAGCTCTATCGGCGGCAAAGACGAAGTCCTCCGCCAGCACTTCTCGCCCGGAGTGGAATTGGATCCCCTCCCTGATGTCGATCGTAATACTGAATGGGTCCTCTTCCACGGTCCAGTCGGTAGCAAGTTCTGGGACCACCTCGAGGTTTTCGTTCGCACGGACGGCCCCGTGAGCGTAGTTCCGCATCCACTGCTGAACCTGAGTGGCCGCGATACGCAGGGGCTCGACGTTGTCCCACTCCCCTTGCATCGCACCTGCTTGTAACGTCCCGCCGGTTTGGACATCGCCATCTTCGTTCGTAGTGCTCCCATCGCCGCCATCACCGCCGTCGCCACCATCACCGCCATCGCCACCATCACCCCCGCCTGTACAGCCTGCCAAAGTGCTGGTGATACCAACGCCGGAAGTGGCAAGCAACTTCATGGTCGTCCGCCGATCAACTTTGGGTCCACTGAGGTCTTCAGCAGTCAGCCCTAGTTTCTCAAGAGTGCTGTCTGATGACATACCGCACAAATGGAAGCTATTATATATATAATTTGTGCTGCTCAGTGACAGATAGATAATGAACAATTCGTACATTAAGTAGTAATTGGATGGAATCCAATCGAGATCTCATATTAACAATTAGAGTTATTCGGTACAGACAGAAGACAGCGAACGTGTCGGGACCACCTCACTCGAGCAAAGAAGTAGAGACAGAGCCCGACACAGTGCGGGAACCGACCGCGGCACAAGTGGGGGGACCAAGCACAGCGGGGCGCGGGCAAAAAAGCTGAGCCAGGGAGTTCGCCGCAAGTACTTTGGTTTTAAACGTATTAGTCCGGACAAGTAAACTAATTATGACAGTACTAATCACAGGAGGGGCTGGGTTCGTTGGAGCGAACGTCGTCAGGCATATGGCCGAGGGCGGTCGGGAGACAGTGTGTTTCGACCGAGATGCGGGCGATAGCGACCGTTTACGTGAGTGGTACTTTGAGGACGCGAGGGAACGAATCGACGAGGTTGAGGGCGACGTTTCGGACCCTGAGGACCTCCGAGAGGCGGTCGAGCGATACGATGTCGATCGTATCGTCCATGCCGCCACGATAACGCCCACTCCCGAGGCCGAGCGCGACCAAGCAAGGACTATTCTCGACGTGAACCTACTGGGCACGGCGAACGTCCTTGATGCGGCGCGGGACGCTGGCGTCGATAGGGTGGTCTATATTAGTTCGGGCGCGGTATACCGGAACAACAGCGAACTGGAGGCGATAGACGAGTACGACTCCCTAGACCTCGACGGCCTGTACCCGATCAGTAAACACGGCAGCGAGCAACTGTGCCGGCTCTATGAGGACCGATACGGGCTGGAGACGGTGACGGCGCGGCTAGGGTGGGTGTACGGTCATATGGAACGACCCACCGGCTCCCGACAACACATGTCCTCGGTCTACAACGCGATGCGCGCCGCCATCGAGGGTGAAAATATCCGGATTAACGATCCAGACAGACTACGCGACTGGACGCATAGTCGCGACGTCGCACGGGGGCTTCAGACCCTGCTGGCGGCTGACTCGCTGGGTGAACCGGTGTACAACCTCACCGCCGGGGAGGGGTATCCGATGCGTCAAGTGGTCGACCGGATTGCTGATCTGTTCGAAGGGATCAAGACCCGGCGAGTAGACAGCCGACTCGAGGCGAACGTCCCGGTCAGCTCGTCCAGCCGTCGGGGGCATCTGAGAACCACGCGGCTGTCCCGTGAGACGGGGTTCACACCGAAACTATCCCTCGAAGAGGGACTCGCCGAGTACCGTGATTGGTTCCGGCGGGCTCAGAGTGCCGGCGTGTTGTGACAGAGCATGGGCTACCGTCATGCTGACGCCCTCCGACCGATACCTATCGACCGCTTCGACCCACCGGCGTCAGCGTCCGTACGCGAGCGCCAGCGAAAGTACTGCGCTGAAGATGAGACAGACTGAGAGACAGAGGAATGCGACGGTGAAGCTGTACGTATCGACCAAGAACCCGACAATGCTCGGACCTAGACCGGCGATTCCGCCGTAAATCGCACTGAACGCCCCGTAGTCGCCGCCCTTGCTTTTTTGAGGGAAGTAGTTCATCATGTACGACTGTAGCGCGGGCCAGATCGCAGCAAGTCCCGCCCCGAGGACGACGATTCCTCCCACGAGAACGGGGGTACCGTCCGCGAAGACGACGATACACAGCCCTATGACAGTGGTGGTCGCGACCCCGGCGATTAGTCCCGGGACACTGACGCGGTCAGAGACTCTCCCCGACAGGAGGTTCGCCCCGATACCAACGGTGAACAGGAGTGCGAACAGGTTGTTCGCGAGCGTCGGGGAGACGGCCTTTTTATTCTGGAGGAAGGTCGGAAGAAAGGTGATAACCCCCTGCCATGCGACTCCGAACAACGCCCCGATCAAGAGCATCCGGCGAACGTGAGCCGACCGGATTAGCCGAAGGAACGTCGAACGGATGTCGAGATCCGGTCGTTCGAACCGGTAGGGCTCGTTGTTTCCGAAGTGAAACGCAGGGACGAGAATGATCAACGCCACGATCACGGGGAGAAACGCCGACCGCCATGCCGTCGTAGTGATTACTGCGTTCGCGAGTACCGCCCCGAGGATCCCTGCCAAGTATATCGAGCCGTTGTTGACACCCATCGCCAATCCCTGTTGGTCGCCGAATAGGTCCGAGAGCCAGGCCAACGCCGCCGTCGAGTAGAGTCCAACACCGACGCCGACGGCGGTGACCCCCAGCAAGAACGTAGGGTAGTTCCCTACCCCTGCGAGGACACCAAATCCGATCATCGAGACGAGCAGGCCGCTGACAATCACCGTCTTCCGACTGAGGTCGTCGGAAAATCGACCACCGGGATACCTAACGAGGGCGGTAATCCCGGACATCATCGTAAGTCCGATTCCGGCCGCAAAGGCTGAAATGGCAAGCGAATCGATGATTGTGGGTAACAGTGGTGACAGCACGAACCTGCCAATCGAGAATGTACACGTCCCAGTGGTGACCAGCCCCAGTTTGAGCCCTCTGCTCTGCTGGAAAAACAGGCTCTGTGGGACTATCGAACCGATCACATCTACTACTTAGAAGCAGAGCTATTGAAACCCCACCACGTCTGAGAGGGCTCTACCTGCCTCAACACACGGCTCTCTCACCCCTTTGATTTATATTTGTTACAGGATAGAGCTAGCACGCATGACGCAGCTATTCGACCTTTCCGGCTACATAGAGGAGGGACAACCGGGCGTCGGGTCCGAGACGGTATTATACACTACCTTGACCCACGCCGAGCGCGGCCACCAAGTCAAACGCGACTTGGAGAGCCGCGGGCTTGACGGCGAATCAGAGTACGTACGACGGCACCTCCGTGCCGAGCACGAGGGCTACGACGAGGAGCAGCCGATGACGCGGACGATGATCGTCAGCGAGCACGGACCGACTCACGTCGACTCGATCGATCACCTCGATCCCACCTCGGAATTGTCCATCGATGAGATGCCGATGGAGTGGTTCTACGGCGACGCGATCTGTCTGGACCTCTCAGAGGTGGAATACCCGGACCACATCACAGTGGCCGACATCGAGGCCCAACTCGACGAGTCGGGCCTCGAGGTGCCTGAGGAGGGAACGGTGCTGTTCGACACCGGCCACTACGAGGCGAACTACTCGACGACGAACTACGACAAGAAACACCGCTACGAGAGCGAGTGGGTCGGGATGACCGAAGCGGCCGCCGAGTTCGTCGTCGACGCCGGCGCCCGGGCCATCGGGATCGACGCCATCAGCGTCGACAACCTGGAGAACATCGAGCCCAACTACGAGTTCCCGGTCCACGCGCTGGCCTCGCGGGAGGACACCGTCATCTACGAGAACCTCGCCAACCTCGGGGCCGTCGCCGGCGAGTCGTTCACGTTCAGTGGGATGCCCCTAAAGATCCGCAACGGGACCGGCTCACCGGTCCGTCCGTTCGCGATCTTCGAGTAACCACCGTTCGGGTGACGACCGGGGGACAGGTGACAGGGAACCCCAGTTGGTGATCTCACCGGTTCCCGGAACATCCCTTCGACCGGACGTCGCGGATCAGGTCTCCGGTTCGGCCAGGGTCAGCACATCCCGCGGGTTCCGTTCGACGACCGTCTCGAGGTCCGCCTGCGCGACGCCGTACTCTCGGAGAGCGGGGAGAATCGTCGAGACGATGTAATCGTAGCCGTCGCCGCCGTACTTGACGAGACACCGCTTGAGGAACACGTCGTGGGAGAGCAACAGCCGGGAGTCGTACCCCTCAGCAATCATCTCGCGGATCCACTTGATGCGGTCGGTGTCCCCTGGCTGGGCATCGTCGTAGGTCGGGCGGGGTGACTCCGGGTGGCCGAAGAGGTCGAACTCTACGTACGCGCCGCGTTCGGCAAGTTCCTTCTGGTAGGTGAGGTCGCTCTCCAGCCACTTGGACTGGTCGCGGTGGCAGAAGACGACCCGGTCCGGGGCCAGCCCTTCCTTCTCGATAATGTCGAGGATCTCCAGACAGCGCCGAGAAGTGGGGTACTCCTCGGTGCGTCGGAACGGCGGGTGGATGCTGAGGGAGACCCCGGTGCGCAACGCCGCGTCGACGCCCGCCCGGAGCACCTTCAGTTCGGCGTCGTGAAACTCGTGGTCGATCCCGCCATCGTCACCGTCTGCGGTGTCGGTGACGCCGATCTCCCCGATGATCCCGGCACGGACCGTCGTGTCGTCGATACCGGTCCTGACGTCGGAGACAAACTCCTCGGCGATGTCGTCGCGGCTCATCTCGTCGATTCGTGGCGGGTGCGAACTCCGCATGTAGAAGGCAGTCCCGTGGACGATAGTGACACCCGTCTCCCGGGCGATTCCCCGGACTCGCTGTGGGTCCCCGCCGACGTTCTTTGGCGTCACGTCGACAATGGCGTCCCCGCCCGCCCGGCGGTACCGGACCAGTTCCTCGACGGCGTCCTCAAAGGAGTCGAGCCGGAGGTTGTCGCGGTTGCTCACGGGGTCCTTCCTGACCCGCCACTGGTTGTCCATCGACATCTCTTGGCGCGCCAGGCGTCGTTCGACCGCCGAGTCCGGTTCGGTGAACTTGTCGGCGTTCCAGTCCGCGAAGACGTGTTCGTGGGGCAAGGTTACCCCGAGTTCGTCGGGGTCTATCGGTCCCTCGACTGTCAGGATCGAGCCGTTCTCGTCCGCCATGGGATCTCCTTCCCAGACAGGGTACAAATAACGATGGGGCGAGGTTCTTACGAAGGTGTCAACTGTAGCGCTTGATACACTCGGGGTCCCTGATCCGCCGCCCGGATCGCTCCGGAGACGTCGAAAGCCATCGGCGGGTCATACTCGCTACCGCCTGCGAGTCCGTTGGATCTCTTCGCTAAACGTGACGCCCTTCCGTACTCACTCCTTCTCGACGGCCACCGCTGCGAGGCGCTCGCCGCCGGTGACGGTTCCCCGCCGCCGGAGGTGGTAGAGGATCCCGTCTTGGGAGGTCTCCACCTCGTGGACCGGCTCGAATGTCGTCGGGTGGTACACCGTCCCTAGGGACTGCCCCGCCGAGACCCGTTTGCCCGGCCAGACGTCGGGATCGGTGACGAACAGGCCCGAGGCGGCGGCGTCAAAGGAGTCGCTCCGGTTGCTGTGCATCGGTGAGGTCACGAGCAGGGCCTCGCCGTTCTCGACGGGCTCGCCGTCGAGGACCCCTACCTGTTTGAGGACGTTCAGGACACCGGTGACCCCCATCGCGACGGTGTTCTCTTCGACCCGGTAGGCCTCCCCGAGTTCGGCGATCATGCTCGGGATCCCCTCGTGGCTGGCGATCGCCCGGAGGGTGCCAGAGACGTCCCGGTCGGTGGGCCAGTCTGGGGTCCGTGGGGCGACCGCCGAGGGCATCACCAAGTCGGTGCCAAAGACGCGGGCCAGCTCCCGCGAGGCGGGGTCGTCGTCGGTGTACACCGAGTGTGGGTGGGTCGCCGGGGACCCGGTGTGTAGGTCGACGACGGCGTCGGCGTCGTGGACGTGCTCCCAGAGCCGGGCGGCCATCCGTTCGTGGAGGCTTCCGTCGCGGTCGCCGGGCCAGGTGCGCTCCATGTTTGCCGTCCAGAGGTGAGTGTGGTCCAGTGCCGTCGGGAGCGTGTACCGCTGGAGGTCGAAGGTCAGCGGGTTCGCGACCGGCACCAGTCGCACTTCGCCGGCGAACTCGCGGTCGGCCAGCTTGTGGTGGACCCGCCGAATCACCTCGACGCCGTTTATTTCCCGGCCGTGGACGGCGGCGTGGACGTACGCCGTCGGCCCCTCGGTCGGCCCGCTGATCGTGTGGAGCCGGGTTGTGACCTCCGTCCCCGAGGGCAGTCGTGCCAGTGTGAGTCGCTCGGTCTCCGTTGTAGTCGCTGACATCGCCGTGCGCACCTACTCCCCCCGCCAAATATAATCGTTCCCCCGGGTGACCCCCTTTCCCGATGGAATTCGTCGTCGATCCGGTGGCGTGGACGGCGTCTCCTCGTACTCGACGGGCAAACGCGGGGCACGAAGGCTTATCAGGACCGCACTCGACAGGCACTACGATGACTCCCGAATGGCAGGAGTTCCGAGATCGGACGACGACCGTGACGGTCGACGGCGTCGATGTCAACCACTTCGACGAGGGGGAGGGCGACCCCCTCGTGTTGGTACACGGCGGCGGCCTGACCTCCAACGCGGCACTGAACTGGGGCGCGGTGATCGATCGCTTCGCCGAGCACTTCCGGGTGATCGCTCCCGACCAGCCCGGGTTCGGCCACACCGACCCGCGCGGCGAGGTGGACTACTACCCGGCCGAGCGGGCGAAGTTCCTCATCGAGCTGATCGAGGAGCTGGGCCTAGATGACGTCTCCCTGGCCGGCGGCAGCGAGGGGTCGACGCTCGTGAGCCACGTCGCGCTCCGGCGGCCCGACCTCGTTAACGGGATCTGTCTCTGTAACGGCGGGACGATCGTCCGGGAGTTCGGCTCGCCTTCGCCCCACACCAGGGTTGAGGAGCCGACCATGGAGACGGTGCGGGAGGACGCCGAACGACTGGCCGAGGAGTACTTTACCGAGAGGAAGTACCACCCGTTCTGGAACGAGCTCACCGACGGGAAGATCGAGTACCTCTACGAGCTCAAGAAGCGCAACTGGGAGTTCAACAACGCCCGAGACGAGGCGATCCGGGAGACGGCTTGGGACTACAACCGCACGCTGGCCTACGATGGCAAGCCGATCGCCAGACAGCCCGAGAACTTCGAGGTCCCGCTCCTGTTCGCTTGGAGCACGAAGCCGTACTTCTCGATCGGCTACTACGACGACCAAGAGGGCGAACGCGACGCCGGCAGCCCCGACGCGACCTACGAGTTTTTCAAGCAACTTGACGACGCACAGATGCACATCTGGCAGAACTCCAAGCACCACACCCAGACCGACAAGGCCCCCGAATTCGTCGACGTCGTCACCTCGTTCATGAAGCACTAGGCAGTCCGGGGTCTCTCTCCCTCGACCCTCTCCTCGCCGTAACCGGGAGATACCGGAACTGGCATCCGGCAGCGAGGACCCAATATTAAGATCCGCCACCGCATTGTGGGTGTATGGGAGGCCCAGTCAGATTCGTAGATCCGCCCAGCCGGGCAGAGATCCGCGAGCGCGCCGCGGCGAACCACCTCGACCTGAGCGAAGCTGAAGTCGAGTACATCCACGAGGCGATCCGGTCGAACCTCGACGTCTACCGACGGATCGACCGGATCTCGTCCAAAGAATCGGATCGTCGCTACACTGACCGGGATCCGGGATACCGCCCCGACGCCGAGGAGGACCCGCACAACGCCTTCGTCAGGAAGTGCCGGATCCCCGGCGCCGAGGACGGTCCGCTCTCGGAGGTCACCGTCGGGCTCAAGGACAACGTCGCCGTCGCTGGTGTCGAGACCACCGTTGGATCGCCGATCATGGACGGTTACGTCCCCCAGCGGGACGCGACGGTGGTCACACGGTTGCTCGACGTCGGGGCGACGATCACCGGCAAGCTCACGATGACGCCGTTTTCGGTGGGCGACAGCTTCCACGACCCCGGGATGAATCCTCGGAACCCCACGCGGGACGCGGGGGCGTCCTCGACTGGGTCGGCGATCGCCGTCGTCACCGGCGACGTCGACGTCGCTCTGGGCGCCGACCAGGGTGGCTCGATCAGGCAGCCCGCGGCGTGGTGTGGCTGCGTCGGGCTGAAGCCCACCCGCGGGCTGGTGCCCTACACCGGGATCCAGTCCCTTGACGACACCATCGACTACGTCGGGCCGATGACCCGGACTGTCGGCGACTGTGCCCGAACGCTGGAGGCTATCGCCGGCTACGACCCGCTGGACCCGCGCCACCGCCACCCAACGCCGGCCGACGACCCCGGGTTCGAGACAGACGACTACACCGGGGCGGTCGGCGGGAGCGTCGAGGACCTCACGGTCGGTGTCCTCGCTGAGGGGTTCGAGACCGACGACCCCAATGAGGCGGTCCTGGAGACCGTGCGGGAGGCGGTCGACCGGTTCAAGGACCTAGGTGCGACGGTCCGGGAGGTCTCAGTCCCGTGGCACACGGACGGTGCCCTACTCTCGACGGCGATCCTCACCGAGGGAGTCGCCATGAAGGTCAGCCACGAGGGATTGACCCCATTCTCCCAAGGCTACCAGGACATCGGCTACGCCGAGAGCTTCGGGAAGGCCCGGCGGGCCCGCGGTGGCGACGTCTCGCTGCGGGTGAAATACATGACGGTGATCGGCGACTACCTCGGCGACCGCTACCAGCACCGCTACTATGCGAAGGCCCAGAACCTCGCCCGCGAACTGACCGCGGCCTACGACGAGGCCCTCGAGGAGGTGGACGTCCTGGCCCTGCCAACCTGGGACGACGTCGCCCCCGAACTCAACGCGACGGAATCCTACGATGAGACGGTCGAAGCGACGCGGGAGGCATGGGACACCGACACCTCCTCGACGACCAGCCAGTTCGACGTGAGCGGCCACCCCGCGCTGACGATCCCCTGCGGGACCGTCGACGACCTACCCGTCGGGCTCCAGCTTGTCGGCGAGCACTTCGGCGAGCGCACCCTTTTCCGGGCCGCCGACGCCTTCGAGCGCGCGGTCGACTGGGAGTCGTAACAGGGGGTCGACCGTTGAGTTCAATCGTTTGGGGCTACCCGCGTTCGGCGGCCGAGGCCTCCTTCGTGGTGGAGACCCACCCAGAACTGGTCCAGCGCGATACACTCTCTCGCGGCTACGTCGGGGAGGTCGACGGGGAACCTCTCCAGCGCGAGGGCCTAGACGCCGTCAGCGACAACGGCGTCATTAGTGACAGGAAGAAGGCCTCGCGCGCAACCGGCCGGACGACCGTCCACAAGACGGTACGGTACCTCGCCGACGCGATCGAAGGCGAGATGGAGTGAGCGGTGACGAGGTCCCACCGCCGACACCGGACCCGTGTGGATCCCCGGTCGGACCTCCGGAAGAACTATACGAGGGCCCGGAGTGATTCGCTCTACGGAACCCCCATGAGTGAGGACACCGGTACGGTCGTCACCGTCGAGGGTCGCATCGATCCAGAGGAACTCGGGGTCACGTTGCCCCACGAGCACCTATTCGGGAACGCAGTCGACAGCCTCTACGAACCGCCGGATTCGGCGGTCGAGCGACGGATCGCCGAGGAACCGATCTCCCTGGAAAACTACTGGTGGGTCAGGCGTAACCCTTGGAACCACAAGGACAACCTCGTGCTCGACTCCTTCGAGGACGCCGTCGAGGAGGTAGGCCATTACCACCGCGCGGGCGGCGACGCCATCGTGGACGTCTCCCCCAAGGGCACGGGCCGCAACCCGGAGGATGTCAGGGCCGTCGCCCGGGAGACGGGGGTCACGTTTGTCCACGGCACGGCCTTCTACACCCGCGATTCGCACCCGGACCGCGTGGCGGAGATGACCGCCGACGAGATTGCCGAAGAGTTCGTCGCCGACGTCCGGGAGGGCATCGGCGACACCGACGTGCGGGCAGGGGTCATCGGCGAGATCGGGATCACCGGCCACGAACAGGACGACAACGCGTACTGCGACTGGATCCACCCCCAAGAGGAGAAGGTCCTTCGGGGCGGGGTCCGGGCCGCACTCCGCACCGGGGCCTCGGTCAGCGTCCACCCGCCCTCCAAGCGGGACCCGGAGTATCCCACCTCCCGGCGGACCTTAGAGGTGCTCGACGTGGCCAGCGAGGAGGGCCTCCCGATGGAGCGGCTGATCCTCTGTCACCGCGACCAGTCGAAGTGGCAGGAAACCGATCGGACCTACCGCACGGAGATCGCCGAACGCGGGGCCTACGTCGAGTTCGACCTGTTCGGTCACGACGACCTCTACCACGCCGCGGTCGACGACGCCCAGCCCTCGGATCTGGACCGAGTCAAGGCCCTCATCGGGATGATCGACGACGGCTACGCCGACCGGATGTTGCTCTCCCACGACGTGTTCCTGAAGTACCTCCTGAAGAAGTACGGCGGCTACGGCTACTCCCACATCCTCGAGAACATCGTGCCGCTGCTTTCGGAGATGGGCGTCGAGCGGTCGGTCCTCGACACGATGCTCATAGATAACCCCCAGCGGGTCCTAACCTTCCAAGAGCCAGAGTCGTGACCGATCTCCCGAGATCCCTCCTCGTAGCCGGCCGAGACTAGCGCGGCTCCCCGGGTGGGACCGCGCCGTCCGTCGGCGGACCGAGCAGTACACTTATGATCGGGACGGGAGTACCAGCACCCAGGCCGGACGATGAAACTAGATACCAGGACTGCAGTAGTGACGGGCGCGGCCTCGGGCATCGGCCGCGGGATCGCGATCGAACTCGCCAGGGAGGGCGCGGACGTCGTCGTCTCCGACACGGACGAGGCCCCGCCGGGGTCCGACCAGGCGACGACCGTCGAGGAACTCCGGGACCTCGGTGCGGAGGCTACCTTCGTCGAGTGCGACGTCTCGGACCAACTCGAGGCCGAGGCGCTGATAGAGACCGCCGCCGAGGAGTTCGGCGGCATCGACGTGCTCGTGAACAACCTCTCCATCTCCCGACCCGGCACCGTCGAGCACCTCTCGATGGAGGAGTGGCACGAGTCCATCGCGGTGAATCTCACCGGGAAGTTCCTCTGTTCGAAGTACGCCATCCCCCACCTCCGAGAGAGCGACCAGCCCCGGATCATCAACGTCTCCTCGCAGGTCGCGTTCGTGAGCCGCCCCCGGAGCGCGGCCTACGCGACGACGATGGCCGCGGTGTCACACCTCACCCGACAGATGGCGGTCGATCTGGGCTCGGATGACGTCACCGTCAACGCAATCGCCCCGGGACCGGTCAAGACTGAACGGATGAAAGAGACAACCCAGGAGTGGATCCTGCCGTCCCGGATGGACAACAGGGTCGTCCTCTCAACAGTCGGGGAACCGAAGGACATCGGGAGAGCGGCGGTGTACCTGGCCTCCGAGGACGCTAGGTACGTCACGGGACACAACCTCGTCGTCGACGGCGGCTGGACCGTCAACGACCTCGCGGAGTGAATCGATGAGTAGAGAACGCGGTACTCGTGGCTCGCGGGACGGTCGAGACGGCCGCCGGGTCCAGCCACGGTGGCCTCGCTTCGGTAGTGGCGTCAGGGGCACCAGTACACTTTTGTTTCGAACCGGGGAAGGGGGATCTGAAGAACCACAATGAGACTCGAAGACAGAACCGTCGTGATCACCGGCGGGGCCTCGGGCATCGGCCGCGGCACGGCGATCGAGATGGCCAAGGAGGGCGCCGACGTGGTCGTCGGTGACGTCCGGGAGACCCCGCTCGGGGCCGACGAGGACGAGACGACCGCCGAGGTGGTCCGAGACCTCGGTCGAGACGCTGTCTACTGCGAGTGTGACGTCTCGAAGGAAGCCGACGTACGGGCGCTTATCGAGACCGCCGGCGAGGAGTTCGGCGGCATCGACATCCTCGTCAATAACGCGGCGATAAACCTGCGTGGCAGAGTCGAGGAGCTCTCCCTAGAGGACTGGAACACCATGATCGGCGTCCTCCTGACGGGCCCGTTCATGGGCTCGAAGTTCGCGGTGCCGTACCTCCGGGAGAGCGACCAACCGCGGATCATCAACATCTCCTCGCAGGTCGCCTTCGTCGCCTGGCCCGGCAACGCGGCCTACGACACGCTGAAAGGTGCGCTCTCGCATTTCACCCGGCAGATGGCGGTCGACCTCGCCGAGTACGATATCCGGGTCAACGCAATCTGTCCGGGGCCGATCCGGACGAAAAACGCTAAGGAGGAACACCGCGACTACGAGATCAGCCACCGATACGACGAGAAGACGCTGACCTCGTTCACAGGCGAACCTCAGGACATTGGTCGGGCGGCAGTGTTCCTGGCCTCCGAGGATGCCCGCTACATCACCGGCCACAACCTGCTGGTCGACGGCGGGTGGCTGGCCGGGGACTTCTACAGCTGATCGACCACATCGGAGAGTGTCTCAGTCCCTGGGTTTCGGGTTGATGTGTCGGATCCTCGTGGTCGGACTGGACCCTTCTAACCCCCTCAATCGAGGATCGCGTGGGCCCGGACCGGCGACCCGGTCCCCTCGCGAACCTTCATTGGGAGCCCGGAAAAGGTGAACCGCCGGCCGGCGACGGTGTCGAGGTTCGCGAGGTTCTCATAGATGACGACCTCCTCGCCAGCACACAGCGAGTGGATGGGGAAGTCGTAGGTCGGGAAGATGTTCGGCGGGTGGTCGACGCTGATGGCATCGATGCCGATGGCCTTCGCGCCCCCCTCGATCAGGAATTCACCCGCGGAGCCCTCCATCCCAACGAACTTCGACTCGTACCGGCGCTTTCGCTCCCGGTCCTCGAGGGAGTAGTTCCGTCGGTAGTTCCCGGTGTCCAGCAGGACGATGTCTCCCTCCCGGATCTCCAGCCCCGACGCCTCAAGCGCCCGCTCTATGTCCCCGGGCGTGATCGGGTCCGGGTAGGTCACGTCCGAGACGTCCAGGCAGACCGCCGGACCGCGGAACCACTCCAGGGGCATCTCGTCGATGGAGAGGTCGGAGGTGGGGTCGAGGTGGTCGATCGAGTCGACGTGGGTCGGGCCGTGCTCGCTGACGTACAGCGTCTGGTTGATCGGCTTCTCGTCCTGGCCGGCCCGCACCCCGCGCATGTGGCGCTCGACGTACTCGTTCTCGCCCTCGTAGCCCGCTTCCTCACGCTTCTTTTTGACCTCGAAGGCGCGTTCGGCGTGGGTGTAGCCGGTGAACAGCTGGGTCTCGTCGGCCGACTCCGCTAGTGGTTGACTCTCTTCGATGTACCCGGAGAGGTCTATCAGCTCGGACATCGAACCCACCCACGACGGCCCGGTACATAACTCCACACCCCGGGTCGGGCCCGAACACAACCGGGACCAGAAGGTACGCCGCCGAACTCCCCCGAACGCGTTCCGGATCATCTGGACCCCGACCGACCGACGCGCCGGGACTCACTCCCAGACCGACTCGAACACGCGCTGGAGGTTGCCCCCGAGGATCTTCCGCACCTCGTCGTCGTCGTAGCCCCTGTCGACCAAGCCCCGGGTCAGGTTCCCGAGTCTCGTGTACCGGTTCAGGCCCTCCGGGTAGGGGTCCATCCGGTCGGTCGGGCCGTCGCCGTACACCTCGGGGTGCGTCTTGCGCCAGACGTTGAGGTTCGACCCTTGGTGGATCGACCCCGAATTCAGGGTCCGGTCGCTCATGTCGCCCCCAAAGGCGACGCTGTCGATGCCGCCAACCTCAACCGCGTGGTCGACGTGGTCGAGGACGTCGTGGACCGTCGCCGGCTGGACCTCGTGAGTATCCGGGTCACGTTTGATCACTGGCGGAAACGGCGTGATACAGTTGACACCACCGGCTTCGGCGACGGCGCGCAACTGCTCGTCGGTCTTGGCCCGCCCTTGGGAGTTCGCCAAGGCCCGACAGCCGATGTGGGAGGCGATAACCGGGTCCGCCGAGTGCTCAACGACATCCATCGTCGTCGCGTCGTTTGTGTGGGAGACGTCCAGTAGTATCCCCCTGTCGTTGAGCTCCTCGACGGCCTCCCGACCGAGCATGGTGAGTCCGGCGTCGCGGCCCTCGCAGCAGCCGTCGCCGAGCGTGTTGGCCCGGTTGTACGCGAGGTCAATCACCTTCACGTCGAGTTCGTCGACGACCCGGATCCGGTCGAGGTCAGTTCCGACCCAGTTTGCCCCCTGGAACCCGAGGACGATCCCGGTCCGGTCTCCGGCGCTATCGATATCCTCGACCGACTCGATCAAAAAGTAGTTGTCGGCGTTAGCTCGGATCCGTTCCCGCACCTCGCAGACGCCGTCGACCGTCGCCTCGAAGTCGTCGTCCGACCCGCCGACGGTGAGGTTCCCCGCGGCGATCCCTGCCTCGGGCAGGCGGTCGCGGTAGTCGGAATCGTCGAGGTAGTAGGTCCCGGCGATTAGGCCGTCCACGATGGTCGTACTGCGGTGGAGTTCGTCCGCTCGGGCCTGTTCCTCGTCGGTCAGTTCGAAAAACTCTCGGCTGTCGTCGGGGGTAGTGGTCGCCATAGCTATCCTATCTCCCCGGAGCACCTAAAACCAGGTGCCCGGGAGATCCAGGTGCCGGCTGATCGATGTCACCGGCCGCCCGGAGGCGATGTACCTGATCCGGCGGAACCGACGTCGGTACGCTCGCTTGGGTCACCGCCCGACAGAGGCCCCGGACTTGCCAATCGCGGGCAGGGACGACGTTTGGACCTGGGGAACGGATCACCCGACGTGTCCAGCCTCGTTCGGAGCATGGAGGCATCTCGGAACCGGCGTGCGGTGACCCCCTCATAACCTCGAAGCCCCCCCGCGATCCTGGGGCGTTCCCTGGGCCGACGGTAGGAGCTATCCACCTCACCGGAGGGACGGTGATCTTCCTCCGTCGCACTGGACAGATACCGCTCGACTGGCCGTCGAGGGCCGTGTCGACCCGCAGTGACCGGGTGCCCCCAGAACCCTCTAGCTCCGACCGGTACCGCCCCGGGCTGTTCGGAGTCGGGTGTGGCCCGTCGGCGCCCCACCGACCCGGTGTCGATCCCGGGGCCGACGGAGAGCTACGGACCGGTACCAACGACATATTTTGTTTGGATGAGTGAAACAACTGTGTTGGGAGTTAACAAGGATCGATAGCGATAAAACCCACCATTTGGGCCTCTCACGGTCGAATTAGCCCTAAGACGCCCCTGCCATTCCAGAACTGATCGTTCATTTGTTTGGAAGAGAAAAACACTTGTTACTAAATCCTGAGCGGGCCGGACGCCGCGATGAATGTTTGGTCCGCCTCGTCGAGATGGTGTACCTATCTTTCGACCAAGCGCTGCCACGGCCTGAGCCATAGCTTACGGTGTTCGACCTGTCTGGGAATAGGACGAACAGTGGTACGTGGGTGATCTCGTCGTGGAGGTAGCGCGGGTGTTTGTAGTAGCAGCGAAGGCTCTTAGCCGCGAACTCGTCAAGCACCGGCGAGGTGTCGCGGCCGTGGCCGTAACACCGGAGGTGGTCTGCGCGGAGCGCGCAAGGGGTGAATAAAACGACGTTTGTACGGTGTTTGTCCAGCATGTTCGGGAAATATATCGGCGTTAATGTGTTACGTACCCGATGGGACTCCCGCCAGCGTTCACAACTATATGTTATCTGACTGGTGTTAACTAGCTACATGGTTATACATTACATCTGTATCCGTGTAAAGATAGCTGTGGCGACAATATAATCAATATAACTATTACGCCTGTAGTAGCGTAAATGATCAAATCATAATCTGTTGGCGGTTCGATACAATCTTGAGAAGACAAATACTGGTGTATGAGAAATAAAGTGGAGATTCTATTACCATCGTCGCATAAGAGATCAGTCACTGAAATACCGCGGAGAATACGGTAGTAACCAACTGTTTGTCACAGTCGAACTCGCGCTTCCGGCCTGACGGTCCGCGTTCACCCAGTTCGTGAGGTATTCATGGAGGCCAAACCTTTTTTTGCGACTGAAAGGCCACAATGGCTGAGCTAGCCAATGTAATGTTTGGTTATACCAATTTGCGTATGTGCTCGTCCCGGTTGCGAAGCACCGCACCACGGATCAGGTTCCTGCTTGAGCGTGACGAAACACGTCTACGAGAATATAATACCCCGTGACGACGAGGAATCCGACGGAAAACAGCGTGAACAGATGGATGTTAATCGACCGCGGACCGGCCCAATACGGGATCGCGGGTCTCGGGACCGGTGGAGTGAGCGGCCAAAATAGATCACTCGGAATCTGACCTGCTGATAGCGCAGCGTAATTGTCCGCGACGAGATGCGAGGCGTACGCGATGGCAAACGCGATCCCTGCTCGGAACCTGTCGGTCTTCCACCCGTATAGAACGGCAAGTGTCCAGATTGGAACGGCAACTGGCAGCGAGTGCATACCGACGCGGCCGGTCGGTAACACACCCAGCTCCAGCGCGAGCGGTTTATCGATGATATCCGGGAACTGACTCCCAACGAACGCCACGGCCGCGAGCTCGAGCGACGGGAATCGTCGCGCCACGAGAGCCACGTAACAGCCCACGCATAGAAGCGCGACAATTAGGTGTTCGATCGGTCGCATCGTTTCACCTGTTCATTTCAACGATAAAAACGTCATCGTTGATCCGATTTAGACTCTCTACGACTCCCACCCATCGTGCCGTCGATACCGTGTGACGCCACCTCGTCGAGTTCATCTCCGATCCACACAATGCCGCTCCGTTGGATTCGTCGCGTACAACCCCAATAGCTATGTCCGATTCCACCGTGGATTTGTGACCATGACGACTACGCGTCGGATACTCGGGATCTATCTCCGAGGATTCTGTATGGGGGCCGCCGACGCCGTCCCTGGCGTCTCCGGCGGGACGATAGCACTCCTCACCGGCATCTACGAGCGACTCATCACCGCCATCACGGCTCTCACCGTGAGTAGGATTCGCCGACTCGCTCACGACGCCCGCGACGGAAATCGTCAGGCCGTCGTTCGGACCCTCACTGAGCTGGATATCGGGTTCCTCGTTGTCCTCGGAACAGGAATCGCTACCGCCGTCGTGAGCGTCTTGCGACTCATCAGTTGGTTACTGACCGTTTCGCCGGTTGAGGTGTACGGATTCTTTTTCGGGTTGATCGGTGCTTCCGCCATCATCCTCTACCGGGACGTCTCGCTGGAGACCTGGGGGAAGCGAGCCGCTGTCATCGTCGGATTCTTCCTCGCCTTCGTCGGTTCCGGCTACGCGGCGACGGGGATCAGCACGTCGCTCCCGGTGTTGTTTCTCGCTGGCACCGTTGCGATCAGCGCGATGGTCCTCCCGGGACTGTCCGGATCGCTGTTGCTCCTCGTCCTTGGCCAGTACGAGTACATGTCGACGGCGCTGAGTCGATTCACCGACGCGCTTCTTGCCGCGCTACAGGGTGGCGGCGCCGAAGCCGTCTACCAGAGCGCCGTTCCCGTCGTGACTTTCCTCCTCGGTGCGGTCGTCGGGCTGCTATCCGTTGCCCATGCGGTTCGGGCCGCGTTCAAACGGAACCGTGAGATGACCGTTGCTTTCCTCGTTAGCCTGATCTTCGGCGCACTCCGAGCCCCCGTCGAACAGGCGTCCGTTGAGCTAGCCGCGATGGGACTGAACTGGACGCGGTATTGGATTCAGTCGTTCATTCTGTTCGCAATTGTGGGCGTCGGCCTCGTCGTCATCTTCGAATGGGTCTCAACTCGAGATGTACAGTTTGCGTCGGTTACGGAGCACCAAGCCGAGTGAACGTCTTCCTGACTATCCAAACTGACCGTCTTGGGTGACTACTTTTTATTGTCTTGTGTGTATTGACCAATATTGATATCAACGCCTGATGCCGGAGTCG
The DNA here is from genome assembly GCF_055389685.1 of Halorubrum ejinorense. Taxonomy (NCBI): domain Archaea; kingdom Methanobacteriati; phylum Methanobacteriota; class Halobacteria; order Halobacteriales; family Haloferacaceae; genus Halorubrum; species Halorubrum ejinorense. The sequence goes on from NZ_AP043776.1 coordinate 112,203, forward strand.
GAGGGCCACTGTCGTGTCGCGCCCACGCTAGCTTATGACAAAATAAAAATACTAAAACAGTACTCTACATTATAGATTAGAAATAGTCTCTCCTTTCTATGTGAGTATATTTGAATTATACGTCTCGTGAGTCGCTCAGCCACTCAGACATAAACACATTCAATTATGAGAAGAATTTAGCATAGGGTACATGGCTACGAATCAAGTCACCGAGTCCGCCGTTCGCGTCGAAGTCGAAAACATCGGTGGAATCGACGAAGCGAGCAGTACCCTCCCACCCGGTGTTTCGGTGCTCACCGGTGAGAACGCGACGAATCGGACATCGTTTCTCACCGCCATCATGGCCGGTCTCGGGAGTGAACGGGCATCGCTGAAAGGCGACGCCGAGCGCGGTTCAGTCACGCTCGAAATCGACGGCACGACGTACACCCGAACGGTGGAGCGACAGGGAGAGACGGTCACATTCGGGGGCGACCCGTTCCTCGACGACCCGGAGCTCGCCGAACTCTTCGCGTTCCTCCTCGAGAGCAACGAAGCGCGACGGACCATCGCGAGGGGCGATGACCTCCGCGAACTCATCATGCGTCCCGTCGACACCGACCGGATCGACGCCGAAATAGACTCCTGTAAACGCGAACGCGACGAGATCGATGACGAGCTGGAACGGCTAGACCGGATCGAGAATGAGCTCCCCGAGCTCGAGGAAGAACGGCAAGAGACGAAAGAAGAGCTCGACTCGACGCTGGAAGAGCTTGACGCGGTTCAAGACGAGATAGACGCGTACGACAAAGACATTGAACAGAGCCGTTCGCAGAAACAAGAGCTCGAAGCGGCGTTTCAGCGCGTTCGGGACGCGAGATCGGAGCTCGAAGACCTCGAGTTCGACCTCGAAACGGATCGGTCGACGCTCGAAGAACTCGAATCCGAACAGGCAGACCTCGAGGATACGCTGGCCACTGCCGACGAACCTGAAGAGAGTCCCGACCGCCTGACCGGTCGTATTCAAGAGCTACGAGACCGGAAGCGCAAGATCGACGATACGATCAGCGAGCTCGGCAGTGTCATTAATTTCAACGAGGAGATGCTCGAGGACGAGGGCGTTAGCGTGGAGTTAGCTGACGAGGACTCGAGCGGGGCTCCGACGGACGAGCTCCTCGCCGCCGACGAAATGACGTGTTGGACCTGTGGGTCGTCGGTCTCCGCTGACGAACTCTCTACCACGCTCGATCGGCTCCGCAGCCTTCGGGCCGACAAGCTCGACGAACGCCGAGGGGTCGAATCAGACATCGATGAACTCTCCGAGAAGCGGTCCGACCTTCGCGAACAGCGCAACGCCCTAGAGCAGGCCGAAGACCGACTAGAGACCGTCGAGTCCGAAATCGAGGCCACGCAAGAGCGGATCAGCGATCTCGAATCGCGCATCGAATCCAAACAGGAGGAGGTAGCGGAGCTCGAAGCCGAAACCGAGTCGATCGAGGTCGACGACCACGAGGACCTGCTCGAACTCCACCGCGAGTCGAACGAACTGGAGCTCAGAGTCGAAAATCTCGAGTCAGATCTCGAAACGCTCGATACGAAGATCGCTGAACGGGAGGAGGCGATCCAGAAGCGCGACGAGCTAGAAGCCGACCGCGAGGACGTCTCACAGCGGCTCACTGACCTCCGAACGCGCATCGAGGATCTCGAAGCGGAGGCGGTCGAAGCGTTCAACACGCACATGGAGACCCTTCTCGATATCCTCGAGTACGAGAACCTCGACCGGATCTGGATCGAACGACGTCAGGAACGGGTCAGGGAAGGCCGTCGGAAAGTCGAGAAGACCCGATTCGATCTCCATATCGTGCGGTCGGCTACCGACGGTACGGCGTATGAAGACACTATCGAGCACCTCTCGGAGAGCGAACGTGAAGTGACGGGACTGGTGTTCGCTCTGGCCGGGTACCTAGTCCATGACGTCCACGAACAGCTGCCGTTCATCCTGCTCGACTCGCTGGAGGCGATCGATTCGAACCGGATCGCGCGGCTCGTCGAGTACTTCCGGACTCATGCCCCCTACATTACGGTAGCGCTCCTTCCCGAGGACGCCGCCGCGCTCTCAGACGATTACACCTACATCACTAGCATCGACTCCTAACGCCCGCTGGTCCTGCGGGTCCGTGGGCGCAGTACTACCAGCACTCCGACAAATTACATCGGTAAGCTTGTAACGCTCGATACGGTACATTAGACATGAGCAACGAGTCACGCAAGCGCGGGACGAAAGTCGCGCGGCTCATCGAGAAGTACGAGCTATCGGGAAAGGGGGCAGAGCTAGAGGCAGCGTGGATCGGTGACGACGGCGAGCGAACGAGCCTCCGCGACCTCGCCGACGAATTCAACGAGACGGTCCTCCGGTCGACACTCAAAGAAAACGGAATATCGCTCTCCAACTTCGAGGTCGCCGGGACGTATGAGGCGCTTCGGCACGGGTCTGGATCTGACGAAACCCGCGCTCGTCGACGGCTCGAACGGGAGGGAGTCGACGTTGAGGAACTCACCGGCGACTTCGTAACGCACCAGTCCGTACACACGTATCTCACGGACGCCCGTAACGCGTCGCTTCCAGACCAGGGCGAAGACGCGGTCGAACGGCGCACGGAGACAATCGAGAAGTTAGAGGGCCGCACCGCAGTGGTGACCGAGGCATCGATCGAATCGACACTCCCTGATGAAGAACTGAACCGTGTCGATTACGACGTCATCGTGGACGTGCAAGTCGTCTGTTCGGCCTGCGGCTCGACGTACGATGCCGGTGAACTCCTGCGTCAGGGTGGCTGTGACTGCGGGGACTCGGCGTAGCAAAGCTCGCAATATATACTCTCTCAATTATTATGCCTTAGCTGATAAAAAATATAACAAAATATCTATATGATTGATTTGCGGCGGGTGGCCGGCAATCTGACAAGCCGTTTGAGTCCACTCCTACTGAGGGTCCCGCACTTTCTCCGTACTCGTCCAACTATATTGATTAATACTGTATAATAAGCAAGCCCGCGTCCGGTACGCTGAGAGAGTCTCAACTGATCGACCGCAATTAGTATACAGCAGCAGTACGTGTACCAGTACCATGGGTGTAGACAACACTCCGGTTGAAAAATTGATGAGCACTGACCTTCTGACCGTTACACCCGACACCGACATCAACAAAGCCGCAGATATCTTGCTCGACGAGGGTGTCGGGTCACTGATCGTCTTAGACGCCGACGATAACCTCGCAGGAGTACTGACAAGCACTGATTTCGTTACAGTCGTCTCGACAAACCACTCCTCGTACACTGGGGTCGTCGGCGATTACATGACGGAAGACGTTCTCACGGTTCCCTCTTCGGCCACGCTCTACAATGCCGCGGTCAAGATGATACGAGAAGACGTCCAGCACCTCCCCGTCGCCGGTGACGGCAACGAAATCGTGGGAATGCTGTCTGCGACGGATCTCACGGCGCAACTGACGTACATGGGCAGCAGTGGAACCGATTAACTGTTCTGAGACTACTCTCACGCACGTCTCGGAGTTGCTCATGTTGATTTCGCGGGCGGGGTCCGACAGGTCGGCCGCGTGTAACCGACTACAGATCTAAGTTGAGAATCTAAGATAGTAGTCTTAGACGAATATCTAAGCTTTGTTTCTAAGTCGTCATTCTACGGCCTGAGCAGGCCGAGTGACCCGGGGCTTGACCCGAGGGGGTTCGCATACTGAGCCACCGCTTCCAGACGTGTGGCCGAACTCTGCCGAAAACGACCCGACAACACGGTTGTGAACTCACCCCGGAGTCTAGCCCCGGGGCAGTCGCCTCGACCGCCTGTACACCCAGAGGTAGGTGCCTCAGTGACCGTCGAGCACGTGGTCGTACGTCGCGGCGATCGGATAGTTCCACCCGCGTCCGAGTGCCTTCTGCGTGATACGGAGCGGCGGCGGTGTCTGTCGTCGTTTGAATTCGGCGTGCGTTACCCGTCTGAGGGCTTCGTCAACGACGTGGTCAGGATACCCACGCTGGATCGATTCGGCGTTACCACCCCCCTCGATGTACTGTTTTAGAATGGGATCTAGAACCTCATACGCCGGAATTTCCTCCTCGTCAGCCTGCCCCGCGCGTAGCTCTGCGGTCGGTTCCTTCTCGATTACTGACCTCGGGATGACCGGAGACGTCCCGGCCGACGCAAGCGTCCGGTTAAACACCTCTGCGAGTTCGTACACCAGTTGCTTGTAACAGTCACCGAGCGGGGCGAGCGCACCCACGGCGTCGCCGTACAGCGTACAGTAGCCGACGGCGGCCTCACTCTTGTTATCGGGCGTAAGCACGAGGGCATCGCGCTGATTTGCGATCCCCATGAGGATGGCGCCACGGATCCGCGCTTGGATGTTTTCAGCTGCGACACCGGTGAGCGATGCGTCGTTCGCTTCGAGCGTCCCGGATATCGTCTCTACCATCGCCCCGATTGGGATTACGTCGAATTCAATCTCTAGGTTCGCCGCCACTGCGCGGGCGTCAGCGACGCTCTGTTCGCTCGTGATCTCGCTCGGAAGCGACACGCCGTAGACGCTGTCCTTGCCGAGCGCGGCAACCGCGAGCGCGGCTGCGACGGCGGAATCGATTCCACCTGATAAGCCAATTACCGCTTCCTCAAACCCGGTCTTTTCGAAGTAATCACGCACCCCAAGCATGAGTGCCTCGCGAGCCTGCGCAGCACGAGTTTCTGACTCGCCCGTCCGAGCGGCCGCGCTACCAGTGATCGGAACATCTACCACCGCTGTGTCGGAGTCGAATCCCGCGAGCCGCTCGTGGACTGCCCCGTCAACGGTGACTAGCGAGTGGCCGTCAAAAATCAACTCGTCGTTGCCGCCGACCTGATTGGCGAAGACGACCGGGCACCCCGTCTCGGCCGCGTGGGTCGTGAAGCGGTTCTCACGGCGAGACGGTTTGTTGAGACTGAACGGGCTCGCTGATAGCGTGACGATGAGTTCCGCGCCGCTCGCAGCTGTGTCCTGTAGCGGCGTCTCGTCGTGGCGCTGTGTTCCGGTTACCTTGGCGTCTTGCCACGCGTCTTCACAAATCGTGACTCCCACCGATGTTCCGCCAACGTCCACGACCAACGGCTCGCTCCCGCGGCGGAAGTAGCGATGTTCGTCGAAGACGTCGTAGGTCGGGAGTAAGCGCTTGTGATACGTCTCACTCCATTCCCCATCGCGTAACACGATCGCCGCGTTGTGGATCGGTGCGCCGGTCTCGTAGTCCGTCCTGACCGCAGCCCCAACAATCAGTGGTGGTCCGTCCTCGGTCTCTGAAGCGAGGTCGTTGAGTGTAGATTCCTGCGCATCGAGTATCCCCGACCGGTGGAGCAGGTCGCGGGGTGGATACCCCAGCAACGAGAGCTCGGGTGTGACAACGAGATCCGGATCAGTAGCCAGTAGCTCTCCGTACTCGTCAGTGACCTTGTTACAATTCCCGCGGACATCTCCAATTATCGGATTGTGTTGTATAATGCCTATCTTTAGCTCTTTTTCCATCCTTCTAGAGAAAGTTTGACTGAACACTAATAAAAACTAGAATAGGTTGGTGTGTATAGTCAATTACTGAGTTCCCCCTTGTCAGTTCGCCCGCCCTGTAGTTCAGCAGTATAGATTCAAACTCGAAGCTAGACGGTTCGAATCACCACGAACTCATGTTGATTCGATTCAATACTGGCCCATCCTCCGAAAGTATGGAATTTCACCGTAGTCATGGTAGTTGAGACTGGCCGTCTCAATGTATACGATTCTCGAACTGCTTCGACGAGGCTACGGGCGGAGTATCCCCTTCAGCAATTTCGTCGCTTTCACACCTAACACTCATTACGATTGACACCGTATTTCTGTTCAACGATGTCCATCGACCGAGATACCTTCGAGAAGACGAGCGAGGACGAACTCGAGGAACTGTCCGTCCCGGATCAGGTCCTCGGATTTCTCGCCGCCAACGATGATCGCGCGTTCAAGGCCCGCGAAATCGCCTCTCAGATCGGTCTCGATGAGGGCGCGGTCAGCACCGCGCTCTCGAGACTGAAGGACCGCGATCTCGTCGAACACAAAGCGACGTACTGGGCGATAACCGACGACACAGAGCGACTCGACGGATACAGCGGGTACGAACGAGCGACCGCCCTGTTCAACCAGCGACTCGATACAGAAGACAAGGAGTCTTGGCGGGAACACGCGCCCAGCGAGCCGCACCCCAATGTCGAGGACGAACAGTGACGGACGGAGGCGCTCCGATTTTCGAGCGTGGAGACGTCGTCTACGGCGATGATCCGTTCAAAGGTGACGAGGACGCTCGACCCTGGCTCATTCTCTCGAACCACAAGGGACGGCCGTTTTACGGCGAACAATACATCGCGCTGACGTTGACGTCGAAATCCTGGATGGACGGCCTCATCGACATTCCCGAAGAGAGTTGGCTTCGTGGCGGTACGCCAGACGAGAGCCGGGTCGTTCCATGGGGTGTACAATCGATTGGCCACGAGGACATCGATTTCTGGCAGGGCCGTCTCACAGACGATTTCGTCGATACCGCAACTACTGCTCTCGTCGACGAACTTCGGTAGCCACTTTCGAGCACTCACGTGCGACGTGTACATCCATTCCTGACCATAGTCTCAACTTCCCCACCGTTGCACAGTAGTTGAGGCCAGCTTTCTCAAGGCATATGGCAGTCTGGCGCAGTTCATAAATAGTATGAAGACGTAGTTTGGGATAGAACGATGGCACGAATCACCGGTTCCTATCCAGACGATCTCGACCTCCTCATCGAGGGTGCTGTCGAGGCTGGTGTGTTTGGGGGCAAGAGCGATGCGTTGCGTGAATTCGTGCGTGAGTACTTCGAGGACCACGAAAACGAACGCACCGCTGCTGCAGTCGCCCTCTACGAACGCGAGCGGATTACGCTCGGTGATGCTGCGAGACTCGCCCATGTCGATCGCTGGACGATGCGGGATATTCTCTGTGAGCACGGTGTAGAACTCCGGCTCGGGCTCGTGGATGAGGAGGATGCGGCCTACGAAGCGGAGGCGGCGACGGAACTCGAATTCGATGATGAGCCTGCTGATAACGATAACTCGGACTCGCAATGACGACTACCGATATTCTGTGGACCCAAGCGTTCTCAATACGACCGTTCTCTCGAACTTTGCATGCATTGACCAGTTGTGGGTGGTTTCAGGACTCTCAGGAATATGTACGGTGCCGGTCGTTCCTCTACCAATGAGCGCTCTCGAAATAAATCCCACTTCAACGCTGACTGACACAGTCTAAATGACCAACGCAGAAGGACGACTCCTCATGCTGCCGGTCGTTTTCCGGCACATCGTGACTGATAAGGAGATGTAACATCAAAGTATGGTGAGGGGTGACATTGGTGTTCAACTGGTTCTCGAGGGCGTGACTTTCGCAGGCGAGTACGGATTTAGTCCTGGCGCTTCATGATCAACTATGAGCAAAGTTGGCACTGACCGCGAGCGTGTGACTTCACAGCAGCAGCTGACGGTGGATTACATGCAGATGGCGGGACACCGGAGCAACATTCACGGACTCGTCGAGATTGACGTTACCGATGCCAGAGAGCGCATCCGGACCATCGAGGAAGAGACCGGAACAAAACTCTCGTTCACTGCTTTCATCGTATCCTGTTTGGCCGCCACTGTTGATGAACAGCCTCACGTTCAACGGTACCGTGATTGGCGAGGGCGAATCTACGAGTTCGAGGATGTCGATGTGAACGTCCTCATCGAACGGGAAACCGATGGTGACCAAATCGGCATCCCGTATGTCATTCGCCAAGCGAACCAGCGGACGATTCGGTCGATTCACGACGAAATTCGACGTGTCAAAGCAGACACGACGAACCGTCCAGAGGCCCGCGTCGCCAGATTCGCACGCCGCCTTCCCGGCTTTCTGCGCCGTCAAATATGGCGGCTTCCCCAGTGGTTCCCGACACGTTGGAAGCACATCGCTGGCAGTGTCGCGGTCACCTCTATCGGCATGTTCGGCACCGGAAACGGCTGGGCTATTAGTCCCACTAACTACACCCTCCAACTAACCGTCGGCGGGATCGGCACCAAACCACGCTTGATAGACGGCGAACTGTGTTCCAGGGAGTTCCTGAGCCTGACCGCCACGTTCGACCACGATGTCGTTGACGGAGCGCCAGCCACACGATTCGTCCAACGCCTCTGCGAACACATAGAAGCCAGTCACGGGCTTGATACTATATCCACCGAATGATTGAGCTATCGATTCCGGTTTGCTGGGTATACCCTCTGTATCGGTCACACCCTTACTGACTGGCGGGAGAGAGTTCGAAACGGCGCTGCTGCATACAGAGCGCTTCTCTCACACACAAGTATCTCTTGATTCGATCTATGTTGGACCGATCAACATTGTCCTCGTATTTCTCAATCGTGAGTACAGTTTTAGGCCGCGGCGTTATGCGGATTCAACAGGGCACAGTTGAGATACAGTTATTTCTTCTCCTGACCAAGATTGTGTGTGATGTCCACATTACTCAAAGACAACGTGGCGGTTGTTACCGGTGGCTCCAGCGGAAATGGACGCGCGATTGCCCGTCGGTTCGCTTCGGAAGGGGCCGACATCGTTATCGCGGATATTCAGGAGTCGCCTCGCGAGGGCGGGGACCCGACGCACGAACTGATCGAGGCCGAAACGGAGGCGAGGGCGACGTTCGTCGAGTGTGACGTCACGAACGTCGACGATCTCGAGGCGGCGGTCGAGGCTGCCGAGGAGTTCGGTGGGATCACCGTGATGGTGAACAACGCGGGGATCTTCCACGGCGAGGAGTTCCTGGAAGTCGACGAAGATGCGTTCGATCGGATGATGGACATCAACGTCAAAGGTGTCTATTTCGGCGCACAGGCGGCCGCAAAGCGGATGGTCGAAGCCGGGGGCGGGCGGATAATCAACCTCTCGTCGGTCGCCGGTCTCGAGGGCTCCGGCGAGTTCATCACGTACTGTGGGACGAAAGGTGCCGTGCGACTACTCACGTACTCGATGGCGGCGAAGCTGGGGCCCGATGGCGTTCGGGTGAACGCTATCCATCCGGGGCTGATCGAGACGACGATGACGACCGATGACTACCCGATTATGGGGACGGATGCTGAAGAAGAGTTCTTACAGGCAATCCCATCGCGGCGGGCGGGCCAGCCTGAAGACGTCGCGGATGCAGCGCTGTATCTCGCAAGTGATCTCTCAGACTACGTGAACGGTGAATCGCTCGTCGTTGACGGCGGGATGACGAATACACAGTAGATACGAAACAACGGCCACAAAGAAGGGAGTGGCCGTCGGATTATTCTCTCCTATCACCGTATCACGTGGGCCGCTATTTACCGTCGATTTACAGACGGAGGTCAGCCATTTCTGGTCGGAACTCAGTAATCGATTCGCAGGGACATTCTCTCGGCTGATTCAGGATTAATTTAGAGAAAATATCGAAGCTCTTGTGCTGACTACATCCTCTGGGCCTTGTTTAGACGCCAGCGTTCAGCGGTCTGTCCCCTCGATCGCGCGTTCGAGGTTTCGCACCGCTGATTTCATAACAAGTTCGCGGAATTGACCGAACCACGTTCTCACCCACAACGTCTCACCGTATCGCTACCGAAATCCGAAAAACACGGAATAAGCATTCGAACGCTGGTTATACGCCCGATCATGGATGAGTAAGTTTCTCGCCCATCCTCGGAAACCTGGGCCGCGTTGCGGAATCAACGGTGTGATACTTTCAGCAAGCAACCTCGTCCGAAGTGCTTCCCAGTCGTATCCTTAATCAGCCGCTACAGCCGTCAGATCGTCGAGATTCCGCACTAACATTGCCAGCTGACCTGTGTATCGTGCGGTTGTTTCATCGAACAGTGTATGTCTAGAATCGCACTCGTTTTACAACCGATGAGCAGCGTGGTCTTCACCGACTCAAAGGTGTAATCCGTCCGTTTCGCGTAGTGCTGGCTCGCTTGAATACGATCCACGTCGGTTGCGTCGATTGCCTGAATATCTCCGAGTTCATATAGTCCGACCGACCCGTCGAGGATCGCTCGCCACCGCTTCATCGGACTTCCTAGTAGATTTGGTACTTTGTCGGAGCTACTAGCAAGACGACACTAGTCACACATCATTCAGACTGAGCGACTCTCCTCGTCTAAACAAGGCTCATCCTCAGTATCCGCTGCGGCCAAAATCTCAGGATACCGGTTCCGTATCGTCATCTCGCTCACGCCTGTAGCATGAGCGATATCTGCCTGTCGGAGAGACTCATCGCATCGTTTAGCAGCCGCGTACAGCGCCCCAGCGGCGATGCCTACCGGATGTTTCCCGCTGTGAACGCCGTTTTCAACCGCTATTCCGGCGAGACGTCGTGCCTCTCGCTCTGTCGCGTCCGTACACCCCACGTCCGACGCGATCCGTCCGATGAACGAGCGGGGATCTGGTGGAGCAATTTCCAACCCGAGTTCACGTGAGACGTGTCGGTATGCCCGCTCAACGCGAATTTGTTCGACGCGGCTCACTGCCGAGACCTCGTCGATAGAGCGCGGGACACCGTCTATGCGACTCGCCGCGTATAGCGCCGCAGTGGCGACGCTTTCAACAGCTCGACCCGGAAGGAGTCCGTCCGCGAGTGCACGACGGTAGATGACGCCTGCCGTCTCTCGGGTGCTGTCGGGCACGCCGAGCGCGGAAGCCATGCGATCAATCTCACCAAGCGCATGCATGAGATTTCTATCCGTAGATGAGCGTCGTCGGAAGCGCTCATCCCACCGTCGAAGGCGACGCATCTGTTGTCGCCGTTCTCCAGACAGCGCGTTCCCCTTCGCATCGGTGTTCTGCCACCCGATCATCGTTGACAACCCCTTATCGTGTAAGAGGTTCGTGCTTGCTGGTCCGACGCGAGAGTCCTGATCGCCGGTGCCGTTCGGCGTGTACAGCGTGACACTCGTATCAAGCGTCGCGTCTGAAACGACGAGTCCACAGTCGTCACAGACCGCATCCACGCCATCATCGGCTCGACGAAGTCGTCCGTGACACTCCGGACACGTGGTCCGACCGTGCCGTCCGTCCCTATTCTCCTCGGAAACGGAGTCGGTAACAGATTGTCCGTCGCCGGTTTCGCTCGATGAGGCCCCGTGGGTCCTATCGCTGCGAGAAACGGTGTCCGGTTGCTCTCCGTCAGTGCGCTCGTTCATCACGTGGCATCACCCTCGTGACCGGGACGGAACAGACGCATTCCACCGCGTGTCTGACCTGTACTGTTCATCATGGGATCTGAGCCGGCGTCGAGTCGCTGATCCTGATTCCGTGCGCGGTAACTCTCGTAGCGACGGCAGATGGAACTGACCACACTGTCTCGGTGGGTACGGTTACCCCATCAATCGCGAGACAGACGAGCTTCCCTTGTCCCCGCCGCGCCGCAATGACAAATTCGAAACAACGTGACCGGTCGTCGGTCGCTGTCACGTGAATCGTTGAGAGCCCGTTCGCACTCTCCCACGTTGTCGTGTCGGCGATATTGAGGTCGCCTGCTGGCGTAACGACCGATGAGCCGCAGGCTGGACAGGACCCTTCGTGCGGCGTCGTTCCAAGGTACCCATAGTCGGTGTCACACGCGAAGCAGTGTTCCATAGTTCGCTGTCAGCGACGGGCTAGCACTGTCTCTGCGATGTTCGCCTTATTAGAACATGCTGGACAGGCAACTACGTCACCATCGTCTAACCCGAACACGGTCACAAACTGTTGTGAGACGTGTGCTCCACAATGTGTACACTCCGGCATCAGATCACCCCAGCGAGCCCTCCATTTCGAGTTCGACGAGCCGGTTGAGCTCGACGGCGTACTCGATGGGCAGCTCCTCCGTGATGGGCTCGATGAAGCCCGAGACGATCATCTGCTTGGCGTCGTCGTCGTCGAGGCCCCGCGACTGCAGGTAGAAGATGTCCTCGTCGCCGATCTTGCCGACGGTCGCCTCGTGGGCGACGTCGACCTTCGACTCGTTGATCTCCATGTACGGCATCGTGTCCGACGTCGACTCGTTGTCGAACATCAGCGCGTCGCACTCCACCGCGGTCGAGGAGTTTTCTGCCCCGTCGGCGATGTGGACGAGCCCGCGGTAGTTTGTACGGCCGCCGTCTTTCGCGATCGACTTCGACTCGACGGTCGACTTGGTGTCCGGCGCGTTGTGGTACACCTTCGCGCCGGTGTCGATGTTCTGGCCTTCGCCCGCAAAGGCGATGGTGATGTGGTTGTCGGAGGCGCCGCGGCCCTTCAGGATCGTCGACGGGTACAGCATCGTCGCCTTCGACCCCATCGATCCCGAAATCCACTCCATGCGCCCGCCCTTCTCGGCGATGGCGCGTTTCGTGTTCAGGTTGTACGTGTTCTTCGACCAGTTCTGTACGGTCGAGTACTGGACGTGGGCGTCCTCGCCGACGAACACTTCGACGCCACCGGAGTGGAGGTTGAACGCCGAGTACTTCGGCGCCGAGCAGCCCTCGATGTAGTGGACTTCCGAGCCCTCCTCGGCGATGATGAGCGTGTGCTCGAACTGGCCCATCCCCTCGGAGTTCATCCGGAAGTACGCCTGTACCGGCATGTCGACGGTGGTGTTCTCCGGCACGTAGACGAACGAGCCGCCGGACCAGATCGCGCCGTGGAGCGCCGCGAACTTGTTGTCGCTCGGGGGGACGCACTTCGTCATGAAGTGCTCGCGGACGAGCTCCTCGTGCTCTTGGACGGCCTCGTCCATGTTACAGAAGATGACGCCCTTCTCCTCCCAGCGCTCCTGCATGTTCTGGTAGACGACCTCGGACTCGTACTGGGCGCCGACGCCCGAGAGCGCGTTCTTCTCGGCCTCGGGGATGCCCAGCTTGTCGAAGGTGTCCTTGATCTCGTCCGGGAGCTCCGTCCAGTCGTCGACGCCGGCGCGGACGTCGACGTCCGGCCGGATGTACGGGATGATCTCGTCGACGTCGACCTCGCTGAGGTCGGGCTGGCCGGGCCAGTCGGTCGGCATCGGCATCTCCTGGAACTGCTTGAGCGCGCGCAGGCGCCGCTCCAGCATCCACTCCGGTTCGTCCTTGTCCTCCGAGATGACGCGGACCGTCTCCTCGGTGAGACCCTTCTCGGTCTGGAAGGCGGATTTCTCCTCCTTCTTAAACTCGAAGCGGGCCTCGGTGTTCGTCTCCTTGAGATCGTCTTGTTTTGAACTCATCAAAGTATTCTTCAGAGACTACGAATATAAGTGTGATGCGTTAGAATATAATTTTGTAACCTATATTGGTTTCTTTAATGGGAGAAGATAACTTTATGAGATTTAATTTGGTTTCACTACTTGATGGAACTTATTGGGATTAGCAAAAGAGTCCGCACATAGAATCAACTACTCTCGAATCCCTGTCAGAACCGACGTGATAGATACAACGCGCACATCCATCAGAGCAAGAATTCTTAGACTGGACTGAAAGAAAGCGAATATGGATGAATTATCATCAGACCGATGCGGATACACGTGGCCTGAAGATAATGGAGTTGTTCACAATCCAAGTCCCCAAAGTTGCTGCTGGCGGGAGACGATGGAAGAAAGCGACTCCTGTATCTGGCACGCCGATTCAAACGAAGTCTCGAAGTCGGTTGAAACGTTACGGGAAGCACGCGCCCCACCAGAGATTCGTGAGCAGAATTCGGCTCACTCTGCTTTGTTGAATCCGATGACGGCGTCGGGGTCACTGTTTGAGAGCCTGTTCGAGGTTGTAGACTGCGGCGGTCAACACAAGTTCGCGGAACTCGCGGTACCACGCGCGAGGGTGGACAGCGGGGCCGAACCGACGCTTGATGGCCGAAAAGGCGGTCTCGGCCATCCACCGCTGGCCGTATAGCTCGCTGTCCAACCGTGCGTTGTGCGCGTGATCGTACGCAGCGAACAACCGGTGACGCAGCAACGGCCGGACGCCCTCTGAACGGAGGGCGTCCCGGAGAGATTGGTCGTCATAGCCTTTGTCGCCGGCGAGACTCTCGATTTTCTCGGTGTTGCGAAGGGCAACTCGACGGCCAGTTTGGGTGTCGTGAGGCCAGTGTGCCGAGCAGTGAATATCGAGGATGGCACACGAATCTGTATCGACGAGTGCCGTCGTTTTGAGCGTGCGTATGTGGCGATCCGAGCGGTGTTGGTAGTGTCTCGATGCCGTTTCGCGGTCGAAGAACGTGGCATCGATGGCACCGTGCGAGCCCGGATCGCAGATGGTCGCAGACTCCCGAAGGAACCCGCGCCACACGGACATGGGCACCCTCTCAAACGACCGGTACAGCGTTGAGGGTGCGGGAAATGCCGTTCGAGCGAGCTGTAACAGACCACGAACACGATCCATTTCACTCGCCCAATCGACGATCTCGCGGTACGTCGCATCCATGTGAACCCGCAAAAAGTGGAGCGTGACATGCTTCCACCCGGGAAATCCGTTGCCAGTCGGATCACTCACCGCCGTTGGACTGGCGGCACAGCGCTTTTGAGCCAGCGACGCGGCTTGCTTAACGAAGCGGAAGAGTAGGTTAGTCACATTCGGCTCTTCCGCTTCGCTTCCACCTTCAGAGCGACGCTATCCCTTTGCCTTCTGCGAATTCAACAGAGCAGCTCACTCTGAATTACTCGATGGAGCTAAACTATCTGGTCTTGACCTAAAAGACCGGATTAATTTCTACCATGTCGCACTTCGTGAAAGTGATCTCAGAGATGCGGACCTCTCAGATGCGAACCTCAATCGTGCCGATCTCTCGGACGCAAGCCTCATGCATATCGACTTCTCGGACGCGGAGCTCATGTCTGCTGACCTCTCGGATGCGAACCTCTGGGACGCCGACCTTTCGAGTGCAGATCTCCGGGGTGCTAAACTCTCGAACGCGCATCTCGTGGACGCCGACCTCTCGAATGCGGACCTACAAGAAGCGGTACTACAGCAAGCCGATGTAGATGGCGCAGATTTTGTCAGCGCGAATCTAGCAGAAGCATCACTGGTGGGAGCGGACTGCGAAAGCGCGGAATTCGAGAATGCAGTGCTGGTTCGCGCATCACTAGAGAATGCAGACCTCGTAGACACGAATCTTACGAGTGCCTACCTGTTCGGGGCTCGATTAGGAGGAGCACGTATTGATAGTGCGACTCAACTTGTCGTAGAGGGTGGCGTCGGCGATGTGACGGTGACCGAGCGGTGCCGGTACGATCCCGACGCGCCGCCAGAGGGACCGGAGGCGTCGCTGGCGATGGACCCGGAGGATCTCAAGGCAACCCCCGACTCACCGCGGGTTATCCAGTTACGCCGCGCCCGTAGCGTCTACCAACGATTAGAGGGGTTGGGCCGGCAGAACGGATTTCCAACCCTTCAGAGTCGGATGTTCAAGCGCCGCCAGGAGATGCGCCGACACCTGCTTCGTGAACAGGGAGAGCGCACGCGCTGGCTCTTCGCCGAGCTCCAGCGGGGGCTATTCGTCTACGGAGAAAGCTTTCGTCGCGTCCTCTCAATATCGGCGCTCGTTGTCAGCCTGTTCTGGGGGTTGTTCACCACGACGGGGACCATCGAGACGACCGACGGAACAGCCGTGACCGCTGGGGCTGTCGTTGACGATCAGCTGCTGGTCTGGGAAACGTTGTACCACAGCCTCTCAGTGTTCTTTGCCGGTACTGGCCCCCTCTCTCCGACCGGAACGCTCGGACAGGTACTGACAATATCTTTACGCGCCACAGGGCCAATCCTCCTCGCGCTGCTGATCTTTGTGTTGGGCCGTCGCGCTGCAAGATAGACACTCTGCATCTCGCACGCCAATCTTAGCAAGTCAGAGCCCTGTTACGTTGGAAATATGAGGACTTTTGCTAATCCCTATTAATATGTGGCATTGAGGGCCATTCCGTACAATCCGGATCAAAATCACTCGTTAGCGAGAACGACTCGACAGCACTCAATCGCTGCTTCGATGTGGCGGTCGGCGATCACATCGTCCGTTTCGTCAGCCGATTCAAGCAGTGTGGCAACCTGACGAACCCGTTTCTGTCTGGTTTGAGTGTCAAGATCGTCACTGGTAGCGTCGCGGGCGACGGCTTCAGCCTCTCCGAGCCATCGGTTCGTCGCTGGCGGTACTGGGCGATCTGCGGTCGCAGTGAGATGAGTCGCCAGTGCGTCGACTGCAGCCCGCGGCTCGGTTGGGATGTCGATTTCGTCCGTCATCGTTAGTGTATTGACACCCACTGTGAAGAATTGTTGTCCCAAGCGACACTCCAGACTCTTGAGAACGTCTCCAGCCTAGCACAACCCCTTGTCAGTCAGTGGCAACGTGTCCTCAGTGTCTGTCCGGTATCGTTCGAGAGCCACACCAGACGACACAAACCCATACGCGGCCGAGAACGTCGAGTATGGTGGAAGTCGATCTCCCCGACTTCGTTGTGTGGTCGGTGAGCGAGCGAGGAGAGGGTGACGTGCTCGTCGCGCTCCCTGCTACCTGATCACCACCGAGTCGGTCCCGTACACTGTCAGTCCTCCGGTCGTTCGGCCGGTGAAGACGGCGATTGTGTCGTCAGCCTCGAAACCGGCGTCGGAGAGGCGGAAGACCGCGACAAGGTCGGCGTATCCGTCGCCGTTTACGTCCTCGACGTCGGTTGCGAACGCTGTCGCCCCGCCGCCGGCGGCGACCGTCGTCTCGGACCCGAACCTGAGCGTCGAGTCGTCGATAGTGGTCGGGTCGAAGTCCGCGTTCCCGAGGACGGCAACGGGGACTGCCGCGCGTTGGCTCGGCGGGAGTTTGTTCGCCGTATCGCCCGGCCGGACGTCGACCTCGACGGGGAGCTTGACGAGTACCGTGCCGACAGCGGCGCTCTCGACGGCGAGATCGAACGTCCCCGCAGCGGTGACGGTGTAGTCGAACGTCACGGTCGTCTTCTCCCCGACGCCGAGCGTGACCGCCCTCGAGTCCACCACCGCCCCGTCGACCGTGAGGTTCAGCGTCTCGGAGCCGGCGGCGCCGCCGCCGTTTCTCGCGGTGGCCGTCACAGCGACCGTGTCACCGACGAGTACTTCGCTCTCGTCGACCGAGGCGTCGATGACGACGATCTGGGGGACCAGCCCGCCGATCGCGAACACCGATAGGCCGGGCGAGACGGCCTTGTACTCGTACGCATCCGACGTGGCGTTCAGCCCGAGGGCCGTCGTGGGGAGCGCCTCGGGCGTTCCCGTGGTATCGTCGTAGCGGAACAGCGCCACGTTGTTGGGGGCGACGCCCGCCGTGGCGAGCGCGTCCGCGTCGACACTGAAGCGGAACACGACCTCAGAGACCTCGGCGTCGAGAAGACTCGTCTCGACCGTAAGGTAGCCGAACGGGACGGTCCCGTTCGGGCCAACGACGGCGAGGTCGGTCGTGCCAGGCGGGGCCGTCTCGCCCGTCGTCACGTTGAGCGCGTAAGTCGTATCGAGCGCGGTGGTGACCGCGAGCGAATCGAGGGTGACGTTCTCGGTCACCGGGTCGTCAAGCGGAATCGTCACCGGCTCGTCCGTGATGGCGCCGATGACGGTGACGTTCGAGCCGTCACCCGAGTCGTCTACGTCGACCGTCGGCCCGGTGGTCCCGAGCGGGGCGAAGACACTGAAGTCGGTGATGCTTGCCGAGACGGTGTCGTTCGTCGTGTCGACCATCGACCCAGGGACCGGCGCCCAGGCCGCCCCGTCGTACTGCCACAGTTCGAGCGTCGATTCGGTGATGTCCCTGGCGAGCACGTCGGCGTCGTCGTAGGAGACGGTGATGTTGAGGAGTGACGAACTCAGGCCAGTCGTGCTGGTCGCGGTCGCGTTGAAGAACCCGCCCACGTTCGTCCGGTCAGTGGGCGTCGCCGGCAAGGCCTCGACGTCGCTGACGCGAACGTCTTGGCCCGTAAAGGAAACCGTCGCCGACGACAACTCCAAGCTCTCGAAGGCGATCGCCGTCGAGTTGTTGTCGAATAGCGAGGGATTGCTACCGACGCGAACGTCCTCGAACCCGCTGTTCACGACGGTGCTGTTCCGTACAGTGACATTGTCGGAGGGTTCCCCCACGCTATCGTCCCCGACACTGATCCCGGTCTGGGCGTTGCTAACCGAGAGGCCCTCGAGCGTGGTGTTCGCGCTGTTCCGGATGGAGACGCCTACGAGGGCGTCAGAGACCCCGACGTTCCGGACGGCGACGTTGTGAGAAGGTGCGCCGAACGTGCCGTCTCTGGCGCTAACCCCCGTGTTGACATCGGTGATAGAGAGGTCCTCGAACGCCGCGTTCGCGTTGTTCCCGATGTCGACACCGATGAGGGTGTTCGAGACCGCGACGTTCCGCACCGAGACGCCGTCGCTCCCGACCACTGTGAGCGCGCTGTCGAGCGGGCTGCCTCCGAGTCCGCTCGCGGTGATATCCCCGAGAGAGAGTTTGCTATCGGTGAATGCCGCGTTCCGGACGGCGCGAAGCTCCACGGCACCACCGCCCTCGACGATGCCGTTCGACGTTGACGTCTCCTCGACGATATTCGTGATCACTGCCCCATCGATGTCGGACAACCCGACAACGGCGGCCCGACGGAGGGTAACGCCGGCGACCGTCACGTCGGTGCTCGCCTCGAAGGATGCTCTGTTACCCTGCATGACGACGTTTTCGAGTCGGACATCGGTGGTCTCGACGAACTGGAACGTGTTGACGGTGAAGCCGCTCGTGGTGACATTCCGGACCGTGACGTTCGTGTAGGGACCGGCAGTCGTCCCGTCTACGAGCACGCCGATCGACGGGTCGAACGGTAAGTTTGTGCCCGTTAGGGCGTACCCCTGTCCATTCAAGACGACGTCCGAGGATCGGATGTCGATGCAGACGTCCGTCCCGTCGTCGAGGATAATTCCGTTTTGCAGGACGGAGAGGTCGTTCTGCACGAGGTAGACTCCCGGCGAGTCGATGACTCGGCAGGTAGTGACGTCGGTGGTGGCGGCCGCGACCGGCGTGGCCAGCCCGACGAACCCGCCTGTCACGACCCCTAAAGTCACGAGGACTACTACTGCGGCCCGGATGACGTTCGTACGGCTTGTACCTCTCCTCTGGAGCGCCTCACGGCGTGTTGAATCGGACATGGCTGCGAACTCCGTGTCGAACTACGACTGGTAGCAATTGACACGTGTAGAACGGCTTAATCGAAGATATACTTATCTACGGAGAACGCTTTCAAAATCGAGACTCGAATAAACGGCTCCGTTGAAATCATTAATCGGTGATAGGTTTCAGCGGTCGTGCTGCATACAGGGTACGTATCTCGCACAAGGCCTTCGTCAGAATAGGTGGCTCGTTCAGTACAGGTCGGACAAGCAAGGGAGTGCGAAAAAACTACTCCCCGTCTCTAACCAGGCTTGTCACAGGTATCACTCGCCGCTGAGCACTCCTCGGATCGCGCTGACTGCCTCTCTGAACGAACGAACGTCCATGGAGTCAGCAGTAAAGAGGACGCCAACATCGCCCTCAAGCACCCTGACGACGAATCCGTTGTCGTGGAATCGGACGGTGAAGTTGTACGGGCCGATGTTCGAACCGTCGTCACTGTGTGCGATTTCGGTTCGGGCTGACCGTTCCGCGAACCCCACTTGTTCGAGTTGGACCAATTGCGCTTTCCGTTCTTGCGCGGCCTCATCAGACGGGTAGAGGTCCCGCCGTACGTACAACAGATCGAACGACGACGGTGTGAAATACATGACGCTCCGGAGGGTGTCCCCGAGGCTAGTTCGGGTGGCACTGAGGATCTGTTTGGCCGTCTCGTCACTGATACTCGTATCGAATGTCTCTGAGTTCATACAACGTAGCAATCGCGTCCGGTGATAAGAAGCATTTCTACGGCGATATCCGAAAATCAGCCCTGGCGTTCCGGCGAGATCTGCTGTACACACTGTCTTCCGCATCGAGAGCTGCTCCCATGATGGCGTATTCGGTTCTAATCGCCCCATTGGAACCGAAAACTTGTGTAATTATAGACGAAGTAACAGTTAGGTAGAGTCCGCTCCAATACTGTGTATGCCCGAAGACAGTGAGGTAGTATCTCAGGACCGAATACTCAAACCGGGACAGCAGGTGTACGACGGGAACGGCCGGACCATCGGCGTCATCTCTGCCATCACGGAAACTGGGGTCGAAGTCAACACCAACAGTGACGTTGACACGTTGTCGCTCAGGCGCGCTCCCACCGTTAATCTCGGCGAGGGATATCTTGTGTGGCGGTGCAGCGAGTGTGGGGAGTTGGGTGATATCGACCAGATTCCCGACCACTGTCCAAGCTGTGGAGCTAGCAGAGAAACCCTCTACGCCTACCTAGAGGATTAACACGTATGTCAGAGGATCACCCCCCACGCGATTCGCCGGAGTGGAACAACCCTGACCTGTGTCCGTTTTGTGGTGCGGCCCTGTCGGACGGCGGGGTCGGATTTATCGATCACATTGCGGACGCCCCCAGATGTGAAGAGCGATTCGAAGCTTGGCGAGGACAAATTCGAGACGACATCGGTGGGGAATGGGGTGGGTAACTGCGGTTTGCCTGCTGTATCTATCCTCTGAGTCTTGCACAGTGATTGCTGACACATTCCAATATAGGTCGAAGTGAGACGTGCAAGATACAGAGAGCTTGTTCGGCGATGAGTCCCCGAGTGAACACGAGGCCTATCGCACCCGAACTTTCATAAACCAGCGTCGTCGGACGACCGTCAGGCGGTCTGTGTGCCAACTATGTGCGACTAATCGGTCTCTTTCATCAAATTCCATACGTTCCGGCTCGCGATTACCTGCGTCTCCATCGCCGAGATAACCGGCTCCATCGCGTTTATGTAATAGACGTTGGGGTGGAGCCGGAACGGAGCGGTGTCCGACCGTGGCGTGAACTCCGGATATGCATTCCATGGAATCGTCTGCACTTCGGTGACGTCGTAGAATATATCCGTTTCGGTTACCGGGACCGATGGTTCTCGCGATGCTAGGGCGAAAACGTACGTTCCGGTTTCTCCATCGGTAGGCTGGCGGTGTAGGTCGTAGAATGGTTCCGTCGAATCCGCCGTCGTAACTACGGATCCGGGTGGAGCATCGGTACTCCCGAAGTATTCCGGTGAGCACTCCCCGGCTACGAACTGCGATTCCAGCCGCACGAAGCCGATATCCTCCGGGAAGTCGACCCCCTCGAGGGACCTACCGATCGAGATATCAGCCGGTTCCAGCGGCGCCGCGATACATAATACGTCGAATTCGAAGTCTTCTGTGTCGGTTGCAACAGAGACGGTGGAACCATCCGCTTCGATCGAGCGAATCTCCATGTCGGTTTTTACCGTGGCGTTCGACCGTTCGAGGAGCTGCTGACAGAACTGGATCGTCCCTCCGTCCACTGTGTACACCGATCCGACCGTCCCTCCCCCCACGAGCGCGACGAGACAGGCGAAGGCGTGGATTTCAGAGGCGTTCTGTGCATAAAAATTTCGTGTGATTGCACTCACGAATTCGTCGATTGCCCGGTCTGAGATTCCCTTATCCCTGAGGTATTCGTCACCTGGGATCCAGAGCAGGTGATCGAGACCAATCGCGTGTAACAAATCCGTTGGGGTTTCGAATCCGGCCGTCGAAACCGGGAGACGATACACGCGTCTAAACCGGCGTAAGAACGCCTGAGTCACCCAGTGGATTCTCAGAATCGAGAGGCCGTACCGCCTGACAATAGACGCATTCGCTCGCCACGCAGGACCGTCGGTTCGGACGACGAACCGGTGTCCGTTCCAGATTCCACTTGGCCCGTGTTTGGGCTTCATCGGTTTCGAAAGTTTCAGTCCAAGTGTGTTCGCCAGTCCTAGCAACAACTCGTTTGACGAGTGGATGTACTTTCCTCCTGCATTAATGGACTGGCCACCTACGGAGATCCGTTTGATTCGTCCCCCGATCTCTGGTGCTCGCTCCAAGACCACAATCTCCGCGGGCTCTCCGGACTGTGTCCCGACCTGGTACGCCATTGAGCATCCGGCGATTCCCGACCCGATAATTCCGATCGTGCGTGAAGTCATCGAATTGCATAAGCAGCGTTTGGCTATCAATCAACCGAATACACATATACGCAGTAATTGCAGTCCTGAGTTGCGGAATCACGGGTAGTGTGAGATGCACCCTCGTATCAAAAACCCCTCTCGAACAACGAGTCTCGCCGTCAATAAGCATGACGGCAACGAGACCACCGAACTCGGGACAATCAGTTCGACAGCGATGCTTGATCTCTCATTCGGACGTTACTGATTCGAGTTCTGCTCTGCAGTTTCGCTCGGCTCCGTTACTGAGGCGACTGTTGCGACCACATTCGGAGCCATCCGCTCTGCGTACCCTGCCGCAAACCCGATAACAACCATTATCGGTGCGGTAATCACGTCGTCCGCGATGATCGTCCCGTTCTGCAACAGGGGCGTCTGGAGGACGAAGTAGAACAGGAGCGCGGAGATCGCTCCGATCACACCACGAGCGCCCGTAACAGTGAGTTGATTGATCTGTTGTGGGATCTTCGTCGAGAGTGATCGGTTCCTGAGCGAACGCATCCCGAACAGGGACGCACCCATCACACCGGCGATGATCATGAACACCGCGAACCCCGGAGTTGCAGTCGCTGGTTCTCCCCACGGTGTTTCGAGCAGGGATGCCACGCTGCCGGTGAGCCCCGACGTTCCGTTCCACACCCAGTCGAGCAGCGTGAGCGCGAGCAACGTCAGTCCGGAGAGCGCACCCATCAGTACGAGTTGGTTGAACTGACGCTGTCGCTCGCTCCGGTTCAAGTAGACACTCTCGTACTGATCGTCGAGGATCCGGCTCGCCGCTCGGAGCTCCGCGCCGGTGATCTCGTCCTTGAGAGCTTCCGTCTCGTCACAGAGCAGATCAACCACTGCCTGTCTCGGCCAGCCGCCGAGCGCATCGAGTGCCTCCCCGCGGATGACGGCAGCCCGAGTCCTGAGTTCCGAGCCACGGTCGTGGTTACTGTCTATTCCCTCGAGCTTCTCGAGGCCGTAGACTTCGAGCCGTTTCGCGGTGTGGAGATGGCGCCACGCCTCGTCGAGGGCGCCCGAACGTAAGTCCGCTTCAGCCATCGCCAGCAGTTCACGCCCGTACGCGACCCACGAATCGTCTTCCGAGCGGGTCCGCTCGGCCAAGAGCTCGAACTCCGGGCGAGCCGTGGAGAGTTCGGCATGGAGTCTCACATAGGCTGCTCTGTTGACGAATCCCCTGGTCAGGAATCTTGGCCCCGTGAACCGGTCTCGTGCGTCGACGGGCGTGCCCGACCCCGTGGCAGAAAGAGGCCGTTTCTGTATAGCCGATGCCTGATCGGGGGGACTCATGATTCGATAGATACGTCATCACACAGCATAACCGTATCGTCCGCGTTAGATACGCTCGACCGCCACGAACTCCATACGCGACTCCAGCGCGATCACCCCTCCGCGGCTCGCGGCTTCCCAGTAGGTTTTCGACCTTGTAGCCCGGTGTCGGATGGATATCTCGTCCACTTTTCCGACGCTAAGTTCATTTAGTAGTATGACATTTAGGGCTCTGAATATGAGTGTGATAGAATCCGGAGTGAGTTCCGAGTACAAACCGCCCGAGGATCTCGAGAGCTGGCGCGACGGCGTCAAACTTCCGGGGACGGATCAGGTTGGACGCGGCTACAACGTCTTCGAGGGCGACTACCTGCCGGACGCGAACGCGATGAGGGAACCCCTCTTCGACCTGGGGGAGTACGAGGAGGACTCGACGCTGAACGATCGGAAGTACTACAAGCGGGAGCGAGTGGACGTACTGCCGAGAGGCCTGGGAGAGTTCACGAAGACTGAGGGGCTAACCGTACAGGAATACCAGCGGAACCTCGCAGTGTCGGTCGGCATTGAGGGGGAGTCCGCGGTCGGGTTCGGGCTGTTGAGCGGGGCCATCAGCGCCCAGTTCGCGACGTCGCACATGCAGCTTGCCTCGGCGTACTTCCTTTCGCGCCACAATAACATCCACAAGGCCACGTTGCGCCTGCCCAGCGGCTTCCGGAACCTGCTCACCGACGAGGCCAGGTCGGACTTGGCCCGGATGCCCCCCATGGACCTGTTCGACAAGTACGGCACGCACTTCCTCCGCAGTCTGATCATCGGGGCACAGGCCGAGCTCAGGGTCACGACCAACACGGCAGAGATAAGCGACGACATGGATATCGATGTGGCAGCTAAAATGTCATACGAATACCTCACTGGGCGGGTAAAGGCCGAGGCGGCCGCCGAGTACCGCGAGCGCCATCGGGAATTGCAGCGGCACTCCCTCCTCCACCTGGTGACACGGGGCGGGAAGGTGGAGTACGGCAACGGTATCATCGAAAAGGGTACTTACGAGCAGTGGACCGAGAGTATTGAGGGGAACCTGGCCGTCGTCGCGCTCCCGCACACCAACGACCCAGACCCCTCGAACAGCAACCGTCCCCTCCAGCCGATCTGGGAGCTCTGTGACGACGACCAACGTCGGGAGGAAATCGAGGCGGCGTTCAAGAAGTACGCGGAGCGGTTCGAGTCGCTACCCGAGCCGACCATCGCGCCGGTCTACGCGTACTCGACGAAGAAACCGAAGAACGGCTACTCCGTCAAAGAGCCGAAACGCTGGTACTTCTCCCGGAGCCGATCCGAGATGGGCAGCGGGGGCTGGGTCCTGCAGCCCCACCCGTTCTTTTACGTCTCCACGGAACCCGAAGATGACAGGGTACCCGTCTACTTGCACTCGGCGCGGGAGCCGCTTCGGTTCAAGCTCTCTGTCAACCCGAAAGAGGACCACGGCTGGTCGCTTCACCGGCCCGACCCAGTCTGGTACGCCTACCACCCAAACTCGGGCGTCGAATCGGGAGGGGTCCCGATATTCGGCCACACGAACCCGAACAAAAGCCACAAAGGCGTGTCGGGCTGGTATTACAATACACGCGATCGAGCGCACGGATGGGACAGTGAGGAGCTGACCTTCTACGCCGACGTGGCGAAATTCGGTGAGTAGACAGGTCGATACCGGCCCAAGCTCTCGACCGCAAGGGGGGGGGGGGGCGTGGGAGCCCCCCGATTCCCAGCCAATATATTTGCTCCTTATCAACGCAGCCCTGCACGTTAACGTCGGAGAAGTCCGTAATCGGCATCACCCATCCCTGCCACCGCCTACCTCACGCTTCTACTTCCACGTGCAAAGCTGAGTACTTCAGAAAGCGTTCCGAACGGACTCTTCCGAAAACAGGAGTTCGATGGCGAAGATCGTAAAGAATCGACTGCTGGCGGCATCATCAGAGAGAACGTCATATCATTGGCCAAGAACGGCAGACACGTCCCCGATGGTACCCACTCCCGTCTCTCGGCGTGATGTCTTCCGCTCGATAGCAACAACACAGTATCTCGACTGGCCGGCGTATGGCTCGACGCCACTGTACGACCAGAGTTCACTGCCGGCGCTTATTGAGGATTTCCGGACCGTTTCGGGAATCTGGTTCGAGCACGACGCCCACGACTCGGTTGAGAGGTTCGTCTGTCAGTATCCACTCTCCTACGTGGAGTTCAGTCCCCACGACCAGTACTCCGGTCCGACTCGATACGAGATGCCACAGCTCTTCAGGGCGTTCCTGCTGAAAGAGATACACGCCTGGGACCACGAAACCGCGCTCGTCGAATATCTCCGGCAGCACTCAGAAACCCATCGCTCGCTCGGGTTCGATTCCGTTCCCGATCAGTCCACACTCTGGCGCAGTTGGAACAAGCGCTTCAGCGCCGGCCTCCGTGAGACAGTCGAAAGAACGGCTCGGACGATCCTCATCAACGCACAGAATGCCGGTGTTGCGGTTCCCCGTGACCCGGAACGGAAGCTCCAGTACTATGACGACGAATCCGAAGCGAGCGATCCGGACGATCAGTCCGTTTTGGAAGAAGCAGCGAAGATTAGCGATCACGTCAGCCGTGTCGTCTTTCCGGCGTTCTCGCTGGATCGTGGCGAGGGCTGTGAGATCCACGAGAACGCCTACTGGGGCTTGCAGACGTATCTTGGACTTCGCGACCGGCTAGCTGCCAACGAAGGAGCTCGCAGTTTCGTCTATGAATCGACTCGGGATCGAACACCGCTGGGGCACGCCCATCGCGAGCACATCCGCGACCTCTCGATTGGAGAGGTACGAGAGATGTACCAGCAGGCCATCATTCGGCTCTTAAACGAAGTTGCGGAGACAGAGCAGTTCTTTCGAGCGGGAGTCGTCGCAATCGACATTACCGAAGCTGACCCGTTCACGGGCGATAGAACGGGCTACGAAGACGAGATCATCGGGACGAAGGAGAAGACCGACGAATACGCCTACCAGTGGGCGACAGTCCAATTAGTTGGTAATGCCGTGCCGATCGTTTTAGACGCACGGCCTGTTCGGAAGGGCGAGAGTCGGAAAGAAATCGTCGAGGATTTGCTGAACTCGGCTGAAGATCTTGTCCACGTCGATAACGTGCTGATGGACCGGGAGTTCGATAGCCAGCACGTCCTAGAGATGCTCAGCCAGCGTGGCTTGTCGTATGTCGTGCCCAAGCGGATGCAGACCAGCGAGAAAGCCCAAGCGAAGCGGTTGCTCCAACGAGATCGGGATCGATACGAGACCGACCGGAAGCTCCACCTCGGGAAGAACGAATGGCACGAGACGACGCTGATCTACCGCCGGAAAGAAGACTCCGAGCATGACGACCACCGGCAGTACTCGGTGTTCATGACGAATCGGGGGAGCGGCCACCTCACTGAGTACGGCTACAGGTGGGAAATCGAGAGCGGGTATAAGTCGATCAAGCGATTTATGGCCGCCACGACGTCGAAGGATTTTGGACTGCGGTTCTTCTACTTCGCGTTCGCGTGTCTGCTGTACTCTATTTGGCGAGCAGTCGATCTACTCGTACAGGTGGAGTTGACCGGAGAGTACGAGCATTCGCCTATTGTGACAGCCGACAATACGCTTACCCTGTTGAAGAAGGAAACCGGAATCGGGTAGAGAGGCACTCATTCTAGGTTAGCGTGGCGTCTGAGTGGCTACACTGTTCGTGGCCGGAAAATACTCCGAATTAGTCCCAATCTCAACAAGAATACTCGTTGGGAGAAGGATCTAAAGCAGATTCCGCTCGTCAATTCGTCCGAAACCGCGCATCAAAGCCCCGCTAAACCCACTGTAGTCTCAACTTCTACCTAGTCAGAATTCGTATAGCAGAATGCGATTTACAAAGCGGGGCTAATGTCTAAACGTACGAAAAAAGCCTCTAGAGGCTATTTGAGGCTATACTGAATATTGAGACACTTACTTTGGATTAGTCGAGTAGTCACAAGTAGATTTTTGAGGGTCGCCGCCGTCGGTGATGCTGAATCGATGGCACCGCCAGCTGACGGCCCTCACCCCGGGGAAACGACCGGTGAAACACCACTCGACGAGCCACTGTCGGATTTTCTCGACGCAAAGGCGAAGACGATCGAAGAGACGGATTCGGATGAAGACGAGACGCAGCGTTCAGGCAACTACGTTCAAGCGCTCGAACGCGTCATTCCAGACTGGCTCGAGTGGATGGTCTGTCGCAGCGTGACTACCTTCGAAAAACTCGATAGCCGCGACCTTGCCCGATACGCTGGTCATCTCGCCCGACGCGTGAACGCCCGACGGGCGAACGGTGACACCGAGGGGATCACAGCCGCTACTGCGTGGAACTACTATTCGCTCGTCTCCGCATACCTCCATTATTGCCAGCAATGGGAGTATATCGCGGAGAATCCGGCAGATACCGACCGAGCGAAAGACGAAATGCCTGACCGCCCCACGACGGATTCCGGTCAACAACAATTTTGGTCTGAGCAACAGCGTGAGACAATTGTCTCACACGTCGACGGGCGAGCGTACGATGCCATTGATGCGGATCCCCAGAGCCGGGAAGCACTCACAGCAGCCCGTGACCGGGCCCTCGTCTACGTCATCGGGTTCTCAGGTGTCCGTGGTGCTGAGGTTCTGGCTGCCAGTCGCGATGACCGAAGAACGGGAATTACCTGGGCGGACGTCGACACCGACCAGGAGGTGCTGACAGTACTCGGAAAAAGCCAGAAAATCGAGAAAGCACCGCTGACGGATCGCCCTGTCAGAGCACTCACACGCTGGCAGACGCTCTTAGATCCCCCCGGCGGTGCCTGGCCCGTGTTCCCCTCATTCCACCTCGCATCACTGCGAGACGCCGCACGAAGCCAACTTCAGGACCGTGGGGTCAATCACGAGACGATTGATGAAATCACCAGCCTCGGCACAGCTGAGCTCGTCGGTGCCTTCCGGGAACGAGAACTTACACCACCGGCGTTAACCACTGAAGGTGGCCGGTACACGCTCAAAAAGCTCTCTCAAGCAGCTGCTGTGGATTGTTCTGGCGATTCGAAGAACTATCTTACCCTCCACGGCGCTCGCCGAGGCGTTGGTGAAGCGTACTACGATGAAGCAGGGTTCAGTGACGCGCAACGAGTCCTTCGACACGAGGACCCGTCGACGACATCGAAGATGTACGCCCACAAGGAGGCGAGTGAACTGTCCGACGTTGGCAGTGAAATCTTCTCACCAGAGGAGTAGCCGCTATCAGCCTGCGGTCAAGCAATTAACAAGTCACTGTATAAACCGTCTATAGCGATATCATATTGGACGCGGTTACCGTGCGCACACCCGTTTCAGTCGAGAGCGTACCCCCACTGTTTGAGGACGTCGACGACATCGTCTGTGTGTTGGAGTCCGACCAATAACGCTGCTTCCCGGAGATCGGCTTTTCGAACGCTCTCCCCAAGCCGGGCCTCAATGAGGGACTTCTGTTTCCGCTGGACGTTCATCGTCTCTTCTTGGAGGTGAAGCTGGACTGTCTGATCGCGCCCGTCAGTGATACTATTTCGTCGGAGAACCCACGGAATGTCTCCCGCTGAAGTGTTGTTTGCCCTAGTTTCGACGGTATTCTCCGTCCCGGTTTCTATCTCCACTTCGGTAGATTCTACCTCTTGACCGCTGCTGTCCTCATTGGCCGATGCATCTCCTTCGGACTCCGGCTCGCTGTCGTTGTCTTCCTCTTCTTCGTCGTCCCACCCGTTGACTGTCCCCTCTTTGAATCCCCCCATCAGGCGGTCACCTCCTCAGGATCGTCTAATGCGCCAGGTTCTGGTGGGGATGGGGCAGTAATACCGCCCTGGGTTTCGAGGAATCGAGCAATTCGATCGAACTTGGCCAGTGTCTCAACCTCGTAATCCCGGCGTCGACTCCGGTGAGATCGCACGAACTCGAACGCACTACACTGATGTCGCCAACATCCCTCCATCATTGAGGTCCGGTCACCGATTACCTCAGGGACCTCGAAGGGAACCTCTTCGACGATCTCGTTCTGGTCTTTCGTTCCCTTGAACTCGATCGGCACCGCACCAAGGACCCCGACATCGATATTCAACTCATCTGCGAAGTTCGTCGCAAGCTCTTCTAAGCCCTCAACGGACGCTTCTCCCTTCGCCGACGGCTCAAACGGAATGAGGAGGTTTCGCGTCGCGTAAATCGCATTATAGAGGTGATCCGATTCTGTCGCTGGCGGATCACAGATGAGAACATCATATCGGTCCGGCACATCGTTTTCTGCGAGCACACGGCGGAGCTGCGCGTAGATATTGTACGCATCTCCAAAGTCCTCTGCTCGACTCTTCTCGCGTGCGAGGTGGTCTGAGAGGTCCGAGAGCGTGTTGTGCTCTGGAATGATATCGATACCCTCTGCCGTCCGAATCAGATCGTCGAACTCGCCACCAGGGTTACCGACGAGATGTCGAACAAGGCTGTCTGCGGACGAATCACTCCGATCGTCATCGACGTCGAACAATCGGCTTAGATTACCGTCTTGTGGGTCAAGCGGGATCACGAGTACATCCAACCCGGCCCGAGCGTGCGCACAGGCGATGTTCGCTGTCAACGACGTTTTGCCGACGCCGCCCGCCTCGCTGTAAACCGTGTACGAGAGCATGCCGGGTTATTAGATACGCATCAAATAAACCTATGTCAGACACCTATCTGAGATGGATAACTTAGATACATCAGGTACTTATATGTCTAAGATACCTTAGATTGTTATCTAAGATTACTTTATAATATTCGCTCGTCGCAGCCCACATAGAATAGACGTTGTTGTGATCCTGCTCGCAACCCGGGTGTTCACCCGGTTTCGTATACAACCGAGGAAGTCGCTTTCTGGAACACATCTCTAAGTTATATTTCTAAGACACTTGACTAAGATAGATATCTAAGATATTTCTCTTTTATTGCCGCCCGAAAATCAGACAGTCCCGTCTTCTGTCAGGCCCTGTAGCGTTTCGACCGCTTCGTCACACCACTCCGAGCAGTCGGTCGTGCGGCGGTGAAGACGGCGGCACAACGTTGCTGACGGTGTTCCACTCACAGAGACAATAGGGGACGTTCGTTGCTCCCATGAGAGCGTCCACGAGGCATCCGGTTCGATCCGAAGATACGTCGTAGTGTTACTCACGCTTTCGAGGTCCGAGACTGAGTGGTGTTGCCGCCCGGCAACGGCTGTGTCGTCGACGACTACTGACGCCGTCGACGGCACTGCGTCAAGCACACGGACCGCTTCGACGAACTGCGACCGAGTCCCAGCCTTCCACGTCAATGTCCGGTGGGTAGCAAACGTTTCGACGTGGATCACCGGATCGACAGGAATCCTCCGCGGGCCGTCAGCTGACGTGTTTTCTGGTATCTGTCTTTGGTCGGTCACACAACGGCGAGGCGTCTCAATTGTGGTGTACGTCGATCGATTCAGCTGTCGAACTCAGGCATCCGTCCGCCGTCGACGGCGACGTTCTCTCCGCTGATGTAGTCGGCCGCATCGCTCAAGAAGAATCGCAGCGGAGCAGCAACATCCTCAAACGACGCGGGACGTCCTCGCGGGAACGAGTCCACGCCTGCCTCTGTGTTCGAGACCGCGAACGGAGAGACGGCGTTGACAGTGACGCCGTCGTCGCGCGTGTCTGTCGCCAACATACGCGTAAACATGAGGACGCCGGTCTTCGCGACGAAGTACGGGAAGTTCTCCGGGTGGGCGTGTATCCGGTCGCTGTCGGCGAACCCAATGTTGACGATCCGTCCCCATCCTTGGTCACCCATCTTGGGAACGGCGCGACGAGAACACAGCACAGTGCCGTAGAACGTTGTTTCGATGACGTTCTGCCACGATTCCCAATCGATCTCACTCCAGTGACGCGCGTCGAAGTCCCCAACGTTGTTGACGAGTATGTCTACTGATCCGAGTTCTGACTCAATCGTTTCGAATAGCTCATCCACGGACGCTGGATCGGTTATATCTCCCTGAGCGGTGATCGCAACCCCGCCGCGGTCGCGGACCTCCTCGGCCGTGGCGGCCGCCGCCGCGTCACTTTCGTTGTAGTGGACGACGACGTCTGCGCCGCACTCGGCGATCGACAACAACAACTCGCGGCCGACCCGCTTCGCACTACCGGTTACCAGGGCTGTTCGTCCACTTAAATCCGGGTGCGTACCCATGGAATGTGATAGTGGTGAATCGTGGTAAACGTTCTTACGTCGGTCATAGCATTGCCCGTCGCAAGCTAATGAGACGTGCTCATTCGTCTCTATTCCTCACCGCTTACGAAAGAAATGAGAAAGCCAAGAGCTTCAGCTGGAGGCGAAGTCCGACTGTGTCGGTTACTCGTCTCCGCCGTCGGTCAGTATCTCTACGTCGTCGGCCGACTCCCTCTCAGAAAGCGATGGGTGCTCGCTGACATCCTCTGCTTCGTCCTCCTTTTTTCGGGACCACTCGCTGGGTATGTGACTGTGGCACATGATACGGCATACCATAATAGGTGGTGTCAATTAAATCATCGGCCGGGAGCCGCCTTGGAGCCGTCCAACACTGTATCTACAGGCTCGTTCGCCGAGAGCATCTATAGCTCAGGCATTCTCGACCACAAGTGAGACTTCCAGTCGATCGATCCTCTCTGGCAGACCTCTGTTGAATCAGCGCTTCAACGAGCGCTCGCGGAGGAGTGATTGGACTTCTCGCTGCGGCGACACTTACCAACAGTATTTGTGCCACGAAACATCGCTGAGACCCGCAAACGACGCAACTGGCAGCTGACGCGTAGCTCACTATCCCAGACGGCTGTCAGCGTCCGAAAGTAATTCATAGTCACCGGTGAGCTTGTCGTGCCGGTACACCCTACAGCTGGGGCCGCTCCCGGTCTGTCTGTTCGACTGGATGACCACGTTCGGCCGACTTGGTGTTTCCTCGCGGACAATCCGTCCAATTACCGGAAGCCCGCGCATAGCCGCGTAATAAACCCTGTCAGCGTGAAACTGCGATATCTCGGCGGTGAATTCTGACGAGAAGTGGTCTGGGAGATCGTCGTCAGTGACCCTGTGACCGTCCTCGGTTGACCCCGACACTGTAACTGCTAGGGTCTGTACTCCGCTAATATCGGGCGCTAGGCCGTACTCGAAAAACGCCGCTTCAGCGTCGTCGATGACATCTAATAACGCGTTCCGATTGGGCGAAGCGAGACTGAGGTGCGTGGTTACTGCCATGATCAGACGTGAACAGGCCGTATCGTGTTGCCGTCGCCGTCCGTCGACGAGTCGTGCGACGCCCAGAGACTGTGGCTCGAACGCCAGTTCATGTTGTTGTATCCGGCGCCGCGAGCATATCCGTTACGACCTATCAATTGATCTGCTAAGCCCCAACTGCGTGGGCAGCACGCTGCCGACCTCGTTTCGGGTTCCGCTGGATGGCCGACGGATTGAAGCGCCGCCTCGGCATTGATTTAATCGTGAATGTCGGGCGATACCGATCGCGAGACCGGGCGCTCGGCGTCCGCAAATAGCGGCGACCCGCCACAGCAGACGGGTCCGCTGGCGGCGGAGATTCCGACGCCAGACGCGGTCTCTGATCTCGCCGACTCGACCGGTATCGTCGTCTGGCACCGGAAACACCTTCGCGTGGAGGATCAGCTGGCGGTGTCACGTGCGGTTGCCGACGGTGACGTGTTCTGCCCGCTGTTTGTGTTCGACCCAACGTTCTACGCAGACAGCGGCCTCGCGTGTGACGCTCGGATCCGTCTGTTTGAGGAGGCTGTCGCGAGTCTCGACCGACTGTACGCTGCGGCACCTCCCAGCGCGACGCACGTAGACGCAACGGATTCAGTAGCACGACTCGCTGACACGCTTGATTCGCCGCCAATTACGGCTGAGGCTGCCAGCGAGCCGCCGGAGACGATCCAACGACCGGACTCCTTGGGGTTGACGCTCGGGTACGGCGATCCGGTTGATATCTTGTCTCGCTTCGTCGACCGCGGCTGGCACGTCATCACGATGGCGACACCAACAAGCCGCTACGGTCAGCGGCGCGACGAGCGTGTGCGAGACACTTGTGGCGACGCGGTTACGTTCGTCTCTGGTGACGGACTCGTTCGCGATGAAGAGTGGCCGCGGTCAGACTGGCAGACACAAATCACCGAGTGGCTCGCGGCCGAACAACACACACCAGGGTGGGATGACCACGACACAGTCCGAGTCAGTATCCGCACCGGCGTTACGCCGGCAGCGGTTGACCGCCACTTCGACGTCTCCCCCGCGAAGACGCAGGTCCCGGTGGGAACCCACCGGGCAGCGATGACTACATTACGAGAGTTCACTGACCGTGTCCGGTCGTACCCGACCAACATCTCAGCACCGCAGGACGCTCGCGGCGGCACAAGCGGACTTTCGCCGTACCTCAACTTTGGTCTGCTCTCGGTTAGGCAGGCACACCAGTATGTCGTTGATAACGCACCGTCCTGCCGTGGGGCAGATATGTTTGAGAGTCGGCTCGTCTGGAACCTCCACTACAATCAGAAGCTCGTCGACTGGCCGGGTTGGACTGAGCAGGCGGTTAATCCGGTATTCGAAGGCCGTAATGAGGCGTTTCACGACCCCGACCTCGTGACTGCGTGGAAACGCGGACAGACGGGGTTTCCGATGGTCGACGCATCGATGCGGTGTCTCCAGGAAACCGGATGGCTCAATTTCCGAATGCGCGCGATGTGTGCGTCATTTTTCACCCATATTCTCCACCAACCGTGGTGGATCGGCGCCGACTGGTATCACCATCACCTCATCGACAGCGATGTCGGCATCAACTACACGCAGTGGCAAAGTCAGGCGGGGCTGATCGGCAAGCCGTCACAGCGAGTGTACAACCCTCGGAAGCAGGTCCGCGATCAAGACCCCGACGGCGACTGGATCACCCGATGGGTTCCTGAGCTTGCCGACTTGCCCACGGAGTTTCTTGATCAACCCGAGAAGACGCCGCTTGCCATCCAGCAGGAATGTGGAGTCCACGTCGGAGAGTCGTACCCGCGTCCGGTTGTCGACTTTGAGGCGCGCCGCGAGCAGTTCTGGTCGCGGTATGAAGCTCAGCGGTCTGAGGCTGCGCGAAAGCTTCGACGACCAGAAATCGCTAAACGGGCCTCATTTTCTGGCGGCTATGGTGCTGCCAGAGCCATTGCGGACAAACACGGAGCAGCCGACGCCGACGCGCCGGACGGAACGCAGGTCTCTCTCGACGAACTCATCGATACAGATGCTACTACTGCTGAAACTGAGGGAGCCCAAGCAACGCCGCCGCAAACGAACACGGCGGAATCAGTCGACCTGACACCGACTGACCCACATGAATCTAGTACGCAGACGACGATTCCGACTGGAGCCGGCCGGAAAGCCGGTGAACCGTCGCCGGACGATCGCGCAGCGGTATCGGGTCAGCGCCGAGAGACTGGGGAAGATAATGAGCCTGACAAGGAGCAGGACGTGGACCCCACCGGACAAACCCGATTCCACGACTTCGAGTGACACACATCTCGGTGGCTCGTTGACAGCGCGCTGTCGCTGCTGTTTTGGTCAGCTCTTAACGGTGCCGTCAGCGAAAGCCAGCTGGGTCACGCCGTCACAACACCCGAATTCGGTACCCGTTAGCGGCGGCTTCATCAGTGACCCGTCCAGCTTCAGTAGCAGCGTCAAGAACCTCTTCAACGAATTCCTTCGGCACCTCGACGCCAATGAAATCGGGACTATCGCCGGCCGTGGTCACCCGCGCCATCGTCCGGCCGGTCCCGTCGTCATTGTAAATGCTGCCGACGCGTTCCCCGTCTCGGTGAAATCCGAGCGTGACATCGGCCGGCTCGATGGCGTCGAAGTTCACTCGAACACTCGGTCGCTGCGCTAGATCTGAGCAAGCATGTGTCTGTCGTGCTCCGTCACAATCGTATTCATACAGCACTTACGAGTCCACGACGGATAAGAGAAAATCGCCGTCAGTCCCACACCACACAGCGATGCTAACCCCTACTGCTGAACAGTAGATGTTCGTCCTTGACGGCCCGAGCTACCTCGCCGATTCCGCTACCAAGCCGTGACACCCTGCCCGTGATTAGGTGTCTAGCTGAACGACGCCGACACCGGTTTGTATGTGACGACACAACAATTTGTATGTCCAGTACAAGCGTCGCAACGGCGGCTAACCCGCAGATACTGATCGACAAGCTTCCAGCAGCTCCAGCTAACTGGGAACGGAACGAAGAGCCCGGTGGCATCGTTGAGTACCGACTTCCAGACGAAAACAGTCCCTGTACTGCGGCGAAAATCGCAGTTCGTCCTGATATCCTGAGCGACGCGGCTGTCCGACTCGTCCGTAAGCGCGGCTGTAGTGATGCGGGGAGCGACACATTCGATTCACTTGATGCCGCCGTAGACGAAGTCGGCCGAGAACTCAATCACGTTCTCGCGGCTGTCAACGAGGACAAGGCGCGGTAGGCACGGCTGCGGGCTCGGCCGTAGCTTTATTATTAGCACCAGTGGGTACGGCATGTGACGCCGGTCAGGTCGGTCACGACCAATATCGATATTCAAACGGGCGATAGACTATGAACTATGTCGACACGACGCAGTGACGCCGCTTCGGCTACGTTGGTCGCACTCGTCGTCTGGCTCGCCGGACGACGTGAGGGGCTGTCTCCACGATCGATGCTTCGGCCGGTCCCATTCTTTGGCGGTGCGGCCGTCGCGGTGCTTGTTGAGGCCGTGTTCGCACGGTGGCCGGAGCGGACGGCGCGCCTCTGGCGCCGGCCAGCGATCCGCTTCGGTTCGCCTGTCGCACTTCTCGCTGCGACCCTGTCAGTAAACCCTCGCAGTGGCACGCCCCACGCGGCGACACTCGGGGGGCTCGCCGGATACTTTGTGCTGCTTGTCGGGATTACAATAGACCTTGTTCCTGAGCCGGAACAGTGGTTTTGACGCATCGGCTCGGACGGGGAGCGGGACCGCGACGACAGAGGTCACGGCCGCGGCTAACCAGCTATCGTATCGAGAACAGCACTAGAGTAGAGTCCGTCTCAGCGGACGCTTAATGCCGCTCGCGACCCTAAGTCCGGTATCCAGATGGCCGAGCAGTACCCGATAGCGGAGCTCCCGATGCCAAGCCCCACGTACGGACCCAGCCGAGTGGTCTCAATCCAACTTGAGGCACTGGCAACCAACGACGAGCCGTTCGAAGACGCTGGCATTGGCGTCGCGTACAACTTCGCATCCCCGGCGAACAGACGAGCGACGGGCCCGTTTGACCGCTTCCGACAGATGGTACACAATCCACGCTATGCCCCAATGGTCGACCACGTCGAGGCGACGACAGGCCCTGTTGAGCGCGACGACGATAGCGCCACACAGCGTGTCACGCTGACCGGTCCCAACGGTCGGACAGTGACATACGCTTTCAGGTTATCGCGACATCGACGCGGCGAGCTCGAT
Organism: Halorubrum ejinorense; assembly: GCF_055389685.1. Lineage (NCBI taxonomy): Archaea > Methanobacteriati > Methanobacteriota > Halobacteria > Halobacteriales > Haloferacaceae > Halorubrum > Halorubrum ejinorense. The sequence goes on from NZ_AP043776.1 coordinate 149,174, forward strand.
GAGCACTGGCTGACAGACAGCGTCGTTCAAGAGTAGCCTGACCGACTGTCCGGTGACTGCTTGTGCCCCAGTCAGTGATCCCGCCATTCGAGCGACTGCCGATTTAGCGTCTCAACGGTCGGCTTCCCATCTTCGAGCATTCTATCAGCGATCTCGATTGCCTCCCGCAGTTCCTCTATTGACAGTTGTTCGTATGCGGGAGTCCCATCGATGTGGTCGTACCAGACTCCTTGGAACAGCGTGTCCAGCACCACACGGGCAAAACAGTGGTCGTGGCGGATTGGCCAGTCGCCGGCTTCGGCTGCTGCCTCGGGGAGTGCTTCGGTAACCCGTTGGAGATATATCTCGCGTAAGAGCGTGATGTCGTCGCCGCCGAGCGTTTGTTGGCCCATTCGACATTTGGGATACGAGCCTCAGTATCAATACAGCTTTGCCTACTACCCAACTGTATCCATCGTAGTCCTACCGGACAAGCGATTCGTTGGCATCAATAGATTCTGGCTCTGTTGATCTTCCTTGCTGCTCCGTGCCGACTCTCCTGACTGTCTCAATCTCTCTTCATGCTCAATAAAATAGACGTCTCGTTCCTCTCTTTGTGTATTGAAATTAAATTCCACCAATCAAATCGGTTTCCATTAATTCCCGTAGGCTCTCTCAGGAATCTGTATCGGATGGCGGTCGCTTCGAGAGCCGGTCAAAAAGGTCTTGAGAGGCGTTTGAACGCCTTTCTGTCTCCCCAGATTGGTACTGTGAAGAATACACGGCGCCATCACGAATCTCTACTTCCAAAATCGCATCAGTATGCTGCCCATCCGATGGCAGCTCGTCTGGTTCGATAACCGCATTCCCCACTTCTTCACCATCCTGCTCAAAGAACACTGTCGCGAGCCCGTCCTCAACCGAATCGACAACGGCGGTGCACTCGCCGTCCGGGAGGTCGATTGTAGTCATTAGTAGCTCTCCTCCAGCACTCGGTCGCCCTCATTTGTAGTTACAATCACCGTATCGCCGTCATTATTCCAGACTAGTGACACCGAGCCCCAGTATAGTTCGCTATCGGTTGCGGTGTCACTCCCGGTGATAGGGTCACCGTCTCACCAGGCGCCAGCGTGAAGCTATCCGGAATCGTGTATGTCTGGTCAACGTCGTCTGCGACTGTCCAGCTGGACAGATCGAGTGTTTCCGTGCCCGTCTTCTCAAAGACGACGTACTCATCGTTGAGGTTCTCACCATCTCGCCCCTCAGCGTCCGAGTTGATTTCTGCGACAGCAAGTGTACTGGTGTTCGAGTCTGTCTCCGAGTCGTAATCTGAATCCGTCTCGTCCGGCTCGTCACCAGTGTCGATCGCCCCAGTTCCCTCACCACCAATCCGCTCACGCTCGGTGACGCCACCGGCTGTCCCCGGCTCAACGACATCGCCATCGCGGAGACTGAGCGGATCGGTTGGTGCTGCCTGTTGCGTCTGAACGGAGACGGCCTGGCCATCACTCACGAGCACAATATCCCCGTGTGTGGCGGTCTAGTAGGTCGGGATCGAACGATCGGACAGGCGTTGGAGCACTTCCTCATTGGGATGGTCGTACTGTGAATCGTATGCGCTTGAGATGACGACGGCCTGGGGCTGGACGGCATCGAGGAACAGCTCACTCCACTCACCACGGTCGCTGTCGACTATCGGTTGTTGTATCAGCGATGGGGACTTGTCGGCCCTGACTCGATTGCGTTTGGATTTTCGGGTGTCGTGAGCGCATTCGGCGGCCTGCTTGCTATTGGTTTCGCAGGCGTCGTTGCTGAGTGGTACTCATGGCCGCTTTCGGTTGTCACGACGACTGGATTCGTGGCGGGTGGGATGGGGATCGCACTCTATCAGTCCCCGCTACTTCCGGTCCCACATACCGGAGAACTGGCCGTCGGTGCGGCGGTCGCGATAGGACTTGTTTCGCTCGGGTGGTGGTGCCGAGAGTCCTCCGTCCGCCGATGGATATCAACTCATCAGGATGCGATTGTACTCTTTGGTGTGCTTTGTTGAATCCGATGACGGCGTGGGGATCACTGTTTGAGAGCCTGTTCGAGGTTGTAGACTGCGGCGGTCAACACGAGCTCGCGGAACTCGCGGTACCAAGCGCGAGGGTGGACAGCGGGGCCGAATCGACGCTTGATGGCCGAAAAGGCAGTCTCGGCCATCCAGCGCTGGCCGTATAGCCCGCTGTCCAACCGTGCGTTGTGCGCGTGATCGTACGCAGCGAACAACCGGTGACGCAGCAGGGGCCGGACGCCCTCTGATCGGAGGGCGTCCCGGAGAGATTGGTCGTCATAGCCTTTGTCGCCGGCGAGACTCTCGATTTTCTCGGTGTTACGAAGGGCGACTCGACGGCCAGTTTGTGTGTCGTGAGGCCAGTGTGCCGAGCAGTGAAGATCGAGAATGGCACACGAGTCCGTATCGACGAGTGCCGTCGTTTTAAGCGTGCGTATGTGGCGATCCGAGCGGTGTTGGTAGTGTCTCGATGCCGTTTCGCGGTCGAAGAATGTGGCATCGATGGCACCGTGCGAGCCCGGATCGCAGATGTTCGCGGACTCACGAAGGAACTCACGCCATATCGACATTGGCACCCTCTCAAACGACCGGTACAGCGTTGAGGGTGCGGGAAATGCCGTCCGCGCCAGCTGTAACAGACCACGAACGCGATCCATCTCACTCGCCCAATCCACAATTTCGCGGTACGTCGCATCCATGTGAACCCGCAAAAAGTGGAGCGTGACATGCTTCCAGCCGGGAAATCCGTGGCCAGTCGGATCACTCACCGCCGTTGGACTGGCAGCACAGCGCTTTTGAGCCAGCGACGCGGCTTGTTTAACGAAGCGGAAGAGTAGTTTGGACACATTCGGCTCTTCCGCTTCGCTTCCACCTTCAGAGCGACGCTATCCTGTCGCCTTCTGCGGATTCAACAGAGCACTTTGGTGCGTTTGGTGTCGTTGTCAGTGCGCTCGTGGCAGGGATGTTCTCTGTTGAGACTGGCATCGGCGGTCGATTTCCGAACGTGATTGCTCACGGAACCGGACTTGTAACTGGCGTTTGTGTCGTCGGGACTGGACTGCGCTTGCTTTGAGCGCTGCTGTTCTCATCGTGTCGTGGCGCTTTGCTACTGCAATATCGTTCGAACCCAAACTGTCTCACGTACTATATAATAACACATTTTTTAGCTAAACTTAGATGTCTCCCAGTGTACTTGACCGTAAAATTCTATGCCAGCAACGGTACGCTAGCGCATAGTGAAATGTCGTAGGATCTGCTCTACATAATCTTTATACTCCTGGCTGTGGACGATTTGTTCAAATGAGTACATTTGTATTGAACACTGGTCTACTCTACTTTGTTCCTCTCATCATCGGATTCATGTTTTGGAAATATTATGTTCCAATCGATGCGTTGGTTGGCTATAACGTGAATGAGAATAAAGTAGCAACACAGAAGGGGGCGTTAGCTTTGGCAGCGTCAGCCATCCAATTAGCAATCTATATCGCTGTGATTTTGTATTCTGCTGAAATTGTATCTGGACTAATAAACGCCACAAACAATCAGTTGCTCCTTGGTTTAGGTCTCGCTTTTGGGTCACTAATACTACTTGATTTCAAAAGGAATGATACTGATAGAGAGAGACGTATTCTCGAACGTATTATCCGATTAGGGAGGGGGAGTGCGGAGACTCACTTCCGATATGCGTTTCTCAAAACAAGGAGTTCCAATGACATTAACGATGCGAGGGAACATTTTGAAAAAGCAATAGAGCTTGACCAAGAGAATTCCCAGTATTATTACGTATACGCTCGACTGCTCCAATTTTTCAACGAGAATGTTGAGAAAATTCGTTCTCTCTACGAACGGGCAATTAAACATAATCCCGGTGATGCTGATCTCCACTATTATTACGCTCGTCTATTATTTAATGAAACTGATGAGTTTGATATAGCACAAACCCACTTTGAGAGAGCAATTGAACTCGACCCAGAACACTACGACGCCCACTATACGTATGCGCTGTTGTTGTCTACTGAGCTTGAAAATAACCAGAACGCTAGAAACCACTTAGAACGTTGTATACAACTTGATCCGGAAGCCGCCAACGCACACCACTTATATGGTAATATTCAGATGTCCGAGTTTGAAGAATTTGAGTCTGCCCGTAGCCACCTACAGCGTGCGGTTGAGTGTGATCCTGACTATTTCCCTGCGCACCTTGATTATGCAGCACTATTGTATTCAGAATTTGATGATACCGAGAAAGCCCGAGAACACTATGAACGCGCCGTTGAACTGGAGTCAGAAGACAGTAGAGCTCATCTCTTATATGGCGAAATGTTATTCAATCTTAAGGAATTCACTGATGCCCGGAGACATTTGAAGCAAGCAACCGAGTATGCCCCCGACAATGCGGGTGCACACCACCTCTATGCCCGAGTACTTGCTTCGGAATTTGATGAATATGAGGCCGCGCGTGCTCACTTTGAGAAAGCCATCGAACTCGAACCAACCAAGACGAAGTCACTTGTCCACTTGGCAATACTGTTAGCTACGGAATTTGAGGATGAGGACACCTCAATCAAGGACTATATTGATGAATCAGACCTAAATAAAACGATAGACTCAGATATGGAAGAGATTCTGGATAACATCCTTAACCCTGATTCGGAAGACAGGTCAGAGTACGACGAAGGGATTGATGATTCCCCGATTGAACCGATCCAAGATTTAGACCGGACTAGCAAAGAAATCAACAAGCGACGACCGTCAGACAACTGATGGTCGGTTTGAAACAGAACCTCCTCTCCAGTAAGCCTCTTCTTACTCGTAGTATCTGTTCACCGCACCAGGTGAATTTATATTGATATTTTGACTGTCATCAATATCGACAGAGATGAGTTCGTCAAGGTGCTCTATCTCCACCACTAGTTGCTCAAATATACTCTCAACAGTGAGGTTGCCATTATTCTGACGAAGCTGTTTGGCCGCATTTTCAATCGTAGAGTCTTCCGTTGCCCCTTCGAGTGCTAGTAAGAATTCACCGTCAAGATTAACGTTCAACTGTGGGAGGGCAACAGCTAGCTTGACTGCTGCCTCAGCTACCGATAATGGAGTCTGATCCTCAGCTCTTGTTTCTTCAGCGCTTAAATCTCTAGATGAGTCCCACGAAAGAACTGATTCGACGAGAGCTGGAATAGTAGTTTCAGAAACTGCTCTGGACCAGAGCTGAGTTAGCGGGATCATCGATTCGATTATTAACGCTTGTAAGGCTGGTGGTGCCTCGGCTTTGATCACAAATCGACAGCAGTGGTTGACCGCCTCAATCGTTGCGTCCATTTCGGCTTTGTCCAAATTCTGGTGTGGAGCTGTTTGGCCAAGACAATATATCAGTGCGGCCAGCTGGCGTCCATCCGTTGAAGGATCGATAGCCATCCGGAAATTTGGGAAGTAGGATGCGATATCATCTGGACTATGATACGCGACATTCGCCAGGGATAACGCAGCATATGTGGCTCGTTGGCCTGAACTTGCTACCTTTTCGACGCATGTCTCAATCGCTGGCGGATATTTAACGAGAGATGAAGGCCATTCTAATGCAATCATGGATAGGGCCAACAGAGCATTCTCGCTCAGTTCTCGATCGACCATTGTCGCGGCAGACGTGAGATCTGAGACGAGCGATGAATCCATTAACAACCGTCGCGTTTCCGCATTCCCGCTGATTAGTGTCCCTCCAATACCACCGATCGTGTTGACACGGATAAGAGCATCATCGGCATTTACACAGTCGCGAATATCGGCCGTAAAGGATGGGGAAAGATCACGGACTACCCCTGCTTTAGCCGCCATGACGTACGCATAACTACCACACTGTCGTGTTTTCGAATTACCCGTGATAAGTGCTGATTTAATCTTTTTCCGGTTGGATCGCCAGTAACCACCAGGATCATTATCAACACTATCCAAATCAATCTCTGTCATTATTTCAATAGTTGTCAGACGTCCTCTTATTGGTTTCCCAAGTTAATGGGTTAACCTACACTTATTGGTTGTCAACTACTATTCGCTATTATGAGCGATGGTGAAACAATATTCACCCATTTAACGTCCCAAGCAGTACACGTCCTTCGAGCGACGATTTTAACAGTCCTCTATGCGGGATTAGCACTCTCATTCTCTGGAGGAGCCCTGGGGCTGCTGGGTGTCTATCTTATCTTTACTTCAGGTATCCTACCGTGGTATTTCTCGGGTCTCCATAAACAGGAACGGATTCTGATCCTTGTAGTAATAGCGAGTATTGGCATCATTCAGGCTATTGCGTCGCTATGGGTACATCCAATACTCTCTACCTCAGTAGTTTTTGTTGCGGGGAATGTACTCCTCAACAATGGTGAGAACGTGGAAAAATATGATGCGCTTGGAGATGAGTATTGGCCGGTATCAATACTATTAGTGCCATTCGGATTGGTCGGTTGGATTTTAGCATCTCCAATATCTATTGTGATATGGTTTACAGATTTTATTTCGTGGATGAGCGATATGGGCGACACCACCGAGCAAGCGACATCTGGAGAACCGAGAGACAAATCAGCACCAACCACGCAATCACAACCACAACAAAGGCTAGAAACAGTACAACGTTCGGGGCAAACTGCCGAAGATATCAACAATCGGCGTCCAGATGAACCGAAAGAGACGTCGACAGGGGCTGGTAGTTCGTCCCCGTTCGAAAACTGAGTAGCCCCAACCGCAGAGAGTGAGATCCAGAAAAGACGAATCGATGGCGGAACAACGTGATCTGGTGAATAAGTCGGTATTCGAATCTAAGCTATTACCCTTGGTAATCGTTTTTGCTGTTATCGCTATTAATCTGAACGTTAACTGAATTATTGATATTATACGTTGTTTCTTCGGTAGCCCCATCTTGATGGGTATCATCTGCGTCGTCACTCTCACCTGTCGTATCGCTGCCGGGTGATTGTTCGTTTATCAGAGCACCCGCCCGCGCTTGCCAGGCCCCCGATTCATCGTCGATATCTGTGTAGTCTTTAGGTTGATCCACATCTACCGTGGGGGCCTCCAGTTCACGTTCAGAACTTTCCGAAACAGTACTATGCTCGGATGTCGAGGACCGAAGATAACACCGGGCGACGCGGTCTGTAAACGCATCCATATCCCGTCTTAGTTCTTCTGGGATTTTGGATCCATCAGAGTCTATGTCAATCGCCGCATCTAGTTTGTCTTGGTCGGTAGCGCGGTCTACGAGATTCATAGCTTCTTTCTCAAGCTCAGCATATATGGGGTCCTCAAGTTGGTCATCCGCAAGGATATCTGCGACCTCCTGAAGCCGATGGCGGAGCGCCGAGGAGTCCCCCACGGAGATCGCGTCTTCAATGCGTTCACAACACAAAATCATAGTATAAGCGTTTGTCATACCTGTAACTCCGTTGCCAGCACTAAAAATGCCTGGCACGGGTACCTATCTTGATCTGCCAACACTCCTATAACCGACACTCTCACCACATAATTATATGATTGACTAGTCTCGTATCTATCACTAATGAATTCAGATATCTACAAATTGATTCTGACCAATGTGGGTATCGTCTCTATTTGGATGAGTCAAGTGGGACCGGTGCTGGTCAGTAAACCGTACTATACAAATTCGGTATCTGCGTATGAAATGGCCTTCTTGTTTATTGCTCCTCTCGTTATACTCACATTTGGGTATCTTATTTTTGAATGGGAAATATCCAATAAGGTAGTTGTGGCTTCTATGGTTGTCCCATATTCGATTTTGTCAGCTCTCGTCGGCTTTTTCTTTGTTGTGGAATATATTAATTTCATATCAATTTCTTTCTCAGCTATTTCTGTTATCGTCGGTATTGTATTCATAAAATCGTATAATAACGGTGACAGTAGTGGGAAAGATGATAAAACGAACCAGTTTGACCCCGAACAACACTCACCGGAGAGGGACAACAAACAAAATAATTCTCAGATTGAAACTATACAGCGTTCCAACAGAACTGCCGAGGACATCAATACACGACGTCCTGACGATGAGTAATTAAAAACTAAGCGACGGGGTTATCGGATCCGGTGTCAGATATCGCCCTTATGTACGTGGACGAATCTGGAAGTATTTACAAACCGTTTGAACTATTACGTCTCCCTCTCCCTCGTCGTTGTTCCTTCTACTCTACTCCATGGAAGTTCTGTTGGGGTCACCCAATCCGATCGTTGTACACCGGTAGTCGGTCTTCGCGGTCAGCGAATCGGCGTTGGTGAACACGTTCGCGCTGACGAGCTCGCCGTGTCGATCGTGTTAATTCGACCCGGTAGACGCACCAACATTTCGAACTTCGATGGTGGCGGTAGAGTCTATCGTACAGCCGTCCTGATCCAATGTACACTATCTTGTACCCGGTAGGCGTATCAGCTGGTCGACCCAGTTCGTACACTCCAACCCTGTCAGGTGGTTTTTCAGGGTCATATGTCGTAAACGGTTGTTGGATTGGCATCACGCAAATGTGGGCGGCGGTCAGAAGACCGCCGTAGGTGGTTACCCGGTTCCGTACTGCTCGTCCCACTCGTGGAAGCGCTCAATATCTTGAGCCGACAGCGACGGGCTAATCGTCTCAAAAGCGGCTCGGGTCTCGGCGGGTTCAATGGGAGTTGTCTCCAAAGACTCGTCCTGTAACGCTGTGAGGCTCCGATCAGCCTGTTCCGCAAGATCAGGGTTTGTCCGGTGGACCATGTTCGCGATGATTTCGCCTGCCAGCGCCTCGATGTCGCTGCCGGTGAAGCCGCGCTGGTGGGCCCCCATCCCGATCGCACCTGTCACAGTTGAAACCGAACTCAACTCGACTGCGGCGTCATCTGGAAGGTGATCGGTAGGTGCGCCAGTGAATGAGACACCACCGTTGACCGTGTGTACCTCGACGATCTCCTGACAGGCCCGCTGGTCGGGCAGGGGCACAAGTTGTCGGTTGTCGAAGCGGCGGCGGATGGCGAAGTCCAGATCCCAAGGGGTGTTCGTCGCGCCGATGACGTAGGTAAAGGAGTCATCGTCGCGGAGCTCGCTCAGTTCTGACAGGAGGGTCCCGAGCACCCGTCTGGAAGCATTGTCACTACCACCACCCCCACGACTCGTTGTGACAGCGTCGATCTCGTCGAGGAAGATGACCGATGGTGACAGCTCTCTGGCTACCTCGAAGAGATTGATAATCTTCTGGCTGGACTGGCCGTACCACTTGCTCAGCAGTGACCCCAACTTCACGTTGAAGAACGTCGCGTCAGTTTCGGTGGCGACGGCCTTTGCTAAGAGCGTCTTCCCCGTGCCCGGCGGCCCGAACATGAGGGTCGATTGTGCAGCCTTGACTGCTGCCGGCTTGTTACCGACGGCGCCGAGTGCCAGCGTTTGCCGTAACCGCTGTTTCGTGTCGGACAGCCCGCCGATGTCCTCCCATGTAACATCGGCGTCGACGATGAAGCTCTCAATCACCTCACGGAATTCCGAGGGCTCATCACGGTCACCGTTGGGACCACCACGGTCATTCGCGTTCGGGCGGCCGTGGTCATAAGACGCCTGATCGCTGCGGATGACTGCGTCCCCCTTTTCCGCTCGGTCGGCGATCTCGCGTAACTCGTGTACCCGTTCGGGGACAGTCATTCCACGCTCGTGCGCGATTGCCTCTTTTGCGTCGGCAGCGTTCCGGTAATGCTCAGCCGCCTTCGTTGGATGATTCCCATCTGCCGCGTCTTCGGCTTTGTTCAGCTCCGTGGTGTACCTGCTGTTGAGCCGATCGACTTCGTGTGCGTCGTATCTCATTGGCTGACTGTTATGATTGTGTGGCTGGATAGTTGGTCACCGATTCACTGACTGAATGAGGAAGGGTGGCCGCGAGACTAGTCGTCTGAGCGGGCCCGAGACCGGCTGTCGGAACTGTTGCGGGTCTCGTATTCGCGCTCTTCCTCACGCTGTTCCATCCGCCCGAGGTGCTTATTCTTGGAGCTGCGGTTCGTCGACGAGGAGGACACCTGAGCGGAGATGTTCAGGGCGCCCATGATCTTGTTCACCTTCTTCGAGTCCAGCTTGAGATCGCGGAGTTCACCGCGGACGGCTGCCCCGACCTCCGTGCTGTTGGCATCCTCCATCAGCTGGTCGATGGTGAGATCCGAACTCCGCATGCGCTTGCGAACGCCGCGAACTGCGCGCAGCAGCCCTAGCTTGTCGGTCTGAGTCTGGTACGACTCCTCGTACTGGACCCGTTCGTTCTCGATGAGCTCCGCTTCGGTCGCGAGGCTCTGCTTTTTGTACTCCGGTGCTCCGGCGCCCTCGTCGTAGAGCGCCTCCTGCTCCGCGTTGAGCTCATCGATCTTGTGTTCCGTCTCTTCCCGCTCCATCTCCAGCTCGAGCATGTCCTGCTCGAGTGCCTGATTGGAGTAGACCGCGGGGTCGAGGATTTTGCTACTGTTCTGCAGGCCGAATTGCGTCTTGATGTAGTTTCGGAAATCCATTGTCGTTGGGTGGGGTGTTAGCTGGTCGTCGGTTCGAACACGGTGGTGATCGAGGCGATGCCAATGGTTGCGCAAGCCACCGCCACTATCACCAATTGCTTCATCTCAGCCACGGAGACTGAGAGGAACGCTTCTCCGAACCAGGCTTGGACTAGGATGATGCCGATTGCCAGGCTGAACCCGAGCATACCAGCTAAGGCTGGAACCTTCTCGAGAGTCGTGTACACCACGACGGTGTACCCAACACCCACGAGCAGGTTCAGTAGGCCCGCGGCGATCAACAGTTGGCTTATTTGGTCCATCCGCATTTACTCCATTGCTGGATAACAACATAAACTTTTCGGCTAAATTGGAGACTCAGGATTATTTAGGCCCCTAGAAGGTGGAATATGGGATATTTCCTCCACAAGTGGAATGTGGGGCCTGCGTTTTTAGCTTGGCGGCTTCAGAACACACCATATTTGGAGGGGAAGACTTTAGGTCAGATATGACGCATATGGGAGTAACGAGCGTCATGGTGAACAAATAGATGCGCCAGTCAGGAGACGGTGTACGTGGCCGGACGAATCGTGCTCAGTCAGGCGAGAATGAGGAGACATCTCAGACTGCATTCGATCGGAACTCAGTCGGAACCGGACAAGATGACACGTCGAGTGAATCATCGGATGGCGCCGAAAATCCGGCGGGTGAGTACCTTGTTGCGTTGGACTATCAGTCGGATGCTGAACGAAAACGCGTTGAATACCTGCTGAACAATCGCGATGATATCGAGGTGGAAAAAATTCGCGGCCTTGCGCGCATCATTCGCGTGGGCGAAGACGATTTCGAATCCTTCTACGAGGACCTTTCCGCGAAAGTTGATGGCATCGACCACCTGCGAGTAAACGAACTTGACGAGGTCGATGTCGCCCCTGACGAAAACCACGAGCGATTCGGTATTGAGACGGATGCCTCCCCAGACCAGGTCGAGTGGGCATTTGAGACGATTAAGCGAAAGCGGGACGCGACGGTCGAAGACAGCGGAACAGGGACTGATACGACGTACAAACAGTACGTCGCGACCACACAGAGTGGGACAGTCCGGTATTCGTACGAAGTGTCTGCGGGGCCAAGTGGCGACACACATGTAGACGTTCATGTTTGGGGGTATGGCGACGCGCCGGAGGTGCTTCGCTCGTTCATCGAAGAAGAGCTCAGCTACGCAATCTAAGCCAATGTCATCAGAAGACGACATCGAAACGTGTCTTAACAAGGCAAAGACGGTGATCAGCGAGGGGATCAGTCATTGGAACGCGCCGGGGCTCGCCCGTCGCCGGAAAGACGAACATGAGACACTCATCGAGTGTGGATTCACGGTTCGGGATCTCAACATTCAGGGCGACGTATTCGATGAGACGCATGATAAGCTTCGCAGCCGGATTGAGGTCGCGAAGTTGGTGCTTGCTGCGGCTGATCTCGATGCTGCGCAATCAGATGGGTCACTTGCGGCGCAGTACCCACAAGATGTGTTAGAACGGATGATCGAGGTGGACCGCTTCCGTCAGTACGACGTCTACGAGGCCGATAATAATGAGTTACAACAGCGTATTCAGAGTCATGACGGCCAACTGTATGAGATGGTCCGCAAGGAGGTTGCGCCACAGCTCCGGTCACTCAATGAGGGACTGACCGGCGATCATTCAGAGCTAAGCAAGTACCAGATGCAGGGGCTGAAAGCTATCTATGGAGATCGGCTTGAGACACTTCAAGACGCTGTCGGGCACTATATCACCCACCACGGGCTGCCGAATGTCGTCGACGACATGGAGGAGGCAATCCTCGAGACAGCCGAGGCAGCGAGCGACCGCGAGCAGATCGTTGCTGAACTAGAGGCGAGCCTCGGCGACTCGATTGATGAACTGTCCCAGTCGCTGCATCACAGCATCCGTGACGAGTACCGTCAGCTCGAGGCCGAACTGTACAGACTCGACTACACCGAGACGACGACCACCGACGCCACTGAAGAAGAATTGTCGTCGCTACTTGACCGGCTTGAGGGGCTGTTAGACCAACAAGCGGACCGACAGGCGGCGTTGGTTGAGCAAATTGAGTTGCGGGAGTCAAAATTAACAGACCTCGAACAGCATATCGAGCGGCTTGAGGAGCGACTTGCGGCCAACAATATCGAGGATGAGGTGAGCCAGATTGTTGACGCAGAGCTCGACCAACTCCGCGATGAGCGAGCCCGGATTGCCGATGAACTCGCTGTACTCGAGGCCGAACGAATCGAGCTTGAAGAGACACGTCAGCAGTTAGAAGACGAGCGGACGCCGCTCCAGCGCGGCGAACTGCCTGACCGCGACGGTGAGCAGATACCGCCGGTCCGGGCAAGTGAAGCTCGCATTGCCGAGTTCGACTACTCCAGCCGATTTGAACAAGCAGTCCATCAGGCGGAGCGTATCGTCCTCCCGGACGGAGACGCATTCAGCGCTGAGCCGGCATACTGGCGCGATCATCACCAACGCCGTGACGAACGTGAGCGGATGCGGGAGCTATTGGACGACGCTGTCGATGATGAGATGGACGTGGATACCCAGCTCGGAAACTATCCTCTCAATCGCAACTCACGGTTTGTTGTGCAACGCTCGGGACGGTTTCCGCTGACTGGAAGCCAAGAGCTGACTATTGAGCTCCGCATACAGTCACATTTGGAGACCTTCGCGCGCTACGGCGCTGATGACCGCCCAGCGACCCAAGCCGACCTTTTAGAAGTAATCAATGACGTCGTGCGTGGTGCCGAGCAGGACGATGTGCCGGGCATTGTGGCAGTTGCTTCTCCGACAGGATGGACCGAGGCGGTAGAAAAGACCATCCAGGGGGGTGATGACATCGGAACCACGTTTAGCCGGCAGGTAGGTGTTGTCCTTGTCGACCTACACGACCGGCAGCTCATATACGATTCGAGCCAGTCATTGGTGACAGCTAATGCCGAACTATTCGAGTTCGAGACCCTCGCTGAGCGGGTACAGACCACCGAGACCAGGATCCGGGACGAGCTGCTGGATGTAGCGACAGAGTACATCCAGCTGGATACAGTCGTGGACGAGTTGAGTGTAACCGAGCAGGTTGCGTCAATGGCGCTCAATCGGCTTGCTACACAAGGAGTTGGAACACTCAGGCAAACGAGCAAAGGGCTTGTACTAGACCTTCGCTGAGCGGCTCAACGGTATTCCGTGTCTGTTATCCAAACACTGTTCGCCAAACGATCGCCTTTTGCGAGGGGTTTCAGAACAACTCGGTACTGAATTCTCCTGGCACTCCTAGCGTGACGGGGTCAAAGGAAAGGCCCCGATCAGCATAGTACAGAGCGATGTTAGCCTCAAGATCAGTGTTCAGGTAATGTTCAAGGACCTCGCGGAACGCGGCGATTGCTTGCTCATGCTCGGTGGCAACGACATCAAGAAACGCTGGCCCAAACTCGTCGCCGAAGCGGGAATTATCGAGCGGGGCGCCGTTCCAGATTGTCTTCGGGACTGGATAATTATAGCCGCTGAGACACTCTTCAAGCGAGGGCCACTTCTCTCCTGGATCACACGCCGTCTTCCGGTCGGTGAAGAGGTCGATGTGCTGGCCCGTTGTGTGGAGGGCTGGGGGTGACGGCGCCGAGTCAAATCGAGTACTTCGCTCAGCGAGAAAGTCCATGTCGAAATCGGTACCGTTGTAGCTCACGAGTACGTCGCCGTCGAGTTCGTCGATATACCTGAACGCCTTCCGGACGAGGTCCTGCTCGTCCGTGATCCCGTGATTGCTGCGGGCGAACGATTCATATTGGGCGTCAGTTCCGGGAGTTCTTGGCTCGTGGTGACCGACACCGATTGCGACCGTCTCACCCTTGTCCGGGTCCCAGTGTGTGGTCTCGATATCGAACGTAACGATCCGGTCGTGGTCATCGAATTCCTTGTCGAGTTTCATGCTTGCCGAGATCTCTCCGTTATCATTTCAAGCTTCGGTGAAAAGCCGAGTTTTATTATCTCACCGAAAGATGTGAACCGCATTACTTCGCGGCTACGTTGATAGTATACTGCTGGTCATATCAATTACCTTAATATGATAGATAGATGGAATAACAGTGAGGCTCGTTGGTGCTGGACTCAGAACGGTTGCTGTGGACGGAACTGTTCATTGAATTCCTGCGCGGTCAATCCATTGGTAACGATTGCCTCCAGGCACGTGACCCGAAACTGAACCCCGTCGATTGACGCTAACAGCGCACCCTTGTGTGCCAGTGTCACCCACCGCTGGTGCTGTTCGTAGTTCCGAAGGGAATGCTGAACGACGCTGAGTCGGTAACGCACTAACTGACAGTCGCTGGCTATACGGCGCCCTGACACCTATTCGTCATTGGGCTCAGTTGCGGCCCTTCACGGAGTTTCTCAGGCGACGTAACATCGTACTCATTTTTCTACGTCTCGTTTGGGATTGGAGTGTATCCAAGAGGTGCTGAAGTCCATCGTGGTTGTGTTCGGCTATCCGGTCAAGATTGTCTGAAACCGGTGGTACAATCCATCTGTGGTATCTGTCGTTGGCCGTTCATTGGTGTGTTTTTTAGCCACCTCTGTTGTGACGAAATAGCCAAGATTGGTGCGTGCGGTCGTTTCGGCGACAGCAGCTTCTGATGCGATATACGCTGCCGGTCGCGGTTCTGAGAGGGTACATGTGATTGAGAGAACCCGCTCAAATGGCCTCGTATTCTCCGTCCACTCGTCTGGGGCCGAGTTGAACGTTAACATAGTCGGTACTCGCCGTCAATTCAACTAAGCGCACTCGCGGCACGGTGGAATTTGTCTTTCTTGGTAGCTACAAGGGTACAATTATCACCTATTCTATTTTCCACGGTCGAACTCAATTGCGTTCCACATGCGATCGCAGCCATTGTTGGCAACCGTTTGCCGTCTCGACTGCCCCGAGCGCTTTGGGTTTCGAATTTCGACGAAATATTCTCAATACAATGTGCGTACCCACCGAGTTCACCATTTCCAACGAATCAATCTGACTGGTGAGAATCGGTATTAGCCCTTCCCACGACTGTTAACCAACAATCAACTAACAGCTACCCATTGTTGGTTAATCAATTACCCAGACGTTGACTCAAACCCACTTTGACTTGGCCCTCTGACCCCAGCTGAGAACATTCTGTGTCTCAGGTAGAATTAACAACCTACAGAAACTTCGAATTTAGCATGGGAGACGAGAATCTCCGACGACGGTCGTTACTCACGTATCTTGGGGCAACCGGTGTCAGTGTCTCGCTCGCTGGGTGTAATCTCAGCGAGAGTGGGGCCAATTCCACGGATTCACAGCCCAACGGGACAAACGGAAATGGTACAGACAGTGGGACGTCTCCAGAGCCTTCCACAGAATCACTCACATTACTTCACGACACCCACGTTGGCGGCCGACTCGGAAACGCAGACGCTGATGACAATGAAAACATTGAGAGCTACTTCGGATTGATGGACGATCTAGAGGAGCCGGATCGGACGCTCCGATTGGGAGCGGGTGATGATCTCGGATCGTCCGCCCTGTCGTCTGAATTCGAAGGCCAACACGTCATAGACCCCTTTGAGGCAGGTGACCTCACTCATGACACGTTTGGCAACCACGACTTTGACTTCGGCCCAGATGTCCTCCGAACACGGGTTAGTGAGACTGAGGACTTTCTGTGGGTCACTGCGAACGTCGACGGGCCCTCTGGTGAGGTGTTTGCCGGCGCCGAAGGGGCCGAGCGCTACGATATCGTCGATGTGGCCGGCATTCCAATCGGCGTTACGGGGGTCTTGACGCCACGAGCCCGGGAGGTAACGAGTCTCGGGAATGCGACGGTCCGATCGCCGACCGACGCACTCGGTGAGGTTGTCCCGGACATGCGAGATGACGGTGCTGAGGTGGTCATTGTGATGTCGCACGTTGCCAACGACTTAGCGCGGAATGAGATTGCCCCGAACGTCGACGGCATTGACGTCATCGTCGGTGATGACGCCGCTGAGAAATTCGATGAGGTAGTCGAGGTCAATGATACCATCCTTTCTTTCGTTGGCGACGAGTACGACTTCCTAGGGGAGGTAACCCTCGAGGTTGGTGAAGACGGGATCGAATCGTTCGATCGATCTGTCTACGACGTGAGCGAGGAGGACATGGAGCCGAGCGAAGCTGTCGAGGCGGTCGCCGACTTCTATCGCCGGCAGGTCGACAGCGAAGTGATTGGGGAAGCCAGTGTCCAGCTCAACTGTGTGAGCGAGGACCTCCGCACCGGCGAGACGAATATGGGGAACTTCGTTGCCGATGCGGTTGGGGCTGCCCTCGAATCTGATGTTGTCATCCAAAACGGTGGGGGAATCCGGACAAACACGCTGTACTCACCGGGTGATATTACTGACCTCCTCATTCGGCAGATCCTCCCGTTCGGGAATACGACGATTGAATTAGAGGTGAGTGGGCAGACGATTCACGATGCCCTGGAAAACGGTGTGAGTGAAGTTGAGAGCCTCGAAGGTCGGTTCCCGCAGGTTAGCGGGATGGAATTTGCCTGGGACCCCGATGGCGACCCAGGCGACCGGATTGACCCAGCCGATGTCACTGTCGGTGGTGACCCCTTGGACCTGGAGGCGACCTACACACTCGGGACGAACAATTTCATGGCTGATGGTGGTGACGGGTACAGCATGCTGCCGGATGCGACGCGGACTGGCGCTGGCGACACAACAATCTCACAGCTGGTGATCGACCGCATCCGTGCGCAGTCGCCAATTGCTCCGGAGACAGACGGCCGGATCAGTCGGCTGTAAGTCGGGATCTTGTTCTAAGACATATATCTAAGATTCTCATCTAAGATCTATAGCCCCGCAAGACGTGGATGCTATCGCTTCCTGTATTGACCACCTAGACGCCTCTAACGTCTGGGAACATCGCATCGATATACTGTGGGAGGACCGCCCTTTGGAAGCGCTCTCAGGTCACCTACACGAGGGTTTCCCTGGCACGTACCCTACACGAGGAATCGGCCCCTAATTAGTATTTACTACGCACAATTAGATTACTCGGACTAACCGGACTGGGACCCGTACTGGGAGTCGCAGCGCGTAGGGAGAAGCGAGCGAAGCCGCGTTAAACGACAGGCTCAACGACCAAGTGATCCTGCGTGAGCCGTGGCTTCTTCGCGCTGCCATCGGTATCGTACCGGATGATCCCGTGTTCTGCGAGGATTGCTAAATCACGGCTCACCTGTCCCTTGTCTCGCCCCAGATCTCGACCAAGCGACCGGACCGAATCCGGCGGACTCTCTCGAAGTTGCTCGATTAGTTCTCGCCGCATCGGTGTGAGCACTTCTTGGGCCGTGTCCCAACTGATCACCTGAACGCCCGACATGCCGCCCCGGGCAAGCGACCGGGCAAACTCACCCCGTAGCTTAGTGTTGTCACCGCCGTCAGATGCGTCCGCGTTAGGGGTCGTACCCACACTACTTTCAGACATACTGTCTCACCGTACCGTTGTGTATACACCTCAACGGCTTAAGCCTTACTGAAACACTCGAAATAGGGATTGTAAGCGATATATCCCCTCTCAACAGTCAGAATCAAAACATTTAAGTTCAACAAACACGTATGTATAATTGAGGAGACGTTCTGCGTCTCTCAGCTTGAACACCTACATACATGACTGGAAATCCAGACTTTGCGTACCTCTACGAACTGAATCGAGTCCGTAGCACAGTTTTTCAAATCGGCGCGCGCGCCGATCCGAGCCTTGATACTCCCGACTCCTTCGCGGTCATCCTCTTTTTCGAGTTGGCGGATGGGACCGTTGTCGAAGTAGCGAAGGTCGACAACACCGAACACGAGTCGGGGACCATCCACATCGACCGGTACTACCGAGACCACGGTGCCGAGACGAAGGACTTCGATGTCGATATTGACGGTCTCTACGAAGCTGATGCCTACCTTGAGCGGAACTGGGAACGGTTCGCGCAGGCCTATCTCGATACCCACGGGAAGCAGCCGCGGGACAGCTGACAGGTTCCGCGTGCGGTAATCGTGCCGACAGCACGGCCATTCTCCAGCTGGTGGGGTGAACCCGGCAGCGGAGACGTCGACCGCGGTTAGTGGCCGCGGTTCATCGGCATTTGCTGGATCGGGCCGTTGAGCCCGGCCAGCGGGAGGAACGAAGTTTGATGGCTACGCCAGCGAAGAATCACTCACAGTTGGCGACTCGGCTCAATCGGTCAAGTGCCAGTGTTCTTGGTGATGTTGACGTCTTGGTGAACGCAGGTCTCGTCTTGCGCCAGGAGGGCCCTCCAAACCTTACCGTACCGTATGATCATATCGTAATCGAATACTCCATTCAGGCGGACGCATCGACTGAGTAGAGCGTTACGATCCTTTCTACTCCGGCTTCACAACCTTCTCACAGGACGGGCACTCCGCGAAGATGCCCGTGTTCCCGTCTGCTTGTTCGTACTCAATGAGCTTCCAGGCCGCTGAGATCTCTTGTTCGCAGCTCGGACAATGTCCAAGTGCCGGCGGACTGTCGGTCATTAGGGGGGAAGGAGGAGCGTGTGACTCTCCTTCCATCCGGCCGTTTAGTTTCATCTGTCATAAACACTCGGCGGGAATGTGTGGTGAGTGCTGGCCGCGAATCACGACAGATGATTCATTTTCCTCTGTAGAAAGTTAACCAACAATTCTCAATATACCCTATCACTGTTGGTTAAGACTGGGATCTGTTAACCACAAGACTACAGTTTACGGCAGCACACTTTTACAGTAGCACAAAGTAACAGTAACTATGCCAATGGAAATCGATGAGTTCGAAGAAGAGACAAATGGGGAAGAACTCACCACTGGAGAGGCTATCGTCGAATTCCTCCTTGAGAACGATGGGAAGGCGTGGAAGCGGAGTGAAATCGCTGAGGCCATTGACCGCGATCCGAACACTGTGGCGACGAACCTCAGCCGATTGAAGAGTCGCGGGCTTGTCCGACACCGCAAGAATCACTGGGCGATCACCAACGACCGTGAGCGCCTTGACGAAGCAATTCGCTTCTCCAACGCTCTTACTGGTCTGAATGAGGCATTTGGTCCAATAATCGAAAGTGAAGAGGACGCCCAGGCGTGGAGTGAGTCGCAGCCAGATGAGCCACATCCGTCCGAGGTTGACGACGAGGAAGTAGATGAAACGCGGACCATTGAGATTGAGGACCTGGATTCCGACGGATGAACGTCTCACATGGGGGTAGAGAATACGGGGTCGGTGATGTAGTCTGGACGGTCGACCCGTTCAAACTCGGTGGTGATGTCTCGCGGATGTTCACTATCGTGACCACAGAGACACATCCGTTTCAGGGCAAGCAATTCGTGGGCGTAACGCTCACAACAACAGACCACTTGATCGGCCACCCGCTATCTAACGAACACTGGGAGATGGGTGGTACACCAGAACCCTCACGAATTCTTCCCCTCTCTATCCACTCACCCCGGACGTCGCAGATCCAAGCCCCACTGGATTATGACAGTATCTCTGACCCATGGCAAGGACGTCTCACGGAAGGTCTCATGAAGAAAGTCGTTGGCGAGATACTCTTCGCGTTCAACAAAGACGTTGGTTGGGTATAGCTCTAATCTGGGGTTTTGAATATCTGTTACGCTTCTTGCGGGGACCCAGGATCTGTCATCAGCCCGTCTTGTGTGCGAATCACCTGATATACTTTCTGACGGTGGGGGCCTTACCGTCCGAGCAATCGAGTTAGAAACCCACTGGAGCCGTTTTCTGCCTCGGTGGTCTCCTCATTGCTGGATTCAGAATCATCACCGCCCATCTTGGCTGCTGTCTCGTCGCTCAGCAACTCTTCAACTGAGAATCCGACCCACTCCGCAAACTCCTTAGGAGCACCAATGTACACGCTTGTCGCTGATTTCTCAGACATGAACCGCTTTGGAAGTCGTTTTTCGTAGTCGTACACCTCGTACCCCTCCCGATCGAAGTTCGCTGTGATGGCCCCCGGTTCAGATTCGAAGGTGACGCGACCACCCTGGATATCTCGTTGCCACATCAGCCGACCTGTGTTGTACTCTTTCTCTGCCGGCTCATCAGCCGGGAAGTAGTCCGGCTCCTCTCGGCCGGCCTTCTCATAGAAGTCACGCATGATCTGCCGGACATCCTCAATTGTCCCACTCCCGTTGGTCCAAGGCTTCTCAGTCACCATCCGCCGGGCCACGTAACTGAAGATCGGATTCTGCCGTTCCAACACCTCAGACAGATCTTCTTGTGCTTCCCGGAAGCCAGGGTCCTCTGGATTTGATGGGAACGAGACGTCCATGCTGAGAATCTTCATCCGATTCCGGAACTCCGACTTCGGAAGCGCATCATTCGTGGTAAAGATGAGACACGGCTGGTCGACACTTGTGGGGGTCCAATCACTCCAATAATTCCGAATCGGGCTCCAGCGCTGGATCTTCTCTTTTTCCGCGTCGATGATAGCGTACGGGAAACACGTATCCCACTCACGAATCCCACGGACTTCCTTGACCCCGATCTCGTCAGCGTCAACACCAGAAATGACTGTGTTGTCAGAAATGAGCCGGAGGATATACTCGGTGAGCTTGTCTTTGCCTGCGTCGCTTTTGCCCTCAATGTACAGGTGCTGGAGGACGTTATCAAGTGTCCGAGACGGTGATGATAGCGCCTCTGCGTACTGGTTCGCGAACGGCGCCCAGAACCCGTAGAGAAACGCCTCGTACATCTGTGACATCACCGCCTCCTCAGATTGGGTGTGGCCGTGGTTCCTGACGGTCAGGATGTAGTCCTCGATTGTTTCGAGACAGTGGTCGAGGACTTCTGGGGTCGGTTCCTCAGTCGCAACAAGGATCATCTCATCGTCTTCGCCGATCACAACCTGCTCGGCCTCTGGGAGGACAGACATCGTTGGAATCGATGTCGACTCTTTAACCTCGCGGGTGTACGCGCTCATCGGAGCTGTAATACTGTGATCTTCGACGGTGGCTCCGCTATCGCGGAGTCTCGATCCGAATTTGTCTGCGGTGTCTCTGTCGACTTTGCTCGTCCCCATTCGGATCTTCTCATCTGCGGTGCGCACGCGCGGTCGGTCAAGCCCGTCAGTCAGCTCTGTTTCATGATCCGACTCAATCAGTCCGACATCTGGTGCTTCTTCGGCAGTGTCATCGCGTTCATCCTCTGATTCGTCGACATCACTCGGCTCCACGACACTGCGGTCAGCGTTTTCAGGTTCCTCAACGAATGCGACAGTCTCGTCTGCCTCATCTGGATCGTCGACAACGGCAGTCACCTGATCAGCGACCTCTTTTAGATCCTCGACAGCGTCCTGATTGAGCGCAGCAGTGTCACTCACGTCAAGATCGCCGGCCCCGACCCAGTACTCAATTCGATTCTCTCGCTCCTCCGGCGAATCAGCTTCCTCTAATGCTTCAACCAGTCCTTCCAAGAGTGTCTGATCGCTGTACCCCTCGCGGTATTCGTCGATGAAGCGTTTGAATTCTGAATCGAGTTCAGTACCCACCTCGGTCGTTAGTATAGCGATCTGGTTGGTGTGATATTCCCAGGAGTTCCGAGAGAGATTCGCTGACCCGTGGACGAGTTTGACTGTCTCGTCCGGCATGACGATCCGGTAAATCTTCGAATGAACCGTCTTCTGGTTCTTCAACCGGATCGTCAGGCGATCGTCTTGGCGCAACTGAACGAGTGATTTTGCGGTCGCAACTTCATTCACCCGCTCCGCATAGTCATCAGAATTACCGATGAGAACATCTAACGACCCAATGTTATACTCAGTCAGCATTTTCACCATCAGCTCCGGCGTCTCTGCGTACGTTACCGCATCAACATGGTGAGCTCCTTCGAACAAGTCCAGAAAGTCACTCCGGTCTTTCACCATCGCTAAGCGATATTTCGCCGCACCAGACCCGTAGAACTCTGGCATGTCCGGGTACTTATCGAATGAGATGTTCGCCGTTACTTCGTCCATATTTAGTGGCAATCAACTAATGTGAATAAAAACTGTGTTAAGGGTGGTGAAAGTGGAGGCCACTGGATCCACTACATCAGTGCTAACATGGATGGAACTCCCTCACTCGACTCGACCTCAGGAATATATTCGGAATAATATTAATACTGAAACTTTCTTTCTGTACAACAAGACATAAGCCGGTCTGCTCACATCAGACAGTAGAGATATTGATGGCAGGCTTAGTTTCGTGTCCCGTTTCTGGCTGCGGCTTCGAAGACACACTAAGTCAGGTCATCCACCACGTCAGTGGTGAGAGTGACCCGGCTCACTCGTGGCCTGCTATCGGGTACCAGCACTCCTACGAATTCCGTTCAGCGATGCGTGATGAGAATGCTGAGACAGTCGCTACTGACGACTCATCAGACTCAACAGCAGAGCTGACGGACCTTCCTGGCGTCGGTCCCACGCGGGCGACAGCACTCACTGAGGCTGGCTATGAGGGTATAGACGAGATTGTCGCAGGGTCGTTACTCACCCTAATAAGCTCGACACAGCTTGGAGAACGAACCTGCCGTTGTATCTGGGCGATGGCCAATGAGGCATGCGAGAGTGAGGGCACGCTACTAGCAAACCTCGCAGACGGGCTGGATGTGCCCCGCAGTGAGGTTGCTTCAGCGTATGGTGACCTCGCACCTGTCGGGGTGCCACCAGAGGAGGCCGCCGGATCGCTCATTGAATGGTTCACGCCGTCACCACTTGCTGAAGCGCTTCAAGAGGGTGGCTACTCGATCAGGTACTACCATATGCTGGGTGAGGAGGGCTTTGAGACGCCAACTGCTGTTATTGACGCGTCTGTTGACGCGCTTACTGCCGCCCAGTATGTTGGTGAGCGCGTGGCACCATCTCTCCGTGAGGCTGTCGAAGACTGGACTGAGTCGGATGAAACGGCGGGTCAGGGACAAGATCTTGCCACTAAAGAGACGGGCGAGACCCAGACTACCGACCCTGATGACGGGACCGTAGAGGACTCGGAACAGTGTGACGAGTCTACCAGCCGTACGGATCTTGAATCACCGGCAAGCGATTCTACTGGGCACTCGGGTGACGAGCCACCCGCTCAGGAAGTACAGCCAGACGACACGGATCGAGTACCTAGAGCTCGAGCGCAAGAACTGCTGGAACGAAGTATCGGTCCTGACGCGGAGTTTCGCCCACAACAGTGGGAGGCAATTGACCGCCTCGTCAATGACAACGATCGGCTGCTGTTAGTCCAGCGGACGGGATGGGGCAAGAGTACAGTCTACTTCACGGCCACCAAGCTCCGCCGAGAGCAAGGTGCTGGTCCAACACTCATCGTGAGCCCGCTGTTGTCGCTGATGTACAACCAAGTCCAAGACGCGGAGAATCAGCTGGGACTCTCTGCGTGGACAATCAACTCCAACAACACTGACGACTGGGACGAGGCAAAGACCGCTGTCGTCGAGGGGGAGTGTGATGTCCTCCTCATCTCACCAGAGCGACTCGCAAATTCGCAGTTCCAAGAGGAGATCCTCTTAGAGATGGACGAGGAGTTCGGGCTGCTTGTCGTCGACGAGGCCCACTGTATCTCTGATTGGGGCCATGATTTTCGGCCTGACTACCGTCGCATCCAGCGTATTCTCAACGAATTGCCGGCACATCTTCCGGTGGCGGCAACGACGGCTACTGCCAATGACCGTGTCGTCGATGATATCACGACGCAGGTGCCGGATCTTGATGCGATTCGTGGGGAACTGGTTCGCGACTCACTTCGGATCCAGACCATTGAGATGGATTCGAAGGCTGAGCGGCTCGCGTGGCTCGCTGAAAATCTTGGCTCCTTCGATGGCTCGGGCATCATCTACTGCCTGACGACTGATGAAGTCGAACTCGTGGCTGAGTGGCTCCAGAAATTCGGTCACAATGTGGAGCCATACTATGGGCGTCTCGACGGCGACCGCCGACGAGAGCTTGAATCCCAGTTGATGACAAATGACGTCGACGCCCTCGTCGCAACGAACGCACTCGGGATGGGATTCAACAAGCCCGATTTGGGGTGGGTGATCCACTTCCAACGGCCACCGAACCTCATCCGATACTATCAGGAGATTGGCCGGGCTGGGCGTGCGCTCGATGAAGCGGAGGCAATCATGCTGAGCGGCGAGAGTGACGATGAGGTGGCTGAGTACTTCATCGAGCAGGCCTTCCCCGAACCGGAGGCCTTCCAGGCGGTGCTCGACACGATCGAGGCCAGCGACGCTCAACTCCATAAATACGAACTCCTCAAACACGTCAACGTCGGCTGGGGTGCTGCAGATACCTGTCTCAACATCCTGCGGGTCGAGAATGCTATCTACAAAGGCGAGAACGGGTACGAGCGGACAACTAAAGACTGGTCGTACGACCACGAGCGCATTGAATCAGTTACGCAGCATCGATGGGATGAGCTGGAGCGAATCCAAACGTTTGCGGCGACCGATGCGTGCCTGACGCGGTTCATCGACGATGAGTTGGACGGATCTCTTGAGGCAGACTGCGGGCACTGCGCCAACTGTGTTGGTGACTTTGTTCCATCGACTGTCGAGAAGCAGGAGCTGATCGATGTGGCAGTTGACCACTACAAAGGTATCTCGACCGGTGAGATCTCCTCGCGATACTACTTGCCGAAGCAGGATGGCGGTCGTTCTGTGATCGATGATGACCGCAACATGGAGGACGGCCGTGTGTTGGCGGCTCTGGATGACCCTGGTTGGGGAGCACGTGTCCGTGAGCAACGGGGTTCTGGCCAGTACAGTGCGGAGCTTGTCTCGGCTGCCGTTGAACTATTCGACGAGTGGGGGCCGTCGCCTGCGCCGGCGTGGGTGACGTCGATTCCGCTATGGGACGATACTGGGCAAGTCGCTGCGCTTGCCGAGGAGATCGCAGCGACGCTCGAGCTCCCGTATGTTGAGGCGCTAGAACAAACTGATACGGTACAACCCCGCGAAGAGTTGGCCAACTCGTATCAGAAGCGGTGGAACGTCGAAGATACGATGGCAGTGACTGCTGGTGTTCAGACCGGCCCAGTGTTGCTTATCAACGACCTTGTTGACTCACGCTGGGCATTTACTGAAGCGTCGTTTGTGCTTCGTGACGCCGGGAGTGGGCCAGTGTATCCGTTTGCGTTGGCAGAGGTGTGAACTGCCCCCGTCGTATTCTACGGATTCACCCGACGACGGTAACTCTGAGGCTGGCGCTTGACGCATGGAGGTTGGCGACTGTATGAGCGTAAACACTTAGGTTGGTGTAGGAGTGCTCAGAGAATATGGATGGGTTTCGTGGATGGGATTTCCTGATTCAGGCGACTATTAATTCAGGCGGGATGATTCGACTTCCCGAACAAGTCCAAGAGACAGTCGCGACGAACCATCTCACGAAAGGCCCTGCGATTCATTGGAGTGTAGAGAACGACAATCGGTATATCGTCCTTTCAGAGAAGCCGTTAGAAAAGGACGCCTACACAAACGTTGGCATCTACAAGATATACGATATCGAAGACGTCGACGAGAGTGGTGGGCGGATTCGGCCCCCCGGCGAGATCTCGTCAGTCTGGGCTGCGGACCCAAATCCGGGTGAGCGAGTGTTCTATCTCACACATCGGCGCATGCGTAGCGGCACGAAATCAAGCGTATACCTGCTCTCAGAAGCGCAGGTTCTCAATCTGCTGCCTGATCGGACGACCAACCCGCAGGCGAGCAAAATTACCGAATCGCTGTTCGAAGTACCTGGATTTGATAGCCAAGAGTGAGATTCCGTCCCGGCAGATGTTGAGACGGCCGTCTAAGACAGCGGCTTAGGAATCAATCGCAGTGTCATCGAACGATTTCTGTAGATTTCGTTGCCGTTTCTTCAGCGGTGGGTGGGTCGCTCGCAATCGCGACAGCAGGCCCGTTGTTTCGCCGTGGATACAGAGAGCTTGAGGGACATCGGCGGTGGGTGATTCCTGGTCACTCCCGTCAATCGATTTGAGCGCTTCCACCATCGCAGTAGGTGAAGCTGCTTCGGCTCCTTCGGCATCCGCAATGTATTCGCGATGCCGTGAGAGCGACTTTGTAAACAGTCCGAGTGGGCTACAGACGTACCGC
This sequence comes from Halorubrum ejinorense, assembly GCF_055389685.1. Classification (NCBI taxonomy): domain Archaea; kingdom Methanobacteriati; phylum Methanobacteriota; class Halobacteria; order Halobacteriales; family Haloferacaceae; genus Halorubrum; species Halorubrum ejinorense. The sequence continues at coordinate 175,875 of NZ_AP043776.1, forward strand.
GCTCGTTTCTCCGCCTTCTGAAGGAGGGCGTCTTCCTCACGCGGACCGAGCACGACGCCTCGACGTTGGTACATCCACGACCGGAGTGCGTACCCGGCCCAAGTCCAGAACCGAATGAGGGTTTCCTGGATTCCGGCCGTGAGCTGCATCATGATTGAATCCCGGTTTGCGATGTGTGCGATCTCGTGGCCAATAACTGCGTTTAGCTCAGCCGTGTCTTCGAGTGTCGTAAAGAGGCCGTCATGGAGGACGACATACCCGTTTTTTCGGCGCCCAAGCGCTATCGCGTTGGCGTCGGGCTGGTCGGTAACATAGAGTTCCGGGGGGTTCATCCCCCGCTTTTCCGACTCACGATCGATGAACGCTAACGCGTCATCAAGTTCTGGATGGGATTCCGCAGTCACTCGCTCAGCGTTACCCAGTATCCGACTGAGTTGGTTCGTGTAGCCACGATACGCTATCCAGCCGATTATCCCTGAAACGAGAAGGATCGTCAGTAGCCAGCCAACCGGTCCGTACGCGCTCACGAGAAAGAAAGCGGGGATCAAAAAGAGCGCTGATCCAAAGAAATAGAGCGCTGTGAGGAACCCGAAGCCCGACAGAAGTAGTCGAGCCCGACGATACGGATACTTGAGTTCAGTGGCTCCAAGTGATATGTTGGTTTTCGAATCCATAATTTGTGATTCTGTTCGGGGGTAATAGTCCCACTGGGTTAATTTCAGGTCCCATATATTTCCACCGTGGTACGACACCGAATCGAAATTCGCACGAAGTAGTGACTTCCGTTACAATTTTGTAATTCTTCGCAGCGAGCGAATCGTATACATATAAGATAATTGGGTGGTTTTAGTACCCTCCTCGTGCCAAATCAAGGTAGATGACAGAACCAGTTGGACTCCACACGCCGATCAGTATTGAGGGAGAGCCGAATGGGAATCACAGCGATCCGAGCAGTGTGGCACACGAAGTCACACAGTGTGTGGTTCCCGCGGCAGGTGAGAGCCGATGAAACGCCGAGATGTGGTTTCAGGCGCCGGAGTATCGGTCCTCGGACTTGCCACGCTCGGTACCGCTACTAACGTTGTAGCACAGACCTCGTCGGACGTTTCGATTACTTTCGATGATCAAGCTACCGACGGTACTCGGCTCACCGTCGCAGAAGTTCGAACAGATGTCGAGGCACAGTTCCGAATATTGGATTCTGAATCAACCACCCTTGCTGGACCAATTTCGCTCGACGCCGGGACGGCTACGGAGGAGTACGAGGTGGACCTTCAGCCACCGCTAACCGAGACCGAGACAGTCACCGCGAACCTGTATAACAGCGATGGGCAGGGGATCGCACGGGAGGCGGCGCGTATCACTGTTAGCGGCGAGCCGAACCTCGCACCCGGGATCGAGCCAACTCTCGTCGAGCCTGATCCAGATGCCGGGTTCAATTACCCATACTTCCTCTACGCGCCGGCGCGACGGGAAAATGAACAACAGGCTTCGATTCTCGTCCAGCCGAATAACAGCGGGCAGACGACGGACGACTTTGATGTCCAGCAACGCTCAGCACGACATCGGATCGAGGTTGGTACCTCGAGGACAATAGCCGATCGGCTTTCGGTTCCACTCTTGATTCCTGTCTTCCCGCGACCTGAGTCTGAGCCTGTTGACTGGCGCCACTACGTTCACGCGCTGGACCGCCAAACGATGCAGATCTCGGACGGTCCGCTGGAACGCGTCGACCGCCAGTTGCTACGCATGGCGGATGACGCCCGGCAGCGCCTCAGCGATCAGTCGTATCCGGTTGACGATCAGCTCATGTTGAACGGGTTTTCTGCCGCGGGCAACTTCGTTGACCGCTTTACAGTTCTCCATCCCGAGCGTGTCCGTTCCGTGACGGCTGGCGGTCTCAATGGAACCGCGATCCTCCCCTTGGAAGAGGCCGACGACCGCACACTCGACTTTCATATCGGCATTGCCGATGTTGAAGCGCTGACCGGGGAGTCTGTTGATTTGGACGCGCTGAGCGAAACGAACCAACTTCTCTACATGGGCGAAGACGACGGGAATGACACGATTCCGTACGACGACGCGTGGAGCGACGAGATGCGCGAAATCGCACTGGACGTGTACGGAGAAGCGATGGTCGCAGACCGTTTCCCGACCTGCCAGCGGGCCTACGAGCAAGCTGGAGCCGACGCCCAATTCAAAGTGTACGAGGGCGCCGGCCACTCTCCCCGTGTGGCGCTCGAAGATATCGTCGAGTTCCACCAGCGAAGTCTCGACGGTGAGGATGTCAGCGAGTTCGGCCAGCAGTTGGGTCTTCGACCGGCCTTTGAGTACACACCTGATCAGCCAACGGTTGGCAACGAAACCACCTTTGATGCGAGTTCAACGGCACCAGGTGTGGGAGCGATCCTAGCGTACACGTGGGAGCTCACTGATGATGAGACGGCGGCTGGCGAGACGATTACGCACCAGTTCACCGAGCCCGGCGAGTACGCTGTTACCCTGCGAGCGATAGACGACAAAGGCCGTGTTGAAACAACGACGACGACGGTTCGCGTCGGTGAGACCGAGACAGAACGTAGTCAGGAGTCGAATAACACGTCGACAGACGACCAAGAGCCGAATAATACTTCCTCAGACGGTCAAGAGTCGAGCAACGCGTCGACAGATGCTGGGGAGTCCTCTGAGGAGTCGACCGCCGGAACCACACCTGGATTTGGCATCGGGGTTGCTGTAACGAGTATTGTCGGCGCTGCGTATGCCCGGACCCGAATGAATGGGGATGACCAGTGAGCCTCTGTCGAATCATGAGACGCTCACTTCACCCGCTCACCGTTGTGGGTGCGGTATCGACGTCTAGCGACCACACTGGATACGATCACAGATAATGGCCCAAATAAGAACGGAGCTGAAAGACGAGTCGGCGCTGTTGAAGAAGTTCGGAGCGGAGCCGAGGTTCAATCTGCAGGAAAACTACGGAGAACAAAATTCCTACTATGGAAACGGGGACTACCCGCCGGACTGGGGCGAGCGACGGAGGGCGGTCTGGTGGTTACAGGATGGCCACTGTGGACGTTGTGGCGGTGACACGAGCAATGGCGGCCACGTCCACCACATCAATTGGCTAGCCAACGGGGGCACCAATCGACTGGAGAACCTCGTTGGACTCTGTATTGACTGTCATGCCCTCATGCACCCGACAAATCAGGATCTGAATGGGGACTGGAAGGCCGCTCCCAAATTTCCCAGCGAAGGGTCGCACGACGAGGTCGCAGTGATCAGGCGGGAGAATTTCGATTCCGGCCGGGGAGCAGAGACAGCCGTCGGCAGGGATTTCGAGACGCTCGAAGCAGAAACCAGTTCACATGAAACTACCTACACCTCAAAATCGCCTGTCTTATACGATATTCCGTCCCACCTCACTCGTCGATTCTCTGGAGGTGGTGAGTCTACCAGTGATTCCCACCCTGTATTATCGGAACTAACCAGTCTCCTCTTACTGCGCGGTCAAGTCCCGGAAAACGAGGCCCACAATACGCGCAGACTTCACATTGAGACTTCTCAGACTGGGCTGCTCGGGTGGCTTTCCTCTTTCGAACCAGACGTTGACGTCACGGTCAGCGCCGCCGAGGACACGGGACGACCGTACGACTCAGTACGCGAAACGAGAGCCCACGATGCGGATCACGAGACGGAGATCGTGTTTTCGGAGAATGTCACAGAAGCAACCGTTGAAGTTACTGGTGGCGACGGCGAACTCGTCAGCAGACGAGTGGCCTTCGACGACGAAAATCCCACGCAGTCGGTGTCTGTTTCGGTATCTCCACCCTCTCTGTCGTCTTCAACCGTTGGTGGGTATGCTCGGAGTTTCGGCGAAAAATCTCTCTTGCTCCCGCTGCTTTACGGACTGCTGGGGCTGATCTTCGTTCCCACTGCGGGCGCCGTACTCCTGTTTTCTCTATTCGGTATGATCGCTGGAGCAATTGGTTTCGTGGGATGGACCATCATTGCGCTCTTCTTTGGTGGTTCATGGGCGACGGTCGGTCAAATGGCTCTGGCAACAGTACTCTCACTCGTGGCCAGCTCTGTCGCAATAATGATCTTGGAATTTTTCGGAATCGACCTCGGCGAGTAGGCCTCTCCTTTCCGGGATCGTACTTACTCTCTCCACCCCGCAAACCCCGAATCCTGTGGCCATATTCGGCTTCAATCACGGCTCAATGAACACGCTCAGATATTCGGGTGTGTTGTGCTGAAGCACGCACCTATGCTAAAACAGAAATCTAAATTTCTGAAATCGTGGTTTCCAAAATCGGAACTTCTATTTGGACGGAGCTGTAATCGGGTGTATGGAACAATTCGTGGATCGGGACGTCGAACGTGATCAACTCACGGACTGCTACGAGTCCGAAACCGCAGACTTTGTCGTCATCTATGGCCGTCGTCGCCTCGGCAAAAGCGAGCTCGTCCGCCAGTCCATCGCTGATCAGGAAGACGCTGTATACTACCAAGCAGTTGAGTCCACGGCACAGAATCAACTCGAACAGTTCGTCGAAACTGCCACAGCACAATTCCCCTCGTTACAGAACGTCCGCCGTGACTGGGAAGCGATTCTTGAAACACTCGGTGAGGAGAACGCGATTGTGGTAATCGATGAGTTCCCATTCCTTATTGAGGAGGATGACTCGCTCCCGTCACGAATCCAGCGAGTCTGGGACACCAAGCTCCAAGAGACGGGAATGACGCTTGTCTTGGTCGGTTCTTCGATCAGTGTAATGGAAAATAAGGTGCTCTCAGGAAGCGCGCCACTGTACGGGCGACGGACAGCAACAATCGATCTCAAACCCCTCGATGTAGCTGACGCACGCAAGTTCTTCCCAGGCTATGACCCGGAGACAGCTATCACTACGTGGGCAATCTATGGGGGTACACCCTACTATCTCCAAACGATAGACCCAGATGAGACGTTAGGAACGAACGTCCAGCAGGGGGTCCTTTCAGAACAGTCCCTCCTTTACTCTGAACCGGAATTTCTCCTTCGAACCGAACTTCGACAGCCGAATACGTACTTCAGTATTCTCCGTGCCTTAGCTCACGGACGACGGACCCCGAACGAAATCGCAGGCATGGCCGGGATAGAATCTGGGTCACTCAGCACGTACCTACAGAAGCTTCGTCGGCTTCGTCTTGTTGAACGCCACATCCCAGTCACTGCGTCACCGACAGCTTCGAAACGTGGCCGATATCGTATCGCAGCGCCGTTGTTCCGGTTCTGGTTCCGGTTCGTCTACGGCAATCAGGATCAGCTTCGGATACTTGGCGACACTGCGTATGACGAATTAATTGCTCCAGAGTTAGCTGATTATGTGAGTCCGCTGTTTGAACGACTCTGCCAACGGGCACTCCCACATCTCATTGACCGACGGTTCAGTGATGTCGGTCAGTGGTGGTTCAAAGAACACGAACTGGATGTACTCGGTCTCACTGAGTCCGGGCTTGTCGCTGGTGAGTGTAAGTTCGCGTCCCAACCTGTGAGTGAGGGTGTGCTCGCCGATCTTGATCGAACAGCGTCGGAAGTCCGATGGTCAGAAGAACCAGCAGACGGGGAGACGCTGTACGTCCTGTTCAGCCGGTCCGGGTACACTGACGACCTCAAAAATACCGCTGACGCCCGTGACGATGTTCGACTGTTTGAGTTGTCCGATATTATATATTGAAACAGCCCGATAACTTCTGTCGTAACTGAAGTCGTTGACTCTCATTGAATCTGTGTAAAACCACAGTGAAGCGATTAACACTCTGAGGGGTCACTCCGTAATGTCTCAGGCTGCGTGCCCTGGTTGACCACGTCGGGGAACATATGCCTTCCAACTTCCGAGAGAGGTGTGTTCTCTGCGCGTTTAATGTGTTCTCCCGCCGTTGAGTGGTGAACATCGAGAAACGCAGCGATGTCGCTAATGGTGGCCTGATCGTCCCCAGCGTAATAGCCTAATTCGAGCGCCGCCTCAAAAGCAGCTAACTGTTGTTTCGTCAGCTCAGACCGGAGCGCATGATAATGAATGGCCTCCTCGTTGCTGATGGGACCGACATCAATATTCCGGGCTAGTCGGACGTTGTTACGGAAGTGTAAGGAGAAAGCTCCGCCCTTCAGGGCGGGGATGAATCCGACAAACGATGATACAGGCCACCGACGATAGCACGGCCTGATATTCCAACAGATACTTAATATAGCATATCTGATTACATTTGTAATGGTCACGGTGGCTGTCACCGCGAAGTTCCACAACCCGTCCCTCTCACGGCGCAAAGAGTGGCAACACGCCACTCGACTCTACCGTGACACCAAGCAATTCTGTATTGACGGATGGGAGAACGGCGACTTCGGGAAATCCGTGACCACAGCCAGCATCGACAACGACCTCTACTCGGCCATCCAGAACCAAGCCATCCGTGAGGCGAAATCCGACCACAACAAGGACGGGGAGGTTCGCTACCGAGAGAGCCAACCGTTCGCCATCAACAACCAGAACTGGGAAATCGACACGACTGAGAACGGCACAGTCGTCGTCGGCTTCCCGTGTGTCTCCCAATGGTGGTACACCCCGATAGCGGTGTACGACGACATTGCCGACCCCGTAGACCGGCTGGTGGAGGGTGACGCTGACAAGACCCGTCTACAGGTCTACCGTCGCGGCGACGACTGGTACTGTACGTTCAATGTGGAATACGACGCCGGCACGTCGGCTGAGACGCCGATCGGTGTCGATATTGGCGAACGACACATCCTCGCTGTGACAGCCTACGGCGAGGACAAGTCGATGCTCGTGTCGGGTGGTGAGGCAAAGTACGTTCGGCGCAAATATCGTTCCCTACGCGATTCGCTCTCGGAAGCGGGTGCGCTTCGCGCACGTAACCGTGTAGGTGACAAAGAACAGCGTCGAATCAAAGACCTGAATCACAAACTCTCCCGTCGCCTCATCACGTTCGCGGAACAGTTCGAGAATCCGGTGATTCGGATGGAAGACCTCGAAGGTATCCGCGAGAACAGCTCGTGGTCGGGTGTCCACTCGTGGCACTTCCACCAACTCCAACAGTTTATCACATACAAAGCCGAGCGGGCTGGCATTCGTGTTGAGCAGGTCGATGCGTACCATACCAGCCAGCGATGTTCGGCGTGTGGTTCGATGGGAACCCGTGATGGCGACCACTTTTCGTGTTCGGAGTGTGGTCGGGGACGCCACGCCGATCTGAACGCTTCGGAAAACATCGCACAACGGGAGGGTGAACCATGTACGGCGTAACAGTTCGGCTGACGCGAACCGTGCTACCTCGCTGGTTGAATAGCCGGCCGTCTTCGACGCCCGCAGATTGCGGGGAGGAAGGCCCCGTTGACAGGGCTACACGCGCTGAAAAGTACACCGTTGGTCACAACTCGGTGGCGACCGTTGACGGCCCACGCGAAAGCGTACTTGAGGCCCGAGGAAACTCGCAACCTGAATATCCCCTTCGGGGAATCCTCGCGCTTTAGCGCGGGGAGGATGTCAATCCTCATCGCACTCCTGATTCGGGGCCTACGTTTCACCGAGGCCTTCCAAATGGTGCCCCTGTCATGAGGTACCCACAGTCGAACACCACGACCAGAATACCCCGACAGATCGGTCCACTTCCGCTCCGGGGCGAGAGACTTATATCCACCCTGGCGTACCCCACATCCCGATCTCGCTGATGTCTACACACCCCCTCCACACGACTGACGACGATGTTGCCTCGCAGATCTCGATGTACTGTGGCGAGCAAGAACGGCTTCTCAATCGTGCTGACCGCACAGCGACGCCGACAGAACTCGTGTTGGCGCCGACCGAACTCCACCAACGAAACCTCCAACGGCGGCTGCGAGAGCGTACACAGCCACAGAACGCGTTTGAATTTGTCGACCCGAAAACCGTTGCGGAAGTACTGCTTGGAGCCGCAGACCCAGCCCCGACGAGCCTCGATCGCGTCGATCGCTTAGCGCTCCTCCAGTCGCTTCCGGCGGAGACAGCGGATCAGCCTCCGGGACTCCGTCCCCTGCTTTCTGCCCGTCGAGACACCCGTCCCCAACAACTCGAGCAGATCCGTTCAGAAGTCGAATCAATGACGAACTTCCATCCGGATCGGATTGCGGCGCTGCGCGATATCACCGACGAGTTTGCGACCCCCATCGCGGACGAGGCGACCACACTGGTTGATGGTGGCATCGCCGTCGAGACGTGGTTGCGCGACCGGACAGTCAAAGCGGTCTCGAAGACGGCGCTCCTCAGACGGGCGACGCGTCGCCTCATCGGCGGCGACGAGGTGTGGACCGATTGCTATCCCGATATCGAGCGGATCTCGCTCGTCGGTGTGAGCAGCATCCCGGCACCAGAAGTTGACTTCCTACATGGCCTCTGTACAGCAACGACGGCAGATATCGAACTCCACCTCCGCCCCGGAACCAGCGAGTACCTCACAACGCGACTCCCGGACCTCCTGTCCATTGACTATCCCGGGCGGGAGGTGAATCTGTGACCCACGCCCACCGCACGGCACTCACTGGTGAGCTGCCAGCACCGTCATGTCCTGTTGTCGAATTGCCCGCACCGACACGTCGTGAGGAAGCGCGTGCCGTGATGGCGACGATCAGCGAAGTTCGCGATCGTGGCGTAGACGTCCGCGATATCGTCGTCGTGGCTCGCGATCTTGATCCGTACGAACAACCGCTGACCCGGGCAGCGATCCAGTACGGGGTGACGCCGGTGTTTTGGACACAGTTGCGCGTGACCCGCACCGAACCATACGCGCTGATAGCGGCGCTTTGTACGCTCTTTGGCGCCGGCGACGTCGCTGCTGTAACGCTGTTGGAACCATTGGCGCAGCGGTGGGCACCACTCACGGATACAGCCGGCTGGCCACTCGAACAGTCGACGATCCAGGCCGCTCTTGAGGCCCTTCCCCCCGGACATCGATCGATCGCCGAGTGGGCCGAGACGATACAGACACACACCACTGACGAGCGACTCATAACCTACTGTGACTGGCTACTGTCGCATGCCGAGCGCGAGCCAACACCCGAGACAGTTGGAACCGTTCTGGGGGCGTCGATCGACGCGTATCGCGAGACGAGCGTGCCCGCCCGCCAGCAGGCGGACTCACCGGCGCTCATGGCGACGGAGACGGCCGCGCGAGCAACAGTCAGGGTCACCCGGCTCGTCGAGCAGGTCACGCACAAATACGACGAGTGGCTTGCTGACGGGACTGTCTCCCGATCGTGGGGGGCTGTACAAGAACTGTGTGAGCTGCTGGCGACACAACGCCCGGGCCGCCGTGAACACTCGAATGCCTGGGCCATCGACATTATGGAGGCAAACGACGTGTGGGCGCTGTCTGTCCCATTCGTTATCGCGGTCGGCGCGACGGCAGCCGAGTGGCCGGCACAGATTGACAGCGTTGTTCCCACAGAGCTCCAGGAAGCCGTTCTCGCTGGGGCTGGTGAGACAGATATCGTTGCGCCGCGAACCGCGTGGGGAAACGGCCGTGATCGCGATCACTTCGCCGATGCGATGCGTGCCGCCGAGCGCGGCGTGATCGTGACGCGGTACACACAGACCGCCGACGGTGGTGCTGTGTACCCCTCGCCGTTTCTTGCATCACTCGAGATGGAGACTGTCTCCGAGCAGGCCCGCACCCAACTGGTGAGCACGACACCGCAGCTTCCTGAGCCGATTGCCGCGCTCCTCTCTGCGAGTGGGGCGTCTGACCCAGCACCCACCGAGACACCTCATGAGTAACGACGACGACCCACGGACACTCCGGAACGCACAAGCAACGATCAGAGACCGATTCGTTGACGCCGAGTCGGGACTATTTACGATGAACTGTGTCGCCGGCGCTGGCAAATCACTGACGATGCAGCGAATCGCAGCCGAAACCATCATTCGGCGGTACGTTAGTGGCGATCGGACTCCCGCCCAGAGCGTAGCCGTCATGTCGTTTACCACCGATGAGGCGGCCGCGATCGGACCCGGTGTCTGTGAGCACATTCGGGAGATTGTGGATCATGAGTTGATCCCCGAGGCAGCGTCACTCACCGAGTCAGATATCGCGTATCTCGTGGCGCGGGTCCGGAACGCACCGTTTATCGGCACTGTCGACAGCGTGTTGCGTGACGTCTTCGGGGAGCTGGCCACCGACCTGGGGTTCGAGGAGACGCCATCGATCGGGAATAAGGCGTTGCTGGAAACGGTTCATAAAGCGTGTTACGACGCCGTCGCTGCCGATCCGGCCCACGCAGACGCGATCGCCGAGTTGGAAGCAGCATATCCGGATGACGGCTGGTCAGCCACTCCTGCGGAGATGCTCACTGACGCCGTCAAGTACTGTCGCGATCAGCGACTCACCACGGCCGCCTTCGAACGCAAACTCCGTACCACACAAGAGGCAGTGTATCCCGGGGGACGAACCAGCGGTCGTGCGGATATCGTGGCGACGATCGCAGACATCGTCGACGCCGACGCCGCAGCCGACACCGACGCGGCCCTCTCAGCAGCGGAGTGGGCAGATCTTGTGGCTGCTGACCAGCGCCTCTATGACGCATGGGACACGACGCTGACAGCGTTTGGGGATGTGCTTGAAGCGTACCGCGAGCAGTACCGAGCCCTGATCCGCGAGTATAGCGTGGTCTCTCACACCGATGTCGCCTTCTTCATTACCAGTGTGTTCAAGCGTGACTGGCCAGTCGATGGCGATGGGCCAACCACCGACCAGGACACAGCCCTTCGTCAGCGGTACCACGCGCGGCTCGATAGCGTGATCATCGATGAAGCACAGGATGTCTCCACTATCCAGCACGCAGCGCTGTCACAGCTTGTTACTCCCTCGATGCGCGTCCTCGCGTGTGGCGATACACTCCAAAGCATCTACCGCTGGCGGCACGCCGATCCGTCGCTGTTCACGACCGCCTGTCGCGAGGGCCAGTATCTCGGTATCGACTGGGACACCCATGCGACGGTGACAGCCGCAACAACCTATCGTGGAACCCCGGACATCGCCGCCGGCATCAACACCATCATGCGGCCCGTCTTTGACGATCCAACTCGCGGGGGGCTCAGTGATTTTGCGGCGACTTACCCCGGCCTCGACGCATCTCGGGATCCAACCGCCGACCCGAGCATCCACATCGCCGCGTTCACCGGTGGGGCAGCGCCCGACACGGCACGGTGGGTCAACCCCGACGGCCGTACTGGCGAGGCGAACATCCTTGCAACGTACATCGCACAGGGCCTCGCTGATGGGACGTTAACTGACGAGACCGGGTCGCCACAGTCGATAACCGTCGTCTTCAGAAAGCGAACGCGGATGGCCGCGTACAAAGACGCGTTCGAGGCCGCGGGCTTGACCGTACAAAACGCGAGTTCGAGACTCTTTGCGTGTCCCGTGGTCAAGGCGGTCCTCGCCGTCTGTGACTGGCTCACTGCGCCGACCGATCGGGCCCAGACACGCGCGTTGTTGACTGACTCGCCGTTCGATTTCACAGCAGCCCACGACTGCTTCGAGCGGGCTGGGTACGACCTTGACGTCATCTGTGCGGCCGACGACCTCGACGCCGAAACCCGAGACATCCTCTGTGGCCTGCGCGATCTTCGCGATCAGCTGGGCCGGTTCCGTCGCGTTCCAGCGTCGGTGTATCTGGAAGACATCATCGAGCAACTCGCGCTTCGAGCCGACCCGGGCGACCAGTTCACCGAGCTGCCGGCAGCACAACGAGTAGCCGCGCTCGACGCGCTCACGAGCACCGTCGCCGACTGGGAAGCTGACACGCAGTACCCACCAGCCGCCCTCGGTGACCTGCTTGCGCCGTTTCGGGCGGCCCCACGCAAGGGGCCAGATATCCCGAGTGTGACCACTGATCCCGATGTCGTCTTTAGCACAGTTCATCGGCTCAAAGGCGATCAAGACGACGTGATTGTGCTCGCAACGCCGGGCTTCAAGCTCTGGGACACTGGCCCGTTCTCTCAGCGGTTCATGACGCAGGGTGGCGTTGCGGCGTTGGCCCCGCCGACGAACGTCAAGACAGCACCCGATATCGAACTGCCACCATTCGATGGGGGACTCTACACGCCAGGCGGTGACGGTCGAGATAGACAGGGTGCTGCACCACGCGATATCGGGTTGCGGTGGGCGACCGAGCACTGGCTCGACGACGCCGCCGGTGGGGCCCCGCACCTGCTTGGTCCTGACCAGTTCCAGTCAGTCGCAGCCAACGAGCGTGCGGAGGCGTGGCGGCTCCTGTATGTGGCACTCTCTCGGGCACGTGACCATCTCGTCATCCCGCTTCCGAAGACGTTGCCCGGCACGGCACAGCCGCGTGATCGCTGGCTCGATACCCTGTCTGAGACACTCGGGTTTTCGCCTGGACGGACAGCCACGTATGCGATCGACGAACCGTCCAGTGCCGGCGATCTCACGATCGGTGTAAATGACGTCGACGGCAGTGTAACACGCGAGATGTACGACACGCCGCTATCGGTGACGGGTGCCGTCCCGCCTCGACGCGACCAGTTGGAGTTGTGGGTCCCACGCTTTCTCGACCCGAGTACGGCCTATCCGTTGACTGACGACGTCGACGCCACCATGGGTGCCCACCTCCTCGACGAGGCCATTCATACCGAAACTGAGACGGTGGCCGACAGCCTCCCGATCACGTTCGAGACGCTTGGGCCAGAGGCCGTCGGGACCTGTCTCCACGACGCATTACTCACCCTCATCGAGATGGACGTGCCGGACACCGAGATCGATGCGTGGAGTACGCTGATTTATACCGCACTTCGGGACGCGATGGAACAGGTGACGCCGCAGTCGATCGAGATGTTGCCAGATACTGAGCGTGGTGGCCTCGTCAGCTTCTTCCACACGTCGGTCGTCCCAGACTTCTTAGCGTCCGACCTGTGGGCCCAGATCCAAGCGGCGGAGGCGGTCTACGTCGACCACGACCTGAGCGGACTCGTGACTGCTGGCGATATTGAGGTTGAAGTTCATGGTGAAGCTGATATCCTCATCAATCTGGGTGGAGGCGAGTGGCAGTTGGCCGATCTCAAGATTGCGCTGACTGACGACGTCGACGCAACAAAACCGCGATACGAACTCCAGATCGCCGCCTACGAGCACATCCTCCAGCAGGAACTCGGATCGGCAGCGACAATTCACGCCAGTGTCGAAACGTTCGGGTGTGTCCGAAGGTCGGTGTCTGGACAGTTCCCGCCCACGGTTCTTGCGCGTCGTGTCCGCACCCTCGTTGGGTCGGATGAGTCGATCCCTGGCTCCTGAAGAGGGTGCCGCCCCGAATCCGCCCAGATGGAGATTGCGACCGCTATGGAGACCCTCCGCATCACGTCGCTCCCGGCCGAGAAGGCGCAGGCGGCGGCTATCAAGCGCGCCGAGCGGTGGGAGGACGGAGAGGAGGTCCCGAACGTCGTCAACTTCGAAGACCGTGGTCGTCTTCGGCAGTTGCTCACCGACCGACGGATGGAACTGCTCGAACAGGCTATCGAGAACCTACCCGAAAGCATCCGAGCCTTGGCTGCCCGCCTCGATCGCGACGTTCACGATGTCCATGACGATCTCCACCTACTGGCAGAGTACGACATCACCTACTTCGAGAAGGACGGCCGCGCAAAGAAGCCGTACGTTCCGTATGATACGGTCCGTCCTGAGGTCGAATTCGGTTTGGGCCGCGACGAAGGCTCAGAGTCGCCCGCAACGGCTTAATTGTTCAGCAGGAACAGAAATTTAGCTGAATGTAGGCGGTAAGCCCCCTTCCTCAATGAGCCGCCGAAGGCGGCGAGTAGGCAGGGGTAGTTTACCTCGCTTGGTACAGATTTTGATCACGTGTGTATTCCGACGGCAGCAGCTTTATGACGTTTTCAGACAAATACTGACATAGACAGACACTAATGCCGATCAGAATCGATTCCAGCGGAGGGGACACGCCCCCAGTTAAGCCGGGGACGAACGCCCACGAACTGCTCACAGTATTGCTTAACCATCCCGAGATGGGCTTCAGCCCCACGGAACTGACGGAACTGACCGACGTTCCGTATTCCAGCGTCCACAAGACCCTCTCCCGGCTCCGAGAGAAGGACCTCGTTCAGAAGGTTGATTCCTACTGGGCGGCTGCCGAGGACGTCGCCGCCTCGGAGATTGCGAACGTAGTGAGCCTCCAGCAGATCGAGGCCGAGTACGGCGATGACGCCTACGGCGACGATGACGAGTGGGCCGACGCCGCGCCGGACTTAGGAGAGAACGCGTAGGATGGCCTACGCACAAAGTAGTGTCACCCTCGCGCCAGCAACGTTCAAAAGCGGGGTCCGACCGTATCTCGTCGTCTCGAATCGAAACCGACCGTTCTTCGGCGATCGGTATACGGTTGCGGTCATCACGTCGACCGAGCGGGAGACAGCAGTTAAACTGACGGCAGATTCGCTCACCGAAGGCGAACTGAAGACGTATCCGAGTTACGTGAGTCCGTGGTCGCTGCATGTCTTTCCCCACCAAGAGATCACCAAGCGTGTGGCGGAGGTCGACGACTCAACCATGACTATAGTTACAGACGGTATACACGAACTGACCCGGGTACTGTGATTAACAGTTTGTAGGCGCTAAGTCCCCTTCCTCAAGGAGCGACCGGAGGGTTCGAGTAGGGAGGGGACACAGGGCCGTCATCACCTTGACACCCCCCGCGTTGAATTCAGTAATTCTCCGAGAAACCACCACTCACTGAGTATTTCAATAAAATTGACAAAGAAGAATGAGCGAAATTAACGCGACCGGCTACAGGCAGGACAGCCGCCGTTTCGCAGATACACCGACATCTCGGTGTTGGTCCCGCATGTTTTACAAATACATTCCGTCGTGACCTCTATTTCAGGCTCTGTTCCGTGTACTTGGTTGTGGGATACAGATTGTGAGATAATCCTAGTAGCAATCGTCTCTGTCTTTGTCTCGATCTGTTGTAAACTCGCAACTCGCGAGTGGATATCATCGATCTCACGCTCATACTCAGTATCACGATACTCTGTCAGATACGTGTGTATTGATTGATACGACACCATGTCTCCGCCGACTTCGTCGGTGTCTACTCCCCTACTATCGAGATCAAATCCTGTCAGCGGTTTCTCCTTGTCTTTGATGATCGCGGCACACTCCTCCACAAGTGATCTATCCCAGATGATACCCGCTTCGCGGAGTGCTGCATCGAGCACACGGATGTTGAAGAATTCCGCGAGTTCACGACAAGAGCGTCGGGTACTCTCGGGCTTTGTCCACTCCGCAACCATTTGGTCGCCAATGCCGTTGAGGTCGTATTTGTCGATTACTCTAACCACCTTCAGTCGTGTACTTGTGGCGTTACTCATCGTTATTGGACACGGCGAGACACAGGCGCTTATTCCGCTGTTCGACGCTGGGTGTGAGTTCTGAACGGCCCTCTTCACAAAGGGCGACGCAGATTTGTGTCTCCTCTTTGGTGAGCGGGCGCTCGCGGATGGCGTCGGTTGTACGATCGGTTGCTGGGCGCCTCACTGTGACGTACCCCGCGGTGAGAGGGGACGTCGGTGGTCGAGAAGCGATGCGGTCGGTGCGTAGTATTGTGGTGTCATGCGTGGTTCATGGGTAGTGGTTTCAAGCAGTGCGGCCGGTCGATGGCTGTGGTGAGTTTGTGCGTCAGTGGTTGCGGTGTAGTCCTCCCAGCGCAGTCGCCACTGGTTCACCGGAAGGGCGGTGTCAAAGCAAGTGACAGTCGGGGCCTGTTGATCCCGCGTGAGGATTCGATGTGGGTGTCGCCAGCCGACTCGAAGTGGAACCCACAGGGTGGGGGCGAAACCGACTGAATGTGTTCGTGAGCGATGCGTCAACAGCGGGAGCCAGGAATGGGGGTGACCGGGGTACGGCGACGGCTGCGGTGAGGCGTGACCGGGCTCGTCGGTGGTGACCCAGCGTCGGTGGCCATCCACCTGGACGGCCTGGACGCGTGTGAGCGCTTGGACAGCACCAATCCGGCGGTCATAGCTGCTGGCCGCAATGCCAGCCCGCTCGAGTAACTCTGAGCGACCAAGCGGCTCGTCGGCTCGAAGCAGGGTCGCATACAACGCCGTCGCCGTTGGCACGAGATCTGGGCGGAATCGCTCTCCAGAGAGCGTCGCCGCCGCCCGTTCAACCGCAGCCACCGTCGGTGATTGGGACTCGTTCAGCGCGCGTAGCAGGCTCACCACGACGTCGTACGGACACGCACGTCGCGTGGTGTCCGCCGGGCCGAACGAGCGTAGACAGAGCCGCACGAGCCGCTGTCGCTCGCGGGATGTCCACTGGGCGTCGTGGGTCATCACAATCTCGTCGATCACCCGCCGGATGGCGGGGTAGGTCGTCCCGTCGACGACCGGAATCGAGAGTGTGGGTACGGTTTCGGTGCCCTCCGCGATCGCCTCTCGCACCGCGGTGAGCTCTGACGTGAGCGCCTCTTGGATCGAATCGCGGAGGTCGGTGATTGTCGGACCCGCAAGCACCCACGACATCGTCAGATCCATCGTCGCGTCGGGCCCGACGTCGTATGGGAGCCGCCGCCGCAGTTTGGGCGGGCGGTCTTCGAACAACATGCGGTAGCCCGAGTGAACGCCATACACCGATTGTTTGGGCACCGTCTTCGCGAGGAACGTGCAGAGCTGCCGGCGTTGCGTCGAGTTTCTGGTGAGCGCCTCGGTGTCCGGGAGTCTGATCGTGGTCGTGAGATCAACATCGATTGCGTGATACAGGTGGGTAGCCGAGGCGACCAGCCCGTGGAGATCTTCGAAGAGTTCGCTGCGGGCGGCGGTATTGGTACTGTTCGTGTGTTTGGCGACACGAGCGAGGAGCGTATCGCGGACGGTCGTAATGCGCTCACGCCACGCCTCGTAGGTGTGTTCGTCTTCGCTGTACCAGCCAACTTGGTGGCCACGACACAGCACTCGTGGGGCGTCTTGTTCGAGATCACCGCGGTGGATTGCTTCGAATGCGCGGCCAAATCGCGACGGCGTCAGGATCTTCGAGAGCGCCTTATCGCTGAGTAAGACAGCCGCGAGACGTCCCAGGGTTGCTAAGGGCCCACCCCACTGGAGGACGACCTGCGCCTCGCCGGAGATGTGGCTCAGATACCCAACCCGGCCGTCATCGAACGGGGTTGGGGTGTCATCGACGAGCGTGACGCTATCGTCCTGGGCGGGGATTGTGAACCGGTCGTGTAGGTGGGTTTCATCGACGGTGTCGGGCCCCCTGAGCCACTGGACGAACTCCCCGTCGGCGTCGGGGTCACCCGTCGCCGCCAGCCACTCCTCGAGTGAGGGTGGGGTGTCACCTGTGGGGTCCCCCCGGCGGGGCGACACTGTACTTGTGACATCGTGAGTGGTCGCAGTAAGATCGTCAGTCAGTCGGCGTTGTTCGGGATGGACGAGGTCGTCGGCGGCGTCGAGATACCCAGCCACGGCCGTTTGACCGCGTTCAGAGAGTGTGACGCTGTGGTGGGTGCCTCGACGGTCGACGTCGACGAGCCCACGCGTCTCGAGATCAAGGATGTACCGGCTGACCGTCCCTGCCTCAATGTCGATCGCGTCGTCGTTTTCGAGATCCTGGTAGGTTCGCCCGGTGGTGGCGTCGAGATTGGTGAGGAGGCGTCGTTTCCCCGGTGTGCGTTCGAGCCCATCGAGCGCTTGCCAGGCGGGGTGGCGCTCGTCGGTGGTCGGCTCGTGGGACTGAACGCGGTGGGGATGAGGGTGGGACCCATCCCGGCTCTGCGTAAGATCGAGGTGGATTTCACACCACTGTGGGTACCGTCTGGTGAGGTGCCGCTGGAGCGCGGGAGAGACGACAACTCGAACGTCGAACCCGGCTGCGAGCACCGCGATGGCTGCGAGCGCGCGGACGCCAGTTCGGCGGTCGGTGAGATCGGTCCACGCCGCCCCATCGAGTGCGAGGGTGATCGCTCGGGGAGTAGCGTCGAATTCGCGGTGGAGCGCGACTGGGCCCTTTGCGAGTGCGCCAAGCCCGGCGTTGACCGCGCCGCGGCCGGTGCCGACTGTATGAACTGTGTCACGCAACTCGTCACGGCGTTGCGTGTGATATGACGACACGGTGTCGCCGTCGACGAGCGCCAACTCGGTAATCGCCTGCGTGTACGCGACGGCCTCGGCGGTCGCATCGTCCCACGTGTTCTCGAGAGAATTCCACTCCGGAAGGGTGGTATCGAGGAGTGACGTACTCGCCCGCCACGGGTTGGTGTGGGGTGTCTGGGTTCGGACTCTTTCTGTGGTCGCCTCACGAAGCTGGTCGAGGAGTTCGGGTATCCACTCGGTCAGCCGGGGCGAGACGCTTCCACAGTGGATCCCGGCGGCGTCATTCTGTGTGGTTGGGCCCACAAGATGGACGCCACGCTCGTGGCCCTGGCCGGCGGGCTGGAAGCGCCCGCTCTGGGCCTGATTGGGAGCCGGCATTACTTTGTTGGCTCCCAGCAGTTGACCACCGCGACAAGCCGCCGGAGGAGTTGCCGGATGTACTGGCGGACCGTTCGCGAGACTGGATCGACACCGCGGGCAGTCCGGATTGCGGCCGCGATATCTGGATGGCGTGTCTCGTCGATAGTCCGCGTGGCTCGTAGGAGGGCGGCCCTCACGCCGGCCGCGTCACTAGTGGTGCTCGCGGTGAGCGCCCGACGAAGGTGTACGATCGTCGCGTGGATGGCGTCCGGATCTACCGTTGGCTGTTTGGACTGACGCGTTTGGTGGCAGCCAGTCCTCCCGTGTTGAGGGAGCTCAGTGCGGGGTGGTGACCGCATTAGTCATCACCCTCCGTTGCCGCTGGGTTACTGACCGTCACCTGCGCCCGCGCCTCGCGCCGTCGCTGCCGTTGAGTCGCTGTCGGCGTGACCCGTTCGGCGAGGGGTGTCTCGGGCGGGAGCCAGCGGATCGTCGTCGTCGCTGGTACGCTCATGCCTAGCGGGACTGGCTCGACGAGAATCGGCCACGTGGATTGGGTCGCGGCGTCTGAGGCCATCCCGATACGCCCGGCGACGAGGAGTTCGTGGACGCCGAGCGTGAACACCTCCTGCTGGCGGTGTTCGGTATGTGCGCACACGCAGTGGCCGACCTCGTGGGTGCGCTTTTCGGCCGGCTTGTGGACGTATGCGACGACGTCGTCGCCCTCGGTGAACGTGCGCCCGCAGTGTTGACACGCCCCCGACGTGGACGCAAGCGACAGCTGATCGAGGCTTACGATGGTCTCGTCCGTGAGGGGACCTACGGGTGCGTCGGCGGGCTGCTGACTGTCCCGCCTCATGGCCCCCGATTCACGCTGGCGATCGATTGGCCACAGTACCACCCACACTGCGGGCAGACCCACCCGTTCACAAATCGGTTGACGAGCCGGTCGCACTGGCGGCACCGCCAGAGCTTCTTCATCATGCGTGAACCTCGACCGCTTGTTGAACGGTGATCTCGTCGAGGTCGCCGGTGAGGGTCTCGCGGGCGTCAAAGCGGAGATACGGTGGCTGGGTGCGATTCACGCTGTCTCACCCCTCACCCATGCGTCGCGTTCTTCGAGCGCGGTAGTTGCCGCCGCAGTAAGGCTGTAGCTGTTGGTGCGTCCGTCGCGTCGGCGTTTATTGATGAGTCCGTGTGCGACGAGTTCGTCGAGGTTCTGGTACAGGCGGCTGTGGTTGATCTCCTCGCCGTAGTAGGTTCTGAGATCCGTTTTCAGTGAGAGCCCACTCTGCTCGTCAGTCTTCGCGAGCGCACGCAGGAGGTCTCGTTGGAAGGCGGTGAGCCCGGCGACGACATCGACGTCGGTCGTCGCGCTCATGCGGCTCCTCCAGGATTCCCTTTGAAGTCTCTTACACTAATACGACCTGAATTACCGTGTTCAAGTGTGGGGACCTGGATTATACAACCGCTTGTCGATTTCTGGAGTGCTACATCTCCGGTCGTCGCGTAGGGCTTAAGCCCCATAGTTGCTATTGTCAGCATGGTTCTGTGTCGCAGCACAGAACCCGACCCGGCCGGGTGTTGTAGCACCGCGACCGGGATTCCTACATTTCATCGCGAGCCGAGGGTTCGTCACTCGGGCCCCGTAGTCCACGGTAAGAAACAGCGTGTCTTAAAGTTAACGACGTTTCTATTTGGCACCTAAGTTTCCGATCGTTGCTTTTGCGTGGAACGAAGTTTCCTCAAGGAAACCTTGTGTCTATGAGGAAGAGCGCTGACTGGATGACCATCTGGGATGACCGAATTCTTGAGATTATCCGTGATGAAGGGCCTACGTCCCCTACACCCCTTTCCGATCACCAGTATATTCATATCGGTAAGTCAGGAGTTTCCAAGCGCCTGAACCGGATGAAGGACCACGGGCTTGTGACGGAGCTTGGTAACGGAGTCTACTCGATCACCACCGAGGGTGAACGCTACCTAGATGGAGAACTCAACGCTGAACAGCTCAACGACCAATCCTCGAACGGAGACAAGAGCGCACAGGTGTGAAATGAAAAATCTGCGAACTGGATGGTCAGCGAGGACAATCGCGCACCCTTGAGTACCTCGACCGTGAGGGGCCGTCGTCGTGGTGAGAACTCGCTCACAACCTCCACTTCCGACAGCAGTTCGTTCGCACCCGGCTCCGTGTTCTCTCGAACTCTGCTTGGATCTCTTCTCACGATCGCCGAGGCCTCAACCACGTAGTCGACATCGGGCAGTTCGGTTGCCTTCAGCTGGTCAATCAGAGAGTTAGTCTTCGTCGCTGATACGCTCCATGTGTTAGTGACCATTGGGGCGCGGATCCTCGGGATCGACGTCGTCGCCCATTGTGTGCCCTCGTTGGGTCAGGCGTTCGCCTTCGGGCCCTGTCCGGACTTAGTCGTGAGCGGGAGGTCCGCGTCGATCTCGTCGTACCACACAACTGGGCGCTTTGCTCGGCCATTTTCCTCGAGTTCGACGAGGCCGTAGTCAGCCAGCTCGTTTACATTGTCGAGGACCTCTGGTGGGTTCCGATCAACGAGGCGAGCGAGCTCGCGGATGCTCTCTGGCTCGTGTTCGACGATCGCCTCCAAGAGCTCAAGATTGGTTGAGCGGAAGACGCGCCCGAATGTTTCGAGATTCTCGATTGACAGCGTCGGCTCGCTGGGGTCGACATCTTTGCCGGCGTCGATCGCTTCGAGGCGCTCTTCGAGGTCGCTACGGTCGGCGGACTTGATCTGAACGTGGAGTGTCTGGGTCATGGGTGAGTGTGGGGTTGTGGGTCGGAATTAGTCGCGGGTCTGTACGTCGGTCACGTACTTGAACGGGCTACCAGTCGTTGCGCTTCTCTTCTGGGAGCGCCGCCCGCCAGGCGCGGAAGATCTCCGCAAGGCCGGGGTAGTCGATCTCGAAGGTCTCACCGCCGAGGTGGAGTTCGTGGACGCCGTGGTGGTTGTCGAACCGGATGATCGGATCATCTGCGCCGGCTTCGCCGTAGTGGTAGGCGTACTTGATCCCGTCCTCGAACCGGTCTGAGGTCGGGACTGAAAGCACGCGTACCCGCGCAACGGTGCCGTCGGCGTAGGCTTCAATCTCGTCTTCAAGTACGGTGACATCATCGCTCATCCACACACGTGTAGACGCACCCTGTTCCGATAAGTGTTAGGGAAAACCCTAACAATAGCAAAGCAACAGATAGTATCCATGACGGCAACATCGAGCGATCGCTCTGTCAGCGGTGAGGCTATACTCAGATGTGGCTAGTGCCGTACTACTCGTCGTCGGAGTCGTCATCGACGAGACCTAGAAAACTGTCCGTTGCCTGTCTGAGCTACTGCCCGGCTGATGCCCTTCTCGAACAGATTCCAAGTATAGCTCGGCAATTGGAACGATATGAGTTAATCTTAACCTTAACTTTGACATCCTCCCCGCCCTGAAGGGCGAGGATTCCCGAGCGTTGGGATATTAAGATTCGCAACCCACCTGTTCGCTCGGTGCGAAACGCCCCGAGGTTTGGTTGAACAGGTAGGCTACTGGCCGTGCCAAACGACCGTTACTCATATCCTCAGTGGGAGGACTCTGAGTTATCTTTCTGTGAATGTTCACTGCGCCATTCACGTCTGCGTTCATCGTCGCTCCGCACGACTCACAGACGTACAACCCACGCTCCACGCGATTCGCATCACGCTTCCGACCACAACACGAACACGTCTTGCTCGTGTCTCGCTCGCTCGTGCGGTCAACGAGAATACCGTGTTCCTCAGCCTTGTATTCGAGCAACGTGGTGAAGCGGTCGAACTCCCATCCGTGGAGTTTCTTGTTCCCGCGCTTCCCCCAGTTCCGCGAGTCACCGTTTTTGTCCTCACGAATCCTGCTCAAGTCACCGATGGCGATGCGACCGACTTCGTGGTCGATACACTGCTCAACGATGTGTTTGGCGAGGGCGTGTAAGAAGTGGTCTTTCCGACGCGAGAGTCTCTGTCGGGCACGGAGCGCACGCTTCGATGGCCCGTTATCGCCCTCCGTGTCGTACTCGTCGCGGGTGAAGTAGTGCTTGTCCTGCTTCAAGACGTTCCCCGGATACAACTCGGCGTCACCGTCGTCGTAGGCGATGGCGAGGTAGTTGCTGATACCGAGGTCGATTCCAGCCGTGTTGTCGCCGGGTGCGTCCCCGACGGGAATTTCGACTTTACAGACGAGGTGAAGTTCCCAGCGGTCGCCGTTCCACACGGCTCGAACCTGCTGGATGTTCTCCACAGTCACGTCCGGTCGAGTCTTGTACGCTGCGAGGATGAAGTCAGAACGGTGGTTCTTCAGGTTGAACCCTTTGCTCAGACGGAGTTGGTTGTGCTTGGAATCGTGTTTGATGCCGTTCTGCTTCCACGTCACGGTGGAGCGTGGATGGTTGTCGCCTCGCTTCCGATAACCGGGAGGATTCGCGTCTGTATCACCGTTCTTGCGTTTTTTGAACCAACCGTTGAACGACTCAGCGAGTTCTTCAAGAACGCGCTGACTTGACTGAGAATGGAGGTCACTGTATCGTTCGTGGTCTTTTAATTCGCGCTTGAGGTCAGCTTCGGACGGAATCTCTCCCGTGTCATCCCATTCTTGTTGGATGTGGTAGCGGGCGACGTTCCACAGTTTGGATGCTGAGTGCCCGCAGTCATCGAGGTCGTCACTCACCTGTTGGTGGTTGACGATTTTTGCTAGATAGGTGCGGGTTGTCTCCAGCATCGGACTGTGTTCTTAAGGACTTATGAAAAATTTAATATTAAAAGTAACGACTGAGACGTGGAATATCCGGAAGTGCCATCGAACGTAGTTACTGGAGGGATTGTCGGCTGTATCCCCGCCCTGAAGGGCGGGGTTTTAGCCTTGTAACTTCCATAATATTAATCTAAAACACTCTTTCTACGATGCCTAGTGATGCTAAGTGGATCTCTCGCGAGAAGAGCGCGAAATACTAGAGTCAAACAGTCCTCGAACACAGCGGTTCGCTCACCTGTCGTGGTCAATATACCCGGCTTCCCATTCAGTCCGAGCTTCGATCTCTCTAGTACCCCGGCGAGTAGTGCTGTACTCGTTGGTCCGTCGGTCCCGCTGACTTTTTTCGATGAGTCCCTTCTCAACGAGCGTGTCGAGGTTGGGATAGAGCCGACCATGATGGATTTCTTTTTCATAGTAGTCCTCGAGCTCGTCTTTGATCGCGAGTCCGTGGGGGTCATCAAGTCCGGCAACTACGTACAGCAGATCGCGCTGAAAGCCAGTGAGATCGTACATGTCGCAATTTGCTCATTCGAGTTTTGAAACACTATTGGTTGTAATCTGATATTATAGAGGGCTCCGAACACGATTCCCAGACATACGCAACACTATATTTAGCCATTCTGTGCCACTAGATCGGCAAAATCGCGGTACACAGGTCAGTTATCGGCGCGGGCAGTGTTCAGCCGAGCACGCCGACTAATCAGAGCAACGCTCACAGCCGATCATCGAGTTCTAGGTTGGACCCGTCAGCTAGAATTGGATAAATCTCATCTGCTATTGTTCTCGCGTCATCCGGCATCAACCACCCAATAGAGCTAAAATCACCACTCCCTATCGATTGACTCGTGTAACCGCTTACTACGTCATCTATCTTCGAGATCGCTTCAGCCGTAAGCACATAAGAAGTATATCCACTACCTCCCTCGTCTCTGTACGGCATCTGGATGTCGATAGCACACTGTTGAGCCACGCTTTGATCCTGCCGAATCCGAATCTGTACACCTGACTCTAAGCGCTTCTCAGGAACAGATCCCAATTTATCCTGCTTGGCGAATGGAATATCGTGTTTCGGTGAGTTGGAGGCGTCGACGTCGACTTGTCTTGATTCAGGCGGCCACGGGACCGTGGTCGGGTCCATCCCACGTTTATAGCTTTGGAGGTAGATCATATCGTATTCGAACCGTTCGTAGAGTGAAACAAGCGCCGTATCGCAGTCGATGACGCACCTGTTCGACTCAACGAAGTCCATATATCCATGAATCAACTCCGTTGCTATCCCCTGTGAGCGATACTCTTCCCTCACGA
Source organism: Halorubrum ejinorense (assembly GCF_055389685.1). Taxonomy (NCBI): domain Archaea; kingdom Methanobacteriati; phylum Methanobacteriota; class Halobacteria; order Halobacteriales; family Haloferacaceae; genus Halorubrum; species Halorubrum ejinorense. Next base: position 200,486 of record NZ_AP043776.1, read on the forward strand.
ACAGCCCAATCGGATGTGGCAGATCCGAATGCGGGTGATCCATACAATTCCGCCCGTCGACGTCTCCAACAAGAATCCCAGCTGGGTTTCCGTTTACTGCTCTCGTGGAGATGAAGTCGTGAGGGTGAGCAAAATACTGTCCATACTCATCTTCGTAGACATCGTGAGTAGTACTCTCGCGATGGTGGTCTACGACACTCTGGTCTACTGGGAACCCATCAAAGCCAGTATCGGAGCGGTCGATTAGTATCTGAACCAACGACTTCTCCGGACTATCAGTTACCATGGTTTATATCTCGTATTTTGGATCGGACTCCGCCCGGTCGACTATCCCGGCTGAGAGATGTAGACTCCACTGTGCGTCTCTTCTCTGAGGATATCTGCGGTTAGTTCTTCAGCTCGGTACGCGTCTGACTCGTGTTTGAACCACTGAATTGAGAGTAGCCTGGTCGGAGGAAACATCTGCGTGAAATTCGCGCCAGCTCCCCTACCAAGAGAGTGTTTCAAGAGACGGCTCGGAACATCCGTTGAGACGCCGACATAGACCAACCGCTGGTTTTTCTGAGCCTCGCCGACCCACGACACGTCATTCTGTAGACGGAGTTCTTCGCGGGCTACTCTCTGAGAAACAGTTTTCCATTGGCACTCGAGAACATACACTGCCTCAGTCTTATCGACCAAACCATTTGAGAACTCCTTCACCAGTTCAGCAGTCCTTCTCTGATCGACGTCGTGACACAGGCATTGAGTGGGACAGTCCCGATCAGATTGCTCTTCGAGGGCACTATTAATTCGGTCAGGAACTACGTTACGGACACGCTGAGCAAGCTCTTGGTCGGTCTGAAACCGAGGCTTAGGCTTGCCGGGTCCGAACATAATTCAAATCACATTTACCGCCACATAGTACCTAACTATCAGCAGTATACGCGATCGCCAAGACTGTCCCGGGATCCTCAGGATTACTGTAAACCTCAAACGGTGTCTCTATCTCTGTGGCATCTACCTCACGAACATCGATAATTCCCACCTGACTCAAATGCCTGATTTTCAGATAGAAATCGTTCGTTGTACCCGATTCCGAGATGACTGTTGGATGGTCTTCATCAATTGGGTACCTATCATAGAAATCCTCTGAATCCATCTTCTCCTTATCCTCAAAACGTTCTAATGCGCTGTCCCAGTCCGCCATATCGGTTTTATTAGCGAGTTCCCGTAGCGTGAATGCCTTATGGGGGTTGTTTCGCAGGAAATCCGTCACAATTTCTTCCGCAGTTGGCGGTTCAGTCGCGCTCTGCCAAGCATCTGAGCTTGTTTCAATCGGCATATGACTATCTAATGACTATTGATAAAAAGAGTAGCCAGACCGCGGTGTAAGTGTTCACAGGAGCAGACGTTTATAACTGGTTAGCAGCCAAACCTCCACATCGGTGCGTGGACTATCTTCGCTGGCGTCGTGTGGGGTACAACCGGCGCGTTCCATTTCGACCCGGTAGTAGGTGAGGTACACGCCACGCCGAGAGTTCTCATCGGCCTCGCTATCGGGCTTGACTACATCGGCCATGAGATCCCGGACCTCTGACGCGCTCGACGTCGGTAACCGGCGCGTGGGTTTATATGGAACTCGCAGGCGTCTCTGCGATTGGAGCATGAACATGCTCATCGACGCGTTCATCGGTATGTTTGGACCGCACACAGTCTTCGCCGCGCTCGTGGTATTCATCATGTGGGTGATACAGTACACGCGCGGCTGAGCCGCCGGCGGCAAGCGAACCGTTCTGTCGCCCTGCCACAACATTTCCGTAAACCACCCTTATCGGCCGATAATCGGCCGGTTCGGTGTCTTGGGGGAAGAATCCAGGACACCCCTTCTGGTCCTGAATAATAATCTGTTGGGAAACGTGTCTGACACGGGTCGTTGAGCAGAATATATTAGGTAGCCGAAAGATCTCTATCAGTAGAATAGCTCGGGTCAAAGGAGTACCATGCCCCCGGTCGAAAGTTGACCGCTCCGACCCTGACGGTGCTCCCGATTTTAAATGGGACCGACAAGATCGACTACATAATGTATGAGTCAGATCTTCAAGACGGGGTATCGAGCAGCATTATTGACGGCGATGTATCGTCGTTGAACCTCAGCATCACCGACAACGAGTTTGCTGTCATCGTTGACATTGGTGAGACTGACGCAGCTTACACGGCTGATGAAGCCCGTGAGCTAGCGACGAGTCTCAAATCGATATCTGACCAGCGATGGGATGTAGACAACGATGATATCGTGGAGTACCTCCGCGACTTAGCCGACGTGGTTGACAACGAGAAGTCAGTAAATGAAGTAGAAGAGAAGTGGGAAAGTAGAGAAGTAGATATCTCGGTATGATAGAAAAATAAACCGTTGAGCCTGCCGTCAGGCAGGTCTACGATCGCTTGTGTGTCGGAGATTGAGGGGGTAGAAGCGCTAGCGGTTGTTGATGTCCGTAGCCTCCTCTAATCGCTCGACGCGTTTGCGCAGCTCTTCGAGGTTGGGATCCTCGGCACGCGCATCCTGTAGCGGACGGACGTCGGTGAGTGCCTCGTCGACGCGGTCGTCTTCAGCTTCGCCGCCGAGGTAGAGGTCGCGCCGATCTTGGTGGAGACTCCGGAGCGTCGACTCGGCGATGCCGGTGTCGCCGGCAACAGTCGCGAACGACTCACCGCAATCGACACGGGCCAGGGCCTCGCGGACGTGTAGGAACTCGGCCGGATCAACGCGGAGATAGCCATCCTCGACAACGAACCCCGCAGGCGGTCTTCCAGTCCACTTTCCGGCAGACTGTGCAGCGCGGACACCAGACCGTATCCGCTGGAGCTTTTGTTGGTGTTCTATCTGGGCGAGGTCGCCCATCAATCGAGCGACCATGCTGTATATCGTCTGCTGGAGCTCACCGTCGTCGACGTGGATCTTCAGGCCGACGTCGAGGGCTTCGACGCCGGTGTCGTGTTCCAAGCAGTGCTGGATGAATTCGTGAATCTCAGTCGGGCCGAGGCGAGAGAGCCGACTGATTTCGTGAACGACCACGAGATCGAACCGTCCCGTCTCGACGTCGTCGAGGAGCTGGTTGTACACCTCGCGGGTGTCGGTGTCGGCAGCACCCGAGACGATTTCGGGATACTCTTCGATGTCTTTGACACCGAGACGCTCCAGATGTTCGTGGGCTTCATCGAGTTGCCGAGAGACATCCTGATCCGATGTCGAAACTCGGGCGTAGATTGCTGCGTCTGAGGGTCCGTTTTCGCTCACGTTTTCGAGGACGTGCTGTTATTTTAAACAAGTGGGGGTTACTGCGGTTCCGTGTATAGCACTACGTTTGCGTATCGAGAATTCATGCGAATGCGTCGATGGTGTCGGTATTGAGTGCGCTAAAATGTTCGATGGCAGTGAACGCGATGGTAGGGTCGAGCGGGCCGGGTCGAGCTCGCCGGAGCCTGTATCGCCGAGCACATCGGTCTTAGCTCTCTCGCTCTCTAGAAGCACCAAGACCAGGATTAATATCTGGGAAGATAGGTTTATGGAGGAGACTATCAATCCCTGAGTCAAGGTGACTCAATGATACTCTCGTCCGGTGATTCCCTATGACGAAAACAATCAGTGATTTCGTCGAGCCGAGTGATGAGATCCAGGCAGAGGATGGGTCAATTAGTGCTGATGGGCTTCTAGACGAAGTTAGTTTGTATAACCTCTATGATGAGCGGGATTCGCCTGAGCAGGACGCTGAGCGGATTCTCGACATCACGTATCCAACTGAAACGCTGAAGGCTATCATCCAGAATGCGGTAAACAAACTCGATTCATCATCTGACCTCACCGAAGGAACGCACGTGATTGGTGGGGAGTTCGGGAGCGGGAAAAGTCACATTGAGCTTGTTGTCTACCATCTCTTGAATTCTCCCAAACTGGGGCAGAAATGGCTCAATAGTTGCGGTATTGATGTTACGCTCCCAGACGAAACGAGGACGGCTGCGCTTCAGATGTTCAATCTTGAACAAGAGTATGACAGATTATCTGAAGCAGTAGGGGACTACCTCGGAGTGGATGAGTGGGCAGACGATTCGGATCTGCCGACAGTTCACGATATTCGAGATACGCTTGACGGGAAGCCGACTGTAGTGTTGATTGATGAGTTTGAGCGATGGTTTGGGATGGCGAATCGGTCGGAGTACAAGGACGACAACCTCGCATTTCTACAAAATCTCCTTGAAGCGGCTGGTCGGGACGACACACAGCTGTGTGTGTTCGTGTCGTTGTTGTACGAGAGTGATGACGTGCAGGCGATTACGCAACGCACGAATCCGTTCACGTACGACTTGAGTTCACGGCGAGATGAGAAAATCGAGTTTATTCTGCACCGTCTTGTTGGGGAGCGCCTCGATGCGGAGGGAATCAGTGATCTGGCGCGAGAATACACGGATGTCTACCGGCAGAACGACCAGATTCAGCTGGACGACTATCACGATATGCAGCAGCGCATCGATGATTTCTACCCGTTCCATCCGGCGATGTTGACGTTGCTGATGGACAAATACTCCGAGCAGCGTATTTCCTCTGACGCTCGCGGACTACTGAAGTTCCTCACGGAGATACTGAAGGATAACTTTGAGTCGGTGAATTTGGTTCTGACTGGAGACGTTAACGTTCACAGCTATGTGAACCGATTTCAATATATTGACAGTGAGCTTGTTGGGAAATACACGAACGACTACTATCGGGTTCAGAATGCTGACGACTCGTTCGATGACCATGTTGAGGAACTGTTGAACATCACCCTGTTGTACAGTCTGGCTCGTGGTGGTGAATCTGGAGCAAACAAGCGCCAGATGTTGATGGGGTCGATGCGGAAAGAGATGAATGCCCACGAGATCATTCAAACGTTCCAAGAGAAAGTCTATGGAACGGCGTGGCATATTCATCGACTTAACGGGGAGTATGCCTTTGATACGGATGAGAATCCGACTGCTCGGATCAATAAGAAGGCCGAGGATATCCACAAACACGACGCGATTCATCGGATTGAGTCGCTGGTGAAAGACGACCTGTTCGACGGTCACAACAGCGTCTTTATTCTTGACCCAGTGAACACCGAGCGTGACATTCCAGATAATAAGAACCTGAAAATCGTTGTTTCGCTTGCTGCAAAGCGGAATTACGATGATGATTTCAAGATGCTCACGACGGAGGCTGAGCGAGAATGGAATAACACGTTGGTGTTGGTGACGCCGGAGAAGCGGTCAAGTATCGACTCGAACACGGGAATTATCGAGCTTGCTCGGAAGGTCGTGTCGGGTGAGCAATTGAAACGAGAGGAATCAACACTTCCTGCTGATTTTGACGATATTCACGAGCAGAACTTCCAGAATTTGCGTGACCGTGTGCGCGACAAGTTCGGAACGGTGCACACCTCGACAGACCGTGGGTTGTTCCCGCAGGATCTGTCGGTGAGTGGTAATGCGGACTTCTATTCTGCAACGCTTGAGGTGGTTCGTCCTGATAGTAGTCAGCTGCGTAATGAGGTGTCTGAGGCGGTTGAAAATGCAGGCGAGAGTGGGATTCAGTATCAGTACCTTCGGAATGATTTCTACCGCACGATGTCGTACACGACGCTTACTGAGGAGGGAGATCTTCAGGATGCCATCAAGTCGTTGTGTCGTGATGGGGAGATTCAGGTTGGGTCTTACTTCGAGGAGACTCCGCGGACGATCGGGAGTGATACCGAATTGGTGCACGAGTCGTTCATCGAAGAAGAAGAGGGTGAGGAGCCGAGGACGATTACGGCGGTCGGCACGAAAACGAAGAGTGTCAGTTCGGGTGTTACTAGCCAGTCGGCGTCTGAGTCGGGTTCGACCTCAGCAGTAGAGGAAGATGAATCGGGCAGCTCGGGTAGTGTTTCGCGGGAGGTGTCGGTATTTGAGTGCCCGCAGTGTGGTGAGGAGTTGTCGGGCTCTGAATGTGATAATTGTGGGTTCGAGGTTTCGGCTAGTGAGGTTGAAGATGGGAGCGTAACGGTTGAGGGAGCGTCTACGGAAGACTTGTTGACCCAGCTGGGCGATGAAACGGAAGGTGGTGAGGATAGTGGCCCGAACGTTCGTCCGCATCCGCCGATGGGAACGATGGCGGAGCGTACAATTCCGGACTTGATTGACCGGGTTGACCGTGAGATCAAGTTGGACTGGTCGATTCATTCGGTTGACCTTGTGGTGACTGGGTCGTTAGGTGGAGATGACGTGGGTCAGTTCGGGCTGAGTGAGGAGTATGCTGATTCGGTCGAGATTGATGAGACATTTAGTGTAGAGCCGGATGAGCCGATGCGGAAAACGGATTTAACGAATTTCTTGATGGATTTGGTTGTGCCGGAGAATGCATCAGTTGAGTTGTCGCTCAAGGTGGTGAAAGATGGCGAGTCGTGATGTGTTCACGGCGGATGAAGTGAGTGAGGTGATGTCTCGGGAGAACGTATTCGATGGTGCGTTCAAGTGTTTGCGTCGGATTTGGAGTGATCCGAAAGCGTTGGAGGCTCGTCAGTTGTCGAGTTCAGAGTACCGGGCTCGGCAGTTGGAGCGAGAGCTCGAGAAGCTCTATTCACCGCTTTATGACGATCTTATTGGTCAGATGGGCGGGCATCCGGTGGCGTCGGCTGAGTCGGGGTCGGTCGTGATTATGGATGCGTTGAGTTTGCGGGAAGGGTTCCAGTTGGAGCGTGAGTTCCAAGAGGAGACGGACTGGGAGGTTGAACTGGATTGGGCGCCGGTTGAGCGGTTGCCCAGTGAGACAAATTTCATCACGCAAGCGTGGTTCGATAGTCATGCTCCGTCAGCGGTGAACAGAGATGATTTCCGGTTTGTTGGGGATATGAATGTCCCGCAGCTACCGGGGACATCCCCGGAGTATGTGTGGACTCGATACCCTGATAAGCGGTTGGAGTCGGCAATGAAGGGTAATTACTCGACGGAGAATGTTTCGGATATTTACGCGGATGTGAAGGCGTTACTGGAGGAGATTATTACGGAGAGCGTTCACTCAGAGTTCTTGGTGTCGAGTGATCACGGATACATTAATCATCTCGGGAATAATCCGTATTCGCTGCGCGATGACCTTGAGGAAGGGTTGTCGGGGAAGTTCAGTGGGCGGTCGAGAGAGGTTGCGAATGGGTACGTGTATCAGCAGTTAGAAGAGGCAGGTGTGATCAAGCGAGCGAATGACCATTATATGGTGGCAGGGCATTACAGTTGGACGCAGCGAGGCGGTACAAAGCGTATTATGCACGGTGGGTTGAGTTTGCCTGAGTGCATGACTCCGGTTTTGCGGATTAACACGGAGACTGCTTAACGATGAGTGAGACACAACACGACGAGGAAGATTTGGAACTAGAAACGTGGGATAAATTACCGCTTGGGTTGATGGATAATCTCGCGGAGAGTGAAAAGTATCGCGTTGACGTGTATCGACCGATCTATTCGATGCATAAGTGGTGGGCTCGACGGCCTGGTTCGACATTCCGTATTCTGGGTCTTGCAGCGTTGACGGATAGCAATACGACGAAAGATGATATCCTTCGTATGAATACAATGGAGACGAAGTATGAGGGGAAGTATCTTGAGTCGTTGAAGGAGGATGTTAGTGGGAAGACAATTTTAGATCCGTTTGCTGGTGGCGGAACGACGTTGTTCGAGTTGAATCGGTTGGGTGCACAGACAGTTGGGTACGAGCTGAATCCTGTCGCGTGGTGGATTAACAAGAAGAACATCGACCAGGTTGATGTTGATTCACTCAAGCAGGCGAGAGATGCGTTGTTGAGTAGTGTTCGTGAGGATATTGGTGAATTATACACCACTACCGACCCGAAAACGGGGCAGAAGTGCGAGATACTGTACGCGTTCCAAACGCAGGTGTTGCCGTGTCTGACGTGTGACGAGGAAGTTCAGTTGATGAAGAGTCGAACGCTGGTTCGGAAGGGGAAGACGCATTCGGCGTTTGTTTGCTGTCCGAACCGGGAGTGTGACGACCGAATTATCGAGTTAGACCAGGAGATCCCGGATGAGCTCGACTGCCCGTGTTGCGGGACAGTATTTGATCCGTCGGATGGGAATACGACTCGCGCGAAATATACGTGCAGTAACGGTCACAAGCACGATATCAAGGAGACGCTTGACCGTTTAGATGCGAAACCGGAGTTTGAGTACTATGCGCTTCAGTATTCGGCTCCGGGGGGAGACCGACGCATCAAGAGTTTCGACGAGGAGGACGAACGGAAGGCGGAGAGAGCGAGAGAGTTGCTTGAAGAACGGTTCGATGAACTCCCGATTCCCACGCAGAAAATACCGAGTGGAGATAAGACGTCGCGTCTAACGGCACGAAATTATGAACAGTATCATGAGGTATTTTCTGACCGTCACTTACTGACGTACGGAACGCTGTTTCGGGAGGCGCAGAAGTTCGACGATGAGAACCTCGGTGAGTTCCTGATTACCGGGATTTCGAATGCGTTGAAGCGTGGGAGTTTGCTGATTCGATGGGACTACACCAACAACAAGGGAAGTAGTGTGTTCCCGAGGCAGTCGTACATCCCGCGAGCACAGCCTGTGGAGGGCAATCCGTTGAATACGGATGGGAATATTGTCGCGGTCGAGAACTTCCTCGACAACGTTGTGGAAGCTAAGGACTATTGTAACCGTCCATTTGAGAAGCTGAAAGAGGATGGGGATGTCAATAAGTACTTCATTCAAGATGAGTCGGTGAAGGAGTCGCGGCGGAAAGCCTTGAAGTGCAAAACATCTGAGCGTCTCGACCTTGATGACGAGAGTGTCGATTTCGTCATTACTGATCCGCCGTACTACGATAACGTTCAGTACAGCGAACTCTCTGGGTACTTTTACTCATGGCTTCACCATGTTCTCGGGGATGAGTACGAGGAATTTGAGCCTGAGCATGTTCCAAGTGCTCGGGAGATTGTTGCGAACTCCCGAACCGGGAAGGATGAGGACTTCTTTATCGAGAGTCTCACGAATGTGTTTAAGGAGTCCCACCGGGTGTTGAAGGACGATGGTGAGCTGATGTTCACCTATCACCACAATGAGAATGAAGCGTGGGGTGTGATCTTACAGGCACTCGTTGAGAGTGGGTTCACAATCACGGGTGCCTATCCTGTGCAGTCGGAAATGCCGAGTAGTATGACGATTTCCTCGCTTGAAAATGCGGAGTACGATATTGTGATTTTCGCGAACAAAGAGAGTGTGTCAGAGGAGACAACGTTGGATCAGCTTCGTCAGGATCTATTCTTCGAGTTACAGGATATGATTGAGGAGGAGCGTGAACGTCATCAGGAGCTCTCGACAGCGGATCTTGGTGTGATTCTTCGTGGGAAGTGTATGTTTTATTACTCGAAGCACTATCCAGAGGTGTACTCTGACGGTGAGCGGGTTGGTGTAAATGACGCTCTGGAGACGGTTGACGATGTTATTGAGCAGATATTGGAGGGGTCGGCGAATCTGCCAGCGAGTATCGATACTATTTCAGAATCCTACGCTGCGTTTGTAAAGCGTGGGGCCGAGGAGCACGACGACCTGAATAAGCACTTGATGGCGAAAAACCTGAACGTCTCCGACCTGGAGGATGAAGAGTTGATTGCGGGCGGGCGTGATGAGAAGCGCCCGGTGAGTGCAGAGGAGAGAGTGAATTTCATTGAGCAGAAATTGAATGGGATGAGTCCTGGTGAAGCAGATAACTTATTAGATATTGATAAGATACATTACCTACATCATTTGTTCGTCACTGATCAGAGTACGTCAGAGTACCTGAAGGAGTGGAAAACCGAGGACTTGGAAGATCTCGCTGATTTCATGGCCGACGTAACTGGTGATGACCGGTTCGAGAAGGTGATGGAATTGAACCTGGGACAGTTCTAAGAGGTGAAATGAATGTCAATACAACCTGGATTTAATGTGGTGACAGAGCCGGTTGCTGAGACAGGGTCGGAGTTGACGGTATTCGAGTTTTTCCGGGCACTAAAGCAGGATAAAGAGGTTGATGCGCCAGTTACGGTCACTCATCTTGATCGGTTGTTGGTCGATACGATAGCGGATGAACGTGATGAGGTGTTGGCGGAGTTGCGGGGTGTGTTGCGGCAGTCGCGGTCATTAGATTCGATGGATGCTGTTCAGTTTGTTATTGATGGACGGTTAGTTGAGGATGCATACTTTCGGATTCGTGTGGAGTATCGGGGAGACGCTGTGTATCTCGACGTTGGGGAATTATTTGTTGAGGAGCCGAAACGGTTGTCACCGACTCATGCTGTAGCACGAAAGTAGTGTCTTCAGATGATTGTCCATATATCGGCAGAGGACTTCGGAGCGAAGTCTCTCGACACATAGTATCAAATCTGTATTCGGAGATACCAATCTGAAGAGATCGATTTCTCCTCTGAATTGTGCGACGACATTCTTATTGACCGCATCAACATCTACATCAGCAGTCACGACCTCATACGACTCTCTGACAAAGGCCCGATACTCAGTGACGATCTCCTCGGCTTTCCCACGAATCTCTCTAACTCCCAGGTCAGTGAACTCCCAGAGTAACGCGAGCGTCTGCGTCGCCATGGACGTGAGATACGTCACGAACTCCTCTGGAGCTCGAAGCCCAGTTGACACAATCCCGTGAATTACGTAGTGAATCTCAGTTGTCACGACCCGGTGAAGCCCCTTCATCGCCGTATCAATTGAACCTAAGAACTCTTTAGCCGAGGAGTATACAGAATTATCCACTCGAACCTCCTAATCGGGAATACTGGAAAAACACCAATGGTGGGCAGATTCTCACCACTTTTGCGTGTGTATGAGACGATAGAGGCGTGTATAGAGGAGTTAGATCTTGAGTCAAACTGAAGGTCTGTCTCCGGTTGGGATAGAATTATGTCATGGGAATTAGTTTACTTGTTGTATGGCAAATGGCTGTGATTTTCTCACCAGTCCCTCCTTCGACACGCTCCAATCTGAGGTGTTTGAACGGGTTGCTGAACAAGCTAGCGACGACCCCGGCAGCATCCTCTATATCGAGAACAACGACCATCGAACGGATGAGGTCGCCGACGCGTGGGCCGAGAATTACGAACCGCTCCGACTTCGAGTAACCGATTTCAATACTGTCATCGGTGAATGCTACGAGCAAATTGCTGACCCGAGTTCTCTTCTGGATGCGTTGACCCGGCGCCGGTTAATCGACCGAGCGCTTCGAACTGTCGCTGACCGTGGTCTCTTGGACGATGCGCACCTCTACCGAGACCACTTCACCGATCTCATCACAGAACTGGAGGGAGAGGGCTACCACTCCCCTGAATCAGTTCGAACCCTCGTCGAGGACTCCCAGTTATCTTCTGGAACCGCTGATTTGGTCGCCAGCGTGTATGAGGAGTTCTACGAGCTCCGACGTGAAGGCGTCGGGGATGACGTGTATACCCTTAGTGAGGCGTACCGGACGGTCCTCGATAGCGGAGCTTCCCTTACGGAGATCTTCCCTCACGTCGACGTCGTCGTAATTTCTGGATTCTACGACCTGTCCCACCACGAGAAGGGTTTTCTTCAGCGACTAGCCACCGCGTTCCACGTCTGTATCTCGCTCCCTCTGGCCGATACGGAAACGCCGGCCGACGGCGCAAACCAGATTACTGCTGACGCGATGGAGACGTACCAGGCAATTGCTGGCCCACCGACCGCTGTCACTCCCGATTCTCCGAGTTCACTCATCGACGCTGCTGGTAAGCTCTATACGCCAACTCCAGGAGTTGACGAGGGCACGGCTCCTCCCGATCAGCTTCAATGGTACAGCGCCCCCACACCAGATCGAGAGGTTAGACAAGTTGCTCGAAGGGTGCGGAAACAGCTCGCGGACGGCGCCGACCCTAACGACATCCTAGTTGTCATTCCGGGTCTAATCTCGTATCAGGAGCAAGTCGCCGACGTATTCGAGGCCGCTGGTATCCAGTCGGTCGGGTTTGCAAACAAACTGCTGTATCAGACGTATGCTGGCCGGGCAATGCTCGATCTGGCTGATCTCTGTGTCGACGACCCACGCACAGATACAGTAGCCCGTCTCGCGACGAACCCGCTCGTGACTCTTGGAGGTGCCACCGACGACGTTGATCGGTCCGCTGTTGCTGACCTCGCCCGCCGCCTTCCGACAGTCGATACTGACCGACTTCTCGAGGAACTCGACGATGCCTCCGCTGAGGTGTTGGAGAACCTTTTCCAGGTCGCCGACGATGCTGAGGTCGCGGAGGCCGACGACGTCGTTGAGGCCGTGCGAACTGTGTTCGAAACCGTCGACCTCTCTGAAAACGTCGACTCTATCGAAGAAGATGCGGCGTCATTCGATGCCCGAATGGAAGTTGCGTCCTACAATCGAGTCGAGAGGGTGCTTGACGCCGTCGAATTCGTGGCTGAGCGCTTTGGGATGGACGAGCCAATCGAAGAGGTGGCCGATGCACTTGAGAAGGTGCGGGTCCCCCCACCGAGTCAATCTACACAGGAGGTCGTCGAGATAGTTGGTCCACGCGATGCCTACATGCAGTCCTATTCACACCTGTATTTCGTCGGGTTGACCGAGCAGGACTTCCCCGTCGAGAATGATCGACCGCTCTTTTTCGAGCGATTGTTCGACGACGTTCCTAACCTCTCGTTCACCGATGATCGAGCCGAGGCCCGTTACCAGTTTGCTACCTTGCTCTCAGGTGCGGAGAGCGTCTACATTACGACCCCCGAGACATCATTTGATGACGATGACCTGCTTGAGTCGTCGATTCTCGATGAACTCGCTCGAGTAACTGGCCTTGAGCCAACGCCTGATGATCTTGGGAATGCCGTTCCCGAAGACGTCCAGCGTGCCCTTCGTCATCACCGAGATAGGGAGGCACGGGAGGAAGCCGTTATGTACGCTGCTGACTCCGGAGTATTCTCGCGACAGCAGGCCGAGCGCGTCATGGCGGGTGCGAGGTGCGCTGAAAGTCGGGCTGACGCCGGACTAACCGCCCACGATGCACAGCTGGATCCCGAATTGGTCTCGGAGCTCCACGGTGAACGTGGGCCGTACAGCCCGACGCAGCTGAAAGATTACGCTCAGTGTGGGCACGCCTACTATATGAAACGGATACTGGGCATCGAAGCGCCCGACGAGTTCCATCTCGAGCCTCAGAAAGTCGACCTCGGGAGCCTCGTCCACGATATCTTCGAGGAGTTCTATTGCGGGCTCCAGGATGACCACGGTGATCCAGTTGACCTCAGTGAATATGACCGGGAATTGCTCGAAGAACAGCTGTTAGAGCAGACACGAGATAGCCTTGCGGACTCCGATATCGACTTCGACGACGTGTTCTATAAACGGTGGCTGGAGCAGCTCCTTGCTGGGCTCGCGACGCCCGACGTTAACGAGTACTTCGGTGACGGGCAACCTCATCAGGGAATCGATCGGGGGCTCTTCGTCCGGTTCCTTGATGCGGAGCACGACGAAAACGATGATGTTCCGGCATGGTTTGAGGTGCCGATGGACTTCTCCGATTCAGAAGAGGGCGAAATCACAGTGACGACACCGGATGGAAGAGAGATATCCGTCGGTGGATTCATCGACCGCGTGAGTCTTCGCGAACAGGACGATGGTACTATCGAAGGATTAGTTCACGACTACAAGACGAGCGATCCAGAAACCATTCAGACAATCGACGGTATCGAATTTCAGCTTCCGCTCTATACACTTGCCACACGAGCTGAACTAGCAGCCCGATACGAGGATACACTTGCCGATGTGGACGGGGAATTCTATGTAACGGAGCCCCCGACAGAGATTACTCGGAAGTGGAGTCTTCGATACTACCTTGAACGGAACGATGGAACCGACGAGGACTACGAGCGGTTCCTCACAGAAACCGTCCCATCGCGGGTTGGCGAGATAGCTGAAGGTATCGAGAATGGTGCCTTCCAAACGACCACGCTTTCGCCGAAAGAAGCCGGCTGTCGCTACTGTGACTATCGAGACATCTGCGATGTTCGACACCACCAACGTCAAGAGATAATCCAAGAGATGGACCGCTCCGGTTCGTCCGGTTATATCCCACAGAGGGCGCGAGATGGGTCCTTCCTGGATACGCTCGGGGGTGCGGACGAATGACGGGGATCGACGATACGTCGGCGTCGACGGACGACGAAGATGAGGAGGAGCTCTCCCCAACAACTGAACAGGAGGAGGCTCTGGAACTCGATCAGAATATCGCGATTACCGCTGGGGCAGGGACTGGAAAGACTACGACCTTGACTCTCCGTTACCTCGAGATGCTCGAGTCCGATCCCGACATCGGGCCCGAGAACATCGCGACGATCACTTTTACGAACGATGCCGCGAATGAGATGCAGGAGCGTATCCGGGAAGAAGTAGCTGAGCGTCTCAGTGCGGCCCCGGAATCTGACGAGTACGACTACAGTCGATGGCGCAGCATCAAGGACGAATTAGAAAACGGATATATTCACACCATCCACGGGTTCTGTTCTCGACTGCTCCGTGAGTACGTCGTTGAAGCCCCGGTGCAACCCGAGTTTGACACGCTGGACGAGGCTGATGCCAAGGTGTTGATGCAGGAGGTGGTCCGGAAGACTATCGACGCCCGTTGGGAGGCGAATGAGGACATTCGTCGTCTTGCTCGTCTCTGGAGTCGGGATTCGCTCGAACAGGTCCTCGTCGGTCTGCTTGAGAGCCGGCCGAGGAGTACCGAATGGGCGACTCGTTGGGAGGGGTCGACGATAGATGAATACCTCGATCACATCTGGTCGACCTTCTATCCAATAGACAGGGGTACTGCGGAAGAACTACTCAAAGAAGAATCCGTACAGGAGGCTATCCATACGATCTGCGGACTTCACGATGAAGAGTTCGAGATTGATCCTGACGACAAGGGAATGCAGTTTATGAAGGATGTGACTCGTGTGGTGCGAGACACGAGTGTTCATACCAATGATGCTGACGGATACCATTGGCAACGGGCACTCGACTCTCTCTGCGATCACCTGACTTCTAACAGTGGTGAACGATACACTGGACGACAACGGTTCCGCTACAGAGGATCCAAGAGCAATTGGAGCGCTCACGAGGAAGAGCAAGAGCAGCTTGATGCTGCTGTCTCCGCTCTACTTGATGGCCTCAACCCCGAGGAGAGGGACTTCATCGGCGGTCTCGATACCGAGTGGAACAGTAGTCATTACGTCCTGAGCCTTGCTCGGCTCTACTCCACCGTTCTGGACGAATATACACAGACGAAATCGGAACAGAATGCTCTCGACTATCACGACCTCATCCAGACCTGCATCGACTTCTTGAACGCGGACGACCGTCTCTGCGAGCAAGTTCAGTCACAGTTCGAGTACGTTATGGTCGACGAGATGCAGGATACTGACCAGCTCCAGTGGGAGTTAATCAAACTATTGACTGCCGGTGACACCGATGATTTTGATGCTCAGAACGTCTTCCTGGTCGGCGACGAGAAGCAGAGCATCTACCGATTCCGCGGCGCCGATGTGACCACCTTCGGTTCAGCTCGTGAGGACCTCGCTGCGGCTAACCCGGACGATGTCGAGACCACCAAGCAGCTCAGAGGCAATTTCCGCACAATTCAGGAGACGCGAGAGTTCCTGAACGCGCTCTTCGACGAGGTATTCGAGCCGATGGACGACGAGTACCGCGACTACGAAGCCAAGCCTCAGGCACTTACGGATGAACGCCGGCAGGGACGTGATGTCACCGGATCGGTCGAGTACCTGCTCGTGCCTGACGATGACGTCCCGGAACTCCACGGTACCGATTACTTGAATCAAACTCCTCGATTCGCTGGGCACGGCGAACGAGAATCTCACGCGCTTGCCAGCCGTCTCACCTCGTTACTGGACGATCCTCCGGAAGTCTACGATGACGACGAGGAATGCCTTCGACCTGCGAAACCCGAAGACATCACCATCCTGTTGCGCGCTCGCACCCGGCTCAAGGAGCACGAACGAGCGCTGGATGCATACGGAATTCCGTATACTGTCGTGTCGGGTACTGGGTTCTGGGACGCCCCCGAGATCACAGCCTTGGTCAATCTGTTCACGTTCTTCGAGAACCCGGACGACGACATCGCTCTCTACGGTGTCCTCCGGTCGCCACTGTTTGGTTTCCCCGATGAGGATCTCGCCCGACTCCACTCCGAGGATCAGCCACTCTGGACTGCTCTCCAGACAGCTGAGGATGATCTCGGCGACGCTGCCCGTCTCCTAGACGAGTGGCGGCAGATCGCTGCTGTCAACGACGATGTAACGGCTGACACGACTGTTCCGTGGGGAACGTTGCTTTCCCGGATTATCGACGATACCGGATATATCGCCAGTGTCGGGGCAGATGAACGCCCGCGACAGGCGGCAGTGAATATCAACAAGTTCCGCGAACAGGTTCGCGCCTGGGAGGAGGGTGGCGTCAAGACGGTCTCGGAACTCCTCACCCGAATCGACCGTCGGAAGGAAATCGAATCCCACGCTGACGAAGCGACTATTCCGGAAGATGCCGACGGCGTCCAGATTCGAACAATCCACTCGGCGAAGGGGCTTGAGTTCCCTATCGTCGCAATTCCAGAAGTGGGCACCGAGTTCAACTTTCAGGGGGATGTCGACGAATACGGGAAAGTCTACCTCGACGAGCTTGACGTCGGGGATGGCGAGTCAGAACCCGTGCTCGGTCTGAAAGCTCCGTCAGCCGACGATCCCTATGAACACCAGAACACGCTCGCTCGGACGCGGCTTCAGGAGGAGGTCCGAATGCAGGAACGAGCCGAACTGAAGCGTCTCCTCTACGTCGCAGCGACGCGGGCCCGGGACCACCTGCTCTTCAGCGGCGTTCATTCTACCGACGCTGATGAGGAGGATGGCTTGGGGTTAGGTGACCCGAATGACGCCGCGGATGCGCGATACTGGCGTGATTGGCTCCGACCGATTCTCTTGGAAGACGAGGACGGTGATGCAGGACATATCTTGAGACAGCTCTCCGTCGGAGCAGAGCATACGACCACTATCCGTGGGAGCGAATACACAGTTCGAATTCCAACCGCTCCTGTTCACGATTGGGACGCGTCAGCGGCAACTGAGCGCGACTACCCCCAGATCGACATTCCTGCTCCAGAACTGTCCACTCCCCCGACGTCGATCACGGCCACGAATTTTGCGAAAGCACTCTCTCCGGATGATACAGCCATCTACACTGACGAACTCGAGGAGGACGCCGCGAGCCTCGAAACGGATGGCCTTCAGGCCAACCATCTGGGAACGATCGTCCACAAACTCTGTGAGCTACGACCTGCTCGAGACCGGTGGCGCTCCATCGCGGCTCGGCTGGGTTCTACTTTGGATGATACGGTGACTGAAGGGGATTTGGATCGGATCGAAGAGTATACTGAGCGCTGCCTACAGTTCCGTGACGGCGTCGCCGACGACGAGTTGCCGACAACCATCCACGAGGAACTCTCGGTTGTGACGCGATTGGAAGCCGGCCGAATCGTCGGCGATATCGACCTGCTTCTGGTCACTCCAGACAGCTACCACGTTATCGACTACAAGACGAACGATACCTCTCAACGGTCGGTCGACGACCTCGCAGAGAAGTACTGGCCACAACTCGAAGTGTATGCAGCTGCCCTCTACCAGAACGACGATTCCCGAATCGTTCACACCACGCTGTACTTTGCCGACGCTGATGAGCATCGGACCACGACCCACGATATGCTTTCGTTGGATATTCTTGGTGATGACCTGAACACACAACTTGAGGAGTTAACGCAGTCCGACGGCGCCGCAGTCCGAGGAGAATCGAGCAATTTCTGAGCTATTCTAGGCTCACCAACGCAATTCCTGCTCTGGAACTCCTCTACCCCCAATTCCTATTCTCAACCCTCGGAATTTAAAGCGAAAACTTATATCACTCGACAAGGCGTAAACACGTAATAGCGTATGACTCGATGGCGAGCGAAGCGCCGGTACGAGGCAAACCGGCGGTTCGGCGAGCGTGCAGATGAGGCGCTCGTAGCCATCTCTATCCTCAAAGCTAAGCGTGACGGCATCGATCTCGAGCAGAGTGAGGACGACTTGCGAGCGAAACTTGAATCAGGCCACCACCTACTTGAGCAAATTCGCGACGCGCTCGATGAAGATCCGAACGCTGACCCGTATGAATTGGCCATCGCTGAGCAGATGCAGGAGAACGCGATTACTGCACGCTCCCGGTTGGTCGGCGATTTCGATGACCTGATTGAGGTCATGGAAGCCGTTGAAGAGACCCTCACCTATCAACAGGGTCTTGATGACGTCCGTGAAAAGTTGAAGGAGATCTCGGAGACTGCGAACCGCACATCTCGAGATAGTATCAATCGTATGCGGGGTACTCTTGCCGACGGAACTCGCTGAGTCCCAAGTTGCGTTTCTTCGGGGCAAATTCCAGGCCGCCCGCGAGGTCTTGGATTCTCTCGATACTCGGATTCCTGTGACAGATTCGATTTACAGCTCCGTGGAGGATGGATTCGATAATATCGAGGAAACGCGTTTTCTCTACGAGCGAGCGTACGACCAGGAACCGGATGCAGAAGCGACTCACGAACTGTATGAGGAGTATCTAGGAGCCATCGATACTGTTGCCCTAGAGCTCCAAGTTCTGGAGACGGAACTTGTTTACTTAGATCTACATCAGTATCAACGCAATTCGGCTACATCTGGCCGGCTTGACCATGCATCGTCGATCTCATCTGAGCTCGAGGATGTATTTGGAATCGATATTACAGTCCTCCCGGTGATCTGGAATGGATTTGCGATCGATCCTCTCGATGAGAATATTCCTGCGACTGGTGATCTGAGCCAAATTTACGCGCTCATTCTCCCTAGAACCCAGAGTGACCCAGAGGTCTATGCCCCGATATTCGCCCATGAAATCGCGCATGCGGTCTTGGACCGACACGACGAACTAAGGACGGACTTCAATAATGCCGTAAGAGAAATCCAGGGACGAACCCGGCAAGAGATTGATGATGAGGCTCAGTTTGCACGGTCGTGGCGGGCTTGGTTTGAGGAACTGTTTTGTGATGTCTGTGGAGTATTAACTTTCGGGCCGTCTTATCTCGCTTCGCTTGTTAGTCACCTTCATCATTCCAATCCGTATTATATTGAGGAGGATCCAGATGGAGACCTCCATCCACCACCTGCACTTCGATTCGATCTTGTGATGGATCTCTCTGACGAGTACTTCCCGAATCTTCTGAACGGGATTCGAGATGACCGTATCGCGTTCGAGCGCCACCTCGATGCACTAGAACACAGTCGACCGCGAATCTACGACACCTACGACTACGGTGAGCTCAGGACGTTCATCACCCAAGAAGTCCCGCTATCGGTCGATCATGATCTCGAGGCACTCGTCGACGACATCACAGCGGGTGTGACTCCCGATGACCAGCCGGAGCGGTCTCACCGGTTAGCCGCAAACCAATATTGGTTGGACACCTATCCACCTTAGAATGGCGGATAGGTGAGGCGTGAGACACGGTCGTGACTGAGACGACTATTCATTCTCCGAGTGAGGTACACCGTCAGAGGATCCTTGATCCCCTTAGAAGGTGCGCCCCAGTTCAGTTCCGAAAGGAAGAACACATCCCGTCCGACTGAGTAAATGTCGAAGTCTCCCTCCTCAACGGAAATATCACAGAGAATCGGCTGCGGGGTCCCCTCGCCCAGTCGGGGGGCATCGGTCGTGACAATCAAAACGGTCTCGTCATCCAGCTGAGCATACGAACCCATATCCGGCATTCCGTCATCGTCGTAGATTCGATATGTGGGGGAGTGTTGGACATCGACGCCCACCCATTCGAATGACTCAGTCACGTAGTCATGTGATTTCAGGTGCTCTACTCCCTCTTTGAGGCCTGAAATCTCATCATCGCCGAGATATCCGTTTCGGTGAATTGTGAGGGAACCCAGTTGATCGAACCCAGAGCGAGGATTGCTGACCGCACCCTGAACGGCCCGAATCAGAATCTGCTTCGCCAAACCCTGATCCGTCACTGTACTTCGGCCGGTCGGATTCGGCTCCTCTGTTTGATAGAGAATCTGGTTGTCAGTGCCTGAGACTACTACTCCACTAGCAACGGTTCGGTCACGACCTGTCACACTGAGTCCGAGGTAGGCATCTGTATCGAGCTGATTCTCGATGCTGAACGGAATCACGCCTAGCTTTACGCCTAACCCGACTGCCGTGTTCGAAATGACATCGTCCTCGTTCCCTGACCGCTGGGCGCCACGCAGCTTCGTTGCGGTTAACGATTGGAGTGGCTTCCCGTCCAGTATCTCGATCAGTTTGTGGTAGACGTCTTCGTCGTATTGGGGTAGATAGCCAAAGCCGGCGTCGACGTCTTCAAGAGAACGCTGCCATTCTTCGACCTCTCGCGGGTCCTCGTAGTTGACTCTTCCAGGCCGCTCTGAGAGGATGAGTCCAAGGTGTTCCTCAACATATTCTCGCACCTGCTGATAGGCGCTGAGCGCTTCGTCTTCCGTCCCCTCTGAGAAGAGGACAGCCACACTGAAATCCTGGTCAAACGTGCGTCGAGGGCCGACTTCCTCGAGATACCCCTGCTTTGCTGGGTTCCAGTATTCTTGGGTGAGCTCACTGCCGTCAAAGCTGATGTTCGGTCGCCCAATCGCCATTTCGGTTGAAGGGTCGTCGCCAAACGTCAGCACCGGATAACCGTAAGCGCTGATCCCGTCGCGTACCGATGATGGGCTAATGTCGGTCTGGATAGAGCCGATACTGATGTCCCCGATCAGTTCACGGAAGTCTTCGACTCTTTGCCATCGCTCCTGAGGCCCGAAGGTTGCCCGTTGGCTGATTTCGTCCGGGCGATCCTCAGACGGTGCAAACAGGAGTAACGACGGAGCAGCTGGATACCAATCACTATTCCCGTACTGGATTTTGACGGTTGGTTCAGATGGATCTATGCTGTCAGTATATCGCTTCCCATGCCGGCTCTCGATCTCATCTAGTGTCTCGTTGTCGAACTGGCCGGGTGGAATCTCGGAGACTGTCGTGTTCTCAAAGACTCCCGTGACAGTGCAAGAAGACCGATCCGAGGTTTGGTAAATGAATGTACGCCCGACGAGTTCGTCGTTGACTCGATCTATTCCCCAGTCGGGGTCATCTAGATAGTCTGCTAGCGTCCGTGATCCGAATACACCTAACGTCGGATCTAATGTGATGAGAGGCCGGTCGTGATGACTAATTCGTACTTCGAGGCCGGGGTGGACGTCGTATCCTTCGATACGCGCTTCTCGGTCCTCATGATAGAACGTGTTCCTCGTAGAGTCGTACCAGTAATCGTCCGCTTCGAGATCATCTTTCAGTTCCTCGATTATCGCTTCCTGTAGAACCTTGAAATCGCTCCACACAGAGAAATCGAGTTCGGATTCATGTGCGAATTCTAGCTCCGCTCCGTCCGCAGATTGAATCGTTCCGTAATCTCGCTCGGCGCCGATTACTGCGATATAATGGCGACCGCCTTGGTTGTACCAACGTGCCCTCCCACCTACATTCCTTTCGAGGATTGTGGCGTGGGCATTGAGGAGAGGGTAGTTATCGTTGGGCTGGGGATCGATATCATAGAGGTCCGCAGTTACTGACGGCACGTCGATCTCAAACGAATTGATGAACCGACCCATTGTCTTCTATTCCCTGTTGACAGGATATAATACCCCGCGGTTCTCTCCCTAAGTTGCCAGAGATTTATGTTAGAATTCAAGCGGACCATAGCACGAAGTGGTTCTGTTAAAACCCCATCCTTCAGAAATATTCTCGCCTGAAACAGGCGGTCGCTGAAGAGTGCGTACCTATAACACTCCCCCCTATCAGTAGCCAGGCTTTTTAAACAAAGCCAAGAGGCCTCGCAGTACGATAAGTTCAAACCGATTTTGACGCCTTCTGAGGGGTCTCCGTATTGTTGAGTGATCGGCGAATATAGTGATCCCAAAGTGGTTGAAGCTCGAAATCCACGAACAAGTCCTCGCGTAGTTCTGGGTCAAGCTGTGATAGAAGGCGTTTGAACTCGTTTTCCTCGTAATGGGTCGGCTTCCGAATGTTCGGTGAATTATTCTCTGTTAATCGACTGAACCGCAGAGACTCCCTATCATGCAGGCGAAGCTCTGGATAGTTCCCATTCCTGTCCTCAATCTCGGCAACTACACGACGGTGACTGCCCTTGAACTCACTCTGTTTTTCTGAAGGACCGTATCCTCCGTTCTCAGCCCACTCGATAAGAGGATCAAGTGATGGCTCAAGATCTCCGTCGCTGTTCTCCACCCCTACGAAGGCCTGGCGGCGGGTGTCCTCCTCTATCTGTCTGAATAGGCGTTGAAAATCCTCTGCTGAGAACCAGGCCGAGTAGTTTAGTTCGAAGTCTTCGTCCGCCGTCTCTCTATACCAAGAGAGGAACCGGAGGGCGTAGGGATTCCCATCCTGGCCTGCCTCGTAACGAATCAGAATTTGATTCACCTGTGTTGAGTTTCCGCTGTCATCGTAGTGGGTAGACTCAGCTACGACACCATCCATTTCCTCGTTCTTCAGAAACTCAGTATATTGCTTGATGAGAAAATCGTCCACGGTATCTCCTGCCTCAAAATCTTTGAACATGCCGTGAATTGCAGCCCATTCAGCAGTGGTAAAATCAGAGGCATCGAAGTGTTTCTTGTACCGGCTTAGTTGCTCAGCACTAAGCGTATCCGTACCAGTCTTAGCCTCAATGATAACAGAGAAAACTTTCTCACCGTCTTGGTTTACTACAGTGATTTGGCCGTCTGCCCGGCTATCTTTGTCATCGTCTTCTACTTCGTCAAGTTCGGTACGGTAATTCGATAACCCGACTACGTAGGCGTCATCGTACTCGGGATTTTCATTGGGTTTGACCTCGACATCATACTCGTATCGCGTGATCTGTTCCCCTTGTTCTATCCAAGACACAGGTAGAAGATCTTTGAGGAAAGATTCAGTAATCGTGTTGTCCACTCGATTGAGTACGGTGATAAGATTCTTAACCACGTTTTGCTCGTACTGGGCATCGCTCTCGTAGCGGGGTTGGAAGTAGATATTTTTAGTTCGAGAGTTCATATTGGCAAGAATCTTACCAGTGGTATAATTAACTTTTGAAGGAGGAGCTTTGTTGAAATACTCACAAAGAGACATACTGACTTCCTCGGATTAGTATAGTAACTGTATTGACCGAATCAAACGACTCTGGTTCTCGGTTTGTAGCGTGGTGTATGCGCGCTCTGTATCTCGCACGCCGATCCTATCAGTTCTTAAGGATTTCAACAGAGCCATATAATCCCCAACGAGGGTCTTGGGCTCGATCAGTTGTTGGAGTATCTCAACAGCCCGCAAGTTCGCGTCTGGCCCGAGGCGAACCGTCAGAAGCTTTGAACGGGTATCTCCGGTTACAGAGTCGCGTTTTGCCCGACCTGCCGGTGCCAGCGGATTTGGCCGAGACGTATCAGGCGACGCTGTAGCGAGCGTATCACAGTTCCCGCACCGACCTCGCATCCTTACAGAGACGAGGGACAAAGCTAACAAACACTGCTATTTACTCGCCACATATGGACTCCCCCTCGGCATCGATCCTCCAACAGTTACGGAGCCTTCACCCAGACGACTTCGAAGCGTTCGTCGCTGAGATCTGGGAGCACGACGGGTACAACACAACCGTCAAGGGTGGCTCTGGAGATCGCGGGATTGACGTCGTCGCTGAACGCGATAATCTGGTCAGTGAGCGCTTGTTGATCCAAGCGAAACGCTACGCCGAATCCAACACAGTCGGGAGCCCCGAAGTACAACAGTATGCATCCTTAGTTCACCAACAGGACGCTGCCAACGCCGCCGTGATTGTGACGACAAGTAGCTTCACAACCCAAGCAGCAGAGCTCGCCGAGCAACACGGACTGAACCTCATAGACGGCGACCGACTCGTAGAGATCATCGACTCCAACGAGCTGGAATCGCTTGTCGACGAATACGCCTCGGGAGACCACGCCGACGCGGCACCCGGTGCGACCGAGCGTCCCAACCCCGAGCCCGCCACCCAGGCAGCAGGGAGTCAGTTCTCAATCGAGCTCGTTGCACTCCGAAGTGAGGCAGAGATAGACCGCTACACGGATGGCGTCTACACGGAGACGCACGACAACCCGAATGCCAACCGGATTGCTGCCTTCTTCAACATCCAAAATCTTGGTGGCCATATCAAGCTGAAGGGCCACCGGAGTTTCACGTTCAAAAGCACCGACGGCTACGACTACAAGGTATCACCGGAATCCACGGGCGGCCTCCGGTTTTCGATGCCAGGGTCATGGCGCTCCAGTATCGATCTCTCGCATGGCCAAACGCAGAACGTCGTCATGATCAGTACGGAGATTCCCGCGGGAGTGACGATCGACCGCATCGAGTTCGATGGCGGTGGTGATCACTTCATGTTTGAGCTGACGCCGGAGACCAAGGCGACCCTCCGCGAGAAAACGCTCGATCTCGACGTCTGAGTTTCATCGTCTCCGATGATCCTGGACGTACGCCATCGCAATCGTCGTCAGAATCTCCGCAACTACAGCATAGTACTCAGCTTGCTCCTGGAGGTAGCGCTCGAAGCTGTCGTCGAGCGTCGTCGATAGGGCCCTGTCAGGCATCCACCGGCCCTCCACCGTCCTGCGAGCCCGGTCTCGGTGCCTCTACCCCTGAAAAGCCCCGTCGTGAGGCGGTTACAGCATTCGTGCTTCACCGACAGCGGCGGGGTACTAAAATTTGGTCGTGATTATTGCGCTAATTCCTCCCACTTGGTAGCACGATAAACCCGCAACGGGCGTTTTTCGGTTTCGTTCACACGATGTCCGATATCAATTCATTATGTAACATATATATAACACCGGGAAGCAAGAGTTACATAAGGAATTACGACGGTGTTGAGCAGCTACTATAGCCACCGATTTCGGCGGGTGATCAGCTGTCTTGCTCTTTATCAATACCTCTAGAACACTCGTCACAGTCGACATCGACCGTGGCGGCTCTGTTGAAATACTTAGATTCTGATAGTTTGGAGGGCTATGCTGAATACAACGCGCGAGTCTCGTACTAAGCTCCTCTCGGATTCGGTCAGGCCGGATCGCTCAATACAGGTGAAGTAGCGAGTGCTCTCGTCTTCAACTGTCCCGTGCTAGTACTGGTCTTTTAGTCGAACCCCGCTAATGTTCGTTCAGGATTTATGAGTTCTCGGCACCGAAGCGTCACAGACTCAGGAGAGTGGTACTTGTGAGTTACGTCCTGTGGGCCCTACTAGCGATGGTCTGCTATTCGTTCGCGTTTCTGTTCATGAAAATCGCAATGCAGGAGTTGCCAGCGTTTACCGTCATGCCGATCGCGGTTATCACACTAGCCGTCGGCGCGACGACCGTGGCAGCGCTATTTGGTGACTGGTCAGCTCAATCACTGACGAGTCGGTCTGTCCCGTTCGCACTGTTGGCTGGGCTCTGTCTCACCGGCGCGATGGTCGGATACTTCCGCGCACTCTCGACCGGCCCAGTGAGCATCGTCGTTCCGGTTTTCGGGATGTTCCTCGTCGGCGGAGCACTCCTCGGCATCCTCGTCCTAGGAGAAGCAGTGACAGTGAGGAAGGTACTCGGCATCGCCTTCGGTGGCGTCGCGGTCATCCTGATTGCCACGTAGTTCCCCTTCGACAAACGCGAATGCTGAATCGTCGGACGAGAACCGAACAATGGGCAAGCGAATTCTACCGCTGATTCAGGAGATAGACGGAGAAAATAACATCGTTCAGATGCTGACTACATCCTCTGTATCTCGCACACCGATCCTATCAGTTCCAAATGATCTCAACAGAGCCGTTAACGACGGATTTCTGGGAGTCCGCATCAAACCCCCACTCTCGGACCGTGCCCCATTTGTGCCGAGGGAGTTGGGTGAGGCGGTTTACACGAGGGCTGGAGCGACGCCGAGGGCGGCGGTCGCGAAAAGGACCGCGACGTATCCGGTAGCGACGAGGAATACCACGCGTCGCGGGTGGTCGATGAGGCCCCGACGGTGTCCAACTGCCGCGAGGTAGCCAGTCAGCGGCAACAGCTGGAAGGCGTGGAGGCCGACGAAGTGCGCTAGGCGGAAGTCTCCGACAAGCTGCCAGCCGACGACCGGGACCGTCGGCTCCGCCGTCTCGACGACCCGAGATTGGATCGCGATCATCGCCGCTCCTTCGAACGCGCCAACGACGAACCAGCCGATGCCGAGGAGAATGCCCGCGGCGAACGCTGGGTGGACGTCGAACTCGTTGTTGCGCGCTCGAACCGCCAGGGCAGCGATCGCGACGGTGACGATGACGATTGTGACACCCATGACCCCCCCGATCGCCCCGTCGAGGACCGTCGCCCGATTGAAGTGAGACCCGACGCCGCGCGCGGCCTGTCCGCCGATAAGGACGATTTCAAGGAGGAGACCGACGCCGACGACCTGGGAGACGCGGCGGCGAAAGTCCGGGTCGACCGGGAGGTGGACACCGAGCCAGCCGAGCGTCGCGCACACGAGCGCGATCGAGCCAGCGAACTTCGCCGGCTTGAGCCACGCCGGTTCCCCGTTGACGACCATTGGATCCAAGACGATGCCGACGGCGAAGGCACCGAAGAGGACGGTGTTGATCGCGGCCACGGCGGACAAAACCGGGTCACGGCGCCGCAGCTCTCCGATCGACGTGGCGATCGTTTGCGCGATTGCCCGCAGCGTCGTCCGTCCGCTTGTGGCCACAGCGGCCGACTCGGAGTTCATACCATAGTGTTGCCGGGCGATTCATGTGGGCGTGACCCTAACATGTTGGTATCTGCCCAAAGCGGCAGTGACCAGCATGATCGACGCCCGGTTCCGCATTCGACTCCCGCCGGACCTGTACATCGCCGATCTGTCGGAGGCGTTCCCCGACGCGACCTTTCGCCTGCTGTCCGGCGTCCGCAGCGGCGCCACCGCCAAGGAACTCGGTGAGGTTCTGACTCGGGCCCCCGGGTCGATCGCGGCGGCGTTTCGCGAACACGAGGCGGTCGACGCATACGAGTTGTTGGAACGCACCGACGACCGGCTCCTCGCGACGTACGAGACGACCGACGTCGACCTCTACGACTTCGTCGAAGCCGAGGGGTTCCCACCCGAATTTCCGATCGAAGTGCGGAACGGGTTCTACGAGTTTGACCTGACCGGCACGCGCGGGGAGTTCGACCAGCTCCGAAAGACGCTGGAAGCGAGCGGAACCGAGTACGAACTCCTCTCGAAGGTGAACAAGAGGCGATCGGACCGACTCCTCACACGCCGACAGGAAGAGCTCCTCGCCGCCGGCCTCAGAGAGGGGTACTTCGAGGTCCCGAGAGGGTGTACGCTGGCGGATCTCGCCGACGTGGTCGGCGTGGACAAATCGACCGCGAGCGGGATCGTACGCCGGGCGCAGGCTCGGCTTATTGCGTGGTACTTGACCGACGTGAAGGCCGAGTGATGAGCGGGTGGGTTCGCCACAATTCTTTGCGCTGATCTGCTCTGTTGAATCCTCAGAAAGCGTCCGGATCGGATTACTCTCCAAGCGCGGCGACGACATCGTCGATTGTATAGAGACGGACATCGTCGCGCTCGCGGGCGGCGTCGCGGATGCTGTCGGTAAATCCACTCCGGGAGAACAGCGCGTATTCGACGGTTCGCGAGCCACCGCCCGACGGCTGCCACCGGAGTTCCTCGACGTGCGTCTCCAGCGATGCCAGCGCGCCGTAGTCGAGCGGCGATTCCTGATACTTACACTCGCCGACGACGAGCGTGTCCTCGTCGGTAAGTCCGACAACGTCGATCTCGTGGTCCTGATACCACCACTGCCCAACATCGACAATCGGCGTCTCGTCGTACAGTGTCCATAGCGCCTCACAGCACAGTTGCTCGAAAGCGGGAGCGACAAAATCGGCCAGCACGGGGTCGACGAGTCGGTCGTAGGCCTCCTCACCGAACTGATCGTAGCGATCCGCACTCCCGTACAAGAATCGGAACCAGAATCGGAACAGGGGATCCCGAAGTCGGTACTGACTCCGCTTGGATCGTTCAGGTTTCTCAGTCACCGGCACATGTCGTTCGATGAGCCGGAGCCGAGAGAGCCGATCCAGATACATCGACAGCTGGTTGTAGTCGATACCTGTCACGCCAGCAATCTCGTTGCGGCCTGTCGCCCCGCCAGCGATCGCTTCGAGGATCGAGAAGTAGCGCGTCGGCTCCGTTAGTTCCATCCGGAGAACGTACTCCGGCTCGTTACGGAGCGATCCGTGGCGAGTTAACACCGTCTGCTGAATGTTCTCGCCGAGGGACCGAACCGCGTCGAGTTCCTCGAGGTAGTAGGGAACACCACCGAACACGCTCCACGTACGCACGGCCTCGTCCGCCGTCGCATCATCCGCGAAAAACTCCGTCGCGGCGTCGAACGGGAGTTCACGGATGTCGAGTGTCAAGGATGTCCGTCCGTACAGCGGGCTGTCTCCGAGCAGCGTCGCTTCCTCCATCATGCTGATCGACGACCCGACAAGCACGAACGTCGTCTCCGACTCGTCGAACTCGTGGTCGAACAGGGCCTGTAACACCGACGGGAGGCTCTCGTCCTGTTCAATCAGATACGGAAACTCGTCAAGGACGACGATCGCATTCTGGTCGCCCAGATATCGGAACAGCCGCTCCCAATCGGGACGAATGTCTTCGATACCAGGAACCGTGTCAGCCGCAGCCTCGACGAACTGTTCCAGTTGGAGCTCCTGCGTCTTCTGTCGTGCCTGATAGAAGACCGCGTTCTCTCGTCCCTCAAGCGCCTTCTTAACGAGTCTCGTCTTTCCAAGCCGTCGCCGCCCGTATACGACGGCGAGATCCGCGTTTTCCGAGTCAAACAGGCCGTGAAGCCGATCTAACTCCTCCGAGCGGTTCACGAAGTCTGTCATGGCGCTGAATTAGTGCGGATGAAATAAAAATATTCTGAATAATCATATTCTGGAATATCATATCTACAGATATCATCGGCGAGTGCGGTACAACGATGTTAACCAGATTAACCAACAAATTGCCGGGACATACCGAAATGTTGGTTAATTCGGCGATCAAAGGCGACGGCCACCTCGGAAAGAGTCCTGGAAACAGTTTACCACTCCTCAAGATCCGGTGACAGAGTTCGAATTGACGTTTTGTAAAGTCCTTTCTGGAAGTCCGGAAGCGCCGCGCCGTCGCTTATTGAGAGCGTGACGAGTTATCGAGTATGGGAGATCACCCACCATCGAACCGAATGGCGGCCGACAAACCGACACGGGGGGCTGACCGCAATCGGACCTTGGCCGATCAAGCCGACCCAGCCACAGAAGAGATGCTCCTACCGTCACTCGACGACGGCATCACGCTGCTCGACGTTGACCGCGGCCGTGGCGTCCCAATCCTCCAGTCGCTCGTGCTTGACCATCTCCTGGTACACGATGGGCCCGCCTTCTGGGTTGATGCGAACGGTCACGCGACGACGACGACGCTGGCTCAGGTCACACCGAGCCAGCGGTTGCTCGACCGGATCCACGTCGCACGCGGGTTCACCGCGTATCAGCACTACGGCGCTGTCGACAATCTCCCGACGGCAGTAAACCACGCCATCCAGAAATCGACCACCGTCACCAGCACATCCGGTCGACAGTCATCGACTCATAGCGAAGACTCGTCTACACACACCCCATCGCTCATCGTCGCGCCGGCCGTCGACGCCCAGTACCGCAGCGACGAGACGCTCAGCGAGCAGCACGCAGAAACACTCCAAGCGAGAACCCTCGCTCGGCTAGCGACGTACGCCGACAGCTACGACGTCCCGATACTCGTGACTCGGAGTACGATCGATGAGTTCACAGCATCGGTCGCGACGGCCGCCAAGCACCATCTTGAGTGTGAGCAAACCCGGATGGGGCCGCGACTCGTCGGTGACGAGTTCGAGACACTCGTCTATTCCGTCGACGACGGTTCGTACTACCAGACCACGTTCGCCTACTGGCGACAGCTACTCGCTGCGCGGGCGACGCAGGTCGGACTCGAACCCGCGACACCCTCGTCGTCGACGTCGACTCCGGCAGGTGACAGAATAGGCGTGACTGCTGACGGCGAGACGACGTCGCTCACCGCGAGTCCGCTCCTCGATGCGTGGACAGCACCTGGAGGGCGATAGCAATGGGACGCACGAACCCGACATATCGGGATGCGCTGCGGGCTGTCGAAGACCGCTGGGCGGACTTCCGACGGGCGCTCCGTCGTCGCGACCAACCACGCTTCGACCAACTGTTCGAGTACGCTCGCGAACACGCTGACGCGAGCGGGCTGTTGAACCATCAGAATCCACTGGTGCCGGCGCTATTCAGTATCGATCTCGAACAGGAGGCCCACCTCGACGACCACGAGGAACGTCTAACAGAGCTTGAGCAACGGCTTTCTGAAACTGTGGTCGAACAGCAGCAATCGTCCTCCGAAGGTAACACTGGAGGTGTAGAATGACGGATTTGACGACGATTGCCTTCGATATCGAAACGACGGGATTTCAGACCGGTGATGAACTCACAGTAGTTGGGTTCGACTCGGCGGTCTCGTTGCGAGTGTTTCTCCATACCGGAACAGCACCACAAACAGGCCTCGCAGATCGGCTCAGCGACGCCCTCCAGACACCGGTACAGCTCTCACTCCATGACAGCGAACAGGAACTCCTGAACGAACTGGCGACGTTCGTCACGTCCACACTTACCCAACGTGATGCAAAGCTCGTTGCGTACAACGGTGAGCGATGGAACGGAGGGTTCGACCTCCCGTTCCTTCGCACACGGCTCTGTACGCACGGGCTCGAGTGGCCGTTTGGCACGTTGCCATACGTCGACGTGATGGATGTCTTCGAGACACGCTTCAATACGAGTGAAGACACACTGAGTGGCGTCTACGAGGAACTGATCGGCGCCGGATTGAACGACCTGGATCCATTCACCGACAGTAGCGAGGCAGTCACCGCATGGGAGGAGGGAGCCTACGAGCCACTCATCATCCACAATGTCGCGGATATCCGACGGACTCGAGCGTTGATGGAGCTTGCAGAACGGTATTGTTCAAAGTCAGATTTCTCTATGAAGTCGCTGGAGCCTATCGCCTGAAGAACTCGCTTCTCAGTGGGGGTTCGTAAAGGAAAGCACCCGGATGGTTCCTACGGTGGGTTACGACCTGCGTTGAGTGGTTCATACGAGTCCGTGTGGTAGGCGACCCGCCAGAGTTTAAGTACCGCGCGGGTGACCAATTCTTCAGGAGATTGTGAAATACAGGACGCTTCGACCTCGTCTGGGTCAGAACCCGCGTTCGGCGGTGGATGATAGTGTTCTAATCCGGGGACGTGGATATAGTCTCCTGCGTGTAGGTGCTTCCCCCAGCGCAGATTCACCCCTTCCGTGTCCGTGTAATGGAACTTGTAATCATCTCGTGTCGTCCACTGGATATCGATCCGGGCGTCCGCGGCCCCACACAGTCCCTCGTCAAGCATGACTTCGAGGACTGATGGATGGAGGTAGTCGTCGAGTTCAGGTGTTGCGAGCGGTTCCATCTCCTCGACGACATCACGAATCGTCAGTAGCGCCGGCCGATCCGTAGCTCCCCGGAGAGTATGGGTTTCTGCTTGGTCAGGCGAATCCCGCATTGCTCAGGCAGGGACGCTGTCGTCAGTCGACCGACGGTCACTATCGACGAACTGCTCGGCGTTGCCGATCGAGAGGGCAGCGTTCGCGAACGCGAGATTCCGTCGGAGCGTCTTCCACTCACGAATCGTCTCTGGGTCGATCTCGTCCTGTGACCCGGTCTCGCTGAGGGCCTGGTTCGTCTGGTTGACCGCCAATTCTTCGGGGGAATCAACACCGAATTCGGACCGATATTCGATGAGCTGCTCGCGCATCTCCTGAATTCGGGTGACGAGTTCATCGGTCGAGACGTGCTCAAGGATGTCGGCAGCCTGTTCGACGACGAGTGATTCAGGTGAGCGCCGATAGAGCGTGCCACCCTGTTCGCCGGGTGTCGTCTCGATAAACCCCTCGTCTGCGAGTGTGTTCAGGTGCTTTCGAGCGGTCTTTGGAGCCGTCCGTGCATCGTCAGCTACGGCATCAGCTGAGACGGGACTGTACGTATGTGAAACGACGTGTCGAATGCGCTCGTAGGGTGTCGTTTCGGCCTCCCATTCCTCGCCGACCGCCTCGTTGACGTCAGCAAACTCCTCCGGTGGACTTCGGTCGTTCATATGGAAACGCACGGTTCAGAGGAACATAGTTCTTTGGCAGATTCCTATATTCCCTCCCCGGTGGTGAGTACACCGGCTGAATCCACACAGATGAATTCCGGAAATCGTTCCAGAAGCCCCATGATAACGACCAATAAGCCAGAACATAGCGTTGAGAACGCTTTTCGAACCAATTTGCTGAAAATTAGAAGCGATACGCCGTCGCCTCTCAGAACCAAGGTCCGAAGAGGGTAGACGAGAATCGCGGCGGATCTGCTGAGATACCGCCGTATTCCTTCCAGTCACAAGTCTCCAACGTAGTGACCCCAGTTTCACTTTCACTCTGGCTGGACAGTGTTTACCTTGCGACGGAATAGATCAATAGGTGGTAGATGAAGCGCACCAACACGTTCGCCGTGCGACCGCTCTCCGAGACCGGAGAGCAACTGTTACGGGACCTGTTGGACGCTTCTGCCGCTCTCTGGAACGAAGTTAACTACCAACGCCTTATGCGGTACAACGACGAGGACGGCTTCGAAGGCGGCATATGGGACGCCGATACCGGCCGACTCGAAGGTCGATACAAAGGCGTGCTCGGGGCGTCTACAGTTCAACAGGTGATACGCAAAAACAGCGAAGCGTGGCGCAGTTTCTTGCATCTGAAAGACCAGTACCACGACGAGTCGAACACATCGGTTACGGAACACCCCAACCCGCCGGGATTCCGTGGCAACGAGGACGACGGACGCCAACTCAGAACCGTCATTCGTAACGACGCATACACGACTGAGTGGGGCGACCGGTCTCGGCTTGAGATTCTGGTCGGCAGGGAGCTGAAGGACCGATACGATCACACCGGCCGCCTCCGACTCGAAATCGCTGGTAACCCGAATTGGCCCGACTACGAAAAACAGGGCCGGTTGGAGCTATGGTACGACGAGACTGAAAGCACCTTCCGAGCTTCCCAACCCGTGACTGTGTCTGATAGTGCACGGGCAACTCCACTGGCCAATGAAACGGCCGCTCTGGACATCGGTGCGAACAATCTCGTCGCCTGTACCACCACGACCGGCGAGCAATACCTGTACGAAGGCCGCGAATTGTTCCAGCGGTTCCGTGAGACGACACGAGAGATTGCCCGGTTGCAGTCCAAGCTCCCGGAAGGCCGGTACAGTAGCGAGCGTATCCGGCGACTGTACCGCAAACGCACCCGCCGCCGCGACCACGCTCAAGAAGCACTGTGTCGTGACCTGTTGGACCGACTGTACGCCGAGGGCGTGGATACGGTGTATATCGGCGGGTTGACCGACGTGCTGGACACACACTGGTCGGTCAAAACCAACGCCAAGACCCACAACTTCTGGGCGTTCAAGAAGTTCACAGAGCGATTAGCGTGTACCGCAGAGGAATACGGGATTTCGGTCGAGGTTCGATCGGAAGCGTGGACGAGTCAGGAATGTCCACGGTGTGGATCGACTGACCGAACGACGCGGCATCAAGACACGCTCACCTGTCCGTGTGGGTTCCAAGGGCACGCCGACCTAACCGCGTCAGAGACGTTTCTCGAGCGGCACACAAAACAGGCAGTCAGGCCGATGGCACGGCCCGTGCGGTTCCAGTGGGACGACCACACCTGGTCGGAGTCACCACGCTCTCAAGAAAGTCCTAAAGAACAGCGCACAGACCCGAGTACCGTTCACCACGGGAATGTTGCCCTCAGGGAACCGGCATAGCCGAAAACTCCACAGAGGAAACCGCGCCCTAGAAGGCGCGGAGGATGTCAAACTCCACGCTTCTACGTCTTCCCTCACTCCCCAGAGGCCGACCTCGACCCTACGATCCTCCAGTCGGTGTACGACCAGCATCCGTCGTCGCCACGACCGAGGAGGTTGCGAGAAAGAACATCGTTCTCTGAAATCCGGAAGTGACACGCCATCGGTTATCCGGAATACCAACTATTGGGTCTACAGGAATGCCGTTCACAATCGACTTCTTGGACGACCGCCGCGTCCTAGAGTGGGAGGCGACCACCGAGGGTGCCGTCGTAACAGAACGAGACAAGTACACCCCGCGATTCTACGTCGCCGCTCGCGACCCTGATGCCGACATCGACCTCACAACCCTCCAGTCAGTGTATGACCACCACCCAGACGTCGTCGCGACCGAGACGGTTGCGCGACGCCCCGGCTTTCGACGGGACGAGGAGACAGTCCTCGCGGTCGATGTCACCCACATCGACCGCGTCACCCCACTCGCCCGGCAGGCACACCAGCTGTCGGAGTATCCAGTCGGGGATCTCGCCTGTTTCAACGTCGACTTCTCGAGAGAGAGCTCTGGTACTGTCTGGAGACCGGTGCCGATCCGGTGTCGGCGAGCGAGCTGTCGGCGCTCCGGCTCAGCGTCCCGGTGACCGAAACGGGAGACCACATCTAGAAAACTGTTCGTCATCGGCGACACAGTCACCGGCTCTCGACTGCTGTCCTCGCAACGTAGTCGGACTGTCGCCATCAGCTCTGAATCTGAGTGTCACCGCTTACCGAAACGTGCGAATAAAAGGACAGAGGCGCCAGTAGCGGTAGTTTTGAGCGCGGAACAATAGTACTCAATAGATCAACGTATAATGTCATCCAAAGTAAAATAATCTGGGTATGTTTCAGTATTTGTTGAGTCACTACATATTATACTCCGATATTCGTTTTGTTGACGTGCCCGAAGATACCACGGCAAATGGGCAGCTGCGACGAACCTTTCTGAAAACTGCCGGCGGTGTCGCAACCGTCGGAATAGCAGGGTGTGCGGGCGGTGACGAGTCGAACACGGAAGGCGGAACGAATGGGACAAACGGCGGGGACGGAGGGTCGGACACGTCGACAGAGGATTTCAGCGGTGACACACTGTCACTTTCGATCCCGGAGGCTGCGAACTTTGACCCGGTACAGATCAAAGGTGACGGGTCGCAGATCGTCTCCGACCATGTGTTCAGTGAGCTGTTGACACTACCGTCAGACGGCTTGGAGCCAACGGCACAGCTCGTCTCCGACTACTCCGTCTCCGAGGACGGTCAGACGTACACGTTCACGCTGCGTGAAGACGTCACGTTCCACAACGGCGACGAGCTCACGGCCGACGACGTGGTGTATTCGTGGGAGCGACTCGCCGCCTCCGAGAACAGCCAAGAAGGAGAAAACATCCTCGAAGGCAGCTTCCGAATCGCTCACGAGACGACGACAGAGAGCGTCGACGGCGAAGAACAGGAGGTGTACCAGCCAGGGAGCCTTGCGGTCGAAGCCGTCGACGACTACACACTTGAAGTGACGCTCGAACAGCCGTTCTTCGACGCGCTGTTCTGGTTCGCGTATGGCTCGCTGAGTCCGGTTCCAGAAGGAATTGTCGGCGACATTGAGGGGTACGAGGGCGAAATGGAGTACTCTGAATTCTCCTCGCAGTCACCGGTCGGGACCGGCCCCTTCCAAGCAGAGTCAGTCGAGACGGGAACGGAAGTCGTCCTGTCAGCGGCGGACGACTACCACGGCGACGAGCCCGGACCAGACCGGATCGCGATGCAGGTCGTCCAGAACTCCGACGCGATCCATCAGCGGGCGATGAACCGGAGCGTCCAGATCTTCCGGCTTCCGAACTCTCGGTTTGACCCGAGCAAAGTGTCTATCGAGGAGACGCGGAACCTCGGCCAAGAGGTCGGGACCTACGGGCCGCTCGAGAATGACGAAACGGTAAACTACTCGACCTGGGACGAGGCGTACACTGCGTACTTCATTTTCGACTGCTCGCGGGTCGAAAAGCCGATCCGGCAGGCGCTCAACTACGCGGTCAATCAAGAGAATTTCGTCGAGCAGGGGTTCAGAGGAGTCGGAGAGCCGGCGTACCATCAGGCGCCGCCGTCGGTGTACCCGGGTGGAAAGGAGGCGTACGACCAGCACGCAGAGGAGAACTTCCCGTACGGTTACCGTGAGGCACAGATCGATGAGGCCCGAAGCGTCATGGAGGACGCGGGCTATGGCGAGAACAACCGAGCGTCGATCACGCTCACCCTATACAACGATCGCAACCCGGACGCGTACTCTCGCATTTCCAACCTAATCCGGTCGAAAGCGCAGTCGGTATACGTCGACCTGTCGATCGAGCGGGCGCCGTTCAATACGATCATCGATGAGGCCGTCAGCGGGAACCTCGATATGTACACGCTCGGGAACGGACTTGAGTATCCGTCGCCGGCAGACATGCTGAAGTTCGGACGGCCGTACGAAGGCAACCTCGTTCGGTGGCGGGAAGATCCGTCCGATGCTTCCGAGCGTGCTGCGGCGGCCTGGGAGCAAGTCCAGAACAACCTCGGCCCGACCGACGCCGAAGAGGAGGCCCGCAACGAGGCATTCATCCAGATGGAAGAAGCCATCTGGGAGGACGCGATCTACCTGACGAATTACCACCCGCGCGGCCGGCAGTGGTGGTACGACTCAGTGGACGCACCTATCCAGCCGAGCGGCTTCCACGATCGTCTCTACGACGGCGTCACGTTCGAATGACGGTCCCGCAGCAGCCAATGGAACCAACATTGTCGCGGCCGAGTACCTTCCGGGATCGCTGGCGGGTATGAACCGCTTGGTCTACCTGTTCCGTCGGCTGCTGATGTCGATCCCGGTCGTGTGGCTCGGCGTCACCGCAACGTTTCTGATCATCCGGGTCGGTCCGTTGAATCCGGCCGCAGCTATCGTTGGGCCAGTGAACAGCGCCCAGGCCCGTGAGCGGCTCGACCGCATCGAAGAACAGCTCGGACTGAACGACCCGATACACATCCAGTACGGCGAGTATCTCGTCGATCTCGTCACCTTCGACCTCGGCCAGTCGTGGGTGTTGTATCCCGGCC
The DNA here is from genome assembly GCF_055389685.1 of Halorubrum ejinorense. Lineage (NCBI taxonomy): Archaea > Methanobacteriati > Methanobacteriota > Halobacteria > Halobacteriales > Haloferacaceae > Halorubrum > Halorubrum ejinorense. The sequence continues at coordinate 237,779 of NZ_AP043776.1, forward strand.
AAGATACCGTGGCGCTACTGGCGCAGTTCGGTCCCCGGACGATCTGGCTCGGGCTGTGGGCGGTGTTGATTCCGATCTTCATCGGCATTCCGCTAGGGATATACGCTGGACTGAACGTCAATACAAACCGCGATTACTTGGCCTCTATTACGGGTATCGTGTGGCGTGCGATGCCGAACTTCTGGCTAGCAGTGATCCTGTTGGCGCTACTGTCGCGGACCGACGCGCTCTTTTTCGGCAGCGGTTGGGAGTCGTTTATCGTTGAGACCGACCTGATCGGTGCCCCAGATCTGTCCGCGCTGGGGACGCCCGAGGGGTTCATTATTGCCACGAAGCAGATTCTTCCCGCGGCATTCGTTCTTGCTTCCGCCTCGATGGGGAACGAACTACGGCTCTCGCGGACGGCCGTCCTCGAGATTATCAACGAGGACTTCATTGATACGGCACGAGCTGTCGGCGTCTCGCGCTGGCAGCTGATCGGCAAACACGTGCTTCGAAACGCGCTGATTCCACTGATTCCCGTCGTCACGAGCGAGGCGTACCTGCTCGTTGGTGGCTCCGTCCTCGTCGAAGTTGTCTTCGGGATCAACGGGATCGGGACGCTGTTTTTCGACGCCATGACGAGCGGTGACCTTCCGCTGGCCGGCTCACTCATGTTCGTCTTCATCCTGCTGACCGTCTCGATCAACATCGCACAAGACCTACTATACACCCTTATCGACCCGCGAATCGGGTACGCTGAACGACGATGACAGACACACCATCTCCGTCCGACGCGAACGTGACCGTCCGAACCAGACTCGACCGCATTCCGACTTCAGCAACCCGTGCGTGGCTTGTAGGCGCGGTGTTGCTGATACTCCCCGAGGTGGGGGCGCTCATTCAGTTCACGCTGAGTGCACTTCCGCTCGGGGAGACCGCTGTCGCGGTCGCTGACCGTATCCCAGTCCTGTTGAGTCGGGAGACGATTCCGAACCAAGGGACGCTCGTCCCCGGCGAAGGCTGGCAGGGAACGTTTCTCGGACTGTCGCCCGCGAGGGCGTGGGGGCTGCGCGTCGGGCTAATATACCTCTACGGCGCCCTGTGTCTGTACTGGATCTGGCGCGGCTACCTGCTGTACCGTAACCGCTACCGGACGGCAGGCTGGACGCCGTTCGACGATGTCGTCAGTCGCTTCCGCGGCCATCGCTGGGGACAGTTCGGTCTTCTCGTCGTGTTGGCGTTCCTGATTCTCGCCGTCTTCGCGCCGGCGCTTGGCCCAACGACGCTCGAGCAGAACGCCATCGACCCGTACAGTTACGAGCTCGACTACTACGACGAGGACACCGGCGACGTCGAAACGATCACCGTCGGGGCAGCGAACACGGACACAACTTCGCAGGGTATCGACGGCCGAAACGTTGGCCCACTCACCTACGATCAGTATGACCGCTTCCATCCGTTCGGGACGTTGCCGTCGGGACAGGACCTCTTTACACAGGTCGCGCTTGGGGCGCGAGTGTCGCTTTTCATTGGGCTTCTCGCGATCACTATAAGCGGAGTCATCGCCACCAGCTTAGCCCTGATCAGCGCGTACTACGGCGGAATCGTCGACTTAGCGATCGTCCTTGTGAGCGACGCGACACAGTCGCTACCCCAGCTGCTTGTTGTGATTCTCTTATCAGTGGTACTCTCACAGACGTGGCTCGCTGGGCTGTATAGTGGGGGAGTGCTGTTGGCGCTCATCTTTGCTCTGACGGGCTGGCCGTCGCTGTGGCGCGCCGTTCGGGGACCAGCGCTTCAGGTCTCCGAGCGGACATGGGTCGATGCTGCCGACAGTTACGGACTGGCCCCGAGGACGACGATGCGTCGCCACATTCTCCCGTACATCGTCGGCTACCTAATGGTGTACGCGTCGATGAGTCTCGGCGGTATCATCATCGGCGTCTCCGGGCTCTCGTTCCTCGGGCTCGGAATCTCGCCCCCGACGCCGGAGTGGGGCCGGCTCGTCGACGTCGGACAGCCCCTGCTGACGACGATGTCGTGGCATATCGCCGTCCTTCCGGGGACGCTGATCGTCATCGTCGTGACCGGATTCAATGCGCTCGGGGACGGGGTCAGGGACGCGATCGACGCCGAGACCGACCTGAGCAGTGAAGAGGAGACAAGTGCGGCGGCCAGCGGTGCCGGAGGATAACAGATGTCGGCAGACACTCCACCTACGGCGGCGTGGAATCGCCTTCGAGAGACGGTTGCGACGGTGGCGGCAGATCACCGCGCGGCCGGACGCACGGTCGTCGAAGCGTACGCGGACCACGGGACGGTGAGGGCGCCCGACGACGGACCCCTCACGTTCATCTTCACGGTCTCCGGCGAGACGGCGACTGCGCTCAGCGAGCAGACGATCGCGAGCGCGATCCGTCGGACCGACGTCCGGTACGTCGACACCGGTGGCTACCGGTTGTACCTGCTAGAGGTCCACCAGCCGGACGATGATGTCGTCACGCTGGTGGCGGGCGGGATCCGACAGCGGTCGCTCGAGGCGTATGCGAACACATCGGGACCGGCACGAACGAAGGTCCGGTCGATCTCCGACATGGTCGCACTAGAGTTAGCACATGATGACCGAGCACCATTCCTCGCGGGGGTCGAATGACTGCCCACGAATCTGCGGTCCCGCGCCAGGGATCGGCGACTGCCTCGGACCAGCGGTCGGACGCGCTCCTAGAGGTGCGAGACCTCCGGACGGTGTTTCGGACCGGTAAGGAGACGATCCACGCGGTTGACGGGATCTCGTTCGATGTCCACGCCGGAGAGACCGTCGGCCTCGTCGGCGAGTCCGGCTCCGGAAAATCGGTCACGGCGCGCTCGATCCTGGGATTGATCGACCGACCGGGAGCCATCGAGGGCGGCGAAATCCGGTTCAACGGTGTCGATCTCGTCGAGGCCGGGTGGGACGGCCACCGTGGTGACATCGCCATCGTATTCCAGGACCCGCTGAACTCGATCAACCCGGTGTACACGGTTGGCAATCAGATCCGCGAGGCGCTCCGTATCCACCGGGGACTGACCGGCGAGGCGGCCCGGTCGAAGGCGATCGAACTGCTGGAAGATGTAGGTATTCCCGACGCGCCGCGGCGGCTCGGCGAGTATCCCCACCAGTTCTCGGGCGGGATGCAACAGCGTGCGATCATTGCGATCGCGCTGGCCTGTGACCCGGACCTGCTCGTGTGTGACGAGCCGACGACCGCGCTCGACGTGACGATCCAAGCGCAGATACTGGAGCTGCTCGATGACCTCCAAGAACGGGAAGACCTCGCGATCCTATTCATTACCCACGATATGGGTGTCATCGAAGAGACCGCAGACCGGGTTAACGTCATCTACGCGGGCGAAATCGTGGAGCGTGCGCCGACGGCAGAACTCTTTGAGCGACCAGAACACCCATACACGCGTGCCCTGCTCAAGAGCGTCCCCGGACGGAGCGACGCGGACGACACACTGCCGACAATCGACGGCGAGGTCCCGACACCGACTAAGCCAGCGGATAGCTGCCGATTCGCCCCGCGGTGTCCGGCGGCCACGGAAGCCTGTACGACGACTCACCCCGAACCGATGCCGATCAGAGGATCTACGGATCACACTGCGGCCTGTCTAATCCACGATTCTTCCCATCCAGAGGTGACACAGGAGGTGTCTCTAAGCAACGAGGAACAAAAGGCGAGCGCGTCCTCGACTGCCGGCCAAACCGACGCGTCATCCAGGAAGGCCACCAAACCGGCGGGTACCGAACCAAATGCCGACTCGTCCGCAGAGATGCCCGACGAAAGCCCCACCGGCGCCGGAGAAACGTTCATTTCAGTCGAGGACCTTCAGACGTACTACGAGAGTGACTCGCCGCTCGACAGGTTGCCGCCGGTGAAGGCTGTCGACGGCGTGTCGTTCGACATTCGCCGTGGAGAGATACTCGGGCTCGTCGGCGAGTCCGGCTGCGGGAAGACGACGCTCGGCCGAACGCTTGCCGGCTTGGAAGCCGCGACGAGCGGGTCAGTTATGGCCAACGGGCGCGACGTGACAGACCTTTCTGGCAGCGACCTTCGCGAGTGGCAACGCGAGGTGGGCGTCGTGTTCCAAGACCCTGAAGAAAGCCTCAACGACAGAATGACCGTCGGACAAATAATCAAGGAGCCGCTTGAGGCCCACGACTGGGGAACCCCCGACGAGCGCGACGAGCGGGTCTTCAAGCTGCTCGACCGTGTCGGCCTGCTTGAGGAGCACTTCTACCGCTACCCCCACCAGTTCTCTGGCGGGCAGCGCCAACGTATCGGTATCGCCCGTGCGCTCGCCTTGGAACCGGAGTTCCTCGTGTTGGACGAGCCGGTCAGTGCCCTCGACGTCTCCGTCCAAGCACGAGTAATAAATCTGCTCGAAGAACTGCGAGAGACGCTTGATATTACGCTGCTTTTTATTGCGCACGATCTCTCAGTAGTGCGGAAAATAACTGATCGGGTTGCGGTGATGTATCTCGGAAACATCCTTGAGATTGGCCCAACTGAAGAGGTGTTTAATTCCCCGGCGAACCCGTACACGCTATCGTTGCTGTCGGCGATTCCGGGTTCGTCAACACCAGCTCCAGACGACCTCGACCGCGTCACGCTGCGCGGGTCCCCACCAAACCCTCGATATCCACCTGACGGCTGTCCGTTTGCGACCCGGTGTCCAGTCCGAATTCGACCGCCCGAGTGGGACTCGCTCTCGCCGGATGCGTGGGAGGCTCTCGGGACGTTCCAAGAGGTGTTACGCCAGCGTGAGCGTGCGGACTCGTCACTCGTTCGGGCGGCAAAACGCCGGCTGGGGTTGATCGATGACAAGCAAGGCCCACAAAGCGTTGCCGCCGATGTATTCGCGGATATCGAACTCCCGCCAGCCGCCACAGAGATAGTCGATAAGGCGACGGAACGCGCTGAGTCTTCACCATCCGCTGCGGTTGAGCTGCTCGCTGCGGAGTTCGGCTCAGTTTGTGAGACTGATGCGGTCGAATCATATCCGATCGGAGAGAATGGCCGAGAGAGTCGCTGCCACCGTCACCTGGCAGAACACACGGACGCAGACACCGAACTCCGCTGATGTTAACGCTGGATAGGAACTTTGAGGGAGACAAGCAGAGAGTGAGGATCCATGAGTCCTACCGTCCAAGAGCTTCGAAACGCAATTCGCGTGAGAACGGGTCGCTTCGAACGGGATGTCAAGTCGTCGTTCACTAAAGAAGAGCTCCAAGCAGTTTGTGAGACATTAGGAGTCAGTGTCAACGCGGCGGGCCGACCGTCGACGTCACAGATGCGACGACTCATCTGAGCGCACGTCGGCATCGCAGAATCGCCAGCGGCGGCCGACGACTCCACTTTCCGGAAGGCAGATCTCCAAGCAATTGCGGACCACGTCGGGGTATCGTTCGAGTCTTGACATCCTTCCACGGCTCTCCCCGTGGGCTATCTTTGTATATTTGTAGCTCTCACGGTGGATTTTCTGCGTCGTTGACTCCCTCAAATGTTCCATTCGTGTAGGCGTATCGCCACCGTTGGAGAATCGCTCGCGTCACAAGGCTTGTCTCGGACACAGATATACAGGACGGGTCGACAGGACGGCTCGGTGCATCGGGTGGTGGATGGAAGTGCCGTCTCGGTGCGTCGGGTTTCGGGTGGCAGTCGAACCGAAAGTTTCGATCACGGTCATCTGTGTAGTGTGCGGCGTAGTTCCCGGTGAGACTCCACCGGATGTCTATCTGCGCGGTTGACGCCGATCCGACGCCGTCAGATAGTTCAACCGAGAGTGTTTGTGGATTCAGCGGGTCGTCTACTGACGCGGTCTGGACCAGCGGCTCAAGGTCCACGAACAGGTCTCGGATTTCCCGTAATGCCCCAGCGTCGATAGGACCAAATACCTCAGACTGCTCGTCTGGCGGAATATAGCGAGCGGGGTCTCCGTCGTCGGTCATACCACGATGGATGTATCGCCGTTACCATCGTCATCCGTGTCCGTGCCAGTGAGGTGACCAGTTTGGCTCACCTCACCGATCGCGAGTGTTGCCTGTGCGAGCGCGAGGTTGCGTCGCGTCGTTTGCCATTCTGTGAGGAGCGCACCATGATCGCTGTCGGCGTCCCCGATATCCAGTTCTCGGGCGAATTCCTCGGGTGAATCAACACCGTATTCCTCGCGCCACGCCTGGATCTGCGCCTTGATATCGGCGATGCCGGACGCGATCTCTTCGGGCGTCCGTTCCGCGAGGAGCGACTGGGCGTGTTCAGTGACGATAGCGGTTTCCGACCGTCGGTAGTGCGTCGTCTGACCGTCCTGTGACGTCGTTACCTCACCAGCGCTCTCAAGCGTTCGCAGGTGCTTTCGCGCCGTGGTCGGTGAGACGCGGGCACGCTCGGCGATCTGTGCTGCAGACAGCGGATCGTACACACGAGAGATGACTTCGTACACTCGTTCGAAGGGCGTCGTCTCCTCGATCCATTCCTCTTCGACGACGTCGTTCACGTCACGGTGTTCGGTGCCGCCATCCGAACTCACTCGGTGGGGTGGGGACGGCTCTTCGGACATTATGTGCCAACCAACGGGAGAGCGGTATAATAATCTGTGGGGTAGTATATTGGGTCGCGTAAAGTTAGAGAATGAGGCGGACAATTTCTGAGTGTCTATGCCAGAATTCGACCGCCTCAGCGAACGTATAGCGTGGATCGACTTGTCGTTTGTGGAGCGAGATCGAACTCCGCGTTGGGTGATTGAAGTAGGGATCCGCTGTCATTTAGCCGGTATGTCACTACGTGAGGTAAGTAAGCATCTTGAACTGTTTGGGATCGATCGGAGTCACGTTGCCATTCACAACTGGGTTCATAAAGCCGATCTACAGCCGATCTCAACCGTCTCCGAGGATCAGCTTGCGGTTGACGAAAAACAGACGACGCGATGGTTTCTCACCGAGCTTCACCGGCGCTATCAGCTCGATAACGTGGAATTTCTCGTCGATGACGCAGACTATCTCGGATCAGTTCTCGCTGAGGACGGCTATCGATTTCAAGTCATTCGTCATGGAAATCGGAATGCCATCAAACGTGTTTTTTGGGAAATAGAACGACGAACATCATCGTTTGCAAATAGTTTCAGCAATGTCGCGCTCGAGACAGCTCAAAATTGGCTCGAAGCCGTCGCCGTCTACCACAACTCACGCCAAACTTAACGTGACCACTTACTCTTTCTAAAATCTTGTTAACACCGCACATATACTGGGAGCAATACTATTGAATACCGATAGCAGAGAGTCGTGGGGAGCGACAGCCGATCAAATATAACTGGTCCAATTACTCACCTGCTGTACTTACGTTCGGAGTCCATCTGATCGCCATCAGCAGTGGCGTCGCCTACGTCAACGCCGTCATCAGCCGTGTCCGGGTTGTTCTTAATTTCCTCAACGTCCATCACATCGCCGTCCGAGGAAGACGCCTCCTCCGTGAACTGGTCGTCTTGACCCTCCTTAGCGAGTTCGTCCTCAGAGAGTACATCTTCATTGGAATTCCGCTGTGTGTCTGGATCCGCGTTCTGCTCAGGTTCGGTACCAGTGCCGTCGGCATGGCTGCCCTTCGTACTGGCCTCCGCTGACTCGGCCCCAGGGTTGTCGTCGCTCGCGTTCACATTGTTGTCGCTTGTCGCCGCATCCTCGTTTTCGTTTGTTAATGTTTCATCGTCTGTCTCGTCCACATTTCGAGGGTCATCTCCGGGCTCCAGTTCCTCTGACTCCGTGCCCTGTGAGTCGCGCTCGGAGTGTCCTTTGTCGGACCCATCGGATTGCGTCGACTCTCGTGACTCCTCACTTGTGACAGCTTGGTTCTTGGCTTGATTGGCACCGTTGCTGTTTCGTTGCTCAAGCCGGTCCGACACGCGGTTCGATAGTTTATCATTGAATCCGTCGGTCTTCGAGACCTCCTCAGGAGTGGGGGTCGAATCAATATCGATTCCGTTCTGTTCCAGACGTTCTGTTTTGTCAGTTCCGACACCGTCGATGTCCGTGAGAGATTCCTCGTTCGGCGTTTCGAACCTCCCGGTCTCCTCATTGTAAACTCCGACTCCTGCCGACTCTAACTCGTCGACATCCAATGCGTTACCACGCTCCGGAAACATGTCAATGTCTTCGGTATTCTCGGGGATGTCGAGGTCTTCCTCGATGTACGCGTCTGGCTCGATCTGCTCTCCCTCTTCGGTGATGAGGTCCATATCGGTCCGTTCACCGGTCTCGGTAGTCAGTTCGGTCTGCGATGTGGCGTCGTCTACCTTGGCAATCTCGTCGGCGAACCCCGGTTCCGGGTTCGACTGTGAATCGGTGAGTTCGTCTTGTATTGCCTCGCCGTCGGTTTGGCTACCGTCGATGGGTTCCCCGCGTTGTGTGAGTACCTCGTCGGAGTCACCGTCGCTCATGAACGAGACTGTACCATGCTCGTTCGTCGCGGTGACCGTAAGCCCTCTCTCGGCAGCTACATCGGTCATCGCAGTATCCGGGTGGCCAAATGCCGATGGGTCACACGAGAAATTGACGTGCTCCGGGTCTACTTGATTTAGCGTTGTGAGACTCGTTTCGCTTCCGTGTTCGAACCCGGTCGCGTAGTCGACCTCTGTGTCATCAAGCTTCTCAGGCGCCGCGAGTTCCGACGTATCGCTGGTGATGACAGCAGTCGAGTCGCCATATTCGACGCTAAACGAGAGACTCCCGCTGTTCCGATCGATTCCGTCAATATCCTCGGTTGGTTCCGGGTTCAACACTGACACGTCGACAGCACCATCACTGAAGATATCGAGATCCTGCTGTCCCTCTCCACCTAAGTCGTGAGCCCCGACCGCACGCTGTGTCCCATCAGTGTCGACCGAGTGTACAGTAGTATCGGTTTCTTCGGAGACATCAACCTTGCTCAGTGCTTCGTTCTGTAACCCACTCGTGTTCGTTATCCTATCTCCCGTGTCATACGCATTCGGATTCGGAGTATAGACCTCGTCTACATCGTATTCCTCGACCATGTCTGCCGCTTGGTCAGCGTGATCTTGATCGAAGTGGGTCACGACAACGTTGTCGAGGCCATCGACATCATCGCGTGTAGCGAATCGCCGGTCGATGTTCTCTCGAATGTTCTGTTTCGCCTCAGTGCCGGTCCCGGCATCGACAAGTGTCGTCTCACCGTCCGGTCCGATAATTAGCGTCGCGTCTCCCTGTCCGACATCAATACTATACATCTCTAGTGACCCTTCGAGTGTGTCTTTACGTCTCATTCTGAGCGTGGGTTGAGGTATAGTGGCGTGCGGACCGAATTCGCGGTTTTCCGGTCACCTTGGTACGCAGTTACGTACATTGAGAAGCCACATCAAACTTGCCGCTGAGTCCGTGGCAAACACATCGTGTTCCCGAATGGCGAGTTTCGTCGCTACCGACCCACGTGGAGGAACTCTCGGTCCGCCTCTCGGGTCCCGACGGCGTGGTGGCCACCGAACGACGTGTTGAACGGCAGAACGTGCGTGACGAGGCATACGTCTGTCAGGGATTTCAGCAACCCTGTGAGCTGGTTATACCGAGTTTCGACACGCTCAACGTCACCCACGAACGCTGGGGGTTGTCGTCCTCGATGCTCAGCGATCGACCGGCCTTTTTCGGCGTCGACATGTCCCGAACAACATCTAGACATGCTGCTTCAAGCTCGTTTGCGGTCTGATCGGTGGCGTACCGTCGATCGCCCTTTGGGGCTTCTCGTGGATCAATTGCGGGAAACGCACACTGGTCGATTGCTGGCGAGAGCGAGCGTCGTTCGCACCCTAAGCCGACAACCGTGATATTATGGAACTCACGGACGAGCTGGTGACCCGACCACGATGCCGGAAACGGTTCAACCACTTTTGATGGCATTGGCGCGTGATCGTGAATCCGAATGAGGACGGTGACCCGTCACCCGAAGACGTAGATGGTGTCCTCATTGGGGGCAACGAGACCGGCATGTACGATGAACCCGATTAGCCATGGATCCTCCTAGAAGCAGTTTGTGTGTTAACTCGTCACTGAGGGGGCCCAACGCTTAGCATCTGTTTCGGCCATCAGATTCTGAATGCCGCCCTCGGCGGCGAGGTCGTCGACAGTGTGACATCGCATATCCGACTCAAAGACGCTGACCTTTACACGGACGTTCGACAGTACAATCATGGATATCAGCTCAGTTCGGGCGGAAGCAGTTGTGACACAACGAGATGGGTGGAATTTGATTTGGAACGGATTTGACTCACCTTATCCAAATGTATTTATATCTAATATGATTAAGACGCGCTAGAAACTTACTAATTCAAAATGAGAACAGAGGATTTACCACCAGATGCGCCGGGGCACTACCAACAGTCGCATCCGCACCCCTACTATATTCCAGAGAAGTTGCCCCTCTCATCGCGGGTTGAGATTGACGAGGACCTCACGGCGACGATATCGGATGCGATGTTCCAACTCGGACGTATCGACGGGATTAGTCCGACTGTCGATTTCTCGCCGGTACTGTATACGTCGCTCCTTCGGCTCGAAGCAGTCGAAACAGCAGAAATTGAGGGCGCAGACGTCGAGATGGACGAAGTCTACGCATATCACACACGACAGAAATCAGGCAGTTCTGGGCGTGTGAGCCGCGACTTACAGGAAGTTCTCAACGCCGAGCGCGCACTCAGGGATGGATTTGACGCAATTAAAGGGGGTGAGCCAATTTCGGTCGCGTTGCTCAAATCGCTCCACGAAATACTACTCAAAGGAGTTCGGAACAAGGGCGACATTGTTGGTGAGTGGCGAGATGGTGATGTACATATACCGTCGCCACGTCGCGGAGAGTCTCCGTTTGTTCCACCACCGGCGGACCGCGTTCCGGAGCTAATGGACTCGCTTGAAGCATATATACAAATGGACGGTGAATATCATCCACTGATTGACCTTGCTATCACTCATTATCAGTTTGAGACAATTCACCCCTGCTCAGATGGCAACGGTCGTCTCGGGCGGATCCTGACCGTCCTCCAGTTACACAAGGCTGGCTATCTGTCTGAGCCGTACCTCTATCCGAGTGCCTACTTTAATCGAAACAAGCAGGAGTACGTCGAGACAATGCGTGCGGTTAGCGAAGAAGGCCGATGGCGCGATTGGATTGCGTTCTTTATTGAAGGCATTGAAGAGCAAGCGAAGGACTCCTACGAGCGAACATTCGAATTACTCGAACTCCGGCGAGAGTACGAAGCGCAATATCCGAATCAAAAGACAAGTCACAAACTCGCCCGCGAACTGTTTGAATTACCGTACTTCACCGCAGATGACATCACGGACCGGTTCGACGTAAGTCGACAGACTGCCTATAATGCGATTGAAGAGCTCGAATCGGATGGCCTCGTTATCGAAGCGACTGGGCAGCAGCGAAATCGTGAGTACAAAGCTATCGATGTATTCGATATTCTTGAACGGCCGATACAACGGTAGTGTTCAGATAAGCTGATTCCATGCGAAAGCGAATGATCTGAGCCACTCGTCAGCAGTTTCTGCTTTGGCGTTGCTAAAACAGTTTGGAAAAACTGGTAGTTCTGGGTTTTATTTCACGAAAGACACGTTTCGACGCTGTTCCGATTTCCATGTCGTTCGTATCTGAAATCGAGGTCGTGTTTGCGACAGGCTCGCTGAAGTGAAGCTGATCCATCGATGAGAACAGTTGCGTCATCCACGTCGTGTTTGTCACGGAGATCAGCGAAAAACCGATCTGCGAGAGCGTTATTTGTCGTCGGCTCAAGCTGTGTATGAAGCATATCGTTCGTTTTCCGGATCGACAGCAGCGTACAGCCAATATTGTTCATTGTCAAGCCGAATCACCGTCTCATCGACCGCAACGTGATTCGGGCTCCGACCAGATTCCGGCTGTAGATCGGCTTTGTGAACCCAGTTGTGAACGGTGGATCGCACTCGTTCAACACCGAATACCTCAAGAAACGAAACAGTATTCGAAAGCGATAATCCTGCTAAATGAAGCTGAATACTGAGCGTCATCAATAGCCGCGGTGTCGCTCTCGCTCCACAAACTCTAAGTTGATCTCGTCTAAACAGCCCATAAGGCGGTCGTTTTCGGGCATAGATACTTTGAAAACGCACCGCCTCACGTTTCAATCCTTATCTGAACACCGCCATGGAGGCGAATCTGCCACCCCGGAAGGTGGCGGCGGATTCGCCGACTATACACTCGTTTCCCTTCACTGTCTGCGGATTTACCTCGATTCATCGTACCGCATGACGATCGACCTGCTCAAAGAGATGCCTCAAATAACCGGGGAGATCGGCCTCAACGCGGCCGATCTTCTCGCGCCGTCCACGTTGTGTAAGGCGTTCGACCGGATCAGTATGAGCGTCTGTCGAGTGCTGCTGCGCCAGTCGGCGCAGCTGCACGACCTCTCTGAACACGCCGCGATCGACGCCACGTTCTACGACCGCTCACCAGCGAGCCGCCACTACTGCCAGCGAATCAGCTACCGCGTTCAGAAGATCAAAGTCACGAAACTCGTCGATACAGCTTCTCAGGCTGTCCTTGACGTTCACTGCTCAACGAACCGAGAAGGAAGCGACGCAGACCTTGCTGAGCAGATCGCCCGCCGAAACGCGGGCAATCTGCGGGCTCTCGCCGCCGATAAAGGCTATGACAAGCAATCGCTTCGTGAAGGATTGCGGGAGTTCGGGATCAGACCGCTGATCAAGCACCGCATCTTCGCTCCGTACGACCACGCACACAACGCGAGAATCGACGATTCCCGCTACAATTAGTGCTCTATGACTGAAACTGTGAACTCGGCTGTGAAGCTCTCGCTCGGCTTCGCCGTGCGAGCGCGCTCGTGGTTCCGTGAGTTCCGCGAAATCGCGCTGATGTGTGTCGTCTATAACATCAAGCGCTTCGTCAAACAGTGAATCTCTACGCCTTACAACGATTCAACACAGCCATGTCACCCGAATCAAAGTTCTTTCTTAAACCGCTTTATTGAAATCCTATTTTTCAGATATATTCTCGCCTGAAACAGCCGTTCGATGAGAACTGCGTATCTACCGGCTCTGAATTTCTTGAACGCAGTTCATATTTGACACACAAAAAGTATATCAAAATCCTACATGAGGCTGACCCATGGTCGGCGCAACTGTCCAATTCCATTTCGATTCGCCCGTATCCGAGGAACGATTCGTCCGGACGTACCTCACAGACGCGTGGGACCGCTTCGAGACGAACGAGTACTGGACAACCGGTTGGTTTTGATCCTATAGACAGTTTGCTCAGTACGATACCGGACCGGATGGGGGATTAGTGCGGCTGGTGTTTGAGGGCGCTCCGGGTGAGCTCGTCGAGGCTGAATCCGGTCGATGGGACGAGTTCAGTGGCCTCACCTCGTGGCACCTCCAGCGATACGAAGACGAAGGGTATGACAGCCTCTTGGACCAGCAAACCGACGCGAAGGGGGAAATCGGTGGTGAGTGGGAGTACCGGCTGAAACAGCTCATCACGCAGTTTTCGCTCGCCTACTACCGCGAATTCGAGGAGGCACTCCCGATAGTCGGCGATGGCCACGATGAGAATCCGAAGCAAGTTGGATTCTGGGCAGCCATCCACGATATGTTAGTACAATGTGGATACGACTGGTATGATGAGACAGCGATGTGCCAGAAAGCGCTGAAAAACCGATTAAAATCCATCGCCGCCTACCGGGGTGCAGAGGCCGCCCGTGACGAGTATCAGCGGCTGCTCGCCGACTGGCAAGCACACGAAGAAGAGCTTGAACGCTGGCTTGAGGAGACCCCCACCGGGCAGGCAACTGAACCCTGACAGGTTCCATCGTTTGGGACTGATCGATGTCGGCCCTGTACTGAGCGATCTGTGAGTCCCCTGTACTGAGCGGTTGGAGGGGGTGAAACTATCAACTTCTGAGGATTTCAACAAAGCCTCTTAAAACAAAACGCATCAACGGACCGGTACTCTCTCACTGAGGAGTACCGAGTTACGATACTCCCCTACCCGTCCTAGTTAAGCGGTTCGCGGTGGAGCACCTCGCTTTCGTTGAAAACGACGATGGCCACCCCCGGCTCCGTGTCGACCGTGACGCTCGTCTCGTCGCCGTCGGTCACCTCGTCGTCGGAATCCCAAGGGCGCAATCCGTCGGTCGCGGGTTCGACGACCACGTCAACCCGGTCTGCGCCGAGTGCGTCACCGCCCGCGTGGGTGAACGTCACGACGCCCCCTTCACCGTCCTCATTCGATTTGTACGCGACCTCGAACGTCGCCTCCGGGGGAATCACGTTCTCGGTCACAATTTGAGTCTCATCACCGGCACTCCACTCAACAGTGACCGTTGTGCCGGCGGACAGATCGCCGAGTGATAGCGTCTCCTCACCAGTTAGTCGGTCCATCTCATCGGCGGGCTGTGTCGATGCGGGCTCTCCGTCGATCAGCACCTCGAAGGCATCGGCGTCGCGGCGGACGTCGCCGATGTAACGGAGCGTCGTCCCCGACCCGTCGCTGTCTCCGGCTCCCTCGTCAACGACGAATCCGCGGCGTGGTACCCCCGAGAAGTGGGCGACGGAGCTGGTCGCCGCGCCGTTCTCGAACTCGGTGTGAACGCTGACGACCACGGTGTCGTCGAGCCCGATGTCGTCGACCGTGATCGTGTCCCCCATGGTTAGTTCGTCGTGTTCGGCCGCGAACGCCGACTCTTGGTCGTCTTCTCGCCCCCGCAAGTCGCCGGTACCGTTCACCGACACGCGCAGTCGCTCGGGGTCGGCAGGCTGTTCGCCGACATACTCGATCGTCATGGCTTCGGAGTCAACATCGTAGGTCGCCGCGACCGCGTCACGTGCCGTGGTTGTACCGCCAAGGTGGTGTTTGTGGTCGCCGCCGGTCCAGACGAGTCGGACCCGCGAGAGCGGCGGCACTGAGGCCGTAAACGAGTCATTCGGACCAAATTCATCGAGTTTGTCCGCAGGCTGAACATCAGCCGGGGTGCGACCGACCTGGAGTTCCAACTCTGACGCGGGGGGCGTCCGGCCGTTTCTGTGCTGGACCGTAATCTCGCCGGCGTCCGGGTCGTACTCGATGGAGGCTCGCGTGCTCGGAACGACCTCGTGTTCGGCGATAACAACTGGTTCGTCCGGCTCACGCCACTCAATTATGACCGACCTCCCCAGTGGAAGTTCACCGAGAACCAGCTCTTCGTCGCCAGAGAGCGTGTCGTACTCATCGGCGAACTGCGTCTCGGCTGCCTCTCCGTCGACGAGGGTCACGAACGCGTCAGCTGGACGAGACTCCTCGCCGTCGTACCTGATCGTGGTCCTCGGCATGCGAGTGGATCCAAACACGCGGGGGGCGGGCACGATAATGGATGAACGAGCCACCACCCATCGGTTCCTCACCGTCGAACGCTAGCTGGACACTGTCGCCAATGGACACGTCCGTGACGGTAACTGCGTTACCGGGGTCGAACGTTCCGTCGGTGAACTCCTCACCGACTGTCTGAACGCCCTCCTCGCCACGGTGGACTAACCGAAGATTGCTTGCGTCGGCGGGGCGCTCGGCCTCGTAGCTGATTTCCAACGTCTCGGCACTCATGTCGTAGTCGACGGCGAACGCCTCGCGGTCGACCTGTTCGCGAGCGTACGTGTCGTAGACGTTGGCGTCCGGGTCAAACCACCGCACCATGACGGTGGCAATCAGTCCGGTCTCGACAGTGATCTCATCGCCTGGCGCGAATTCATCGCCATCAAAGAGCGTACCGGTCACCTCTTCGCCGTCGTGCCACACCTCCAGCTCGTCGAGCAGCACCGCCTCACCTTCAACGTGTTCAAACGTCACGGTACCGGCGTAGCGGTCGAATTTCGAGCGGATTTGGGCATCCGGCGACGCCTCACGATCGATTTCCGGCGGGGCCTCGACGACAGCGTCGACGAGCACAACTCCGTCAGTGCGCGTAATGTCCATCTCGACAGGATCGACGGGATCGATGGTCCGGACAAGTCGTCTGACAGTCTCGTCGTCGAGCTCGTCGGTGTCAGCAGCCGGACGGATTACGTATGCGTTATCCGCCGTTCCGTCGATGTCTCGGAGCTCGTTCGGGTTGGTCTCGAAGCCAGCAGCAAACGCGGCCACGTCATCGGGAACCGACAGCGGAAACGGACCGCCAGCAGCGTCCGGGGCCAGAAGTACTGTTTCGAATCCACCAAGCCGGGGGAGGGCGGTCGTCCCCAGCGACGATTCCGCAAATCGGTCGATCTCGTCGGCGGCCGCACGGCCAGCAACGCGAGCAGCTTCGATCCGTCGCTCACTGCTGTCGTCGGACGACTAATCAGAACGACCGCGAGGAGTCGGCGAATACCCACCGTCAGTCGCGGCAGCCGCCACGCCCTCATCGGTGAACAACGCGGCCTCATCTGTTTCGGTAAGTTGCCAGCCAGCAGGGAGGTCGTCCGTCGTCTCGACTTCGTCGGGGAGATCGTCGTTCGACTCAGCGTCTCTTTCGCCGACCGCGATCGTCTCCCCGAGGTCGGGGCGATCGAACCTACCGGCTGCCGTCACTAGTTGGGTTCCCCCTTCGGACGGGGTGATTGCGACGGTCGCTGCTAACTCGTCGACATCGATGTCGAGCCGTTCGGCCACAGACTGGGCACGATAGCTCAGGTCCTCTTGTGTGTCGGCGTCGACGCGCTCCGCAATGACTAATGCGTACGTCGTTGACAGGGCGTCGCCTGCCGGTACAGGAAAGAATGCGTCGGCGAACGGAGCCGAAATATCGACGTCGAGATCTCTCGGCCGATCAGCAACACGTGCGGCGGTCTCGGCGGCGATAGCACCTGTTAGCGCTGCGAGCGTCAGGGCGCTTCCTCCGAGGAAGCGGCGACTGGAGGCCGTACCATACGTAGACATACTGACACGACCTATAAAAACGGTCGATAAATCAATACGGTGTTGTAGTCTCCGCATATCGGCAGCCCACAACAATACAGAATTAACCAACAAGAACAAAGAATCGAGAGGCCGTTGGTTAAAAATCGACTTTCCCGGCGCAACAGTCTCTTTCAATTGGTTTCGGGAATTTTATCTGATTGTGTTGTCGAATACGCGCTGTATGGCCCTCCAACTCAGCCATGCGGTTAGTGACGGTCTTCGACGGACAGTATCCCGTACTGGTGGACTCCTCTTTGTGGGATTCCTCGTACTCCAGTTTGGAATTCAGACAGCAGTCAATAGCACCGTCTTGGGGTATCTTCCACCAGCGGCGGCAGAGCAATTCAGTAGCAATGCGGGGCTCACAATTCCCGTTACCGGACAGGTCGGGCTGGCACTGTTCGGTATCCTTGGTATTTTGACCGCCGCGTTTGTTGTCGTGACTTCTCGAACCTTCGCACAACCGCTCACCGAACGGTCCTCATTCCCCACAGCAGTGACAGACCGACTCGGGCGTGCGACAGTAAATGCGCTGGTCGGTGGCGCCTTCGTGAGCGTCGTCGTTATGATAGGCTCTGTGTTCTTGCTGGTCCCCGGACTATTCTTCGCAGCCTCATTCCTGTTTTTCATTTTCGCAGTGGCTGTTGAAAATCGAGGCATTATCGGGAGTCTCAAACGAAGCTGGGGGTATCGCTTACCGATCCACGGAGGCAACTTGCGGGTTCGTATGCTCCTCGTTGAGAACTGAGCGTGGTGACTCTGACCACTCGTGGTCGTCCCACTTGAGGCATACAGGCCGTGCCATCGGCCGTGCTACCGTTGTCTGTCGCTTCAGGAATGTCTTCGATGCGGTGAGGTCGGCGTGTCCCTCGAAGCCACACGAGCACGTCAGCGTATCGCGGTGCCGTGAACGGAACTTACTGTATCTTCGATTAGGATCTTAGAGGGTTGTCTTAGACAATCAATCTGACGCGGGGAGAATAAGAAGTGGAGACGGAGATCACAGCGTATCGTACACATCAAGCGAGCTGTCTCCACCGGCGGTCGGCGACGCCCTGCGGCTGCCGTGTAGGTGTGTCACAATTATTCAAGCAACGCTTCGTTCAGTGAACGTCTCGCCGTGTTCAAACCGCTCACCTGAAAGCAGCAGGATATCGAGGAGGTCCGTTTCCCCGTCGACGACGAGATCGGCGACTATCTGCCCGGCAGCGGGTGCGTGCTGGAACCCGTGTCCTGAGAAGCCGGCGACGGTCACGAGACCGGGAACCGTCTCTTCGATAATCGGGTGCCGATCGGGTGTAACCGCGTACAATCCGGCCCAGCCGCGTTTGATCCGGGTGTCCGGTCCAAAGTACTCAGTGTACTCAGCGGCGGTCTCGACTGCTTGCGCCGACCACGCGACATCCATGCCCTCGTCGTAAGCGTCCGGGTCTTGGTCCGGATCGTCGGTTTCCTCGAAGTGACCGCCGACAAGCGCTACCCCGTCCCGCTCGGGTCGGAAGTACGATCCCGTATCAAGGTCGATTGTTAGTGGGATCGAC
This sequence comes from Halorubrum ejinorense, assembly GCF_055389685.1. Lineage (NCBI taxonomy): Archaea > Methanobacteriati > Methanobacteriota > Halobacteria > Halobacteriales > Haloferacaceae > Halorubrum > Halorubrum ejinorense. Next base: position 256,308 of record NZ_AP043776.1, read on the forward strand.
TCGGGGACAGGCGGCGTCGGGTCCACCACAGCGATCTGCCGACGTCGGGGCTCGATCGGGAGATCGACGCCCACCATCGCGCCGATCGTCGCGGCCCACGCGCCCGTAGCGTTGATGACATGGTCAACCGCATACCGCTCGGACTCCGCAGCGTCAACGGCTTGGATATCCGCGCCGACGACACGATCCCCCTCGCGGTGGAGATCTGTGACTGCCGTCTTCGTCTGAATGTCGACGCCTCGCTCGCGGGCGACCTCAGCGTACCCCTGCACGGCAAGGTTCGGATCGGCGAACCCGTCGTCGGGGTTGTACGTCGCCGCGACGAATGGCTCGGAGGCCAGTCCCGGACAGTGTTCGGTCGCCTCCGCAGGGGTGAGCAACTCGCTTTCCGCGCCGAGTTCGCGTTGCATGTCGACGTTCTCGCGAAACTGCTCGGCGGTGTCCTCCGTCCGGGCGAGAAACAGGTAGCCGTTCTTTCGAAGGCCGATGTCCACGCCGAACCGTTCCTCGAAGGTGTTCCACACGTCCTTGCTGGCGAGTGAGAGTTCGACGTTCACCTGCGTAGAGAACTGTGATCGGATTCCACCGGCCGAACGTGCGGTGCTCCCGGCTCCGAGCGATCCCTTCTCGACGAGCGTCACGTTCGCGCCACGGTTGGCTAACGAGCACGCGGCTGCAAGCCCGACGATCCCCCCACCCACGACGAGTGTGTTCATGGGTCCCAATCGCCCCCGAGTACATTAACATTCGACGCCGATCGGATACCCTGTCGATCAAGGTGACCGACTAGAGAGATGGTCACGCTGATCGGTCGGCCCGACGATCAGGCTAAGTTACCGGATAGCGACGCCTCGGACATGGTGCTCCTACTCTCTGCGGAGGAGGTTGAGCGAAACCTCGATCTAGCGGGGCTCGTCGACGTGGTGGAGAACGCGTTAGTCAAACAGGCTGCCGGCGAAGTCGAACGGCCCCAACGGCCGCATTTTCCAGTCGGCGCGGGCCTCGATGGCGACGAGCCAACCGGAACTGGGATCGCGATGCCGGCGTACATCCACGGTGCGGACCACTACGCGACGAAACTCGTCGGCGTCCACGAAGGGAACGCGGAGCGAGGTCTCCCGACGATCAACGCTCAGGTCGTGCTCACGGACGCCCGGACGGGCCTCTCGACGGCGTTCATGGCGGGGACGGCGATCACGAACGCCCGGACTGGCTGTATCGGAGCGGTTTCGGTCCGAGCGTTGGCTCCGGAGCCGGACCGGGAGGACCTCACACTCGGAGTCATAGGCGCGGGTGCGCAAGCACGGTGGCAGACTCGCGCGATCGGGGCCGTTGCGACGCTCTCGGATGTACGGATCTACTCGCCAAGTGACTCGCGAGGCGTGTGTGCGGCCGACCTGAGCGAAGAGGGGATCCCGGCACAGGCAGTTGACACGGCCAGAAAAGCCGTCGAGGGGGCCGATGTAGTCGTGACCGCGACAACGGCGACCGAGCCCGTCTTCCCGCCCGATGCACTCGGGGCGGGGAGCCTCGTTATCGCTGTCGGCGCGTTCACAGCGGACATGCAGGAGCTTGATCCTCGTGTCCTCGAACGTGCGGAGCAGACGTTCGCCGACGTCCCCGAGGAAGCCGCCGAGACCGGTGACCTCCTCGCGAGCCCTCTCGACGGGGACGATCTGATCGAACTCGGTGTGCCCCTCGCAGACGGATACGTCCGAGAATCATCTGATGGGATCCTGGTGGTCAAGAGCGTCGGGTCCGCAACGCTAGACGCCGCGGCGAGCGAGGCAATCTACCGGCTGGCGGTCGAGGCAGGCGATGGGACCGAGGTTCCACTCTAGCTCGTTGCTGCCCACCGGCCGGGATGATGGAAAGTTTGATCGACGGGTGTCAGACCGAGATGGGAGCGTGAACTGGTCGGCCACGGGTGACAACGAGATTCTTCACGCAGATCTCAGTTCCCCCGGGTCGATCGACAAGTAGGGTTGTTCGTCCCCCCAGAGGGGTGCGGGGCGATCCAGTCATGGATCGCCCCGTAAAGTGATTGCTCGGTGGGACACCGCGCACCTATTTCGTATGAACGCATAGACGGACAGCACACGCTCCACTACAGCCATTGTGGCGCAGCGAGCCTGAAGCTCAAACACGGAATCTCGGCTGAGTCGCCGTTCGGTGGCGACGACACCGGCTCCAAGTGGGCGAAACAACTGCTGGCGGAACTGACCGATGGCCTCGAGAGAGATGCCATCGACAGCCACCTCGCCGGCGAGGATCGACTGTCGCCGGTCGTCGAGCCGAAGCCCCGTGCCACCGAGGCGATCAAAGGCGTTATGACCCGGTGAAAGAAGGGCAAGAAGGCGTCGCAACCCCACTTCTCGACGCTTTTTGTCCGGTACAACAGACGGAGTGTGACGTGACACGCCGACCGCATGCCCCTCTCTACCGATAAAGCCAGCAAATAGAAGAGTTGACAGAGAAAGTGTACAATATTCAACACTAGTTAGACAGTCTATAGCAAGTATTTGAGAGCTAGTAGTTCCCCGCTGTCAAATATGCCACTATATCTTGTTTATTTGTAGTTTTATGACTCTATAGTGTCTACATATAATAGATACTTCAGATATAAACACCACACACCTAATTTTTATGTCCAGTAAATGAGCTTATACAACTGTTCACGATGGATAATCGGCTCTACATGGAACCCGACACGCTCCCGCCACTCGATTCGCTCTCGGGACGATCCCAAGACAATTCGGTACTGTTTGCGACCCCTACCCATTTCTCCGTAGACTACCGGATCAACCCGTACATGGTGTCTGGGGTGGACACGGACGCTGCGAGCGACCAATGGCATGATCTCGTCGATCGGTACGAAGAAATCGCGGATGTGACCGTGATGGACGTCGAAGCCGTCTGGAATGACCTCAAGGATTCAGGGGAGGTTGCTCCGCCGTCGGAACTCCCAGATATAACGTTTTGTTCGAATCATGCGCTGTCGCTCCCGAACGGCGACGGCTTCCTGCTCGCAGAGATGGCCACTGAAGAGCGGCGTGACGAGCCTGCCTACTTTCGGCAGTGGTGTGAGAATCGTGAGATAACGACTGAGACGCTCCAATCGGACGTTACTTTTGAGGGGTGCGGCGATGCACGGTGGCACCCGGGCCGACAGCTGCTCTGGGGCGGGTACGGGCCACGGACCGATCTTGCGGCGTATCGAGAGATCGCCGATCGGTTTGATATCCCAATCGTCCCGCTCGAGCTCACCGACGAGGCATACTATCACCTGGACGTGTGTTTTTCGGCCATCGACGAACACACTGCCGTCGTGTGCCCTGACGCGTTTACCGAGACCGGCCGCGAGAAACTCGACCGGATGTTCGAGACGTTAATTACGGTGACACCAGAAGCGGCGCAAGAACACTTCGCCTGTAACTGTCACTCGATAGCGGGCGATGTGGTCGTCATCGAACAGTCGAACCGGGAGACGATCACGGCGCTCGAGTCACGTGGGTACGACACGCTTTGCGTATCGACTGACGAATTTATGAAGGCAGGCGGATCTGTGGCGTGTATGGCGTTTCCCCATTGAGTGACGTCCTCGTTCTGCTATCCGATTACGGGGGACGCGTCTGATCGCGTGACGTTTGGCTCCTCGGTGAGGGCAGTCGTACCGGAAAAATAAGTCGAAAAAGCGGTAGAGCGCCGAGAGTTAGCTGAATACAGGCGGTAAGCCCCCTTCCTCAAGGAGCAACACAGGCCGGAGGCCGAGTAGCGCAGTAGGGAGGGGATACACCGCCGTCATCGCCTCACATACACTGCTCTTTATCACTACTCCACGCCCCACGTACCGGCACACTTACGTTGAAACAATGTATAAATACAGGTGATGGATAGACACGAAATCGAAGGCCACGAAGTCATCGAAGGCGAGGTGAAAGCCACCGGAAACGGCGCACACGTCCTCGTTCCGAAACAGTGGCGTGGCGCAGACGTGAAAATCGTCCGAACGTCTGACCCCGACGAATAGCTACTCCCAATGCACTACGCCTATAGGTTCCGACTCAATCCCACGCCCGAACAGCGTGAGCAACTGGGTTACCACCGTGACACCTGTAGGCAACTCTACAACCACGCACTCAACAAATTTGAGCAAATCCCAGACTCGGCGGGGACACTCAACCAGCGAGTGCGGCAGGTTCGGGATCAACTCACCGACCTCAAAGAGTGGTGGAATGAGCTGAACGATCTGTACTCGACAGTTGCACAGGCAGCTGTCATGCGAATTGAAGACAGTATCAAAGCTCTCTCCGAACTGAAGGAGCGGGGCTACAACGTCGGCAGTCTCAACTGGAAAGCCCCACAGGACTTCCGTAGTTTCACTTACGTACAGTCTGGTTTCGAGTTCGATAGTAAGAACGGCCAGCCTGTACTGTCACTGTCGAAACTCGCGGATATTCCAATCGTGAACCACCGAGAGATCCCCGACGACGTGACGATCAAAGAGGTCACGATCAAGAAGGAGCCGACCGGTGAGTGGTTCGCCTCATTCGCTGTCGACGGCAAACAGACACCGGAGAAACCAACCGACTCCGAGCGGTGTGTTGGGATCGACGTTGGGATACTCAAATACGCCCACGATACCGATGGAACTGCTGTCGGGTCGCTTGACCTGTCCGACGAACGCGAACGGTTGGAACGCGCCCAGCGCGACCTCTCACGGAAAGAACATGGGTCGAACAACTGGGAGAAACAACGGAAAGTCGTTGCTCAACGCCATGCCGATCTAAAACGGAAGCGACGTGATTTCCTACACAAGCTGTCGAACTACTACGCCACCGAGTACGACTTAGTGGCCGTCGAGGACTTGGACGCGAAAGGGTTGGTTGAACTACCGGGCAACTCTCGAACCCGAGCGTCGGCGGCGTGGGGGACGTTCAAGCGGATGCTCGAATACAAGTGTGACCGTGAAGGCACGCACTTTGTGGCGGTCGACCCGAAAGACACGACCAAAGAGTGTGCGTCCTGTGGCGTGAAAACCGAGAAACCGCTGTGGGTTCGTGAACACTCTTGTCCTTCCTGCGGGTTTGAAGCGGATCGGGACGCGAATGCGGCTTGGAATATTCTTTCTCGCGGTCTTGAAGAAGTAGGAGTGGTTCACTCCGAATCAACGCCTGTGGAGACTGCGCTCCCTGCGGATACATCCGTGTCTGCAAAGCGCGTCGTGGAAGCAGGAAGCCCCACCCTCAAGGAGCGAACGGCGTCAGCCGTGAGCGAGTAGGGTGGGGTAGTTCACGGTTGCGCGTCGGTGTCGATATCAACACCGGTGTACACGCTAAGGGCCCCCAACTCACCGAACTCAGGCATGTCGACCCAGTCGTATGAGAACCGCTCTGCGGCGGGGTACGCGTAGTTGATCATCGCACAGTCTTCCCAGTTGGCCTCCTCCATCCGGATGAGCGCCTCTTCCCAGCGCTCGCGAGCCTCGTCGTCCCGGGTGGAGTTCTCCTGCATCGTGTCCCACGCATCGCGGGCGGTTTGGGAGGCGTCCGTGTCAACCCAATTGAGCGCGACTAAGGGGTTCCCCGTGACGCCTTCGTTGTCCGTCGAGCGCGTGTTCGGTGGGTACAGCAGCGCGAGGACGTTGAGCGGGTCCGCCCACGACATCCCCCACTCGCCGAGTCCGGCAGGTCGGTTGCCGGCGAACTCGCGGTCGAGCAGCGTCGAGAACGGCGCCGTACTGATCGAGACTTCGATGTGAGCGGCAGAGAGGCGGTCCCGGAGATCGTTGGAGATTTGCTCGTACGTCGTGTCCTCAACGTTGAGTATTTCGAACTCGTACGGGTTGTCATCGCTGTAGCCGGCGTCTTCCATAATCCGCCGGGCTTCCTCGATGCTCGACTCGTTGTAGCCGTACGGGTAGTTCTCGCGGGCGTGTTCCTCTGCCGCCTCAGGACCGCCGGGGAACAGCGTCGCGGGAGTCATGTGGTACCCGGGCTCAACCCGGCCCTTGTAGGCGCTATTGGCGATATCCTCGTGATTCATAACCCACGCAACCGCCTTCCGGGCCGGCTTGATTACTTGATCGTTGTTGAACAACATAAACTGCGTACTCAAGCCCGAAATCCGGAGGTAGTCGACCATATCCCCATTCTGTATCGGCCCGTATTCGCCGACTTGAAGGCCGTTATCCCGAGTCTCATTAACTGTCGCCAGGTCGGGGTCGTATTGAGCAGTCGGGATGGAGAACGCATCCACGTTCCGGTTCATCGCGTAGTTGTACTGAGCGTTCGAGTCCTCGATCACCTGCCAGTGGACGCGGTCAACCGTCGCTCCCTCCCCGTGGTAGTCGTCGAAGGCAGTCACGGCCATCTCCTCACCGGAGGTCCACGAGTCAAACTCGAACGGGCCCGTGCCGAGCGGCGCAGCGGTGAACTCTTGATACTCCATTTCACCGTCGTACCCGTCGATGTCGCCGACGATGCCTTCAGGGAGCACCGCAAACGTCGCGTCCGCCATGATATCGAGTGCCGCGTAGTACGGGGACGACAGTGTTACCTCAACCGTCGTGTCGTCGACCGCCTCCACAGCCATCGATCCCGGAACGTACTCGCCGTCGTCGTTCGTCTCGTGCGCAATGCCGAGGTCTGAAAGCAGCAGGAACGCCGACGAAGAGTCCTCTGATGCCGCGATCCGCTCCCACGAGTAGACCACGTCTTCGGCACCGATCGACCGGCCATCATGTGCGACGGCGTCTTCGCTGAGCGAAAACGTGTACGTCAGCCCATCGTCGGAGATTTCATACCCGGTCGCGAGCTGTTCGACGACACCCGACTTCCCCTCGGGCTTCCCGATGAGCACGTCGAAAATCTGGAAGATAACCTCGTTAGCAGACGAAAGGACGTTCGCCGGCGGGTCGAACGTGTTGACCGAGGCGTTGAGTAAGCGCAGCGTTTTCTCCGTATTGCTGTCCGACTCATCGTCGGTTTCGTCGTCGCTTCCAGTGTCGCTCGTGTTCTCGCCGTCGTCCAGCTCGTCAGGGACGTCTTCTTCGCTGCCCCCTGAGCAGCCAGCAACGGCGGTCATCGCCGCGAGTGCGCCAGTCGATCGAAGGAAGGTTCGTCTTGATCGCTCCGAATCGGAATTCGGCATAACTGTGACAACTATCGTAGGAATTTAAAACAACGTGAGTATTGGGCTATTCGCTGTAAGGACAACTATTATTACTCAGTTTCCCAATATGAACATCTACTAAATGGGTCGATGGGAGTACTTTCTCAAACGGCTGCTTCTGATGGTGCCGATCGTCTTTCTCGGCACGACTGTAACGTTCCTCATCCTCCGGATTGGACCGATTGATCCCGCAGCTGCGATCATCGGGCCTAGCGGCGACACCGAGGCGTATGCCGCAGTGAGAGACAGCCTCGGGCTTGATCAGCCCCTTTGGCTCCAGTATATCGAATTCATGCGGGATCTCCTAACCCTCCAGCTAGGGGAATCATGGGTCGTCGTCCGCGGACGGCCCGTTTGGGACCTCGTCGGGATCTACGGACCACGAACGTTGTGGCTCGGCTTCTGGTCGATCCTCATCCCGATATTCGTTGGTCTCCCGCTCGGTTTCTATGCTGGACTGAATCCGAACACACTCGCGGATTACTTCGCCTCCTTCGGCGGAATCGTCTGGCGGGCGATGCCTAACTTCTGGCTCGCTGTGATTTTCGTCAGCGTGCTCACGCGGTCGGAAGCACTGTTCGGGTTTAATTGGGGAAGCTGGCTCGTCGAGACGCAAATCGTCACGCCACCAGACCTCTCGAGGCTTTGGGAGCCCTCTCAGTTCCTCGGTGCGCTGAAGGCGATCCTCCCCGCTGCGCTCGTGCTCGGGTCCGCGTCGATGGGGAACGAGATGCGGATCGGTCGCACGGCCATACTCGAGACGAAGAACGCGAACTACGTCGAGATGGCGAAGGCAAAGGGAGTCCCAGGCAGGCTCGTCGTCTGGAAGCATATGTTCCGTAACGCGCTGATCCCGCTAGTGCCGGTGATCACCGGGGAGGCGTTTTTGCTCCTCGGTGGATCGGTACTCGTCGAGACAGTGTTCGCGATTAACGGGCTCGGATACCTCTTCTTTCAGGCGACGATCAACGGCGACGTCCCGCTCGTCGGGTCACTTATGTTCTTATTCATCCTGCTGTCAGTCGGCATCAATATCCTTCAGGACTTCCTGTACACGGTGATTGATCCGCGCGTCGGATACGACGGAGGTGCCTGATGGGGGCCGACACCGACGTTGGAACCGGATCGACCCGCACCGGAGAGTTTCAGGAAGGCGCCGAGCAGGCAGATAGCGACCGCGACCTGCCGTTCCGTGAACGAGTCCGGCGTAACCCCGGCCCCGCGGCGACGTGGGGGGTTGTGATTGCCGCGCTCGTCGCGGCCGAGTTCGGGGCGATCGTCGGCGGACTGTCATCGGTCCCTCCATGGGGGTGGGTCGGCGGGCTCCTTCCAGGAGCAGCCGAACCCGTCGCGGCCGCCCTCGCTGGCGCCGCCGAACGAGCGGCCGACCTGCCGACACTCACCTCTCGGTCCGTCATCGACAACAGCGGGTACCAGACGCCAAGCGGCTGGGAAGGCACAACGCTCGGCCTTTCGCCAGCCGTCGCGTGGTTCCTCCGCGTGTGTGTGATCTACGGCTACTCGTTCACCTGGCTCGTTGTCGGTTGGTGGGGGTACACCCTGTATCGTCGGCACTACCGGATCCCCGACTGGACACCGCGTGACGACGTTGTGAACCGGTTCCGACGCCACTCGTGGGGGCAATTTGGCCTGGCAGTGGTGTTCGCGTTCGTGGTCATGGCACTGTTCGCGCCGGTGCTCGGTCCGACGACGGTCGAACAGAACATCGAGAACCCCTATGAGAATCGCATCGAGTACTACGACGACGAGACGGGCGAGGTCGAGTCGATATTTGTCGGGGACGCTAACGGCGAGTCAGAGTCCCGCGGACAGGGTGACAACAACGTCGGACCGCTCGAGTACGACCAGTACGACCGGTTCCATCCGTTCGGAACGCTTCCGGACGGGAAGGATCTGTTCACGTTCATGGCGGCGGGTGCCCGAGTATCACTGATTGTCGGCCTCACGAGCCTCGGTATCGCCGGCGGGTTCGCGATGGTATTCGCGATGCTAACAGCGTACTACAAGGGGCTTGTCGACCTCGGCGTCGTGATCGCCGGGGACTCGATACAGGCGATGCCACAGTTGCTGTTCATTATTTTGGCGTCTTTCGTGCTCTCGGACACGTGGATCGCCGAGGTGTTCAACGGCGGTCTCGTACTCGCACTGTTATTCGGTATCACCGGCTGGCCGGCACTATGGCGTGCCGTTCGTGGCCCGGCCTTACAGGTGTCTGAACGGGAATGGATTGATGCCGCCAAGTCCTACGGTCAGCGACCGCGAATCACGATGCAAAAGCACATGCTGCCATACGTCGTAGGATACTTCCTCATCTACGCGTCGCTCTCACTGGGTGGCGTGATTATCGGCATCGCCGGGCTCTCGTTCCTCGGACTCGGAATCGAGGCCCCGACGCCGGAGTGGGGGCGGGCGGTGAGCGCGGGACAGCCGTATGTGGCCACGCAGTCGTGGCATATCTCACTCATTCCAGGAATCCTCGTCGTGATCATCGTAACGGGATTCAACGCCCTCGGCGACGGCGTCCGAGACGCGATCGATCCGGAAAGCGACATCAGTGATGGGGGCGACGAGAGCGTCGCAACTGGGGGTGGTGCCTGATGAGTCGTCACGTCAACGATGAGTCTAGCTCTCGAACTGACGACACCGCGTCGGCTCGTGACCCCGCGCTCGCGGTTGAGAATCTCCGCACGGTGTTCCACACGGAACACGAACGGATCCACGCAGTTGACGGCATCTCCTTCGAAATTAGGCGAGGTGAAACCGTCGGACTCGTCGGCGAGTCCGGCAGCGGCAAATCGGTGACGGCGCGGTCGATACTCGGACTCATCGAGTCACCCGGTGAGATCGATCCGAGTTCATCGATCCGCTTCGACGGCGAAGACATCACGGAGTATTCCGAGTCGGAGTACGAGTCGATCCGAGGGGACGGGATTGCGATGGTGTTTCAGGACCCGCTGTCGACGCTGAACCCCGTGTACACCGTCGGGAACCAGATCAAAGAGGCACTGTCGCTTCACCAAGGGCTCCGGGGCGCCGCAGCGACGGAACGAGCGATCGAGCTCCTTGAGGAAGTCGGTATTCCTGACGCGGCGCGGCGAGTCACAGAGTACCCACATCAGTTTTCCGGCGGGATGCGCCAGCGCGCTGTCATCGCGATGGCGCTGGCATGCGCCCCCGAAGTACTGATCTGCGACGAGCCGACAACCGCGCTGGACGTCACCATTCAGGCACAGATCATTGACCTCCTGTTAGATTTACAGGCAGAGCGGGATCTTAGCATCTTGTTCATTACACACGACATGGGAGTGATCGCCGAGGTAGCCGATCGGGTCAACGTGATGTACGCCGGTGAGATCGTCGAGTCGGCACCGGTCGAACCGCTGTTTGCGGAGCCGAAACACCCGTACACCCAGGGATTGTTACGAAGTATTCCCGGGATGCAGACGAGCGGCGACCGCCTGGAGACAATTGAGGGCGAGGTACCGACACCGAACGAGCCCGCAACTAGTTGTCGGTTCGCCCCGCGGTGCCCGAAAGCGTTCGATGAGTGCTCACAACTTGCGCCGGTCCCGACAGACGTGGGTGACGACCCGGACCACGATGCCGCCTGCCTGTTGTATCCCGCCGAGTTGTCAACAGACGAGGCAGTCACACGTCACGAGTCAGCCGGTGACGGAGGTAAACAATGAGCGACGGTCGACACACATCGAGAGACACAGTGGACAATTCGCCCGACAGTCGTAGCACAGCCAGCAGTGATAGCGACGACGTACTCCTGTCTGTTCGCGGGCTGAAAACACACTACGAGGAACAATCGCTGCTTGGCGGCGATCCGGTCCGGGCCG